>NZ_RRCM01000009.1 GCF_003862485.1 Lachnoanaerobaculum orale | reverse complement strand
GTTTATTACGATGTGGATGAGAACAATGAGTTCAATACCGGAGATTTTGTAGGAGCAAATAAGCCTGTAAGACTTGTAAAGATGGAAAACGGAACACCTACAGTGGTGGATACGGTATTTACGGATGCAAACGGTAATTATACATTTAAGAATAAGATAAGTAATGCCGGAGATTATAAGGTGTATATAGAGACATACCCGGGAGATACTATAAGACCGTTAAACCCAAGTACAGTAACAAAGATAGGAAATGAGTTTTCAAGCTATGAGGTATTGCCTTCAAAGCTTAAGGAAAACGAAAACCCTGTCCCTAACATGCACTGGGCGGTGGTGGATGTGTCACTTACAAGGACTGATAACACCAAGATAGAAAACTTAGGATTAAAGACAGTGTACTCAAACCTTATAGTAAAGCATATAAAAAGAGAGGACAACACTGAGCTTTCGCCTACAACAACTGTAAGGATGCCAAGGTGGACACCTTATACGACCTCTCCTGTAACGGATACCTATTATGAGGCTGAGACACCTCTTCCTACAAATAAGGACGGAGAGTACGGTGACAACGACACTACTGTAACCTATTACTATGTAAGAAAGAATGCAGGCAATGTGACGGTACATCACTATGAAGAAAATACAACAACAGAGCTTGCCACAACGTTGGTACTTCCGGGAGCAAACAAGTTCGGATTAAACTATACTACAGGTGAAGAAAGTATCACAAACTATGAATTGGTAGCACAGCCTACAAATAAAAACGGAACGTATACTTTGCTGCCTCAGACTGTTGATTACTTCTACAGAAGAAAGAATGCAGGAAATATAACGGTCAAGTACCTCGAAACGGGAACAAACAATCCTGTTCACGCACAAAAAGTATTGGACGGAACGAAAAAGCTTGGACTTAACTACTCAGAAAGTCCTGAGAACATTACATACTATGATCTTGATACAACAAACCTGCCTACAAATGACAGCGGAGTGTATACTGCATCACAGATTATAATCACTTATTATTATAAGAGACAGAATGCCGGAGACGTAACTGCAACCTATGTGGATGTCGATACAAATACCGCATTGCATACTCCTGAAGTACAAAACGGTTCAGGTAAACTTGGACTTGCCTACGATACGGATCAAAAGAGTTTTACGAATTATACACTTGTGGCGGTACCTGCAAACAAGTCAGGAAACTTTGCTGTAGGAAATATACTTGTAGAGTACAAGTACAGAAGAAATGATGCAGGAAAGGTAACTGCAACCTATGTGGATGCCGATACGGGAGCGACTCTTCATGCGGCGATAGAACAGGATGGAAGCAGAAAACTGGGACTGCCTTATGATACCGATCAAAAGAGTTTTGTAAACTATGATTTGGTTGCCGTTCCTACAAACAAAGCAGGAAACTTTGCTGTAGGAGATATACTTGTAGAATATAAGTACAGAAGACAGAATGCCGGAGACGTAACTGCAACCTACAAGGATGAGGACACGGGAGATATACTTCATGCTCCTGAAGTGCAAAGCGGAGCAAGAAAGCTTGGATTGCCTTATGATACGGACCAAAAGGTATTTAATTACTATGACCTTATAACCGTGCCTACAAACAAATCAGGAAACTTTGAGGCGGGAAATATACTTGTAGAGTATAAATACAGAAGAAAAGATGCAGGAAATGTAAGAGTAAGACATCTGGATGCAATAACCAATGCCCCTCTTGCATCTGAAGAATTCTTGGACGGAAGCAGAAAGCTTGGACTGAATTACACCACACAGGCAAAGAGCTCTACAGACCTTCCAAACTACGAGCTGTTTGGTGGTATACCTGCCAATGCAAACGGAGTATATACTGCAGGAAGTGATATCATAGTCACATATCTTTATCAAAGAGAGAATGCGGGAAATGTAATAGCTACTTATAAAGATGAGGCCGACGGACATGAGCTTCATCCGCTTGTAGGACAAAGCGGAGCCGGAATGCTGGGAGTTGCCTACGATACGGAAGCAAAGACATTTGATAACTATGACCTGATAAGTATCCCTGCCAATAAGTCTGGAACATTCTCACACAGTAATGTATTGGTAGAGTATGTATACAGAAGAAAGGATGCAGGAAGTGTAAAAGTAAATCATATAGAAGTCGGAACCGGAGAGGTACTTCACAGCCCAAGTGTACTTGACGGAAGCAGGAAACTTGGACTACCTTACAGTACAAACAGTGAGAATATAAACTTCTACGATTTGGTCGGTGTGCCTGCCAATGCAAACGGAATCTTCACAGTAGGAGAACAGGTAGTAAACTATGAGTACACAAGAAAGAATGCAGGAGATGTAGTGGTACGCCATCTCTCAAAGTATGACGGAAGCGAGCTTATACAAAGAGAAGTACTTGACGGAAGCGGAAAGCTTGGACTTAACTATACTACAAATGCAGCGGATATTGATTACTTTGAGATAGATACGATTCCTTCCAATAAAGACGGAGTATTTACAACCTTGCCACAGACTGTAGACTATATCTACAGAAGAAAGAATGCAGGAAGTGTAAAGGCGGTATATGTTGATGAAGAAGGAAACGAGCTTGCAAACAGTGAAATATTATCGGGAGTAGAGAATGCGGGATTGCCGTATAATACAGTAGCAAAGAGTATAACTCACTATGAGCTTGTAAGTATGCCGGGTAATGCAAGCGGAGTATTTAGTGAGAATGAGCAGACTGTT
>NZ_RRCM01000008.1 GCF_003862485.1 Lachnoanaerobaculum orale | reverse complement strand
CATTGCCCTTAACTCTTTTTTATCTCCCCCGCTTCTAAGATCCCATACCGCTATGTAGTGAAATATTATATCTAAAAATATTTTTCTTACACTCTCAAAGCCCTCTACATCCGGCAGAAAAATCTCCCCCAGTTCATTTGCAAAACGATACAAAGGATTTACTTCAATTTCATTTTCCTCAATAGTATCTGAATTCAGAAAATCAAATGAGCTTTCAGTATAAGGACTTGGACTCTCGCTGTTTCTAAATCTAAGATCTTCTAAGTTATATCCGCTTTTTTGTGCTTTTAATACTATCTCCCATATGCAGTTCATACGTTGCTCCTGTTAATTAATATCTTATTTACTTTCAAGTCTATCTCCTTAGCCAAAGCTTTTTCTACTGCAAATGCCTTCATCTTTACCATATTTTTAGTCATAATATTCTATACTTACAGTATCATCGTATACTAAATCCAAATCAAAACCCTTTGGTAATATTATCTTTTTTAGGTTTGGGCACTCATCAAAAAGATAGCCTTTTGCATCTATTATTTCCAGTGACTTTGGGAACTTTATCTCTTCTAATTTTTCAGCACCCATAAATACCTCTCCACCTATATATTCCAAGCCTTCCGGAAGTTCTACTTTTTTTAAACCGGTATAACAAAATGAAAATTCATCTATTTTCCTAATACTGTTTGGGAAATCTATATACTCCAAATCCTTGCAATTAGCAAAAGCAAACATGTCAATATTATCTAATTTTTCATTTAGAACTACTGTTCTTAATTGTTTACAACCTGAAAAACAAGCAAATGGTATTTCTGTTAAATTTTTAGGTAACTTAACCTCTATTAAGTTTTTACAATCTAAAAAAGCACAAGAATTAATTTTTACCACACTATCAGGTATAACTACTTTTTTTAACTCTGAACAATTTTTAAAAGCTTTTTCTCTAATCTCTGTCACACCATATGGAATCTCAATTTCCTTTTTGGGCATAATATCTGCCAAAATCCCTCTTTTATATTCCAGTAGAACATTATCCTTGATTATAAACTTAGACTGAAAGTTCAAGCATATGTAAGTTAAAATAGCTATAAATATAACTAATATAATTTTTTTTCTCCTTTTATAATTCCTCATTTATTACCTCGCATTTATAATATCTGATGCTATATCTTTTAATTCCTCTATCATTTTCTCTATATTTGCACTCGTGTCAAAATTATATAACAATCCAAAGTTTCCTTTCTCGTACTTTGGACCTTCTAATTCTGTTCCAATATTCAGTGCAGGACATTCTGAAAAATTATAATGATATTTATCATCCCATATACTTAAACTCTCTGATTCATAAACCCATCTATCTGAATAATCTTTATTCTTTATTTCTATTTTTAAATAAGTATTTGTCATGATGTATTTTTGTAGCTTGTTTTTAACTCTTTTAAGTTCATAATTGTTTAAATTATCAAACCCAAGTAATAATATTGCAAGTAGTACTCCTGCCTTTGTATACCTTGCTCCTAAGCCCGTTATACTCATATTAAGAATATTACTTAACAGTGTTGATAACTCTCCTGATTCTATTATTCTATCAATTAATCCTCCCAAAAGCACTACATACCATGGACTAAGATAATATATAGCCCTTGTAATTCCATGTTTATTTTCTTTCACAACATTATCATAATTTTCCTTGTATGTGTCTTGATATTTTTTATCAATAATCCAAACTCCCGATATTTCTTTCTTTACAGCATTTATGATTTTCAACCTATGCTTATCTAAATTCCCTTTTAACTCATACTCTATTTTATCTGTATTTTGAATATCCACTTCAAAGTAGTAATCCTTATTTCTATTTAAAATAACCTCAACATAACGCTCACTTTCCCCATTTTCTTTTATTTTTTTCTTTACAATATATTCATCAATATGCGTTACGTATCCTAATATATTATATGAATATACATATACAGTTCCCATAGCTCTATTTCCGGTTTCATTTATGGTTATAACAAAGTTGTATACACCTGAATGCTCCACTTTTACATGACCTACAAAGTCCTTTTTATCTCTCGGTCGTCTCCAGCTTCCTTTTTCATCCTCGACTATTTCTACTGCTCCTTTTACCTTTACATTACCGTAGCTTGGTGTGGCTTGCCCTGATGTTTTGAATGAAACTATTCCACCTTTTTCACATAATGTTATAGAATCTTGTGTAACTGCCTCAGCACACTCATTAGTTTTAGGATCTACTATATATAGCTTCTTACTTTCAATTACGGACCATTCTCTTAGTTTCGGAACACATTTACAAGGTTTACTTTTATCTTTATTACACATTCCAAAACTGCTTATATTGGTAGGTTTACTATCTCCCTTCATAATTAACGGTCTTCCATCCGAAGTATAAGAGCCATGATCCCTTGATAAATTTAGTACACAGGTTTTACTTCCGTATTTACATGATACTTCCGCTCCCCTGACTACGTACTCTTTACTTACCGGACCATTTATTAACTGCTGTTCATACATTTTATCAATATTATCTGACATAGGCATTATCCTCTTATCTGTCACCATTATAGACTATAACTGTTTTCCAAAACTCCTATACAGATATATTCATCAAAGCTTATCTGTAACTGTGATATGGCATATCTTACCATTGCTTCGCAAAGGTTGCTGTCACTGTTTCTTAAAAACCTTAAAATAAGTTTAGGACTTTCATCTGTTAGTTGGAAATTCTCATTTGTAAAGTTATTCATA
>NZ_RRCM01000007.1 GCF_003862485.1 Lachnoanaerobaculum orale | reverse complement strand
ATTTAAGACATCAGGGCAAACTTCACCAAGCTATGATAATGTGAAAATAAAATATGCTGTAGAAATAGTTGAAGATGAAAAGAAAAATTGGAGACGAAAAAGTGACAAAAAAGATTTTATAGGTTATGTAAAGGTTAAGAATTCAGGTTTATATAACTTCGGTATAGAATTTTATGATATTAAGAGTGGTAATAGCCCCGGAAGTATATTTGTTTATGAAAAAAGTTGGGGAAAGACCAAGTATATAGGTGCATATGAGATAAAAAGTCATGCAGGAAATAAAGAAATGAAATTTCCTGATGATGTATTTCAAATTAATAAAGATAGTTATGGATATGTATCCGATTCATACTATTGGTTCTATTGGATAGATATAATTCTTTATGGAGGCAAAGATTATTATTTTGAAGTCGATTGCCCGGGAAGGGATGGGTTTGCATGCAAGTTGATTGGGAATCAGGATAAAATGATCTCCAATAATATAGGAATGGCAAAATGGACACTATCACCTAAATGTAAAGATTGGTCTACTAAAAATCTAGGCTTTTCTATTATGAAACAGTATATAATATACTTAGATCAAGCATATATTAATATGTTATATTATTCATTATTGGACATTGAATTTAGAAAAGAGGTAAAGGGTAGGACTGAAAACATTATTAAAGGAGCATTAAAGACAGCTGGTATAATTACATTAGGAGCTATAAATGATAAAGTAGGAATAGCTGTTAGTATAGTGGATTTTTTGGCAAATATTTTAGATTCATCTGAGATGCATATATTATGTGAACAGCTTTTGATTAATATTGATAGCAAATATATAAAGCTGATTATACATGAAAAAGATAGCCATTTAGCCACAATTAGAGGTGATGGTGTAGATAAAAGAATAGTTGTATCAGCGTGGACTGACGGTAATACTGCATTAGGAGAAAAGTATTTATGGGGTGAAATACAAATGTATGAAAGACTGGGAATAATGAATGGATTACAAGAAGGTAAAAAAAATGTAGATGATGTGATAATTAATCAGGGTAGTATCGAGCAATGAAGGTACATGATGTATTGAGGGATGTATATATGAAATCAAAATATAAAATTTTTGCGATAATTATAGTTGGAATAATAGCTGTTTTTATATCATATATAGTTTTAAATTTTAGATGGCATTTAGTTTTAAGGGATAATAAAGTTATTGAATATAAAGCAGGGTTATTAGATAAGAATATAAGAAACTTGACTGTATACATACCTGAAGGTACAACAGAAATTATGGAGGATGCTTTTTCAGATTGTAAGAGTATAGAGAAAGTATATATTCCGGAAAGTGTAAAAATAATACATAGAAGAGCATTCATAGGTTGTAAAAATTTAAAAGAAATAAATCTGCCGGAAAGCTTAGAAAAAATAGACAGAGATGCATTTAATGGGTGCACAAGTTTGGAAGTGATAAGAATTCCTGAAAGTGTAGAATATATTGGGGAATCAGCGTTTAGTGGATGTACACCTTTAAAAGAAATATCATTGCCACAATCACTTAAAAAGATAAAAGAGATGACATTTTCTGAATGTAAAAACTTAAATAATATAGAGTTCCCACAAAATATTACAGATATTGAAATGGGTGCATTTATGGGATGTGAAAATCTGGAGGTCGTAAAACTTCCGGACACTTTAAGTCATATAGAAGGTTATGTGTTTTCCGGTTGTAAAGCATTGAGAGAAGTGGAATTACCAAATAATTTAAAATATATAGATGATGCAACATTTAATGGATGCACAAGCCTCTCATCAATATACTTAAGTGATTCTGTTGAGGAACTTGGGTATAATACTTTTGGAGAATGTACTAAACTTAGCGAAATAAATATACCTGACAGTATCAGTCAGGTAGGAGCATATTGCTTTGAAGGTACAGAATGGTATAAAAAACTTCCTGTAGATTCAGAGGGATTAAAATATTATAAACATATATTATTTCAAGCAACTTACAATATGGAAGATGTTTTGGTTCCAACCGAGATTACTGTAATTGCAGGCGGTGCATTTATGGGACATGATGAATTAAAAAGAGTTGTTTTATCAGATAGATTAAAGACTATAGGAGGGTATGCATTTTCAGGGTGCAGCAAGCTTTATAATATAGCAATACCGGAAACCGTGAGATATATCGGTTCATCAGCATTTTCCAATTGTAAAAGCTTGGAAAATATATCAATACCTGAAAATATCACTCATATATATGGCAACACTTTTGAAAATTGTGAGAAATTTCAATATATAGAACTGCCTCAAGGGCTTGAATATATCGGTAAAGAAGCATTTAAAGGTTGTACATTGATAAAAAACACTCTTATTCCAAAGAATGTAAAGCAAATAGATGATGGTGCATTCAGTATGTGTATAAACCTGGAAAATGTAGAGTTTGAGGGGGAACCGCTCTATATAGGAAATTCTTTTTATGACACAAAGTACTATAATAGCATAAAAGAGGATGAGTATAGTTGCAAATATATCGGGAATCATCTTATAGAACTTGTAGATAAAAAAAGAGGAAAGGTTATCATAAAAGACGGAACAGTCAGTATAGCAAATAAAGCATTTTCTCAATCCAAGATAAGAGAAATAGTTTTTTCAAAAGAACTGAAAATGATTGGAGAGTCCGCTCTAGGTCATTGCTATAGATTAGAAGATGTAGAGTTTCCGGACGGGCTGATATATATTTCTAAGCTGTGCCTTATAGATTGCAGAAATTTAAAGAGAGTGTATATACCTAAGTCGGTGGATGATATAGGTGAAAGTATACTCTTAGGATCAGGTAATGTAAAAGAAGTCTTTGTTAGCAAAGAAATAGCGGAGAAGATTGATTTTTATGAGAATGTGAAAGTGAGATACATAGATTAAATGGCAGAAAATTATTATGATAAGCAAATTATCCCTCTAAAAGTAAGGAACTCCGAAGCTGAAGCTATGTCTTTGGATACGGGGTACTATATAGAAGGCAGACTTGAAACTTTTAGCAAAGAACAGTACTTTGATGACTTGTTAAGTATATATATTCCTGAATCTTTTATAGATATGCCGGATGAAATAAAAGAAATAAAATATCCTACAAATTTTAGACCTGAGATAATAAAAACAAACCTTGCCGGAGATGTAAATCTAAGCATTAGCCTTCTTAAAGTCGGTGAAGATATGGAAATAAAAACTTTGGTAACCGATTTTAGAAATCTTCTTGCAAAAGCACATAACGGTATAAAGTTTTTGGAATACGATGAATTTGATAATGACTGCTGTGTAAAAATGTATTGCTTTGATTTTATTATACCAGGAATAGATGAGAGAATATATCATAAAACAGGTTTGGGAAAAATAGGTAGAGAAACAGTACAGGTTATGTTTAATTGTAGGGAGCCATTATCATGGACATGGAAAAAAGCGGTGAATGACATACTTCAAAATATAAAACCGGTAAGAAAGTAGACAGATGGATAGGGAAAAACAAAAAAAAGAATATTTTAAAAGTTTCAGATACAGGTGGCTCAGCGAAAAAATTCGGGAGTATAAAGATTATAATATACAGGGCCTATCTGAAGAAATAGAAAAATTACTGTTAGATTTGACAGAGGAAAAGCGGATATATAAGCTTAAGTATCTTGTATTATTTTTCCTTAATACGAGTATTTATACAAAAAGCTATAAATTTATGCTATATGCCTCAGATGAGGGCTTGTATATAGATAAACCTTTAGGTATCGGATATTGGATTCCGGATTTTATGAAAAAAGATTCCTATAAAATTC
>NZ_RRCM01000006.1 GCF_003862485.1 Lachnoanaerobaculum orale | reverse complement strand
GATATAAACTTTAAACTGAACATAGAAAAAATAAAACCGTGTATATGACTTTATTTTATGATGAATACATATATTTTGCAATAACAATATTCTCATACGCAAGAAATAGGACCATTCGTTCATGCGAAAGGTCCTATTTTTGTGGTAAAATTAACTTGGAATGAAAAATTTACCCAACACTTAGAGTGTCAAAGGCGGAAAACTGATAAAGCCTGAGCCTAAGAAAAAAGGCTTCTTCGCAAAACTATTTAAAAAATAGTTTCTATAAAAAGGACTGTCACATCAAATGTGGCAGCCTTTTTTAGAATGACAACAAAGACTTCAACCTTTCCATATAGCAAGGCGCAAAGCTCTTCGGTATATATATTCTCACATTATTAAAGGCATATACTTTAACATCATCACTTCTTGATATATCAATATCTGCCGCCTCTATAATCTCATTACTCTTAACATCACTTTCCGCTACCGACAAAACTTCAACCCTTTTTGACTTATCAATTTCACCTGATGAATAGATTATCACCTTCGGTTTTTTCAATACTTTTATATTATATTTTGAATAAATGTAATCTGCAAAATCTCCGCCTTCTATTTCAAGTTTTCCACAAAAAGCCTTTTCACAAAGCCTTACAGGATTACAGGCGGAAACAGGAATAATCACAGTCAAAGTAGACTTTTCATTATCCTCCGTATAATAAAGCGAAACCTGCTGCCCTCCATTTTCATAATACAAATCCTCATATCCTATGAATGAAGCCTCTTTATCTCTTACCTGCTCAGTAAACACATCCTTAACTTTTTTAGAATCACTCAAAGCACCTGCACTTAAATCTATATAATAATTCAGATATATGTCACATACCGGAAACTCCGTATCTCTTGTGCCTGCAAACTCATCAATGGTGGCTTCAAGATTTTCATTGTTACTCATATTCAAGACATCATCCTGCAATTTTATCTTGTCTTCTTTATCTTTCTTTATATAGATATAAACATCCTCATAACCATATTTTGAATGTACCTTCACTTTGTCCTTAATATACATCGGAACAGATTCCCATTGGTCTATATAAAGTATATCCTTCTCATTTACAAGTAAGACCTTACCCTTAACACATCCTCCATCATTTGGAATTACATTAAAATACTTCTCACCTGTATTTATAGAATAACCCTCAAGCTTGGCATCGTATGACTCTAATGTGTGCCCTAATAGCTTATTTTGCAGATATTCAGATTTCAAAGTCCCATATACAAATATTTTGTACATAAATATCTCCCATATACCTGATTTAGTTTTTTGATATATTAACACATTATAAGGGTCAAAACAAAGGGACTTAATAAAGCTTTACACTTCAAATTTATCAATATAATGCATACTGCAAACTTTCGGATCTAAATCAGGGAAATCTTTAACAGATACTCCCCAGATAACATTTCCTTCTAAAATCCCTTTTTCATTACACCCCATTTCAAATTCATCCAAATCAGAGATATAATCTTTTGCAAGCTCACGCACATTACATAAAGAATCCCTAAAACAAAACCAAAAGTCTTTCTCATCAAGTTCTTCCAATCCCGTTTCCCTGCAAAATCCACACTTTAGGCTAATATCAGGTTTAGCTCCAAGCCCCTCTTTGAAAAGTTTTAATTCATTTTCATAGGGCTCATTATCCCAATATTGTTCAAAGTCATTCTCTTCGAATGTAGCAATCCATATATAATAGGTTTTCATATAAACTAATTTTAAATCTCCACCACATGAACTTTTGCACAGTCTTTTAATGCAACATCTATCATATTTTTTGTACCCTTACTCTCACCATCCCAAAATGCAATAACCATAGGTTCATCTTCTAAGGCGTACTTATACATTTCCTTATTTCTGACCGGCCCCGCACCTCTGCCATATTTTTTCCAATCAGGTTTAAACACTGACACCTTCAGAGAGTTTTTCAAGGCATACTCTTCACCGAACGTGTCTGCTCCTTTTGCATGGCCGGATACTATCTCAACATTATCTAATTGTCCAATAATCTCATCAAGCTTTTCAAAACACAACTCCCTATCCTGAAAATTTCTGCCCCCACAAACAATTACTCTCATGATTTTTACCCTTTTAATTTTAAATTTTTATTATACATTTAATGTAATTTTACTATTATATCAGTCAGTCGCAATGTCCATCTGATACCAATGTACATTCTAATAAAATATAAGTTTTGTGGCAATAACCAATAAAAAGTTTTGTTTATTTTATATTGAAATTCAATTTAATAGGCACATATTCAACTATTGTCACGTCCAAGGATATTTTACTATTACTTAATACTTTAATCCTTCCGGAACCAAAGTGTTTTTCATATTGGGAGATACTTTCATCCTCGATATATGAAATGCATTTTTACAATCATTACACCATATCCCATATTTGTCTTATCATCTATTATATGCATTGAATAATCCGTATTTATGCTATTGCAAAAAGGACAATTGCTCGGAGTATTTTTGTCAAAAATAGATTTTAAATTTTTTGCCCACTTCAATATTTGTCCTCCTATATTTAAGTCAAGTAGTATATTTACTATCATGCACTGTGTTAAGTCTTATATTCTATTTTCGATTCTATTTAAATGTGGCTTCACATTGACGATAGATGGTATGTAGTTAACTTTACGTTCCAATCTGGTTATATTCAAATAGTCTTTTTATCTCCTATACCGCCTACTACAAATATCTTTACATTCCAATCTGGTTATATTCAAATGGCGTCAATAGCCTGTTTTGTCTGAATATCTGACTTCTTTACATTCCACACTTGTATCAAGTATTGGATACATTTTTTCAGTTTTACAATGTACTTTACTTCTATCTTAACTTCAACACCGGATTTTTCAAGAGGTTACTTATAAGTTCAGTGTAAATCATCTGATCAACTACTTCCGTTATGCTTGTGACTCTTTGTCCTGCATCTTTGGAAGACGCTCCACAATGATAGATTCTCTGATGTTCAGTGTTCCAGTCGATAATAATGTACCTGTCATGAAACTCTCCGCCGGATTTTTGGAATGTTATTTTTCTAAGTGGATATTCCTTACAAAAATCCTCATATTCAAGGGTATGAAGTCCCTTGCCGATGTTATCACTGAATATAATGACATCTACCGATGACGGAACATCTTTTAACAAGACCAACGTTTTCACTCCGATGTAGTTATCTACGATATAAATGCTCTTTTTCGCTATACTGTAAATGTCCTTATAAGCAAGATTTGCTTCAATCGGCTGTCCGTTCAAAAGTAAAAATCCGTATTTGAGCTGTGGATTGCTGAGCTCAATAATTAAGTCAGACAGTTCGGATTTATGCACCAAATTATTTAAGGTATACACTACCTCCGCCACCTGATCTTCCACATCTTTTAAATCTCGTCTTAAATCCTGCATTTCCACAACATTACTCGTAATCTGCATCGAAAGCTGCAAAAACTCTCTTTTCCCAATCAACCCTTGATTTTCTACAATGTAGTCTTTCATCTTCTTAAATGTACGAATCAGAGCTTTACTCTGCTTAACAGCAAGCTCTCCTTTGAGAACTGTCATCAGCATATAGATTCCCTGCTCCGTAAAAGCATGGGGATTGTACTTAATATTACTACCTCTTCCTGCACTCTTATTCAAGGTCACATTTTGTGACCTTGAAAGTTCAGATACTTCCTCATCAGTTAATCGGAACATAAAATCTTCATCAAATTTTTCAATATTCCTTTTTACTTACTGATTAAAAGCTTTTGTTTCATACCCATAAATCTCTGCCAGTTCAAAATCAAGCATAACCTTTTGTCCCCTGATAATATAAATCTTTTTTACAAGGAATTCGTGATTTACAATCATCATTTCATCTTTTTTGTCCATTTCATTATCCTTTTACTATTCCTCAAATTTCCAGTATATTCATATACTCTATTATATCATGATTTTACAAAATCAATCTCGATACCTTAAAAAATTTAAAACTATAACGGTATTCCACCCGTCTTCCATCGAAGTACTATGAAATTTTCGACGTTTTAAATATGGAAGATCGAGGAATCTTTTAGACTTACAAAATCATACCTGGATGCCTGGCCGGTTTATTTACAGAAAAAAGAAACAATCTATGGGCATTTTTTGATATGCTACCTTAGCTTGTTTCTTTTAAGAGTATTAGAAATCAAGTGCTTC
>NZ_RRCM01000005.1 GCF_003862485.1 Lachnoanaerobaculum orale | reverse complement strand
GCCCCCCTCAAGATGGGATATCTCATGTGAAAACAGTAAGACCCCTTGAAGACTACGAGGTAGATAGGGCCAAGATGTAAGTACAGTAATGTATTGAGTTGATGGTTACTAATAGGTCGAGGGTTTAACCAAAAGATAGGAAAAAATTTATGTATATAATCGGAAACACCATCAAATCCGCAAGCGAATTTGAGGTGTACTTTCTCACTAAAGCTCAAACAAAGTTTTCGCTAAGTGAGAAAAGTAGTTTGGTAGGCAGTTTTGAAGGTGCATTTTCTTCTTAACGAAAACAAACGAAGTGCAGTTTGAGTTTTAGAAGAAAAGTACACTTGACTTTACATAGTAAAGTCATAGTGCTACATTAGCCTTTCTTAGTGAGTACGAGCGTAGTGAAGTACGAACTTAGAAAAATAGCGTACTTGAACTTACGTAGTAAGTTCATAGTATTTCCTTTACAAGTATTTATTATATTGATATAATAGTTGTATGCGCGAGTGGCTCAGTTGGTGGAGTACGACCTTGCCAAGGTCGGGGTCGCGGGTTCGAGTCCCGTCTCGCGCTCTTTTTTATTTTAGAAGTCTTGTTTTTACAAGGCTTTTTGTTTTGCAAAGAACTTAAAAACAGACTTGAAAACGGTTTTAAAATAACCGGTTGTCTATAAATAAGTACAAATAAGTTTTTTATTTTGTCTTGACATTCTAAAAATTGATGATATACTAAAACAGTAATGATTCTTATTTTTAGAAAGGGATATACATGAAGGATCTAAAATACAGTAGACAAAGGGAGGCTATTTTAGACAACTTGAAGTCTAGAGTCGATCATCCTACAGCTGATATGCTCTTTCAGTCACTACGCAAAGATGATCCTAAGATTAGCTTAGGTACCGTTTATAGAAATCTCGGTTTGCTCACTGAGATCGGTAAGATAAGAAAGTTATCTGATATAAACGGAATTGAGAGATATGATTACAATACCACAGATCATTATCACTTTGCTTGCAAGGCTTGCTCAAAGCTTATGGATTTACCGGCAGCTACAATAGTCGGTTTAGACAATATGTTCAAGCATGAAGATATCGGAATTGTGGAGAGTCATTCGCTCATCTTATACGGATATTGTAAGGAATGTTATCAAAAGATGCTCTATATTGATTCAAAAAAAGCAGTATAGCTTTTGAATTAAGATAATATTTCATACAAATATAGTAATAATTTGATATTTATAAGGAGGAAATTTTTATGTCAAAGTACGCAGGAACAAAAACAGAGAAGAACTTAATGGATGCATTTGCAGGTGAGTCACAGGCTAGAAATAAATACACATATTATGCTTCAGTAGCTAAGAAGGCCGGATATGAGCAGATGGCAGCTCTTTACCTTGAGACAGCAGATCAGGAGAAGGAGCATGCAAAGATGTGGTTTAAGGAGTTCCACGGTATCGGAACACCTGAGGAGAACCTTGTAGATGCAGCTGCAGGAGAGAACTTCGAGTGGACAGATATGTATGCTCGTATGGCAAGAGAAGCAAGAGAAGAAGGCTTCGAGGCTCTTGCAAAGAAGTTTGAGCTTGTAGCTAAAGTAGAGGCAAGTCATGAGAAGAGATATCTTCAGCTTCTTGAGCATTTAAAGAACGACGGTACATTCAAGGGAGATGCTCCTCTTGGTTGGAAGTGCCGTAACTGTGGATATATCCATGAGGGTGCAGAGGCTCCTACAGTATGTCCATGTTGTGCTCATCCACAGGCATATTTTGAGAGAATGACTGTAAACTACTAAAATAAACTGTAAATAGTATAAAATCTTATATAAGTTAGGCTCCTCAAGCAATTGGGGGGCCTTTAATATTTAACAGAACTATAGTCAAATGCAGTAAAGGTGTGTTATAATACTATCTATTGTTTTATGATACAAAGGCGGCATGAAAACTTGCCGCGGTTAAAACGAAAAAAATATTTGGAGGTCAATATGGCAGAAGAGACAATGAAGGACTTTGAAAAGGAGCTTGAAGAGTCATATAAAAATATGGATACAAAAGAGGATCCACAGGCAAATAAGTGGGAAGTTTTTGAGCAGATGTTAGCTGATAAGACAGTTTCAAAGGTTAAGATCACAGAAGTGGTTAAGGGCGGATGTATCGCTTTCTTGGAGGAAGTAAGAGGATTTATCCCTGCAAGTCAGCTGTCAAGTCAGTATGTTGAGAACCTTGACGATTACCTCGGTAAGAGTCTTGAGGTTGTAGTTATTACAGCGGAGCCGGCTAAGAAAAAGCTCGTTCTAAGCCACAGAGTTCTTGAAAAGGAAGAGGCAAAGAAGGAAAGACAGGCTAAGCTTGACAGCGTTAAGGTTGGCGATGTACTTGAAGGTAAAGTAGATTCAATCAAGGACTACGGCGCATTCATCGATCTTGGTGACGGTATCTCAGGATTGCTTCATGTATCACAGATTTCAAATCAGAGAGTAAAGAATCCTGCAGCCGTACTCAAAGAGGGTGAGAGCATAAAGGTAAAAGTTACAGGAATCAAAGACGGAAAGATTTCACTTTCAAAGAAGGTACTTGAGGAGAATGTAGAGCAAAAGGATCCTTCAAGAGGATTTAAGTATGTAGAAAAAGGTGTTGCATCTACATCATTGGCAGGACTTTTAAAGGACATTAAGTTAGACTAAGGAGGTTTTAAATGGCAGAAAGTAAAGCAAAAGCTCTGAAAAAAGAACTTTCATATGAATATCCGCATATAGCCAAGGCAACTCCTGAGCATATAGAAAAGGCTGCAGAGTTTGCAAAGGGTTATAAGAATTTCTTGAATAAGTCAAAGACTGAAAGAGAAGTTGTAAAAGAGGTTACAAGTTTACTTGAGGCAAACGGATATACAGTTTTTGATCCGAAAAAGAGCTATAAGCCGGGAGATAAGATTTATAAAGTAAACAGAAAAAAGGCGATACTCGCTTCTACAATAGGTACCGAGCCTATTACTGAAGGCATAAGAATCAATGGGGCGCATATAGACTCTCCAAGACTTGACCTCAGACCGAATCCGCTCTATGAAAAGAGTGAGATATCTTACTTTAAGACACATTACTATGGCGGAGTAAAGAAGTATCAGTGGGCAACCATACCTCTTTCAATGCATGGAGTTATTTTCAAAAAAGACGGAAGTTTTGTAGAGATAAACATAGGTGAAGATGAAGAGGATCCTGTATTTTATATAAGTGATCTGCTTCCTCATCTGTCAAAGAAACAGGATAAGAGAACACTTGATGAAGGAATCAAGGGAGAAGAGCTCAATATTTTCCTTGGTACATTGCCTTTTGACGACAGCGATGATGTTAAGGAAAGTGTAAAGCTAAAGACTCTTGAGATCTTAAATAAAATGTTCGGTATCACAGAGAGAGACTTTGCAAGAGCGGAGATAGAGTTTGTGCCTGCATTAAAGGCAAGAGATGTAGGATTTGACCGCTCACTTGTAGCCGGATACGGTCATGACGACAGAGTTTGTGCATATCTCGCTATAATTGCCGAGATTGAGGCAAAGGCACCTAAGCATACTACACTTACAATTCTTGCAGATAAAGAAGAGATAGGTTCTGAAGGCAATACAGGTTTGGATTCACACTATGTATACGATTATATAGAGTATCTTTCACAGTGCTTCGGAGCGGATGTAAAGGAAGTATGTGAAAAGTCCGCTTGTCTTTCATCAGATGTAAATGCCGCATTCGATCCTACATTCCCTGATGTGTATGAGCCTAACAACTCCGCATATCTGAATAAGGGATGTGTACTTACAAAGTATACAGGAGCCAGAGGAAAGAGCAGTTCATCAGATGCAAGTGCTGAGTTTATGAATAAGGTCATCTCTATTATGGATGAGAATAAAGTGCATTGGCAGATAGGTGAACTTGGAGCGGTAGATGTCGGCGGCGGCGGAACTATCGCAAAGTTTGTAGCAATGATGAATATAGATGTAGTGGACCTTGGTGTACCTGTTATATCTATGCATTCACCTTATGAAGTAATATCCAAACTGGATTTATACAATACATATCTTGCTTTTAAGGCATTTTATTTATAATTGAAAGGTTTTATTTTATGAGATTAAAGAAGTTAGCTTTGATGAGTATGGTAGTCTTGGCTACAATGAGTGCCTGCGGTGTCAGCAAAAAAAGCAGCACAGACAGTACCGACAGTACCGACGCAAAGACAGCCACAGAGGCAAAGACAGATGAAAAGGCACCAAGTGATTACGGAAGTGTAGAGCTTGGAGATTATATCGGAGTAGAAATACCTAATATAGATACATCTGTAAGTGATCAGGATGTAGATGCACAGATAAATACAGAGTTACAGCAGGACCCTGACAAAGAGCAGATTACAGACAGAGCCGTTCAGGAAGGCGATACTGTAAATATTGACTACACAGGAACAAAGGACGGAGTTGCTTTTGACGGCGGTAGTGCAAAGGGTTATGATTTGGTTATCGGCAGCAACAACTTTATTGAAGGTTTTGAGAGCGGACTTATAGGCCACAATATCGGTGAAGATGTACAGCTTAATCTTACATTCCCTTCAGATTATAACAACAAGGATTTGGCAGGTGCCGCAGTAGTATTTGATGTAAAGATCAATTCTATCTCAGTTTCAAAGCCGGCTACACTTACAGACGAGTGGGTAAGCAAGCATACAAGCGGTGCTCAGACAACAGTTGATGCATATAAGGCTGAGGTTAAAAAGCAGATTGAGGACCAGAGAAAGAAGAGTGCAGAGCAACAGGATCAGTACAATGCCTTGACAGCTGTAATGAAGAATTCTACTTATAAGCTTAATGATAAGGCTGTAGATTATGAGTACGATTCAGCTATGGAGCCTATCAACAATATGATCAAGCAGTACGGTATGACAATTGAGCAGTACGCACAGGCATACGGTACAGATGAAGAAGGTCTTAAGGCTAAGGTCAGAGAGCAGGCTGAGAGCGTTGCAAAGGAAAGAGTTACAATAGATGCAATCTATAAGAAAGAGAAGATGTCTTTAAAGGATGAAGATTATCAAAAGATTATAGAAGCAAGCGGACTTACCACAACAAAGGATGAGCTTATAAAGCAGTATGGTAAAGACAAGGTAGAGCAGGCTGTAAAGTCATACAAGGTTGTAAACTTCCTTGTAGAAAAGGCAAAGAGAAGTGCATCTACCGTAAACTTAAACGGTGAGACTGTGGGTAGTGAAGAAGGACAGACAAGTGCAGAGAGCGCAGGCGAAGCTGCAGAGAGCAGTGCTGCAGAGAGTCAATCTGAAGAGACTACCGCAGCAGAGAGTGAATCTGCACAGAGCAGTGAGGCTGCACATTAATGAAAGCACTTTTCTTTGATATAGATGGAACTTTGATTGACAATGAGACCAAACAAGTGCCTAAGTCAGCACTTAAAGCTATAAAAGAGGCAAGGCAAGCGGGACATTTGACATTTATCAATACCGGCCGTGTAGAGTGTATCATCGGCAATATAAAGAGTCGTTTCCAAATGGACGGCTATATATGCGGATGCGGTACACAGATAGTCGTAGGAGATAAGACCATCTTTGAGAAGAGGGTAGATCATAAAAGAGGCATTGAAATAAAGAAACTATTGAAGAAATTCAATGTTGAAGGTATGTTAGAGGCAAGGCAGGGAATTTATTTTCCTGCCAAACCTTTTATATATCCGGAGATAACTGAGAGAGGTCTGGATGCAATAAGTACAGTTATAGAGCCGTCTGTAGGTGAATTTGACAAGGATGATTATGACTTTGACAAGTTTTGCATATTTGACGATCCCAGATTTTCAAAAAGTGATTTAAAATCGTTCTTTGCCGAGTGCGGCGATTTTGATATTATAGATCGCGGTGCAGGATTTTATGAATGTGTACCGTATCCTTGCTCAAAGGGTGAAGGCGTTTTAAAAGTTCTTGATTATTATAATATAGCATTGGAAGATGCCTATGTGTTCGGTGACAGTATGAATGATTTGCCTATGTTTACCTGTGGTGCAAAGAACAGAATTGTACTTGGTGAGCATGATACCGCATTGGAGGAATATGCGACATTTTTTGCAAAAAAAGTATCGGAGGATGGAATATATTCGGCAATGAAGGAACTGGGTCTTATATAGTTTCATAATTTTGGAGAGGTTATGTTTTTTAAGGATGTTTGGAAGGATGTAAAGGCTGTAAAGGAAAGAGATCCGGCGGCCAGAAATGCATTTGAAGTATTATTTTTATATCAAGGTATCCATGCCCTGATTATGCATAGGATTGCACATTGGTTTTATAAAAAGCATATGTTCTTTATAGCAAGATGGATATCACAGGTTTCAAGATTTTTTACACTGATAGAAATTCATCCGGGAGCCGAGATAGGTACAGGAGTGCTTATAGACCATGGTTGCGGTACCGTAATAGGAGAGACGGCGGTTGTCGGTGACAATTGTACACTCTATCAGGGTGTAACCTTGGGAGGTGTAGGTACCGCCAAAGGTAAGAGACATCCTACTCTCGGTAAAAATGTTATGGTAGGCGCAGGTGCAAAGATTCTGGGCTCATTTGAAGTAGGTGACAATGCATCTATAGGAGCAAATTCCGTACTTTTAAAGCCTTTGGAGAGCGATTCGACGGCTGTCGGAATACCTGCAAGACCGGTTAAGCTGAACGGTCAGGCGGTTGAGAAAAAGCATAAGCTTGCGCAGGTAAATGCCGATATATCAAAGTTGGCAGAGACTATTGATATCCTCAATGAAAGACTGAGTCAGATGGAAGAATTGCTTAAGAAAAACGGCATTGATACGAGCAGCTTGGAAACTAACAGAGATACTACGGAATTTACTGATTGGGTAATTTAATGGAATTGGACATATACAGCAGACAATTGGGAGTCGGGCATTCGATTTCCGACTTGTCTGCTTTTTTAGAAGAAAAAGCATTTGTATACCTACTTCGTTGCAATGACAACAGCCTGTACTGCGGATGGAGCTCCGATTTATCAAAAAGAGTGAAAGTGCATAATACAGGAAAAGGGGCAAAATATACCAAAACAAGGCTTCCGGTCAAACTTGTTTACTTTGAGGTATATGAGGATAAGATAATTGCGATGAAAAGGGAATACGAGATAAAACAATTGACAAAATTGCAAAAGGAAAGATTGATAAATGGCATTGAAGATATTGTATGAGGATAAGGATATTGTGGTGGTAGTAAAGCCCAGAGGCGTTTTGAGTCAGTCAAGTTCAAGCTTTGAAGAGGATATGGTAAGCCTTTTAAAGAAACATTTGGGAAGGGACGGTTATATAGGAGTAATACACAGACTTGACAAGCCTGTATACGGTATAATGGTCTATGGAAAGAATAAAAAGGCTACAGATATACTTTGCAGTGATCTTAAAAAGAAGAATATAGGAAAGACATACGAAGCTTTGGTGGAAGGATTGCCAAGTGAAGATACAGGCAGGCTTACAGACTTTATAAAGAAAGAAAACAACAACATCAGTAGGATAGCGGATAAAAACACCAAGGATGCTAAGGAAGCAATACTTGAATATAAGGTTGTGGAGACAAAGCACAGTGAAGGTAAGGATATTACAAGGCTGAGAATAAATCTGCTTACAGGAAGGCATCACCAGATAAGGCTTCAGTGTGCCGCTCACGGTTTTCCGCTTTTCGGTGATTATAAATACAATAAGAGATTGGCAAAAGAAAAGTCGGAATACGATAAAGTGCTTACTTTGGCGGCTGTAGAGCTAAGTTTCAATCATCCTAAGACAGGTAAAAACATGAATTTTAAAATAGATGCGGATTTTTAAGAAAATCAGAAAAAAACTATTGACAAAGTGCAATTAAAATGATAAAGTTAGGGAGTACTAACCAAGAGGAATAAATTTCCTTGAAAAATAAAACGGAGGTAGGTATGCCGGTTGAGATAGTAAATAAGCTGGCAACTGATGGTGAGAACAGTGTAGAACTCAGACTTATCATTCAAAATGCCGCAGTGCTGAAGGGGAAAAGGATTTCCGGTATGCTCTTTTTAAATGACAAAGAGTTGGCCAGAATAAGTATGAAACTGCATAATACGAATATCAGCTTGATTATCCTTTGTACCTGTAAGAAACGACATTTGGTGATGGTATACAGAGCAAAAGAGTTGGAAGAACATCTGAGGAGTAAAGAGGTTAGTGACTACCTGAGAGAGTTTGGTTATAGGAGAGATGATTTTATATCAAATCTTATTAGACTGCATCAAAGGATGAACGGCTTTTATAATAAGATGAAAGAGTTTCCACATGAGGTCGGCGTATTCCTGGGATATCCGATATGTGATATAAAGGGCTTTCTTGAGAACAAGGGAGAGAGATATTTACATAGCGGTTATTGGAAAATATACGGCAACTTGGAGGAGACCAGAAAAAAGTTTCTAAGCTATGATGAGGCGAGAGAGATTGCTATTGATGAGTTTTTATCCGGCAGAGAGTTGGAGAGTATAGCTTGTTGATAATAATTTCAGCCTAGAAATAAGGAGAAAAAATGGATAAAGCAATTATTGTTTATTGGAGTTCAACAGGAAACACAGAGGCTATGGCAAATGCGATAGCTGAAGGAGTAAAGGTTGCAGGCGGAACACCTGAGCTTGTATTTGTTGACAGTGTAAATGTTGACGAGTTACTGGCGCAGCCTGCATTTGCTATCGGATGCCCTGCAATGGGTGCCGAGGAGTTAGACGAATCGGTAGATAGCTTTGTAACAGAGATTGAAGGCAAGGTATCAGGCAAGAATATTCTTCTGTTCGGTTCATATGATTGGGGCGACGGAGAGTGGATGAGACTATGGGTTGAGCGTATGCAGAATGCAGGTGCCAATATCATAGGTGGAGAAGGCATTATAGCAAACCTTGAGCCGGATGAAGACGCAAAAGCTGCACTCGAGGCGGCAGGAAAGCAGTTAGCTGCATTTTAATTTTAGGTCTTAATATTAGGTTTTCCTAATTTAAGATATGATAGCTGTTATTTAATATGGGCGGCTATCATATATATCAAGTAAGACTTGAGCAACCTTATTTGATAATATACAGTGTTACACATATTGAAATTTCCTCTTACTTAAAAGACAGGCCTTGAGCAAGCCTGTCTTTTTATTTGGAATAAATATTTATACATAATATATATGGTGCAAAACACTTAAAAATCGGCTTAAAATATGAGATTTTACCACTTGACAGTTTACAAAGTCCATTGTATAATGCATCGGAACTAGTTAGATTATGTATTAAATTCGCCACATACGCCGGTATAGTGGTTTTTTTCTAATCTTAAACGAGTTGACAGATTGAAGTTAAAGTTTTGACTTCAAAATAAAAATATAAGGACAGTTTTACTTAAGCAGGAGTGAAATAGAAGTCAAAATGGAGGAAATATGGCAGAGAAAAAGCATATATTAACTTATGAGGGACTTAGAAACTTAGAGGAAGAGCTACAGGATCTGAAGGTAAATAAGAGAAAAGAAATAGCCGGAAAGATAAAAGAGGCCAGAGAACAGGGCGATCTCTCAGAGAATGCAGAATATGATGCTGCCAAGGATGAACAAAGAGATATAGAGGCAAGAATAGAACAGCTTGAGGCACTACTTAAAAACGCTGAAGTAGTTGTAGAAGACGAAGTTGATTTGGATACAATAGGTATCGGCTGTATGGTTAAGGTACTTGATAAGGACTTTGACGAGGAACTTGATTTCAAAATAGTAGGTTCTACAGAGGCGGACTCACTTGCAGGAAAGATAAGCAACGAGTCACCGCTTGGTAAGGCGCTACTTGGTAAAAAGGTCGGTGAAACAGCGGTAGTAGAAACACAGGCAGGTGTTTCAGAATATATAGTATTAGAAATACAAAGGGTATCTTAAGGAGGAAATATGGCAAAGAGCAATGAACCAATGGCAAGTGAGGATTTGAATCACATTTTAAAAGCAAGAATAGACAAACTTTCCGAGTTACAGGCGGCAAATAACGATCCGTTCTTTATCACAAAGTACGATGTGGACAAGCACAGTGCAGATATAAAGGATGACTTTGATGAGTTGGACGGAAAAAGTGTCAAGATTGCCGGAAGACTTATGTCAAAGCGTGTCATGGGTAAAGCATCTTTTTGCCATGTACAGGACTTAACAGGAAGGATACAGGCATATGTAGCAAGAGATTCTGTAGGAGAGGACGAGTATAAGGCTTTCAAAAAGCTTGATATCGGTGATATTGTAGGTGTTACAGGTACGGTATTTAAAACACAGACAGGTGAGATAAGTCTTCATGCTACAGATGTGGTACTGCTTTCAAAGAGTTTGAAGCCGCTTCCTGAGAAATTCCACGGACTTACAGATACAGATACAAGATATCGTCAGAGATATGTGGATCTTATAATGAATGAGGATGTTAAAGACACATTCATAAAGAGATCAAAAATAATAACAGAGATCAGAAAATTCCTTGACGGTCAGGGATTCATGGAAGTTGAGACCCCTATGCTTGTAAGCAATGCAGGCGGTGCGGCAGCAAGACCTTTTAACACACATTTCAATGCGTTAAATGAAGATGTAAAGCTTCGTATTTCACTTGAGCTTTATCTTAAGAGACTAATTGTCGGCGGACTTGAGAGAGTATATGAGATAGGAAGAGTATTCAGAAACGAGGGAGTTGATACAAGACATAACCCTGAGTTTACACTTATGGAGCTTTACCAGGCATATACAGATTATCACGGTATGATGGACCTTACAGAAAATATGTTCAGATACCTTGCAGAGCAAGTTTGCGGTACTACTACAATACCTTATGCCGAGGCAATGATTGACCTTGGAAAGCCTTTTGAGAGAATTACAATGGTTGAGGCTATAAAGAGATACTCAGGAATTGACTTTGACCAAATAGAGACAACAGAGGAAGCAAAGGCACTTGCAAAGGAAAAAGGTATTGAGTTTGAAGAGCGTCACTCAAGAGGCGATATCATCAATCTCTTCTTTGAGGAGTTTGTAGAGGAGAAACTTATACAGCCTACATTTGTAATGGATCATCCTATAGAGGTGTCACCACTTACAAAGAAAAAGCCAAGCGATCCAAGATATGTAGAAAGATTTGAGCTCTTTATCTACGGTAGAGAGATGGCAAATGCGTACTCTGAGCTTAACGATCCTATCGACCAAAGAGAGAGATTCCAGGCACAGGAAGAAGCATTTGCAGCAGGAGATGAGGAAGCAAATCATACAGATGAAGACTTCTTAAATGCTCTCGAGATAGGTATGCCGCCTACAGGAGGTATCGGATACGGTATCGACAGACTTGTTATGTTGCTTACAAACTCACCTGCTATCAGAGATGTATTGCTCTTCCCTACATTAAAGTCAAGTAGGTGATAAACCCCGGAAAAACCAAGGGTTTTGAGTGGTAAGGAGAGCTTGTGTACCACAAAAGTACCATAAAAGTTCCAATAGTAAATGCAGGATAATACATGATAATGCATTTAAATCTTGGTGAGTCAATTAATATTTGCAAAATTAAGGACACTTTCTAAAAGAGAAATCTTTTGAGAGTGTCTTTTTTGTTATGGTTAGAATAAATTTAGTAAAAAACTTTAGGAGGAAAAAACATGGGAATTTGTACAGCGATAGGTGCGGTGGATGCGATGCAAAGAATAACCGTTCCCAAAATGAAACAGAAATTATGTCCAATTATAGGAGGAATGAAAATATGTTGAAAATAAGAATTTCGGGGGCTACGTATGAACTTAAGGATTACCTTGAACATATGAAGAAAGATAAAATTTATCAGATTATAAGCAAGTCACGGCCATTGAAAAATAAAGGAACTAATAGGATTTTTCGAGTTTTCACAGATGTTGATAAAAAAACTAAGATAGTTGCCAGAGAGTCAAAGACTGTAGAATAGTAATGGAGGGATACGGTTATGTCAAAAGTAATCGCAATAGCGAATCAGAAAGGCGGAGTGGGCAAGACCGCTGTATCAAGCAACCTAAGTGTAGGCCTTGCAATGAATGGAAAGAAGGTAATGGTTATAGACGCAGATCCACAGGGTAATCTTACATCTAGCCTTGGAATTGATAATGCAGATGAATTAGAGAACACTCTTGCATCATTCATAGAGCGTGAGATAACGGAGAGACAGATTGAACTGTCAGAATATATTATGCATAATGAAGAGGGAGTGGATATTATGCCATGTAATATCAAACTTGCAGGAATGGACTATATGATTATGAATGCGTTAAGTAGAGAGTATCTGCTTGACGCCTTTGTATCAAATGTAAGGGATAAATATGATTATATTTTAATTGATTGTTCACCTAGCCTTAACTTGGTGACAATCAATGTGTTGACTGCATCTGATTCAGTAATCATTCCTGTAGAGGCTTCGTATCTTTCGATGACTGGGTTACAACAGCTTCTTGCATCAATAGGTTCAACGAAGAGAAAACTTAATCGTAAGCTGGAAGTCGAAGGAATTGTCATAAATAAGGTTAATACTCGTACCAATCATGAGAAGGATATAATAGGCAAACTTCGGGAAGCATATGGGGGTCAGATAAAAATCTTTGATGTTATGATTCCTGAGTCGGTGAGGGCAAAGGAATGTACTGCTTTTGGAGTAAGTATCTATAAGTATGATGGCAAAGGCAAGGTTGCAAAGTCATTTGAAGAATTAACAAGGGAGGTAATGGAACATGGCTGTTAAGAAAACTCTTCCTGAACGGGTTCAGCTTAAAAATCTTGACTCATTATTTGGAATCAACCAGGAACAGACAGGACAGGTACTGGAAGTCTCTATAAGAGATCTATTTCCATTTCAGAATCATCCATTTAAGGTACTGGATGATGACAAGATGCTACAGACAGTTGATAGTATTCGTGAAAATGGTATCCTTGTACCGATTATGGTTCGTAACAGACTAAAGGGTGGGTATGAAGTGATATCGGGTCATAGGCGTAAACATGCTGCTGAAATAGTTGGGCTTGAGACGGTTCCGGTTATTATCAGAGATTTGACAGACGATGAAGCTGTAATTGCTATGGTGGATGCTAATCTCCAAAGAGAAGAGATTCTTCCAAGTGAAAAGGCGTATGCATACAAGATGAAGCTTGATGCATTGTCTCATCAGGGTAAGAAAGAAGACTTAGCAGCTTCCACCCAAGTTGGGTGGAAGTCGGAGACAGCAAATAAGGTTGGAGAAACAGTAGGTGATAGCAAGAACCAAGTACGTAGATATATCCGTCTTACAGAGTTGCTTCCCGAGCTATTGGAGATGGTAGACAATAAAAAATTAAAATTCAATCCCGCTGTAGAAATTTCATACATAAGCCCAAACGAGCAATGTTTACTTTTAGAAGTTATAAAAGTAGATAATGTGGTTCCATCTTTAGCCCAAGCTCATCAAATAAAAAAACTGTCGCAAGAAAAGTCATGTACTAAGGAAGCACTTCATGCTCTGCTTTCAGTAGCAAGTATTAAGGAAAGAAATGTGGTAATTAAGCATGAGGTCATTATGCAATATTTTCCTGCTGAAGTGAGTGATGCTGAAATAGAGAGTCTCATTGTAAGACTTCTTGAAGACTATCGTAAGAAGCATGGAGGTATTTGATTATGGCTAAGTTTGAATACGATTATTACTCGGGTGCGGAAAGTGAACAGTTTCGATTTTTGAAGATACCCAAGGTGTTTTTTGAAGACTCTGATTACGAAGAATTAGGTTTGGCAGAATGTATTTTGTATGGTTTTTTACATGAACAGGTTGCTCTCTCAAAGAAGAATGGATGGGTTGATGAATACGGAAGAACATATGTTATAAGGTCATTGGAATCAGTTCAGAAGCTTCTGTGTAATTGCAGCCCTGATAAAGCAAGATCTACACTGAAAAACCTCATTGATTTTGGACTTATTGAGAAAAAAAGAAGAGGACAGGGAAAACCGGACATTATTTATGTGAAGAACTTTGTAACTAAGAAATTGGAAATATCCCCATTAAAAAAAGCAGGTGTTTGTGAAATTTTTTTTTCTGAGAAGGAAAAATCCAAACTCTTGAAAGAGAAAAAATCAATTTCAAGAGACATGAAAAACCAAACTTTAGAAGTGGAAAAATCCGTATCTAATAATACTAATTTAAAGACAAATGAGTTTAATAAGACTAATCATAATCTGATCCAAGGTATCGGCAATAACATAAGGGAACAAATTAGAGTGGATAAGTCGCAATATGATAGTGATGAAGGTGAGGTTGAAAAGCTCATAGAACAAATTAAGGTCAATATTGATTATGATGAATATGCATCCAGATATCATGCAGAATATAATAATCGCTATGAGGAAATGTTCCAGATAATCGTTGAAATGGTAGTAGGAAAGCGTGATAAATTGGTTATTGGAGGAACAGAGTATTCACAGTTCATTATAAAAAAACGTTTTATGTCTTTGAACGCAAGCCATCTTGAATATGCAATGTGGAAGCTTTCAGAGAATCTTGGAGAAATCCATAACATAAAGAAATATATGATTGCCACACTCTTTAATGCACCTACAACAATGAACAACTTTTATACTCAGCTTGTTTATCATGATATGCACAGTGATAAATGGTTTAAGATGATTGAAAAGAAAAGGAATGAAGAGAAGGTCAGTTTTGATATGTAAGCTGAGGGGCAAAAGCATGAAAGAAATTATTTCAAATGAATCATTGGCAGATGCAATTACGTTAGTGCTTTATATTTTGGATATTGATATAGAATATAATATGGAAGCAGATAAGGAATATTTGTTAAAACAATATTTTAGAAAATAAATATTAATATGATAGTGATAGGAAGCAGATTCAGAACTTGGCGTAGAAATGAAACTGCTCCTTTTTTATATTAATACTGGCAAATGAAAAGATATGAAATTGGTTAAAAAGAATTGTCAAGGTGAAAGAGGAAGAAAGAAATAGGAATGTAAGCATGTTTTTTATAAATGGATAAGAGAGGTGAAATATTGATCAATGAAGAAGTAAGCAGACAGGTTATTGCCGTGGTAGAAAGAGGAAATATAAGGACAGCTAAAATGGTAATAGACCTTATGAAAAGGGTGCTGAATATGGCAGCCAAAAAAGGGAAAAGTCTAAAGGAATTTATAGAAGAAAAGAAACCGACAACCGTAAAAGATTTAGTGAAGAAAGGGAAAGTTGAAACATTAGAACTAAATGACCTTGACTTTAAGGGCTTAAAAAGAGAGCTGAATAAAAACGGAGTAAAATTCAGCATAAAAAAAGATCTTACTACAGGAAATAACATTATCTTCTTTCAGGCAAAGGATGAAAAGGTCATGGAACAGGCGTTTAAGGAAGCAGTAGAAAAATTTGCCGGAAAGAATAAGAAAAGAGAATCGGTAATGGGTAAACTAAATCAATTTAAAGAAAAGGTGAAAAACGTACCGAAAAAAGATAAGGTTAAAGAAAAACTTAAGGAGCAAAGCTTATAGAAATATGTCTTTTAGTTAAAAGAGGAATATATAAAAGAAAGTCCAACAAAGTTTTTCAGTTTATCTTCTTCCCATTGGGCTAACATAGTAAAAAGTCGAGTATTGTAAGAAATAAAATCATAGAATTGGTAGAAGATACATGAAAACTAGGATTATTTGCAATAATGAAAACAAAAGGATGGAATATTCGGTGGAATTAAGTAAAAAGTGA
This sequence comes from Lachnoanaerobaculum orale, assembly GCF_003862485.1. GTDB lineage: Bacteria > Bacillota > Clostridia > Lachnospirales > Lachnospiraceae > Lachnoanaerobaculum > Lachnoanaerobaculum orale. Next base: position 32,086 of record NZ_RRCM01000005.1, on the reverse strand, counting down.
TATAATATTGAAATGATGATAAAGAAAGGAAAGCTGCCTACAGTGAAGAAAAATTTATGTCCAAGATGTAATCGTAAGATGAAGCAACAGTTTGTAGGACTGTTACATTGTAAATGCGGTATGAGCTATCATAAAGATATGGGATATTTTGAAAGAACAGGGAATATGATTTTTGAATTAGAAAAGAAAAAGATAGGTGAAAAAACAAAGCAAGTTCCTGTAATTAGGTATAAAGATGAGTAAGTCAGGAAGGAGGAATCAATACGAAGATTGTAAAAGGGATACTAAAAGATATAAAAAATATATTTCATATAAGAGATAAGAAAAAGTTTGTAATTCAAAACTTACCTTATCTCTTTTTATTTTATCCGGGAAACATCCTATCAGCACATGTTAGAAGTTATATAGGCGGAGATATTTTAGATAAGATTTTCAAGGCGATTTTAGAAATTGGCAAAATAAGTTTTATTCCAAGTATTCACTTAATAGATATAATGGTGGGAATAATAGTAGCAGCCCTAATCAAAGTAATTGTCTATACCAAAGGAAAAAATGCCAAAAAGTTTAGGCAAGGTAAAGAGTATGGATCAGCAAGATGGGGAAACTCAAAAGATATAGAACCGTATGTAGATGAAAAGTTTGAAAATAACATTCTTTTAACTGATACAGAAAGACTTACCATGAATGGTAGACCTAAAAACCCTAAATATGCAAGAAATAAAAATATACTTGTAGTGGGAGGATCAGGAAGTGGAAAGACCAGATTTTTCTTAAAGCCAAATCTTATGCAAATGCACTCATCCTATGTTGTAACAGATCCTAAGGGTACCGTTCTTATAGAGTGTGGAAAGATGCTTGAGCAAAACGGATACGATATTAAAGTGCTAAATACTATAAACTTCAAAAAATCCATGCACTACAATCCATTTGCCTATCTGAGAAGTGAAAAAGATATTCTAAAACTGGTACAGACGATTATGGTAAACACAAAGGGAGAAGGAGAAAAATCTACTGAAGATTTTTGGTGTAAAGCCGAACGACTTTATTACACCGCACTGATTGGATATCTTTACTATGAAGCACCGGAGGAAGAGCAAAACTTTGAAACACTGCTTGCTTTTATTGATGCCAGTGAGGTAAGAGAAGAAGATGAAAACTTTAAAAATGCAGTTGACTATATCTTTGATGCACTAGAAAAAGAAAAGCCGAATCACTTTGCGGTAAAGCAATACCGTAAATACAAGCTTGCAGCCGGAAAAACTGCCAAATCGATTCTTATAAGCTGTGGTGCGAGGCTTGCTCCATTTGATATTGAGGAGCTTAAAAACCTTATGGAGTATGATGAGATGGGGCTTGATACCATTGGAGATAAAAAAACAGCCTTATTTATTATCATATCCGATACCGATGACACATTTAACTTTGTAGTGGCAATGATGTATACTCAGCTATTTAATCTACTTTGTGATAAGGCGGATGATGTCTATGACGGCAGACTTCCCGTTCATGTAAGGTGTTTATTGGATGAGTTCAGTAACATCGGTCAGATTCCAAAGTTTGAAAAGTTAATTGCAACCATTCGTTCAAGAGAAATATCTGCAAGCATAATCCTTCAAGCAAAATCACAACTTAAAGCTATATATAAAGATAATGCCGATACGATTTCAGGTAATTGTGATAGCGAATTGTTTTTGGGAGGAAAAGAAGGGACAACCATAAAAGAACTTTCTGAAAACTTAGGAAAAGAAACCATAGACCTGTATAACACATCGGAAACAAGGTCAAATCAAAAATCTTTCGGACTGAACTATCAAAAGCTTGGAAAGGAACTGATGAGCAGGGATGAACTTAAAGTGATGGATGGTGGAAAGTGCATACTGGAGATAAGAGGAGCAAGACCTTTTTATTCAGATAAATTCGATATTACAAAGCATAAAAATTATAAGCTGCTTTCAGACTACAACAAGAAAAATACCTTTGATATAGAAAAATATTTAAAAAGAAGAGATAAGGTCAACTTAAAAGAAGAAATGCGGGTAAAAGTAGTGGAGGTTGATAGGTAAGCTCGTGATAACTTTAGTTCAAAATGAGCAAAAGTTATTAACGGATAGATTTTGGAAGGAATATTAAGAAATGGATGAATGGGAAAAGATAGAAATGAGAATTAAAAAAGCAGGGAAGAGGTTAGGGCAGATAAAAATAAGAATAAGCATATTAAATCAAAAGCTCAAACATCTAAAAGCTAAGAATGAATTTCATAAAGCATATAGCAGCCAAAGTAAAGGATTAAGATAAATCAAATCTTAGTCTTTTTTTGTTGAAAAAAAGGAGAAATGGTTAAGTGAAAGCAAAGGTAAGAAGCCCTCCGACTTTAGTTCAAAATGAGCAGAAGTCAGCATAAAAAATATAAATAAGTCTATGGTAACTTGAAAAGACTATGGTCTTTTTTATTAAATCAAATAGGAAACGGAGAAATTATATGCAAAAAGAAATGTTTAACATCAACGGAAATCTGATTAATGAGGTGGAGATAAAAGTTATCAATGGTAAGGACGGGGAAGTTAAAGCTGCTAATTTTACCCTCTTTAGAAAGATGGGAAAGGTAGGAGAGAAAAAGAAGGAGTATATAAATTGCAATGTTTACGGTGAAAAAGCCGAGCTTACAAAGGACTTTGAAAAAGGCGATTTTATCCATGTTTTCGGCTATTTTAAAGAGGTTAAAAAGGAAGATAAAAGTTATAGAAACTTTATTGTAAAACATCTTAACAAGGCAGATAAGACAGTAAATGAGGAGGAAGAATAATGGCATTTTTTACACAGGCGGTAGATGTATTAAAGATTTTGGTAACAGCAATAGGGGCAGGACTTGGAGCATGGGGAGTCATAAACCTGCTTGAAGGTTATGGAAATGACAACCCCGGAGCGAAATCACAGGGAATAAAGCAGCTTATGGCAGGGGGAGGAATAGTTTTAATAGGGCTAAAACTGATTCCGCTACTTGCCACTGTACTTAATTAAGATGTTGGATTTATTTGGAAAAATAGATGAGTTTTTCAAGAATATCATGATTGATGTAATTAAGGATAATCTCTCGGCAATGCTTTTAGATATTAATGAGAAAGTGGGAACAGTTGCCGGAGAGGTTGGCAAAACTCCGAGTTCATGGAACTCGGAGGTATTTGCCTTCATAAAATCAATCAATGAGAATGTTGTTTTACCCATAGCAGTAATAATCCTTACAGCAATCTGTTGTATTGAATTAATTCAAGTGGTAATGCAAAAAAACTCCATGCATGATACGGATACATTTGAGTTTTTCAAATACATCATCAAGATGTGGGTAGCTGTATGGCTTGTATCCCATGCCTTTGAGTTTTCCATGGCGGTCTTTGATGTTGCACAGGACATGGTAGGAAAGGCAGCCGGAGTTGTGGGAAGCAGTGCGAATATTGCACCAGGAGATTTTGATGCTATGGTTGATGCCCTAAAAGAGAAAAGTGTTGGAACACTCATCGGAATTTCACTTGAGACAGGACTTGTTAAAATCTCTTTAACAATACTTTCTGTTTTAATTACAGTAATCTTATACGGAAGAATGATTGAAATTTATATTTACTGTTCCGTAGCCGCTATTCCTTTTGCCACAATGGGAAATAAGGAATGGAGCAGTATAGGAACAAATTATATAAAAAGTTTGTTTGCACTTGGACTTCAAGGACTGTTTATTTTAATCTTTTTCGGGATCTATGCGGTACTTGTAAAAACCGTAAACTTTACGGATATTCATGTAAGTATTTTAAAGGTGCTGGCATACGGACTGATACTTGGAGTAATGATGATGAAGTCTGGAAGTATAGCAAAGGCTATTCTTAACAGTCATTAGATGACTTTTGTTCAAAATGAGCAAAAGTAAAAGATTGAAATGATGAAATTAAAACAGTAGGTTTAAGTAAAAATATAAGTACCGGGAGGTAGCAATGAAAATATTAAATAAAAAAATGATAATAATATCAGGAGCAGGAGTAATGCTTTTTATAGGGGTTTTGCTTGGAAAGATCATAAGCAGGAAAAAGCAGGATATATCAGTACCTTTAGATAAAGATTTTGACTTTGTAAAAATAAAAGATGATGAAAATATCTTATGTAAAGCTGATTTCGAACTTGCAGAAGAATTGCAGAAGATAAAAGAGGAGATCATCTCACTTTGGGAACATATAGAAGCGCTTTCAAATAGCGAAAAATCAAGGGAGAAAAGTTTATGGCATATGTAAAAGTACCGAAGGATCTTAGCAAAGTAAAAACAAAGGTAGCCCTTAACCTTACTAAAAGGCAGCTGATCGGCTTTAGTATAGCAGGATTATTAGGTTTTCCTGTTTATCTGTTATGTAAAAACTTTTTAAGTACGGATATTTCAATGATACTGATGAGTATAGTAGTACTTCCGATTTTGTTTGCAACGCTTTATGAAAAAGATAACCTGCCATTTGAAAAGCATTTGGCATATATAGTAAGGTTTCATAAGGCTGAAAAGATAAGGGTATATAAGATAAAAAGCATTTATAACACTGATAAGAAAGATAAAATAAAAGATAAAATAACTATAAATAAGTCCGGCTTAAAGAGTAATGGGAGGAGAAGAATTGAATAAGGAGAAGAAGAAAAAACAAGAGCAAAGAATACAAAGGGATGAAATGGAGCTTAGGAAAAACAATAAGGAATTATCCGAGTTAAGAAAGTTAAGCAGAAAGAATACAGGCAATAAAAAAGACGGGGAATCATTCATAAAAAAGGGATGGTTTCCCTTTCTGATAAAGTCTAAGAAAAAGGAAACGGTACAGGATACAATTCCCTATAAAAGAATGTTAAAGGACGGGATCTGTCAGGTTGAAAAGGATAAATACAATAAAACCATTCGCTTTTTTGATATTAATTATAGGCTTATGGAAGAAGAGGATCAGGAGGGGATATTTGCCGACTTTTCTTCTTTTCTTAATTTCTTTGATTCAAGTGTGGAAGTGGAGTTTAACTATATTAACAGCATAGGTGAGAATGAAGAAAGGAAAGAGCTTATTAATATCAAAGAAACCGAGGATGATTTTAATGAGATAAGAAATGAATACAGACAAATGCTCCTAAATCAAAGTAGCAAGGGAAATAACGGACTGTCAAAAAATATGTATTTAACCTTTACCATAAAAGCTGAGGATTTAAAACAGGCAAAAAGCAGATTAGAGAGAATAGAATCGGATATATTAAATAACTTTAGGCAGATGGGTGTAAAGGGCTATGTACTTGACGGAGAAGAACGCTTAAAAGTCATTCATGATATATTAAATCCTGAGGACAGGTTTATTTTTAACTTTGAAGATTTGAAATACAGCGGGCTTACAACAAAGGAATATATTGTACCGACTTCCTTTAATTTTTCAAAGCCTACCTATTTTAAGATGGGAGAAGTATTTGCAGAAGTAAACTTTCTACAGATTTTAGCATCGGATATAAAGGATGAAATGCTTTCAGAATTTTTAGAGGTGGAAGAAAATATGATCGTTACCTTTCATATCAAAGCTGTTGACAGGATGGAAGCGATTAAAAATATAAAAAGAAAAATAACAGATCTTGATAAGATGAAACTTGAGGAAAATAAAAAAGCAATCAGAGCAGGATATGATATAGACATACTGCCAAGTGATCTTGTAACTTATGGTGCGGAGGCAAAGAACTTACTTTCTGAACTTCAAAATCATGATGAAAAGATGTTTTTAGTAACGATCCTTATTATGAGTACAGGTAAAAGTAGGACTAAGCTTGAGAATACCGTGTTTACATTAAAATCTATTGCAAACAGGCACAACTGTAACATTAAAAACTTAAACTACAGGCAGGAACAGGGGCTTGTTGCAAGTCTTCCGCTTGGAATAAATGAGGTGGAAATAGAAAGAGGACTTACTACAAGTTCGGTGGCTATATTTATTCCATTTACAACGGAGGAACTCTTTATTAAGGGTGAAAGTTTGTATTACGGTTTAAATGCGTTAAGTCGAAATATTATCATGGCTGACAGAAAGAAACTTAAAAATCCGAACGGGCTGATACTTGGAACACCGGGTAGCGGAAAATCTTTTGCGGCAAAGAGAGAGATTACCAATGCTTTCCTGATTACTGATGATGATATTATTATTGCAGATCCTGAGGCTGAATATTCTCCTCTTGTTAATGCCCTAAAAGGGCAGGTTATTAAAATATCACCGATTTCAAAAGACTATATAAATCCCCTTGATATCAACACCGACTATGCGGATGAAGATAATCCGTTGTCATTAAAATCTGATTTTATACTGTCCCTTTTTGAGCTTGTGGTTGGAGAGAAAAAGTTAAGTGCGGAAGAAATCTCAGTTATTGACAGGTGCTTGCCAATTCTTTATAAAGCCTATTTTGAAAATCCGATACCTGAAAATATGCCTATACTGGAAGATTTATATAATCTTCTTAGAAAACAGGAGGAGAAAATAGGAAAGAAACTTGCGGTAGAGATGGAGATCTATGTAAAGGGAAGCCTTAATGTATTTAATCACAGAACGAATGTAGATACAAACAACAGGGTGGTTTGCTATGACATTAAAGAACTTGGAAAACAGCTTAAAAAAATAGGAATGTTAATAATACAAGATCAGGTTTGGAACAGAGTAACAATAAATAGGGCAAGTAAAAAAGCAACAAGATATTTTGTTGATGAATTTCACCTTCTTTTAAAAGAACCGCAAACAGCCAACTATTCTATAGAGATTTGGAAGCGTTTTAGAAAATGGGGAGGTATGCCTACAGGTTTAACACAGAATATTAAAGATCTTCTTGCAAGTCCGGAGATTGAAAATATCTTTGATAATACCGACTTTATTTTAATGCTTAATCAGGCGGGAACGGACAGAGATACACTGGCTAAGAAACTTAATATTTCAAAGCACCAGCTTTCCTATGTAACGAATTCCAATGAGGGAGAAGGCTTAATATTCTATGGAAATACCATTGTACCTTTTATAGACCGGTTCCCTAAAAATACAAAACTGTATTCATTGATTACTACAAAATTAAGTGAAACGGGAAAAGATAAAAAGTGAGAAGCAGTATGCAGAATCCAAGATAAATACAGAATATATAGGATTTGGAAGAAAGACAGAAAGTGAGGTAAAAAACTTGAGAAAGAAAAAGAATATAAGGTATAAAAACAGTAGAGAAAAGCCTTTAAATCAAGAGATACAGTCTTTTTTATCTGAAAGTCAATCCGGTTATAAAAAAGAAGATGTTCAAAATCAGGGTGTTCTTATTAAAGATGATATGCCGACTGAAGTAAAGACATCTTCATCTAAGAAAACATTTATAAATCATACGGATATAGAGGATAAATATAAGGACTTAAATAACTTAAATAAAGGTAGGGATTCTTATGAGATACCGGGTAAGGGAAAGATAAGTCAAAATAAATCTTTTCTTGAGCCAAAAAAGAATAAAAAGGTCAGGCAAAAACAGATAGGCAGATTTCATCAGAAAGAAAAAGAAACCTATGAAGAATTATCTAAAGATACGGATAAAAATATAGCTTCTAATCAGTGTGATATGGGCTTTAGGGATGATAAAGCTTTACAAAAGGTATCAGCCAAGGAACAAAGATACAAAGAAAAAACTGTAAACGCATATTCTGATAAGCCTAAAAATAAAGTAAAAGCAAATAGGAAAAGATATAAGAAAATTTTGCAAGAAAACCATGACAAAGAAGATTTAAGCTTAAAAGATCGTCCAAAGAAATATTTTAAAAGTAACTTTGAAGATGAAGAATTTACAAGGACTAAGAATAAGAAAAAACCTCTAAACACAAATGATGGTGTAAAAGAAAAAAACGATAATAAAGGAGAAATAGCGGATAATTCAAAGCCTAAGCCTAAAGAATATTCAAAAAAAGCCAATGATAAATTTAGAAAACAGGAAAAGAAGATTTTAAAGCTTCAGCATAAAAAGCAAAGCTTTGAAAAGAAACTTAAAAATAAAGGTAAAGACGGCATATCTTCTAAGAGTGCAATAGTTGTAGTAGGAGCGGTAAACAGGTATCTTGAAAGTGGACAAGAGGACAATGCCGGTGTCAGCGCCGCTCATAAGACGACAGACGGCATAGAAAGTCTTGCAAGAAAAGCCCACAATCATGGAAAAGGTAGGGCATCAAAAAGACAAAAAAGGGTAGTAAGGCTTGAAAAAGATATTGAAAATCAGGAAAAAAAGCTGTTTTTCAAGAAAAATATGGAAGAATTTAAGAAAAGTAGTGAGTATCAAAACACTTCAAGGTTAAGACAGTTTTTTAAAAGGAGGCAGTATAAAAAGCAACTTCAAAAGAAATACAAAGAAAGGATAAAGAACGGGCTTAAAAAATCCTTAGCAAAGGGAAGTAAAAGGTTTGCAGAATTTATAAAAGAAAGAAGTAAAAAGATAATGTTCCTAATACTTTTGGTGGTAGGGACATTTTTTATGCTCTTTCAGGTAGGAAGCATGGTGATGGATATAGGAACGGGAACAATCAGTGATACCGTTTCTACAACCTATCTTTCCTCAGAAGATACCTTAAGGAATATCAATCAGGAATTTTCTTCCTTGGAGCAAGGACTGCAAGAGGAAATGGAAAGCGTAGAAGAGACACATCCGGGATATGATGAATATATAATAAACGGGAAAGAAAAAATCAGTCATAATGTCCATGAGTTGCTCTCATACATCACTTCCCGCTATGGTGTGGTAAAAGAAATATCTGAAATAGCCGGAGAAATACAACAGCTGTTTAATCAAATGTATACATTGACCTATAATGAAGAAATTGAAATCAGATATAAAACCGTTACATCAAGCTATATTGATGAAGCAGGGAATGAGCAGACAGAAAGCCATGAAGAAGCTTATGAATATAAAAAACTCATTGTAAACTTAGAAAAAAGAGAAATGGACGATATCATAAGAGAAGTATTTAATTCTTATCCCAACAATTTAGCCCACTATGAAGCACTGCTTTCAAGTAAAGGTAATATGGAGCTTGTTTTTGGAAGTGGTAACGGGAACTTATCAGAGATTATAAACAATCCCGACTTTTCAAATCCGGGAATTGCCTTTGATGATGTAACGGTTAAGGCATTGTTTAACGAAGCGGAGAAACATATAGGTAAAAAATATGTATTTGGAGCAAACGGACCGAATAACTTTGATTGTTCGTCCTTTGTATGCTGGAGTTTTACGCATTCAGGAGTTAAAAATATGCCAAGAACCACTGCTTGGGGGATTTATAAAACTTATTGTAATCCTGTATCTCCAAGTGAAGCAAAGGCGGGGGATATTATCTTCTTTAAAAACACTTATAACAGCAATAGTCCGATATCCCATGTAGGTATCTATGCAGGAGACGGAATGATGATACATGCAGGCAATCCTATTCGTTTTGTAAGTATAAATACACCTTACTGGATAGAACATTTCTATGGTTTCGGTAGAGTTAAATAACAGGAGGAAGAAGTTGAATAAAAAGTATCAAAAGAATATCGAAAATCAAAAGGCAATAGAAGAAAAAATAGAAGAACTTAGGCTGAGGCAGGAAATACTTAAAGAAGAGCAGGAGGAAATGGAGCAAGTCGAGGTTCTAAAAGAATATAGAAGCATTGATATTTCACTTGATGAGTTTTTAGAAATGATGAGAAATTACAAAAAGGAAAGGCAAAGTGAAAAGAAAATGAAAGAGCCGGAAAATTCTAAAGGAGTAGAGGAAAACAGAGAAAAAATCATGGAGGATACAAATGAAGGAAATGAAATCTAAAAAGAACAGGGTGAAAAGATTGGTAGGAGTTATTTGCCTACTTGTGATGTTTATTATAGGGAATGTTTACCCTACATATATTTTTGCACAGGTTAATGAAAGTGAAATAGAAACTGAGGCAATTAAGGAAACAGCAAGTAAAGATAATAAAGAAGAAAGGGAAGTACGCTTTCCGAATAAACTGGATGCAAAAGAGCCTCCAAGTGATAATCAGTTAGGTAGCCAAAGTGATGGTATAAATAAAGGTATTCCTACAGCAGAGGGCAGTGCCAAGGCGGATCTTATAGAAAATGTAAATAATGCTAATCAAAGCTATCCTATTTATCATGGAGAAAATACGGGGGATGAAAGTGGTAAATATTTTGCCGATGCCAGACAGTTCATTACATTTAAAACAAAGTCCGGAAAGACCTTTCATCTAATCATTAATTATGATGAAGAAGGACAAAATGTCATGCTGCTTACAGAAGTAAGCGAAGATGATTTATTAAATATGGTTGAAGCAAAAGAAAAACCTAAAGAGGAAGTAAAAAAGATAGAAGAGGTACCGCCACCAACAAAAGTAACAAAAGAAGAACCGGTAAAGGAAGAGCCTAAAAAGAAGGAAGAAGGTAAAGGAGGAGGACTTTATATATTTTTAGGATTGCTTGTTATGGCAGTTGCCGGAGCAGGATATTATTTTAAGATTTATAAGAAAAAACAGGAAGAAAGTGAGGATGAAGACTATAATGAACTTGAGGATGATTATGAAAGCGAGGATAATATAGAAGAACCGGAAGAAATACAAGAGGAAACGGAGCAGGAAGAAGTTGATGATATGGCAATAGATGCTTATGAGGAAGATGATGATGAGTAGAAAAGGATAAAGAATATAGTGCATTTTTTATTCATATATAGTATGATATTTATAGATACAAATATAAAAGTATTTACTAATCATAGATAAGCTATTATCTATAAGAAACATCAAATTAAAAGGAGATTTATTATGGATTTTTATCTGGATCATAATATTTATATTTACTCATTAATAGATAAATCAATAGTTTCAGCAGTAGACTTATTAAAAAAGTCTGTGAACTTTTGTTATAGCCCAGCCCATATTGAAGAAGTTTATAAGGCATTAAAAAAAGGGGATAGTAATTATTTAGAAAATAAAAAAAATATTCTTTCGCAAATTTCTAAATTTACTAATGATATGGAGTATTTGCCATCTATGACAAGTATAATAATTAAAAAAGAATCGCCTTTTATTTGCTATGAACGTATAGTAAAATATGATACAACTCAAAGGATAGAGATTGATGGTAAACATAAGTATAAAGTAGACAAAGAGCATTACAAAGAACTTTGTGATAAAGAGAAAAAATATCAAAATATCTCTAATATTGAATTTGACAAAATTTGGGAGTATGAGGATATGGTTAATGCAATAAGTCAATTAAATACTAATATGAAAGATATTATAAAAAAACATAATAACAGGTATGAAAATTCGGTTTTTAAATTGTGCGGTGTAGATAAAGACTTACCGGAAGATTTAAAGATATACTCAGGGATGTATTCTAAAATAAAGGATTCTCATAAGGTATTAGAATTTATAATAGAGATACTATTTCGTATACTAAATATAAATGGCTATAATGCAGAAAAAAAAGAGGATACAACGATTTCAGGAATTCATGATGTTTCACATGCAATATATGCAACAAAAGCAGATAAGTTATTTACTGTAGATAGAAAATTCTTCAATAAATGTAAAGCTGTATACTATTTTCTTCAGGTAGATACAGAGGTTATACTCTGTTCTAAAGAAAATATTTCCGAAATTTTGATGTCGTATAATGAGTGTTGTAAGCTTATGTGAAGAGAAGAAACTAGAGCTAAAGATTTTAAGTAAATAAAAAAATACTATACTTAGTATTTGAGGTACAATAATTGTAAATATACTATAATTTAAAATTCAAGGAGTATACAATGAATCTTTTATCAAAACTTAATTCTAGTTCAAAGACAAAAACGATTGAGCCTAGAGAGATTTTTATGACATTACCTTCAAAAGCAATGGGGTACGGGTATCCTCGGGATGTTCAAAGTGAGGTATGGAAAAAATGGTTTGATGTAAGAAATGAAAAAAAATGTAATTTTGAAAATGAATACGGGTAGTGGAAAAACAGTAGTTGGGTTAATTATGCTTCAGAGTTGTTTAAACGAGGGAAAAGGACCAGCTATATATGTGGTACCTGATAATTACTTGGTTATGCAGGTTATTGATGAAGCTAAGAGATTAGGAATTTTTGTAACAGCGGACAAAGATGATTATAACTATTCAAACTCAAAAGCAATTCTTGTTACCTCTATTCAGACTATTGTAAATGGTCATAGTTATTTTGGGATGAGAGAGTGTGGGAATTATCCAATAGGAAGTATTATTATTGATGATGTTCATGCATGTATGGATAAAATTACTGACCAATTTATGATAAGAATTAATGCTGGAACGGATGCATATAGGGAACTAATAGCTATATTTAGTTCGTCATTAAGAGATTATAATCCAAAGAGTTACATTGATGTTGTTGAAATGAAAGATTGTCGAAAAAATATACTGGTTCCATATTGGGAATGGCAAAGACAGCAAGACAATGTTTATAGAATATTAAAGAAATATAATAATAAGGATAATAGCGAAATATACTTTGGACTACCATTGCTAGAGAGAAGTTTGGATACATGTGATTGTATAATTACAGCTTCTACGATTGAAATATCTCCTAAAGGAATTGATTTATATAATATATCTAGTCTTGAAGATGCAAGTAGACGTATATATATGAGTGCAACACTAGCCGATGATAGTGTGTTTATTTCTGCACTTGGATTAGATATAGGGGATATGAAAAATATTATCACACCAGAAAATGCTAATGATATTGGAGATAGATTAGTTATCTTTCCTAAGCATATAAACAGCGAGATATCAGAAGTTGAGATAAAGAAAAAAGTTGAGGAAATAGCTAAAAAATATAATGTAGTGATACTTGTGCCTTCTTTTTCTAGAGCGGAATTTTGGGATGAACAAAGGGAACGAACAGCGACAAAAGATAATATAGATAAAGTAGTTAATAAATTAAAAAGCGGTGTTCATTTAGGAAAAGTGATTTTTGTTAATAGATATGATGGGATTGATTTGCCAGGTGATGCTTGTAGAATGTTGGTCATTGATGGACTTCCGCCTTTAAATAGTATTAAAGATAGATATATTCAAAGTGTAGCTCCTCAAAGTACTATTCTGCTACGAGAGCAAGTTCAAAGAATTGAACAAGGTATGGGACGAGGAGTGCGTTTTAATGATGATGAATGTTGTGTTGTTCTTATGGGGGATGAACTTTCAGATGTGTTATCAAGAGGTAAGGGAATAGATTATTTTAGTGCGGCTACGAAATGTCAATATGATCTTTCAAAACAATTATGGGATTTATTAGTGAGTGAAACAGGTTCAAAGCCAACAATTGATCAGATATTTGAACTTGCAAATTATTCTTTAGAAAAAAATCCAGAATGGATAAAAACTTGCAAGGAGAGTTTAGCCACGGTTAAGTATTCAAATGAGGCGAGGGTAGATGAAAGGATAGTTGCTCAAAGAAAAGCTTTTGAAAAATCCATAAATATGCAATGGATTGATGCTGCAGAAACTATTAAAATGGTTAAGGATAAAGAGGATGACAAAAGAACAAAAGGATATTTATGTCAGATTCAGGCTGAATATACAAATAAAACAGACCCTGTTCTTGCTCAAGAAATATTAACAGTTGGAAAGAATTTAAGTGCAGCTATTCTTTCACCTATTAGAGGTATACAGTATAAAAGAACAATTAATACAATTCCGCAAGCACAAGCTATTAGCACAAATATATCTGCAAGAAAGCTTGGGTTAAATGAATTATTAGTATATATAGACGGAATTTTGTCAAATTTATGTATGGAGAGTGAATATGAGAAATTTGAGGAAGCACTAAATCAAGTTGGGGTATCTCTTGGTTTTGTATGTTCGAGACCAGACAAAGAAACTGGAGGATATGGACCAGATAATTTATGGGCTATTGATTCAAGTAAGTATTTGGTAATTGAATGTAAGACGGAGGCTACTACTCAAACAATAAAGAAAGATTATTGTAATCAATTATCAGGATCGGTTCATTGGTTTAAGGAGAATTATGTATACCCAAATGAATGTATACCAATAATTGTTCACCCATCTAAATTTGTTGATATAGTTGCTTCTCCAAATGAAAATATGAGAGTTATGACTGAGAAAGAACTGACATTTTTTAGAAAGAATCTACGTGATTTTTATAGTACTTTGTGTCATAACGGGAATATCAATGATATAAATAAAATTAATGAATTGCTGCATATATATAAGCTTAGAAAAGATGATATTGTTAATATGTATACAGTTAAGTTTGAGAGAAAGAGTTAAAGGGGTAAAATCACATGAAAGTAAACCGTAATAGATTTAAGCCAAAATTATATTTTTGAACAATTAAACACCAAAAACCAAAAGGCAATCAGAAGGAAAAACTCGGATTGCCTTTTTTCATGCAAAAAAAGGAGGATTTATAAATGAATTTAGTGATATGTGAAAAGCCGAGTGTCGCAATGAGTATTGCAAAGGTAATCGGTGCAACCGGCAGACAGGACGGATACTATGAAGGAGGTGGATATATTGTAAGTTGGTGTGTGGGACATTTAATACAGATGGCAAGTCCTTCAGCTTATGATGAAAAGTATGGCAAGTGGAGCTTGGAGGATTTACCGATTATTCCGGGTGAGTATAAGTATGAGGTTTTAAAGGCAACTAGGGGGCAGTTTAACACTCTTAAAAAGCTGATGAACTCTAAAGAGATTGAGGCTGTTATTAATGCCTGTGATGCAGGGCGTGAGGGAGAGTTGATCTTTAGGCTTGTGTATGAGCAGGCAGGTTGTAAAAAGAATATCAAAAGACTTTGGATCTCATCAATGGAAGATGTGGCAATTAAAGAAGGCTTTAAGCAGCTAAAAGAGGGAAAAGAGTATGAAGATCTATACCAATCAGCTCTTGCCAGAAGTAAGGCGGATTGGCTTGTCGGCATGAACATGAGCAGGCTGTATTCCCTTATTTACAATCAAAATTATTCTGTTGGAAGAGTACAAACACCCACGCTTGCCATGATAGTAAAAAGAGATGATGAAATAACAGCTTTTAAGAAAGAAAAATATTATATAGGTGAGCTTTATTTTACCGGTTTTACTCTTTCAACAGACAGAATAGACAGCCTTGAAATTGTAGAAGATTTAGTAAATGTGGTAGGAAATACAATCACAGTAAGAAATGTGGAGAAAAAGGAAAAGCTTACAAAACCTGACTTGCCGTTTGATCTTACAACACTTCAAAGAGAATGTAACAAGTACTTCGGATACAGTGCAAAACAGACACTTGACTATGCACAAAGCCTTTATGAAAAGAAAATGATTACATATCCCAGGACGGACAGCCGATATCTTTCGGAAGATATGATTATAAATACGATAAATAACATACTTGGTAAAAATGACTTTGATACGGAGAGAATTAAAGTTATTTTTAACTCAGCTAAGGTAACGGATCACCATGCAATCATACCTACAGTAAGTTCTTTAGAGGAAGATATGTCCACAATTCCTGAAAGTGAAAGAAAAATATATAACCTTATCTTAAATAAACTCCATGCAAGTACAGGCTATCCCTTAATTGAAAATATAACAAAGATTGTTGCGGTATATGAAAGTCAGGGTGATATATTTGAATTTAAGGTAAGCGGTAAGGTCATTACAGATGAAGGTTTTACCAAATATCTTAAACAGTACGGTTCAAAGAAAAATGAAGATGTTGTATTACCTGATATAAATGTGGGAGATGTACTTAAAATCAAGGATAAAGAGATAAAAGAAAAATATACGATACCACCAAAGCATTTTACAGAGGATACTCTTCTTAAGGCTATGGAGATTGCAGGTAATGATGCACTGCAAAAGGGAATTGAGGTTGAGCGAAGGGGACTTGGAACACCGGCAACAAGAGCAGGTATTATAGAAAATTTAATTTCCAAGGATTTCATAGAAAGAGATAAGAAAAATCTTATTGCAACCAAAAAAGGAAAAGCTCTTATAGAGATAGTGGAGGATAACTTTAAGTCAGCTAAAACAACAGCCAAGTGGGAAATGAACTTGTCTGATATAGCACTGGGTAAAGCATCAAATGAAGCATTTTTATCGTGTGTTGAAACCGAGATAAAAGAAACTATTGCCAAGTATCAGGGAAGATAATCTATGTTTGATACATTGATGAAACTTGGTAAAGACAGAGAGGTCTTGGATTTTTATGCCACAGATAAAAGAGCAACAAAGGAGCTTTTAATAAGAGAAAATTTCAGAGAAACAATATATGAGCCTGCCTGCGGTCAGGGGCATATTGGAAAAGTACTGGTAGAGCATGGATACAGGGTAAAAGCGGAGGATATTTGTTACAGAGGATATGGAAGCAAAAGAGAGGTGGATTTTTTTACGATTAAGGAAAATACCTTAGACATAGTAACCAATCCGCCTTATTTTTGTGCGGATAAATTTCTAAAACACGCCCTTGAAATATCTGCCCCGAAAGTAAAAATAGCAATGCTTTTTCGCTTAGCATTTTTGGAGGGACAAAAAAGATATGAGTTATTTAAAAAATATCCTATAAAAAAGGTATATGTATTTTCCAAAAGACTTAACTGTGCTAAAAATGCCGAGTTTGAAAAGTATAAAAGCAATGCCATTGCATTTGCATGGTTTATATGGGAAGTAGGTTATACAGGAATTACGCAACTACAATGGATCTTATAAAAACAATAAAGAACAGAATTTAAGGAGGACGAAATGAACGATAATAAAAACATTCAAAGACAGGAAGAACAGACCAAGGAAGTTATAAATGAGATCAAAAAAGAATATACAAAAACAGCCGACTTTTTAGAAGATAATACGGATACACAGCTTAAAATTGCCGGGGAGCTTAAAGAAGAGCTAAAAAATAATGACTTTGATGTAAATATTGAAGAGTTAAAGGCACTTAAAGATGAAATAACAGGTCTTAAGGCGGAGATCAAAAGACTTAATGAAATGGATAATATAAGCCTTAGCTCCCTTATTGCCAAGGATATTAGGGCAGTAGGGAAATCTCTTATTAATCTTCAGGAAAAGGCGGTAGGAAGTATTAAGCACCTTTATGACAGTATGAAACATCAGCTTACCTATAACCTTACGAAGGCACAGGAAAAGTTTGTTGAGATGAAAATAGGAATTGTAAAGGGACTTGTAAACTCAATGCAAAGTTTCATAAAAGAGCAGCAAAAGAAGCTTAATAACTGCCTTGAAAAACTGGATACCTTATCTAAAGAGATACAAAAGGATGAGGAAAAGTTAAATAAGGGAAATAAGGAAGAGATTAGTCAATCGGATAATGAAAATAAAGACATTAAGACAAGTGAAAAAACAGCTGTGAGAAATGGAGGTGAAAGGCAAGGTACAAACATTCAAAAAAGCAATGAGAAAAAGCCTAAAAGTATGGAAAGAAAACCTTCCGTATTAAAAACACTTAAAGAAAATCAGCAAAAGATCAGGCAGGAAGAAAATGGGAAAGGAGAAAAGACAGTAAAAAAGGATAAGAGAATGGAAATATAATGAAAGAAGCCGACCTTATCAAATATAAAAATATTCCTGATGAATTAAAGCAAGAGAAAAGATGGTGCCTTTATAAAATCATTGTAAGAGACGGAAAAAACACAAAAATGCCTATTATGCCAAATGGAAAACCTGCCAAGTCAAATGATAGAAAAACTTGGCACAGTTTTGATGATTGCATGGATACTTTATGTAAAAATCAAGAAACCGGCTTGGGATTTTTCTTAGGGGACGGGTATATAGGAATTGATATAGATAAGGTAAGTGATGAGATAATGGAATACAGTATGGACTTAAATGCCGCTTCCATGACAGCAGATTTTCTAAGAGGGATTTCCACCTATGCGGAAATCTCTCCGTCAAAAACAGGACTGCATTTTATAGGAAAGGGTAAAGTACCGGGAGAAAGGAAGCGATATAAAAACCTTGAAATTTATGACAGGGACAGATTTTTTACGATAACCGGGAATATATTAAAGGATAAAGACAGAAGTAAAATAGTAAATATCAATCAGGAGCTGTTGCCACTTTATAAAACATATATGTCAAGGATAGATTATGGGGAATCCAAAGTCGGTAGGATTAATTTAAGTCCAAGCAGTTTGGCTGATAAAAACAGATTTTCACAAGATGATATTCTAAACATACTTTTTAATAGGAGATACTTTAACTATAGCGGAGAAGATCTAAGACAAATATATAACGGGAATTATCAAAACTATTTTAACAGCCGGTCTGAGGCTGATTTTTTTATGCTTGGGAGGTTGCTTTATTACACCTCAGATGTGGAAAAGTCAATCAGCCTTATGGAAAATAGCGGGCTTAAAAGAAATAAGTGGTATAAAAGGCGAGGAAGTACGGACTATATACACTATATTGCAGACAGGGCAATGAACGGCATAAGAAAGTTTTATGATTGGAATAAAGAAAAGGCCGATATTATAAATAATGTAAAACAAGAAGAGACTGAAAATAAGAAGGAGGGAAAGATGCCAAGATATTCAACTGAAAAAATCAGTGATATTTTATCTCACTCTTTAGAGGAAATCAGAAGGGATGTAAGTGCCTACAAAGATTTTCTAAAGACAATGGGAAATAACTATAAATACTCATATATGCACCAGTTAAGTATTTACAGTACCTACAAGAGAGCAACTGCCTGTGCGGAGTATGATTTTTGGAAAAAGCTTGGAAGAAGTGTAAAAAGAGGAGAAAAGGGAATACCGATTCTTGATTTAAGTAGAAGCATACCAAAGGTAAAGTATGTATTTGATGTCAGTCAAACAGTCAGTATAGGAAATAAGATCAATGAAGTAAAACTGTGGAAATATGAACCTGAGAAGCATACTTTAGCTGTAGATTCACTGATTGACAGCTTTAAAGAAAGAAACAGCAGGCTACTTTTTTCACAGGAAGAAAAGATAACCGCACTTATAGATTTATATGTTAGGAAAAAGATATATACCATCTTTGATATGATGACGGATGATACGCTTAAGAGTTATACCAAAGTAGAATTGATGCAATTTATCACAGAATCCATAAAGGTTTCACTTGCACAAAGAATGGATATAGGTATTCCTGTTGATGAGGGCAAACTGGAAACCGTATCAGGTATTAAGCATGGACAGGATATTGACAGCCTTCTTGGAGAAATATCTTTAATTTCTAAAGAAATGCTTATAGCTATCGGAAGAGAAATAGGGAGGATAGGTGAGAGAGAAAAACTTAAAGAAATAGAGATAAAAGAGCAGACAAAGACCGACAAGGAGCATTATAATGTAAATGATAGCAGTGAAAATACCGGAGCAATAAATAATGAGATAGAAGAAAATAAAGGAGGCTTGGCTGATGAGAGAAACAGTAATACTGGCGAACAGGGAATATCTTTTGGAGGAAGAAACCCACACCCCGATAGTCAAAGAGAATCTGTTCGAGAAACAGGGGGGAACATACAGTTTGGAGAAGATGGAAGATGGAGAGGAAGTTTTGATACCGAATATAAAGATGCCAAAGATAGTAGATCAGAGCAGACTGAACAGATTTGGCAGGGAGAGGCTCAAATTCCTGAAGGAGAACAGGGAGAATCAGTATCAGAGTATGTATTACAAAGAGACACTGATGGAGCATCTTCTAAATATAGAGGAACAGGCACAGGAGTTTTTGGAGAAGGAAGAGCCGAAAATGATGCAAATCTGGGGGCTGACAAACGAACTGAAGTCGGAGGATTTTCTGAAATATATGGGACTGAAGAAAAATCTCGATATGACACTTACAAGGATGGTATTGGAACAGATAGTCTGGGCATAGAAAGTGATTCACGACTAAATATCAGAAATATTGAAAGGGAAGTTGAAAAGACTTCCTTTTCTTTTGCCGGGAATGAGGGCGGTCAGGTGCGATTTAACTTGCCCTTACAGCAAAAAGAAGTAGATACGGTTTTAATTTATGGAGGAAATGAAGAAGACCTAAGATTAAAGATTTTGGCTGAGTATTCTAAGGGAAAAAGTATAGAAGAATTAGCTGATTTCCTTCAAAGCAGCTTTAGAGGTGGAAACGGTTATGAGGTAGCCGGGAATAAGGTTTGTGCATGGTATGATAAAGAAGGAGTTTACTTATCCAATGATATTTCATCAAAAACAAATCCGATGCAGATTTTATCATGGAGTAATGCAGCGAAACGTATAGGAGAACTTATTGAAAGCGGTGAATATGCAACCAATGTAGAGGTGGCGGAAGCCTTTTACTATGAAAGAAAAAAACTTGTAGAAAAATTGTGGTACTTAAAAAGAGATTTTGCAGATGATGTAAAAGAAGCTTACCTACAGGTTCTTGACCGAACAGAAAAAAACGGATTTCCTGACGAAACCGAAGAACTTTCAGAAAAGCTTAGAAGTCCTGAATTTAGAAATAAGCTTAGAGAAGAATATAGCATATTTTTACAGGACTATATGGAAAATAAGGGGATATTAAGATTTCATTTTCACAAGGTGGAAGAGATTTTAAAAAGTCTGAATGATTTGGAGATACCAAGGAAGGAATTTAGTTCAGGTCTTATTGAACTACCAAAGATAAAAGAATTTATCACAGAAGATGAGATAGATGAAAATTTAAGAAGAGGAAGCGGTATTTCAGGAGGTGAAAAACGGATTGCCGACTTTTTTAGAGAAAATCATACACTTTCAGAACAGGCGGAGTTTTTAAAAAATGAGTACGGCACAGGTGGAAGAACTCATGCTTTATCAGGAAATATGGAAAGCAGTGAATGGCATGATGCTAAGGGAATCGGGCTTAAAAAGGGAAACTCTCCGGAAGTTATGCTTAGCTGGAGTCAAGTGGCAGTAAGGATTAAAGACTTAATAAAGAATGATCGATATGAAAATAAGGATATTGTGTCCGATGTACAAAAACAGCCAAAATCAAAAGAAGAAAATAAAAAGGCATCAGAGCTTAGAGCTAAAAATGAGATTATATCTGCTCTGACTTTTAAGGAAGTAAAGAAAGAGGATGAATATCAATTCAACCCACAAAATGAAGAATTTACTTTGCTTAAAAAGACTGTAGATGAAGGAAACTTAAAAGTACCGGAGCATATAACGAACAGCATAGACGGGAAAGTCGGATATGAAGCGGAGCTTGTTTTAGATATGAAAAACAGACAGCTAAAGCAAAACCTGAGATACAATGGATATATGCTTAATTCTAATCGTGCAATCGAGTATGAAAGTTATCATGAAATGCTTCAAAACCTCTCTTACTTGCTTGATGATAACCATAGAAATGTACTTCTTACAGGTTATATAAATGAACAGATTAAAAAGGCAAATGAACAAGAAAATGTAAATGAGCCGATTTTTAAAGAAGGTATGCAGGTAAGATATCAAGGAAAGGAATACCTGATTTCAGAAATAAGTGATTATGGAAACTGTAAAACAATAAAATTGGATGATAATGAAGAGTATCTTAGCGGCTTTGTTACAGGAAGTGAGATCCTGACATTTAGAAATGAAAACGAACTTGACTTTGAGATACTTTCCACAGAAGAAAAATCACCGGAGAAAAGTGTAGATAAAGAAGCTTTACCTGTCTTAAATAAAGAATCTTTAAGTGAAACATTAAAACAAGAAGATGTATATACAGGTAGAGAACATACAAAAAACATTATACCTGCAAATTACAGGATAACAAGAGAAGATGAAGTCCTACCACCCTCAGAGCGATTAAAAAACAACATTGAGGCAATAAAGGTACTAAAGAGACTTAATAAAGAAAACAGAAATGCAAGTAAAGAAGAGCAGGATATTTTAAGCCGCTATGTAGGTTGGGGAGGTCTTTCAGATGTATTTGATGAAGAGCGGGGAGGTCAGTGGCAGGAGGCAAGGATGTTCTTAAAAGAAAACCTATCACAGTCAGAGTATGAGGCTGCTAAAGAAAGTACGCTAACCGCCTTTTATACACCAAAGGTAGTAATAGATGCTATTTATCATACTTTATCGGATATGGGATTTGAGAGTGGAAATATCTTAGAGCCAAGTATGGGAACGGGAAGGTTTATAGGAAACCTACCGGAGTCAATGCAAAAGTCAAAGTTTTACGGTATAGAGCTTGACAGTATCAGCGGACAGATTGCTAAAAAGTTATACCCTAATGCAAATATTCAGGTAAAAGGCTTTGAAGAAACTGCTTTTTCAAATAATCTTTTTGACATAGCTGTAGGAAATGTACCCTTTGGAGAGTATAGGGTATCCGATCGTGAGTATGAAAAAAACAACTTTCTTATTCACGATTATTTTTTTGCCAAAACACTGGATAAGGTGCGTAGCAAAGGAGTGATTGCTTTTATAACTTCATCAGGCACAATGGATAAAAGAAATGAGGACATAAGAAGATATATAAGTGAGCGGGCAGAGTTTCTGGGAGCTATAAGACTGCCGAATAATACATTTAAAGGTGAAGCAGGCACAGAGGTTACAAGTGATATTATTTTCTTAAAGAAAAGAGACAGGCTGTTAAAGATAGATGAGGACTGGGTTAAGCTTGATAAGAACAGGCAGGGACTAAGCTATAACAAATACTTTGTAGATAATCCACAGATGGTACTTGGTAGTATGCAGGAAGTACCGGGCAGGTTCGGCACTACTCTTGCTTGCATTGCAGATGAAAGTAAATCAATAAAAGAGCAGCTTGAGGATGCAATTAAAAATATCAAAGGCACTTATGAAAAGGCGAAGTTAAATGAAGAACTTGAAACAGAAATACTTTCGGCTGATGACAATGTTAAAAATTATTCCTATGCAGTGATTGAAGATAAGGTGTTCTTTAGAGAAAACTCCATTATGCAAAGGTTACTTTTAAATAAAGCTGATGAGGAGAAGATAGGAGCATATCTTGAAATAGAAAAAGCGTTAAGAGGAGTAATTACCTATCAAAAGGAAGATTATCCGGAAGAGGAAATAAAAGCCTTACAGGGGAGATTAAATAAGCTTTATGATGATTTTTCTAATAAATATGGACTGATTAATTCAAGGGCAAATAAAAGACTACTTCAGGAGGATGCCAACTACTCTTTAGTATCCACCTTGGAAAACCTAGATAAAGAGGGTAACTTTATCGGTAAGTCTGACATTTTTACAAAAAGAACTATTAAAAAAGCTATGGTAATTGAACATACGGATAGCTTAAGCGAAGCACTGATTCTTTCTATATCTCAAAAAGGGAATGTAAACTTTGAGTATATGGAGGAGCTTACAGGAAAGATAAGAAAAGAGCTGATAGAAGGGCTAAAAGGAGAGATATTCTTAAATCTTGACAGTTTTGAACCAAGTGATATTACGCCTTTTTCATCAGCTTTGGATTTATTGGATTTTTCAAGAGAATATGTCAGTGCAGATGAATACTTATCAGGTAATATCAGAGAGAAAATAGAAGTAGTAGACGCATATATAAAAAATATAGATTATGAAGTTAATAAAAATAAAGAGGAGTTAGATAAGCCTCAGGTATTACAATCGGGTATTGACGGGGGAAGATCCAAGCAGGAAGAATTATCACATAAATCAGAAATAACAGAGAAAATTTCGGTATTAAAACAGGAATTATCAGCTCTTAATTATCAAAAGAAAAAGTTAGAAGAAGTAATGCCGAAAACTCTTGAAGCAAGTGATATAACTGTCAAGATGGGTTCTACATGGATACCTGAAAAAGACTATAAGAGCTTTATGTTTAATCTGTTAAAGACCTCCGCATCAAACAGATGGAATATAGATATTAAATATACTGATTTTACGGGAGAGTATAGGGTAGAGGGAAAAAGCACAGATAAAAATAACGACCTGGCTAATTTCACATATGGAACAAGCAGAGTGAGTGCATATAAGCTTATAGAGGATAGTCTAAATCTTAGAGATACTAAAGTATATGACCAGATAATTGATTCGGATGGAAGAAAAACATCAGTTCTAAATCAAAAAGAGACCATGCTTGCAAGGAGTAAACAGGAAATTATAAAAGAAGAATTTAAAAACTGGATCTTTGAGGATGTGGACAGAAGAAACAGACTGGTGAAAAAATATAATGAAAGATTTAATTCCATTCGATTAAGGGAGTATGACGGAAGGCATTTGCCTTTTGATGGAATAAATCCTGAAATTAAGCTTAGACCACATCAAAAAGATGCAATAGCAAGGGGACTTTTTGGAGGGAATACCCTGCTTGCACATGAAGTAGGGGCGGGAAAGACCTTTGAGATGATAGGAATTGCGATGGAGTCTAAAAGGCTTGGGATGAGTTCTAAAGCCATGTTTGTAGTTCCAAATCATATCGTGGAACAGTTCGGGCGTGAGTTTAACGAGCTTTATCCGGCAGCCAATATACTTTGTGCTACGGAAAAGGACTTTACACCGGACAAGCGGAAAAGATTTTGCAGTAGGATTGCAACAGGAGACTATGATGCGGTGATTATCGGACATAGTCAATTTGAGAAAATTCCGATTTCAAAGGAAAGACAGGAGTATGAACTTAAAAGTCAGATCGATGAGATTGTGGAATTTATTGGAGAGTATAAAAGAGACAGGGATCAAAGATTTAGTGTAAAACAGCTTGAAAAAACAAAGAAAAGTCTGGAAGCAAAATTAAAGAAACTTAATGATGATTATAAAAAAGATGATGTGGTAACCTTTGAGGAACTGGGAATTGATAAGCTTTTTGTGGATGAAGCCCATGCATATAAAAATCTGTACCTGTTTTCAAAAATGAGAAATGTTTCAGGAATCAGTGCAACGGATTCGCAAAAGTCAAGTGATATGCTTATGAAGTGCAGATATATGGATGAGATAACAGGTGGTAAGGGAGTTGTTTTTGCAACAGGAACTCCGGTTAGCAACAGTATGGCTGAACTTTATACCATGCAAAGGTATCTTCAGTATGACGGACTTAAAAAAATGCACCTTCAGCACTTTGATTCGTGGGCATCTACTTTTGGAGAAACGGTTACGGCAATAGAGCTTAATCCTGAAGGGAACGGATATAGAAGTAAGACAAGATTTTCAAAGTTTTACAACCTCCCGGAGCTTATGAACATGGTTAAGCAGTTCATGGATATAAAAACGGCGGATGTATTAAATCTTCCCGTTCCAAATGCACATTTTGAAACCATAAAGACAAAGCCTACCGAGGAGCAAAAGCAAATACTTGAAACTTTTTCAGAAAGGGCGGATAAGGTTCGAGCAAAACAGGTGGATTCCTCTGTCGATAATATGCTGCTTATTACTAATGACGGAAAGAAGATGGCACTTGATCAGAGGCTTATAAATCCCTTACTTCCCGATGATGAGAACAGCAAGGTAAATACTTGTGTAAAAAATATCTTCAGCATATGGGATAAATATGCAGATAAAAGGTCGGCTCAGCTTGTCTTTTGTGATATGTCTACACCCTCAAGCGAGTTTAATATTTATGATGATATCAAAAACAAGCTTATAGTAATGGGTATCCCTGAAGGGGAAATTGAATTTATCCATAATGCAAACAACAACAGAGAAAAGGATGCTATCTTTGATAAGGTAAGGAAAGGAGAAATTCGTGTGCTTTTAGGTTCCACACAGAGGATGGGAGCAGGAACCAATGCACAAGATAAACTCATTGCCATTCATGATCTTGATGTCCCATGGAGACCTGCGGATCTTTCTCAAAGAGCCGGAAGAATCGTAAGACAGGGAAATGAAAATAAGGATGTTTATATCTTCAGATATGTAACTGAAAACACCTTTGATGCTTATCTTTTCCAAACACTTGAAAATAAACAAAAGTATATTTCACAGATAATGACAAGTAAAACACCGGTAAGAGTTGCAGAAGATGTGGATGAGGCTACATTAAATTATGCTGAAATAAAGGCACTTGCTACAGGTAATCCTTTAATTCGTGAGAAGATGGATCTTGATGTGGAGGTATCTAAGTTAAAAATGCTTGAGTCCAACTTCAAGTCAAACCTGTATAAACTTGAGGATAAGGTGGTAAAGGTTTACCCTAAAGAAATAGAAAATTTAAAAAATAAAATAGAAAATCTGAAAAAAGATATAAAAGCAGTAGAGCCATATAGAGAAGAAAATACAGATAAGGCAGTATATATTCAGTCAAGTTTGGAGAATGTAGGGGAAAATTCAATAGAAACAGAGAAAAAGTCGGATAAAGAAGCAGTATCAAAATTCACCTCTCTTATTCTTGACGGCAAAAAATATACGGATAAAAGACAAGCCGGAGAATTTTTGATAAGCAAGATAAAAAGCATAAAAAAGACGGATGATTTTAAGTCGGAAGAAGTAAAAATCGGAGAGTACAGAAACTTTGATTTATTTGCATACTATGACAGCTTTTCAAATCAGTATAAATTTAATCTAAAAGGCGAAGAGAATCATTATGGTGAATTTGGAGCGGATGGTATAGGAAATATAACGAGAATGGATAATGTCCTTGATAAAATGCCTGAGAGACTGGAGCAAACTTTAGGTAAGCTTAATGATACTGAAAGTCAACTTGAAACCGCAAAACTTGAAATTCAGAAGAAATTTTCTCAGGCACAGCTTCTAAAAGAAAAGACATTAAGGCTTGCTGAGGTAAATAATCTACTGGATATGGGGCAAAAAGAAGCAGTAACAGAAGGGAAAAATCCGTTACTTGAAGAGGTAAAAGAAGAATTGATTCATTTCTTAAATAAGGAGTATGAGGAAAACCATAGTATAGAGGATTTTGATACTTTGTTTCCCGATTTAAGTGATATAGGGCTTGCTTATACAACTACACCGGATGAAAAGCATGAAATACAGACAAGCCTTGATTTAATCAATTATAAAATGAATACCTATGTTGATAATACTTTAGTTAACAGCTTTCAGTATACCTATGATCCTCTTGATGCAAGTGATAGAAGTGAGCTTGTGCAGATAAAGGCAAACATAGGTTTTTGGGATTTTAATGAGCTTATTTATGTGGATGAAGAAAAGTTAAAAGAGGCACTTGGGCTTGAAATCGATGATGATGGGAATTTTTATGATCCGTTAGAAAAAGATACGGACTTGGACGGTGTAGCGGACAGGTACGATGCCGACTTTAGAGACAGCAAGGTACAAAGTATCGGAGATTTTAATAAAAGAGATAGAAACTCTGTAGTAGATAAATTAAACGGGTATAAGGAACAAATCAGTCAAACAGGTGCAAGGGAAAATCAATTAGAATACTTTGAGGAGGCAAGGTAGGATCCGGATAAAAAATATCATATGAAAATATGGGAAGAGAGTATCTTTTATGGGTACTCTTTTCTCAATCTTAATAGAAAAATAAAGTGTAAAGACAGAAATGGAGGAATTTATGAACTTAAAAAAAGGAGATATTATTAAAACGGCACTGGGAGAACATACAACGGTATTAGATGTAAAGAAAAATCAGGCAGTATTATTTACAGGTGAACAATTTGTTATAGCATCAGGAATTAAAGAAAATAAAGAAAACGGTAAGTTTGAGTGGGTAAACGGAAGATATGCAAATGATTTAAAAAGTATTTCAAATATGCAAAACAACAGCTTTGAAAGTATGAAAGAAACGCTATCATTCTTGGCGGAATACAATCATAGTGATTTCATCAAGGGAATAATATCACTGGAAACAGATATAAATAATGAAGATATACTTGATAATGCCTATGACAACTATATGAATGACTCTTATATGGGGTTGATTGATGAAAGATTTATGGACTTTATTGATGAAGGATTGGAAACAATGAAAGATACGAGGCAGGAAGAGGTACAAAAAGAGGCAGGCACACAGGAGCAAACCGGACAAAAAGTAAGTGAGAATAGGAAGTCTACAACACAGAACAATGTTGAAAAAGCAAACACAGGTATGAAAGATAACGGGGATCAAGAAAAGCAGTATATAAAAGGTAATCTTACCGCCGATGTTGAAATAAAGGATCTAAGATCAAATGAGGGACAGGATTTTAGAGTGGCAAGCTTTTCTATTGCTCAAAATGACGGAATGGGGAATGTAAAGTTTATGAATTGCTTTGCCTATAATGAGCAGGTTCAAGCAGTAAAGGACTTTAGAAAAGGTGATTTTGTTTCGCTTTCAGGAAAAGAAAAGCTTAGTACCGGAAAGAATGGAAAGCAATATACAAACTTTAAGGTATATTCCGCCAAGCTGTTAAAAGCCAGAGGACAATCTCAAGATACAAAGGAGAAGGTTTCAACACTTAAAAAACTAAATGATTATAAAGAAAAAACGGATGGCAGATCACAAGAACAAGGGAAAATGAAAAGTGAAAAAGGGATAGAAAGATAAAAGTAGGGGGATTGCAGCCTGATAAGTTGCTTTCCCCTGTTTTTTTTGATTCTCTTTTAAACTTAAAATAAGGGTTTGCTAAAAAAGGAGAGGGGCGTTATATTATAAGAAATAGGATTATTTAGTAGAAAGGATGAAATGATATGATTGTTATTTTTATAGCCTTAATTATACTATATTTGGGAGTTATCCTGTTTGTAGGAACAACATTTGTAAAAATAAGCTTATTTGCAATGGATAAGCTTGCGGTATTTATAGCAAGTTGGTACTATACTCACAATTATTTTTCCATCAAGTTTTCATCCGAATATGCAGTATATTTTTGGGATATATTAGCAGCAATAGTGGCTGTAGTGCTATATTCTGTCTTATTTAAGCTCATTCATGATAAATTTGGGTTGATTGGAAAGATTCTTAATTTAGCCATTTCATTCTTCAGCTCTATGACAGTGTATTGTATTTTGGTAAATGGGTTTATTACAAATGAAAAATCTTATTTCCTACCCCTTTTAAACAATGATTTAGCCAATCAGGTGGTAAACTATATCATAATAGGTATAATCTCTTTAGTTGTATGGAAAAGAAGAGAAGATTATCTTATAGAAATGGACAAGGTATAAGAAAACAGTGTTATTAAAAAACAGATCTTGCAGAAAAATTTAACACTGGGGGTAATCATACTGTTTTGAATTAGCCTATAAGAAAAAGTCTACCACTATGTCTATATGTTTTTGTTACTTATAAAGAAGGAGGCTGCTTTCTACCAAAAATCAGGTAGGAGTGGTCTCCTTCTTTTATTTTTCCAGATGGTTATTAAGGTATATATCCGTATTTTTCTTTGCTTGTTGAAGATCGTGGAGCATGAAGTTTTGATAGGAGTATTCTTCCATAAGGCTAATTTTTTTCTGTTCCAAAACAGCATATTTATCTGACAGTTCCGGAATACTTAATGTACAGTATCCTGATTTTTCAAGTTCTTTTAAGGCGATTTCATAGGCAATAATCTGTGGCTTGTATTCTTCATAAAAGGTGATATTTTCTTTATCTTCAATATACATGTCATAGATCAGCTGATTTTTAGAAAGGGTGTTTTTATTCTCTATCACAGAATATATGGATTTCATTTCCTGTTCAACTTGCTTTATTCGATCTAATAATTGTTGCCTGTCTGAGGCTGCCTTCTTTAATTTTAATTCCAGTTCTTCATAGGTGTTTATTCCATATCTTCTCATTTCGTTTAAGGATGAAGCCATTGTTTTCATGTTATGTTTACCTGCCCACACTTCATAACCTTTTGAGGATTTTACCTTTTCATTGTTCTTTACATTTACAATAGTATCAGGCTTTTTATAAGAGAGTTTGTCATAAAGCTGTTCTTTATTATAAATCTGCTGTTTAGTCGGATCTTCAATTCTTTCTTTAATTCGCTCTTTTGTATAATCTTCTCCAAGTACATTTGCCTTTGCTCTTGTAAATCTTCCGCTATCTTTTTTGTCTTTATGGCGGAATGAAAGATACTTTCCAATCTTAATTTCATATCCTAAATCTTCCATTGCTTTTAAAAACTCTTCGTAAGTACCGGATTTTAGAATTGCTTTATCAATAGCAAGGTGAAGCTTGTTTTTCCAAGAACCGCCTTTCTTAAATTCCATATATTCAATATAGCTTTTACCGTTTGTGGAATATCTGTTCTTGAATTTTTTATAGTTTTCATCAATGACAGATAAACCGTTTTCCTTACAAATCTCATCACTGACAGTTCTGATTTGATGATAACTTCTTTTGTTGCTTTGATATGCCTTACCTGTTACAAAACTTACATTATTAAATAAAATATGATTATGAAGATGCCCCTTATCTATGTGGGTAGTGAGTACATACTCATACTTTCCTTGAAAGACCTTTTCACATAGTTCAAGACCTATTTTGTGTGCCTGTTCAGGAGTGGTTTCTCCGGGAGCAAAAGATTGAATTAAATGCCTTGCCAATATTTTTGCCTTGGAATTACATTCTCTTTTTGTCTGATCAAACTCAAGATGAGCCAGCTTAGGATTGCAGTTAAAAGAGGAAATAAGGATTTTTTCATCAGTTTTATCAGCATTCATTATGTAGTTTAGGGCTAAGTGCAAAGTTTTTTTTATGGGATGAATCTTTGTAACAGCCATTATATCTCCTCCGTATTTATGGTTTCTAAATTTCCAAGGTCATATAGTTTTTTTCGCAGAGAGTAAATATCTTTTCCCTGCTTTTTTAGTAGCTCCTGTATATCAAGGATGTCATCTTTATAAATCACTGCAGTGGAATTTACCCGCTTTGCAATCTGATTTATGCTGCCAGTTATTCTACCTATACTTGCGGAAAGTTCCCTAAAAACTGTCATATCCAATACAAAAATATCCTTGCCAAGGATGCATTTCATAATAAACTGACGCAAAGTTTTACAACCGGAGAGCTCATATTTTTTGTTTAAAATTTTAAGTTCATCATCGGAAAGCATAAGGTATATTCCGTTATTTCTTGTTCTGTTTGCCATATTATAACCTCCAAATTCATAGATGTATTTAAAAGTTTACAAAAGAAAAAACCTGTAAAATCAAGCACAAACTTGATATACAGGTTTCATTTATTTTTATATTTCTTTGTCAAGAAAACTCCTGATTTACAACTTTAATAAATCTCCGACGACAATATTTATATCTTTTCCATAATCAAAATATCGTAATAAAGTGGTTATACTGTCATCCATTTGGAATTGCTTTGATTTTGCATATAATATTTCCTCAGTTCCATTTTTTTCTGCAACAGCAACTGTAAATATTTCATCGCTTCTTTCTTCAAATTTTATTACAGGGAAATCTGCTGTAATGGTAGAAATATTAAATTCACACACATTACTTTCATAAAATTGAAAATTTAAATCTCCAAAAGTATAGGACAATTTGCCTTCATTTATTTTTTCTAAAGCTAAATTTTTTAGTTCTCTAAATATGTTCAAACGCCGTTCCTCCTTTTTGATATTGTGTGATAATTGATACTAGCTATATTATAAATCAAGATAAAATATAAGTAAAGATTTTCTGCTTATTTTATATTTTATATTTTATATTTTTTACAGGGGTTTGGGGATTTCCCCAGCAAGCAAAATGGACGAAAATAGCAGCTCCATTGTGGAACACTAAAGTCCATTTTTTCTTAAGTGCATATGCACTTACTGTGCTTGCTAATAGAGTTTACTAATAGAGTTTATGGCTGAAAATCAGTACAACTAACCATAGCTTTAATGCCATTTTATGTATTGTAATATAGATGTAAATTATATTAAAAAAACTTGAAAATATTCTGTATATGTGGTACTATCGTAGTCAGATAAGGAATATAAAAATTTGTAAATAATATAAGTATATTTGTTGTTTTGTCATAACTAAGGGGTATTTATTAGTAAAGATAGATATTCTCGGTAGCTGAATTAGCTCCGATAGAGATAAACAACATATTTATCCGTTGTTATTTTTCTATATTAGTCTATCTCCTGTGCTAACAATAAAATTAATTATTGTATCCTGTGGGATTTACTATTGTTTATATTCCTTTTACCCGACATGTTACGTAATAAAGTCTTAGAGTTTGTATTTTATTTAAAAAAAATATAGATTTAAGGAGATACAGGAT
>NZ_RRCM01000004.1:41918-74954 GCF_003862485.1 Lachnoanaerobaculum orale | reverse complement strand
GAGTATACGAGGCAAGCTAAAAATGAGAACAGTAAAGAAGCAAGATATCCCGTTATTACATTAGTATTGTACTTCGGATATAACGGCAGATGGTGTCATCCAACGAATTTGCTTGAACTTTTGGATATAGATAAAAGAATCAAACCATATGTGAATGATTTCAAGATGAATCTATTTGAAATAGCATACCTTGACAGGGAAAAGATAGATATGTTCAAGAGTGACTTTTGGATACTTGCCGATTATCTGTATCAGATGCGTGTAAATAAGGATTATGTAGCAAGTGACACAGTAATTGAACATGTGGATGAACTTTTGATGCTGATGTCGGCAATGACAAAGGACTACAGATTTGAAGATACCATAAATGAAGTTAAAGGAAAGGAGCATGTGACTATGTGTGAGGTACTGGATAGAGTAGAGGCAAGAGGAAGAGAAGAAGGAATTAAAGAAGGGATTAAAGAAGGAATTAAAGAAGGTACTGTAAATATCCTTATTTCTCTGGTAAATGATGGGATTCTAAGCATTGCGGATGCAGCAAAAAGAGCCGGCATTAGCGAAGAAAGCTTTAGAGGATATTTAGAGCGAGGTTAATGCAAATTAGCGTATAGTTTTGAATATATTTAAATAAAATCAGTGGGGTGTAAAAAACTCAATAAAGTTTTTTCACACCCCACTTTTTTTATAGAAACTATTTTTTAAACAGTTTTGCAAAGAAGCCTTTTTTCTTAGGCTCAGGCTTAATAAGTTTTCCGCCTTTGACACTCTTTATATCCGAGATATAGATACCGCTTACTACAGCTTTTACTTCTGTCTTTAGAGGTATCATGGCAAATACTTTTTCATCCGCCATGAGTGTCATTATTCTTGGTCCTACCTTGGCTTTTACTATGGGGACTTTCGTCCATTTCAGATACCAAGGCGTCTGCTCATATACAATCTTAGGCAGACCGGATTCTTTTATTTTCAGTTTCTTTTTATCTATAATAAGCATCGAAACCGTTTGTTTGGCAGCTTCCATAGCCGCCTGTGACTCTACCTGCTTTGTCTCCATCTTTCTTCCGAAAAAATAGAGGGCAACTAAGGCAGCGAGTAATATAACGAGTATGACAATAAGAATTGTCAAAAATGTTCTCACTTTTAATTCCTCCAAAAATAAAAATTGTGAAGTATCACTGACGACAATTATATCAAAATCTTAACAATTTATCAACAAATTCTCAATATGATACCGATAAGTCTAATTTAATCTAATTTAAGTTTGAAGATAATGTGATATAATAGCCTCATAATGTTTTTTAGGAGGCTATATGAGAAAGATACTTATTGTTATAGATATGCAAAACGATTTTATTGACGGGAGTCTCGGTACTAAGGAAGCTGTAGACATAGTAGAAAATGTTAAGAAAAAAATCCTTACATATGATAAGAGAGATGTGTTTGCAACTATGGATACGCATAAAGAAAACTACCTTGATACTCAGGAGGGTAAAAATCTTCCTGTATCACATTGTATAGAAAATACTGAGGGTTGGGAGCTGAATAATGAGATAGCAGAGCTTATATATCCTGAGAATGTATTTAAGAAGCCGACATTTGGAAGTGTGGAGCTTGCCAAAAAGATAAGTGAGATAGCTAAAGAGGAAGAGATTGAAATAGAGTTGGTCGGACTTTGTACAGATATATGTGTGGTTTCCAATGCTCTGCTTTTGAAGGCGTTTTTACCTGAGACAAAGATAAGTGTAGATGCTTCATGCTGTGCCGGTGTGACTGTAGAAAAGAATAATGCCGCGCTTGAGACTTTAAGAAGTTGCCAAGTGAATATAGAATAATATTTCGGATTGATTAAAAGTCTTACATTCAAGTTTTACTTGTTTGTAGGGCTTTTTTTGATTTCACAAATTGTTCACATAATAACAGATTTTTTTAAGTTTCATTTCAGCTTGAGATTGTATCCTTAATGCATCAAAGGAAAACAAACCTTTAAAAATTAAAAAAGAGGTATACATATGAAGAAGAATATAAATAAAAAAAATAAGACAATAGCTTTATCGCTGGCAGGAATGGGACTTATGTTAAGCCTTGGTGCTTGCAGTAATGTAGGAGCCAATGCGGCTACAGTAAGTGCAAATGTAAGCAACAAGGACACTAAGGGAAACACTACAAATATAAGTGTGGACAATAACACTGTAAGTATAAACGGAGACGGTGCAAGCAGCGAAGGTAATGTGATAACTGTAAGCAAGGCAGGCAACTATAATTTTACCGGAAATTTGGATGAGGGACAGATAATTGTGGATGCCGACGGTGATGTAAACTTTACATTCAATAATTTTAGTATTTCATATTCCAAGGATGCTCCGATAGTGGCAAAGAAAGGAAACTTAAATATCGTATCGGCGGACGGTACTGAAAATAGGGTCAGTGATAAGAGAGCTGCCAATACAGAGGATGAAAACGGTTCAAGTGAAAGCTCAAAGGAGGCATATGACGCGGCCATCTATGGCGAAGCCGATATAAATCTTAGCGGAAACGGCAAGCTTACTGTAGAAGGCGGTTACGAGGACGGAATACACAGTAAGTCAAACTTGAGTGTTGAGAGTGGAAATTATTCAGTTACGGCTTCACACCACGGACTGAACGGAAAGACAACTTTGGTTGTAAAGAACGGTACTTTCGATGTTACTACTGTAGAGGATGCATTACATTCAAAGGGCGATGTTACTGTAGAAAACGGTGAAATAAATATAAACGCAGGTGATGATGCGGTACATGCCGACAATACACTTACCGTTAAGGACGGAACGATAAATGTTGCAGCTTCCAATGAGGGACTTGAAGGTATCACTGTAAATATTGAAGGCGGAGATATCACAGTCAATTCAAGCGATGACGGAGTGAATGCGGCAGGTGATACCGAGGACGGATCGCAGGCAAGCTACGCTATAAATATTTCAGGCGGTAACTTAAAGGTGGTACCGGGCGGTGACGGTATAGATTCAAACGGTGATATGAATATTTCAGGAGGAAATATATTTATAGACGGTCCGTCTGACGTTGGTAATGCACCTGTTGACTATGACGGAACCGCCACTATAACAGGCGGAAGCATACTTGCTACCGGAAACTCAGGGATGTTTGAGGGCTTTAACGGCAACGGCTCAACTCAGTCAAGTATTATATATTATCTTGACAGCAATGTTACACCGGGAAGTACCATAAAGCTTACCGATGAATCAGGTAATGAGATATTCTCGTCGGCAGATCAGACTCAGAGCTACAATGCGGTACTTTATAGCAGTGATAAGCTTGAGAGCGGAAAGAAATATGATATAAGTGTCGGTGACAGTAAGGAGTCTGTAACATTGGAGAGCGGATCCAATACTGTCGGAAACCGTCAGGGCGGAATGGGCCAGCCACCACAGGGAGGAAACTTCGGAGGTCCACAGGGCGGAGGTAACGGAGACCGCCAAGGTCAGCCGCCGCAGATGAACGGAAACGACAGAGAACAGGGCGGAATGGGTCAGCCGCCGCAAGGAGGTCCACAGGACGGAGGTAACGGAGACCGCCAGGGACAGCCACCGCAGATGAACGGAAACGACAGAGAGCAGGGCGGAATGGGTCAGCCGCCGCAAGGAGGACCACAAGGAGGAAACTTCGGAGGTCCACAGGGCGGAGGTAACGGAGACCGTCAAGGCCAGCCGCCGCAGATGAACGGAAACGACAGAGAACAGGGCGGAATGGGTCAGCCGCCGCAAGGAGGTCCACAGGACGGAGGTAACGGAGACCGCCAGGGACAGCCACCGCAGATGAACGGAAACGGTAGAGAGCAGGGTGGAATGGGTCAGCCGCCGCAGGGAGGTCAGAAGCCGAATCAGGCACATATTGATGACAGTCAAAACAGTAAAAATAAAGGTGACTCAAAGAAGAAAAATAACAAACAAAAGAATAATAAAAAAACTGAGAACAAATCAGGAAAGGAGCAATAATGAGAAGACTCGCCCTAATACCGGCGTATAAGCCAAATGAAAATTTGATATATTTTGTGCAGTCCTTGGAAAAAAGAGGAATAGAGGTAGTAGTGGTGGATGACGGCTCAGGGGGAGAATATCTTCCCCTCTTTTCACAACTTGGAAAAAACAGCAATGTAAAGATTATAAGGTTTTATATAAATCAGGGAAAGGGTGCGGCACTGAAAGAAGGACTTTCATATCTGAACAATATTGAAGGCGACTTTACAGTGATCACATTAGATGCAGACGGCCAACATTCACTACAGGATGCGACATATTTGCTTGAAAAAGCCGCTAAGAGTGAAGATGTTTTGATACTGGGCTCAAGGGAGCAGTCAAAGGATTCACCTCTTCGCTCAAGGATAGGAAATTATATTACAAAAAAGGTATTCTGTTTTTCTACAGGAGTGGATATAGAGGATACTCAAACAGGTATGAGAGCATTCAAAAAAAGTCTTATACCGAAACTTTTGGAGATAAAAGGTGAGAGATATGAGTACGAGATGAATATGTTGCTTGAATTTGCCAAGGAGGGTATCAAGATGAAAGAATATCCTATTGAAACAATTTATATCAATGACAATGAAGAGAGCCATTTTGATACGGTGAAGGACTCTATAAGGATATACAGTCAGATTATAAAGTTTTGCACAAGTTCGTTGCTGTCATTTGGCATAGATTTTTTGATATACAGTATCAGTTTGATAATGTCGGGGAGTATATTATTTTCAAATGCTTTTGCCAGAATTATCTCACTGCACTTTAATTTCTTTATGAATAAGAAGTTTGTATTTGAAGATGGCAAAAACAGTAAAACAAGCAGTAAGGAATACTTAAGTTATTTGGGATTGGCGGCATTTATATTTGTGATGAATACATTGATACTTCGCGGAATAGTGGAAACATTTCATATAAATGCAATTATTGCAAAGATACTTACAGAGGTGATTTTATTTACATTATCATATTTGGTACAGAAAAAACTTGTATTCTCAAGAGAGAACAAAAAGGTGGCACAGATTGTTTAAAAGAATGGAGTAAGATATGAAAAAATTCGGTAAAAAAGGACTTGGAGTGCTGTACGGTGTACTTTTATTTTCATTCAGTACATATGCGCTTTTAGATACTTTTGTGATACCGCACCCTATGCAGAGTGTGGAGATAAATGCAATAGCGGAGACCACAAGCACTTCAGGTATAAAAGAAAGCGTTGAGGCTGCAATACAGTCAAAGCTTGGTAATAATACGGATACTTCGGCACAAACAGACAGCTCTACAACTACATCCGAAAGTGCGGATACTACGGTGGAATCTGCTGCAAGTGTTGTTGAGGGCGGAACAGTTATAGGTCAGTATTCTGACGGTAAAACAAGTATTACATTAAAGCAGTACAGAGAGTACGACAGCAATATTTATGTGGCGGATGTGACCGTATCGGACGCCTCAGATTTAAAGACCGCTCTTGCAAACAATACCTACGGAAGAAATATCACAGATACAACTTCCGATATGGCGGCAAACAATAATGCCGTCTTGGCAATCAACGGTGACTACTACGGTGCAAGGCAGAGCGGATATGTGATAAGAAACGGAAAACTCTACCGTGATACTTCAGGAAACAGGGACGCTTTGGTAATACAAAAAAACGGTGAGTTTAAGTTTGTTTCGGAAAGTGAGACAAGTGCAAGCGATCTTTTACAAGACGGAGCGTTACAGGTATTTTCATTCGGTCCGGTGCTTTTAAGTAACGGTGAGATTTCAGTAGGCGAAAATGACGAGGTGGGTATGGCAATGGCAAGCAATCCCAGAACCGCTATAGGATATCTTGGAAACAATCACTATGTATTTGTAGTATCTGACGGAAGAACAAGTGAGAGTGCAGGATTAAGTCTTTATGAACTTGCAAGCTTTATGAAAGAACTGGGTGTAAAGGATGCATACAACTTGGACGGCGGCGGTTCTTCCACCATGGTATTTAAGGGAGAGATTATAAACAATCCTACCACAAGCGGACGCTCCGGTGAGGAAAGGGCTGTAAGTGATATAGTATATATAGGAGGTGAAAGCTGATGAAGAAATCATTTATATATCTTGGAATCTCGGCATTTGTATTTATTTTTTCACAAGTGTATGAGCATTTCTCACACGGAGTCTATTCGGGCTTTATGATATATGCGTTTTTGATACCTTTATTAGGGCTTTTTGTACCGAGTATTTTAAACAGATTTATATTAAAAAGAGATATTCCCGACATGGCCAAGCTGTCATTAAAATGCGGTATAGCAACACTTACGGTAGGTTCAATATATAAGGGAGTCCTTGAAATATACGGTACAAGTACAAACTTTGAGATAATTTATCTTATAGTAGGATTGGCGTTTTGTATACTTGCAGGTATACTGATGACAATAAAGGCAAATATAAAAGCGGAGGGGTAGTGCCCCTCCTTTATGTTTAATGAAAATACACATTAAAGCATATCTTTTTATTCTCACTCTTTACCTTGATTTCACCTTTGTGCATTGCGACTATCTCCTTTGCAATGGGAAGTCCCAGACCGTAGCCGGCGCTTGAGTGGGATTCATCCAGTCTGTAAAATCTTTTGAAGATATTTTGGGTATCTTCTTTTGAAAGCTCTTTTGAGATGTCATTTTCCACAGAGAGAATGACATTGTTTTTTTGCTTGCAGAGTGTAAGGCTTGTATGAGATACGGAGTACTTTAAGGCATTTTCCAAAAGTATTGATATAAGGTCCTTTATCTTTTTGGCATCTCCGAGTATGGAGATATTATCCGCTATATTGTAATCAAAGGTCTTTGAATCCTCGAAAAATAAAGGTTCAAAATACATACATTCATTATCTGTAAGCTTTGAAAGTTCTACAGGTTGCATCTGCTCTTTTCTGTCCTGCCAGTTTTCAAGCCTTCCGAGGTTTAAAAGGTCCTCTGTCAGATGCTTCATTCTTGTACTCATCTCATCAATGCCGTAAATATTTTTCTTAATCAGATCAATACTTTGAGTACCGAAATTCTCTTTTGAAAGAAGATTTTTGAGATTGCCGATATTATTTATAATAACTGTAAGCGGAGTCTTAAGCTCATGTGATGCATCCGAGATAAACTGACGCTGTGAGATAATGGCGTCGCTCACCGGACGAATACTCTTTTTCACAAAATATCTTGAAAAAAGTATTATGATTGCAGACAGTATAAAGAACAAAGCTGTAAGTAAAACAGAAAGTCTTTGTAAGCTTTTTATCTCATTGCCAAAGTCTGTGACGGCAATACGATACAGTGTATTATCTATAAAGTTTGAATCATTAGAGTCACTGTGTTTATCATTATCAAAATGACCGGATTTATCCTCAAAATTATCAGGCGGAACATCCTTTTTACAAAGATAAGCAATCTTACCTCCGTTTATTGAAGAAAAAAGTTTTTCATCATCATTTATCTTAGAGATGGCGTCTTTTGCTATTTTTGACTTGGTATCGGCATCCAAGAAAAAATCAGGTCCTTTGCTGTCAATTACCTCAGAATCGGAGTTTACAAGCATCATAAAAACAGGGTATGAACCTGATGAATTGTAATCATGCATAGGTGAATTGACGGCGGTGGTAAGGGCGGTCTTAAGGCTGCTGTATAAAGTGTATCTGTTGAATAGGAAAGGGAAGATAAGTAAAAACAGCAGCAAAAATATACTGACGGATGACAAAAGCAAGGTAAGTCTTCTTTGTAATTTTTTAATCATCTCTACATTTCTCCAAGTGGTATCCGAGTCCTCTGCTTGCTACTATTAAAATATCCGAGGAGAGGCTTTTTAATTTTTTCCTCAGGAAACCTATATAAACTTCAACATTGTTTTCCGTAGCGTCACTGTCATATCCCCAAATCTTTTCCAAGAAAAAGTTCTTTGAGATATTGTTCTTACCCTCTTTTAAAAGAAGCCGCATCATTTGAAATTCTTTAGATGAAAGTCTGATAGAGTTTTCA
This sequence comes from Lachnoanaerobaculum orale, assembly GCF_003862485.1. Classification (GTDB taxonomy): domain Bacteria; phylum Bacillota; class Clostridia; order Lachnospirales; family Lachnospiraceae; genus Lachnoanaerobaculum; species Lachnoanaerobaculum orale. Next base: position 66,949 of record NZ_RRCM01000004.1, on the reverse strand, counting down.
CCTGAGATAAGTTCACCTGAGTCAAGGTCAAGTACGGTATCGCCAAAACTTATCTGGTTGACTTCCTTTCCCTGTCTGCGAAGCAGTGCATTGACACAGGCCAAGAGTTCTCTTCTGTCAAAAGGCTTTGTAAGATAGTAGTCCGCACCTGAATCAAGCCCTTCCACTCTGTCAAGGATATCTGACTTTGCTGTCAGCATAAGTATAGGCACACCGTTTTTTTGTGCCCTAAGGGTTTTGGCTACCTGAAAGCCGTTCAGTTTCGGCAGCATTATATCAAGTATTATCAGGTCAAAATGTGAGCTTTTTGCAAGTTCAAGTCCTTCCAATCCGTCATAGGCACAGACCACATCATGTCCTTCCAAGATTTCTTTAACAGATGAGGCAAGCAATACCTCATCTTCAACCACTAAAATATTCATACATACTCCCAAAATAATTATTGACTTGATTGTATAAACCTTATATCGCTATGTCAAGAAAATAGATTTTATAAAGTAAGAGGCTTTAAATATATATGTATAATGCTGTAAATTATGACATTCTTAATTGATAACTATAAAAATATGTGGGATAATAAGGGAAGACTAAGAATAGGAGACAGGGTATGCAGGATAATAAAGAGTGGAATAATATCAGAGATAATGTAGTAGATGTTTTTGATGAAAATAATACCTTTAATCAGGCCAAAGAGTTTTCAAATAAGGCTTTGGATATATTAAGGCGAGTCGGTAATCCGATACAGTACAATAAAAATGTGAATGTAAATACGGTTCCGAAAAAAGTAAAAGAAAAGAAGAAGACATACCTAAAGGCGAGCAGAGGAGATTTGCTTTTAAGGATTTTTTTCGGAATACCGATAATGATAATTTTTGCTATACCGATGTTTGTCACGGCTTTGACGGTACTTCCGTTTTCTCTTAAGATATGGCTTATTATAATGGTTGCATTGGCTCCTTTTTTTGCAGTGGGAGCGGTCCTTGCAATACCGGCACTCTCAAATCTGAAGCTTGTAGACGAGGCTAAAAAATATTATCGTATAATGAATGATAAGCTTTATATGAATATAGACGATATTGCAATGTTTGCAAACGAGAGCAGAGATAATGTAGAAAAGAATCTGCGAAAGCTGATTGAGAGAAGGAATTTTCCACAGGGACATATAGATGCAAGCGGTCAGTGCTTTATGTTAAGTAATGAAGTATATAAAGAGTATTTGGCACTTGAAAATCAGAGAAAAAGTCAGCAGGTAATAGAGGATAAGAATGTATCTGAGGGAAGTATTATACCTGAGGGCAGACAGTATGTACTTTCTATAAAAGAGATGCACCTTGGAATCAAATCGGAGCCTATGTCATCCAAGCTTAGCAAGCTTGAGACTGTGCTTGTTGCAATATTTGACAGGGTGGAAAAGGAGCCTGACGAGTTAAAGAAACTTGATAAGCTTATGAGATATTATTTACCTACCACGATAAAGCTTATAAAGACTTATTCCGATTTTGACAATGTGATTTCACCGGATGAGGAAATATTAAGTACTAAAAAAGAGATTGAATTGACAATAGATTCTATAAATGAGGCCTGTATGGAATTCCAGAACAGACTTTATAAGGATACTGCATTTGATGCCGATACCGATGCCGCACTGCTTAAGACAATGTTGGCAAAGGAAGGTCTTATAGATGAAATGAAATAATGAGGTGTTACTATGAATGAGAATGATTTGAAAAAAGACGATATGAATTCACTTGATGATATGTTAAAAGAGGCTCCAAGCTTAAGCTTTGATATGCCTGAGGTAAAGCCTGAAGTTGTTGAGATAAAAGAGGAAAAGAAAAATGAAACACCTGAAGTTAAGCTCTCACCTGAGGAAGAAAAGATGGTGGATGATTTTGCGTCAAAGATAGATATATCCAATTCTCAGGCAATACTTGCATATGGTGTTGGAAGTCAAAAAAAGATTGCGGACTTTTCGGAAAACGCACTTGAGAGAGTAAAGACAAAAGACCTCGGTGAGATAGGCGATATGCTTGCAGGAGTGGTCGGTGAAATTCGCTCACTTGAAACTGAGGAAGATGAAAAGGGGCTTTTCGGTTTCTTTAAGAAAACAAGCAATAAGCTGGCAAATCTTAAGGCAAAGTATGATAAGGTGGAGACCAATGTCAACAATATTGCAAAGGCGCTTGAGGACCATCAGGTGACTCTTATGAAGGATGTGCTGATGCTTGACAAGATGTATGAGTTAAATATGAACTACTACAAGGAATTGTCTATGTACATTCTGGCAGGAAAGAAAAGACTTGAAAGAGCCAACAATGTGGAGTTGCCTGAGCTTATAAAAAAGGCCGATGAGAGCGGTCTGCCTGAGGATACACAAAAGGCAAAGGATTTCTCACAGATGATAAACCGCTTTGAAAAGAAGATATACGACCTTGAGCTTACAAAGACCGTATCACTTCAGATGGCACCGCAGATAAGACTTATCCAAAACAACGACTCCATGATGTCTGACAAGATACAGTCAACCATTGTAAACACTATTCCGCTTTGGAAAAATCAGATGGTGATTGCTATCGGATTAAAGCATTCAAACGATGCCGCCAAGGCACAAAAGGCTGTATCGGATATGACCAATGAGCTTTTAAAGAGGAATGCGGATGCCCTAAAGACTGCCACTATAGAGACCGCAAAGGAATCGGAGCGCGGTATAATAGATATTGAAACTCTTAAAAATACCAATAAGACTTTGATATCTACCTTTGATGAAGTTATAAAGATACAGGATGAGGGCAGACAAAAGAGAAAAGAAGCGGAAGCCGAGCTTAGAAACATAGAAAACGAGATGAGAACAAAGCTTCTTGAAATCAGTAACAGACAGGCAAACAGTAACAGATAGGAATAAAAATGAACAATTGGAGACAAAGATATCATATTGAACCGAAGAGCGGATGGTTGAACGATCCTAACGGGCTTTGCTTTTTTAAGGGATACTACCATGTGTTTTATCAGTACGCTTATGAACCTGTAGGCGGAAATAAGTACTGGGCACATCTTAAATCAAAGGATTTGATAAATTGGGAAGAGGCGCCTTTGTTTTTATCTCCGGATAAGGAGTTTGATAAAAACGGAGCCTACTCGGGTTGTGCATTGGTAAAGGATGATATGATGCATATCTTCTATACCGGCAATGTAAAGCATAAGGGAGACTTTGACTATATAAATACTGGCAGAGAAAATAACACGGTCCATGCGGTGAGTAAAGACGGCGAGTGTGTGGATTCAAAGAATGTGATAATGTTTAATAAGGATTATCCTGACGGACTTACTTTGCATGTGAGAGACCCTAAGGTGTTTGAGTATGAAGGCAAATATTACATGGTACTCGGCGCAAGGACAAAAGAGGACAAGGGTGAGGTGCTTGTATATGAGTCTGAGGATTTGGACAGCTGGAATCATATCAGAACTTTTGAGACTATGGCAAAGTTCGGGTATATGTGGGAATGTCCGGATCTGTTTGAGATAAACGGGCAGTGGATTTTGATGGCTTGTCCGCAGGGGCTTGAGGGCGGAAAGTATGAATTCCAAAATATCTACTCATGCGGATATTTCATTATAGACGGTGATTTCAGAAAAAACGGCTATATTGTGGAGTATAAGGAAGCGGATTTGGGATTTGATTTTTATGCACCGCAGACCTTTACACATGAGGGAAGAAGACTTCTACTCGGATGGATGGGTATGCCTGATGCAAAGTATACAAACCCGACTGTCGAGTACGGATATCAGCACTGTATGAGCACATTCAGAGAGTTGGATTTTGACAATGATACTCTTATTATGAAGCCTGCAAAGGAATACGAATCTCTCAGAAAGCATTGCTTTGATTTTGATGAGGAGAATAAGTCTTACAGTGTAGGTGATGACAGAGCCTTTGACCTTGAGACCCAAAATTTCGGCGATAAGTTTGATATTGAAATTTTTGATACTCTAAAGCTTGATTTTGATTCCGGTAGAGGTGACTTTGAGCTGTCTTTTATTGCAAACGGATACGGCAGAGATGCAAGATATATAAGAGTAAAAAAGATAGAAAATCTCAGACTTATGATTGATGCAAGTTCCGTAGAGGTGTTTGTAAATGACGGCAAGTATGTGATGTCAAACAGAATGTATCCAAGTGAGTATAAGGATATTAAAGTAAACGGCAATATCACAGGAAAGCTTTATAAGTTGGATGTTTAGGTTTTTTAAAAATAGAAAAGATAGTAATATGAAGTTGATAGTTGGATTGGGGAATCCGGGAAGAGAGTATGTAAACACCAGACATAATGCAGGCTTTTATGTGGTTGAGAAGCTTGCATATGAGCTTGGTGAGGATATAACCGAGAGAAAATATAAGGGGCTGTTTGCAAAGGTAAGGATAGGGAATGAAAAAGCCATACTGCTTGAGCCGCAGACATATATGAACAACAGCGGTGAGTCCGTCAGAGCCTTTATGGACTACTTTAAGATAGAGGCAAAGGATGTAATAGTGGTGTATGACGATATAAATCTTGAACCCGGAAATTTGCGTATCAGGTTAAAGGGAAGTGCCGGAGGACACAACGGCATCAAGTCTTTGATTGCACATATGGGTACATCGGATTTCCCGAGAGTAAAGATGGGAGTAGGTGAAAAGCCTGCAAGAATGGACCTTGCAGACCATGTGCTCGGACATTTTAATGATGAAGATAAAAAGAAGCTTGATGAAGCCGCATCACATGCGATAGAGGCTATAAAGCTGATGGTGGACGGTCAGTATGATACGGCAATGAACAAATACAATGTAAAAAAGACTAAGTAAGGAAGTATATGAGTTTATTTGAAAATCCCTTAAAGAAACTGGCGGATTTCGAGTCTTTGGAAGAAAGTATAAAAAAAGATAAGTTTCCTTTACAGGTTACCGATATGTCCGAGCCCGGAAAGGCACATTTGATTTCTGAGCTTATGAAGGATGACAGGCCTTGGAAACTGGTAGTAACATATGATGAGGACAATGCGAGCAGGCTATATGAAGATATAGGCTGCTTTTTGGGCGAGGTCTATCTCTACCCTGCCAGAGATTTGCTTTTTTTCAATGCGGATATAAGATCTTTGCAGATAACTTCAAAAAGAGTTGAGGTGTGGAAGCATCTTAGAGAAGATAAAAGCGGTGTGGTGGTTACCACCGTCGATGCGCTTATGGACAAGCTTGAGGACTATAATAAGTTTTGTAAGGCCACACTTGAGATAAAAAAAGAAGACAAAATTGACTTGGAAGAAATGTCAAAAAAGCTTACGGATATAGGATATGAGAGAAGCTTTGAGACCGACAATCCGGGACAGTTTTCAATAAGAGGCGGAATACTGGATATTTTTCCGCTGACTGAGGAAAATCCTGTAAGAATAGAGTTGTGGGATGACGAGATAGATGCCATGAAGAGCTTCGACCCTGCAAGTCAGAGGTCTATAGAGGAACTTGAGTATGTGAATATCTATCCGGCAAAGGAAAGAGAAATCGGAGGAGAAGAATCTTTTCTCAGATATTTTGATTATAAAAATACTTTGATATATATTGACGAGCCTGCAAGGACGATGGACAAGGCCATAAGGACTGAGGAAGAATACAATCAGAGTGCGGCAGGCAGAATAGAATCGGGTCAGTATAATAAGGAGGATATCCCCGATATATTCAGCGCAAAGGAGGTATTCCACTCTTTGAATAAGTCTCCCGCCATCGCGCTTACAGGGCTTGATAACAGAATAAAAGAACTTGAGGTGAAGTCTGTTTATTCCGTCTTTTCAAGAATGAGCGGTGTATATCATGAAGACTTTACAAATCTTGTGGACGACCTTAAAAGATACAAGTCCGACAAGACAAAGGTTGCACTTATCTGTGCATCAAAGACCAGAGCGAAAAGACTTTGTGACAGCTTTGTAAACGACTATGCGCTTGATGCTTTTTTTGCTGAGGAAAATTCTGACGTGAACATTGCTCCCGGTCAGATAGCTATATTTGTCGGAAATATACATTCAGGTTTTGAGTACCCTGCACTCAACTTTGCGGTGATTTCTGAAAGCGATATCTTTAAGGACAAAAAGAAGAAAAAGAGAAGAAACAAAGAGTATGAGGGAGACAGAGTAACCTCTCTAAGTGAGCTTTATATAGGGGATTATGTAGTACATGAGGACCATGGACTTGGAGTCTACAAAGGTATAGAAAAGATAGAAAGAGACGGCATTATAAAGGACTATGTAAAGATAGAGTATCAGGGCGGTGACAACTGCTTTGTGCCGGTTTCAAAGCTTAACAGAATCCAAAAATATGGCGGAGCCGAGATAAAAAAACCTAAGTTAAATAAGCTTGGCGGAGTGGAGTGGTCAAAAACCAAAAACAAGGTAAAGACTGAAGTCGAGGAAATGGCCAAGGAACTTGTGACTTTGTATGCAAGCAGATTAAACGGCAAGGGAGTGGTATACGGCGAGGACACACTTTGGCAAAGAGAGTTCGAAGAGATGTTTGAGTATGAGGAGACCTATGATCAGTTAAAGGCTATTGAAGATGCAAAGAGAGACCTTGAGACCGGAAAGATAATGGACAGACTTGTATGTGGTGATGTGGGCTACGGTAAGACCGAGATTGCACTGAGGACAGCTTTTAAGGTAATACAGGAGGGCTATCAGGTATTATACCTTGTGCCTACCACTATTTTGGCAAGGCAGCATTACAATACTTTTGTGCAGAGAATGAAGGATTTCCCTGTAAAGATTGCACTCTTATCAAGGTTTAATACCAAGAAGGAACAGACAAAGACTATAGAAGATCTTAACAAGGGGCTTGTGGATATAGTGATAGGTACTCACAGACTTTTGTCAAAGGATGTGGTACCTAAAAAGCTCGGACTTGTGATAGTGGATGAGGAGCAGAGATTCGGAGTAAAGCATAAGGAGAAGCTTAAGCAACTTTGTGAAAATGTAAATGTGCTGACACTTACGGCTACACCTATACCGAGAACTTTGCATATGTCGCTTTCAGGTATCAGGGATTTATCGGTGCTTGAGGAACCGCCTGTTGACAGAAAGCCTATACAGACCTATGTAATGGAGTACCATGATGAGACTGTTAAGGAGGCTATAAGAAGAGAGGTGGCCAGAGGCGGTCAGGTTTATTATCTTTATAACAGAGTCAACAATATAGAGGAAGTGGCGGCACATGTTAGGGCTTTATTGCCTGATATTGATGTTGAGTATGTCCACGGCAGGATGAATGAGAGAGAACTTGAAGCCAAGATGGTTGACTTTATAAACGGTGATGTGGATGTACTTGTCACCACCACCATAGTGGAGACAGGTCTTGATGTGCCCAATGCCAATACTATAATAGTTCACGATGCGGACAGGCTCGGTCTTTCACAGCTTTACCAGCTTCGAGGCAGAGTAGGCAGGAGCAAAAGAAGTGCTTATGCTTTCCTTATGTATACAAGGAACAAGCTTTTATCGGAGGAAGCGTCAAAGAGACTTAAGGCAATCAGAGAGTTTACGGAACTGGGTTCCGGAATAAAGATTGCTATGAGAGATCTTGAGATAAGAGGTGCAGGCAATGTACTTGGTGTGACTCAACACGGGCATATGGAAGAGGTCGGATATGATTTGTATGTAAAACTCCTAAATACGGCGGTTACCGCTTTAAAGACCGGAAAGCCTGTGGAAGAGGAAGTGGAGGCAAGTGTTGAGATTGATGACAGCGCCTATATTCCAAGTGACTATATAGACAATGAAGAGACCAAGCTTGAGATATATAAAAAGATCGCTCTTGTAAAAACCGAGGAGGATTTTTCGGATATGCAGGATGAATTGATAGACAGATTCGGTGAGATGCCAAGGCCTGTAGGCAATCTTTTGTATGTTGCAAGGATAAAGGCACTTGCAAGTTCTATGTTTATCACTGATGTAATTGTGAACAAGTTGCAGATAAAGTGGACAATGCGAGAAAATAAGCAGATGAATATGGATAACTTGGATAATTTTCTAAAGTCCTTCGGCAAAAGCCTCACGGTAAAGTACGATAAAGTACTGAACTGGGAGTACAGGGACAGAGAGAAAATCTCTACGGAAGACAGAATGGAGTTTGCGGTGGAGATGTTTGAGAGGATGAAGAAGGAGCTGTTTTAGGGGAATTGTGTATAATAAACTGTAGTAGTTGTTTATTATATTTTAAGGAGTTTGTAGATGGATAGAGTTTATGAGATTTTAAGGGAAAGCTACGGCGAAAATGCAAAGTTCAGAGAGGGACAAAAAGAGGCAATAGAGGCGGTTGTCAACGGAAAAAGGACATTGGTAGTTCAAAAGACCGGATGGGGTAAAAGCTTGGTATATTTTTTGTCTGCAAAACTTTTAAAGGAAAAGGAAAGAGACGGTATTACATTGATTATCAGTCCGCTCTTAGCTTTGATGAACAATCAGATAGATTCGGCAAAAAAACTGGGAATCAATGTCAAGACAATTAATTCTGATAATAAGGATGAATGGGATAATATAATAAGTGATATATGTGACAATAATACTGTAGATGCTTTGATCATATCTCCGGAGAGACTAGCAAATGCGGATTTTGTTAAAGACTGTTTGGATAAAATCAAAAACAGAGTGAATTTATTTGTTGTAGATGAGGCTCACTGTATATCGGATTGGGGACACGATTTTAGACCTGATTACAGAAGAATTGTAAAAATATTACAATTGCTGCCTGGTAATGTTCCGGTACTTGCCACTACAGCCACAGCAAATGACAGAGTGGTCAATGATATAGTCGCACAGCTTGGAGAAAATTTGGTAATAAGCAGAGGGGAGCTTATAAGGGAAAGCTTGGCTATACAAGTTATAAAATTGCAGAAAAAAGAGGACAGATTGGCATGGTTGGCTGAAAATATTGAAAAAATGCCGGGAAGCGGAGTGGTATATTGCTTAACAAAGGCGGATTGTGATTTGGTGACTGATTGGCTTAATGAAAATAATATAAAAAGTGAGAAGTATTATGCAGATATCAGTAAGGAATATAAGGCAATTATACTTGATAAGTTTCAGAAGAATGAAATAAAGGTTTTGGTGGCCACAGTAGCTTTCGGAATGGGGTATGACAAGCCTGATATCGGGTTTGTAATTCATTTTCAGCGTCCTGCGAATATTGTATCTTATTATCAGCAGATAGGTAGAGCAGGCAGAGGAATAGAACTTGCATATGCTATATTGCTGTGTGGAGAAGAAGATGAGCATATAAATCAATATTTTATCAATTCAGCTTTTCCTACAGAAAAAGATATGAATATCGTTGTGGATTTTATAACAGACAATCCGGGTAAGTCTATAAGTGAAATCAAAGGTGCTTTAAATATAAGAGCAAATAGAGTAGAGAAGACTTTAAAGTATTTAACCGTCGGTGATGATATTTATACTGAATATGTTAACAGAAAAAAGGGCTATTATAAGTCGGCAAAAAAGTGGGAGCCTGATTTGGAGCGAAGTGAAGGTATAACTGCAATAAGGCATAAAGAAATGCAGGATATGGATGAATTTACAAAGCAAAAAGGCTGCTATATGAAGTACATTGCAGAAAAATTAGATGATGTGAACGCAAAAGTATGTGGAAAATGTTCTAATTGCAGAGGTTTACTTTTTGATGAAACGGTTGGTGCCGAAACGGTACAAAGGGCACAGCAATTTATAAAAAGTAAGTTTGGAGTTATTGAGCCTAGAAAACAATTTCCGGATAAAACAAAGATTGAATCGGAATTTCAATTTAAAGGCGGTATAGTTCTAAGCAATTATGCCGATGCAGGATATGGCATGGCGGTACAAAAGGGAAAGTATTTGGACGGCTATTTTTCGGATGAGCTTGTAGATGCAAGTGTAAAAATATTGTCGGAGTTTATAAAAAATAATAATATAGAGTGGATAACACCTGTAACCTCAAAAAGACATCCACAATTGGTGCCGGATTTTGCGAAAAGGCTTGCCGATAGACTTGGTATAGGATATTTTGAAGGAATAAAGAAGTTTAATGCAGAGGAACAAAAGAAATTTGAGAACAGTAAAGGACAATATCAAAATGCAAACGATTCATTTGAAATCATTCAGGTCAAGAAAGAAAATATTCTTCTTGTAGATGATATGGTGGATTCAAGGTGGACCTTTACTGTATGTGCCATGAAGATGAGAGAAATGGGCAGTGGAGATATATACCCGTTTGCGTTGGCAAATACGGCCGGAAGAGGTGATAATTAAGATATGATATATTCAGACAGTGCAATGGCGGCAATACTGCTTTGTACCAATTTAGGAATAGAGGGTGAATACAAGCCGTTGACATTAAAAGAGTGGAACGGGCTTGGTAAGACTGTAAATGATATGGGCTATAAGATTGCCGACTTATTGAAAAGTGAATTTACCAAAAAACTGCCTATATCGGAAAAACAAAAAGAGCAAATAAAGCTTTTAACAGGCAGGGGTTTTAGCATAGCGCTTAAGTTACAGGAGCTTGAGAATAAGGGTATATATATTGTGACACAATTTGACAGCGATTATCCGAAATACCTGAAAAGAAAACTCAGAGAAAAGATGCCGCCGGTGCTGTTTTATGCGGGGGATATTACATTGGCTGGAAAGATCGGAATTGCAATAGTCGGGTCAAGAGATGTGGATGATGCCGGAATGCTGTTTGCAAAAGATTTGGCAAAAAAAGCCACAAAAGAAAAGCTTATTATCTATTCAGGCGGTGCAAAGGGGGTAGACAGTATATCAGAAAAGGCCGCAATAGATGGAGGCGGATATGTTGTATCATTTATAGGAGATTCACTGAGCAAAAAAATCAGGAACAAAGATGTAATTCAAAATATTTTAAATAAAAGAATTTTACTGTTTTCAGATGTAAATCCTGACACAGGTTTTTCTGTAGGAAGGGCGATGAACAGAAATAAATTTATTTATGCGGCGGCACATGGAGCATTTGTTGTAAGTTCAGACTTCGGAAAAGGCGGAACGTGGACAGGAGCTGTAGAAAATATAAATAATTCATGGACTAATCTGTTTGTATGGAGCGGTTGTGTAAAAAAAGGAAATAAAGAGCTGATAAGTAAAGGAGCCATACCTTATGTCATTTCAGAACAAACTATTTTGGATACCATAAATTTGTCGCTTCAAAAAGATATTGAAGCTTACAGGCAGATAGATATGTTCACAACGGGAAAAGATGAGATTAAAGAAAATATAAAAGAAGATAATATTATTGACTTATATGATGTAGTGAAAGAGTCTCTTGTACAAAGCATAGTTGGAGAAATGGATGCAAATGATATTGCGCAAAAGTGTAATATTCAAAAAGGTCAAATGAATATATGGCTTAAGAGATTGGTTGCCGAGGGAAAGATAAAAAGAAATAAGCAGATGTACAGTCTGCCGTCTTAAAAGCAAGTGTGGTATTGATTTTTAAAAATCATTTGACAAATATAGATAAATACAAGTATACTTAAAGACGCACAGCCGGGGAGATAGCGGTGTCCTGTACCTACAATCCGCTTTAGTAGGGGTGATGCCTTGCCTAGGGTGTACATTTGCTTAGCAGTCTAAAGCAAGTGGTGTTGAAGTGGGGGTCCCCACGCAATGGAAACTTTCGAACCGTGTCAGGACAGGAATGTAGCAGCACTAAGGAAGACCTTTCATGTGCCGTGAGATAGCCGCCGCGGAGCCGGCTACTTTGGCAACGTTTGTGAATGGCATTCGAAGCAAGGCGTGCATAAAAGAGCATTATCAAGGAATCAAAGGGGATTTTTTGATAATGCTCTTTGCGTTTAGTGTTTGTTGATTTTATAACAATACTATTGAAAAAATTTTTTCATTAATATAAAATAATGTAGATATTTGGAGGCTACTTATTTGTTACTGAATCAAACAAGTAGCCGGAAGCATAGAGTTTGTCCGTTTTGATAGGAGGAAATATATGGCAATAAAGACTATAGGTGTATTAACAAGTGGTGGAGACGCGCCGGGAATGAATGCGGCTATTAGAGCAGTTGTTAGAACAGCAATTCACAATGGAATAAATGTAAAAGGAATCATGAGAGGTTATGCAGGTCTTTTACAGGAAGAGATAGTGGATATGGAAAGTACAAGTGTATCTGAGATAATCCACAGAGGAGGTACAATCCTTTATACTGCAAGATGCCAGGAGTTCACAACAGCTGAAGGACAAAAGAAAGGTGCTGAAATCTGTAAAAAGCACGGTATTGACGGTGTAGTGGTTATCGGCGGTGACGGTTCATTTAAAGGTGCAGGTAAGCTTTCCGCACTTGGAATCAACACAATAGGTATCCCGGGAACTATCGACCTTGATATAGCTTGTACAGACTATACAATAGGATTTGATACGGCGGTAAACACTGCTATGGATGCCATTGACAAGGTAAGAGATACATCTACATCACATGAGAGATGTTCTATAATAGAGGTAATGGGAAGAAATGCAGGATATATCGCACTTTGGTGCGGATTTGCAAACGGTGCCGAGGATGTATTGTTGCCTGAGAGATATGACGGCAATGAGCAGGCACTTATAGACAGGATTATTGAGAACAGAAAGCGCGGTAAAAAGCATCATATCATAATCAATGCCGAGGGAATCGGACATTCCGTTTCTATGGCAAAGAGAATTGAGGCCGCTACAGGAATAGAGACAAGAGCTACAATACTTGGATATATGCAAAGAGGTGGAGCTCCTACATGTATGGACAGAGTATACGCTTCAATAATGGGTGACAAGGCTGTAGAGCTTTTATTGGCAGGAAAGTCAAACAGACTTGTAGCTTACAAAAACGGTGATTTTGTAGATTTTGATATCCAGGAAGCATTGGCAATGAAGAAGGACATATCGGAAGACCAGTTCAGAATATGCAAGCTTTTGGTAAGATAATATGCCTGAAATGATAAACGGATATGACTTCGATTTAACAAAGAGTGATTCAATCGTTCTTTGCGGCGCAAGTTCATATGTTCAGAAGTATTATTTCAACGAAAAATTCAAACGATTACCGGATGAGATAAAAGATGAACTTAAGATAATGTGTGTGTCTTTTGCCGAAGAGGCGGGAGGCATACTCACTTTGGAGTTTGACAAATCCGGTAATTTGAATTTTTGTGTGAGAGTGGATGACGGAGATTTCTACTTTGACGATATTGAAAGCGGACTGAGGATAAGTTCTTATCAAAGAAAAAAAGAAGAACTTTTGTCACAGCTTGAGCTATTTTATAAAGTGGTATTTTTAGGAGAAAATGTGGACGGCAATGATTGACAGGCTGATATTTTATATAAAAAAATATGAAGGCGTCCTGCTCTATCTTATATTCGGTGTGCTGACTACAGCAGTAAATTTTGCAGTGTATTATATCTGTTATACAAAATTTCATTGGATAAACCTTGCAAGTAATACAGTTGCATGGATATTGTCGGTTATGTTTGCTTTTATAACCAATAAAATATGGGTATTTAAAAGCAAAAGCTTTCAGAATGAGCTTGTACTGAGGGAGCTGATAACATTTGTTGTGTCGAGATTATCCACATGGCTTTTGGAAACGGTTATTATGTTTGTAGGAGTAGATATATTAAAGGGATATTGGCTGATTGCAAAGGTTATTGCAAGTGTGCTTGTAGTCATACTCAACTATGTTTTTTCAAAATTATTTATTTTTAGAAAGAATAATGAAAATGCTTAAGAACTTTAAAATCGGAAACATAAATATAGAGGGCGGATTGTGCCTTGGACCAATGGCAGGTGTAAGCGACTTGCCATTTCGTCATTTATGTAAGGAAATGGGCGCTTCACTGCTTGTGACGGAGATGGTAAGCGCAAAAGCGATATATTTTAAAAATAAAAATACAGAGCCGCTTATGAAAATAGATAAAGCTGAACATCCTATAGCATTGCAACTTTTCGGTTCGGACCCTGATATAATAGCCGAGATGGCGGCAAGTATAGAAGACAGAGATTTTGATATATTCGATTTCAATATGGGCTGTCCCGTACCGAAGATAGTCAATAACGGTGAAGGCTCCGCGCTGATGAAAAATCCTAAGCTTGTGGAAGAGATATTGTCAAAGCTGGTAAAGAGTGTAAAAAAGCCTGTGACATTGAAGATAAGAAGAGGCTTCAATGAAGATAATATCAATGCGGTTGAGATTGCAAAGATAGCGGAAGGTGCAGGAGTAAGCGCTGTTGCCGTACACGGAAGAACCAGAGAGCAATATTACTCAGGTAAGGCTGATTGGAATATTATAAGAGATGTAAAGTTGGCACTGAGTATACCTGTAATAGGTAACGGTGATGTGGTGGACGGCGAAAGTGCAAAGAGAATGTATGAGTATACAGGTTGTGACGGGATAATGATTGCAAGAGCGGCAAGAGGAAATCCTTGGATTTTCAGAGAGATAAGAGCATATTTGAATGGAGATACGCCGGTAAAACCTACTGCAAAAGAGATAGTTGATATGATTTTAAGACATTGCAGACTACAGATGGAATATGACGATGAAATTATGGCTGTCAGAAAGATGAGAAAGCATGTGGCGTGGTATACACATGGTATGAAGGGCTCTTCAGCACTTAGAGATAAGGTAAACCATGTTGAAAAGTACGATGAGCTGGAGTCATTGCTTAAGTCGACAGTGTGATATTATGTAAATTTTAATACATAAATATAAAAAATATGTTACAATGGTGGCAGAGTATGTGAATATAAGTTTTAGTCGGACATAAGGCTTTACCATATAAATTTACATATCTATTTTACATCCCAACCGGAGGATATATGAATAGAAAAGAACAGTATAAGCGTATTTTAAAATTCGGCTCGGCTGCCGTTATATTGCTTATTGAAGTGGGACTTTATTGGCTGCTTTGGCAACTGTATCTCAACAATATAATAGAAGAAAGATTCTGGAGAAGAGGAATCTGGCTGCTTTCCGCACTGTACGGTGTGCTTTTGGTATTCTTTTTGCAGACCTACGGCGGACTCAAAATAGGTTATCTGAAAAGAGGAAATATAATTTATTCACATATACTTTCACTGTTTATAGTGAATACGATAGGATACTTTATATTGGCCCTGATTGATAAGCGGTTTCATTCACCGGTCTCTTTTATACTGTTGACCGTTGTAGACGGGATAATAGTTTGTATTTGGGTTTTTTTATTTCAATGGATATACGGTGTACTCTTTCCGCCGAGAAGATTACTGGTAGTATATGGAGTGAGGCCGGTATTTTCCATAATGGAAAAGATAGGTGCCAGAGACGACAAGTATGTTATCGGGGGGTCCATAAGCATTGATGAGGGCATTGATAAGATAATGGAAAAGGCCAAAGAATTTGAAGGCATTGTCGTAGGTGATGTACCTTCACATGACAGAAACCTCATCCTAAAAAAGTGCTATGACTCAAGCATCAGAGTATATATGATACCGAAGATAAGTGATATTTTGGTAAGATCATCTACCAATCTGAACCTGTTTGATACACCTATACTTCTCTCAAAGAATGAGGGATTGCAGATAGATCAGATGGCGGTAAAGAGATTTATAGACATTGTAGTAAGTTTGATCGGAATAATACTTACATCTCCGTTATTTGTGATGTTCGGAGCTGCAATACATCTGGCAGACAGAGGACCGATTTTTTACACGCAGACAAGACTTACAATAGACGGTAAACTTTTTAAGATATATAAGTTCAGAACTATGAGAGTGGATGCGGAAAAAGACGGAGTGGCAAGGCTTGCAGGTGAAGCTGACAACAGGATAACCGATGTAGGTAAGATATTAAGAGCTACAAGGCTGGATGAGTTGCCGCAGTTATTTAATATAATAAAGGGTGAGATGAGTCTGGTAGGTCCAAGACCTGAGAGACCTGAAATCGCCGCAGAGTATATGGAGGATTTGCCTGAGTTTGCTATGAGACTGAAGATGAAGGCGGGACTTACAGGATACGCACAGGTGCATGGAAAGTACAATACCACTCCATACGATAAGTTAAAACTTGACTTACACTATATAAGAAACTACAGTCTCTGGATGGATCTTATTTTGATTGTTTTGACTCCTAAAGTTTTATTTATGAAGGAGTCCACAGAGGGCGTAGGTGAAGGCGAGACAAATGCCAATAATAAGGATAAGTAAAAGCAGGGTGCAAACCTGCTTTTTTTGTGATAAGATGGTGTTACACGGCAAAGATTTCTATTTTTTCATATGTTGACAAAAATCATATAAGCGTATACAATAAAAGAGAACATACATTCGATGGAGGTTGTTATGAAAAAGGATAAAAATTCCAAAGCAACACAACAAGTAAAACAGGTAACGGAACATAGTGAGAAGCAGGCGGCGCTTGAGTCCGCTCTGACACAGATAGAGAAAGCATACGGTAAGGGTTCGGTGATGAAGCTTGGAGACGGTAATATTCACATGAATGTGGAGACTATTCCTACAGGTTCACTCGGACTTGATATAGCACTTGGAGTAGGCGGTATTCCGAAGGGCAGAATAATAGAAGTATATGGTCCCGAGTCATCAGGTAAGACTACGGTAGCTCTTCATATGGTTGCGGAAGCACAGAAGCTTGGCGGTATTGCGGCGTTTATTGATGCTGAGCATGCACTTGATCCTGCATATGCCGAGAGAATAGGTGTCAATATAAATGAGTTATATGTATCACAGCCTGACAACGGTGAACAGGCACTTGAGATTACAGAGACAATGGTAAGATCCGGAGCCATTGATATTATAATAGTTGACTCGGTAGCGGCTCTTGTACCTAAGGGTGAGATAGAAGGCGATATGGGTGACTCACATATGGGCTTGCAGGCAAGACTTATGAGTCAGGGACTTAGAAAGCTTACAGGTATAGTAAGTAAGAGTAACTGTATAGTTATCTTTATCAACCAGCTTAGAGATAAGATAGGCGTTATGTTCGGAAGTCCTGAGACCACTACAGGCGGTAGAGCATTGAAGTTCTATGCTTCAGTAAGACTTGATGTAAGAAAAGTCGAGCAGATAAAGCAGGGCGGAGAGCTTATAGGTACAAAGACCAGAATAAAGGTAGTAAAGAATAAGGTGGCACCTCCTTTTAAAGAGGCCGAGTTTGATATCATGTACGGACTGGGTATATCCAAGGCCGGAGAGATACTTGACCTTGGAGTTGCAAGTGATGTTATAGAAAAGGGCGGCGCCTGGTATTCCTATGAGGGCAACAAGATCGGTCAAGGCAGAGAAAATGCAAAGAAATTCCTCTTGGACAACCCTGATATATGTGAGAAGGTGGAAGCACAGATAAGAGAGAAGTTCAAACTTGCATCTGAAAACGGTGAAAAACTTATAGAGTACGATCCGATAGACGGAGAGGAAGATGAAGAGTTTGACGGCTCACCTATAGAAGAAGAGAATGCAAACGGAGTGGTATTAGAGGAAGAAGATTGATTGTAAGAGAGATTATTTCGATAAACACTAAAAAGAGCAGGATTATCTTTGATGACAATGAAAGTTTTGCCCTGTATAAGGGTGAGATGAGAAGATTGGATATTGAAGTCGGTAGGGAGATAGATGAAGAAGAATATTATGTAACTATCTACCCTACCCTAAAAAAGAGAGCCTTTGCGAGACTTTTACATATACTGGAAAGGTCGTTCAAGTCGGAGAATGACCTTATAAAGAAGCTGAGGCTCTCGTTTTATCCTGAAGAAGCCGTCAAAGAAGCTATAGAAAAGGCTAAGAAATTCGGATATATAAATGATGAAAGATATGCAGAGCGCTATGTATCCACATATAAAGACAAATACAGCAAGCTGAATTTGAAATATAAATTGATGGAAAAAGGCATCAACAAAGAAATAATAGATAATGTACTTGAGGAAGCGGACATAGATGAATCACCTATGATTGGAAAACTCTTGGAGAAAAAGCATTACTTTGAGATGGATGAGCCTGAAAAAAAGCAAAAGATAATAGCTTCAATAATGAGAAAAGGTTATAAGTATAATAAGATTAAGGATGTAATAAAGGACATTGCCGCAGATGAATAGGATTGCGACAATGTCCTTTTTTGTGCAATTATTGGCAGAAAGAAGTAGTTAAATAACAAACATACTTGTTAAATAAAAGACTTTTCAGAAAAGTATTACAAAATTTGTTAAAAAAGTATATAATGGTGGTAAAGAGTTCGTATCAAAAATTAACAAAGATATGTGCTGTTATTATTTCATGAAATAAAATAATAATATATGTAAGACAAACATATATATACCGTGAGGTAAATAATTCCAGGAGTAAGAGGATATGAGTAGATTAGAGATAGTCTCCCCAAGTAGAGCAAGAATTGTAATGGAGGAGCTATACAAAAACTTGGAAAGAAGAATTGAGGCATCCCCTCCGGGACTTTGTCCGGTGGATATGTCAAGAGCTTTCCTTGAGCTGGCTCACGCTCAAACATGCGGCAAATGTGTTCCATGTAGAATCGGCTTAGGACAACTTGAGAAGTTGATTGAGAATGTGCTTGACGGCAAGGGCAGCATGGCTTCCCTTAAGTTAATGGAGAAGACCGCTCTAAGCATTATGGAATCGGCAGATTGCGCCATAGGCTATGAAGCGGCCAATATGGTGTATAAGGGTATTATAGGATACAGAGATGACTATATAGAACATATAGCACACGGCAGATGTACATGCTCATACAATCAGCCTGTACCTTGTGTAAACTTGTGTCCTGCACAGGTAGATATACCGGGATATATTGCCCTTATAAAAGAAGGCAGATATGCGGATTCTGTCAGACTTATAAGAAAAGATAACCCGTTCCCTACTACATGTGGATTCATATGTGAACATCCTTGTGAAGCCAGATGCAGAAGAAATATGGTGGACGACTCTATAAATATTCGCGGACTTAAGAGAGTTGCGGCAGATTTTGCAGGTGAGGTGGATCCGCCGAAATGTGCTCCGTCTACAGGTAAGAAGATTGCGATACTCGGCGGCGGACCGGGCGGACTCAGTGCGGCATACTTTTTGCAGCTGATGGGACATCAGACTACAGTATATGAGATGCTTCCTGAGCTTGGCGGTATGTTAAGATACGGTATACCGAACTACAGATTGCCTAAGGACAGATTGGATGAGGATATAAGAGCAATACTAAAGACAGGTGTAAAAATAAAACACGGTCTTAAAATAGGTGAAGATATTTCCATCAATGATTTAAAGAATGCCTATGATGCGGTACTTATAACTATAGGTGCAAGTACAGATAAGAAGCTTGGACTTGAACATGAGGATGCCGTAGGAGTTGTTTCGGCTGTAGAGTTTTTGCGTGATGTAGGTAAGAACATCATAAAAGATTTGACAGGTAAGAATGTATGTGTAATAGGCGGCGGAAATGTATCTATGGATGCGGTAAGAACCGCAAAGAGAATGGGTGCAAAAAAGGTAAGCATTGCCTATAGAAGAAGAGTTGCCGATATGACCGCACTGCCTACAGAGGTGGAAGCTGCGGTTGCGGAGGGTATTGAACTTAGAACCCTTATGGCACCGTCTTCAATAGATGTGGATGAGAACAACCATATAAAGGGTATATATGTTAAGCCTCAGATGATTTCCGCTATAAAGGACGGAAGAGCAAGTGTTAAGGCGACAGGTGAAGAGGATGTATATATTCCTTGTGATATTTTGGTAGTTGCAATAGGACAAAACATAGAGACAAAGCATTTTGAAGATGCGGGAATCCCTGTATCTAACGGAAAGATTATCACAGATTCTACAGGTGCGTTCAAGGATATGCCGGGAGTATTTGCCGGAGGAGATTGTGCCAGCGGACCTGCAACAGTTATCAAGGCTATAGGTGCGGCTAAGGTGGTAGCTGCAAACATTGACGAGTACTTAGGTTATCACCACCAGATAAGTGTGGATGTGGAGATTCCTGAGGCAAGCCTTGAGGATAAGAGCCCTTGCGGCAGAGTGGAACTTACAGAAAGAGAAGCTTGTGAAAGAGTTCTTGATTTTGAAGGTGTTGAAAATTGCATGACTGAAAAAGAGGCGAAGCAAGAGGCAGGCAGATGCCTAAGATGTGACCACTTCGGCTTCGGTATTTTCAAAGGAGGTAGGGAGAGTATATGGTAAACTTAACTATTGATAATATACCTGTTTCCGTAAAAGAAAATACTACAATTATGGAAGCAGCGGCAGGGATAAATATAGAGATTCCGAAATTGTGTTTCTTAAAAGGTCTGAATGAAATAGCGGCGTGTAGAGTATGCGTTGTTGAGTTAAAGGGTAAGGATAAGCTTATAACTTCCTGTAATAATGTATGTGAAGAAGGCATGGAAATCTTTACAAACAGTAAGAAAGTAATCAGAGACAGAAGAAAGACTGTAGAGCTTATACTTTCACAGCATGATAACAGATGTGTAATATGCGCTAAGAGCGGCAACTGTTCACTTCAAAAAGTAGCCAATGATTTGAATATACTTGAGATACCTTTTGCCGTTGAACTTGAGAAACAGCCGTGGAATAAGAACTTTCCTCTTATCAGAGATTCGTCAAAATGTATTAAGTGCATGAGATGTATACAGGTTTGTGACAAGATGCAGACACTAAGCGTATGGGATTTACACGGTACAGGTGCCAGAACTACCGTCAATGTAACAGGATATAAGAAGATTGAAGAAGCCGACTGCTCACTTTGCGGTCAGTGTATTACACATTGTCCTGTAGGTGCATTAAGTGAAAGGGATGATACTTCCAAGTTCTGGGATGCAATTGCAGACCCTGAAAAGACTGTTGTAGTTCAGATTGCACCTGCTGTCAGAACGGCTTGGGGTGAAGTATTCGGTCTGAAAGACAAGGATGCTACAGTAGGAAAGATTGTAGATGCATTGAAGAAAATGGGTGCAGACTACGTATTTGATACATCATTCTCGGCAGACCTTACTATTATGGAAGAGGCGAATGAGTTTGTACACAGATATACCAATGGTTTGATCGGCGACAGACCTATGTTTACTTCCTGTTGTCCGGGCTGGGTAAGATTTGCAAAATCACAGTTCCCGAGAATGGCAAAATCACTTTCTACAGCAAAGTCACCTCAACAGATGTTCGGCGCGGTAATGAAGTCTTATTTTGCAGAGAAGATCGGAGTAAATCCTGAAAATATGGTATCCGTTTCCATCATGCCTTGTGTAGCCAAGAAGGGTGAAAGAGAAATGGAACTCTTCCACGGAGAGTATGCAGGTCACGATGTGGATATAGCACTTACTACAAGAGAACTTACCCGTATGATAAGAGCATCACATATAGATCCGAAGAGTCTGAAAGATGTGGTGGCCGACAGACCTATGGGTGATTACTCAGGAGCCGGAGTAATATTCGGTGCTACCGGAGGAGTAATGGAGGCGGCGCTTAGAACCGCATACAGCATAATAAAGAAAGAAAATCCGCCGGCGGATGCATTTAAGCCGGTAAGAAGTAAGGCATTCCAGGAGAATGACGGAACCATTGAGGCTAAGTTTAATATTGATGATATTGAACTTAATATCGCTGTAGTTAGCGGACTCGGTAACACCAGAAAGCTGCTTAACAAGATTGAGCGTGGTGAAGCAAAGTATGACTTTGTGGAAGTTATGGCCTGCCCGGGAGGTTGCGTAGGCGGCGGCGGACAGCCTGTAAAGGACGGCTACGAGCTTGCATTTGACAGAGGTAAGAAGCTTTATTTCCTGGATGAGAACTCCGAGATAAGATACTCGCATGAGAATAAAGATATTATTGCACTGTATGACGAGTATTTCCATAAACCTCTTTCACATAAGGCGCATGAGCTTTTGCATGTACACGAGTAATGTTTTTTATAATAAAATTGTTTTGAAATTATGATTTACATATCGGTACGAGTGTGTTAAGTAAATTTATTTTCTAAGGAAGTGTTTTTTACATTTCCTTAGAATTTTTGTATACAGTATGATTAAGATGGAGATTAGAGTATGTTGTTTAATATCTTTAACAAGAGAAAGTCCGATTGGAAGCTTGATATTGACGGAGAAGAAAAGGGCGGATGTACAGCGCAAGAGGTCGAAAGCCTGTTGGATTCTATAAGAAACGGAAAGATATATTTTATTGTCTTGACACCTGAAAAGAAGATTGATGTAAATAACAGAAGATTGAATTTCGTACAGATATGTAGGGATGAGGGAGATGAGAATTATCATTTTGAAGTAAGCACATCGGATGTTAATGATAGAGACAACATTATTATCTATGGAAAAGAGGGATTTGACAAAGATAAGGTAACGGATATGATTCAACTCCTTATGAAGGATAATATAGTTCCCGATTGTTCAAGCTGGGAAGTTGTATTTGACAGTGCTGATGTCAAGATAGCTAATGTGGAGGTCTACAAAGATCTTGTAAAGACCATATCGGATAATGAAGTTTTTTTACAAAATATGGACAGGTGTTTTTGTTATCCGAGAGAATACTTTAAAGATAATGCGGACAGGTATGAAGATAGGGGTATTACAGACAGAGATGCTATAGATACCTTTGTTTGGATTGCCGTAGCGGATGAAATGCTTGAGAGCGGGATAGCAACAGAGCTTGACTGGAAAGAAGAAAAAGATGAATTCTTATCAAGTATAGAAGAATTGGCAAATGAGAATAATCTTGTTGTAGACGACAGTATGCTTGATGATGAAGGGGACATTCCGTCTTGGTGTAAAGAGTTGGATGATAGATGGATGAAAGACGGATACTGTATAGCAGGTATTGATATAGACAGCGACAGTTATGTATTATTTATATGTAAAACAGATAGTTTGAGAAAATTGACGGAACTTGCCAAGAGTATAAATCACAGGATTGATTTTGCCCAAAATATGTAGTTTCCTGATTTGTCAAAAATGTGTTAAAAAACTTTGAAAAAGTTATTGACAAGATTAGAGTTGTTCTTGTATAATGTGTAAGCATTGCGAAAGCAATCAAGGAGAAATACTCAAGAGGCCGAAGAGGCGCCCCTGCTAAGGGTGTAGGTCGGGCAACCGGCGCGAGGGTTCAAATCCCTCTTTCTCCGTTTCTTGTAAAATAACTTTAAAAAAGTTGTTGACAAGAAAAAACAGATATGATAGGATATCTGAGTTGCTCGAAGAGAGCAAGAGTTCAAAAGGTTTGAAAAAGAATAAAAACTTCTTGACAAGCTGAAATAAACTTGATATAATAGCAAAGCTGTTTGAGACAGCGAAGCAATGAACCATGATAATTTAAGATTAAACAGTACACACAACCCTGAAAATTCACATATTTTTCTTAGCGAGAACGAGCGAAGCGAAGTTCGAGCTTAGAAAAATAGTGCACCTCGTCGAGCGTAGCGAGACAATGGTGCTACATATGATTATGTAATGAAGTTTCAGAAAAACAACGTTTAGATTCGAACAGAATTTAAAACCTTTAAAAAAACAGTAGATCTGTGAAAACAGATGCAAGCTAGCGACAGGCTAGATTAAACTTTTATATGAGAGTTTGATCCTGGCTCAGGATGAACGCTGGCGGCGTGCTTAACACATGCAAGTCGAACGAAGCTGCTAAAAGGAAGTCTTCGGACGGAATTTTGGTAGACTTAGTGGCGGACGGGTGAGTAACGCGTGGATAACCTGCCTTATACAGGGGGATAACGGAGAGAAATTTCCGCTAAGACCGCATAAGACCACAGCACCGCATGGTGCAGGGGTAAAATATTTATAGGTATAAGATGGATCCGCGTCCGATTAGCTTGTTGGTGAGGTAGAGGCTCACCAAGGCGACGATCGGTAGCCGGCCTGAGAGGGTGAACGGCCACATTGGGACTGAGACACGGCCCAAACTCCTACGGGAGGCAGCAGTGGGGAATATTGGACAATGGGGGAAACCCTGATCCAGCGACGCCGCGTGAGTGAAGAAGTATTTCGGTATGTAAAGCTCTATCAGCAGGGAAGAAAATGACGGTACCTGACTAAGAAGCCCCGGCTAACTACGTGCCAGCAGCCGCGGTAATACGTAGGGGGCAAGCGTTATCCGGATTTACTGGGTGTAAAGGGAGCGCAGACGGCGAAGCAAGTCTGAAGTGAAATGCATGGGCTCAACCCATGAATTGCTTTGGAAACTGTTTGGCTTGAGTGTCGGAGGGGTAAGCGGAATTCCTAGTGTAGCGGTGAAATGCGTAGATATTAGGAGGAACACCGGAGGCGAAGGCGGCTTACTGGACGACAACTGACGTTGAGGCTCGAAGGCGTGGGGAGCAAACAGGATTAGATACCCTGGTAGTCCACGCAGTAAACGATGAATACTTGGTGTCGGGGAGGTAAACTCTTCGGTGCCGCAAGCAAACGCATTAAGTATTCCACCTGGGGAGTACGTTCGCAAGAATGAAACTCAAAGGAATTGACGGGGACCCGCACAAGCGGTGGAGCATGTGGTTTAATTCGAAGCAACGCGAAGAACCTTACCAAATCTTGACATACTCTTGAATAGTTTTGTAATGAGGCTAGTCCTTCGGGACAAGGGATACAGGTGGTGCATGGTTGTCGTCAGCTCGTGTCGTGAGATGTTGGGTTAAGTCCCGCAACGAGCGCAACCCTTGTCGTCAGTAGCCAGCAGTAAGATGGGCACTCTGACGAGACAGCCGGAGATAATCCGGAGGAAGGTGGGGATGACGTCAAATCATCATGCCCCTTATGATTTGGGCTACACACGTGCTACAATGGCGTAAACAAAGTGAAGCGAAGCCGCGAGGTCAAGCAAATCACAAAAATAACGTCTCAGTTCGGATTGTAGTCTGCAACTCGACTATATGAAGCTGGAATCGCTAGTAATCGCAGATCAGAATGCTGCGGTGAATACGTTCCCGGGTCTTGTACACACCGCCCGTCACACCATGGGAGTCATCAATGCCCGAAGTCAGTGACCTAACC
>NZ_RRCM01000004.1:0-41908 GCF_003862485.1 Lachnoanaerobaculum orale | reverse complement strand
GGAAGGAGCTGCCGAAGGCAGGGAGGATAACTGGGGTGAAGTCGTAACAAGGTAGCCGTATCGGAAGGTGCGGCTGGATCACCTCCTTTCTATACATTTTTCACTTAATGAAAACGAGCCGAAGGCGAGGTTTGAATTCTAGTGAAAAAGTAGTTCTTCATACGAACGAAGTGAGTATGATAGAACATCATTAAAGGCTTTAGTAGGGGTTGTGAGTACTGTTTAGTACTAAATTGAAATGGTACTAAAATCAAACATTATTGGTGTCGATGCGTCTAGGGGATACACCCGTTCCCATTCCGAACACGATGGTTAAGACCTGGTCGGCCGATGGTACTATACTGGAGACGGTATGGGAGAGTAGGTGGATGCCAATTTATGGGGGTGTAGCTCAGTTGGGAGAGCACCTGCCTTGCAAGCAGGGGGTCAAGAGTTCGAATCTCTCCATCTCCATAGTTAAAGCTTGAAAGCTTTAACTATAAATGTACCTTGAAAACTGCATACCAAACGAGAAATTATATAAATATTTTATAATTAGACATCCGAGGTATCAATTACTTTAAAGTGATTGATATTTAATAACAAAAAATAAATTTTTAAACATAGTGTATGATACACGCTAGTGTCATACAAAACACTAAATCTAAAAGATTTAAGAGGTTAAACATAAAGAGCGTAGGGTGGATGCCTAGGCACTGACAGCCGAAGAAAGACGTGACAAGCTGCGAAAAGCTGCGGGGAGAAGCACATATTCAGTGATCCGCAGATGTCTGAATGGGGAAACCCACTTGGATCAAATACAAGTATATGTACGCCAATACATAACGTACAGAGGGGAACCCGGTGAACTGAAACATCTAAGTAGCCGGAGGAAAAGAAAACAACAGTGATTGCGAAAGTAGCGGCGAGCGAAATCGTAAGAGCCCAAACCGTGGTGCGTGCACTGCGGGGTAGAGGACTGCAATACGAGTAAGATATATTACCTGAACCGTTTTGGAAAAGCGGGCCAAAGAGCGTGAGAGCCGTGTAAGGGAAAATGTATTGAATCTAGCAGTATCCGGAGTACCACGAGACACGAGAAACCTTGTGGGAAGCAGGGGGGACCACCCCCCAAGGCTAAATACTAGTCAGTGACCGATAGCGTATAGTACTGTGAAGGAAAGGTGAAAAGAACCCCGGGAGGGGAGTGAAAAAGAACCTGAAACCCTATGTTTACAAACTGTGGAACACCGAAAGGTGAACCGCGTACTTTTTGTAGAACGGTCCGGCGAGTTACATGTACAGGCGAGGTTAAGTATTAAAGATACGGAGCCGAAGGGAAACCAAGTCTTAATAGGGCGGTATTAGTCAGTATGTGTAGACCCGAAACCGGGTGATCTATCCATGTCCAGGTTGAAGTTCGCGTAAAAGTGAATGGAGGACCGAACGCACATCCGTTGAAAAGGGTGGCGATGAGGTGTGGATAGGGGAGAAATTCCAATCGAACCCGGAGATAGCTGGTTCTCCTCGAAATAGTTTTAGGACTAGCCTCGTTATTAGTCTACCGGAGGTAGAGCACTGAATTTTTGCGGGGGCGTCAAAGCCTACCAAGAGATATCAAACTCCGAATGCCGGCTAGATGATTGACGGGAGTCAGACTGCACGAGATAAGTTGGGTAGTCAAAAGGGAAAGAGCCCAGACCTACGGCTAAGGTCCCAAAGTGTGTGTTAAGTGGAAAAGGATGTGGGATTTCGAAGACAGCTAGGATGTTGGCTTAGAAGCAGCCATACATTAAAAGAGTGCGTAACAGCTCACTAGTCGAGAGGTCCTGCGCCGAAAATGTCCGGGGCTAAACACAACACCGAAGCCTGGGAATGTAGAAATACATTGGTAGAGGAGCATTCTTAGAAGCGTAGAAGCCATACCGAAAGGAATGGTGGAGTAATAAGAAGAGAGAATGCCGGAATGAGTAGCGAGAAAGAGGTGAGAATCCTATTGGTCGTAGATCTAAGGTTTCCTGAGTAAAGCTGATCTACTCAGGGTAAGTCGGGGCCTAAGGCAAGGTCGAAAGACGTAGTCGATGGATAACAGGTACAGATTCCTGTACTACATATAATCAGAACTGTGGGGACACGGAGACTAAAACCGAACCCGGGAGGACAAAAACCGGGGCAAGCGAAGTACCTGTATGGGAGGAAAACCCACCATACAAGGGGAAATCGTGATGCGTACCGAAAATTAGTAGGGAAGTCGGTTAGGGAGCCGTCAAGAAAAGCCGCTATTGTGTTATATGTACCCGTACCGCAAACCGACACAGGTAGATGAGGAGAGAATCCTAAGGCCGGCGGGAGAAGCATTGTTAAGGAACTCGGCAAAATGACCCCGTAACTTCGGGAGAAGGGGTGCCACTGGAAACAGTGGTCGCAGAAAAAAGGCTCAAGCAACTGTTTAGCAAAAACACAGGTCTATGCGAAACCGCAAGGTGAAGTATATGGGCTGACGCCTGCCCGGTGCCGGAAGGTTAAGAGGAGAAGTCAGGAAACGAAGCTTTGAATTGAAGCCCCGGTAAACGGCGGCCGTAACTATAACGGTCCTAAGGTAGCGAAATTCCTTGTCGGGTAAGTTCCGACCCGCACGAAAGGCGTAATGATTTGAGCGCTGTCTCAACAATGCACCCGGTGAAATTGAAGTACCAGTGAAGATGCTGGTTACCTGCGCCAGGACGGAAAGACCCCATGGAGCTTTACTCCAGTTTGGTACTGGGATTCGGTAATACTCGTACAGGATAGGTGGGAGACTAAGAAGCATGGACGCCAGTTTATGCAGAGTCGCCGTTGGGATACCACCCCTGTATTGCTGGATTTCTAACCTGCGGCCGTTATCCGGCCGGGGGACAATGCCAGACGGGGAGTTTGACTGGGGCGGTCGCCTCCGAAAGAGTATCGGAGGCGCTCGAAGGTTCCCTCAGAATGGTCGGAAACCATTCAAAGAGTGCAAAGGCAGAAGGGAGCTTGACTGCGACACCGACGGGTGGAGCAGGTACGAAAGTAGGACTTAGTGATCCGGTGGCATAAAGTGGGATTGCCATCGCTCAACGGATAAAAGCTACCCTGGGGATAACAGGCTTATCACTCCCAAGAGTTCACATCGACGGAGTGGTTTGGCACCTCGATGTCGGCTCATCGCATCCTGGGGCTGTAGCAGGTCCCAAGGGTTGGGCTGTTCGCCCATTAAAGCGGTACGCGAGCTGGGTTCAGAACGTCGTGAGACAGTTCGGTCCCTATCCGGCGTGGGCGTAAGATATTTGAGAGGAGCCGTCCTTAGTACGAGAGGACCGGGACGGACTGACCGCTGGTGTACCTGTTGGAGAGTAACTCCATGGCAGGGTAGCTATGTCGGGAAGGGATAAACGCTGAAGGCATCTAAGCGTGAAGCCCCCCTCAAGATGGGATATCTCATGTGAAAACAGTAAGACCCCTTGAAGACTACGAGGTAGATAGGGCCAAGATGTAAGTACAGTAATGTACTGAGTTGATGGTTACTAATAGGTCGAGGGTTTAACCAAAAGATAGGAAAAATTTATAATAGCTCGGAACTTGGTAGGCAGTTTTGAAGATACATTTTCTTCTTAATTTAAATATGGCCCGATGGCTCAGTTGGTTAGAGCGCCGCCCTGTCACGGCGGAGGTCGTCGGTTCGAGTCCGATTCGGGTCGTTACTTAAAGAATTCCAGCCTTTAAGTTTTAAATATGGGATCTTAGCTCAGCTGGGAGAGCATCTGCCTTACAAGCAGAGGGTCACAGGTTCGAGCCCTGTAGGTCCCATTTATCTTTCTTTGAAAGATGGTATTGACAATATATTTCTTTTATGATAATATATTGCACATGCCGATATGGCTCAATTGGCAGAGCAGCTGATTTGTAATCAGCAGGTTATCGGTTCGAGTCCGATTATCGGCTTTTACTCTTAGGAGTAAAGGTAAAGAACTTAATAAAGTTATGGGGGAATTCCCGAGAGGCCAAAGGGGACAGACTGTAAATCTGCTAGCACTGCTTTCGGTGGTTCGAATCCACCTTCCCCCATTATTCAGTCACTCTTTTTAAGAGTGAGTTTTATTCTGAATATTGTTGTCGCGGGGTAGAGCAGTCTGGAAGCTCGTCGGGCTCATAACCCGGAGGTCGCAGGTTCAAATCCTGTCCCCGCAATTATGCCTTGATAGCTCAGTTGGTAGAGCAGAGGACTGAAAATCCTCGTGTCACTGGTTCGATTCCGGTTCAAGGCATTTATTCTTTTATGGGATACTAGCTCAGGTGGTAGAGCACTTGACTTTTAATCAAGTTGTCCCGGGTTCGAGTCCCGGGTGTCTCATCAGTGTGAAAAGGCTCAAAGCTTTGATTTACAAGGCTTTGAGCCTTTTTTTGTGTATTTCAAGGTATATAAAAGTGAGCAGAGTAAGCGAAAAATAAATGCAACTTTAGGGCAAAATTAGGTCTTTAAAAATCATAATGCAACTTTTTTGCAACCGTGGATTTGTTATTCATTATTCAAAGAAGAGAACTCATGCAGTTCCGGCCGGGAGGAACGAATGGATTTAGAAAAGTATTTGTTTAAATATGTAAGGGTTGAGACCAACTACGGTGAGATCATAGTCGGTTATGTTGACATGTTTTGTACAGCAGAAGAAAATGGAGAACCATATTTTGACAGCATTGGAATAATTCCAAGCAGGGCTGCACGAGCAGGAATAGAGTTAGACGAATCTGAAATAAAATCAATAGAGGAAATATAATTATTTATAGCAATAAAGTCCTCTGTCGGTACAGTTTAGATCCGTTTTTAATTTATTACTAAAGGAGGATGAGCATAAGTGAGAGAAGAGCCAAAATGGTATAGAGAGGAAGAGGCAATACTGTATTCAGAATACATAAATTTACCTTTAGATGTGCTTCCGGACTGGAGAGATTTTATTAAGGAACATGGAACTAAGAGATTTGTAGAGTATACGGATGAAAGCGATAGGAGGTATGCAGAATTGGCAGCTAGAGGCATATATGAAGATTGAAATTTAATCACATAAACTGATGAGAATACAACTTTTAAATGAATTATCCGGTATCATGCTAAATTGATTCAAGTGTAGGCTAATTGACAAATTCCCGAAGATATGTGACAATACAATCGGAAGGTAATCGTATAGGAGGTATACAGCCCTACGGGGAAAAGGCCGGTGCAACTCCGACTTACTTTCCTATAAAAATGGAAGTTTAGAGACACTTGATATAGGTGTCTTTTTTGTTATGTAAAGTTTTAATTATTTAGAATAATGAACAATCAATATGGTAGAGCTGTATAGCCTTATTACTGTAGTAATATATTTTTATTAAATGTAATCAAAGCAAAGAACGAGTTGAAGGTTAAGAAAGCATTGTTTGAAAGTCTATGAATAGATGATATAATGGATGTAAATGTCAGAATGAATTTAAGTTGATGATAAATTTTAGGTATATGTCCGTCAAAGCAAGAAATTGATTGAAGGAGTTGTGTTTTGAGTTTAAGAGATGAGTTTATGAAGTTGAAAACCTATGAAGAGTGGAATGCAAGGAGAGGGGAATTTAAAAGTTTAAATTTTAGAGACAGAGAGATTATAGATCATTTAGATAGTTTATATCCAAAGCTACCACATAGTATTGGATACGAAAAAGGAATATTTACAGAGCTATACCCTAAACCAAAAGATGGAGAATATCCGAAAAAAATGAGATGGAGGTAGGTTATATACCTGATCGTGAGCTTTGTAAATAAAGGGTGATTTGAATAAAGAAATGAAGGTTAAATGGATTGGTAAAACAGATTATTTGGTATTAACAAATAATAAGATTTATGATGTTCTATCTATAGAACGTGGTTGGTATAGAATTATAGATGATTCAGGTGACGATTATTTGTATCCTCCTGATATGTTTGAAATCGTCGAGTGGGATGACAATATGGTGGTAAAGTAATTCTTACGGAGGGTGGTATATCATAATGAAAGCATTTTTACTTAAAAACGATAAAAACAGGATTTATTTTCAGAATTACGAGAGAATTTCGGTGGAAGAAGAGCTGATAAAATTACAAAGCATTTTAAAAAAGGAAAATATCAGTATCGGTAAAAAGCACGAAACACCATTGGATGATTTATATGATTGCGAAATAGATGGAAATCCTTTTACTATTGTAAGAACTGAAGAGGAACTTTTCTCTATGCAGAATGTACGTACACTATTAAGAAGCTGTTAAAGATATTTGAATAAAAGAGGTGAATATGGCAGATAAGGTCAGCATTGAAGGAATAGCCTATATTGTGGGAAGAATAGTAGAAAGAGCGAGAGAAGCAGTCGAAGAATCAAAGGACAATAGAGAAGACGTTTTTAGGGATGGAAGAGCATTGGCATACTACGAAGTATTAGATATTTTAAGGACGGAACTTAGTGTCAGAGAAATAAGTTTAGAAGAAATTGGGTTGGACTTTGATTTAGAGAAAGAATTACTATAATGGTATTGATTAAAAATATCATATAAAAATTTATAGAGGTAAGTATTATGAGTTTGAAAGAAGAATTTATGAAAATAACCACATATGAAGAGTGGGACAAAAGAAGGCATGAATTTAAAGGGCTTGACGCAGGTGATATGGAAGTAAGAAAGCACCTGAATGAGCTGTATCCAACAGCAGATATCAGTGGATATGAGAAAGGTATAGTAAAGGATTATTTCTACAAAATAGATGAAATAACCGGTAAGAGAGTTAAAATATTTTAGGAAAATAAAGTTAGTATAAAAAATGGATTTGAACCGTGTATTGGTTTAAATCCATTTATATTTAAGTATTTCGATTATTCTTACCCCAAGGCAGTCCGGTTGTTTCGTGTGCTAAAAGGAGATTTTATTAAATGAGCTTAATAAGTTCATATCATACAGATGATAATTAAGGCTGCAGAATGGCAATATGGAGCGTAAGACCTGCAGATATGTTGGATAAAATACAGGCAAAGAATATAAAAATTTTTAATTTTATATTAAGATAGATAATGCAATATTGACAATATATATATATATATAATTGTTGCATAAAGTTTTGAGAAGAGAGATATTGTAACGGAGTCCTTTATATGTGAAAAGTTGGTATTGTGTAAGTAAGGACAAAATAAAAGTTCAAAGTATATAATTGTATTCTATAGTTTTATAAACTACTAGAAAATATATTTTTTAGTTATATCCCTTTCTTTTTCGTAGATATCTCGTTAGCGGTTCATTAGTGTTACCAAGTGAGATATAAGTATGGTTAAGTAAGACGGGTAGGGCTGAAAGGAGTATTTATGAAGAAACTATTTTTATTGACAGCAGCTTTTTCTGCTCTTATGTGCTTTAATGCATTTGCTTTTACATCAAGCAATCCTGATGTCACAATAAAAAGCGGAGATACGGGAAGGACTTACACTTGGGTTTCACCGCTTGGAACAGAGATAACTATGCCTGTTATCAAAAAAGATGCTGTTCTAAGTATAAATGAAGGTGATTCGAAATATGTGGACACATATTTTTATGATCCTTCGGGAGCAATCAATAAGCAAAACAATGTTGCTATGTTTAACTACAAAGATTCGGCTTTTTCAGCTCCTACATTGAATTTGGAAAGGTCAACGGAGTATACACCGCTTACAATAAGTAATTATAGTGTTGGTGACCCGATATTACTAAGAAGCAGATTTAAAGCATATACCGGACAGGATGTTATAATATCTTTTTCTAAGAATACAGGTAGGAATGCTGCACTCCCATATGATTTTGAGGGAAGCTACTTCAATGAAAAAAATGCAAATAGAGTAGGTTACTTTTATGTAGATATGGGTTCATCTGCAAATACATCATCTCAGGGTTGGGAGAATACCGATAGAGGATGGAAGTATAAAGAGTCTAACGGAAGTTATGTAACCAATACATGGAAGCAGGTTGACGGCATATGGTATTTCTTTGACGGAGAGGGATATATTGCTACGAGCTGGAGACAGATAAACGGAGTATGGTACTTCTTTAATGCAAGCGGAGCAATGGTTACAGGCTGGGTACAGTCAGGAAACGACTGGTATTACATGAATCCGTCAGGTGCTATGGCTACAGGTTGGGTACAATCAGGAAATGATTGGTACTACATGAGTCCGTCAGGAGCAATGTTAAGCAATACAACTACTGCAGACGGCTACAGACTTGACGCTTCAGGAAGATGGGTAAAATAATTCGATATTGCATATATTGAGCTATAATATAAATTTATTTGGAGCAGAGGAATGAAAGTTTCCTCTGCTCTTTTGATAAAAAAAGGGATTTGAACCGTCTATTGATTCAAATCCCTTTTAATTTAAGTATTACGATTATTCTTCCCCCAAGGCAGTCTTGTCGTGCCTGCATCTATTATCTTGTCAAAGAAGCTGTTCACATATTCCTTGCGTTTTCCCAAGTCGGTGTTTTCCAGAATCCTGTCTACAAAACTGTTGAATTTATCCGCATTCTTATTTACATCATTGGCATATTCAAAACTTGTTCCTATACAGTTCCAGTTGAGTATATCATGCTGTAAGAAAGCAATATTGTCCGCTTTTACAACCTTTATATTCTTTGTATTGTTAAAAATCATACCTACCACACAAAATTCGGGAACTATCTTGATTATTTTATCTTTTATAGCATTCATTATATCGGTATTTATCACTTCATCACAGAGGTCGGGGCCGTCGTTATTATAGATTGCAGTGATTCTGTCTTTGAATATTTCATCACACATTGCACAGGAGTATATTGCAAGATTGCCGCCCTTACTGTGCCCTCCCACTATGAAGTCAGTATTCGGGTGGTGTGAAATAACCTTCTTTAAAAAATCAAGTGCAAATTTCTGAGCCGGAATAACTGAGAAACTCATCATAAAGTCCTCTTTCCAGGCTACAACACTGTCATCGGTGCCTCTGAATGCAATATACATCAGGCCGTCGTTATACATAAATCCGGTTGAAGAAAATTGATATTTTTTCTCATGGTAGAGATCTATATAATCAAGGATCATAACATTACTAAATCTTTGTGAAACGACAAGCGAGTTTAAAAAGTCGGTAGTCAGGTCACTCATATAACCGCAATGATAGCCGTGAGAAATCAAATATTTGCAGGCATCTGAAATAGTAATACCTGTTGAATTTATCTCACTCTGCAAGTCTTTTAAGTCAAGATAGGAGAATAAAGAAAAAACCGCGTTATCAAGTTCATTAAAAGGAGAGATATCAAAAGACAAATCCCCACGCCATTTAATATAGTCAATTATATTTGCCATTATAACCTCCTGTGTCGTTATGCAATGGAAATCATATAAGAATACAATAATATAAAAATAAATGATTGTAAACACATATAGTATAAGTGTTAAAGAAAGATAACCATTTTCATAAAATTTTGGTATACTGGTTTTATGGACACATTGATTACATATTTGGGTAAAAGCTATTATATATCCAAAATAAAAAATTAAGTTAAAAGTTATTGTATAGATAAATAATAATAAAGTTAGAATATTATAACCTGAGATTATGGTTAAGTTATAAATAATTTTTAGAGTATAATAGAAATACTATTTAACTATCTGAAAACTTTTATGCTTGGAAATAAGGATTATATGACTGATGACAGAGAGAGTTCCACCTATATAAATATAAATGTACTGTTAAGAGTGGTCTCATTTGTAGTATCTACGGTATTTTACATTTTAGTATCAATCTACAACGGAGAGGATATAAACAGATATATCTTTTTAGGTATGTCCATATCCTGTGCGCTTAGCTGCTGGCTGTACAAAAGAGTCTGTGAAAATATAGTACATTTCAGAGTGATGTTCGGCTTGGAGGTATTCGCATACGGTATCTTCATATTCTTAAGCGGCGGGTTCAACAGCCCGTATCTGTGGTATGAGGTGAACTGCATACTTTTGCTTGTAGCCTTTGACAAAAACTTGGTTATAACATTTATAGCCTGTATATGGTGTTGGATTTGTGCTTTTGGAGGAAAGAGCATAGAAAATTCTGCATATCAGGAGATCAACATTGTTGTGGGAGTGATGATGCTGATGTGTGAGTTTTATATTGTGCGAATTTATATAAAATGTATTGACGAGCAGAAGGAAAAGTCGGAAAGGCTCAATATAGAGCTGCAAAAAGAAAAAGAACTAAGTAACTATGCATTTACCATGCTGTCTGAGTTAAGTGAGAGCTTCGGACTTTTTGCAATGACGGATCCTAAAAAGATTATGGAAAAGCTTTCTCTGACATTAAAAAAGAATAAGATGTATTCGGAGTTTATGCTCATAAAGTTTGAGCGTGACGATGTGCCTGAAATTATAGAAAGCAACGGTATGGATGAAAGGACATATGATGACATTTTAGTTAAGATAAGAGATTGGAATGAAAAAGTAAGCAAGCCGGTAAGTGAAGACAACAAAGATATATTCTATATGGATTCGGGAGGAGACAGCTATGAGGTGACTGTCTTCGGCGAGAGTGCATATATAAGCGGTGTGCTGGTGAGAAGAGTGGCGGACACTTCAGGGGAAGTAAAAGACTTTTATTTACATCTTATAAAGACCGTTTTCAACAACTTGGATATGTATTCTCAGATAGAGCGGTTCGTTTCGGTAGAGGAACAGAATCGTATTGCAAATGAGATTCATGATACTGTAATACAGAAACTCTTCGGAATTGCCTGTAGAATGCTTTTATTGGAAGGTAAGATAAAAAACAGAGAAAATTATGTAGAAGAAATTAACATACTCAGGACTTCCATAGAGAGTACTATGACTGAGTTGCGTGAAAGTATCTACGGCAAAAGGTTCAAAGACAATCTGAATACTTTCATTCACACCACATATGCATATATGGAGGAAGTGGAGAGATTAAATGAAGTAAGTATAGATATTGACTTGGATGAGCAGGCCGATTACATAGCTATTGCGCAGAAGATAGCACTTTACAGAGTGATATGTGAGGCGGTCAATAATGCTATAAAACATGGGCAGGCAAGGAATATAGATGTCAGATTAAAGTTAACCGACAATTCCATAGAACTGACGGTTGAAGACGACGGATCGGGCTTTTCCAAGGATGACAAAGATTTCCATGAAGGCAACGGATTGAGAAATATGAGAAGTATAGCTGTTTTGCTTAAAGGATTTTTGAGCATAGCACAGCGTGACAAAAGCGGGGTTAGAGTAAGACTTAGTTTACCGAGATAAGGAGGCATATATGGTACTTGTTTTGGATGACCATCCCATTGCAAGACAGGGATTGGAATCTGTGATAAAACTGCACAGACCGGATGAAGAGACTGTGCAAGCAGGCACGGTAAAAGAGGCTATTGATTTGACTAAGAAAAAATCAATAGACAGTGTGTTTGTGGATTTGAATTTACACAATGAAAGCGGATTTGACTTTTTGGAGTGGATACAGAGTCAGAACAAAAATATAAAAACCTTTGTTATAACATCATCGTCAAGTGAGAGCGACTTTGTAAAAGCCAAGAATATGGGCATAGATGCATATATACTTAAGGACGCTTTTATAGATGATATTATGTACAGCTTAAGAGTGGTGGACAGAGGAGGAAAGTTCTATTCATCAGATTTGATGGCAAATGTCGGAAACACTTCTGAAGATGATAAAAGGATTGATACATTGACAAGAAGAGAACTTGAAGTGGCATTGCTTTTGCGAGAGGGATATTCCAATGCAAAGATTGCAAATAATTTGTCGATATCGGAAGGTACGGTAAAGAAGCATATTTCAAATATATTCAGCAAGTTGGAGATATATAACAGAACTGAAGTTTTGGTATTTGTTGAAAAACATATGGAAAGATTTCAAACGATATTAAATTCTTAAGTGATAAACTTGAGATTTTAAAATATATTTTAGGAGAAGAGTGGATATGCATAAGAAATTTTTTGGAGTAAAGTCCTGTATTTTCGGGGCTTTATTTATCGGATTGGTTGCAATAGGTACAGGATATGCAAGCTGGAATTCAAGTATCAGTGCGCAGGCTAATCTTACAAGCGGTACTATGGATGTGGAATTCGGTAAGAGCGGTGAGAAGTATTCTGCAAGTGTTACAGATACAAACGGCAATGTGGAAACACCTGTTTCGGCGCAGTTTAGTCCCACAGATAAGGAACTTGAAATATCTTTTGATGAAGGACTGCCTGTCAATGCATTACTTGATGGCAAGCTTTTGAGATTGGATTTTCAAATAACGCCTACGGGTGGAAGCAGTGTAAATAAATTAAATTATACAAAGCTTGATTTATCAAAGACGGGAGAGAATGTGGAGTTACAGGCGGACAGTGCCGTTCTTGTATACAACGGAGTCAGCTATGCGCTTGGAGAAAATGAATCTTTATATACACAGCCGCTTCAGTTTGAGGTTTATGAGACTTTGAGTAAGGAAGATAAGGATGAGAGTATAGGTCAGATTTATTTAAAGCTTAGTGATGAAAGTGCAAATATGATCAAGGATTTGCCGACAAAGCTTGATATAGATGCTGCTAATCTTGAAGAGCTTGGGGATGATACCTTAGGTGTACAAAACGGTGTGGTGGTTAAGTACTCACTTGAAATTCCTTATGATGTATTTCAGGCAGGTTCCAAAGTAAATAAGAGTGTAAAATAGGAGGCAATATGAAAAAAACGGTATTAGCCGTCTTGGTAGCGGTTATGGCAATGTCATCAGGAATAACAGCGTTTGCATACTGGAAATCGGAGCTTAAGGTAAAGGCAAATATTCCGGTTGTATACGATGTGGATATAGAGATGAGCGGTGATGTTAAGGGTCAGGAAAAGGTTGATCCGGCTGACAAAGGAGATATCACTATAAGACCGGATCAGGGCAAAAAATCATCTTCAGAAAGTGTACAGGAAGAATCGACTGCAAATACTGAGGAGCAGACTATCAAAGAAAGCATACAAAATAAGCCAAGTATTGAAGAAACAAAAGAAAGTATAATAAAGTCAGAGAATAATACTGAAAGCAAGGCGGAAGCGGACACAAACAATGAGGAAATTAAGCGCTGAAAACAGATATGCAATATATGCAAGTCTGCTTTTAATATGTGTTATAATACCGGCTTTGCCATATATTAAAGGAAGACTCGGCTCTATGCCTTTAGCCTTGTCACTGTATTGGTGTGTACTTACAGGTATCATATTTTTTATATTGCCGCGTCTTTATATTATACATAAAGGAGATAAGGACCTGACAGGGTACGGAATTTCAGGCGGTATAATATTTATAGCCATACAATTTGTGCCTGCGGTATTTATGAAAAAACTTGCCTCAAGTCCGTATGATATATCGGTACTTGGAATACTTTTTAATATGATTACAGTATTACCGCAGATTGCGGCAAGAGAGATGATAAGGCAATATTCATTTGCCGCGGCGTATAAGACCTGCAAATATAAAAGAGCGGTAATTGTTATTATAACGGTTATATTTTGTCTTACAGAAATAAACTTTGGCGGTTTAACGGCTGCAAAGAGTACAAAAGATATTTTTATATACAGTGTACAGACGATATTTCCGATAATAACAAAGAATGTCTTGGTATCTTTACTTGTATTTTACGGAGGAGTATTACCGGGTTTAATATATTTGAGCATAATACAGATTTTTCAGAGGTGTTTTCCGGTGTTGCCTGAACTTCCTTGGCTTTTGGAAGGGTCTATCGGTATTGCATTTCCGATAATATATTCAATGTTTGCGGTGGACCATGTATTTTCCGGAGACAGGTATGAGAGTAAGGACAGGAAAGCGGATATAAAAGGATTGGTATCACTTTTGTTTGCCACATTATTTGTATGGTTTTGTGTGGGTGTATTCCCTGTCTATCCCAAAGCTATACTTACAGGAAGTATGGAGCCGCTTATAATGCCGGGAGATATGGTACTGATAAAAAAGATAGACAAAGAAGAAGAGATAAATGCGCTTAGAGAAGGTGAGATAATCTGCTTTAAAAGAGATGATATAACTATAGTTCACAGGATAGAAAAAGTTTTACAGGATAAGGCGGGTAATATAAGCTTTCAGACTAAAGGAGACAATAATAATGCAGTTGATGAGAGAAAGGTGGAGCCTAACGATGTAAGAGGTGTCGTTATAAAGGTGATTCCGAAGGTAGGTTTACCGGGGCTGCTTTTAAGAGTACAGAATAAAATTCCTGAAGGAGTTGTGGACAAATAATGAAGGTTGTAAAAGGCAAAGAAGCCGACACTGAAAATAAATACTTTATTAAACTGACAAAAGAGGCAAGGATATTTTTATATGCAACAGGTTTGATACTTTTGGCAGCAAGCATAGCGGCACTGTTTATAAAGCTCAGACCGCATACACAGACAAAAGAGACGAGTGTAAACAGTTATAACATTACCACTCAGGCATCCTACAAGGTGCATCTGCAAAAGAATGATATCTTTGACGGAGATTTTTTGGAAGAGGGCAGAGTTTATCCGAGTGCGATTACAGATACTGTAAGTATTGATTTTAATTCTGAAATTATCTTGACAAATGCCGTCAATTTATCCGGAGACTACACTATAAGTGCGGTATTACAGGGCTATCAGGCAGGTGAGGGCGATGAAAAGAGCATAATATATGAAAAGGTATATCCGCTTGCAGACGGTAAGATAGATGAGAGTGTGACCGACGATGTGAAGATAGACAAGAGCCTTGATATAGACAGAATGACTTACAAAAATTATGCACAGGAGATAGAGGGTAAACTTGGAGGTGAAACCGACAAGGACTTTTATATACTCTTTAGCGGTAAGTACAGTATAGACGGTGAGGAAAAGGAATTTTCCTATAAGGTGGATATTCCTATTTCAAATGATAAGTTCTATCAGATAAAAAAGGATGATGTAAGTACTGATAAGGGAGATATAACGCAAACGACTACAGTAAGTTCAAAGGCAGGATTTAAAGAGTATGCACTATATCTGTTCTTGCTTATCATATCGGTTTTGATATTGGTATTTGTGAGGTTCTTCAGTGTCGAGGCTGTGGGAGAAGAATTAAAGCTTAAAAAACTTATGCAGTTTATGAGAAAATACGGCAGCAGGATGATATGTATTGATACCTTACCGGCATTTGAAGAAAGACCGTTTATAAAAATAAAGAGTATGGCAGATATATTGGAGCTTTCAGATGAGATAAAAGAACCTATATTTTATGTTGATGGAGAGAATAATCTGCCTGAGGACGGCAAAATATATATATTTGCAAAGAGATATGTATATATTTTTGAAATTAAGGTCAACGAGTAGTAATCCTCCTACTACTTTAGTGGTAGTCGGATTATGACCCGGGTATGTTTTAATTATTTATTAAATAAGATAGAATAATCTCATGAGGAAAACTAAGATTAGTTTTAAAGTTGAATATCATGATTAACAACATAATTTTATAATTCAGGAGGAAGATATGAAGCGTTCAAGAAGAAATACTTTAGTTGGTGGTATAATGGCATTAGGATTGGTGTTGGCAGGTACAGGATATGCTTATTGGACCGATTCACTTAATGTAACAACTAAGGCAACAACGGGTGATTTCGGAGTTAAATTCGTAGATTTAGGATTATATGGACAGTATGCAGATGAGACTATGAAGGGTGCAGGCTGGTCTATAGTAGACGGTGTAGGCGATTTAGGATATGTAGGCGACCAGTTCTTCATCAGAGCGGACCAGGATCACAACGCTATAGCAAGAAAGGGCAGTGTTGAGCAGTATAAGGAAAGAGCAAAGGGCTACAACAATGTTGATTTCAATGCAGAGTTAAAGGATAAGGAGCAGCTTTCTAAGGATATCGGTAAAGCTTACGGAAAGATCGTTACAGATGCAAGCGGCAAGATTCAGATAACAGTTGACAATATGTATCCGGGATATGCACAGGTATTCCGTTCAGATATCGTTAATGTAGGTGATATAGCAGCTAAGCTCAGCAATATTAAGTTTGAAGCTAAGGGCCTTGATATGAAGGAGAAGGACCTCGGCAATCTTAAGGATATGATCGGTGTTGCGGTATATATTCAGAGAGAGCAGTATCAGCCTACAAAGTCAGGTAATGAGGATGTATTCAAACTTGCAAAGGCCGTTGCAGCAAATGTACCTAACGATGACAGATTCTTTACAGTCGGAGGGGTTGACTTTGTAAGATTGTCAGGACTTGAGGATCAGGATATTAAGGCTGCACTTGAGAACAATGTTATCAAATGTGCTCCTTCTACAGATCAGAGACTTGATATCTTTGTAGGTTTGGCTATGGACCCTGACGCAGAGGGTAGATTCACAACAGGTACAGCAGAGAAGAGAACAAACAACGATGATAAGTTAAGCCAGGGCAAGGGCGTTCAGCTTTCAATGGATCTTCTATGGGATCAGTTCAACGCAGGTAAGGACGCAGGAACAACAAATATTTTGACAAAGCAGAACAAGGCTGCAAACTAATAATACAGACAGTAAAACAAGTAGAGGCGGGTCATCTGACTCGCCTCTTTTTTATTCATCTTTTATTTATTGGAAATTAAAATATTATGTATTATAATACATTCATATAAAAATTAAATAAAAATTAAATTGAAGATTTCATATAAGGTGATAAAATAATACTAAAGTAATCGTGAAAGCGAACATAATAGAGAGGAGATATAACAATGAGTAGAAAAAACGATTTTTATTTATTCTTCTGGGGTGGCCTTATCATGATGGTAGTAGGTTTGTTCTTCTTATCGCAGAAGGTGACTGTAACAAGTACCTTTTGGGGCAGCGGCTTTCGTATGATGGGCATGAATGTTAACTCAGGGCTTGTTATAGTGCCACTTATATTTTCTTTGATATGGCTGTTTATCAAGCCGAACTTGGGATCCAAGATAGCAATGGTACTAAGCGTTATCTTCATAATAGCAAGTCTTATTCAGTCAACGAGATTTTATATTCAGTACTTGTCACTGTTTGATTGGGTAGTGATGCTTGTACTTATCTTTGGAGGTATGGCATTTATCGCAAAGAGCCTGTTAATGAAATGATGTAGTTTAATATTATGTTTGAAATAAAAAAGGCAGTCACCGCATAGTGACTGCTCTTTTTTTAAAATTATTCTTCAACGATTGCTGCCGCCTTATGTCCTGCCACCATAGCATGACCTGTAATAAAACACATAACAAGTCCTACTACAGC
The DNA here is from genome assembly GCF_003862485.1 of Lachnoanaerobaculum orale. Taxonomy (GTDB): domain Bacteria; phylum Bacillota; class Clostridia; order Lachnospirales; family Lachnospiraceae; genus Lachnoanaerobaculum; species Lachnoanaerobaculum orale. The sequence continues at coordinate 24,627 of NZ_RRCM01000004.1, read as the reverse complement.
TACAGCTGCCCAAAATAAATGCTTCTTTAACATATTTACTCCTTACTGAACCCAAACGCCGTCTGCGTTTATATTGTATCCGTCAACAGTTGTATTTGTAACCATTTCTCCGTTTGCATCGAGATAGTACCAAAGTCCCTTGTACTCTATCCATCCCTTCTTGTAAAGTCCGGATTCCTCAAAGTAGTACCACTTGTTATTGATAAGTGCCCAGCCTACAGGCATATCTCCGTTTGGCTGATTTAAGTAATATCTGAATCCCTTTGAATCTGTAATCCATCCTGTCTGCATAACACCGTTTGCATCAAAATAATACCAATGACCGTTTACCATGAACCAGTTTGTAGCATGTGTACCGTCAGGTTTTCTGTAGTACCATGAGTTGTTTGATTGATACCAACCGCCGTTGTTTGTTGAAGTGTTGGCAGTATTTGATGTATTTGTTGACGGGTTAAGTGATGTGGTATTGCTTCTGCTCTTCTTAAATTCGGCAATTGTGTCCGAATCAAAAGTCTCAGCTTCAGACTGAATACTCATATCAGGGCCGCCCTTTAGTGGATATACCTTGAATGAATAGCTTCCTGCGCCGTTGTCGATAATAAGTTTTGTGAAATCATACTTTGGAGAACTTGTGCTGTTGTTGGATCCGATCTTTTTATTGCCTTTAAAAAGCTGTACCTTGTACTTGGTCTTGTCCTCAGCTTCGTCCCATGTTGCAAGTGCCTTGCTTCCGGTGTCCCATGATGCACCACCTATAGAATAGTCGCCTGCCGCAAAAACAGACATACTCATAAAGAGTGAAAAAACCATGGATAACATTAAAATCAGTTTCTTCATAAATATCCTTTCTTTTATAAGTTCTATTTGTCTTAAAAGACACACTCATAATTCTATTCTAGCATATAAAGGCAATACTTTATATTAAATTTAATTAAATATAGTTTACTCTTTCTTAAACTTTATTCTGATTCTTTACTATACAAAGATATCTGTACATACTTGCCGGAGAACAGGAGAGTCTGTGCCCTACAGTCTTTATAGCCCCCTTCATGGAAAAAATCCCTTTTTGATAAAGTTGCTTTATTATATCAAGCTTTTCTATATGGCTAAGTTTATTAAAGGGGAGTTTAGCGTCGATACGAAGCAGTATCTCATCAATAGCATTTGAAATACTGTCTGAGAAGATTTCCTGTTCACAGTTTCCCTTTATCTCAATAGATATATTTTTGCTCACATAGTTGTCGGGATGACAGAGTGAGAACACAAGGTTTGAAAGCTCCTTGTACCTGTTGTCGTCAAAACTTATATTCAATGCACCTATAAGATTATTATCGGTATCCTTTATATAAAAAGTGGAACATCTTAAAATCTTACCGTTACCTGACAGTGCACGGTAGTTTGAAAGCCACTTTTCAGTAGATGAAGTACTTTTATTAAGTATGGTTTTCATAGCCGGACTTATAGTATCACCTGATTTTCTCCCGCTTATTTCTCCGTTTACTATGTGTAATATATGCTTCATATCATATACTATAATCTCATAGTCGGGACCGAGCAGTGTACTTAAAAAGTTTGAAATATCAATGTACCTGCCTATATTAAATTCATTCATATTTACCCCCAATATATTTGTTTAGTCAGCAAAATATAAATTGCAAACTGAAACGCTCTATATTTATTATATCAAAACTTGAAAGAATATAATAGGAAAAATAAAAATTATACAAAATAGCTAAAATAAGAAAAGAAAAGAGAAATTAAGGCCAAAAATCAGTGGCTTAAAAATTCTCATAAAAATTCTCAAGGAAAGCTTGAAAGTAAAAATATATCGGTTTTACTGTAAAGATGCAGATAATAATATTTCAAAAAAATTATCAGCAGGAAGTTTTTGCTTTTGTTGAGAAAATTTAGAAAATCATATTTTAATGCATATTGCACAGAAATATACGAAAAACACTTTCACAAAGACTTTTTATTAAACAATATTGACAATAATTAAAATTAGTGATAAATTATTCTCATAAGGATATTTAGATAATAAACCTTAAAAATATAAATAAATTGTATAAAATGTGTACACAATATGAAAAATACAATAAGAAGGAATAAGTGTTATCTACTATATTATATAAACTGTAATACCGTCCGCCAGTCGTTTGTTACGATGACCGGGGTATCAAATAATTATATTTGGAGGTATTAAAATGGAGTATGAGAAAATGTTAGGTGTGGAGGCACCGAAGTCATGGACACATGTAGTAAGAGAGGTTCCTACAGTTACACAGGAGCAAAGAAAAAAGGCACTTGAGATGACTCATTACAATGAGTTTGCATTCCCGGCAGGTCTTTTATATATTGACTGCCTTTCAGACTCAGGTACTACATCAATGACGGATACACAGTGGTCAGCTATGTTCCTTGCCGATGAATCATATGGTAGAAACAAGGGATACTATGTTTTACTGGATGCATTCAGAGACGTTTGGGAGAGAGGCGACGACCAGAAGAGACTCATCAACTACATCAAGGAGGGCGTTGACAAAGATGATGTGGAGAAGATGATGAATGAGGTGTATCTGGTTGACTATGAGGGCGGATTTATCAACGGCGGTAAGTACCAGCTTTCCAGACCGAATACATTTATCGTTCCGCAGGGACGTTGTGCGGAGGCGCTTTTATTTGACGTATTAAAGCCGTTGTTTGCAAGAAGATGGCCGGGTAAGGTATTTACCATTCCGTCAAACGCACACTTTGATACAACAGAGGGCAATATCAAGCAGATGGGAAATATTCCAAGAAATCTTTTCCATAAGGAAGTTTTGTTTGAAGTACCTGAGAGCGGAAAGTATGAGAAGAATCCTTTCAAGGGAGATATGGATATTGATAAACTGAATCAGCTTATAGAGGCTGTAGGTGTTGAGAACGTTCCGCTTATATATTCAACAGTAACCAATAACTCGGTATGCGGACAGGCCGTATCTATGGGCAATATCAGAGAGGTTTCAAAGATCGCTCATAAGTACAATATACCTTTTGTTATGGACGGCGCAAGATGGGCTGAAAACTGCTACTTTATCAAGATGAATGAAGAGGGCTATAGAGATAAGTCAATCTGTGAGATAGCAAAAGAGATGTTCTCTTACTTTGATGTTGTTTCGGCTTCACTTAAGAAAAACGGACATGCAAATATGGGCGGAGTTTTGGCTTTCCGTGACAAGGGTCTGTTCTGGCAGAAGTTCTCCGAGTTTAACGAGGACGGCAGCGTAAAGACGGATATCGGACATCTTTTGAAGGTTCGTCAGATATCGGCTTACGGTAATGATTCTTACGGCGGTATGTCAGGACATGACATCATGGCGCTTTGCCAGGGAATGTATGAAGAGGCAAGATTTGATTATCAGGATGAGAGAGTAAGACAGTGCCAGTATCTGGCAGACGGACTTACAGCTAACGGTGTACCTGTAGTACAGCCGGCCGGCGGACATGGAGTCTATATTGATGTTGACAAGTTCTTTGGCTATAAGAGAGGACATGAAAGCTTTGCAGGTCAGGCGCTCTCACTTGAGATGATTCATCGTTACGGTATACGTTGTTCAGAGCTTGGAGATTTTTCAATGGAGTATGATTTAAAGTCTCCTGAGCAGCAAAAAGAGGTATGTAATGTTGTTCGTTTGGCTATCAACAGAAGCCAGTTCAGCAAACAGCATATGGACTATATAATTGCAGCATTGACACAGCTTTACAAGGATAGAGATACTATCCCGAATCTTAAGATTACATTCGGTCACACATTGCCGATGAGACATTTCCACGCTTGGGCAGAACCTTATGCTCCGACCAAGGAAGAGATGTGTGATGAGGAAAACTACAAATATTGGGAAAATAAATAAGATATAAAGCGGTCCGGCCGATGCGGTCGGGCTGCTATCCAATAAGGGGGACTTGTTTTTTAACAAGATGGAGGAAGTTTATGGGTTTGGATAATACACCTGCAAAGCAGGATGGTTTTAACTCACAAATAGGGTTTATTATAGCATGTGTAGGCTCGGCCGTAGGTATGGGAAATCTGTGGAGATTTCCGGTGCTGGTGTCAGCCTGGGGGGGGATGACTTTTCTGATTCCTTACTTCATATTTGTTATACTTATAGGAAGTACAGGTGTTGTTGAGGAAATCGCACTAGGAAGGAGCACAGGTAAAGGTCCTATAGGAGCCTTCGGTGCAGCTATGGCACATGCAGGTAAAAGTAGAAAAGTAGGTGAGGGCATCGGTATCATACCTACTATAGGTTCTTTGGCACTTGCTATCGGATATTCATGTGTAGTCGGATGGATATTCAAATATGTTGTAATGGCATTTACAGGTAAGGTATTTGCAATGGGTACAAATATGGACCTTATAGGCACTACCTTCGGTACAACAGCAAGTGCCTTCGGCAATAATATTTGGATAGTAATTGCGCTCATTGTCAATTTTGCGATCATGGCATTCGGAGTTGCTGACGGTATTGAGAAAGCAAACAAGTTTATGATGCCTCTACTTTTTGTAATGATGATAGGTCTGGCCGTTTATATAGGTATACAGCCGGGAGCGGTTGACGGATATAAGTATATCTTTACTGTAAATCCTGAAGGATTAAAGGATATCAGACTTTGGATATTTGCATTCGGACAGGCATTCTTCTCACTGTCTATAGCCGGCAACGGTACCGTTATTTACGGTTCTTACTTAAGTAAGAAAGAGGATGTACCGTTCTCAGCAATGAATATAGCTATATTTGATACCTGTGCGGCTCTTTTGGCAGCACTTGTTATTATACCGGCTATGGCTACATCAGGTGCGGAGCTTAGCGAAGGCGGTCCGGGACTTATGTTTATCTACCTTGTAAATATAATGAATCAGATGCCGGGCGGAATGATAGTTGGAATAGTATTCTTTGTATGTGTTACATTTGCAGGACTCAGTTCTTTGGTCAACTTATATGAGGCGCCTGTAGCTACCTTGCAGCAGCAGTTTAAGCTTGGCAGATTGCAGTCTGTAGGTATTATAGGAGTAATCGGAGTGGTTGTTGCAATACTTATACAGGGAATTGTTTCAAACTGGATGGATGCGGTATCAATATATATCTGTCCGATAGGTGCGGTACTTGCTTCAGTTATGTTGTTCTTCATATTCGGAAAGAAGTATACAATGGAAGCTGTAAATACCGGTGCAAAGAAGCCGAAGGGAGAGATATGGTTCTTCCTTGGAAAGTATGTATATACAGGACTTGCATTACTGGCACTTATAGCCGGCGCATTCTACGGCGGAATCGGTTGATTTTATTACATATTTTATAAAACTCTCAACTCAAAAAAGTTGGGAGTTTTTTTATGCAAATTTTTTTGAAAAAAGTTGTTGACAAATCCTTATATATAGAATATAGTAGCTAATAGAGATTAGCACTCTACATAAGTGAGTGCTAACAAACAAAGAAGGGAGGAGCGAATGGATTCAGATGACAGGAAAGCGATTATTTTAAAAGCTATCATAAAGAACTATATGGAAACCGGGGAGCCGGTCGGTTCAAGAACTATTTCAAAGCTCCCTGAATTAAACTTAAGTTCCGCTACTATAAGAAATGAGATGAGCGACCTTGAAGAGATGGGCTATATTTTACAGCCGCATACTTCGGCAGGACGAATTCCTTCAGATAAGGGATACAGATTTTATGTAGATGAGATCTTGAGAGAAAAGGAGATAGAGACTGAGGAGTTCAAGGATCTGATGTTCAAAAAGGTGGACAGATTGGAAAATGTCTTAAAGCAGTTGGCAAAGATAATTGCAAGAGATACCAATTATGCCGCAATGATATCAGGACCTACTATTCACTCAAATAAAGTAAAGTTTTTGCAGCTCTCAAAGATGGACAGATTTAAGCTTCTGCTTGTTACGGTAGCTGAAGGAAATATTATCAACAATAAGATAATAGATATCGACAGTGAAATATCCGACAGTGAGATTTTAAATTTGAATCTTCTTATAAATACTTCTCTAAACGGACTCACTGTAGAAGAGATAAGCTTAAGCATTATGAACAAGTTACGAACGGATGCCGGAGTTTACGGAGATATAGTTGATAAGGTTTTGAGAGAGGTTGCGGCGGTGTTTGAAAGTGCTACCGACAATCTGGAGATATATATAAGCGGTACGACAAATATTTTCAAGTATCCTGAAATATCCGACAGAGAAAAGGCAAGTCAGCTTGTGGATGCTTTTGAGGAAAAGGATAAGCTGAAGGAGATGCTTGCAAAGGTTTGTGACGATGACAAGGACGGTATCAAAGTTTACATAGGAAACGAGGTACCGGTTTCAGATATGAGAGATCTTTCAGTAGTTACAGCCAATTATGAAATAGGCGAAGGACTTAGAGGTACTATCGGTATAGTAGGACCGAAGAGGATGGACTATGAAAAGGTACTGAAGACTGTAAAGACTGTAATGGCATCTTTGGATGAGCAGTTTAAAAATGATGAATAAGGAGAGGGCTGTGGAAGAAAAAGATTTTAAAAGAGAACAGGAAGAAAACAAGGAAGTTTTAGAGGGCGAAGAAGCAAGTAAAGTTGATACAGAAGCCGACGAAACTCCTGAGGAAGCGGCGGCAAAGGCGGCAGCTATGGAAGCTGAAGTGGATGAGGCTTTCAGTGACGAAAATCTTGAAGAAAAGCAGGATAAAAAAGATATTGCCATTGCGGATTTGACGGACAGACTCAAAAGAAGCATGGCGGAGTTTGATAATTTCAGAAAGCGAAGCGAGAAGGAAAAAGCGACCATGTTTGATATGGGTGCAAGAAGTATTGCGGAAAAGATTTTGCCGATAGTTGACAATTTCGAACGAGCGATGGTTGCGGCACCTAAGGAAGGAGACGGTAAGGCATTCGCAGACGGAATTACAATGATATACAATCAGTTAAAAAAGACTCTTGAGGATTTGGGAGTAAAACCTATTGATTGTGTAGGGCAGGCATTTGACCCGAACTTTCACAATGCAGTGATGCATATTGAAGATGAAAGTCTTGGTGAGAATGTGGTTGCAGAGGAACTTTTAAAGGGATATATGTATAAGGACTCTGTTCTTAGACATAGTATGGTAAAGGTTGCCAACTAAGTTGACAATATATTTTACACTGTAAAGGGTGTTAAATATTTTATATAGATTAAATATTTTATTATTGGAGGAAATTATAATGAGCAAGATTATTGGTATAGATTTAGGTACAACAAACAGCTGTGTAGCAGTTATGGAGGGTGGAAAGCCTGTAGTTATTCCGAACTCTGAAGGTTCAAGAACGACACCTTCAGTTGTAGCATTTACAAAGACAGGTGAGAGACTTATAGGTGAGCCTGCAAAGCGTCAGGCGGTTACAAATGCCGACAGAACAATCTCTTCAATCAAGAGACATATGGGTACGGATTATAAGGTAACTATCGACGGTAAGTCATATACACCACAGGAGATTTCAGCAATGATTCTTCAAAAGCTTAAGGCTGATGCTGAAAGCTACTTGGGTGAGAAGGTTACAGAGGCCGTTATCACAGTTCCGGCATACTTTAACGATGCACAGCGTCAGGCTACAAAGGATGCAGGTAAGATTGCAGGTCTTGATGTAAAGAGAATTATCAACGAGCCTACAGCTGCAGCACTTGCATACGGTCTTGACAACGATGCCGAGCAAAAGATTATGGTATACGACCTTGGAGGCGGTACATTCGATGTTTCAATCATTGAGATCGGTGACGGTGTTATAGAAGTTTTGGCTACAAACGGTGATACACATCTTGGCGGTGACGACTTTGATAACAAGATTACAGATTGGCTTGTAAGCGAGTTTAAGAAGGCTGAGGGTGTAGACCTTTCAACAGATAAGATGGCACTTCAGAGATTGAAAGAAGCTGCAGAGAAAGCTAAGAAGGAGCTTTCAACATCAACAACTACAAATATCAACCTGCCTTTCATCACAGCAACAGCTGAGGGACCTAAGCACCTTGATATAACTCTTACAAGAGCAAAGTTTGATGAACTTACACTTGACCTTATCGAAAGAACTGCAGTTCCTGTACAGAACGCACTTAAGGATGCGGGAATCACAGCAAGTGAGCTGGGTAAAGTATTGCTTGTAGGCGGTTCTACAAGAATGATCAATGCACAGGAGAAGGTGAAATCTCTTACAGGCAAGGAGCCTTCAAAGAGCATCAACCCTGATGAGGGTGTTGCAATCGGTGCAGGTATCCAGGGCGGTAAGCTTGGAGGAGACGACAGTACAGGAGATGTATTGCTTCTTGATGTTACTCCGCTTTCACTTTCAATCGAGACAATGGGCGGTGTAGCTACAAAGCTTATCGAGAGAAATACTACAATACCTACAAAGAAGAGCCAGATATTCTCTACAGCTGCAGATAATCAGGAAGCTGTTGACATCCACGTAGTACAGGGTGAGAGACAGTTTGCAAGAGACAACAAGACTCTCGGTCAGTTCAGACTTGACGGAATCCTTCCTGCAAAGAGAGGTGTTCCACAGATCGAAGTTACATTTGATATAGATGCAAACGGTATCGTTAATGTTTCAGCTAAGGACCTTGGAACAGGCAAGGAGCAGCATATCACAATTACAGCAGGTTCAAATATGTCTGAGAGCGATATAGATAAGGCTGTAAAGGAAGCTGCAGAGTTTGAGGCACAGGATAAGAAGAGAAAAGAAGGCATTGATGCAAGAAACGAAGCGGACTCTATGGTATTCCAGACAGAGAATGCGCTTAAGGAAGTGGGAGACAGCTTGGATGCAAGTGATAAGGCTGCAGTTGAGGCCGATCTTAACACACTTAAAGAAGCTATAAACAGAGCGCCTATCGATGCAATGACTGAAGATCAGGTAAATGATATCAAGGCAGGCAAGGAAAAGCTTATGGAAAGCGCTCAGAAGTTGTTTGCAAAGGTATATGAGAAGTCGGGAGCACAGGGAGCAACAGGTGCCGAAGGTGCTGCACAGGCAGGCGGAGAGGCAACAGGCTCATCAAGTGATGACGACGTTATAGATGCTGATTACAAAGAGGTATAATAAGGAGAGCAAAGGATGGCAGAGAGCAAAAGAGATTACTATGAAGTACTTGGCGTTGACAAAAACGCTGATGACTCTGCAATAAAAAAAGCATATAGAGCGCTGGCAAAGAAGTATCATCCGGATGCAAACCCGGACAATCCCGAAGCTGAGAAAAAGTTCAAGGAAGCCGGTGAAGCGTATGCTGTACTAAGCGATCCTGAAAAGAGAAGACAGTATGACCAATTCGGTCATGCTGCCTTTGACGGTGGAGCAGGTGCGGGAGCCGGCGGCTTTGGCGGATTCGGAGGCTTCTCAGGCTTTGACTTTAGCGGTGACGATATCTTCGGAGACTTGTTTGGAGGAATGTTCGGTGGCGGCGGCGCAGGCAGGGCCACAAGAAATGGACCTATGAAGGGTGCCAATGTCAAAGTTGCGGTAAGGCTTACATTTGAAGAGGCTGTTTTCGGATGTAAGAGAGATGTTACCGTCAACTACAAGGACGAATGTGCTACCTGTCACGGAAGCGGTGCCAAGGCGGGTACTTCACCTACTACATGTCCGAAGTGTAACGGTAAGGGACAGATAAGATATTCGCAGCAGACAATATTTGGAACTATGCAGAATGTAAAGACCTGTCCTGACTGCGGCGGCACCGGAAAGATTATAAAGGATAAATGTCCTGACTGTCACGGAAACGGTTATATTCAGACCAAGAAGAAATTTGAGGTGAATATACCGGCAGGTGTTGACAACGGTATGTCTGTAAGAGTTGCAGGCGGAGGTGAGCCGGGAGTAAACGGCGGACCTAGAGGAGATTTGCTTGTAGAGGTGATTGTAAGCCCTCATCCTATATTCAAGCGTCAGGATACAAATATATATTCCACAGTGCCGATAAGCTTTGCAAAGGCCGCACTTGGAGGCAGTATCAGAGTAAAGACTGTGGACGGTGATGTGGACGTATCTATTAAAGCAGGTACACAGACAGACAGCAGAGTCAGATTAAAGGGCAAGGGTGTTCCTTCTCTCAGAAATAAGAATGTACGAGGTGACCACTATATTACATTGGTGGTGTCTGTACCTACAAAGCTTACAAAAGAGCAGAAGGCCGCACTTGAGGCTTTTGATGCTACAATGAATAAATAATATTTTATAAAACATTTATTGTTTGGAAGTCACGGGATTATAACTCGTGGCTTCTTTTACGTTCGTATTTGACGTATATACAGCTGTGAAGTATAATCAAGGTCAGAATAAAGCTAATAACGAGGTGTATTTATGGGAAAGATCAAAGTTGAAAGATGTGATATAGAAGGACTCTGTGTGATAACTCCTACAGTGTTTAAGGATGACAGAGGTTACTTTGTAGAGACATATAATAAAAATGATTTTACAGAGGCCGGTCTTGACATGGAGTTTGTACAGGACAATCAGTCAAAGTCTTCAAAGGGAGTACTGAGAGGCTTACATTTTCAAAAGGAACATCCGCAGGGTAAACTTGTAAGAGTTCTAAGCGGTGAGGTATACGATGTGGCTGTGGACTTAAGAAAAGACTCAAAGACGTACGGCAAGTATTTCGGTGTAGTACTTTCAGACGAGAACAAGAAGCAGTTTTATATACCGAAGGGATTTGCACACGGATTTGTAGTACTTTCAGATGAGGCGGTATTTGCATATAAGTGTACCGACTTCTACCATCCTAATGATGAGGGCGGACTTAAGTATGACGACCCTGATATAGGTATAGATTGGCCGATAGAAGGGCTCAACCTAATCATGTCTGAGAAGGATACAAAGTGGAAAGGACTGAAGGAGACATTCAAGTTCTAATAAAATAACGAATGGAAACGGATATGAATATAATATCGCTTATACGAGAAATATTAAAATCAAGAAATATCATATGGGATTTGGCAAAGGCCGATTTTAGGAAGCGCTTTGTCGGGTCCTATTTTGGCGTGGCATGGATGTTTGTGCAGCCGGTGGTAACGGTACTTATATACTTTTTGATTTTCCAAATGGGATTTAAAAGTGTGCCGCCTGTGCCGGGAGTGCCTTATGTAGTATGGCTTGTACCGGGAATCGTACCTTGGTTTTTCTTTGCGGAGTCACTTAACTTGGGTACTTCGGTACTTTCGGAATACAATTATCTGGTAAAAAAGGTAGTATTTAATGTGTCGATACTTCCTGTAATCAAGGTGATTTCATGCCTGATAGTACATGGAATCTTCGTGGTTATAATGCTTGTAATGACATTGGCATTTGGCAGACTGCCTATGGCAAGCTGGATAGGAATAATATACTACAGCTTCTGCCTTTCGGTATTTGCACTTTCAATTATATATATAACCTGTGCAATCAATGTATTCTTTAAGGATATGGCTCAGATAGTGGGTATCGCACTGCAGTTTGGCATGTGGATGACACCGATTATGTGGGACCCTACAATGTTCAGTTATTTTCCTTCAAAAGTGGAGACGATAATGAAGCTGAATCCTGTGTACTATGTGGTGGTGGGTTACAGAGACAGTATCCTAAGAGGCAACTACTTTTTTGAAAGACCGGGACTTACACTATATTTTTGGTTGGTCACCATAGTACTTTTATTTATCGGACTTAGACTTTTCAATAAGTTAAGACCGCATTTTTCAGATGTATTATAAGGAGAAGTATGCAGAGCAATTTAGCAATAAATGTCTGTGATGTAACAAAGATTTACAGACTGTATGATAAGCCTATAGACAGGTTAAAGGAAAGTATTTCCCTTACACATAAAAAATATCATAAGGAATTTTTTGCCCTGGATAAAATATCCTTTTCTGTAGAGAAGGGTTCTACGGTGGGCATTATCGGAACAAACGGTTCGGGAAAGTCCACCATACTTAAGATAATAACAGGTGTATTAAATCCCACCACAGGAAGCGTGGAAGTGGACGGCAATATATCAGCACTTCTTGAGCTTGGTGCAGGTTTTAACATGGACTACACAGGTATTGAAAATATCTACATGAACGGCACAATGATGGGATTTTCAAAGGCGCAAATGGATGAAAAGCTTGATGAGATACTTGAGTTTGCGGATATAGGCGATTTTGTATATCAGCCTGTAAAGACCTATTCATCAGGTATGTTTGTGCGACTTGCCTTTGCACTTGCAATCAATGTGGAACCTGAAATATTGATAGTGGATGAGGCGCTTTCCGTAGGAGACGTTTTCTTCCAGGCCAAGTGTTACAGGAGAATGGAAGAGATAAGAAAGACAGGTACAACCATACTTATGGTAACCCATGATATGGGAAGTGTAATAAAATATTGTGACAAGGTAATACTTCTTAATAAGGGAAAATTCTTGGCGGAAGGACCTGCCGGAGAGATGGTGGATTTGTACAAGAAGATACTGGCAGGAAGAATGGATGACCTTGAAGCGGACCTTGCAAAGAGGCTTGACAGTAATTTTGCGGATATGATGGAATTAAACAATGACATCAACAAGACACATGTAAAAGAACATGACGGACTTATGAAGGAAAAGATGTCAATCAATCCGAATAAGACAGAGTACGGTGACGGCAGGGCGGAAATTTATGACCTTGGAATATTGGACTCAAAGGGTGAGCTGACCAACCTTTTACTAAAAGGTGAGGAGTTTACAATCAGAGAGAAGATAAAGTTTAATGCAAATATCGAGTCACCTATATTCACATTTACCATCAAGGATAAAAAGGGTACCGAACTTACAGGAACCAATACAATGTTTGAAGGAGTGGAGGTAAAACCTGTAAAGCCCGGCGATGATGCGGTGGTGGAGTTTAAGCAGAAGATGACCTTACAGGGCGGTGAGTATCTTCTAAGTATGAGCTGTACCGGATTTGAGAACGGTACACATGTGGTTTATCACAGATTATACGATGTGACATTCATTACAGTTATCTCAAACAAGAACACTGTAGGTGTATATGATATGGAGTCGAAAGTAAAGCTTACTCAAAATAGCAAATAACGGGAGAGAAAATGGGTCTTTTAGAACTTGCAAAAAAGTATGGAAAAGATGAATACAGGCTTTTGAAGGAAAATCCGGGTCTTTGTAACTTGTCGTTTTTCTCATCTTTGGCACTTGGAAATACCGAGTGGATTAGTATAAAGGGAAGAACATTGTTTCTGGGAAGTCAGGTAGCCGTACTGGATGATTTGATAAAAAAATCAAAAGTATACGTATATGAAGAAGAGCCTGAAAAACTTGAAAGCATAAAGGCTGTTTTTGAAAGCAATATAGAGTATATAAAAGCTTTTGAAAACATAGATTTTAATGAGTTTGATACTGTAATTGCCTACGGCAGTGATATGGTATCTAAGCTTATGAGCGTGAAAAAACCTGATAAAAAGATTGTGCTGGTATTTGATAACAGGTATGGACTTAATTACTTTGAAGATGAGTTTGGTGATAAGAATGCACTAAGTGTAAAAGCTGTAAGAAATTGGATAGGCAAAAGCGATACATATTATCCTTATCCTAATTACAGATATGTATATAAGCTCTTTTCAGATAAGGAGATGCCTAGTGGCGGTGAACTCTCACAGATAAAGGCATATGATTATCCTAAGTTTGCACTTAAGGATATCGGAGACAGATTTTGTGAAGCGGCAAAGTCAAATGATTTTGACAGCTTTGCAAACTCATATGTCATAGTATCAGGTGGAGATGAAGAGAGCATCTATATAAAATACAACAGAACAAGACTTTTAAAATATCAGATAAAGACTGAAATAAGGCGCAAAGATAACAAGAAGTATGTTGTAAAATCCGCGCTGAAAAAGGACGGTATTCCGCATATCTTAGGTATGTATGATAAGTCAAAGCTCATCAAAAATGACAATGTAAATGTACTTAAGGGAGTATTTAAAAATGCCGGAGAGATAAGCTTTGAGTTTATTGAGGGAAAGTCTTTAAGTGCTGTATGTGAAGAGTGTATTGAGTATAGCCTTGATAAATTCATTGAGAAGCTTTGTGAGTATATTGATAAGATAATAGATAAGGATGCGCTGAACCTTGATGCGATATTTGACAACTTTATTTTTGAAGGTGACAAACTGACAGCTATTGACTGTGAGTGGGTATATGACAGCTCAATGGATTTTATAAATGACAGAAAGACCTTTATAAAGTATCGTGCATTGCATAACTTCTATCAGAATAATGCAGAGAAGATTAAGGATAAGTTTGGCTTAAGTGAAGAAGAATTTCTCTTAAAGTTTGAGATAGATGATATGGACGGGCTTGACTTTATCGAAAGGCAGTTCCAAGAGTATATGCACGGAGATTATCAGGAAGTTTACCTTGATAACTACTTTGTAGAGACTGTAAGTCGTGATACCTTGAATGAGGGACTTGAAGCTCTAAAGGAGTTGCCGTATGCAAAGAATAAGATAAGAGAGCTTGATGCGATAAATCAGGACAGAGAACTGGCTATAAAAGAGATGACAAGGCTTAGAACTCTGACAGACAATCATGTCAATAATCTGGGTATAATCATAGACAATTTAAGGCATGAGAATGAAGAACTTGCAAAGACTCTGAATGTATATAACGGCAACCTCTCTATACCGTTTAGAATCAGAAGAAAGCTTAGTACCATCTACAACAAAAAGTATCCTAAGGGAAGTGTCGAGAGAAAGAAGTTAAACTACAGGATAATGAGTATTACTCACCCTATAAAATATTTCAAGCTTACACATTCCGCTGAAGGCAAGAATCTTATTGAGGGCGAATTTAAGATAGGCGATATATACAGAGAAAAGGGCAAGCTTAATTTCCCATATGTGGAAAACCCTAAGGTAAGTATTATCATACCTGTATACAATCAGATACATTATACCTATGCCTGTCTGGTATCACTGCTTGAAAATACTGATGAATACAGCTATGAAGTGATAATTGCGGATGATGTTTCAACCGATGCGACAAGTGAAATAGATAAGTTTGTATCGGGACTCGTGATTGCAAGAAATGAAACCAATCAGGGCTTTTTGAAAAATTGTAACAATGCCGCGAAAAAGGCAAGGGGAGAGTACATCTTTTTCTTAAACAATGATACTACAGTGGAAAAGAACTGGCTTCCTCCGCTTATAAAGCTGCTTGAGTCAGATAAGAGCATAGGTATGGTAGGATCCAAGCTTGTATATCCTGACGGCAGACTTCAGGAGGCGGGAGGCATCATATGGAGTGACGGCAGCGGATGGAACTACGGCAGATGTGACGACCCGAACAAGCCTGAGTACAACTATGTAAGAGATGTGGACTATATCTCAGGTGCCGCGATAATGCTTAGCAGAAAACTTTGGGAAGAGATAGGCGGATTTGATACAAGATACGCGCCTGCTTACTGTGAGGATTCGGACCTTGCCTTTGAGGTAAGAAAGAGAAACTTACGAGTGGTATATCAGCCGCTCAGTGTAGTAATTCACTTTGAGGGTGTATCAAACGGTACCGATGTCAACGGTACTGGACTTAAGAGATATCAGGTGGAGAACAACAAAAAGCTTCAGGAAAAGTGGAGTGAGGAGTTCAAAAATCAGTATGACAATGTGGGTGTGCCGAATGCCTTCAGAGCCAGAGAAAGAAGCAGGGGCAAAAAGGTTATTCTGTTTGTGGATCACTATGTGCCTACATTTGATAAGGATGCAGGCTCAAAGACTACATTCCAGTATATAAAGATGTTCATCGAAAGAGGATATGTAGTGAAGTTCTTACCTGACAATTTCGCAAAGTCCGAGCCGTACACCACCATATTGGAGCAGATGGGAGTCGAGGTACTCTACGGCAATGAGATGAGAACAAATATCTTTGAGTGGATTGAAAACAATCAGTCAAATATTGATATTGCTTACCTCAACAGACCTCATATCGCTACAAAGTATATCGACTTTATAAGGGAAAAGACAAATATCAAAGTTATATACTACGGACATGATTTGCATTTCCTTCGTGAGAGGCGTGAGTATGAGCTTACCGGGGATGTGGAGAAGAAGAATGCAAGTGCATACTGGAAGAGTATGGAACTTGACCTTATGAGAAAGGCAAGCATAAGCTACTATCCGTCAAATGTTGAGGTGGACTACATACATACCTTTGACAAGAAGATAAACGCCAAGGCAATCACAGCTTACGTCTTTGATAAGTTTATGGATATAGATTACAATCCGGATGTCAGAGAGGGTGTACTGTTTGTCGGAGGATTTTCACATCCGCCGAATGCCGATGCCTTGAAGTACTTCCTTGAGAGTATGTGGGATGAAATATACGCACAGATAAAAGCGCCGTTTTATATAGTCGGATCCAATGCTACAGATGAGATCAAAGCAATGCACAATGAGGCAAAGGGCATCATCTTCAAAGGCTTTGTCAGTGAAGAGGAGTTAAAGGAGCTGTACACCAAGGTAAGACTTGTGGTGGTACCTCTAAGGTATGGAGCGGGAGTCAAGGGTAAGGTAATAGAGGCTCTCTACTACGGCGACCCGGTGGTCACAACAAGTGTAGGCGCGGAGGGCATAGACAATTCATATAATCAGATGCTTATAGCGGATGAGCCTGATGAGTTTATAACAAAATGTGTCACACTCTATACCGATAAGGAAGCTTTAAAGAATATGCACATGGAAGCGACAGAGTATGTAAAGAACAGACACAGCATAGATGCGGTGTGGAAGATAATTAAAGAGGATTTTTAGGGAAACAAGATTTGGGCTGTTGTATGCAACGGCCCTTTTTTAATTCCACTTTTGAATATACAGGTTAGAAGATTTATATAAAGTATTTTTTGAATTGCATATAATATTCAGATAATTAAAATAATATATACAATTGAGACAGATATAAATATAAAATTGAGAAAATAGATAAAATAAAATACTATTTTAATATAAAAATTTTAAAAATACTATTGACAAGAAGAAAAAATCTGATATACTGTAGACATAAACAAAAGAGAATATATTCTTAAAAAGTTTGATGAACGCATCCACGAGGAGAAAGCAAACAGCAGATTTGCTAAGTGGAAATTAAAATATAAAAGGAGGTACGGTCCAAAGAAAACATAAGTAATGATTAGACTTTGATCTAATCCGGAACCTATAAGAAGATTAATTAGATAATATATTATTGAAAACTTTAAAAGTTACTATCTGAAGAATCGGTTAGGATAGTATTCGTATAAGTCTTATGACGAGAAAGTGGGATTCGTACGAGAGATAGACCGTGTAGATAGATTGATAACAACCATGTATTAGAAGTGAAAGGAAGCTTATAGGAGGATAAATTAAAAACTGAATAGCAATAACTATACAGGATGTCTATAATTTTTAAAAGGCATCAGATATAGAAATCCCGGTTTATTTAGAAAGAGAGGATTAATCCGTTGGAGCCAGGAATATGTTGAAGAGAGCATTGATGTGAAAGGTCGGTGCTCTCTTCTTAATGTGTATAAAAGAGTTTATAAGCATTAATATTCACAAAGAAAAGCTATAGAAAGTCGTTTGTATAATTAGAGAGTTAGCATTTGCTAACTAAAATCTATTTTGCACAATTTAACCATGATATATTGCATATGTTTTATAATTGAATTTTTAAATAAACTATAAAATTAGACTCTGATAAGATTTAATACAAATATTTTATGTAATTTTGCTTGTATAAAATTTATAAAGATTATGAATATATATAAAAAACACAAATAAATACTTTATATTTTGGATTTATTCTGATAAAATATGTACAGATAAAGCGGTTGTGTATATTAGCATACTGTCTTATATCAAATAGATTAGCAGGGAGAATATAATGAAGAAGCAGACAAAGCTGGCATTACTCGTAGGTGTTATGAGTGTTGCAGGTGCGATGACATCTTTTGCCGCAACAGGTTGGCAACAGGAGAACGGTACTTGGGTATACTATGACAAAAACGAGGAGAAAGTATCACAGAAGTGGCAAAAATCAGGGGACTATTGGTATTATTTGGATGACTTGGGAGATATGGCAAAAGATTCTCTTATCGATGACGGGAACGCTACATACTATGTGGATGCAAACGGCGTGATGGTAAGAAATCAGTGGGTTGCGGTGCCGAATACAAACGATTACGACAAGGATGAGCCTGATCAGTGGTGGTACTATTTCGGTGACAACGGAAAAGCATATAAGAGAAATGAATCATCTTCAAGTGATGTTTCTCTAAAGACCATCAACGGAAAGAAGTATGCTTTTGATGTTGACGGAAAGATGCTTTTCGGATGGGTATCACAGGGCGAGAGACTTACAGACCAGGATGCATGGAGGAATGCAAAGTATTACTTCGGTGATGCAAATGACGGTGCAATGACCACAGGTTGGAGAGAGATTATGGTTCATGATGACAATGCAAGAACCATGGAAGAACAACCGAATATTGATTACTGGGATACCGATCAGGTAAGATGGTTCTATTTCAATGCTTCAGGTAAGAAAGAGGTAAAGAGTCTCGGAAAAACAATCAACGGAAAGAAGTATGGATTTGACGAAGACGGTAGAATGATTGCAAGCTGGTATACGGAGGCTACTCCTTCTACAGCAGTTCCGAAATCACAGAGAGCGGAGTACAGTGAGAGTTTTATGTACTTCTCTACACCTGAAGACGGTGCAAAGTCTACCAGGGGATGGTTCAAGGTTATTCCGGGATATTTCCTTAACAAGGGTAAATGGGAAGAGGACGGCAGTGCATGGTACTATGCAGACGGCAAAGGTCATTTGGTTGCAAATGAGATAAAGACAATCAACGGAAAGAAGTATGCTTTTGATGATAAGGGCGGAATGATGTCCGGTCTTGTATTACTTGAGATGAAGCAGCTGCCAAGCGGTAAGTATTCTACTACAGAGTTTGTAGATAACCTCGGAAAGAGCAGTAAAAAGATTCCGTATGAGACTCAGGAGAATATAGAAGAGTCTATCGGTAAGATCCATTACAGTGAATTCTTGTCAGGCAAGTATCGTATGATGTACTTCGGAGACGGTAAGGACGGTTCTCAAAAGTACGGCAAACAGAGTATTAAGCTTGACGATGAGAACAGAACATTCTATTTCAGAGATGCCGGATCCAACAGAGGTGCCGGATTTAACGGAATAAGAGATGATAAACTCTATATCGGAGGTCTTAATATAAAGGCCGATCAGTATGACAAGTATGAAGTAGTTGTAGTTGACAAGAGTAATGACAATCAGCTTGTATTTAAGGGAACTGTAGGAGAGCTGCTTAATATGCCCGGATATGTATCTTCTGTAGAAGAGACTGAGAAGAAGACTACATGGCATATCACAACACCGAATTCAAACTATCAGGTGAAGTTGTTAAGTAATGCCGGAGTCGTTCTAAAGAGCGGAACAAAGAGAGACGGCGAGGACTACAAGATCAGAGTAAACAACAAGGTGGTTACAACTGTTACACTTGAATAGAGAAAATTATAAAGTGAATCATTTTTGAAATCTTAAAATAAAAAGGGGGCTTACACAAAGCGTGTAGCCCTTTTTTATTATGCTCCCATTATTTCTTTGGTCTCTATTTCAAAGTTGCCGTCATCGTCTACATTCATCACCATATATGTAGGTATGTGGCCTGCCTGTCTCGGATAGCCGAGTGAACCCGGGTTTAGTACGGTCACTCCGTCTATAGTCTTTAGGTAAGGTCTGTGTGTGTGTCCGTACATTGCAAAGTCACAACCTCTGGCGATGGCCTCGTCTTTGAGTATTGAGATGTCCATGCTTACACCGTACTGGTGTCCGTGTACAAGGAGTGCCTTGTGATTTTTTATATTGATTTCTTTTTCGACAGGAAGCTGTGAAAAGAAATCATTGTTTCCCTGTACCATAAGGCATGCGCATGTAGGGTCAAGCATAAGGCTTATCTTGGTCTCGCTGCCTTCGCCGTCACCAAGATGGATGAACATGTCGAAAGGTTTTTCTATTGATATTACTTTTTTTAAAATGTCGTCAACTCTGTGTGTGTCACTAACAATCAATATTTTCATAAATTTCCCCCAGCTTTTGTTTCATTGCTGTAAGTGCCTTACCTCTGTGGCTTATCTTGTTCTTTTCCTCAGGGCTTATCTCGGCACTTGTTTTTTGATATTCAGGTAGGTAAAGTATAGGGTCATAGCCGAAGCCGTTAGATCCGGAAGTTTGTGTGGCAATCAGACCTTCCATACTGCCTTCGCAAAATAATGTGGTACCGTCTTCAAGTATAGCACAAATACAGGCTTTAAACCTTGCACTTCTTTCATTTCCCGAGGCATTTTTTAATCTGTCTATTATATTTTGATTTTTTATAGTGTATGAGGTGTCCTCACCCATATATCTGGACGAGTATACTCCGGGTTCACCGCCGATATAATCCACTTCAAGTCCGGAGTCGTCGGACATTACTATACCGCCTGTAATGTCCCAAATGGCTTTTGCCTTTATATAAGCGTTTTCCTTAAATGTCGTTCCGGTCTCTTCAATATCGAGTGATACTCCGGCTTCTTTGGCGGAGATTATATCAAAGCCGGGTAAAATAGCTCTGATTTCTTCAAGTTTATGCTGATTTCCGGTTGCAAAAATAATCTTTTTCATATGCATTAAAACCTTTATTTTGTCTTCTTAGGCGGTCTTGGTCCCATATATTGATAAAATCTGGTTTGCAACATGCCGTTGTAAATCTTGCGATTTTTATCAGGCTCTCTGCCTATATACTTACAAGCATCGTCATATGAGGTTATAAGGTAAAGTGACCAGGAGTCAAGGTTTGCATACCTCTCTCCAAGTGCCTTGTATATAGCAGGCAGATTTTCCTTTTCTTCAAGTCTTTCACCGTAAGGCGGATTTGTAATGATAAAACCGTATTTTTTCGGGTGGGAGAGACTTGCAACGTCTCTGCACTGAAGGTGGAGCATATCTATGACTCCGGCTCTTGTGGCATTGCTTCTTGCAGCCTCTACAATGTTTTTATCAATGTCATAGCCTTGAATATCAACATCGGTGTCGATATCAACCATTTCACGTGCTTCCTCATAAGTATTATCCCAAACTTCCTTTGAAATAAGGTTTGACCACTTACAACTTAAAAATCCTCTTTTCAGCCCCGGTGCGATATTTGCAGCCATCATGGCGGCCTCTATAACAAATGTACCGCTTCCGCAGAACGGGTCTATTAGTATTCTGTCTTTTTTCCACGGTGTCAGCAGAATGAGTGCGGCTGCAAGAGTCTCTGTGATAGGTGCTTTTGCAGTCATCGTTCTGTAGCCTCTTTTGTGAAGTGACACTCCTGTGGTATCAAGTCCGACAGTAACAATATCTTTGTTTATAGAAACGCGAAGCGGATATTCGGCTCCTGTCTCTTCAAACCAATCTTTTTTGTAGATACGCTTCAGCCTTTCGACTATAGCTTTCTTTACGATGGACTGGATATCTGAAGGTGAGAAGAGTTTGCTTTTGACTGAGGTGGCTTTGCTGACCCAGAACTTCCCGTCGACAGGAATATATTCTTCCCAAGGGATATCTGCGACAGAGTCGAACAGCTCGCTAAAAGAGGTTGCTTTGAACTGTGCAACATTTATCATTACTCTTTCGGTAGTTCTAAGCCACATATTGGCTCTTGAAACAGCTTCGTCATCTCCTTCAAAGTACACCCTTCCGTCCTCGACCTTTGTTATGTCATAGCCTATATCTATGATTTCTTTTTTCAGTACGGCTTCAAGTCCGAAGTGGCAGGGCGCGTACAACTCAAATATTTTTCTCAAGCTTTATCTCCTTTAATACATTGCCGTCAAAGTCATATATGGTAAAAATATCATCATCAAGTATTGCATAGGAGTTGGGATTTTGTTCCTTAGGCAGTGATGCGGATCCGGGATTTAATATATAAATATCTCCGGATTTTTTTGCTATCGGAAGATGTACATGTCCGTATATGAATGCGCTTCCTTTGGCAAGCTGTGGCAGATGATCCTCACCGTATATATGTCCGTGTGTTATGAAGAAATAGATATCATTAAATACACCTATACAGTAGTCGGATTGCATTGGAAAATCCAAGACCATCTGGTCAACTTCCGAATCACAGTTTCCTCTGACTGCGATGATATTATCTTTATATTCATTCAGCATTGCAAAGACTTCCTTAGGACAGTAATCTTTAGGCAAGTCATTTCTCGGGCCGTGGTACAATAAGTCTCCAAGCAGTACCAGTTTTGAGGCGTTGCTTTCTTTATATTTCTCAATAATTTTCTTTGTGTAGAATGATGAGCCGTGAATATCTGATGCAAAAAAATATTTCATATTAGGATTCCTGTGCTCTGAACTCTATACTTTGTGTAGCGGCATCCATTGAATCTATTATTGCAAGTGATTCCAAATGGAAACCTAAGTTTCTGATGGCACGACCGCCGCTTTGGAAACCTTTTTCAATGGCAATACCGATGCCTTCCACACTTGCACCTGATTCATTGACAATTGAAATAAGTCCCTGCAGTGCACAGCCGTTTGCAAGGAAATCGTCAATGATAAGTACCCTGTCTTCCGGACCTAAAAACTTCTTTGAAACGATAACCTGATTCTTGCACTTATGTGTGAAGCTTTCTACCTCTGCCGTATACATATCTCCGTCAATATTTATGGACTTTGACTTTTTGGCAAATACTACCGGTACGCCGAATTCAAGCGCGACTATGGCTGCGATGCCTATACCTGAGGACTCTATTGTCAAAATCTTGTTTATATTGTGTGACGCAAACTTTGACTTGAATTCCTTTGCCATCTCTAAAAAGAGTTGTACATCCATCTGATGGTTTAAAAAAGAATCCACTTTTACAACATTACCTTCCTTGATAACACCATCTTTTTTGATACGCTCTTCTAACAGTTTCATGAAAAATCCTCTCCTTTTGAAAACACATAAGTGTTTATCGTGTAAGCATCAGCATCTCAAGTGCCAGCTTATCATTAATATTACCTTGTTTTATAGCTTCTTCCAACTCGATTGCATTTTTTACATAGGACAAAAGCATAGCCATATCGAAACCTCTTGCTTGACGCATCAGATTTTTGACCACATATGGATTTAATTTCATATTTGAGATTATATCCTTTTCGTTAAAACCAGATGCTATCAATTCCTTGATTTGCAACAGTTGGTTAAACTGTCTTGTGATGAGAATCATTATTTTCAGCGGAGGTTCCTTTAAAGCTACCAAATCTTCATATATATCCAATGCATCCTGTATCTTATTATTGGTAATGGATTTTACCAATTCAAAGATTTTGTTTGTCAGACTTATGCTTGTTATAGCTTTTATATCTTCCTCTTCTATAATATCTTTGTCAAGAGTAAAGGAGATAAGCTTGCCCAACTCGCTTTTCAGTCTTTCCATATCATTTCCCACTCTGGCAATGAACAGGTTCATATTTGAAACGGTGATTTTCTTGCCGGATTTATTTATGATATTTCCGGCCCAGTTTATCAGTTCATCATTGGTAGGATGATTCAGTTCTGCAATGTATCCAAGCTCTTTTATTTTTTTGTACAGCTTAGAACGTTTATCTAAGTCATTCTCCACAAAAATGATTTTCGTGCTATCGGGCTTATCTGATATGTAGTTTAAAAACTTATCGTTGCCGGATTTGAACCACTGACTTCCTTCTATAAGAATACATCTGTATTGTGAAAAAAATGGAAGTGTATTTGCAAATTCGATAACGGCATCTGCATCTGTTCCTTTTCCTTCAAAATAAGCAAAGTTCATTTGGTCTTCACCTACGATAGCTGCTTTAAGTCTTTTTTTGTAGCTGTTCTTTAAAAATTCATCATCACCTGATAGTACATAAATGCCTTTGAATGTGGAAGTTTTCAAATCATTATTTAATACTTTCATGTGCAAGATTATAACATGAAAGGATGAAAGCCTCCAGTATAAATAGGGAGTATTTCAGGAAAAAATATAGTTTGGAATCTGTCAAAAAAAATATAAAAAAGTTGTTGACATAGAGTGGAATTAAGTGTATATTATACCCACTGCCTCTGAGGCAGACAAATTTTTAAAACAAAAACAAAACTTTTGAAATATATAATTAAAAAGTTATTGACAAAGTTTTAAGAGTTTGGTAACATATAAAAGTTGCTTATGAAAAGCAAAAACTTGAACGGCTTGAGTTGATGTCAAGGACAGCACTTAAGTGAAATGAGTTTATTCTTTGCAACAATGAACCATGATAATTTAAGATTAAACAGTACACACAACCCTGAAAAATTTGCATATTTTTGTTAACGAGAGCAAGCGTAAGCGAAGCTCGAGTTTAGAAAAATAGTACACCTCGTCGAGCAAGGCGAGACGATGGTGCTACCTTTAAAAATATGATGAAGTTTCAGAAAAAACAACGTTTAGATTCGAACAGAATTTAAAACCTTTAAAAAACAGTAGATCTGTGAAAACAGATGCAAGCTAGCGACAGGCTAGATTAAACTTTTATATGAGAGTTTGATCCTGGCTCAGGATGAACGC
>NZ_RRCM01000003.1 GCF_003862485.1 Lachnoanaerobaculum orale | reverse complement strand
GCGTTCATCCTGAGCCAGGATCAAACTCTCATATAAAAGTTTAATCTAGCCTGTCGCTAGCTTGCATCTGTTTTCACAGATCTACTGTTTTTTAAAGGTTTTAAATTCTGTTCGAATCTAAACGTTGTTATTACTGAAATCTCATTACATATCATATGTAACACCATCGTCTCGCTTCGCTCGACGAGGTGCACTATTTTTCTAAGCTCGAACTTCGCTTTGCTCGTTCTCGCCAAGAAAACTATGTGAATTTTCAGGGTTGTGTGTACTGTTTAATCTTAAATTATCATGGTTCGTTTGCTTTGCTGTTTGAAACAGCCTAGCTATTATATCAAGCTCATTTTATCTTGTCAACAACTTTTTAAGTTATTTTGAAAAGTTTTCTTGAACTTTCTTTGCTCTTTTTGAGCAACTTTGATATAATATCAAAATCTCCAAATAATGTCAATAGTATTTTCTATGATTTTTAGAAATATTTGATTTTGTTTTTCTGTCTTTTTAGGACAGTGGTGTTATTCTACACCTTACACACTGTCCTGTCAACCTTTGTTTTCTGTTTTTTTAATTTTTTAATTTTCTCTATATTAAAGATGCCACAAACTCTTCTACCTTTTTCATATCTATAGTAGGCTCAAATCTTGCTGCTACTTTGCCTTCTCTGTCAATAACAAACTTTGTAAAGTTCCATTTAATATCAGGGTTATTCTTGTAATCCTTATCTATCATCTTTAACATTGCAGCCATACCCAAGGCTTTTATTCCGCTTCCAAAACTCTCAAAGCCTTTCTCACTCTTTAAATATCTGAAAAGTTCTATTTCATTTTCACCGTTTACATCCGACTTTTTCATCTGTGGAAATTTTGTATTATAGTTTAATGTGCAAAACTCATGTATCTCTTCATCTGTACCGGGTGTCTGATCACGAAATTGATTACAGGGTACATCAATTATTTCAAAACCTTTCTCATTGTACTTTTCATACATCTCTTCAAGCGATTTATATTGTGGTGTAAAGCCACAGCCTGTAGCAGTATTTACTACCAACACGACCTTCCCTTTAAAATTACTCATAGAAACCATGCTTCCGTCAGCCGCTTCCACTCTTAAATCATAAAAATTCATATAAAATCTTATACCCTCAGTGACCACTCTCTACAGTCAATGGTTCTTGTTATAAAGTCTTCATAAAAATCAGGCTCGTGGCAAATCAGCAGTATACTTCCCTTATACGCTTTCAACGCTCTTTTCAGCTCTTCCTTTGCATCCACATCCAGATGGTTTGTAGGCTCATCCAAAAACAGTACATTGGTAGCCCTGTTTATGATTTTACACAGCCTTACCTTAGCCTGCTCTCCGCCTGAGAGTACTCTGAACAAGCTCTCAATATGTTTTGTAGTCAAACCGCATTTTGCCAGAGCGGATCTCACCTCATACTGACTGAATCCCGGAAACTCACTCCAAAGTTCCTCTATACAGGTATTCTTTGACTTATTATCGCTTTCCTGCTCAAAGTAGCCTATCTCAAGATAGTCTCCAAGTACAGTCTTCCCTGAAAGTGCCGGTGTCAAACCCAAGATACTTTTTAACAGGGTAGACTTTCCTATACCGTTTGCACCGAACATAGCTATCTTTTCACCTCTTTCCATTCTTACATTGATAGGTTTTGACAGCGGTGCGTCATATCCTATAACAAGGTCGGTAGTCTCAAAAATAGTCTTACCCGGTGTTCTCGCCTCTTTAAAGTTAAATTCAGGCTTCGGTTTTTCTGCCGCAAGCTCTATTATATCCATCTTATCAAGCTTCTTTTGTCTGCTCATCGCCATATTTCTTGTTGCGACTCTCGCCTTATTTCTTGCAACAAAATCAGCCAGCTCTTCTCTTTCCTTTTGCTGACGATTGTAAGCCGCCTCAAGCTGCTTTTTCTTTACCTCATATACCTCAAGGAATTTGTCATAGTCTCCCACATATCTGTTAAGCTCCTGATTTTCCATATGGTATATGATATTTACCACCGAATTGAGGAAAGGTATATCATGTGAGATAAGTACAAAAGCATTTTCATAGTCCTGCAAATATCTTTTCAACCACTCTATATGCTCGGCATCCAAATAGTTTGTAGGCTCGTCAAGAAGTAAAATATCAGGTTTTTGTAAAAGAAGCTTAGCCAAAAGAATCTTTGTTCTCTGTCCTCCGCTAAGCTCGGTCACATCCCTGTCAAGCCCTATATCGCTAAGTCCCAGTGCATTTGCAACCTCTTCCACCTTTGCGTCTATAGTATAGAAATCATGTGCCATCAAAAGTTCCTGAATGGTGCCCAGTTCCTCCATAAGCTCATCCATCACACTTTCATCAGCTGTTGTGAGCATATCGCAGATCTCATTCATCCTTTTTTCCATATCAAAAAGATGATCAAACGCCTGCTTTAGGGCATCTCTGATACTGAGCCCCTCCTGCAGCACGGAATGCTGGTCAAGATAGCCTATCTGAACATTCTTTGCCCACTCTATTTTGCCCTCATCGGGCATAAGCTTACCGGTCACCACGCTCATAAATGTAGACTTACCCTCTCCGTTGGAACCTACAAGTCCTATATGCTCACCTTTTAGCATTCTGAAGGAAACATTGTCAAAAATAGCTCTATCACCGAAACCGTGGCTCAAATTTTCCACATTCAAAATACTCATTATATATCTTTTCCTTTTTCTTGTGATTTAATGCTTTTTTCTATACTCTTTCTTGCAATCATCATCTGATGGTTGCAACCTACGCATTTCAGTCGCAAATCCTGTCCGATTCTAAGTACTTCCCACTTATATGAGCCACAGGGATGTGGCTTTTTCAATGTAAGTATATCCCCTACATCAATTTTTATCATTTATCCAACTCTCTCACAAGCACAGGTATAGCCTTTTCAAACTTTACACCATACCAGTGGCTGTCATCATCTATTGTCTTTAATATGGCCTCTGAAACAAATTTGGCAGCTGTCTCCACAGCCTCTCTCATAGTCTTACCTCTCATAAGGCTTCCTGTAAATGCCGCAGCATAGCAATCACCTGTACCATGAGCATCTTTCTTTATTCTGTCAATATAGAAAATCTCCATATTGTCGGTCTCACCCTCATATACGGCAATTCCGAGCTTACCTTCCATGTTCTTGATGCCCTTTAAGATTATATTCTTTGCACCAAGCTCTCTAAGCTTATGAATAATGCTCATTATATATTCACCGCTTTGATTTTCAAGGATTATATCGCTGTCTGTAAGAAGAGCCGCCTCAGTCATATTCGGCAAAATTATATCCGCTACAGAGATAAGAGTCTTCATTTCCTTAACAAACGCATCATCAAATCCTGTGTAAAGCTTTCCGTTATCCGCCATAGCCGGGTCAACTATTCTCTTACCCTCAGGCTTTAACAGATTGTTAAACAAATCCTTTACAATATCAATCTGTCTCTTACTTCCGAGATATCCCGTATATATCGCGTCAAAGCTGATATTCTCTTTTAACCAATGCTCCATAATCTTCGGTAAATCTTCAGTCAAATCTCTGAAGGTAAATCCACTAAATCCGCCTGTATGTGTTGATAAAATAGCGGACGGCATTATCGCTGTCTCCACTCCGCAAGCCGAAAGAATAGGAAGTGCCACTGTAATAGAGCACTGTCCGTAACATGAGATGTCCTGTACCGTTAATACCTTTTTGTCCATAAAAAACCCCCTAAATTCATTTTATTGTATAAAATTATAGCAAAAACTCTCAGCTACAATTCTTTATATTCTATTATACCACAAAATACCTGATAGTACGAAAAAACATATAAATTTCAGTTTAATATTTCAACTTTTTGTAAACCTTTTCATTTCTTCAAGTGCGATGTCGATTATCGCCTGCTTTTCTTCAGGCTTAAGCCTGTATACCGTCTCTTTTTCTTTCCAATTCTTTATCACATCGTCAAGACTCGGGCGTTCTTCATCCTCATCATATATATCGGGATCTGACAGATTTGCAATGCTCTCACGCAAAATCAAAAGTTCAAAATGATAGCTCTTTGTCTTTTTATTGTTAGGAAAGACTTCATTCAACCTGTTTTCTTCCCAACTCTTTTGTTCTTCACCGAACGGATACAGCTTTTTATAATATCTGTCCATTTTTTTCTTTTTCTGCTTTGCAGTTTCAAAATTGAACCAATCCGCTATTCCCATATCTTTACCTTGAGTACTTTTCTTCTATTTCAGTGATGATATCAAGTCTGTTTTGATGTCTGCCGCCTTCATACTCTGTAGCGAGGAAGGTATCTACAATCATCTTTGCCATCTCGGAACCTACCACTCTTGCACCGAATGCTATAATCTGAGCATTATTATGAAGTGCAGCCATTTTTGCCGAATAAGGTTCCGAACATACAGCCGCTCTGATTCCCGGCACCTTGTTTGCCGCCAAAGATATACCGATACCTGTGCCGCAGATAAGTACGCCCTTGTCAAGCTTTCCCGCAACTATTGCCTCAGCCACATCTCTTCCCGGTACAGGGTAATCACACTTTTCACCTTCTTTAGCTCCGAACTCAAACACCTCATGACCGGCATTTTTCAGGTGATCTATTATAACCTCTCTAAGCTCTACAGCCGCATGGTCGTTTCCTACTCCGATTCTCATATTATCTCCTTACTCTCCCAGAAGTTCTTTATAAACTTCCCTTTTTTGTATTCCTCTATCCTTTGCTACAGCCTTCATAGCCTCTTTTTTATCAAGCCCTTCCGATATATACTTATCGAAATGCTCCCTTATACTGATTTCTTCAAAGGATTTTTGCCTTTCACTTCTTTTTTCAAGAAGACTTTTACCCTCTATTACCAGTACATACTCCCCTCTGACTGCAACTCTACCCAACTCATAGTCTGCTATTATATTGCTTAAGTTTCCTCTAAGCACCTCTTCATGAAGCTTTGTAAGTTCTCTTACTATAGAAATATTCCTGTCTCCAAGGTACTCAAAAATCTCCTTTAATGTCTTTATCAGTCTGTGAGGCGCCTCATATAGTATTATTGTTCTGCTCTCATCTGAAAGCTCTGTTAGTATCTGCTTCTTCTCATTCTTATCGCTTGGTAAAAAACCTTCAAACGAAAATCTCCTTGAACTGATACCGCTTATTGCAAGCGCGGATACCACGGCACTTGCTCCCGGTATAACGGTAACACAAAGCCCCTCTTTGTATGCAATATCCACAAGCTCATATCCGGGGTCAGATATCGCAGGCATACCGGCATCCGACACAAATGCAATATCCTTACCTGCCTTTACCTTCTCACACAGTTCATAAGCCTTATCTATCTTGTTGTACTCATGATACGATGTCAACGGCGCCTTTATGTCAAAATGATTCAAAAGCCTTATTGTATTTCTGGTATCTTCACAGGCAATAATATCCACATTTTTCAGAGTGTCAATCGCTCTGACACTCATATCCGAAAGATTGCCGATAGGTGTAGCCACCAAATATATCTTACCTGCCATATATTTTTAACACCTCATCCGTATAAACATTTTTATCCTTATATACCACCAAAGGAGGTTCCACATCCAGCCAGACTCCCGAACCCTTTGCACCCTCTATCAGTACAAGATTTGCCTTACTTTCAATATAAGGGTGAATAAATCTTAACCTTTTAGGTTCAATCCTGTTTTGTCTCATTGATGCAAATATTTCCGAAAGTCTGCTCGGTCTGTGTACCATAAAGAACTTTCCGCTCTCTTTTAACAGCTTACTTGCAATATTTATTACAGTCTCAAGATCTGTAAGCAACTCATGTCTTGCGATTGCCATAGGTAAATCGGGATTTTTTATAGCTGTCGTATCCTTCATATACGGCGGATTTACACAGACACTGTCCACACTGCAATTATTTATATATTTTAACGCATTTGAAATATCGTCATTTATAATATCTATTTTTTCATCCAGCTTATTGTAACTTACACTTCGCCTTGCCATATCTGCAATATCACTTTGTATCTCAATACCGGTTATCTTTTTTGCACCGGTTTTTGCACTTAAAAGTATAGGCACTATACCGCTTCCTGTACAAAGGTCCACAACATGACCGTTTTTCTTTACCTTTACAAAATTCGATAAAAGTACGGCATCTATACCGAAACAAAACTTATCGGGATCCTGTATAAGGTAAAGCCCGTTGCACTGCAAGTCGTCAAGCCTCTCACCGCATTCTTCTCTTAATAATTCACCCATGGCTTAAGCTTGTATCCTTATCTCACTTAGTGAATATTCCTCTATTTCCTTTGCATCCTCAGACTTGGTTACAAGCACCTTCACAGTCTGCCTAAGTACACTTGTGGAAACTATCACGCCGGCTTCTCCCAGAGGCGTGCGTACACTTACTCCTTCTCTCGGCATCTTTCCGTTCAAATACTCGTAAGTCTCCGCCTCGTTTTTTAAGCAGCACATCAGCCTGCCGCACACTCCGCTTATCTTTGCCGGATTTAGTGAAAGACTCTGTTCCTTTGCCATCTTTATAGATACAGGCACAAAGTCGGAAAGATAGCTGTGACAACAAAGCGCTCTGCCGCATGACCCCATGCCGCCTACCATCTTGGTTTCATCTCTTACACCTACTTGTCTGAGTTCTATTCTCACTCTGAAAATAGATGCCAGTATCTTTACAAGCTCTCTGAAGTCCACTCTGCACTCAGCCGTAAAATAAAACAGCACCTTGGCATTGTCAAATGTATACTCGGCCGAAATAAGCTTCATAGGCAAATCAAGTTCTATTATCTTTGCCTTACATATATCAAAAGCTTCCTTTTCCTTTTTCAGATTTTCCTCAAATCTGACAACATCCTCTATATCCGCCTTTTTAATTATCTTCTTTATGGGATTAGTATAGTTTTCGCTGAGTTCTCTCGGCCCCAATATTACTCTGCCGCATTCCACACCTCGGTCGGTCTCAGCTATAACTCTGTCGTTTACATCTATATCAATATCATCAGGATCATAGTAGCAGATTTTTCCCACTTCCCTAAACCTAACGCCGATTATCTTCATCATATTCTCCTATTTTCTAAGTCCGATAAAAAGCAATTCCATAACCGTGTCCCCACTTACATTGGAATTCAGTCTAATCTCCGTCTCATCTATCAAGTCTATTATACTATTTATCTTTTGCAGTGTATATTCCCTTGAAAGCCTAAAAATAATGCTTTCTTCTCTTATAAATATAAGATTTTCCTTCTTCTTTGTAAGCTTTATGATACAGATATCTCTATACCAAAGCCTGAGAAAATTTATAAAATCTTTAAAGCCGCCGGTTCTTTTCTTCAGCTCCTCAATAAAGTTAAGTATCTCATTTATACCTACTTCACAAATGTTCTTTAAAAACTCTACATTTTTCTCATATATTGAGGCAAAGTCCTCCGACTCCGCCATAGCTTTTGCAACCCCCGGGGCCCCGTTTGAGTACGACGCAAGCACACCGGCAATTTCATCACTTACGCCGCTTTCACAAAGCCAGCCTTTAATCCTGTCATTACTTACAGGACTTAATAAAAGCTTTAAACACCTGCTCCTTATAGTCTCAAGCAGCAGACTCATATTTCTTACCAAAAGCAAGATAACAACATACTCCGGCGGCTCCTCTATAGTCTTTAAAAGTGCATTCTGTGCCCCGACAGTCATCTTATCCGCTTCATCTATAACATATATTTTATATTTGCCGTGGTAAGGTCTTATGGCCACATCGGATACAACACTCTCTCTGATTCTGTCTATTCCTATACTCTCCTTGCCCTCCGCATCCATATAAAAAAAATCAGGATACGCATTTGCCAGAAACTGCCTGCAGGACGGACACTGTCCGCATCCGATATGATTATTTTCACATATAAGTCTCATGGCAAACTCTCTTGCGATTTTTTCTTTACCTATCCCTTTATCTCCTGCCAGGATATACGCATGTGAAACCGTATTTTTTATTATTGATTCTTTCAGATGATTTCTCACCTTCTCGTTTCCAAGAATAAATTCGCTCATCTTATATGATTCCCATATCTTTTTTTATTTCCAAGATACATTTATTCAAATCTTCATTCAAATATCTCTTGGTAATACCTGCAGCCTCAAGCCTTGCATCGGAGAAATCTTCACTGTCAGCCAAATATCTCCTGCAAAGCTCGGCATAGTTGGGTTTTTCCTCCATCATCTCTCTGTTCACAGCCCTTTGAAGCCTGATACCGTCACCAAGTTCTATATAGATAGGCACAACATTTTCAGCACCGAAATACTCTCGTATCTTTTTATAAGACTCAAGCGTCCCTATTATAAGATAGTTCTTACTCTCAAGATGCACCGAACCGTCGTCAATGGTGGCATAAGTCCACCTTCCCTGAACGGTATTGTATGTTCTCATCTCTATAAGCTTACCCTGCCTTCTGTAATCTTCTATAACAGACTCGTCTACAAAGTGGTAGCTTACACCTTCTACATCCTCACTCCTTTTGGGTCTGGTAGTATATGTTATAATCTTTTTTGTCCTGGGACATTCATCGTGAAGCCTGTTAAAGATAGTATCTTTACCTGAAGCACTCTTGCCCATAACATAATAAATTTTTCCCATTGTATCTTATAAGTCTAATCCGTAGACTTTTTTCCCTTTTTTAATATATTCATCCAAGACATCAAAATGTCTTTTCTCCATTATATCTCCCTTTTTTAATACCGGAACTCCGGGAGGATATATGTAAATATTTTCCTTGGCAACCGTTCCCAGATACTTTTTATCAAGACCTGCCAAAGGCTTTTTTTCCATATATAAGAAGTTATTGTCAATATCTTTTAAAGCATTATAAAGTTTGTCAAAATCATCCTTACCGTCACAAACTGTACTGTAAGCCAAAACATAATCAAGCTTGCTCATCTCCGTCTCAATATTGTAAGAATCTCTGAGTATCTGCGCCAGTGTGACTCCGTCAAATATATCGCAACAGATTACAAGCTTGGTAAAATCATATCCGAGTTTATTCTTATCTTCCCACAAACTTATATGTTTTAATTTTTTTACAGCGCATCTGAATTCAAATAAATTATTCAGATAAACTTTGATTTCTTCATCGCTGTTTGCCATATACCTTATACAGGCGTCAATACTTGCCATAAGTATATATGAAGGTGAACTGGTCTCAAATATGTGCAGCGACTCTTCCAAATATTTTTCACTTACGATTTCGGAGTTTATATGACAGAGTGCGGTCTGTGTAAGTGCCGGCAATGTCTTGTGAAGACTTTGCACCACAATATCTGCACCCAAATCAAGTGCAGACACACAAAATTTATTTTTACTTTTGCCGTAATCAATATTATTTATATAATTAAGGTGACCGCCATGTGCTTCATCCACTATAAGAGGTATATCTTCATCATGTAGAAGTTTTGCAATCTTTTCTATATCGGATACAACCCCCTCATAAGTCGGTGAAGTTATCACTGCAGCCACTATATTTTTTTCTATATTAACTCTTAAGATATTTTTTAATGCCTTGATATCACAGCTTTCTGCGATATCAAGTTCATTATAATAAACATCTAAATATATAGGTGTCAAATCAAGCAGTTCAATAGCGTTGTATACACTAAAATGTGCATTGGGCGCAACCACTATATATGACTTTTCATTTTTATAATTTCCTGTGCAAGCACAAGCCCTTATACTTGAAAGTATACCACAGCTTGAGCCGTTTATTAAGTAGTATGTTTTATTACTTTTGTATACATGCTTTCCAAACTCCATAGAGTCTCTTATGATGCCTGTAGCATCATGCAAATTGTCGGTGCCTTCCACTTCCGTCAAATCCATCTTATAAATGTCCGTCATCATCTCTTCTATTGCTTTCGGCACTTTTCTTTTATGCCCCGGCATATGCATAGGCAATATACCGGAGCTTACATATTCTTTTAATTTATATGCTAAACAATCTTTATTCATTTTCTGTATTTTTATCTTCCACTATTTTATCTGATTTTGCCTCCGAGGCGTCACCGCTTGCAACCTCCACTACAGGGCTTACAATATCTTCTCTTCTTTCAAGCTCTTTTCTGAACTTGAAGTTTTTCCATGTTTTCATAAGAAGAAGTACAACAGCCGCTGCGCAAATAATATCTACTATAATAGTGGCAATCTGCCATCCCATCAACCCTAAGTTTAAGTTCTCAGGTGCATATGCTCTGCTGTTTACCGTAGTATAAAGTATATTATGTGACGCTTTTCTGAGTACGAGTGTTGCTGTGGCGCTCTTATCCTTTACATAGTTGAAACCTGCATCAATAGCTGTAAGACAGAAGTCCGTACCGTTTCTTGTAGCTCTGTTTGCATCCAGATATCCGTATCCGCCGGCACCGAAGTAGTCTGTCAAAACCATTCCTCTAAATCCCCACTCATCGCGAAGAATTTTATTCAATACATTGTCGGATGCATACGCAGGAGTGGTTCCGTAGTGGTTGAAAGCCGCCATCACAGCCTTGGCATTTCCTTCCTTTACACATATTTCAAAAGGACGAAGATATACTTCTCTTACCGTCTGCTCATCCGCCCATGTCATAAGCTGGTATGTTCTGTTGGTCTCCTGATCATTTAATGCAAAATGCTTGATATAAGAATATACTCCGTTGTCAGCAGCGCCCTTTACAGCCTCTGCCGCAATCTTTCCCGAAAGTATCGGATCCTCTGAGTAGTACTCGAAATTTCTTCCTGCAAAAGCGCTTCTATGAGTGTTCATGGCAGGTGCGTACCAACCTGATACCTGCATCTCATTTGCCATCTTTCCTATGCTGTCACCGAATGAATGTGCAAGCTCGGTATTGAAGGTATTTGCAAGCATTATAGTCGCAGGCAAACCTATTGAACCCTTCTTTGTGAAGTTGTTGTTGATAGATGAAGGTCCGTCACAGTCTACTGTCTGTACCTTTCCTATTCTGCCGATGGCTACTGTCTGATATCCTCCAAGCGCTACAAGCTTTGACATATCGTTAAAGGTCATCTCATCAAGCAGAGCATCCCACTTAGGGTCGTCATATTCAAGTCCGCGAAGGTCCTTTAGCTTAAGCTTATTGTTTGCACCTGTTGTAGGCATCTTATCCGACTCCACATCAAACTTTGAAGCATCGTAGTTGCTGTTATTTAAGAATGCGGCCTTTTTATCCTCAGGTAATGTAAAATCTGTAGGTGCCTTTGTGGCTTCTTCAAGGTTTGCAAACTTGTCCTTTCTTGAAAGTACGGTGAAGTTTCCTCTCATATCGTCAAGCTTGTTTGTTGCAACTTCCTTGTCGCTGCTTCTCTTGTTATCCACGTTGTATACAATATCCTTTTCAATCGGGAATGTTCTTGTATCAAGGATATTATGTGAATCCTCCTGAAGGCTTATCTCATATGTTCCGGTCTCAAGCACATACGCTTTTTTATCCTTCTCGTCATATGATGCCATATCCTCCAAATTGAAGGTAACTTTTACAGTCTCACTTTCTCCCGGCCCTAACAGCTTTGTCTTTCCGAATCCGACAAGATTTGTACTCGCCTTTTCTATTCCGCCGTTTTTATAAGGCGGATTATAATAAATCTCCACCACATCTTTTCCGGCAACATTTCCCGTATTGGTTACAAGTACATCAATGCTTATCTTGCCGTCATTTGCAACAATCTCACCCATCTCCTTTGTGAAATTGGTATATGAAAGTCCGTAACCGAAAGGATACTGCACATAACCTGCATAGTTGATAGCGTTTTCCTTGGCTGCGGTCTCATAGAATTTGTATCCTACATAGATGCCCTCTGCATAGTTTACAAAGCTCGGTTTATGCTTTGTACCTCTGTCATCTGTAGAAAACTCATCCATATTTGTATACTGAAAATCTCCGAAGTTGTTGTAGCTTGGGCTCTTCTTCAAATCATATACAAATATATCACTTGTCTTTCCTGAAGGATTTATCTCACCGTCCAAGATCTTTCCAAGTGCATTAAATCCTGTCTGTCCAGGTCCCGGGCACCAAACCACACTTGAAATATTCTCATAATCATTTACAAATCCAAGCTCCATAGGATTTGCGGAATTGATAATAACCACAATGTCCTTAAATGTCTTATTTACCGCATCAAGCATTGCAGCTTCTCTGTTTGAAAGCTGTAAGTAGCTCTTGTTTGCATCAAGGTCATCCTTTTGATCACTGTATCTAAGTCCCTTTGAACCGAATGTACCTCCGTCCGTAAAGTTGTCCTCAGTATTCGGGTCAAGGCTCTTTGGAAGGTCTGCACCCTCACCGCCCGATCTTGCGATAACCACTACAGCCTTATCCGAATACTTTCTGGCATTTTCAAAAACATTCGCCTCTTTGTACTGATCGATTGAAGGCTCAGGTATTGTCCAGTCCTGCCCCCACATTCCTACTGTAGGTCTCTTTGCTCTGAAATCCGTATAGAACTTTACCAAGTCCTCGTTTACCTCAAATCCGGCATTCTTGATACCGTCAATCAGTGAAACCGTAGGGAATGAGTCGTTAAGTCCGCCTGAACCTGTACCGCCGTAAAGCGGATTTGTAGATGACCATCCGAACAGATTGAGCTTTGTACCTTTCTTTAGCGGCAGTGCCGAATCATTCTTTAAAAGTACAATTCCTTCTCCTGCTATGTCCTCTCCCAAAGTCTTTGCTTCATCAAGTGACTTATCAGTTATAACGCCTCTTCCCGTTGCCAATGTAATCATGGTCTTTAGCGGACCGTTCAACATTATATTGACACTGATAACCGTACCTACCATAAAAAGAATCCAGGCAGCCGACCTTGATAACTTTTTAAAGGCAAGTTCTCTGTTCCTTGTGATAAACATAACTACAAGCGCACACACCAAAAGTGTCACTATAGCTATGAGCTGTGGAGCAATCGACTTTATCACACTTACCACATCCGCCATATTGATAGCTAACATAATATTCCTCCGATATATTTATTTTTTCTCCGGCATCACTACAAATTTCATTGCAGGGTAGCTGATAACCACCTGTACTATGATATTAAGCGCATTTGCCAGCGTAGGTACAAGATTTGCACTCACCCCTATATCCCTAAAAAACTTCTGTGAATATGCAGGCAGTGCCGCGGACACTATAACCAAAACTATGGCAAGAATTATATACTTGGGTATTGCATCCTTAAAAGCCGCATTTGACTTAAACACAAACTGCTTTTGTACAAAAAAGTTTACAGTCTGCGCAAGTGCGGTGGCTATAAGGAAGCTTAAAAAACCTG
The DNA here is from genome assembly GCF_003862485.1 of Lachnoanaerobaculum orale. Classification (GTDB taxonomy): domain Bacteria; phylum Bacillota; class Clostridia; order Lachnospirales; family Lachnospiraceae; genus Lachnoanaerobaculum; species Lachnoanaerobaculum orale. The sequence goes on along the minus strand of NZ_RRCM01000003.1, from coordinate 130,142 downwards.
CCGTTCCAAGATTTTGCTCAATATTGTCCGCATAGTTAAATATAAAAAACTTAAAAGGGATAAGATGCCACCCGAAACCTGCAAAAGCGGATGTGGCTATCCACATCACGATAAAGTTCACTATAGTTGCCACATTTGAGAGTATATTAAACTTTATAAACTCCCATATGTTCGGATGGCTGTCTATCCATTCCTTTAAAAACATCATAAACCTTCTCAATCTTCTCTTTGTAAGAATTCTTTTTTGTATTTTTTATTTGCCTTTTTGTTTTTGAAATATCCCGATATTATTCCGAATATTCCTTTAAAGAAATGTCCGTTTACCAAAAGCACAATGGAATCCACCATTTCCATGCTCACCTGCCCGTTGCTCATCTTTCCTATAGCCCTGAAAGGCATATTGAACTGAAATAAAGTATTAAGGTCCGGCACACCTGCTTCCAATGATTTTTTCAATCTCTTATCAAGTATTCTGTATACAAATCTTGCAATAAAACTCTTTGCATAATACATTTGGCAAAGTGCGTCATTTATACCCAGTTCACCGCTCCAATGACCGTCCGGTATATCCCTTCCGAGCAAAACCTTATACTCGGAATCGTCTACTCTTTTTATATCACCGCTGTAGTATGAAGGAAGCTCTTTTTTATTGTACGGGAAAACCTCTGCATTTCCGTTTACCTTAAGTGTGGTCTGCAATCTGATATCCTCACAGCTGCTGCCGATATATATATCATACTCGCCGCTCTCCACCTCAAAGGCATTTGTCATCACATTATAAAATCTGAAAGACTTGTCGTCAAAGCTTATGGTGACTTTTTTCTTCTCTCCGGGAGACAATGCTACCTTTTTAAATCCCTTTAATTCATACTTTGCTCTGAAGATATTGGATTTTTTCAAACCTATATAAAGCTGGGCTACTTCCTCTCCTGCCGTCTTTCCGATATTTTCAATACAGAAGCTTACCTTTTCATTGTCCACCTCTATATCACTGTACTTAAATTCCGTGTAGGAGAGTCCATATCCGAAAGGATAAAGTACATCCACATTCCTTGTAGTAAAATATCTGTACCCTACAAAGATGCTCTCTCTGTACTCTGAAGTTCTCTCCTTTGAAGGATAATATCTTACATTCGGCTCATCCTCATATCTTTTTACTATGGTCTCAGAAAGTTTTCCGCTTGGACTCAATTTTCCTGTAAGGAGTTCAAACACCGCTCCCATACCTGCCTGTCCGAAAAGATAACTGTGCAGTATAGCCTTTAAATGCTTTTCCCAAGGCATCTCAATGCATGAGCCTGCACTTATAATACCTACTATATTTTGATTCTCATTTGAGAGCTGCTCCATCAAATCTATCTGATTTTTCGGGGTACGAAGATGTGTCCTGTCAAGACCCTCCGACTCGCTTGCCTCATTCAGTCCGAAAAAATAAAGCACAATATCCGCCTTCCTTGCAAGTGTCATCGCCTCATCTGTCATAACGGCATCATCTTCCTTATCAAGCCTTGAATATCCTCTCGCCGTTCCTATCACTTCCAAATCCGACTCTTCAAGAATTCTTTGTAAAGTATCCACCTTGGTAGGATTTACTTTTGTAATGCCTGCTCCTGCATAAGTAGGATTCATATCAAGTTTATCAAGCCTATCTTCAACCTTCTCTAATCTTGATTCTATCTTGTTTTCAAGTTTTTGCACCTTTTTTGAATCAATATTCAACTTCTCAAAAAGCTTCTTTGCATCCTCCACCACAGTGGCATTTACCATTGAAGAACCTGCGCCCTGATATCTCGGATTGAAGGCAAAATCTCCTATTATGGCAACCTTTTTCTTACCGTTTAGCGGCAAAATACTGTCCTCATTTTTTAAAAGTACAATACTCTTTTTGGCAGCCTCTTTTGCAAGTGTGTGATTGTCCTCAAACATCTTTGCCTTATCCTTCGGCTTTTTCTTATCCTTGGTTGATAAAGTTATCTCTATAAGCTCATCAACTCTGGCATCTATATCGCTTTCCTTTATCTTGCCGACTTTTATAGCTTCCAAGAGTTCTCTTGCACTGTCAAGTCCCGGAGCGGGCATCTCCAAACTTGAACCGTTTTTTACACCAAGCGCATGGTCATTTGAAGCCCCCCAGTCTGTGACAACCATACCGTCAAATCCGAGATCCTTTCTTAGAATATCTATCAAAAGATGCTCGTTCTCATTGGCATATACCCCGTTGACCATATTGTAGCTTGTCATTACAGACTTCGGATGTCCTTCTTTTACTGCTATCTCAAACGCGGTGATATATATTTCCCTTAAAGTTCTCTCATCAAGCACCGCATCCATCGCCATTCTTCTAAGCTCCTGTGAGTTCACGGCAAAATGTTTTACACAGGAAGCTATTCCGTTGCTTTGAATACCTCTGATCATTGCAGCTGCCAGTTTTCCGCTTAAATACGGGTCTTCAGAATAGTACTCAAAGTTTCTTCCACAGAGCGGATTTCTCTTAATATTGATTCCCGGACCCAAAAGCACATTCACATCTTCAGCCGCAGCCTCCGCTCCAAGCCCCTCTCCGACCTTTTCAAGTAGCTTCTCATCCCAGCTGTTTGCAAGTGTGGCGGCAGTAGGAAAGCATGTGGCAGGTACGCTTGCATTAAGTCCCAAATGGTCTCCCTTTCCGGCCTGCTTTCTTACACCGGTAGGACCGTCCGCGTGGTGAAGTACATCAACTCCTATGGATGTAAATGACCTTGTATCCCAGGCGTTCTTACCTGAGAGGTAGGCACATTTTTCTTCCAATGTCATTTTTTCTATAATATCTCTATGTTTCATTTTCCTCCTTTAAAACAAACTGCCGCTCTTTTCACATCACAGAAAGTACCCTCAAAATAATGGCTTGCCAAACACTTTATGCTTTCACAATCCTGACCTTATTATAATATATATTCAAATTTTTTGATATTATTTTCAAATAAAAAAGGGAGTCCGAAGACTCCCGATAATGTGTTTTATACTTCCGGCTCTATGATACCGTACTTGCCGTCTTTTCTTTTATATACCACACAAATCTCATCAATTAAGGCATTTCTGAATACATAGAAATCATGTCCCAAAAGCTCCATCTGTAAGCACGCCTCCTCAGGGTCCATAGGCTTGATACTGAATCTCTTGGTCTTTACAATCTTTATCTCATCTTCTTCATCAGAATCCGAATAATCTTCTCTCATAAAGAAATCTGAGAAAGATACACTTGACTGCTTCTTATCTACAAGCTTATTTTTGAACTTCTTTATCTGTCTCTCTATAATATCCTCGACCTTATCTATGCTTACGTACATATCTCCGCTTACCTCTTCGGCTCTGATAAGCCCCTGCTTGGTCGGGATGGTAACTTCTATCTTATGTGCCTCCTTTTGCACACTGAGTGTAATCTTCGCCTCCGTCTCTTCTGTAAAATACTTTCCTAATTTATGAAGCTTCTCCTCTACCGCCTTCTTCAAACCATCAGTTATTTCGATATTTCTTCCAGTAATTGTATAACGCATATGTATAAGCTCCTTTTCTTTTTATTTAGCTATAGTATAGCACTTTTTTACTATAAATTCAATTTAATTTTATAATTGTACTGTCAATTTCATTATTTTTTAGAATTTTTGTGATTTTAGTTAAGTTGTTAGCCAATTGTATTTTTGATGAAAAAATTGCACTTTTATATATTTTATCTCATAAACTCTATTATTTATCCACCAAGTCAAAGCTACCCAATATGGGGATAAAATGTGGATAACTTCGTTTATAACCCACAAACAGCCTATTTATAAGCTTCGTAGGCAGCCAATAACTCACCTTTTTTGTGGATAAAAATGTGGATAATGTGGATAAGTATTTTTAAACACAATTTTTATGCACTTTGCCGTTTTGTACTTATTATAAAAATTCAGACTTGACAGGCAAAATCAACCTAATTTAAAATCTCAACCGCTCTTATGGATTCTTGTTCCACCTTGCAGTTATGTAAGAGCATAAATTCCAACACTTGTCTATACTCTCCAAGCTTTCCTTTCTTTTTCTCTATCATATTTATATCTGAAGCTGTAAGCTCTTTATATATTTTCGCATCAAAAAACCTCTTTAAAGTATCAACCCCCATATTCAAAGGTCTAAAAGGTATTCCTGTTTTTTCTTTTAAGTTTTCAAGTATCAAAAATCCGTATACATCTATATCTCCCTCATGCAGATATTCACATTGCTTATTCTCATCATATATCTTTTTTAATATTACCTGCTTTGATTTGTTGTGATAACCTCCAAGATAAATGTACACACTGTCTTTCTCATCTTCATCGTGATAGGTGGTCAGGTTTTCCACAGTGATTACAGACTTTGCAATTACTTTTATTTCCTTTATCTTTTCAAGTGATGAATTTGAGAGTGCAATACCTCCGTTAATTTCCCTTACATGAACAACTGAATCTTCAAACTTAATTACTATATCACCTTTTATATATACATATGTGGGGTTCTCATAGAGGTTATAGTACTCAAGTATCTTATCTTTTTCCACAACCTCATCCGTATAATCAAAAAGTATGCTCTCCACAGTTGATTTAAACTCCCTTTGAAATCTCTTGGAATCCTTAAACATTGCGGTTGAAAAATTTCTTATATAACTCTCACGACCAAGCCCAAGTATTGCTTCAAGTATTTTCAGTATGTTAAAAAGTCTTTCTTTGTCATATTTTATATCATATGGCAGCTTTTTATAGTTTGATATAAGTTTACTCCAATCGGATATAATGCCTCTCAGTACAGGCGGATTCCTGTCTTTAAACAAATCCAGCACCTCTTTTATTTTCTCACACTGCTTCGGTATATCAATTCTTTTTACTCTCTTATAGCATTCTGCAATACTTTCGACATTTAATCTTACCTTTTCATATTTTCCGGTCTCATCCGCCTTTGATTCAATAAGATTTTCACTTATCAACTTTTCTATTGCTGTATTGATATCCTTATACACATTGTGATTGTATCTGTCCACATATTCAGGGTAGGTCTTTTTTATATCCGCCTGTATCACACGCAAAGAAGAAGGCTCCTTTTTAAAGCCTTCTCTTCTTTCATACATATCTATCAATCTGTTCAAAACATCCTTAATGTAGTCCATCCTCAATCCTCTCAAACACTCCTATCGCATTCCTGTTTCCGGACTTTACAATAGAATATGTAATATCACAGTACGGCAATATGGCTGTAGCCTTTTCAGCCGTTGCTATCAGAACAAGCTGCAAATTAAGCTTTTTAAACATATTCATCATCGGCTCTATTCTGTCGCTTGTCATATTGTTGAATGCTTCATCAAGCAGTATCAGCCTTATAGAACCTTCCTTGCTCTGCTCATAAATCTGCAAAAGAGATGCACAGATAGCCACATAAAAAGGAGCCTGATTCTCACCGCCGCTGCCTTCCGCGTTGACCTTTGAAAGTCCCACCTCATTTCCCGTCACACAATTTTTCACAATTATGTCATAGTCCAGATATGTCCTGTAATCCACATACATTCCCATACTTTTGGCACCTGATTTTTGACCTGATAGATTCTGCCTTGCATGTTCCTCAACATCAATCATAATTCTTTGCATAAAGTCATCAATCTGACTTTCAAATATTTCAGACTTGTTACTTTCTGCAATAAGCATAAGCATATCATTTTCTCTGTCAATCTGCATATTATCTTTGTCCATGATTATATCATAGAACATTCCAAGTTCCCTGTCCTTACTCTTGTCAATTCCGAATCTGTAGCTTTCTTCACCGTACTCGAGATTTTCCATAACACGATTTATCTGCTTAAACTGCTGCTTTGCTCTTAAAATATCATCCTTCATTCTAAACAGCACTTCCTTACGGAATCTGTCCTTACATCTTATCTGTGCGTTTACAAGTTCGCTCTTATGTCTTTCAAGCTCTATATTCTGCAATGTCAGAAATTCCTGCATATACCTGTTTGCTCCTCCGAGGCCTGTAGCGTAATCACAGGTATATGTAGCCATATATCTTTGTTGCAGCGGTATAAGTTCCTGATTTAAGTAGTTGTTCAACGCAATATTGTCCTGAATTACACGGTTTGAAAAGTTATAGGCAATGGCTGAAGCCTTCTTTGATTTTCTTTCATTTTGATACTTCTTCTCAACATCATTTATAAACTCAGGATACTCCTCAACACTTTTCTCATATATATCCTGCAAATTTGAAAGGCTCGCTTCAAGCTCCTCAAGCAAATTTTTTGCCCTGTTTATATCGGAGTTAAGGTTTTGCTTTTTTGCCTTGTTATCCGTTATCTCATCTCTTACAACATTTAAGTTCTTCTTACATTCTTTCACTCTGTCATACATAGCAAGCAGAATAGGATTTTTCTTAAACTCCTCTATCTTCTTTGCTATATCTTCTATCTTAGCCGAGAGTACTTTTGACTTTGCCTTTGATTCACAGTAGTTTTCAAGTTTTCCGAAGTTGTCACCCGCTCTGAACTTTGTATACCCGTTATAAATAGAGTCAAAGTTTTTCTTGGCTTCTTCAAGTCTTGTAAGTTCTTTTTTGACGCCTGCAAACTCTTCTTTTGCACTCTTTAATTGCTTTGCTATGGCATCCACACCTATGAAATGTTCTTTTTTTGCCATCCTCTGTAAGCAGAAGTTTTGGAATCTGAGCCTGTCTCTTGTTACACTCTTTGAAAAATTCTCCAAATCATCCGAAGACTCACAGCAAATAACATTTTTCATAACATATCTTGCATATGCCTTTGCATAGATATTTTCAGAATCAATCTTATCTCCAAGATAAGCCTCATTCAAAGACTTGTACTCAGGCTCCTTTATCTTTCTTGTATCTATAAGCCCTATTCCCTTAACTTTATCGCCCAGAGATACAAAGACCTTTTTTGCCGAAAGATAATTTTCCGGTTCAACAATAATATTAAACCTCTGGGTATTCAAATAGCTCTCAACAGCGTCCTGCCAGCTGTTATCCGTCATATATAAAAGTTCACAAAGCAGCTTGGCATCCGCTCTTTTACTTTGCTCACTCAAGAATGAATTTATCTTATCTCTTACAAATATCGCTTCATCAGGATAACACATCACGCCTGCTTCCAAACTCTTTATCTTTTTTGAAAGTACATCACTTTTATCATTAAGCTCTGCAATATCATTTCTTATCTTCGCATCATGATTTTTGATTTCTTCTTCCATATCTGCAAAAAGCTTTGCACTGTTTTTAATTTCTCTTATCCTGTCATCCGTTTTAGTATTTTCATCTTTTATAGAGTCGTCTACTTTGACATAAAATCCTACCTTATTCAGCCTGTCAATAAGAAAAAACAGCTTTTGAAGCACATCTTCAAATATACCTGCTTCCAATATAAGCTTCTCATTTTCAAGTTTATTGTTCTTATTTTCACTTTCAAGTGAGAGCATTTCCTTATTTTCCACATTTTCTTCCGCCGCTCTTTGTGCTTCATACAAAAGAGCTGATGCCTTATTCTCACTCTCTGAAAGTTCAAGTAATCTCTTATCAAGCATCTCAAGGCTTTTATTCCATTCCTCTATAAGATACTTTTTCTCATTTGTCTCTTCGATATTTTCCTGAAGATTTGCATAAGCGACCAAACTCTCATTTATTTTGACTTTAGCAAGGAATTCTTTTGCCGATTTTATTCTTTCATTGATTTCTTTTAAAAGTTCTTCTCTGTCACTTGCCTCCTGCAGTATCTCCTGCAATCTCTCAAGTTCAAGCATGTCCTTTTGCAAAAACTCTATATTCACTTCAGGCTCAGGCAAAATATATGTATAGATAAACTCTCTGATATCCTTTATATCATCCAGTCCGGTGCCCATATGGAACACCTCATTAAACTTCTTTCCTATAGGCGAGTTTGCCTCACCTATACCCAGCACTCTGCAAATCCTTATCTTTGCATCCGACTGATTTGACGCCCTGTCCATGCCCTTATTCTCAAGCTTGAAAGCATCTCTTGATGTAGGTCTCTTGGCATCATTTTTCTTTGTAAAAAAAGGAATATCCTCAAGAACAAATCCGGGTTTTGTAATATACCAGTCCTGATATACCCCCTTTAAATCCTGCTTCGGTGTCTCGGATTCTATACGGGCAATTATTACAAAGTTCTTTTTTATAGCCTCATCCAAAAACTCTATCCCTATGTATGAAACCGTATGTCCCGGACGAAGATATGAATCCTCCGCCCTTTGCTTTTGGTGTACCGAACCTAAAAGAGTTCTTCCGCTCTTTTTATTTCCCGCCGTGTTGAAATCCTTATTTGTAGTAAGACAATACCTTACGGCATCCATTATTGTAGTCTTTCCTACAGCGTTCACCCCCAAAAGGTAGGTGATATTTTTGAAATCTATTATATCATCCTGAAAATTATGCCAATTTATCAGATGAAGCCTCGTCATTCTAATCATTCTTCATCTCCGTCTTCGCTGTTTTCATACTGTGCCAAAAGCTTGGCGGTCTCCTCATAGGCCTTATTTATATTTACATCAGGCATGGCAAGCATCACTGAAGGGTAAATCCTGATCTTTGCATCCATATCCGAAAGTCTGTCCTCAACCTTTAAAAGATTGTATCTTTTTATATTTCTTAAAGACTCTTCCAACAATACTCTGTCAAATTTTCTCGGGAGGTTGAGCTTCTCATATTCATTTTTTATCTCTTCAACAGTTGTAAACACGCTGTCTTCACTTGTGGACAAACTTTCTCTTTTTTCTACATACAAAAGTCTTAGTATAAGCAAAATAATACTCTCATATTTTTTTAATATAACTCTGCCGCTACCGTGATTATTGATAAGCTGAATAACCCTCAAATTTCTGTGAACCACCAAAGTATATCCTATCGGCAAAAAAATCTGTCTGAAGCTTTCTTCATGATTTATAACATAGTAGTACTTCTCTCTTGTAGTATCCACAGTTCCCATCAAAAAACAATTATTCAACAGGTAATTGGCTATCTCTTCTTTTATATCAACCGCCATTATCTTCTTTCCTCAACAATAAAATCTTTGAACCTTACACCGTTTATTTCCACCACATTGTCCTTCAGTCTTATATCGTATTCTCTTTCAGATGTCTTTGAATATGTATACAATCCTATAATCTTTGTAAATGTATCAGGGTCCTTTTCAAATACCGAGCTTATCTGCACAGCATGATTTCCTGCAAGAATATCCCTTGCAAACCTGTTTACATTCTCAGATGTCAAAGCATTCTTTATATACTCCATAATCTTTTTGTTTTTCTCTTCCACAAGCTCCATATCCGGCTCTTCGAATATACTCATAAGCTCAATAGGTGTAGGCTTTCTTTTTTTCACAGGTGTTGCAATAGAAGCGCTGTCAAAAAAGTTTTGACAAAATATCTGAAAGATTTCAGCTCCTACAGTATCATCGTCTTTATATCCGTCTTCCTTTGAATCTATGGTACTTGCATAAAACCTCAGTATATTATTGATTTTACTCTTACTGCTTCCGTCAGACAGCAACAAAAACTGCGCTCTTTGTACGGCTCTCATCCTGTAGATTATATGTCTGTCGTCAATAGCCCTCATAAGACCTTCCATCTCTTCAATGTCCATGCGAACCTTTGTTATCAGTTCTCTTATCTTAACTTCAGCTATGTCTTTTTCTACGCGTTCCGTATCCATACAGTCAAGTACCAGTGCGTCAAACAAGCTGTCTTCACATTTATCAAGGCTTTCATACAGACTTGACCTGTAATAAAACAGATTGTCATTTGTCTTAAACCTGTGATATGATCCCACAACTATCTTCTCTTCATATTTTTCAAAAAATTCCAATATCTCCTGCGGACTCTTACCCATAGTCAGCTCGTTTATATGATCTTCTATTGAAGCCGACAAGGTTCTAAGCGCCTGATTCAGATTGTCAAAGTCTTCCGATGCTTCTTTTAATACGCCTTCATACGGACTCCCCTGCTCGGATATATGCTCAAACATTGAATATATCTTGAAAAGCTTACCCTTATATGTAACAATCGTCGGACTGACAACCTCTTTAAATGACTTAAGTATAGGCACAACCTTATACTGTAGAGCCAGCTTATCCTCGTCCTCATATTCGCCGGGTTTTTCCAAGATCCAGCCTGTATCTCTAAGCCTTCTTATAAGAGTGCCTGCCACCACTCGCATATCCGAGATATTTCCGCTAACCTCTTCCTGCTCTTCAATATCAAGTTCCACACTCTCTCCCAAGCCCAAAAGATATTCCTCCGCCATATCAAAGACAGTGCTTTTTTCTATAGAATACATAGGCATTCTCTTACATTTATCCCAAATCAAAGCCAGTATATCGGCATATTTTCTTTTATTGGTCCCGGTCAGAGGTCTGAACAGATTTTCATCTATCTCATCAAAAATATTCATATATCAAACCTATACCAGATCAAGATACTGTTCCACCGGTATGCCGCGATATTTGTCCGCATTTTTTATATTGGCATTTATCATATTCCTTACTACTTTTATAGCATGAGAAGTCGCATCAAAAAGTGATTTACCGCCCAAAATGTCTCCCACCAATATCGCTGAGAATATATCTCCCGTTCCCGGGAATCTGACATCTATCTCGTCATATTCAATATAGGCAATCTTATCGGTATCGGCATCATAACATAGGCAGTATTTTTTATCCTCAAAAGGCACGGATGTAATAACCGCCGAAGATTGATTTTCCCCTATAAGTTTTCTCAACATAACCTCATTTTCTTCTTTAGAAAATCCCTCTTTTTTGTATTCCATGCCTGTAAGCAGGCAGCACTCTGTAAAATTCGGCTTTATAAGATTTGCAAACTTAAGGAGTCTCTTTCTGTTTTCTACAGCATTCTTTGCAATACCGTTATATAGTCTGCCGTCATCTCCCATTATAGGGTCAACAAATATAAAAGTACCTTTTTTACTTTGCTTGTCACAAAAGTCCGCCAAAATATCGGCCTCTTCATCAGATGCGATAAATCCTATCGCTATAGACTCAAATGAAAAATCCAGCTCATTCCATACATTAACAGTCTTTTCAATATAATCCTTAGTATCAAGTATCTCAAACTTTCCATAGTCAAGAGTATTGGATACAAGTGCTGTAGGAAGTGTAAATATCTCAAATCCCATATGTGACATTATCGGCATCATGGCTGAAAGTGCCACCTTTCCGTAACCTGCAAGATCGTTAACCAGTAAAATTTGTTTATTTCCGCTCATATATGTAGTCTCCGTATTCTTATATTATTTATTGCATTATATCACAATATTCGCCTAAGATATCTAAGGATTACATATCTTACAAGGCTCATAACCTCTTTTTATAAGCTCATCCCTTGTAGTCTTTACTTCTTCCTTGTTCTTATCCTTTATCTTAGGTACCGATTTACAGTCGGGATAGTGAAACTTAAGTGAGTTATTGTTAAGTATATAGGTCATTTCAAGACTGTTTCCCGGCTCCGTTGTTTTATCTTCCGCCATATTCCTTTGAGGCACTGTATCGGCTTTATTTTTTACGACATCCTTTGTACCTGCATTTTCATAGCCCGACTTCCATGTATCTGAAGGACTTACATTCCATGACAGTTTCACTCCGTCAGAACTTAACGCTATACTTCCCTGTTCATCAGTCCTGTAAACCTTCGCGCCAATCTTTTTAAACTCGTCCAGCACTTCCCTGTGCGGATGTCCGTAAGTATTACCCTTGCCGCAGCTTATCACCACATACTTAGGTGATATTTTCTTTAACCACTCGCTGCTTGAAGATGTATTGCTGCCGTGGTGCCCTGCGTGATAAACATCCGCTTTTAAATCCGCCCCTGAATCTACTATTTCCTGTTCCTCCTCACTCTCTGCATCTCCTGAAAGCAAAAATGAAGTATCTTTATATTTTACCTTAACTACAATAGAGTTATTGTTGTTACTCTCAGCCTTACTTATCGGCCCAAGTACTGTAAAGTCTGCACTTCCCAAGGAAAATTTTTCTCCTACCCTAGGTACACTAATCTTATAATTTCTATAATTTATAGCATCAATTAATTCTTCATATTCTTTACTGTCACTCTTTTTATCAGGTAAGAGGATATTTTCACAGTCAAATTTTGTGATTATAACATCCATACCGCCTATATGGTCAGCATCAGGATGTGTTCCGATAACATATTTCAGTTTTGATACCCCCGCCTTTTTAAGATAAAGCTGCACGGCACTACCCTTTGTATTATCTCCTGCATCTATAAGCATCCACTCACCGTCACAACCTATGAGCGTGGAATCTCCCTGTCCCACATCTATAAAATGCATGGAAAACTTCGATGTTTTAATATCCTCCACAGCCTCAGTCATTGAGACTTCGGTATTTGATACCGCCGCCCTTCCTCTACATCCTATAAAGGTAAAGGCCATGCAGATTATCAAACATAAAAATAAGCCTTTAAATCTTTTATGCTTTTTCATTTCACTCCTTATTAAAATAAGGCTGCCAAAATTGACAGCCTCATTGTAGTATTAACCGTATTGTAAGGTACCTGTCTCATTAAGGATGAAGTACCTGATAATTCGCCACATCATAATATCCTGCCGGATCCGCAGCACTTCCAAACCATACATGTGCATACTTTCCGTCTATCGCAACACCCATAGTCTTTAAATCTGACCAATTTCCCTGTGTTGTCATTACGGCATTATGTCCTGATGAATTCTTCCATAGATCAAGTGCATCCTCAGGAGTTATATTGCCGCTATACCATGAAGAAATCTCATATCCGTTTCCGGTATAGGAAGTCAACTCTCTCGGCTTACTCCACATATTGGCTGCATATTCGTGATCGGATGTGTATACCACCGGTGTCCAGCTGCCGTGGTTTGACCAGCTGTGCAGATTACCCTGCATACCTCTTGAATCTCTCTGATTTTCAGGCGTATAGGTATTTGAGTCAGATACATGAGTTCTTGCAACAATTGTAAGTGACTTTGAGAATGAAAGCTTTTGCAGTCCCTGACTCTCTCTGTAAGCATTGATAATATAATACAATTTAGCTTCCTTTTCACTCACTCCCATTGCCTTTAGCGCGTCAATAACTCTCGTCTCCTCACTTGAAACTTGTGTAACGGTATTTGCCGCATTGTTTGAAGCATTAGGAGTAACCACTGTGCTTGGAGTGTTATTATTACCTGTATTTGCCACATTATTGTTTTGTGTATTTACAGAAGTATTTCCGATATTTGTACTTGTGTTTGCATTGTTATTATTTGATGCATTCGGAGTAACTACCTGATGATTGCCTCCTGAAGTATTTGCATTTGTATTGCTTCCTGTATTGCCGGTATTTGTGTTTGTTGTAATCGTTGAACCGCCCGAACTTCCGCTACTTGAACTTCCGCTTGAGCTTCCGCCGCTTGATGAACCGCCTGAACTTCTACCGCCTCCTGAACTTCCGCCTGATCCGCCTGAACTTCTTCTACCTGAGCTTCTGCCTGAACCGCCGCTTCTGCCGCCGCCTGAGCTTGTGCCGGATCTCTTGCTTATATTTACAGTCCTCTTGATGCCCTCTACCCACTTACCTGTAGCATCAACATAATAGCCGTCAGGGGTGGATGTACTTACAAGCATGGCACCGTCAGCACCTACATAGTAGTTTCCTACCCAACGATTCTCAAGCATATAACCTATATTGTCAAAGTAGTACCACTTATTGTTTATCAGTTTCCATTGGTTGGTAGGATATGCTCCGTTCGCCTCCTCATACCACCAACCCTTATCATTTCTCTTCCACTGTGCATCTGCGGCCATAACAGGTAGCGCCAAAAGTGCCGAAACCGCTACAGCCGAAACTGAACATAATAATTTCTTAATCAAATTCATAAACACCTCCAAAATCACAAAACGATTTTAATACTGTTATGTATTATATTAACATTTTTGTATCAACATGTTCAAGTACTATAAGCGATTTCTTTTTATTATAAATTACTCTATCTCATTTTTACATACATTGATATCTACCTTGCCGTCAGCCAAGAATCTTATCTCATTTGCATCAAGCGGTGTATAAATCCTTGATGTAAGGACCTGTTTTCCGTTGTTAATAAAAATCTCAATGCTATATCTGTCAATCAGAACACACAAAGACAGCTTTCCGTCACAAATATCTATATCTATCTTTCTCTCATCCATTGCATCTTTGGAAAGATAAGAAAATCTCCTTGAAAACTTTGCGGTTCGCTTTTTCATATTTATCTTTATAAATGAATTGTAATCATCATCAGCCGCAAAGAATATAGTAAGCTTGTTTGCATCAACATTTGTAATATCAAAGTCAAATCTTGCAACTCTTGAGTTCAAATCCTCATCTACATATTTTTCATTTTTATTTAAAGTAAAACTTGTACTATATCTGTTTTTATAATCACTTTCAAGCTCCTTTGCCGGCATCTGATAAATATTCTTACCATTAAGTATAATCTCCCTCGGGTAAGTCATCTGTCCGCACCACTTCGCACCTTCAGGAGTCAAATCATTGCCCCAGTCATGAAGCCACGCAACTGATAAAGTCCTACCGTCTGCATACAAGCTTTGCGGAGCATAGTAATCAAATCCGAAGTCAAGAGTCTTTCCCTTGGTATCTGGAATAAACTTATGACTTTTCTTATCATAATCTCCGACAAAGTATATTACCTGATGTCCGTTAAAGTACTTCCTCTTCTTTGCTTTCATCTCCATTACAGAAATTACAAGTACATATTTCTTACCAAGCATAAAAAAATCCGGGCATTCCCACATCTTACCGTACTTTCCGTCGTTCTCAAAGAGTATTCCTACATACTTCCATTCAAGCAAGTCCTTTGATTCAAACAAAAGTATAGTTCCAAGACCCTCGTCATTTTTGGCACTTACTATACAATAGTATATGTCGTCTTCCTTCCATATCTTAGGGTCTCTAAAGTCAACTCCGCTAAAACCCTCCGGTAAATCTTCCGTCTTAATCGCAGCTTCATTTGAAATACATTTATATTCGGTTCCGTCACCTATGGCTACAGCCTGCTCTTCTTTATCGTCATTGTGAAGAGTATATATCAATGTGTGCTTATCCCCTTCAACTATAGCTGTACCTGAAAAGCACTGTCCCTTTATTTCATCATCAGGTGCCAATGCCACAGGCAATCTTTCCCAGTCTACAAAGTCTTTACTCTTTGCATGCCCCCAGTGCATCGGCCCCCATTTTATATCATATGGATTATACTGATAGAACAGATGATATTCGCCGTCAAAATATGAAAAACCGTTCGGGTCGTTCATCCAACCGATATCAGGCGTAAAATGGTACACCGGTCTGTCAATGTCCTTTATTTTTGATTTATTTTCTCTGAAATATTCGTCAGCTCTTTCTTTATTGTTCATATAAATCTTCTTTCCTGTTTGTAGTCATTCCCTGTCTAAAGTATATATCAAGTACTTTTGTTTTTCTGTCCACCCTCTCGCCTTCTATAATAGCATGCAGACTGTCCACAGCCGCCTTTGCAAGCTCATCAATCGGCTGAACTATGGCACTGAGACTCGGATATGCTGTGTCCAGTATAAAAGTTCCGTCATATGCCACTATTTTCAAATCTTGTGGAATTCTCTTGCCAAGGCTTAATGCCTTTTTCATATATAAAAGCGCATGAGTATCGGTTGCAAATATACCGTCAACATTCGGATAAAGTTTGAATGCCTCTTCTATATTTTCCTCAATATACTCATAGTCAAACCTGTCCATAAGCGGTTTATACTCTCGGGCTGTAATTCCCGCTTTTTTTATCTCCTTTGCAAATGCCCTATGTCTCTTTATAAACGGATAGTTCTTGGTAGTTGCGTCGCTAAATTGTAATACTTCCTTACAACCGCTCTCTATCAAAGCCTTTGCCGCCAACTTACCGCCTTTTTCATGGTCCACAGTTACCACCAAAATATCATCATTTAATTTAGGAGTATCAAATCCTACTATCGGACCCTTCAGCTTTTTATAGATACTGTAATCAAGTGTATGTGTTCCCGTGATTATTCCGTCCACCATATTTCTCTCCAGCATCTCAAGGTACGCTTCCTCATTTGTAGCTTCTCCGATAGTATTACAAAGCATTGTCTTATAGCCATACTTTCTGAGTCTGTTTTCAACCGCACTGTAAAGAGTAGCATAGTACGGATTTCCTATAGCCGGTGTAATCACCGCCACAATATTGGTTTTATTTCTGAAAAGATTTCTGGCAAGTTCATTCGGCTTATAATTAAGCTCCGCTATAACATCTTCCACTTTTTTTCTGGTTTTATCCGAGACATAACCGCTGTCATTGATTACTCTTGATACCGTTCCTACTCCTACTCCTGCCTTCTTTGCAACCTCCTGTATACTTGACATAACCCCTCCATCTACATATTCAAGTTAAAATTTAACCCTTAATTCCTGTAGATGCAATACCTTCTACATAAAATTTCTGCATGAATATATACATTATAATCATAGGAATTGATGCAAGTGTCAATACCGCCATAATAACACCGTAGTGTATAGGGCTTACTCCCACAAATATCTGTACTGCAAGCTGCACCGTTCTCTTTTCCTCTCCGGTAGTAATAAGGAAAGGCCACATAAAGTCATTCCATCTTGATACAAAATCAAGTATAAACACTGTAGCAAATACAGTCTTTGATATAGGCATAACTATACTGAAATATGTTCTTATAGGTCCGCATCCGTCTACCTTTGCAGCTTCTATAAGCTCGTCAGGTATACTGATAAAGTATGAATAGAACATATATATAGAAAAGCAATTCATCATAAACGGAATTGTAAGACCGAGCATTGTATTTACCCAGCCGATTTGTGCCATCTCAATATACATCGGAAGTATAATAGCTTCAACCGGCATTGACATAAGCGCTATTACAAGCGTAAGACTTATACCTCTAAATCTGTACTTTAATTTGGCAAGTGCATAACCGAACATTGAGCCCAGTAACAAATCGCCAAAAAGTACTATCCCTATATAAACCAAAGTATTCTTTAATATTGTGAATACTTTTAATCTTTGAAATACCTCAACATAGTTTTGCAAAGTAAAATGAGCAGGTACAAAAGTAGAAAGTGAGTTCAAGTTTGAGAAGATCTCAAGTTCAGGCTTAAATGATGAAGCAAGCATCCACAGAAGCGGAGATACAAATATAAGACCCACTACAATATTGCCGAGGTAAAATATAACATTACCAAGCACTTTATTTATCTTTTTATTATTCATATTCCCTCCTAATTTGTCTTACTTATCCTTTTAACCACAATTGACAGTGTAACAACTATAATAAAGAACACCGTAGCTATACTGCAGGCATAACCGAAATTACCCTTTTGAAAACCTTGCTCATATATGTAAAAAACTAATGTCTTTGTAGCATTTCTCGGTCCGCCCTTTGTCATAATATATGGCTGAGTAAAGAGCTTCATAGCCTGTATAAGTGTTATCATAAGTACATATTTAATCGTATTTATAAGTCCCGGAAGAGTTACATATATAAGCTTTGCAAACCAGTCCGCTCCGTCCACACTTGCAGCCTCATACTGCTCTGTAGGTATAGCATTAAGTCCTGCAATAAAGATCATCATTTGATATCCCGCACCCTGCCAAGCCGACATGAATATAATAGAATTCATAGCCGTCTTCGGATTGTTCAAAAAGTCAATAGGCTGTAAACCTATGCTCTTTAAAAATGCATTTATAAGTCCTGTATTGGCATTAGAGTTATAAAGTATTGTCCAAAGTACAGCGATAATTACCATTGATGTTATCTGTGGACTGTAATAAAGTGTTCTGAATACTGCGACACCTTTTTTCTTACTTGATACCATAAGTGCAAGAACCAATGCCAATATACACTGCACAGGTACTACAATAACTGTAAAATATATTGTATTTTTCAACGCTACATAAAAGTTTGCATCTTTGAAAAGTTTTGCATAGTTGTTAAGAGCATTGAATTTTATATTATCAGGACGCACTACCTGATAAGTAAAGAATGAATAGTAAACTGTATATATAATCGGAATTATCAAAAAAGCAATCAAAAGAATAAGTGCAGGTGAGGACATTATAAATCCTGCCAAATTATCACCGTATTCTCTTTTACTCTTTTTACTTAGCTTGGCCTCCATATTACTTCCTTTCTACAAAAGGCTTGGCAATATGCCAAGCCTTCCAAACTACAATAGTATGAAATTATTTCTTATAGTACATTTCATAATTCTCATCAAAGTTCTTTGCTACATTGTCAAGCTCTTCCTTAGCGTCCGAACCTGAGAATATATTGAGCATAGCTGTTGAGAAATCTGTTGAAAGTACTGAGTATGAAGGTGTTCTTGGTCTTGATACACCTGTATTCTGTAACTGCCACTTCATAAGTGCTCTTGCACCGCTGTCCCAGCCTTCCATCTTATCATAAGATGATGTTCTTGATGCAGGTTTTGCAACCGCACTTGCATAAGATGCAATATTATCGCTGTTCATTGCCCACTGTAAGAACTTACCTGCCGCATCAGGATTCTTAGAATCCTTTGTGATAGCTGCCGCCCAGTCTCCTGTAGGAGATACAGCCTTTCCGTCATCCGCTACAGGGAAGTATGAAACACCCCAGTTAAGATTTGACTTTTCAAGATCTGCTATATTCCATGAACCTCCAAGTAATGTAGCGGCTTTACCGTTAAGGAATTCATCCTTTACAGGATCAAGATTTGCGTATCCGTTCTTAATGAACTCATTGAGATACTCTGCCGCCTTAACACTTGCATCCGAATTTACATATCCGTCAGCTTTAGATCCGTCGTCACTTACAAACTGTGCTCCGGCTTCTGTAAAGAATGAACCGAGTGCATAGATAATTCCCTCACCCTTGTCCATAATAATATTTGTTCCTACATAATCGGATGTTGTAAGTTTCTTTGCATTGTCAAGGAACTGGCTCCATGTCCAGGCCTGCTTAATATCTGTATCTGAAGGATATGGTATACCTGCCTTATCAAGATAGTCCTTATTATAGAAAAGTGCTACCGATGACTCTGTAGGGGCTATTGCATAAAGCTTGCCGTCATATGTATCGGCCTGTACCGTACTTGGCATAAAGTCCTTAAGATCATCCGCAGGGAAATAACTGTCAAGCGGAACTGTAATGCCGTTTGCCGCATAGTATGAAACCATAGGTCCGTCTACATATAGAATATCAGGAAGATTTCCTGAGGTTGTAGCTGTTGTAATCTTATTCTCATAAGCATATGCATCAGCTCTGTCTATAGCCTCTCTCTTTACCTGAATATCAGGATTCTCCTTATTCCACTGATCAATCTTCTCTACCCACCAAGCCTCAATAGCTGCAGTATCTGTCGGGCTCCAAATAGTTACATTGGTAACACCGTCTGCACTCTTACTCTCTGCAGCCTGTGAACTTCCTTCACTGCTTGCATCCGCCTGCTTTGTCGCACCGGCATTATTTCCACAAGCCGCCAGCATACCGCCAAGTGCCAAAACACCTAAAGTTGTTAAAACTTTTTTCATTATATAACCTCCTCAATAATTGATTACTACCGCAGTAGCAAAACCTCATGCTTTCACAAAGATATCGATAAATCATCCAATTTTTATATATTATTATAGTAAATATTGGCAATTTTATTTTTGTCTCTCTTTGTGGAACGCGTTCCATATCTGTTATTTGTATTTTATCACATACAAATTAAATGTCAATATTTTATTTAAAACATATTTTTGTTAGTTTTTTATCAATAGTTATTACTGTTATTTTAAACTGCTTTCATACTTTATATCCCTATTTATGTCTTTATGATTGGTTATATATCTCCAAGTTTTATCTTGCTTAATAAGCTGTAGTTTCTGATATCGTATAGGCATTTATCCTTATTTTTAAGGTATAGAACTCGCAGACCTCTTCTATGCATACCCTCTCTTGAATTTTATAATAAAGAACTCACGTTTTAATCCTGTCCTAAATTTCTTTAATTACTTATTTTCATACGATTATATTGCTTTCACCTTGTATTCATAACTACAGCATATAAAATTACCCTCCTTACCGTTTTATTCGGTAAAGAGGGTACATATTTTATATATTACACACTTTTAAAATCCCAAACTATCATTAACCAAGATTACATGTATTCTGTCTTTGTGGCGTGAATATCTTGTAATCAAAAACTGGCAGCAGATAGTATCAGGTGATTTACAGTCCGAGCATTTTCCTGTAATCTTGCAAGGAGTATTTATATCAAATCTCTGCGTATTTGCGGTAGCCGCAACATTTCTGGCACGCTTCATGGCACTGTCGATGTCTGAACATATCTTATTGATTCCGACTATAAAAACAACCTTTTTCGGTCCCTGTGCAATACATGATACACGGTTTGAGTTCCCGTCAATATTTACAAGCACTCCGTCATCTGTCATAGCATTGGCGCTTGAAAGAAATATATCCACATCATAAGCCGCCAAAAGAGCTTCTCTAGGTTCCATCTTGGCTCTGTCCATATAATTATAGTTGCCCTGCTCAAGTGCACAAATCAAACCGATTTCATGCGCACTCATGCAACCTCCCATTGCAATCTTACTGTTTTCAGGGATAAGCTCAAGAGCAATCTTAAGTGCTTCTTCCTTATCCTTTGCATAATACCCTGTCATATTTCTGGATTTAAGACCCTTGATTACGGTATCTGCCAACACTTCATTTCTCTTTTTTAAGTTCTCGTTCATATATTCTCCTCTTACTTAATTACTATCAATATATTTGAGCGTTGATATGAAATAGTATTTAGATTATAACTCTTTTTTTACAAATCAGAAATACTAATTGCACTCAAGAGCCTTGGCTCTTTCAAGTGCTTTATTTATATTTTCACAGAAGTTTTCTCTTCCCGCTTTTTCTATGAATCCCGCCTTTTCCATTACTTTCATCGGTTGCTTATTTACATGAGACAATATTAAAGTCATATTTCTTTTTTTGCAAATCCCAAGTAATTCTTCCAAAGCTTCAAGTCCTGAAATATCCATTGCAGGCACATTTCTCATACGAAGAACCAGTACATTTTTTTCGTCCTCATTTGCTATATTAAGTAAATCTTTTGTAGCACCGAAAAATAACGCTCCGAAAATCTCATAGACTATTGTATTTTCAGGTACAGCCTTAAGGTCGGAATTCAGTGCATACTCATCCGAGTCTGATTTATCCACCCATTGGCGTACATTTGCAATATCGGACATACGCTTTAGGAAAAGAAATGCCGCAAGAATCATACCGAACTTTATAGCCATTACAAGGTCAAAAAGTACCGTTAAAAATAAAGTAATCAATAAAACCGCAATATCACTTTTAGGTGCTGTTTTTATTATATGTACC
The DNA here is from genome assembly GCF_003862485.1 of Lachnoanaerobaculum orale. GTDB lineage: Bacteria > Bacillota > Clostridia > Lachnospirales > Lachnospiraceae > Lachnoanaerobaculum > Lachnoanaerobaculum orale. Next base: position 108,655 of record NZ_RRCM01000003.1, on the reverse strand, counting down.
ACATTTCTCCATCCGCTCATATTGTAGCCTACTATAATAAGAATGGCAGCCAGACAGCTCATAGGAATGAGCGATGCATATGGCATCAAGAATAACAATATCAGCATAAGTGTAATTGCATGAATCATACCTGCAATCGGTGTTCTTCCACCGTTTTTAACATTGGCGGCGGTTCTTGCAATAGCTCCGGTAGCAGGTATTCCTCCAAAGAGCGCAGACATTATATTACCGACTCCCTGTCCTATAAGCTCTGCATTAGGACTGTGATGACTCTCCGTCATTGTATCTGAAACCACACAGGATAAAAGGGATTCTATGGCAGCCAATATTGCTATGGTAAATGCAGGTGAAATCATCAAGGAGATAAGCTCAGGTGATATATCCGGTACACTAAACTTTGGAAGTCCGGCTTTTATAGTATATAAATCTCCTATGGTTTTTACAGGAAGATTTCCGAACTTTACAATTAGAGTTGTAACTATAATTGCAATCAAAGATCCCGGAATCTTTTTAGATACCTTCGGCCAGAATATCTGAATAAGCAGCGCCAAAAGACCTATTAAAAAAGTTGCGATATTTAATGTGTGAAAGTTCTTAAAAAGAGCAATCATCTTCTCCACAAATTCTGCAGGCACCGCTCCCATATCAAGTCCGAAAAAGTCTTTTATCTGTCCTGCCACTATACTTACAGCGATTCCAAAGGTGAATCCTACCGTAATAGTCTTCGGTATAAACTTTATCAAATCTCCAAGTCTAAAGATTCCCATAAGTATCAGCATAAATCCTGCCATTATGGTGGCAACTGTAAGTCCTGCCATGCCATACTGAGCCACTATACCATAGATTATTATAACAAATGCTGCTGTAGGTCCACCTATTTGTACTATACTTCCACCTAAAAATGAGATAAAAAATCCTGCAACCACTGCCGTATAAAGTCCCTGCTCCGGATTTACACCTGATGCAATTGCAAGCGCTATCGACAGCGGCATTGCAATAATTGCAACTATAATACCTGAAATCAAGTCCTTTGCAAACTGCTCTCCGGTGTAACCTTTTAATGCTTCAAAAATCTTGGGTCTTATATAACTTAAGTCCACATTTCCTCCCTTAAGTCCTAAAAAATTGAGTATTTACTCTTAGAACCATATGATTCTAACATAGAAAAAATAAACTGTACAATAGCTTTGTATACAAAGATTAAACTTATTATCCGACATTATATCTTAGTATACGGATTCTTATATTGTCCGTGTTTGTTGCTTCTTCCGCTGCCATAGCTTATTGCAAACTTCGGACATCTATGTAGACAACCTAAACACATCTCACATTCTTCATCTTTCCATACCGGGTGTTCACCTTCCATAATTATTGCTCCGACAGGACATTTTTTCTCACATAATTTACATCCTATACATAAATCCTTATTTACAGATAAATTCTTTGTCTTTCTTTCTGTAGCATACATAAATGCTGACGGTAATGCTGCCACAAACTTTGGTAATTTCTTTTTGGTAAAGTCTCCGCATCTCTTTAATTTGATATTTTCAATAACTGTTTTAAGCTGAGCTTTTCCTTTATTTAGCCACCGCTCTACCCTCTCTTTATTTGAGAGATTAAAAATCGGTGTCCATGTATCAGGCATTATCACACTGTAGTATGCATCAAATTTTTGACCTTTTCTTTTTAAAATTTCTCTTGCCATAGCTACCAGCTGTCCGGTAGAAGTACCATAGCTCGCAAGAAGAAAAGTATATTTGCAATTCTCTATTGTAAATTTTTCTAAAAATTCCGTTACAATTCTTGGAAGCCTCCAAAAATACGTCGGAGTTATAATACCCAATATTTTTTCATCTTTAAATAAGTATTTACCTTCCCTAATACAATCCACTATGGATATAGCTTTATCATCAGTTTCTGCTGCAATTTGCTCTGCAATATATTTTCCGTTACCTGTTGCACTAAAGTATAATATCATCTTATTTATCTGCGTATTCTCTAATTTTATAAATATTATACAAAGGAATATTTGTCATCCATTCCTGCTCACGATAATCTGACATAGATGTACGAACAGCATACTTTGGATGATACTTTTCACAAAAGGCTTTAAGACTCTTAGCTCTCAAATTCTCTTCCGCTTTCACCTCCAGTGGAATTATCGATGTTTTGCCTTGAATCATAAAATCTATCTCGCCACCTGAATTAGCTGTGGAATAATAATAAGGCTCTATACCTTCCGATGCAATAAGTTGCTGTAAAACATATTGCTCTGTCAATGCGCCCTTAAATTCGGTAAAAATTCTGTTGCCGTCAATAATCACTTGAGCATCCAAATCTGTCATAGCTATCAACAGACCTATATCAATCAGATACACTTTAAATGCATCAAGGTCAAGATAAGCTTTCAATGGAAGCGCTACTTTTCCTACTCTTTGTACCTTATGGATCAACCCGCAATCTAAAAGCCACTGTAGTGCAAGTTCAAAGTCCTTTGCTCTTGAACCCTTTCTGACTTGTCCATAGATGTATTTTTTATTTTCTTTTGCCAACTGCATTGGAATAGAATCCCACACAAGATTTAGTCTTGGAACAAGTGAAACTTCAGCATGCTTTGAAAAGTCTTGTTGATAATAATTCAAAAGGTTTCTCTGTATTTCTCTCACTTTTTTAAAATCTTTACTGTCAACATAAGTTTTTACAACCTCAGGCATTCCACCTACATAGTAGTATTCACGAAGTCTTTCTATATATTTAGTCTTAAACATTGTTATCATATCTGTATCATCACTTTGAAGCACATTTGCAAAACGTTCCTCACCTAAAGCATATAAAAACTCAAGAAATGTCAATGGGTAAAGATCCATAAAGTCAACCTTGCCTACAGGAAATGATGTTCCTTTATGAAGAGCTACACCTAATAATGAACCTGCTGCTACTATTGCATACTCCGGTGCATTCTCACAAAAGTATTTCAATGAAGATAGAGCCTTTGGTACCTCTTGTACTTCATCAAATATCAATAAAGTATTTTCTGCATCAATAGAAACTCCTGTTTCTATACTGATTGCCAATAAAATCCTATCTATATTGATATCGCCCTCAAATACCTGCTCCAACCTTTTATTATTATCAAAATTTACATAAGCAACTTTTTCAAAGCATGTTCTTCCGAACTCCTTCATCAGCCAGGTCTTTCCAACCTGTCTTGCCCCTCTGATAATCAAAGGCTTTCTATTTTGTTTATCCTTCCATTCTATAAGTTTTTCAAGTGCAAAACGCTTCATAAGGTCTACCTCCCAAAATACTTCTCTAAAAACATATACTCTTTTTATATATTAGAGGTTTAAAAGTATTTCGTCAACATTTTTAAGGCCGTAAAAATGTATTCTATCACACTTTTAAGGCCGTAAAAATGTAATTCGCTACACTTTTAAGGCCGTAAAATCGTTATCTGCTTATAAATCTAAATTTTTTACACTCCCTGCTTATTGTAAATTACGATTCTTTCGGCGCTCTTGCCAAAGAAATGATAACCTGAGCCTCCCTCACTTATAACATCAAGCATCTCATCAGGTTTTGTCACCAAGATACCGCCCATTACAGTCACTCCTCTTTTAAAGAATGCATCCGGTATCATACCTGCTGTAGGACCTGTAACCAAAATATCGGCACCGGGTTTACACATAGCCAGTAAATCAGGTAATGTATCATTGAGGATAGTAACACCTGTAATAACATCAAGGTCGGAATCCGGCAGATACAAATTCGCATCCTTTGCAGGTGCAAAATGTTCCAGCTCCTTGCCCTTTAGAGTACATGAGTCCATCTCCAGAACTTTAAAATCTGCATCTGCCGCAATCAGCTTTTTAAGCATCGGTACCAAAGCACCTATTACAACACTTTTTTTACCCTGAGGAATTTCCATAACATCAAAAGAGTCTACATCTGTCTCTATTTTATACTCCAAATTCTTATTTTCTTCCCAATAACAAGCCGAAAGTGCATTAAGTGTTGCAATGGCCAATGTCTTTCTGAGAATATTTGCATGCGAAAGATCGTCCAAATAACTTTTTACACTCCTTCCGCCAAGTTTACCTGATAAAGGCATAGCCTTTGCGGAGCTTGGACAGCATACAGCCTCAGGAATCTCCTTAACGGGTGTAAAACAAAGCCCTCCATGACCTGTACTTAATTTTACTCCTGAAAAGAACAGTCCGAACACCGCCCTTTCAACTACCATTTTATCCAGTCTCTCTCCAAAATACTCCTTTAAAATATCGGCACTTTCCTGCAATAATATATTCATACTTTATTTCCTTTCCGTCTACAGCTCATTATAGATTTCAATACTTTCAATAATAACTTTTTCACTCTCACCTCTAATACCACATACTATTCCATTACAGATATAATATCAATAATATATCGCAAATTATTATGTAAAATGATATAATATAACCACTTATCTGTAATCAAACAGGAGGATATTATGGGATTTTTTATATCTACATTGGCCTTTGGTGCTGTTTCACTGCTTTGCTTTATTTTAGCTGTTTTTATATACTTCAGACTGCTGATAGCTGTTTGTACTTTTAAGAAGCTCCCTAAATGGATATATACTTTAGGTCATATCCAGATTACAAGGAGGGCTGTTCAATATGACGACATTACAGATAGGCCCGCACTTATAGAGGCGAGCGTTTTTATGGTGTGTATTATTTTAGTTAATATAATAGTTACCGGTGTGAATTATTTCAAATTACACAATATTGGAAAAGCAATTTTTTCCTGTTTACAAATGCAGTTTGCTGTAATTATAGCTGCAATAATACTTTCCGGAATTACCAGACCGCTTATACGTTTTTTGATACCCTCATACCGTACGAAATATTCTTACTCAACTACCAATGCGTTGGATGTACTTATGTTTTTCTACTCATTTGCATTCACCTTTTTTATATCTATAGCAGGTATTCCGGCTAAACCGGTAAATGTGCAGATAGCAGGAACTAATGTGATTATCGGTACAACAAAGGCATCCGCTCTTCTTGATAATGGCTTTACCTTTAAAGACAAAAATGCAGACAGTGAGATCATAAATACTCGAAGCGACCACTTTTCCTATGGAGAATATTTGGAATTATATCTTGGTGACAAGTCTTTCGGTCATGTATGTGTCACACCGACATGGAAAGACTCGGATGAGCTTAAAAACTGTACTTTAACATCATTTAAGGTTACACCTGATGATACAGATTTATCTGCTGTGAAGATTAACAATGTAGCGCTGTCGAATTTAGATCTTAACGACTTTGAAAATAAAAATTTGACAGATATTTTTTCACTGCATCCTATAGATTATGATGAGATGAAAGGTCCTTATTATTTTGTACTCACATTGCAAACTCATGACTATTCTATGTGGAAACGCTATAGTATAGAAGCTGATTTTAACTCCGATAACAGTCTTTCATACTACAATGTTATGGCACAACATACTATATGGGAATAAAAAACGGAAAGCTTAAGCGGCTTTCCGTTTTTATATAAGATTATCTAATATTCATATTTTCCATACAGTTTTTCAGTATTGTGCTTATATAATCTCCCTTTTTCCTATTTATACATGCAGTCGCATATGTCATTGGAGCTTTGTATACTTCTCCTATGTAATCGGGACTTATTAAAACAGGCATGGAATAGTATGCATTCTTTTTATTTTTCAAATCTATAAACCACTCTCCACCTATATACTTCCTGAAAGTCTCGCCGATATATACAGTCAAATAGTCAAGGGTTTTGGCATCACCTATCAAGTCCTTTATCTCACTGTAATTAGTGAGAATCCAATTTTCAATTCTATCCAAAGACTCTATACTGTAGTCAAGTTTTAAATTGTTTTCTTTAGCAAATGCATCTGTAAAATACTCCATTTTAGAGTCTATAAAAATAATCCATTCTTCAAAGTTTTCCTTAGTATAAGCCATTTTTTATATCCAACTTTCTTAATTTATATAAATATTCTCCAACTAAATCAATGCTCTACAATTAAACATTTATTTGTATTTAGTATAATCATACATAGATGTAAATACAATATAATTTTTATATATTAGATTAAAGTAAATATAATTTATAAATTCAAAATATTTAAGTATATTTAGTTAATATTAAATAGATTTTTATATAAATATGTAGTAAAATTAAATCAAAATTTATGGAGGTGAAATTTATGTCAAAAAAAATCACGTCAAAACTTCCGGTTGTTTTATGTTTTTTATCCATATGTCTCTTGGCTATATTTACATCTGCCTGCTCATCAGGTAAAAAGCCTGCAGATTCACAAAAGAGTACAAGTTCCAATAAGTTTTCTCTTTATTTAAAGGGAGACAATCTCTATATGGCTCGATATGATAACTCTGAAATTATAGACTTGGGACCTTGTACAACTAACGGAAGTGTTATGGAAAGATTTCCTATAAAACAATACAGTAAAGATACCGATTTATTCTGTTCCTTTTCAGATTATGATGGAGAAACCTATACTCTGTATACATCAACATCTAAAGCACCTACAAAGCGAACCAAAGTAGCTGACAAAGTTACAGTACATTCAACCTTAAAAAACGGTGATATACTATACCTTTCAAATAAAGAGTTATTTTTATATAAACAAAGTATAAATTTCTAATTATCTTTTTATATTTTCTTAAATGCTCGTAAAGCCTTATTCTATGTGCTTTCGAGTATTTTTACTGTAGGAAGATACTTCACGTTTCTTTGCATATTTCCTCATGTCTTAGCTGTCAGAAGTGGTAAATAAGTAGTAAATTCATTTGTACTACTAAGCAACAAGACGCTCCTGTTGCTTCTCTTTATTCAAGCGTTTCATTTCTGCCATTGCAGAATCGAATGTTGCATGTGCGTAATAGTTCAGCGTCATGGCTATATTAGCATGTCCCATAATGTACTGTAATGCCTTTGGATTCATTCCTGCATTTGCATAGTTGGTACAGAATGTATGTCGCAAACTATGTGGAGTGATGTGTGGCAATTTATCCTCGTTATACTTATTGTATTTCTTAACAAGACCTTTCATCATGCCGTTGTAATCACTTGCCACTTTTGGATAGTTCTTTCTATTAAGAAAGAGGAAATCACTATATCCATCAATCTCAACACGCTTATCATTCTTTCGATTCGCTAACACTCGCTTAAATGCTTGATAGGCTTCTTCAACCATAGGAACTTGACGTTCGCCACTTTTGGTCTTTGGTGTTTCAATGTAGTACCCAATTTCAGTATCTCTCAATAGCTGATGGTCTATATTGACAAGACGATTCTCAAAATCTAAATCTGGAAGTGTCAAACCACCAAACTCTGAAATACGAAGACCTGTTTTTAAGAGTATCAGAATTTCATCATAATTTTTGCTGTAGGTTTTATCAGCTTTTGCAAAGGCTAACAGTTTTTCTTCCTGTTCTTCTGTTAGTACGGTCTTAGGGACAGTATCATCATCAAGAACTGCTTTCAGTTGAAAGTCAAATGGATTCTTCCGAACACAATCATCTTGTATAGCAATATAGAATGAAGCCTTTAAAGAACGTTTGTAGTTATTGATGGTTTGATAAGCATAACCATTTTCACTCATTCTAATAGCCCATTCTTTAGCGTCTGATGGCTTAATACTGTCAATACTTCTTACACCTAACTTGTCTTTCTTCAAAATATCCATAAGATATTTGCGTCCAGTTTCAGTGTTTTTTCTAACCTTTGGTCTTTGAGCGTTCTGTTTTGCGTAAAGCTGGCAGAGTGTCATTTTCTTTCCTACAACATCAATACCATCATGAATGTCTTTCTGTAACTCTGCGATTTTCTCTCTAAGTGAGATACAATCACGCTTTCCTGCTGGTACTCGGTCTGTAGCCACAAGTTTCCACGAGTAAACAAATTGCGGTTCTCCAAATGAATCTATATATTTGTATAAGTATCTTCCGTCTTTTCGTTGGCTCTCTCCAGTCTTTAAGATTCGACCTTTATTGTCACGTCTTTTTTCTGACATGGCATTTGCTCCTTTCCTTTATGGAAAGAGCCTTGATACGACTTAATACTATTTTATCATATACAAGACCCTTTGGCGACGCTAGATTGCGTCCAATGTATCTATAATTTTTTCAAATTGTTTTCGTTTAATCTGAATACGATTGCCATTCATAATCAGCCAATTTGCATTTTTATTTTCCTCTGCCAAGCGTCGTAGCTTGTTTTCGCCAATACGAAAATATTTTGACGCTTCTTCAATGGTTAGGGTATAACGTTCCCAAATAGGAATGTCAGTCTGCTTCATAAAATCCTCCTTTCCAAATCACTTATTTGGATTTCATAAAAGTTGTTTTACCAGCAATCGAACAGCTTTAGCAAAGCTCACGGGAGTTCCACCCCTGCATGGTTCTCATGTAGCCATACTCATTGCCTGCGACGGTTTTATCACGCTCGGACTATTGACTGTATGGGAGTATCATTATCACGATAAGAATGTCGTTGCAGGCAATCCTGCTAAAGATTGCTTCTCGGATCACTAACATGAATCGCTCGCTATCTTTATAAGATAGGTCATGGCGGTTAGTTCCGTTGGCTCTTTTCTTATCGAAACGTATTCGATTACTTTTATTCAGTTTTCAAAGAACAATGGCTCGTTAGCCTATCAAAACACATTGAAAGCTCAATATGCTTTGGTGGAATAACAAACCTCCCTGTTCGGGAAGCGTGGAATGGTTTAGCACGCTTCCACGAAAGGAGAGAGGATATTACTTAATTTCAAATGACAAAATCTTTGTAATCAGTCTGGTTTCCATTCTTCCACGTAAGACTTCATCAACGACCATACTTTGATTGCCATATTCATCTTTCATAAGTCGTAGGGAACGCTTCGTTATGTACCCTCTGTAATGATGTAGAATCTGGTTAATCGCTTCGGTATCGCCATCTGTTGCCTTTACAATGAGAGGAAAGGGAATCATAGGATATTGTGTTTTCATTCTTCAAATTCCTCCATAAACTTTTTAATTAAGGCTAGTCCACTGGTTCTATGCCGATAGACAGTAGAACGGTTCAATTTCAACAGGTCTGCAATTTCTGAATCGCTCATGTCCATAAAGTAAAACAGCAGTAGAATTTCACGTTTCTTGTCTGGCAACTCACGTAATGCTTCACTCAACAAATCATTTTCAACGCCTACTGATAACCCATTGAGTGTAAAAATCTGAAAGTCAGTTGAATAGTTATCTGTTGTCGCAAACTGGCTAACAAGATAATCGCCAACATCCGAAAAGGACACCTCACGCTTTGCAATCCTTGAAAGATAAAGCATATAATTCTTTCGCTCGTCTTCCATAGCACGTTTACAGATATAGTCAAACTGATTTTCTATTGTGGTCTGAAAAGAAGATGGTTTCATGTTTCTCACCCCCTTTCTGTCTAGGAAAGGAAGTGAGCCTTGCTCGTTTATCTCCTTTCACTCTTAGTCCCAATGTGAAAGGGGGATTTGTTGCATTACTGATAAATAAACTTTGTAAAAAAGTTCTGAATAGCCAAAAAAGCATATAAACAGATTTATTTCTCTGTTTACATGCTTCTGTTATTCTATCTATATGATTTATAAAACCACATTGGTGGACGTACTTATCTATTGCAGATAGACGACTTTTTTTGACAAGAACCCAATGTAAGGAAATTTATTGTATATGATGTACTTCATGGCGACGTTGACCTCCAACAAACCGCCATTTGGAAGTAATATACAATATTTTAACAGCGTAAATAGCACTACCATATAACGGTTTTTTTTATTGGCGTTTAGTAGTGCTTTTTATTAAATATAAACCTATAAACCATATAACACGTTTTTCTATACCTGTTTTTAATTCAGTAGGAACAATAAAATGTATAGAGGTGGTCTACTATGCGTAAAAAAGAAGATAAATATGATTTTAGAGCCTTTGGTTTAGCCATTAAAGAAGCTCGATTGAAACGAGGTTTAACTCGTGAACAAGTGGGAGCATTGATTGAAATTGACCCACGGTACTTAACTAATATTGAAAATAAAGGGCAACACCCCAGCATACAAGTTCTTTATGACCTTGTATCGTTACTTCATGTTTCCGTTGATGAATTTTTCTTACCTGCTAATAACTTGGTAAAAAGCACCCGACGATTACAGATAGAGAAATACATGGATAGCTTTACAGACAAAGAACTATCCTTAATGGAATCTTTAGCCAGCGGTATCAACGAAGCAAGAAACATCGAAGACTAATTAAAAGAATCCATACATAACGGAAAGAGCCGATAAAATGAGATTGTATTAATCTCATTTTATCGGCTCTGCGTCTTTGCGTCTGGCTCTGTAATCACAGTTACTTTGAACTGCTTTATTTCAATTAAATTTTCTTGTCTGCATTTCGGACAATAGAGGGGGAATTTTTTTAATTCAGTATCTTCCCTTATCTTTAATCGTGTTTTATTTCCACATACAGGACACAATATCCACTTGTAGTTTATAATAACTATCTCCTCCTTTACACTTTAATTCAAATCTTTATTAAAAAATATTTCATCTTATTTAACAAGAAACCATATTTATATAACAACATAAAATACACTAAGTTATTTTATTGAACATATATCGTACTTTATCTATCCGACTATTTGGACGACGGGGCTGGCAAACAGGTTCACCGGTAGTAACATGGTACCCTTTTAACTCTGTTAAACAAACACTACGTCCATTTGTAAAGAAAGTTAAATCACTACGATATTCTTGAATACACCGAGCAGGGATTTCTCCACTAAGAATGACCTCATTATTTTTCAATTGAGTGTCTACGATGTTCGCACAATATTTAGGAGCATCGTTGTATGCTCGTGAAAGATATTCCTGTGGCGCATAAATTTTAAAACTAAGATATGGCTCTAACAATTCTGTTCCAGCTTTTTTTAAGACTTGTTCCAATACAATAGGAGCAAGCATCCGAAAATCTGCTGGGGTACTAACAGGGCTATAGTATAAGCCATACTTAAAACAGATTTTACAGTCCGTCACATTCCAACCATACAATCCTTGTTCACAGCCATAGCGTATCCCCTCCATAACTGCATTTTGAAACGATTGATTTAAGTATCCAAGAGAAACCGAGCTCTCATACTGTACTCCGCTCCCTAATGGAAGCGGTGCTACAGATAGACCAATGGAAGCCCAGAAAGGATTCGGTGGAACTTCGATGTGAATGGTATACTCTGCTTTTTTTAACGGTCTTTCCATATAAATGACTGTAGGCTCTTTTATTTCTATCTCCACATGATACTTTTCTTGCAGCAGAGCACAAGTCACTTCCATTTGTACTTTCCCTAAGAAAGAAAGTATGATTTCATGTGTCGCAGAATCCACATAATATCGCAGAAGCGGGTCACTGTCGGAGATTTCTAAAAGTGCATCAAGTAACATTTCCCTTTGTTGAGGTTTGCTCGGTTCAACAGTCGTTTGCAGCAGAGGGAGGGGATTTTCAATTCTCTCTCTCTGTGGCAATAGCTTTGTATCTCCAAGAACACTATTTAACTTCAAAAACTCATTCTGCAAAATAACAATTTCCCCGGAATAAGCCTTATCGATTTTACATAATTCACCATTTATTGAAGTATACATTTCTGTAATTTTTATTTTTTCCTTTTCCGATATTCTAACCGAATCTCGCAAATGCAGTACGCCACTATAAAGACGTATATATGCAAGACGCTGTCTTTTTTCCGAATACTCAATTTTGAAAACTTTTCCGCAAAGTTCAGACTGACCTCGATGTGTTGATGAATAAAATTTATTCGTAATCACTTCTATAAGGTTATCAATCCCTATATTGTTTTTTGCACTTCCGTGATAAACAGGGAACAGGGAACAATTATGAAATCTTATGCTTTCCTCTTGTTCGAGTTCTAATGCTTCCAATAATTTCCCAGACGTATATTTCTCCAAAAGGTAATCATTTCCTTCTATTACCATATCCCATTGTTCAGATTCGGTAAAGTTCATTACACGCATATTAGGATGCAGTTCTACCTTCTGTTTGATTACAATTTCCGCAGAAAGTTTCTCTTTAATATCCTGATAAACCGTTGATAAATCAATTCCATTTTGGTCAATCTTATTGATAAAAAAGATTGTGGGAATACCTATTTTCCTAAGTGCATGAAACAATATACGAGTTTGTGCTTGTACGCCATCTTTTGCAGAAATCAGTAGAATTGCCCCATCTAATACTGATAATGAACGATATACTTCTGCTAAAAAATCCATATGTCCTGGCGTGTCTATGATGTTTATCTTAGTATTTTTCCACTGAAAAGAGGTTATCGCCGTCTGAATTGTAATTCCTCTCTGACGTTCTAAAAGCGTATTATCCGTTTTCGTTGTACCTCTGTCCACGCTTCCTAATTCTGTAATCGCTCCACTGTTATATAATAAGCTTTCTGTTAAGGTAGTTTTTCCCGCATCAACATGAGCTAAAACTCCAATATTAATAATTTTCATGTGATTTTCCTCCATTCAAAAGCCCAAAAGGGCATAAAAATCCCAGTGATAAATACTCTTATCACTGGGATTTTTATGCATAACCATAGGCATACAAAGCATACAGATATTCTCCGGATACTTTAGAATCACATGATAAAGGTATTCTTAAACTGGGTACAAAAAACTAAGCCCTCCTAAAAAAGGACATCCAATTATTTGTTCCCACTATCAAATTGACAGTTTATTTAAGAATACCTTGCCGCATATTTATTAACTCCTTTTAAATAGATACTTAAATAATAGCACGTAAGAGCATATTTGTAAAGGAATCTCCAATTTTTTATCAAAGAGAGTACGTGATTACAAAATAGCTGTAATAATGTACCAATATTTGTTATTCTATAATCTTCCAATTACTCCCGTTCTTTTCAAGTACCAAATCAAATTGAGATACCTGCGTTGCTTTGGTCTGCTGGTCGATATACTCCACTGTCAGCGATACCGTGACTTGATTATCCTTACGATTGTGAATAGGATTTACCAGTTCTTGAAAGATGTACTCTTTTCCGATTGGTTTTAATATCCCGTCATTCACATAGTAGGAAAGTTCACTGGCTGTCGCTGTAGGATAGAGCTTGAAGAACGTCGTTAAAAACTCATTGATTTCATTGGTTGTAATGGAATCAACCGTCCCCTCACTTTCAATGGCTTTTGGTTTATAACTTGATTTCTTAGGTATGTTGGTAATGGTCGGATTCTTAACCAGTACCATATTTCCAGAACCATCTACATAGACACTCACTATATAAGCAGAGTGGACGGTCTTTGTATTTTCTCCCTCTGTAATGAGCTGGTCTACACTGTAGGTTACATTAAACTCATTGTCGCCAGTTGGCTCTACCGTCCATATCTGAAATCCTCTTACAGAAGACGATACAGGAATATCTTTGCGTACTGTATCAACATTGAGAGCTTGAAGTTCATCTGTCAGATAGCCTTTTAGACTTTCCATTCGATTATCAATGGACTTATCGGATTGCTCCCATGAATAGTAGACTTTCGCAAAGTTCTCTACAAAATTTTCTACATGATGAGTATCAACGTATTCCTTTTCTATGATAGTTGTTTCGTGAATAGTATGAGTATCTATAGCTGTAAAGTGCTTGAATATCGCAAAGCTGAAACTAAGCCCTAAAAGTACCCACAAGGCAATCACAACCTTTTTATGAGGATTGACCTTATAGTAGACACGAGGTTTCTTTTCCTTTGGTATCTGTTTTTCTTTATTCTGATTTTTTCTAAATTTCATCATTAAATCTTCCTTTCTCATTGTTTGATTCGTCCTGCTCCCACTAAATGCTGTTGCCAGTAGGGGCTTGTTAAGTCGGCATAACCGATTGGGTCGCCTGCATGAAACATACGGTTATTGCCAAGGTATATCCCAACATGAGTAATATAAGAGCCAGCGTTATAGGTAGAATGAAAGAAAACCAAATCGCCAGCTTGTGCTTCCGATAGTGGGATATGCTGGGTCACATCATATTGCTGTTGTGCGGTTCGTGGTAAGTTAATTCCAGCTTTTCCATACGTCCATTGTGTCAGTCCGCTACAATCAAAAGAAGTAGTCGGGGAAGCTCCACCGTAAACGTATCGCCAGCCCTCATATTTCAGTGCTTCGTCCATGATGGCTTGTACCGTATCATCATCAAACTCTGTTGTGACAAGATACTGCGTTACCAGTTGCACATAAAACATATTGCCATAGTTGTATCGCCAGCCCCCATTGATAGGTATGGCTATGGGATTGGGGTAAGACACTTTTTCGCCACCTGAATACTCTTTTGAGAAACTTTGAGCCAGTTCAAAGGTATATTTATTTCCACGATTAGCCACATACCCTAAGAAACCACCACCATAATTGTAGGACTGGATAACCGATTCTAAATCTACACTGAGCCTTTCGCTACTGGCTAATAATTCACTGAAATACTTCACACCTTGCTTAATGGATTCTTCTGTACTCAATGAATTAGGTGGAAGACCGAGGGATTCCGAGGACTGCATAACATCTTCCGCAGTACCGCCCGATTCCACCTGTATAATCGCAAGAAGTATGTTGACATATTCTTCAACGCCATATTCTTTGGCATATTTTTCTACCATAGGCTTATGAGCCAGCACTTCTGCGGAAACATTCACACCTCCATAATGAATATTGGAAATTCCGCTGTCCTGTTCATCTGAAAATAAAATGGCAACAAACAGAAGCAGTGAGAAGACCATCAAGAATAATCCAGAACCACCAATCACTAAAGTTTTCAACTTCATGGTTTCTTACCGACTTTCTTAATGGTGGCGGTTTTGATTGGTGGTCTACTTCTTGTATTTTGTAGTGGTACTCTTTGAACAGTAGACGGACGTTCTTTTGTGATTGGACGTTGTGAAGTTCTATCTGCTGTAGTGGTTGAAGTTGCTGGCTTTTGAACGGTTTTTTCTTGAACGGTATTGCCTTGGCGTTCCACTTTTGGACTTGAAAAATCGGACTTAACTGCTGGACGCTCTTGTTTGGCTTGTTGAGATTCCTTATATGAAGTCTGAATATTAGACTGTTTTGAGGTCTGTTCATCATGATATTGTTCTTGTCTTGTAGTCGGTCTTTCATGAACAGAAGAAGCAGGCTGTTTTTTCTGTTTGACCTGTTCCATTTCAGAGCGACGCTTCGCAATGGTTTTTCGCCTTTGTTCCTGCTGTTCCTTGCGTCCACTGGCTCTGTCCGCTTTGGTTTGAGAAATACTACTGGTTAAATCACGGACATTCTCTTTTACTTTGGATTTTCCTTGATATACTGCATATCTTGCATTGGTCGGCAAATCTTTAACCTGTTCTTTCAAACCACTAGCAGTGTCTACCATTCTGTCTTTGGTATCAGCTACTGTACCGATGGTTTGACCGATACGTTTTCCAAGTGTTGATTTTTCCTTTCCGTCTGGTCGGGAGTGATCTGCTTGTGTCCTTGCAGAACTCCCCGAACCCGACTGTCCTTTTTTACCTGTAACAATGGCAGACCCAGCCCCTAGAGTAGTCATGGAACGTCCAAGTTTCCGCTGTAGACGGTGCATGTGAGCGTGCATAAGCATACGAGGTTTTCTCATCACACGACTTCCCACACTTTGAGAATCGTTACTCTGTAGAGAAAACATACTCATTAAATCGCCCAGCTTGAAGTAGATTCCTGCAAAGGTCACAATCTGTAGAAAAGCAATCAAAAAGAACGGATAACCAGCCGATAAGGTATAGAGCATGGTTGAAATACTAAATGCTGTCGTAATAATCAATGTGATTCCAGCTCGTGTCAAAATGGTATTAAAGAGCTTTGTTATGGCTCGTTTTGACATACCATCAAATGATGGAATCATGCTTAAAATAAAGCTCACAGGCAGAAACATAGCATAGATGATAAAAAGTACCTGCGAGAAAATCATGATTCCTGTTAATAGGAATACAAATATGGAAATCCCAATATTGAAGACAAATAGGAAGAAGACTGTACCTAAACGGTTAATGGTCTTTGTAATGGTTAGATTGGTATTGCTTCTGTCTTCAATTTCTTCCGCAACAATTTTTTCTCTGTCTTCGCCATTGTTGGAATCTGGGCTGGTGGAGAGCAGGCTTTCCACACGGTCAATACCGATACTTTCAATGTCTGAACTGTTGTATTGAAGCAGTAGCCACGGTTGCTGAACCTGTATGGAAAACAGGCTATCTCTGATTAAGTCCACGCTGTCCTTGCCTTGACTATCGGAATGGGGCATGACAATCTTCGTGCCAAGTGATAAACTGGCATTACTGATGTCTGATGAAAAGTCATTGATTTTTTTAATGTAGTCGGGAGCGTAGGCAATAAAGGAAGCCGATAGGATAAACACCAGCACAAAATTCATAATGGCATGAATTGCCTTTGTGGTTTCTCTCTTTATCAGTCCCGTATAGGCAACATAAACCCCAAGAACCAAAATCAAGAGTAAGAGGAATCCAACATAGAAACCCTCTGTTGAAAATCCGTTTGCACTCACACCAGCTAAGGTCTGCATATTCTTACCAATGGAATCTGCTGTAGCGGAAATGAAGTCTAAGGAATAGGCTTCCTGTACTAAGTAACCTGTCGCATTGGAAACATACAAACTGATTGTCCAAATAAAATTGGTAATGGCATATAGTCCATACATGACCTGTTTTCCAATCCCGTCCGACCAGTTCCACGGAAGCCAGCCCCAGCTATTATCCACATAAAAATCCAGTTGATAGTTTTCAAGTGGGTATCGGCTGTATTCATTTGCCACATTGACCGTATCATCTACCAAGCCCGCAGCTTGAACCACCGTTCCCAGCATGGCTAAAAGAAAAATGGCAATCACAAGTGTGAAAGCCACTGTCATTGCCACTTTACCTAGACGTTTCAGCGTCCAGTTTGATTTTATTCTGTTTACTATTGATGGTTTCACATTTACACCTCTTTTCGCACAGGTGGTCTGGTATCAAAGGCATGGAGCAGTTCTTCAAATACAGGGTGGAACTGTATCACACCGACACGACCATATAAATCACTGATAAGGCATTGCCCGTTTTCCAAATCACGCAATCGCTTCTGATTGTTTTCGTCCTCTGGGTCTACACCAAAAAAGGCTAAGGTCTTTTTAATCTCGTTAAGGTCAGTGGAACGAAATGCAAATTTTAAGCCGAGGTTATTTTTCAGTTTTTCATCTAAGAGGTCGTCTGTATTTTGGGTCACGAAATATACCCCAGCGTTCATAGCACGACCAGCCCGAACCAGCTTCATAGATAGTGTTTTTCCTTGTGCTACCTGTAAAAAGCTCCATGCTTCGTCTAAATCTACAATCTTGAAAATGCTTCGGTCTGTATGGATAAAGTCTAAAGCAAAGGTACTAATGACAATCAGCATAGCAACGGATAAAAGCTCCATAGTGGTATATTCCTCAAAGGAAGTTTCCTTGTCGGGAAGTACCAAGTCCGCAACCTGTATAATGTTCAGTTGTTTTTCTAAGCTGATAGACTGCTCCACATAACCATTACTGAATAATAAATGTGCAAAGTCATAGTCTGTA
The DNA here is from genome assembly GCF_003862485.1 of Lachnoanaerobaculum orale. Taxonomy (GTDB): domain Bacteria; phylum Bacillota; class Clostridia; order Lachnospirales; family Lachnospiraceae; genus Lachnoanaerobaculum; species Lachnoanaerobaculum orale. The sequence goes on along the minus strand of NZ_RRCM01000003.1, from coordinate 90,967 downwards.
AAACTTTCGATATGGTCGGCTATACTGGTACTTAGTGGCGTATTCTCAACCCGTAATTCCTCAATCACTTTCATCAACCCTCGTACTTCACTATTGGTTACTGCACGAATGGCTTTTCTAAGGATTGGGAAGCGTTCCCCATCACGAGAGGAAATCCCCGTAAGGAATGTCAGAATATCAATAGCCAGTGATTCAGAATCTTTGGGATTTTTCATAATCACATAAGGGTCAAGTAAGCCTTTGTTTTTCTCATCAGAAGTCAGAGTGACGATATTGATTTCATGGGAAATCTCTGGCAAGGTTTCTTTCCATCTGCCACGTTCTGCTTTTGGGTCTACAATCACTGCTTGTGCCCCATAAAGCACCGCATAATAGACGATAAGGTTATTCGCAAAGGATTTACCACCACCCAGCGAACCAACAAAAGCCGACGCTAACGCATTGGTTACTGAACCCTTAACCCCTTGACTGGCAAGAGCAGGTTTCAGATAGACATTGCGTCCAGTATCTAAGCTGTAGCCAACATAAATCCCCTCATTTTCCCCCAGCATTTGAGTAGCACCAAAACCTAAACCAGCGAGGAAATCAGAGGTCACGTATTGAATATAATCATTCATATAACGCTTGCTGGCAGGTAAAAATTCTTCATGTAAGCCGAGCATATCCCCAAATGGTCGTACCAGTTTTACGCTTAAATCGTCATAAAAATCTTTCACTTCATTACAACGACGTTTGAGTTCGTCAAGATCATTTGCTGATACCCTTACCACATAAGACAGCTTGTACATAGATTCCTTGCTTTGGTCTAAATTGGTTTCCAGCTCATTCACACTTTCCAGAGCTTCCGCCACATTGGAGCTGGTTTCATTATCACTTTGCCAAGCGTGGTTATCCAAGTCTTTCAGTTCTTTCTTTTTATTGCGGACAGTAGATAGGGCTTTACGATTCGCTACAATTTCCACATTCATTGACGTATCAATCGGGAATGTAAATTGCTGTTGCTGGTAGTAGAAGATTTCAGAGGACGGGAAGTCCAGTTCTCCGACAATGCTGTTAATGGTAAAGTAAGCTACATAGACGGTTTCATCTTCCTGCTGGATTTTCAAATATCGCTGTTTTTCTTCCACCAAACAGCGAGTAGGCTTAATCAAGTCATAGTATTTAATCAGCGTTTCATTATCCAGCTTTTTCTTTGATAGATGGTACTCATACTCTTCATAGGCAGTGCCTGTCTGTCCGTAAAGGTGTTCAATCAGATAGCCGAAGTCGTCCTTATCTAACCTGCGGATTTTGAAACGACGAGAGATTTTATTTTCTAAGAGCTTTTCCATCTTCTGAAAACGCAGGATTTCATCATTACTCATACTAACAAAATCGCCCATCAGCTTATGGTTCACATCATAGACAAAATCAGACAAAGCATTTTTTGCTTCAACGGTAAGACTTTTCATAGAAAACTCCTGATCGTTGAGAAGCAACTTAAAGCCGATAAAGAAACGGTAGTTCACTTGATTTTCGCCAATCATGGATATTAAAGCGTCTGTCTGTTGGTCGATTTTGTCATAGGCAACCGCTTTGAGCTTGCCAGTGACTTCATTTTTGGAACGCTCTTGTGCAGAACGTATGCTGGATTCTGTACTGATTTGTAAAGCATGAATTTTGCCATCACGATTTTGTGCGATAAGCTGTCTGAAAGAATCATGCACTTGTATTTTCTGTTCTGGACTTAGAAATGAGTAATTGTAAGGAACAAGCTCATAGTAAGCATAACATTCCCCGTCTTTATTCCAGACGAGATTGTTTTCAATGTATTTAATTGGATATGCCATAAAATTCACTCCTAACTGCTGTAATGGCTTCTTGTGGCTGGTTTCTGCCAAGCGTTACTTTTTTTCCTGCATAGGTCAGCTTTGGTCGCAGTGCATAAGCAATGACAGACTTCAAAAATCCATAAGGCTTTTTACCATCAAAAGTTTTTGTAGACATAAACCATGTGAAAGCCACAGGAATCCCAAAGTATTTGAGAAATGCTCCCTCTATCATGGAAAGAGGGGGCAAGTTGCCAAGTATCATCACTGCAAAGAGTGACACGACAAACCATGTCATTTGCGTAAAGGTTATGGGAAACGGAAGTCTAAAATCATTGATAGAATACAGTACCTTTTCCACAGACCAGATACTGGTATAGCTTCGTATTTTCTTCATGTAATCAATCCTTTCATAAAAAATAGGGGTAGCTGATTGAGCCACCCCGTAAAATAGAAAATCTGCCAGTAGTAATGTACCGACAGATTTAATAGACGATTTCAAAAATCCCATGATTGGTTGAGATAAACGTTCCTGAAAGGTCTAAATCCCGACCATAGGCTTGATAATCAATATAGTTTTGAAGACTAGCTGGTACTTCGCCTAAAGCACCCGTTTCTTCAATGTAGTAGCGTGCCACGTCATACATATCATCACAATCGGAATGAATGATAATATCCTCTTGATGTTCGCTTAGTTCTTCAATGCTTGAAAAATGAGTGAGCAGAGCAGATAGCTCCGATTGTAATTCTTCGGGTAATTCCGATACCATTTCCCATAGTCGATTGAGTTCGCCAATGGAAGTGTATTCGTCAACCGTAAAGGGTAACTCGTAGTCATGAATGGCGTATTCCTCATATTCATCATTCAAGCCGATTTTCTCTTTGACTTCCTCAAAGTCAATGGGAAAGGTAAACCACGCACCGACCAATTCGCCCTCATTGTATTTGCCTAAATTCGCAATATAGACTTGCATATCGTCCATATATTCACGTCCTTTCTTTGTAGAGATTCAAAAATCCCTACCGCACTTCGTTTGGTGTACCATTCCTTTGCGGAACATAAGAAAACCACTTATATTCCACAAAAGAACGGTTTTATTTAAGCACCAATAATGCGATTGAATAGCTCTAGTAAAATGTCTTTTACTCCAGCAGCGTTGAAGACTAAGCCAACCGCAATAATCGCAATAATTAAAAAGCCAATCAGTTTGCTAAACTCACGCTTGAAGCCAAGATACAAGCCAATCACAACGATTGCTAAAAGCACCAGTGATTGAGCGTTTGATAGAAACCAGTTATAAAGGTTTTGTCCAAAATTCATAAAAATGTTCTCCTCTCTATATTCAATGAATTTGTATTTGAGTTATTTTTTTGTTGTTATCACGTCCTGTTCTTTTACTGACTGTTGCTTCAAAATCTGCTTGTGTCGGTCTGTCAGTTTCGCATGGTCGAGAATGTCTTTTACAACCTGCGTCTGGTTGATTTCATCAAGTTTAATCGCAACCTTTAAGGTCGGGGCAACTTGATGAGATAGCCAGTTCAGCGTCCTTTGGAAGGAGTAAGGCTCTGGTTTTGTGGTTAGTTTTAATCGTTCACGATTGTTCCCAATAAACCAAGCCCATTCTTCATTCAGTTTCCAATCAGAACGAGGTTTGGAATCGTCTTTATCTACAAAACGGATATACCGATTGATAATTTTAAAGGCGGTATGCTCTGGATTGTCATAGACGAGTAAATCACGGACTGCATAATAGGCACGCTCATTTTTCAATCGAATCTCAAAACGGTTTTTTACTTCTGCGTCTTCAATGGGAATATCATTTTTCTTGTACTGCTCGTAGTCCTTTTCATAGATACAGAAATAAACTTCACTTTGTAATGAACCGATATAGAGGGTGTTTCCCATACATTCCTTTTCCTCTTTGCGTACCAGTTCGCCACTGCGATAGCTTTTAAAACTGCGGAAGACGGAGATACATTCTTCCTGTTGGCACTTTTCAGTGAGTACAGGGATATTCAAAATCCCTGTCTTATCGTTAATGGCAAGGTCAAGGCGTTTCATCACACCGCCAGCCACCAAAACGTCCATAAAGAACTCATACCAGCTTCTTTGTTGTGCCAGAAGATAGCTTTCAAATTGTCTGCACCCACGACCTTTCAATTCCACCAGAACTCCTTTGTCCAGTTCATGGGAGCAAAGGACGAATATGTCGCCTAAAGCATAATGCTCTGAATAAGAATAGAAACCATAGTCCTCATGAAGAAAATAGGACAGTTTCAGTTGTAAGATGTTTTCGACCACCTGCTGTACGTCTGTTGTCGGAAAGCGAATCCTTACATAATCAAACAGCATTTCAAGGGGAGCGTCGGGATTGAAGCGTTCCAGAGCTTCCCAAAGGGACTGCTGTAAATCCTCTGATGGCTTGACTTTTCCTGTTTCAATATCGCTTAGATACTGCCTTGTAATACCAGTCGCAACAGCTAAACGGTTTTGAGATAGTCCATAAGCCAAGCGTTTTTCTTTTAAATGCTGTAACCAAGTTTGTTCATTCAGTAAAAATCCCTCCAATCAAAAAGGCGTATGTCAACTTTTAAAGCCCATTTGACATACGCTGAAATTTTGTAAATCCCTTGTAACCAAAGGATTTTCTAATGTTTTTTTGACTGTTTCCTGTCGATTTGTACCCCCCTGTTAGATACGGGGGGTTAAGTGCTGGCGTGGCTATTGCCACACCAGCCAGCAAGATCAGTCCACACCTGCGACTTCCGCTTCGCACGTCGCCTGCGTGGACTGTCTGCTGTTGGATAACTTTTTAATTTCCTCCAAGAAATCATATCCTTTTGGTACAAGGGGAGTATAAAACTCTGATATGACACTTGTTCCTACATCAACATAGCCACGACCTTTGATTCGCTTTAAGAAGAAATCCTTTTGTACGTCACTGCCAAACATCATGCCATAGCCCATTTCAGACATACGACCTAAAGCCACTCTGAAATTAAACTGATCACGGATTCCGTCGCCTAAATATTTTGCGTCTGGACGTTGACAAGCCAGTATTAGAAAGAAGCCAGCTTGACGACCTAACATGACAATCTGTTTCAGCTTATTCATAACTGCGGTGTTTTCTTTTGTTCCCAGCATTTCCATGAAAGCGACGTATTCATCAAAGATTAAGAAGTGTGCCGGGAGACCTAAGTAAGCATAATTTTTGCCAGTCTTATAGTTCTTCATCTGCTTCATTTCCTCACTACGTTTCATCATTTCTTCATAGAATGTTTCAATGCAAGAAAGCAAGTCTTCTTTTCTATAGTAGACATTTGCCATCACAGAACCTAAGTCCGCAAGGTCAGCATTTTTCGGGTCAAGAATATACAGTTTTGAATCTGTATGAAGCAAGGCTTCAATCAGTGTCAGTATAAAGTAAGTTTTACCGCCACCTGTACCACCAGCAATCAACATATGAGGGAGCTTATCATATTCCCACCATACGTTTTTCATTAAGCGAAGTTTACCATCTTTAGCTTCTACTTCATCAATAGAAATACGACTGGCTATGGTGTCATAGAGCAAAGTATATTCCACATAGGAATCCTTTAACTCTTTATCCGTCAGCTCACAGTACAAGCCACTCTCTAATTTCTTTTCCAAGTGTAAGAGTTGGTCTTGATATTTTCCCAGCGTGATTTCCACCCGTATCTGTATCAAGCCATTTTTAAGTCGATAATACATTTTAGGGAAGTAGGTTATCTTTTCCTTTGTACGACCAGCACTATCTTTAAAGAAACCCTCTGTTTTGACCTGTTCAGATTCATACCACTTGTTTTCAAGTATCATCTTTGCCAGTTTTTGACGGTGGTAAAGTTGTTTAACCGTATCATAGCGAACCCGTTTGAATACAAACGCTACCAGCAAGCAGATAAGAATTGCGACACTGAAACTGATAATTAAATAGGGAATGTCAATCTTATCTGCTTGTGATAGGTTAAAATCCTGCCAGTTGATCTGCTGGATTGTCTTCACATGAAACAGTCCGACAACCAGCAGGAAAACAGGCAGGAGTGACGCTATCGTAAAATGAAAGACTAAATCTTTACCAGATGGGCGAATCCTTTTACCACGCTGTTTCATGCGAAAAAGTCTCCTTTCTACCTAGCGACTATTTGTCTTGTGTCGGTTCTTTCTTTGCTTGTGGTTGAGCTTTGAATGAACTAGAATCCTTTGTCAGCACAATATCGTCTGCCTTGATATACCAGTCAACATCTGCTCCTTGATAGGTGGCAGTAGCAACGGTGTCCGCAATGGGATTGATAAGTTCCACCCGTGCGTTATAATCAAACTCTTTCAAAGGCACGCTGGCAGGAATACTTACTTGAATCATGCGTCCTTGTCCTTTGGATTTTAAGTCATAGGTACGTTCCTTGATTTCATCTGAAACCGACCCGTCTTCATTTTGGATTCTCACTTCACGACGTAGAGCAGAGAATTTCAATTCTCCAAAAGTCGTGTCTTTATCTAATACAATGCCATTTGCTAATCTCATCATTTTTCCTCTCTTTCTTTATTCTTTTATCATGTCGTCAGCATGTAAAAGGTAATTTGTAAAACCACGAGTGCCGATTTTGTAGCCCTCTGCGGTAATACGTGGATTGACTAACTTCACACGTTCCTCAAAGCCGAAATGTTTTTCGCCAGCTTCAGCAGGAAGCACCACCACAATATCATCTGCTCTTTGAACATCAGAATAGAGATTATAGCTTCTTGATAAGACAGTTAGCCGTCCGTTGATTCTTCGCTGAACGACTTTATCCTCGCCAGCAAATTCTAAATTGCCGAATGTTTTTTCCATGTTGGGAATCACAAATTTAAGTTCCATATTTTTACCTATCCTTTCTTTTTTATTGGCTGAATGAATGTTTGATGGTCTTAAAGAGTGGGGAACGACCTTTTGATTCTTGATTTTTTGTTTTCATAAGTTCACTTCCTTTCAAAATCGGGTAAAAAAATAGACACCTCATTTTTTGAAGTGTCTACCTATTAAATATTCAAATTTTATTGGAAGTATCTTTATATCTTCACTTTTCAAGGATAAATCGTCGTATCAAAGCTCATTCATAAGTAGTAAATTAGTAGTAAATTGAGTGGTTTTGACCTTGATAAAGTGTGATAAGTCCAGTTTTTATGCGGATAACTAGATTTTTATGCTATTTTTCTTTGAAAAAAGGTAAATCAATCAGTCTATTTAAAGAAAAGGAAGAAGTAGAATACATACTTTCTGAGGCTCAGGATAAGCTTTTAATTATTCCCGATAGTCGTAATTATGGCAAAGAGGACTTGGCAAATGTATATTTAATTGATATATATAAAGGTACTAATACAGTGTACTCAGATGTTAACATTAATTCTTTCGATTATTCTTATGATTTTGATAAAATATGCTATTTTAAGAATAATACAGTATATCAGTTAAAAGATGGAAACTCAAAAGTAATAGTAAAGGGTATTGAAAAACCATATAATTACATTACTTTTGCTTCTGATAAAGTCATCTATGCTTCTAAGACTAATGAGCCTACATCTCTCTATAGATTTGACTTTAACGGCAATGAGGAATTAGTCAGTGATACCTTTGTAGACTTTGTAGAATTTAATATAGAAGAAGATTTACTGGCATACACTGAAAAAAATTCCGAAGGAGAAAATATTCTAAAAATAAAACAAAACGGTAAAATACTGGGAGAATATGAAGATATACAGGGAAACCGTGACAAACTAAATGAAGCATTACCTTCCAAATCAAAATATTGGTATTTTTTCTCTGAAGAAAATAAGAAGCTTTGGAAGGTCGCTTTAGAAGGAGGTAAAAAAGGCAGAATTGAACTTGTAAATGAAAATATAACTGATTTTTCCGATTTTACTTACTCACAGCACTCTAAAGCAGAAAATGACAGTTTGTTATATAGAGCAAAAATCGATGGAAACGACTATTATTCTTTATTCCTGGATGGAAATATTATCAATAAAAATATAGGCAAATATTATCCGTCAGCACATTTAGAAAATAACGGTACTGAGAGTTATATCATATATAATGACACTCTATCACAGACTTCATATGAAGATGATAATGATACCTATCATATTTGGGAAAACGGTAAGGATACTGTAATTGTAAAAAATATAAAGGATTATTCCGGATATACACCATATGTGAATAAATTCGAAAAAACATATTTCTTAACAGATTATGACGAAAGCAAAGGAACAGGTACTTTAAAACAATATTTAAATGGAGAACTTAAGGATATAGACAGTGATGTAAAGGGCTTTGTAAAAAATAATACAATTTCATTTAGCACTATATTCAGATAATAAATATATAAAACTGCCGGAGCCGCACGCGACCCATGTGGATCACGTAAGGTTCCGGCAGCAATATATCTTCTAACTTATTATACCCTACTTTCCCATGTCTTCCAAACAGTTTTTCAGTATAGTACTTATATAATTGCCCTTTTTTCTGTTGATACATGCAGTTGCAAATGTCATCGGTGCTATATAGCTCTCTCCTATGTAATCGTGGCTTGTCAAAACAGGCATAGAATAATATGCATTCTTTTTATTTTTCAAATCTATAAACCACTCTCCACCAATATGTTTCCTGAAAGTCTCACCTATGTATACTGTCAAGTAGTCTAAGGTCTTCGTATCTCCTATCAAATCCTTTATCTCACTGTAATTAGTGAGAATCCAATTTTCAATCTCGTCCAATGACTCTATACTGTAGTCAAGTTTTAAATTGTTTTCTTTTGCAAATACATCTGTAAAATACTCCATTTTAGAGTCTATAAGAATTATCCATTCTTCAAAGTTTTCCTTGGTATACGCCATATTTTGTCTCCGGCTTTCTAATTTTTTGAATCATTAAATGATTCCAATATTTTTTTCAATATTCTAAATTTTAGCGGACTAAAAGGTGCATACCTGATAGGCAAATCAATCATTGTTTTACTCCAAACAATACTCTTTTTATGGCTGAATGTATCAAAACCAAATTTTCCATGATACGAACCCATACCACTACTTCCCACTCCTCCAAACGGCATATAATGATTTGATACTTGCAGTATAACGTCATTTATACATCCGCCACCGTATGAAATACTCTTGATAATATGCTTTGCTGTATCTTTATCCCTTGTAAATACATAGCATGCCAAAGGCTTATCATGTTCTTTTATTATCCTTATTATATTATTGATATCATCATATTCTATGATTGGAAGCACCGGTCCGAATATCTCTTCTTTCATAATTTCATGGTCGAAATCCACATCAGGTAAAATAGTAGGCTCTAATCTACGAACTACATCATCACCTCTACCACCTATTATATTCTCCTCTGTTTTTATTAAATTTACCAATCTTTTATAATGGTGCTCATTTATTATTCTAGGATATGTGTCATTTTTTATGGCATTAGGATATCGTTTCTTTATCTCTTTTTTTAGATACTTTATAAACTTATCCTTTACACTGCTATGTATCAAAACATAGTCAACCGCTACACAAGTCTGTCCGGCATTAAGCAGTTTTCCCCACAGTACTCTCCTTGCAGCAAGCTTTATACTTGCTGTCTCATCTATTATACAAGGACTCTTTCCACCAAGCTCCAAAGAAATCGGTATAAGGTTATTGCTCGCTATATTCATTACAATCTTTCCTACTCTTTGACTTCCTGTAAAGAATATATAATCATATCTTTGATTTAGAAGCTCATCATAATCTATATCTTCATCCACACAGAAAATATAGTTTGAACTAAACGCTTTATTCATAATATATTTGATGACTTTTGAAGTATAAACACTCTCTTTCGAACATTTGATAATGGCTGTATTTCCCGCTGCTATAGCAGCTATTAGAGGGGATATAGCCAGGTTGAACGGATAATTCCAAGGTGCCATAATAAGCACTACCCCATATGGCTCAGAGTAGACATAATTCTTTGACGGAAATGTAGATATAGTTCCTTTTACCTTCTCCGGACTGCTCCACTTTCTCACATTTTTTAAAGCCTCATTTATCTCCGCATAAACTATTGCCAGTTCACTCATATATGCCTCAGCCTTAGACTTTAAAAGATCCTTATATAGAGCGGAAAGGATTGCTACCTCATTATTTCTGATTGCCTCTTTCAGCCTTTGCAACATCTTAATCCTATATTTGACTGATTTAGTTGCATTTGTGTTAAAGAAATCTCTTTGTTTATTTATAATTTCTTTTAATTCTACGTTTTTCTCCATAATGTACCCCCTCTCTCCGTCCTTCCACATTATAAAATAGATTTAATCGAGTTAAATACCAGCTTGGAGAATTTTGACTTGTCAATTTCTTCAGGAAGCACCAAAGTAACTCTATTTTCCTTTAATAAATATCCACTGTTAAAAATCAATAAAAACGGCCCTTCCCCGGACAGTTCATCTACATAAAAGCCCTTTTCGTCCATCAACTGAAACATCTCTTCATCTCGAGAAACAAAAATATCCGTTGTCTCATCTTCATTATCCATGACAATATATGGGTTTTTCCAAAATGTAATACTTTCTTTTATTTTTTCTATAAAAGCATCCTTGCTTTTATCAGTATATAAGATGTAGTCGATACCTGTAATCATGTTTTCACCTGCTTATTCTATTTTTTTTTACACTTAAGCATCACTTCAAGCCATTTCTTTACATTTTCACAGTTCTTTTAAATTATTTTTACAGATGTATCTGTAAAATATTCTATTTCAGGTTTTTAATTTTAGAATATATTATTCAGCATATCATGGATATATCTACGCAGGCCATCTTCTGTGTCTATTCCATATTTATTATTTGTCTGAATATAATAATTCATTATTTGATCTTTTGACAAAAGCTCATTTGAAGGAATACTCTCACCATATCCTATTCGTGCTTCCTTCCAAGGGGACTCATTGTGTGTAATCTTTTCCAATGCCTTTCCACTATATATTCCAAATGTATTTACAACAAGCTCTATCACTTTTTTTTCATTAGCTTTCAAAGTGTCTTCCATTCCGCTTAAAAGTGCAAAACGTGCATCGTCAATAGGATTATACTTAAAATCTCTAAACAGTTCATAAACCTCCGGATATACAGGTCCATGTACCCACGCCCTACAATCCTCCACAAATATAGGCTTCCTATACAACGCTAAATATACTCCCTGAGTAAAATATAATAGTTTCTGCAACATTAGAGGTGTTACCTCTTCCAGCTTTTTAAAAATATATGCTATTACCCTAAGCATGTTATCAGAAACAGAAAACAACCTTTCCATACTTACAGCTGCATTATAGGCTTTTCTATATGCTGTATCTGTTATTCGCTCTCTGTTTTCAATAAGTTTCTTTTTCATATATTCAGGAGATGAAATTGCAGATTTAATTATATCCGAATATTCTTTTGACGGCACCTGTCCTTCCAGATATCTGGGAATAGTTACCTCTCCAAATCCAATTGCTAAAGATAGAGGTCCTTTTCCTATATTATAAATTTTCATGAACCTTTCGATATCATCAATTGATATCAATCCTTCTGCTTCCCTATACTGCTCATCAATTTCTCGAATATTCTTATCCATAAGTCCCGGAACACTCATTTCCTCACCGCATTCCGTACACACAGCAACAGTAATTGAAAAATTATAATCCTTATCCTTTATATTTTTTATAATATCCTTCTTTTGTAAAGTGTATTCCGTCTCTTTTCTACACTCGATACAGAAATCCCTTCTCTCCTTTGACAAAATAGTCACCTCCAAATTATTACTTGAAATAGTATGTAAGCGGATACTTCTGCTCATGGAATGAAATAACAATCACAAAACAGTTCTCCAACTTATTAAATTTGATGTACAGTGATACTGTTTTCTCTTCTGTACCATTTCTTTCCAAAAGTATAATATCCTTCCCGAATACATAAAGTTTCTCATGTTCAAAGCCTTTATGCTCATTCTGTAATATTGTTGAAAAGTCCTGCGTATCAAGATCAAGTATAACTTCCTTCACTTTTGCTTCATCAATAACATAATCCAAGAATAACTTAATGTTATCCTGTCTTCTTGAATTATGATCAAGCCTATACTTATCTTTTTTTACAGATTCTTTCACCTCTAGCAGATATTGCTCTATACTCTCTCGCTCTATATTCAATACATTATCCCTCGGAGTATATGATTTTTAAATTATATAACCAAGATACATCTATGATTGCTTTTTGTCAATATCCTATCATTGTTTTTTTTTTAATCTTATATACTTATACAAATACCTTTTACTTATTTAACGTGCAACAATGATATATGTTTTACACCTTATATACCCCTACTCCAGTATCTCCAAAATATCCTCTATCTCTTCTCCCTCATTCAATACAAGTGTTTTACTATATCCCTCATCACATAATAAAGCTTCCTTTTCATAAGGGAAGTAGCTTCTGAGCCATTTTATAAACTCTGCATAATCATAGAGCCTGTTCTTTGAGTTGAAATAATTTATCATGAATACACTTCTATCCTTAAGCATCCAAAGTTCAAACTCATACTCATCCTCGTAGTCTTCCCAACAAATATTGTACCGACAGTCCTCATCATCCTTTACTAAAATACCGACTTTAGGAAATCTTTGTTTAATGTCATTATTAAACTTATCCAAATTAAAATCATTATTTTCTTTATCCGTCACATAGATAAAATATGAAACAGCCATATTCCTCCCCATAAAAGTATTAAATATCGTAAATTTTACAACAAAATGATATAATATAAGTATACAACTTTTAATTTGAAAAGGGGAGCTACAATGGCCTTTTTTATAGTTTCAATAGCGCTCGGTATTCTTATATTGGTGCTTCTTATGTTTACAGTTTATATGTATGTAAAACTTGTAATAGCTGTGAGAACAAATACTGAAGTTCCAAATTGGATGTACAAGATTGGGCAAGGATTTAAAAGTAAAATCAATATCAATTACGAGGATTTTACAGAACCTGCAGCATTGTGGGATACCAATTTTTTTATCCTTTGTTTTATTTTAGCCAATATTTTTTTCTATTTTGTAATGTATTATCAAACACAAAATTCCAAGAAATCATTTTATATATGTGTAGGCTTGCAGGCAGTAGTTGTTTTGATAGCAATGTTATTCTACTTTATAGTAAAACTGATTTTATTTTTTGTATCTCATATATTGGGAATTTACAGGCCACTCTACTCACCGACAAACGCTGTAATGGCCGGGATATTTGTTACCGCACTTGTATATACTCTATGGATGCTTAGAGTGGGACTTCCTGAAAGACCTGTAAATATACAAATAGATAACAGCACTGTGGTAATAGGCGAAACAAAAGCCTCCTCTCTTTTAGCAGACGGCTTTACCTTTTACAGTAAAGATGCAGGCAGTGAAATTGTAAATAAACGAAACAGCCAACTTCACTATGGTGAACTTGTAGAATTACTTCGTGACGAAAAATCTTATGGATTTATGAGTATTACTCCTACATTTAAAAATTCTGATAAACTCGAAAACTGTACCATAACATATTATGAGGTACCCGGTGACAGCGAGGTTTTATCTCAGGTAAAATTTAATGACACAGCTCTATCAGGATTAAGTATTCAAGATTTTGAAGACAGAGATTTGGCTGATATCTTTTCACTAAAGCCTTATAATTATAATCAGTATAAACGCAGTCCTTTGTATACCTTAAAACTGCAAACTGTAGGGTACTCACTGTGGAAAAGTTATAGCATTGAGGCGGATTTTTTTGAAAATAACTCAGTACACCATTATGGTGTCAGGACACAGCATACAATTTGGGAATAATGGAGGAATAAAATGGGATTTACTATATTTGCATTAATTTTTGGTCTTTTGGTTTTACTATGCTTTATGTTAACAATATATATGTTTTTAAGGCTGGTAATTGCAGTAACTACCGGAAAGGAAGTTCCAAAATGGATGTACAATATCGGACAGGGCTTTCAAGGTAGAATACATATAGACTATGATGATATTACCGAATCTGCTGCGCTGAAAGCTGCATTATTATTTTTCTTCGTGTATGTTTTGGCAAATATCTCCTGCATAGGCATTATGTTTTACATGACAAATAATTTTACCTTGTCACTTTATAGATGTTTAAAATTTCAGCTTGGACTTGCAGTAATAAGCTTGATAATTTATCATCTCTTTCAGCTTATCTTAGGACTTATAAGCAATCATAAAAATAAAATATTTCGACTCTACTCAGCTTCAAATGCTGTTATAGCCGGACTGTTTATTTCACTTTTTACTCTTACTCTCTTTGTATCTATGATAGGTTTTCCCGAAAAGCCGGTCGTAGTACAAATAGATAAAAGCAATATAATTGTCGGCGAAACAAAGGCATCCACTCTTTTGTCTGACGGCTTTTACTTCTTAGAAAAGTCTGCAGACAGCGAAATAGTAAACAATCGTAATGACCACTTTTATTATGGTGAACTTTTGGAAATATTTCGTGATGATAAATCCTACGGTTTTGTAAGTGTTACTCCTACATTAAAAGATAGCGATAAACTAAAAAACTGTACAATAACTTATTACAGGATTCCGGCAGACAGTGAAGCTTTATCAGAAGTTAAATTTAATAATACCGACCTGTCTAAACTGAGTATAGATGACTTTAGAGAAAGAGATTTGACGGATATTTTTTCACTACATCCGATTGAATATGAAGAAATAAAGAATGATATTTCATTTACACTTAAAATTCAGACTTCCGACTATGTTATATGGAAAAGATACAGTGTGGAAGCTGATTTCGATTCACTTTATAAACCTGATAAATATAGTGTAAGAGCACAGCATACAATATGGGAATAGACATAAAAATCCTCCTAAAGTAGATTTGGTTATTTGCCTTGTCTACTTTAGGAGGATCATATCAATTTCTACCTCTTCATAATTTCCGTTTAAATTTGTAACAGCAGAATAAAACTAATCTACTGCAATATTAAGGGCTAATTTAAAAATATAAACATTAATTTTGAGCTATTATATTTTTTATATTATAAAAAAAATCTATCAAACTATTTTTTAACTCTGACAACAAGTATGTTTCCTCTTTTTTAGTCTTAAGATTTAAGTAAGTAATCTGTTCGTTTCTAATTGAAGAACTTTCAATATCATGAGCTAATGAATTCCTCACATTTATCCAATTTTGTTGTGGAGCAGATGTATTACATAATTCTTTGAACAATTGATTTTTAATCTCGATATTTCCTCTCAATTTTTTATCAATCTCAACTGCTAATATTTTTTTAGAAAAATCAGAAATGTTATTTTCTTGGGGAATTTTATTAACAATTGCACTTTTAAACATACTTTCTGTAATACTAAATGCTGCTAATAGCAAGGACTTTTTAGTCAATTCATCGGATGTGGCTTCAATTTTACTAAATATATTATTAATTTTTTTATCAAATGAGTTAACTTCTATTGGATAATTTATATATTCTAACAACTCACTTTCTGAACTATCCGACATATTATTCCAATAAGTTAACTCTGTTGGAAGTTCTTGCTCATATTCTGTCCCACCGGGAACACCGTACAAATCAAGGCACTCAGATACAATAATATCTGCAATTTTATTATCTCTATCAATAAATTTAACTTCTGAATCTAATATTTCATTTAAATATTCTACACTTTTAATACCAAGATTAGATAATTCTGATAATAAATCATTGTACTCTTGTATTGATAAAATCTTTCCCCAGGGTAGTTCAATACCTGCTTCGGCTAATAATTCTTCTTCATAATCTTTTCTAAATCTATCCCATTCAACATAGTTTCCATAAATGATACCATCCGTTCCAGTTTCCTGGTCAAGATAATATAATATCTCTTCTTGCCAATCTTTATAATCAAACATTCCAATTCCCCCAAAATAAATTATAAATTTTTATTTTTAATATACAACTTTCATGAATTCTTCTAATCGCTTATAAGCCTTCTTTAGCATCACGTCCAAAACGGCTAAGACTTTTAGTAAGAATAATATCTAAATTCCCATGCTCGCACTCATTTATCATTCTATTAAATTCTGATCTTTTGATCCTGTCTTAGCAGATGCAACATCAATAAAAAAATCCGCTATAAACCATGTTCTATGTGCAGCCGCTAGTCTAGTCAATCCCGATATTTGTACAGATAAACTATCCATTTGGGCTTTATGGCTTGTACTTACACGAGCATATATCCCCACAGCATAATCTTTTATAACTCTCTGCTTCTGTATTACAGTTACATTTTCAGCCATATCTCTTATTCCGTTCATAGAGATTCTCCACTAGTATTTTAGTACACTTATTTCTTAGTTATATTATAATGTTAATTAGGCTATTTTGCAATTATCAAATCTTTAGTTGGGTGCAAGTGGGTGCATTTTTTCTTGTTATCCATTCCCTAGTGTCAACTCTCATCTATGTATATGTTCCCATTCAATAACTTTTTATCATAAAAAATAAGGCTTACTCCAAACTACCTGATGATAGCAAATCTGCCCTTGAATTAATGTTAGAATACTCAGAAGATCTAAGAAAGGCACATTTTATCAAAGAATTATTCGTTGATATGCTTGAAGAGAACTCTTATGCTAAGCAAAGACAATTATTAAGAGAATGGCTACTTGAGGTAGAAAGTTCCAGTATTAAAGAATTTAAAGCGGCAATAACAGCATTCAGAAATAACTATCCGTTATCTTAAATGCTCTTGAATACAGGCATATCTCCAATGGTCCAACAGAAGACTTTAATAATAAGATAAAAGTACTTAAAAGAATCTCTTATGGTGTACTAAACTTTAAATACTTTAGGAATAGAATTTTAATGGCAATGGCTTAAAAAGAACTGGGGACGAGGTTTATTTGTTGTACAAAAAAATATCAAATCACTATGTATATAGCACATCCCTTATATTAGTAATATAAAACCATGAAAAATCATAAAAAGAGTGGGTTGAAAATCAACCCACCCCAACATTTGACAAAGAACCCATAAAAAACTGTAGTAGAAGCTACCCTTCCGCTACAGTTTTTATTTATAATTCTTCTTTACCATTGTATGTGATTACAGGATTTCCGTCTTTATCAAGTAAAGCTGTCAGACCTCCTGCGTATCCGTTTGTTTTAAACAAATAGTTTACACCTGTCTCCGTATCAACCCATACTTCAAGTATATCAATTACTCCCTGTCTGTAAACTTTCTTGAAACGATCCATAAAGTATCCTCCGATGTTTTCTTTAATTATATCATATAATAAATGATTCTAATCATTTACTTTTTGGATGCCGGGGTCGTAAATTCCTCAAGGCAAAGTATACTGTCTGCGGTTTCATTTAAAAATTCAATATCGTGGGAAACAATAAATATAATATTATCTTTAGTACTCATCTCCTTTATCAGCTTTGAAATTCTTATCATATTCTTATAATCCATACCGCTTGTGGGCTCATCAAAAAATATAAATCTTGAGTTTTTACATAGAACTGAAGCAATGGCTACTCTTTGTTTTTGTCCACCTGAAAGGCTCATAGGATGTCTGTCCTTTAATTCTGTAAGCTCAAGACCATATAGGACCTTATCTAATCTATCCTGTGACAAATCCTTAACCCCAAGTTTTATTTCCTCCTCTACAGAATCTGTGAAAAGCTGATGATTTACATCCTGCATAACCAATGATGAATTTTTCAGTCTGTCTTTTTTGTTCAGAGTTTTCCCGTTAAATATTATCTCACTCTTTCCCTTATCATCAAGGCCTGTCATTACTCTTATAAATGTAGATTTACCGCATCCGTTTTTTCCGGTAATACCGTAAATATTTCCAAGACCAAATGAAATATCTTCTATCTTTAGTTTGAAACCGTCTTTAAATTTGTACTCAAGTTTTTTAACAGTCAAATCATTTCCAACCGACTTATTTTGAGCTTTCAATACTGTTTTTATCGCAGAGCGAAGTCCAAGTTGTCTTTCAGAGTTTAAAAGTTCATCTTTTGTAAGCTCCTTAAAAAGCTCTCCCTTTCTGACAAGAATAATTCGATCTGCCAAATCCGTCAAATAATAGATTCTATGCTCTGCAATGATAAGTGTAATTCCCTTATTCTTTAGTATCTGCAACATTTCTTTTAATATATCAATATATCTATCATCCAGATTTGATGAAGGTTCATCAAGTACTATTATCTTACAACCTGAAATATAGCATGCAGCCACACAAAGTATCTGCTTTTCGCCACCTGAAAGATCAAATATGCTACGTCCGAGCAAATGCTTTATAGGAAAGAGCCTTAGCATATCTTCCATACGACTTTCCATTTCTTTTCTATCAAGGCCTATGTTTTCAAGATAAAATAAAAGCTCAAGTGTTGTATCCACATTGAAAAAATGTGTCTTTGGGTTTTGGAAAACGCTGGATATCATCAGTGATATTTCATAAAGCTCCATTCCCTTTAAATCTTTATTGTCAACCTTTATGTTGCCGCTAAATTTAGCATTCTCATATTCAAAGGCAAGTCCATTTATAGAATTTATAATAGAAGATTTTCCGCTTCCGCTCTCTCCGGTAAGCAATATACATTCACCGTCTGCCACATTTAAGTTTATACAGTCAAGAATCTTTTTGTCCTGTCCATAAAACAGTGATAAGTTTTCTAATGTGAGCATATAATGCCTCCTGCTACTATAACACTGATTGTTACGGCATAAATAAAATCAATCAAATGTATTCTTACGCTTACATACCTTGTTTTCTTTATAGGATTGGCAATACATTTTGTTTCTGCAGCCTTTGAAATATCGTCAGCAATATTTGATGAAATAATAAGCAGCGGAACTGCTACATACTCTAGATATTTAACAGGATTTTTTGTTTCTATTCCTCTTATTCTCATTGCCATTTTAATACTGTTTTTCTCCTCTACAAAAGACGGAAAGAATCTGAACATCACCGCAATAGGAATGGAAACCTCCTTAGGTATTTTTATGGCATCCATTGATGAAATAATGCTTCCGACATCAGAAGTCTTGATCATAAATTTACCTGCCGCAAAAGGAAGATAAAACATACGGCATAGAGCAAACAATGAAAGCATCATCAGTATAAAAATAGGAAACTTTTCCAAAGCACTGAAATCAGGTACGAAAAACAGCACACCAAACCAAAGTATATTTTTTATTGCATCTTTTTTAAATCCGTTTATAAAATACATAGCGGAAATTACAATTACTACTGCCCATTCTGAATAGTGATTTATAGAATGTACTCCTGTAAACCCCAGTAACACTACGACAAAAAACTTGGTTATAGGATTCGGATTTAATCTGTTATCTTTGATGTAATACATCAAACTATACCTGCCTTTATAAAATGCTTTTTCAGTAATATTCTTCCAATATTTGCTCCTATAAGTCCTCCGATTATAGCGCCAAGATAAACCAAAGCCATATGCTGATAGGTAATAAGTTTTATCAAAATATCTACATACTCCTTGCCCATCATCATAGATAACTCAATGTATTTCTCCCTTGCCCATAACATTTGCATAAGTGAACCGCAGATCCAGGTATTAAATATTGCGAATGAAAGCATATTGTATTTAAATGAATTATAATGACCGATTCTTCTTATCAACTCGGCTATAATCATTACTGCAAATGCATGAAGTAAAATTACATAGGTATGGCCTCCCACAAGCATAATAAGAGGTGACAGCATTCCGAAAATAAACAATGCCCAAGGTTTTTGTACTTTAGCCATAAATAACATAACAACAGTTCCGCTAACAATTCCCAGTATTGTAGGATATATCAGGAATAAAATCGGAATAACTCCAATCATTCCAACGGCAAAAGTAACTACAAAATATATAACAGCAAATACACCTATAGTCACCAGATCCTTTATTTTCAGCTTTTTCTCTTTCATATCTTCCCCCTAATAATTAAATGCTTCCGCTAATTTTGTCTTTTCAATCAAGTTTTTATATACCTTTGAATCTTTTATAAGCTCATCATGATTTCCTGATGTCTCAACAACTCCCTCATCTATTACCACAATCTTATTCACATTTTCTATTGATTTTAATCTGTGAGAGATAATAATAACCGTTTTGTCCTTAATAAGCTTATTTAAACTGTCCTGTATCTTCTTTTCATTGTCCACATCAAGGCTTGCCGATATCTCATCCAATATCAAAACAGGTGCATCCTTTAGAAATGCTCTTGCAATAGAAATTCTCTGTCTTTCTCCACCTGATAATTCAGCACCGTTTTCTCCAATCAGAGTATTAAATCCATCCGGCAATTTTTCGATAAAATCCATACAGTTTGCAAGTCTGGCCGCTTCCTTTACTTCCTCATCTGTTGCACTCTCTCTGCCCAAACGAATATTTTCCATAATGCTTGTATTAAACAAAGTCACATCCTGAAATACTATTGAGACATTCTTAAACAATGATTCTGTAGATATATTTTTGATATCCTTTCCGTCTATTAAGATACTTCCGGTATCATAGTCATACAGCCTTGATATAAGTCTTAGTACGGAAGTTTTACCGGAACCCGATATACCTACCAAAGCTGTAACCTCACCCTGCTTTGCCGTAAAACTCACATCTTTTAATACCTTTGCATCTTTATTATAAGCAAAAGAAACGTTTTTAAATTCTATATCGTAGCTTGAAAGGTCTGTATCTTTACCCTCTTGAAGCGCTGCATTTTTTATCTCCTTTATTCTTACAATTGCAGGTTCAATATAGGACATTTCGGTCATTCCTTCCCTTGAAACATCAAAAAGTTCTTTAACCTTTATTGCTCCTATCAGGTATCCTATCAGATATAAGAGGCTGATCTCATTGTGAATAAGTAACTGTATTCCGACAGCCAATACTACTGCAAGGCTTATATATGAGAGAGATGAAGATATACCTACCGCCAGCATTGGAACTATCTCTACATTAAGATGAATCCTCTCGCTCTCCTCCATCTTTTTATACAGGTTTTTCTTCACCTTGTCGGCTTGATTAAAGCTGCTTATCTCCTGTTGTAACTCTATTGTTTCTTGAAAAAGCTCTGAATTATCTCTTAGCACATTAAAGTATCTGCTGTACTCTGAAACTTCCTTTTGTTTTGCCAAAGGATTGATCATAAAGCTTAAAAGAGTGGGAATAATTGCTGCAAGTCCAAGCTTCCAGTTTCCAATAAGCATAATAAGTCCCATCAGAGGAAAGAATAACCACATAGCCACAACCTTTGGTATAGAATGGCTCATAGAATGCTCTACCCTTTCCACATCAGACATTATCGTTTGTGAAAGGTCGGAGAGATCGTGCTTTGAAAAATAAGCCAGCGGAAGCTGTGCCAGATTCTCTGCTATTCCCTTTCTCAAATTTGCCGATTCTTTATAGGTGGAATTATAAAGGCTTACATATTCTTCTGATAATAAAATATACATAAAAACAAGAGTAAGTATTGCCATAACAATATACTGCAAGGTGCTTGATACATTTCCCAAGACCAACTGATTAATAAGTCCCATTAAAATAAACATCGGACCAAGGTTTATACAATATGTCAAAAAACAATATATCGTTGCTTTTTTAAGATTTTTTGCACCCTGTTCTGAGAGAGCATATCTTTTCTTATAGTAGTTTTTCATTTGACACCCTCCAATCATTTGCAGTTTCGTAAAGACC
This sequence comes from Lachnoanaerobaculum orale, assembly GCF_003862485.1. Classification (GTDB taxonomy): domain Bacteria; phylum Bacillota; class Clostridia; order Lachnospirales; family Lachnospiraceae; genus Lachnoanaerobaculum; species Lachnoanaerobaculum orale. The sequence continues at coordinate 69,353 of NZ_RRCM01000003.1, read as the reverse complement.
GAGGAGTCTACTGTATAACCCTCCGGTTTTTACTAATGAATCATTATCTCCTCGCTCTATTATATTTCCCTTTTCCAAAACTATTATTTCATCTACATTTCTGATACTTGTAATCCTATGGGCAATCATTATAACAGTCTTATCCTGCATTAAATTTTTAAATGCTTTTTGTAATTCATATTCATTATCTGCATCAATTGCCGCACTCGCTTCATCCATAATAACAATAGGTGAATTTTTCAAAATAGCCCTTGCAATAGCGATTCTTTGCTTTTCACCTCCTGAAAGATACACCCCCTTTGAACCTATAATTGTATTTTCCCTGTCTTTAAACTTTTCAATAATTTCATCACAACCTGCAAGACTGAGAGCCTTCATTACTTTATCTCTACCTGCATTTTCATCAGCCAATGCTACATTATCATATATTGATTTTTTAAACAGTTTGCTGTCTTGGAATACAAACGAGATATTCCTTATGATTGCCTCCTTTGTATATTCCGAAAGAGGATATCCACCTATTTTTATTGCCCCCTTATCAACCTTATAAAATCCTGACAAAAGCTTTGCAATAGTTGACTTTCCTGAACCTGAATGCCCTACTAAGGCATAAGTTTTTTTCTCTTCTAATGAAAATGATAAGTTTTCCAGAACCTTTTTATCCCCATATGAAAAGCTCACATTTTCAAATTCAATATTGAAATTGTCAAAATGATCTCTGTTTCCATATGTGAGTTTATCCTCCTGCATCTTTTCATATAATTCTTCCAAACTGTCAATGGCAAAATTTGCATTATAGATATTCATGCTTGCCCACATTATTTTCATAAAAGAGACCATTATTACACCGCTTAAGAAAAAGATCATAATAAGCTCCACAGCCATAAATTTAGGATCTTTTATATCAGTCAAAAAGAAGCTGAGCGGAATGCTGATAATGGCAATCAATCCTAAAAATATCAGCTGATATATGACATAGGGTGTTTTACAAGACAGAGAATAATCATAAGCATATTTTGAATACTCCATAATAGAATCATGCAATGCCTTAAAAGATCTAAGTTTTGAACCGAATATCTTTATTACCTGTATGCCTCTGATATACTCCACAGTTTCAGAACTCAGTTTGTCAAGTGAAGTCTGATAAAGCTTCATAAAATCTTTATTGCCCATCATTCCCATCAATATAAGTCCGCTTACAACAGATAAAACTATAATAACGATTCCGACTCTAAGACTTATGGCAAATGCCAGTATAAATGCAAAAATCGGTACCAAAAATGCCTGTGAATTATCCGGCAACATATGAGCTACCGCCATATGTGTTTTTGCCGCATTGTCATCTATAGTTTTTCTTATATATCCTGAGGAATGCAGATCGAAAAATCGAAAGCTTGCATCTGTAAGTCCTTCAATTCCTCTTTTTCGTAAGTTTGTTTCAAGTCTGAATGCCAGCTTATGTGAAACAATGCCGGATACCAAATACATTACCGCACTTATAGTTAAACATATAACTATCCTTGTAGAATAATATCCTGCATTTTCATAATTTCCCTTTACTACCGCTTCTTTTAGAAGTAGAAATATATAATAATACCCATAAACCACCAGGAATGCCGAAATACTTGATACTATGATTGTCATATATCCGATATATTTTTCATTCGGCACATATCTGAATAATTTCTTATAAACTCCCATCAGTTTTCTCCTTTACTTGTTCAAATAAGTAAGTAAATATTGCTTCCAAATGCTGCCTGTTCTTTTTGAAATTTTCTCTTGCATCCAGTACATCAGAAGCCATTATCAGAGCATTCATAAAATCGGTAACAAACTGAAAAATTTGAGGATCAAACAACCATCCTGAGTCATAATTCCATATCGCTTTAAATCTTTCCTTTGTCTGTTCTTGAAGCTCTTCCATAATATTATTCAGTTCGGGATTTCTTTTTTTCTCTATCAAAAACTCAACATAAAGAGGCGTTAAAGGATTGTTGTCTATGACTTTATCAACCAACTGTTTTGCCATAAACTTACTCTCACCACCCTTTTCACATTCAACCAAATGTTCCTTAATGATATTGTTTCTGTAATCGATCCCGCTTATCATAATGTCTTTAAAGATTTCTGTTACGTTCCCATAGTAGTGATACACTCCTCCTTTTGATAAAGTTGTTCCCGCGATGATGTCTTCCATAGTTGCCTTTCCTAAACCCTTTGCGGCAATTACTTTTGCGGCTGAATCCATAATTTCTTTTTTTCTTTCAGCCTCACTAAGCCTCTTCGCAGCAGCCATATTGTATACCTCCTCTTTACCGACGTTATCGTCGGTAAAATTATTATATCATAGTTAGGTTTTGCTAACAAGTGGGTATTTGAACTACTTCACAGTTACTTCAAAGTCAACTTCAATATCACTTCAAACAAACTTCAATTTACTTTGAAGTAATTTAAACTTAGCCCGACTTACTGTTATACATAAAAAATCAGCCCGGGGATTCACCCCGGACTGACTGTAAGTATATATCTCTATTAATCATCTACCTCTACGCTACTTGAAATTATATCTCCGCTCACTGCATCTATCTCATAATCATATTCTACATTTCCGCTGTAAAAATCAACATCATACTCATATCTGTTATTATCCTCAAGCTCAAGCTCCACTTTAACAAAAGTCACGTCCTTTTCCGCTAACTTTGCGTGTGCAAGTGCGATTCTTTTAGCCTCATCAGCTGTTATTTTCTTTGTTGCTTTATATGATTTGGATACTTTTGACTTGGCAACAAAGCTGCTTCCATAATACGGAACACCTGTCATTCCTGCTGCAAATAACATGCAAGTTACTTTAGCCGCACCTATTAAACTCTTACCTAATTTATTAAACTTTTTCATATTTTCCATCCTTTCCGTGTACAGTGAAAATAATTTTACCAATCTGTTATTACAAGCGTTTTTTCAAAAGGTCGTAAGTTCTTAATAGATTTATCATCCACCGTCGACGTTTATATGGATAATACTGTCTTTTTTAAGTTCTCTTATTTACCCTTTCACTATATTAATGCACGAGGACTTCATTTTATTGCATTGTTTTTAAATTTTTTTATTTTTTTTAATATCATAGCTTTTATAAAACTATAACTGTAACGAAGGTTTAATCAGGTAAGTTCTTCTTCTTAGAAAACGGGCTCAAATCTATAAATAATTTTTTCAGTTCACTTGTATCCCTAAACTCTTTAAATAAATACTCTAAAAGCTCTTCCTGTCTTGACTGCCCCAAAGTCAATCTGTATAAAGAAAGAATTTTAATCAATCTCTCATAATTTAATTCATCCTTACTCAAAGGATACATCGGCACAAGTCTTTCAATTTTTATACTCTGATTCTTTCCGAAACACCAAAACGGAATAAGTTCGGATTGCCCCTCTTGCCTTTCTTTCACTGCCGCTTCAAAGAGTTCTTTCCATATATCTTTCACAAACTGTGTATTCATACTGTATTTATCGGCTACATTCTGTCTTATTGCCAAACATTTAAACCTGTTTATTCTGCCTTCTCTTTGTTCAAGATCTATAGGATTACTTGGCAGATTCCAATGCATTATAATGCGGCAATAGTTATGAAAATCAAGTCCCTCCTGACCTATGGATGTAGTAGCCAATACAAAGGGACGCATCGGAGAGTTAAAGGCATTTCTGATATTTTCCTTTCTTATAACAGTTTTGGAATTATCTCCCCTCTCATTACCAAATCCTACCGCATAGCTTGATCTAATCCTACATTCATCCCCTATTTCATTTGTACCGGTAATTCGCTTCTTAAAATCCGCATAAGTATCAATGGCATATGTGGCTGTACGTATATTTAATGATTCAACCATTATATTATGTACGAGAGAGTTTCTATCAGAATCATCTTGAGAGCCTACACTTTCTCTCAACATATGAATATATTCATCAATCATAGCCTGAAAGCATCCGTCTTTACAGTATTTAAGGACATTTTGCCAATGTGAATTATCATCCCTACACCTTCCATATGCAAGGTCAATAATGGCTGTGGATTCGGGAAGATTAAAATTATTTATAAAAATTTTGGCCAGTGATGTAGCCATTTCTCTGTTTCCCAAATTTGAACGATATATGCAAACAGCCGGAGAGCCTAAAACCATATTTATCAGTGTTTCTACCAAGTCATCAGGTGTTCTGCCAAGATGTATTTCTTCCGGGTAATTCAGGTAATTTTGAAGTTTTTCAATATGGGCTTTAAACCCCTTGTTTCCTTTATCTTTTGGATTATCCGCTACATCAAAGTTTTCATACTCATTATCTCGAATCGCTAAAATATTCTCTGTCCATTCTTTGGCGTAATCAAATCCATCCATAAGTATAGGTGCAAGATAATACCACCTTTTATCTTCCTTCTTGTTAGAAGAATATCCATACTTTTCTTTCAATACCCTAAGTTTACCTGTTAATCTACGTCTTATAGACTTTTCTATATCTTTCAGAGATTCATGTTTATTTAGCGATTCAATAGGTGAATACATATCTGCCAGCACTTTTGACGGATAAATCAGTGTAAGTAGATTCATACCTCTTACTTCACCGTTTGATGTATTAAATCTTAGCCTTGGTGAAGGGTACTTTCTCGTACCTTTTGCAAAATAGCCTGTATTTTTTATATCTTTATTTTTTATTTGATTTACAAGCTTTCCAACTGTGAGCCTTTCTGACTCATACGATAACATAACACCTATCATTCTGGGCACCATCTCCCATGCTGAAAAGACAAGTATTTTAGAAAAACCTTTGCTGTTTTTATATACCCCCTGCAACTCATAGTATGGCATTGAAGGTGGAATCCATAGATATTTTTCTGCGCCGTTAATAAATGCTTTCTCTTTTAAAGCCTCCAGTCTTGCATTTGTCTTTGGGAGTTCTTCATATTTACTGATTTTACTTCGGCTTAACCACAGCAGATTTTGAACTCTTTCACTCTCAAGTTCATATTTATTTTTTCGATAGTACCTTTCAATTTGTTCTTTAATCTTATATTTTCTCATAAATGACATTAGATAGGGGCAAATCTTTACATAGTCTATCGGACAGGTATCACCTACCTTTGCATTTGACAATAAAACAGACATCTGTATATAGGAATTTATATCATTTTCATTTACTTGCAAATGATATTTAATACCGGTATCATCTATAAAATCTCCTGTATCCATAACAGATATACGCTCCGTCCTGCTGACACCCCGATACATGGCGTCTTCAGCTGAATTCTTTAACTCGATAACGGTAGTGTCTACTAGCTTCGTCTCTCTGAGTACAACATGATAATTATCCCATATTTTCTTAAACTCAACGTATTTTGCTTCATCATTGAAGATAAATTTAATACCTCCCAGATGTTCGACGTGCCAGTTGAAAAGCATGGTCGTAACAGCCACCTCAGACAGAAGGGCAAAATCGCAGAACTGGCTCTCGGATACGGTGGCTCCGTCGGTGCGCTGAAATCTATAGGCGTATTGGAGATGGGCTTATCAGAGGACGAGCTGCAGCCGCTGGTAGATTCCTGGCGTGCTTCCAATCCGAATATCACAGCCTACTGGTGGGATGTGGACAGAGCTGTCAAAACAGCTATCAGGCAGTGCATCCACACAGAAGTCCGTAGGATCCAGTTCCTGTATAAGAGCGGCATGCTCTTCATAAAGCTTCCCTCCGGCAGGCTTCTCTCCTACGTGAAGCCCCGCATCGGATAGAATGCCTTAGGCGGCTAATCCGTTACCTACATGGGTGTCGGCTCCACAAAGAAATGGAAACGCATCGAATCCTACGGCCCAAAATTCGTGGAGAATATCGTGTAGGATGTCAGCAGGGATCTTCTGGCCTTTGCTATGAAGAACCTCCCCCACTGCTTCATCTGCGGTCATGTCCATGATGAACTGATCATCGAATGCGGCAAGGATGTATCCGTGGAAGCCATAGCCGATGTTATGAGCCGGACACCTGACTGTATGCCAGATATCCTGATTCGCGGGGGATGGGTATGAGACTCCGTTTTACAAAAAGGATTAAAGTCAACAAGAGGGAGCCGGCATACAGCCGACTCCCCAATATTAATCGTATATTTTTAAAAGAAACCCTTTCTAAGTTCTATTCCATCCGGTTCACTTAAGGCCTGCTCATACAATTTAAACATATCCTGAGAAATGTATATAATTCGATCTTCAGGAACCACAGATACACTAACCATCTTTTCTTGCCCGTTCCTCATAAGCGGAATAAACATGCCCTCTGTCTTCTTTATTGTGTGAGTCTTAAGCTTACCGTCATAAGGGACAAGATAACACCACCCCTTGATAACACCCTTCACTGGAAGGTCAATTGCAGTCTCCCGCAATTCCTCCGGAATCAGTTCTTCTTTCAGTTGGTAAGAACTGATATATTCATCATCCTTACCCGGAGCATATTCTGAACTATTCGAATCAGTTGAGACATTACCACTATTTGTGGATGGCTTATGTATCTGAACGTCGACAGCAGTATCTTCTGTTCGAACTTCGTAACACTTCTCAGGCAGCCCATATACATTCACACTCTGATGGCTTGTAGAAAAGGCATTATTCTCCAGATACTTTGAATCTCCAAACATCAGCTCTTCCAGATCAGTTGACAGGAATTCCATCCATGCATCAGTGCTGTGCATCAGATCTTCTACTCTCTTCACCAACCGGAGATTTGAGATATTTTCTGTGTTATCATCTGGCATCACAACAAAAAGATAATCTCGCGCCCTGCTTATAGATACATTGATGATATTTCTCTTATTCAGGAACATTTCCTTACTCGAAGAGATAGATGGCGGCGTATTGAATACAGCAAAAATAATATCGCATTCATCCCCCTGGAAGCCATGAATTGTACCCACCTGCACATCGACCGTCTTAGGCAATTTCTCGGAGGCAATCATCTTATCAATCATATCTGCCTGAGCGCGATATGGTGCAATTACACCGATATTAAATTGCTCGTTAGGATTGTTATCAGCTATCACCCTCGACAGATAGAAAACATACTCATATGTAAAGAGCGCCGAATACACCTGATAGGAGCTACTATGCTGAAGCCTCTTGCAACGATAAATACTCTCATATTTACTAACAGGGAACTTAATGATATTCAATGTCTCTATTCCAAGATCATTTCCTACATTAAGCGGACGCTGACTGTCTGCAGACCTGTGATGCTTTAATATGCCTCCATAAGCAAAATTGCTGAATACATGACCAATGTCCGGTACGCTTCTATACTGTGTAGTAAGAAGCTCAACCTTATATTGATAAGGCACTGTCGTAGGATCTGTAAACGAATCCAGTTCCACCATCGTGTAGATATTTTCATTCTTCCACAAATCTACTGATGTAATTGGCTCTATCTGGAACGGATCCCCTGCAATGATGAACTTCCTCGGTGTTTTTTTGTACAGTGGGAACACAATATTAGCAATCGGTATCATCGACGCCTCATCGATTACTATGTAGTCCCAATTAATGCCATATAAGAATATCCTTGCACACTGAGGCATAAAGAAGTCATACGGAAATCGTGCTATCGTCGTAACAGTGACATGCTTATCAAGTGTCCTTATATCAAATGTCTTATCTCTGAAAACAGGGCTCTGCTCTATTTCTTCATCTCCAGTAGCACCAAATCTTACCAGCCAATTATTATATGTATGATCATTCCCAGACACTTCCATAATCCGGCGAACAAGTACATCCGCTGATTTATTTGTCGGAGTCAGAACCAGTACCTTACAATCCTTATTTTCCCTCATCATCGGGATAAGGACATTCTGCGCCAAATGAGTTGTCTTGCCGGTTCCCGGAGGTCCAAATACAAATTCTATATTTTTACATAAATTGTCCTTCATGCTGAAACCATCTTCATATTCCAGCTCAGTAAACTGTTTTCTAAGTTCTTCAAGCAGAAATGCCGGGCTCTTCGCATCTATAGTTACGGAGGTTACTGATTCAAGATCAATCCCATCTATATCCGATGCATTCTTCATCTTCACACGAAGAGTATAGGACTTAATATTTGCAACCTCTATGGCAACGGTTTTTGTCTGATCCCCCATATGAAGAATCATCGGAATATCAGCCAGGTCTTCCATAAACTGCGGAATATATCTATTCGGATGCTTGAGCACCAATGTCCGCTTGGTTCCTGACTCTCTCTCGACCTTTGCAAAACTGATGGAGACTTCTTTGCTGTCCGCATTTAATTCTCCGCTGTTGAGGCTTTCCATTTCCAGCAAAGCATTGAACCATTCATAAGTGTATTTCTCTGCCTCAACTGCCCGGTTCTGCAATTCTTCAAAGTACGTGATTTTTTCAATCTCGGCAGCACTCTTTTCCTTAGCACGCTCAATCTTCTTTTGATAATCCACCGTCGATGGAATAAGCTCATCTCCATCAACGTCTTCATCCTCAGCTATCCTCTTTTTCTTTGATTCATCAGGTTTCTGTTTTGTTCTACGGACAATATCCTTAACTACATCAGAAGTAGCTTTATCAAGCGGTTTCTTTTCATCAGAATTAGGAGTACCTTCTTCTTCTTCAAAGATATCATCCATATCAACATCGTCCGCGGCATTATCAGTGGATGGATTGCCATAGTCATCGTGTGATACAGCTCCAGCCGCTTGTCTCTGTGCCTCTCTCTGACGCTTAAACTCTCTGAATTCCTCTAAATCATCCTCATCCTCAATACCATACTCCAGCAGTTTATTGGCAAATGCTATCTTCTCACGCTGTTCGTCCGTTAGATTACTATCTTCCTCTTCAGCCTCCTGAATGCCAAGGATGTCGAGCAAATTATTAGCAGCTTCAGACGATGTATCATAAATATCAGAGAGCGTGTCTACCGTAAGATCCTCCGGAAGAGAAAAATCTCCATCTGAATTTACAAGCCAAGCCGTTTCTTTCAATGCAATAACATCTGAAGATGTAAAGCTTGTTACTTGTGAAGAATAGTAGAAATAATGGCAATCCCCTCTTAGCAAGGCTTCAATATCCCTGCAATTCCATGATGTACACCTTGTCTCTGTGATTTTCAAAAGACAATTCCATAACAATACAGATTTTGTACTATCCTCAGTATCCTCTATATAGGCAAGAATTTCTTTGCAACCATCGATTATCTTCTCATCATATGTCACTCCACGTGTTGAATGTGGAGTCGGCAAATCATTCCGTCCGGATGTATAGTAGTTCACTTCTGTTCTGAAAATTGCGACATCCGTCTTGATTCCAAGTGACATGAGAAACCTCATAAGCTGGTTTTCTTTGGATACTCCTACCATCTCCTTATACTCATCCAGCGCAATAAAGCGTGTGTCCGGTTTGGTTTCAAAATATGCTTTCATTTCCGCTGTGGGAAGATACATAGAGCTGGCTTCTGCCCTGTATGCTACTCCATCATCTGGATCAGAATAAGTCAGAAATTGACATCCCTTTATTAAACCAATAAATTCATCTACCTCAGAATTAGAGCATTTGCAGTAATACTCAAAGAACATCTTAAAATGAGGATCTGTATCTATTTCAGCTCCATCCTCATATTGAGGAAGGATAATGTTGTAAATTTGATCCCGAAGTGATGGCTGCTTAATACCTATTTGATCGATAAAGTTTCTTGTTTCTTCCTTCTCGAGAAGAGCAGAATTTACCATACGGTAGCCTGTCATATTCTTCACGGGAAGAAACAATATCAGCTGACCTGCCTTATCAAATGCAGCAGAAGCTTTCCCGTCCTGATCTATAAATATCGGCTTACTCGAAGCAACATCCTTTCTGTGCTTCGTCTCAGATATCCATTTATATAAATCATGAAGCCATTCTATCGGCTGGTTTTCAATAAACTCACCTGTAATACCTTTTATGTTTTCAAGGCTTTGGCGAATTCCACTGCGCACAAAAAACTCTCTTGTACGTCCGCTTAATACTATATCTTCATTGATATTTGTCCTTACAAGAGAATCAATATACGAAAATAATTCTCTGTTATTTCTCTGAACTTCATCTCTTGATAATGTGGGAAATACCCAGCACGCATCTGGGTTCTCAACAATTTCACCAAGTTGAGAATCACTGAACAGTTGAGGAATCTGGGATACAGATGCCCAATAAGCATTCCCCTTCCTAACATATCCATCCTTTCCGGGCAGAAGCTCAGATTTCTCAAATTTTTCCTTAATACGTTCAAAAAAAGGCAGAAAAGAAATCTGATTCTTATCTTCTGGATCACTGAACTCATCTTCGTATACAGGAATAATTTCAACAATACTATCGTCTATCAGGCGTATTCCTTTCTCTATGCCAATATCCCTAAGATATTCAATTGCGTCTGCGGAGAGATCCGCAAGAGCATTAATCATCTTATCATTATGCGGTTCTCCTGCCTTGATTCCTTCTCTACTATCTGTCAAAAGAAACGGTGCATGAACTATAAATTTCAAATCTGTGTACTCTTTTGTCGGGAAGTAACAAAATGCCGGCATATCTATAGGTATCAGATGACTCTCCTGATCAGTAAAAAAACCAGCCGAATACGTCAGATATCTTCCATCGCCATTGTATTCCTCACCACGGTCATATTCCCTTGAAAACAGCCATAGGTATTCATCGTAAAGATCATCGCCATCATTTTGAGTCAGAACAATATATTCTGCCTTTGTATCATCTATTACGCGGGTCTCTTCTATTCGCTTATCATACAAACCCAGTACATTCCCGAACTCAAACTCTATATTCTTCAGGTTACTGAGAAATAGTAACGGATATGACAGATTCTTTAATTTCTCGGATATATCCCTATATGCTTCAGCAGGTTCCCTTTCCTTATGGTCAAAAGGAAAGACAAACAGCGTTTCATCCTCACGCCTTCCCGGATAATCCTCGTTAAGAACCACAGGTACAATAAATCTTTCAATTCTAAAGCAGAAGTTCGGATCATACACACGGGGAGTAGATGTATACTGAAATACAGCCTTAAAGCCGACCCCGAATTTGCCGATGGTTGACCCTGTTGTTTTACTTGAATTAGCAACAGAGGTAATAGCATTTATATCGCCTAGAGCATTCGTCCCGGAATCTTCCTTTTCTTTATCCGGATCTGAAATTGAAAAATGACGCGATCCATTATGCGCAAAAATAAGTTTGTCCTTTTCAAGTATAAACCTGGCATTTGTCGCAAATGCATCATCCGCATTCTGAAGTAGCTCATAAATAAAATGCGCCTGATCTCTGTATTTATCTACGACGCTGCTTTGAACGCCCCTAAGTGCCGGATCCTCCAGCGCCTTAGCCAAGCCCTCTCTGTGCTTTGTCAGTTTTTGAAAGGAAACCTCATCCTGTTTATCCATACATTTTCACTTCCTGTTACTTTATTTACGGCTGGAAATCAATTCTGCCGCATCTCTGGAAAGATTGTTGCTTTCATAAGTCGTAATCAGCTTGCCGGGAAAATGTTTATTGTACCAGGCCTCTTTCTTTGCCCAGTGCGCCATATAGCCTCTGTCACTTGTTCTTCCAACATGCTCCCAGTAGTATTCTTCCCCTCTGAATGTCACAGTGAAATCCGGAAGAAACATGGTTCCATCAGGCGCATACAAAGGCTCCTCATACTTAAAAGGAATCTCTCTGTCAACAAGCATATTTGTTATAATAGCTTCCGATTTGGATCTCACAAAATACTCCGATAACGTAGCAACATTCTTACCATCCTCATACCAATTACTTCCTGCATAAAGTAGCGCATCAGGAAGCGGATTAAACTGATAGACAGAAGAATTTATTTTTCTCACCGCTGATTTATCATTACGGCTGAGCGAAGTAAGGGTACTCACATCCTGCTGCAGAAATATCGTCACCTTTTTCTGCGCTCTTGTTATTGCCGTATAAAGCAGCTCCATTGAAAGAAGATGGCTGTCTCTATGCGGTATCACAATATACACATAATCGAATTCAGATCCCTGAGACTTATGAACACTGATGGCATAAGCAAGCTCAAGATTATCTACAACCTTCTGTTCTTTAATCCATCTTCCGTCAATATCCTGTCCCAGATCCTTACCATAGTTATATCGAAGTCCTTTCCTTGTTTCCCCGGAGAAAAAAACCTGCAATCTATCAATCGAACCCTGCCATATATATTTTGGCTTTTTTCCTTCCTTTGCATATCTGTCAAGTCCGTGAATAGTGGTTAGCCCGATTTCTCCGTTATATATCTCTGACTTTATATTTTTCCTCAAACTGTCCTGATATGCATATGCCGGATCAGATTGTGGACGGTTTCTGAACTGGATGACCTTGTCAAAATATCCGATTCCGTCAAGTTTCTTAATACTCCATTGTCCATTAAAGGTCTTCTGCATAAGAAGATTTAGGGAGCCGGTTCCGTAAAATTCTCCTCTGTACGGAGAGATAACCTGAATGATTTCCGGATTACTGTTCCCATTCTCATCCCTGATCATCTGCTGCCATAATTTGTCCGGTGTGGCATCTTTGGCGGACATGTCCATCTGCGTATATTCTTGCATATCCCGCATCATTACATTCGTAAGGACATGCTCAAGTTCTTCCTGCTCTGTCCAGAAATAAACGCCAAGATCCTTATCTACATCACCATTTCCGTTTTCGACAATATTCTCAAACAGTTCTTCTTTTCTTGCTTTTAAGATTGCAGCTTTATCCTCATCCTCAGTCTGTTGATTTTCCTGAATGAAAATCTCTGCCAAATCAAGAATTCCGTGTCCTTTATCTTCTACCGTATTTACAAGCTGCCTTATATTATCCAGAAGTGTAGCAACATTATCAGGATACTCTACATTCAGCCAGTCTATGGTATCTGCAAAGACTCTGCCACGTCCTATAGGCGGAAGCTGATTAGGGTCTCCTATCAGTATCACGCGCTGTACACTGTTCCAATTAATCGACCTTAAAAGTGTTGCGAACAGATTCAAATCAATCATGGAGCACTCATCAATGATGATCGTGTTATAGTCTTGGCCAGTAGCACCACCGGACCGTTTTAAAGTAAAATTCTCATTGTTCCAGCCAGTCTTTGCCAGATGTGAATGAATGGTCTTTGACGGCTTTCCTGTTTGTGTCTTTATTCTCTCCGCCGCCTTGCCTGTAGGAGCCATCAAAAGGAAGCTAGTTACTGCCCCATGAACCCGGTCTATATTATCAAGGATCGCCTTTATTACGGTTGTCTTCCCTGTTCCCGCTGCTCCGGAAAGGACGCATAGCGGCTTTCTGAAAATCTGCATGCATTTATCAGCTTGATGATCCAGTATTTCCTCATATTCCGCTGCAACTTTCTTTTCTAATGGTGACCCTTTAACTCTGAGACGTTCCTTAAATTTATCAGGCGTAATTGCCATCTTTAATGTAATATCAGGTCTGTCCGCAAGATTCCGGAAGGTTTCTTCAATCGTTCTTTCGTCTTCATACACCTCTCTTAAATACAGGTATAAATCATCCTTGTCGTCTTTTTTTCGCTCAAGAGCGCCATCAAGTATTTCCGTTTCCACATCAAAGTTCTGTAACTTATATACATGTCTCTTCCATTCTGGAAGCCGGTCGATTCTAGCATTGATTCTTTGAAGAATAGTATCCGCTTTACCAAATGAATGAGCTGGGATTCTGTTAAGCTCATCTACACAATAAGCACGAAGACGTTCAGTTGAGCCGTTATCCAAAATCTCTTCAATTCCATATTCCGGAGATGGTATTACTCCATTATCAATCTTGTAAAAAGGTATCGTATCATCTGAATCAAAGCCTACATACTGCTCAAAAATAATATATGGATTCTCTGACATCTCTTCGATTGATGCCGTAATAGAAACCTTCTCTCTATCCTCTCCGATAATGCGCTTTACCTGATCCGCAGATAGGTCAAATCGTGAAAGCGTATCAAAGAGAAAATCAGCAGTCTCTGATCCTGTAAGCTGATACTCTCTCCGAATCTTCTTAAGTACCGCCTTGCTGAATTCTATTCCGACGACCTCATCTCTTTTTCCTTCGAGAAAATCTCTAACACCCTGCTTGTAATCCTTCATAGATGCATCTGTTGTCAGTGTCATATATGGAGAAATCAAGTCATGCAGGCCAAGGCTCTCTAAGACAGACGGAAACCCTGGATATGGTCCACGCGCCGTCCACAGTTCATTAAGAACGCTGTTAAGCCATTCTTTTCTTATGTTCCAATCCTCTGTATCATCACCAATTTCAATCAGAACATCTACGACTGCCAGCAGTTGATTTACTACCTCAATCGCATCGTCGTTATCCACTTCACGACTGCCATATTTAAACGGTGAACGATTTAGCGGCTTCAGTAATATACGCTCAATAATCTCCTCATTGTTGATATACTTCCAGTATGGGATGCAAAAGCCCTCATCAGGATACGTAGATGTAACAGGTCTCTGCCACACAAATCCCCCGGCATACTTTTTCTGTACCTCTGGGCTTGTATTGTCATAATAATAAAGTGGTTCAATATTCTTTACACGGGATATCCCTGCAATGACATAATTATTCTCTTCATTCTCACAGAACGGATTGCTATATCCGGCATAATAGAAAATCAAAGATTTTCCGGGTTCAAACTGAGAAAAATATTTCTCCGCTCCCGCCTTTCTCTTCTCGTAATCATACTTCTGACCGGACCCACCATGAACTTCCACATCCTCGTTGTACATCTGCTCATAGCACCATGTGCAGACTGTATGTGGTGGCAAATCCAATTTAATTGCATCGGCATCACTTTCCTTCCAGAAATCCGGCGGATCAACTCTTACCCTGATGGTGTCCTTGCCAAATGCATTAACACTAAGTCCACAGGCAACAGCGCATGGATTCGCTGAACAAGGCTCTCCTGCATGAGCAGTCTCATACTCAATATCACGGGTACCTGCAATCAGATCCCCCGGATATGAATGCTGCCCGATACAATATAAATTTTCACACGGCTTCTGGCAGATGTGGCCATTCCAGCCCTCATTATGCCATGCCAGTCTTATACTCATATGTGTTGCCATTCGACAACCTCCTAACTTACTTCATCACCTTCTCAATCAGCGATGTATAGCTGTCCACAACATTATAGACAACATTATCGCCGGAGATAGCCTTAAAGTGTTCTCTCGCACAATGGATCTTCGATTCCTCAATCAGCCTCAGCTGCATGGAATTCATGGATCCCTTAGTCTCAGCCACAAAGTAAATATGTTTTACGCTGCCCTCGTAGAACGCGATTGCCCAGTCCGGATTATAGTGTCCGACCGGCGTAGAAATATAGAATCCGTCCGGCAGCTTCACATACACAGCCACATCTGTATTGGTATCCATATCTGTCGCAAAGTCGCGCTCATTTGACGAATCATAAACGATATGATCATACAGGTGCTTCTTTGCTTTCATAGCATTTACGCCCAGCTTGCCCTTGATTGTCGGATCCGTGAAGATATCCGTACCGTACTCTTCATCCAGCACATCGTAAGTAATATGCTCGATAATGGCGGTTGCCTTCTGATCATTGATCAGCTGCGCTGCCTTAGAGATAAACTCTTCCGGATTATCTTTGAACTGATTAAATACAAACGCCTGGATCCCCTGAAGGATTGCTATGATTACTTTACGTGTAAGTCCAGTCTCATCCACCAGTTTGCCAATCAGATCATACTTTACATTCGAATTGGCAACCACAGATACGCCGTAGCTTCCTGATTCTTCCTTCACAAAAGATCCTCTAACCACCAGGTCTTCCTTCGATTTGATGGATTCCATCTGACCGGTCTCTACACGAAAGTAAATCTTAGATACCCTAAGCTTTGAATCCAGAGAAGCAATAGACTTCCTAACCAGTTCATCCGTATCGAAATTCACTACATAGACCGACTTTGCATTGATCTTAGAACACAGCGCCTTGAATTCCTTGCTGTTAAGCTTTTCATCGTCCACCTGCAATTCCACATTATTACTGCGGGCATTCTCAGGCTGCAGTGCCTTGCTGTCGTAAATAGAATCAATGATTCCGATAACTCCGGCAGCAATATCCTTGGCTTCATCCGCGATTTTTATTTCGCCGTTTGTCTTATCTTCATAATATTTATCCGTCAGCTCACCCAGTTTATTGATATAGCCATTTACTATCAAATCAAAATAAATCGCAGATGCCATATCGCTGGTGATAAGTACCTCATTACCCTGGTCATCCTTTACAAGACGATCTACAAACAGATCTTTGTTAACAGCCTCAGCCATTTCTGTCTGAAGCCCTTTTTCAAAGGAATCATAGCTCTCACTTGCGATAACGGTCAGTACATTGACATTATGAACATCATTGTCCAGTGCATTGATATCCATACGTTCGCCGTTCTGATTTACACAAAGCCGAAGACCTCTACCAACCTCCTGACGTTTTCTCACATCACTGCTGCTCTGCTTCAGCGTACAAATCTGGAATACATTCGGATTATCCCAACCCTCTCTCAGCGCAGAATGTGAGAAAATGAAACGCACTGGAGACTTTTTCGGTTCACGATCCAGCAACAGCTCCTTATTCTTCATAATCAGCTCATAAGCACTGACATCATCCGAAGTCGTTTCTTTTCTGCCGACCTTTGAGTTAATCACCTTGCCCTTGCCATCCACAGAGAAATATCCTGCATACGTCTTTCCTGCCAGGATAGCTTGAAGATATTTGAATTTCAGACCGCTTACTGTCGGAAATCTTTTTATCATCCTTAATGACACCGCGCAGATGGAAGATGATTTCTTCTTCCACGTCCGGCATAAAGCGCTTAATCACATTCCTCTTGAAGAATTCACCGATAGACGCTTTTACTTTTGGATTCTGAGAATTGCCCCTGATCACTTTGAGTACATTCCCCTTAGGTTGTCTGTTGACAATCAAGCTGACAGCGCCCTTCTGCACTTTATTCAATTTAATTCCCAACGGCTCAGCAACCCCTATACAGGAGCTCAATCATATCCGGATCATTGATATCTTGAATGAACGCATTCTTGATCTCAGCTACCACCGTGGCTAATACCAGCTCTTGCAACCGGTTCACCTCCAAAAAAGAAAACTTTAGGTTAATTTCGCAGAAAACACTTTGACACCTTGAAACACAGTTATTTACTGATTTTTTCGACCCTATAGGATATAATAGCAATGTGGGCAGGGAAGCTCTCCTAACAAAGCTAAAAACCTAAATTTCATTGTAGCATAAGTCGGACAAGAAATAAATAAAATATCTGTATTCGCAAATATTTATTTCATTCACTTCCCGCCACAGCCCCTGCTCCGGGCAGCAGGATACAAACAAGTAACTTTTTAATGCGTAATGCAGCCTGACCATCGGTGGAAAGGATGCAAACCGAAGCGGATTTTCCGTTCGATTTGTATGTCTTCCACCGATTTTATTTTGCGTACAAATCTATAACGTTCTCACAGACATAGTTAGGACCTTCCGTTTCGGCCCCTGGGTCGAAGGAAGGCCCAAATTATGTTTCGGAATAAATCTTTCACAAACAACGTCAACCAGAGTAAATATGGTGACAAAAAGTCTTACAACAATGTTCCGCCTACAGCGGACGAAGAGCTCGCTCACATC
Organism: Lachnoanaerobaculum orale; assembly: GCF_003862485.1. Classification (GTDB taxonomy): domain Bacteria; phylum Bacillota; class Clostridia; order Lachnospirales; family Lachnospiraceae; genus Lachnoanaerobaculum; species Lachnoanaerobaculum orale. The sequence goes on along the minus strand of NZ_RRCM01000003.1, from coordinate 51,647 downwards.
CTTGTAACCAAGGAACTGCTGAAGGATAAGTCCATTGACAGCGACAATATGGAGACTTGAACTATCGGAGGTCATAAAATCCCGGTAGCCTTTGCTCCTATTAAAAGAGGTACGCTTAATAGCTGGATGAAATTCTTCAATACGCAGGTTCGTACTTACATCGCAACCGGCGGCACCGACGATTTCTTGAAGGAAAATGGACATGAATATGATTTGTCCTATGACAAATTCACAGATGACGCAGAATCCGATGAAGACAGCAGCGGCTTTGAACCTGCTCAGACCGAATCTCTTGAAGATACCGTCCTTCTCGGAATCATTATCAAGGATTTGATTAAGGAAGTATCAGAGATTAATCCCAAGTATCGGAAAATCATCACTCTTCTTTCAAAGAATCGCAAAAAGGGCGATATTCTGAAGGAGCTTAGGCTTGGCAAGAGCCAGGGCTACGAAGATATCAAAGCAGCACAGAAATTAGCCTATCAGCTCTACCACAAAGACTAAATCGGTAATACCTGCATAACAGAATTGAATGAAGCGCATGCCCGGATGCACTTCCCTCTTTTTGATTTGAGCCTATCTTATTTTCTTCTCGGTCTTCCTTCTATCTGCCACTTATCGTGGCTCTGAATACTTCTGACCACTTGCCTTAAGCTGTTCGCACGACCGTGCTGATGATATGGATGTGACGCCTTATTCTTATGGAATATAATGCAGGTTCCCAGTGTCGGATACTCCGGATTATAAATGAACCTGTAATGCCCGGTGTTCCAGCTCATGATCGTCACATCAAAGGCATCCGTGTAGATGATGGAAAAGTACTGTGGATCCAGTACGGAGAGGTCATTCGTATCAAACATAGGCAGCCCCCTCTCCGGCATCCGAATCGCCATAGGTTGCTCTATGCTCTGCCACAAACTGAACATGCAGCTGCTTCTTCTCCTGCTCAAACCGTTTCTTCTGCGCACCCAGCTTCCTGTCCATAAACTCCTGCTCAGCTTTCGCAAGCTCTGCCCTCGCCTCATCCGTCGTGATGATAAGTCTGCCGTTTTCGCATTTCACCATCACCGGCATTCCTTCCTTAAAACCAAACTCCCGAAGCCATACTCCCTTGAGCTGGATCTGCGGCACCTCCTTGTAATGATAACCGCTCTGTGCACGCACCTTAAGTTCTCTTACGTTCTTTGCCATGTCTTGTCCTCCTTTTTCAATCGACTGCTTTTGGCTTGAAACAAAACAAGCTGCAGATAACAGATTGTATTTTCCGCTCCTGCAGCTTATCTATTCAAACTCCTATTCGATTGTGAGGCTTACTTGCCGGTGTTAGAAGCCTTCTCCCATTCGCCCTTGATGCAGTAATAATCAGCCATTTCCACATCTAGAGTTATGTAGGATTCCTTCTTCTTTAGGTTGTTGCTCAAGAGTGCGACCGTCTCCGTATGATAGCTCCTCGCAAACTGATCCACCACTGTCAGTTTCTTAAGTTCATATTCCTTCTCACAAAGCAATTTCAGATCCCTTGCCAGTGTAGAGGAATCACAGCTTACATATACTATTCTCTTTGGCAATAACTTCAGCATTGTATCTATTGCAAGCTTATCAAGACCCTTTCTTGGCGGGTCTACCACTATTACATCTATATCTCTTATATTACCGTTTTCGTATTCACCTGTGATGATTTCTTCAGCTTTGCCTACAAAGAATTTCAAATTTTCTATATTGTTGATCTTTGCGTTTTCTATCGCATTTTGTATGGAGGCATCAACTATCTTCTCAACACCATAGACGAACTTTGCGGACTTTGCAAGAAAAAGCGAGATAGTACCTATACAGCAGCACATAAGTTCTCTATGAGCTTATCACCATGTGGCAGATTGATAACATCCAGTGCCTTTTGTCTATCTTCTTTCGAAAAATCAATCCATCCTAATTGCATACTCTTCCTTTTTAGTGCGTATTATGCTTCTATAAGTATCTTCCATTTACCGTTTCGTTTTCCGTTTTCACGAGCAATTAAACCTTTTTCCTGCATTTCTACTGTGCATCTCTTAATTGTTCTCTCTGACTTCCCTACAAGATCCGATATCTGCTTTTGAGTTAATGCCGGATTAGTCTTTAAGACATTTATAATAGCTAATTCTTCCAAAGATATTTTCAAAGTGCCATTTTGGCACTTTGAAACCGAATTATTGGCACTTTGAATGGCACTTTGGCCATCAAAATCAATATGCATATATCGATTTTTTAAATTATGCTTCGTATCCATTAAAAGATTTTCAAAGAACAATTCAAGAAATTCACTTGTAGCATGAATACCTGCTCTCAGATTGTTATAATTTGCTCGTACTAAAGCATTTCTGAAATACCATGAATTTTGGGCAAATGTATCGTTACTTATGGTAAAACCGAATGTCTTTGAGTATTTAATAATAAATACTGCAGTTGATCTTGTATTTCCTTCTCCAAACGGATGGATTTGCCATATTCCTGATGTGAATTTGGCAAAATGCCTAATAGCCTCATGTATATTCAGTCCCTTATATGAAAAGTTCTTCTCCTGCGAAAAGTCGTAATCAAGTGTAGCCCTAATACTGTCAAACGATGCATACAGTACTGTATCTCCCTTAAGCACCCACTCATTTTTTGTAATATTGTAATCTCTTATTCTTCCGGCATAATGAAGTACACCTTCAAATAATCTACGATGAATATTTTGTAATTCTACCGGTGAAAATTGAAAGGTCTTCTCTCCCAGTAATTTTGCAATTCTTACAGATACAATATCCGCTTCTTTAGTATCTGCTTCCACACCATCCCTGTCTTTTCTCTCTTTATAATAACTGCTTATAAGCCTATCTGCTTCAAAAATGCTGATTTTACCTTCAATATGATCTTTTGCAGTTTCAATCAAATATTTTGAGGGCTTAAGTCCGTCTACATCCTGAAGCCCGATAGCAGTTTTCCATGCATTACTCTTTTCTATCTTATCCGGTTCACCTTGGCGTATGTATTCGTTTAGCTCAAGATTCCAACTATTGTATGACAAACATATCACCTCCTATTTTGCTATGTACTTTAATTATATTATGTTAACCAGATCTGTAAATCACTCTCTAACCCAATTTGTTGTTATCTTGCAAGTACACGAATCATTTAAAACTTTAAGATTATGTGCTTTGCTGTAACTTAATCCTTTATATGATTTTTATTCATCCTCTAAAACGGATTTTCCCTTGCTCCCGTCCGGCAAAATATAGTAACCATCCTGAATTTCATTTATACCGCCACCAAAAGACCAACCCTTGGATTCAACAAATTGAATAAATGCATTAGAAAATTCGTCCTCTGTTATTTCCGCTTGAACTTCTATACAACCATTTATTTCAAACTCTTTTCTCATAAATCTCCTTTTCAATAACTTTTCAATAATATTTACATGCAATGCAATGCTTAGTATATGCATACTTAAGGTTCAGTACTTCCAAAACGAAATATATATATATTATACTTACAAACCCAAATATCTATAAATCCGCAATGTCCATCACCTTTATTCCATTCTCCTGCAAATACACATGTCTATGAATAAGCTTACCCGGAAAAGATCCGTCATATATTGTATTCACTCCACTGAAGTACCGTCTTTATGACTTAGCTTTGATATAATCAACTAACTTTTTACTATAATTATTTCCCCATTATATTTGCAGTTCTCTCCAAGTAAACAATCACTGACTGCTATTCTCATTTTCAAAATCTTTCATAGCATTTTTACTGTAAAATAAATCCATTTTGTATATTAAAATAGTTATTATATTACAATTATCTAATCAACAAAAATTCTACTTAAAATCACTTTCAAAAATTGCAATAGATGGATAATGATCTAATTCTTCCAGTTCAGTATCCAATGGATACACTGTGCACCATAAAATATCTTTTAGGATATTTTGCTTCAAATTCTTCCATTTTTTTACTGACAAGTTCTTTGTTTTCAGACACAAACATAACAGAAACTACACCCACTTTTTCTCCACCATTCTCACTCTTATCATTCTCAACATATCCCGATAAAATCATTTTTAGAGAATCCTTATCATTTAAGCCTAATTGAACTAATTTTTCATCTGTCATTTTATTCCCTTTCCTATTCACTGAGACCATCTTTATTCTTACCTTCTGACAACATAAGATTATACCTTACTCCGACATATATTAATTTGTTGAAGTCACATGCAAACTTCATCATATCTGTCGTTTCGCTATCAACTTTATCTGACAGCACATATCTTAAAGACTCAAAACTGTCCTATTCATCAAGGATAATCTTATTTTTAAGTATATCCTCTACGAATTTTATAGCAGATTTTTGATTTTCAATCTTTAGTGCATATTATGCTTCTATAAGTATCTTCCACTTACCGTTTCATTTTCCATTTTCACGAGCAATTAAACCTTATTGACACTTTGAACATTGAAATCAATATGCATATATCTATTTTTTAAGTCATGCTTCGCATCCATTAAAAGATTTTCAAAGAATAATTCAAGAAATTCACTTGTAGCATGAATACCTACTCTCAGATTGTTATAATTTGCTCGAACTAGAGCATTTCTGAAATACCATGAATTTTAGGCAAATGTATCGTTACTTATGGTAAAGCCGAATGTCTTTAAATATTTAATAATAAATACTGCAGTTGATCTTGTATTTCCTTCTCCAAACGGATGAATTTGCCATATACCTGATGTAAATTTAGCAAAATGTCTAATAGCCTCATGTATGTTCAGTCCTTTATAGGAGAAGTTCTTCTCCTGCGAAAAGTCGTAATCAAGTGTATCCCTAATACTGTCAAACGATACATACAGTACTGTATCTCCCTTAATTACCCACTCATTTTTGGTAATATTGTAATCTCTTATTCTTCCGGCATAATGAAGTACACCTTCAAATAATTTACGATGAATATTTTGTAGTTCTGCCGGTGAAAATTGGAAGGTCTTTTCTTTCTTTATAATAACTAACAATAAGCCTGTCTGCTTCAGAAATACTGATTTTACCTTCAATATGATCTTTTGCAGTTTCAATCAAATATTTTGAGGGCTTAAGTCCATCTACATACTGAAGCCCGATAGCAGTTTTCCATGCATTACTCTTTTCAACCTTATCCTGTTCACCTTGGCGTATATATTCATTTAGTTCAAGATTCCAACTATTGTATGACAAACATATCACCGCCTATTTTATGACTACCATTTCCCTACAGCTCCATTCTTATTAATCATTTGAATTTATGATTCCTTCGATGTCACGACAACCATAGATAACACGAGCCACAGTAACTGTCATCTCTTCGTCATCGACCAGATAGTAGACGATGAAGTTATCTACAGGCAGCTGATGCATTTTCATAGAATGCCACGGCTCCCAATCAACTAACGTATAGCGAGCCGGCATGAAATCCAAGGAACGGACTTCTTTTTGGATACGTCCCACCTGAGCGGCGGCTGTTTCCGGAAATAGAAGCTCATTTGCAATATAAGCATAGATTTCTCGTAGGTCATCAAGTGCATCTACAGAATATCCGACCTTATAGGCTTCCGTCATATACCAAACTCCTTTGCAAGTGCCTCATCAACTTCATCAGCAGAATATACTCTTCCTGCCTTGATAGAATCGACACCCTTCCGGAGCTCTGCATCAAGCTGTTCTCCGGTCATTGCACCAACAGCTAACGGTTTGGAAGAAGGAAGACGCAAATCAAATGGCATCCCCTTCTTCAGTACAATCTGGCTATAGAGCATCTGAATTGCACTTGATGGCGAAATGCCAAGTTGAGAAAGAATCTCTTCCGCACTATCCTTAAGATTGGTATCTATTCTTGCATAAACAGCGGATGTATTTGCCATAGTATCACCTCCTTTTTACTATATTATATCAGTTTTTTGCTTGCGATTGCAAGCATTTGCAAAATATATTCTATGAAGAAACCTTGAATTTTATACGTCTAACAAGCCGAAAGGACTTTTTATGGGATTTTTATCAGGATTAAATTTCTCAGCAGATATCCCATCTCACCAAGTTTGATGAATCACCGGTGCTAAGCAGATAATCATCGGGATAACAGCATCACCGTTGAACTGAAATCTGATGTCAGCACAGACGTTGATGCATAGCTCCATAGATGCACAAAACCCTCCTGACCATTGATGGCCGGGAGGGTTCTTTTACTTTATTCTGCTTTCGTTTCCGGCAAATAATATATTTTTCCATCCTTAGCAATAAGCTGCACATCCTCTAAATACAGCTCTGATTTGTCAATTGATAGTGTACTCTCTTTGGAAGCCTGCGTACGAATCATGTTTGCCGTACTCTTTTCAATAGAACGATAATTTAAATCTTTATAAAATACCCCCGGAAGGAAATGAATCACTCTGTCAAATCCTGCTCGTTTTCTTCTAACTTCATCAGTATCTATTTTCAATCTCTCAGTTGTTCCTTCATGCCATGCAGCCAGCATGCTTTGTGTGTCTTGAACCTGCTTTGTATATGTTGAAAGAATCGCAATACATTGTTCTCTCGATACAGCTCCAAGATGTAACGTATACCTCAAATCCGCTATTCTGTACAAAACATCCAGCAATGACTTTTGATACATAAACCAATTCTGAGCATTACCGACGACTTTTTCATACTCTTCATAATCAAGGTTTGTTTTCTTTGCAAAACCGGCTAAAGTTAAATTGGCTTGTCCCAACAATTGAGTACATTCTTCCTCAAGACTGTCTAACTGATTTATCTTAGATATTCTGAGTTCATTATTTTCTAAAATTTCTGTCCGGAAATCGGCAATCTTCTTTACATGAGCTAAGAGAGAAAATACACGACTTCTATACTCATTGTCTTGGAAATTCTGTATCTCTGAAATCCCATCACTAATGGCACCTAGTTCTGCGTTTATTTGAGTCATGTAATACTGGCCAACAACCATCGATGCAACTCCCATAGCAGCTGCGACGGTGTTTGCTACCACTGCAGTTCCTTTTTGCGCTTCAACCGCCACTAAATTGGCATGTCCCTGAATTCCTTCTGCTCCACGATAAAACCCTCGAACTGCGCCTTCCATAGCCTTTGAATCTGTTAATTTTGTACCTGCAGGAATAATAGCTCTATATAGAACACCTACATTTGCAGCTTCCACAGCCTGCGCTACATTATTGACTGCATTTCCTGCCTGCGCTAAACCGGGAACAAGATTGTTGACATGAGCAAGCAAATTGCTGTCTGTAATTTCAACAAGTGCATTCTTATCCTTGATGGTTTCTGCCGGAAGCATTTCCATCTCAATGACTAATTCTACCGGTGCATCATTAGAAACAGCTATTGCACGTTCCTCTCCGTCAGTTTTTACATCCTCGTTTTGATTTGCTTCTTTAGCATTCTTTTTTCGTTTAACTATGAATATACAGATTGCTACCACAGCTATCACGCATATTCCAATACCTATGTACTCCATTTTCAGTACCTCCTATCATTTTCTATAATAGGCCTTGTAAATTTTGCGAATTACTATACCGCTTTATCTTTTCTTGACAGCAAGCACACACTCTCCGTATGATAGCTCCTAGAAAACTGGTCCACCACCGTAAGTTTCTTTAGCTCGTATTCCTTCTCACACAACATCTTTAAATCCCTTGCCAGTGTAGAGGAATCGCAGCTTACATATACTATTCTCTTTGGCAGGAGCTTCAGCATTGTATCTATTGCAAGCTTATCAAGACCTTTTCTTGGAGGGTCTACCACTATTACATCTATATCTCTTATATTACCGTTTTCGTATTCGCCTGTGATTACTTCTTCCGCCTTTCCTACGAAGAACTTCACATTTTCTATATTGTTAAGTTTTGCGTTCTCTATCGCATTCTGTATGGCGGCGTCCACTATTTCCACGCCGTAGACAAACTTTGCGGACTTTGCGAGGAAAAGTGAAATGGTACCTATGCCGCAATACATATCCCAGACTGTTTCCTCACCGGTCAGTGCAGCATACTCTAATGCCTTAGAGTATAGTTTCTTTGTCTGTACAGGATTTACCTGATAAAATGACTGTGGCGATATTCTAAACTTCACATCCCCTATGTAATCCTCTATATAGCCGTTGCCATAAAGAGTAACTGTTCTTTCTCCCAATATGACATTGGTATTCTTTTTATTTATATTCATAGAGACGGATTTTAAATCACTTCCCAGTGCGCTACGTAAGCTCTCTACAAGCTTATCACTATGTGGCAGATTGTTTGCGTTTATAACTATGCACACCATCAACTCACCCGTAGCAAAGCCTTTTCTTATAAGTACATGCCTTACTATGCCGCTTCCATCTTCCTCATTGTAGGCATCCACACTGTACTTCTCCATAAAATCAAGAACTTTCTGCAGTACAGTCTTATTTTCTTTGATACCGATAATACAGTCATCAAACTCTACAATGCTGTGGGTTCTGCCTGCAAAATAGCCTGTGATGTTCTTGCCGTTCTTTCTTCCGAACGGAAATTGGGATTTATTTCTGTACCTTATCGGGTCTTCCATACCGATAATTTCTTCTATCTCCACATTTGACAGGTCAAATCCGCCTATTCTTTTCAGATGATTTTCCACTTTGTTTTGCTTGAGTTTAAGCTCCGCACTATAATCAAGACTTTGTAATGTACATCCTCCACAGCTTCTTGCCACCGGACATTTGGCCTCTATTCTGTCGGGGCTCTCCTTAACTATACTGTCAAGTCTTGCATATCCGTAGCTTTTCTTTGTTTTCATCACCTTTGCTGTGACTTTATCTCCGATAACAGTATCTTTTATAAACCATGTGAAGGCATCGGTTTTTCCGATGCCTTCGCCATTTTCTCCAAAGTCTGTTATATCAACTGTTATCATTTCACCTTTTTTGTAATTTAATGTACTGTCAGTTTTCATATATCTCCATTACTAAACTTATCAGACTGTTTTGATAATCAGTCTATATTATCGACTTTATATTATACACTTGTCTTTCTGTAATTGCTCTCAAGTAATTTATTATAGCCGAGCCATCCTGTAGCTCCGTCCTGTCCCTGTGCGAGAAGCTCAATAAATGTCTCCATCTTTGCATCCGCATTATCCGCCAAATTGAGTGCCAAAGCTTCTATAAGCGCAGGTTTTTTAGGTGAGCCGTATTCAAGCTCTCCGTGATGAGCCAGTATACAATGTATCAGCTCATTTGAAAGTTTCTTCGGGAAGCCCGGAATCTTGTCGATATGTGCTTTTAATATCTCAACACCTATTACTATATGTCCCACCAGCTGACCTTCATCAGTATAATCGTTTGCCGGAAATGCCGACAACTCTCTGGTCTTTCCTATATCATGACAGAGTGCCGATGTGATAAGTAAATCACGATTTAATGATTCATAGTTATTACAAAAATATTCACAAAGTTTCACCACTCCAAGAGTGTGTTCAAGTAATCCGCCAAGGAATCCGTGATGCACCGTCTTGGCTGCCGATGATGACTTAAAAGCAGTCTGAAATTCAAAATCATCTATAAAGATTGCTGTCAAAAGCTTACTTAGGAACGGATTTTTTACCGACTTTATCTTATCTTTCAGTTCGCCAAACATCTTGTCGATATCTTTTTTGGATACCGGCACATAGTCGGACGGTGTATACTCCTTCTCATCCGCTTCTCTTATTCTTGCCACCTTAAGTTGCAATACATTATTAAAAGACGTAACATCACCGTCCACTACAACAAATGTCATAGCGTCCACATCAGAGATACCCGGAGAATATAAATCCCATATCTTCGCATCAATGCTTCCTGTCTTATCATGCAGGCTCAGACTGGCATACTCTTTGCCGGTCTTTGACATTGCAATTGTCTTTGTCTTGCACAGATAAACCTCTGAAACATGCATTCCTTCTTTTAAGCTTTCAATAAATTTCATTTTCTACCCTTCTAGCTCCTGGCACCAATTGTTGTTTCAAAATTCAGTTCTGTAAAACCATCTTTACCGGAACGGCTCACTTTGATATTTACCACTTGGTTTGGCTTCAGTTTTTCCATTATATTTTTAAACCCTATAATAGAGTTCACTTCCTCGTCACCAATCATGGATATTATATCACCTGATTGTATACCTATATTGTAGGCCGGAGAATCTGCCCTTACTTCTGTGACATAGACTCCGCTTGGCATACCTTCCGGTGCCTTATCCTTGTCTATATCAATTGCACGAACTCCCAGATATGAGGAGCCCACACCGTTTGTCATATTTTCAATAAGCATCTTCAAATCCGATATACCATATGCCATTGATATAGGGCTGTCGCCGTCCAAATTTGAAATTACACCTACCAACTCACCTGATGTATCTATCAAAAACGTACCTCTGTTGTCTAAATGCTTGTCACAGTATATTACCCTGCCATATCCGTCAAAAAAGCTTGCATTTTTTTCAATAGCGGTCACATTGCCGATATCAAGACTTCTTGACACTCCCACCGGACTGCCTATAGCCAATATAAATGCGCCCTTCTTCAGCTGATATGAATTTCCCAGTACAATAGGTTCTATACTCTTGACCTTCTCTCCCATAGAAGAGATATCCACGGAAAGTATCATAAGATTGGTCAGGCTGTCCGTTCCAAGTACACTTGCTTCTTTCACGCTGCCGTCAAAAAATCCTACTCTGATACCGCCCTCTATGGACATATTTGTGGTCAATACAATAAGATTATCACCGGACTTTGCTACTACTATACCTGAACAACTGCTTTCATTTTGCAATGTGTTGTCAAACCAATCTGTATTTGTGGTGATTGCACTTATCTTCACTATTGTATTATCTTTATTTTCCGCAACCTTGCTTAGACCGGCATACATCTGTTCCAAGTTCTTTTCACTCAAGTCTATACTTTCTATAGCCGATGCCACTATATCTTCTACAGGCTCAGACGACTCCGCCTCCTCACTTCCCTCAAGGCTTGTCTCCTCCTTTGGAATCTGTATAGTGGTTTTTGTCTTTTTGCTTAGTATGTTTTTGTTTATAATATGTGATGTCAATGCCGTACTTGGGCCTGCAACAATTCCAAAAACAACAGCAAGGCAAGCTGCCGAGACAATCCTCTTACGCTGATCTTTTTTCTCTTCTATAATAGTCTGCTTTATAAAAGGATTTTTCTCATCAGACTCATGGTCTTTTTTTGTATTTGGCATAAAAACCCTCTGCTTTCAGGATATATTACATAATATCTCGCTCTCCCTAAGAAAGATTATAAAGGTTTACAGCCGATTTATCAAGCAAATGTAACACTGATTTAACATAAACTACATACTCTTAATTAAAGTCTCTTAAGAGTTTCTCTTTTTAAAATAAAGTAAAGGCTTGCAGCCACAGGAACCGCAACAAATACTCCGAATATTCCAAAAAGGCTGCCTCCAAGTGCTACCGCAACTATTACCCACATGCCCGGAAGTCCTACAGAGCTTCCTACCACTCTCGGATATATTATATTGTTTTCAAACTGCTGTACTATAGTATGTACTATGATAAATATAATCATACTTGAAAAAGACTTTGTAATTATCATAAGTGCTCCGATAAAGAGTCCGGCATAAGCTCCTATCACAGGTATCAGCGCCGTCACCCCCACCAATATGGCTATAGAAGATGCATAAGGCAGCCTTACTATAAGCATCACAATATAGAGCAGTACACCAAGTATTATCGCCTCTTTTACCTGACTGATAAAATAATTTCTGAAACTTTTATTAAAAATACTCAGTACATCAATTACAGTATCTCTCTTTGACGGTAAAAAAGCTCTTAAAAGTTTATCACCCTGCACCGCAATTCTTTCCTTATCCACAAGTATATATATTGCAAATACCACCGCCATAAAGACAGATATTACAGTATTGAAAAATCCCGATATTCCGCTTATCACTCCTATAAGAATATTTCCTACACTTGACATTACACTGTGTATAAGCTTTGTGACATAACCTGAAATATCTATATTGTTAATATCAACATTCATTATATCGGCAATCTTGTCCACTATATTGTTTTTGCTTATACTTTCAATTATCTTTTTTATATCACTTGGATTTGTATACATTATTGAAAACATTATCTTCACAAGCTGCGGAATAATAAGACCCAGAAGCAACCCTATCACCAACACAAATGTAAATATTGACAATAGTATTGATACAGTTCTTATAATTTTTTTATTATGAAATTTTTTCAAAAGTAAATCTTCATATGAATCCATAAGAATATTTATAATATATGCCATAATTGCGCCTGCCACAAAAGGCATCAATGTATTTGTCACCCTTAATATATAACTCTCTACAGTCCCGAAATACCTGACTGTTGCATATACTATAATCGTTGCAACTACAATATACACAATATATTTTTTCTTTATATTATTCAAAATATTACCCTTCCGTCATTTTACAAAGTGCTATCTTATCTACCTCATCACTGATAAATGCATTCTCATCAAAAATATCCAGTACTCTAAACTTTGAGTATCCTCTTGGCAATGTGATATCCAAAAGTTCCAAATCTGAGAACCTCAGTAATTTTTGTTTACCCTTCCATTCATCTGTTTTAAAAATAGGGGATAATATCAGATATTTCTTATCTGCACTGAATTTTCCTCTTACTCCACGCTTTCCCTGCAGTTTATCCAGTCTTTCCGCTCCCCAAATTTTCTTTTTATAAACTCCGTCTTTAGTTATTTCCACATACCAATAATACTTATAAGTACTGAGTCCTGCCGGGTTTACAATATCAGCCTCTAAGAATACATATATCACATCATCCTTTATCATCATACTTCCGATTTGAGGATAGTTATATTTAAAATTCATCTTATAATAAAGCCCGTCCACCTCAGACAATGAGTCAAAAAATCTTTTCATTGTATTTTCGGTTGTAAAAATCGGCTGTAATATATCTTCAAATTTTATAGTATTTTCATCTTTATCATATTTAAAAAATGTAAAGCTGTTGGCAGCCATCGCCTCCACACTTACACGACAAATAACAGGATAATTTTCATTCTCCCCCAAAGTTGAAATCTCTGTTATATTTTCAGCAATACAAGGTTTCTCTATATTTATCGTAGTAAATACTTCGCTGTCCGCTTCCATTTTCCATGCCTTATTTTTAGTAATTAAAATTATGCCGTCATCCGTATTAAGCAATAAATTAGCGCCTCTTCCATCATCTGCATTTATGGGAATAAACTTATATTCATTATTCTTTAACCACAAAACGCCCTTATTTTTCTCATTGTCAATACAGTAAATAACAAATTCATCCTTCGCTCTTGCAAAATAATTCTTTGCATATATCGGTGCATACTTATATGAGACCTCAAAAAGAGTTATACCTTCCATATGCAACTCCGATAACTTTTCCAACTTTATTTTCATAGCTACTTAAATCTCCACTATTCTGTCTGCAAAATCTTTTGCTTCATTTATATCATGTGTAACAAAGATTGCACTTTTTCCATCAGTATACTCTTTTATAACAGTCATAGCCACAGCTTTTGTCTTTTCATCAAGTCCCTTTAGCGCCTCATCAAATATATAAAGCTCTGCATCTTTTACAAGGCATCTTGCAAGTGCAACTCTTCTTTTTTGACCACCGCTCATTGTACTTACTTTTTTTGTGCTGTCAATTCCAAGCTTATCAAAGATTTCTTTTGCAAGACTCTTATTTCCTTTCAATAAGCATACATTTGAGCTTGCGCAAAAGTCTTCACAAAGTCTGTTCTCCTGAAATACTGCAGATATCTCATTTGGAAGTTCCGTCTCACCGCTGTCCGGAAGTTCAAATCCCATTATAATATTCAAAACGGTGGTCTTTCCCTTCCCCGACTTTCCCATAATGGCGATATGCTCACCTTCATCCACATTTAGACTAAAGTCCTTTAAAACCTCTATATCTTTAAAGCTCTTACATATATTTTTCAGTCTCATCAATAAACCCTCTTTAACATATAGAAAAACCTCTTTATTATCAGTACTGCCAGTCTTTCAAATATCGCACTGCATATGATGACTGTCAATGTTATCGCAAATACCTTCGAAGTATCCAAATACATCTTCGCATCAAACAGAAAAAATCCGAGAGTATCTTTGGGTCTGCCTATTACCTCCGCCGCAATACCCGACTTGAATGCAATACCTATGGATGCCACACTTGCCGACAAAAGAAACGATTCAAGTGCAGGCAGATAAATATATATAAGTTTAGCATTATTACTCATCTCAAATATCTTCGCCATTTGAAGCATCTTCACATCCACAGACTTCAGCCCTTCCAATGTATTGGCATAAAATATAGGCATCACCATAAAAAAGCATACAAATAAGGAGAGTCCCCCGCCTCCAAGCCATATAAGTATGATGATTACAAATGACGCCACAGGTATGGAGCGAATCACCATAATATAGGGTGAAATGTAGACTTCAAACAGCTTAAATCTGTATGACAGCCCTGCAAGAAATATCCCCACTCCGGCACCTGATAAAAATCCTAAAAGTATTTTGCATACACTTTTCCACATCCCCGTCCAAAAAACACCGCTAAGTCCAAGTTCGAGCAGTGACTTCAATACCTCTATAGGTGAGGACAGTAAAAATGACCTGTCAAGAATCATTGCCGCTATTTGCCAAAACAGCAGTGCAAAAAGCACTGCTGTAATCTTGTGTAACCTACTTTTATTCATATTATTTTCCGGTATAGTAGAACTCTTCTCCCGGCAATGCGCCTCCTACAGACTTCGGGTCAGCATCAAAGAGTGTCTTTAAATATTCTTCGGCATCCTTCTTCATCTCATCACCTGTTATAGAAACCAAGTTACAGTAAGGTATTGCCTTGGCTGCAACAGGTGCTTTGATAATACCGTTTTCTTCTACAAGCTTGGATGCATCTTCCACATTCTCATTTATCCATTTCACAGAATCTGTGTAGTTTGATAAAAACTCATCTACAAGTTCCTTGTTTGACTCCAAGAAGTCACTTCTTACAAATATTCCGGATGTGATAAGTTTTCCGCCTGTTCCTATTGCATCCCACTCCTTTGTGAGGTCTATTACAGTCTTAAGCTCAGGCATCTTTGTCTGTGCCACCGTAACAAAAGGCTGCGGAAGCATCACTACGGCATTGTCTGTATTTTCAACAGCCGCCAATACCTCGTCTGCAGATGATTTCCAATCCATAGTTACATCCTTATTTATATCCATACCGTGTGCAGACAGAATATAGCTGAGTGAATACTCAGGTGTTGCACCCTGACCATGTGCTGTAATTGTCTTACCCTTAAGGTCCTCTATAGTCTTTATATTCTGATCACCCTTTTCAAGGATATAGAGTATACCTAGTGTGCTTGCATTGAGCATTACCACCTTACCGTCAGATTTATTGAAAAGTACCGAACCCATATTTACAGGTAATGCGGCAATATCCACCTCTCCGTTTAAAAGCTTAGGTGCCATAACATCAGGTGCATCTTCCATATCAAATGATACACTGTATGAAAGGCTTCCTTTCTTCGCATCGTCTAAGAGCTTGACCATTCCCATACTTGTAGGTCCCTTAAGGCCTCCAAGTTTTATAGTACCGAGGCTCTCCTCGTTTTCAGAACTTTGAGCTACCGTTGTCTGATCGCTGCTGCTTTCACTTGCACTGCTGCTTTCTTTTACATTTGCTTTTCCACAAGCTGAAAGTGCCAATACGGCACATGCCATTATCGCTAATATTCTTTTTTTCACAAAAAACCTCCAAAATGTTTATTCCGAGCAAAACACATCCTCTTAATTATAAAGTTTCTCTATAAGACACTCATTGTATCTTATGCTAAAAAGGAGCAAAACCTCTTCAGTTTTACTCCTTTTATTTTAAAGAATTTTCATAAAAATATCAATATTTTAGTTGTTATCTTCCTTGATATTATCTACAGCATCATGAACAGCATCCTTTGCGTCTTCAACATGATCTTTTACTTCATCTACAACATTATCGGCTGCATCCTTTACATCTTCTGCAAAGTCCTCTGCATGATCCTTAACATCACTTGCAGCATCCTTTAAGTCATCAACCTTGTCGTTAACTTCTTCTTTGAGGTTAGTTGCTCTCTCTGCTGCGGCAGCTTTTACTTTTTCTATCTCTTCTTTAAAGCCGTCTATATTTAACAGATGTGACTTTATATTATCACAAAATTCCTTAACCTCTTCAGGAACTTCCTCGCCTCTTGCAAATCTTTCAAAAAGTGCATCGCTTAATTTCTTCTTTTCTTTCTCAATCTCCGCATTCTCTGCAGAAATCTTTGTATTAAGCTTGCTGATCTCCAAAGCGTCATTTGTCTTATCACCTACCTGCTTTGCAAAATCACCTGCAGACTTACCGATATTCTTTGCAACATCACCTAATTGATCAAAAAATCCCATTTTGATACCTCCTCAATATATATAATCTGTCATTGAACTGTTAACCCGAATCAAATCTGATTTAGTCAATTATATCAAATACAAATAATTTTGCAATTTATTTTATCTTAATATTTATTATGTTTTTGATATCTTTTACATCTTTGTTTTGAGAATATGTCTAATACCTATACATCAATTATTATTTTCCTGCAAACTCTGCAAAGGTAGGCAATGCAACATATTTCACCCCAAACAGAAGAGAGCTTTACATCCTTTTTATCAAAGTTGAACATATAGTTTAGACTGCTTCTGTTTTCATAATCACTCTTCCACTTAAGCGAATACCTTCCCGGAGGTATACTCCCCTTTTCCATTGCTCTGCCGCAATAAGGGCATTTCTTATAATAACTTCCCATAATTCCCCTTTCATAATAATCTGATAAATATATTATATATTATACCGGTAGTCAGTTGTCTTATATAAATCCTTCTTACTGTTAAATATCAATTAATATTATTTTGCACTCCCTGCAAAGGTAGGCTATGCACTTCTTCTCATCCCATATTGTGGGATAATACTTACTCGTCAATTCTATTACTTTATCTTCATCTTCCTGAGAAAAGAAATATAATAACTCCTCATACCATTTACCTTTTTCGTGTTCAGGAATCCACTTGATGTCATGAGGTGAATCCCCTCCACCTCTGGGAATTTCTCCCCTTTCCATAATCTTTCCACAGTATGGACATCTTTTATTAAACTTTTCCATATAACCTCCTAACACAATAATACTTCATACTTTAAAAATATCTTTTTTTCTAAACAAAATAAGTATCCTTTGTTTATTATTATTCTTTTTTATATAAATTCTTGCACTCAAATTCTCTACTCTATCCCATGGAGAAAGCAAGTAACAACCGCTTATATCGTTGATTTCAGACTGTTCACTGTTGTACGTATATTTAATTCGGGCTGTAAGATAATTGCCGATTCTAATCATATTTATCGGAATGACTCCGGTAACAAAACATTCACAACACAAGCCTTCTTTTTCCAATATTTTAAGTTTACATTTATCAATTTTTGCCTTTAACAGCAGTATTAAACCAACCACAATCCATAGAGCACCATTGTACAAAAAAGCAACACTTCTATCTTGAAAAAACCAAAATAACCCTACTATAAAAAATGGAATTCCAAATCCCAATTCTATAAATTTACCCAGTCGATTCCACGGAGTTTCTATAACTTCCATTTAGTTTTCTCCATTTATTTGCCATGATTTGTAAATAACATTTTAGTAAGTAAAGCACAAAGGGCATATACTCACCCTAAGGTAAGTATACACCCTTTTATTAAAATAATATAGAAGGTATCAATTTTACATTAAGCTTAAGAATAATTCCTTGATCTCCTCAAACTTAGGATCTCTAGGGTTGCCCGGTCTGCAGGCATCATCCATGGCTGACTGTGACAAGAAGTCTACATCCTCAGGTTTTACGATCTCTTTCAAATCCTTCGGAATGCCTACATCTTCAGAAAGCTTCTTTACCGCATCAACAGCAGCTTTTTTGTACTCGGCTTCACTCATGTTCTCTGTGCCCTCAACGCCCATAGCCTTGGCAACGTCTCTTAACTTCTCGCCTACAGCATCGGCATTGTATTCCATAACTGTTGGAAGAATAATAGCGTTTGCTACACCATGAGGTGTATCATACAATGCACCAAGACCATGTGCCATTGAATGAACTATTCCAAGTCCACAGTTAGAAAATCCCATTCCGGTCAGATACTGTCCGATAGCCATTCCTTCTCTTCCCTCTGCAGTGTTTTCTACTGCACCACGAAGTGATTTTGCAATAAGCTCGATGGCCTTTAAGTTGAACATATCTGTGATAATGTTAGCACCCTTTGTAGTATATCCTTCGATAGCATGTGTAAGTGCATCCATACCTGTTGATGCTGTAAGTCCTTTAGGCATACTTGACATCATATCAGGATCTACGAATGCTACTACAGGAATATCATGTGGATCTACACACACGAATTTTCTCTTCTTCTCTACATCTGTGATAACATAGTTTATAGTAACTTCTGCTGCTGTACCTGCTGTTGTAGGTACTGCAAAAATAGGAACACACGGGTTCTTTGTAGGTGAAAGTCCCTCAAGACTTCTCACATCCTCAAACTCAGGGTTTGCAATAATTATTCCGATAGCCTTAGAGGTATCCATAGATGAACCGCCACCGATAGCTATTATATAATCTGCACCTGATTTTTTGAAAGCCTCTACTCCGCTTTGAACATTTTCAATTGTCGGGTTTGCCTTAATATCAGAATAAATCTCATACTCAAGACCCTCTTTATCAAGTAAATCAGTAACCTTTTTTGTTACATTGAACTTAATCAAATCCGGATCTGAACAAACAAAAGCCTTTTTGAAACCTCTAAGCTTTGCTTCTTCTGTAATGCTTAAAATAGCACCCTGTCCATGATATGATGTTTCATTTAATATGATTCTGTTAGCCATAATGAATCCCCCTAATAATCTGTCACTTACTGACCAAAATTACACAACACCCTTTTGCAACATTATATTGCCATAGAGTGCCTTCTCTGATGTAGCAATAATCAAATAAGCTTTTCTTGCTTCATCGTAAAATTTAAATCTCTCAATGCTTCCGATAGCATCTTGTCTTGTATCATATTTTGATACGATTTCTTTGAACTCATCCCAAATAGGAGTCGCTACTGTATCTCCCGGTACTTTTTCCATAATACTAACCGGGTGCGGATCATAGGTATCAAGTGGAAATAGCTTTAATATAGCATCCAATATCTCACATACACCATGACCATCCATTCTTATGATATGGGCATCCTTCCCCACACTATGTGTGGGGAAATTGCCGTCTGCAATGACCAATCTGTCAGAATGACCCATTTCACAAAGGTATTTTAAAAGTTCCGGTGATATTATCTCGGGTATACCTTTTAACATATTTACCTCTTATTCATATAAACATGGAGCAATCTTTGGATCTTCCATGTTATCCTTTGTATACCATAAAGCACCTGTATCAACGTCTGATACGCTCTCACCGTTTGCTGCCTTAACTGCAAGCTCAACTGCCTTATATCCGATCTGTACAGGATCCTGTGTTACACTACCTGCAAATAAACCGTCTTTGATTGCCTGAAGCTGCTTCTTACCTGCATCAAATCCAACTGCAACAACTTTTCCGTCACCGATCTTATCAAGACCTTCGTTAGCTGTGATGATTGCATTTGCTGCAAACTCGTTTGAACCATAGATTGCGATAAGGTCTGACTTCTCTAAGATTGCTGATGCAACAGCTGCACCGTCTGCATCCTTAACTTCTGCAGGGATACCTACATCAATAACTACAGGAGCGCCTGCCTTTTCAGCCTTTAAGCTGTCATGTCCCTCTACAGAAACCTTATCTTCTCCTATGTTCTTCTTCATCTCCTCAACAAATCCCTTTGTTCTCTCAACGATTGACTGTGAGTTTGACTCCTGAGCAACAACACCGATTCTTACAGTACCTGAAGCGCCGTCAATCTTATCCTTGATAAGCTTGTATGTCTCATCGGCTGCCAATTTTCCTGCTTCCAAGTTGTTTGTAGATGCATTTGCCTTGATAGCTCCTGCCGGTGCATCAGGAACACCTGAGTCAAAACCGATGATAGGAATACCTGCATCCATTGCTGTCTGGATTGAACCGAGACTTGCCTGTGTATCAAGTGCAGCAAAACATATAGCTGCCGGCTTTTGTGCGATTGCGGCATCAAGATACTCAATCTGCTGTGCAATAGCTGACTCGTTATCAGGACCCTGGAAAGTTACCTCTGCACCTAATTCACTACCTGCCTGCATTGCTCCCTTTTCTACCGCCTTCCAGAACTGATGCTGGAATCCTTTTGCAATCACATTGATCTTCTTTCCGCCTGCACCGTCTGTCTTTGATGCGTCAGCCTGTGAGCTGTCTGCCGCTGCTGCTGTTGTCTTATCAGCCTCGCTTGAACCGCTACCTGAACTACCTCCACATGCTGCAAGTGACATTGCCATCAAACCTGCTACTGCAACTGCCAAAATTCTCTTCTTCATAATTTCCTCCTTATTAACCCTTTCTTTTTCTATTTAAGATATCCATATACACAGCGAATACCAATATGATTCCTGTGATGAAGAGCTGATAGTGTGACTGTACTCCGATATACGGGAAACCGATTTTAAGTACCGTCATAATAAATACACCGATAATTGTTCCGACTATTGAACCTACACCGCCTGAAAGTGATGTACCGCCGATAACTACACCTGCGATAGCATCAAGCTCGAATCCGTTACCTGTGTTAGGCTGTGCTGTTGAGAATACCGCTACATATGCAAGTCCTGCAAGTGCTGCGAACAATCCTGAGAACACATATGCCAAAGTCTCATATTTCTTTACATCTATACCTGAAAGTCTTGTAGCTTCCTTGTTTGAACCGATTGAAAGTATATATCTTCCAAGTCTTGTCTTGTTAAGTACTATTGCCATTACAACGGCACATACTGCTAAAAGTATAAAACCTGTAGGGAAATTCTTAGGTAACACTCCGCCGTCCTTTGTTACCATAAATATCTCTCTGAACCAAGCACCTGCGCTGTTTCCCTGCGGGAATGAGATTGTCTTTGTCTGTGATACTATTGATCCGAGACCTCTTGATACCATCATAGTTCCCAGTGTTGCGATAAATGCCGGCAACTCAAAGTGTGATACCAAGATACCGTTTATAAGTCCGAATATTCCGCCTACTAAAAGCATTATAAGTATAACTACAAACATAGGTGCTCCCTTTTCCATAAAGGTTCCGCCTATAAGTGCCGAGCATATGGCAACCGTACCTATTGAAAGGTCAATACCTCCTGTAGCGATAACAAAGGTAACTCCGATTGCCATAAACGCTACATAGTATGCCGACTTTGAAATATTGGTAAATGTTG
Source organism: Lachnoanaerobaculum orale (assembly GCF_003862485.1). GTDB lineage: Bacteria > Bacillota > Clostridia > Lachnospirales > Lachnospiraceae > Lachnoanaerobaculum > Lachnoanaerobaculum orale. Next base: position 30,136 of record NZ_RRCM01000003.1, on the reverse strand, counting down.
TAGGTTGTAAGAACTTGTTTGTCAGTAATGAAAAAACTATACATATCAATACCAGTGCAGCGATAACAACCGCCTGCTGATTTGAAAAAATCTTTTTTAGGTTCATTATTTTGCCCCCTGTCTATTTGTTGCACATGTCATGATTCCCTCTTGACTGGCCTCAGATATATCAAGGCATCCTGTTATTCTGCCTTCACACATTACAATGACTCTGTCGCTCATTCTGAGCACCTCAGACAACTCTGAAGAAATCATTATAATGGACTTGCCTTCCTTGACCAATCTTTCCATCAAATCATATATTTCACTCTTTGCGCCTACATCTATACCTCTTGTAGGCTCATCAAATATAAGTATCTCCGAATCCTTCACCAGCCACTTGGCTATAACCACCTTCTGCTGATTACCGCCTGAAAGCTTCTTTATAATCTGCTTTACATTAGGTGTCTTTGTTTTAAGCTCCTGAACATACTTTTCACTGACGGTCTTTTCCTTGCCGCCGTCTATGAAAAGACCCTGTGTGAACTTTTCAAGTGAAGCGATTGTTGTATTCTCTTCTACAGATTTATCTACAAGAAGACCGAATCTCTTTCTGTCCTCGGACAGATAACCTATACCTGCGTTTACCGCATCCTTTGTAGATTTGATACTTACTTCTTTACCATGGATAAATATCTTTCCCGAATCCATAGGATCGGCTCCAAATATCAGTCTGGCAACTTCTGTTCTTCCTGCACCCATAAGTCCTGAAAATCCGAGTATTTCACCTTTTTTCAGATCAAATGATACATCTTTTACATACTTTCCCCTGTTAAGATTCTCACACTTTAAAACAACTTCCGCATCCGGTGCAACCTCTGACTTGCTCTTAGGCTCCATAAAGACTGTTCTTCCTACCATCATCTTTATGATATCGTCCTTCGTACATTCCTTTGTAACAAGTGTTCCGACATACTCACCGTCTCTCATAACAATAACCTTGTCAGAGATAACATTGATTTCGTCCATTCTGTGTGAGATATAAATTATTCCCGTACCCTTAGCCTTAAGATCGTTTATAACCTTGAAAAGTTCTTCAATCTCGGAGTCTGTAAGGGCTGCTGTAGGCTCATCAAATACGATAACCTTTGCATTTGTTGAAATAGCCTTTGCAATCTCGACCATCTGCTGCTTTCCTACAGTCAGATTTCCTATCTTTACATTAGGATTTATATCTACATTAAGCTTTCTAAAAAGCTCCTTGGCATCCTGTGCCATCTTTGCATCATCTATAAAGAAGCCCTTTTTTCTTTCCTTACCGATAAAGAGGTTCTGTGCTACCGTCAAATCGTTCATCATATTAAGCTCCTGATGAACAATCGCAATACCTGCCTCCTCCGATTCGGATACCGACTTATATTCAACTTCTTTTCCTTCAAAGGTTATAACACCCTCATCTTTTGAATATATTCCGGTTAGGATCTTCATAAGAGTGGATTTTCCCGCACCGTTTTCACCCATCAGCGCTACGACTTCACTCTTATTAAGTTCAAGTTCGGCATTTTTCAGTGCTGCAACACCTGAGAAAGATTTCTTTATATTTTTCATTGTAAGTAATGCTGACATAAAATCTCCCTCCTATTTATCTTTTATGCTTACCCTCTGACCATATGTTTTAAACTTTTCAGCCATCAAAGTCATCTCTTCATGAGGCAGTACCACCGGCTCTCCGATTGCCTTTGCCTTGGTATAAACTTCGGCACAGTACTCAACTTCTTCTATTATATTGAATGCGTTAAGCAAATCGTTTGCACCTGCAAGTATTCCGTGGTTTGCCAAAATAACGGCTTTTCTGTCCTTCATAGCTTCAAAAGCGTTCTGTGCAAGCTCGGGACTTCCGTATGTTGCATATTTTGCCACTCTTACATTCTCACCTGCTACAGCGATCATATAGTGAGTTGCCGGCAAATCTTCTCTTAAGCATGCCATAACTGTTGCATACATTGTATGTGCATGAATAACAGCGTCAATATCATCTCTGTACTTATAAGGCATTACATGCATTGCCCACTCTGATGACGGCACTCTGTTTCCTTCTATTACATTGCCGTCCACATCTATAATAACTATATCCTCAGGCTGTATCTCAAAGAAATCTATTCCTGAAGGAGTGATTGCCACATGTCCGTTCTTTCTGTCAAATATACTTAAGTTACCGCCTGTACCTTTGGTAAGACCTGCTTTTACCAATTTCTTTCCGTACTCTATTAAAAGCAGTCTTTCCTTCTCCATCAACATAATGTTTTCCCCTTTACTATCAAGAGGGCAATGCTGCCCTCCTGTATTTAATTTTTACTTATAAAGCGGACCGTAGTAAGCACATGCTCTGTAGTCCTGTCCCTCTAAATCAGCTGTTCCGAATCCGTTAAATGAATGTGGTCTGAATATTCTCTCGTCCTCAATATTGTGGAATGCTACAGGGATTCTAAGCATTGAAGCTAATGTAAGAAGTCTGTCTCCTACATGTCCTTCTACTGTTGCACCGTGGTTTGCACCCCACTTAGCCATAACATTGTATACTGAATCTGCAGCACCTACTCCGATCTTAGGAGCGAACCATGTTGTCGGCCAAGTCTTGCTTGTTCTCTCATCAAGGATTCTATGTACATCATCATCAAGTACACATGTATGTCCTTCTATTACCTGAAGTGTAGGTCCTACACCTTCAACCATATTTACTCTTATCATAGTAACAGGCATCTCTGCTGATGTCTTAAAGTGTGATGAGAAACCGCCGCCTCTGAAGTACTCATAATCGGCTCTGCACCAGTCTGTAGCCTCACAGCATGCCTTAACATCTTCATCTGTAAGGTTCCACCACTCCTTCATTGTTCCGTTACCGTTCTCATCCTTAGCTGCCGCACTTGCGTCAAGACAGCTTGCACCTGAGTTGATAAGATGGATGATACCGTTCTTAGCATATCCGCTAAGTTCTTTACCGCTGACTCTCTTTACCGCATCCGGTGACCAGTATGTTCTAACGTCTGAGAAGATAGGCGCCTTTCCTGTAGAAAGCCATCCGAACATCATAGCTACACCGTTTAATGTATCATTCTCTGTTGCAAACGGTGTCGGCATCTTCTTACCGTTCCAGTTGAAACCTGAAGCCATAATAGCCTCTGTAAAGTCTGCGTTTGGAAGCCAGTCTGTCCACATTCTCTGTCCCTGGAATCCGCCTGCAATACCGTTTCTTCCAAGTGACTCCTCATGCCATCCCATTTCGGCAAGCTTCGGATTTCCTTCAAGGATATCTCTTACTACCATTGCATGCTTTACGCAGAATTCCCACTGCTCGTCATCTTTAATATATCTTGATTTCTTGATTATCTCAGGGAAGTCCTTACCTGCATTGATATCCATACCCTCTTTGCAGTATTCCTTTACCCATGCAAGAGCTCTTGCAAACTCTTCATGATCATAGATACCAAGTGTAATTCTTCTAAGAACCTCTGTCATATCTACCCATTCGGTTCTCATTCCGAGATACTTCTGTAAGAAGTCTACGTTTACCACACTGCCTGCAATACCCATAGATACTGAACCGATATTTACATATGACTTATTCTTCATGATACCGACAGCAACCGCTCCTCTTGCAAAGTCCAAGATCTTCTTTGCAACGTCTGCTGTGATAGTTGTTTCATCCTTATCCTGAACTTCCGTTCCGTAAATTGAGAATGCAGGAAGCCCTCTCTGTGCATATGCAGCCATAACAGCTGCAAGATAAACCGCACCCGGTCTCTCTGTTCCGTTAAATCCCCAAACAGCTTTGATTGTGTTAGGGTTTAAGTCCATTGTCTCCGTTCCGTAGCACCAGCAAGGTGTAACTGTAAGTGTTCCGATTACGTTCTGATTTGCAAAATACTCTTCACAAACAGCAGCCTCTGCACCGCCACCGATAGTTGTAGGTGATATTACAACCTCTACCTTTTCTCCATCAGGATATCTAAGGTTGTCCTCTATAAGTTTAGCCGCTCTTTTTGCCATTCCCATTGTCTGTTCTTCAAGTGACTCTCTAACGCCGCCCCATCTGCCGTCAATTGTAGGTCTGATACCGATTTTTGGATGTTTCATACTTCCTCCTTATTTGAAATCCACTGTTTTTATCTCACATGATCCTAAGATCAATTCAATACCTGTTTTTAAATCCTTTACTTCCTTCATATGTAATAGTGAAAGAAGTATATTTCCGAGGGCTGAGCTCTCATAAGGTCCCGCCTTTAGAGCTACGCCCATTTTGTTTGCAATCATTGATGTAAGTACACTTGACTTGGCACCGCCACCGATGATATGTATTCTTTTAAAATTCTTATGTAAAATCTTTTCAATATCGGTTTTTACTTCGATATACTTATTTACCATGCTCTCATAAATAACCGCAAAGTAGTCAAAGTCATCCTCAGGAACCTTTTCTTTGTTATTTTCAACGAACTTATCAATCTCAGTCTTTACGTCGATACTTTCTTTTGCAAAGACCTCCGCATCCATATCTATAGTCGGAAGTTTCTTATCCAAGCCGTTTACATAAGCGCTTATTTCATCAAATGAAATCTTTCTTCCAAGCTTCTTTTCAAGCTGTGACTTATACTTTTCAAGCAGATAAAGTCCTGTGATATTCTTAAAGAACATCGGCTTTGAGTCAAATCCGAGCTCATTTGTCAGATTGTTCTCATATGCCTCATCGGTTATGATACATTCATCCACCGCACTGCCTATCAGCGACCATGTTCCGCAGCTTAAGAACATACTGTCTTCATCAAGGAAACTATCCGTCATAAGAAGTGCACTTGCAGTATCATGTGTACAAACAGGAATCACATCTATATTCAGACTCTTTAACACTTCTATCCTTGAATCTTTTGTATTTCCGACCACCTCTGTAGCCTTTACAATCTCAGGAACCAGACTCTTTTTAAGCTCAAGCTTTTCAAATATAGTATCTGAAACTTTTTTCTTACCCATATCGTAAAGCCCTGTAGTTGACCATATGGTTTCCTCTCCCACCTTCTTGCCTGTAAGCATATAGAAGATAAGATCCGGCATCATAAGCAGCTTGTCAGCCTTTTCGTATATATCAGGGTTGAGCTTTTTCAGAGTGAGAAGTTGAAATACGGTGTTTATAGTCATTATCTGATTACCGCTGTTTTTAAATATCTCAAGCTCACTTATCTTTGACTTTGCTTCTTCTCTTCCTATAGAGTATTTTTCATCTCTATAGGAGAAAGGAGTATCTATAAGCTCTCCGTCTTTGTCAATCATACCGAAGTCTACGCCCCATGTATCAATACCTATACAGGACACATCCTTATTCTCGATGATTGTATTTACTATCTTGTCCAAAATCGCATCGAAGTCCCAATATAACCTTCCGTTTTTGTTCTTTATACTGTGGGACATTCTCATAACTTCCTCAGTGATGAGCTTTCCGTCAGCAATATATCCAACAATACCTCTGATGGAAGTCGCACCCATATCGAAAGCCAATACCTTGTTCATACTTCACCAACTTTCAATAATAAAGTCGATAATACTTTAGAAAACTCACACCCCCGTGAAAATAAAATTTCAAGATCGCCGTAAACTATGCTTTGAAAGTTTGTTTCAATCATTTGTCAGTTATGGCCTCTTTATCAGGAAAATTTTTAAAATAATAATTTACTTTTCCTAAGTTTTGGTTCTACTTTCATTTTCCTAAGGTATTATCGAAAATGTTTTTCATTAACTAGAATATATCATATTTAATAATAAAAATATATATATGGATATATTCTTGAATACTTTTTTTTATTTTATGATATAATGTTCATATATGAACTTTTTTGTTCAAACCTATATATTGATTGCTACGCTCTTTAATACAATCAATATAAAAACATATTAAGAGGATTTTATGGATTCAAATGTAAGAAAAAAACAGATATTGGACGTACTTAATAAGTGCAACGGCATATCTACCATAGACAGTCTTTGCAGACGTGTCTATGCTTCACGCTCAACTGTCAGAAGAGATTTGATTGCACTTGAAGAAGAAGGCACTGTAAAGAGGTCTCACGGCTATGTCTCGGTCATTGTTAAGTCCGCCAATGAAAGCCCGATCGGAATGAGAAGAATAGAAAATCTTGACAAAAAGCAACTTATCGCAGGTAAGGCCGCACCGCTTTTAAAGGATGATATGGTCATCTTTCTTGACTCATCCTCCACAGTTTGCCAATTGGCTCCTATGTTGAAGTTGAGACAAAATATCACCATCATCACTAACGGAATAAATATTGCAAATGAGCTTTCAAATGCTCAGAACCTCAAATGCTTTCTTTGTCCGGGCGTATTAAAGCACAAGAGCCTTTCCATTGTAGGAGAGTTCGCGTCAAGCTTTATCAAAAACTTTAATGCCGAGCTTGCCTTCATGTCATGTAAGGCGATAAGCACCAAGGGAGTTTTTGAGGGAGACGACTCACAAGGACTTGTAAAAAAGAGTATGATAGAAAATGCCGATAAAACCGTGCTTTTATGTGACAATACTAAGGAAGAAGCGGTAGGATTTTTTAAGGTATCGGATTTTAATGATATTGACGTACTGGTTTCAAACGGCAATTTCTCCGAGGCACTTGATAAAATTCTGGAAAAGAATATAAAAAAGATAATATAATAAAAGGTCTGAATCAACATAACAAGATTACTTGTATATGATTCAGACCATTATTTTATTTGAAATAATTATTCCACCGGTTGCTTCCAAGATAAAGGATATGCAGATATCCTACAGCGGCACCTGCCGATTTATCACTAATATTTGTGGAAAGCTTTGCTTTTCCTCCAACATTGCGGACTTCATAGCGTTTCATACCTACATCGCTTTCATCCTGATCGTCGGAATCGCTGACGTATACGGCTTTCAAATTTCCGTTCAAATCATACTCCGCACCCCATAGAGTTACTATATGATTTCTTGAAAGTGCCTTATGAGATAATCCGACCAAACCGCCGTCTCCAAGTACTTCTTTAAGTTTTTCACTTAAATATTCATAGTCTCCGCCATCAGTACGGTCTGTAAGCTTCTCACCTTTAAATACATCATAGAAAAAACCTCCGTTATTATCAGGAACCAAATTATCATTTTCTATATTTGTTGCACCGCTAAGTCTAGGTCTGTACCCGTTTATAAACAGATCCATCAAAAGATCGGTATAAAAACCTCTCTCATTATAACCGTACAAAACCTTATAAAGTTCAAATATTTTGCTCTCTTCCTGACTTTCAAATGAATTCTTCAATTCCGACAGTCGTCTATTTGCACGGATTATATCCCCATTTTTTGCTATATAATTATCAACGTTCTCGCTGTTTTGATCAAACCACCAATGCAACATATTTGATGCCGTCGCAGCAAAACAAAGGTTTTTATCTATATCAATATTTCCGCCGCTTCTTGTCTTATTGACATCATACCATCCGTTTCCGCTTGAAAAAGGAGCCTTATAGATTACATAGGTATCAAAACCGCCCTGTGTAACTTCTTTTCTAAAGTCTCCGCCTGCTCCCATAACCGGAGCACTTATGCCCTTTGCCCAGATAACGGTTCTTATTTCACCTTCTTCATCGGTGTACTGAACAACATTGTTATTCTTTGCGGTAATAAGCGCTTCTTTTATATTTTCAGCCTTATCCTGTATATTTTCTTTTCTTTCCTGTTCGGTTTTCTTACTATCCTTGGTTTCCTTTATTATTTCTACATTGGAAGATGTGGCAGGCTTTATACGACTGTCGTCTGGTTTTATATTTTCAGGCTGACTTACATTATTCTCTACTTTATCCGACTCAGTATTTTTATTATTGTTTTCATCAGGCCATAGATTACCATCTTCGGAATTTTGTGATGTACTTTCCTTTATTTTAGTATTTGTATCATCTACTATATTTCCTGTTTTACTCTTATCGGCATTATCGCTTAGCTTACCCGGCAAAACACTTATATCCGGTATCTTGTTCCCATTTGAAACAGCCGAATCATCACTTTTTGGAAAACTTCCTATGTTACTGTTTTCCGACTCGTTTGATACTTTGCTCTCTTCCGTGATTTTGCCTTGACTTGTGTATCCGCTTACTTTCGGGCTTTCACTTTTTCCCGAGTCTGACGAACCGCCGGCTTTTACCGAGGACTCGCTTCCTCCCAAGTTTCCACCGGTATTTGATTCGCTATTTTCCAAGTTTCCGCTCTTACTTGAACCGCCCCCCGAGGTTCCGCCTTTTCCAGAACCTGAAAAACTTCCGCTTCTTCCCGAACCTCCGCCTTTTCCCGAACCTCCTGCAGACCCCGCTTTCTTTGCGGTATTTGATAAGCTGTGTGAAGCATTAACTGTACTTAATCCTTTACCGGCTTTATAATACGCCTTTCCGCTTTCATTTACCCATCTGCCTGCAGCATCGACTCTATACCCTTTGACGACAGTATTTGCATACATCTTTCCGAATGTAGCCTTGTCCGTTCCTTCAAAATAATAACAGTATCCGTCTATCCACTGCCATCCGAATAAAAGCACTCCCTCATTGGCAGTTTTACTGCTGTCCAAAAAATACCAATTATTGGAAGCATCCAAATACCATCCTGTTTTTAAACTTCCGTCTTCATTAAAGAAATACCAATTGTTATTTATCTGCTGCCAGGCCTTGAGCACCTTATCCTCTTTATAATATTTCCATTTGTTATTTTCAAGCTTCCAGCCGTCAACACCTGCATAAGCATTAAACGCCGTAAATATTGACATGCTAAGTCCAAAAAATATTGGAGCTACTTTAAATTTTCTCACCATGCCACCCTTTCATTCCTCAAAATTGCACAAAAAATCAGCCACACAAAAATGACTGAAATTTTGTAAGCAATTGTATTGTACTACATTTTATTTTAAATATCCATTATCATTTATATGATATAACATCCCAAATTTCTTTCGGTTCAAGTCCGAGTTTCCAGACCGCCACTCCTGCAAGGTCCGCCTCCTTGACAGCATCCATCTTAAGTTTCATAGACTTCTCATCTTCCATCCAAATATACTTGGTGGCACTGCCTACGCTTATCTGACCGACATACTGCCCTACAGTATCATCCCAAGTAAGATTTACATTATTTTCCTTAACCCAGTTTGATGCTCCTGTCATGCCTAAGGCGGTTGAACTTACCTTACCGTTTTCCTTAGTCCACACTCTGGTATATACAGGCACCGCATTGATAAGCTTCTCTTTCGGTACTTCCTTTAGGCTGTCTGTAATTGAATTTTTCACAAAATCTATGGAGGCACTGCTGCCTTCATCAGAGCCGCTGTAATGCTCATCGTAGCCCATGTTTATAACATAGTCCGCTACCTCTGCAAGCTCAGCCCTTTGGTAGAATGTATTGTATGATGCCGGAACCGGAACATCCACACTGAGTACCACCTTATTGTTCCTGCACGAAACCGAAAGCTCACGTATGAATTCTATAAAATGAGGAGCATTGTCCTGTGTCAAATATTCAAAATCTATGTTTATTCCGTCAAATCCGTATTTCTTGGTATCACTCATCAAATTTTCAATAAGTTTTTTCCTACTTGCTGAAGATGAGAGGATTTTCAATGTACTTATTTTATCGCTGAAATTGTCAATAAGCGGCCAAACCTTCAATCCCTTCTTATGTGCAGCATCCACATAATCCTTGCTTGCTATAGAAGTATAATTACCTTTATTATCAGACAGTTTAAACCATGTAGGAGATATGACATTCATTCCATTGGTATTATCAACTACCTTTGTAAAGTTTTTATTGGCTGCCGCAGCTGTAACCTGATGCCAACCGAGTACCACCTTCTCATCCATCGACATAGATGTGTACTCGGGCTTTACAAAACTGCTGACTCTGTTACCTTTATTTATATTTCTCAGATACTTTCTTTTTATATAGCCCATAACACCGCTTTCTGTAAGCACCTTATCCCACTTGCCTTTTTGCTCTACCACAGTTACCTTACTGTCTTTCTCAAGCTCGACATTTTCTATACTTGCGGAAAGCATACTTGCATCAACTCTAAGTGCCGACTTTGCTTTTACATTGCCCTCTTCATATTCACCGAAGTTATCATTTATATATATCTTCTTGATATCACCGTCTGTGAATATATCTGTCCAAATATCGGTATATGTCTTTACTGTCTCTATCGAAATATATGTCTTATTATCCCTTTCAAGAAGCAGCGGCTTGCCGTTCTTATCTTTATTTTCAAAATTTGCGTATACTATCTCTGTCGGCAGTGCATACGAAAGCAGCTTTTCATCGTCACTGTAATAAAACTTGTCATTAAGTATTGACCTTGTCCAATTCAAAGGTATATATACCACACCGTCCTTGTATACAGCCTTTGCCTTTTGCAGTGAGTAGTTGTATACAAGCGCAACCTCATCATCCTTTACCTGATAAATCTGTGCTTCGGAGATTTTCTCGCTTGAACCGACTATCTCTTCTATCTCTCTCGGCAAAAATATAATCCCCAGCACAGCGCATAGGACTATTACAATACCTATCAAAACCCTTTTCTTCACATTGCCTCCATATAATTCAAATATAAATAGTGTTCGTAACCAGTATACAATATAAATATGTATAAATGTTTAAAATTATAGTTATTTAAACATAATTATAATTGTACTTAAAAAACTGCCAAAACTTTTTATTGTTCTGGCAGTTATACTTACACGGCATTTCTCTTTTTGATTTGTTTTATCAATGTTCGGCTACCTAGTTCAGCCTTTCTGTGACACTTTTTCATTGATAAATCTTTTTGATATTTGATTTTTACATATACTTATAGACGGTCTTTAATAAAATATAGAAAACACCTGTATGTACCTTCTTTCTATCCACTAAAGCAGTGTGTGCTATGCAATCAGATGATATTCTTATTTTCATATGTATAAATCTTTTGGTTTCGGTTTGAATAATAATTAGAAATCTAAGATAAAATTGAATTTTTAGATATTACTTGTTACAACTTTTATATTGGGGACTTTGATGGCTAAACGATCATTTATAAAAGTTATCTATATGGCTCCTTTCTCCGTCTGTAAATACATTATAAATCCTAAAATATCCTTATGCAATCCTAAACCGTTGTTCGGTCGATATATGGCAAGATAGATTGTGCAAAATAAAAGAGCCGACAAAAGTCGACTCCATACTCTATTTCTCACTCCTAAACCACTTTTTTCCCTAAAAGGCTCTCGCTTCTTTTCCGAAAATAAATGAACTTTTTGGTTCAAGAGCTAACATAAGTAAATTTCCCAAAACAGCTACCGCAAGCACCTCACCTATTCCGACTGTAAGCATCAAATACGGTATCAAATCAGGTAAACCGTAAGCATACTTCAGTACAAAAGGAATAATAATTGCATTTGCAAGTATCGGCGGCACACATACAAGCCACTTTGAAACACTTCTAAGTCTGTAGCTTACTATCGCGCCTATCAGTGTAGCCAATGTTCCGAATATAATATCGGGAAGTGCGGCTCCGGCAAGTATATTTGCCAAAAGGCATCCTATACTTACTCCCGGCACTGCAGCCACTGTAAAGAAAGGCAAAATGCAAAGTGCCTCTGAGATTCTGAACTGGATTGCACCGAAGCTTATAGGTGCAAATGCAAGTGTAAGCACCACATATACTGCTGCTATGACTGCACCCTGTGCCATCATCTTGGTTGTAATATTTTTCATATCTTCTCCTTTAGTTTTGTTTTAGGTGAGGAAGGTTTCGAACTCACCAAGTACGCTAGATACTTTACGGTATTTTAAAGAATAAATCAAGTGTTTTTAAAGTATAATCGTGTTTTATATAAGCCGTATATGATAAAGTCCTAATATACCCCAAACGAAAATGTCCTGTTTATGATAGAATAGTGCTTTATACATTTTATTAAACAGGAGGAACAGACTTATCAGAAAGGTAGTTTTATCAATGAATGAGCAAAAGAAATACGAAGTTATCAAAGGGTTGGCTGACCACCCTGATACCGCTAACAAGAACAGAGCCGCTATGGTACTGGGATGCACCAGGAGGCATATAAATCGTATGTTACAGGGATATATAAAAAGTGGCAAGAAATTCTTTCTACACGGTAACAAAGGCAAAAAGCCGGCCACTACAATCTCCCATGATATTCGTAGACAAGTCATAGACCTTTACAGAACTAAATACTATGATGCAAACTTTGAGCACTATACAGAGCTTCTGAAAAAGAATGAGGGCATATGTATCTCACATTCATCTGTAATGAATATCTTGGAGTCTGAATATATTCTTTCTCCAAAGGCCACCAAAGCTAAACGTAGACGTATTAAGCAAAAGCTGAAAGCTAAAAAAGAAACAGCAAAGACAAAGAAGGAGCTGACATCTATACAGGCCAACCTGGTAGCAATTGATGATGCCCACAGCCGTCGTCCAAGATGTGCTTATTTCGGTGAACTACAACAAATGGACGCAACCCCATATGAATGGGTACCGGGACAAATATGGCATCTACATTTAGCTATTGATGATGCTTCAGGTGTTGTTACAGGTGCCTGGTTTGACACTCAGGAAACTCTTAACGGCTACTACCATGTATTCAATCAGATACTTACTGATTACGGTATTCCTTATAAGTTTCTTACAGATAGAAGAACTGTATTTACTTACAAGAAAAAAGGTGCCTCATCTGATGATAAAGACACCTATACACAGTTCGCTTATGCCTGCAAGCAGCTTGGTGTAGAACTTGAATCAAGTAGTGTACCTCAAGCTAAAGGACGCATAGAACGTTTGAATCAAACCTTACAGTCACGCCTGCCGGTTGAATTCAGAATCGCAGGCGTAACCGATATCAATAAAGCCAATGAATTCCTTCACTCCTACATAAAAGAATTCAATGAGAAGTTTGCACTTCCACTTTATGGTATCAAATCTGTATTTGAAACGCAACCGTCTAAGGAAAAAATAAATCTTACTTTAGCGGTTCTGACAGAAAGAACTGTTGATGCAGGACATGCGATTCAATTTGAGAAAAAGTTTTATAAGATGATAGATCATAAGGGAGCGCAGATCCATTATCGAAAAGGAACAAAAGTTATGCTTATCAAGGCTTTTGATAGGTCTTTGTTTGCGTGCGTTAATGACAAAGATATTCATGTGCTGGAGGAAATACCAACACATGAGCGTAAGTCTAAAGACCTGGACGCTGATTACAAAAAGCCAAAACCTAGAAAACCTTATATTCCACCAATGAATCATCCTTGGAGAAGAAGTGCCTTTAAAAAATTTGTCCACTCACAACCACACAGAATTGAACAAGATTTAAAAAGTGCATGATAAAAAGCCCCGTTTGTGGGGCTTATAAAATAATTATTTTAGGACATAATCATTTATGCTTGACAGTGTTTTTAAAGTATAATCGTGTTTTATACTATAAACATGCCTTATAGATTTCAACTATGTCCTCATTTGTAAGTGCAACAAAAGCATCTTTTAAATATCCGTCCACATTTGCATGAGCCGCCATAGCTTCAAAATACTTGTCGTCAATGCCAAGCTCTGTAAGAGTCATAGGAATACCTGTTTCTTTAAAGTAATTTTCCAGTGCATCTATTCCTGCAAACGCCAGCGCTCTCTCATCATCACCGCTAAGCCCCATTACATTCTTTGCAAACTTTACAAATCTCTCTGTAGCAGTTACATCCTTATTAAGGATATGACGCATCCACCTGATTGTAAGTATAGCAAGACCTACTCCATGAGTAATATCATAATATGCGGAGAGCTCATGTTCCATCGCATGACAAGGCCATCCTGTTTCCTGCTTACCGTACCCCGGAATTCCCGAGCAGGCTACGGAGGCGTCCGCCATCAAATTGGCTCTTGCAGAGTAGTTTGTAGGATCTTTAAGTGCAATCTTGCAGTTTTTCATTACTGACTTAAGAACCGTTTCCGCTATACCGTCCGAGAGGTCGCTGTCCATAGTCCTTGAAAAGTAACATTCAAATATGTGGCTCATTATATCCGCACTGCCTGCCGCGGTCTGATACTTTGATACGCTGAAAGTATATGTAGGGTCACATATGCTGACTGAAGGATATGTGTATACAGCACCAAGCTTTTCATTAGTATCCATATTTGTGATTACACCGCCTGCATCAAACTCCGAACCTGTTGCACTGAGTGTAAGAATATCCACAAGCGGGAGAGCCTTTGCAAGATGCCAACTTGTCTTTACCATCTCCCATAAATCCTTACCTTCATAGTAGCGTCCCACTGCAATAGCCTTTGCGCAGTCGATGGTGCTTCCGCCTCCTACAGCCAAGACTACATTGATATCATGCTCCTTACAAAGCCTTACGCCTCGCTCTACAGTGGTAATTCTGGGATTCGGATCGACGCCGTCACATTCTGTGATATTGAAATTATTCTCTTTTAAAATCTTTATCACTTCATCATAAAGACCTATTTTCTTGATTGATCCGCCACCGTATACCAACAGTACATTTTTACCGAATCTCTCCAATGAGCTTGCCAATTTCTTTATCTGTCCCTCACCGAAATACAACTTGGTCGGGATATCATGTTTAAAGTTCAGCATACACTACCTCTTTTCAAAATTTTATTATTCTTATTTTAGAACAATCTTCAGTACATCTTCAACCCTTTTTACAGGAATAATCTCAAGTTCATCCAAGACTTCCTTAGCCACTTCCTTAAGATCATCCTCGTTTTCTTCAGGGATGAATACCTTCTTTATTCCGGCTCTGGCTGCCGCCATAAGTTTTTCAGGCAATCCGCCTATAGGCATTACATTGCCGCGAAGTGACACTTCACCGGTCATGGCATACTCAGGAGATACAGGAATATTGTTTATAAGTGATGCAAGTGCCGTAGTCATTGTGATACCTGCACTCGGTCCGTCCTTCGGTACGGCACCTGCAGGCACATGGATATGAATATCGTTTTTCTCAAAGATTTCAGACTTTTCAGGGTACATAGACTTCACAAGGCTTAGTGCAATATCCACACTCTCCTTCATTACATCTCCCAGCTGACCTGTTACCTTTATATTACCCTTTCCCTTTGTAAGCATTGTCTCGATAAAGAGTATTTCACCGCCTACTGCAGTCCAAGCCAAACCTGTTACTACACCTGCCTGCTTTTTCTCCAAAATACTCTCATGCTTTATAGGTCTTTGGTCAAGGTAATCGCTCAGATCCTCAGGCTTTACATCAAGCACCTCTTTATTATTTCTTACAAGCTCTACGGCAGCATATCTGCAAAGTGAGCTTATCTGCTTTTTCAGTCCGCGCACACCGGCTTCCATAGTATAGCCGTTTATCAGTGCTTTTATCGTGTCGTCTTCTATTATGAGATTCTCATCACTTATACCGGCCTTTTTCTTCGCCTTAGGAATCAGATGATCCTTTGCTATAGAAAATTTCTCAAGCGCGGTATATCCTGTAAATCTGATAACCTCCATTCTGTCAAGCAGAGGTCCGGGTATTGTATCAAGTGAATTGGCGGTACATACAAACAGTACATCCGAAAGATCGTAAGGTACATTCATATAGTGGTCGGTAAAAGTATTGTTTTGCTCAGGATCAAGCACCTCAAGTAATGCGCTTGCAGGGTCACCGTTATAGGATGACGCAAGCTTATCAATCTCATCAAGTACCATTACAGGATTTGATGTGCCCGCCTTTTTCATACCGTCCATTATTCTGCCCGGCATTGCTCCTATATAAGTCCTTCTGTGTCCTCTTATATCGGCCTCATCTCTTATACCGCCCAAAGAAATACGCACATACTCTCTTCCGAGAGCCTCCGCGATACTCTTTCCGATACTTGTCTTTCCTGTACCTGGAGCACCTACAAACAAAAGTATCGAACCGCTTTGACTTTTATTAAGCGACATCACAGCCAGCTGCTCTATAATTCTTTTCTTTACTTTTTTCAGACCGTAGTGCTCTCTGTCCAGAACCTCCATAGCCTTATCAAGCTCTATTTCCTTCGGTTCTTCCTTCTTCCACTGCAGTGAAGTTACAAAGTCAAGATAGTTGTAAAGCAGTCCGTACTCATGGCTGTCCTTTCCCTCCTGCTTCATACGATTCAATACATTGTCGGCTTCCTTCCTTGCAATCTCGTTCATGCCTGAGTTTTCTATCTTTTCCTCAAACTTTCTGACCTCCGAGACATTCTCAGGGTGCATATCGTCCAAGGCCTTTTGTAAGAAACTTATCTGCTTTTTGATTGCATCCTCTCTGTACGCCTTCTCATGAATCTCTTTTTGTGCCTGCTTTGCCTCTTCGCTTACCTCATTGATTGCCATAAACTCTCTGGCATACTTTGCTATAAGCTCGGCTCTTGCCTTCGTGGAATCCTCCGCAAGTACGGCATACTTTTCTTCAGGAGTTATATTCATAAAAGGTGACAATCCTACCATCAGCTCATTCATGTTTTTCCATGCAAGTACATAGCCTCTTGCCATAAGTCCCCACTGAAACTTAGTCACATAGTTTAAAAGCTCGTCTCTAAGATCTATAAGCATTGTATTGGCACTTTGCGGGTCCAAGTCATCTATCTCAGGCCTTTGAACTCCCACAACATTTTGGGTTTCAAAGTCTATATATTCAACATTTATCCTGTTAAACGCCTCCAAATTGGCACCGCCTTCATCATCTACAGACAACACCTGACCTGCCACCGCTATAGGATAAACATCCTCCATAGTGATATCTCTATCCTTTGACTCTTTTAAGTAAAGAAATGTTACTTTTTCGCCAACAGATATCTTATCCACTCCCGCTTCCTGCAAATAATCTTTTCTGAAATATATTTTTGAACCCGGTAAAACTACCGTATTATATGTTGGTATTAAAATCATACATCCTCCTTTGTTAGCACTTATAATAAAAGAGTGCTAAAGAATATTTATAAAAAAGAGGTTGTAACACCGGATCGTTTACAACCTCTCCATTTATACATTGTGATTATATCACTGGCACTCATATTCGTCAAGTGATAAATAGATTTTGTAAAATTTAATAAACATAATAGCTTTACTCCAGCTTTAACTTGACTATTTTCCTGTATTTAGTGTATACTTCTTATAGCCAAAGGAAATAAGTTCCATATGGACACAACGAAAGCCCCGGGAGGTTCGAGCTCCCGGGGCTTTCTTCTTGTTTTAAGTACAAGCAAACTCTAGGCTAATTGTCGCTATCATTTCTGTCCAGCCATTTGCAAATATAGTAGCCAACTATACTTGCTATTCTACAAACCTTTAATCGCCTTTGCCAAGCTGTCAAGTGCCATCTTCAAATATTCTCTCGTACAGGCGATATTGAACCTCTCAAATCCTTCTCCGTCTACTCCGAACATTGCTCCCGAGTCTATCCAAAGCTTTGCCTTATTTACTATCAAGTCTTCTCTTTGCTTTTCACTAAGCCCAAGTTTTCTGAAATCCACCCAGACAAGATATGTTCCCTCAGGTTCTATTAAGCTGAGCTCTCCAATATTTTCTTTCAGGTAATCTCTAAAGAATATCAGATTGTCCTTTATATAGGCTCTCACCTCATCAAGCCACTCTTTACCGGACTCATATGCGGCTCTTGCAGCTGCAAGTCCCATAGTGTTTAACTGTGAATATCCCGATTTTACTATCTCATTTCTGAAAGCGTCACGAAGCTTCTTATTTCCTATAAAGATATTTGAAACCTGAAGCCCCGCTATATTAAAGCTCTTGCTTGGTGCCGTTGCAATCACCGAGTTGGCGGCATAACTTTCTCCAAGTGAAGCAAATACATGATGCTTATTCGGTTCATACACAAAATCCGCATGAATCTCGTCACTGAAAATCACCACATCATGCTTTATACAGATATCTCCGATTCTTTTAAGCTCTTCTACACTCCACACCCTTCCCACAGGATTGTGAGGAGAACAAAGTATAAACAGCTTCACATTATTTTCCACTATTTTTTTCTCAAAGTCCTCAAAATCAATCTCATATCTGCCGTCTTTTAACACCAACGGAGAATTGACAAGCTTTCTGTTATTAGCAATTATCATCTCACTGAACGGGTAGTAAACGGGCTGCTGTATAATAACGGCTTCACCTTCTTTGGTAAATGCCTTTACCGCCATTGCTATTGCATATACGACACCCGGAGTCTTTACAAGGCTTCCCTTCTTTATCTCCCAGTCAAAGTTGTCTCTAAACCAATTTTTTACTATATCAAAATAGTCCGACTTCACCTCGGTATAACCGTATATTCCGTGGTTTACCTGAGCCTGCAAGGCATCTGTAATAGGCTTTGCCACCTGAAAGTCCATATCCGCAACCCAAAGTGAAAGTTCGTCACCGTTTTTTCCCCTCTCCTTTGCAAAGTCGAACTTCAAACAGTTTGTTCCGTGCCTATCTATAATTTTATCAAAATCATACATAAAATATTCCTCTAAGCCAACGCTCTCTCCAAATCTCTTATCAGGTCATCGGCATTTTCTATTCCTACCGAAAGTCTAAGGAATTTGTCGGTGATTCCAAGTCTCTCTCTTACTTCCACAGGTACATCCGCGTGAGTCTGTATCATCGGGAATGTAATCAAAGACTCCACACCGCCAAGGCTCTCCGCATACTTTATTATTTCTATCTTTTCAAACGCATCAAGTGCGGTCTTTGCGGTATCTGTAGTAAATGCGATCATTCCGCCGAAGCCTCTTGACTGAGCCTTGTTTATCTCATATCCCGGATGGTCCGAAAGTCCGACATAGTATACATTTGTAATCTTTTTATGATTTTTCAAAAATTCCGCTATCTTTAATGCGTTCTCCTGTACCCTGTCCATTCTCACCGCCAGAGTCTTAAGACCTCTAAGCACCAAAAAGCTGTCAAAAGGTGAAAGACTCGGTCCTACAGTCTTATACATAAATCTTATCTTTTCAGCAATATCGGCATTTGCACTGCATACAAAACCGGCCAGAGTATCATTATGACCTGCAATATACTTTGTACCGCTGTGAATAACTATATCCGCACCGAGTTTTAGAGGGTTTTGGAAATAAGGACTTAAAAATGTATTGTCTACTATAAGTAAAAGACCGTGTTCCTTTGCAATCTCTGCCATCTCCTTTATATCTGTGACAAGCATTGTAGGGTTACTTGGAGTCTCTATAAATATTGCCTTGGTATTTTCATTTATAGCATTAAGTACATTCTCTTTTTTGGTTGTATCCACATATGTGAATGTCCTGCCGCGCTCTATTCCGAGAGTATTAAAGAGTCTTGTACTTCCTCCATATATATCTTCCTGTGATATGATATTGTCACCTGCATTAAAAAGTTCCAATACCAATAAGCAGGCAGCCATTCCTGTGGATGTCGCGACCGTATCATAAGCACCTTCAAGTGCGGATATGCTCTCCTCAAGCTCCGTTCTTGTAGGGTTTGACTGACGTGAGTAATCATAACCTGTACTCTCTCCTACTCCCGGATGTGAAAAAGTTGCCGTCTGAAAAATAGGTATTGTCATCGCTCCGTATGCATGAGCAATTTTATCTTCATTCGGACTGTGTACGCATAATGTTTCAATATTCATAATTCACCTGACTTTTCTAATACTATCTGTTAAAATGTTATACCTTATATACATAAGCTATAACCGTCATCAATAAGCAGTATTTTACAAGTTCTGTATTCTCTGGTCAATAAGATGTTTTCTTGCCCTGGTTATAAATAAAAGCTATACCTGATACTTGTTCTTATAGGCAAGTATGGCAGCCACAGTCTTTGAATCCTTTATTTCTCCCTTGTAGATAAGCTCCAACAAATCGTCAAGTTCCCACTCTTCAATATCAATACTCTCATCCTCATCAAGGTCCTGTTCGCCCTTTTTGAGATTTTTGGCTACAAATATATCTATCTCCTCATCTCCGAACGCGACCATTGTATCAATCCTTATGAGAAACTCAAGTTCATCAGGTGAATCCACTCTGTAGCCTGTCTCTTCCCTAAGTTCTCTAAAAGCACAAATTCTTCTCGGTTCATCCTTTGCATCCACCTTACCTGCCGGAAGTTCAAGTGTATATCTGTCAAGTGCGTTTCTGTACTGACGCACAAGTAAAATCTTACCGTTATCAAGTATCGGAACTACCGCAGCCGCACCGTTGTGCTGTATATAGTCCCACACAGCCCTCTTGCCGTCAATTACCACATAATCCTTATATACCTTTACTATTGTTCCCTCATATGCAAGCTCTCTGCTCTCTCTTTTTATTGCTCCCATGCTTTCTCCTTACCTGACTTTACAATCTCAGCCACATTGTTTAAAAACTCAATTATATTCTCAATCCCTTCATTTGAATAATCAAAATAATGGTCTTTTTTCTTATCATCCTCTGTATGGTCAAAACTAAAGGGCTCAGGCCACACTGTCAGTTTCAGCTTGGCCTCGCCCCTCTTATCCTTCGGTGTGAAATTAACTTTTTCAAGCGGGTCTCTGCCCAATCTGAATCTCAACCCGTCCAGACTTCCTGTGAAATATTGGCCATAATCATAATATCCTATATTTAACAAGTCACCTTTTTTTAACATATAAACATTTCTCTCAAATCTTTGACACTCTTTACAATATAATTTGCCTCCGCAAACTCATCAAGTCCGCCATAGCCGTAGAGTACTCCGATACTCTTTAAACCGGCGCTCTTTGCACCTACTATATCATGGCTCTTGTCTCCCACCATTATAGCATAAGTCTTGTCCATTATTTTGTTTGTTTCAAGCACATACTCAATTACTGCAGTCTTTGTGGCTCTCTTTGTATTAAAATCTCCGTCTGAACCACCAACAAATGTAAAGTATTTGTCCAGTCCGAAATGCTCTATAACTCTTCTTGCCTCTCTTTCAGGCTTTGAAGTCGCCACATAAAGCTTATACTCTTTTGACAGACTATCAAGCATCTCTTCTATCCCCTCATAAAGCTCACATTCAAATATTCCGACACTTTTATAATACTTATGAAAAACACAAAGCGCCTCTTCATATTGCTTCAGACTGAATCCGTAAAAGTTTGTATAGCTTTCCACCATAGGAGGTCCGACAAACTTTTTCAAATCCTCAAGCTTTTCATTGATGCCGAAATGCTCCAAGGACTTTTGTACTCCCTTTGTGATACCGAGGTCCGATTTCACTATAGTTCCGTCCAAATCAAATAAAATATGTTTTTGCTTCATCACTGCTCCTTAACTACAGGTTGCTTCAGTTTCAGGCAGACCTTTTCTATTCTTGCATGGTCCATCTTCTTTACAGTAAGTACAATATTGTCGAAATTGATTATTTCACCCTCTACAGGTAATCTTCCAAGCTTCTCCATTATAAGTCCGCCTATAGACTCGTATTCCTCTGAAGAAAGGCTAAGTCCTATTCTGTCGTTGATATCGTCAAGATTTGTGGAACCGTCTATCAGATATTCCAAATCTGAAACCTTGGTTATGCCCTCATCCTCATCGGCATCAAACTCATCCCTTATCTCACCGACTATCTCTTCAAGCATATCCTCCAAAGTGATAAGACCTGCCGTTATACCGTATTCATCAAGCACTATTACTATGTTTGCGCCTGTCTTTCTCATATCCATCATCAGTGCGGAGGTCTTTTTGTACTCATAGGTATAAAGCGGCTCTCTTAAAAGCTCCTTCATAATGAAGTTTTCCTTGTCTTCTATAAGAAGAAAATCCTTTACATTCAATATTCCTATGACATTATCCGGAGTCTCCTCATATACCGGTATTCTTGTATACCTTTCCTCTCTGAACACCTGCAGTATCTCCTCATAGCTTGACTTTTCATCAACCATCACCATATCCACTCTCGGCACCATGATATCTCCGGCTACGGTATCACCGAAGTCCACCACATTTACAATCATCTTCTTCTCTTCGTTTTCAATGACTCCCTCTTCGTGGCTGTACTCCACCATCGCCCTGAGTTCTTCCTCAGTTACAGCATTATTATCATCACCGTTTTTATTAAATATGGAGATAACAAACTTTGCAACGGTATTTACAATAAAGATTACCGGAGTCAATAAAGTAACCAAAAATGAAATTACCCCGATATAGGAAAGCGCCATATTCTCCGCATTCTTTGATGCCACATTCTTTGGAGTAATCTCACCGAATACAAGTATGAGAAATGTCAATATACCTGTTGCAATACCCACAAGCTTGCTTCCGAATATCTTCAATGTAAGTGCTGTTGAGATTGAAGACGCTGTAAGGTTTACTATATTGTTTCCTATCAGTATGGCGGAAAGCATCTTATCTGTATTCTCCGTAACCTTAAGTACCTTCGCGGCTCTCTTGTTTCCGTTCTCAGCCAGATTTCTCATTCTCAACTTATTTGAAGTCATAAGGGCTGTTTCAGCAGATGAAAAAAATGCTGAAGCAGACAACAATATAATCACTATTACTAACTGTATTATGTCACTCGTTTCCAAAATTACTCCTATATTATTCTTCAGTAGCTTTAGTATCTACCGGTATTTCTTTTATCTTTTTCTTTGTTCCGAAAGGCATCATCAAGCTTCCAACCAGTATAAAAATATCTCCCAAATTGAATATCACCTTATCAAGACCTTTCACCTTGATACGAATATAGTCAACCACATATCCGCGGGTAAATCTGTCAAATATATTGCTCAACGCACCTGCAATAATAAGACATAGTGACAGCTTCTTTATCTTATTTCCCTTTTTAGGAAGTAAGAATGAAAGAAAACCTACAAGTACCGATGTAATAAGCACAGGAACATACTTCACCGCTTTTTGATTTTCCTTCATATTACCGAAAGGAAATCCGTTGTTGTGAAATTTATCTATTTCTATCTTCTTTGCAAATGTCCTCGGCAAATCCTTATCATCAAATGAACCCACCGCATACTTTAGTATAAGGTCAAGACAGGACAGTATCGGTATCAAAATAACAGACATAACCCCTCCTATGCATTCCTGAATACTATGTTCGGAGCGCCCTTATGTTCCAAATAATCTCTTGTAATTATAACCCTGCCGATATTCTTATCCTTAGGTATTTCATACATTATATCAAGCATAAACTCTTCTATAATAGAGCGAAGCGCCCTTGCTCCGGTATCCTTTTTCATAGCTTGCTGTGCAATATAGTCCATTGCGTCATCATCAAATACAAGCTCCACTTCATCAAGCTCCAAGAGCCTTTTGTACTGCTTTAAGATAGCATTCTTAGGCTCGGTAAGTATCTTTTTGAATGCCTCTTTATCAAGCTTTGAAAGCGTACATACCACAGGAAGTCTGCCTATAAACTCCGGAATCATGCCGAACTTTCTGATATCCTCATTAGTCACCTTGGAGTAGAGGTCCGCTTCATTATCATACTTATCCTTAAGATCTGAATTAAAGCCTACACTTATATTCTTTTGTAATCTTTCCTTTATAATATCGTCAAGTGCCGGGAATGCACCTCCACAGATAAATAGTATATTATCGGTATTTACAGTCTCCATAGGCGCAAGGACATTTTTTTGATTGGTACCTACAGGTACCTCCACCTTGCTGCCTTCAAGAAGCTTTAAAAGTTCCTGTTGTACACTCTCTCCGCTTACATCTCTGGTATTGGTATTTTTCTTTTTTGCAATCTTATCTATCTCATCTATGAATACTATACCGCACTCCGCTCTCTCCACATCATTGCCTGCAGAAAGCAAAAGCTTTGATATTACGCTTTCTATATCATCTCCGATATATCCCGCCTCTGTAAGTGATGTCGCATCAGCTATTGCAAGCGGTACATTGAGAAGTTTTGCAAGTGTCTTTACAAGGTATGTCTTTCCGCTTCCTGTAGGTCCTATCATAAGGATATTTGACTTTTCAATCTTTGTCCCCTCCTTGTCCTTGTCAAGGAATATCCTCTTATAGTGATTATAAACAGCAACCGAAATGACCTTCTTTGCCTGCTCCTGCCCTATAACATATTCATCAAGCATCTCTTTTATCTTATGTGGAGCAGGTACATCCTTCATTGTAAACAGAGGCTCTGTCCTCTTTTCATCTCTTTTCTTTACTCTGGCTCTTTCAGGTATCGGATTTACATTCATATTCGGGATATTTAAGCTGCCAAGATCAATATTTTTGATATCATCCATATTCATCTTCCCCGAAAGCTTACTTATATCCATGCTCTGCATTGAATTGAATGTCTTTTGTATACAGTCGGGACAGATATCTATTCCGCCGGGCATTGATATCATAGTTCCTGTCTTGGACTCAGGCCTCCTGCACATATAACATATTTTTTCATATTTATTATCATCTTTTTTATTGTCTTCCATATTTCCATTCCTATTTTTAAAACAGTTTTATGTCATTCTACCACAAATAAAAAAAATGTGCCATATAGGTACAATGGCACAACTTGCTGTTTCCAAGCCTGTTATGGCTGTAGCTTCTTGCTTTTACCGAATTCTAATTGAGTTTATCTGCTCTTACCGCTTATAAAATCTTTTATTCTTTTTATCAAAATCTTTATTACAAGTATCGTATCAAATATTGAACATATTCCTACATATATATTTAAAAATTTTCTAAAAATATTTATATCACCTAGGAAATAAAGAACCCAGACCACAATAAAAAGTATGCTTTCACTTATAATTATGATATATACCAGCCAATATAATTTTTCATTCCTATTCCATAAGAAAAACAATTTTTCAGTATACTTATTAAGTTTTATCTTTTTTTCATGTTTTTCTATTTCTCTCTTATCTACTGCAAAGCAAAAAATATACTGCATTATATAACATAAAAATGTAGTCAAAATTACAATAGTTAAACTTGGCATTCTTGTCTCCTCCCAAGATAGTCTTAAGCCCATCTTTTCCATAGCCTATCTGTTTTTCATATTCTTTAAAACCTATCCTGTTTCCAAGCCCGTCATAGCTGTAGCTTCTTGCTTTTCCTGATTTTGAGTAACTTAAGCTTCCTCTCTACCAATCAATTCCATAAAACCTATCTCCTTTCTCCCACCTATTTAAATTCACTTTGTTCCCGGTTTTAGTATCCACTATAAAGAAATTCATCCTATAGTAATCACTCCAGAAAAATGGAATATCCCCAACTGTGTAAAATAGATATCTTCCATCCGATGACAGCTTAAGGTATAACATATGTTGCCAAATCAAATATTGACTACTAATATAATTATTTTTATCTGTTTCTAGGTTATACATATAGATTTTAGGTTCACTATAATACACAATCTTAGTCATATCATCCGACATATCAATAAAAGCATTTTCATCAGTACCATCAACTAACACAATCTCATCATCTTTATCAATTGTCTTTTTTATAATAATTCCTGTTTCAGTTTTATTTTCTACAAATGGCTTCTCTGTTTCCAAAAATAAAGTTTCCGGTTCTTTTTTTAGAAAGTAGTTATGTCCTGTAGAATCTGTATTATTTAATATTCGTATATTCCACTTTCCTTCTTCTTCTCTTATATAGCAAATGACTGTTGAATAGTAACCCCAAAAAAATGTATATCCATCTTTATAGTATTTTGGCATACGAAGTTGCGTAACTCCGGGACCATCATATTCAATTTCTTTCAGGTTAACCTCTTTAACACATTTATTTAAATCTTTAAGGGATATAATTGGCCTCAATGTATAATCTTCCATATCAAGTTCTGCCAACCCCTGAAATCTGTCTTCCCATATCACACCTATAATCTTTTCATAATCATCACTATAAGACAATTCCTGAAATATATAGTCTGAAATTCGTTCATATTTTCTATTCTTGATATTATATTTAAAGGTTCCTCTGTCTCCATTTTTAAACCGCACTGAAAATACTATTGGTGGCTGATCTACTATTCCTTTTACCATCTGATAGCCGACATATCCCTTATACATATAAAACATACACAAAATGCCTATTAAAATAGCACATGCTTTTATTATCGTCCTTCTCATAACATTTTCTCCTAATCAGATGTAATGCATCTCTTATTACCTGAGACAAAATAAAGTTGAGGATGTAATCTATTCCAAATATCATATAAATCACCATATTGTGCATTTACATACTTAACTTTTCTTCCTATGTTCATCTGCCTAACATTATAGTCATATATCCAATTCGGTGCTACACGATCTCCCGTTTCCAAGATTATTCCTCCTGCCTGAATCCACCTTCTTGCATTTTGATCACAATTATTTGTTAATAATTTATAATCATTTTCATCAATCCCTATTCCATTGGTTTTTAAGATAGTATCCCTTGCTGCATCTGCCATTGCTTTTCCGGATTCATCTGTTATTGGAAAATATATTGCTCTATTGTACTTGTCGCCTTCTTTACCTTCTCTGGTGTTAACATTAAATTCATAATTTTCTTTTTTCTTGTTTAATATTTCTTTTAAATCTATACCATACGCATAATTTACATTAGCATCATTATATCCCCTAAAAATAGTTAAAGGACTATGAATATCACCCACAAAACTATATAAATCTCCTGTATCGTCACTTCTAAGCAGCATCATTGCAGCATGTCCAAAGCCATTAGCACCTGATTCGATATTTAAATAAAATACTCCCACATAAGGTGAACCATTTTCATTTTGTAAAATGTCATCCTCAGCATGTTCCCTTGCAGTTTTTCCGTTATAATCAATTAATGCCAATGGATTCCCAAAACAATACCCATACTGATTCAGGCTAAATGGCTGCTCTATATTTCCCTTTATCCAATCTTCTCCTGCAAACCTGCCTACTCCTGCCATATACTCTCTTGCCTGTGCAAAGTAGGTATCAGCTACCTTATCATATCTGTAGCCTGTATAACCGAATGGCTGCAAATGTCCCTGTGTGCAATAGGTGTCTTCTCCGAATTCGTCATATCCGTATATAGTTTGACTTTCTTCTCCATGCTCAAGAAGGCGAATTGTACTTCCAAGTTCATCCTGTAGATATGTAAACTCTTTTTCTCCTTCTTCCATATATGCAACATTAAAGTCCCATACATAGCTTTGTATTGACTGTCTGCCTCTTTTTCCGGTTTTTCTTTGTAAAAGATTGTGATATGCCCTTGTTCTGTCAAGGATATAGTTCTCTTCATATGACGGTGTCAGCTCTGACAAGTTTGCTCCCAAGATATTCTTAAGCCCGTCTTCTCCATAGCCTATCTGCTTTTCATATTCTTTAAAGCCTATCCTGTTTCCAAGCCCGTCATAGCTGTAGCTTCTTGCTTTTCCTGATTTTGAGTAACTTAAGCCAAGCCTACCTGTAATATCATATTCGTAGGCTCTTACTCTCTTTCCTCTATCGCTTATGCCGATAAGATTTCCTCTTTTATCGTATTCGTATGTCTTATTTTCCTGCAATCCTCCCTCTTTTATAAGTCTGTCAAGAGCATCATAAGTATATCTTATCTCTAAATCATTAGACCTTTTTAGTGATTCCCTGTTTCCATAGGCATCATAGGTATACTTGCTTACAAGTCTGTCTCCTCTTTTTACTTCTATAAGTCTGTTCAGAGCATCATAACCGTAATAAAAGGTAGCTGAATCATTCCATAGTTTATGTATGATCTTTTCTTTATTATCATTTTCCTTTATTCCCTTCGGGTTTACATCCCTGTGTCTTACAATCTTTGTTTTATTCCCTAAAAGGTCATAATCATAGGCATACTCTTCAAGCTTTACATTATTCTTTAAATGAGAAAGTTTGCTTAAAAGTCCTCTTTCATTATATTCATAGATACTGCTTACATCCTCAGACATATCTTTTCTGATAAGTCTTCCTTCTTTGTCATAAGTATAATCTACACTTTTATTTCCTGATGTAAGGCTTGTCAGCCTTAAATATTTATCGTATTCATATGATACACTACTTCCGTCAGAATATTCTGTCTTTAATCTCTCACCATACTTTCCGTACCTATAACTTACTTCATCTCCGCCATAATCCACTACCTTTGTGGTTCTGCCAAACTTATCACCTTCTATATTTATAGTACCAAGTGCATCCTTTACCTGACTTAACTCTCTTAAGCTGTTGTAGGTGTACTCCACACTTTTTCCGTCATTATATATAATACTTTTGATATCTCCGGCTTCCGTGTAGGAATAGGCGGTATTATAACCTTCTCTGTCTTTCTTTTTGGTCAATCTTCCTAAAAGTTTATAGGAAAGTACGAAAATATAATGAAAACCCACGTCAATTCAAATATTCTTAAATGCTCTACTTCACCTTCATATTTGATGTCCAAAAATACAGTGGTTTTCCATTCTTATCTACTATGATATATGCCCTTTTATTACCATGTAATGAATATATGTTACTTCTATACCACCCCTTTTCACTAATATAATATGAGTAGGTTTCCCAACTTTCTTTATCTAAGTAATCTCGTTCATCACTTGTATTTTTTAAATAATTCATAACGTATTTGTACGCCAAATCATCTACTGTATCATATCTAACATGCTGTATTCCACTATAGCCAAACTTACATAATGTACTGTCTTTAACAAAGGCATCTTTTACAATAGGTTCGTCACTTAGCACCTCAAAAGAAATTATATAATGTGAATTTTTTAAATATTCATATTCAAACTCCATATTTTCTTTCATATTCCCAATATTTGGTGCAACGTAGTAATGTGTATTTCCTATTACAACCGCATTAACACCTCTTTCATATGAATACATTTTATCTACAATACCTATAGATTTTATTACTGACATTTCTTTCAAATCTTTTTTTAAATCAGCTGTCCGTTTTAAGTGCTTTATCATCGGCATAATAATTGATAGACATATAATAGCAGAAATACCTATAGAAAATAAAAAGGACATTGTCAACCTGATTTTCTTTATATATTCTCTTTCTTTCAATTTTTGTCTTCTAACCACACAAATACATGCCACTATTATCAATGCAATAACTACAACAATATCACAAAAAAAAATTTGTATTTAATATACTATTTCTCTCAATTAAAAAATTTATATTTTCTTTCATTATAAAACACCTACAAAAAATATTATAGCCTTACTTAATATACCTGTGTACAATAAGGATTACTTTTTTGCGGAACATCTCCTGTATCATGGAAATAACTACCATGAATCCAATCTTGAGTATCTGACACATAATAAGTTTTGCTATATCCCAAACTCATCTGAAACTTTGAAATAGCTAACTTCGAAACAGATGTAACCTTTTCTCCTGTTCTTGCACTAACTCCGGTTGCTGTAATTTTTCCACCTTTTAATATATTATATGTATATAGTGCATCGAATTCTCCTTTAAAATCTACAGGTTCATAAACATTACGTACAACCCCAAGTGATATAGTCGTATCAACTACCGGAATTCCATAGCTAATATTAGCTGCAAATCCCCCATAATCATAAATACAATACTTATCTTTATCAAACAATACCCATACTGATTCAATGAAGTGGGATAACTTATCTCTCCTTTTATCCAGTCCTCTCCTGCAAACCTGCCAACTCCCGGCACATACTCTCTTGCCTGTGCAAAGTATG
Organism: Lachnoanaerobaculum orale; assembly: GCF_003862485.1. Classification (GTDB taxonomy): domain Bacteria; phylum Bacillota; class Clostridia; order Lachnospirales; family Lachnospiraceae; genus Lachnoanaerobaculum; species Lachnoanaerobaculum orale. The sequence goes on along the minus strand of NZ_RRCM01000003.1, from coordinate 465 downwards.
TGTCAGCTACATTATCATATCTGTAACCGGTATACCCGAATGGCTGAAAATGTCCCTGTGTGCCATAGGTATCCTCTTCATATTCTTTAAAACCTATCCTGTTTCCAAGCCCGTCATAGCTATAGCTTCTTGCTTTTCCTAAATTTGAGTAACTTAAGCCAAGCCTACCTGTGATATCATATTCGTAGGCTCTTATTTTTTTCCTCTATCTGTTATGCTGATAAGATTTCCTCTTTTATCGTATTCGTATGCCCAATTTTCCAAAATACCATAGGCATACTTCTCAAACTTTACACCTTCCTTTAAATTGCAAAGTCCGATTAATAGTACTCTTTTATTATATCAATAGATATTACATACCTCATTGAAATATACTATCTATACTACATTATCCTTAGGTTTATCTACTCTTACCACTTATAAAATCTTTTATTCTTTTTTTTAGAATTATTATACCAAGAATAA
>NZ_RRCM01000002.1:356366-403406 GCF_003862485.1 Lachnoanaerobaculum orale | reverse complement strand
TTATTTACAGAAAAAAGAAACAATCTATGGGCATTTTTTGATATGCTACCTTAGCTTGTTTCTTTTAAGAGTATTAGAAATCAAGTGCTTCAAGAATAAAATAAACTCTTATGACTTGATCAACTTTATGCGTGATTTTAGGGTGGTAAATAAAGGCGATAATACATATATCAATATATCAAGAGATCAGGCCATTAACGAAAAGGTTAAAAAACCGGTTGGTTTTAGTAACCTTGATGCCCTCTATTTAAACAAAGCTGAAGTCGACAATTTCTTTCAAAACTGCATGCTCTTGGATACCTGGAGTACCGGGTTTCGAGAGAAACGACAGAAGTCAGGTTATATTGTATAAATCTTTCTACGCAGCCGCATTCTCATTAATGCTGTCAATAATACCTTTGATATTTGCCCATACTCCCAAGTCTGTAAATATCTCAACTATACTTCCCTGATCTGTAAACGGGGTATCTTGTAATACAGATAAATCCTTCATCATTCCATTGTGAACTATATACTCTACAATCTGATTTACAAAGTAAATCTGTCTGCTGTCAAGATTGCTGTTCTCAAGATATGCTGAAAACGCCTCCTTTGCAGCATTCATATCAAGCCCGACTATTTCTCGTACCAGCTCACCCAGCGGCTTTTGTCCATATTCCTTCTCATATTCCTCTTTTGTTCCAAGTTCTGACCAAAGCACTTTTTCAAGTTCTTTTATATCATCTTTGCTTAAAGGAATATTGGATTTTAACTTTTTTATAGCCTCATTGTCCTGATGCTCTTTAATATAATATTCAGCCTTTGCACGATAATTCTTCAATGAATCACTTTCAAGATCCGAGTCGTTCCATTCTATAGAAATAATATCGTCAGTAAAGTTGGTATCATATATAATACCTCCTTTTGGAATATACTTCATAAGTCCACGGAGCTTTTCTCTTATTATCTCAAACTCGTTTACTCCACAGCCCTCAATGTAGTCAGTATGTAATATATCCTCTATAAGGTCTGATTGCTCATTTATCTCTGTAATATTAGCAATACTTGCAAGTTTTTTCGCATTCTTCCTCAAATCGGTAACAAATCTCTTATATGATTTGCCTGCAAGGCATGCAAGCTCTATGCCATACATCAATGCATCAAAACGCACTGCACTGATTTCATCATCTTCAGGTAAAATAAGAGGTGAAAGTTCTTCTCTTATCAACACAGTATCTTCAAATGTCAGTGCCTTATATCCTTCCTCCGTAGAATATAATTCCACAAACTTTAAATGTTGCTTTACATCAAATCTTTCTCTTGAAAGCTCTGATACCTTTGCTGCCATCTCTTCGACAAGTCTTTTCCTGAATGATCTAAGTTCATCGCTCTGATAGTCCAAATCCTGTAATCTGTATGCTATCTCAAACTTTAAATTAAAGATAGCACTCTGTATCGAAATATCATTTGCAGAGACTTTACCCTTATTCTTATTGATTCTGAAGAACTCAAAGTTTCCACAAAAATCAAATATATAAAATTTAGACTTATCAACTCCGTCAATAAGCCCCGGACACAATCTTGTACCACGACCCACCATCTGCCAGAACTTTGCATAGCTCATTACCTTCTTAAAGAAGACAAGATTAACAACCTCAGGTACATCAATACCTGTATCAAGCATATCTACAGAAATAGCTATCTGTGGCAATTTATTTGCTTCAGAAAAATCATCAATAATACGCTGTGCAAACTTAATCCTGTTGTCAATAACCTGCGCATAGCCGGTTAGATGCGGATACTCTTTATTGAAGATTTCAAGAATTTTTTCAGCATGTGCATGGTTTTTTGCAAAGATAATACTCTTTCCAATCTTTTGTCCATATTCTATTTTGATTCCGGTTTTCATAAATGTATCAAGCACTTTGCGAATAGTATCTGCATTAAATATCCACTCATTAAGTGCCGATGAGCTTATTGAGTCAGGTATTTCACCATCCTCCGTCTCAAAAGTATTCTCATATATACTCTTATCTTCATCGGAAAGATTTTCATACACAATTCCTTCCTCAATAAACTTAAGCTTCGTTTCAACTGATAAAAAGTCAACCAGATATCCGTCCTTTACAGCCTGTGAGAGTTCATATCCATATGTCGGAACTCCCTGCTCCAGGTCAAATCTTTCATAAGTATTTTTATCAATGTCGTCTTTTGGTGTAGCTGTAAGTCCTACAAGATGAGAATCAAAATATGTAAAAATATTCTTGTATTTATTATATATAGACCTATGTGCCTCATCACATATCACAAGATCAAAATGTCCGCAGGTGAATATCTTTCTATCCTCTTCCTTGGCCGAATCTATACAATTCATCATTGTCTGATATGTAGAAAAAACACAGTGAGCATTGTAATTATCTTTTTCTTCGCAAAGATTTGTTACCGAAAGGTCAGGATAATTATTTCTAAACGCTCTCTTTGCCTGAATTACCAAAGACGTTCTGTCCGCAAGGAATAAGATATTCTTAATCCAACCTGCATCAAGAAGTACATGACACAACTCTATTACAGTTCTTGTCTTTCCTGAACCTGTAGCCATGACAAGCAATGCTTTCCTGCGATGTTTTTTGTCAAAAGAATTACATACCGCCTTGATTGCGGCCTCCTGGTAATACCTACCTGCAATATTCTTATCTATAACGACATTTTCAAGAGATGTTCTCATCTTTCTTAAGTTGAACATCTTTTCCAAGTCTTCTTTTGAATATACGTTTGCTACCTTTCTTTCAGGGTATTCACCGTCTATTATTCTTGTCTCAAATCCGTTTGTAAGGAAAATACAAGGCCTTCTTCCTGTTTTTTTCTCGATAGCGTCTGCATAGTCGTTTGCCTGTTTTCTTCCTGCAACAACATCCACACATGTACGCTTAGCCTCTACTACAGCAAGCGGTCTATGGGCATCATCATAAAGTACATAGTCCGCAAATCCGTTACCTGAATCGCTAGACAATCCCTCTATCTTTACCTCGTTTAACCAGTCGGAGCCTTCTCTCCATCCTGCATCTGCAAGCATAGTGTCAATGTATATTTTTCTTGTTGAATATTCCGACAGTTCAAGCGGCTTTGTAACATAGCTTTGAATCTTTTCTTCTCTCTGCTCTGTAAGTGAAGCCTTAAGTGATGCATTCTCTGCTATCAGCTTATCCAAATCTATATCGGAAATTTCCGGTGTCTTCGGCGGCTCTACCTCTTTTTTCAAAAGTGATTTATCAAAACTTTGTTCAACATAATTATCAGCATAGCAATAACTCACAAAATCAAAGAATATATGCAGGTTTTCAAGACAAAGCATTGCCTGCTCCTCAGTTACCTTCCTTGCATTGTGAGTACCGTCATTACCTATCTTACGTATAAAATCCATACGCTTAAACAGATCCGCATCAATAATATCTTTGAATTCTTCAGTATTCATCAAGCTGATCAGATTGTCCTGATACGGCTTAGTCAATGAAGCATCCACCGAATACATCCATTTAATAGCAAACTCCATCGCTCTGCGACAATTCATCACGCATAGTCCCGGATCTATATATAAAACTTTTTCTGCCGCAATAGCAACATTTGAAAAGGTATCAAACCTCTTTTCCTCTTTCAAATAGTCAAAGTTGCCCATGGCAAACCTCCCCATAGTTTTAGTAAGTAGTATTTAATAGAGAATATCTCAACTTAGGAGCATATTCTTAAGGTTTTATTTGTATAAGGCCCTTTATATTAAGGAAATCGTTAACTATGGCTATTTTACAGCAAAGTTAGGGTTTTGTATATATGGATTTGAGGTTGCGAGGCGGCTAACAATTTTGATTTGTTGACTTGGGCTACAAATGTAGCAAATTGATTTTGTAACTCTATTGGTGGCACTTTTACTCTTATATTTTCAACAATTTGCTTAGATATTTCTTTAAATGTTGCTCCTCTACCAAGAGATTTCAAATACTCTGTTTCCATTTTTAGCAACTCATAAAGGTAAATAGAACTAACTACATTTCTTGGAATTATGTTTTTAAACCCTTGATTACAATACATTTCCACACCTGCTATTGCCACCTTACCTATCGGTGCTCTACTTGAAAGAATAACAGTACCTACGGGAAGTAAAGTTACCGCACAACTATCTACTCCTTCATAAGTTAACTTACGTTCAGAATCATAGATTACAAAAGATTCATCTGATAGTTCTGCCGGAGTAATCCATACATTATCTCCATTCCAATACTCATACCTAGATGTCTTCGGAGTAGCGCCTGAAACAACCTGTCCTATTTCCGAAATTGGTTTTAGCTTAAACTTTCCATCATCTTTTAATCCTTCTCCAAACATCTCTACAAATCGGGCTCTGACAAGATTTTCTAATAATAATAATTCTTTTTTTCTACTCTCTAATATACTTCTTACCATATCAAACTGATTTGCAATTTTTAACTGCACATCTTTGTTAGGTATTGGCACATATGTATTTCTTACCATCTCACTATTTAGATTGTTTACTACTCCACCAACAGCCATAGCTTCAAACTTTTTATACGTACTTTTGGAGCTTAAATAGTAGTAAAGGAATCGTTTATCAAACACCTTTTCCTCATCTCTTAATACAAGCCATCCATCATGAATACACCCATCTATTTTTAATATATATGGGCGTCCAAAACTCATAGAATTTGATAATAAAAAATCTCCAGGCTTAACATACCTTGATTTCTTCATTCCTTCTTTCATAATTCTTTGAGCTGTTGAGGTTATGTACATTGAATCTGAAGTATCACCAATCTTAATCCAGTTTATACCATTTTCGTCATTCGTAATAAACTTGTCAATTGGTCTTGGAGACCCCCCTCGTTCTACAGTACATACATCCCCAAGCTTTTTATATTCCCACAATTTCTGCATCTAAACCATCCCTCACAAACCTCAAGTTGCAAAATTTTAAGCAATATATCTTTGATGGGAATTCTTTACATTATTTTGGTTTACCATGGCGTATTGCATTGTAGTATCTATTTGAGAGTGACCAAGTATCTTTTGCACTTGTTCTATTGGCATTCCCTTATCTATGGCTCTTGTTGCCATACTCCTACGGAACTTATGCGGGTGGATTTTTTCAAGATTCAACTTTCTGCCAAGTTCTCTCAATCTAATCTCCACTCCACTTATTTTCAATCTGTCATGTGGTGCATCCAAAGTTACAAAAAGGGCTTCCTTATCATCATCTCTACTCTCAATATAATCAATAAGGTGTACCTTTGCTTTGGCATCAAAGTATACTTTTCTCTCTTTATTTCCCTTACCATATACTACACATTCACGACCTTCAAGATCTATATCACTGATATTCAGATTCACAAGCTCACCTACTCTAATACCTGTGGAATATAATAGGTCAATTATCGCCTTATCTCTTTTTGATTCACAATTGTCTCTAAGTCTTTCTATACTCTCATCTGAAATAACACTCTTCACCACAGTTCTGGTCTTTATTTTATGTATACGCTTCATAGGACTTTTTAGAATATAGTCCTCCTCTTCAAGCCAAGAAAAGAAACTGGAAATATTTCTCCTTATATTGTCAATAGTAGTATTACTGCAATTATTTATCTTTTGATAGTCAGAGAGATACTCCCTCATCTCTTCTGTAGTCACTCTTCTCACAGGTGTATCTTTATTCTTTAGCAAGTGTTCTATAGTTACCTTATAATACTGTATAGTTCTTTCAGAACATCCTTCCACTTTCTTTGCATCTAAGAAGAGTTGCAAGAAATCTTCATTCGATATGTTTTGCTTAGTAGCCACATTATCAGAAAAAGCTTTCAAGATAACCTCCTGAAGCTTTTTCATCTGTGAAATAGATAAATACTCAGACATTTCGTTTAGTATGATTACAATTTTTTCTTCCATGACAGTATACTCCTTTATATACCATCATCCTACACCAACCAATACTTTTTACATATCCTGATTTGTTTATACTCAAATATAGACGCTTTTTCATACATTTATCCCAGTTTTTTATTATTTATTTCCTATCCAAAGTACTTTTGCATAAGACTATCAAATAATAGCTGTGCTTCATCAAGTGCCCTTTTCACCTCAACTTTTGATTTGTTGACGTGTGTAGCAAAATTAGCAAAATATTTTTGTTCTTCATAATTTGGAAAATAGTATTCAAAATCTCTAATCTTCTGCATATTGATTGAAGCCTGTGCTACTTTAGATGCAAATGACATTATATATTCGTTTGTATACATTAAAAGGTGCACTAAAAAAACTGGATTGTATTTTGACTTATCCACTAAGGTGATTTTCCCGACATTAGGTGCAAGATGATATTTATTATCTTCATCGACTAAAGCAACATCACCAATTGTACCAGCATATGTTATGAGAATATCTCCAATATAAAGCTTTGATCTGGGTAAAAGATTAGAAGTTTCTCTGTCAATCCATTTTATATTATCTAAGATAAGTTGTCCTCTCTTACAGTTCAAACCTCTAAGCATTATAACATCATCTCCTGAGCCTATATCTTTATATTTTATATACTTAGTAAACTCAAATCCTGCCAATTTTGTTACAGAAGCAATAGTACCAATTTTCTGTCTATTAGTTTTAATCTTATCACCCTCTACCAAATCTCCAAACATCTCAACAAATCGGGCTCTAATGAGATTATCAAACTTTTTTAGTTCTTCTTCTCTTCTTTCAATTATTAACTTACATTTATCAAGTATAGATACTATATATGTCTGTTCAGAAAAATCGGGCAATCTAATCTCAAAATTGGAAAGCCAACCAGTATTCAAATTTACTTGTGATGCACCTTTAACATTTTTATTAACTTGCTTCCAAAACGAATTAGAGTACATCCAATATCTCAAGTAGTTTAAATTACATCTATCTTTGGCTTTATTGCGTAAATACCCCAAACTAACAAATGAACCAAACAAAGGTGTTCCTTCCGGAATAATTATAGGTTTTCCTATAGTACCTACACGACAAAATAACATATCACCAACCTTAGGCTTAGCACCTTCAGAAAGTGAATTATATTCTTTTTGAGAAATAAATTTACACTCATCAAAACATATCTTTCCACCACTAATATCCTTAACTGACAAAAAAGGAACACCATCTAATACATACTCTGGTGTATGAGTTACCCCTAAATATATATCTGTAATCTCATTTAACTTAACTTTTTCAGTCATTATTTTCCCACACAAACCTCAATTTGAGGTCCCTTTCAATAATTCTCTTAATACTCTGGTCTCTTCCATTATCTGTTCGTTCAGCTTCTCTATTTCATCCAAGATCTCAGATGTCGGCGGATATTCTACAGGGACATACTCCACTTCCTTATATTTATTGATAGACAAGTCATAATCTTTTTCTATGATTTCACTCTTAGGTACCATGAAGGATTTATCTGTACGCTTTCTGTCCTTTTCCCCGTCAAGATTTTTGAATCTGGCTATGATATCCGGTATATCATTATCTGCTATCGGAGTTCTCTTATCATCCAGACTCTTGCCGTCCGCTGTCATATCATAAAACCAGACATTATCTGTTCCACCATGATTGGTCTTTGTAAATATAAGTATACCTGTAGATACTCCCGCATATGGCTTAAAGACTCCGGACGGCATAGATATTACTGCTTCCAGCTTTTGATTTTCTATCAATTCTTTTCTTATAGCCTTATGAGCATTGGATGAACCGAAAAGCACACCGTCAGGTACTATGCAGGCACATCTTCCTCCAATCTTCAACATTCTTATAAAGAGTGCCAAAAACAATAGCTCGGTTTTTTTAGTCTTGCATATTTTCAATAGATCTGTAGATACTATATCAGCATCAAGGCTACCCTTAAATGGAGGATTTGCAAGTATAAGAGAATACTTATCCTTATCAGGATTTTGATCGGATAAACTATCCCTATATTCTATGCAGGGATTTTCGATACCATGAGTCATCATATTCATAGCACCTATACGAAGCATGGTTCTATCCATATCAAATCCATGGAACATACTGTTCATAAAATGCTCTTTATTCTTTTTGTCCATAAGTACTTCTTTTTTATATTTTTCTTTTAAGTACTCACCACTGATTACAAGAAATCCTGAGGTACCGCACGCCGGATCACATATAGTCTCATTTGGCTGTGGGTCCGTTATTTCTACCATCATTTTTATAATATGCCTTGGTGTCCTGAACTGACCGTTTACACCTGATTTTTCAAGTTTTGAAAGCAAATACTCATATACATCTCCTCTGACATCGGTACTTTGCTCCTTATCCATTATTGCGTATATTTCATCCATAGCATCTACTATCTTTGAAAGCATTAGAGGTGTATTTACTTTAAAAATAGCATCACTCATATATTTACTGTATGCACTTTTTTTATCACCATGCAGATTTTTTATAAAAGGGAAAACCCATTCCTGCACTATACTGTACATCCTTTGCGCAGGAAAATCATGGAAAACAGACCATTTCAGCTGTTCGCCTTCCACTTTACGTCCATCTATCTCCACCTCACCGTCAAATATACTCTTAAAAGGTAATCCAAGCATTGCCGCTTCTTTTGCTCTTATATTGTCTGCACTGTCAATATCTCTGATAAACATAAGATATGTCATCTGCTCCACGACTTCTAAAGGGTTTGTAATACCTCCTGTCCAGAATATCTCCCACAATCCGTCGATTTTATTTTTTAATTCGCCTGTCATAATCTCCCTTTCTGTTTTCACAAAATACTTTTATTTCAAATTGTTTTTATATTGTAAATTCGCTTCAGTTTTTCTCTTGAGGTCAAAAGCTTTTCTTTTAAGTCGGCTATCCTCCCAAGTTCCTCTTTATACTTCTCCCCTATTATATTCTGTTCCTCCAGCGAAGGCAAAGGAATCTCAAGTTTTTTCAGCTTTTCTAAAGAAATTGTCGGGATTGCACTGCCGACATATATACTTTTAAATAAGGCTCTTCCAAGTTCACTGTCAAAAAGTGCCTGCACATAATATGGATCAGCTTTCGTCTCATCTATTTCAAGAATAAACATATTTCCTGTAGCCAATATTTCTATACCTTCTGCCACCTGTACAACTGCCGATTTAAAGTCCGGTGATCCCGTCTTTGTCAAAATGATTGAATTATTCCTTGCATAAAACTTCTTTAAATTAGGCTGTATATCCTTCAAGTACTGATTATCTGTAAAATAGATATCTCCGTCATTTATATTTGACAACATAATATATCTGTAGTTTGTAGGCTCAGCTGATTTGTTTTCATCCAAATCTGATGCCCTCAGCTGTGCTCCCCTTGTTATACTCTTTACAATGTTCGCAATAGCAACACCGTCTTTAATCTCAGGTGCTTTCTCCAAGTATCTTCTTGCATTGATTATATAATCATTTTCTGCAATCTCCTTTATACTTATTGTGATAGAGTTCTTACCATCTTTTTGTAATAAATCCAGTATATCTGATATGTCATTATCCGATAATACATTCCTTCTTCCTTCTTTTGTAAAATTCTCACCGGCATCAATCATCTTAATATTAGTGTTGCCATGACTGAAAATCACAAGGGTTGTTGCAACAGATATTCCCGGAAACAACTTTGGTGGTAGCAAAATGGTTGCCTCTATAAATCCGCTTTTAACAAAGTATTCTCTTATTTTTTTGTCTGTAGAATTCCATGTTGTTCCGTTTGTCATGACAGCTACAGCCTTTCCGCCTGATTTCATCTGCTCAACCAATTTCAAGTTAAATATCCAGTCTGAGGAAGCTCTCTTTATATTATCAGGCAACATTTCCATATCTTTTACAATATTTTCCATATCCGGAAAGTTAATCAAAAAAGGATAATTGGCAAACAGCTTATCCGCCTTATTTTCCGCTTTGTATGTCATGGCATCACTCAAAACCGAAGATATATCCCTTTCCAATACTGATGCCCTTATATTTGCAATAAAGTTATTTGCCATACTAAGCTCTATACCGGTATATTTTATATTCTCTCTCAGCAATGCAAGCTCAACAAAGAAATTCCCTTTGCCTGAACAAAGCTCCAATACACTCTCATTTTCCTGTACATCCAATATCTTAGCTGCAAGCTTTAATATTCCTCTAGGAGTAGATGTCTCTCTTAAACTGTCTTCCAAATCATTGTTAAATAACAGATAGGCAAGCAGATTATCTTCATCAAATCCATATATCTTTAATCTGTCTAATACAGGCCATATATCATGACAATAATAATCCAACTCCATTTTTATACTGCTGTCTACATCGCAGCTGCTCTCAAACAATTCAATACTGTCAAGGTCTTTAATGTTATCTTTGGACGCTCTGTACAATATATACGCTAATATGGTTGAATATCTTGATTTATTATCACCTGATATTACCCTAAGTTCTCTGTCTATAGCTTCTGAAATACCCGATGTATCAAGCTTTTCCAATCTTTTAAGATATGTTATATCCATATCCCTCCTTTTAGGTTTTTAACAACCTTTATTTTTAAGGTTATAATAAACCTAAAAATCATGGGAGTCAAGCTTTATTTTAAGGTTTTTAATAACCTTATATTATTTATAAATATTTTCTATCAAACACATTTTTTCTTCCCACATTCCCCCTATTGTACTATAATCATACTATAAAATTCAGAAAGGACATTAAGATGAATTCAATAAAATCTTTCTTATCAAAAAATCTTATAGGTATGCTTGTATGCTTTCTCATTGCTCTGCCGGCTTGGTTTCTGGGGAAGAGATTTCCTATAATCGGAGGTCCGGTGATTGCGATTATTGCAGGTATGATAATTACTCTTGTTTGGAATGATAAGGGCATGGCAGGTAGCGGAATAAAGTTCACTTCAAAATATGTTTTGCAGGCGGCTGTTGTTTTCCTTGGGTTCGGCCTTAATCTAAGCGTTGTACTTCAAACAGGCAGGCAGTCGCTCCCTATAATCATATGCACAATATCCACCGCACTTATAATTGCCTTTATTTTACATAAGCTGATGAAGATCCCCGGCAATATTTCAACTCTTGTTGGAGTAGGTTCTTCCATATGTGGAGGCTCCGCCATAGCGGCTACAGCACCTGTAATAAATGCGGATGATGACGAGGTGGCACAGGCCATATCCGTTATTTTCTTTTTCAATGTATTGGCTGCATTGCTCTTTCCCGTTTTTGGAAAAATGATTGGCTTTGATACTCTAAGCGGAGAGGCTTTCGGAGTATTTTCAGGAACTGCAGTAAATGACACTTCATCCGTTACCGCCGCCGCTTCCACTTGGGACAGTATGTGGAATCTGGGCACTCAGACTCTTGATAAGGCTGTTACGGTAAAGCTTACCAGAACTCTTGCAATCATTCCCATTACTTTGGTGCTTGCAATAATCAATGCAAAGAAGTCAAATGATAATAAAAACGGCTTCAGCCTTAAAAGATCATTTCCGATGTTTATAATATTTTTTATTATCGCATCTGTTATCACTACTGTTGCTTTAAGTGCAGGTGTTCCTTCACATTCCTTTGCTCCTTTAAAGGATTTCAGTAAGTTCTGTATCATTATGGCAATGGCTGCAATCGGACTGAACAGTAATCTGATAAAGCTTATCAAATCCGGTGGCAAACCTATTATACTAGGTGGCATATGTTGGATAGGAATTACCGCAGTAAGTCTTTTGATGCAGCATATACTTCACATATGGTAAAATTAAACTCACCCAAAAACTTGACAAAGAACCCAAAAAAGGCGGCTGTCGTTTCCCGACAGCCGCTCTTTACTTTGCACTTATACCGATTTGAACTTTTTCATCCTGTGTGAGTGTTCTTCCTGCAAGTATATTGTCTACTTCCTTTGAGACTTCGTCTTCACTCAGTATTTTATATACCTTGGCCTCCGTATAATACGAGGTCTTTGCACTTTTACTGTCATAATTTGAATAGTAGTTCTGGTCTATAGCTATAAGCTTACCGTCAGGTGAGATATGACCGTTGACGGTATACTTTTTTACTGCTGAATTTAAAGTCATTCTGACCTTTCCCGTTGAAAAATCTACTATATAACACTTTCTGTCATTTTCATTATTTCTGATCATCATCAGCAAATCTGTATTTGCATTATACATATTTACATCGTTAAAACTTAGAGGAGTCTGCCTGCAGGCATCATCCATATCCCATGTGACAAGACCGCTCTTATTGCTCCATGTGAATGCGGTGTTGTTCTTTATTCCCTTAAGCTTTATCTCATCGCCGGTATTTTGAACATCCAGTACTTCTCCCGCCACATCATCAATATGCTCTCCGTTTTCCATATCGCATATTGATGCCGTGCCTGATATGTTATTGAAAACAAGTATCTTCGAGTCCGGTGATAATATCATCTTTCCCGAATCGTCTTTTATATCACTGTAGCTTTTCACCTGTTCCATACTGTTTGAATCAAATACTCTAAGTCCGTTCTTACCGTCAGCCAACAATATTTGCTCACTGTCATTTGAAAAGTTAAATACAGATGAAAGTGAGTCCATCTCAAGTTGTTTACTGTCATTTTCCTGTAAATCATATACTTTCAGTACAGGTTTATCACTGTCTAATACAGTAACAACAGTCGCATAGTACCTGCCGTTATTTGATATCTTATAGTACTTACTGTCAGGTGCGACACCGTCTATTGTAGACTCGTCCACATTTATCTTGCTGCTTGTCTTTCCGTCATCGCCTGAAAGTAAAACATCTTTTCCGTCAGACAAAAGCATCTTTGAAGAATCGTTTGAATTTGCCATTATCCTTGCATATATCGATTCTGATGAGACTCTGGATTTTAAATCAATTATCTTTATTGCCTGACTCTCATGTGAGTTTGCCAATATCTTACTTCCGTCTTTTAAGAACTTGAATTCGACAGGTGTACCGCTTCCGTATTTCAGATTATCCTCTACAACCGCATTATCCTTCCATATAGAATAATTCCCGTTTTCTCCAAAACCTACTACGGTATTTGTATCGGGATTGTAAACATAATATTTCAGGTTAAGTTTTTCAAAATATATCTCATCCGATATTTCTCCGCTGTTTCCGTCCAATATATATATTTTGGTATTTGACTTTACGGCAATCTTTCCTCCGTCGTCACTTTCATATATAACCTTGTTGTCATCAGGATTTATATACATATCTTTTCTGAAAACTTCCTGCTTGTCAAAAGACATCTTTATTATTTCGGCATCTGTAAGCAACAGTATATTTTGGCCGTCGGCAGAATATGCGGCGGACTTATACGGCTTATAAGAATCTTCCTGTGTAATAATATTCTTTTCGGATATCTTCGGTATAACATCTATTATACTTCCGTCTTCCATACTTCTTCTGGTAACCTGGTCGTCAGTATTTGTATTCAATGTTATAAGTATCTCACTGCCGTCTTTTTTTATATCTGCAGATTTTACCTGACCTTCAACTGTGAATTCAGATTTCTTCTCCCAGTTTATGGTATCATATACATAAAATACGGTACTGTCATTATATAATACGGCATAGAACAGTTTTGTACCGTCTGTTGAGAACCGCATCAGCATAGGTATACCTTCTATATCAAGTACAGCCTTTTGTTCGCCTGTATTGATATCGTATATGATACAGGTGTTATCAAATGAAGCCGATGCCAGATACTTATCGTCCACAGAAAAACTTAAAAGTTTTACCTGCTGACTGTGCCCTTCAAATTCCTTTATTATTTCTCCGTTTTCCACACTTGCTATAGCGGTGTTATTGTTATCAAGACCGTATGCAACATATTTCTCGTCATTGCTTAATGCCATAAATGTCATGTTGTTTTTTGTGGGAATCACTGTAAGTGTGGAAGCCCCTCCGTGATATATAACACTGTTGAATATGGAGAACTCTTCAGCCTTTAAAGTATTGTAATGCTTCATATTTTTGCTTATAGGTTTCATAGCCTCTTTTGCAACAAGAGCGGCTTTTAAATAGTCTCCGTCACCTGCATAGTCCTTTGAAGTCTTCATCAAAATACTTGCATTTGACTGCACCGCCTCCTGCCTTGCAACTTCCGCCTTGTGATAAGCACTCGCCATAAACATTCCGAATACCAAAAATACCGCGCCTGCCGATAATGAAAGGTTTAAAATTCTTTTATTCTTTCTTTCCCTATCTCTTTGCTTCAAATCTCCGAAGCTGCAACCCAGTATAGTTGCCATTATTCTGTACTTTTCGGTCTTTAAAAGATTTATAGACTGCTTCGTAAGCTCATTTAATTTATGCTTATCCTGTATACTTTCATATCCTTTAAATTCATCACTGAATATCTCATCAGGTCTTATATCCGCCGCCAATATCTCATGCCCGTCACCCTGATCTTTTATTTCTTTTAAAGGACTTGGAAAGGCTTCATCGGGTTCTCCCTCTATAAGTACAGGTATTATCTTTTCTTCACCATGTAAGCCTTTGAATATCTCTATCTCTTTTTGACACCACTCAGACAGCGGAGTTCTCTTTGAACATATGACTACCAGATATCTGCTTTGTGCAAGCGCTTCTTCTATAGATGCACCGAGATCTCTGGCTGCAAGTTCTTCCCTGTCACGAAATACCCTGAAAACAGGTCTTTTACCGTCTTTATAAAACTCCTTCGGAGCCTTAAATGTCTCTATCATCTGATGAACATATTTTGCTACAGTCTGATCCGGCTCCACATGCCTGTAGCTTATAAAAGCGTCATACTTATAGCTGACTTCATTGTACTCATACGATGCATTCAGCATTTCATCAGACGATGTTCTATGCTTCTTTTCTTTTTCCATTATTATCCTCTCCCAAAAACAAAGTAAACACCGATAATAAATCATACTCCGGATGACATACATCAAACTTATCACCCAGCACTCTGTTCCAATCATCTATCAGACACGGATGTGTCTTTAAGTTCTCGTCCTTTTTTTCTCCGTATACAAAGTTCATTGTATAATAGCTGTTACACCATCTTTTATGCTCAAGACTTGAAAGAAAATCAAGTATAGGATTGGCTTTCAAAAATTCACGAAACTCTGTCTTAAACTTCTCACTATCCGTTTTCATGATTTCTTCCAATTTTTTAAACTCTTCGAACTTTTTATTCAAATAGTCCTTTATAAAATCCTGTGACTTATCAAAGAATATTTTTCTTAATATATCTTCCTTCACTCCTGCGTGCATTGCCGACAGTCTTGAAGATGTCTTCTTAACATAGGAAAGCTCATTCCAGCTGCTGCCTCCGCCCATTAAAAGCAACTGTGAATACTCGTTATAGCTGTTATTGAACTTCTTGGCATGATTATCAAGAGCCTCTCTTATAAGGATGTCACTTGTCATAATCTGAGAAACGTCCCCGAAGAGCTTTATATTTTCATCCTTGGGCAGTGCATAGGTCAAATCAATATTTGACACATTTCTTATTATCTTTGCAACATCAATGAACTGCTTATTTATTATATTCAGGTATTTAAGACTTTTTACCACATCCTCATTCATCAAAAATATTAGTGAAGGTCTTTCCTTCATAATTCTTAAACTCTCATATAAAGGCACTTTATTAAAGTCCGTTATATGAAAATCCAAAGTCTTTTTTAACCCTATATTTTCGGCAAACAACTTTTCCGTCTTGGTATCGGCATCATAATCCATTATACTTATAAGCGTATCCTCAGTAAGCTTTGTAGTCATATCATTTGCAATGAACTTTAATAATGTACCTGTAAGTTCATTTATACCAATCACCACTATATGCATTCTTTTGATATTTTCATCTATCTGCTCTGCCGATATTATATCTCCCATAGAAGATAATGAATCCATACTCTTTGATATACTCTCATTTACAAGACTTTCACACATGATTTTTCTTACAGTCAAATCTGTCTGATTAAAATGTGTCGTATCTATTTTTTTGAGATTTTCTTTTTTCTCTCTTTCATAGACAATCATATCTTCAATATACGATGATACGGTATTTGACTCACACTTTATATAACATCCTATATGTCTTTGCGGCTTTATCCTTTTTATCACATTTATATAAAGGGCATAGTTTTCCAAATCCGTATCCGAACAGAAAAACATATATTTTACATTATTGATATTTACAGTATTTAAAAACTCTCTTATCTCATTCTTATCACTTTTTTCAAAGTCTATCTGATAAGTCGCCACTCCCTTTTTCTCATACTTACTCTTCAGATTGTCATCTATAAAATGTTTTGATATAAGTGATATCTTATAAGAATTTTTATCATCTATAAGATTGTTAATCAATGTCTCTCCCATAACGCTGTTTTCAAAGACAAGGATATGATTTGCACTTATCTTATTAAACCATATATTTTTTATATGAAGCAAAGTATTTGAAATCTTGGTAAATATAAAAGTGGATGTAAGTATCGGTGCAAGCCACTTTGCAATCTCATATAAAAAACTTGTTTTATCATCCGTCGATATAGGGGGTGTGAATAAAAACAACTTTATAACTCCGTATAAAACAGTGGAAAGTAATCTGAACGGATTGTGAATCGTCATCCTGTAATATTCATACAGGCTTACAAAACCTAAAATAAATGTAATAATCAGTAAGGCAAGATAAATCTTTTTCTTGTAATAATTTCTATTTTCCTTCATAATTGCTCCGCTTCTTAACGGCTTATCATATTTTTTATAAAAAATAAGCCAACACTCTAATTATATATGATTAGAGTATTGACTTACAATCACGATTTATAAATATAAACTTAATATTTTATTATTCACGATTTACAATGTCTTTATAAACCTGTCAAATGCTTCCTGTCCTTCTTCGTCCCTCTTATAAACTCCGGCACATTCAAGTACTTTTACAAATACCTTACTGATTTCCGCCTGAACAATGCTGTGAATATTTTCTTTTTCTATATTGTAGTTGCTTATCCACTCATCCACCCAGTCTGCATGCTTTTTTAATACTTCATTGTTGCGGATGTCCTTATTTTCAAGTATATACTCTTCAAGTTCTTCCATCTCTCTTTTCAGTCTGGCAGGAAGTACTGCAAGTCCCATAACCTCAATCAGACCTATATTTTCTTTCTTTATATGGTGAAGATCGGCAGAAGGATGGTATACACCCCAAGGGCTCTTTTCTGTAGTGATATTATTTCTAAGCACCAGGTCAAGTTCATACAAATCTTTATGCATCCTTGCAATAGGTGTTATGGTATTGTGAGGTGTGCCTTCAGTCTCACTGAAGATAAAAGCTTCCTCATCACTATATGCTCTCCAACTTGATAAAATGTGGTCGGCCGCCTGTACTATCCTGTCAATATCCTTTCCCTGAAGTCTGATTACGGACATAGGCCATTTTACAATACCTGCATTCAAATCCTCATAACCTTTAAGTACAAATTTCCTGTCATAAAGCGCCTTTGCCATTGCAAAAACATATCCGCCTCCCTGGAAATGGTCATGACTTAGTATGGAACCTCCTACTATAGGAAGGTCGGCATTTGAACCTGCAGTATAATGTGGGAAAAGCTTTACAAACTCAAGCAGTTTCTTAAATACAGCCCTGTCAATTTTCATCGGTTTATGTTCTTTGTTGAAGATAATACAGTGTTCATTGTAGTACACATATGGTGAATACTGTAAAAAGTAATCCTCACCGTCCAATGCTATAGGAATCAGTCTGAGATTTTGCCTTGCAGGATGTGAGAATGTTCCTGCATAGCCCTCGTTCTCCATACAGAGTAAACAGCTTGGATAGCCTGACTTTTTTGCCGCTCCGGCTTTTGCAATATCTCTGGGATCCTTTTCTGGCTTTGAAAGATTTATAGTAATATCAATAGGTCCGTAGGCTGTATCTGTCACCCACTTCTCATCCTTTGCTATACGGTCCACTCTTATATAGTTTGACCTCTTACTAAGCTTATAAAAATAATCCGTTGCAAGCTTACTGTCCACACTGTATATTTCCTTAAATACTCTTCTTACTGTAGACGGCATCGGTGTCAAAAGTCCCATAATTTTTGTATCAAAGAGGTCTGTCACAGTCACACTGTCATCTTCTATAATTCCCTCTTTCAGAGCAAAGTCGCACATATCCTTTAGAATATCCGCAAGCACTCTTTCTTCCTTGATTTCTTCTTCATGAAACTCCACCTGATTAAACAAAGCCAGCAAACTGTTTGTCACAAATACTTTGTCATCTTCATCCACCAAATGCTCACTTAAAGCATAATACATAAGCTCATTTATAAGTCTGTTTATCATCTTGTTTCTAAACCGCTCCTCATATATTTTTAGTCTGTTAAAACATTGTACAAGAGGTTTAACACCCCTGCAAAAACCATTACCGTTATCGGATTTTTATTATATTTTATCAAAAGTATCATGCATACAAAAAATATCACAATCATATGCAATCTTATACTCTTTATTGTCAGCATATCAAGTCCGAATGCCTGCATCAGTATCTTCACACCCGATATTGCAATCATTGCAACTACAGCCGGTCGTAAGACGGCCAGTATTGACTGCAGCATTGATAACTTTTGGTACTTTGTATACAGCCACGCTATCACAGTCACCAGTATCAAAGCCGGCAATATACATCCGAAAGTCGCAGCCATTGCACCGAAGATACCTGCAATCCTTATGCCTACAAATGTAGCGGAATTTATCGCAATCGGTCCCGGCGTCATCTGTGATATTGTAATAAGGTCTCCGAACTCGGCCGCACTGAGCCAATGATTTGTATTCACCACTTCGCTCTCTATAAGCGGCATTGCGGCATAACCTCCGCCGAAACTGAATGCACCTATCTTAAGAAAGCTTATAAAAAGTTTCAGATAAATCATAACGCCTTCTTTCCGGCTTGTACTAAAGTCTTTATAACGCCTATAAGAATGCACAGCAAAATAATATATATTATATTTATTTTAAAATACAGACTCATCACAAAAACCGCAGCCATTATCACAAAACTTATTTTGTTTTCCTTTACAATACCAAATCCCATCTGAATGCTTACTGAAGCTATCACGGCTCCTACACCTGCCTGCATACCGTCAAGAATATAAGCTATAAATCTGTTCTCTCTAAACAATGTATAAAACACCGAGATAACAGATATTATAAGAAAAGGCGGAATAACAGTGGCAACGGTCGCCACCAACACTCCTATTATACCTGCAAGCTTATATCCCACCACTATTGCACCGTTTACTGCAATAGCTCCCGGAGCTGACTGTGCAATTGCCACAAGGTCAAGCATCTCTTTTTCTTCAATCCAATGACATTCGTCTACAAATTTGTTTTTCATCAAAGTGACTATAACATATCCGCCTCCGAAGGTGAATGCACTTAGATACAGCGTTGACAAAAAAAGCTTGATAAGAACTTTTTTATTCATTGTCCTTAACGATCTTATCTATCTTTTTTAATTCCTCATCACTAAACTCTGTATTCTTTATAGCAGCTATATTGTCAAGCACCTGCTCAGCCTTTGATGCGCCTATAAGTACGGATGTCACAATACCGTCTTTTAATACCCAAGCAAGAGCCATCTGTGCAAGGCTTTGCTCTCTTTTCTTTGCCGTCTCGTTAAGCTCTCTTATGGCGTTTAATTTCTTTTCTGTAAGATTATCAGTCTTTAAGAATCTTCCGTCGGTTGCTATTCTGCTGTCACTCGGTACGCCGTTTAAGTATCTGTCTGTCAGAAGTCCCTGCGCAAGCGGACTGAATGAAATAATTCCCTTATTCAGCTTTGCCGACATATCCTTAAGACCGTTGTTCTCAACAGTTCTGTCAAAGATTGAATATCTGTTTTGATTGATAATGAAAGGCACATGAAGCTCACCAAGGATCTTTGTAGCCTGCTCCAAGGTCTCACCGTCATAGTTTGAAAGTCCCACATAAAGTGCTTTACCGCTGTTTACTATCTGTGCTAATGCTCCACAGGTCTCTTCAAGCGGTGTGTTCTTATCCATTCTGTGGTGATAGAATATGTCCACATACTCAAGTCCCATTCTCTTTAAGCTTTGGTCAATACTTGCAATAAGATACTTCCTGCTGCCGAAATCCCCGTAAGGACCGTCCCACATGGTGTAGCCCGCCTTTGTACTGATTAGCAGCTCATCTCTGTACTTTCCCATGTCTTCTTTCAGGATAATGCCGAAATTTTTTTCAGCACTTCCCGGAGCCGGACCGTAGTTGTTGGCAAGGTCAAAATGTGTGATACCGTTGTCAAACGCCGTAAATATGATTTTCTTCATATTTTCAAGATTTGAGTGATCACCGAAATTGTGCCAAAGTCCCAAAGATACAAGCGGTAACTTCAGTCCGCTGTTTCCGCAGTATGCGTATCTCATCTTCTCATATCTGTCTTCATTTGCATGATACATAAAGATCTCCTTTCAAATCAATCTTCAAATTCTTTGAACATCATTATAAAAATATTTATCATTGCAAGTGCTGCAAGAAAAATTGCCTTTTCAGCCATAAGCTTCACTGCAAAATATCCTATCGCCGTACCTGCTATAAAAACTAATATACATACATAATAATATAATCCTTTTTCTATGGCGGACCTGTCCCCCGTCTTTATTCCGCGATACATATTCTGGGTTCCGGTCTTTAGATTACCTGTACACATGGTGGTAGCAATGGCTGTACCTCTTATCTTCGGAAATGTGGCAAACTGTATTCCCGATATCATAGATATTATGGAATTGGCAACCCTGTTCATTTCCTGAGGCAAAAATCCTACTACTATAAATGCGAATATCTCAAACATCACCAGTATCTGCCTCCAATGTATCATATTTATTCTTTCTTTTCTATATTTTATTATCTCACATATGGCCACGCCTACAGCAAATGATATTATCGGTATAAGATAATTGACAGCTTCAAAAAACTTGCCCTCACATACCTTAAGTGCCATCAATATAATATTTCCCGTCTCGGCATTTGCAAAAACCTTTCCACGGTTTATATATGAATATGCATCCATAAATCCGCCTGAAAGTGCCAAAAATATGCCGACCTCTATGGACTCTGAAATCTGCCTTTTATTCATAGTTTTTTTCCTCTTTATACACATCACTTTATTTTAGAACAAATTTCAAATAAATAAAAGCAATAAAAAAGTATAGCCGCAAAAGACTATACTTTCTTTGTTTAGTTCAAACTTGTAAATCCGTCAAGCGCTTTCTGTGCCTTCTCCTCGGAAGTACTGCTCGCTGTAATAATAGCCATAAAGTTTCCGGACTTAATATAAATCTGCTTTCTGTATACGGTATAATTTCCGCTTGTATCGGTAGCGTTCAGTGCAATGGTCTCCTTTCCGTTGAACCTTGCCTTATCGCTCTCGACGCTGACATTTACCATACCTGCAGCCTTATACTGATTTTGCAGCTTGTCCACAACCTTTGCAAGTTCGGTCTCATTTTCAAAAGGTGTACCCATCTTCTCTATGACTACATTCACACTGCTGACACCCTTGCCGTTCTCACTGGTAGCATATACATCCATATATATACTGCTGTCCGCCTCTTCCTGTGACATACCTGACTGTTTGATGAAAATATCTCTCATCTGTGCGATATTGTCTCTGCTTTGCATCTTGTAGCCGTTGGCAGGTGCATCAAACTTGATATTGAAGACGCTGTTGGTATATACATTGTTTTCTTTTTTTCCTCTGTAAAACTGTATATCGTCCTCCGCATGACTCTCTTCCTCAATTACCGCAGCCTGAGTTGTAGTCTCAGCTGTAGTAGGAGCTTCGGTAGTCGTAGTCGCAACTGTGGTAGTCTCTGCAGCCGCAGTTGTACTTGCCGTAGTTTCACTCTTGGCACCGTTACTGCAGGCAGTCATCACCACTGTTAAAAACAATAAAGGTATAAAAATATTTTTTTTCATATCAATACTCCATGTAATATACTTTTTTACATATAGTAAAATTTTTGTGTGATTGCTTTATGATAAAATATTACAACAATGTGATTAAAATGTAAATATTTTTTTAACCTGCCTTTGTTTAATTGTTAAGATACTAATGCAAAAACTTAAAATTTACCCTTTAAAACTTTATTTTGCCTTTGTAAACATTGCTAAGCAGTCCTTTATACTCTGCTCATCCAAACCGTTTACGGCTATTACCGCTACATGGTCTCCGGACTTTATAAATACCTGTGTATGGTACTGTGTTACACCGCCTGAAGTCAACTGTGCATTAAGACATGGAGCATCTTCTCCCAAGAACTTTAGAGTAGAACTTTCCACTTTTATATTGTTCTCGCCTATTCCCTCATTGTCCTTCTTTATTGTAGCTATATTCTCATCTATATAAGATTTAATATCCGTGTTATCCTTCAAAACACCGAACATCGCTATTTTTGTATAACTGTCGTCATATGCATACATCTCCAATGTATCATCACTTGACATTGATCTCATAGCGTTGAACTCTTCAGATCCTGCCATTACCATACCGCCTGCCTTGGCATCAAACTTTATATTGAATTCGTCATTTGTATACACATCACCGTTAAGTGAACCCTTTATATCAGCGGCTGCTGCACTTGAAGTCTCACCGGCACTTTCCGTAGTGCTCTCGGCAGCAGTCTCACTGCTTTCTTCAGTAGTTGCCGCAGTGCTCTCTACAGTACTTTCAGCTGTAGTCTCCGCCTTGTTTGCTTTACCGCCGCAAGCTGTAAAAGACAGTGCGGACACTGTCAAAATACCGATCATTATAAGTTTAAAATTTTTTCTCATTTTTCCTCCTGAATATAATCAACTCTTTTTATACAGTGGCGTCGGATTCATTTTATCTTTAGCAAAATCCGCCTGCTTTAAGGTGGCAAAATCCAGATATACCACTTCTCTTAAAAGGTCTCTGCAACTGTTATAAATATCTTTATAATACTTTCTTACATCGCTGTCATCTATATCCGTTATTATAAGATATGACTTTGTACCTGTCTCATCCACTCTAAGCATCATATCTATTAAATTTATCTCGCTGTGAGCATTTCCGAATGCGACCAATCTCCTTTTTATAGCCGCCACTTCTTCATTATCAGGCGGATACCCCAAAAAATTTTTCTCTCCGCCCTTTGCGACCTTTGTTTCTATTTTGGCATCACCGAACTGACTTTGATATCCGGATGAATTCACTATATTATTGATATTTTCCGAATTCATATAGAACGACTGCGGACCGTAAGGATTGATAATAAATCCGCCTTCACCTTTTAAAAATCCCACAATATCGGGAAAGCTTTCAATAATTGTTTCCATTTTCCAATTTGCAACTCCCATATCCGACCATTTTTTCAAGGCGACCCAGTCTGTAAATACAGGAAGTGCATTTATTCCGCCTTGAAGTTCGATACCGTAGATATCTATCTTTGTATCTTTTTTCAAAACCGTACTGCCGCTGCCTTTAAAATCTTCAGACATTCTCACAGGCAACAGATAATGTGACATTACCATCTCTCGGAAAAACAGATTTATAAAGTCTTCATCATTGTAGTTATTATCATATTCGTATAAAAGACCGAGTATATAAGGATTTTCTACAGCCTTGTTCACATCGGATTCTATTTGAAAGTCTATATTTGTAATCAAGGCGTATTTAAAATCATCACCCTTATCTATACTTTCAAACCCTATATTTGCATATGCATCCGTAACAGATTCGCAATCATTGCCTGCACTGTCTATAAGCCTTGCTATCTTTAGATGAGATACTTTTCCGTCTTTAAACAGTACGGTAACATCCTCTTTTTTTACAGTACCGTAAACATCACCTTCAAGCAGTATACTTCCCTCGTCTTTACTGCCCTTTACCAACATGGTAAATCTGCCCTTAACTACTTTGTTTTCTTTATTATCATCAACACTTTTTTCAGATGAAAAAGCATCTTTTATCTTATCCCAAAACATATATACTCCAAAGTTACTTCGCTTTTGTAAAGGCGTTCAAGCAGTCTTTAACAACCTTTTCATCTTTAGCATTTATAACTATAACGGATACATCCTTTCCGGACTCTAAAAATACCTCTGTATGATACTGTGTTACACCGTTTGCAGTCAACTTTGCATTTATACAAGGAGCATCCTGACCCAAAAATTTTATAGTGGTACTTTCCGCCTTAATATCTCCTGCACCCTCATTATCCTTATTAATTCTTGCTATATTTCCGTCAATATAGGCCTTTAAATCCGAGGTTATATTTACAAGTCCGAACAGTACCGAGCTGCTGTTTGCAGTGTCATGTGCATACATCTTCAATGTATCATCATGTGTCTTTTTTTGCATATCGCTAAGATCCTCGGTACTTACCATCTCCATATTTACTGTTTTGGCATCAAACTTTATATTAAATACTTTATTGGTATATACACTGCCGTCATATGTACCGTTCATATCTTCATTGTTTGCACGCTCAGCAGTGCTTTCTACAGTACTTGCAACAGGACTCTCCGTCTTACTTTCAGCTTTACTCTCGGTCTTGTTATCTTTACAAGCAGTTATGGAAAGTGCCGACAAAACCACAATACCTGCCATTATAAGTTTAATATTCTTCTTCATCTTTCTCCTTTATATAATAATTTACTCAGCCTTTGTAAATGCGCCAAGGCAATTATCAATACTCTGTGCATCTTGTGAATTTACTTCTATTACAGCCACATGATTGTCCGACTGTAAGAATACTTTTGTACGATAATATGTTACACTTCCCGAAGTCAGCTCTGCGTGAAGAGACTCTACATCCCCACCGAGGAAGTTTATTGTAGAGCTTTCCACTTTAACATTCTCATCACCAAGACCTTTATTTTCCTCTTTTATTGTAGCACTATCTTCATCTATGTACGACTTTACATCGGTACCGTCATCCAGGACTGTAAAATTCACCCTACTTCCCGAATCTCTGCTTTTTGCCTCCATCTTTAACGAGTAATCATTGTGGCTGATACTCATAGCATTAATCTCTGCTGCACTGGTCATCTCCATATTTGCAGCTTTTGCATCAAACTTAATATTAAATACGCTGTTGGTATACACATCCCCGTCGAGTTTACCGTCAAGCTCAGTATCCTTTTTGTCATCTGCAAAAGACTTCACCACTATATCCTTATCCGCCTGTGCACTCTCTTTTGCTTTATCTTTACGGGCGCAAGCCGTTATATAAAGCACAGACAAAACTGCAACACCCATAATTATAAGTTTAAAATTTTTCTTCATTTTTTCCTCCTATATCCGGAATATACTTTTGTCTTAGTATACCACATAATTTTTATTTTATTTACTGATATTGCTGAAATAAATCAAGTCCTTTCTGTGCCTCTTTTTCGTCCTTACCGCTTGATACTATAATCATCATGTAATGATCCTTTACTACAAAGAGATATTTCTGACACTGTTTTCCAACCGTTGTATCCACGTAAATATCCAAACATGATAATTCATTACCGAGAAAATGTGCATCCGATTTCTTTACCCTTGAACTTTTTAGCTGATCTTTTGGGACTTTACTAAGTTGACTTTCCATTACCGCTTTATGTGCATCCAAATATTCATCCATAGGCATCAACATATCGTTTTTTGCCAATGAAACGCTGATTTTCTTTGTAGTGTCGTTATTATCAACCGCAAACATATCTGTAAATGATTTACCGTCTTCGATATGCTTCTTTACAGCATCTAAATCCGATTTATCTATACCGTCATTTCCCAAATTTTTAAGTCCTTCTTCGCTTACAAAATCCAGACCTGTTTTGCTTATATCAAACTTTATATTAAGCATCTTATTTGAATAAACTTTATCACTTACACTACCAAGCTCAAGCGTATCTTCAGAGCCGTTAACCTCGGATGTCTCTTCAACGGCTTTTGTATCCGTATCGGCCTTTTTATCTGTATCTGATTTTGTATCTGCTTTATCTGACTTATCCGCTTTACTGCTTTTTGCATTGTTACCTGAGTCCGAATACTTTTCAAACATTCCCAAATACCTGTCAATATCCTCGGCATTATCACCTCTTACATGAATTTCCATAAAGTATTCACCCATTTTCTTATATAATGTGGTATCGGCAGATTCTATACCGTCCTCATCTATGATAACATCCACACTAAGTAACTTGTCTCCCAGAAAATCTCTTGTTGTCTTTTCTACTTTAGGGTTTTTAAATCTCTCTTTTTGCTCACTTCTTTGCTTTTTTACCTCTTTATCAATATAATTTTCCAAGCCGTCTTTCATCTCATGGTGTATATCCTTATATATCTCCACCTCCACATGATTTCCCTTGTTCTTATTATCATAAGCCTCCATATCACCTATATAATAGCCCTTATCCAGTCTGTCATGTACGGCTTCCATATCCGACCTTTTTACCACTTTGCCGTCAAGCCTGTTTGTAAATTCCTCTTCCGCAGTTACATCCATATCATTTACATTTCCGTCAAACTTTAAGTCAAGCATTTTGCTTGTATATACTCCGTCAACCACTTCACCCAATACAATGTCGTCATCTTTGAACTCACTTACAGTCTCATCGGATTTTTTATCGGATTTTGAAGCACATCCTGAAAAACAAAGTGATAAAGCAGCAGCCAGTATTCCCAATTTAAAAATTCTCTTCATAGTCTCCTCCAAATATATTTATTCCTCAATTTTACTGATTGCATCAATCATTTGCTTTGCTGATAACTCATCACCGGCATATGCAGATATCTCAGCAATATAATTTCCAACTTTTAAATATTCACTCCTTTGATACATATCAACACCATATATATTAGTATATACACTTATATATGGTCTGGTTTCTCCCAAAAATTCATCCTCACCTTTTTTTATCTCCGAGTATATACCCTTCATGTCATATTTATCCTTTAAGCCTGCCATTTGCCTGTTTATATAACTGTCTAGGTCCTTTAGTGTATCCTCCTTTTTTATAAGGACGCTTAATATACTTTTATTTTCAATATCTGCACGCATATCCACAAACTTGTCACCATTTTCCAGAAGTTGCGATACCTCATCAATATCCCACTTTTTTTCATCGGTACTATAAAATCTATTATTTTCTTCTTCCCTACTTTTTATCTTCATTCCAAGTGTTTTTTCATCAAATCTGATTCCGAACATCTTGTTTGTATAGATACCGTTATTTATCTCACCGATAGAAAACTCAAAATTATTATCAACTTCCTCCCCCTCATTTATACTCTCTGATGAATCTGTTGTTTCATCACTATCAATCTCAACTTGTTTATCTAATACTTCAAATAATTTAAATCCGTCTTTTGGTGCCGATGAATATTCTCCCCCTGAAGAAATAACGGTTATATATTTTCCTCTTTTTATAAATGCTAAATCTATGGTTGCTGTTCCGTCATAATAAACCTTTTTAAATTCTATACCCGGAATCTCTTCTCCAAATAACTCTATTGTTTTTTTACTTGCATTGAATTCCTTTTTTAGTTTATTAAGTTCTTTTTCAAGAAATGTATTCAAATCATACTCGGACTTATAGACAAATATCGCAATAGCTAATTTATTATCAGGTGTAGTCGCATGCATATCTACAAAATAATCACCTTTATTTAAAACTTCTTTTACAGATTCTATATCTGCTCTGTTCGAATCATTATATCCAAACTTCTTTTTAATTTCCTCATCATTTCTAAACCTTAAATCATTAGCTTTACCGTCAACTTTTAAGTTAAGCATCTTATTTGTATATATACCGTTTTCAATTTCACCGACGGTGAACTTTACATTTGCATCTAAATCAAAAATATATTTTGGCTCTACATGCTCTTCATAATCCGGAGCTACAAACATACTCAAAACTTCCTGAATATCCTTGCTGTCTTTGCCCTCAACTTTTATCTCAATAAAATAATCATCAACTTTCATATATAAAATACTTTCAGCATATTCTATTCTTTCTCCGTTTAAGCGAATATCTATGCTCTGTACTTCTTTATCCGTCAATGTTTGCGTTGACAATTTCACTTCAGCATTATCATATTCTCCTTCATATTCTTTTTTTTGTTTTTGTAGCTCAGTTTCAATATATTTTTCCATGCCTTTTTCTTCGATTTCTCTATATATTTTTATACTGACATATCTGTGTGCACCTGACTTATCAAAGGCTTCCATATCATTTACATAATTTTTCTTATCTTTACCTGTCTGTATAGAGTCCGTATCCGAGTATTCTTTCATATCTCCTAATTCTTCTCTACTAATCACATACATATCATGTGCTTTTCCGTTAAGTTTCAACTGAAACATTTTATTTACATATATATCTTTATTGACTTCTCCCAAATAAAGATTTGAATATTCTAAATCTATATTTTCTAAATCTGTATTTTCTAAATCTGTGTTTTCTAAATCTGTGTTTTCTAAATCTGTGTGTTCTACTTTTTTCGATTTATTTCCACACCCTGAAACAAGCAATATGATTACCGTAATAAGCCATATAATTATTAATTTTAAAATTCTTTTCATAATCTTCTCCCTATTTGAAAAATACAAGTTCTCTATTGCTCAAATATATCTTATTAAGATTATAATATTCATTAACACAAAAATATATTATTCCGCAATTGTAAACATCTTAAATGCATTTTTTACAAAGTTTTCATCGTTCCCCATTGCTCCGATGGTTGCCGTGTATTTTCCATAAGGTATGATAAGATATTTTTCATAATACTTGCTGCCGTTATCTTTAGTCTCCACCTTACTTAGACATAACAGTTCCTTACCGTTAAAGTTAATCTTTTCTTTTTTTCGTTCTACATGTGCATTTTCGCCCTTATCAAAATATGAATCCTCACC
Organism: Lachnoanaerobaculum orale; assembly: GCF_003862485.1. Classification (GTDB taxonomy): domain Bacteria; phylum Bacillota; class Clostridia; order Lachnospirales; family Lachnospiraceae; genus Lachnoanaerobaculum; species Lachnoanaerobaculum orale. The sequence continues at coordinate 374,477 of NZ_RRCM01000002.1, read as the reverse complement.
GGCATCCACTTTTGATAAGTCCACATCACCGTCCAGCAAAACAAGAATTGTATTGTCAAATGTTACATCATGTGCAACCATATCAAGCACAGGCTTACCTTTATCTACATAATATTTTTTATCTTCTTCCGACACTATACCTGACGGCCTTCCGAGAAGCTCCATTTCATAATTCGATGCAAAGACCATATGTTTACCTGTAATATCAATTTTTATATTAAGCGCACTGTTTGTATACACATTTCCATCTGTTACGCCTGCACAAAAATCTCCTGTTGATACTTTATCTTCTTTACTTTCTTCAACACTGCTTTCTGCGGTACTGCTTTCTTCTGTAGTTTCTTCACTGCTTTCTTCAGTTTCTTTCCTGTTTTCTTCCTGTCTTTTTCTTCTGTCTCTTCTTTCAGACTTACTTTCTCTTGTTTCATCTTCTTTAGGTGAGTTCTTTGCTTTTTCAAAATCCGACTCGTCAGGCTTTTCAAATATATCCAGTAAACTCTGTGCATCATCGGCATCGTATGCGGATACATCTATAGTCACTATATAATCTCCGTATTTTAAAAACAGCTGCTTCTCATAAAACATCATATCCCTGACACCGTCATGTTCCCATACAGACTTTATTTCAATACCCGGTATTTTCTTACCTGTAACCTTTCCGTCTGTAAGATTAACATATGACTTTTCCATCATATCAAATTCTTCCTCATCCTCTTTAAACATATCCTCATAATCACGTATTTGGTCAAATATATAATTGTTTAAAGTCTTAGAGTCCGGAGCCTTTCGTATCGTTATACTGACACTTCTTAGGCCGTCCGTATCACTTGCTCCCATATCGCTGATTACCGCACCGTCAGCTATCTTTTCTTTTACCTCATCCATATCGGTTCTGTCATATACTGCGTCGTCATTTTCTCCGATAAGACCTTCCTCATAATATATATCCATATCGTGGGACTTCGCGTCAAACTTCAAATCAAGCATCTTACTAAGATACACATCATCACTTATCTCACCTAATGAAAGCTCAAATTTATCTTTCTTTTTTTCTTTCTTTGTATCTTCAACAGATACGCTCTCATTACTTTTACCTTCATTACTCTCACCTTTATTACATCCTGCCACAGACAGCATAGATACAAGTAATATACCGCTTATGATTCCATTTAAATTTCTTCCCATATTTCCCCTTTTATATTTTAATTATTCCTCAAGCTTTGTAAACATATCTATGCATTCACTTGCCTTTTCTTCACTTTCTGCATATGATGTTATCTCTGCTACATAATTTCCGACTTTTAAAAATACTATCTTTTGATACATAGTCTCTCCGTTTTCAGTTGCACTGACTGTTACATAAGGCATAGTTTCACCCAAAAACTCTCCGCTACCTTTTTGTGTTTCGACTTCCATACCCATACCCTGTATACCCTCTTTTATTCCTACAACAGCTCTATTTGCATAAGTATCTACATCCTTTATATTTTCTTCCTTCTTTATCATTACACTTACAGATCCTTTTTCACCTGTAGCATACATATCTGAAAATTTTTTACCCGAATCAAGATATTCTTTTACTGCTGTAATATCCGATTCTTCTTTTCCTGTATCATAAAAGTTTTTATTTGACTCTTTTTTACTTACAAATGTCATATTATTTGACTTTGCGTCAAACTTTAATCCGAACATCTTATTTGTATATACATCACTGTCTGTCTCACCTATTTGGAGTTCAGCATCTTCACCGGAAGTTTCCACACTTTCAGCGGTGCTTTTTATTTCATTTGAATTAGCCTTTGTCTCTGCACTTTCTATTTCTTCCTTATCGTCCAATATTTCAATTGAATCAAAACCTGTTTGTGGAGCAGCTGCATAAGTCCCGCCTGAAAGAATAACCATTATATATTCTCCCCTTCTTATAAAAGCCAGTTTCTGATATACTTTTGAATCTTTTCCATTTATTGTGTATCTTATACCTTTAACTTCTTTTCCAAGCACATTTATGGTTGTTTTACTTGCACCCAAATCCGAATCCAATTTTGTCAATTGTTTCTCCAAAAAAGTATCAAGGTCGGAATCAGACTTAAAAAGCATCATTGCAACAGCTCTTTTATTTTTTCTTGTAGTTGCATACATATCTACAAATGTATCACCTTTATCTAAAACTGCTTTTATTGAATCAATATTTGTTCTGTCCGAATCATTATATCCGAACTGCTTTTTAATTGAATCATCACTCTCAAAATTATAATTGTTTTCTATTCCGTTAACCTTTATATTAAACATCTTATTGGTGTATACACCATTTTCTATCTTTCCAACAGCAAAATCTTTATAAGAATCTGAATCTACCACATAATTTGACTCCACTTTTTGTGTGGCTTCTACTTTCGGTTCCAAATCTTCACTGTTTTTCTTTCCACAAGCGTTCATAGATAACATAGATATAACCATTAATCCCATAACAGAAACTTTAAATACTCTCTTCATAAGCTCCTCCTTGATGTACAAAGTTTGATAAATTTTTTATATTGATAAAATATATTTTACTAAAATTATAATCTTCATTAACACAAAAATATATTATGCATAGTAACGAAAATACGTCATTGTTTTTATAAGATATTACTATAGCATTATTTTAAGCACAGCTTATTATATAAAAATTTGATTTTTAAACACAAAAAAGGCACACTCTGTTTCCAAAGTGTGCCTATAAGCTTTATTATAAAGTTTTATTACATCATTCCCATTCCGCCGCCTGCAGGCATTGCAGGTGCATCTTCCTTAATATTAGCAACTGCCGACTCTGTGGTAAGGAGTGTAGATGCTACCGAGTTTGCATTCTGAAGTGCGGATCTTGTAACCTTTGCAGGGTCCAAGATACCTGACTTAACCATATCCACATACTCTTCTCTGTAAGCATCGAAGCCTACACCTACACTTGACTCTCTTACCTTGTTTACAACAACGCTTCCTTCAAGTCCCGCATTCTCAACTATTCTGAAAAGCGGTGCCTCAAGTGCCTTAAGAATAATCTTTGCACCTGTTCTCTCATCACCTTCAAGAGTAGCTACAAGCTTTGCAACTTCCTTGCTTGCGTGGATGTAAGCTGAACCGCCTCCTGCAATGATACCTTCCTCAACAGCAGCTCTTGTAGCGTTGAGTGCGTCTTCCATACGAAGCTTTGCTTCCTTCATCTCAGTCTCTGTAGCCGCACCGACTCTGATAACCGCAACACCGCCTGAAAGCTTTGCAAGTCTCTCCTGCAGTTTCTCCTTATCAAAATCGGATGTAGTCTCTGACAGCTGTGCTTTAATCTGAGCAACTCTCTTTTCGATATCGGCCTTTGCACCCTGTCCGTCAACGATTACAGTGTTCTCTTTCTGAACCTTAACACTCTTTGCTCTACCAAGGCTTGCAAGTGTAGCATCCTTAAGCTCAAGTCCAAGTTCCTCACTGATTACAGTACCGCCTGTAAGAACAGCGATATCCTTAAGCATATCTTTTCTTCTGTCACCATATCCAGGAGCCTTTACAGCTACGACATTGAATGTTCCTCTAAGCTTATTTACTATAAGTGTTGTAAGAGCCTCACCCTCTACATCCTCAGCTATAATAAGAAGCTTCTGTCCTGATTTAACAAGCTCCTCAAGAAGAGGTAAAATATCCTGAATATTTGAAATCTTCTTATCTGTAATAAGTATATACGGATCATCAAGATTTGCTTCCATCTTCTCCATATCTGTACACATGTATGCGGAAACATAACCTCTGTCAAACTGCATACCTTCTACAAGGTCAAGCTCAGTCTTCATTGTCTTTGACTCTTCGATAGTGATAACACCCTCATTGGTCACCTTCTCCATAGCATCCGCTACAAGGCTTCCAACCTCATCATCACTTGCAGAAATAGCTGCAACTCTCGCAATCTGCTCTTTGCCCTTTATAGGCTCGCTCATCTTTGCAATAGCCTCTACAGCTGCATCTGTAGCCTTCTTCATTCCCTTACGCAAAACTATAGGGTTTGCACCTGCTGCAAGGTTTTTCATTCCCTCGTTTATCATTGCCTGTGCAAGAACTGTAGCTGTAGTTGTACCGTCACCTGCCACATCATTTGTCTTTGTAGCAACTTCCTTTACAAGCTGTGCACCCATGTTCTCAAATGCATCTTCAAGCTCTATTTCCTTTGCAATTGTAACACCGTCATTTGTAATAAGCGGTGTACCGAATGATTTATCAAGTACTACATTTCTTCCCTTAGGTCCCAATGTAACTCTTACTGTATCAGCCAGCTTATTTACACCGGCTTCCAATGCTTTTCTGGCTTCTACGCCATATTTAATATCCTTAGCCATAGTATTTCTCCTCTAAATTTATATATTATGTATTATTCTATTACCGCCAAAATATCATTCTGCTTAACAACGATATATTCTTCCTTGTCAAGCTCCACCTCTGTGCCGGCATACTTTGAATAAATTACCTTATCTCCGACTTTAACCTGCATCTTTATTTCTTTTCCGTCTACAACTCCGCCCGGACCTACAGCAACAACCTCTGCCTGTGAAGGCTTTTCCTTTGCCTGTCCCGGAAGTACTATACCGGATGCGGTTGTCTCTTCAGCAACCAATTGCTTTAAAACTACTCTATCAAATAAAGGTACCAACTTCATTTTGTATTCCTCCTAATAGTTATATAATCAACTATGTAAGTTTATACCACTTTTTATTAGCAGTGTCAAGGCTTGAGTGCTAATTTTCTAAATAATTTAAAAAACAGCCACAACTTTAACAGTTAATGGCTGATTTATAACGATTATTATTTAAAAAACTTATCATATATTCCAAATACAAATATGAATAAAACAATTATCGGAAGTATATATGTAAGATAGAATCTCATCCAATTCTTCATCTTAAGGCCTTCACCTTTATTACACTCCTTCATATAATTATCCCATCCCCATCCGTATCTGCTGACACAAAACAAAAGATATACCAAAGATCCAAGCGGCAATATTATATTACTTACAAGGAAATCTTCAAGATCAAGTATGCTTCCTCCAAAAGGCTTTAACCATCCGAAACTCCAGATATTGAATCCGAATACACATGGAAGTGAAAGTACTATTATAATAATCATATTGAAAAGGCTCACCTGTTTTCTTGACTTCTTTGTAAGGTCCATGCCGCAGGAAACTATATTTTCAAATACTGCAAGCACTGTAGAGAATGCCGCAAATGACATAAATATAAAGAAGAAACTTCCCCAAAGTCTTCCAAGCGGCATCTTATTGAAGATGTTCGGCAATGTGATAAATATAAGTGCCGGACCTGATGTCTGATCCACACCATATGTAAATGTAGCCGGGAAAATAATAAGTCCTGATACTATAGCTACGAAAGTATCCAGTATAACTATTGTCACCGACTCTCCAAGCATACTTCTGTCATTGCTTATATAGCTTCCGAATATAAGCATTGCACCTATTCCAAGGCTTAATGTAAAGAATGCCTGATTCATTGCACCGGTTATAACATTACCTATACCTGTTTCTTCTATTCTGCCTATGTTCGGTACAAGATAATATTTAAGCCCTTCTGCAGCACCTTTTAAGAAGAATGAATTTACAGCAAGTATAATCATTACCACAAGCAGTGTAACCATAACTATCTTTGTGATATTTTCAAGCCCCGCTTCAAGTCCTCTTGATACTATAAACATTCCCACTACTACTACAACAACCATCCAAAATATCATTATTCCCGGTTGTGTAAGCATAGTATTGAATACATCCAAAACACCGTCTGAATCAAGTCCTTCAAATCTTCCTGTTACAGTCAGGTAAAAATAATGAAGCATCCACCCTGTTACAGTGGTATAAAACATCATTAAAAGATAATTACCTATAAATGCCACTATTCCATGTATATGCCATTTACTTCCGGCGGGTTCCAACTTTTGGTATGCCAATACCGGACTCTTTCTTGCAGCTCTTCCTATAGAAAACTCCATTGTCATTATCGGCAGACCGAGCATTACCAAAAATATCAGATACAGCAGTACAAATGCACCGCCTCCGCCTTTTCCTGTCATGTACGGAAACTTCCATACATTACCGATACCTATCGCACATCCGGCTGAAATGAGTATAAACCCGAGCCTGGACTTTAACCTTTCTCTTTCCAAAATATCCTCCTAATAAACACTTGATATTTTTGAGGATTGCGAGAACAATCAGTGCGAAACAATCGGCACCATAGAAAACGCTTTACCCCAATAACTTGTTAAATCAAATGTAAAATATTATAGCATATTTCATAAAAGAATTCTATGTTATGCATTAAAACATTCTTTAATCAAGTTGTATTTGTTTCATCATATTAACATACTGTCATATGTAGTCATTTTACTTGATGATAATTGTAAATCCTCTTTTTTATCTAATCTGAATCCGGATAAATATAAAATAATACAGAATATTATAGGTGATGTCCCACTAGTTTCATCTTAACCTTCTTCTTCACACTAATTGGCAATCTTCCAAATAGTTGCTTTATTTTTCATGCTTATCAAGGTTTTATACAAACCTCCCTGCTTCATCAGTCCTTCATGATTTCCTCGTTGTTCTATTTTCCCGTTATTTAAAACTAAAATCTGATCGGCGTTTCGTATGGTAGAAAGCCTATGAGCAATCATAATGATGGTCTTGTTCTTTGTCAGTTCTTCAATGGCAGCCTTTAGTTTATCTTCATTTTCCGGATCAATATTTGCTGTGGCTTCGTCAAAAATGACAATCGGGGCATCTTTTAACATAGCTCTGGCAATGGAAATTCTCTGTTTTTGTCCTCCGGAAAGAGTGGCTCCGCCTTCTCCAATCAACGTATCGTAACCATTTGGCAAGGCTTCTATAAAATCATGACACATCGCCTTTTTAGCAGCTTCTATGACCTCTTCTCTTGTGGCACTTGGCACACCGAACTTGATATTATTTTCAATTGTATCCTCAAAGAGATATACATTCTGAAATACCATAGCGATATGACTCATCAGATTGGGCAGGGTATACTCTTTAATGTTTTTGTCGCCCATTAAGATTTCTCCTGCGTTTACATCCCAAAATCTTGCAATCAGATTGCAAAAGGTCGTCTTTCCGCTTCCGGACGGACCGACAATGGCGGTCATGGTGTTCTTCTTCATCTCACAGGAAATATGATCTAAAATTGTCTTTTCATCATAAGCGAAAGAAACATCTTTAAATTCAATATCCGGGTGACGGATTGGACTTGTTTCAGCTCCTTCTTTTATTTCAGGAATCTTTTCCAAATATTTCAAGCTGTCGATGGAGTTCTCTGCAATTCTCAGTATCGCCATAGAGCTTCCTGCCGCCTTAATTCCTTCAAAAATAATAAAGCCGGCAATCATAGACATAATCGCATCTGCCAAAAGCATATCTCCTTCAATGTAATACTTGGCAGATAAAATAATAATAGCGGCAATACTGATTCCAAGAACAATTCGCTGTAAGGCGATATATGGCGTCATGGTTTTTTCCAGTTTCATTGTAATATTGCAGTTTTCTTCAAACGCATTGCTCAGTTCTTTATTATTCTTGCCGCCTAAATTGTATGATTTAATCACCTGCATTCCTTGTACGGTTTCCAGTACCTGTTTTGTCAAATGTGTTTGAGCAATACCGATTTCGCTTGCATTTTCTCTTGACTTTTTTTCCATAAAATAGGTGATAATAAAAAAAGCAAGGATACCCAAAAATGCGGTAATTCCTGCCATTATGTGCAAATAAAATAAGGCTAAGGCAAAGACGAAAGTATTGAGTAATCCGCCTAAAACAAGCACAAGTAGCATCGGTACCTGCATTTCAATCTGGCTGAGAGTGGTGGTACTCATTGTTGTAATCTTTCCTAAACTGAATTCACTGAAAAATCCCATCGGTACTCTTTTCAGCTTGTTTCCGATACGGATTCTTTTATCCGCCGCCATAAAATAGCCAGCATGTGTTTGCTCCAGCTGAGATATATATTGCGTGATAATCTTTCCGACTAAGCTGACAAGAAGAATCCCTAAGACAATGGCTATATCCTTCATGGAAAGAGTTTCGTCAAATATTTTAACGAGAACATAATACACACCACCCATTTGCATTGCATTAAATGCCGCACAAAGGAAGCCGACAATAATGGAATTTTGTATATTCGGCTGTTCCTTTTCCGCAAAGTTCCATATTTTCTTAAATACTGTAATCATAACGCTCCTCCTTTCCCGCAGCTTTCCATAAAGAGGAATAGACTTTTGACGTTTCTAAAAGTTCCTCATTCTGTCCACAACTTTCAATCTTCCCGTTTTCGACCACAAATATTTTATCTGCATTGACAATGGTTCTAAGCCTATGTGCAATTAAAATCAATGTTTTTCCTTTCACCAAATTACTGATGGCTTCCTGCACAATGCTTTCGTTTTCGGTATCCATATAGGAGGTGGCTTCATCTAAAATAACGATCGGTGCATTTTTCAGCATGGCTCTTGCGATAGAAATTCGTTGCTTTTCTCCTCCGGACAAATGTCCTCCGCCTTCTCCCACAATCGTGTCATACCCGGCGGATAACCCTCGGATAAATTCATCACAGCCGGATAATTTTGCTATTTCTTCTACTTCTTTATCACTTGCCGACGGCTTTCCGATTCTTATATTTTCTCTGACAGACATATCAAATAGATAGTTGTCCTGTGATACATAAGAGATGGTTTCGGATAACTGTTCCAGCGGAATCTCTTTGATATTTTTTCCTCCGATACTTACTTCTCCGGCATCTGCATTCCAAAAACCTGCGATCAGCTTCGTAATGGTTGATTTTCCACCTCCTGACGGACCGACAAATGCCGTTACCTGATTTTCCCCAATCGTCAAACTGACCCCTTCTAATACTTTCTTATCTTCCGAATAGGAAAAATCCACATTTTTCAGTTCAATATCACTACCGGATAACGAAACATTCTCTTTACCATGCTCAAGATCAGGGGCATCCAAAATCAATCCGATTTCCTTTGTAATCGTTCCTATTCTGGACAGATCATCCATATAATTGGTCGCCGTCAATATATTTTCCACCGTTCCGAATGAAAGTACAATGATGGTTATAAAAGTAGCTATTGTTAAGGAACCATTTAAATAGAAATAAACTCCTAACGGCAGGATTGTAAGCAAGGACATAGGTGAAATTTTTCTGTATGCAGATACACCAATCATCGTTTCTTTCATCCAATGATAATAAAATGCCGCATTTTCATGGACTGCTTCACTGTATTTCTGGTAGGAAGTTTCGCTTTGATTGAACATCTTGATGACCTCAATTCCACCAATGTATTCCACCACTGCGTTATTCATTTTCTGATTGATTTCCACCGATTGCTGATACTTTTTCCCATAAGATGCCATCACCGATTTCATACAGAACATTCCAATCACAAGAGGAATCAAGGAAACAAGTGCCAATCTCCAATCCAAAATAAACATATAAATCAGCAAGAGAATCGGGGCGATGATATTGGCAGTCATTTCAGGAATAATATGTGCTAAGATCGTTTCCATGGAATCCACCTGATCTACAATAATATTCTTGAGCTTACCGGAAGAAATATTCATAACCTTTCCAAGGGGCATCCGAAACAGTTTTTTAGAAATTTCTTCCCTTATCTTTTTTAAGGAATAAAACGTTGCCTGATGCGATATGGAAGTGGAAGCCGCCGCAAAGATTTCTTTCAAGACCATTGCGGCTAATATCATAAGACCATATTGCAAATAAAATCCAAATTCTGTGTTTTTTCCGATCAGTCCTACAATCATTTTTGCTAATATGATATATGCGGCAAGACCGGATACCACTCCTAAAATTGCCAATAGAACGGATTGAATGTAAGTGTTCTTCTGTTCTTTTACATACTGTTTGATTAAATTCATAATTTAAATCCTCCTCTTATACCAAAAATTTTTATCTTATGGGAGCAAATAAGAAATCCGATATTTTATCTTCATTTCCTTTTACAGCTATCTTTTTATGAGTCTTGTCATCCAGCATCAACACCGTATTACACACCTCAAAGAGAAGTTCTAAATCATGAGTAATAATAACCACCGGTCTCTTGGCGGCATATCTCCTTATCATAGCTCCTATTTCTTTCATTCTCTTATAATCAAGCCCTGAAGTCGGCTCGTCCAATATAATGATTTTTCTTTCACTTAAAAAGGCAGTCGCAAGTGCAAGCCTTTGCTTTTGCCCGCCGGAAAGCTCTTGTGGGTGATCCATTTTTTTATCCCACAAATCAATTGCATGAATATAGGTAGTGACTTCTTTTAAGTATTCACTATCTTTCACTTTATTTTTAGGAATCAGTTCATTTTCCACCGTATCAAAGAAAATTTGATAATCCACATCCTGCATCATATAATACGATTGCTTCAATCTTTCTTTCGTTGTTTTTCCATAGCTTATTTTCCCTTTATTTTTAATTAAACCTGCCAAAGTTCTTCCTAATGTTGTTTTTCCGATTCCATTTTCCCCGATGATTGCCATTATTTCTCCATAATGAAGATTAAAAGAAAGATTCTTTATAAGTTCCTGTTTCCCGATATTGATACTTAAATCCACGATCTCGGCAACCTTTTCTTGCTCTTCATCCGAGTTTTGTGCTTTCAGAGACTGATAACTGATTGCTCGTAATCCATATTTTTTACAGTCATCCTCTGTGAGTTCTCCTTGAGAAAACACCCTCTCGATTGTCCCATCTTTCATATAGATTAACCGGTCATATAAATCATTCAAAAAAAACAATCGATGTTCCGCAATAATAATCGCCTTTCCCATTTCTTTTAAAGTGCGGACAATATCTCTAAACTGAGCAATCCCTTGATAATCCAAATTGGAGGAAGGCTCGTCAAAGAAAATAATTTTCGTATCATATAGTAAAGTGGAAGCGATCGCCACTTTTTGTTTCTGTCCTCCGGAAAGTTCAGAAAGTTTCTTATCCATCAAGTCAGAAATCCCCATTTTCTCAAAGGCTTCTTTTGTTTTTTGCTTTAATTCCTCAAGAGGCATTCCTAAACTTTCTCCAACAAAGGCAACTTCTTCCTCCGCAATGGTAGCAAAAAACTGATCCGACGGATTTTGAAACACATTGCCGATATATTTTGCAAGCTCACCTTTTTCATAGTCCGGCAAATTTTTATCAAATAATTTTACTTCTCCGTCTAAATCACCCTCATAGTGATTGGGAATTAAGCCATTTAATATTCTTGTCAAAGTCGTTTTTCCACATCCTGAAAGTCCTGTTATAACAATCAATTCACCCGGCTCAACACTTAAACTTAAATTTTTTAAGATAATCTCTTTGCTGTTTTTATACTTAAATTTGTTGATTTTGACTTCTAAAATTTTCATTTATAATCCTCTGTATCTAAAACAATCTCCATACTAAATAAAAAGAAACAACCAAACAAATCAAGTCAAAAATATTATATTTAGTTGGATTGTAACTTGTTTTTTTTATTTTATACTCTGCACCTTTTGAAATAATGGAAGATGTTAAAGTTTCGCTTACATGAAGACACTTATACATCAATGGAATAAGATAAAGTTCAAATGAACGGACAGGATGTAAGAGGCTTATTTTTAAACCCCTTACTTTCATACCATTTCGTATTTCTTTAATCCTTATTTCCATTTCACTCATAAATCTAAGTCCCGTAGCAATACTAAGGTTAAAGTTATTTGTAATTCCAATTTTCCTTAAGGAACTCATTATAGTAAGTGGCGATAAAGAAATCAGTATCCTACCTAAAACAAAAATAGGAAAAAGTTTTATCCCAATTAAGAGTAAACCTATAAAAGACGCCACTCCAAGTTCATAAGGAAGTTTCCCCAACAAATGCAAAAGCAATAAAAGAAACAGGTACTTTACAGACACACTAAGAAATGCTTTTTTTGAATGCGTTAGTAACAAAATAAATGAAACGGACATCATAATATAATAGCCAAGTTTATCAGTAATAAAAAGTGTAATGGAAAATGAAACGATGAGGATAAACAAAACTATACTATTAACTATGCAAGTCTCTTTTACTGTGTTTTTTTGCATTAAAGTATCCCTTTCTCTTCTCTTTTTTCAAAAAATTTATTATTGATATACATTCCGAACATGCCGGCCACAATAACTAAAACGATATTTATAGCAATCGAAATCAACATTGCTTTAGGTGTAAAAAATGTGTACATATATTGAGCTTGCTCCGGAGAAAAAACAGTAAATACTTCCACTAATTTTTCAGGGCCTAAAATTTTTACAAAAGTCATAGCGTGCATTGAAATGATAAACATTCCGGTCGCCACTGCCGCTGCAACTCGTTTATCATCTTCATAATTTCCTATGATAATTTCGGCCACAATACCTGCTATTAAATTTATAATAAGCATCGGCCAATATCCCATTAATGACCAAAAAATAGCCAACAACATGAAAAATATAAATGCTGAAGGTTTTTTCTTAATCTTTTTTGCCATTACAACAAATGGCGGTGCAATTACAAGTGCAGAAAATCCACTTGCAACATAAAGAGAAACTGTTCCCAACATTCCTGTTCCCATTGATACAGCCATACCTAAAACAAAAGCAATAACTGTAAATACAGTGATTTGAATAATGTCTTTTAATTTCATAATAAACTTCCCTCCTAAATTCCGGTTCTTTATTTGTTAGCTTCAACTAACCCTGATGAAAAAATTAAGGCACCGGTGTACCGGTGCCTTATATCACCATCTATGTTAAGTGTACCTGCAATGTTAGAAGTTCTCTATAACCAATTGGGTATTTTTTAACTCCAAAAAGACAAATTGCTCTCACTTAAATTCACTTGGAGATTTACCCATAATACTTTTAAACGCCTTTGAAAACTTGCTTTGATTTTCATAACCGGCCATCTCGGCAAGTTTCCCTATACTTAAGTATGGTTTTTTACTCAAAAGAATTGCTGCTTCTTTTATTCTGTTTGTCCTCATAAAAGCACCTATCGATTGCCCCGAAATACATTGAAAGCAATTTTTAAGACTTGATTCGGAAACCGCAAACTTTTTCGCTAAATCTTTTATCTTCAGCCATTCAAAAGGATTTTCTATAATCATTTTATAACACTCTTGAGTTGCTCTGTATACCGGTTCGGAAAATGATGAAAACTGTTCTGTATCTTTTGATTCTATCAATCTTAAAAATAAAAGTAACTCTATCGTTTTTATAATAGAGTATGGAAGTCTTACTCTTTCATCTACCTCATACAATTCGTTGATAATATGATTTATTCCATCACGAGAACGTATAATCAAAGATGCTCCATTTTTACACAGTCTATCTCGTAATCTGCTCAGATTGATGTCTCCATATGGGAAATATTTATCAATTGATTTTTGAGCCACATTTATATCAATAAAAAGTGAAAGCCCAACATATTTTTTCATTGGAATACATGAATTTTTAAATATAGCTTTTCCAAGATCAACAATACTTAAATCTCCTCTCCCTAAAAAGGCATGCTCGTTATTTTCTAAAATAAATTCATAACAACCTTCTAAACAATGATCAATCTGTAACATACCCTCCTTAGGCTCTACCTTTTGATAAGTAGTTTGCATATTCAAAGTATTGTAAGAAAGTTGAATTCCCTCCAAAAGATTATAGCAGCGCATTTCACCTGTTCCTGTATCATTTTTTAAGCAATATATTTGTATATCCTTTGTCTGCTTTTTTTCTGTAAAAAAGAGTTTATCATAAGTATTTTCAATAACATTGTTTTCATTTAACTCCATTTCTTTTCTCACCTCATTTTTTTATATTTAACCTAGATTATTCACGGTAACACCATGAAAGTGGCTGAAAGCCACATTATTACTATGTTATTACTAAATATTACCATTCACTTATCAAGTGAATAAAAAAAGAGCGTCCATTTGTGGTAAATTTAAAGTGCTTTAAACTTAACAAAATTACACAAAGGAGCCCTCTATGAGTATTGTAAACACCTTATCACTTGAAAGCAATAGAAAAATTAAAATTAATTTCGATGGAGGCGATTTATCCTCCGATGCCGGCTTACTTCTTATAAAAGAATTCGTAAGTAAACTTGGCATTGATAAACTTTTCGGTCAATCATTTAAAACCAATGATTCTGCATTATTTTGTTATCATACTGATAAATAAAACTTTCTTCAGATGATATATATGATCATTGCAGGCTATTTTGAAGATGACACTTCATATGAACTTACAAATGATCCTGCGTTTAAAGCAGTGCTTAATAAAGGTACTTTAGCATCCGCTTGTTTGCTATGATGAATTACCGGAGATTTAATTAAAATTCAGCTCCGGGATGGAACTCAGTATTCAAGTACAGGGGTTGTGGACTTTCTTCAGCCTATACTTGAAGATTTTCCGGAAGTTAAACTTCTTCTTCGTGTTGATAGCGGTTTTGCAACACTAAGTTTTATAAACAGTGTGAAGAAAACGATACCGGTTATGTAATTCGTTTGAAAGAAAATGCTGTACTTCATGATAAGGCATCTTACCTTGTAGATGAACTTGATGAAATTACAAAAAACAACAAAGTAGATTATGCTGTAGTTTATGGTGAATTCATGTATCAAGCCGGACCTTGGCCTTATGAAAGACGTGTTGTCTGTAAAGTTGAAAAGCCTGAAAACCAAATGACATACATGTATACATTCATTGTTACAAACATGGAGTCAGCCCATTTTTAGGTGTATTAAGTCAGTTATAGCTTCATGGATTAAGTTTAGAGATTTATAGCACGGTACTTAATTTAAATATTGCACCGTGAATAATTCAGGATAAATATTTTGTTAATATGAATAATCTTTAATTTTAAGTATTGACTATAACATTGCGTCATAGTTTATACTTATCCTTGTTAGGAGGTTCTCAAATGTTTTTAATTAAAAAGGTTAGTGAAATAAGCGGTGTATCGGTGCGCACTTTACACCATTATGATGAACTAGGTTTACTTTCACCTAAAAAGCATGAAAACGGGTACAGATATTATTCCGAGGATGATATGTCTTTTTTGCAAATGATATTGTTTTATAAATATCTGGGATTTCCTTTAAAACAGATAAAGGATTTATTAAAACAGGAAGATTCGGAAATACTCCATCATCTAAAGAAACAACTCGTTTTGATGCAAAAAGAAAAGCAAAAACTCTTAACACTTATTGATACATTGGAAAAGACTATTGAGTCAAGAGAAAGGAGAATTACTATGTCAACAAAAGAAAAATTCAAAGGTTTTACATATCAGGACAATGAAAAATATAAACAAAAAGCAATAGACCTTTATGGAAAGGAAGTTATTGAAGAAGCTGTTAAAAAGCAAAAAGGAAGAGAACAGGAAATTACCGATGGTTTTAATAATATCTTTTTTGCCATATCGAATAATATGTCAAAGGGACTGAAGGCTACATCAAAAGAAAATACAGAACTGGCAAAAAAGCTTCATAAACATATTTGTGAATACTCATTTGACTGTAGTGCGGATGTATTTTCAAGCATAGGCTATGGATATGTTAAAAATCCGGAATTTAAAGATAATATGGACAAATTCGGAGAAGGTATGGCACAGTATCTATGTAATGCAATTCAACAGTATGTAAAAGAGATTTAATTTATAAATCTTTTTAATATATTTTCACCTCTAAGTATCATTTCATTGTACTTAGAGGTGAAAATCAAGTGTTTTTGTATGTTTAATTTATCTTTATATCAATTCTCATTTTCAATTATCTCTTTAATAATTTCAAATATAGGAACAAAATTAGAAAAATCAAAATTTTCAAATCCAGATTTTTCATTCAATACACATTCTGCAAAATCCATTTTTGAAAGTGCAAAGTTCGGACTGTTGTCTTCTTTAGGATTAATTACTCTCTCTCCAAATGATCCATCAATAATTGAAATCTTATCACTTCCACACAATTTTTTCTTTTCACAACATTTATCCTCTTTTGTCATATATCCATGACTATTAAATTCATTACCTAAATATAATCTACGTGAAATATCTCCTTCTTTGTGTTCAGTTTTAATTTCATCATCACTATAAAGATGTTCTATACAAATTTCTGGAGTATCTTTTCTAAAGTCAGGAATAGGTAAAATAAAAGAAAATACATTATTTCCCCAAGTTTTATATTTAACACCTTGTAAAGACATCTTGTTATTTGTCCTATCATCATCACAATCTGCAATAAAAATCATTCTCCTACTATTGGGCATTTTAGAGTAGCTCTCACACATGGTTGATAATGCAGTGTTACCCATATCTATCTTATTTTCTGTGTTTTTATTACTATTCTTTGCTTCATACTCAAAAAATTCAAAATCTAAATCATTAAATACTTCTTTATACTTGTCGATTTTTGATAGTTTATTATACGCAGCAAGCATGTGCTTCCAATCTGTTGCTCCTTCAGTTATAATAATCGGTTTACTTGATTCAGATTTATCAATTGCTTCCCTCAACTTTTTATTATGTGTTTCAGTCTCAGTAAAGTATTCATAGGCTCTTTTAAATTCCGAAAAACTTTCAACACCAATTCTGTTTCCGTCAGGCATTTGGTAAATATCAAAACCATCATCACCATATATCTCCTCCAGTCCCAATAAAAATAATGGTGAATGTGTTGTTACGATAAATTGAACATATGGAAACGCTTTCATCAATCTTGGTAATATATCTTTTTGATGTATTGAATGAAGATGTAATTCTATCTCATCGATAATTACTATTCCCATTATACTCTCCGGATATACACTCTTATTGATATCATTATTATCTGCATAACGAATTATAGTTGTAAAAATATTAAAAAGAGCCAATTGTCCTGTAGACAACGAATCCATTGATAAGGCAATTATTGAATCATCTTTAACTCTTTTTATATTAAATCTTGCTCCTTCATGAACTCTCAAGTTAAGTCCAAAATATACCTCTTCATTTAGTATAATACTCATAACTTTCTCAATATTTCGTCGTGCTGATGACATTGCTATTAATTCCTGTATATTTGTGTGAACTGTTTTCAGAGTATTATTTTTTTCTATACCTATATCTGTCCTTGAGTCAGCAATTACATCAAGTAACCATCTAAAATTACCTTTACCAATATTATATGCCATTATTGGATTCTTTAGCTTATTATTAAATTTAGGTTCAACATATAAATGTGTTGACAAATCATCATAATATGTATCACCTAACCAACTAGGCTTTTCATAGCGTTCAGGTCCAAAATAACATATTACATATTCAGAAAATACTTCCTTTATTTCTTCGTTATCTAAACCATAAATTTCCTTTATTCCGGTATTTGTATCCCAGTTTGTGATATCTCCATCATAACCACTCTCATTCTTAAATTGTTCAAATGAACAATCACCAGTTTTAAATAAATATTCCACTCTATTATCAAATATCACTCTAGAAAAAAGATATCTTTCTCCTACTTTTATCTCATTACTACTGATAACCTTATAGTATGAATAATTATAACTTTCTTTATCATGATGTAATGCATTACTAAATACTCTTCCTGCAAGCTCATATAATGAATCTACAATATTAGATATCATTGTTGATTTTCCACTACCGTTTTCACCTACTATTATAAGAGGCTTAGGTTTTCCATCATCCATAAAAGAAGGGCTTATATCAATTTTAGAAATCGGTCCTATATTTTTATCTATTATTCTACTTATATACAATTTTTAACTCCTCTCTACATAATATTTGCATTAGTACTTTTAATTGTGCCACAAACCGGTAAATCTGTAAATGTTTTCACTCCAATTTCCTTATCTGTAAGTGTTTAATATTAATAAAATATATTATTTTTAAATTGTGAAATTTCCCCAAAAAAGTACACACCATCTCAACATACGGGAGTTTGACAGCTACCGATTCCCTTTATAAACCTCAAACCCTTATAAAGACTGGATTTCAGTCTTATTTTTTTGTCAATTTATTATCTATTT
>NZ_RRCM01000002.1:275817-356359 GCF_003862485.1 Lachnoanaerobaculum orale | reverse complement strand
ACGGGAGTTTGACAGCTACCGATTCCCTTTATAAACCTCAAACCCTTATAAAGACTGGATTTCAGTCTTATTTTTTTGTCAATTTATTATCTATTTTATGTAGCTATTTGTAGTTATTTATGGTATAATATGAACATGGAGGTGGAATACTATGAAGCTTACTGTAAGTAAATCAAAAAACTCTGCTACATTCTATGTTCAGAAATCTATACGTAAATCCAATGGTTCTGTTACTACAGCTACTATTGAAAAACTTGGAAATCTTGATATGGTTAAAACTAGAGCTAATGGAAAAGACCCTTATATTTGGGCTCAGGAATATGTAGACGAACTTAATCGTAAGGAATATGAGGAACAAAAAGAGATTTTAATAAAATGTTCTCCTTCAAAACTCCTAAAACCTGATGAAAAACATTTGTTTAACTGTGGATATCTATTTCTTCAGAGTATTTACTATTCACTGAATCTGGATAAAATCTGTTCTAAAATTTCAAAGAAATATAGCTTTGAATATGACTTGAACGATATTTTATCTCGACTAATTTTTACTCGTATACTTTATCCATCTTCTAAGTTGGCCTCAAACCGTTCTTCAAAAATGTTTATTGAGCAGCCTACCTTTAATTTACATGATATATATCGTTCGCTTTCTGTTTTAGCTAAAGAAAGCGACTTCATTCAATCTGAACTTTATAAAAATAGCCAAATAATACTTCCACGAAGGAACGACATTCTTTACTATGATTGCACAAACTATTACTTTGAAATCGAGCAGGAAGATGAACTTAGAAAATATGGAAAATCAAAACAACATCAACCACTACCTATCGTAGGAATGGGAATGTTTATGGATCATGACGGTATTCCTCTTGCTTTTGATATTTTCCCGGGAAATAAGAATGAGCAACCGACACTAAAGCCTCTGGAACAAAAGGTAATCGATGATTATGGTATTGATAGTATTATTATCTGTACAGATGCAGGTCTTTCTTCAAATGCCAATAGAAAGTTTAACGACAAAACTTTATTTGGCGAAAGAATAAGAAGTTTTATAACAACACAATCTATAAAACAACTACCGAAATACTTAAAGGAGTTTGCCCTAGACCCTGAAGGCTGGTCACTACAAGGTGAAACAGGATTATTTAATCTAAATAACCTTGATGAACAGACAGACTATAATAAAGTCTTTTATAAAGAACGATGGATTAAAGAAGACTTATCCGATAAAAAGGTCAAAGAAGGTGATAAAGCGTTAGAGCAACATCTTATCGTATCATTCTCCTTAAAGTACAAAAAATATCATCAGAAAATCAGGCAAAGCCAGATTGACCGTGCCAATAAGCTTATTGAGAAAGGGGAATATAAAAGAAATCAAAAAAATCAAAATGATCCACGCCGTTTTATTGCTACCGAAACAATGACATCTTCAGGAGAAGTATGTGACAGAGAAATCCCTTATATAGATTCGAACCTCATAGCTGAAGAAGAAAAATATGACGGTCTCTACGCCGTTTGTACTAATCTGGAGACAACAAGTACCGAAGAAATAGTTCGTATAAACAAGAAGAGATGGGAAATCGAAGAATGCTTCAGAATCATGAAAACCGAGTTCAGTGCACGCCCTATTTATCTTCAAAGAGAGGACCGTATAAAGGCACATTTCATAACTTGTTTTGCCTCATTAGTAGTCTTTAGGATACTTGAGAAAAAACTTGGAGAACAATATACATGCGATGAAATCATTAACGTACTACGCTCTATGATGATGTATCGTCCGGGAGAAAAGCTAGGATATCTGCCCGCTTACACAAGAACGGCCATAACAGATGCACTTCATGAAGCATTCGGATTTCGTACCGATTATGAAATTTTAACCGATTTGAGTATGAAAAAAGTCTTTCGAGACAGCAAAAAAAGTAGGTAGTTCTAGCTACACTTTTACGAATTAAAAAAGGTCTGAAACCCTTGATATATACGGGCTTCAGGCCTTTTAGCTGTCAAAGACAGGATTGTGCCACAAACCGGTAAATCTGTAAATGTTTTCACTCCAATTTCCTTATCTGTAAGTGTTTAATATTAATAAAATATATTATTTTTAAATTGTGAAATTTCCCCAAAAAAGTACACACCATCTCAACATACTAAAATTATTGTTTAATATTTGGTTTTTAAGACTAATAATTTATCCATATTCTAACTGCAGTGACAACTTCCTGATTTTTTAAAATTATTTCGTAGAACTCTTTCTTAATTCTATTCTTATTATTTTAAAGAACGCTTATAAAGTTCTACAATAATTACTCAACACTTTTATTTATTTTTGACTTGCATTTTATCAATAATTGATGTAGTATCAATGTATGCTGTATGTAGTTTTTGAAACTATGTTAAGGAGGGATTTATGAAAACGAAAAATAGAGAAAAGACAAGATTTGGCGTACTTCCCGGCACTATATCAATACAAATAAGAGAACCGGGCTCGGCAATCACCCACTTTATCGGACTTATACTTGTTTGGATAGGTGCATTACCGCTGATGCAAAGGAGCATAGAACATGGAAGCTTTATAACATCTATATCTATGCTTGTATTTATTATATCCACTACGCTATTATATACAGCCAGTACACTGTATCACTCTGTAGTACTGGATTTGAAAAAAACAATGATATTCAGAAAAATAGACCACACTATGATTTCCGTACTGATAGCCGGAACCTATACACCTGTATGTCTTACAGCACTTAAAGGATTTACAGGATACATATTACTTGCAGCCATATGGGCACTTGCCATCGGAGGTATCTTTTTAAAAATTTTCTTTGTCAGCTGCCCGAAGTGGCTGTCATCCACTATATATTTGATAATGGGATGGCTATGCGTCTTTGCACTTAAGCCGCTCTACAAGACCTTACCACTTTCAGGATTCCTGTGGCTTTTGTTTGGAGGTATCGCATATACACTTGGAGCAGTCATCTACGCATTTAAACTGAAGTCGTTTAATGAAAAACATATTTACTTCGGTTCACATGAGATTTTTCACGTATTTATAATGCTTGGAACATTCTGCCACTATATGCTTTTATTTACTACGCTGTCATTCTACTGATAAATATTATTAAAGAAAAAACGGCACTGCTTATTCAACAGTACCGTTTTATTTTATTTACTATGATTTCTATCTACTATTTTTTGTGCCCTATTACAAAATTCATCCAAAGCCATTTCATCAAGTAAATACTTTTGGAATATTTTTCCCATTTCTGAAATATCTGTCATTGACTCTGATGTTAATGGTCTTGCTTTTAAACTGCAGTTTTCTACATATCCTCTTATTGTATCAATATCAGGAACATTTATATTTATGTTTTTATCTAATATAACATCTATTCTTGCGGGAACTTGCTTCATTACATTGCTATATTCCACACATCCGTCTTTGCTTGAGATATATTGTAAAAAACGTTTTGCAGCAGATTTATTTTTTGAAGCCTTGTTCAATACATACTGCCATGTAGCAATATTTGTTGACAAGTTTTTTATATTAGGAAGTTTAACTACATGAATGCCATCTTCACCATATTTGCCGGAATTATAAAATGTATTTATAGCTCCACTATACATGAATATACTTCCATACTTCCCATCTATAAACTTTTGCTCCATCTGCTCATACCTGTCTATCATCTGTGCTTTAGATGTATGGTTATATTTTAACATATCATGCAAAAATACTACCGCATTCCTGGTATTATCGTTACTCCAATTATAATAATCACCACCAAACATATTTATAAACTGAGACAAATCATTGTATATATACGTTTCTTCCCATGCACCACCATAAGCATACAAACCTGTACCGTAGTCATGATTCAAAAATGATGAGAAATCATCCAAGTTTTTTATATCTCGTACATTAGACAATATGGCATATTTCTCATTTACCCAAAACATCATAATATCCATCATATACGGAACCGAAAAGACATTTTTATTATACATTGATACCGATTCTACATAATCCTTAGGGTATGACTGTAAAACATCCTTTGTCATAATATCATCTAACGGTTCTAAATATCCTCTCGATTTAAATTCACTAACCATCTCATCGTTTACTGAAATTAAATCTATATCTGTACTACCTGAATATAGTTTATTTGATATTTCTGCCTGTCTATTATTTGCATCTTCAGGACAAGGAATTATGTTTATTTTTATATTTAATTTTTTTGAAACATTATCAATATAATCAATAAAATCAGGATTATTAGCCTCTATATGCATTATATTTAATTCATCACCAAAATAATCTGATGTTACTTTTTCTTTATCTTTATTATTTTGAGAACACGATATTAAAAATAAGCACATACACAAAATGATACTATATAATATCTTCTTCAATTTTATACCTATCTCGGACGCCTATACTCCTTACTCAAAAGTGGTGAGAATGGATTATGAGGTTCACTCTGATACCAATAAGCAACGCTCGCAACATCATCTTGTCTCTCAAATAAGCCTCCGTGTCCAACACCGATTTGTTGTATAGTAACCTTTAAGTCTTCATCAAAACATATCGGATCTTGTATATGCCATCTATAAAATCCTCTCATCGGCAAACAGTCATCGTTATGGTAATCATTGTGAATCAATTCATCATGTGAAGAATAATACGGATAACCCATATATGCAGTATTATAATTTTGTTCCACAGTCTTTCCGTTAACTTGCTTCGCAAAGCTCCAAGATCCTCCAAAGTAGTCTTCAGTACCTGTTCCGCATATTGTAGGATATTCCAAATCTCCGTCTATATAAAACTTTACTTCACCTTCACCCCACCAGTATCTTTCCAATGTTGTCAATGCCAGGTATGTACCTACATAATGACCTCTTCCTTTGACATTATCAAGTATCACATAGTCCTTACCTATTGTAGTCAATCTCTCTCTTCTCCACTGTGCATGGAAATATGCTACATCATCATTTATCTCATCTACAATACAATAATCTATCTGATAGAAAAAAGCAGGTATCGGATTCGCATGCTGATTTTCCAAGGTAATTCTGGCTCTCTTTCTAAACGGCATCTGGAAATAACTGTTCATACCCCTATTAGGAATAACCGCTATAGGAATAGAGTTTACCGTACATTCTCTTGCAAATCCGCAACAAAACAAATCTCCCAAGGGACTCTCTACAGAAGGTACCACCTCATCATCCCAATATATCCTTATAACAAGATCACTTAAAACAAAGCAATCTGCTTCTGTAGTCTTATTTGTAACTGTAATCCATATGTGATTTATGATACCCGGTCCCTCTATATCTGCAAGTGTTACAGTTGCACCGCTTGGTATATCCTTCAAACATGGGCTACCTTTTCTTGAAGGTCCAAGATTACTTGCCGCCATCCCGCCTTTTCCTTTTTCTCCTGTAGGATTTTCGGCATTTATTGCTCTGCTTTTTCTATTCTTCAAAACAGCTAAATTTCCTAAACTTCCATATAAATCATACATAAATTTTCCTCCAAATATTAACTATGATTTAACTCCACCTGCCATAATTCCGTCCATAATCTGTTTTTCAAAAATTGCTACAAATATTATTATCGGTAAAAGTATAATCCATCCCATAGCGCTAACCAAATCCCATGGTACCCCATACATATTATCTCTTAAAGGAAGCTGAACAATTGCTACCGACAATACTTGAATTCCATTTGAGTAATACAAAGGTGTGAAGAAATTATTTAAACAGTTTATAAAATTAATAATACACACAGTTGCAATCGCCGGCTTCATCAAAGGCAAAACTATATAAAAAAGTATTTGCACAAAATTTGCACCGTCTATTGAAGCCGCCTCTTCAAGAGAAATAGGAATTTTTCCAACAAAATTATTTAATATCAAAACTGTAAAAGGAATAACTGAACTTACATATAATAAAATTAAACCTTGATATGTATCAAATAATCCAACCTTTTTCATAAATTCATAAAGAGGTCTTGCGGTCACTACTTCAGGTATAAGTAAAGTTGCAAGTATAAATGCAAAAGCTATACTTATCCATCTTGACTTAAATCTTGAAAATCCATAAGCAGCCATTGTACATAATATTGTACTTATTATTAAAGTACTACCTACAATCAATATTGTATTTCCTATTTTACTCAATAATCCCACATTTTCAATCAAAAATTTATAACTTTCAAGTGTCGGATGATTCGGCAAATAATCTATAGGCTTCTTAAATAATTCTCCTGCAGGTGTAATTGACGAAATAAAAATCCAATAAACAGGAAATAAAATAAAAAAGGCGACTACAGCAAATAATAACCATTTACAAATAGTTATACATTTTTTATATACTTTATATTTTATATTGCTTTTCATATTACCTCCTATCAATCATTATATTTATTCATAAATCTTATATTTACCCAACTGAACAATGCCATTAAAACAAATAACATAATAGCTAGAGTTGATGCATATCCTATATTTAGATTGGTAAACGATTCCATAGCTATACGGTAAGCTATTAGAGATGTATCCTCACCAGGGCCACCTGATGTCATAGCATACACCAGGTCAAACGATGTTAATCTCCACAATGTAAATGGAATACATAATGTAAGTATATTCTTAATTATCAGAGGTAGAGTAATTTTAAAAAATATTTGAATACCGTTGGCACCATCCACCTTAGCTGCTTCATATACATCCTCTGATATAAATTGAAGTCCGGATAAAATTAGTATTGCAAAAAAAGGTAAGTCTTTCCACAAATCCATAGATATAACTGCTCCACGAGCAGAACCTGTATTTATTAGCCAATTAAATTGAAAACCTGGTATGAATCTTCTTATTAGGTCATTAATTAAACCATAATCATTATTGAATCCCCATTTTGCCGCCATACCTATAACAACTGCAGGCATTGCCCAGGGTATCAATACTATAGTTCTTAAAAAGCGTCTTCCTCTAAATTTCATATTCAGAATCAAAGCTAATACAGTTCCCAATAAAACATGAAAAAGCATAGATACAATAACAAAAATTGCCGTAAATTTTATTGATGAAATAATCTTATCATCCTTAAATACGTCGATATAATTTTTAAATCCTATAAACTCATGTATACCTGATAATACTTTAATATTATATAGACTGTTTATAAATGTTATTATTATCGGATATATAGTTGTAAAACCTCTTATTATTACTATAGGTATTATCAGAATTACAGGTATATATTTTTTTATCTTACTGTTAGTATTCAAAACAGATCTACCTCCACTTATATAAAAACAAATGCTACAGCTTACATTATGTTAAACCAAAATACGCTGTAGCATTCAAAATATTCTATTTATATTTATCTACAAGCTCTTGTGCTTTCTTACAGAAATCATCTACAGATATCTCACCCTTCATACAAGACTGATATATTGTTCCCATGTCTGTAATAAACTCCATAGTCTGAGGTAACATAGGTCTACCCTGTACATTACACTCAGATGCATATCTGCTGTACATTTCCTTTGCCGGATCTGTATCAGGTACAACCTTCTCGGCAACATCCTTTCTTGCAGGATAACGATCAAAATATTTATATGAAGCTTCCATTCCACCCTCAGATGCCATATACTTTAAAAATTTTATTGCCGCTTCCTTATTTTTTGAAGAGGAATTCAATACATAACTCCATGAATCTGTAAATATAGCTCTCTTACCGTCATCTGTCATTGAAGGAACCATAGCCATATGAATCTTATCTTGTCCTAACATACCTGCTTTTTCATAGTCTGTACCAAGTCCCCACATAAACCAACATCCATACTTTCCATCATTTGCTTTAGGATTCATCTGTTCATATTTATCTGCAATCTGGTCAATAGGTGTCTGCTTATTTTGTACCATATCATATAAAAACTGTATTGCTTCTTTATTCTCAGGCCTTGTCCAATCAAAATAATCTCCACCAAACATATTTACAAATTGGGCAATCTCATTAAACACATATGTCTTTTCCCATGAACCACCATAACCATACCTTCCATCTTTTGAAGCGGCAAGCATATATTTCTCGAAATCTTCCTTTGTATCCAATTTATCAACACCTGCTTCATCCATTATCTTTTGATTTACCCAAAATGCCAGATAACCTGAATATCCCGGAACTCCTATAATATTTCCCTGCTTATCGGTAATCATCTGATCCAAATAACCTTTTGCAAATTCACCTCTGATATCTTCTGTCATAACAGTATCATTCAAGCCTTCAAGCCATCCCGAATTTTTAAATGATGCACTCATCTCATCATTTATCTCAAGTATATCTACGCTTGAATCACCTGTAGAAAGTATAGTGGTTATCTTTTGTTGACGTGTATCCGAATCTGTAGGTGCTGCAATTACATTTATCTTCAACCCTGTAGCATCTTCTACATTTTTAAGCCAATCTCCAAAATCAGCATCGGTTGTATTGATACTATACAGTGTTAAGTCATACTTATTACCGTTATTATCACCACCGGCAGTTTCCTTTGTGTTACTTCCACATCCTGATAACACCCCTGTTAAAAACATTGTACCTAACATAAGTTTTGCGATTTTCTTCTTCATTTTCCCTCCACGCATTTGTATATTAATTTTGATATACCAATAATAATAAATTTTTTTATCTAACAAAATACAATATATTACGAACCGTTTATATTATTTTTATTTATATTGTTTTGTATTTTTTATCAGATTATAATACCTTCTATATAAACAAGGAGGTATTTATGGATATTATAAGATATGTAAAATCCTTTATATTTTCAAAATATCATCATAGATTATTATTCTCATTTTTAATATGTACAGTACTACCGATTATTTTAATGGGCTCAATACTATACAGTATTACACATAAAATTGCAGGTGACAGTATATTAAACTCAATTATTCTTGCAGATGACCAACTTAATATAAGAATAAACAACAGATTAAATCAAGTTCAAAAGATATCGGATACTATCAGATATGATATGTACTCATTGATAAACAGAATGCCACACAACAGTGAAGACTTCTCCATACTTACAAATGTAAGAGATAATATACATCTATTAGAGTCAACATTTAATGTTTACCATATAGATATTTTTTTGGATGATAAAAATATAGCTTCTTCTGAAGGATTAACCTTTCATCCGTTATATGACCTAAAAGAGTTTGATCTTGAAGATATTGTGAGTATGGATTCTAAGTGGATTTATAAACCAAATTATCATTTATCATATGTTTTGGATAATACCGGAAAAACTCAAAATGTAACAGGCTATGTGAGTACACTAAATAATCAAGTTACTAAAAACACTGAGTATGCATACATAGTATTACTGAATATAAGTGAATTTTCTGATATGTTAAATGAGAGTTTTTCAGGAATTGATCTCTCAGGATTTATCATAGATTCAAACGGCAATATCATCTCACATACAGATGAAAAACTAATCGGTACAAAATTAGATAGTGATATATTAAATATTATTTCGTCAGGTAATAAAACAGTATATGATAATAAAAGTTTATATTATCATGTGGTCAAATTAGACAACGGTTGGTATCACGTTACCGAGATTCCTAAAACCTATATTTACAGTAATGTATATACTATCCTTAAGACATTTTTCCTAATTATATTTATATCTATACCTATAATACTACTTATAATTTTCCTTACTTCTGCAAATCTTACAAACAGAATCAGGAAACTTTCTTTTGCTATGGATAGTTTCAAACTTGGCAAAAAAAGTATTAAACTTGACTATTTAACAAGTATTAATGATTCTGATTGCTATGATGAAATAGACAGACTTGGTTTAACATTTTTAAATATGCAGGAATCAATAAATAAAAATATGCAATCTATACTTGAGTTAACCGTATCTGAGGAAAAGCTGAAATATCAGCTGCTGCAATCACAAATCAATCCTCACTTCTTGTATAATATACTTGGTACAATCAAGACATGCCAAACTATAGGTAAGTTGGATATAGCAAATCATATGATAGATAATTTAACAAGATTTTACAGAATGTCACTTAGGAAGTCAGGTGAAAAAATAACTATAAAAGATGAGTTGGAGATATCAAGACTTTACCTTGAAATGGAGCAACTTTGTCGCAAAGATACATTAACTTGGAGTATTGATACTGAAGACGGTATAGAAAATTATTTGATATGTAAATTCACATTACAGCCGTTTCTTGAAAACTCTATTTTACATGGCTATTCTACCGGACATAGAAATATACATATATCTATATCTGTTTATTATGGTGATGATGAAATAATCATTATTATAAAAGATAACGGATGTGGAATTGAACCTGAAAAGTTGACCAAAATCAAATATCAATTACAAAATCATATAGTAGACTATACTCAGCATTTCGGTATTTGTAATGTAAATAAAAGAATATCCAATAAAGAATTCGGATCCGGTGAAATTATAATCGAAAGTTGTTTAAATGAGGGTACTACTATTACTATAAAATATGCACAGATGGAGGGTGACAATTGAAAAAAGTAATTTTAATTGATGATAATTATATTGTCTCTGAAGGTATTAAAATAAATATAGACTGGAATGCCTTAAATGCTGAAGTATCTTTTATTACTCAAAATGGCAGAGATGCTCTTGAATATGCAAGGAATGAACATATAGATCTCATAATTACAGACATAGAAATGCCAAATATAGACGGAATAACACTGAGTCGAGAGATATTAAAAATAAATCCGTATATAAAGATAATACTTATAAGTGCATATGACAGATTTGAATATGCAAAACAAGCGGTAAGACTCGGTGTATGTGATTACATTGAAAAACCTATCGACTATTCTTTTTTGTCTGAAAAAATTAAAAATGCTTTTGATAAGATAGATAGGGAACATAAAAATTTATCTATTTTAAAAGAAAGTAAGCAACTTATGATAGCTAAATTTTTTCAAGATATATTATATTTTTCATCCAGTAAACCTTCAAAATATTTTGAAAAATATATAAGCTATCTTGATATCACAATAGATTATTCATTCTTTAACATAGTAAAATTAGAAATAGAAAGCCCTACACTATTTGAAGAAGATGATGGAGTATTGACATTTCAAATGGAAATTTTAAATATATCTGATACATTTAAAAATGAATGTGAACTATTTGATAAATATTACTGTATTCAAGATTTGAATAATTTAATATTTATTATTGCACAAAACAGTAATACACCATCTCATTTTCAATATGTTATTCATAAAACAGTTTCATCTTTTTTGGATAAATATAAAGAGTCTGTATTAAATATAAGCATAGGCATTGGAACTATTGTAGACAGTATATGGAAATTAAATATATCATATGAAAATGCTTGCCACGCTCTGAAATATAGATTTTTTTATCCTAATAAAAACATCTTTGATGCCTTAGAAGCCACAGGAAAAGAATTCAGTCTTTTAAATAACTCAGACTCTGTTGAGGAGGAATTTATAAGCCTTCTTTGTAAAAAAGATATTACTGCTATTGAAGACTGGCTTAGAAATTTCTTTAATGAATTATCTAAGAAATATGAAAATAAAAATATTATATTTATCCGTATATACTCACTGCTTGGAAAAATATTGAGATTTCTATATGAAATAAACATTGATACGAGTGGATTAGAACAAAAAATAATTAAAGTATATAGTGGATTTGATACTTTTCATACTTATGATCAATTTTTTCTTTGGATGAAAGAAATATGTAATTTAGTATGTGATAAATTAAGTCTTTCATTAAAATCATACCACGATCAAACTTATGAACTTGTCGATAATTATATTAGAAATAATTACGAAGACAACTCACTAAGCCTTAATGATATAGCAAGATATGCAAATATGAGTCCTTCATATCTAAGTGCATTATACAAGAAAAATAATAATAAAAGTATAAGTGATACAATAACTTCATATCGTATTGAAGCAGCCAAGGAATATCTCGTAACAAGTACTCTTTCATTAAAAGAAATAAGTTTAAAATGTGGATATGCCAATCAGTACTATTTCAGTACAAGCTTTAAAAAGCAACTTGGAATATCCCCATCCTCATATAGAGAAAAATACTCATCACTACAGTAAAACCTCTATCCTTGACTACTGTCTTTATTTTATGATAAAACATAAATACTTTATCTATGGGAGGATATATGAATCAATATTTAATAGTTTCCTTTCAGGCTGTTGTACTGTTTCCGATAGTGGTGGCTGTTTTTACATTGCCGTATATTGCTTATAACTACCACAAATACGGGTCCATACTCAGCTTGAAAGTTTTAATAGTTTACTCTTTTATATTTTATCTGCTGTGTATGTACTGCCTTGTCATACTTCCGCTGCCAAGCCCTGAAAAAGCCGCTACGCTACACAGCCATAAGATGCAACTTGAGCCTTTTTTATTTATTAAAGACATAATAAAAAAAGCTCATGTTATCCCAAGTGAACCGAGGACATGGCTTACAATAGTACTAAACAAAGCGTTTTTGGTAAATATATTGAATCTGTTTTTGGCGGTACCTTTCGGAATGTATCTTCGCTACTATTTCAAAAAGTCATTTTCACAGACATTTATACTTTCACTTTTACTGTCGCTTTTCTTTGAGATAACTCAGCTTACCGGACTGTACTTTATATACTCCGGAAGCTACAGACTCTTTGATGTGGATGATTTGATAGTAAATACACTGGGAGGAATACTTGGTTATGCCATTGTGGGACCGCTTATGATAATACTGCCGTCAAGAGATGAACTTGATGAAGTCAGCTATAAAAGAGGTATGGAAATATCACTGTTCAGACGAGTTGTATCTTTCTTTTTTGATATGGCATTTGTAACTATAATAACCATACTTAGCAGACCGCTTATGAAACCGTTTCATATCGTTAGAGCATTTGAGATAGTTACATTATCATATTTTTCAGTTTTACCGATACTTACTAAGGGCTCCACTCTTGGAAACTTTATTACAAGTACAGCCATAGTTTCAAATAAAGGCGGACGTCCTAAGTTTTTTGCTTACTTTTTGCGCTACTTCTTATTTTTCGGCATATACCTTTACTTGCCGATGTATATACGTCAGGCATTGGAAAAATTTATGCTTATAAATACCGACGCCTCAAAGGATATGGGATATGCTACAATCGAGCTTTTGGTTGCACTGCTTTATTTCTTATTCTTACTTTTAACTACAATAAAAGCCGCACTTCACAGAAGTCTTTTCTACGAAAGGTGGTCAAGGACTAAGATTGAAAGTACCGTACAGGTACAATAATATTTTATACAAAAACAGGACCGATATAACATTGGTCCTGCTTTATTTATATTATAAAATTATTTGTAGTTTACAATCTTTCCGAAATCAGGCTTAAGACTTGCTCCACCTACAAGTCCTCCGTCGATATCAGCCTCTGCAAAAAGCTCTGCCGCATTGCCTGCATTTACAGAACCGCCGTACTGAATTCTGATCTTCTCAGCTACATCGCTTCCATATACTTCTTTGATACACTCTCTGATAGCCTTACATACTTCCTCAGCCTGTGCTGTTGTAGCGGTCTTACCTGTACCGATAGCCCAGATAGGCTCATAAGCGATAACAGCGTTTGCAGCGTTCTCAGCACTTACATTCTGGAATGCGATCTTTATCTGTGTTCTGATAAAGTCTATTGCAATGCCCTGTTCTCTCTGTGTAAGAGTCTCACCGCAGCAGATGATTGGTGTGATGCCGTGCTCAAATGCCTTAAGTACTTTCTTGTTTACAGTCTCATCTGTCTCTGCAAAGTATTCTCTTCTCTCCGAGTGTCCGATAATAACATACTTAACGCCTACATCTGTAAGCATATTCGGGGCGATTTCTCCTGTGTATGCACCGCTCTCTTCAAAGTACATATTCTCGGCACCTATCTCGATATTGCTTCCCTTAGCCGCCTCAATGGCAGGAATAATATCAATTGCAGGTACACAGAAAACAACATCAACATCATTGTTTGCAACTAACGGCTTTAACTCATTTATAAGTGCAGTTGTCTCTGAAGGTGTCTTGTTCATCTTCCAGTTTCCTGCAATAATTTTTCTTCTTGACATAAAGCTCTCCAATCTATTATCTATTGTCTGCAGCTGCAACACCCGGAAGTTCCTTACCCTCAAGGAATTCAAGTGAAGCACCGCCACCTGTTGAAATATGTGTCATCTTGTCTGCAAATCCGAGTCTCTTAACAGCATTTACAGAATCACCGCCACCGATAACTGTTGTTGCATCCTTAAGGTCTGCTACAGCTCTACAGATTTCAAGTGTTCCCTCTGCAAACTTCTCAAACTCGAATACGCCCATAGGTCCGTTCCATACTACAGTCTTTGCACCTTCAAGTGCCTTCTTATAGTTTACGATAGTCTTAGGTCCGATATCAAATCCTGACCATCCTGCTTCTATAGTATCTACAACCTTAGACTCTGTATCATTTGAGAATTCCTTACCCTCTACATGGTCTACAGGAAGTAACAGATTTACACCCTTTTCCTTTGCCTTGTTGATCATCTCAAGTGCATAGTCAAGCTTATCCTCCTCACAAAGTGAGTTTCCGATTTCCTCGCCCTTTGCCTTAAGGAATGTATATGCCATACCTCCACCGATAATAAGTGTATCTACCTTATCAAGGAGATTGTTTATAACGTTAATCTTATCTGAAACCTTAGCTCCGCCAAGAATTGCAACAAACGGACGAACTGGGTTCTCTACAGCCTCTCCGAGGAACTTGATTTCCTTCTCCATAAGGTATCCTACTACATTCTCCTTACAGAACTTGGTTACACCTACATTTGAGCAATGTGCTCTGTGTGCTGTACCGAATGCATCGTTTACAAAGATGTTGTTGTCACAAAGTGCTGCAAGCTCCTTAGCATACTCTACAGCGGAATCGTCCTTACCGTACTTTGTCTCTTCAGCTCTGTAACGTGTATTCTCAAGTAATAAAACTTCTCCGTCCTTAAGCTCTGCTGCAAGCTTTCTTGTCTCTTCACCTGTTACCTTAGGATCTGAAACAAACTTTACCTGTACGCCAAGTCTCTCTGAAAGTGCAGGAGCTACAGGTGCAAGGCTCATTTCAGGAAGCGGCTCGCCCTTCGGCTTTCCGAGGTGTGAGCAAAGTATAACCTTTGCACCGCCGTCCAAAAGCTTTTTGATTGTAGGGATTGCACCGTCTATACGGTTATAATTCTGGATAACACCGTCCTTTAGCGGAACATTAAAATCACAACGAACTAATACTTTTTGTCCTTTTAGGTTCTTTAAATCATCTACAGTTTTCTTATTAAGCATAAGTATCTCCTTATTGTAAAAAAAGAGGTCCGGCCCAATATGAGCGGACCTCTTTGGTCTCTTTATCTTTTATATTACTTTAACTCAGCAAAGTACTTGATTGTTCTAACCATCTGTGATGTGTAAGAATTCTCATTGTCATACCATGATACAACCTGTACCTGATATACATCGTCAGCTATATGAGCTACCATTGTCTGTGTAGCATCAAATAATGAACCGAACTTCATACCGATAACGTCTGAAGAAACAATCTGATCCTCTGTATATCCGAATGACTCAGATGCGGCAGCCTTCATTGCAGCATTGATATCTTCTTTTGTAAGTCCTGCCTTCTTAACAACTGCTGTAAGAATTGTTGTAGAACCTGTAGGAACAGGAACTCTCTGTGCAGATCCGATAAGCTTTCCGTTAAGCTCAGGGATAACAAGACCGATAGCCTTAGCAGCACCTGTTGAGTTAGGTACGATATTTGCAGCACCTGCTCTTGCTCTTCTAAGGTCACCCTTTCTGTGTGGTCCGTCAAGGATCATCTGGTCACCTGTATAAGCATGGATTGTGCTCATGATACCGCTCTGGATAGGAGCAAGCTTGTTAAGTGTATCAGCCATAGGTGCAAGACAGTTTGTTGTACATGATGCAGCTGAAATAACTGTGTCATCTGCCTTAAGTGTCTTCTCGTTTACGCTGTAAACGATTGTAGGAAGATCATTTCCTGCAGGAGCTGAAATAACAACCTTCTTAGCACCTGCTGTCAAGTGAGCTGAAGCCTTCTCCTTTGATGTGTAGAAACCTGTACACTCAAGTACAACATCTACTCCGATCTGTCCCCAAGGAAGCTTTGATGCATCTGCCTCTTTGTAGATTGTGATTTTCTTTCCGTCAACTGTGATAGAATCCTCACCTGCCTCAACAGAATGCTTTCCTTCACCGATACGTCCGGCGAAACCGCCCTGTGCTGTATCATACTTTAAAAGATGTGCCAACATCTTAGGATCTGTAAGATCATTTATTGCTACTACTTCATATCCGTCAGCCTCAAACATCTGTCTGAAAGCAAGACGACCAATACGACCAAAACCGTTAATTGCTACTTTTACTGACATTTTAGTTCCTCCTAAAATTAGTACTTGTGTGATGTTATCTCATTTGATAATTATTCATCAATCATTCCTAATTGTACAAAATTATAAACTTAATTGCAAGTATATATTTGAAACTTCTTATTATATTTATATTTCATTTTTCACATATCCTGCAATATTGGTGGCGTGGTCGGATACACGCTCCAAGTTACTGATTATATCAAGGAAGGCGATACCTGACTGCGGCTTACACTCTCCCCTTGTAAGTCTGTCAATATGCTTCTCTCTTAATTCATCCTCAAGCATATCCACCTTATCTTCAAGCTTATTTACCTTTCTGACTGCACCGAGTGCGTTCGCTCCGCTTGCATTTATAGCTGTTTCAAACGCATCTATGGCATCCTTTGATATCTCAGCCAAGTCTTCCTTTGCAAGGTCGCTGAACTCAAGGTTGTTGTCAATCATATACTTGGCATTTTCAGACAGGTTGTCCGCATGGTCTCCGACTCTTTCTATATCGGTTACCATGTTGAAGAGATTGTTTACATGCTTTTTCTGACTTTCACTCAGTGAAAGATTGTCCACCTTTATAAGATACTCCGTCAATGCTTCCTGCATATCGTCAAGTGTCTGCTCACACTGTGCAACTGTTTTCAAATCGTCCAAACTCTTGGTATTGATGGCACCCATTGCGGCATTCAAACTCTTAAGAGCGATACTTCCCATACGGGCCACTTCTACGCTTCCCGACTGTACCGCAAATGCAGGTGTAAGGAGCACTCTTTCATCAAGCTGTAAGATAGGCTCTTTTTTAGCCTCTACAACCTCATCATCCTTGCCTCTTACAATCATTCCCGAAAGTTTTACAAGCAGTCCGGCAAAAGGATAAAGCAGAGTGGTCATTGTAAGATTGAAAAATGTATGGAATATTGAAATCTCTACCGCATTGATAGTGTGATTTGCAAGCTTTGTATTCACTGTAAATACGACAAATCCAAGTATACCGAATACTATAGCACCCATTGTATTGAATAAAAGGTGTATTGCTGCGGCTCTCTTTGCGGTTCTTGAGCTTCCCACACTTGAAATAATCGCTGTAACACAGGAACCGATATTTTGTCCGAGTGTGATGTATATAGCCGCCGCCGTGTTTACCACTCCGTTGAATGCAAGTGTCTGCAAAATACCTACCGATGCTGACGAGCTTTGCATCAAAGCCGTTACCACAATACCTACTATAATACCAAGTATCGGATTACCTCCAAGTACTCTGAACGCTTCCGAGAATATAGGAGCACCTGTGAAAGGCTTTATATTGCCTGCCATAAGGTCAAGTCCTAAAAACAGCATTCCAAGTCCGAGAACTATTTCACCTATGGTCTTTTTCTTGTCGGATTTTGAAAACAGTATAAATATCGCACCTATGCCAATCATTAAAGGTGCGTAGAATCCCGGCTGAAAGAGCTTCAGCGAATCGCCTATTGTTCCAAGTGATACTATCCACGCTGTAATTGTAGTACCGATATTGGCACCCATAATTACACCTACAGCCTGGACAAGGCTTAACATTCCGGCACTAACAAAACCTACTACCATTACAGTGGTAGCACCTGAGCTTTGTATTATGGCTGTTATTACCGCACCCAGTAAGATGGCTGTAAACCTGTTGTCTGTTATCTTACTGAGGAACTGCTGCATCTTTCCTCCGGCAGTCTTTTGCATACCGTCCGCCATGATATGCATTCCGTACAGGAAAAGTCCAAGACCGCCTAAGAATCCAAAGAGATATGATACATTATCAATCATTTCCATTCTCCTCTTAAAATATACCTACTGATATAACCTCTGTCGGAGTAAAACTCCAACTGATACATCCTGTACATTCTACCAATTTATAAAAATTTAAGCAATACAAGATTTTATCTGAAAAGTATATACTAAAAAAGCACCCTTTTTAGGGGGTGCCTTCTTAAGGATTTCTATATATAGGATTCATTGTAAGTGCTTCTTTATGATGATGTAATAATATCACATCTCACCGTAAAATAATTGAAATACTTTTAAACTTATTATGAATTATTTCTTAATGTGATAAAATTCAAGTTATTTTAAGTATTTGTCCAATATATCACAAAAATCAAAGGTCGCAAAATAGTCCTTAGCCGTTTCGGCTCTTCTTATCATTTTGACACTTCCGTCTTCTTTTAATAAAAGTTCCGCAGATCTTAACTTACCGTTATAATTGTAACCCATTGCAAATCCATGTGCTCCGGTGTCGTGAATATAGATATAATCGCCTCTTTCTATCTTCGGCAATTTTCTGTCTATTGCAAACTTGTCATTGTTCTCACAGAGTGAACCTACCACATCATAGACTTCGCTTGCTTCTTCATCTTCCTTACCGAGGACTGTAAGATGATGGTACGCACCGTACATGGCAGGACGCATAAGATTGCTTGCACAGGCATCTACACCTATGTAGTGCTTATAAGTATTCTTCTCATGTATAGCCTCAGTTACCAAAGCACCGTAAGGTGCAAGCATATATCTTCCAAGCTCTGTAAATATAGCCACATCCATAATGCCGTTTGCCTCAAGCACCTCTTCATACACTTTCTTTACACCCTTTGATATTTCAAAAATATCATTAGGTTCCTTATCAGGGGTATAAGGTATTCCGATACCGCCTGACAGATTGATAAACTCGACGCTTATACCTGTTTCATTCTTTATTCTTACCGCAAACTCAAACAATTCTCCGGCAAGTTTAGGATAGTACTCGTTTGTTACTGTATTACTTGCAAGAAATGCATGGACACCGAAATGCTTTACTCCCTTTGACTTCATTATTTTAAACGCCTCTATAAGTTGCTCCGGAGTCATTCCGTACTTGGCATCTCCCGGATTGTCCATTATACCGTTTGACATGGTAAAGACTCCGCCCGGATTATATCTTGCACTCATAGTCTCAGGTAACTTACCGCATACCTCTTCCACATACTTAATATGTGTGATGTCGTCAAGGTTTATTATCGCTCCGAGATCGTTTGCAAACTTAAACTCCTCAACAGGGGTCTCGTTTGATGAAAACATTATATCTTTTCCATGGAATCCGCAGGCATCGGACATCTCAAGCTCAATCATGGAAGAGCAGTCCACACCGCAGTCGTATTCCTTTAATATATTGAGTATAAAAGGATTCGGAGTGGCCTTTACTGCAAAGTACTCTTTAAATCCCTTATTCCAGCCAAATGCCTCTTTTAATCGCTTGGCATTTTCCCTGATTCCCTTCTCATCATATATATGCCATGGTGTAGGATATGTTTTTACAATCTCCTTTACCTGTTCCAATGTCAAAAATGGTATCTTTTGCATTTTATTTCCTTTCTATTCATTGCTCTCTTCATCAGATTCGGTGTTTTTTTCCTCTCTGATCTTTGCAATGCTTGCAATCCTGGTATCACTTTCTCTGTCTATGTTCATAAGCTTCACTCCGCTTGCCGCTCTTCCGAGTATTGATATTCCGCTGACTTCTATTCTGATTACAATTCCCTCAGTAGTTATCAAAAGAATCTCTCTGTCTTCATTTACAAGCTTTGCACCTACAAGCTTACCTGTCTTTTCATTGTCTTTATAACATATGATACCTTTACCGCCTCTGTTTTGGACTTTGAACTCTGATATCTTTGTTCTCTTTCCATATCCATACTCAGAAACAAGAAGCAAATACTCCCCTTGAGATGCCAGCTGCATTCCGATGACTTCATCACCTTTATTCAGTCTCATTCCCCTGACACCGGTAGCACCTCTGCCCATAGCTCTTATATCCTTGTCATTGATTCTGATGCACATACCGTCTTTTGAAACAATGATCAGATCGTCATCACCATGAGTTACCTTTACTTCTATCAGCTCATCATCTTCTGTGAGATTGATTGCTGCAAGTCCGTTCTTTCTGATGTTGTCAAATAAGTTTATCTGACATTTCTTTATGGTACCCTTTTTGGTAACCATAAACAGATATCCGTCCCTTGACCTTGCCTCACTTGGTATAATTGCCGAAATCTTCTCATCAGGCTGCAACTGCAGTAAGTTTACTATTGCAACTCCTCTTGCAGTTCTTGAAGCCTCAGGAATCTTATATCCCTTGATTGTATACACTCTACCCTTATTGGTAAAGAAGTATATATCATTGTGAGTGGTTGACATAACTATGTCCTCAATGAAGTCGTCATCAATGGTCTGCATTCCCTTGATGCCCTTACCTCCTCTGTTTTGTACATTGAAATTGTCCGGACTCATCCTCTTTATATATCCGAGCTTTGTCATTGCGATGATAATATCTTCTCTTTGGATAAGGTCCTCATCCTCCATATCGTCATCCTGCATAAAGCCGGTTCTTCTGTCATCCTTATACTTATCTTCAACTACAAGAATTTCTTCTTTTATAAGTGCAAGCAATTTTTTCTCGTCTGCAAGTATTCCCTCAAAATATTCTATCTTTGCAAGCAGCTCATTGTACTCGGATTCAAGTCTCTCTCTTTCCAAACCTGTGAGAACCCTCAGACGCATATCCACTATAGCCTGTGCCTGTGCATCTGAAAGTCCGAATCTCTTTATAAGCTCTTCCTTTGCAATATTTACATTCTCACTGCCTCTGATAATCTTTATGATTTCATCAATGTTGTCAAGGGCAATAAGCAAGCCTTCCAATATATGAGCTCTCTCTTTTGCTTTGTTAAGCTCATACTTTGTTCTTCTGGTAACCACGTCTTCCTGATGAGACAGATAATACTGAAGCATCTGTAAGATATTTAATACCTTAGGCTGATTGTCCACCAAAGCCAGCATATTTACACCGAAAGTATCCTGCAGCTGTGTATGCTTATAAAGTCTGTTCAGGATGATATTGGCATTCACATCTTTTCTAAGCTCTATAACAACTCTCATTCCTTCACGGTTTGATTCATCTCTAAGATCTGTGATACCGTCTATTCTCTTGTCCTTTACAAGCTCCGCAATCTTTTCAATAAGCTTTGCTTTATTTACAAGGTAGGGAAGCTCACTGACCACAATCCTGTTCTTGCCGTTTTGCATTGATTCGATTTCAGTGACCGCTCTTACCTTTATCTTTCCTCTACCTGTGGTATAGGCTTCTTTGATACCTCTAAGACCTAAGATATTGGCACCTGTAGGGAAGTCCGGTCCTTTTATAATGCCCAGTATCTCCTCAATAGTAGTATCCTTATCTTCGATTTTATTGTCTATAAGCCTCACTACCGCATCTATAACCTCTTTGATATTATGAGGAGGAATATTGGTCGCCATACCTACCGCAATACCTGTTGTACCGTTTACCAAGAGGTTAGGAAACCTTGCAGGTAATACTGTAGGCTCTTTTTCAGTCTCATCAAAGTTCGGAGCAAAGTCTACAGTATCCTTATTGATATCTGCAAGCATCTCCATAGCGATCTTTGAGAGTCTGGCCTCCGTATATCTCATAGCCGCCGCACCGTCTCCGTCCACAGAGCCGAAGTTTCCGTGTCCGTCCACAAGAGTATATCTCATGGACCAGTCCTGTGCCATATTTACAAGTGCGCCGTATATTGACGAGTCTCCGTGTGGGTGATATTTACCCATTGTATCTCCGACAATACGAGCACATTTTCTATGTGGTTTATCAGGCCCGTTATTCAGTTCTATCATAGAAAAGAGCACTCTTCTTTGAACCGGTTTTAATCCGTCTCTTACATCCGGAAGCGCTCTGGCTGCAATAACACTCATTGCATAGTCAATATATGACTTTTCCATGGTTTTCTTTAAGTCGATCTCATTAAACTTGTCGAAAACATTTGGTTCCATATTTTAACCTACCTTTTTAAATATCCAAATTCGATACATACTTTGCATTCGCTTCTATAAACTCTCTTCTCGGAGCCACCTGATCTCCCATAAGCGTACTGAATACAACATCAGTCTCTGAAAGCATGGACTCGTCAAGTACCACTTTCTTTAATATTCTGCGCTCAGGGTCCATAGTGGTCTCCCAAAGTTGCTCGGCATCCATCTCACCCAGTCCTTTGTATCTTTGTATCTTATTATTCTGATCTCTACCGACTTCCTTGAGGATATTGTTCAACTCCTCATCTGAATACGCATACCAGACTTTCTTATTCTTCTCAAGCTTATAAAGCGGCGGTTGTGCCAGATAAACATGACCTTCTTTTATAAGATCCGGCATAAACCTGTATATGAATGTAAGCATAAGTGTATCAATATGTGCTCCGTCCACATCCGCATCTGTCATTATTATTATCTTGTTGTAACGAAGCTTTGTTATATCAAAGTCATCATGTATTCCTGTACCGAATGCTGTAATCATACCCTTTATCTCGGCATTTGAATATATCTTATCAAGCCTTGCCTTCTCTACATTGAGTATCTTTCCTCTAAGCGGCAATATGGCCTGTGTATCTCTTCTTCTTGCACCTTTTGCTGAACCGCCTGCAGAATCTCCCTCGACTATAAAGATTTCACATTCTTCAGGATTCTTACTTGAACAGTCCGCAAGCTTTCCCGGTAAACTCATACTGTCAAGTGCAGACTTTCTTCTTGTAAGATCTCTTGCCTTTCTGGCCGCCGCTCTGGCCCTCTGTGCCGTAATGGCCTTCTCACTGATAATCTTTGCAACAGCCGGATTTTGCTCAAGGAAGTAGGTGAGCTGTTCACTTACTATAGAGTTTACGGCTGTCTGTGCCTCCGAGTTTCCAAGCTTTTGCTTAGTCTGACCTTCAAACTGCGGGTCCTCTATCTTAACGGATATAATGGCTACAAGACCTTCTCTGATATCCTCACCTGAGAGATTCTCGTCACTGTCTTTTAAAAGCTTGTTGCTTCTTGCATATTCGTTGAATGTCTTTGTAAGTGCATTCTTAAACCCTGAAAGATGTGTTCCTCCTTCAGGAGTATTTATATTGTTGACGAAGGTATATATACTTTCAGAGTAATTGTCATTGTGTTGCATTGCAACTTCGACCATTACCTTTTCTTTTGTACCCTCACAGTATATTACATCCTCATATATAGGCACCTTTCCCTTATTGAGATAGGTAACAAACTCCTTGATACCGCCTTCATAGTGGAAAGACATTTTTTTCTTTTCTTCTCTGTTGTCAATCAAGGTAATCTTTAATGCTTTGGTAAGGAATGCGGTCTCACGAAGTCGTACTTTTAATATATCAAAGTCATACACGGTCTCTTCAAATATCGTATCATCAGGTAAAAAGCTTACCTCGGTACCTGTCTTTTGAGGATCGCACTCACCTATAACTTCCATCTTCTCTACGACTTTTCCTCTTTCAAATCTCATATGATAGATTTTGCCGTCTCTGTATACCTTTACATCAAGCCATTTGGAAAGTGCATTTACTACCGAAGCTCCTACACCGTGCAGACCTCCTGAGGTCTTATACCCTCCACCGCCGAATTTTCCTCCGGCGTGCAATATGGTAAATACCACCTCCAAGGCCGGCAATCCGGCTTTCTTTTGAATATCTACAGGTATACCTCTACCGTTATCTTTTACCGTTATAGAGTTGTCTTCGTTTATACTGACCTCTATCTCGGTACAGAATCCTGCAAGAGCCTCATCTACAGAGTTGTCTACTATCTCATAAACAAGATGATGAAGACCTCTTGATGATATTGAACCGATATACATTCCGGGTCTTACTCTCACTGCCTCTAATCCTTCAAGTATTTGTATTTGGGATGCTCCATACTCTGTATTCATACCACACTCCTTTAATTTATCTTTAGGATTGCTCCTCATCTACAATAAAATTTCGCCATTATATTATAACATTTTTTTTTGAAATATGAAACCACTATATAATAAGAAAAAAGAGGTGCAAAGCACCCCTCTAAAATAAATATTTATAAAGCTGTTATAAAAGTAAGGAATCCGAAAATGACACCTGCAGCGTTCGGTATTATAAGAATATAATCTATCTTATGTTCATTGGTTAATCCGTAAATTACCCATAACAAACAAGAAACTGCTGCTACAAGCGGCTGCAGAGGTTGAGACTTCGCACCGCCAATATTTGCTATAATCTGTGGTATATAAGATAAAAATACTAAAACTCCGATAAATGCTCCGATTGATCCTATAAATGTATTAATCTTCTTTTTGCTCATTAAATATTACCTCCAAAATAGGTTTATAAATCGACATACGTAAATTTATAAGCAATACTATATCACATAAATTTTAACTGTGCAAATTTTAACTAAGTTTTACAGAGATTTTAACATTATTTTCTATATATTTATTCCTTAAAAATGTGATAAATATATTAAAATTAAACAATCAATATGTTTTATCACTTATTTTATAACTGCACAACAACAAATAATGTAAAATACATTTATGACTAATACGATTCTATATACAAAATTCTTGTATACAATATTATTTATATCCGGATTCTTTTACACTGCCTTTTGTTACCTTAAATACCTTGCCTATATCCAAAGACTTGTTCAAAAAATCTTCAACACCTGTACAGGTAATAAGCGTCTGTATATGTTTTATAGACTCAAGCAGATGACTTTGACGCTTTCCGTCAAGCTCCGATAACACATCGTCAAGCAATAATACCGGAAACTCGCCGTATTTCTCCTTGATAAGTTCTATCTCTGAAAGCTTAAGTGAAAGTGCCAGACTTCTTTGCTGCCCTTGTGATCCGAACTTCTTTAAATCCATATCACCGTTTAAGAAAAATGAAAAGTCGTCTCTGTGAGGTCCGACATTGGTAGTCTTATACTTTATGTCGTTTGCCCTTGATTTTCTCAACTCGACTTCAAAAGCATCTTTTTCTATGTTTTTTTCATATACCACTTTTATTTTCTC
Source organism: Lachnoanaerobaculum orale (assembly GCF_003862485.1). Lineage (GTDB taxonomy): Bacteria > Bacillota > Clostridia > Lachnospirales > Lachnospiraceae > Lachnoanaerobaculum > Lachnoanaerobaculum orale. The sequence goes on along the minus strand of NZ_RRCM01000002.1, from coordinate 330,938 downwards.
ACCGCCTGTAAGCAGTGAATGTATACCTAAGATAACTTCATTGAGCTTTTTTATAAACTCTTCTCTGTACGCAATCAAATCCGCTCCGTACTTTACAAGCTGCATATCCCAGATATCCAAAGTGTCCTCCAAGCCTGATTTAAAGCCTATTTCCTTAAGAAGCTTGTTTCTTTGATCAAGCACCTTATTGTAAGTAACCAAAGCGGACACATAGACCTTATTCAGCTGACAAAGCTCCATATCTACAAAATTTCTTCTCTCCTTGGGACTTCTCTTTATGATATTCAAATCCTCAGGTGAGAAAAATACCACATTGCAGGTACCGAAAAGCTCACTCAGCTTCCTTATCGGGATGCCGTTGATGGCAACTCCCTTAGCCTTGTTTTTCTTGATATGCATATCAAGCCTGACAGACGCATCCATTTTCTTTATCATAAGCTTTATATGTGACTCACCTGCACCAAATCTTATGATATCCTTATCCTTACTTCCTCTATGAGATTTTGAAGTGGTGGCAATGTATATGGACTCCAAAATATTGGTCTTTCCCTGTGCGTTGTCACCGTAGAATATATTCACTCCGCTTGAAAGCTTTATATCCAAATTCTCATAGTTTCTGTAGTCCTTAAGCTCCAACGATTCTATAATCATTGTTTTCGTATGTGAAAATATCTCCGTCTCTGAGCTTCTTACCTCTTCTAAGCTCCACTTCGGAGTTTACCAAAACTTCACCGGCCTGTATTACCATCTTGGCTTCAGAGCCCATAGACACGGCACCTGCAAGCTTCATAGCCTGCTCAAGCTTTATATATTCATCTCTAATTCTTACTTCCTGCATATTACTCCTATCCGATAAAATTAACCGGCAATATAAGATATGTGTATGTATTCTTATCATCTCTTATAAAGCACGGAGACTTTGCATTTGTAAAATATATATTTACAAAATCATCATCAATAACTTTAAGTGCATCTACCAAAAACTTAGGGTTAAAAGCAATCTTAAGATCACTTCCGCTCTTTTCAATATTCACCTTGGCATCCATAAATCCAAGTGATGAATTTACGGACAGCTTTAGCATACCGTTTTCAATATCAAGTATCATAGGCTTATGCTCATTCTCTCTGATAAGTATCATAGACTGTTCAATAGCACTCTGTAACTTAAGCCTGCTGACATTTACCTTTGTGTCATAGTCATTTGACAACATACTCTCGATTCTGAAAAACTCTCCGTCAAGAATCCTTGAAAGCACCAACGTTCTGTCAAACTCAAAAAGTATATGATCCTTTGAAAAATATATATTAACATTTTTTTGAGTATCACTGTCTATTATCCTCATGACTTCCTGTAAGGATTTTATCGGAACCACACATTTTTGATCTTCATATTCGCCCATAAGCTCAATATTTCTGATAGACATTCTGTGTCCGTCAAGAGTCACAAACTTTGCAACATTGTTCTTTACGTCTATAAGCTCACCGCCCATCATTCTGTTAATATCACTTATTGCGGTTGAGAATTCGGTCTGACGGATGACCTCCTTTAGGCTAAACTGAGACAAACTAATAAAAGCATCTCTGTCAATCTTAGGCATCGGTATAAATTCTACCGGATCTATGCCCATAATATTAAACACAGCCTGTTCACATCTGATTGTAGTTTTGAAGTCATTGTCAACTTCCAACTCTATCAATGATTCGGTACTGTCGAACTTTCTCACAATTTCAGAAAAAAGCTTGGCATTAAGTACAACACCTCCTGCTTTTACTATTACAGCGTCAACCTCTGTTTGAATTGAAAGCTCTGTATCTGTAGCATCTAAAACAACTCTGTTATTTGATGCACTTATAAGTATTGATTCTAAAATAACACTTGATGTTTTGGTAGATACAGCTTTCATAACAATACTGAGTGCATTTACCAATTGTGCTTTTTGAAATTTTAAATTCATTTTTCCTCCGGATAAGGCAAAGATGCGGCGCTTTGCCATGTCAAATATTTAAATATATTTTAGTATTAGTATTATTATAGGGTGTGGATAAGTGTAAAAGTCTTAAAAGCCTTGTAAACACTTGCTTTTTTGTGATTTTTTGTAAACATCGCTATGTTTGACAATTACCCATACAATTTGGATTATTGTGGAGAAATCTTTTTTTTGATAGTTTCAATCGTTTGATTCAGCTCACTGTCCGAGGTGATTCTCTTAGTGATTACGTCCTCAGAATTGACTATCGTGGAGTGATCTCTATCTCCTAAAAATTGGCCTATCTTTGTCTGTGTATCATTGGTCATCTTCCTGCAAAGGTACACCGTGATATGTCTGGCGGTGGCTACCGGTTCTTTTCGTCCTTTGGCCTTTAATTCCGCTACAGTTATATTGAAGTGATCGGCAACTACGGTAGCGATATATTCTGAAGTGATTTTGGTAGGTGCATCAGGCGTTATCATATCTTTAAGCACCGACTTGGCCAGATCTATATCTATTTCCTGATTTTTATTGAGCCTGCTCATTGCATAAAGTTTATTGAGGGCTCCCTCAAGCATTCTGATATTGCTCTTTATATTGGTAGCGATAAATTGGATTACTTCATTATCTATGTTTTTGCCGTCTCGTTCTTCTTTGCTTCGAAGTATCGCCATTCTGGTTTCAAAGTCGGGAGAAAAAATCTCTACCGCAACACCCCAGGCGAATCTGGAACGAAGTCTTTCTTCGAGGTTTTTCAGCTCCATAGGAGGTTTATCTGAAGAAAGTATGATCTGTTTTTTTTGTTCGTACAACGCGTTAAAGGTATGGAAAAGCTCCTCCTGTATAGCGTCCTTGCCTCCGATAAACTGAATATCGTCTATTAAAAGTACGTCTACATTACGATATTTTGCACGGTACTCCGCCAGATTGCTGTTTTTTAATGCATCAATGTATTCGTTTAAGAATTTTTCACTGCTGACATATAAAATATTGGCATCGGGGTTGTGCTCTAAAATATAGTGTGCAATAGAGTGCATCAAGTGAGTTTTACCGAGTCCGACGCCTCCGTATATAAAGAAGGGATTGTAGTGTTCGCCCGGATTTTGGCTTCCGGGCGACTCGGCTACGGCTACAGCTGTTGCATGTGCCAAATCGTTGCTTTTTCCTACGACAAAGGTGTCAAAGGTGTATGCCGGATTTAAGTTGGCACTTAAGAGTTTAAGGTTGTTTACCGGATGTCTTTTGTTGTCTATTAACTTTTTAGGGATTTTTTGTGATTCCTGTTCGTTTTTTTCCTTAAAAACAACATTACACTTAATGAAGGTAATTTCCTCTATGGCGACCGCCAAATATAAGGAATATTTTTTTGTAACATAAGTTTTAAAAGGCATCGAAGGAACCGTGATAATAAGTGTGAAATTTCCCCTTGAGTCCTTCTCAATTGATGTCGGAATCATGGGCTTTATCCACGTATTGAATGATACAGGGGAAAGTTCGCAATCGTCTCTTAAAAAAGTGATTATGTTTTCCCAATTTGATTTGATCTTGTCTATCATTCTTTTTACTCCTTTGGGATACTTCTAACTGAATAAAGTATAGCAAAAAAATGTGGTCATATCAATGGAAATAACAGCCGGAAAACAAAGTTATCCACATAAATGTTCACAAAGATATGGATAACTCGGTGAATAAAAAGATATTCCCAAATTATCCATACTGTTTTGTGGCTAAAAAGCGTGGATAAGTATAGTTATACACAGAGTGTGGAAAACGATGTTGACAACATAAATGGCTTAAAATAAGGGATTCCGTAGGATGTCCACATAATAGTATATAAACTTATCCACAACTTATCAACAAAATGTGGATAAGTTTATTACTAACAGTTAACTGTGGAAAAGGGCTTTTGAAGTTATAAATGTGGATAATTATGTTGAAAAGTTTTTTGATGTGGATATTTTTTAAAGATTTTTCTTCCTATTATAAAGTAAAATATCCGGATACTTTTGAGACGTATATGTTGATACCGAGTAACGGATAAAATAAAGTTACGTTTTTGCCTACCATGCAGCAGAAAGAAAATTATTAAAGTATAATAAAATTATTGATAACAAAGGGGTTTAAAGATATAATATTAAGTGCATTATATCCAGTAGGAATAGTAGCGAGAGGAGAAACAGATGAAGAGAGATTCTTATCAAAAGACAAAGAAGATGGTGATAATGGCTATTTTTATAGCAATCATTATTATCCAGACACTGGTACCTATTTTAGGATTTATACCGCTTGGAATTATGAATGCGACAATCATTCATGTGACGGTAGCTATAGGTGCCATTTTACTTGGTGTAAAAGAAGGAGCAGGACTTGGTTTTGTATTTGCACTCGGAAGTATGTGGAAGAATACATTTATGCCGAACCCTACATCATTTTGCTTTTCACCGTTTGCACCTGCAATAGCGGGATATACAGGCGGAATAAGATCTGTCATTGTATGTTTTGTTCCGAGAATACTTGTAGGTATAGTAGCTGCACTTGTATTTAATGCAATCAGAAAAACAGGAAAGATAAAGATTGCACTTTTGGTATCAGGAGCTATGGCGGCTGTTACCAATACTATTTTGGTAATGAGCGGTATTTACTTTTTATTCGGACAGCATTATGCTTCTGCAACAGGCAGAGAGGTATCACAGCTACCATATGTAATAGTAGGTATTATAGGTACACAGGGAGTGGCAGAGGCGATAGTATCTGCAATCTTAACTTTGGCAATAGCCGGAACATTATTAAAAATCAGTGAAGAACGATAAAACTATTGACTTGCAAGGCTTCTTTTACTATAATACTAGGGTGCGTTCTTTAGAAAGTGAAGAACATAGACTTGAGAAAGACTAGACAAACGAAAAGAAGTAAGGAGGTGCCAGACCATGAAAATGACATTCCAACCTAAGAAGAGACAAAGATCTAAGGTTCACGGTTTTAGAGCAAGAATGAGTTCTGCCGGCGGTAGAAAAGTTTTAGCTGCCAGAAGAGCAAAGGGAAGAGCCAGATTATCAGCTTAAAAAAATAAGGCAAAGGCCAAAACAGATGAGTGCTAATTTATAGCAAAGAAATTATCTGTCGAAGATTACTTAGGGATAGTCTTATGACTATCCCTTTAGTTTACGACTATTGTCGGGTGTGATATATTGCCCGACATCGGTTTTCAGTTATGATGCAAGAGGCATCAAGGAGTTTGTGTGAAGAATTTTCCGTCTTTAAGAAGTAATACTGATTTTCAAAAGGTGTATAAGAATGGAAAGTCATATGCCAATAAAGCTCTTGTTATGTATGTATATAAGAATGAACTTACCTATAACAGAATAGGTATATCGGTTTCAAAGAAAAATGGCAACAGTGTAGTCAGGCATACATTTGTAAGAAAGCTTAGAGAGATTTTTAGGCTGAATAAGATAGAGAAAAAGGGATTAGATATAATAGTAGTAGTTCGAGTAGGTGCAGATGTGAAGGATTATCATAAACTTGAAAGTGCCTATTTACATTTGCTAAAATCACATAGACTGGACAAAGAAGATGTTGAAAAAATTAAATAGCTTAATAAAAACAGGAATGATTAAGCTTATTAGGTTCTATCAGATATTTCTGTCACCGCTGAAGGTCAGAACGCATTGTATTTATACTCCTACCTGTTCACAGTATGCCATAGAAGCTTTGAAAAAACACGGCATAATAAAGGGCACACTGCTTAGTATTTGGAGAATTTTAAGGTGCAATCCTTTAGCAAAGGGAGGCTATGACCCTGTACCATAGAAAATGATAAGTTTATTTTAGAAAATCTAATAAATATTGGAGGTATTAGCTTGGACATTGTACTATTAACAAAGTCAAGTACGCCTATTATAGGTTGGTTTGCTGAAATTCTGGGATTTATAATGAATCTGATATTTGATATAGGAATAACAAATATCGGTATCGCAATTATTGTATTTACAATAGTGATAAATGTTATAATGATTCCACTTACTATAAAACAGCAAAAATCTCAGAAGCTTATGGCTGTAATTCAGCCTGAAATAAAGGCTATACAGGATAAGTACAAAGGCAAAACAGATAATGATTCGGCAATGAAGATGAATGCCGAGACCAGAGCCGTATACAGCAAGTATGGTACAAGTATGACCGGCGGTTGTCTTCCGCTTCTTATACAGATGCCTATATTGTTCGGTCTGTATCAGGTTATATATAGAATTCCGGCGTACGTTACAAGTGTTCGAGGAGTTTTTGAGAATGTAGCAAATTCTCTTATGCAACAGCCTGATTATATAAATAAAATCAGTGATTTGGCAAAAGCTGTCAGACTTCCTGTAGAGAACAACGACTATACAGTTACAAATAAGGTTATAGATTTATTGTATAAGTTCACACCTGAGAAGTGGACCAAACTTGGTGAGACATTCCCAAGTATGAGCGATGTATTGAATACAAGCGTTCCGCTTATTAAGCAGATGAACTCATTTTTGGGAATTGATTTATCTGTAGCACCTTGGCAGGGAATGAACCATATAAATATCGCTTGGATTATTCCGATACTTGCCGGTCTTACACAGTTTTTATCTACTAAGGTAATGACGGTAAATCAGCCTCAGAATTCAGGTAATGAAAGCGATATGGCAAAGCAGATGCAGAGTATGAACACCGTGATGCCGCTTATGTCCGTATTCTTCTGCTTCACTCTTCCTGCAGGTATCGGTATATACTGGATTGCTTCAGCACTTGCAAGAACAATTATTCAGTTGCTTGTTAATTATCAGTTAAAGGATATGGATATTGATAAATTGGTAGAAAACAATCTTGCAAAGCAAAATGCAAAAAGAGCAAAACAGGGTCTTCCTGCACTCAGTGCCAATAAAAAGGTAATTGAGAATGCAAAGCATATGGATGAGATTGAAAAGCAGGAAAAAGAAAATAAAGCAAAGAAACATGAAGTAAATGTAAAGAATATAAAAGATTCTACCGAGTATTATAATAAAGATGCAAAGCCGGGATCACTTGCTTCTAAGGCCAATATGGTAGCAAAGTACAACGAGAAGCAGAATTCTAAGAAAAATAAATAGGAGGAATGAGATGGATAGTGCTAGAGTTTCAGCAAGAAATTATGATGAAGCTTTGACAAAGGCATTGATTGAGCTTGGGACCACCAGTGACAATGTGGATGTAGAGATTATTGAAAGAGGCACAAACGGATTTTTGGGAATCATCGGTGTAAAGCCGTGGACACTTAAGGTCACAGTGAAGAAATCTAAAGATACAGAGGTTGCAAAGAAAAAGAATACAAATGTAGCCAAGAATGTATCTGCAAGTGCAGCTCCTAAGGTGTCTGAGAAAGTAAGAGAACAAAAATCTCCTATTGAAAAGAAGGATGAGCCTGTAAAAGAGCCTGTAGCACAAAAGAAAGAAGTTAAGGTAGAACCTGTAGAGACTTCTAAAGCCAAAGAAGAAGGTAAAGAAATCTCTACGGAAGCTGTAGATGAGTACACCAAATTCTATGGCGAAGACAACTATGAGAGCTCTAATAAGAAGATACTTACCAATGATGAGCTTGAAGCTGTCAGAGGCGTAGTAGACAGCTTTTTGAATGATTTGTTCAAGGCTATGGATTTGCCGGCCCATGCAAATTATAATTTTTCATTTAAGACTAATGAGCTTTCTATAGTAATAGAGGGTGAGGAAGACTTGGGTGTATTGATAGGTAAAAGAGGTCAAACACTTGATTCATTGCAGTATATTCTCAGTCTTGTAGTGAACAAAAGCAGTGAAAGCTATATAAGAATAAAGCTTGATACAGAGAACTACAGAAAAAAGAGAAAAGAAAAGCTGGAGTTGCTTGCAAAGAATATAGCATCAAAGGTAAAGAAAACAGGCAGATTTACAGAGCTTGAGCCGATGAATGCTTATGAAAGAAGAATTATTCATGCAGTATTGCAGGGTGACAATATGGTGTCAACAAAGAGCGTGGGTGAGGAGCCTTTCAGACATATTACAATCTATCCGAAGAAAAGCTTTAAACAAAATAAAAGAAGCCCTAAAAGGGAAATGCAATAAAAACTAGTCTTGTGAAAGAGGGCTATTGATAACATAGTTATTGATGGTCCTCTTTTCGTATATTATGGAGGAATATGAAGAAAACAGATACTATTGCCGCTATTGCAACTGCACTTGGTGAAAGTGGAATAGGTATAATAAGGATCAGCGGTGAGGATGCTATAGGGATAGCGGATAAGATATTTAGCGGAAGCAAAAGTTTGAGAGAGGTTGACTCACATACTATAAATTACGGTCATGTATATTTCGGTGATGAGATAATAGATGAAGTGCTTGTAATGCTTATGAAAGCGCCGAGAACTTTTACAGGCGAGGACACTGTGGAAATAAACTGCCATGGAGGCATACTTATTTTGGAGAAGGTACTTCATGCGGTACTTAAATCAGGTGCAAGGCTTGCACTTCCGGGTGAGTTCACAAAGAGGGCCTTTCTAAACGGCAAGATGGACCTAAGTCAGGCGGAAGCCGTAATAGATATAATAGAGGCAAAGAATGATTTGGCGCTTAAAGCCGGTATAAGGCAGCTAAGCGGTGCTTTGACTGAGAATATAAAGACAATCAGAGCTAAGATTTTGGAGCAAATAGCTTTTATAGAGGCGGCACTTGACGACCCGGAGCATTATTCACTTGACGGTTACAGTGTGAAGTTGAGAAAGATTGTAAAAAAGCTTATTACAAGAATAGAATATTTGCAAAAATCGTTTAAGGACGGAAGCATTATAAGAGAAGGTATAAATACCGTTATTATCGGTAAGCCTAACGCAGGAAAATCTTCTATCTTAAATCTATTATCAAGGAGTGACAGGGCTATAGTCACAGATATTGCAGGTACTACAAGAGACACATTGACTGAAAATATTAAGCTCTCAGGTATCAGTCTGAATATTACAGATACGGCAGGTATCAGAGAAACTGATGATATTGTGGAAAGTATCGGTGTAAAAAAGGCTATAGAGGCAAGTAATAACGCCGATTTGAATTTGGTGGTAATAGACGGACTGCTACCTATTGACAGTGAAGATATAAGTTTGCTTGAAAGTGTTAAAGACAAGCAGGCTATAATACTTATCAATAAGTCGGATAAGGAGCTTAAAGTAAGCGTCGATGATATAAGAAAATACAGTGATAAGGAGGTAATAATCTTTTCCGCTAAGGACAATACAGGTGTGGATGAACTTGAAAATATGATAAAGTCTAAATTTATTTCAAATGAGATAAACTTTAACGATCAGATTATTATAACTAATATCAGGCATCAAGAAATCATAAATGAGGCGATGGAGTCGCTTGAGATGTGTCTTTCAAGCATTGATGAAGGATATGAGGAGGACTTCTTTACGATAGATTTATTAAATGCATATGAGGCACTTGGAGAAATCATCGGAGAGACTGTGGATGATGATGTTGTGAATGAGATATTCTCAAAGTTTTGCATGGGTAAATAGATAGAAGGAAAATATATGATAATAGAAAAGACATATGATGTTGTTATAGTAGGTGCAGGTCATGCAGGATGTGAGGCGGCTCTTGCAAGTGCAAGACTCGGTCTTAATGCAATCATTTTTACGGTAAGTGTAGATTCTATAGCAATGATGCCGTGTAACCCGAATATCGGAGGCAGTTCAAAAGGACATCTGGTAAAGGAACTTGATGCACTGGGCGGTGAAATGGGTAAATGTATAGATAAGACATTTATACAGTCAAAGATGCTCAACGCTTCAAAGGGACCTGCAGTGCATTCACTTAGAGCACAGGCGGATAAGCAGGAATACTCCAAGCAAATGAGAAAGACACTTGAGAACACTCCGAATTTGACCGTTTGTCAAAAAGAAATTACAAAACTGATTATCAAAGACAATGTATGTAAGGGTGTTGAGAGTGTATCAGGCAGTAAGTATTATGCCAAGGCTGTAGTACTTGCAACAGGCACATATTTGAAGGCAAGATGTATATACGGGGAGGTTGCAGAGTATACAGGTCCTAACGGGTTAAAGTCTGCAAATCATCTCTCGGAATCGCTCTTGGATGCTGGAATATCTTTAAACAGATTCAAAACCGGTACGCCTGCAAGAGTTGACGGTAGAAGTATAGATTATTCACTGATGCAGGAACAGTATGGTGACAACCCGATTGTACCTTTTTCTTTTGAAACCGATCCTGAAAGTGTGCAGAAAGAACAGGTGAAATGCTATCTTGCTTATACCAATGAACATACTCATGAAATAATACGAGAGAACATAGACAGGTCACCGCTGTTTTCAGGTGCTATAAAGGGTACAGGTCCCAGATACTGTCCGTCTATAGAGGATAAGGTTGTAAAGTTTCCGGATAAGGACAGACATCAGATATTTGTGGAGCCTGAGGGACTATATACCAATGAGATGTATCTTTCAGGTTTATCAAGTTCACTTCCTGAGGATGTACAGGAAGAAATGATAAAAAGTATCAAGGGATTTGAAAATGCAAACATTGTCAGAAACGGATATGCCATAGAATATGACTGTATTGATGCCAGACAGCTTAAGGACAGCTTAGAGTTTAGAAACTTGGAAGGACTGTTTGCCGCAGGGCAGTTCAACGGAAGTTCAGGTTATGAGGAGGCTGCGGTACAAGGACTTATGGCGGGAATAAATGCCGCTATGAAGGTACTTGGACGAGAACCTGTGGTAATAGGCAGAGATCAGGGATATATAGGTGTGCTGATAGATGACCTGGTTACCAAAGAAAGTCATGAGCCTTATAGGATGATGACATCCAGATCTGAATACAGATTGCTTCTAAGACAGGACAATGCGGATCTGAGACTTTCAAAAATAGGACATGATGTAGGGCTTATATCAGAGGAAAGGTATGAAAGACTTTTAGAAAAAGAAAGACAGATTTCTTGTGAAGTTGAAAGGCTAAAAAATATACATATAGGTGCTACTGCTACAGTACAGGATTTCCTTGTGAGAAACGGCTCCACTCCGCTTCAAACGTCGGCAAATCTGGCGGAGCTTATAAGGAGACCTGAATTAAATTATGATCTTACCGGAGAGCTGGATCCTGACAGAAAAGAATTGAAGAAAGATGTCAGAGATCAGGTAAATATAAATATAAAATATGAGGGATACATAAAGCGTCAGGAGTCTCAGGTAAAACAGTTTAAAAAGCTTGAAAATAAAAAGATTCCACTTGATATAGACTACACTAAGGTAAACAGTCTGAGGATTGAGGCTGTACAAAAGCTTAGTAAAGTAAGGCCAAGCTCTATAGGACAGGCTTCAAGAATATCAGGTGTTTCACCGGCAGATATAACGGTATTACTTGTATATCTGGAGACCTATAAGGAGAAAAAAGATGTATAACGATATGGACAGATACTTGTCTGAAAATAATATATTGGATATTGTACTTTCAGATGAGCAAAAAGAAAAGCTGTATAAATTTTATGAGATTTTAATAGAGAAGAATAAGGTTATGAATCTCACATCCATAACAGAGATAAGAGAATTTACATTCAAACATCTTATAGACAGTATTGCATTGGAAAAGCTGATAAAAGATATTGAAAAAAAAGATTACAGTATAGCAGACCTCGGTACAGGTGCAGGATTTCCGGGTATACCTTTAGCTATTGCATTTCCAAATCTTAAACTGACATTGATAGACAGCCTTAATAAGAGAATAAAATTCATACAGGAAGTTTGTGAAACATTGAATATAAAAAATGTGACTGCAATACACTCAAGAGCTGAGGATATAGCAAGAGATAAAAAGTACAGAGAAAGTTTTGATATATGTGTATCCAGAGCAGTTGCAAATTTAGCTTCATTAAGTGAGTACTGTCTTCCTCTGGTAAAGGTTGGCGGCAGTTTTGTATCATATAAGTCAAAGGGTTATGATGTAGAAGTAAATGATGCAAAGAAAGCAATACAGGTACTTGGCGGTGAAACAGGTGAATCTATAAAGTTTGAACTTGAGGAATATGGAGAAAGAATATTGTTGGATATAAAGAAGGTAAAGTCTACCTCAGGTAAATATCCAAGAAAAGCCGGATTACCTACTAAGGAACCTATAAAGTAGATGTTTCATGTGAAACATCATAAAACACAAACAATGTTTCACATGAAACATATAAAAGTAAAAGCTTTATGACTTATATTCTACATAAAATATAAGAATATATAAACTCATGTTTCACATGAAACAATGAGAATAAAAGTTCTGCTGTAATGTTTCATATGGAACATACTGTAGAGCTTTTTTATTTGTTGTGATTATGTTGTCGGATGACTGCTTGAATTATAAGTATGTACTTTGCTACTTCTGTTTTACAAGTATATTAGTTTATGAGTATCACAGTCTTAAATTGATATATATGCTTTATAGACGTTTCGGTTATGTATAGTATCAAACTTTATTGAAGAATTTTAATGATACCGGATTTCTTGGAAATATCATAGTTGATTATAGTTTCTAAACCACAATGTAAATGTGTATGATACAGGTGAATACCCAAATATTATAATTACCGATAGAAATTAGATATTTATATATTGATGAATAAAGACGCCAATATCTGCTTTAGGATAAAGAGCCGGTTCTTAGAGGTGCGTGTATATTGATGAACTTATAAAAGTTCGAATATAGGTAAATCAGATATGCGGTATTTGGAGTGTTTATTCCTTAATATGCTGTTGTAGTATAACGATTCGATTTGATTTATTTTTAGGGTATATACTTGTATAAATATTATGATAGATGTTAAATCATTTTAATCGGATATTATTCGTATTGTTTGTATATAGAATTGAAAGTTCTTTGAATATGAAATTATTGTTATATAAAATCTTGGAATAATATATTATATAAGAACTCTTATAGTATAAAACAAAAAGATATGTCAGTAATCTTTTAATTTACTGTATGTTGTAGATATTATCTCTGAAGCCTACTATGTACTTTATAAGTAAGTACTGTACATTGTTTTTACTATTTACAGATAATACATCAAATAATAAGTAAAGCTGCTTGCCAACATTAAATATTAATTAGATATTCAAAATATATAAGTGGATTTACCGGAAACGGGATTTTAGGGTAGAGAACATATAAAGAATTTGGTTGTTAAAACAGTATATATTATATTTATAAGATAAAAATAATATAGGGAAATAAATCATAAAGTATTTTTATATATACTTATCGATCATATTAGATTGATTTGAAACTATATATTTTAAGTTACCTGTCATTATAAAAATAACTTTATATGAATATACTTAAAGTCGTATCTTATATTTGTAAAGTAAGTGGCTATATTTTTGAAGATTTAATCTGATTTTAGTATAGTATAATTATATACCTAAAAATATCTGTTATATGTAGTGAGGCAAGGATATAAAGGATATAAAAGGAAAGGTAAGATACATAGATAAGTTTTACATTGATATCTAATGATGTGGGCTGCTTGATTTTATTTACGTATATGGAAACTTGATAGATGTATTATATTTAATAAGGTGAACATATATAAAGTTATATTATTGGAAGGTGACCTTGACCTACAAGGTATTATCTTATTATGCTTGATATCAAATAGAAGTATCTACAGTACACATCCGGTAAGACTTCACAATATGTACAATCGTTGATATTAAATTGAAGTATATGCAGTACTCGCCGTTACGTTATTACATTGCTATGGTTAGCATATAAGTTTTGTAGGTTTATTATTAAGGATAGCGGTAATATGCTTTAATCAAGTATATATTTAGAGATCGATGACAAAACCATTATATTATATTCTGATGTTTCACATGAAACACAGTATATGTTTCATGTGAAACATTAAAAATATTTCCTTTTATTTCATTGATTAGCAAATATTAGTATGATAGAATATAAAAGTAAATAAATATTTGAGGATTTTACGGGTGTATAGGCTTGTAGATCCTATAAAATAAGAGGTTTTCACAGTGAAAAAATACTTAAAGATTTTAACCGCGATGGTGATATCGTCTTCTACACTGATAGGTGTATCACTGATAAATAAAATTACAAGTATGCATGCTATATCAAAGAATCTCCTTGGGAAAGAAGAAACAAAAGAGTTTGAATGGAGGTTCGGTAATATAAAGTACAGGAAAAAGGGACATGGTACCCCTATTCTGCTGGTACATTCGCCGGATGTAGCATCGTCATCAGAAGAATGGTTCAAGATAAAGGATGTATTGTCAGAGTCACATACAGTATACAGTATAGACTTACTGGGATGCGGATTATCTGAGAAACCGTTTATGACATATACAAATCATATATTTGCACAGTTGATATGTGACTTCATAAAGGCAATAATAGGAAAAAGAACTACTGTAATTTCAAGTGGAAACAGCTCGGCTTTTGTTATTTCCGCTTGCGATAATGACAGTACATTGTTTGAAAAAATAATACTTATTTCACCTGAGAAGCTCTCAAAAGGTCAGCTTATACCGGGAAAAAGAGCGAGAACTTATAAGGCTATTTTGAGTATGTCGGTACTTGGGAATCTTCTATATAATATAGCTACGTTCAGGTGGAATATAAAATATAATGTAAGATCCGATTTTTACAGAAAAGACAGATTCACAAAGGATATGCTTGATAAATGTTATGAAGCCGCGCATAGAGGGTTGTCTCCAAAGTCATTGTACTCAAGTATCGTATGCTTCTACACCAAGAAAAACATAAAGTTTGAGCTGTCTCAAATAGACAACAGTATTGTTATATTTGAAGGTAGGTACAATAAGGATGCGTCAACTGTAATCAAGGAATATATGAGAGTCAATCCGGCAATAGAATCCGTTATTATTGATGACTCTAACAAGTACCCACATATTGAAAATGATAAGGAGTTTTTAAATGCTCTCAGTATATATCTGTAAAATACAAATAGAAAGGAACAAGCTGAATGCTTGAATAATATTATGACGAAAATTATTTCATTTGCAAACCAAAAAGGTGGTGTAGGTAAGACTACTACTGCTGTAAATCTTTCAGCCGCTTTGGCTGAAGCAGGTCAAAGTGTGTTGGCGATAGACTTCGATCCGCAGGGAAATTTGTCAAGCGGACTTGGAATTGATAAATTGAACACTGAAAAGACTATATATGAAGTCATTATAGGTGATGAAAATATAAATGATGCGATACTGAGTACCGAGGTGGAAAACCTCGATATAATACCGAGTAATGTGGATCTGTCAGGTGCAGAGATAGAGCTTTTGGAGCTTGAGGACAGAGAGAGAACACTTAGAAGAAAGATAAGTGAGATATATAAGGAGTACGATTATATAATAATAGACTGTCCCCCAAGTCTCAGTTTGCTCACTATCAATGCATTTATGGCATCAGACAGTGTAGTTATACCTATCCAATGTGAATACTATGCCCTTGAGGGACTTAATCAGATGCTTAGAACTGTAAATTTGATTAGAGAGAGACTGAATCCTACACTTGAGATAGAGGGAATAGTATTTACAATGTATGATGCCAGAAATAATCTGAGCGGACAGGTCATAGAGGGTGTAAAGAGTGTTATTTCTAATGAAAATATATTTGAAACTATAATACCGAGGAATGTAAAATTGGCAGAGGCTCCAAGCTTCGGAATGCCGATAACGGAATATGATACTACTTCAACAGGAGCACAGGCATATAGAATGTTGGCATCTGAAGTACTAAGTAAGAGCGGGAGGTAAAAATGGCAAAGAGAATGGCACTTGGAAAGGGCGCAGATGCTCTTCTTAGAAATATAAATGGAACCAATACAGCTATTGATGAGGCAGTGGATAAGAATATAGATGATAATACAAATAAAAAAGCCGGCGAATTGATGGTAAAGATTTCATTAGTAGAGCCAAACAGAAATCAGCCAAGAAAGATGTTTGATAAGGACAGCCTTGATGAATTGACAAAATCGGTAAAACAGTATGGAGTATTGCAGCCTATTATAGTGAAAAAAATCGGAAACAGATATGAAATCGTTGCAGGTGAAAGACGCTGGAGAGCGGCACAGGCGGCAGGATTATCTGAAGTTCCTGTAGTTGTAAGGGATTATGATGACCAAAAGGCTAAGGAAATTGCTATTATAGAGAATATACAGAGGACAGATTTGAATCCTATTGAAGAAGCTCTTGCGTATAAGAGTCTTATAGAGGAATATAATTTGACACAGGAAGAACTATCTGACAAAGTTTCAAAGAATCGCTCTACTATCACCAATTCACTCAGACTATTGAAGCTCAGCAAGAATATACAGCAGTATATGATAGACGGACAGATTTCATCAGGTCATGCCAGAGCACTTCTAAGTCTTGAGGACGAGGGGAAAAGAGAGTTGCTTGCACTTGATATAATGAAGAGAAGTTTAAGTGTCAGAGATACTGAAAAAGCGGCCAAGGCACTGTCAAAGAAGAAAAATGTAGAGCTTTCAGATTTAACAGAGACAAGTAAGGAAGATACCGTCAGAGACTTATCACTTTTTTATAAAGAATATGAAGACAGTATTCAAGGAGTACTTGGTACCAAGGTACATATAAATCAAAAAGACAAAAATAAAGGAAGAATAGAAATAGAATATTATTCTCAGGTTGAACTTGACAGAATAATGGATATTTTTAAGACATTAGGATAATGATGATGAATTTTACAATAGATAATAGGATTTTGTTTGGCTTTATCCTGGTAGTAGCTATTTTTAACTTTATACTGTTTGTGTCTATGGTTAAGCATAGAATAAAATACAGAAGACTTTTTAAATCATATGATAATTTTATGACCGGAAAGACCGCCAAGAATCTTGAGGATATCATAATCCTTTTGAGAAAAGATATTCGCAGCTTGAAGAATGAGAACAGACTGAATAGGGAAGCTATAAGAGAACTGAACAAGGTACAAAGAGAATGTTATCAGAAAATCGGTATACTTAAGTATGATGCATTTGAAGGAATGGGAGGAAAGTTAAGCTTTGCTTTCTGTATGTTAAACTACAGAAACTCAGGATATATAATAAACAGTATACATTCAAGAGAAACTACTTTTAATTATATAAGAATAGTTGAGAACGGCCAGACAGATCAGGTACTTTCAGATGAAGAGAAAATTGTTTTGGAACAGGCTTTGGGATATAGGGAGAGATAAAAAAATCCGTACTTTTTTGTACGGATTTTTGCTTATAGAGTTAGATGAGTCAATCTCTTGTTTAGTTGTGTACCAAGTATAACAGCCACTACAATCTTTACGGCATCTCCTATAAGGAAAGGTACAACACATAAAAGCAGTGATGCAATAAAGCCTTTTCCCTGCTGATGTGAAAACCATATTGTGCCGAGGATGTAGCAAAGAGCTAAGCCTGTTATCATTCCGATTACATCATAAACGATACCTTTTTTCATATGTATAAAAAGTGAGCTTATATAAACTGTAAATAAAAAGCCTATTATATAACCTCCTGTCGGACCGACAAGCTTGGAGAGTCCGCCTGAATATCCTGAGAATACCGGAAGCCCGAATGTGCCAAGCAATATAAATATTATTACTGAAATCAGTGAGTCTACAGGTGAAAGAACATATGCTGTAAGGTATATGGCCAGTACACCAAGTGAGATAGGCACCGGACTGATAAATACCGGTATGGAAATCGGTGCCAATATACATAATACGGCTGTCATAAGTGCTATTATCGCCATTTTTCTAACAGAAAAAGTCTCTGACATAATAATCTCCTATAAAAATAAAATTTGATACTTATAAATATTTGTATTTAACAAGCATAAGAAAATGATATTATAAATATATAATAATGTCAACAAAAAATACTTATAGGTTAACATTAAGAACAAAGATATTATATTGCCGCTAAAATGAATGAACTTTCAAATACAATGCAGTATACTCATATAATATTAAAACTATACTTGAAAATAATACGACGTATATAGTGTATAAGATATATTAAAATACAAATATAAAAAATGTGTATATTAAAATAGAGCTTAAATTCAGTCAAGGTGAAAATCTTGACTTTTTTGATGAAAGTTTATTCTTTAGTACATTTTTACTGGTATTTAACATTTAAAAATGTTACTATATACAGGTGAAGTTATGTAAAGTATAACTATTGGTAATATGACGACATATTACAGCTTGGGTGTACTAAAAAATTAGGAGAAAGAGATGAGTGTAAGGAGAAGAAAGACTAATTTATTTTTATATGTACTGTTTTTGATGCTGTTGGCATCCTTTGCTTTTTATCCGAATGAAGCAAAAGCGACAGGTACAGGAGCTACTGCAACGGAGATTGTATACAACGATACAGGTCAAACCGTATCGGAGCCCGGAAGATTGGAATCTTTTTGGCTTAATGTAAGCGTATCAGGTGGAACTTATTCGGAGCCGTATTCAATACTGTATTTGAAAAGAGATGAATTTGACAGACCTGATGTCAATCAGTTCAGATCCAATACTATAAAAAGTGCCACATTGACAAATGATGCCACATATTGGAAGGTCAAAATAGTTTACAATATGCTCTCACCGGGACCGAGAATAGGAAATCCGTTTAGAATTTCCATGATAAACGGTAAATTTGCAAACGGTGAGACAGCTACCATTGAAACAAGACTTTTTACAAAAGACGGTGTGGAGCTTGCAAATTCAAGCAAACAGATTACAGCACAGACCTATGTATTTGGTATTAACAGTAATGATGACGGAACAATAAGAGGTTGGACTAAGGGGTGGAGTGACACTTATGTTCAGGTAACAGACGACCAAACAGATGCCACTCATACACATCTAAAGAACGGGTTTACAGATACTTGGTACAGTTATGCTCAAAACGGAAAAAAGCATGTAAATGATACTGAGGTAACCGGTTATAACTATGGTGTGGACAGAAGGAAAAAAAGAACCGTTTTGTCATTGCTTCCGGGTATGATATGGGATCCGAGTCTGCCTGACAATAGTGACTGGACCTATGACCCGGTGAATCACACTATTACAAAAGATACGATAGCAAATTCCGGTTCGCCAAGCTATATGTTCAAGTTTACAATAAAGTATGACGGTACACAAACTGTAAATGAAAACAGTTATACTGATGTTTTTATACCGCAGACCAATTACCTTGTAAATGATGACGGCACTGTGGACCTCAGTACAGAGAGAAAGACTAAAGTTCATAAGTCATATAAGTACACACAAAAGCTGTATCTTACTAAGAGAAACGTATTTCCTGAAACTAATGAAAACGGTCAATTAAAAGCATATGCATCAGGAGATTTATATACAAATCTTGGTGATAATGACGGTAAGGATAAATGGCTTATAAATGTATCACAGTACTGGGGAGCGGGTAATGTAACAGGCTCCACTACAAGTTTCAGGTCCATAAAGGACACTCCGCATGAGAATGTGGATTTCCAAGGATACGGAATCAGGGTGTTTGAGTCGATGTTTGACGCCGCAAACCTTGCAAAGCTTTCTCACAACAAGCTTATAGGTATAAATGATGACAATACAGAGGACGTGATTGCTACTGATATACCTTATACCGCCGTGAACAATTATGATGAGTATTATAAGTGGAATACCGAAAATACCATTACGCCTAAGCACTATAAGTCAATAAGACTTGATTTTGATGATGATATAACTATTTCGGGATATGGAGAGTATGCAGTAGGATTATTTGTAGAAAGTAAGCTTACAGCTCCGGTGGTGACAGCTATCCAAAACAGAATAAATACAACCAACACATATGCCACCGTATACAATACCGGAGAAGCGCTCTCAAGCAGCGGTACAAGCTTGAGGTCACAGCTTGTTAGAAGACATTACGGAAAGAATTATGCGAGACTTGAACTGCTTCCGCATTCTCAAAATGTCAACGGTAACCCTAATGTCACAAATGTTCAGTTAGGAGATAATGTACTTTATCATGTATACACAAATTATAATTCATATCTGAATGCGGACAGAACGGTAGACAATGCCAAGCTTATATTCCTGGTAGACCCTGAGCTTGAGTTCAGCAGTGCACTACACCATAGCTATCAGGCGAAGTACAGATTTACTTTAGATACCACACCGCAGAGAATAGATGATTATAAGGGTACAGGTAAGACAGCCTATGTCTTTGATTTGAACAACTTTACATTGCCGAAGGTTCCGGGTACGTTTAGCGGTGTGGACAGAATGTATTATACTTTCAAGCCGACAACTGCACTTAGTGAGGGTGAGCATACCGTGGAGTCGTTCCTAAGCTGGGATAACAACTCAACCGATGCAAGCGGAACCGATCCGAATACGGTTTACTCTTCTACCGTTGATAACGCACAAAGGGGTATAAGCTTCCTTGATAAATACGATGCGAATAATAACGGAAATAGAAATGACAGGCTTTCATACCTTTCTTTTAAGTTTAACTTCGTACCGCCAAGAGCGGTTATCCTTACAAAGAAACAAAAGCTTGCTACAGATACTGCATATAAGAGTATTATAAAAGCGGAAAAGGGAGATATTGTAGAGTACAAATTATCTGCATGGAATAATTCCATTGACAATGCATCGGCGGTTAATATCATGGACATCCTCCCATATGCCAATGATAAGGCGATAGTAAAGGATGACAGCGGAAACTATGTAAGCCGAGGTTCAAAGATGTATCCTGTTTTGCAGGGACCTGTAAGTGCACCGAGCGGATATAGTGTTTACTATTCTACAGATGCTCCGGCCGGAACAATTGAAGGAAATGTAGGCGCAAACTGGGTACCTGCATCGGCTGTTACAGACTGGTCAAGTGTCACCATGTTTAAGGCTGTGATGAATACAAGCTACAGGCTTACACCGGGAAATACGGATGATTTTACATACTCCGTAAAGATACCTGAGACTAAAGAACTTGATGCGGATGCAAGTGCCAACAACTCTGTAGCGTCATGGTATGGAAACAACTTAACAGGTGCATCAGAGTCGACAGTATCAAAGGTGGGCATAAATAAATATCTTATATCAGGTAAAGTTTATTACGATGTGGATGAGAACAATGAGTTCAATACCGGAGATTTTGTAGGAGCAAATAAGCCTGTAAGACTTGTAAAGATGGAAAACGGAACACCTACAGTGGTGGATACGGTATTTACGGATGCAAACGGTAATTATACATTTAAGAATAAAATAAGTAATGCCGGAGATTATAAGGTGTATATAGAGACCTTCCCGGGAGACACAATAAGACCTTTAAACACAAGTACAGTAACAAAGATAGGAAATGAGTTTTCAAGCTATGAGGTATTGCCTTCAAAGCTTAAGGAAAACGAAAATCCTGTCCCGAACATGCACTGGGCAGTGGTGGATGTATCACTTACAAGGACTGACAACACCAAGATAGAAAACTTAGGATTAAAGACAGTATACTCAAACCTTATAGTAAAGCATATAAAAAGAGAGGACAACACTGAGCTATCGCCTACAACAACCGTAAGGATGCCAAGGTGGACACCTTATACGACCTCTCCTGTAACGGATACCTATTATGAGGCTGAGACACCGCTGCCTACAAATAAGGACGGAGAGTACGGAGATAACGACACTACGGTAACCTATTACTATGTAAGAAAGAATGCAGGCAATGTGACTGTACATCACTATGAAGAGAATACTACAACAGAGCTTGCCACAACGTTGGTACTTCCTGGAGCAAACAAGTTCGGATTAAACTATACTACAGGTGAAGAAAGTATTACAAACTATGAGTTGGTAGCACAGCCTACAAATAAAAACGGAACATATACTTTGCAGCCGCAGATAGTGGATTACTTCTATAGAAGGAAGAATGCGGGAAATATAACTGTCAAGTATCTTGAAACGGGAACAAACAATCCTGTTCACGCTCAAAAGGTATTGGACGGAACGAAAAAGCTTGGACTTAACTATTCTGAAAGTCCGGAGAACATTACATATTATGATCTTGATACAACAAACCTGCCTACAAATGACAGCGGAGTGTATACTGCATCACAGATTACAATCACTTATTATTATAAGAGGCAGAATGCAGGTGACGTAACTGCAACCTATGTGGATGTCGATACAAATACCGCACTGCATACTCCTGAAGTACAAAACGGAGCAGGTAAACGTGGACTTGCATACGATACCGATGTAAAGAGCTTTACAAATTATACACTTATAGCACTACCTACAAACAAGTCAGGAAACTTTGCTTCAGGAAATATACTTGTAGAATATAAGTACAGAAGAAATGATGCCGGAAAGGTAACTGCAACCTATGTTGATGCAGATACGGGAGCAACTCTTCATGCAGCCATAGAACAGGACGGAAGCAGAAAACTTGGACTGCCTTATGATACGGATCAAAAGAGTTTTGTAAACTATGACCTGATTGCTGTACCTACTAATAAAGCAGGAAACTTTGCTTTGGGAGATATACTTGTAGAATATAAGTACAGAAGACAGAATGCCGGAGACGTAACGGCAACCTATGTAGATGTTGATACAAATACCGCACTTCACGCTCCTGAGGTGCAAAGCGGAGCAAGAAAGCTTGGCCTGCCTTATGATACGGACCAAAAGAGTTTTACCAACTATGATTTGACAGCAGTTCCAAGTAATAAGAGTGGAAACTTCGGAAATACTTCGGTGCTTGTAGAATATAAGTACAGAAGAAAGGATGCAGGAAATGTAAGAGTAAGACATCTGGATGCAATAACCAATGCCCCTCTTGCACCTGAAGAATTCTTGGACGGAAGCAGAAAGCTTGGACTTGCCTACACCACACAGGCAAAGAACTCTACAGACCTTCCAAACTACGAGCTGTTTGGTGGAATACCTGCCAATGCAAACGGAGTATATACTGCAGGAAGTGATATCATAGTCACATATCTTTATCAAAGGGAGACTGCAGGAAACGTAATAGCTACTTATAAAGATGAGGCCGACGGACATGAGCTTCATCCGCTTGTAGGACAAAGCGGAGTGGGAATGCTGGGAGTTGCCTACGACACTGAAGCAAAGACATTTGATAACTACGACCTGATAAGTATCCCTGCCAATAAGTCGGGAACATTCTCACACAGTAATGTATTGGTAGAGTATGTATACAGAAGAAAAGATGCAGGAAGTGTAAAAGTAAATCATATAGAAGCCGGAACCGGAGAGGTACTGCACAGCCCAAGTGTACTTGACGGAAGCAGAAAACTGGGGCTTGCTTATACTACAAACAGTGAGAATATAAACTTCTACGATTTGGTCAGCGTGCCTGCCAATGCAAACGGAATCTTTACAGTAGGAGAACAGGTAGTAAACTATGAGTACACAAGAAAGAATGCAGGAGATGTAGTGGTACGTCATCTTTCAAAGTATGACGGAAGCGAGCTTATACAAAGAGAAGTACTTGACGGAAGCGGAAAGCTTGGACTTACATATACAACAAATGCAGCGGATATTGATTACTTTGAGATAGATACGATTCCTTCAAATAAAGACGGAGTATATACTACCTTGCCACAGACTGTAGACTATATCTACAGAAGAAAGAATGCAGGAAGTGTAAAAGCGGTATATGTGGATGAAGAAGGAAATGAGCTTGCAAACAGTGAAGTATTATCGGGAGTAGAGAATGCGGGATTGCCATATAATACAGTAGCAAAGAGTATAACTCACTATGAGCTTGTAAGTATGCCGGGTAATGCAAGCGGAGTATTTAGTGAGAATGAGCAGACTGTTACATATGTATACAGAAGAAAGAATGCAGGAAGTGTAAAAGTATTCTATATAGACGGTGACAGCGGAGTTAACCTTGCAGAGCCTAAGATACTTGATGGAAATAAAAAGCTTGGACTTGCATATACTACAGAGCCTGAGAATGTGGAGTTCCATGACCTTATAAGTATGCCTGCCAATAAAGACGGAGTATTTACCGATGAAGAGCAGACGGTTACTTATATGTATGGAAGAAAGAACGCAGGAAATGTAACAATACATTATGTAAATACCGCACATCTAAGGATAAAAAATGATGATATCTTAGACGGAAGTAAGAAACTCGGATTGCCGTTTACAACAAGTGCTGCTGAGATTGCAGGATATCACTTTACAATGGTGGAAGGAGTAAACTTCGGAATACTCGGATTACCTGATCAAAGTGTAAATGACGGAATATTCAAAGAGGGAGCACAGGAAATAACCTATGTATACCGAAAAGATCCAAGTGTGGTAATCACACCCGGAGAGCCTGTACCGGCGACACCAAGTAATATAGCAGACCCTAGAGACTGGAACAGTGACTTTATTATAAGACCGGGAATAGCCACATCATCAATAGCTACAAGGTCAAATACAAGTAGAGGAGGATCATCATCAGATTCAACACTAAGACCTGCAAAGACGATAAAACTTATAGATAATGCAACCATTGATAAGAGGGATGAAAACCCGACAAATCAAAACCCTGTAACACAGGAGCCTAAAAAGAAGGCGAATATGGTAGTACCACAGGATGAGAACAAAGCCAAAAAGCTGCCTGTGCCGAAGACGGCAGATGAGAATAAGACATACATCTATATGATGATGCTTATAATATCTTTATCGGCTTTGTTAAGGTTTAGAAAGAAAAAATAAAAGAATGAGGTCACAAACGTGGCCTCTTTTTTAATTTTAAGATATATAGTTAGAATAATACTTAATTATGCTTTACAAATATAGTCATTTGAAATACAATAAAATCAAAAAGGAGATATTACTATGGCGCAGGTTAGTTTTAGAATTGATGATAAAATAAAAAGAGATGCCGAGCAGGTGTGTGATGATATCGGAATATCAATGTCCGCAGCGATTACAATTTATCTCAAAAGGCTTGGAAAAGAGAGAAGAATACCGTTTGATTTGGTTGCAGACCCGTTTTATTCCTCCAAAGATATAGAAGTACTTGATAGACGAATAGCCGATATAAAAGCAGGTAAAAATATTTCAGAGCATGAGCTTATCGAGGTGCAGTAGTGCGAAAGATTTGGCATGACGAAGCATGGGAAGAATATAAAGAGTGGCAAAGCAAAGATAAGAAGATACTTAAAAAGATCAATACTTTGATAGAGAGTATTGACAGAAACGGTTATAGCAGTATCGGTAAGCCCGAAGCTTTGAGAGGAAACCAGGCAGGATTTTACAGTATAAGAATAGATAAAAAGAACAGGCTTATATTCAGAGTAGCGGATGATGCAATAGAAATAGCCCAATGTGGCGGACACTACGACGATAAGTAGGTGTATAACTGTGAAGTATTCGGTCGGGACGAAAGTCTCGGCTTTTTTAATGATAGTTTATTTCTTGTTACTTTATTACTGGTATTTAACATTTGAAAATGTTATTATACATATGTAAAGTTATGTTTAACATAACTCTAAAGAATGATCGTGGAATCATAAAAATATTTTACAGCGTGGGTTGACATAAAAATATAGGAGAAAAAGATGAAATTAAGAGAAAAAAAGAATTTGTTTTTATATGTGTTATTTTTGATGATGTTTGTAGTTTTTGCTTTCCGGCCATATGAAGCAAGAGCTACAGGTGCGGGAAGTTCGGCGATAACGGATATAACATATGTTGATGCACATCAGACCACTACACTTTCGGGACAGCAGACACAGTACTATTTGCATGCCGGAATATCCGGAACTGTAGGAACATATACAGAGCCGTATTCTATAATATATTTGGATAGAAATAAGTTTGCACAGCCCATTGTTGGTAATGTCTCAGGTTCTTCAACGATAAAATCCGTATCGGTGACATGGGATTCCACAAATTGGATGATAAAGATAACGTACAATTCACTGACAGCCGGAGCACCTCCTATAGCAAACCCTTTTAGAGTAACTACATCACAGGTGTTTGCCGACGGTGAAACCTACAATATGGTCACAAAGCTTTTTACAAAAGACGGTACGGAGCTTGCTTCATTGACAAAGACCTTCACGTCAAGCACAAATGTGGTCGGAGTTCCGGGAGCGGATAACGGAGTTATTGACGGATGGGCCAACGGAAATACAGGCAGTGTATTGGTATCTGATGATGAGACTGATGCAAGTCATACACATATAAAGTCGGGAGTAACGGACCCGGTACGTGCAATTATATATAACGGCACGAAGAATACTACAGATACCGAAGTAACCGCTGCCAATTTCGGTGTGGACAGAAGGAATGTAAGGACGATAATAAAATTGCCAGCAAGCGTTGACTGGGATCCAAGTCTTCCGAATAACTCAAGTTGGACTTATAATGCCGCAGATCACACAATCACACAGGATGTACCGAGGAATAACAGAGGAAACTTCTTTTTAGACTTTACTGTAAAGTTCAACTCTACACAGAGTGTTAATGATGCTACATGGACAAGACTTGATTTTCCACAGACGAACTACCTTATAAATGATAACGGTACTTTAGATATGAGCACTGAAAGAAAATCAAAGGTTTATAAAAACTATAAATACAAAAAGAAATTAAATATATATAAGCATATTGTAATGCCTGAGCAAAACGGATCGGCTTATTATACCAATGATAAATATGTACATCTGAATGCCAACGGCGGTGTAAATAAATATATTATCGGGTTATCACAGTTTTGGGGTAACGGAGTGACTCCGGCCGCAGGTTCGGTAGTAAAGTTCAAATCCATTGCAGATATACCGAATGACGCGGTAATTTTTAAGGGATACGGAATCAGAGTTTGGGAGTCAATGTTTGATGCCGCCAATCTTGCAAAACTGTCTCATAATAAGCTTATAGGTGTAAATGATGATAATACTGAAGAGGTGATTGCTACAAATATAGCGTATACTCCTGCCAATACGGTGAATGCATTCTATAAGTGGGATACGGACCACAGTATGACCGAAAAGCATTATAAATCTATCAGACTTGACTTTAATGATGAGATAGCGGTATCGGGATATGGTGAAAATGCCGTCGGACTTTTTGCCGAGACCAAACATACACCTGCACTGATTTCCAGAATAGAAGGTAAGCTTGCACTTGGAAATAACGATGTGACAGTCAACTACGGTAATGCATATTCAAGTGCCGGTACTGAAATAGGAAGCGCAGTGGTAAGAAATTATTATAAGCCTGATTATGCAAATATATATTTGGAGAAGCATTCACAGCAGGTAAACGGTAATCAGACTATGACCAATGTTCAGCTGGGTGATACCATAACATACCATGTGGTGCCAAGATATGTTACCTTCCTAGGTGCACCAAGAAATGTGGACAACGGTAAGTTGATTTTTTTGGCAGATCCTGAACTTACATTTGATCATGTAGAACATGCGCCGTATCAGTCAGGTTACAGGTTTACTTTGAACACTACTCCAGACGTGATATATGACTATAAGGGAACCGGTAAGACCGCATATGTATTTAAGCTTGAAAACTTTGTATTACCTGAGACCAATGTGGACAGTTGGGCTCTTGACAGAGTACTTGCCTTCTTCAAGCCTACAACCGCTCTTAGTGAAGGCGAGCATACAGTGGAGTCAATACTTAGTTGGGATAACAACTCAACAGCCGCTAACGGAAACGATCCAAATACGGTATATTCAAGTGCGCAGGTAAATGCTTCTACAGGCTCAAGCTACTTGGATGTTTATGATGCCAATAATAACGGGAATACAAACGACAGACTTTCATACTTAAAGTTTAAGTTTAACTTTGTACCGCCAAGGGCAGTTGTACTCACAAAAAAGCAGAAGTTATCTACAGAGAGTACTTATCGAAGTATAATAAAGGCGGAGAAGGGAGATATTGTAGAGTATAAGTTGTCGGCGTGGAACAACCTGCTTACAGGTGATGCCACCGGACTGAATATAATGGACATCCTCCCATATGCCAATGATAAGGCGATAGTAAAGGATGACAGCGGAAACTATGTAAGCCGAGGTTCAAAGATGTACCCTGTTTTGCAGGGACCTGTAAGCGCACCGAGCGGATATACGGTTTACTATTCTACAGATGCTCCGGTAGGAACGATTGAAGGAAATGTAGGCGCAAACTGGGTACCTGCATCGGCTGTTACAGACTGGTCAAGTGTCACCATGTTTAAGGCTGTGATGAATACAAGCTACAGGCTTACACCGGGAAATACGGATGATTTTACATACTCCGTAAAGATACCTGAGACCAAAGAACTTGATGCGGATGCAAGTGCCAACAACTCGGTAGCGTCATGGTATGGAAACAACTTAACAGGCGCATCAGAGTCAACCGTATCAAAGGTGGGTATAAATAAATATCTGATATCAGGTAAAGTCTATTACGATGTGGATGAGAACAATGAGTTCAATACCGGAGATTTTGTAGGAGCAAATAAGCCTGTAAGACTTGTAAAGATGGAAAACGGAGCACCTACAGTAGTGGATACGGTATTTACAGATGCAAACGGTAACTATACCTTTAAGAATAAGATAAGTAATGCCGGAGATTATAAGGTGTATATAGAGACCTTCCCGGGAGACACAATAAGACCTTTAAATCCAAGTACTGTAACAAAGATAGGAAATGAGTTTTCAAGCTATGAGGTATTGCCTTCAAAGCTTAAGGAAAACGAAAATCCTGTCCCGAACATGCACTGGGCAGTGGTGGATGTATCACTTACAAGGACTGACAACACCAAGATAGAAAACTTAGGATTAAAGACAGTATACTCAAACCTTATAGTAAAGCATATAAAAAGAGAGGACAACACTGAGCTATCGCCTACAACAACCGTAAGGATGCCAAGGTGGACACCTTATACGACCTCTCCTGTAACGGATACCTATTATGAGGCTGAGACACCGCTGCCTACAAATAAGGACGGAGAGTACGGAGATAACGACACTACGGTAACCTATTACTATGTAAGAAAGAATGCAGGCAATGTGACTGTACATCACTATGAAGAGAATACTACAACAGAGCTTGCCACAACGTTGGTACTTCCTGGAGCAAACAAGTTCGGATTAAACTATACTACAGGTGAAGAAAGTATTACAAACTATGAGTTGGTAGCACAGCCTACAAATAAAAACGGAACATATACTTTGCAGCCGCAGATAGTGGATTACTTCTATAGAAGGAAGAATGCGGGAAATATAACTGTCAAGTATCTTGAAACGGGAACAAACAATCCTGTTCACGCTCAAAAGGTATTGGACGGAACGAAAAAGCTTGGACTTAACTATTCTGAAAGTCCGGAGAACATTACATATTATGATCTTGATACAACAAACCTGCCTACAAATGACAGCGGAGTGTATACTGCATCACAGATTACAATCACTTATTATTATAAGAGGCAGAATGCAGGTGACGTAACTGCAACCTATGTGGATGTCGATACAAATACCGCACTGCATACTCCTGAAGTACAAAACGGAGCAGGTAAACGTGGACTTGCATACGATACCGATGTAAAGAGCTTTACAAATTATACACTTATAGCACTACCTACAAACAAGTCAGGAAACTTTGCTTCAGGAAATATACTTGTAGAATATAAGTACAGAAGAAATGATGCCGGAAAGGTAACTGCAACCTATGTTGATGCAGATACGGGAGCAACTCTTCATGCAGCCATAGAACAGGACGGAAGCAGAAAACTTGGACTGCCTTATGATACGGATCAAAAGAGTTTTGTAAACTATGACCTGATTGCTGTACCTACTAATAAAGCAGGAAACTTTGCTTTGGGAGATATACTTGTAGAATATAAGTACAGAAGACAGAATGCCGGAGACGTAACGGCAACCTATGTAGATGTTGATACAAATACCGCACTTCACGCTCCTGAGGTGCAAAGCGGAGCAAGAAAGCTTGGCCTGCCTTATGATACGGACCAAAAGAGTTTTACCAACTATGATTTGACAGCAGTTCCAAGTAATAAGAGTGGAAACTTCGGAAATACTTCGGTGCTTGTAGAATATAAGTACAGAAGAAAGGATGCAGGAAATGTAAGAGTAAGACATCTGGATGCAATAACCAATGCCCCTCTTGCACCTGAAGAATTCTTGGACGGAAGCAGAAAGCTTGGACTTGCCTACACCACACAGGCAAAGAACTCTACAGACCTTCCAAACTACGAGCTGTTTGGTGGAATACCTGCCAATGCAAACGGAGTATATACTGCAGGAAGTGATATCATAGTCACATATCTTTATCAAAGGGAGACTGCAGGAAACGTAATAGCTACTTATAAAGATGAGGCCGACGGACATGAGCTTCATCCGCTTGTAGGACAAAGCGGAGTGGGAATGCTGGGAGTTGCCTACGACACTGAAGCAAAGACATTTGATAACTACGACCTGATAAGTATCCCTGCCAATAAGTCGGGAACATTCTCACACAGTAATGTATTGGTAGAGTATGTATACAGAAGAAAAGATGCAGGAAGTGTAAAAGTAAATCATATAGAAGCCGGAACCGGAGAGGTACTGCACAGCCCAAGTGTACTTGACGGAAGCAGAAAACTGGGGCTTGCTTATACTACAAACAGTGAGAATATAAACTTCTACGATTTGGTCAGCGTGCCTGCCAATGCAAACGGAATCTTTACAGTAGGAGAACAGGTAGTAAACTATGAGTACACAAGAAAGAATGCAGGAGATGTAGTGGTACGTCATCTTTCAAAGTATGACGGAAGCGAGCTTATACAAAGAGAAGTACTTGACGGAAGCGGAAAGCTTGGACTTACATATACAACAAATGCAGCGGATATTGATTACTTTGAGATAGATACGATTCCTTCCAATAAAGACGGAGTATTTACAACCTTGCCACAGACTGTAGACTATATCTACAGAAGAAAGAATGCAGGAAGTGTAAAAGCGGTATATGTGGATGAAGAAGGAAATGAGCTTGCAAACAGTGAAGTATTATCGGGAGTAGAGAATGCGGGATTGCCATATAATACAGTAGCAAAGAGTATAACTCACTATGAGCTTGTAAGTATGCCGGGTAATGCAAGCGGAGTATTTAGTGAGAATGAGCAGACTGTTACATATGTATACAGAAGAAAGAATGCAGGAAGTGTAAAAGTATTCTATATAGACGGTGACAGCGGAGTTAACCTTGCAGAGCCTAAGATACTTGATGGAAATAAAAAGCTTGGACTTGCATATACTACAGAGCCTGAGAATGTGGAGTTCCATGACCTTATAAGTATGCCTGCAAATAAGGACGGAGTATTTACCGATGAAGAGCAGACGGTTACTTATGTATATGGAAGAAAGAACGCAGGAAATGTAACGGTTCATTATGTAAATACCGCACATCTAAGGATAAAGAATGATGATATCTTAGACGGAAGTAAGAAACTCGGATTGCCGTTTACAACAAGTGCTGCTGAGATTGCAGGATATCACTTTACAATGGTGGAAGGAGTAAACTTCGGAATACTCGGATTACCTGATCAAAGTGTAAATGACGGAATATTCAAAGAGGGAGCACAGGAAATAACATATGTATACCGAAAAGATCCTAGTGTAGTAATCACACCCGGAGAGCCTGTACCGGCGACACCAAGTAATATAGCAGACCCTAGAGACTGGAACAGTGACTTTATTATAAGACCGGGAATAGCCACATCATCAATAGCTACAAGGTCAAATACAAGTAGAGGAGGATCATCATCAGATTCAATCGTAAGACCTGCAAAGACGATAAAACTTATAGACAATGCAACAATTGATAAGAGGGATGAAAATCCGACAAACATAAACCCTGTAACACAGGAGCCTAAAAAGAAGGCGAATATGGTAGTACCACAGGATGAGAACAAAGCCAAAAAGCTGCCTGTGCCGAAGACGGCAGATGAGAATAAGGCATACATCTATATGATGATGCTTATAATATCTTTAGCGGCTTTGATAAAACTGAAAAAGAAAACAAAGTAAATCTTTTACCCTGACCGCTTAGGTCGGGGGTTTTTATTATATTACCTGAAATACCGGGTAAACAGGATGCTTTGTAAGAAAACCGTCAGAATTACAGAGGTGAATAGTATTGACAATGAGCGGTTCTTTTAGTAACATTAAATACTGTGTAAGTAGGCGATGGTATTTACACACAGTGAATATGCGATGGTATTCACACATAACAAAAATGTAAAGCAACCAATAAAAAAGGAGGAAAAAGGAATGCCAACATTTAACCAGTTAGTTAGAAAAGGCAGACAGACTTCAGTTAAAAAGTCTACAGCTCCTGCTCTTCAGAAGGGATTCAACTCACTTCACAAGAAGTCAACAGATATCTCTTCACCACAGAAAAGAGGAGTTTGTACAGCTGTTAAGACTGCAACACCTAAGAAGCCTAACTCAGCGCTTCGTAAGATTGCCAGAGTTCGTCTTTCTAACGGAATCGAAGTAACAAGCTATATCCCGGGAGAGGGACATAACCTTCAGGAGCATAGCGTTGTGCTTATCCGTGGAGGTAGAGTAAAGGACTTGCCTGGTACAAGATACCATATTATTCGTGGTACTTTAGATACTGCAGGTGTCGCTAACAGAAAACAGGCCCGTTCAAAGTACGGTGCTAAGAGACCAAAAGATAAGAAATAATAACTAAAGATACAAAATATAATTCTTTAGCGAAAGCAAAGCTTTCATGATTAGATAGTGCCGATTTTTTGTTGGTTGCAAAAAATATAGGCACGAGGACGCAAAAAGCGAGTACCTAAGATCTAAGTGAATATTAAGGAGGGAAGAAACGTGCCACGTAAAGGACATACACTAAAAAGAGATGTATTAGCAGATCCTTTATACAATAACAAGGTAGTTACAAAGCTTGTAAATACTATCATGTTAGACGGTAAAAAGGGTGTTGCACAGAAGATTGTGTACGGAGCATTTGACAAGGTTTCCGATAAGACAGGAAAGGATCCTGTAGAGGTTTTCGAGGAAGCTATGAACAACATCATGCCTGTACTTGAGGTAAAAGCGAGAAGAATCGGTGGAGCTACATATCAGGTTCCTATCGAGGTAAGACCTGAGAGAAGACAAGCTCTTGCTCTTAGATGGCTTACATTCTTTTCAAGAAAAAGAGGCGAGAAGACACAGGTTGACCGTCTTGCAAACGAGATAATGGATGCGGCAAACAACACAGGTGCTGCAGTGAAGAGAAAAGAAGATATGCATAAGATGGCAGAGGCTAATAAGGCATTTGCTCATTATAGATTCTAATAGGAGGAAACCAATTGGCTGGAAGAGAATATCCTTTAGAGAGAACCAGAAATATTGGTATCATGGCTCATATAGATGCCGGTAAAACCACACTTACTGAGCGTATCCTATATTATACTGGTGTAAATTATAAAATCGGTGATACCCATGAGGGTACCGCTACAATGGACTGGATGGAGCAGGAAGCAGAGAGAGGTATTACAATTACTTCAGCTGCTACAACTTGCCACTGGACATTACAGGAATTTAACAAAGTAAAGCCGGGTGAGAAGGAAAATCGTATAAATATTATCGATACTCCGGGACACGTTGACTTTACAGTAGAGGTAGAGAGATCACTTCGTGTACTTGACGGTGCTGTAGGTGTGTTCTCTGCAAAAGAAGGCGTTGAGCCGCAGTCTGAGAACGTATGGAGACAGGCTGATACATATCATGTACCGAGAATGGCATTCATCAACAAGATGGACGTTATGGGTGCAGACTATTATGCAGCTGTTGAGCAGATTCATACAAGACTTGGAAAAAATACAATCATGCTTCAGATTCCGATCGGAAAAGAAGATGATTTCAAGGGAATTGTTGATCTCTTTGAGATGAAAGCTTACATCTACAATGATGACAAGGGTGATGATATTTCAATCGTTGATATACCTGACGAGGTAAAGGACGAGGCTGAATTATATCATGGCGAGCTTGTTGAGAAGATTTGTGAGCTTGATGATGACCTTACAATGATGTATCTTGAGGGCGAGGAGCCGTCAGTTGAGCAGCTTAAGGCGGCACTTAGAAAGGGAACTTGTGAGAACAGGGCTATTCCTGTTTGCTGCGGTACAGCTTATCGTAACAAGGGTGTGCAGAAGCTTATCGATGCTATCGTTGAGTTCATGCCTTCACCGCTTGATATCCCTTCAATAAAGGGTGTTGACCTTGACGGAAATGAAGTTGAGAGACATGCTTCAGATGAAGAGCCTTTCTCAGCTTTGGCATTTAAGATTATGACAGATCCTTTCGTAGGAAAGCTTGCATATTTCAGAGTTTACTCAGGAACACTTAACGGCGGTTCATATGTGCTTAACGCTACAAAGAGTAAGAAGGAGAGAGTCGGTCGTATCCTTCAGATGCACGCAAATAAGAGAACAGAGATTGACAAGGTTTACTCAGGAGATATCGCAGCCGCAGTTGGATTTAAGGTTACAACAACCGGTGATACAATCTGTGACGAGCAGCATCCTGTAATACTTGAATCAATGGAATTCCCTGAGCCGGTTATCGATATTGCTATCGAGCCTAAGACCAAGGCAGGTCAGACAAAGATGATAGATGCTCTTGCAAAACTTGCTGAAGAGGATCCTACATTCAGAGTTAAGACAGATACAGAAACTGGACAGACCATTATATCAGGTATGGGTGAGCTTCACCTTGAGATTATCGTAGACAGACTCCTTAGAGAGTTCAATGTAGAAGCAAATGTAGGTGCACCACAGGTTGCTTACAAAGAGACATTTACTAAGGCTGTTGACGTTGATTCCAAGTATGCAAGACAGTCAGGTGGTCGTGGTCAGTACGGTCACTGTAAAGTTAAGTTCGAACCGATGGATCCGAACGGAGAAGAGACATTCAAGTTCGAATCAACCGTTGTCGGCGGTGCTATTCCTAAGGAATATATACCTGCTGTCGGCGAGGGTATCGAGGAAGCTACAAAGTCAGGTATTCTTGGCGGATTCCCGGTACTTGGTGTACATGCAAATGTATATGACGGTTCATACCATGAAGTCGATTCATCAGAGATGGCATTCCATATCGCAGGTTCTATGGCATTCAAGGATGCTATGAGCAAGGCGGGCCCTGTACTTCTTGAGCCTATCATGAAGGTAGAAGTTACAATGCCTGAGGAATATATGGGTGATGTTATCGGTGA
Source organism: Lachnoanaerobaculum orale (assembly GCF_003862485.1). Lineage (GTDB taxonomy): Bacteria > Bacillota > Clostridia > Lachnospirales > Lachnospiraceae > Lachnoanaerobaculum > Lachnoanaerobaculum orale. Next base: position 295,686 of record NZ_RRCM01000002.1, on the reverse strand, counting down.
TATCAACTCAAGAAGAGGTCGTATAGAGGGTATGGAGGATATCCCAAGCGGTAAGCAGGTAAATGCATTCGTTCCGCTTTCAGAGATGTTCGGTTACTCAACAGACCTTCGTTCAAGAACACAGGGTCGTGGAAACTACTCAATGTTCTTTGAAAAATATGAGCAGGTTCCGAAGTCTGTTCAGGAAAAAGTACTTAACGATAAGAAAGCTTAATTATAAAAGTTTTTCATTATAAAAACTTAAAAAAACGGGTTGAGCCGGTTTATTAACTTGATAAATCTCGGCTAATACTATATAATATAACAAAATTTACTATTAATTTAGGGTTTAATTCAAGGAGGAATTAACAATGGCAAAAGCAAAATTTGATAGAACAAAGCCTCATGCTAACATTGGTACAATCGGACACGTAGATCACGGTAAGACAACTCTTACAGCAGCTATCTCTAAGGTTCTTGCAACAAGATTCCCTTCAGAGACAAACAAGATTGTAGACTTCGATAAGATTGATAAGGCTCCCGAGGAGAAGGAAAGAGGTATCACAATCTCAACAGCTCATATCGAGTATGAGACAGCTAAGAGACACTATGCACACGTTGACTGTCCTGGACATGCCGATTATGTAAAGAACATGATCACAGGTGCTGCACAGATGGATGGTGCTATCCTTGTTGTTGCTGCTACTGACGGTGTTATGGCTCAGACAAGAGAGCATATCCTTCTTTCAAGACAGGTAGGTGTTCCATATATCGTTGTATTCATGAACAAGTGTGATATGGTTGACGATGAGGAGCTTCTTGAGCTTGTAGAGATGGAGATCAGAGATCTTCTTAACGAGTATGAGTTCCCTGGCGATGATACACCTATTATTCAGGGTTCAGCTCTTAAGGCTCTTGAGGATCCGATGGGACCTTGGGGTGACAAGATCATGGATCTTATGGATGCTGTTGACAGCTACATTCCTGATCCTGAGAGAGATACAGATAAGCCTTTCCTTATGCCTATCGAGGACGTATTTACAATCACAGGTCGTGGTACAGTTGCTACAGGTAGAGTAGAGAGAGGTACACTTAACCTTAACGATACAGTAGAGATTCTTGGTATCCATGAGGATAAGAAGTCAACTGTTGTTACAGGTATCGAGATGTTCAGAAAGCTTCTTGATCAGGCTCAGGCAGGTGATAACATCGGTGCTCTTCTTAGAGGTGTTCAGAGAACAGAGATCGAAAGAGGACAGGTTCTTGCTAAGCCGGGTTCAGTAACATGCCATAAGAAGTTTACAGCTCAGGTTTACGTTCTTACAAAGGACGAGGGTGGACGTCATACACCTTTCTTCAACAACTATCGTCCACAGTTCTACTTCAGAACAACAGATATCACAGGTGTTTGCAACCTTCCTGCAGGAACAGAGATGTGTATGCCTGGTGATAACGTAGAGATGACTATCGAGCTTATCCATCCTGTTGCTTGTGAGCAGGGTCTTAGATTCGCTATCCGTGAGGGTGGTAGAACAGTAGGTTCAGGTAGAGTTGCATCTATCATCGAGTAATCTTTGATTATAACAATAAAGGGTATTATATCGGTTATACAGTGATGTGTCTTTTGATGCTAGGTAATCTATAATACCTTCGTATAAAAAACGGACTCCCAAAATTGGGAGTCTTGTTTTATTCCTGATTTATTTTACCGTGAAGCCAAATATTGCCTTTGAACCTTCTGCCGACCATAGGTTCACCCTGCAAATCCTCTTTCTTTATGGCTATACTGAGTTCTATATCGCTGCATTCTATTTTAAGTATCAACAGTCGTTCATTAGTGAGTATATTTTCTTCTTCTTTTATATCCAAGATATTTCCTACAATACTGTATATATCATTTTCCATACCGTAAGGCATAAACAGTGTATCAACGATACTGTATACATCCTCGGTCTGTATCCTGTCATTGAGAGTGGAATACAGCAATGCTTCATCTGTAGTCAGAGTGTCTATAGCATTTTCATCACCTCGCTTGGCGGCTTCTATAAGCAAAGTTCGATCCTGTGACCTCTGCTTTGAACTTTCAATTTCCACCAAGGTCTTTTTTATCGGTAATAAGACCTTGCCGTCCGAGCAAAAACCGAATAGATTGACAGATGATATCTTCTTACCTGTATCGTAGTCAAGAGGGTTTGAAAGTCTGAATATCAAAGACATTCCAAGCCTGTTGTCATCAAGCATACCTGAGAATACCGAGTCGTCTATATGTTTTTCGATACTGCATTTTGAGACGGAGCTTACAGAAGTATCTTTCACATATGGGAAATAACCTTCTCTTATAAATACACCGAGATTCTCAAGATATCCGTATATACATAGCCCCACAGACTCCGAGAGATTTTTACGTATCTCCCAAAGTCTTTCCTTTTCTGTAGTCACACTGATTCTTGCCGAGGCGATATTTTCTCTTTGAATTTTATCAAGCAATTCTTTTACTTCATTTTTCTTCTTGTACATTGAAAAGCCGATGCTTCTAATATAGTTTTGCAATTTTAGATTCCCTCTTTTCTACGAGATTTGCGTATTTCGTTGCGAGTTTCACCGGCAAACCATTCACGCTTCTCAATGTCGGTCTCAGGGATGAGCCTCGGAACTCTGTGCGGCTTATCATCCTGTAGTGCAACGTATACCAGGTATGCGGTATTTACAAGGAATCTTTTTCCTGTAGCCAGATCTTCCACATAGCTGTTTACTCTTACTTCCATCGTTGAGTTGCCTACATGAGTCAGATTGGCAACCAAAACTGCAATATCACCGGTATACATAGGTTTTGAAAAATGTATATTGTCAATTGCTACAGTGGAAACAGGCATATTACAATGTCTCTTGGCAGCAATACCGCCGATAAGATCAATCCATGAAAGCAAATCGCCGCCAAACAGTCTGCCTGAAGCGTTTAGGTATCTGGCGCTGACCTGATAGGTTTGCTCACATCTTGAATCACCGACTCTCTTTAGCGTATCTCCGTTTTGGATACCGTCATTCCAAGGAGTTTCATTCTTTATCATATTGTCTGTAATATTTTCCATCAATATCCTCGAGTTCTTTATTTTATTTCTTTTTTCTATGATTGCCTCTATAACGGGCACCATAAATATGGCGACTATACCGCCTGCAAATCCGTTATTATAAAGGTTCAGGCCTTTGTATACAATACCTACATTAAGGGCTACAGATGAATGTAAGAACCCGGCTATAAGACCTGCCAATACTCCGAACTCACCTGCAATAGGTGCTAAAGTGGTGGATAATAAAAGCGTAAGTATAGGTGCAGGCTCATTTATATACCATTGCTTCATAAATGCCGATATACATACTCCGACCATTACGGGAAGTATATTTCTCATATGCTTGCCGGCAGGAGAAAAGCCTACTATTGTAAAAATTGATCCTATGGTAGGTCCGTTTAAGTCACCTTTTGCTGCCAGTACAAATGCTGTAGCTATTATACCGTTTATAGACATATTAAAGATATATACTGCATCCGAATAATTGTGTTTGTATGTACCGTGTACTCCGGTTTCGCGAAGTAGCCTCATATATGACGGGAAAAGATCTTTGCCGTCCAGTATAAGAGCGACCACAACCATATAGCCGAAAAGTACAAACAGTGCAACGGCAAATAATATTGTATGTGAACTGTCCCAAATAAGTCTGGTCTCTATATCTACACCGAATGATTTAAATATGGATACAAGTACGGTAGCTATAATACCTGATGAAAATCCTACATTGTAGAGTGAATAGCCCTTGTGTGCGGATTTTACATGGAGTGATATAGGAAGAAGCACATATCCTATGATAAGTCCTGTTACTGTTGCAAGCAGCAACTGCCAAACAGTGCTTTTGTGCCCTATTTGCATTACAAGTGTAATGGCAGGTGAGAGGCTTGTACCATACAGACCGTAGTAGATATATTTCTTCAGTGAGTAGCCGTGCAGTCTGGCATACACAAAGAAGCCTATAAGTATAAGCCATATATTAACTACATTCTTTCCGAAAAGTGAAAATCCGAATATAAGATATGAGCTTACCACTATATGTCTGTCAAATTCTACCTTGAAGTGATACAGCAAAAACAGCAGGATGAGTGTAAGTATTCCTGCATTGAAAAAGGCTGCACCGATACCGCCGACTACTATATAGTCGGTAATAAGAAGGTCGGGCTGTATGATTATTTGCCAAAGTCCGGGCAATATTTCCTTGATAGGTGAAAATATCAGTGCAAATATCATAAAATAAATGGGGACCGTAGAGATAAATAAAAATCTCTGCTTATAAGTTAATGTTCCGGTGGCTTTGTAATCCCTAAAAAATGCCATAAGAAACTCCCGTTTGAGGCTCAAACCTCGTCATATTTTTATTTAATTATAATGAATAATAGGGAGTTTAGTCAAATACTTTGATATATATAAAGAAAATTATAAGAAATAAAAAAACTGTCACCAATTGTGACAGCTAAATGCGGGTGACAGGAATCGAACCTGCACGGTCTCCCACAAGAACCTAAATCTTGCGTGTCTGCCAATTTCACCACACCCGCATACCTGTAGAAGTATACTCTTAAGGCAGATAATTGTCAAGGAAAAAATCAATATGCTATATTTTTTTGAGTATACCGAAAAGTTTTTCAGTTTGAAAACTTTTTTGCTTTGGTTTATCATAGAGAGAAAAGTTTGTGGTTTCTCCACAGGAAAGAAGTGTGAGTTTTTATGTTTTCAGAAAATGTTCAAAAGATTTTCGATGAAATCATGGCGGACAAGGAGAATAAGGAGTTTACCGATGCAGGTATTAAGCCTCTGTTTTCAGCTCCGCAAAATGCCAAAGTGATGATTGTAGGTCAGGCACCGGGCATTAAGGCGCAGGAAGCCGGAAAGTACTGGTTTGATAAGAGCGGTGACAGACTTAGAGAGTGGCTTGGCGTTGATGCGGATACATTCTACAATTCAGATATTTTTGCCATCATTCCTATGGATTTTTATTATCCGGGAAAAGGTAAGAGCGGTGATCTTCCACCAAGAAAAGATTTTGCTCCTAAGTGGCATCCAAGACTGTTAAAAGAGTTGCCTAATATTGAGCTTATTATTCTGATAGGTCAGTATGCACAAAAGTATTATTTAGGTGATAAAGAGAAGAAGAATCTGACTGAAACGGTCAAGGCTTATAAGGAGTATTTGCCGAAGCTTTTGCCGCTTGTACATCCGTCACCGAGAAATTTGATATGGTTAAAGAAGAATCCTTGGTTTGAGGAAGAAGTTGTTCCTATGTTACAGGAAAGAATAAGAGGTTATTTAAATAACTGATTGTAACTTGGGGGCAACGACTTGACCCCAAATATTTATAGAAAGGGATTAAGATGAAAGCATATCTTATTTTGGAAGATGGCAGCGTTTATGAGGGTGAAAATGTAGGAGCTAGTAGGGAAGCGGTAAGTGAAATTGTTTTTAACACTTCAATGACAGGTTATCTTGAAGTGATGACCGACCCGTCTTATGCGGGGCAGGCGGTTGTGATGACATATCCTCTGATAGGAAATTACGGAATTTGCCATGAGGATATGGAGTCTGACAGGCCGTGGATAGACGGCTTGATTGTGCGTGAATTATCTGAAGTCGCATCTAATTTTCGAAATGAAGACAGTATACAAAATTTCTTGATAAAAAATAATATCCCCTGTATTTGCGGTATTGATACCCGCGATTTAACAAAAAGATTGAGAGAACACGGTACTATGAACGGTTTTATAACTGTTGACAGTTCTTTTGTTGTAGAAAAAATACTGCAAAGGATAAAGGAGTACAGTGTAAAAGGTGTAGTAAAAAGAACAAGCACAAAAGAGGCTTACAGTTTACCGGGAAAAGGTAAAAGAGTGGTGCTGATTGACTTTGGAGCTAAGAAAAATATTGCAAGGCAGCTGCAAAAAAGAGGCTGTGAGGTGATAGTTGTGCCATGTGATACAAAGGCAAAAGAAATTTTAAAGCTTAAGCCTGACGGCATTATGTTAAGCAACGGTCCCGGAGATCCGAAGGAGAATGTGGATATAATAGAGGAAATAAAAAAGCTTTACGATACAGATATACCGATATTTGCGATATGCCTTGGACATCAGCTTATAGCATTGGCTACAGGCGCGAACACCTATAAGTTAAGGTACGGTCACAGAGGAGGTAACCATCCGGTAAAGGATCTTGAAACCGGCAGAACATATATTTCATCACAAAATCACGGATATGCTGTAGATGAAAGTACATTGGATAAGAATATATGTGTGCCTGCCTTTGTAAATGTAAATGACGGTACAAATGAGGGATTAAGATATATAAACAAAAAGATTTTTACGGTGCAGTATCACCCTGAGGCCTGCCCGGGACCTCGTGACAGTTCATATTTGTTTGATAAGTTTATAAAGATGATGGAGGACTAAATGCCAAGGAATAATGATATAAAGAAAGTATTAGTAATAGGTTCGGGACCGATAGTTATAGGGCAGGCGGCGGAGTTTGACTATGCAGGTACACAGGGTTGCCTTGCTCTCAGAGAAGAAGGTGTAGAGGTCGTACTTATCAATTCAAATCCGGCTACAATAATGACTGATAAAGATATTGCGGATGAAGTGTATATAGAGCCTTTGACAGCCGAATTTGTCAAAAAGGTAATAAAAAAAGAAAAACCTGATTCTTTGTTGCCGACACTTGGCGGTCAGGCGGGGCTTAATCTGGCTATGGAGCTTTTTGAAGAGGGATTCCTTAAAAAAGAGAATGTAAGATTGATAGGAACTACATCACTTACTATAAAGAAAGCCGAGGACAGAGATACATTCAAGCAGACTATGGAAAAAATAGTTGAGCCTATTGCGGCATCCAAAGTGGTTGAGAATGTAAAAGACGGTGTAGAGTACGCCAAAACTCTAGGCTATCCTGTAGTACTTCGTCCTGCATATACCCTTGGAGGTTCAGGAGGCGGTATTGTATACAATGAAAAAGAACTTATTGAGACACTTGAGAACGGACTCAGGCTTTCAAGAGTAGGTCAGGTCTTGGTGGAGAGATGTATTGCAGGTTGGAAGGAAATAGAATATGAAGTGATGCGTGACGGCATAGGCAATGTGATTACAGTCTGCAATATGGAAAACATTGACCCTGTGGGTGTACATACGGGTGATTCCATAGTGGTTGCACCAAGTCAAACTTTGGGGGATAAGGAATATCAGATGCTTAGAAGCTCCGCACTTAACATTATCACAGAGCTTAATATCACAGGAGGTTGCAATGTACAGTATGCACTAAATCCCGACAGCTTTGAATACTGTGTAATAGAGGTAAATCCTAGGGTATCAAGGTCGTCGGCACTTGCAAGCAAGGCTACAGGTTACCCGATTGCCAAGGTGGCTGCAAAGATTGCACTGGGCTATACATTGGATGAGATAAAAAATGCCGTGACAAAGAAAACTTATGCGGCATTTGAACCTATGCTTGACTATGTGGTAATAAAGATGCCGAGGCTTCCTTTTGATAAATTTATCAGCGCAAAGAGAGAACTCGGTACTCAGATGAAGGCTACAGGTGAGGTGATGAGTATTTGTAATAACTTTGAAGGCGGACTTATGAAGGCGATACGCTCACTTGAACAGCATGTAAACAGCCTGCTTGACTATGACTACAGTAAGCTTGATACAGAGAGCTTAAAGAGTGAGCTTCAAAGAGTTGATGACAGAAGAATATGGGTAATTGCCGAGGCAATCAGAAAAGGTATTTCATTTGAAGAGATACATAAGATAACAAAAATTGATATTTGGTTTATCTCTAAGATTGCAAATATTGTAAAGACGGAAAACAGACTCTCAAGTGAGATATTGGACGAAGAGCTCTTAAAAGAAGCAAAGAGAATTGAATTCCCCGACAGTCTTATCGCAAAGCTGTCAAATAAAGGTGAAGAAGAGATAAAGACATTAAGATACAGGCTCGATATAAGGGCGGTATATAAGATGGTAGATACCTGCGCCGGAGAATTCAAAGCACAGACACCGTACTTTTATTCATGTTATGGCGGAAGTAATGAAGCAAAAAGGTCTTATAGAAAGAAGGTTTTGGTACTCGGTTCGGGACCTATAAGAATCGGACAAGGTATTGAATTTGACTTTTGCAGCGTACATTCAACTTGGGAATTTAAAAGACTTGGATATGAAACCGTTATAATCAATAACAATCCGGAAACTGTCAGTACAGATTTTGATATAGCGGATAAGCTTTATTTTGAACCGCTTACCCCTGAAGATGTGGAAAGTATTGTAGATATAGAAAAACCTGACGGAGCCGTAGTACAGTTTGGCGGACAGACAGCAATCAAGTTGACACAGAGCCTTATGAAGATGGGAGTTCCTATACTCGGTACAGATGCAAAAGATGTTGATGCGGCGGAGGACAGAGAACTTTTTGATAAAATCCTTGAAGAATGTAAGATTCCAAGACCTAGGGGCGAGACCGTATACAAGGCAAAGGAGGCAAAAGAAGCGGCAAACAGGCTCGGATATCCCGTACTTGTAAGACCTTCCTATGTACTGGGAGGTCAGGGAATGCAGATTGCGACAAATGATAATGATATAGACGGCTTCATGGAGATAATAAACAGGATTGCACAGGAACACCCTATACTGGTAGACAAGTATATACTCGGTAAAGAAATAGAGGTGGATGCGGTATGTGACGGTAAAGATATACTTATTCCAGGTATTATGGAGCATATAGAAAGAGCGGGTGTACATTCCGGAGATTCTATAAGTGTATATCCTGTTCAGTCTTTAAGTGATACGGTAAAGTCTAAGATTGTAGAATATACAAAAAGGCTTGCAAAGGCTCTACATATAAAGGGAATGATAAACATACAGTTCATAGCGGACGGAGAGGATGTATACGTAATAGAAGTAAATCCGAGGTCGTCAAGGACGGTTCCGTATATCAGTAAAGTGACCGGTGTTCCTATAATATCACTTGCAACAAGAGCAATCTGTGGGGAGAGCATAAAAGATATGGGATTTGGAACAGGGATTTTAAGAGAACCGGATTTGGTAGCTGTCAAGATGCCGGTATTCTCATTTGAAAAGATAAAGGGAGCGGATATTTCGCTCGGACCTGAGATGAAGTCAACCGGTGAGTGTCTGGGAATCGGTAAAAACTTCAATGAGGCATTATATAAGGCGTTTGTGGGTGCCGGTATAAGGTTGCCTAAGCACAAAAAGATGATAATAACAGTCAGAGACAGTGAAAAGAGTAAGGTCATAGATATCGCAAAGAGGTTTCAAGCTTTGGGGTATATTATATACTCTACAAAGGGAACTGCAAAAGTATTAAATGATAACGGAGTGAATGCGATTGTAATAAGAAAACTTGAAGAAGAGGGACCGAATATTCTTGACCTGATACTCAGTCATGAGATAGATATTGTAATTGATGTTCCTATGAGAGGAATAGCCGGAAGCAAAGACGGATTTATAATAAGAAGAAATGCGATAGAAACCGGTGTGAATGTACTGACCTCAACAGATACGGCAAAAGCACTGGTAAGTTCTTTGGAGAATGAAAAAGATGAAATAAGCTTAATAAAAATATAAAAGAGTCTATAAAAACCACTAGGGGCATTGAATAATCAATGCCCCACTTTATAGTTATCCTACTGTATTTTGGTCATTTTACCGGTGCTATCGACATAGTAATTGTCAATCCACTGGTCCTGAGCCAATGTTCCGTTGTTATTGAGGTAATACCAAGAACCCGATGACTTGATCCAACCGGTCTTCATGATGCCGTTTTTGTCAACATAGTAAGTCTGATCATTGTAGCTTATAAAGCCTGAAGCAGGATTGCCTGAACCGTCAACAACTTTCCATTCACTGCCTGTCTTACTCCACTTGTAGGAGTTCGCATCTGTAATCTTCATGGCAGCATGGCCGGGTACAGCAACAGTCATGGAAATAGTGGCAGTAAGTAATAGCATAGACATAAATTTTTTAATAAACATAACTGACCTCATTTTCCATCAAAAAATTCAAACTAAACTTATAGTCTGTAACTACATTATAACAACTTTTTTTCCCTTGAAAAGGGAATATATATAATGGTAAGAAACTGTAAGAAAAAAGAAAGAGATTTTAGGGCAAAGATAAAAGAAGTATTATACTTCTTAATCTTATGGTATAATCAAAGTATTGATGTTTTTTGAAAATTCGGTCGGAGTACCGGCTTAATATAAAAATTTATGTACTTAATCAGGGAGAAATTTATGAAAATAAAATTGAGCAATTATATTGCAAAGAAACTTGTGGAGCTTGGTATAAACCGGGGCTTTAGCGTAACGGGTGGAGGTGCAATGCATTTAAACAACGGACTCGGTCACCAAGACGGACTTACAATGACTTATAATCACCATGAGCAGGCCTGTGCAATGGCTGCGGAAGCTTATGCCAGAATAAACAATCAAATTGCGGTGGTTTGTGTGACTACAGGACCCGGAGGAACAAATGCAATTACCGGAGTACTTGGCGGATGGCTTGATTCCATACCGATGTTCATACTCTCAGGACAGGTAAGATACGACTGGACTGCCAGATATTCAAATGTAGGAATCAGAGCTATGGGAGATCAGGAGTTTGATATCTGCAAGTCTATAGAATGTATGACTAAGTACAGTGAAATGGTTATAGAGCCTATGAGAATCAGATATCTTATAGAAAAATGTATGTACCTTGCTATGAACGGAAGACCGGGGCCGGTATGGCTTGATATTCCTCTGGATGTTCAAGGCGCATATATTGAAGAGAATGAACTTATAGGTTTTGATAAAGAAAGTTATGAGGCAGGCGGGGACGGTTGGGCTTCAGACTCACCGTACAAGACTGATATAGATGAAAAAACAAAGCTTAATTTAAAAGATATAGTTGAACCTGTACCGGATGAAGTGTTAAAAGAAATAATCGAAAAGATTAAAAGTTCAAAAAGACCTGTATTTAACGCCGGTAACGGTATCAGAATAGGAAATGCGCATAAGGAGTTTTTGGAACTTATAGAACTCTTAAATATTCCTGTGGTTGTAGGTTGGAACTCTGAGGACTGCCTGTGGGTAGACCATCCGCTGTATGCAGGCAGACCGGGAAATTTCGGAGACAGACCGGGAAACTTTACAGTGCAAAACTCGGACCTTGTGTTGTCTGTAGGTTCAAGACTCAGCCTCAGGCAGGTAGGATTTAACTGCAAGGGATGGGCAAGAGAAGCCTTTACAATAGTAAACGATATAGACAAGGAAGAGTTGAAAAAGCCTACCGTGCATATAGATATTCCCGTTCATGCGGATTGTAAGGTATTTATGAGACAGCTTATAGATATGTTAAAGAAAGAAAAAACACCGGTATTTGAAGGCGGTGAAGGACTTAAAGGTATGAGCTGGAATGAGACTGTTAAGTATTGGCTGAAAAAATACCCTGTATGCAGACCTGAGTTCCTTGAAAATGACGACAGTAAAAAAGCCAATGTCTACGCCTTTATAAAAGATATCGGTGACAGTGCAAGAGAAAATCAAATCACGGTTGTGGGTAACGGTTCCGCCTGTGTTGTAGGAGGACATTCCTATATTATTAAAAAAGGCCAGAGATTTATATCAAACTCCGCAGTGGCATCTATGGGATATGATTTACCTGCCGCAATAGGTGCGTATATGGCAAACCTTGACGGTAAGGTATATGAAAAAGAATTGATACTTATAACCGGTGACGGAAGTATACAGATGAATCTTCAGGAGCTTCAGACCATAGTTCACCACAAGATGGATATAAAGATCTTCCTTATAAACAATGACGGTTACCACAGTATCAGACAGACACAGTCAAAGTACTTTGAAGATGAGCCTCTGGTAGGTATCGGACCTGACAGCGGTGATCTCTCATTCCCGGATATGGAAAAACTTGCAGGTGCGTACGGTATTACATATTTTTGTGCAAAGACAAACAGCGAACTTGAAGATGCGGTATCTAAGACATTTAAGGCAGTCGGCCCTGTTATCTGTGAGGCATTTGTGACGAAGGAGCAAAACTTTGAACCTAAGTCATCAGGAAAGCAGCTTGCAGACGGTAGAATGGTAAGCCCTCCTCTGGAGGATTTGACACCTTTCCTATCGGATGAGGAGATGGAAGAGAATATGATAATACCGAGGATTGTTGAATAATATGAGAATACTTATTACAGGGGCCGCATCATTCCTAGGCAGACACCTGGTGGAATACTTTCTCTCAAAGGAGGAAGAAGTGCTTGCTTTGGTAAGAGAAAATGCAAGAGGTAGGGATGAGCTTTTAAAGTATGAAGCAAATAATAAATTCAAGCTTATAGTCCTTGATATGAAAGATATAGAAAGACTGGATACGGAATTTGATGTATGTATACATCTGGCGTGGGGAGGCATCGGCAAAGAAGGAAGAATGGATGAAAATATCCAAAGAGAGAATATAGATGCTGCCGTAAAGCTTATGAGAGTCTGCAAGGAGAGAGGTGCAAAAAGATTTCTGTTTGCAGGTTCACAGGCGGAATACGGGCAGACTCTTTCAGATATAGAAGTAAAGTACGGAAAAGACTTTGATATAAACAACATACCTAAGCAAAGTGAAAAATCGCCTACAAACCCTAAGTCCGAATACGGCAAAGCCAAATTGGAGCTGAAGAGTAAACTAAAAAATCTTGGAGACAGCCTTGGAATAGAGTATGTACATATGCGTATCTTTTCGGTGTTTGGAAGCGGTGACCATGAGACATCGCTTATATCCACTTGTATAAGGAATTTCAAAGAGAATAAAGATGTACATATAGGAGAGTGTATACAGTCTTGGAATTATATATATATTAAAGACCTATGTGAAGCGGTATACTTGCTTTCCAAAAAAGACCTGCAAGGTGAGTTTGTATTCAATGTAGCCGGAGAGAATAACCGTATACTGATGGACTATGTAAAAGATATAAAGAAGTTGTTAAACAGTACCGGCGACATAGTAGTGGAGAAAAAGGAAGCGGCAAGTGAGGGATTACCTTTTCTGAATCCCAATATTGAACGTCTAAAGAGAATAGGCTTTGTTGAAAGCTACGGATTTGAAAAAGGAATAAAAGATTGTATATAAAGTTTAGGAGAAGGTTTTGAAAAGATGTATCAGTTGTAAAGGTTCATTACATGAACTTATGAAAATTGAAAATATGCCTGCAAGTGCACAGGATATTCCAAGTGAAGGTGAGCTTGATAAAGATAGTGGCATAGAGGTATCGCTTTGTGTTTGTGAAGACTGTAATCTGGTGCAGTTAAAAAATGATGCGGTGTATTATTACAGAGATGTTATAAGAGCCGGCGGATATTCCACTACAATGGAAGACTTAAGAAAGAGCGAATACAAACATTTCATTGAGTTTGCTTCACTTGAAGGTAAGAAGATAATAGAAGTCGGCTGCGGCAGAGGAGAATTCTTAGGTATGCTTAAAGGTTTTCCTGTGGAAGGCTACGGTACGGAGCATAAAAAGGAACTTGTAGAAATTGCAAAAGGTGCGGGACTGAGAGTGGATGAGGATTTTCCGGAGAGCGAAGACCATGTATTTAAGAACGGACCTTTTGACGCCTTTATGTCATTTAATTTTTTGGAGCATCAGCCTCATCCGAGGACATACTTAAAAGCAATATATAATAATCTATGTGATGAAGGCTATGGACTTATTACGGTACCGAGTTTTGAGTATATCTTGGAGCAGAACAGTTTCTATGAGATAATCCCGGACCATATCGCTTACTACAATTTTGACAGTCTTACACATCTTTTAAATATAAGCGGATTTGAAGTGCTTGAGTCAAGGACGGTCAACAGAGATACTATTGAAGTGATAGTGAAAAAGAGAAAGTTTCCTGATATAAGCGGTATTATTTCAAAGAAGACGGATATCGCAAAAGAAGTACTTGATACGGTAAAGGGCTATTCAAAGATAGCAATATGGGGAGCGTCACACCAAGGATTTACACTTTGCTCCACAATAGGTATTGCAAAGTATGTGGACTGCATCATAGATTCGGCACCTTTTAAGCAGGGAAGATTTGCACCGGCATCACATATTGAGATCATTTCACCTGATGATGCAAGAAAAAGAAAGCTTGAAGCGATAGTGATATTAGCACCGGGATATACGGATGAGATAGCAGGTATTATAAAGAATACATTTGACAAGAATATAGACGTCTATACATTGATGACTGACAAATTGAAAAGGTTATAATTATAAAGTGTTATAATTTTATACATTATTGCCGATGTGAGAGTAGTTTTAGAGCTGTGCGTGAGTATGTGTGAGAGTAGTTTGAAGTAAAAATGCACAAATTAAGACTTGCGTGAGAGTAGTCAAAATCAGGTCAAAAATCGGAATGAAATGTGAGAGCAGTCAGTGTAAAAAACAATAAAAATACAAAAAGCGTGAGAGTAGTAAAAGAGAGCAGTAGTAGTAAGTATACTGTAAAAATGGAGTCGGGATGATATTCCGACTTTTTTTGTATTTTTTAAATACATGGCACAAAGGTTACTGACTTTTTTTGAAAAATATGATATGTTCTGCGAGTGACTTTGCAAGATAATAATCATATGTTAATAAAGATATTTTTAGCGGTCTTAGAGATGTAAGTGAAATTAAATTTTTATTAAAATAATTTTACAAAATCAAATAGACTGTTTTATAAAAAGAATCTTTATGATATTATCGTGCAGATAAAGAGTGATAAGGAGGGGAGCATGAAGATTAAATTCGTGTACAATACTGCACATGAATGGTAAGGTATTAAATATAGGCTAAGTTCGGAGTGATCGTTTAGATGACTCCTAAAAGGGTTTTATAGATACTTTACTAAATAATAAGATTAAGGAGGTTTAATGAAACAATTAAAGAAGCGCTTATTGGCCGCAATTTTATCATTTGTGATGGTATTTTTGTCAATGGCAGATGTTTTTCCGGCTTACGCAGGTCCGCCTGCATTAGTGGACGATCCTGATATATTGGCGGAAGTTACATATGACAGAAATGCGGTAAATGCAAGGGGGAAACAGCGATTTCTACGTAGGTGAGGAAGTACCGTTTTATGCAAATATAACGATATCGTCAACCACGAGAAGTATTCCCGGTGCATACGGAAAACTTTATTTGCCGAAAAAGGTTTTCCCATATGTTAGTGCAAGTAATATCTCTACTTGGATTAACAGACCGGCAAGCAACTATCTGTCTATAGACAGTTCATCAAACAGTGAGTTTAATATAGTGACACTCAAATTCAACAGCCTGGGTGGAGGTACTACACAGACGGTACCTTTTAAGGGAACACTGAGGGATCGTTCATTGGCAAACAATGAAACCTATGTAATCCCATATCAGGTATATGATGCCAATGACACTTTGCTTGAGAGTTCAAATAACACATTTACAGCAAAGACCTACCCTGTAGGTTATACGGATGAGAACAACAACGTCAGAAGAGATTACTATTATGCACAGGGTACAAGCAGTTTGCAAAACAATACAACTCTGGCAAATGATTTGGCTACCACTGTTCAGTTCAATACAAGAAGAACCAATTGGCCGGCATCAGGTACATACCACGGTACCGAGACAAAGATTGTAGGTGGAGACAGAAGAAAGACAAGAGTCACAGTACAGCTTCCGGCAAACGAAAACTTTGACACCACCGATTCTTTAAATACTTCTTGGACGTACAATGCGGCAAACCATACTATAAGTAAGGATATAGAGTACCAAAGTAATCTAAACTATACTACTACAACTTTCAATATCAGATATAACAATCAGACTGTAGGTACACAGGCGTCTCCTGTAACTGTGGAATTTCCTATCACATGGCAGTATGTAAACGATGACGGTTCACTTGACACTTCATCGCTTGAGAAGTCAAAGAGTTCTGTAAGATACTGGTCCTTCCCTAGGATTCCTGCAGCCGACAGAGGTTTGACAGCAAGTAAGACTGCAAGTCCTTGGAGATTTACATTTACAGACAGAGATAAAACAGAGCATGTTTATAACATGGGATTCAGCTGGTATTGGTATGCCGGTAATCCTGAAGAGTATCCGACCATAGGAACATATCATACGAGAGTAAGCTCCTTGGTAGATACACCGACTACAGATATGGAACTTGTGGGATATCAGATAAGATCTCTTAATCCTACAGGTAAGGTTCAAGATACATCGGGAAATATACAGAATATACCGGCTCTTGATAATACACAGCTTGCAGCTCTTTCAAACAACAAGCTTGTGGGTGTAAAGGATGATGGTAGTGAGGAAGTAATTGCTACAAATGTTCAAATTACAAGTAATGCGGATGAAGTAAGGCTTCCGACTCCTAAATTCTACAAGAAAATAGAGCTTAGGTTTACAAATCCTATAGAAATTCAGGCGCCTACAGGAAGAATAATAGATGTAAGATACAGATTCCGTTTTGAAGAAAATGCATATAATACTGCAAAAGCACAGTTGGCATCAAAGCCGAACAATGCAAGCAGTAATGTTCAGACAAGAAATGTTGTTACAGTAAACGGAGATAACGGTGCCGGAAGAACATGGACAGGCAGCGGTAGTGACTACGTTACCTGGACAAAGGCATTTGCTGCGGAGTATGAGCATGATACACAGAATCAAAACCTCGGAACCAAGTATTTGAACGAAGAGTTCAGTATGACCGACAATATAAGATTCCATTACTTCTTACCGCCGGGCGGCAGAAAAATAAAGAATCCTAAGTTCTTCTTGCTTATAGATCCGGGTCTTGAGTTTAAGGGTATTCAGACGAGTATAGGACAGAATCCTGAACTTACACCTGCCGTTATGAGTAACTACAGAGTGGAATATAACTTTAAGAATACCGGAAAGACAGCTTATATCTGGGATCTTCCGGATTTGAATATTCCGGAGGGAAATGACAGCTATAAGTATGTGTATTTCAGTCCGAAATTTAAGACCACAAGAAATATGGCAGGCGGTCAAAACAGCATAGACACATATTTGTCATGGGACAACAATGAAGAAGCTGCTTCTAATGAAGTACTTGGTAAGTACGACGATGTACTTGACCTTGATAATGACGGAAACACCACAGAGAAGTTCAGTAGCAAAAAGGCTACATATCTTTACTCACCGCCGCTTGAGTTGATCCTTACAAAGAGATCAAAGAGAGCGGATTCGAATGTTGCTCAGTATTCATCGCTTACAACACCTGACAGCGAACAGATAGTAGACTATAAGCTGAACATCTTTAATAACTCTATAAACGGAGTTAGCGGATTTACATTCTTTGATATCCTGCCGCATGTGGGTGATAAGTCAATAGCACCTGATCAGCAGGGTAATTATGCGGACAGAGGTTCAACATACAGACTTGAACTTACAGGACCGCTTGATCCTAATCCTAATTATACATATGAGTACAGTACAACACCTGTTACAGAAGGAAACATCGCAGCCAACTATGCAGGCGCAACTTGGAGCTCATCGGTATCGGATTGGTCAGCTGTTACAATGTTCAGAATGAAGATGAAATCGGGATATACGCTGGCAAGCGGAGCGGCGGATGATATTACATTCAGAGCGAAGATGCCTGATACAGTGCCGCTTGATACAACGGATAAGGCTGTAAATACCTTTGCGGGATTTTCAGGAGACAGCTACACAGGTGCATTTGAGGCACTCAGCAATGTTGTAATACCGAAGAAATACAAGATAAGCGGTAAGATTTACTATGATGTTCCACCGGCAGGCGGCAGCGGAAACGGTAAATTCCTTACTACAGACGACGACGTACCGGCAGCAGGAAGAACTGTATCACTGTTTGATGCAAGCGGAAATCCTGTGCTTGACGCATCAGGCAATCCGGTAGTCACAACCGCAGATTCAAACGGTAATTTCGCTTTTGACAATATATCAAAGGCAGGTACATATAAAGTTGTGGTAACACCGGGATTCGGAGATACTCTAAGTCCTATAAGCGTAACATCCACATCACTTATAATAGGAAACGATTTTACAAATAACACTTCAGGTGCAAGCCCTGTATTTGAATCAAGTGTTACATTGACTCCAAGTGACGATAAGAAGACAACCAATGCGGCACTTGAAGCAAGCAACTCTACATTGAAAGTAAAATATGTAGATATGGCAGGCAATCCTATACCTCTTGATGACGGTAGCGGAAATGTGGCCGATACGGACAGCGTTCACGGTTTTAGAGATCCATATACGGTAACACCGCCTACAACACTTACAGGTGTGGCTAATTATGAGTATGCGGAGCCTGATCTTACAAACGGCAGACCGCTTAGCGGAACATTAAATCCGGGACAGAATGTCGTAATATTAAAGTACAAGAGAAAAACTGCAGGAAATATAACTGTAAACCACTTCGAAGTAGGTGGAAGCACACAGCTGTATACTCCTTCAGGAGCAACATCGCCAAGTGCGGAAACATATGTAGGAACAGAAAAACTGGGACTATCTGAGAACCTTACAAATAGAGAAGCGGACATCGCCAACTTCGAGTATGTAAGTACAGATGTAACAGGAGCACCTTCAGCGACATCGCCAAGTGCTACAGGTGACACAACAGTTACATATCAGACTGCACCGCAGACAGTAACCTACAGATACAAGAGAAAAGACGCTGCGGATATAACAGTGCACCACTATGAAGTGGGAGGAAGCACAGAGTTATATACTCCAACCGGAAGCACAACACCAAGTGCCCAAACCATACCGGGTGCCGGAAAACTTGGAACAACTGTAAACCTTACAAATAAAGAAGCGGACATCGCCAACTTCGAGTATGTAAGTACAGATGTGACAGGAGCGGACAGCGCAACAACACCGACTGCTACAGGTGATACAACACTTACACATAAGAATACTCCGCAGACTGTAATCTATAGATATAGAAGAAAGAACGCGGGAGATGTAATAGTACATCACTATGAGCAGGGTACAAACACACCGTTGGTAACAGATATTCCTTTAAACGGTACAAATAAACTTGGATTGCCATATAATACAAACAGTCTGAGTATCCCTAACTATACTTTGGTAGCAATGCCAAGTAATCAAAACGGTACATTTGCTGCCGGAACACAGCATGTTTACTACTATTATAAGAGAAACAACGCAGGAAATATTGTCGTAAACCACTATGAAGTGGGAGGAAGTACACAGCTTTACAAGCCGACAGGATCTGCTACGGTTGCTGCAGAAAACTATGACGGAACAGCAAAGCTTGGACTGACAGAGAATATTACAAACAAGGCTGCAGATATTGATAACTATGAGTATGTAAGTGTCGATGTAACCGGAGCTAACGGTGCAACTTCTCCAAGCACAACAGGAGCTACAACCGTCACATATCAGACCGGAACTCAGACAATCACTTACAGATACAGAAGAAAGAATGCAGGAAACATTACAGTAAATCACTACGAAGTAGGAACAACAACTCAGCTTTATAAGCCGACAGGAAGTACAACACCTGCTGCCGAAAACTTTAACGGAACAGGAAAGCTTGGACTGACTGAGAGTCTTACAAATAAGGCTGCAGATATTGATAACTACGAGTTTGTGAATGTAAATGTTTCAGGAGCAAGCGGTGCAAGCACACCGAATGCAAACGGTGATACTACAGTGACATACAATGCGGGAAATCAGGTGGTAAATTACTACTACAGAAGAAAGAACGCCGCAAATATCACAGTACATCACTACATTGACGGAACAACAACAGAGCTATATA
>NZ_RRCM01000002.1:269801-275720 GCF_003862485.1 Lachnoanaerobaculum orale | reverse complement strand
CGGGAAATCAGGTGGTAAATTACTACTACAGAAGAAAGAACGCCGCAAATATCACAGTACATCACTACATTGACGGAACAACAACAGAGCTATATACACCTGCAGGAAGTACAACACCGAGTGCGGTTGTAATAGACGGAAGCGGAAAGCTTGGAACTACGGAAAATCTTACAAACAAGGCTGCAGATATTGATAACTATGAGTATGTAGGAATAGATGTAAGCGGAGCAAACACCGCAACAACACCGACTGCTACAGGTAATACAACACTTACACACAGCACAACGGCGCAGACTGTAATCTATAAGTATAGAAGAAAGAATGCAGGAAACATTACAGTAAATCACTACGAAGTAGGAACAACAACCCAGCTTTATAAGCCGACAGGAAGCACAACGCCTGCTGCCGAAAACTTTGACGGAACAGGAAAGCTTGGACTGACTGAGAATCTTACAAATAAGGCTGCAGATATTGATAACTACGAGTTTGTGAATGTAAATGTTTCAGGAGCAAGCGGTGCAAGCACACCGAGTGCAAACGGTGATACTACAGTGACATACAAGGTGGGAAATCAGGTGGTAAATTACTACTACAGAAGAAAGAACGCCGCAAATATCACAGTACATCACTACATTGACGGAACAACAACAGAGCTATATACACCTGCAGGAAGTACAACACCGAGTGCGGTTGTAATAGACGGAAGCGGAAAGCTCGGAACTACGGAAAATCTTACAAACAAGGCGGCGGATATTGCCAACTATGAGTATGTAGGAATAGATGTAAGCGGAGCAAATACCGCAACAACACCAAGTGCTACAGGTGATACAACACTTACCCACAGCACAACGGCGCAGACTGTAATCTATAAATATAGAAGAAAAGATGCAGGAAATGTTATTGTAAAATATATAGAAGACGGTACAAATATTCCGCTTAAGTCACCTGATACAATGAACGGTACAGGAAAACTCGGATTACCGTATACAACAACACCTGAGAACTTTACAAACTATGAGCTTGTAAGTGCTATACCTGCAAATCATACAGGTAACTATCCTCCGGCAGGAAGTGATATTACAGTAACCTATGTTTATAGAAGAAAGAATGCAGGAAATATTACAGTAAATCACTACGAAGTAGGAACAACCACACAGCTTTATAAGCCGACCGGAAGCGCAACACCTGCCGCCGAAAACTTTAACGGTACAGGAAAGATGGGATTATCCGAGAGTCTTACAAACAAAGCTGCAGATATTGATAACTACGAGTATGTAAGTGTGGATGTAACCGGAGCAAGCGGAGCTAATACACCTAATGCAAACGGTGATACTACAGTGACATACAATGCAGGAAATCAGGTGGTAAATTATTACTACAGAAGAAAGAATGCTTCAAGTATCACAGTTCACCACATAGAGGACGGAACAAATACCGAACTCTATACACCGACAGGTGCCTCAGGCCCAAGTCCTGAAATTATCTCAGGTAACGGAAGACTTGGAACAAATGAGAACCTGACAAACAGAGTCGCTGATATACCTAACTTTGAGTATGTAAGTGTGGATGTAAGCGGAGCAAATACCGCAACAACACCAAGTGCTACAGGTGCTACAACACTTACACATACAACATCACCGCAGACTGTAATCTATAAGTATAGAAGAAAGAATGTGGGAGATGTATTGGT
Source organism: Lachnoanaerobaculum orale (assembly GCF_003862485.1). Taxonomy (GTDB): domain Bacteria; phylum Bacillota; class Clostridia; order Lachnospirales; family Lachnospiraceae; genus Lachnoanaerobaculum; species Lachnoanaerobaculum orale. The sequence goes on along the minus strand of NZ_RRCM01000002.1, from coordinate 274,030 downwards.
TCATCACTATGAAGCAGGCACAACAACACCTTTAGCTAATGATGAGAATCTTAGCGGTGTCGGAAAGTCGGGACTTACATATACAACTACACCGAAGACTATAACGGACTATGAACTTGTAGTGACACCTGCAAACCACACAGGAACATATCCTGCAACAGGAACAACAACGGTAGTATATGAGTACAGAAGAAAGAATGCAGGTAATGTTACAGTACATCACTATATTGAAGGTACAACAACACCGCTTGCACCTGATACACCGCTGAACGGAACAGGTAAGCTGGGGCTTCCATATACGACAACCAACCATAATATCCCGAACTATACATTGGTAAGTGTACCGAGCAATGCAAACGGAACATTTACAACCGGAAATCAGACTGTAACATACTATTACAGAAGAAATGATGCCGGAAATGTAGTTGTTCACCATTTGGAGGCGGGAACAACAACATCCGTTGCTCCTAATGAGACACTTAGCGGAGTCGGAAAGTCGGGAATGACATATACGACAAATCCGGCAAGTGTAACAAACTATACGGTAGTAAGTGCAAGACCTATTGACTATACAGGAACATATCCTAACTCCGGACAAAGAGATGTATATTACTACTACACAAGAGATAATGCGGCAGATGTAACAGTTAAGTATGTGGAACAGGGAACAGGAACACCTCTTTCAGGTGACGATGTACTTGGAGGAACCAACAAGCTCGGACTTCCTTATACTACAACAGAGAAGAACATCACCGATTATGAATTGGTAGCACAGCCAAGTAACAAGAACGGTACATTCTTAAGTACACCGCAGACAGTAATCTACGAGTACAGAAGAAAACCTGCCGGAGATGTTACAAGCGTCTATGTAGATGAAGGCGGAAATCAGATAGATATACCTGAGACACAAAGCGGTACAGGTAAGCTCGGACTTCCTTATACAACTACAAGAAAGACAATACCTAACTACACATTGGTAAGCGTACCGAGCAATGAAAACGGTACCTTCGTACCGGGACCACAGACTGTAACTTATGTTTACAGAAGAAATGATGCCGGAGATGTGACGGTTTACCACAAGTCGGTATATGACAACAGCGACTTAAGTACGCCTACAGTGCTTGACGGAACAAGAAAGCTTGGATTGCCTTATACCACAACCCCTGAGACTTACTCTGATTTTGAGATAGCTACAGTGCCGTCTAACGCGACAGGAACATTTGTCAGCGGAAGCCAAAGCGTAACATATCTCTATAAGAGAAAGCAGTCAGGCGGAGTAACAGTAAATTATCTTGACAATCATGGAAACAGGATTGAGACACCTGATAATATTACGGGAACAGATAATGTAGGATTACCTTATACTACAACACCTAAGAATATTCCGAACTACACTCTTATAACAGTACCGAATAATGCAAACGGAACATTCACTGTAAGCCCAATAACAGTGAACTATATCTATAAGCGTCAGGATGCAGGAAATGTTGTAATAGAGCATGTGGATGAGGACGGAAATGTACCACTTGATACTCCTGAAGTACTTGACGGTAGTGAGAGATTAGGTGATAACTATACATCAAGTTCCAAATCATTTGACAACTATGATCTTGTAAGTGTACCAAGCAATGCCAACGGAACATTTATAAGCGGAACTCAGACTGTGACATATGTATATCGCAGAAAAGATGCAGGAAATGTAATAGCCCATTATGTAAACACTGCAGGACTTCCTATAGAGAGCGATGAAGTACTTGACGGAACAAGAAAACTCGGACTTCCGTATGCAACAGGTGCAAAGAGTATACCGGGATACAGCCTATATCTGGTACAGGGAAGTGAAACAGGTGTGTTCACAAGCGGAACAACAGAGGTTACATATATTTACAGAAAGGACCCAAGTGTGGTAATCACACCGGTACCTCCTGTAACACCTACACCGATAGCACCAAGCCCGATAAATCCTATAAATCCGATTGACCCTATAAACCCTGTTACACCTATAAATCCTTTGACACCGAGCCCTATAACACCGATCAATCCGGTTAATCCAAGCCCGATTAACCCGATAACACCGAGTCCTATTACACCGGGTAGAATAGCTACACCAAGTCAGATTATTACACCGGGAAGAGAACAGGATCTGGTAATAAGACCGAACAGACCTATGGCAACACCTTCAATTGCTACAGGATCTAACGGAAAAAAGGGTGGCGGCGGTTCTTCAGACGGCACCTCAAGCGTGAGACCGACAAAGACCGTTACAGTTCAGGATACAAATTCTAAGGATGCAATACAAAAGCCTGAAATTGTTATTGACGAGCCGAAGATTTCCAACAGAAATCCGCAGCCTGATAAAAATGAGCTTAAGAAAGATATTAAGAGCTCAATATCGGCTACAAGAAGAGCTATGTCGGTTCCGAAGACTTCAGACAGAAAGGATGTGAGAGGCTATATGTTCATATTCATAAGCTCACTCGCAGCAGCTGTAATCTTTTGGAAGAAAAAAGAAACTAAGTAAAGGATAAGCATTCTTTAGTCCCTCGACATATGTAGGGGGACTTTTTTGTCGGTTTATAACAGTGTTAAAAATTTATAAAACATATGTAAACCTAGATTATTCATGGTAACTCCATGAAAGTGGATTAAAGCCACATAATTAACATATAAAAAGGAAAAGTTTGAATGAGTCTAAATATGAAAAGATTGACTGGAATTATAATGTCATTTCTTATGATATTCATTATGATATTTCAAGGTTTGAACCTTACTGTCTATGCTGACGGTTTAGCTGTAGATGCTAGGATTACAAGCTTTCAAATCTTAAATACAAGTAACCAGCCGGTTACTGAAACAGAAAAGTCAGCCACGCTTAAGCTGGATTTTAATTTTGAAATGCCTGAATCAATTTTCCTGGATAATGGAAATTACTTTGATATTAAAATTCCTGAAGAATTCGATTTAACAACTGCTGTAACTTATCCGACTACATTTGATATTAAAGATGAAAATGGAACGGTCGTAGGTACAGCAACAATTCAGCCGAATGCTGCAACAGCAACAGGTGGTGGTGGCAATGTACATGTTGTATTTAATGAAAACGCAACCGGAAAGTATAAGTTTAAAGGACATTTACACTTTGATTTAAAGATTAATAAAAAAAGGGTTGGGGATAACCAGACTATCAATGTAAAAGCGGGAGTCAATAATCGAGAAGATCTGACACCCGGTCCTAAGCCAATCATTGTAAAACCGGATAGAGCTCTTTCAACTGTTGAGGTGATTGGTAAATGGGCAAAAGCTCCAACTGTTCCTAATCAGGCTGCTTGGGGTGTTCGTGTTAACAGAACAAAACAATATTTAAAGAATGTTGTTATTACAGATAAGATCACTTCGAATAATGGTCATTTCATTGATCCGGATTCATTGCCAACAGTCATTACATCCGAAAATTTCAAACTTATGAAATGTGAGTATAATGCATCGGGCAATCCGACATCCTATACCGGTGAAGTAGTTGATATTTCTGACAAGATTACATTCAACGAGGATAAGACTGAATTCAGACTTGACCTTGGAGACATTGGAACACAGTCCTATTTCTTGTCTTATAAATCCACAGTTGAATATGGTGATATTGTGCAGTCAAATAATGCCACTTTGACATCTTCCACAAACCCTACTCAGTCCAGTAGCGGAACTTGGAAGTATCGTCATTCGGGTGGTGCAGCCGGTGGTGTGTTGGGTAAGAAATTAAAGCTTAGAAAAGTTGACGTTGATAATGGTGCACCATTAGCAGGCGCAACCTTCAAGGTCACAAAGTCGGATGGAACTTCATTCAATTTAACAACAAGTGCTGATGGTACTGTTATTTCTGATCAGTTAATGCAAGGCAGATATAAGGTAAAGGAAATCAATGCACCGGAGGGATATGAACTTGATCCAAATGAATATTCTGTATATGTCTATGATGATGTAGGCGGAACACTTACTATCAAGGACAAGATGGATAAGACTTATGTAAAAGTAAGCAAAGAATGGGTTGGACCAAAAGGAAGCTCAGCTACCATTCACTTATGGGCAGATGGAGTAGATACCGGAAAGTCAGTCACACTAAATGAAAGAAATAACTGGCAACATACTTTTGAAGGATTAAAGAAAAAGAATACAGACGGCAGTGAGATTCAATATACCGTTAAAGAAGATGCAATCACGAACTACGATTCTTC
>NZ_RRCM01000002.1:32263-269703 GCF_003862485.1 Lachnoanaerobaculum orale | reverse complement strand
CAACATACTTTTGAAGGATTAAAGAAAAAGAATACAGACGGCAGTGAGATTCAATATACCGTTAAAGAAGATGCAATCACGAACTACGATTCTTCAATAACCGGCGATATGGAAAATGGCTTTACTGTAACGAACACCAATACAGAAAAAATATCTGTTCCGGTCAAAAAAGTCTGGGTTGGAAAAGAAGCGGACTCTGCAACTATCAAATTGTTAGCAGACGTTACAGAGAAGGAAAGCGTTACTCTTACAAAAGATGATAACTGGGAACATACTTTCTCTAACTTACCTAAGTATGCCGATGATGGACATGAGATTGAATACACAGTTGATGAAGTTCATATTGATGACTATTCAACAACCATTTCCGGTACAGCTGCAACGGGATTCAATATCACTAACACGATTTTGGAAAAGAGGTCTATTCATGTAACGAAGAAGTGGATAGGCTCAGAAGGAACCGGGGCTACTATTCACCTGTTTGCAAATGGTCATGAGGTCGATTCTGTCACACTTAACGCAGGAAACCAATGGGAACATACTTTTGAAGGATTAAAGAAAAAGAATACAGACGGCAGTGAGATTCAATATACCGTTAAAGAAGATGCAATCACGAACTACGATTCTTCAATAACCGGCGATATGGAAAATGGCTTCACTGTAACGAACACCAATACAGAAAAAATATCTGTTCCGGTCAAAAAAGTCTGGGTTGGAAAAGAAGCGGACTCTGCAACTATCAAATTGTTAGCAGACGGTACAGAGAAGGAAAGCGTTACTCTTACAAAAGATGATAACTGGGAACATACTTTCTCTAACTTACCTAAGTATGCCGATGATGGACATGAGATTGAATACACAGTTGATGAAGTTCATATTGATGGCTATTCAACAACCATTTCCGGTACAGCTGCAACGGGATTCACTATTACTAACACGATTTTAATTACACCGGTACCTCCTGTGACACCGACTCCGGTAGCGCCAAGCCCGAGTAACCCGATAAGCCCTGTTACACCTGTAACACCGATAAATCCGGTTAATCCGATAACGCCTAGTCCGATAAGCCCGATAACACCGGTTAGTCCAAGTCCGATTAACCCGATAAGCCCTGTTACACCGATAACACCGATAAATCCGGTTAATCCGATAACGCCTAGTCCGATAAGCCCGATAACACCGGTTAGTCCGAGTCCGATTAACCCGATAAGCCCTGTTACACCGATAACACCGATAAATCCGGTTAATCCGATAACGCCTAGTCCGATAAGCCCGATAACACCGGTTAGTCCAAGTCCGATTAACCCGATAAGCCCTGTTACACCTGTAACACCGATAAATCCGGTTAATCCGATAACGCCTAGTCCGATAAGCCCGATAACACCGGTTAGTCCAAGTCCGATTAACCCGATAAACCCTGTTACACCGATAACACCGATAAATCCGGTTAATCCGATAACACCAAGTCAGATAACACCGTCAAGAATAGCTACACCAAGTCAGATTATTACACCAGGAAGAGAACAGGATCCGGTTATAAGACCTAACAGACCTATAGCAACACCTTCAATTGCTACAGGATCTAACGGAAGAAAGGGTGGCGGCGGTTCTTCAGACGGTAATTCAAGTGTGAGACCGACAAAGACCGTTACCGTTCAGGATACAAATTCTAAGGATGCAATACAAAAGCCTGAAATCGTTATTGACGAGCCGAAGATTTCCAACAGAAATCCGCAGCCTGATAAAAATGAGCTTAAGAAAGATATTAAGAGCTCAATATCGGCTACAAGAAGAGCTATGTCGGTTCCGAAGACTTCAGACAGAAAGGATGTGAGAGGATATATGTTCATATTCATAAGCTCACTCGCAGCTGCTGTAATCTTTTGGAAGAAAAAAGAAACTGAATAAAGGATAAGCATTCTTTAGTCCCTCGACATATGTCGGGGGGCTTTTTTATTGCAATAACAGTGTTAAAAAATTTTAAATAAAACTTTAAAGATAATAGACTGCAATTAGACTTTAGTATCTTAATCAACATATAAAAGGAAGAGAATAAATAAAATTTATAAAACATATGTAAGTATTGCACAAGTCAGTTTAAAAACTTTTATCAGATAATACCTGTATTTAAGACAAAATTAAAAAAATATTCCATTATTAACTAAAATATGTTATAAGTATAAATATAGTGAGAGTGAAGAAGGAGGAGTGTATATGGTTAGAAGAATAAGTAAGAGTTAATGGCGGAGTGATCGTATAGATGACTCCTATATGTGTTCAAAAATCATTACTATAGTGTATTATCAGTTTTATAGACTTTATTTTACGGAGTATAACAATTTGTTAACATTAAAAACGCAATACAAAAACGCATTTTATATCAAGATAATTCAATCAAATCTCACTTAAAAAATATAAAACTTGAATATTGAGACACGATAGTAAAATAAACTGAATAAAGGAGGTTTAATGAAGCAATTTAGAAAACGCTTTTTAGCGGCTCTTTTGTCATTTGTTATGGTTTTCTTATCCATGAGCGACATCTTCACTGCTCACGCGGCTCTGCCTGCGGTAGTGGATGATCCGGATATAGTATCAAGTATTACATATGACGATGTTGCAACAGCTGCAAGAGGAAACACAGACTTTTATGTAGGTGAAGAAGTACCGTTTTATGCGAAAATAAAAATTTCGTCACCGACAAGAAGTTTGCCGGGTGCATATTCAAAGCTGTATTTGCCTAAGAAAGTATTTGGAAACTATATAAGTACTTCCAATATTTCAACATGGCTGAACAGACCGGCAACAAACTACCTAAGTATTGATAACAGCAGTGATAATGATTACATTATTGTTACAATGAAGTACAATACTTTAGGTGGAGGTGTAACTCAGACAGTACCTTTTAAGGCAACAATACAGGCAAATTCACTTGCCAATAATGAGACTTATACAATACCGTGGCAGGTATACAGTGCCGACGGAACATTGCTTGAGAGTAATAACAATACATTTGTGGCAAAGACATATCCTATAGGATATACAAATGAGACAAACAATTATTCTACAAGCTACAGCTTTTTACAGGGAGTCAGTACCGACTTACAGAACAATACCACACTGTCAAACAACTACAGCAGTAGAGTCTATATAAGTACTTATAGAACCAATTGGCCTGCTGCCGGTACATTCCATGGTACGGCATCAAGAAGCTATGGATCCGACAGAAGAAAAACAAGACTTACAGTACAGCTTCCTGCTAATGAAAGGTTCGATACAACAGATACTAATAATGCCGGATGGGTATACAACGCAAGTAACCATACTATAAGTAAGGATACACAGTATGGAAATATTACAAGTACATATGACCAGTTCTATATAAAATATAATAATCAACCTGTAGGAACACAGTCGTCATATGCATATGTGTCATTCCCTATTACATGGCAGTTTGTAAATGATGACGGTTCTTTAGATGCGGCATCATTACAAAAGTCTGTTGCAAAAGTAGGATATTATTCATATCCGGGAACACCGCCTTCAGATTACGGATTAAGCTTCAGTAAGAGTACGAATTCACCGTGGACTATACTCTTAGGAGACCAAGATACATCTATTCACAGTTATAGAATGTATGCAGGTTGGAGCTGGTATGCAGGAAATCCGGGACAATATCCGGCACAAGGTACATATCATCACACTATCAGTACTATCGAAGATACACCTGAAGTGGATATGGATTTTATATCTTACACAATTACCTATACCAACGCTACAGGAGCTGTGCAGGGAACGACAGGTCCTACTTCATCGCAGTATATTCCTGTGTTGGATACGACACAGCAGGCTGCACTTTCACATAATAAACTTATAGGTACTAAGGCGGACGGAAGTACTGAAATAATAGCTAATAACGTATCTATTACCTCCGGTTCCACAGAGGTTACATTACCTGCACCTAAGCACTATAAAAAAATAGAGCTTAAGTTCGATACCCCTATAGAGGTACAAGCTCCGGGTAATGCAGTCCAGCTGACATATAAGTTCCGTTTGGAGCAAGGAGCTTATAATAATATCAAGGCACAGTTGGCGCCGATGCCGAATAACTCAAGCAGCTATGTCAGAACGTATAATAAAGCTACATTATATGGTGATAACAATGCGGTCAGCAGGCAAGGCAGAGATTATGCCAATTGGACAAAAGCTTTTGCGTATGAGTACCAACATTATACTCAGAACAATGATTTAGGTACAAAATATATCAATGATATAGCAAATGTAACTGATAATATACAGTTCTATTATAACTTAGGTGACGGCGGCAGAGATATAAAAAATCCTAAGTACTATGTTTTAGCCGATCCGGGATTTGAGTTCCAAGGTTTAACAGGAAATAGTTATTATACGCCTCAATTGACATCGTCGGTTTTAAATAATTACAGAGTGGAATATAACTTTAAAAATACAGGAAAGACCGCCTATATATGGGATTTTCCTGACTTGAATATACCGCAAGGTAACAGTACATACTATTATATGTACTTATATCCAAGATTTAAGTTTACCAGAAATGTTACTGCAGGACCGGGTACTATAGATACATATCTTTCATGGGATAATAATGAGGAAGCGCCTGCAAGCAGTCAGATACCGGGACTTTATGCGGATGTACTTGATCTTGATAATGACGGCAATACTACCGAGAAGTTCTCAAGTAAAAAAGAAAAGTATGTATATACTCCTCCGCTTGAGCTTATCTTGACCAAGAGATCAAAGAGAGCCGATGCCGGTAATACACAGTACTCATCTATTACCACTCCGGACAGTGAGCAGATAGTGGATTATCAGTTAAATATATTTAACAACTCTGTAGATCCGGTAAGCGGATATACATTCTTTGATATATTGCCTCATGTAGGTGATAAGGGTATAGCACCTGACCAGCAGGGCAATTATGCGGACAGAGGTTCTACATATAAGGTAACACTTGCAGGACCGATAGACGCAAATGCAAATTATACATATGAATACAGCACTACACCTGTTACTGAGGGTAATATAGCTGCAAACTATGGCGGAGCTACATGGGTATCTTCAGTATCCGACTGGTCGCAGGTAACTATGTTCAGAGCAAAGATGAAGCCGGGACATGTACTTGCAAGTCACAGTACGGATATAATTACATTTAAAGCAAAGATGCCGAGTACAATACCTCTTGATACTACAGATAAGGCGGTAAATACCTTTGCAGGATTCTCAGGCGATAACTATACAGGTGCTTTTGAGGCACTTGCCAATACAGTAACACCTAAGAAGTACAAAATAAGCGGTAAGATTTATTATGATGTACCTCCTACAGGCGGAACTGCAAACGGCACATATCTTACAACAGATGATGATGCACCTGCAGCAGGAAGAAGCGTAGCACTTTATAAGTCGGACGGTACACCGGTGCTTGATGCAAGCGGTAACCCTGTTACTACTACAGCTGATGCAAACGGTGACTATTCATTTGACAATATCTCAACTCAGGGTACATACAAGGTAGTGGTTACTCCGGGTACGGGAGATACATTAAGCGGAATACATGTTACTTCAACGTCACTTATAATCGGTAACGACTTCAGTAACGGTACACTCGGCGGCAATGCTGTATTTGAGGCAAATGTCACAGTAACACCGAGTGCAGATAAAAAGACTGCCAATGCGGCCCTTGAAGCAAGCAATTCAACACTTAAAGTAAAGTATGTAGATATGTCGGGTAATCCGATACCTCTTGATGACGGAAGCGGAAATGTTCCGGATACAGATTCTACACACGCATTTAGAGCAACATACAGTGTTACACCGGCTACAACTCTTACAGGTGTAACAAACTTTGAATATGCTGAGCCTGATCTTACAAACGGCAGACCGCTTAGCGGTACACTGAATCCGGGTCAGAATGTCGTTATACTTAAGTATAAGAGAAAACAGGCGGGAGATATTACTGTACACCACTATGAGGTGGGTCAGACTACAGAACTTTATAAACCGACAGGAGCCACAACTCCAAGTGCCGAGGTATTTGACGGTACGCAGAAGCTTGGACTGAGCGAAAACCTTACAAACAAAGCTGCAGATATAGACAACTTTGAGTATGTAAGTGTGGACAGAACAGGAGCCGGCAGTGCGACATCACCAAGTGCAGCAGGTGCAACAACTGTTACTTATATTAGTACACCGCAGACTGTAACTTATTATTATAAGAGAAAAAATGCGGCAAATATAACGGTACATCACTATGAGGACGGAACTACCACAGAGCTTTATTCACAGACATCCGGAGGAACACCGAGTGCAGTGACCATTTCGGGAACAGGAAAACTTGGATTGACTGAAGATCTTACAAATAAAGCTGCCGATATAGACAACTACGATTATGTAGGAATAGATGTAAGTGGAGCCCCTTCAGCTACAAGCCCAAGCAGCACAGGAGAGACAACACTTACACATAGAACTACTGCACAGACGGTTATCTATAAGTACAGACGAAAAGATGCCGGAAATGTTATAGTACACCACTATGAGCAGGGAACCACAAATCAGGTGGCACCTGATATGACATTATCGGGAACCGGAAAACTCGGTCTGCCTTATACAACAACTGCACAGACTATTCCGAACTTTACTGTGGTGACAGTGCCGAGCAATCAAAACGGTACATATCAGAGCGGTAACCAGACGGTAACCTATTACTATAAGAGAAATAACGCAGGTAATATTACCGTACATCACTATGAAGTAGGACAGTCAAGTGAATTGTATAAGCCTACAGGAGCCGCAGCTCCAAGTGCTGAGGTATTTGACGGAACAGGAAAGCTTGGACTGAGTGAAACATTTGTAAACAGAGAAGCCGACATAGACAACTATGAATATGTCAGTGTCGATACAAGCGGAGCACCGGGACTTACAGCAACCGGAGGCTCAGGCCAGACAAATGTCGTATATCAGACCGGAACACAGACTGTAATCTATAGATACAGAAGAAAGAATGCGGCAAATATAACAGTACATCACTATGAGGACGGAACTACAACCGAACTGTATTCTCCTACAGGAGGTACACCGGGTGCGGTTACAATCTCAGGAACAGGAAAACTCGGATTACCTGAGAACCTTACAAATCAGGCTGCAAATATTGCAAACTTTGAATATGTAAGTGTAGATGTAAGCGGAGCACCTTCAGCTACAAGCCCAAGCAGCACAGGAGCAACAACCCTTACACATGGAACAACTGCACAGACAGTTATCTACAAGTACAGACGAAAAGATGCCGGAAATGTTATAGTAAAATATGTAGAGCAGGGAACCAATACACCGCTTCAATCACCTGATACAATGAGCGGAGCCGGAAAACTTGGATTACCGTATACAACAACACCGAATACATTTACAAACTATGACTTGGTAAGTGCAACACCTACAGGTCATACAGGTAACTATCCGCCGGCAGGCAGTGATATTACAGTAACTTATGAGTACAAACGTAAGAACGCCGGAAATATCACAGTCAACCACTATATAGACGGAACTACAACACAGCTTTATAAGCATGGCGGATCCACAACTCCAAGTGCGGAGGTATTTAACGGTGCCGGAAAGCTCGGACTTAGTGAAGACCTTACAAATAAGGAAGCCGATATCGATAACTATGAGTTTGTTAGAGTAGACGTAACAGGAGCAAGTGGAGCCAACACTCCGAATACAACTACAGGAGCAACCACAGTTACATATGTGGCAGGCAATCAGGTAGTAAATTATTACTACAGAAGAAAAGATGCGGCCGACATTACGGTACATCACTATGAGGACGGAACTACAACAGAGCTTTACTCTCCTACAGGAGGTACACCAAGTGCAGTGGTAGTTTCAGGAAGCGGAAAACTCGGAGTGACTGAAAGCTTTACAAATAAGGAAGCAAATATAGCCAACTTTGAGTATGTAGGAGTAGATACAAGCGGAGCACCAAGCGCGACCACGCCAAGTGCAACAGGTACAACAAATCTTACACATGGTACAAACCCGCAGACTTTAATTTACAAGTACAGAAGAAAAAATGCAGGAAATGTTTTGGTACATCATTATGAGCAGGGAACTACCACATCCGTATCGGCTGATGAAAACCTAAGTGGTGTAGGTAAGATGGGACTTACATATACTACAAGCCCGGCAAGTGTAGCCAACTATACGGTAGTAAGTGCGATACCTGCGGATCACACCGGAATATACCCAAGTACCGGAACCACAGTAGTAACATACTACTACACAAGAAATAACGCAGGAGATGTTACAGTACATCACTATGAGCAGGGAACTACCACATCTGTGGCGGCTGACGAGAGCTTAAGCGGTACAGGTAAGCTTGGTCTTCCTTATACAACCAACGATCAGAGTATTCAGCATTTCACACTGGTAGCTCAGCCGGCCAATAAGAACGGTACATTTACAACAGGAGCGCAGACTGTAATCTACGAGTACAGAAGAAATGATGCAGGAAATGTATTGGTTCACCACTATGAAGCAGGAACTACTACACAGGTATCACCTGATGAAAACTTAAGCGGAGTAGGCAAGTCGGGACTTACATACACTACAAGCCCTGCGGCTGTGGCAAACTACACTGTGGTAAATGCTATACCTACAAACCATAGCGGAAATTATCCTGCAAGCGGAACAACAGTGGTAACATACTACTACACCAGAAATGATGCGGGAGATGTTACTGTAAAATATCTTGAGCAGGGAACAGGAACATCACTTCACAGTGACTTCGTTCTAAGCGGAGCCGGAAAACTCGGACTTCCATATACTACAAATGAAGAGAACATCACAGATTATGAGTTGGTTGCTCAGCCGGCTAATAAGAACGGTACATTTACCGCAGGTTCTCAGACTGTAATATATGAATATAGAAGAAAACCGGCAGGAGATGTAACAACAGTTTATGTAGATGATGAGGGTAATGTTATTTCAACACCTGATGTTCAGTCAGGAGTCGGAAAGCTTGGACTTCCTTATACTACAACAGCAAGAACCATACCGAACTTCACATTGGTGAGCACACCTCTTAACGCAAACGGTGTATTCACATCAGGAACGCAGACTGTAACTTATGTCTACAGAAGAAGTGATGCCGGAAATGTGACAGTTTACCATAAGTCGGTATATGACAACAGCGATCTGACCGCACCGAACGTACTGGACGGAACAAGAAAGCTCGGATTGCCATATACTACAAGTCCTGAAAGTTATGCGGACTTTGAGATAAGCAGTGTGCCGGCAAACGCAAACGGTACATTTGCAAGCGGTACTCAGACTGTAACATATCTGTATAAGAGAAAACAGTCAGGTGGAGTAAGAGTAAATTATCTTGATAATCATGGAAACAGCATTGATACACCTGATAATATTACGGGAACTGATAATGTAGGATTGCCTTATACTACAACACCTAAGGTTATTGCAAATTATGACTTGATAAGTGTACCGGCAAATGCAAACGGAACATTTACAGTGGCACCTATTACAGTAGATTATATCTATAAGCGTAAAGATGCCGGAACTGTAACGGTAGAGCATATCGATGAGAACGGAAACGTACCTCTTGATACTCCTGAGGTAATGGACGGTAGTGAGAAGCTTGGTCTTCCATACACTACAAGTGCTAAGAGTTTTGATAATTATGACTTGGTAAGTGTACCGACAAACGCAAACGGAACATTTACAAGTACAGATCAGAGTGTCACATATGTATATAGAAGAAAAGATGCAGGAAATGTAATTGCCCATTATATAAATACTGCAGGATTCCCTATAGAAAGTGACGAAGTACTTGACGGTGCGAGAAGCTTGGGACTCACATATAACACTACCCAAAAGGATATCACAGGGTACAGCCTGTACCTTGTACAGGGAAGAGAAACAGGTATATTCACAAACGGAACCATTGAAGTGACATATATCTACAGAAAGAACCCAAGTGTGGTTATCACACCGGTACCTCCTGTGACACCTACTCCGATAGCACCGAGTCCGATTAACCCGATAAGCCCTGTTACACCGATAACACCTATAAATCCGGTTAATCCGATAACGCCTAGCCCTATAAGTCCGATAACACCGATTAGTCCTAGTCCGATTAATCCGATAACACCAAGTCCGATAACACCGTCAAGAATAGCTACACCGAGTCAGATAATTACTCCGGGTAGAGATCAGGATCTTGTTATCAGACCTAACAGACCTATAGCTACACCTTCTATCGCAACATCTTCTAACGGAAGTCGAGGAGGAAGTGGAAGCTTTGGCGATGCCAATGTAAGACCTGCAAAGACTGTTACAACAAACAACGGACAATCAAAGAACGCAATTGATACTGTAGTACCTGTAATAGACAAGCCTGTAACCGATACTAAGAAGCCTACACCACAGAAGGCGACTATAGTTCCGGATACAAGAAGAGCGATGTCGGTTCCGAAGACTGCCGACAGCAAAGATGTAAGAGGCTACTTCTTCATCCTTATAAGCTCACTGGCAGCTGCAATATCACTTGTATTAAAGAAAAAAGAAGACAGATAATTTTCTCCCCCGGCTAAAAACCGGGGGTTTTTTTAAACTTATAATACCGATAAAAATAAATCTTACATTAAAAGTTAGATATTAGTAAAAGTTTATTAAAAAATAACTATAGTAATCATTCCTAAAAAATGATAAAATATTTCCATGTATAATGCTTAAGTTAGCATGACGGTTAAGAACATACAACAACAAATTCACTTTGTTTTACATATAAGATATTCATAAACTTTCCAAATTTTTTTGGATCGTTTTTATGTAAAACAAAAAATAAACAATGGAGGTATTATGGCAAAAAAATCGTTAAAATATTTTTTGTTATTATTTTTCGCACTGATACTGTCAGTACTGCCGCCGCCAGGCGACGTATATGCGACAGGTGCAGGTAGTGCAGTCACTACAGATGTGAGGTACGGTTTATCCGGGCAGACTTCATCTTTGGTAGCGCAAAAAGAGTCATACTATGTGACAAATACGCTCTCGGGAGCGGTGTCCACACTGTACAATCCTTTTTCATATGTATATCTGGATAAGAATATATTTGCAGCGCCTGCCGTAAATGATGTTACTCTGGCGTCAGGAGCCACCAGTGTAAATATTATAAACAGCGATCCGAATTACTATATTATAAAGATAAACTATTCAAGACTTGATACAGGATACGCTGCAGTACCTGTAAAGGCAACTCTAAAGAATTCTGCAGTGCAAAACGGTGAGACATTCCATATTCCGGTAAAGCTTTTTGAAGCGGGTAAAAATCCTGCTACAGATGCGCCGCTTGCAAGCTCAAACGACCAGTTTGTTGCAAAGGCATATCCTGTAGGAATTTCATCAGCTGATACATCCGCAGTTGCAAATAACAACAGAAAAAGTGAATATATATCGGATGAAGCTACAAATGCCGCTCATGACAGACTCTCTACAGACTTTGTATCGAGTTTGAGCGGTTTCGGCTACAGCGGTCCTGCAAACACTGCAAATGACGGTGTATCACTGGTACCTGCC
Source organism: Lachnoanaerobaculum orale (assembly GCF_003862485.1). Classification (GTDB taxonomy): domain Bacteria; phylum Bacillota; class Clostridia; order Lachnospirales; family Lachnospiraceae; genus Lachnoanaerobaculum; species Lachnoanaerobaculum orale. Next base: position 258,078 of record NZ_RRCM01000002.1, on the reverse strand, counting down.
GGAACAGGTGCAGGTATGGATAAGAGAAAGGTTCAGTTTAAGATCACTCTTCCTGCTACAGCAGTATGGGATCCGTCACTTCCGAACAACTCCGATTGGACATATAACAGTACGGATAGAACCATTACACAGACAGTTGACAGAGGACTTGCAACTATAGTGCAACCGCCTTTCTCACTTAAGTGGGACGGAAATCAACCTGTTACTTTAGCTAATACATGGACAAAGATAACTATGCAACAGGTAACCACACTGGTAAATGATGACGGTACATTGGATGCTTCCACAAGAAGAAGTGGTGAGTTATACTACCATGTTTCATATGTAAGAAGAATTCGTATAAAAAAGACATTGCTTGGTGATGGCGGTTATCTTGTACCGAGGGATGCGGACTATAAATACAACTACTTGGTAAGTGTGGATCAGTTCGGTGGAGCAAGACCGCAGACTGCAAGCAGTGTTACATTCAGAATGATAGAGGATGAGCCACAGGCAAGAAGCCTTCTTACAGGATATGAACTGAGAGTCAGACCTGAAAGATTCACTGCGACAGAACTTGCAAAACTCTCACACAATAAGCTTGTAGGATCCGACAACGGAACCACATGGACCCCTATTGCTACAAATATTACACCTGTTCAGGTGAGCAATGCTACAGACTACAGAGCAAACTCCGTAGCTACCACATTGACAACACCGCCTGAGTACAGGTATTTCAGACTTGTCTTTGATGATGATATAACTATCTCACAGTTTGATGAGGATGCGGTAGGTCTTATCGTTCAGACACAGCTTACACCTGCCACACATACAGCTTTCATCAACGATTTGAATGCGCATGTCAATGATGTATATTGGAAGCTTGTAAGAAACTTCGGTAGAGTAAGAAATGCAGCCGGTCAGGAACTGGGTTATTCATTGGCGGATGCATATTTAAGAAATCCGTATGCAAATATGCACCTTCAAAATATCGGAATGAGTATAAACGGTACCTCCGCTACAAGTACGGTAAGTGTCGGAGGAACTATAAAAATAACACCACGTATCTGGTATAACAGTATACTTTGGGACCCGAGAGCTGCCGTAAATCCTAAGATGGTAGTTGTAGTCGATTCGGACCTCGCGTTTGACAGTGTGCAGCCGCAGATGACTGCTAATTTATTTACTGTTAATCCTACTCCTACGGTTATACCTAATTATAAAGGGAATGTAGGAAAGACAGCGTACGAGTTTGAACTTACAGGACTGACATTCCCGGGTTCCACATTTGCAGGTTACGGAAACTATACACAGAACAAAATTGATCATTTGAATATTTCGTTCAAGCCTACAGCGGGTATGGACGGAGGTCCACATGAGATAAAGGTAATACTGAGCTGGGATAATAACACTACAGCCGCATCAAGCGCGGCTCCGGGAGTTATATATTCATCAGATACCGCAGATTACCTAGACCCGTATGACGCCAATAACAACGGCAATACAACAGACAGACTTTCTACAATAACATATAACTATACCTTTGTACCTCCACAGGCGATGGTGCTCGGAAAGAAAGTAAAACTTTCTACAGAGAGTGTTTATCAGACCAAGATGAAAGCCGATAAGGGAGATATCTTAGATTATCAGGTAAGAGTTTGGAACAACACAAACGATCCTGTACAGGATCTCCATGTAATAGATGTTTTCCCGTACGCAGGCGACAAGTTCATTGTCAAAGACGGAAGCGGAGTTTACCATGACAGAGGTTCAAAGATATATCCTAAGGCCATATCGGGAGTAACTGTAAACAACAGTAAGTTTGACATTTATTATTCTACAGACACTCCAAGTGACAATATAAACGGTAATGTAAATGCCAGATGGGTGCCGGCTTCAAGTATCAGTGACTGGTCCGCGGTAACAATGTTTAAGGCGGATTTAAAGAGCGGTCAGAGTGTAGTTGCAAACGAGGAAGTTACATTCAACTATAAAGTTGAAATGCCTGATACAAAGGATAATGCGGCTACAGATACAGCCAACAACTCGGTGGCTTCATGGAGAGGCAACAACATTGACGGTGCAAATGAGTTCACAGATTCACAGGTAGGTACACATAAGTACAATATCGCAACTCATGCATTCTATGACTTAAACGGTAACGGAACATATGACACTACCGACCTTAACATAGCCGACAGACCTTATGTACTTGTAAAGCTTGACGCGGCAGGTACCGAGAGTGTGGTTGAGTCGGGAAGAACTGATGCAAACGGAAACATAAGCTTTACAAATAAGCTCAGCAATGAAGGAAACTATAAGCTCTATGTAGAGAATCTTACAAGCGACAGCTTTGCCGTACCTAATGTACCAAGCAGTGCCGCAGTTATAGGAAACGATTTCACCTCATTTGTTACAAGAGCATCTGTACTTAATGCGGATCAGACGCCGATACCAAATTCACCTTGGTCAAGCGTAGCGATAAATCTTACAAGAGATAATCCTACAGCTATAAAAAACCTCGGCTTAAAGACTGATTTTTATAATTTGACAGTTAAGCATATAAAGGATGAGGACGGAGGCAATCTTGCAGCTGATGTGATTACAAGAGAGCCTAGGGATACAAGATATACTACAGCTCCTATAACAACAGATCCTAACTTTGAAGTGGATACTGCAAATCTTCCGGCAAACGCCAACGGAAGTTATACCGCAGATACTACAGTAACCTATCACTATGTAAGAAGAAATGCAGGTGATGTAACTGTTCACCACTACGAGACGGGAACGACCACAGAGCTGTATGCCACATCATCCACAGCCACACCGGCAGCTGAAGTGCTTTCGGGTGCAAGACAGATGGGTAAGCCGTATCAGACATACAGGAGAGATATAAGTACGGTCGGAAGTTATGCAATACCTCACTATCATTTGGTAGGTACACCGCAAGGCCCTACAAGCGGAACATTTGATGCTACACCAAAGACCGTTACCTACTACTATGAGAGAAATACTTCACCTGATGTCACTATAAAATATATAGATATTGATACAGGAGAGAATTTGACAAGACCTGAGAGTCTTGGAAGCAGCACCATGGTAAATACCCCTACAGTATTGTCAGGTGCGAATAAAGAAGGCTTGGCTTGGAGCAGCAGTCAGCTTCCTGTAGACAATTATGACTTTATAAGCAGCAGTACACCTACATCCGGAGTATTCGGTGACGGTACGACTACTGTAACATATTCATATAGAAGAAAGAATGCAGGCAATATAACGGTTCACCACTATGAGAGAGGAACCACTACGGAACTCTATTCACCTACAGTGGGAGCTGCCCCGGGACCTGAGGTTATAGACGGTACAAGAAAGCTTGGACTTACCTATCAGTCACAGGACAGATCGGCGCAGATAATGAATTATCATCTGTATCAGGCACCAAGCCCTACATTGCTTACATTCACTACTGCACCGCAGGAGATAAGCTACTACTATGAGAGAGATAACGGATCATCTATAACTGTTCACTATATAGATGACGGTACGGGAAATGAGTTGTACTCGGCAATTCCTGGCGGAACACCGTCAGCCGTAGTACTTGACGGAACCAACAAGCTGGGACTTACCTATACAACACAGAGTAAGACCTTCCCACATTTCCACTTGGTAAGTTCGCCTGTAAACCCTGTAGTTACATTCGGCAATACACCTGTTGAAGTTTATTACAGATACAGAAGAGATGATGCGGGAGATGTAAAGGTACATTATCTTGAAGACGGAACCAATGCAACGCTTTCACAGGATGAGTTCTTCTCAGGAGCCGAAAAGTCTGGACTTACATATAGTACAAGTGCTAAGAGTATACAGTTCTACACTGTAGTAAATGCCCAACCTACAGATTACACGGGAACATATCCGGCAAGCGGACTTAGAGAGATTACTTACTACTATAGAAGAGATGATGCGGGAAATGTAACCGTACATCACTATGAAATAGGAACGACCAATTCATTGCTGCGTGATGAATATCTTCCGGGAGCAGGAAAGGCCGGACTTTCATACAGTACAAATCCGGGAAGCGTACAGTACTATTCCGTAATTGACGTTCATCCGAACGGATATGCGGATATCTATCCTACAAACGGAAACAGAGAAGTTACATACTACTACAGAAGAGATGATGCGGGAGATGTATTAGTTCATTATGTGGAAGCAGGTACAGGAAATACATTGGCACCTGATGAATTCTTCTCGGGAACAAGTAAGTCGGGATTGCCGTATACTACAAGTCCTGTAAGTATAACCAACTTTACAGTGGTAAATCCTACACCTGCAAACAATACGGGAACATTTACTCCTGGTGTCAACTATGTCATCACCTATGAGTACAAGAGAGATGATGCAGGTGATATCACAGCCAACTACTATGATACTCACGGAAACAGAATAGAAACTACCGAAGTATTACCGGGAGCAAATAAGCTGGGTCTTCCATATACTACTCCACAAAAGAACATTCGCTACTATGACCTTGTAGCCGTTCCTAACAATGCAAACGGAGTATTTGGAACATCTGATATTACAGTTGATTATATTTATAAGCGTCAGGATGCCGGAAACGTTATTATCAGGTATCTTGATGAAGACGGAAATACCGAGCTTGCAAATACCGTGGTGTTAAACGGTAGCGAACAGATCGGAATGCCTTATACTTCAGAGGTTAAGTCGTTTGACTATTACGACCTTGTAAGTATGCCGGCTAATGCAAACGGAGTGTTTGATCCGGGGACACAAAGAGTAGATTATATCTATCGCAGAAAGAATGCAGGAAATGTAATTGCCCGTTACATCAATTCGGCAGGCTTCCCGATAGAGAGTGATGAATTCTTTGACGGAACAAGAAAGCTTGGACTCCCATATGAGACAAGCGAAAAGTACATACCGGGTTATCATTTAGACTTGGTATCAGGCAGCCCAAGCGGTATATTCGGAGAAAATCCTGTTGAGATCACATATATATATGTGAAGGATCCGAGTGTGGTAATCACTCCGGGAGCTGAGAACGTAAAGCTTGCAACACCAAGCACTATAGTAGACCCTAGAGATTGGAACAGAGACTTTACAATAAGGCCTAGAGCCACATCATCTATAGCGACACGCTCCAACAGCAGCAGAGGAGGAAGAGGCGGCGACTCAACCGTAAGACCTGCAAAGGCTACTGTAGTGAATAATAATGATGTTAAGTCACAGATTGACAAGCCTGAATTAAACAATCCTGAAATACCTTTGATCATTATTGATAAGCCTAAGGCTGATGTCAATACAAAATCTACAAGAAAAGCTTTATCGGTACCGAAGACTTCAGACAATAGAAATACTTTCGGATACTTCATACTTTTGATAATATCATGTGGATCAATCGTATTGCTTAGAAGAAAAGAAAAATAAAATTAAGACCTCGGGAGAAAATCCCGGGGTCTTTTTGCTGCATACTTCAAAATTTTTTAAAATGACTATTTTATAAAAAAGTGTTAAACTGTCTTCATGGATATTTTATTTACAGATTTGGATAATACTTTGATTTATTCGAGGAAAACGGATATAAAGAAAAGGATAAGTGTGGAAGTTTATAAAGGAGAAGATAACAGCTTTATGTCAAAGTACTCCTATGAACTTTTGAAAAAACTCCATGAAAGACTGCTTATAGTCCCTGTTACTACAAGAACATATACGCAGTATGAAAGGATAAACCTAAGTATACTTCCAAAGTATGTACTATGTGCAAACGGCGGTCAGCTTTTAAAGAACGGAGTATCGGATAATGAATGGTATTTAAAGAGCCTTGAAATCATAGAGGATTCAGCCGTTGAAAGACAAAAAGCATTCAAAATGCTGGAAAAAGATAGAAGAAGAATATTTGAATGCAGAAATATAGACAACCTTTTTATATTTACAAAATGTGATGATATTAAGGCTGTGGTAAAAGATCTTAAGTCTGAGTTGAACCCCACTTTGGTGGAAGTTTTATATAATAAAGAAAAACTTTATATAATGCCTAAGAAATTAAACAAGGCCGATACGGTAAGACGCTTTATAAATGAATATAAAGGTGAAAGAATATTTGCGGCAGGTGATACTGAATTTGACAAAGGTATGATTGAACTTGCTGATATAGGCTTTGCACATAAGAAATTAAATATGAAAAATACTTTTAATGAATATGAGGGACTTTTTTCAGATTACTATTTGACGAAGGTCTATGAATATACTAAGGAGTGAAGATGCCGGGATTTACAACACATTATATCTTGGGAGTAAAGGCATACGGACAGCTTGAAAACTCGGGGTTAAAGCATATCATCTCCAAATACAGATGGTTGTATCAGCTTGGGCTGCAAGGTCCGGATATGTTCTTTTATAATATACCGATACTAAGACACAGAGACTACAGGAATGTAGGCTCCTATATGCATGAAAGCCATGTAAACGATTTCTTTGCAAATGCAATGTATGAGATACAGAGTATGGAGTCGGCACAAAAGAAACAACAGGCAATAAGCTATATTGCGGGATTTCTGTGTCACTACGTGGGAGATTATATTTGCCACCCGTATGTATATGCCAGAATCGGACATGAGACGGGCAAAAACAGTGCTTATGTATACGGTATGCACGCGGCACTTGAGAACGATATAGATACATTGCTTTTATTAAAATATAAGAAAAAGAAGACTTCGGAGTTCAATCAGGCTGCGACACTTGCGCTAAACGGCTTTGAGATACAGTTTGTCTCGGACTTTCTTGCAAGAGTGATCAATAAGACATACTACCCGATAACATATAAAAACAACTTCAGAGTAACACCTGCAATGGTGCACAGGTCGGTGCTTGCAATGAGATTCGGTGTAAGGACATTGGCGGATCCCACAGGCAGAAAAAAGATCAGAATAAATGCAATAGAGAATATTTTCTTGAAAGCACCTATAGTATCACAAAAGATACTTTCGGATGATATACCTGATGTTAAGAAGACTTTCAATCTGAATCATGAGATTTGGATAAATCCTTGGGATAAGGGAATATACTCAAAAGAAAGCTTCCCTGAGCTGTTTGACAGATGTATTGAGAGATGTGAGGAAATATTTAAACTTTTAAATATAGAAATAATGCCTGAAAGGCTGGAGGACACGGATTTTCACAGATTACTTGCCGGTATCGGAAATTATTCGTATCACTCAGGTCTTGATGTAGGTTAAGAAAGAGAGGTGAACATGAGTACTTTTGTAATGAATATTACAAAACCGATCGGTGCAAGTGATTTGGAAAGCTTGAATCAAAAAAAGGGTATAGTACTTACAAGTGAAAATGTAGAAATCTTGAATACTTCATATTATAAGAAAAAAGATAGTGCATCTTCACAAAATACCGGTGTCACAAGAAGTAATGTGCAGTCAGGTACTGCAGCCAAAAATGTTGTAAGGCCGACTGCGTACGGTCAAGGCGGTGTACATGCGGCATGTAGCGGACAAAGTAATTCGTCAAAACATATTATATTGCCAAGTCTTACAAAGAGGGTTTCAAAGGGGCAGAAGGTGCCTCTTAACTTAAGTTCAAATAAGATAAAGGTAAACTTCGGGTGGAATGTGAAAAATCCCGCCTGTGATGTGGATGTATCGGCATTTTTGCTGTCAGGAAACGGAAAAGTTGTAGGCGATGACTATTTTGTATTCTACGGTCAGGAAAGCAGCCCTGAAAAAAGTGTATTGTTTAAGAATGTGGAGACTGCAAATGTATTGGAAGTATTTGATATAGACACAGCTATCTTGAATCCGGCGGTAGCCAAGATAGTTTTTGTAATGACCATCAATGATGCACTCGAAAACTCACTGAATTTCAGTATGTTAAAGGATGCCTATATTCAGATAGTAGATCCGCTAAACAATACCGAGCTGGCGTCGTTTTTGGTGGAGGAATATTATAACAATATCAATTCCATGATGATGGGCGAGATATATTTGCATAACGGTGCATGGAAGTTTAATGCAATAGGAAACGGAGTAAACAAAGATCTGGCAGGTCTTTGTGAATTTTATGGAGTAGCAGTCGAATAAGGAGGAAGTATGCTGACATTTGAAGTTATTAACGAGTTGACACTTAAGGTTACCTGTGAGGGTAATGATACATTGATTGCAAAGGCAGGCGCCTTTATAGCAGGTGAAAATGCCGGAGCAAAGAATTATTCTTTTGAGAAGATGATACTTGGACCGGGAGGCAGTATAGGACAGGCGATATTCGGACAGCTGGTAAGAAGAGTTACAGGTGAGAACATACCTCTTATGAAGGTGAATATGCACGGCAATTCCACAACATACTATGCAAACTACGGACAGCATGTAGTGGTATACAAGCTGGCTATAGGTGAGACCGTATCTGTGGAGTCTGAAAATATTTTGGCATTTACCAACGACTGTGAATACTCCGTGAGATTTTTGGGAATCGGTGTACTTTCACAAAAAGGTCTTGCCACCACAACACTTGTCGGCAGAGGTAATGATGCCTATGTGGCACTGCTGTCTGACGGCAATCCTTTAGTTTTATCAAATGTAAAATCTATGGACAGCATCGCTGTAGACCCTGACGCCGTAATATGCTGGTTCAGTAAAAACGGTATGGGAGATCCGCAGATAAGAGCTGATATATCGTGGAAGACCTTTATAGGACAGGCATCAGGTGAGTCATATACTTTCGAGTGGCTTGGAAACGATCAGGTAACAGTGCTTATCCAGCCAAGTGAAAGAAGAGGCGGAATAAGCGTAAGCATGGATTAAGAAAAACACTTGACTAAATATAGATAGGTACCCTATAATAAAGGCAGCTAAGAAGCATATTAGGTGTTGCCGATGTAGGCACGCAAGAGAAGAGGCAAGGAGTTAGGGCTCCTTGCCTCTTCATTTTGAGCTAATCTCTCATTGCCTCCACAAAGAAGTCCTTTGCGTATCTGTACATTTTCAGAGAGTACTCACCGAATTCCTCCCCGATATTTGACTTATATACAGTCCACAATGACCAAAGATAACCGCTCAGAGCCATATATGCATAGAGCTTTTTATACTCTAAGTCGGTAGGTCTTCTTTGAAGGTAACTTTCCAAAAGTGCGTTCGCTTCATCTTTATTGTAGTAGGAATAGATGGAACACATAGCCACATCTATTATAGGCTCAGCCATGCCGGCGTATTCCCAGTCAATAAGCTTTATCCTGTTATCAGATGTGATGATAAAGTTGTCTGCAACACTGTCAATATGGCAAAGACATTTATGTGATTTCATCTGATCAAGCATATCCAGTAATATCTTCATATTCTTTTGGACAAAAGATACGTCCTCAAAAGATATTCCGCCGCTTTCATTACAAAGCTTGGTATAATACTCTATTCTCTCTGCAATATCAAAGCTGTGATCAACCTTTATATTCTTATCGTGCAGACTCTTTAAAAGTTCCATACATCTGCCCATTTCCTCCTTATTCTCAGGGTCGGCATTTCTTGAGCCGTCATAGAACTTTGAAATCTTGTAGCCGCTTTCTCTGTCAAAGTAGATTATTTTTTCTGTGATATGTAAGTCCTTTACCGCCATATATGAGTCGTACTCATGCTTCCTGTCTATAAGCACATCTGTACCCTTGCCGGGGATTCTGCAAATATAGCTTTGATTATCCACCTCAAATAAGAAGGATTTATTGGTCATTCCCGCCTTAAGCGTACGCAGACCTTTTATATGACTCTGCGGAATATCAAAGACCTTTGCGATAAGCTCCAGTGCGACATTGCCGCTGTTTTCCTTATACCTGTCATCAAATGCACGAAGTTCTTCAAGATTTTCAAACTCATAGACCTGATTATCAGGTTGAGGATTGATATGAATTGCAGGTAAATCATTATTCTTAGCCTTTATCTCATTCATCAAAACATTTTCCCAGTACCAGTCATCACTTCCCGGAGTAAAAAACGCCTTTTCAAGTATAGGCATAAATGCATTTGAAAAGTCTTTACTGAAATAAACAGGGCCGTACATTACATAGGCATCCTTACCGCCTACCATTATATCTGTTATCTCACGCTTTTTGTTAAACTTAAGAACCCACTCATTTGTGTTTCCTTCCATATATATAGAAGAATACCATGAGTAAGGCTCATAGCGGTGATACATATTTTCACGCATCCAGTTGTCCGAAGATAATATGTAGACATTAGAGTCTTTTATATACTCTGCGGCATAGTGCAAGGTGGAAATATTATTCTTGCAGGAGTAGACCGGATTGTATACAAGCTTTACATTGTACTTATCTATAAGATAGTCAAAATGCTCCTTAAGATAACCCACCACAATAACGATATCATAGATGCCTACATCATGAAGCTGTTTTATCTGGCGTTCAATCATCCTTTCGCCAAAGACCTCAAGCAGACCTTTCGGAGTCTCGAATGTAAGCGGAACAAACCTTGAACCGAAGCCTGCCGCCATTATAATTGCTCTGTCCACCTTAAATGTATCCAAGTAGTCAAGTCCCGATGAGGTCAGAACGGTCATGTTGTCACACTTTTTTATATAGCCGAGCGTGAGTGCTTCCTTTATAAGAGTGTTGACACTGCCAAGTGAAAGTGACATCTTTTGTGCCAGTTCTCTTTGAGTGATTGTATTACATTCAAATATTTCTCTAAGTAAATAAGCGTATTTATTCATAAGTACTCCTTATGCAAGTTCAAAAATAATAAAATATTACATATATTGAACATATTAGCACAATAGATAGGATAAGTACACAGATTCGTAGTAGAAATAAAGTTTTGTAATATTTTCGTAAGAAATCAGAAAAAGAAAATATATTGTAACATATAAAATAAAGTTATATACTACGAGTGTCTTAAAGGAAAGGACTTAACAAAGAACCTTTACCCAAAGGACGCATTAGATTTTTAAAAGGATTTCAAAAAGGAGATGCATTCATTATGAGAAAGCAAACAAAGATTGCTGCATTAATTTCAGCAGCAGCTGTTCTTTCAGTTGGTGGAGCTATGACAGCATTTGCTGCTACAGGCTGGCAACAGGAGAACGGTACATGGGTATATTATAACAGAAACGAAGAGAAGGTAACAGAGCAGTGGCAGAAGTCAGGTGATTACTGGTACTATCTTGATGACAACGGCGAGATGGCTGTTGATTCACTTATCGACGACAACGATGATACATACTACGTTGATGTAAACGGTGTTATGGTTACAAATCGTTGGGTAGCTGTTGACAACGAGAACGCAGGCGACGAGAACGAGCCAAATCAGTGGTGGTATTACTTCGGAGCTAACGGTAAGGCTTACAAGAGAAACGATTCAGCTTCAGGTGATGTTTCTCTTAAGACTATCAACGGTAAGAAGTACACATTCAATACTGACGGTAAGATGCAGTACGGTTGGGTAAAAGACGGCGAGACTCAGTACGATGACAACGCTTGGCAGGATTCTCAGTACTACTTCGGTGATGAGAACGACGGTTCTATGGCTGAAGGATGGAGAGAGATCGCTATAAGAGACGATCAGGCAACAGATGCTCAGCCTGGTGACAACTACTGGGATGAGGATCAGACAAGATGGTTCTACTTCAAGGCTTCAGGTAAGAAGGAGAAGGATCAGACAGGTAAGACAATCAACGGTAGAAAGTACGGCTTCGATGAGTACGGACGTATGAACGCAGGTTGGGTAACACAGGCTACAACATCTAACACATCTGTTAAGGATGGCGGTAAGCAGGGTATTGCAACATACTCTAACTCATTCATGAACTACTCAACACCTGAGGATGGTGCTAGATATACAAAGGGTTGGTTCAAGGTAACTCCTGGATACTATCTCCAGAAGGATAAGTATGAGGACGGTTCAGACTACTGGTACTACTCAGACGGTAACGGAAAGCTTGTTACAAACCAGATCAAGACTATCAACGGTAAGAAGTATGCATTCGATAACTATGGTAGAATGATCAGCGGTTTCGTAGTACTTCAGATGCAGCAGACAGGTACAGCCTACAGTCAAAAGGATATCGTTGATAAGCTTGACGATGAGAACAGATACGATACAGCGGACAACTACACCAGATTTGTACAGGCTAACGACAGCTTATTCAGATCAGGAGAGCTTAGAGCATATTACTTCGGAAGCAGCGATGACGGTTCTATGAAGACAGGTAAGCAGAGCGTTGATCTTGACGGCGAGAAGCTTACATTCGAGTTCGAGAAGAACGGTTCTAAGAAGGGTGCAGGTCTTATCGGTATGAACGACCACAAGCTCTACATTGGTGGTAAGCTTACTACAGCTGACAGTGATAACAAGATAGAGGTTGTTGTACTTAACAGCAACAATCAGCTTATTACTAAGTCAAGTGTAGCTGATGCTCTTGCTTCATACAGCACAAGTGCTACACAGCACTTCAAGTCAAACGGTGACTTGGATTACACAGAGTACAAGTTCAACAACCTTCCTACAGGAGCTAAGGCATATGTTGTTAACACAACAGGTGCTATGGTTAAGAGCGGTACAAAGAAGGACGGAGATGATTACAAGGTTAAGACATCTAACTACACAGTAGATTGGGTTCGTCTTGAGGAATAATCTCAGATAATTTATAGGTTTTATAGGCTTGAGGTGGAGCGTAGCGAAGCCTCATGGCATCTGATAAATCTAATGCGAGAGGGATACTTTCCTAAGGGAGAGTGTCTCTCTTTTTTGTTACAGGTTTAAGGTTATATGTAAAGTGTTGGGAGTGTTTTTATTATGTATATTTTCAAAAACAAGAATAATTCTTATTATTAGTACTTGACATTTTCTTTAATATGGTACATAATAATAGCACATTGAGGTTGTGCAAAATTAAATCAGTTATTTGGTTTATATTAAGCTCACGCATGACCGAAGAATATAGGAGGACAAATGTTAAAGGATTTTAAAGAGTTTGCTTTTAAGGGCAATGTTTTGGACATGGCGATAGGTGTTATCATAGGTGGAGCCTTTGGTAAGATTGTCACATCTTTGGTAAATGATTTGATTATGCCTATCATATCAATCTTGATAGGAGGCTTAAACTTCACTGATTTGAAGTATGTTATAACTCCTAAACATGGTGATATAGCTGAGAATGCCATTGCTTATGGTTCTTTCATCCAAAATGTAGTTAATTTCTTTATAATTGCATTCTGTATCTTCATATTTGTAAGACTTATAGAGAAGTTTAAGAAGAAAGAGGAAGTGAAGGTAGAGGCTCCTAAAAAGGCAGATGATGTTGTTCTTCTTGAGGAAATAAGAGATTTGTTAAAGGCAAAGAAATAAGGAGGAAATATGTTTTATCGTTGTGCACACTGTGGAAAGATTGTTTCAGTAGTAGTTAACGGTGGCGGTACACTTACTTGCTGTGGTGATGAGATGCAGCTTTTAAAGGCCAATACAACAGACGCGGCTAAGGAGAAGCACGTACCGGTAGTTACAGTTGAAGGAAATAAGGTTGTTGTTAATGTAGGTAGTGTTGATCACCCTATGACACCTGAGCATTATATTCAGTTTATCATGATTGAGACAAATCTTGGTAAGCAGTATAAGGGACTTACACCTGAGGATAAGCCACATGCTGAGTTTGTTTTACAGGAAGGTGAGAAGTTGGTAGCAGCTTATGAGTATTGTAATTTACATGGTTTATGGAAGGCAGAGGTGTAATTTATGAAATATGTATGTGATGTTTGCGGATGGGAATATGATGAGACAGTAGGAGATCCTGATAACGGAATAGCTCCTGGAACAAAGTGGGAAGATCTCCCTGATGATTTTGTTTGCCCACTCTGCGGAGTAGGTAAGGATGAGTTTTCTAAGGAAGGCTGATTGATATAATGATTTTTAAGAGCCCTGAGGGGCTCTTTTTATTATATTTGTATGCATTAACTATATATGCTATACTTGAACCTAAGCAGGTAAAGCGATGAGGATGATGATGGAAAGTAATTATAATGATATAATCTTTAAGTCTCCACCGACTCTTAAGGTGCCGCTGTCAAGGAGTGAGAGAGCCGCACAGTATTTGGCATTTGAGGCGGTGCTTAGCGGCAGCAAGCTTTTGGAGATGGCAGAGGAGATTTGGCTTAGGGAGTATGCTCCTGAGGACTATAAAAGAGAAGTGAAAAAGAACAGGTAATACTATGATTTGCGATTTTTGCATAAATTATATATATGACGAAGATGAGGAAGGTTATATATGTGATGTGGATATGGATGAGGACGACTACATCAGGATGAGGAGCAGCGACTACACCACCTGCCCGTATTATAGGAATAATGACGACTACTTGATAGTAAGGAAACAGATTTGATGGAAATTGTTATAGAGAAGCTGCTTGAGAAGCCGGATGTTACGGTGATTGACATAAGACCTGAGCATGAGTTTGTAAGAGGCAATATACCGGGCTCTGTAAATATAGCTGAAGATGAATTGCTAAAAAGGATTGAGGAGTTTGATAAAAGTGATGAGATATGTCTGGTCTGTGCTACAGGTAATAAGACCGAATATCTGAGTGAAGAACTTGAGAGCTTGGGCTATGAGAATGTATACAATCTAAACGGCGGATATGAAGCCTATATGAAGCTTAAGCTGAACGAGTTTTTAAAAAATGAGAGTGAAAGCCGTAAGGCTGATAATAAAGCAAGGGATATTGAAAGAAGCATAATAAAGAAGTTTCGAAAGAGTATTTGGAGAAAGTTCACTGCGGCAATCAATGAGTATGAGCTGATAAAAGACGGCGACAAGATTGCGGTTTGTATATCAGGGGGCAAGGACTCCATGCTTATGGCAAAACTTTTTCAGGAGCTGCTTCGTCACGGCAAGAAAAACTTTGAGCTTGTATTTTTAGTGATGAATCCCGGATATGACGATATCAATTATCAGACAATACTTGACAATGCAAAGATTTTGGATGTGCCTATAACAGTGTTTGAATCTTCCATATATGATATTGTGGCGGAGGATGAGAAGTCTCCATGTTATCTGTGTGCGAGGATGAGAAGAGGACATCTCTATGCCAAGGCTAAGGAACTGGGTTGCAACAAGATTGCGCTGGGACATCATTTTGACGATGTTATAGAGACTATAGTAATGGGTATGTTATATGGGGCTCAGATACAGACAATGATGCCCAAGCTTCATTCCACCAATTTTGAGGGAATGGAACTTATCAGACCGCTCTATCTGATAAGGGAAGACGATATAATACATTGGGCAAAGTATAATGAACTGAATTTTATCAGATGTGCCTGCAGGCTTACAGATAACTGCTCCATATCTGAGACAGGTGATAAGGGCTCTATGAGAGCCGAGGTAAAGAAACTTATAAGGGAGTTGGCTGCAAAGAATCCGTATATTGAGAAGAATATTTTCAGGAGTGTGGAGAATGTCAGCCTGGATACGGTGATAGCATATAAGAAGAACGGCATTAAGCATTCATTCTTGGAAAGCTATGATTAAGAGGAATTTTGTATGAGTGAAGAAACTTTGAATATTATGGTGGCTACAGATCTTCACTATCTTTCAAAGAGTATCAATGACGGTGGAGAGGCCTTTTGCAATGTGATGTCTAAGGGCGACGGCAAGGTGATGACATATATAGAAGAGATTGTGGATGCATTTGTGCTTGAAGTTATAAAAAGAAAGCCTGATGCGCTGCTTTTGCTTGGAGATCTGACATTCAACAGTGAAAGGATAAGTCATATAGAACTGGCTGCAAAGCTTGATAATATAGTTTGTGCAGGAGTACCTGTGTATCTGATACCCGGCAATCACGATATAAATCATGAAAGATGTATGGGATTTCACGGCAGTGAGGTCTATAAGGTGGAGAGCGTATCCGCTGAGGAGTTTCAAGAGATTTATCATAACTGCGGATACGATAGGGCAGAGTATTTTGATAAGTCTTCTGCAAGCTATGTGGCAAAGCTTTCTGAAAGTCTCTATGTTATAATGCTTGATACAAACTCATACAGTCAAAATTATTTAGGTGAAGAAGCGCTTATTTGGCTTGAGAATGTATTAAAGGAGATATCAAAGCCTGATGTACATATACTTGGAGTCAGTCATCAAAATCTTTTGGAGCATAATTTTATGTTTACCGAAGGTTTTATGATAAAGAATGCGCAAAGGATAGAAGAGATTTACAAGAAGTACAATGTAAAATTGAACTTAAGCGGTCATATGCATATCCAACATATTGAAGACAGGGGTGTGGCGGAAATAGTTACATCCTCACTGGCGGTCGCGCCAAATCACTTTGCAAATATTTTATATGACGGTAAGAGTTTTAAATATTTGACACAGTCTTTGGAAGTTGAAGCGGTAGACGGTTTTAAAAGTATCAGTAGGCATGAGTTTGACGGTGTCGGAGAAAGGCAGCTTGTAAGGCTGTTTAAGACACATGGGTTTGAGGATATAAGTGAGTCGGATATTGAAAAAATGGGTAAGGCCTTTGTAAAAATGAATGAGAAATATTTTGCAGGTGAGATTTTTGATGTCGACGAATTTGAAGAAGGAATAAAGCTTTGGGAAGAACAGCCTGAGAGCTTTACTTCAGTCTATATAAAGAGTATATTGGAATCCGTATGCAAAGATCAGAATATATTTGAAGTGAGATTATAGAAAGGAAGATATGGAGAAATTTTTAGACAGATTTTTAGGTTATGTTAAGAAGAATACAAGATCGGATGATACTAAGGCAGGTGTAGTGATTCCGTCCACACCTTCACAGATGGAGTTTTTAAAAGATCTTAGCGAGGAGTTAAAGGAGATAGGCCTTGTAGATGTGAAGATAAATGAAAAGAACGCATTCCTTACTGCGACCCTTCCTGCCAATGTGGAAAATGCTCCTGTAATAGGATTCATTGCACATGTGGATACCGCCGACTTCAATGCGGAGAATATTTCACCGCAGATTCACGAAAATTATGACGGCAAGGATATTGTACTTGGAGACAGTGGGTTTGTGCTTTCGCCGCAGGAGTTCCCGAATTTGAAAAATTATATCGGACAGACTCTTATTACTACTGACGGTACTA
Source organism: Lachnoanaerobaculum orale (assembly GCF_003862485.1). Classification (GTDB taxonomy): domain Bacteria; phylum Bacillota; class Clostridia; order Lachnospirales; family Lachnospiraceae; genus Lachnoanaerobaculum; species Lachnoanaerobaculum orale. Next base: position 240,970 of record NZ_RRCM01000002.1, on the reverse strand, counting down.
CACTGCTCGGTGCCGACGATAAGGCCGGTGTATGTGAGATTGTGTCCGCCATGGAGTATCTGATAAACAATCCGCAGATAAAGCACGGTAAGATTCGTGTGGCTTTCGGCTGTGACGAGGAGGTAGGTGTAGGTGCCGATCACTTTGATGTAAAAGATTTCGGCTGTGACTTTGCCTATACTATGGACGGCAGTGCGGTAGGTGAGCTTCAGTTTGAGTGCTTCAATGCTGCGGAAGCTAAGATTGATATACTTGGTAAGAGCGTACATCCGGGAGATGCAAAGAATAAGATGATAAATGCTCTCACTATTTCAAGAGAGATTCAAAATGCAATGCCTTCTATATGTGTGCCTGAAAAGACCGAGAACAGAGAGGGCTTTATACATTTGATAGAGGCTCACGGAAATGTGGAGAATGCAAGTCTGACATATATTATCAGAGACCATGACAAGACTCTTTTTGAGAATAAAAAGTATATTGTGAAGAAGGTTTGTGAGGATATCAATGAGAGATATGATATTGAAAGAGTGAAGCTTTCCATGCATGACGAGTACCGGAATATGGCTGACATCATAAAGAAGGACACAAGAAGCGTGGATATTGCGACAAAGGCTATGGAAGTCTTAGGAATAGAGGTGAACAAGGCGCCTATCAGAGGCGGAACGGACGGTTCCAAGATATCATTTATGGGACTGCCGACTCCGAATATCTTTGCAGGCGGTGAAAACTTCCACGGCAGATTTGAATTTGTCAGTGTTGAGTCTATAAAGAAGGCTATTGATGTGATTGTTGAGATAGCAAAGATAGCTGCAGAGAAATAATATATTAAAAAAGGTTTTACCGGATACAATGTATAGGGTAAAACCTTTTTTTTAGATGATAAAGTCGTTTCCCGGATCTTCCACTATCAAATCCGCAATGGATATACTGTCAAAGAAGTTGTTGATCATCTTTGAGAGCCTGCTCCACATATCTATAGTACGGTATTCGCTGGTGCGATACATACTGTCGGTATCTTCTTCATCAATCATTATATTTTCTTCTGCAATTCTAAGTACCTCACCCACCGTGATGTCGCTTGGTCTCTTGGTCAGTTTATAGCCGCCTCCCTTGCCTCTTAAGCCTACAAGAAGCTTGTTTTTTACAAGTAGTTTTATAATGCTTTCAAGGTACTTTTCCGATATATCCTGTCTCTTGGCGATATCACGAAGCGGTATAAAATCATCAGACTGATTCTCAGTCAAGTCAATCATTACAAGCAGTGAATATCGTCCCTTTGTTGAAATCTTCATATTATTACCTACCTTTATTTATAATCCTATTATACAGGTAGGTAATAGGTAAATCAAGTAAATAATAAAACATATGCAAAAAATATGCTTTATATTATTCTACATAGATATCCTTATACTCATCCTTGTTTTTATCAAACCACTTTACGGCATATGAACAGCTCGCTTTTATCTTTTTATTATGAGTTTTTGCATAGTTTATTACCTCAAGCATAAGCTTGGCGGCTATACCCTGCCCTCTTAGGCTGTCATCCACAAAGGTGTGGTCTATAATTATTGTATTGTCATCTAAGCTGGGGAATGTGACCTCGGCAATCATCTTGCCCGCATCATCATTCATATAAATTCTATTGTCCGTTATATTAAACATAGTACCTCCTTTTTTATAAGAGTAGCATCTTTAAGATAAAAGTCAAGGTGGCTAAAGTTGCGGCACATATATTGACAGCTATTTATCTTTATGCTAATATGATATAAATGCTGCTGTGGCACAGGTGGTAGCGCACCTCATTGGTAGTGAGGAGGTCACGGGTCCGAGTCCCGTCAGCAGCTTTAAGTTTAACCCTTGAATTTACAAGGGTTATTTTTTTATGTATATCCGTAGATTCCCCTGACGCTTACTTCGCCGCTTATTATTCTTTTTATTTTCCCGTTTGCATTTACAATTAAGGCTCCGGTCTCATCAATTCCAAGTGCCGTGGCAGGGTACTCGCCCTTAGGATCAAGTATCATGACCTCTCTTCCGATATTGGCCAAACGACTCTCATACTTTGATTTTAGAATGCTCATATCCTCAGTCTGCATAAAAGTATCAAGGTCTTCATAGAAATGATATATGGCACTTGAAATTATTTTGGCTCTGTCCGTTTTTGTACCGGTTTCAAGTAAGAGTGAAGAAGCGGTATCCTTTATATCGTCGGGGAATTCGGTATCATATACATTTATTCCGACTCCCGATATAATATATTTTATACCGTCCATATCACAGCTCATTTCGGTAAGTATGCCGCAGATTTTCTTTGAATTGATAACAATGTCATTCGGCCACTTTATAAGAGGAGATATATTGTAAAGTTCCTCTATCGCATCACAGATTGCCATAGCCGTGATAAGGGTGATCATAGAAGCCTTTTCAAGTGAAATATTCGGCCTTATACAAAGACTCATATAGATACCTGTAGAGCTTGGAGAACTCCAACTTCTGCCAAGTCTGCCTCTGCCAAGGGTCTGAGTATCCGCTACGACAAGAAAATCCGAAGGGATTAAGTCCGCCGCCTTTTTGGCATAGGTATTGGTGGAGTCTATACTGTTAAAATACAAAATCTTAGGGAAAACCTTGCAGTCATACAGATGCATACAGGTTTCTATCTCAGCTTCGTTTAAAATACTTTTATTCTTGGTAAGTAGATATCCCTTATTGTTGACCGACTCGATATCATAGCCGTCATTTTTCAGTGCGGTGACGGCTTTCCATACAGCGGTTCTTGATACCCCAAGCTTATTTGAGATATCTTGACCTGATACATGGCTGCCGCTTGAAAGCAATATTTTTAAAACTTCGTCCTTTAACATATTACTCCTTAAAATGTATCAAGTGGGAATCGAACCCACCATCTTCAGAGTCGGAGTCTGATGCGTTATCCGATACGCTATTGATACAACATTGATATTATGACGCCTGATGCAAATAAACATCGGTATCACAAATATTAGAAAATTATATCATTTTTTATAATAAATTGATAGGTGATTTTTATTTCGAAATTTGATAAAATTATAGAAGTATGTTTTTAAGTCTATATGGATTTTGCAAAGGCAGGTCTGTGTATAAAAGCAGTTTAAACAGTATTATTAGTATAAAGAGGAAGTTATGAAGAATAGAAAAATAATAACAGGGCTGGGTATGATGGCGGTAATGATGGCGGTAGCTACAGGATGCAGCAAGAATGTCGCTACAACAACTCAAAGCAGTGAGGCGACAACTACGGTACCTGAGTCTACAATGTCTGAAGAGGAAAAGAAGTTATCCGATTATAAGACCTACGGCATGCAAAAGGATCCGATTCCGGGTATAGTGGAGCTTGTAAAGAACTATCAGTACTCAAAGGTCAATGCGGATGCAAGAAGAATGTACAATGTATTCGGAAGAAGTGATGAGGACGGACTTGCAGATTTACAAACAAAGCTTAACGATGAAGCCAAGGTTTATGAGTCGTTTGATGATACAGTTACCTATGTGACAAAGGGATATGAGCCGAACTCATATGTTGTATTTATCAGTTCAAATGTAAAGTTCCACGATATTGATACAAAGGCGCCTATGCTTACTTGGGCATATGTGATGGAAAATCCTAAGGACGCTTTCTATATGGTGGAAAACGACAAGATGACCGAGGACGAAAAGAAGTATGTGGATGAGGTTTCAAAGTCCGAGGATATCATTGCACTTGATGCACAGATGAGAAAGGACCTTGCAGCAGCCGTAACAAGCGATATTCAGCTTGGTACACTTTACTCTATCTGGGTTAAGAACGCTTCAACAAATGAGTCTGCATCAGCTGCCGAGACAAGCGCTGCAGCCGAAACTTCAAGTGCCGAGTCAAGTGAGGAAGAAAGCACGGTAGAGAGTATCACTGAGACCACAAAGAACGAGGCTAATATATCCATAGCAGAGACAAAGAGCGGTAACTAAGATGGATGTAAAGGATTTTTGGTATGATTTGCCGGAGGAACTTATAGCACAGGACCCGCTTGAGGACAGAGCGTCTTCAAGACTTTTGGTACTTGATAAGAATACAGGTGAGATTACACATAAGCACTTCTATGACATTATAGACTACCTGGACGAGGGAGATTGTCTGGTACTTAATGAGACCAAGGTAATACCTGCAAGGCTTATGGGAGTAAAAAAAGACACCGGTGCGGCTATAGAAATATTGCTGCTTAAGAGAAAGTCAAAGACCGCTTGGGAATGTCTTGTAAAACCGGGGAAAAAGTGCAAGGTCGGTGCGGTAATTGAATTCGGTGACGGTTTGCTTATAGGAACTATAAGCGATATCGTGGAAGAGGGAAACAGAATCATAGAGTTTGAGTTTGACGGTATCTTTGAGGAGATACTTGACAAGCTTGGAACCATGCCGCTTCCTCCCTATATTACACATACTCTTAAGGATAAAAACAGGTATCAGACCGTATACGCAAAGAATGAGGGTTCGGCGGCGGCTCCTACGGCAGGACTGCATTTTACGAAGGAATTGCTTAAGAGAATAGAGGAAAAAGGAATCAGACTTGCCAAGGTGACACTTCATGTCGGACTTGGAACATTCAGACCTGTGAAGGTGAGTGATGTAAACGATCACCATATGCATTCGGAGTTTTTTCAGATTTCAAAAGAGGCTGCGGATATAATCAACAGCACAAAGGCAAACGGGAAAAGAGTCATATGTGTGGGGACTACAAGCACCAGAACCGTAGAGAGTGCGGCGGATGAGAACGGACATCTTGAGGAGAAATCGGGTTGGACTGAAATCTTTATATATCCGGGATATAAGTTTAAGGTGTTGGATGCGCTTATTACAAACTTCCATTTACCTGAGTCCACTTTGGTGATGCTTGTGAGCGCATTGGCAGGCAGAGAAAATATTTTACATGCATACGAAGAGGCTGTGAAGGAGAAGTACAGATTCTTCAGCTTCGGGGATGCGATGTTTATAAAGTAATTTTTAGGAAAGGAATTTTATGAAAAAGAGAAAAAGTTTTGTGGCATTGCTTATTTTATCAATGCTTATCGGTTTGATGAGCTTCAGTGCATATGCCGCTTCGGTAAGGAAGGTCAGCACAAGCAATTACACACCGGTTCAGAGTGAGCCGTCTACAAGAATTTATGTAAGTAAGATGAACAAAGAACTTACACTGATAGCCGACAATAAGGTTGTAGGAAAGTGGCCTTGCAGCCTTGGAGAGTTTTCAGCCAACGGAACAAAGCAAAAGCAGGGAGACAGAACCACTCCGAACGGTGATTACTATATCTGTGTAAGAAATGACAAGAGTGCATATCATCTTTCGCTCGGACTTTCTTATCCGGACAAGGCGGCTGCCGACAGAGGATTTGAGGCGGGTATCATCTCTCAGGCCGAGAAGGATGCTATATACAGTGCGATTGACAGGAAAGTATGCCCTCCGTGGAATACCGCACTTGGCGGAGCGATAATGATTCACGGCAACTATCAAAAGGGTATACCTACAGCGGGATGTGTGGCTGTAAGTGATAATGTAATGGATATTCTGTGGCCGTACGGACAGCTTGGAATCAAGGTTTCGGTAGGACCGTAAAGATATAAGGCATATTGTAGCGAGGCTATGATATGCCTGTTTTTATAAGAAAATTGGGAGGAATAATGAATATCAGATTGGCGACTGCCTTGGATGCTGACAGAATATTTGAGATATACGAGTATGCAAGAGCATATATGAAAGCCCACGGAAATCCTAATCAATGGGGAGATAACAGGCCTGAAAAATCTCTTACAAAAGACGATATAAAAAATCAAAGATGTTATGTAATGGAGGATGAGGGTCATATATTTGCCTGCTTTGTATTTACAATAGAATTTGAAAAAGAATATGAGGCCATTTGTCCTTCAAAAGTCGAGTACGGAGTGATACACAGAGTCGCAAGTGATGGAAGTAAAAGAGGTATTGTAGAGCGGATAGTGGACTTTGCAAAGGGGAAAGTAAATTTGCTTAGGATAGATACACATGAGGACAATAAAACCATGCAAAGGGCCATAGAGAGGCAAAACTTTAAAAAACTTGGTATAATATATTTGGAAGATAAAAGTCCAAGAATTTTATATGAATTAAAGGAGGGTTTATGATAAGACATGTAAAGGCTGATGATTTGGATAGACTGGCAACGATAGAGGCGGCATCTTATCCGAAGGCTGAGGCTGCAAGCAGGGAAAGTATAAAAAAGAGAATGGAGAGCTTTCCTGAGTGCTTTTGGATTTTGGAGGAGGACGGCATTATAAAGAGTTTTATAAACGGTATGGCTACGGATGAAGAAGATCTGACAGATATTATGTACGATGACGCCTCAATGCATAAAAAAGACGGAGAGTGGCAGATGATATTTTCGGTAGTTACTGAAAAATCTTACAGAGGTCAAGGCCTTGCAAAACAGGTGATGAACAAGGTAATAGAGGATTGTAAGGCAAGGGGACGAAAGGGAATTGTACTTACCTGTAAAGACGGACTCAGATTATTCTATGAGGAATTCGGATATAAGGATGAGGGCATATCACAGTCAAATCACGGAGATACCATCTGGTATAAGATGAGACTTACATTCTAAGAAGCATAAAGACCGGTGTATGCCGGTCTTTAATATTATCAACTGTTTTCAAATTTTTTCTCGGATATCAGTTCCTGTATATAATCTATAAACAGCTTGATTTCAGGGACTATCTTTTTGGAGTTCATGCAATGCAGTGAAAAATATCTGGTTTTGGCACTTTCAAGAGGATAGGTAATTATCTGATTACTTCCTAAAAGATTTTGAACAGAAAATCTTGAACATATACTGATACCTACACCGCCCACTATCATATGCTTTATAGATTCAAGGTCGTTTGTCTGTACAACTACATTCAACTCAGTCTTCTTTATTCCTAGGCTTTCAAGCAGCTTACTTGCAATAAACTGTGTACCTGAACCGTTTGCCCTAAGTATCATAGGGTGTTTCAATATATCGGATATTTTTGCATTGCTTTCCTTGAGCTGTCGGTATTCATCAGTAGCAGGTGTGACAAGCATAAGGTGATCGCTGCACACCCTTATACTTTCACACATCGGAGAACTTACATCCTTGCCTGTAAATGCTATGTCCACACTGCCGTTTTGTAAAAGTTCACCTATTTCATCGCTGCCGCCCTGCCAAATACTGAAATGTACCTCGGGATGTTTTTGCCTGAATTCGGATATTATCTGCGGCAAAAGGTATGTGGACGGAATGGAGGAAGCTCCTAGGTGTATCAATTTCTTTGTTGTCTGTTGCAAAGATAGTATGGCCTGATCCTTGGTCTCCACTATCTTTCTGGCATATGCAAGGAAGGCTTCCCCCTCAGAGGTCAGAGTAATTGACTTTGTAGTACGAAGAAGCAGCTTCTTGCCGAGGTCATCCTCAAGATTTTGTATATGTGAACTTACTGTTGATTGTGATAAATATAAATACTTTGCCGCCTGTGAGAAACTTTTCAGTTCTGCTGTAGCCACAAAGGCTTCCAATTGTCTAAATTCCATGACGATCTCCTTAGATAAGATTTTCTCTCATCTATTATATAGTAAAGTAATAAAACTTGCCACCATATAGAACATTGTAAGCCGTTTAAAGCTTTAAAAACAGGGCTGAAAGACTTTTTTAAAAATTTTAAATTTTTTTTTGAAAAAGTGTTGACATATGTTTGTATGTATTGTATTATATCGGAGTGTTCAGCGAACAGCGAACACAAAAACTTAAAACAAGCGCCTTTAGCTCAGTTGGTAGAGCAGTAGACTCTTAATCTATTTGTCCAGGGTTCGAGTCCCTGAAGGCGCAGTGAAGGTCCTACTTGATAGACAGTGAGCTATTGGGAAGGGCTTTTTTTGTTGTATAATGAATAAAATTAGGTTATAATTAAAGACAATGCTTAAATTTTGAGGCAGTAATTTTGTTTCGACTTTGTGCAAAAGGAGTTATATATGCTAAGAGTTGGTATGCTAACCAGTGGAGGAGATTGTCAGGCACTGAACGCAACAATGCGCGGTGTGGCAAAGAGTCTATACAAATCTGATAAAGAAGTGGAGATAACAGGTTTTCTGAACGGATACAGAGGACTGATGTATGAAGAGTACAGGGTGATGAAACCCTCGGATTTTTCAGGTATATTGACCACAGGAGGTACTATGCTTGGAACCAGCCGTCAGCCTTTCAAACTTATGAGAGAGCCTGATGAAAACGGCATGGATAAGGTGGAGGCAATGAAGTCTACTTATAAGAAGCTGAAACTTGATTGTCTTGTAGTACTCGGAGGTAACGGTTCGCAAAAGACGGCCAATCTTTTAAGTGAAGAGGGACTGAATGTTATCGGACTGCCAAAGACCATAGACAATGATCTGTACGGCACGGATATGACCTTCGGTTTTCAAAGTGCGGTGGATATAGCTACCAATGCTATCGACTGTATACATACCACAGCGGCTTCACACAGCAGAGTGTTTATTGTGGAAGTAATGGGACATAAGGTAGGTTGGCTTACACTTTATGCAGGACTTGCAGGCGGTGCGGATATTATACTGATACCTGAGATACCTTATGATATCAAAAAGATTGCGGATGCCATAAAGCTTAGAGAGGCCGAGGGCAAGAGATTTACAATACTTGCGGTAGCCGAGGGAGCAATCTCAAAAGAAGATGCGGCTCTTTCAAAGAAGGAACTTAAAAAGAAAAGATTAAAGAATGCGGACAGATACCCGTCTATCAGCTATGAAATAGGTGATATCCTAAGTCAGGAGACAGGTGTGGAGGTCAGAGTGACCGTTCCGGGACATACACAAAGAGGCGGAGCTCCGAACCCTTATGACAGGGCATTGGCTACCAGACTCGGAGCACATGGTGCAGAGCTTATATTAAACAGGCAGTACGGCAGACTTGTGGTACTGAAAGGTACGGAGGTCACGGATATATCACTGAGCGAGTCGGCAGGTAAGCTAAAATATGTGGATCCCGAGTCTTCGCTTGTAAATGAAGCAAGGCTTGTCGGAATAAGCTTCGGTGACAAGTAGAAAGGAAGCAAATGGCTTATACAGCATTATATAGGAAGTTTCGACCTTCAAATTTTGATGAGGTAGTAGGTCAGGAAGCGATAACAAAGACATTAAAAAACCAATTGAAAACGGGAAGGATATCACATGCGTACCTTTTTTGCGGTACAAGAGGTACAGGAAAAACCAGTATCGCAAAGATAATGGCAAGAGCGCTGAATTGTGAACATCCGACAGAGGCGGGTCCCTGCAATGAATGTCCTACCTGTAAATCAATACTTAACGAGACCTCTATCAATGTTGTGGAGATAGATGCGGCCTCCAACAACGGTGTGGACAATATAAGAGATATCAAAGAGCAGGTGCAGTATCCGCCGACTTTCGGTAAGTATAAGGTATTCATTATAGACGAGGTACATATGCTCTCAAGCGGAGCGTTCAATGCGCTTTTGAAAACTCTTGAAGAACCTCCGCAATATGTTATATTTATTCTTGCAACCACAGAGGTACACAAGATACCTATAACGGTGCTGTCAAGATGTCAAAGATATGACTTCAAGCGAATAAGTATGGACACAATATCACAGAGGCTTAAGGAGCTTTGTAAGGCCGAGGGAGTCGATATAGAAGACAGAGCGGTTGAATATATCGCGAAGGCTGCCGACGGAGCGATGAGAGATGCGCTCAGTCTTTTGGACGAGTGTATTTCATTCTTACAAAATGAGAAGATAACCTTTGATGCGGTACTTGATATACTGGGAGCTTCGGATATAAGTATATTCAACAGTCTACTGGACGGGATTATGACAGGTAATACCATAGATGTTTTGAATATCCTAAACGATGCCGTAGTAGACGGTAAGGAGATAGGACAGTTTGTAACGGATTTTTTATGGTACCTCAGAAATATATTGATACTTAAGTCCACTCAAAATGACAGTACGCTTGTGGATATGTCACAGCAAAACTTACAAAATTTAAAAGAAAAGGCCGGTGCTGTTTCCAAAGAGACTCTTATGCGTTATATTAGAAACCTGTCGGAGCTGTCAAACAAGTTAAAGAGCGCCACTCAAAAAAGAGTTGTTGCCGAACTTGAGTTTATAAGACTTATGACACCGCAGATGGAAGAAAACCTTGAGAGTGTGCTGGAGAGATTGTCAAAGCTTGAATCCGGCATAAGAGTGGGGACGGTAATACAAAACAGCGATACACCTAAAGAAGTTCCCAAACCTAAAGAGGAAGAAGTAATAGAACTTCCCAAGGCCACTTATGATGATTTTATGACTATAAAAAAGGACTGGAACAGCATAGTGGAGCATATAGGCGGCAAGGCCGGCAGTGTGTATAAGGAAGCCGAGGTGGAGCCGATTAAGACAGGCGGCATCAATGTGGTCTTTTATAATAAGATGTACTATGATATGGGAAATTCCGAGAGGACCGTATCTGATTTACACGCATATTTGAGTGAAAAATATGGAAAAGATATTGCAATCGAAGTCTCTTTAAGGGAAAATAAGGTTGTAAGAAATACAAGATATGTTTCAATAGATGAGATAAAATCTGTTATCAATACAGATATTATCATAGAACAGTAAGGAGAATTTTATGGCAAAGCGTGGAGGTTTCGGCGGAGGTATGATGCCGGGAAATATAAATCAGTTGATGAAGCAGGCTCAGAAGATGCAAAAACAGATGGAAGAGCAAAGTGCGGCTTTTGAGAGCAAGGAGTTTAGTGCAAGTGCCGGAGGCGGTGCTGTAAGCATCACTATTTCAGGTAAGAAAGAAGTTACCAAGGTTTCTATCGACAAAGAGGTCGTAGACCCTGACGATGTGGAGATGTTGGAAGATTTGATAATGGCGGCTACAAATGAGGCTCTCAGAAAGATGGAAGAAGAACATTCCGCGCTTATGGGCGGCATCGCAGGCGGAGCAGGGAAGCTGCCGTTCTAATGGATTATTATAGCAGTCATATCAGCAAGCTTATAGAGGAACTTTCCAAGCTACCGGGTGTAGGAGCAAAGTCCGCACAAAGGCTTGCTTTTCACATAATAGGAATGTCAAGTGAACAGGTGAACTCACTGTCCGATGCGATAAGGGATGCAAAGGGCAATGTTCATTATTGCAAGGAATGTTGTACCCTAACTGACGGGGATATATGTCCGATATGTGCCAATGAGAGAAGAGATCATAAGACCATAATGGTCGTGGAAAACACAAGAGATTTGGCGGCATATGAAAAGACGGGAAAATATAACGGTGTGTATCATGTTCTGCACGGCGCGATATCACCGATGCTTGGAATAGGTCCGGCGGATATAAAGTTAAAAGAACTTATAAAAAGACTTGAGGGCGATGTGAATGAAGTCATTATTGCCACAAATTCTACGCTTGAGGGAGAGACTACAGCAATGTATATAGCGAAACTTATAAAGCCCACAGGTATAGAGGTGAGTAGGATAGCAAGCGGAGTCCCTGTAGGAGGGGATTTGGAATATATTGATGAAGTGACTCTTTTGAGGGCACTTGAGGGAAGAAGGGCACTCTAAGAGTGTGTTCAAAATTATAATCTTGAGGTTTGGCAAGCATGGATAAATATGAATTTAATTTAAAGGTTGAACAATTGAACAAATTGGTGAAAAGCGGCGACTATAAGGCGGCTATGAGAATCACCGATACAATTGACTGGAGAAGAGTCCATAAAGCAGATTTGTTGGCAACAGTTTCTGAGGTCTATGAAAAAAATAATGAATACAAGGAAGCCAGAGAAATACTGCTTTTGTCCTATGACAGGGCACCGGTAGGTAAGAGAGTTTTATATAAACTTGTAATGCTTGCAATAAAAGAGGGAGATATTTCAGAGGCACAGGAGTACTACAAGGAGTACACGGAGATATCGCCTCAAGACAGTAGAAAATATCTGATGGAATACCATATTGCAAATGCAAAGGGCGAGGGTATCGACAAGAAGATAAGAATTCTTGAAAAGTATAACGATATTGAAAAGACTGACGAGGAGTGGAAGTTTGAACTTGCACAGCTGTATGCAAAGGCAGGCAGAATAGAAGACTGTATCAGGACCTGTGATGAGATAATGCTTCTTTTCGGTGTAGGTGAGTATGTAGATAAGGCTGCGGCTCTTAAGGAGTCTACAGGTTGCCCTCTAAGCTCAAAGCAACTTGATATGGTGGAAAATAAGGAATATTACGAGGAAAGACTCAACACTCTTGCGGAAAAATATGAGAGCGGAGACAGAGAAAATTATCCGAGTCTGAATCTTGATGATATGAGTGCTTATAAGCCGAGGGAGAACAAAAAGACCACTATAAGCCTGGGCAATGAAAAGGCGGATGTAAGTGACAGTGCTCCTATAAGTACGGAACTTTTTCCGAGGAATACGGGAGCAAATGAAACCAGAATATCAGAGACTACATTTAAGGGGGAGAGTGTGAACCCGGAATTTGAATTAGAGTTAAAGAGAAGTATAGCTATTGCAAAAGCCAATCTGGATGAGATGAGCAGAAATAAGAATACCTCATCAATGGAAGAGATAGATGAAGAAGTCAGAGCCAGAATGGAAAAGGTTGAGAGGGTAAAGCACAGCAGATTCGTCACTCCGCCTGTTATGGCTGAAAGAAGAAAATCAAGAATAAGCAATCACTTTGACAGTATGGGATTGCCTAAGACTCATATAAGCAGAGCCGAACATGAGGATATGGAGATTGAGCCTAATATACTGATAAGTGACGAGGCTGAATCAAAGACTTTTGAGGAGCCTGCAAATGAACTTGTGGCGGAAAAGATTTATCCTAATGTAAACGACTCTATGGAAAGAGCCGAAGTTGAATATGAGGATGACTTTGAAGATGTGCCTACTCTAAGTAATGTCGGTCAGGAAAATGAAGCTTCAAAAGATATACCTGAAAGTAATGAAGTGGAGATAAAAGAGGATAATTCTGATAATAAAGAACCTCAGCAAAATATAACCGTTACACAGACCGCTTCTACAAAAGTTTTGGAAAATTATGTGCCTGAAAAGAAGGCTCCGATATTTGACAATGACGATTTGATAAACAGCTACTTTGATGAGGAAGTGGAGACGGGAGTTCCTACAGTTTCAGGTGTCATTGCACAGAGAAAAGAGCAAAAAGATGTAGTACAAAGCAGTGTAAAGAGCGAATCCAAGATGGAAGTGATTGACGATGAAGAAGTATACTACACCAAGGAGGAGAGAACCTTTGTCACCAAGGTGAAAAAGGGCGAGACTCCAAGTGAGATAGTTATAGAACCTGAGATTACCGAAATTGTAGAAGAGCCTACCGTTACTGTGGAAGAAGCGGACGATAATATTGTGGATGAAGGCAGCAATGATGTAGAGACACAGGATGTAGAGACGCATAATGAGCCTACGGATAAGCCTGTAGCCAAAATAGAAGGTATAAAACCTTTAGCCGAATCTGAGCCTAAAGAGGTGAAGAGGGTTATAAAGGAAAATATTGCAGAACCTAAAGAGCAAAAAGGGGATGAAACCGTAGTGATTGAAGAGAGTGTAGAGGAAGTGCCGGATGAAAATGAAACAGATTTGTCGGTACATGGTAAGGTTATGAAGGCAAGAGCACCGAAACAAAGAGAACCTAAGGAGTTTTTGATGAGAAGACCGGGTTCAATAGTCGTTGAGGGAATAACGGCACAAAAGGCACTTGAAAATGCTATTGAAGTTTTGAAGGAAGTAAACACACTTACCAAGATAAAGCGTTCAGTATTAAAAATAGGGGCCTTAAGTCTCAACTCCAGAGGAGTGAAAAACTCATATGAAAAGATAAAGGGCAAGGACCTTATCATAGTGGAGGCCGGAGAACTTGATGACAAAACAATTGCCGAACTTATAGACTTTATAAAAGACGGCAAAGAGACAGTGGTGTTCTCAGACACTATTGAAGGAATAGAAAGCCTGCTTGCATCAAATGATTTGCTTTACGGTATGAGCCTTGTTCTCAGAGAGGAAGAAGTTCCTGTAAAGAAAAAGAACATAGTTGCAAATATTGTAATCAAGGAAAGAGAGAGCGAAAAGCCTAAGAACACTACCGAGGAAATTGTAGATACAAATACGGAGGTAGAGGAAAGTAAGGAAAGTGAGCCTGCAAAGAAGTCTGATTTTGACAGTGTGGAAGAAATCCTAAGAAAGATATACGGAGATGACAGCTTAAAGTTTGAAATATCCGAATTGAAGGAATCAGAGTCCATTAAGCTCTATAATCCGGGCAGCAGCGACGAACAGGAAGAGGGTAATTCAGATGAGGATGATGAGACTACTGTAGAAGAATCATATCCTGATAATGTAATTTTCAAAAATGCGGATGATTTAGAATATATCACATCAAAGCATGAGAAAGTAAAAGTACCTGATACAGACGCGTATGAGGAAGAAGCAGGCTATAGTGATGATGCTGTGCCTGAAGTTCAGATAATAACACCTGACAACAGGCCGATGGCACTGAATGAATTCATTTTGTACGCTGCCGACTATATAAAAGAGATTGAATGTGTGCTTGAAGGCAAGGCAATGGAAGCTATAGAAGAAAGAGCCGACTATATGCTTGAAGACGGCACACCGCTAAACAAGAAAAATGCCAGAAGCTTGATTGACCACGCTGCAGATATGGCGGAAAAGGCGGGAATATTCAAGTCGATATTCAAGCCTAAGTATGACAAGGAAGGCAGATTGATACTGAGAGAGGAGCATTTTAAAATATAATGTGTTTTAGTTTTTTGGAAGTATCGGTGTTTTTCTTCTTACTTCTGATGATAGTGCGCGGATACCAAAGAGGACTGTTGAAACTTTCAATAGGCCTCTTGGCGCTGTTATCAAGTGTGATTGCTCTGAATGTAGTAAATCCATATATAAGAAATCAGTTGCAGGAAAATACTAAGATAAATCAATTTGTTTTGACTACAATCTATGAAAAGATAGGACTTCAAAATATGCAGGGCGATACGGAGTCCGATATGGGCAGGAGTATGGCAATAGATAAGCTCAATGTACCTACAAAGGTAAAGGATGTTTTGAAGAAAAACGATGACAGAAAATTCTATGAAAAGCTGGGTGTGTATACATTTTCAGACTATATAGCAAGCTATGTTACACAGATGACTGTAAATGCAATAAGTTTTGCAGGATCGTTCATATTCGTATGGCTGGTGCTTGGGATACTTTTTAAGGGGAACAGGCTTCTTACGAGACTGCCGGTACTTGGAGGACTCAACCAGATATTCGGTGCAATAGCGGGATTTGCTACGGGACTGATAATATATTGGATTGTCTGTATCTTTATTATCGCATTTTCGACCACCAAGATGGGAGCAAGCCTTTCGGCAATGATAGAGTGCAGTCCGTTTTTAGTATTTTTATCAAGACTGAATCCCATAGCGGTATTCCTTATGCTATAGATGTGGAGGATATATGAATTCTAAGAGAAAATTACTTAACGCATCAAATGTGATAGTTGGACTTTGGCTGCTTGCCATGTTTACCATCTTCCCTTTGGTCTACAATTATTATTACTATGATATACTACAGACAAAATTCTATACTGTAGTGATACTGACCGTCCTTATGATACTTGCTCTGATAGTGATAAGCGGATTCGGCGGCGGCTTTAAAACCTTTTTTGACAAGCTGAATTCAAAGGACTTTTTTACTTGGTTTAAAGAAGAGTTTGACATATGGGATATATGTATAATGGTGTTTATGGTTATGACCGTACTGTCAACATTATTTGCAGGGCAGTTTATAAGACAGGCTGTAACGGGAGAAAACGGTAGATACTCGGGACTTTTTCTTATATCACTGTATGTCGCCATATATTTTATATTAAGCAGACTCTTCTCATTCAGTAAGGTGTATTTTACAGTATTTCTTGCGATAAGTATTCCGATATGTCTGTTCGGATATACAGATTACTTCAATATGGATATACTTCATTTTAAGGAGAATATAGATGCCGCTCAGTGGCCGATATTTACATCCACAATCGGAAATATAAATACATATACTGCAGTTTTGGCATTCTATATTGCGATATCCGGAACTTTGTTTATCACATCACCTCTTGATAACGGCAAGAATAAGGGTGAGTCTGTGGGCAAGCTTGTATTTTACTACCTGATAATGCTGATGAACTTTATTGCGCTTGCAATGGGTACATCGGATAACGGTTATCTTACATTGGCTGCATTCTTCGGTATTATGCCTTTTGTAGCTTTCAGAAGTATGGAAGGTGTAAGGAGATTTGTACTTACGATATTTACCTACCTGCTGGGAATAAGAATAATAAAGCTTATCAATACAGTATATTCAGATAAGGTGCTTGGAATCTCAGGTCTTTATGATTTTATCAGCGATTTCAAATATCTGGATTTGGTGATAGTATTGCTTCTTATAGCGGTGATTGCAATGTACTTTGCAGCTTATAAGAATAAGAAAAATGCTAAAGATAATGAAGCACTTTTAAAGACACTCAGATATATATGGTTGGGAATACTGGTTGTAGTATTTTTAGGGCTTATATTCTTAGGTGTAAAGATAAATTCAAATGTAGCCGAGGCTACTGCCAAATACGGTTCACTTGCAAACTACTTTATATTCAATGATTCATGGGGTACATTCAGAGGTTATATTTGGAGAGCCGCTATCGAGGAATATATGAAGTTTCCGCTTTTACATAAGATTGTAGGAAGCGGTCCGGATACATTCGGTATATATATAAGTCTTCTTAGGAATGAAGAGATGCAGTCGGTTACAGGACAGATTTTTGATGCGACTCACAATGAGTATATACAGTTTTTATTTACACTGGGACCTATAGCCACTGTTGCATATATATTGGGACTTATAATACCAAGTGTGAAGGCGCTTAGAACCAAGATGACAGATTTGAGAGATCCTTCTTCATTGCCGTATCTGTATGCATCTGCAATAGCGGTTATCTGCTATGCCACTCAGGCTGTTGTAAACCTGAATTTACCTGTAGTGACACCGCTTTTGTGGATATTTTTCGGATTGACGGTGGCATTACTTAGAGATAAAGGAGATATAATAAATGGATAAGATAATACTTACAGGAGACCGCCCTACAGGCAAGCTGCATGTGGGACATTATATAGGTTCTCTGAAAAGAAGAGTTGAACTCCAAAATTCGGGAGAGTTCAAAAAGATTTTTATAATGGTGGCGGATGCACAGGCACTTACCGACAATATGGAGAACCCTGAGAAGGTAAGACAGAATATTATAGAGGTGGTACTTGACTATCTGGCTTGCGGACTTGACCCTGAAAAGTCAACCATCTTTATACAGTCAATGGTACCTGAGCTTACAGAGCTGAGCTTTTACTATATGAATCTTGTTACGGTTTCAAGACTTCAAAGAAACCCTACAGTTAAGGCCGAGATCGGACTTAGAAACTTTGAAAACAGTATACCGGTAGGGTTCTTTACATATCCTATATCACAGGCATCGGATATAACGGCTTTTAAGGCGACTACAGTGCCTGTAGGTGAAGATCAGCTGCCTATGATTGAGCAGACCAGAGAGATAGTAAGAAAGTTCAATTCGGTATACGGTGAAACTTTGGTTGAGCCTGAAGCGCTTATTCCGAGTGAGGAAGCGGCGAAGAGACTTCCGGGTACTGACGGCAAGGCAAAGATGAGTAAGTCACTTGGCAACTGTATCTATCTGTCCGACGACGAGAAAACTGTAGCTGCGGCTATAAAGACCATGTATACAGATCCGCTTCATATTAAGGTAAGCGATCCGGGACATCTTGAAGGCAATACCGTATTTACATATCTTGAAGCTTTCTCAAAGCCTGAGGATTTTGAAAAGTTTTTACCGGAGTATAAGTCACTTGATGAGCTAAAAGAGCATTATACAAGAGGCGGTCTTGGAGATATGAAGGTAAAGAAGTTTTTAGCAAATGTCATGGAAGATACTTTGGCACCTATCAGAGCAAAGAGAGCCGAGTTTGAGAAGGATATTCCGGCTATCTATGAGATGTTAAAGAAAAATTGTGAAATAGCAAGAAACGAAGCTGCA
Organism: Lachnoanaerobaculum orale; assembly: GCF_003862485.1. Classification (GTDB taxonomy): domain Bacteria; phylum Bacillota; class Clostridia; order Lachnospirales; family Lachnospiraceae; genus Lachnoanaerobaculum; species Lachnoanaerobaculum orale. Next base: position 222,789 of record NZ_RRCM01000002.1, on the reverse strand, counting down.
AATACACTTGCAGAGGTTAAGGCGGCTATGAGAATAAACTACTTTGACGATGTGGAGCTTATAAGGTCACAGGCTGAGAGATTCTCAAAGTAATATTAAAATATATAGGTTTTTATTTCAGGATTCAGGTTCTTAATAAAGGCCTATATTTTTTGGGAATTTTTAAATTCCTCTTGACAGTTGAGCATATATTCAACTATAATAGTGACATAACAGTTGAGTATATATTCAACTAAAGGAGGTAAAGGAGTATAAAGTTTGGATAGAGAAGAAGCGGTAGGTAAGGCAAAAACCGATATGCTTGACTCTGAGATAATTGAATCACTTTCAAAGCTGTTTAAGGTATTTGGAGATCCCACAAGGATAAAGATACTTTGGTCATTGAATGCACACGAACTTTGTGTACTGGATATTTGTGAAGTATTGGGTATGACAAAGTCGGCGGTATCACATCAGCTTAGTACATTAAAAGAAGCCAAGTTGGTAAGAGCCAGAAGAGAAGGTAAAGAAGTATACTATGCGTTGGATGATGAACATGTAAAAGAGATATTTGAAACAGGTATCATACATGTAACTCATATATGTAAAGAACATCAAAAAGGAGAAAGAAAATGAAAAGAGTTTATAAGTTGGAAGGTTTAGATTGTGCAGACTGTGCGGCAAAGCTTGAGAGAAAGCTTGCTGCTATTGAGGGTATTACAAGTGCAAATATCAACTTCATGACATTAAAGTGCACATTGGAAGCCGAGGCTGAGAAGATGAATGAAATCATTGAGAAGGCTATGGAGATAATAAAGGTTGAACAACCTGATGTAGAAGTAAAGAGAGCATAAAGCTTAATCATATAGAAGGGTATTATGAACGATAAGCAAAAGAAGATGTTAAGGAAAATAATTGTGGCTGCGGTGTTCTATATCATTGCAATCATAATTTCAAAGCTTGGCTTTCAATATTCACATTGGGTCAGCTTTGCAGTATTTATAGTCGCATATATAATAGTAGGAAAAGATGTTTTATTGAAGGCGTTTTCCAATATAAAAAGAGGAAAGGTCTTTGATGAAAACTTCCTTATGACTATTGCCACTGTAGGTGCCATAATAATAGGTGAGTACCCTGAGGCGGTAGGAGTTATGCTGTTTTATATGGTGGGTGAGTTTTTACAGTCACTTGCAGTCAACAAATCCAGAAAGTCAATATCAGATATGATGGACATCAGACCGGACTATGCCAATCTTATAAAAGAAGACGGCAGCGTGGAAACCGTGGATCCGTATGATGTGGAGATTGGGGCTAAGATACAGATAAAGGCCGGAGAGATAATTCCGCTTGACGGTATCGTGGTATCGGGAAGAGCCATGCTTGATACCTCAGCACTTACAGGTGAGTCGGTTCCGAGAAGTGTGAATGTAGGAGACCATGTATACAGCGGAAGTATAAATAAGGACGGACTGCTAAGTCTTGAGGTTACAAAGGAGTTTAGCGAGTCTACCGCAAGTAAGATACTTGATCTTGTGGAGAATGCGGCGGCAAAGAAGTCAAAGACTGAGAACTTCATATCAAAGTTTGCCGGTGTATATACTCCGATAGTGGTTTTTGCGGCATTGGCACTTGCGATTATTCCGCCTTTTATATTCCCGGATACAGGGTTTACCACTTGGATTTACAGAGCCTTGACATTTTTGGTTGTTTCCTGTCCATGTGCCTTTGTTATAGCAATACCGCTCAGCTTCTTCAGCGGAATCGGTGCGTCATCAAAGATAGGTGTACTGATAAAGGGAAGCAATTATCTTGAACTTTTATCAGGTGCAAAGACCTTTGTGTTTGACAAGACAGGTACTCTTACGGCAGGAGTGTTTGAGGTGGTAAAGATTTATCCGAACAATGTATCGGATGCGGAATTACTTGAAAATGCGGCATTTGCTGAGGAATATTCATCACATCCTATAGCGGTTTCAATCAAAAAAGCTTATGAGGAGCTTAAAGAAGATGGCTCAGACGGCAATCTCTCAGAAAGACTTAGTGATTTAACCGAGGTTGCAGGTCAGGGTATCAGTATAAAACTTGACGGTGAAACGGTGCTTGTAGGTAACGACAAGCTTATGACATCAAACAATATCGAGTTTGAAAAATGTGACGACTTCGGAACTATAGTATATGTAGCAAGGAACAATGTGTTCCTCGGAACCATAGTAATCAACGACAGGATAAAAGAGAGCGCCAAGGAAAGTCTTGCCGCACTTAAAAATATCGGTATACAAAAAAATGTTATGCTTACCGGAGATACAAAAGAAGTTGCAGATATCGTAGCAAGAGAAGTGGGGCTTGACTATGCATATGCACAGCTTTTGCCACAGGATAAGGTGGACAAGCTTGAAGAGATACTTGCAGAAAAGAACACTCTTGCCTATGTGGGCGACGGCATCAATGACGCTCCGGTACTTGCAAGAGCAGATGTAGGTATTGCCATGGGCGGTATAGGTTCGGATGCGGCTATAGAGGCTGCAGATGTGGTGATAATGGATGACAACCTCGACAATATGGTGAGAGGTATCAAGGTAGCCAAGAGAACAATGAGTATCGCAAAGCAAAATATTGCATTTGCTATAGGTGTAAAGGTGATTTTCTTATTGCTTGCAGCCATAGGTTTTGGTACTATGTGGGAAGCGGTGTTCGCAGATGTGGGCGTTACCGTACTTTGCATAATCAATGCAATGAGAAACCTACAGGTAGAAAATATATAGTTTGGAGATTATATGGAGAAAATTACAAGTTTTACAATAGACCACTTGAGGCTTTTGCCGGGTGTATATGTATCAAGAAAAGATATGGTCGGAGACAGAGTTGTTACGACATTTGATATAAGAATGACCAGACCGAACTTTGAGCCGGTTATCAATACTGCAGAGCTTCATGCAATAGAGCATCTTGGAGCCACATTCCTTAGAAACCATAAGGAGTGGGGAGGAAATATACTCTACTTCGGGCCGATGGGATGCAGGACAGGTTTTTATCTGCTCTTAAACGGAGATTACGAGTCAAAGGATATAGTGTCACTTCTTAAGGAGATGTTTACATTTATCAAAGACTTTGAGGGTGAAGTACCCGGAGCCTGTGCAAAGGACTGCGGCAATTACCTTGATATTAACCTGCCTATGGCAAAGTATGTGGCTGCAAAGTATCTTGACGAGGTACTGAAAGATATCAAAGAGGACAGATTGATATATCCTGAATAGAATTAAAAAAAGAGATAAATAATGTAAAAAGGTATGCAAACAGGCGGTTTACATACCTTTTTATTTTGCCTTATGAAAGAATATGTTAATGTTTTATATATAATCACAAAATAAAGAATGATTACTATTATTGCATTGTGATTATTATGAAATTTTATGATTTAAACTAAAAGTAATAGAATTATATAAAGATACAAAGTATAATAATGAATTGTTAAATATTTTTCGCCTACTATATTTAATAATGTGATACTGCCCATATGCTATAGGGTAGATCATAAAATCTATTATGAAAGGAGAACAACTATAAACAGAACAAGAAATTATATAATGAGAATACTGTCATTCTTATTGGCAATTGTGTTTACCTTTACCTCGGTGCCTATCGACGCACATGCTACAGGTATAGGTAGTCAAGTTACAACATCAATAGGATATTCGGTAACTCAGAGCTCTTCGCTTATAGGTAAGAGAGAGTCCTATAGTATACAGACCGGTATATCGGGAACTGTGGGCAGTTATACTCTGCCGTATTCAATAATATATTTGGATAAGAATATATTTGAACAGCCGTCACAGTCGGATGTATCGCCTGCGGAATTTATACAGAGCGTAAGTATAGACAGTTCCGATGCACAGTACTATAAGATTAAGGTAACCTATAAGAATTTGACGGCAGGTCCGCCTAAGAAATTCCCGTTCAGTGCTACACTTAAGAACTTAAGGAATGCAGCAGGAGAGCAGTTTACTATTAAGACAGCTTTATTTGACAAAGACGGAGTTGAACTTACAAGCGATGATGAGAATTTTACAAAATCAGGTTATGTGGCAGGTATTGAAGCACCGGATAACGGTGTAACAAATCCGAGGATGTATCTTTTTAAAGAATTTCTGGTAGACAGTGATGTGGATTCCACACATACCAAGTTTTCACCTGATTTTCAAAGTGATATAAAGTTCACTATACAAAACGGTAAAAAGAATCTCACCAACGGTGAAGTTACAAACAGACCTACAGAAGGTGTAGACAGGAGACCTGTAAGGGTCACCATCACTTTGCCCGGCACTTCGGTATGGGATCCGTCTTTACCGAACAATGCAGGTTGGACATACAATGCAGCAGACAATACTGTTACCAAAGATTTTACAAGAACATTACCATACTTTGATACAACCATTACAATGAAGTACGGTACCAACACTACAGTGGCTACACAGTACTTTCCTGTAAAAACTATACTTGTAAATGATGACGGTACTACAGACCCTACCACTGAAAGAAACGGTAAGGTATACAGAGAGTACGAGTATGTAAAAAAATTAAAGGGAACCAAGTATCACCTGAAATATAATTATTCCGTACCGGTAGATCCTGAGTACAGACATAAATATTTGATTACAGGCGGACAGTATTGGGGACCTACAGTAGCTCAAAATACTACAACAATTATCAACACTATTATAGATGAGCCTTGGGAGAAGACCGAATTTACAGGTTACGGTATACGTGTAATGGACGGCTTCTTTGATGCCGCAAATCTTGCAAAAATCAGTCAAAATAAACTGATCGGTGTCAATGATGACGGAAGTGAAGAAGTTATACAGGCAAATGTACCTTTTGAGACTGTAAATAATATTACACAGATGAAGGCCGACACGGTGCCGATTTCTATGACACCGAAGTATTATAAGAGTATTAAACTCATATTTGATGATGAGGTGACGATATCCAAGTACGGTCAGGATGCCATCGGTCTTGTACTTGAAACAAAGCTTACAAATGCGGAGTTTACAAGACTTAAAAACAATATGGCGGCCAATCCGAATCCAAGCTCCACAAATGTGACCAATACAGGTAAAGTACAGTCATATTCAAATGGTGTTTGGACCACAATAAGCTCAAACGCTGTTTATATCATGCGTGAAGAGTATGCAAATATGCAGCTTGATAAGCTCAGTCAGACTATTAACGGAAGTACTTCATCAAGTATTACATATGCGGGAAATACAATGCAGTATGAGATGACTGTAAATTATGACAATTCATTCATATTCAGTCAGGACAGAGATGTTGTAGACGGCAAGCTTATTATGCTGGTAGATCCGGAGCTTAACTTTGAGAGTATCACAGTGGGTGCCAATGCATACTTTGATTTGGATGCAAATCCTACCGAAGTGGCAAACTACGCAGGTACAGGTAAGAAAGCTTATATATTTGACTTAAACAATTTTGCATTTAAGAAGCAACAGCAGTCAATATTTAAGAGAGACAACATAAAGGTTAATTTTAAGCCTGATTCAAGTCTTTCACCGGGAGAACATAAGGTAGAGGCGATACTTTCTTGGAGCAATAATACAGACAGGCCTACAAGCAAGGATCCGCATACCGTATATTCAAAAGACAATACAAATTATCTTGATATTTATGATTCCAACGAAAACGGAAGTACAACAGACAGACTCTCAAGAATCGAGTGGAAGTTTAACTTCGTACCTCCGCAGTCCGTAATCATAAACAAGCTTGAAAAGCTTGAGTCCGAGCCGGACAGTGCATATCGTGCAAAGATGAAAGCTGAAAAAGATGAAATAGTACAGTATCGTATTATGGCATACAACAACTCGGGAGCGGATGCATCGGACCTACACTTCATTGATGTCTTCCCGTATGTGGGAGATAAGAATGTGGTAAAGGACTATGCAGGCAACTATGTAGACCGAGGTTCAAAGTTTGCAACCATATTGCAGGGACCTGTGACGGCTCCTGCGGGATATACAATGTACTATTCCACAGATACACCTAAGGGAACACTTCCTGAGAATTTGGCAAATAACTGGGTATCGGAGTCGGCAATTACCGACTGGAGTCAGGTAACCATGTTCAAAGCCGAGATGAATCCGGGAGTGAAACTGTCAAGAGATGACAGACAGTATTTTACTTATAAAGTAAAGATGCCTGATACATCAAACCTTGATGAGAACGATACAAGTAACAACTCAATTGCCACATGGTATGGAAACAACATAGACGGTGCAAACGAGAACATCAACTCAAAGGTCGGAATCATCAAATATGAGGTATCCGGAAAAGCATACTATGATGTCAATGATGACGGAAAGTATGATACGGGAGATGTGCTTATAGCAAACAGACCTGTAAAACTTATAAAGGACGGCACTGTAATCGCAGAGACTACAACCGATGCAAACGGTGATTATGTTTTCAAAAACAAGATTACCAATGCCGGAGGTTACACTGTAGTAGCGGAAATGCTTACAAGCGATACAATGATCGCCTCAAATCCAAGTGTAGGCAGCACTATAGGACAGGACTTCGACTCCACACAGTCGGACAACTCAACTATGTTTAGCGGACAGACAAGTACTTGGGCAAAAAAAGACCTTACATTAACCAAGGTAAAACATAAGGCTGTTGAGAATCTCGGTTTGAAGAACAATGTTTCAAACTTGAAAGTGCAGCATATTAAGGAAGATGACAACAATCCACTTGTACCTGAAGTGACTACAACTGCAGGTGTGGGAACTCCTTATACTACAGCACCGATTACAACAGACCCGAACTACGAAGTTGATACAACACAACTTCCGACCAATGCGACAGGAACTTATGCGACCACAGATACCACTGTAGTCTATAAGTACAAGAGAAAGAATGCGGGAAAAGTAACGGTACACCACTATCTTGTGGGAACCACAACAGAGCTTTATACACCGGCAGGAAAGACATCACCTTCACCTGAGGAACTTGACGGAACAAATAAGCTCGGTCTTCCATATGTTACTACCGATAAAGCATCGGACCCTGCACTCAGCAATTATGAACTTGTAACACCGGGGCCTACAAACGCTACAGGAACCTTTACTACAGGAGAGCAGACGGTGAATTATTACTACAAGCGAAAGAATGCGGGAAAGGTAATAGTACATCACTATGAAGTAGGACATACGACAGAGCTTTATACACCGGCAGGAAAGACATCACCTTCACCTGAGGAGCTTGACGGAACCGAGAAGCTCGGACTTCCTTATACTACACAGAGCAGGGAAGCCGATATTCAAAACTTTGAGCTTACAACACCTGCACCTACAAACGCTACAGGAACATTTACGACCGGAGTACAGGAAGTTACATATTATTACAAGAGAAAGAATGCGGGAAAAGTAACGGTACACCACTACCTTTTGGGAACCACAACAGAGCTTTACACACCGGCAGGAAAGACTTCACCTTCACCTGAGGAACTTGACGGAACGGGTAAGCTGGGACTTCCTTATACTACTACCGATAAGACATCGGATCCTGCACTAAGCAATTATTAACTTGTAACACCTGCACCTACAAATGCTACAGGAACATTCCAAAGCGGAGAACAGACTGTAACATACTACTACAGACGAAAGAATGCGGGAAATATAACAGTCAACCACTATGAAGTGGGAACAACCACACAGCTGTATTCACCTACACCGGGAGGCACACCAAGTGCTCAAAACTTTAACGGTAATGAGAAGCTTGGATTAAGTGAAAACATTACAAACAAAGTTGCGGATATAGCCAACTACGAGTATGTGAATGTAGATGTAACCGGAGCAACGGGAGCAAGTACACCTAATACTGCAGACGGTGCTACAACTGTTACATATATTGCAGGAAATCAGGTGATAAATTACTACTACAGAAGAAAGAATGCAGGAAATGTAGTGGTAAATTATCTCGAGCAGGGAACAAATACGGTACTTGCAACTCAGGAGACACTTGACGGAACTAATAAGCTTGGAAGCGCATTTACAACAGTACAAAAGAATGTCAATGATTATGATTTTGTAACTGTAAGTCCTGCAGCAAACGGAACCTTTACAACAGGAACCCAGACAGTCAACTACTACTACAAGAGAAAGAATGCAGGAAATGTAGTGGTAAATTATCTTGAGCAGGGAACAAATACGGTACTTGCAACTCAGGAAACACTTGACGGAACAAATAAGCTTGGAACCGCGTTTACAACGGTACAAAAGAATATCAATGATTATGACTTTGTATCTGTAAGTCCTGCAGCAAACGGAACATTTACAACCGGAACTCAGACAGTCAACTACTACTACAAGAGAAAGGATGTAGGAGACGTTGTAGTAAAATATGTAGAACAGGGTACAAATACTCCTCTTGATACACCTACCACAATGAGCGGAGCAGGCAAGTCGGGACTCACATATACAACTACACCGAAAACCATAACAGACTATGAACTTGTAGTGACACCTGCAAACCATACAGGAACATATCCTGCAACAGGAACAACAACGGTAGTGTATGAGTACAGAAGAAAGAATGCAGGAAAGGTGACGGTACATCACTATTTGTTGGGAACTACAACAGAGCTTTATACACCGGCAGGAAAGACATCACCTTCACCTGAAGAACTTGACGGAACGGGTAAGCTGGGACTTCCTTATACAACAAGTGACAGAACTTCGGTACCTGAACTCAGTGATTATGAGCTTGTGACACCTGCACCGACAAACGCTACAGGAACCTTTACTACAGGAGATCAGACTGTAACATACTACTACAGACGAAAGAATGCGGGAAATATAACAGTCAACCACTATGAGGTGGGAACAACCACACAGCTGTATTCACCTACACCGGGAGGCACACCAAGTGCTCAGAACTTTAACGGTAACGAGAAGCTTGGATTAACTGAAAACATTACAAACAAAGTTGCGGATATAGCCAACTACGAGTATGTGAATGTAGATGTGACGGGAGCAGCGGGAGCAAGTACACCTAATACTGCAAACGGTGCTACAACTGTGACATATGTTGCAGGAAATCAGGTGGTAAATTATTACTACAGAAGAAAGAATGCGGCAAATATTACAGTACACCACTATGAAGTGGGAACAACAACCGAGTTGTTTACACCTACAGGATCAACTTCTCCAAGTGCTGTTGTAATAGACGGTAGCGGAAGACTCGGACAGAGCGAAAACCTTAACAACGAGGAGGCAAATATAGCCAACTACGAGTATGTAAGTGTGGACGTAAGCGGAGCAAGTTCAGCTACAACACCAAGTTCTACAGGTGCTACGACTGTTACAAACGGAAGTACACCTCAGACTGTAATCTATTATTACAGAAGAAAGAATGCGGGAAATGTAGTGGTAAATTATCTTGAGCAGGGAACAAATACTGTGCTTGATACTCAGGAGACACTTGACGGAACTAATAAGCTTGGAAGCGCGTTTACAACAGTACAAAAGAATATCAATGATTATGATTTTGTATCTGTAAGTCCTGCAGCAAACGGAACGTTTACAAGCGGAACACAGACAGTCAACTACTACTACAAGAGAAAGAATGCAGGAAATGTAGTGGTAAATTATCTTGAGCAGGGAACAAATGCGGTACTTGCAACTCAGGAGACACTTGACGGAACTAATAAGCTTGGAAGCGCGTTTACAACAGTACAAAAGAATATCAATGATTATGATTTTGTATCTGTAAGTCCTGCAGCAAACGGAACGTTTACAAGCGGAACACAGACAGTCAACTACTACTACAAGAGAAAGGATGTAGGAGATATTGTAGTAAAATATGTAGAGCAGGGTAGCAATACTCCTATTGATACACCTACCACAATGAGCGGAGCAGGCAAGTCGGGACTTACATATACAACTACACCGAAGACTATACCGGACTATGACCTTGTAGTGACACCTGCAAACCACACAGGAACCTATCCTGCGACAGGAACAACAACGGTAGTGTATGAGTACAGGAGAAAGAATGCCGGAAATGTTATAGTACATCACTATATAGACGGTACAACAACACAGTTGGTACCTGATGTAACATTGAGCGGTACCGGAAGGCTTGGAACTCCATATACAACTACAGACCACAATATTCCGAACTACACATTGGTAAGCGTACCGAGCAATGCAAACGGAACCTTTACAACCGGAAATCAGACTGTAACATACTATTACAGAAGAAATGATGCCGGAAATGTAGTAGTAAATTATCTTGAGCAAGGTACAAATGCAGTTGTAGCTAATCAAGAGAATATTGACGGAACAGGTCAGCTCGGACTTCCGTTCACAACAGTACAAAAGAATATCAATGATTTTGACTTTGTATCTGTAAGCCCTGCAGCAAACGGAACCTTTGCAAGCGGAACTCAGAGAGTTAATTACTATTACAAGAGAAAAGACGCGGCAAATGTAACAGTTAAGTATGTGGAACATGGAACAGGAACACCTCTTTCAAATGACGATGTACTTGGAGGAACAGGAAAACACGGACTTCCTTATACTACAACGGAGAAGAATATTACCGATTATGAATTGGTAGCACAGCCAAGTAACAAAAACGGTACATTCTCAAGCACACCGCAGACTGTAATCTATGAGTACAGAAGAAAACCTGCCGGAGATGTTACAAGCGTCTATGTAGATGAAGACGGAAATCAGATAGATATACCTGAGACACAAAGCGGTACAGGTAAGCTCGGACTTCCGTATACAACTACAAGAAAGACAATACCTAACTACACATTGGTAAGCGTACCGAGCAATGAAAACGGTACCTTCGTACCGGGACCGCAGACTGTAACTTATGTTTACAGAAGAAACGATGCCGGAGATGTGACGGTTTACCACAAGTCGGTATATGACAACAGCGACTTAAGTACGCCTACAGTGCTTGACGGAACAAGAAAGCTCGGATTGCCTTATACCACAACCCCTGAGACTTACTCTGACTTTGAGATAGCTACAGTGCCTTCTAACGCTACAGGAACATTTGTAAACGGAAGCCAAAGTGTAACATATCTCTATAAGAGAAAGCAGTCAGGCGGAGTAACAGTAAATTATCTTGACAGTCATGGAAACAGGATTGAGACACCGGATAATATTACGGGAACGGATAATGTAGGATTACCTTATACTACAACACCTAAGAACATTCCGGGCTACACTCTTATAACAGTGCCAAGTAACGCAAACGGAACATTCACTGTAAGCCCAATAACAGTGAACTATATCTATAAGCGTCAGGATGCCGGAAATGTTGTAATAGAGCATGTGGATGAAGACGGAAATGTACCTCTTGATACTCCTGAAGTACTTGACGGTACCGAGAGATTAGGTGATAACTATACCTCAAGTTCAAAATCATTTGACAACTATGACCTTGTAAGTGTACCAGGTAATGCCAACGGAACATTTACAAGCACAACTCAGACTGTGACATATGTATATCGCAGAAAAGATGCAGGAAACGTAATAGCCCATTATGTAAATACTGCAGGACTTCCTATAGAGAGTGATGAAGTACTTGACGGAACAAGGAAGCTCGGACTTCCGTATACAACAGGTGCAAAGACCATACCGGGATACAGCCTATATCTGGTACAGGGAAGTGAAACAGGTGTGTTCACAAGCGGAACAACAGAGGTTACATATATTTACAGAAAGGACCCAAGTGTGGTAATCACACCGGTACCGCCTGTAACACCTACACCGATAGCACCAAGCCCTATAAATCCTATAAATCCGATCAACCCTATAAACCCTGTTACACCTATAAATCCTTTGACACCGAGTCCTATTACACCGGGTAGAATAGCTACACCAAGTCAGATTATTACACCGGGAAGAGAACAGGATCTGGTAATAAGACCTAACAGACCTATAGCAACACCTTCAATAGCTACAGGATCTAACGGAAGAAAGAGCGGCGGCGGTTCTTCAGACGGAACCTTGGGTGTGAGACCGACAAAGACCGTTACCGTTCAGGATACAAATAATACAATAGAAAAGCCGCAGATTATTATTGATGAGCCTAATACTCAGGATAAGAATCCGCAGCCGGATAAGGGAAATCTGAATAGAGATATTAAGAGTTCGATATCCGCTACAAGAAGGGCTTTATCGGTTCCGAAGACACAGGATGACGATAAGACCCCTATCTACGGACTGATGATGCTTATCTCAAGCGCATTGGCCGCATTATGTATCTTCAAAAAGAAAAAATCATAATTTAATCTGAAGAATTATCAATTTATGATTTTACGGTCGGAAGAAATACTTTGAGTATGGCTTCCGGCCCTTTTTGTTTCAAATAATTTAAAGAAAATTCAAAATACAGTGTCAAATATATTGAAAAATTTATAATTTGTATTATAATCTGAGTATAGATAAAAATCCTGGGGTGAGCGATAACTTTGCCAATTTTGAACCTACATTATGATTTATGGGATTCCAAAGAGCTCTGTTTGGATGTCAGGCTGCTATAGGTAGAAGACAGATATCAGGGTGAGGTAACCCACCTAGCTCTGCTAGGCGTCAATAAGCAAAGCCGTCACTTTGGGTTTTAAAAAAGAGTAGTTTTTTACTACTCTTTTGTTTTATAGAAAAATATTACGGATGGGTTTATGGCAGAGGCGCTTACAAAAGAGGATATAAAAAAGATAGAAGCTGAGATTGAAGAGAGAAAGCTTGTGCTAAGACCGCAGCTTATAGAGGCTGTGAAGGAAGCCAGAGCACAGGGCGACTTATCTGAGAACTTTGAGTACTACGCAGCCAAGAGAGAAAAGAACAAAAATGAAAGCAGAATCAACTATTTGGAGAGAATGCTAAGGTTTTGTCATGTATATGAAGATAAGACAAATGATGACGAGGTCGGAATAGGTAAGAAAGTGGAACTTTACTTTGAAGACGACGATGAAAGTGAAAAATTCAAAATAGTCACATCTATCAGAGGTGATTCACTTGAGGGCAGACTCAGTATAGAGTCTCCTATAGGTAAGGCCATAGTAGGCAAGAAGAAAGGAGACAGGGTAAAAGTACCTGTAGGTGACGGAGGATATTTTGTAAAGATAATGTCCATTGAAATAAACAAAGAAGACGATGATATAAGGTCATTTTAGGAGGAATATGAAATTAGTAATACAAAGAGTAAACTATGCGGATGTAAAGATAGACAAAAAAGAAGTAGGAAAGATAAATAAAGGGCTTTTGGTACTTGTCGGAGTAGCCGCAGACGACGATGAAAAGGTTGTGGAAAAATACTTTAACAAATTGGTAAAGCTTAGAATATTTGAAGATGAAAACGGCAAAACCAATTTATCGTTAAGAGATGTAGGCGGAGAATTGCTTTTGGTATCACAGTTTACGCTGCTTGCAAACTGCAAAGAGGGCAACAGACCGAGCTTTATAGGTGCAGGATCGCCTGATGAAGCAAAGAGACTTTATGAATATATGGTTGATCTCGGAAAAAGTTCAGATATACATACCGAATGCGGAGTCTTCGGTGCGGATATGAAGGTATCACTTGAGAACGACGGACCTTTTACCATAGTATTGGAACTCTGATATGAAGGAGCATTATAAAATACTGCTTGTGGACGACGAGGAAGAAGTCAGAAAGAGTATCATAAAGAAGATAAACTGGGAAGAAGAAGGATTTTTGGTGGTCGGAGATGCCGAAAACGGAGTGGAGGCACTTGAAAAGATAGAAAATCTGAACCCCGACCTTGTATTTACAGATATAAGAATGCCCTATATGGACGGACTTGAGCTGATAAAAGAAATAAATATAAGATATCCGCTTATAAAGTCCATTATATTCTCAGGCTTTGACGACTTTGACTATGCCAAAGAAGCTATAAAGATGGGCGTAATAGAATATGTATTAAAGCCGGTATCCGCAGTAGAACTGACGGAGATACTTAGGAAAGTACATAAGACTCTGGATGACGAGCTGGACAAAAAAAGAGATATTGAAAAGCTTAAGAGCAGCTATCTTGCAAGTATTCCTATACTCAGAGAGCAGTTTTTGAACGGACTGATACATGGAAATATCGGAAAGAGCGAGATTGATTATGCACTTGTCGAGTATGATATAAATCTGAAAGATGTGGACAAATATATTGTGGCTACCGTTCATATAGATGATACGGACAGTGCAATAGTTAATAAGGAGCTGATTCCGATATCCGTAAAGGTCAACTTGATAGAAAACCTTGAAAACAAGTTACAGGCGGAAGTATTTTCCATGTACTCCGAGTCAAGTATAGCGGTAATAGTGGGACTGCCCGATAAGATGTCAAAAAACTATATAATGTCCGTACTCTCTGAGGCGATAAAGGATGTTATAAGAGTAATAGGAGTGAATCTGACTATAGGGCTCGGAATCAGTGTGGATGATATTACAAAGTTGCATCAGTCATATACTCTTGCAAAGGAAGCACTTGGGTACAGAGGTATTGTAGGCACGGGAGAAGTCATATATATAAAGGATATGCAACCTGTGGAGGCGTTACGACTCAGGTTTGAGGACATAGAGGCCAAGGAATATATAAATATACTTAAGTTCGGAAGTGATGAAAGCATAGTAGATTATGTGGAAAAAATTTTCTCAAAGCTTAAGGAGTCCAAGGCACATTCAAGTCAGTACCAGTCATATATGATAAATGTAATAAATGTTATTATCAGTATGGTGCAAGACTACGGACTGGAACTTTCAGTACTTACAAAGACGGCTACAGACTATATAGACCTCCTTGATAAGATAAAGGATACCGGAGGCTTCAGAGAGTGGCTGCTTGAGGCCAGTATAAATATAGCGCACAGGATAAGAGAGGACAGAGTCACAACCTCAAAGAAAGTACTTGACGAGGCAAAAAATTATATTGAAGAAAACTATGCGGATATAGAGCTTTCATTGGAAAAGCTTTGCAAGTATCTTCATGTATCTGTTGCAAGATTTTCTACAAACTTTAAAAAAGAAATGGGCATATCCTATGTGAACTTTCTTACCAATTTGAGACTGCAAAAGGCTGTGGAACTTTTAAAAACTACAGATGAAAAGACCTATATTATAGCTGAAAAAGTAGGTTATGCCGACCAGAACTATTTCAGCTATGTATTCAAGAAAAAGTACGGCGTATCACCGTCAAAGTACAGGCAGCAAGGCTGATATGAACAGGAGACTAATTATAAAAAAGTTCAGTAATAAAAACCTCAGTATCAGAAGCTCTATCTTTATATACTTTACGGTGACGGCCATTATCGCCATAGCACTTATAAGCCTTATAATGTTTCAAAGGTTCACGGACAGCCTTAATAAGACAATTATCGAGGAGAATGCAGGTATCATAGGTCAGGTAGGTGAGTCCATAGATTCATATCTGAGAAATGTTATGAAGATTTCGGATTCCATCTACTACAATGTAATCAAGAACACGGATATATCAGATGACGATATAAAAAACGGAATGAATTTGCTATATGTCAACAATGACAATATGATTGACGACATCGCTTTGATAGCCGGAGACGGCACTCTTATAGAGTCTATGCCGGCGCTTAGACTTAAAGACGGTATCAATGTGTCTGAAAGAGATTTTTTCAAAAAGAGTATGGCGGAGAGCGAATATATTTATTTTTCAATGCCGCATATCAGAAATCTGTTTGACCAAAATGAAAACAGCTACTCATGGGTGATGTCGATGTCAAGAGCCGTAGAGGTGACAAGTGAGGGTAAGGCGACACAGGCGGTGCTGCTTATAAACTTAAACTATATGTTCTTTGAGGAGCTGTTCTCCAATGTAAATCTGGGAAACGGAGGTTATATCTATCTGATAAACGATAAGGGAGATATTATCTGGCATCCGAGACAAAATGAGATATATGCAGGGCGCTTTACGGAAAACAACAAGTATGCGGCAGGTTTAAAAGACGGTATCAGTATTGAGAATATAGGCGGAAAGAAACTCACAGTCAATGTAAGGACTATAGGATATACAGGTTGGAAACTTGTCGGAGTAACGGGAAGCGCCGCAATCAATGTGGACAGTATGAAGTTTAGACTGTTTGTACTGTTTGTGGCGGATTTATTTCTATTCCTACTGGCAATGGTAAATGCCTATATTTCAAACAGAATATCAAATCCTATAAGCCGTCTTGATAACAGTGTAAGGGAGATAGAAAGCGGCAATCTTAATGTGGAGATATTGCCGAGCGGCTCATATGAGGTGCAGCATCTGGGCAATTCCATAAGGAATATGTTAAGCAGAATAAAGGTATTGATGTCCGATTTGGTGGCGGAACACAATGCCAAAAGAAAAAGCGAGTTTGATACTTTACAGTCTCAGATAAACCCGCATTTCCTTTATAACACTTTGGATATAATAGTGTGGATGATTGAGAATGAAAAGCCCGATAAGGCGGTAAGCATTGTGACCGCACTTGCAAAGTTCTTCAGAATATCACTTAGTAAGGGCAAAAATATCATCACTGTAAGAGATGAAGTGGAGCATGTCAGAAACTATCTTATGATACAGAGTATGCGTTTTAAAAACAGATTTGAATACAGTATCAAAGTGGACGAGGATGTGTCGGAGTATTCGTCACTTAAGCTTATGTTACAGCCTCTTGTAGAGAATGCAATATACCACGGTATGGAGTTTATGGACGGTGACGGTGAAATAGATGTAAGAGTGTTCAAAGAAAACGATGAGCTTTATTTTACAATAACCGATAACGGTCTTGGCATGAGTGAGGATGTGGTGGCTACACTTTTAAGTAAGGATATTGTACCAAGTAAGAGAGGTTCAGGTATAGGAGTCAAGAATGTGAATGAGAGAATAAAGTTGTACTTCGGTGCCGAATACGGACTCTTTGTAGAGTCCGAGCCTGATGAAGGAACCAAGATTACTATTCACCTGCCTGCTATAGTTTACGGAGAGAAAAATGAAGATAAATAAGATATATATTTGGACAGCATGGTTTCTCTCAATAGTTTTACTCTTTATACTGTCACAGACCGACCTTATACTTAAGGAGAGTTCGCCTAAGGTGTATCAGGTTTCACTTATTCTTGACAGTGAGAATGAGGGCGAGTACTCCAATCTGAAAAAGGGTGTGGATGATGCCGCAAAGAGATATAACATTGATATAAACCTTCTTACACTCGGCAGTGCAAGTCAAAAAGAGCTGATAGAGTCTGAAGAAGATAACGGTACAAACGGGATAATAGTGCTTGCAAAAGATGATTTGAGACTTGCCATGACTAAGGTACCTATGGTGGTAATAAAGTCAAAGGATGCGGATGTATTTGATACAAAGAAAATTGGCGGCTCAAGCGGCAATATAGTCACATCCAAAAGAACAATAAATATTGACTATGTGGATATGATTACAGGACTTTACAATAAATTTGAAAAAAGCTATGACGGTACTTCCCCGATATATGTGTTTTATAACAGTACCAAGCCTGCGGGGGTGGAACCTGAAATAGAGTTTTTAAAATCAAAGGATGCGCATACCGTATTTATAGAGGGAGATGAGAGAGAGTTTCGTACTGCTATTGAAGATTTGGTACATAGTAAAAAGAGTGCATATATATTCTCACTTGATAAACACAGCAGTGACAATCTATGTAAAATAATTGGCGGAAGCAGTGTATACAATGAGCATATAAAAGGGTTTTATTGTATCGGAGCAACCACATTGTTTGTAAATAAGCTGGATGACGGAAATATTGATGCGCTTTCCACATTGAATGAATATGATGAAGGATATTTGGCTGTAGAGATGCTGATGGCGGACCTTAAAAAGACAGGCTATACGTCAAATGTCGATATGAAAAATATATTGCTTGATAAGGAAAGTTTGAAGGATGAAGATATAGTAAAACAGCTTTTTCCTGTAGAGTAAGAATATGGGAGTAAAATGAAGAGGAAATATAATATTATTATTGCATTGGTTTTGGTTGTAAGCGTTGTGATAAGCGCTGCTTTTATGACCGGTTGCACCAAGACGCCCAAGAAAAATGTTATAAAGTTGGGGCTTTGTCTTTACAGGTTTGACGATACATTTATTTCAAATGTCAGACAGGAGATTGAAGAGTATGTAAAGGAATATGAAAAGGAACATGAAGTTAAGATAAATCTTGAAGTGGTGGATGCCAAGGACAATCAAAATACACAGAATCATCAGGTGGAGAGATTTGTTTCACTCAATTATGATGTGCTATTAATAAATGTGGTGGACAGGTTTGCGGCTTCAAATATGATTGAGACAGCTGTAGGTGCAGGCATTCCGATAGTATTCTTTAACAGAAAGCCTGTAGACGACGATTTGAACAGAGCCGATAATATCTACTATGTGGGAGCAGGCCCGAAGTCGGCAGGTATTGAGCAGGCGAAGATAATAATAGATGCCTACAATAAAAATCCGCACAGCATAGATATTGACGGAGACGGTGTGATAAACTATGTGCTTCTTGAAGGAGAGCCGAGTCACCAGGATTCACTGGTCAGAACCGAGTGGGTAATAAAGACCTTACAGGAGAACAGTATTCCGATAAATAAGTTAAACGGAGCTATAGGAAACTGGGAGAGAGCCCAAGGTTCCGCACTTATGGAGGAGTGGCTGAAGGAGTACAAAAATATCGACCTTGTTATTTCAAACAATGACGATATGGCTCTCGGCGCCATAGATGCTATAGACAGAGCGGGCAATATAACCGGAATAAAGGCTGTAGGAATAGACGGCACCAAGGAAGCTTTGGACGCCATTGCGGAAGGTAAGTTACTGGGAACTATTGAAAGTGACAAAAAGGAATATGCAAAGGCCGTAGTGGAACTTGCGATGTCAAGTATAGGAAAATCCACACTGCCTAATGAGATTAAAGCTAAATTAAACAGCAGAAACTACGATGTGGAGCAGATTCCGAGAACAAAATAATTTTTTTCTACAAAACTTACAAGTAAGTTTGTACAAAAAGCATATAATAAATATAAGAAAGAGCATTGACTTTTATGCTCTTTTTTATTATGATGAAATCCTAGAGATTAGAACACACATAAGTTTGTGTTTTTGGGGACCTTTCTTTAAATAATTCTATAGGAGTTTTATGAGGCATATTATAGCGGTGATTGATACGGATATACGCTTTGCCTTAAAGTTATCTGATTTTTTGTCCAAGGAGGACAGGATTCCGTTCAAGGCGGTCGCCTACTCATCATTCCACATGTATAAAAGCGAGACTTCTTTGATGGATGTAGTGGCATTTATCACGGATATTGACAATGTAGACGAGTGCATAGACACCGGACTTCCGGTTATCCTTTTGTCGGATGACGCGATGGTGGAATCAAAATACAGTAATTTGACAAAGCTGTTCTGTTCAATTTTTAAATTCTGTGGTGTACATACTATAGTTGATGAGTTACTGGGCTTTTTTTCAAGGAATGATTCATTCGGGCTTACTACAGTTCACAACAATACAAAAGTCTACGGCGTTTACTCACCGATAAATCGGTGCGGAAGATCAAGCCTTTCTGTGGCAATTCATTCTTATTTTTGTTCTGCAAATACAAGCTCCCTACTTATTTCATTTGATGAGTACGACTCCGTGTTTTCGGTACTCAGAAAGGAAAACAGCAAAGACTTGTCTGATATATTCTATGAATACAAGACGGGAGATCTGGACTTTGCAAAACTTGGAGAATGTATAAGTCGTGTGGAGGATCTTAATATCATTTTACCTGCCAGATACAATGAGGATCTTTTTTATCTTTCCGACAATGAGTTGACAAAATTTATGAATGATATACTTTCGGCAAATCTTTTTGAGACGATTGTACTGGATTTCGGAAGTATAGGACGCAGGTCAATGCAGATGCTTGATATGTGTGAGCAGATTTTTTGCCCCGTCATCGGAGAGAAAGACGGAGTGGAGAGAAAAAAGGTGGCTGATTTTAAAGCTCTTTTGGGCAGAAACGGGTATGCAGAAGTCATCCATAAGCTTTGTGAGATAAAGTCGCCGGGGGAGAGTATTTCAGATGATATATTCAATTTTAACAGATTGAAAAGACATGAGTTTTTCTCACAAATTTCAAGTTTGGTTGACGGAGCGTGATATGGTTTATTACATGGTGGGAAGCCTGCTCTTAGCCGCAACAATTACAGATATATTTTGGAGACGTATACCGAATATTTTGGTTTTAATATATTTTGTATCAGGTATTTTTGTTTTACATTCAGATTTCTTGATAAGATTTTGTATTTCACTTATTATTTTTTCCGCTCTGTACAGACTCAGATTTTTCGGTGCCGGAGACGTGAAGTTATTCTCTTTGATTATAGGTTTTTTGGGAGTATATGAGGGCATCAATATGAGCGTGATTGCACTTATATTTGCAGGAGCAGGTGCACTTGTCTATCTTATTTTCAGTGCACAACTTGTTAAAAGGTTTAATATGCTCGTTAACTACTGTATAAGAGTACTTGCCTGCGGACGGCTTGAAAAATACGGTGAATACGGATTAAGAGATAAGCATATGATGCCTATGGCGCCTTATTTTTTGGCAGGCTTTATATTGTGGAGGTGCTTTTGTTAAACAGGAAAGTAATAGAGGAGGAAGAACTTAGAATACAGGTGGTAAAATCCGAAGATGTGGAGTCAAATGAGAGTATCTACGAGCAATTAAAAAAAGAAATAAGAGATAAGCTTTCAGATCTTAGGAATATAGATGATAACGAACTGTATGAGATAATAGATAAAGAGATAATACATAAGGAACATTCTTTTTATATCCCGCTTGAAGAAAAAATGAATATCAGAAACGCACTGTTTGACTCGTTTCGAAGACTGGATATTTTACAGGAGCTGTTGGATGCAAAGGATATCACTGAGATAATGGTAAACGGAAAAGATGATATCTTTGTAGAAAAATGTGGAAAAGTGGAAAAATGGGACAAGTGCTTTGCAAACAATGAAGTACTTGAAGATATGATACAGCAGATTGTAAGTAAGGTAAACAGAGTGGTCAATGTTTCATCACCTATTGCGGATGCCAGATTGGAGGACGGTTCAAGAGTGCATATAGTATTGCCGCCGATATCACTTGACGGCCCTATAATCACCATCAGAAAATTTCCCGAAGTTATAAGTATGGAGAGGATGATTTCATACGGGACTTTATCGGAGGAATGTGCAAAGTTTTTGGAAGTCTTGGTATGTGCCGGCTACAATATCTTTATTTCAGGCGGAACCAATTCGGGTAAGACTACATTTTTGAATGCACTCTCAAGCTATATACCTAAGAGCGAAAGGGTGATCACTATAGAGGATTCTGCGGAACTGCAGCTGATGCATATAAAAAATATTGTGAGGCTTGAGACTAAGAACGCCACATTAAACGGTGATAAAAGCATCGGTATCGGAGACCTTATAAGAGCTTCGCTCAGAATGAATCCCGACAGGATAATAGTAGGTGAGGTAAGAGGAAAAGAAGCCCTTGATATGCTTCAGGCTATGAACACGGGGCATGACGGTTCACTGAGTACAGGACATGGAAACAGTGCCAAAGATATGCTTTCAAGACTTGAGACCATGGTATTAAGCGGCGCCGAACTTCCGCTTGCCGCCATAAGATCACAGATAGCAAGTGCCATAGATATCATGATTCATCTGGGCAGACTCAGAGAAGGTGAAAGAAAGATGCTTGAGATTTTGGAGGTTTTACCGTATGAAAATGGTGAGATTGGACTTAACAAGCTGTATGAGTATGATATGGAAGAAAAAATCCATAAAAAAGTCGGAGAACTTAAAGACAAACAAAAACTGCTCGCAACAGGCTACAGACTATGACAGCTACAGTTTCACATTTGCGGAATGGATGAAGTACAGCTTCTACGCGGCTTTAATGTTGAGTTTAATTTCTTATATATTTTATAAAAGTATAATAATGTTTTTGGTGCTGCTGCCTTTTTGCTTTTTATATCCCAAAATAAAGAAAAAAGAGTTGATTGCAGCAAGGAAAAGAAGACTTTTGACCGAGTTTAAAGAGGCGATAATGATACTCTCGTCACTGTTAAATGCAGGATATTCACTTGAAAATTCAGTAAAAGAATCATTGGTGGAGCTTAGGCTTTTATATGAGAAGGACAACCTTATTATAAAGGAGTTTGAATATATATGTCAGCTTATATATATGAATATAAGCGTGGAGAGAGCCTTTGATGATTTGGCTTACAGAAGCCGTTGTGAGGATATAAGAAGTTTTGCAAAGGTACTTAGAATCGCAAAAAGAAGCGGAGGAGAACTTGAAAGTATCATTGCTCATACTGTAGGTGTGATAGGCGATAAGGTAAGGATAAAAGAAGAGATAATAACTATGACCGCCGCAAAAAGATTTGAACAGAAGGTGATGAATATATTTCCGCTACTTATCGTATTATATATTGATCTCAGCTCACCGGGATTTTTTAATATCATGTACACGACAATAATCGGAAGAGTATGTATGAGTTTCGGATTGGCAGTATATCTGCTTGCAATCTATATATCAAAAAGACTTTTAAATATAGAGGTGTAGCGGATGAAAAAATATCTAAAACAAATCTTTTCTGATAAATTGAAGTATTGGCTCATAGTCGCAGCGGGTTTTATTTTGTTTATTTTATGTTCAACATTTTTGAATAACTCTAAGGCATCCAATTATATAGAAAGACCATATGTGGACGAGGATGATACCGAAGTAAAAATAGAGGTGGAAGGTTTACTTGAAGGTTCACAAAAGATAGAAATACCTGTATCAAAGCGTGTTTATTCAAATGAGGAAGTAAAGGAAGCCATGAAAAAGGGTATGGATGAAATACTCAATATACTTCCGGGAGAGAATACTTCACTGCAAGATATTACTACAGACTTGAATCCTGTAAGCGAGTTAAGTGATTTGGGACTTGGTGTAAAGTGGGATTTTGGAGACGGTGATATCATTGATATACAGGGAAAGGTGGACAATGAGAACCTTAGTGAGAGCGTGGATATAGATATCGGCGTTACTCTCAGCTATGAAAGTTACGAAGAAAGCTATGTTATACCGGCAAGGGTAATGCCTAAGCCTATGTCGGCGGATGAAAGTCTTATAAAAAGATTTAAGGACTACATATCGGTCGCAGATAAAAAAAGTGCAGGTGAGTCGGGATTTTACCTTCCCGAAAGCTTTGAAGGAAAGAAATTGGTATATCACCTTGAAGACGGTATGAATTTTCACCTTATTTGGATAATGGGGATAATTGTAGCAATACTTTTGTATCTTAGAGAAAAGAATAATGACAGGCAAAAGCTTGAAAAGAAAAAGAGAGAATTGTTAAAAGACTATCCGGATATAGTATCAAAACTTATTGTATTTATAGGTGCAGGTCTTTCAGTCAGACAGTCATGGGAAGGGATAGTGAAGGATTATGAGAGTGAGAACAAGGAAAAAAGGTATGCATATGAAGAGATGGCAAAGTCACTTGCAAGGCTGAAAACAGGTACACCGGAAAATGTTGTGTACAAGGAGTTTGGCAGAAGCTGTCTTTTGAGGCAGTACATGAAGCTTGCATCACTGCTTGAGCAAAACAGAAAAAGTGGAATATCTACATTAAGCACTTTACTTGGTATGGAGTCACAGAGTGCCTGGGAGGAAAGGTTAAACCTTGCCAAAAGAGAGGGCGAAGAGCTGAATACCAAGTTACTCTTACCGCTTTTTATGATGTTACTTATAGTGATGATGATGATAATTGTTCCGGCATTGTTGATATTCTATTGAGAAAATGCTCGGAATGTGGAAAAGTAAAAAAAGGAGGGAGTATGTCGGAATTTTGGAAGGAGTTTTTTGAAAACGAGGACGGAGTAGGAGTTATAGAGATAGTACTTGTGCTTGTGGTACTTATCGGCTTGGTACTTATATTCAAAGGCAATATAGGTAAGCTTCTAAACAATATTTTCAAGGAAATCAATAAGAAGTCAAAAGAGGTATATACTTGAAAAAAAGAGGTTCCGTTACCGTCTTTATAGCCTTGATATTTGTCTGTATTGCCGCACTTATATGTGCACTTTTGGAATCCGCCAGAACTTCAAGTGCCAGACTTTATTTACAAACAGCAGGAGATTCGGCAATAGATTCGCTGTTTAGCAGATACCACAGGGCGATGTGGGATAATTACAGGATATTCGCCTTTGAAAGTGAGAACGATGAGAATATCGGTGATTTGATGTGTGAGTATATGAAGCCCTATGTGAGAAATTGCGGAATGTACAGGATTCAAAACCCTGTGGTAAGCCTGAATAAGAAAATCTCTTTAAATGACAAAGGCGGAATGTATCTTGAGCAGGAAATCATTGACTATATGAAGCTTGGCACTTTTGAATCCGTATTTGACGGGTCTCCGGATAAATTGTGGAAGGATATTGAGGACGCAAAGAGCATGGAAAAGATTACCTCGGACTACGGACTCAGTTCAAGAGAAGCTATAGATGTGGAAAAGGCATTGAAGCGGCTTTCTGAAAATATTGATGCACAGGAAAAGATAAAGCTTAAGATGAAGGAGTCACTTGATAATAAGAATCTTGGTGAGTTAAAAAGATTAAGCGACAATCTGAAAAAGAAGTTAAAGAAGGTTCCTGAGCTTGTAAAAAAATATGAGAAGAAAGCCGATAAGATGTCGGCAAAGTTAAGAGAGATAGAAGCTAAAAACGCATCAAACCTTGATAAACTCTCGGAGAGCAATAAGGCATATATAGAGGGTGAAATAGAAAAGTTTAAAGACTATGTGGACAAAGACAGTGAAAGAAGACTTGAGGTAGAGGCGCTGTCCTTACAAAGTGAAAGTATGATAGCGGAACTTGATAATCTTGAATCTGATATAGACAGTCTGCAAAGTACACTTGATGAGGCAAGTGAAGATGATGAGGGCGATTACAGCAGCGAAATCAGTGACGGCTGGAGCAGAGTAAGTGATGATGTATATTCACTCGGTGAAATGAAATTAAGCTGCAAGCATGGTATAGCTGATGAGGATAAGGAAGATAAGTTAAAGCAGCTAAAGGAGATGATTTCAGAAGGCGTATTTTCACTGGTTATTCCTTCAAACAGGACGGTTTCCACTAAGAGTATAAATACACTCAGTCTGCCGTCAAATGCGATTACAGGCGGATACACAGGCAGAAATCTTGCTGAGAGACTTTTGATAGATGAGTATATGGGTAAGTACTTTGCAGATTTTACAGATGATATAAATACGCCGCTTTCTTATGAGCTTGAGTATATATTAAACGGTGCCGGTAGTGACAGGGCAAATCTTGAAAGTGCGGTGCTTAAGTTGCTTGCAATCAGAGAAGGACTCAATTATATGCATATAATAAGAGATCAGGATAAGGTGCAACTTGCCACACAGCTGGCGGCGGCTATAAGCGGTGCACTCTGTCTGCCGCAGATAACCTTTATTGTAAAGTTCCTTATAATAGCCGTGTGGGCACTGGTGGAGTCCGCAATAGATATAAAGGGTCTGTTGTCCGGAGGTAAGGTACCCATAATAAAGAGCGGTGAAGACTGGCACACCGACCTTGATTCCATATTTGATATATTGAGCAGTAAAGACCTCGGAAACAGTGCCGACTTTAAGAGAGGTATAAGCTATGAGGGTTATCTTAAGATGCTTCTATATATCGAAGATCCTGTAAAGAGAAATTTCAGGATGATGGATATAATGCAGCTTGATATAGGAGTCAATCAAAAAGATTTTCTTATAAAGGATATGGTATACGGCGTAGATGCAAATATATCCTGCGGCGCGAAAAGGCTTTTCAGTGAAATATCATTATTTTCAAAGGAATTTAGCGGTCTAAGCTCGGGCTACAGTATGGAAGTAAGGGTGGAAAAAATATATTGAAGGGAGGTTTTGTATGTCCTCTTATAGTGATTTTGAAAACAAAGAAATTTATACCAAAGAAATTAAAAAATTAAAAATCAAAAGAATGAAAGCTCTCCAAGCATGCAGGTATAAGAGGACGCACAAAGCCTCTCTCAGTGTTGAAGCCGCCCTGTGTTTCAGTCTTTTTATAATAGCCATGGCAATACTTTTAATGCCTTTTGATATGATGAACACCGACAGAAAAGTCATGGGGATTGCAGAAGCCGTATGTAAGGATACCTGTCAGTATGCCTATACCTATAACAGACTGAGTACAGGTAAAAGAGAGGAAAACGGCGAAAACTATGACAGCAGTGCAATGGAGGGTATAAAGGGAGTGATATCGGGAGGTGCTATAGGCGCATTTGCGGTATCAAAGATAAATACTGAGATTGCGGATAAGAATATGAGAAATATAAACGGACTGTTTTCATCCTGTATGGCTGACGGTGAGACTGTATGTATACGCATTGATTATAAATATTCACTGCCTATAGGGATATTCGGAAAAAACGGTATATCCAGGAGTGTGGTAGCTACAAGAAGAGCGTGGATAGGAGCTGACGGCGGCAAGGGCGGAAGTGAAAATACCGCTGATGAAAAGTATGTGTATATAGGTAAAAATCCCACAAGGTATCACCTAAATCCGAGGTGCCACTATCTCTACAATGACTTAAGACCCGTACCGCTTTCAGATATAGACAGTCTGAGAAATGAAAACGGAGGTAAGTACCATCCGTGTGAGAGATGCGGCAACAGAGCATGCGGAACGGTCTATATTATGCCTTCAGGTACAAGGTATCACTCGGATCCGCATTGCAGTGCGATAACGGCATATGTTCAGAGAGTAAAGTTGTCGGATGTGGAGCATCTGGGAGCCTGTTCATACTGTGGAGGTGGTCATTGAATATTTTGTTTGCGGAAAGAATAATTTTGATAACGGCACTTATAATATTTTGCTTTCAGGATATCAGGAAAAAAGAAATATATACGGTCGGTATAGTTATATTCTATCTGGCCATAGTAATACTTATGATTTATAAAGCCGCTTTCGGCATAAGTATAGATTACAAATCTGTGATTTTAGGTATTTTAAGCGGAGCGATACTGTTGCCGCTTGGTAAAGTAAATATTTTAGGCGAGGGAGATGCATTTGTCTTTATAGGAAGCGGAGCCATATTGGGGTTAAAGAAAAATTTATTATTGTTTTTTATCTCAGTGTTCATAGTTTCTATATATGCGCTTATTCTTTGTATGTACTGTATGATGAAAAGAAGAAGGATAAAGGGTATAAGGGTGGCAATGCTTCCGTTTATAACCGCGGCAAATTGTATCCTGTGGTTTTGTGTATGAAAGAAAGTCTTAGAGGAAGTTTTACAATAGAGATGACCTATATTATATTTTTCGTATTTTTGGGTATAGCCTTTATAATCGGATACGGCATAGACAAGCATAATCAGGTTGTAGACAATGTGGAATTGCACCTGCTTTTGGAAAGACTCTCACATGATGAGAAAGATATGGGTTATGACAAAGAGAGACTTAAGAGTTTGATAAACTTAAAAGAAAAGGAAGCTGTAAGGATAGAGGAAAAGAAATTTTTTATTGACGCAGAGTCGGGTGAGAAAAGTATGAGGGTGAGCATATATAATCCTGAAGGATATATAAGGGCCACTACCGCATTGGAGGGGATATATGAAAGACTTAAAGGTCAATTATCTAAGGAACCTAAAGAGTAACCGGCTTATATTTGAACCGGAAGAAAAGTTTTTGATTGAGCTGAAAAGTAAATACGCATTTGAGCTCGGTATGATAGAGCATAATGAGATTAAAGGTTTTTTAAAGCCGACATTAAAGAGAGTAGACGCAAGACTACAACTTAGCTATGACATAAGTTCACTTCAACCTCTTTCAAGAGTGCTTGAAGTAAGGACTATGAATACGGATGAGATAAAGGATTTTATCATTGATATAATATCCGCCACAAAGGCATTGGAAGAGTTTTTATTGGAAGCCTCTTCGGTGGTACTTGATCCTGAATATATATTTACAGATTTGAATCTGAAAAGATATTCATTTTTATATATTCCAAGAAGCGAGAACAATAAGGAAGAAATGAAATTGCTTTTGGAAAGTATATTGGATAATATCAATAAAGAGGACAAAGATTGCCTGATAACTGTATACGGAATGTTAAAGGAATGTCAGAAAAAGGATTTTGTTATAAATGATTTGGAAGAATTGTTGGATAGAAGTGTACAAAAAGAGGTAAAGAGATATGAACCTGTGGTTGACTGTGAAACCGAGATGGAAAATCCTATAGAATGTCGCGACAAAAAGAAAAAGCAGTTCAATATTTTCGGAGGTATTTTTAAAGGAAATAAGATAAAAGAACAAACCGAGGAAGAGGAGTTTTTGGAAAAAGTATTTGACGGGTATGAACCCGGTGTACGCGCCGCCTGTTTGAATGAAGAAAAGAGCGTATTTGAAGTGGGTAACGAGGAGATTTCAAATACGGTACTTTTAACAGATATAAAGTTAAACAGTTCAGGCAGAGTATTAAAAAGTATTAACGGCAAGGAAGATATAGAGATTTCTTATCTGCCTTTTATTATAGGTAAGCAGGACAGAATATGTGACTATGTACTGGATGTGGAGGGGGTGAGCAGGATACATCTGAAATTCTTTGAAAAGAAAGGTTTACTCTATGCCGTAGACCTAAACTCAAGAAACGGAACATATATAAACGGTAAGAAGCTTGAAAATGAAGAGAATATAGAAATGAATAATGGAGATATCGTCAATATCTGCGGTATGAGTTACAGGTTGGAAATGTAAATATACTTGATAGTTTTTGCATCTGTGATATACTTTATAAAAATTTGTGATACTAAAGGTTTCAGATTAAAGTTTGTTTGGCAGTATTGTAAGCGGACTGAAGCCGGGATTGTAAGTATTATAGACAGGAGAAAAACTTGAGAGATAAGATACGAACAGTACTTTGCTTTGTATTTTTGGCAATAGCATTGTATGCCGCATTCAATATAATAAAAATACAGAGTGAATATAAAAAAGGTGTGGATACCTACAAAGAAATTGATAAGTATACTATAGAGCAGACAACCGCCACGACAAGTGCATTACAAGAAGAGACTGCGGCTGAAGAAAAGCCGTATCCTGATGTGGACTTTAAGGGCTTGAAAGAAGTAAACAGTGATGTCATGGGTTGGATATATTTGCCTGATACCAAGATAAACTATCCGATAGTACATACTACAGACAATGAATACTACCTTGACCATATGGTGGACAGAACCGAGAATCCGGCAGGTGCGATATTTTTGGATACAAGAAATCCCATCGATCTGAGTGATGTCCATAATATAATATACGGTCATCATATGAAGAACGGAAGTATGTTTGCGGCGCTTAAAGGATATAAGAAGCAGGATTTCTTTGACAGCCACAAGGAAGGTTATCTGATAACTGAAGATGCGGTTTATCGGATTGACTTTTTTGCAGGTCATGTGGCAAATGTGGAGGAAGACGCGTGGCAGCTTGACTTTAGTGACAGTGAGGAGTTTGATAACTGGGTAAAAAATCAGAAAAATTTATCCGCTTTCAAATCGGATGTAGAGCCTAAGTATGGCGATAAGATTTTCACACTGTCAACTTGCAGCTACGAATTTGACGATGCAAGATTTGTACTGAGCGGAAAGCTTACAAAAATTAAATAAAGATGTATAGAGGCTGTATTCACAGGTTGTGAGTACGGCCTTTAAAATTTCAGTCTATATCTTGACCGGAAATTTTAAAAGTGATACTATAAAACAAAACCTATTAAATGAGTAGGAATAAAGGATAAAATAAAGAGGGCATTATGGATATATTAAATGAAGTAAAGAAAATACATGAAAAATTGGTGGAACTCAGAAGAGATTTTCATCTTCATCCTGAGCTGAGTATGAAAGAGTATCGTACAGCTACAAGGATAGAAGAAGAGCTTGATAAGCTGGGTATAGAGCACTACAGAAGCGCAGGAACCGGAGTGGTAGGCTTTATAAGAGGAGAGGCGGCCACGCAGCCTGCAAAAAATACGGGAGCCGACGAATCTGAAAGTAATGTGGGTCATCAAAACAGTACCAGAGAAGCCAAGGACAGAGTGGTTGCACTCAGAGCGGATATAGATGCGCTTCCTATACTTGAAAGAGATGACAGAACTTATTGTTCAGAGAATAAAGGCGTTATGCACGCCTGCGGACATGATTTACATAACGCGTCATTACTGGGAGCGGCAATAGTACTTGCAAACAATAAAGACAAGTTTGCAGGCACGGTAAAGCTTATATTCCAGCCGGGTGAAGAGATAGGTGCAGGCGCACAGGAGATGATAAAAAACGGTGAAGTAAAAGGAGTTGAAAGAATATTCGGACTCCATGTGGCTCCGGATCTAAGATGCGGTCAGGTAGGTGTTACAACAGCTATAAACAATGCTGCGGTAGACCATTTCAGAATAGAGATAGAGGGCAAGGCTACTCATGTGTCCACACCGCAGCTTGGTATAGACGCACTCTATATTGCGGCACAGACGGTGGTGGCACTTCAGGCACTCGTTACAAGGACAACATCTCCTATAGATCCTGTAGTAATAGGAATAGGAATATTGAACTCCGGAACTTCTTACAATATAGTTTCAGGCAGCGGTGTGATAGAGGGTACAACAAGGACCACATCGGCCAAAACAAGGCAGGATGTAAGAGATAAGATAACGAAGACGGCACAAAATATTGCGGAAATTTATGGCGGAAGTGCTAAGGTTATTTGGACAGATTATACATCAGCATTGATAAATGACGAGAGGGCAAGTGAAGAAGTAAGAGAGGTTGTAAGAGATATCTTAGGTGATGAGGCTATAAAGACAAGGCCTATATCACTTGGCGGTGACAATTTTGCCGAGTTTATACTTGAAGTACCGGGAGCATATGCATATCTTGGTACATCCAATGAGGATAAGCCGAATACCTTGATTCAAATTCACAATGAAGGCTTTGATATTGACGAGAATGCACTTGATATAGGTGCGGCACTCTATGCCGAGTACGCTATAAAGTGGCTGAATGCAGATTTCAACCAATAAATCTATGATATAGTATACAGTTTTGGTATTATTTTAGGAAAATAAAATATATTAAGCAATACTTACGGAAATATGACATATTTATGACATTATTGACATTTCCTTTTGCAATCACTATAATTCAGAAAATTAGCGATTGTATTAAAGGAGAGATTTTATGCCAAGAATTACATCGTTTCTTAAATCCATTTGTGGCAGGATTATGTCAATACCTATGAAAATCACAAAGAGGATGTATCGATACATGGCGTTGCTCACTATAGGAGGTGCTATAATAAGTGTCGTTGCACTTTCAAGTAACGGATTTGCGGGAAGCGGAAAGAATGCGGTCAGTGCTGATGTAATCAATTCATCCGATGAAAGTCAGGATGATGACGAGGACAAAGCTGCGGTCGGAGACGTTTTGGATAATGCCGGATTAGAAGATACAACTGCTGAGGAAGAGAATATAGATTTGCCCAGAATCGTTCAAAAGGAGACCGGAAATGAAAAAATGGAAAGGCTTCTGGAGGAAAGAAGAAAGGCGTTAGATTTACCTTCTCTTACAGTTGAGGATTACAATAATCTGCTAAGAATTGTAGAAGCTGAGGTAGGTGATAATGATGTTTACGGCAGAACCATTGTAGCCAATGTGGTTATCAACAGGGTTCGGTCAAGTCATTTTGAAAACACGATTACAGATGTTATTTTCAGTAAGGGTCAGTTTTCGCCTATCAGAGATAAGCGATTTTTCAAGGTTAAAGTGAGTGAAGCCACCATCAAAGGCGTAAACAATGCTTTGTTGGGAGAGGATTACTCGAGGGGTGCACTTTACTTTATGGACAGAGCTTATTCTACGAACCATGCGGTAGGATGGTTTGATTCATCGTTAACTTATTTGTTTTCTTATGGAGGTCATGAATATTTTAAATAAATAATAACCCGGGAAAGCCTTTTAAATAAGGCCTTCCCGGGATTATTTTTTAGAGACAAAACTTTTTTAATTTTTTTAAAAAAGTTCTTGACATTGCAATAATGCTTCGGTATAATGCTGTATGTGTCTGAGAGACGCGATTGAGTAAATGAATCGACGGGGTGTGGCTCAGTTTGGCTAGAGTACCTGGTTTGGGACCAGGGGGTCGCAGGTTCGAATCCTGTCACCCCGATTTGTTTTCTAAAAACAAAATATATGAGTCTGTAGCTCAGCTGGATAGAGCATCGGCCTTCTAAGCCGAGGGTCGGGGGTTCGAATCCCTTCAGGCTCACTTGATTTTGCAGGTGTGGTTCAATGGTAGAACATCAGCCTTCCAAGCTGAATACGTGGGTTCGATTCCCATCACCTGCTTTTGTCATAGTATATGGCATATGGTGGATATAGCGCAGTTGGTTAGCGCGCCAGATTGTGGCTCTGGAGGCCGAGGGTTCGAATCCCTCTACCCACCTTTTTTTTGATTATTGGGTCATCGCCAAGCGGTAAGGCACAGGACTTTGACTCCTGCATTCGCTGGTTCAAATCCAGCTGGCCCAGTTTTATAGATGTTAATGCTGACACCTACGGGTGTTTTTTTTTAAATAAGCTGTTGGGCTTTGGGAGGTACATATGGACATTATGCCAATTTTTGCAGGTATTGTAGGACTCGTTATAGTGGTGGCAATTGCGGTATCGGCGGGTACGATGGGGGCTATATTCGGTGCTATAGCTGAAGAAGATGAAGAAGAAGATTTCTAAAAAAGAGGGCCAAAGATTTGTCTTTGGTCCTTTTTTAATGCCTCACTTAACCAAATGTTATGGATAATATAGAAAAAATATATGTTCAAATTTGAGAATAGTGGGCTGTAAAGTTGAAAAAAAGATTATTTTAAAGTATTATGGTAAGAAAATCTTTTTAATTAAGGATTATAAAACAAAAAGCATTGGAATGTTTAATAAGATAGTAAATAAGTTCATTACTATAGCAGCATTCGGAATGGATATATATATGAAAGCTAATATAACTTTGATACCGGGTGACGGTATCGGACCGGAGATAATAAGAGAAGCAAAAAAAGTGCTTGAGGCAGTTGCAGATGCATATGACCATGAATTTATATTTACTGAAATAGATATGGGCGGATGCTCTATTGATAAATACGGAGTACCGCTGACGGATGAGGCAATAGAGATTGCAAAGAAAAGCGACGCCGTGCTTTTAGGTGCGGTAGGCGGAGATGTCGGCAACTCAAGGTGGTATGATGTAGCGCCGAATTTAAGACCTGAGGCGGGACTTTTAAAGATTAGAAAAGAACTCGGACTTTTTGCAAATCTAAGACCGGCTACATTATATCCTAAGCTGGTGTCGGCATGCCCTTTAAAGGAAGAAATTGCAGAAAGAGGGTTTGATATGGTGATAGTCAGAGAGCTTACAGGTGGTCTTTACTTCGGTGAGAGATACACTAAGGAGATTGACGGTGTAAAAACGGCTGTAGATACTCTTGTATACAATGAAAATGAGATCAGAAGAGTGGCAAAGGTGGCCTTTGATATCGCTATGACAAGAGAAAAAAAGAAAGTTACAAGTGTAGATAAGGCAAATGTCCTTGACAGCTCAAGACTTTGGAGAAGTGTTGTGGAAGAAGTGGCTAAGGAATATCCTGAGGTTACTTTGGAGCATATGCTTGTAGACAATGCGGCAATGCAACTGGTAAAGGAACCGAGACAGTTTGATGTAATGCTTACTGAAAATATGTTTGGTGATATATTATCCGATGAAGCCAGTATGATAGCGGGATCTATAGGAATGCTTCCAAGTGCAAGTCTTGGAGAGGGCAGCTTCGGACTGTATGAGCCAAGCCACGGCTCCGCACCTGATATAGCAGGCAAGAATAAAGCAAATCCGCTTGCGACCATACTTTCCGCAGCGATGTTGCTTAGACATTCTCTCGGGCTTTTAGAAGAGGCACAGAAGATAGAAGATACTATTGATGATGTATTAGACAGCAATTACAGAACATGGGATTTAAAGTCCCCGGGAATAAAGGTACTTAAGACTTCGCAAATGGGAGATATAGTATCAGAGTGGCTTAAGGAAACGACAGCTATTGAAAAAGGCAAAATAGATATAGATGACATATTTTAGTATTTGAAAGATTTTTGATAGAAAGAGGAAAAAATGGAGAATTTACGCTCAAACAATATGAAATCAGGTATGCAACAGGCGCCGAGCAGATCGCTTTTAAATGCAGTCGGCATGACACCTGAGGAGATGAGAAAACCTATAATAGGTATAGTAAGCTCATTCAATGAGATAGTACCGGGACATATAAACTTGGATAAGATATCGGATGCGGTAAAGCTGGGAGTAGCAGAGGCCGGAGGAACACCTGTAGTATTCCCTGCGATTGCGGTATGTGACGGTATAGCAATGGGACATATAGGAATGAAGTATTCACTTTGTTCAAGAGATTTGATAGCGGACTCTACAGAGACTGTAGCAATGGCACATCAGTTTGATGCGCTTGTAATGATTCCTAACTGTGACAAAACAGTACCGGGAATGCTGATGGCGGCAGCCAGACTCAATATCCCTACTGTATTTGTATCGGGAGGCCCGATGCTTTCAGGAAGAGTTAAGGGAAAGAACACATCACTTTCAAGTATGTTTGAAGCTGTGGGCGCTTACGCTGCAGGAAAGATGAGTGAAGATGATGTAATGGAATATGAGAATAAGACCTGTCCTACCTGCGGTTCATGTTCAGGTATGTATACTGCAAACTCGATGAACTGTCTTACAGAAGTTTTAGGTATGGGACTTAGAGGTAACGGTACAATACCTGCCGTATATTCCGAGAGAATCCGCCTTGCAAAGAGAGCCGGATATGCCGTAATGGAAATGTTGAAAAGAGATATTCGTCCGAGAGATATTATGACAAAGGGAGCATTCATCAATGCGCTTACAATGGATATGGCACTTGGATGTTCCACAAACTCAATGCTTCACCTTCCGGCTATTGCTTATGAGGCAGGCGTGGAGTTAAACGTGGATATAGCAAATGAGATAAGTGCAAGGACACCGAACCTTTGCCATCTTGCACCGGCAGGACATACATATATAGAGGAGCTTAACGAGGCCGGCGGTATCTATGCCGTAATGAAAGAGATATCAAAGCTCGGACTGTTAAATCTTGACTGTATGACGGTTACGGGTAAGACTGTGGGCGAGAATATAAAGAATGCGATAAATCTGGATACGGATGTTATAAGACCGGCTGAGAACCCTTACTCAAAGGTCGGAGGTATTGCGGTACTTAAAGGTAATATCGCTCCGGATTCATGTGTGGTAAAAAGAAGTGCGGTGCTTCCTGAAATGCTCAAGCACTCAGGACCTGCAAGGGTATTTGACTGTGAGGAAGATGCTATTACAGCTATAAAGGGCGGCAAGATAGTGCCGGGAGATGTAGTGGTTATCAGATATGAAGGACCTAAGGGAGGTCCGGGAATGAGAGAGATGTTAAATCCTACATCGGCCATAGCCGGAATGGGACTTGATACCACCGTAGCACTTATCACGGACGGAAGATTCTCAGGAGCTTCAAGAGGTGCATCAATAGGTCATGTTTCACCTGAAGCTGCTGTAGGCGGTCCTATAGGACTTATAGAAGAAGGCGATATCATTGATATAGATATCAATGCAAACACTATAAATGCCAGAGTAAGTGAAGAAGAGTTTGCAAAGAGAAGAGAAAACTGGAAGCCGAGACTTAATGAGGTTACAGGTTATCTTGCAAGATACAGAAAGCTTGTTTCAGGCGCTCCGAGAGGTGCGGTTTTAACGGTAGATGAATTATAGGAGGATGTATGGCTAAAATAAGTGGTTCAAAGATAATAGTTGAATGTCTGTTGGAACAGGGCGTGGATACGGTTTTCGGTTATCCGGGCGGTGCAATATTAAACCTATATGACGAGTTATATAAAAATCAGGACAAAATAAGACATATACTTACAAGTCATGAGCAGGGCGCTTCACACGCTGCGGACGGCTATGCCAGAGCAAGCGGCAAGGTGGGAGTATGCCTTGCCACCAGCGGCCCGGGAGCTACCAATCTTGTAACAGGTATTGCAAGTGCATATATGGATTCCATACCTATGGTTGCCATTACCTGTAATGTAGGTAACAGCCTTCTGGGAAAGGACTCGTTCCAAGAGGTGGATATATCAGGTATAGTGATGCCTGTAACAAAGTACAGCTTTATAGTAAAAGACGGTAACAAGCTTGCCGATACCATCAGAAGAGCTTTTAAGATTGCCGTTACAGGAAGACCGGGCCCTGTACTTATAGATATTACAAAGGATGTCACAGGAGACAGCTTTGAATATGAGTACAAAGAGCCTGAGAAGATAAGCCCGAAGGCTGATGTAAGTGAAGAAGATATTTTGGATGCCGTATCACTGATAAGAGCTTCAAAAAAGCCGTATGTGCTTGTAGGTGGCGGAGCAATACTTTCGGAAGCAAGTGAAGAACTTAGAACCTTCGTATCAAAGATAGATGCACCTGTAGCCGATACACTTATGGGTAAGGGAGCTTTTGACGGCTCGGATCCTAAATATACCGGTATGGTCGGAATGCACGGAACTAAGACAAGTAACCTTGGAATAACCGAGTGTGATTTGCTTATTGTAATAGGTGCAAGATTCTCGGACAGAGTAATCGGTAATGCAAAGAAGTTTGCAAAAAATGCAAAGATTTTACATATAGATGTGGACGCGGCTGAAATCAGCAAGAATATCAAGGCACATTACAGCTTGGTGGGCGATGCAAGACTTATCTTAAGAAAGCTTAATTCAAGACTTGATCCTCTGCACCATGATGAGTGGATTGCACATATCGAAAGATTAAAGGATATGTATCCTATCAGAACAAACAAGCAGGGACTTACAGGCGAGTACATTATAGAGACTATAGATAAAAAGACAAAGGACGACACTATCATCTGTACGGAGGTAGGTCAGCATCAGATGTGGGCCGCACAGTTTTATAAGTTTAAGCATCCGAGAACACTTATAACATCAGGCGGACTCGGAACAATGGGCTACGGACTTGGAGCATCTATAGGAGCTAAGGTTGCCGAACCGGATAAAACCGTAGTGAATATAGCGGGTGACGGATGCTTCAGGATGAATATGAATGAGATAGCTACCGCTACAAGATATGATATACCGATTATACAGGTTGTTATCAACAACCATGTGCTTGGAATGGTAAGACAGTGGCAGAATCTCTTCTACGGTAAGAGATATTCACAGACTATATTAAGAGACAAGGTTGATTTTGTAAAATTGGCCGAGGCTATGGGGGCAAGAGCAAAGAAAGTCACTACAAAAGAAGAGTTTGACGCCGCATTTGACGAGGCGCTTAAGTCAAATACCACTTTTGTTATTGACTGTGAGATTGATTCTGATGAGAAGGTATTCCCGATGGTATCACCGGGAGCGGCAATATCAGATGCATTTGATGAAAAAGATTTGAAGTTACATCCGGTAAAATAATGCAAGGAATCTACCTTCGTAGGTTTTAATATAAGTTATAAGGAGATTATCATGGGAAGAGTTTATAATTTCAGTGCGGGTCCCGCAGTACTTCCGGAGGAAGTTTTAAAAGAGGCGGCTGCAGAAATGCTTGATTATAAAGGCAGCGGAATGTCGGTTATGGAGATGAGTCACCGCTCCAAGGTATATGAAGACATAATAGAAGAGGCTGAAAGAGATATAAGGGATCTGTTAAACATCCCTGATAATTATAAAGTGCTGTTTTTACAGGGCGGCGGACATACACAGTTTGCAATGGTTCCGATGAACCTTATGAAGAACAGAAAAGCCGACTACATCATCACAGGTCAGTGGGCAAAGAAAGCTTTTCAGGAAGCAAAGATGTATGGCGACGTAGTGGCTGTAGCATCAAGTGAGGATAAGACATTCTCATATATTCCGGACTGCTCCGATTTACCTATAAGAGAAGATGCGGACTATGTATATATCTGTGAGAACAATACAATCTACGGTACAAAGTTTAAGACATTGCCGAATACAAAGGGCAAGGATTTGGTAGCGGATGTGTCATCATGCTTTTTGTCAGAGCCTATGGATGTGAGCAAGTATGCGCTTATCTGGGGCGGCGTTCAAAAGAATGTAGGACCTGCAGGTTTGGCAATCGCAATCATAAGAGATGATTTGGTGACTGATGATGTACTTGAGGGCACACCTTCAATGCTTAGATATAAAATCCATGCAGACAACAAGTCACTTTATAATACACCTCCTACATACAATATCTACATCTGCGGCAAGGTGTTCAAGTGGATAAAATCTCTTGGCGGACTTAGTGCAATGAAGAAGAGAAATGAAGAGAAGGCAAAGATTTTATATGATTTCCTTGATTCATCAAAACTCTTTAAAGGCACTGTAAGAAAGGAAGACCGTTCACTTATGAACGTACCTTTTGTTACAGGAGATAAGGAGCTTGACGCCAAGTTTGTAAAAGAGGCTGAGGCAAACGGATTTGTAAACTTAAAGGGACACAGAAGTGTAGGCGGTATGAGAGCCAGCATCTACAACGCTATGCCTAAGGAAGGCGTAGAAAAGCTTGTTGAGTTTATGAAGAAGTTTGAACAGGAAAATGCATAAGGAGATATAATGAAGAAGATACATTGCCTAAACGCTATCGCAAGTGTGGGAACAGATATATTTGATGAAAACTATGAGCTTACAGACAACATAAATGAGGCGGATGCAATCATGGTAAGGTCTGCAGCAATGGGAGATATGGAATTTTCAAAAAATCTCCTTGCAATTGCCAGAGCCGGTGCCGGTGTAAACAATATTCCGCTTGATAAATGTGCAGATGCCGGAATAGTGGTATTTAATACTCCGGGAGCCAATGCAAACGGCGTAAAGGAACTTGTAATATGCGGAATGCTTTTGGCTGCAAGAGATGTCGTAGGCGGCATTGAGTGGACAAGAAGCATCAAGGATTCCGATACCATTTCAAAAGATGTGGAAAAGGGTAAGAAAAACTTTGCAGGCGGCGAGATAAAGGGCAAGAAGCTCGGTGTAATAGGTCTTGGAGCGATAGGTGCCGAGGTTGCCAATGCGGCGGCATCACTCGGACTTGAAGTACTGGGATATGACCCGTATATTTCCGTAAACTCAGCATGGAGACTTTCAAGAAAGATAAAGCATATCACGGATATCAACGAGATTTTCAAAGATTGCGACTACATCACACTTCATGTACCGCTTACAAATGATAACAAGGGTATGATCGGCAAGGATTCCATAGCCGAGATGAAGGACGGAGTTGTTATCCTCAACTTTGCAAGAGATTTGCTTGTAGATGATGATGAGATGGAGAAGGCTCTTGAGAGCGGAAAAGTTGCAAGATATGTTACCGACTTCCCGAATACAAAGTCTGCAAAGATGGAAAAGGCGATAGTAATACCTCATCTGGGTGCTTCAACTCAGGAGAGTGAGGACAACTGTGCTGTGATGGCCGCAAATGAGCTTGTGGATTACCTTGAAAACGGTAATATCAAGAACTCCGTGAATTTCCCAAGCTGTGATATGGGAGTATGTCAGGCGGAAGGAAGAGTTGCAATCCTTCATAAGAATATTCCGAATATGATCGGTCAGATTACATCCGCATTTGCAAAAAACGGTTACAATATCTCAGACCTTACAAACAAGTCAAAAGCTTCAAGAGCATATACACTTATCGACATAGAGAGTAAGGCGAGTGAAAAACTTGTTGATGAGTTAAATGCCATTGACGGAGTTTTGAAGGTAAGAGTTATAAAGTAATTACAGGAAATAAAAGACTACTATGAACTTTATCCTGATATCTATACTGACGGTCATGGAGGCTGGGAGCCGCATTTTATTTTGATAGGTGAAATAGAAGAAATCATAGAGTAATCAATATGCCATTAAAGGGGATAAGCTCTTTATAAGAAGAACTTATCCCCTTTGTGTACAAGAAATATTAAAATCTGAAACTGAGAATATATTTATATATCCAATTTTTCCACAATCTCTCCGGTTGCTTCTTTTAACATAATCTTTTCAACAACTCTTTCTCCCAGATAATGTGAAAATGAAGTCAAGTCTTTTGATACTTCAAATATAATATTATGTTTGATACTGTTCGTATCAAAACTGAAATCATACTTATTTTTATCATTCCAATAATTCCAATTCACATCCGTTCTTTCATAGTAGACATAATTTTTCTTTTTAGTAATATAAACCCTTTTATTTATAAGCGATTTTTTGTCTTCAGATATAAAGATATCTGAATATATCTTTATTCCTTCAAACAGCTTATATTCTTTGATGTTGTCATTTGAAACGTTTAGTTTTATCTCAGTATACTCCATAGTTCCACCTCTTTATTTTGCCGACACTACTTACGATATTATACTATTTACAAGTGTTTTTTTCTACTGTCAAAATTTTATAACAGCACACAGGAATATATGACTTTACTTAAGTCCTTCATTATATAATATTGCTTGTTGTTACTACATTTGATAGAATACTCTGAAGAGATTTAATAAAAACTTAGGGAGAGACGGATGGCTATAGTAAAATCTTTCAAATGTGTAAGACCCGTAGAGGATATGGCAGAGCAGGTGGCGTCATTGCCATATGATGTATATGACAGAAAAGAAGCAAAGGCGGCTGTGGCAAATAAACCGTATGCCTTTTTAAATATTGACAGACCGGAGACGGCGTTTGACGATGATTTTGATATGTACTCAAAAGAGGCTTATAAGCACGCAAGAGATTTGTACAATGAGTTTAAGGACAAGGGCATATATGAAGAGGACGTCTGTGACAGCTATTATTTGTATGAGCTTACAATGAACGGCAGAAGTCAGACAGGTATAGTCGGACTTGCAAGCGTAGACGACTATTTGAACAACATTATAAAAAAGCATGAGAACACCAGAGAAGAAAAAGAAATTGACAGGATAAATCATGTGGATACACTGGACGCACAGACAGGACCTATATTCCTTGCATACAAAGCAAACGACGCTTTACAAAAGATAATCTCACAAAATACTAAAAATATGCCACTTTATGACTTTGTATGTGAGGATAATGTAAGGCATAGAGTGTGGAAAGTTGAAAAAGAGTACAATACACAGATAGCAAAATGCTTTGAAAATATATCTGCACTCTATATTGCGGACGGACATCACAGAGCGGCTTCCGCCGTGAAAGTGGCATTAAAGAGAAGACAAAAATATAATGATAAGGATGCCGAGTACAACTACTTTTTATCTGTTATATTTGATGAGAGACAGCTGCATATCCTTCCGTACAACAGAATAGTCTTGGATTTAAACTTAAAGAGTGAGGAAGAGATACTTGAAAGTATATCAAAAAATTTTGATATAAAAGAATGCCCTGTGCAAAAAGAAATTGCAAACAGACATGAGTTCGGTATGCTGCTTGAAGATAAGTTCTATATCCTTAAGGCTAAGAAAGAGATTATAGCAGACGATACTATAAAGAGTCTGGATGTATCCATATTGCAGGATTTTGTGCTTGAACCGATATTTGGTATAAAGGATCCGAGAACGGATAACAGAATAAAGTTTGCAGGCGGTATAAGAGGCGTGGAGTTTTTAGAGAGTGAGCTTAAGTGCGGAAGAGGAAAAGTTGCATTTTTGATGCATCCGACTTCTATGACGGAGCTTTTTGCCGTGGCTGATGAAAACAAGCTGATGCCTCCTAAGTCCACATGGTTTGAGCCTAAGCTAAGAAGCGGAATTTTTATTCATGAAATATGATGAAAATTTTCATATTATTTTGCCTGTTGACAAGTATGAAAGTATGGTAGAATTCTTTTTACATTCTTTAGGAGGCAAGATATTTAAAAAGAAGCTTAATGATTTTGCAAAGCGGATGGATGTTCACTTTAATATGGTCAGGATAAAGAATGTAAAGACTATATGGGGAAGCTGTTCTTCAAAGAAGAATTTGAATTTCAATTTTAAACTGTTTTTTCTGCCTGAGAGATTGATAGATTATGTATGTGTGCATGAACTTGCACATTTAAAACAGATGAACCATTCCAAAGCTTTTTGGGATGAAGTGGAAAAACAGATACCTGACTATAAGCAAAGAAGAGAAGAACTTAAAAGATATATTTAGGAGGATAAATGACAAAGGAAGAGTTCCTTGAAGGGCTGAAAAGAGCCTTGTTTTCTACAGGTTCACAGTCTCTTATAGAATATAATTTAGACTACTATTCCTCATATATTGACGGAGAGATTGCAAAGGGAAGAAGCATGGATGACGTCATGAATGAACTTGGCGATCCGAGGCTTATCGCCAATTCAATAAAAGTGGCTGAAGGTTACAGTGATGTCTTTGTAGGGCTTGAGGATGAAGTGATTGAGGAAAGTACAGATAACTACAAAGAAAATCAGGATTATGAGTTTAACAATAAAGGCTTTGATAAAGATTATGAGGAGCGCCGCGAAGAAAACGGTGCTTTCAAAATCTATAATATGACCGGCAAGAGTTTGATACTTCCTTTAATTATTGTATTGGCGGTGCTTATACTTGTAGTGGTCGCTATAGTGGCGGTATTTTCATTTTTGGCACCTGTACTATTGCCGATAATAGCGGTGCTTATAGTGATAGGACTTATAAAAGGAATTATAGATAATAAAAACAGGTACTAAGTTATTACAAAAGTGTTACAAGATTTAACAATTTAGAGATTTCAAGGCCGAAATTTTAGGCTGTAAAGAGGTATCCGTAATACCTTTACAGTGGATAAAAGACAAAAATATTGTGATTTTATTTCAGTACAATATATATTTATTTACAAGTTTGATTGATATATATAGACATCAGGTTGGTCTTTTTGAAATAAAATTTGTATGAGTTTAACAATGAAGGGCGTAAATATCGTCGATTGATGGTATTTATACCCTTTTTTTCTATGAAAAACATATATGGAAAAAATAATTCAAATTATATATAAAAAGCTTGACATATGGATGTTGTAAGCTTATACTATGTTTTGTAACAATTACTTAACAAACATAAACGTTTGTAATTATTAGAGATTTTAATACCGGCTTAAGTCGGTTTACCATAAAAGGAATAAGGAGCCTAAAATGAATAACACAAGAAAACTTTTAATCGGAATACTTTCAGCAATGACTATAACCACTCTTTCACCTGTTACATCTTTTGCAACAACAGTAAGAAAGATTACTTATCAGTACGGACAGAGCATTATGAGCGGTCCTGCACTTAAGAGCGGTACATATATAGCAACAGTTGAAGCAAGCTCACTTGATATCTACAAGAGCATGACATCAAACGAGACAATCGGTAAGGCAAGCAAGGGAGATGTATTCCAGATACTTGAAGATATGGGAAGCGGTTATGCAAGGGTTTCTTATAACGATGTTGAAGGATATATGTCAATAAAGACGGGCGACGCTTCTATAGAGGAGCTTGAATCTGTGGAGGCTGCGGCAGCTTCAGCTACACAGAAGATAATGGAGACAAAGTCTGCAAACAAGAGAGAAGAGATTGCCAATTTTGCTAAGAGTTTTGTAGGCGGAAGATATATATATGGCGGTACAAATCCTTATATCGGAGCTGATTGC
Organism: Lachnoanaerobaculum orale; assembly: GCF_003862485.1. Classification (GTDB taxonomy): domain Bacteria; phylum Bacillota; class Clostridia; order Lachnospirales; family Lachnospiraceae; genus Lachnoanaerobaculum; species Lachnoanaerobaculum orale. The sequence continues at coordinate 178,989 of NZ_RRCM01000002.1, read as the reverse complement.
TCAGGTTTTGTAAAGTATATCTTGGCAAATGCGGCAGGTGTAGGTCTTCCGAGAACATCTTCAGAGCAGTCTACAAGAGGTACTACAGTAGCAAGTGCAGACCAGCTACAGCCCGGAGATCTTATTTTCTACGGTTCAGGCAGATCTGTAAGCCATGTTGCTATGTATATAGGCGACGGAAAGATAGTACACGCTTCATCTGCAAGAACAGGAATCAAGATTTCAAATTATAATTACAGACCTATTATTCGTATGGCAAATGTTATAGGTTAATATTTCACCCCTCGTATGAGGGGGATTTTTTATATATTGAAAATTAAGAAATAAAAAATTATAATTAAATCAGAAATACATTATTGTGGAGGGGGATATGCTATTTGAGTGGGATGAAGAAAAAGCAAAAATCAATAAAGTTAAGCATGGAATTTCCTTTGAAACAGCTGCAATGGTATTTATGGATGAGGAACGAATAGAGTACTTTGATGAAGAGCATAGTGAAATGGAAGACAGATATATAACGATCGGCTTTGCAGGAGATGTATTGTTGGTAGTTTATACATATAGAGACCCTAAGATTCGCTTAATATCAGCCAGAATCGCAAATGAGCGAGAAAGGAAAAGGTATAAAGATGGCTATTAAAACATATGTACTTAATGAAGAAACAAAACTGACAGCAGAACAGATGAAAGAAGTAGAGGATGCAAAGAAATGTCCTATTTTATATGATGAAGACAGTCCTGAACTTTCAGATGAAGAGTTGAATAGATTTGTGAGAGTGTCAAAGATTCATAAGGAAGAATTTAAACAAAGAGCATAGTTTTTTATTGTAGTATAAACCCATTCTTTGTGTTAAACTATGTTTATAAAGAAAATAAAAAGATTAGACGAGGAAGGGTATTATGGTTGAACTTGGTTTGAAGGAAAGGGAAGGTCTGGCGGAGTTGGCGACAGACGACATCTTAGTTAGACAGGCACTTGCCGGAAAATGTGGAAGAGTCTGGGTACCTGCTACAGGTGCAGCTTCATACTGTGTTATAAAAATATACCACTATATGTATATATTGGGAGTTACTCCAAAAAAGGACAGAGCTGTATCTTTGTGGGGAACTATAGCAAGACATGGAGAAGGATCATATATTATCCCTACTTCAGAGTCTTGGATAGACTGGCTTGTAGAGAATATAGATTGCAGATACAGAAACTTTTCAAGATATCTGTTACAATTTAAAGGTATAAAAAACAGAGAACTGCTGGTAGAGTTAAACGGTGCATTGGAAGAAGGACTTAATATAGATAAAGTTAAGCCTGATGAATACGAAGCTCTCTCAAACGATATGTGGAGCGAAGACTTCTCTGCCTGCTTTGACAACAGTGAGGACTTTAAGAAGGATGCACTCGGATATATGGTATACAAAGACAATAAAGCTGTAAGCGGATGCATGGGTAGGGTATACAGTAATGATTTTATGGAACTTGTATTTGCTACCAATCCTGAATACAGGAGAAGAAACCTTGCTCTTACAGCGGCATCCAATGTTTCATTTAATCTTGAAGACAATAAGATAAATCCATATGTGGATGTGAGAAATCAACATTCTGTGGAGCTTGCTTCAAGAGTCGGATTTGAATTTATAAAGGAGTACCAGGTATTCCAGATTTATAATTCGGATGATGAGATTTGAATTTAATATAGGGGTGGCGAAAGTCACCCCTATATTTATGTTAATAAATATTTATACAGGTGGGATAAATGAATAAGATAAGCCTTGCAAAACGCCTCAACAATAATAAAAGAGGGTATTTGATAATCAATGCCGATCAGGGCAAACACAAGCCTGCATTGGTTGAAGACGTTGAAAATGAGTATGATACACTTGCAAAACTTTCAAAAAATGTATTAAAGAATGCACTTGTTATAGGTTTTGCGGAAACGGCGATAGCGATAGGAGCAACTCTGGCAAGCAGTGCCGGAGCCTATTTTATGCAGACAACCAGAGAAAACATATGTGAAGAAAATGAGTACATATATTTTACGGAGGCACACAGCCACGCCACGGAACAAAGAATTGTACTTGCCGATATGAAAGAAATCTATGAAAAGGTTGAGAGAATCGTATTTGTAGAAGATGAGATAACTACAGGCAATACTATATGGCATTGTATAGAGGAAATAGAGAGCATATTTAATGGAAACAAAAAATATGCGATAGCACCGCTTACAAATACACTCTCAAAAGATCGAAAAAAGTTTTTTAAAGAAAGAAATGTGGAGATTATCTATATACGAGATATAAATAAAGAAAACTTTGAAGCCGATGTGCTTGATACCGTCACAGACGGAGATGTATATAGAATAGAAAATGCTCCGAAAGAAAACAATATAAAATATATAGATTTTAAAACAGATATAAGAACAAGAAGACTGTTAAATATAAAAGATCTTGATAATGAAATAATAAGATTGGAAGAGTACCTGGAAAAAAATATAGATATAAAGACTTTGATAAAGGGTAAAAATACCATTACGGTACTTGGAACTGAAGAGTTTATCTATGTGCCGCTTAAGTTGGCACAGTACATATATGAGAATGCGGATAAGTCAAGTAAGGTCTATGTACATTCTTCCACCAGAAGTCCTATTGAAGTTTCAAAGACAAAGGATTATCCTCTGCATACAAGATATGAGGTGGAGAGTATCTATGACAAAAACAGACAGACATATATCTATGATCTTAAAAAGAGTGATATATTCTTTTTAGTCAGTGACGGCAAAGATAAGAACGGTGAAAACGATATATTAAAGGCAATAAAACTTGCCGGCAATAAAGATATATATTTTATCAGGTGGGATAATGAACAGCAGTTATAAAAAAGAGGATGTAATATTCCTTTTAAAAGATGTTACCGGAATGGTGGAACCTCTGCCAAGCAGGGAGAGAGAAAAACTTATACAGTCGGGAATGCATTACAGCGAAATGCTTCCGATAGAATATATTCCAAGTAAGGAATATATGGACATATACTTTGATTCGCTACAAATCTTCGGGCAGGCTATGGCGGATGCGCTGGGTTCACTTGCAGACAAGATAGTGAAAAGCCGCGGAAAGAATATTGTGCTTGTATCACTTGCAAGAGCGGGTACTCCTATAGGAATACTTTTAAAAAGATATATAAACCTGAAGTATAATATGGATTTGCCGCATTATTCCGTATCCATAATCAGAGACAGAGGCATTGACGACAATGCTATGAAGTATATTTTAAAGAACCATCCTGCAAAGGATATACTCTTTGTAGACGGGTGGATTGGAAAGGGCGCAATACTTAAGGAATTAAAGAAGGCGGTCAAAAACTATGAAGGCGTTTCGCCTGAACTTGCGGTGGTATGCGACCCGGCAGGTGAGACCGTACTTACGGGAACTTACAGTGATATATTTATTCCAAGCTCTGCACTCAATGCTACGGTGTGCGGACTGGTCAGCAGGACGTTTTTAAGGAGTGATATAATAGGTGAAAATGATTTCCACGGAGCACTGTATTATAAGGAATATAAAGATCAGGATTTAAGTTATCATTTCATAGATGAGATACAAAAACTTTTCAGAACTCATAAAGATAATACGGATATGCCGAAGACAAAGGGAATAACTGAGGCGCAAAATCAGGCAAAGAGATTTTGTATAGAGGATATAAACCTGATAAAGCCGGGTATAGGAGAGACTACAAGAGTGCTGTTAAGAAGAGTGCCGTGGAAAGTCCTTATAGATGAGAGATATAAAGATGACAGAGAGCTTCGCCATATAGTCAGACTGGCAAAAGAAAAAGACAGCGAAATAGAGTATACAAGATTAAACAATTATAAATGTATGGGCATTATAAAAAAGATGAAAGACATATAGGGCACTTAAAGGGGGATGCGAAAAAACTTGATCAATTTTTTCACATCCCCTTTTAAATCAATATTTCTTTACGCCGAAGTACTTTGCAAGGAATATAACCTGCATTGCCCAGCTGTAGTGGATTTTCGGTTCATTCATTCTGGTATCGTTTACATTGGCACGGACCTGATATATCTTCTTATCATCCAACACACTCTGTGCATCGTCATAGTCAATACTTGATACCTTATAAGCGTCATTGACAATTGAAATCTGCTTAGGATGTACTACAGTCTTGCCTACAAAACCGTTCATCTTATCAAACTCGATTTCCTTTAAAAGTCCCTCTTCCCAGCCTATACCCGCATAATATTCAAAAGCGGGAGCACATAGTATATAATCGGTTGCAAATACAGTTACGATGTCGGCTAAAAGTGAAGCTACAGGGGAGCTCTGATAAATATTTTCGTCAACTCTTCTCCTTACACAAAAAGAATTGAGTACGCTACCTGTTGAAACAAGCAAATTGAGCACATAGTCCTCATATGTTGCAAGTCTTTCTTTGATTGAATAAAGGTCAATGTATCTGCTTTTTAAGTCAAGAAGCGCTATGCCGTCAAGCTCCGGTAGAATATATACAGGGGTGGAAAGTACCGAGTTGATACGCTGCATTTCATAGATATAAACATCTGCATTTGATACTGAAAAGTCAGGCAGTATAAATCCGGTGATAAGATCAAGTAAGCTTCCGAACTTCTTGTAAAGATGTGGGATATGTGCTGTGGAAAGGACTCTTATAAAGAGCTTGGGTATATAGAAATTTCTCTCCTTTTTTGCAACAAAGAGCTTGTCCAAGGTCTTTACAAGGACATTCTCGGCCTTGTCGGCTTCGGCATCATTGCTTGTCGTATCAAATGAAAATGCTAAAGAAAACGGAATATTAAATTTTTCAAATATTATATCGTCTATAATATTCGTATTGTCGGCAGCGGTGTAAAGCAATGCACCCAAGCTATAGTAAATACCGGAATCTTTCATAGTCTTCCCCTGTCAAAAAATATAAAATTACAAATGAGCTTAAGATTGCAAGGATAAAACGGCCGCTTATTTTGTAGACGGTCTTTTATACGGGGCATCTTGAATATAGGCTTATTATTGGTATAATTATAGCATAGAAAAGTTATAAAACAAAGAAAGAATTCAATGGAGTAAATATGTTTAAATACAGGTTGAATCCTATAAATATAAACAGCTATATGGAGTTTGGCAGTATAAGAGGCGGCAAAAACGGCGATATAAGAAACACTTATGCGGTCAAGTTTAGCGGGGCGTCTGAAGGTGCTGAAAATGAAATAAACGACCTTTTAAAATATCTGTCAAAGGATATGAGAGAAGGGAAAATATATTATAAATATATTGATTCACTTCATATAAACAGTGATTGCATGAGCATAAAAACGGCCTATGAAAACTTTGTAAACACCGGTCATATAGATATTTTAAAGACAAATATTTCAGAGAGAGAACTTATAGGTGCAATGAAAGAAATTGAGAATCTGCTGCACAAATATAAGAAGAATCTGACAGATACAATACAAAAAAATATAATGGTAAAGCTTTTGTATTGGTTGTGTGAAAACTTTTCGGATATAAAGATTGACGGAGGCAGGAATATAAAGGTGGTGGCAAAAAACATAGATAAGGAGTCTGAAATCTATTTTTTTGTATTCCTAAATCTGCTTGGAATGGATGTCTGCCTTTTACAGTACTCAAAAGATACGGATATACTGAAGGATCATTTTTACACTAAGAGAATAGGAGATTTCATTGAGGATAAGTTGGTGCTGAAGCCTTATGAAATACCTGAGAGTACAAAAAGTAAAGATATCAAAAAAGAGAGTCCCACAGCACAGGTTAAAGAAGAAGGCAGAGTGAGAATAAGCCTTGCATCAATAAGAAGAAAAGACAGAGATAATAAAGCAATAAAGACTGAAGCAAGTGCGGCAAACTCTCATATATCAAATACGGGAGGAGCTGCTAAGACGGCAGTAGCTTCTGCAGATACAAATATGCCTAGGTCCGGTATAAAGACTGACAGGGAGCTTAGCTATATCGAGCTTGCAAAACTCTCAACATCCATTGTAATGATTGCGGTATATGACAACAGACAAAAGATGCTTGGAACAGGTTCAGGCATAATGATCGGAAAAGACGGATTCATACTGACAAACAACCATGTAATAAGAGGCGGTTACTATTTTGAAGTAAGGATTGAAGATGACGAGAGAATTTATAAAACCGATGAGGTGATAAAGTACAATCAATATCTTGACCTTGCCATAATAAGGATAGCAAGAGTACTGAGTCCTTTAAGGCTTTTTGACGGAAGAGAGAAACTTGTAAGAGGGCAAAATGTGGTGGCTATAGGCAGTCCGCTCGGACTTTTCAACTCGGTTTCGGACGGTATCATATCAGGTTTTAGAAATATCGACAATGTGGACATGATACAGTTCAGTGCACCGATATCGCCGGGTTCATCAGGCGGTGCGGTTTTAAATATGTTTGGAGAGGTAATAGGAATAAGTACGGCAGGATTTAGTGAAGGACAGAATATAAACTTGGCGGTACCGTATGATGCCATATATGGATTTGCAAAAAGCTTTATAAGATAATACTTGAAAGGGGATAATATATGCTGTTGCATCAAAAGATAAAAGAAGTTGATGATTTTTTTAAAAGACTTAGTATGAGAAAGCCCAGAGGAGTATACTTTTACAGGATAAACTCATATGACGAAACAATACTGGAATTTATCAGAAAATATTATGAATTGGCCAAAAAGGACGGAGCAATAATTGACACACATATTGAAAATCCTACAGCCGACAATATCTCATATTTTAACGAGATTATAGGTGACAGATATGTACACGGTCCGGGCTTTATAGCGGATGCCCTTAAGAGATGGCTTCCAAGAATCAGAGACTATGAGAGAGCGTCTATGGCTGACGGCATCTTTGATACTTTGGAGGTATTAAGGCGTCAGGGTAAGAATATAGAGATATTGAAGAACAACTTCACAAGAATAATGTGTTGGCTCTACTATAACTTTTATAACATTATGGAAAGGCTTGGAAGTGAGGATATACCTAAGATTATTTTCTGGGGTAATGTGAACTTCTCGGAGCTTTCCACATTAAATATATTATCAAATGCAGGTGCGGATATTATACTCTTGCAACCCGGAGGCGACTCACAGTATTTGGCCATAGACCCGAAGTCACAGTTTTCCATTGATTTAAAGATGGGCAGTGAGGGATTTCCGCCGGGATTTAACCTTGATTGGCTGCTTAAACTGTACGAGGATGATAAAAACAAAAAGATGCTCTACAGCGGCAATGTAAATATAAAGCCCAATACCAACGCATGGCTTAGCGGTGATATCTTTGAGGATTTGAAAAATATAAAAAGAGGTGAGAACACAGCCTTTTTTTACAACATGTTTGTAAGGATAAACGGTTGTGACGACAGAAACAATTATACCAATGAACTCTACCTTCTCTATCAGGATTTGAAGAGGGCAAACAGAAAAGTACAGGTGATAAACAACAGTATCACAAATCCGAGCGTGGATGAGATAGCCAAGATAAAAAGAGGCAATTATGCCAATGAAAATCAGCTTATACTTGACCTTAAAACCAATATCAAGTTCACAAACAACGTGTTTTTAGATGTCGCAAGAGACGCTTTTGTAGACACTATGATTGAGACAAGTAAGCTTATGAATATGGACCTTAACAAGATAATGAATAAGGGCATATATATACTCTGCTGGATAAACAGATATATAGTGGAGCTTATGAACGGTATGGATATACATTCGCCTACACCGATACTTATATACTTCGGAAGCGTGGAGAGTGATACGGAATGTCTGTTTTTAAAGATGGTGTCCAAGCTGCCCGTCGATGTGGTGATTTTTAACCCTGAAAAGCTAAAAGACAAGCTTGAAGATAAGAACCTTTATGATATACGCTTTGAAGAGACTTTGAAAATAAGAGAGTTTCCGACAGACAGTGTAGGACTCAGTATAAGTACTACCGCACGTAATGCGGAAAGAGATTTGGACAGCATGATGTATTCGGATACGGGAATGTATAGGGATATGCAGTTTACAAAGGCAAATGTAATAATACTGTCGACCACCTATGAGGAGATAGCAATTTATTGGAAACAGGAAGCCAGATTCAGACCGAACTTCTCCACAGTTGACAATGCGGTAAATATCCCTGTGATATGCGCAAAAGTCTCAGGCGTAGTGAATTCGGATATAGATGCATATTTTGCTAAGATAAAGGACCTTTTGACGGATACCACACTCTTATACAAGAATGAAAATATCTACAAAGGCAATGTAAGCGTTGCTGCAGGCGTGACCTCATTTTATAAGAACAACAGACTTGATAAGGAAGCAATAAAGAAATGGGACGGTTTCAAATATGACTATTTAAGAGCTGAGACTCAGGATTATATTTTAGACAAACTGTCGGAGCTTTTAAAGAGTAAGGTAATAGTCGGAACAGGGCAAAACGGAGTGGAATATAAGATTATTACAATTGTTTTAGATTTACCTAAGGAAATTTTAAGATTTATACAGAGCTTTGATTTTACAAAATGCCCTCCAAAGCTTATAATAGTAAATACAACGGAGAGCATAATTTCGTTGGAAGATAGTATAATTGTCGCCTTTTTGAATCTGATAGGTTTTGATATATTGTTTTTTGTACCTACGGGATATGACAATATCAGCAAATATTTCAACAATCAGATAGTAAAGGAACATATAATAGGCAATTATCTTTATGATGTGGCTATACCTGATTTCAGTAGGCTAAAGGCGGGCAATAATAAGAAAAAATCTTTTTTTGCCAGACTTTTTGGTTAATAAAACTATAGGCCTCTGTGTCTGCGGTTTTTAAAGCACAGAGCAAGGAGGAAAAAATGGGACTTGATTTTTCAAAAGCAAAACAAAGTGAAGCAAGCGTAGTGACAGATACCGCCGTAGAAGGTGAGACATTACCGGCTACAACTCAGACCTTTGATATTGCGGTAGAGTCTGAGAAACTAAGAAACGATTTGGTCAATTCTGCAGAGGTGGATGCACTTGTAAGCAAGATAGAACTTGATAATCTTGACAGTATTGTAACCTTCGGAGGAGAGGTGGCCACCGAGATATCAAAGTCGTCGGATTTGGTACTTAACAGTATGAATATAGCTCAGATTGAAGAGACATCCAAGATGCTTGGTGTACTTGCCAATATCATGAGCAAGTTCGATATCGAAGAGATCAAGCAGGATCCGGGTCTTTTTGACAAACTGTTCGGCGGTATCAAAAAGCAGCTTGATAAGATAATGGCAAAGTATCAGACCATGGGCGGAGAGATTGACAAGATATATGTAGAGCTTAAGGGTTACGAGGGTGAGATCAAAGAGACCAATAAAAAGCTCAACACCATGTTTGATTCAAATGTGAACTATTACCACGACCTGCTTAAGTATATTTTGGCAGGCGAGCAGGGTTGTAAAGAGCTTGAAGGGGCTATTGCGGATAAAACAGCCGAGATGGATCGTACAGGTGATAAGTCCATACAGTTTGAGCTTACCACTCTTAACAATGCACTTATGATGCTTGAGCAAAGAACACAGGACCTTAGAGTGGCTGAGAATGTGGCTATGCAGACAATTCCTATGTTAAAGACAATGGAGTTCAGCAATATAAACCTGATAAGAAAGATAAACTCGGCTTTCATTATCACATTGCCTATCTTTAAGCAGAGTCTTGCACAGGCTATTATGCTTAAGAGACAGAGATTGCAGGCTGAAGCACTCTCAGAGCTTGATAAGAAGACAAATGAGATGATTTTAAAGAATGCAACCAATACTGTCGAGCAGGCAAAGCTTACGGCACAGATGGCTTCAGGCAGCTCAATAAAAGTGGATACTCTTGAGAAGTCTTGGAAGACTATTGTAAACGGTATCGAAGAAACAAAGAGAATACAGGATGACGCAAGAAGACAGAGAGCTGAAGACAAGGTAAAACTTGAAAATATTAAAAATGAATTTTATAAAAAATTCGGTGTATAAAGGAGGATTTTATGCCAATCAATTTATCCAAAGGACAGAAAGTAGATTTAACAAAGACAAATCCGGGACTGAAAAAAGTAATTGTAGGTTTAGGATGGGATGTAAATGCGTTTGACTCAGGTGCTGATTTCGACCTTGATGCCGCTGCATTTATGGTAGGAGCCAACGGTAAATGTCCTACTGAAAAGGACTTTATCTTCTACGGCAATTTAAAGCATCCGTCAGAGAGCGTTGAGCATATGGGAGATAACCTTACAGGTGAAGGTGACGGAGACGATGAGCAGATAAAAATCGACCTTTCAAAGGTACCTGCAAATATCGAAAAGATTGCATTCACCGTAACAATCTATGATGCCGAGTCAAGAAGACAAAACTTCGGTCAGGTATCAAACGCATACATCAGAATCGTGGATGAGGTAACAAATACCGAGATTATCAGATTTGACCTCGGTGAGGACTTCTCTATTGAGACAGCGGTAGTGGTAGGTGAGTTATATAAGCACAACGGCGAGTGGAAGTTCAATGCTATCGGAAGCGGTTTCGGCGGCGGACTTGCGGCACTTTGCAATCACTACGGAATAGAAGTAGCGTAGGCTAAAGAGACTAGGAGGTTTTATGTCTATCAGTTTACAAAAGGGACAAAAGGTAAGTCTTACAAAGGAAAATGCGGGACTTAAAAAAATTGTGGTCGGTCTCGGTTGGGATGAAGCCCAAAAGAGCGGCGGATTCTTATCATCACTGTTTGGAAGTTCAGGCGGTGAAAGCAATATCGACTGTGACGCATCTGCATTCCTTTTGCAGAACGGCAAGCTTGTATATAAGGATGATGTGGTATACTACGGCAATCTTCGCCACAAATCAGGTACTGTTATCCATATGGGAGACAACCTGACAGGTGCAGGTGAAGGTGATGACGAGCAGATCACAATAGATCTTGCAAATGTTCCTGCAGATTATGACAGAATAGTTATTGTTGTGAATATCTATCAGGCCGTACAAAGACGTCAGGAGTTCGGCATGATCAGAAACGCATTTATCAGACTTGTAGATGCTTCAAACAATAAAGAGATACTTAAGTACAATCTTACAGAGAACTATGCAGGTATGACCGCTATGATTTTCGGTGAGGTGTACAGACATAACGGTGAGTGGAAGTTCTCGGCTGTAGGACAGGGCACTACAGATGCAAGCCTTGGAGAGCTTGCAAACAGGTATTTATAATACTTTTATACTTTTAATTATTGCTAAACTATTGTAAAATAGCGTAGGTAATATAAATTACGGGAGAGAGCTTTGGCTTTCTCCTAAAACTTTGAAAGAGGAAAATATATGAAATTTACCGGTTTGACTGAGAAAGAAGTAGAGCAGTCAAGACAGAAAAACGGCTCAAATGTTATTCCCGATTCCGAACCTACCACCTTTTGGCAGGAATTTAAGGAGACATTTAATGACCCTATGATAAGGATACTGCTTGCCATTGCAGTGCTTATGATAATCATGTTCTTTATGGGATATGCTGAGATCTATGAGCCTCTTGGTACTATCGTTGCAGTAATCATAGTTGCGTTTGTTTCCGCAAAGACGGGTGTGGCCAGCGATACCAAGTATCGTGAGTTAAAGGACAATACAAAAAAGGATACCTGTAAGGTATATAGAAACGGTGTTGTAACCATTATTGACGTGGATGACGTGGTAGTGGGAGACATGGTACTCTTACAGTCCGGAGATAAGATACCTGCAGACGGTATTCTTATAGACGGTGATTTGAGAGTGGACAACTCCGCACTTAACGGTGAGGCTGAGGAATGTAAAAAGACCGCTGCGGATGAATCCTTTGAACTTAAGGAAGATATCACAGGTGATACCTTCGTAGATGCGCATTCACTTTTCAGAGGTGCCGTAGTATTTGACGGCGAGGGTGTTTTAGCTGTAAAGAGAGTCGGACTTAAGTCAATGATGGGTAAGATGGCTCTTGAGATGAATGAAGAAGATCCCGATTCACCGCTTAAGGTAAAGCTTGGAAAGCTTGCACATCAGATATCCATATTCGGATATGTGGGAGCTACGGTTATTGCAGTACTTTATCTTGCATATTTTGTAGTAAGAGCCGGAGGATTCGCTCCTTATTTCGGACTTGGAATAGAGCATATAGTACAGGATATTATAAAGGCTGTTACACTTGCAATAGTTATTATAGTATGTGCGGTACCTGAGGGATTGCCGCTGATGATTTCACTTGTACTTATGCAAAATACCAGCAGGATGCTTGATCACAATGTCCTTGTAAGAAAGGCTGAAGGTATCGAGACTGCAGGTTCACTGAATATACTCTTCAGTGATAAGACAGGTACCATTACAAAGGGAAGCCTTGAAGTTGTGGATTTCTTTACAGCCGACGGCAACTCAATAGAGATTAAAGAACTCAGTAAGCATAGCAAGGTAAAGGGTCTTGTAGATATTGCAATCGGTAAGAATACACAGTCACTCTTTGACGACAGAGGTGTTGTAATCGGCGGTAACGCTACAGACCAGGCACTTATGAAGTTTATAGGAAAAGATACTTTTAATGCACTTTCAGAAAATAAGGACTTGGTAGTGGGAGCACATCAGGGCTTCAACTCTACAAATAAGTTCAGTCAGGCAAGGATAGATTCACTTGATAAGACTTTCTATAAGGGTGCACCTGAGAGACTGCTTGCAAAGGCTAAGAAGTACCTTGATGAGAACGGTGAAGTAAAGACTATTGATAAGGCCGTTCTTGACAGAAAGATTGACGAGCTTGCCGCAAGAGCTATGAGAGTTTTGGCATTTGGTTATTCAGAAAAGCCGCTTGCACAAAATTCTATCAACGATGATGTGGTAATCATCGGTCTTGTAGGTATCAGAGACGATGTCAGAGCCGAGGCAAAGGATGCTATCGCTGAAGTTATGGGAGCAGGTATCCAGGTTGTAATGATTACAGGTGACAGACTTGAGACTGCGGTAGCTATCGCAAAGGATGCAGGTCTTATAAAGAATACTTCAGACAGAGCACTTTCATCTGCCGAGTTAAACGAGATGAGCGATGATGAAGTAAAGAAGCTTATTCCGCATATCAGAGTTATTGCCAGAGCGCTTCCTACAGACAAGTCAAGAATGGTAAGGCTTTGTCAGGAGATGAATCTTGTTGTAGGTATGACCGGAGACGGTGTAAACGATTCACCTGCACTTAAGAGAGCAGATGTCGGATTTGCTATGGGTAACGGTACCGAGGCTGCAAAGGAAGCCGGTGAGATTGTAATACTTGACGACAACTTCAGATCTATAAAGGATGCGATACTCTACGGTAGAACCATCTATCACAATATACTTAAGTTCTGTAAGTTCCAGCTTGTCATCAATGTAACTGCGGTTATAGTAAGTGCCATCGCTCCTTTCTTCGGAGTGGAAGAGCCGCTTAAGGTAACTCACCTTTTGTTTGTCAACCTTGTAATGGACGGTCTGGGAGCTATAATGCTCGGTAATGAGCCGGCTAAGGAAAGCTACATGATGGAAAAGCCGAGAAGAAGAGATGAAAATATCATCAGCAGGAATATGGCCGTTCAGATTCTTACTATGGGACTTTGGCTTACAATCGTAAGCTTTATATACCTTAAAACACCGTTCTTTATGAACCTTTTCGGCGGAAATATGGATGAATTACTTACAGGCTACTTTGTACTGTTTATAGCAAGTGCATTGTTTAACGGCTTCAATGTAAGAGATGAAGGTTTCTCTATCTTTAACGGATTGAAGGAGAACCCGGGATTTTTGAAAGTATTCTTTGCCATCATCATAGTACAGGCATTGATAGTAAATTCAGGTTCAATACCTCTTGCACCTTTCCAGTTCATCGGAAAGATGTTCAGCTGTGTGCCTTTTAGTATACAGGGCTGGATAGTAGTATTCATATTGGCATTCACAATGATACCTGTAGATCTTCTCAGAAAAGTTGTAGTGGGAACATATAAGAATGCATAATAATAAAGGCTGTCGCATATGCGGCGGCTTTTTTGATTGGAGTGTAAGGATTTCTTTAATAAAGTATTTTGTATACAATCTTTACCAACTTTACTTTTTGTTCATTTTTTGTTAAAATTAAAATGTTGTTTTGAACAATGAAAATTGAATAAGGAGGTGCTTTTATGTCACAACTGGGAAGTATAATAATAGCGGTAATACTCAGTGTAGTTGTTGTGGCGCCTCTAAGTTGGAGTTTAGCGATTGCTCATCGTAAAAAGTCATATGAAGATAAAATCGGATCAGCAGAGATTAAATCCAGAGAAATAATAGAGGAAGCCTTAAAAACAGCCGAAACAAAGAAACGTGAAGCTCTCTTGGAAGCAAAAGAAGAGTCAATAAAGACAAAAAATGAGCTTGATAGAGAGGTGAAGGAAAGAAGGGCGGAGTTAGCCCGCTATGAAAAAAGAGTACTTAGCAAAGAAGAGAACTTGGACAAGAAGCAGGATTTACTTGAAAAGAAGGAAGAGAGCGTTCTTGCAAGAGAGGAAAGTATACTTTCAAGAAGCAAGGAAGTAGAGTCCCTATATGATAAGGGAATAGCCGAACTTGAGAGAATATCCGGACTTACAAGCGATCAGGCTAAGGAATTCTTATTGCAATCAGTTGAAGATGAAGTGAAACATGACAAGGCAAAGCTTATCAAAGAGCTTGAAAATGCCGCAAAGGATGAAGCCGATAAAAAGGCTAAGGAATATGTGGTAACTGCAATTCAAAGATGTGCAGCGGACCATGTAGCGGAAACGACAGTTTCAGTAGTGGCGTTGCCAAATGACGACATGAAGGGAAGGATCATAGGACGCGAGGGTAGAAACATACGTACACTTGAGCAGCTTACAGGAGTAGAGCTTATAATAGACGATACACCTGAGGCGGTAGTTTTATCCTGTTTTGATCCTGTAAGAAGAGAAGTAGCAAGAGTAGCACTTGAGAAGTTGATTGTCGACGGTCGTATCCATCCTGCAAGAATTGAAGAGATGGTGGACAGAGCGAAGAAAGAAGTTGACAACATAATGAGAGAAGAGGGTGAGAATGCCGCACTTGAAGTAGGAGTGCACGGTATACATCCGGAACTTATCAAGCTACTTGGAAGAATGAAATTCAGAACCAGCTACGGACAGAATGCTTTGAAACATTCTATAGAGGTGGCACAGTTAGCAGGACTTTTAGCAGCAGAGGTTGGAGTGGACATCAGACTGGCAAAGAGAGCCGGTTTACTACATGATATTGGAAAAGCCATCGACCATGAAGTGGAAGGTTCACATGTACAGATTGGTGTGGAGCTTTGTAAGAAATACAAAGAACATCCGGTTGTAATCAATTCTGTGGAATCACATCATGGAGATGTTGATCCGGAGTCACTTATAGCTTGTCTGGTACAGGCGGCAGATACAATATCGGCAGCCAGACCGGGTGCAAGAAGAGAGACCTTGGAGACATATACTAACAGATTGAGTCAGCTTGAGGAAATCACAACTTCATTTGACGGAGTAGA
The DNA here is from genome assembly GCF_003862485.1 of Lachnoanaerobaculum orale. Taxonomy (GTDB): domain Bacteria; phylum Bacillota; class Clostridia; order Lachnospirales; family Lachnospiraceae; genus Lachnoanaerobaculum; species Lachnoanaerobaculum orale. Next base: position 163,433 of record NZ_RRCM01000002.1, on the reverse strand, counting down.
GAAGTCATTTGCTATACAGGCAGGCCGTGAGGTAAGAATCATGGTACTACCTGAGAAGGTAAGCGATGACGATATGGTTATATTGGCCAGAAACATCTCAAAGAGAATAGAAGAAGAGATGCAATATCCGGGTCAAATCAAAGTAAATGTGATCAGAGAATCAAGAGTGGCAGATGTTGCAAGATAACAATAAGGACGACGGCGAGATGCTGTCGTCTTTTTTAATAGAAAATTTTACGGACCGGGATTGGAACCTTTTAGTAAGTATTTTAAAGAAAATTCATATAATAGTAATTGACTGAAACCGTAAATTAGTATTTAATAGTATGAAAAGAGTATTTTATTTGAGTGAAAGGATATATATGAATAATTTTGGAAAGAAATTCGCAATAGCGGCGATAACGGGAATAATGAGTTTGGCGGCTTCTATGACAGCATTTGCAGCATCAGGAATAAAGTCTGTAAAGATAAATATAAAGTCCGATGCAATCACTGTAGGAAAGCCTAGGAATATAGATGATGTTACTGTAAGTACATCAGGAAGCAACTACAGCATAGACGGTGTAGATTTTTTGGAGATGGGTACTGATTGGCAGATTACAGATGTTCCTAAGATTACAGTACATTTGTCGGCAGATGACAACTACTACTTCAGCGTATATAAGGCTGAAGACTTTAAGATAACAGGCGGAGAACTTATAGAGGCAAGAAGAGAGAATACTTCAAATGATCTGTATGTGGACATTCAGTTGCCTGCACTCACAAATCAGGTTTCACCTATAGAGAGCGTTACTTTGAACAACTCCGGACAGGCTACATGGAGTGCATCACAGGGAGCTTCAGGCTATCAGGTAAAGCTTGTCAGAGATAATTCATCTACAATAGGCGGAGTACAGAACTTTACAACAAACAGTGCAAACTTAAAGTATCTTTTGAACAGACAGGGTACATATGTACTTAAGGTGCGTGCTCTAAGCAGCGATGCCCAAAAGAACGGCCCTTGGGTAACATCAAATACCATAACGGTAAGTCAGGCCGAGGCTGCAAGAAACTACAATGAAAGTCAGAGTCAGACATCACAGAGCGGTACATGGCAGCACAATAATACAGGTTGGTGGTACACATTGGCTGATGGAAGCTATGTAACATCTTCATGGAGACAGATAAACGGTGAGTGGTATTACTTCAATGCCGACGGGTATATGCTTGTAGGATGGCAGTTAATAGGCGGCAACTGGTACTATATGGATTTAAACAGCGGAAAGATGCTTTCAAATACTACAACACCTGACGGATACTATGTAGGTATCTCAGGTGCATACAGTGCAACAGGAAAATAATAAATTTAATAAAAAAAGGTCTGAGAAGATCACATATGTGATATCTCAGGCCTTTTTGTTTTTAGATTCCCTTTATAACATAGTCAAATTTCAGTGTGCCTTCGCCCTTTAACAAATATTTATCAAGCGTAGGCGCGCCCCATGTGTCGTCGCCGCCGATACCCATCTGAGAAAGGCTGATACGAAGCACGGTCTTTGTAACAGGAGGCAGTTCAAAGTCATGTCTTGCTTCTTCAAGTTCACTTGGAGTGTAGCAAAGAGCGGATACATTGATACAGTCGCCTGCAACCAAAAGTCCGCGGCCTTTCTTATCTGTAAGTTTGGCAAAACGTACCAAAGACTTGTTGCCGCTTTCCTGTGGTGAAAGGTACTTTGCAAGCTGCTCACTTACTTTGACGCTGTATAAATCAATCTTTGCACCTACAAGCCTGTCGGAATAAGTTTCCATAGGACCTGCACCGTACCATGATATATTCTCATACTCAGGCTTTAACTTAAATAAAGTACCGAACTCAGGAAGATCATACTTGCCCGACACAGGAGTGTACTCCGTATTTACTCTGATACTGCCGTCACCGTAGACATGATATGTGAGGCTCAGTTTATCACTGCTCTCAGGCAGTGCATAATCATATGTTATGGAGACATAGGATTCATGTTCCTCTATAACCGGTCTGAAAGCCCCCCAATATGTACTGACGGGATTAGGCATCCTTGTGGTAGCATAAAGTGAAGCCGTCTTATACTTGGCATATCTGAAAGGCATGTTGTTGCCGTAGTCGTTGTCTGTAGGCGCTCTCCAAAAGTTCGGTCTCGGAACGGCCTTAAGAAGTTCTTTTCCGGCATATCTGTAAGAAACAAGTCCGCCGAAGTTTTGTGAGAAGAGCACCTCAAAGTTCTCGCCCTTAACACCGAAATTACTTACACCCATAATAAGTTTATAAGGTCTTTTTTCAAGCAGAGGAGTATCACATATAAGCTTATTGTCCGGAGCCTTTAAAAGAGCGTCAAATATCTGCATATTTTCTCTTACAGCCGCCTCACTGAATGATACCTCGCCTAAGTTATAAAGTGTTTCGATATTAAAAATCGCCTTAACACCCACGATAAGCTCGTCTCCATATATATCAAACAGACTCTTAACTCTTTCTTTTATATTCAGGCTGTAATCAAGCTTACAAAGGCCCTCACCGCTTATAAAAAAGCTTTCTTCATATAAAGTCTTACCGAACTTCTTTATATAGATTACAAACTTGTAATCACTCAGATTTCTGAAAAGATTTCTGTTGTGGATATGTAAAACGTCCTTGTTTAAATCAAGCTTTAAGTCAACCGGTCTGTAATTATACCTTACGGCCTGCATCTTAGGTGAAGCGTCTCTGTCACCGCCGTAGACGATACCGTTTCCGCTGAAGTTGTAGTCGGTAGGAGAGTCGTCAAAGTCACCGCCGTAGTACTGTGTGTCATTTCCGAAAGGATCCTTACCTGTGATACTTTGGTCAATGTAGTCCCAGATAAAGCCGCCTTGGAAAAGCTCCTCCTCCCATGCAAGTTCCGTATAAAGCTGCATACCGCCACAGGAGTTGCCCATAGCATGTGTATATTCACATTCGATAAAAGGCTTATCTCTGTGAGTCTTTAAAAATTCTTTGACCTCAGCCACCTTTGCATACATTCTGCTCTCGATATCCGAGGTGTCATTGTAGCGGCGGTCATTGTAAACGCCCTCATAGTGTACAAGTCTGCTTGAATCGACCTTTCTGAAAAACTCGCTCATCTCATATATATCGCTGCCGCCGTAGCTTTCATTGCCGCAGGACCAGATAAGAACACTTGAGTGATTGCGGTCTCTAATATACATTGAGTTCGCCCTGTCAAGTAACAGAGGTAACCATTCTTTCTTATCTCCGGGCAGTACAAAGTCATAGTCGGATACGCCGGTTAGAAGACCGTCCCAGCTGCCGTGAGTCTCAAGATTGCATTCATCAATCAAATATATACCGTATATATCACACAGCTCATAGAGCGCCGATGAGTTAGGGTAGTGGCTTGTCCTTATAGCATTGATATTGTTTTCCTTCATAGTCACAATATCTTTTTTAATCTCATCAAAGGTGATTGCACGGCCGAACTTTGAGCTGAAATCATGTCTGTCCACACCTGCAAAGACAATTCTCTTACCGTTTAATGTCATTACATTGTCGGCATTCTTTTCAAAAAGTCTGAAGCCGACCTTTACAGCTGAAACCTCAAGTAAAGTCTCTCCGTCAAATATTTCAATGTAGAGAGTATACAGATTCGGAATCTCGGCACTCCAAAGCTTAGGAGCGGCAATGTCAAATGAAAGCTCGTTTTTGCCCGAATGTAAATTACCTACAGTTTCATAAACTACAGGCATCTCGTCAAATACCTTAAACTCATTTGATTTCAGTGTAAAGTCCATAGCGTCAAATAATTTAAGCGCTACAGTTGCATTATTACTTAAGTCTATGGAAAGATTAAGCTTTACATTGTCAAAGCTTCCCTTTTCAAAGACCTGCTTAATTTCAATATCCTCAAGGTGGCATTTAGGCTTGGTGTAGAGATAAATATCTCTGAATATACCTGAAAATCTGAAAAAGTCCTGATCTTCAAGCCAGCTGCCGGCACACCACTTGGTTACCTGTATTGCAAGCTTGTTTTCTCCTTCAACTATATATTTTGTCAAATCAAACTCTGAAGGAGTGAAGCTGTCCTCACAGTAACCTATATAATGACCGTTTAACCATATGGCCGCCGCACTCTCCACGCCCTCAAACCTGAGTACAAGAGAGTCCTTTAAAAAGTTCTTCGGCAATGTGAAATACTTTACATAACTGCCTACAGGGTTAAAATCTGTCGGAGTCTCACCTGATTTTAAAGCTTGTCTGCCGTCCCAAGGGTAGGCGACATTGGCGTAGTGCGGTCTGTCATATCCCTCCATCTGTATATGCGCCGGAACCCTTATATCATCCCAGTTCTTACAGTCATAGTCCAAGGCTTCAAAGCCGTCAGGAGTGCAGTTGAGATTTATAGAGTAGTCAAATTTCCACACTCCGTTTAAAGAACAGCAAAGTGAAGAGCTTCCCTTAAGTAACTCCGACTTGTTTGCATATACACGATGGTCAGAGTGGGCCGTAAGCCTGTTTTCCTCAAAAACAGAAGGGGTTGAAATATTATTTAAGATATCTTTATTCATTTTTACCTCTCTTAAATTTAAATTTTATCAATAAAAGGTATGAAATCTTAACACAATTTCACACCTTTAAAAGAATATAATATATTATTTTACCGCACCTGTAATTCCTTCGGCAAACTGCTTTTGAAGCAGGAAGAATATGATAACGGTAGGTATACTACAAAGCAATACTGCAAGCATCAAAACGCCGTAGTCTGTTACATAGCCCTCTTTCAGATTGGCAACCAGCATAGGCATGGTGATGGAAGTCTTTTCAGTCATTATTACCTTCGGCCAAAGATATGAGTTCCATGCACCCATAAAAGTGATGATAGCGGCTGAAGCGTAGGTGGACTTCATGGTAGGAACGAAAATTCTAAGGAAGATATGAAATTCATTCAGTCCGTCAAGTCTGGCAGCTTCCAGTATATCATGTGGGAATGACCTGGCACTTTGTCTAAAGAGCATTATCAAAAACGGAGTTGATATGGTAGGAAGCAAAAATCCGAGAGTAGTATTAAGCAGTCCCCACTTTGAAAAAGCCTGAAACAGCGGAATCATAATAGCTACAAAAGGCACCATCATTGCAAGTAACAGCACCGACATAATGGCATCCTTTGCCTTGTCATGGTAGATTTCAAAGCCGTAGCCTGCAAGTGAACAGATAAAAAGCGCAAGTACGGTCATTACTATGGAGTACTTAAAGGAGTTTGCCATAGCACCTGAAACATCACCTGCCGCAAGCAGATTGGCAAAGTTCTTAAAAAGGTAGTTGCCCGGTAAGAGCGCACCTCTTATTACCTCGATACTGGTGTGAGTGGCACTGACAGCCATCCAGTACAGCGGAAAAACGGATATCAGTGATACAATTATTAAAAATATATATTTTATTGCAGTTTTCAGTTTAATCACGCTTATCACCTACTTTCATCTGGATTGCGGCAAGTACTGCTACCAAAATCAAAATAAGGAATGACATGGCGGCAGAGTAACCGAAGTTCGGCACATACTTGAATGAAGAATTATATATATAATGTGACATTGTAATGGTTGAGTTGGCAGGTCCGCCGCCTGTAAGGTTTACAGACTCGTCAAAGAGCTGCAGTGTACCGTTGGTGGACATTATCGCCGTAAGTAAAATCATCGGCTTTAAAAGCGGAATGGTAATCTTTCTAAGTATCTGGAAATATGTGGCGCCGTCAATCTTTGCAGCCTCATATATTGAATATTCGATATTTTGAAGTCCTGCAAGATAAAATACCATGTTGTAGCCTGTCCATCTCCAAAGCAGTGCGATAATAATTACAATTCTTGCGGTAAAAGGATTTGACAAAAAGTTGTATCCGGTGTGCAGTATTCCAAGGTGTATAAGCACGTTGTTGACATAGCCGTCTACCGCAAATAAAGATCTGAAGATAATGGCATATGATACAAGTGAAGTGGCACATGGTAAGAATATGCAGGTTCTAAAAAGCCCCTTGAATCTAAGATGCCTGTCATTAAGCAGTGATGCCAAAAGCAGTGCAAATAAAAGCATTATAGGTACCTGTACTATCAGGTATATAAAGGTGTTTTTCAAAGACTGCATAAAGACCGCATCTGAAAACATTCTTTTATAGTTATTAAGTCCCGCAAAGGATATTTTTGCACCCACACCGGTTTGCATAGACAGTATTATGGCTCTTATCATAGGATAGAAGCTCATAATCGCTATAAGAAGCGTTGCAGGAGTCAAAAATATCCAGCCTGAGATATTTTGCTTTTGTGAGAGTGAAAATTTTTTCTTGTTTCCCATTTTTTCTCCTTCTATAAACAAAGGGGCAGACTTGACCATAGCCAAACCTACCCCCTGAAGTTTAAAATATTATTTACCCATTGCGAAGTTTACAGTGTCCTGAACAGTCTTAAGCTCGCTGTCCACATCGGCACCTGCAATGATATTTGTAGCAGCTACGGCTACGGCATCTCTTGCTTCATAGTAGTAAACACCTGTATTGTTCTTAGGAGTCTTTGAAGCGAATTCTGTAAGAAGCTTATAAACTTCCTGTCCGCCGAAGAACTCTACCTTCTCGGAATAAGCTTCAGTGTTACCTGCAGGTAACCATGTAGCAAGTGCACCGCTTGGAAGGATGCTGTCATAAAGCTTTGTGCTTCCTGCAAATGTCTTTGCAAGGAAATCAACAGCCAAATCTTTCTTCTTTGAAGATCCGCTTACAGCCCAGCTTGAACCGCCGTTGTTTGAGTAGTTGGTCTGCTCACCGATACCTGCAAGCTTAGGAAGATTTGTAACAGCCCACTTACCTGACTGATCCTTTGCGGCTCTTATAGATCCCATAATCCAGCAACCGTTGATAGTTCCGGCTACAGTCTCGGCATTCATAGTTGTGATGTACTGATCCCAGTCGTTTACAAGTACCATAACGCCCGACTCTTTAAGTTCCTTATATGTTTCAAGAGCTTTCTTTAAAGTCTCGTTTCCTACGATATTCGGGTTGCCCTCTGCGTCAAAGAGTGAAGCGCCTGTAGACTGAAGCATAATCATTATAATATCAGCTTCATTTGCCTGACATGAAAGTAAAGGCTTTCCTGTTTTTGCAAGTACATCTTTACCGATCTCGATATATTTATCCCAGTCGATATCTGTAAGGTCCTCAACCTTGTAGCCTGCCTGCTCAAGAATATCTGTTCTGTAAGCCGCTATAACCGTACCGTTATCAAAAGGAACACCGTAGTTTACATTGTTTATTGTGGAGTAAGCCAACTTACCCGGTGCAAACTGTGTGAAATCAAATGCCTTGGTATCTGTAAGGTTTGTAAAAGCGTCAGGGAATGATATCTGATTCTTTGCAAATGCGTTATCCTGCATAAGGAAAATATCAGGTAATGTGGAGAGGTCTCCTGCGGCACCTGCAGTGCTGAGCTTGGTCTGAATATCGGCCCAAGGTGTCTCAACTATATTCAACTTAAAGTCGGGATGGTCCGCCTGATAAACCTTTTCAGCTTCCTTCATAGCATTGATATTGAAAGCCGGGTCCCAACACCAAACTGTAAGAGTGTTGTCATCTGTAGCTGTTGCCGCGTTGTCTGCAGCAGATGAATCACCGGTGGAAGCAGCCTTACCGCCGCCACAGCCTGACAGCAGTCCTGTACACATTGCACCAACCATAAGTGCACTTAAAATTCTTTTTTTCACGAAAAAGTCCTCCTTATTGTCACAATCCTGTAAAAGCCATGTTAATAAAGTTCGAAAAATAGCTTAGTTAAATTGTCTTGGATTGTCTTTATTTTTAAGGATTATACAATATAGTAAAAATATTTGTCTATGGTAGTAGTGTACTATTATAGACTGTATTTTTGTGCAGAATGTAGAAGTCTAAATATAGAAACAATATAATCAGAAAAAATAATGGAAATATCGTGTGAAGTGTATTCAATATACAAAAAACTCTTTGAAAATTGAAAAAACTTTCAAAGAGTTTAAGATTTTGTTGATGTAGAATATAAACTAATAAAGTTGTAAGTCTTGCATAAAAATCTAGCTGTACTGTTTAATCAGTTTTATTATATTTGAGACACCGTTGTTGGCATCGGACTTTGACATGGAGTCTATATACTTTTGCCTGTTTTTATACAGTTTTTGAATCTCGGCGGATAAAGAAATATCGCAAAGAGATTCCTCATCTATAACCTTTGAATATCCTGCGTTTTCAAAAGACTTTGCATTTAATATCTGGTCACCTCTTGATGCGGCACCTGAGAGCGGTATCAAAAGATTCGGCTTTCTGAGAGCCAAAAGCTCACAGATGGTGTTGGCGCCCGCTCTTGACACCACCACATCGGAGAGCGCAAAGAAGTCCTTTAATTCTTTGTCGACATATTCATATTGAAGGTAGCCCTGTTTTTCTATAAGGCTTTCATCTTCGTTTCCCTTACCGCAGATATGTATTACATTAAATTCCTTTAAAATATCGTCAAGAGACTTTCTCACAGCGTTATTTACAATGACCGAGCCGAGACTCCCTCCTATTATAAGTAAAGTAGGCTTATCATCACTAAAGCCGGTAAGTTTTTTTGCGACCTCTTTGTCGCCGCAAAGAAGTTCTTTTCTGATAGGTGAGCCTGTAAGCACCGCCTTGTTCTTCGGTAGATACTGTAAAGTCTCGGGGAAATTTGTGCAAATTTTGGTTGCAAACTTGGTCGCTATCTTATTGGCAAGTCCCGGAGTGATATCGGACTCATGTATAATTACAGGGACTTTTGAGAGTGCGGCAGCTATGACTACAGGCACACTCACAAAACCGCCCTTTGAAAAGACGATATCGGGCGAGTATTTTTTTATTATACTTTTGGCTTCAAATAGTCCTTTCAGTACTTTGAAAGGGTCTGTAAAGTTCTTCAAGTCAAAGTATCTTCTAAGCTTACCTGAGGATATGCCTTCATATGGAATATTCTGTGCCTTTATAAGGCCTTCTTCCATACCGTTTTTGCTGCCTATGTACTTTATATCATAGCCGGCTTCTTTCAGTGCAGGCAAGAGTGCAATATTCGGTGTGATATGTCCTGCTGTACCGCCACCTGTTAATATTATTTTTTTCATACAGTTTCCATTCTCATATTGTAATAAAAGTATTATATAAGTATAATTTAACAAATATAAATATTCAAGTGAGGAAGTACAATGATTGGTATAATCGGAGCTATGGAAGAGGAAATCTCAAAGTTAAAAGAGATTATGGACAATAAAGAAATACACACAATAGCCGGAATGGAATTTGTCAAAGGCGAAATTGCAAGAAAGCAGGTAACTGTGGTGCGTTCAGGTATAGGAAAGGTAAATGCCGCAGCCTGCACACAGATACTGATAGACAGATTCAAAGTTGATGTGGTTATCAATACAGGTATTGCAGGTTCACTGAAAAACGAAATCAATATAGGAGATATTGTACTGTCTACAGATACCGTAATACATGATATGAATGTGGAAGGCTTCGGATATAAAAGAGGTCAGGTACCAAGAATGGATGTGTTTGCATTCCCTACAGATGATGCTTTAAGAAGTCTTGCAAAAAAAATCTGTGAAGAGGATTTAAAAGATATTTCGGTGTTTGAAGGCAGAGTATTAAGCGGTGACGTTTTTGTTTCAGACAAGGCCGTTAAGGATGACTTGAAAGAAACTTTCGGAGGCTACTGTACGGAGATGGAAGGCGCCGCCATAGCACAGGTCGCATACCTCAATAATATAAAGGCACTTATAATAAGGTCAATATCCGATAAGGCCGACGACAGTGCAAGCATGGACTACTCCGAGTTTGAGAAAAAAGCTATAGAACACAGTGTGAAGCTGACAAAGAAGTTGATAGAGACTATAGACGGCTGACTACCTATTGATAATAATATTCAGTTGGTATAAAATACAGATAACTTTGAGGCTTGTTTTGTCTCAAAGAGTATCATTTATTTAAGTTTGAAAGGCGAGAAAGATGAGTAAGACAGTAAGTTTTGATTATTCAAAAGCAGGAAAATTTTTAGGGGCTGATGAGTTACAAAATTTTAAAACTATAACATTAAACGCAAGAGATACACTCTTGTCAAAGACAGGAGCAGGCAACGACTTTTTAGGATGGATAGATTTGCCGGTATGCTATGACAAAGAAGAGTTTGAGAGAATAAAGGCGACAGCAAAGAAAATAAAAGAAGATTCGGATGTGCTCCTGGTTGTGGGAATCGGCGGTTCATATCTCGGAGCAAGAGCGGCAATCGAGTTTTTAAGCCACAGTTTTTATAACTGCCTTGACAAGTCACAAAGAAACACACCACAGATAATATTCTGCGGAAACTCAATCTCATCAAAATATATTGCAGATATAAAGGATCTGTTAAAAGATAAAGATTTCTCAATCAATATCATTTCAAAATCAGGAACCACCACAGAGCCGGCTATCAGCTTCAGAGTATTCAAAGAGATGCTTATAGAAAAGTACGGCAGAGAAGAAGCAAACAAAAGAATCTACGCGACAACAGATAAGGCCAGAGGAGCACTTAAGTCACTTGCAAACGAAGAAGGCTATGAAAGCTTTGTCGTACCTGACGATATAGGAGGAAGATTCTCCGTACTTACAGCGGTAGGATTGCTTCCGATAGCTGTAGCCGGAATAGATATAGACGAACTTATGGCAGGTGCCGCAGCGACCAGAGAAGAAGTGCTGAAAAAGGACTTTGAAGAGAACCCTTCACTTTTATATGCAGCCGCAAGAAATATCTTCTTAAGAAAAGGAAAGAATATAGAAGTAACAGCCAACTACGAGCCGAGTCTTCACTATGTATCCGAGTGGGTAAAGCAGCTCTTCGGTGAGAGCGAAGGCAAGGATAACAGAGGTATCTTCCCTGCGGCTGTAGACCTTACAACAGACCTTCACTCAATGGGACAGTATATTCAGGACGGTGCCAGAATAATGTTTGAGACCGTACTTGATATAGAAAAGTCTCCTGCAGAAATACTTCTGAAAGAAGAAGAGACCGATACCGACGGAATGAACTACCTTGCAGGCAAGAGCGTGGATTTTGTCAACAAGTCCGCAATGAACGGAACAATACTTGCACATACGGACGGAGATGTACCGAACCTTAAGATAAATATTCCTGATATGAGTGCATTCTCACTTGGAAGCTTGTTCTACTTCTATGAGTTTACCTGCGGAGTCAGCGGATACATACTTGGAGTAAATCCGTTCAACCAGCCGGGAGTTGAAAGCTATAAGGCAAATATGTTCGCACTTCTCGGAAAGCCGGGCTATGAAAGTCAAAGAGAAGAACTTTTAAAGAGGCTTGGTTAGAGATGTTCAGACTTTGGGGTAGAATATTTAAAGACAATCGTATGATAAAAGATCATGTTGCACAGGACGGTGACTACAGCAAAGACAGAAAGACCATGGTATTTGATACGATTAGGGAGATATGTCATAAGTTTGATGTAGCGGAGCCGATATGGCTTTTGCCGAACATAGATGATTTTGCATACAGAGGTAAAGTCAGGTTTAATGCCGACAACTTTATAGAACAGATAGACTTTGACTATCTTGAAATACAGATAATCGAAGAATAGGGGTCTATTATTTTGCCCCAAAAGAATAACATATAATGGAGAGTATAAATGGCGGAACCTATATTAGATTATGAAAGCTTCTTTGAGGGTGCAAAAAATGCTTTGCTTGAGCTTGATACACTCAGTACTGAGGAACAAAGACTGAGCCTTGAAAGTGATAGAATATCAAAGGCTATAGATTCGGAAAAAAAGGCTACCGAGGATAAGATAGCCGACACCACCGCAAAGAGACTTAAAGAAATAACTTCTACATATGACAGTGAGATAAAAAAAGCCGAAGAGCAAAAGAGGCTGGCAGAAGCAAAAAAAGAAAAGGCGAAGAACAAAAAGATAAGTGAAAGAATCTCCGACGAGACAAAGGACCTTAGAGAACATATTGCAACGATAAAGTCCGAGATAAAGCAGGAAATGAAAAATGTAGGCATTCCGGCATTCTGCAATACAAGGAGCTATTTTACATTTTATTTTCCGCATAAGTTCTTTGACTATATAAAGATACTTATAACTGTAGTGGTACTCTTTTTGGGATTGCCTGTGCTTATATATAAGCTGATACCTGAGCATAAGCCGATATACCTTCCGTTTATATACTTTGTTATAGTGCTTATTACAGGAGGACTCTATATCATTATAGGCAACCTTACCAAAGCAAGACATAGAGACAGCCTTATGAAGATAAGAGCGATGAGAGACAATATAGACCACGATATGAAAAGAATTGTTCTTATCACAAAGGATATCAACAATGATTCGGCGGATGACAGATATGATCTCTCATCTTTTGATAATGAGATACTGGCTGTAAGCGATAAGCTTTCAGATCTGAATGCAAAGAGAAATGCGGCCGTAAGCGACTTTGAAAACAATACAAAAAAGATTATCACAGATGAGATAAGGGAAAGCTCAAGAGAGAAGCTTGAAAGTCTTACCGGTGAGCTTGAGATGACAAAGAAAAGCTTAAGCAGTATAGCTGACAGAAGGTCGCAGATAAACTTGACAATATCGGATAAATACGAGTCATATCTTGGAAGAGGCTTCTTAAATACGGAAAAAATAGATGCACTGCAAAAGTTGATAACAGACGGAGAAGCAAACAACATCAGTGAAGCTATAGATCTGTATGAAAGAAGACAAAACGGGTAAGTGATGATAGAAGATAAAGAACTGAAAAAGCAGGAAATAAAAAACAGAATCATAGACACTTCTGACCTTGAAGAAGATACTCCAAGATCCAGAAGAAGGCAAAATGCGGATATTTTTACACAAGGGAGGAGAGTTGTCATACTCCTCCTTGTTTTGGTAGGGATCATAATATTAGGGCTTGCCTTTCAAAACAGATTTAAAACTCATACAAAGTTCAAACTGAAGTGGATGCATGAGTTAAGCGAAGGAAGCCTTGTGGATTATATAAGTCTTGGGAACGGTTTTTTGAAATATTCAAAAGACGGAGCAGTTTATCTGAAAAAAAACGGCAAGAATGTTTGGGTGGACAGCTATGAGATGAGTAACCCCAAGACCAATACCAACGGAAGGTATGCAATAGTCTTTGATGTCGGAAGTAAGCAGATAGTAAGCTACACCAAGGAAGGAAAAGCGGCAAGCATAGACACCGAACTTCCTATAATAAAGGCGATAGTCTCAAAAAGCGGAGTGGTCACGGCACTTGTGGAAGAATCGAAGTCTACAGATATAGTTTTTTTTGACAATGAAGGCAAAAAACTTGATATAACGGTAAAATCAAAGCTATCGGGAGACGGTTTCCCTACAGATATTGCGATATCTCCTGACGGAACCGCACTTCTTGCCGCATTCCAGTATCTGAAAGGCAGCTCCATGATGGGAAGAGTTGTATTCTATGACTTTTCGGAGATAGGTAAAAATATGCCGAACAGAGTGGTGGGCGGCTTTGACGAAGAGTTCGTCTCATCCATGGTGGCAAGGGTAAAGTATCTGGATAAAATAAACTCGGTGGCGATCGCTTCGGACGGACTGTATTTTTTCTCATCAAAGAATATAGCGTCGCCGAAACTTGTAAAGACGATAAAGGCGGAGAATGATATAGAAGCGGTAGCGTTTGAGGGAGACAGACTCTGCGTGGTATATAAAAACACCTCGGAAAAATTCAATCATACACTATATATATATTCAAAGACAGGAAGCGTATTGCTTAAAAAAGAGTTTGCGGGAGATTTTAATAAACTCGATATGCAAAAAGGATATATATATATGACAAAAAACGATAATGCTATTATAATGAATACATCAGGCGTAATAAAATACAGCGGAAGCCTGGACGTAAATATCCATAAGATTGTAAAGAGCGGGTTTTTATCAGGGTTTACAGTGCTTGGGGATAACGACTTTAGAGGTATAGTACTCAAATAAACACGGCAAAGGAGAAATTATGGAGCAGGTATGTGTAGGAGTTGACATTGGTGGAACAAGTGTAAAGCTGGGTATATTCACACTGAGCGGAACATTGCTCAAAAAGTGGGAGATACCTACAGAGCCGAAGAATGATACAAAGGCTCTTATTGAAAAGATAGGCAAGTCGATAAAAGAAAACCTGAAAGAAGGCGGACTTTCACTTACAGACTGTGTAGGAGTGGGAATGGGAGTTCCGGGACCTGTAATGCCCAACGGCTACATAGAAGTAGTTGTAAATATAGGCTGGAAAGAAGTATTCCCTGCAAGAATCCTTTCAGACCTTTTGGACGGTATGCCTGTAGCGCTCGGCAATGACGCCAATGTGGCTGCACTCGGTGAAGCATGGATGGGCGGTGCCAAACATATCAAGGATGTTGTGATGGTAACACTCGGCACAGGTGTAGGCGGAGGCATCATAATAGACGGCAAGATAGTACCGGGAAAACACGGACTTGGCGGAGAAATAGGACATATGCATGTGAGAGAGTCGGAGACCGAAAAGTGCAACTGTGGAGGTAAGGGTTGCCTTGAGCAGATATCCAGCGCCACCGGAATAGTCAGAGAAGCAAAGAAGCTTCTTGCAAAGAAAAAAGACACTTCAAGACTTGCACTGATAGAAGATTTGACAGCCAAGGATGTACTTGATGCCGCAAAGGCCGGAGACAAGCTTGCTATAGAAGTGGTCGATATAGTGGCAAAATACCTCGGAATAGCTCTGGCACATATAGCAATGACGGTAGACCCTGAGATATTTGTAATAGGCGGAGGTGTTTCAAAAGCCGGAGATTTCCTTATAGACAAGATAAGAGAAAAATTCATATACTATACACCTATTACAAAGAGTAAGGCGGATATAGTAATAGCCAAGCTTGGAAACGATGCCGGAATATATGGCGCCGCAAAGCTTGTAATATCATAGTCGGGGTTGACTTTTTGCTGATTAAAGTTTATCATCATATATGAGATGAACGAAACAGCTCATTATAATCACAATGCGAAAGCTTGGAGAGGGGAGACTCTCCAAGCTTTCTTTTATTGTCAGATTGGGAGACGACAACATAGTAAGTATAGCAGTATTTATAAAAAAATACCATATATCTTAAAAATACTTTCATATATAAGGCTTGTTTTTGGAGAGATGTGGTGATATAGTGTCAGATAACGAAATAATTCAGGCGGTCTTGCCGTTTGACTTAGGAGGTAAAACTATGAAAAAAAGATTTTTAATAACAGTTTTAGGATTAACAATGGGAAGCGCATTACTCTTTAGCGGATGCGGCTCAAAAAAAGATACCAATGAATCAAGCCAGACTGTAGCGGAGAGTACAACAGCTGCAGAAAGCACTACAGCCGAGACTACAACAGCAGCTGCAGTAAAAGTGGATATAAACTATGATATAGCAAATCACCTTGACGAGTCATATGACGACATAGGTAAGGCATTCGGAGATCCGGCATCGGATGATATCAAAGAAGATGCGGGAGAGAGACTGGTAAAGTATACAAATCCTGAAAGAGAGTTCCACTATTATAATGACGGAACAAGCGGATATATGCTTCAGGCCGTAAGCGGTAAGGCAGGGGACATACTCAGCTTTACAGCAGATAAAGTAAGCCTTAGCGATGCAATGAATCAGATGGAAGCAAAAGAAGAAAAAGGACTTGAGTCTAACGAGGCTTTGCTTACAGTAGGTCAGAAGGGTGAGAGCACAGTGGTATTCGAGTCTGAAGGATATTATTTCGTAGTATCTGTAGATAAAGATAAGAATATAACAAAGGACAGTGCCGTAGCAATAGTTACTGAGGATAAGATAGCTCTTGATAATACAGGCGCTGAATCAAAGGCTCCTTCAGAGGTGAAGACACCTGAGACAACAGCTGCAGAGAGCACAACAGCAAAGAAGTAAACAGATTCAATAATAATATAAGATATAAACAATGAAATCGAATGAGTATTTGAGTATATGCATAAATATACCGGAAACTCATTCGATTTTTTTGTTATGAAAAAGTAAGAAAATAAAATTACATAAAGCAAATTGAGTGAAACTAAACTTTATCATTGACAAATAATAAAAATATGCTAGAATGTTGAAAAACATATATAATATAGCTAGTTGAACTTGACTGTTTAAATTGGACTAATATATAAAAACAATAAAAATATCTGATATTCATCGAGTTGACTTATTTGACAAAGCTACTGTTCAATACTATTATAATGTTGTATTATACAAATATAATAGTATAATTAGCGATTGTCGGATAGGCAGGGTAAAATATGACATAAGCAGGTTTGAAATAGGCATAAATCTTAATGGTTATTCATGTGATTTATGACGGATTGAAGAGAGGAACTGATGACAGTTCCACAAAGTGTAAGAACTTATTATTATACAAGATACAAAAATATAGAAATAGATATAAGACTGTAAATTAGAGTGAGTTTTTACAATATGAATATGATATACTTTTTTTAATGCCGATAAGAAAGTGACACTGATATATTTTGCAAATATTTTTTGTGTTGTCTTGTTTGCATGGAGAAAATATATAAATAAACTAACCGGATATAAAGAGACTGATTTAATGCCGCTATGTTGAACAGTTATATGGAGAATGTAAGTGGAGCATGATATAGGACTCCGTATTCCGGTTGACACACAATCAAGGAGGTGGTTTGATGAAGAAAAAGAGGGTAGTAAGTCAAGCAGGCTTACTGGCAATTTCCGCTCTTTTCCTCTGGGTATTCCCAAGCACAGCACATGCAGAGGGCTGGGACAACTCAAGCGGAGAGTGGAGATACCTTGATAGTGCCAACAACGCAGTGTCTGATGCTTGGCGTAAGTCAGGCGACGCATGGTA
The DNA here is from genome assembly GCF_003862485.1 of Lachnoanaerobaculum orale. GTDB lineage: Bacteria > Bacillota > Clostridia > Lachnospirales > Lachnospiraceae > Lachnoanaerobaculum > Lachnoanaerobaculum orale. Next base: position 146,503 of record NZ_RRCM01000002.1, on the reverse strand, counting down.
CTATTTAGGTGATGACGGAAATATGGTAAAAGATTCAATCGTTACCATAGGCGACAACTCTTATTACTTGGATGCTAACGGCGCTATGGCTGCGAACCGTTGGATACAGACCAAAGACGATGACGACAATGAAGGTTGGTTTTTCTTCGGTCCTGACGGTAAGGCATACAAGGGTAAGGAAGGAAGAGTATACGCAAGAGAGATAAACGGCAAGAAATATCTCTTCGATGAGGACGGAGTAATGCAGACAGGATTCTTCGACGCAGAGGGCAATGCGGTAGAAGATGAAAATCCTTTCAAGACTGCCGTATACTATTTCAGAGATGACGGAGCAATGCTTCAGGATCAGTGGTTACTCTACTCACAGGTAGGAGAGAATCCGGGATATTCGGAGCTTGCACAGAGAAACTACAGCGAGTATGACGAGATGTGGCTCTACTTTGGAAGCAACGGTAGAAAGTACGCTGCAAGCAGTACAGATCGTTCAAAACAAAGAGAGATTAACGGTAAGGATTATCTCTTTGATGAAAACGGTGTAATGATACCTCAGCTTTCACTTAGAAGTGCAAACATCAGAGCAACTTCAAGCAACGCAAGAGTAAAATACGGTTCACTCGATACAGACGGTGAGCAAAGAGATGACTACTGGACATTCAGCGTTCCTAATGAAGTAATGAGTCAGGATGACTACGATACGCAGGAGCACAGCTGGTTCAGAACAAAGAAGAACGGAGATGTCATCAAAGACAAGATTGCTACGGTACTTGGAAGAAGATATGCTTTCGATGAGATAGGTCGTATGCAGACAGGATTTGTAGTAATGCTTGAAGACGGTACATTCGGTATCAAGTATGATGTAGATGAGTGGAATAAGGAAGACTTCCTTACAGACGCAACCAACTCACCTATAGCAGCTATAGATAGAGGTAACTTGTATCTCTTCGGTACAGATGAGCTTAACGACGGTTCTATGGTTACAGGTGAAGTAACAGTTTCTCTTAGAGATCAGAATGCGGTATTCGGTTTCAGAGACAACGGTAAGGCTATCGGAGCTAAGTGTACACTTGCAAAGAGCAATGACAAGTTCTATTATAACGGTCTTAGATTGGATGCTGACGGAGACCTTAAGTACGGAATTCTTCGTGATACAAGAACAGGTCACGGTGAATATGTTGTCGTAGACGCAAACGGCAAGCAGGTAAAGGGTCAGAAGATACTCAAAGACGGCGAAGGCAATTGGATAATAGTTGACAACTCAAAGTTCGTTGCAAGAGTAGCTGACGGCGACAGACCGAGAAAGAAAAATGGTAGATTCTATCACTATGACTCTACTGCTGAAAGAAATGACAGATGGGGTGCAGAGATCACATTCGCGACAGACGGTGCAAACAATCTGGACAGTGATTTCGTACTCTTTGACAGATAAGGTTAGAGGAGAGATATGAAGAAAAACAATTTAATAAGAAAGGTTAAGCAGACGACTGCGGGGCTGTTGACAGCGGCAATGGCACTTACAGGCGCTCCGCTGGGAAGTTTTACTTCGCAGGCGGCGACGACTGTGCTGCAGCCTAATACTGCGTTGAATCCCACAGGTTCAAATAGCCTTGTGAACAATGTAGGCGGTTGGGTGTACGGATCATCAAATACTACAGCGTTTGTTTTTGGTGATTCAACAGGCCATACAGGAACAAACAGCTCCGGAAGCGGTGGTACAGATACATACACATTTAACGTTGGAGCGGTTTTAAAGGATTCAGATAGGGAAAATACTTCAAGAGGATACTATCCTAATAATGCTCCAACTCCTCCGGGTACAAACCCACGATATGCGGCAGCTTATAGAACTCAGGATAACTGGTGGCACGGTTACTACGCTTTCGGTACACCATGGTTGCTGAGAAGCAATATGGGTGCGGTAAACAATGCTACAAATCCTGTGGATCCTACCAACACTTGGTCAGGTAATGAACCTACAAGTGCAAGCTACACAAGCACTGCAAGACGAGCACTTCATACAGGAACCGGTCATTATAATGGTGAAGTTCAAGAAATTGTAGACGGTGCTAAAAAGGTAGAATTAAGGCAGGAAGTAAAGCCGACAAAAGACGGCGGTGTTGTTGTAGAGTATACAGCTTATAATCCTACAAACAGTGTTATAGATTTCATGGTGGGAAATGAGACTGATACCATGATAGGAGGACAGGATGCCGTTCCTATATTTGTTACAAAGAACGGTCTTCACTTTCAAAACTCAAGCAGTTCGTATGATAATGACGGATTCGGTACAGTATTTGACGTAAAGCCTGCAGGTATAACCAATAGAGGTGCAGGAGATCCTTCTGAGACCAGATTTTGGGCAGGTAGTTGGTCAACCACAGCGGGTGTAGCACATACTGCATGGGTGTTCTCACAGTCAAAGTATGGATATATAAATCCGGGAGATTCGGCAGCCGGCTTCAGTGCTTATTTTAACTTACAACCCGGAGAGACTAAGACAGCCAGCTTTGAACTTTCGATGCTTCCGGCAGTTATCTATGTAGATCCGAATGCCTCATCAAGCGGTAACGGATTTATGGGAACTCCTGTTAAGACTATTGCAGAGGCTATGACCAGAATAGGCCAGCTTGGTTACACATCTAAGGCATATATCTATGTACAGGGTGACATTAGCTTAGATGATACTGTTTCAGTACCTGCCGGTAAACAGGTAACTATTACAACAGCTGATTTTGACGGAGCACCGGCAGGTGTTAATTATAATGCTACGGGTTATGTTGCATCAGAGCCTACACCTTCAACCGGTAAGAAGACAATTACTCGTAAGCCTACAAAGTCAAACGGACATGCTAACGACGGAGCGATGTTTGAATTAACAAGTTCAACTTCAGGATTGGCATTCCAAAATATTACTATAGACGGTAACGGTAACAATGTTACAGCTGCAGCACCTATAGTAGATGCTACAGCAGGAACTGTAAAAATGCTGAGCGGTGCTACACTTAAGAATAATAAAGTAAGCGGGAACGGAGCTTCCGCTATAAATGTAGGTGGAAGTGCCGTGTTAGCTCTTGACGGAGATAACTCAAAGATCACAGGTAACTTCTCTACAGGAGACGGAGATGCGGTAATGGTAAGCTCAAGTGCTGATCATCCGGTTACTTTAAACAGAGGTGCAAGCATCACAGGTAATACAAATGGAGAAGCGGCGGCAGCTACAGCACCAAGTACACCTGATCCTGTGACACATAAGCTTCCTACAGGCGTGAAGAAGGCAAATGTGCAAGTCGGAGATAAGCCGTTATGGGTAAAGAGCGGAGACAAGTATACAGGTACTGTCGGTATAACACTGGAGAGTGCAAGCTTACCTCAGACAAGTGATCAGGCTACATATATTGTAGATTATGCCGACAGAGCTACAGGCGGTGCATTACCATATTCAACATCAAACTTTGAGCCTGATGGAGACGGACAGCATATAGTAAATGCGACTACTGCAGATCCTGCAACTCCGGTAGGAACTACAACAGGAAATTAGATAGCCGGTGCTTTGTACTTAAAGACAGATTTGTATGATCTTAGTGTCACATATCAGTTACCGGACGGAAGTTCTGTAAACTTTGCAAATATGTCATGGACAGGAACAGGTACAAATCATGTTACTTCAAACCCATATCTGAAATCATTGTCGGCAGGAAAAGATATAGATCTTGCAATGCCTACAGTGGCAGGATATTCATATGACAGTGTAGACGGAACACTTCCGGCAGGTATTAACAATAATAACGGTTCTATAACAGGAACAATGCCTACAGCCAATACAGATATTGTTATAAAGCTTGCAAAAGAGGAAGTGAGATACAAGTTTGATTCAAATGGCGGAAATACTATAGCTGATAAGGTGGAGCCTGTACAATCAGGAGCATCAATATATACAGCTGCAGATTTACCTACTCCGTCGAAGCTTGGATTTGTATTTGACAGATGGGAAAAATATAATGACAATGATCATAGCGGTACATATACTACCGGAGATACGGATATAGCTGCATTTACATCATTCCCAAGTCCTTCAGTCAAAGGAACAGTTTATCTTTATGCTAAATGGACACCTGATACAACACAGTATCCTGTGACAAGAAGCCATAAGAATATGAATGCGACTTTGCCGTTGAACTTCGGTTCAGACATAACCAATCATTCAGTAACAACTAATGTAACAAAGAATCCTGTAACAATACCGGGATATGATTACAATAGTGTAACGGTTAATCCGGCAAGTGTAGGAACTATAAATACAGGTTCAGGAAATGTTACTATAGCAAGCATGCCTCCAAGAGGAATAAGCGTAAACTATAGATATAGAGTAAATCCAAGTGTTAAACAGCCGTTTACTGTTAAGCATCAAGATGCTGCAGGAAATGATTTGATAACACCGATAGTTGAACAAAGAAGAGCTGAACAGCCTATATCGGCAGCTCCTGATGCAACAATTACAGGATATACATATAATACATTCAGCATTGTAGCCGGTGGAACTTCAAACTTGGTAGCTGAAACACCTACAACACCGGGTCAATATATAATAGGTCTTGACCAGCCTGGAATGATAACGGCAAATAATACAACAACAGGTGAGTTTAGAGGCTTTATGCCGAATCAGCCTGTTACAATAATATATAAGTATAATGCTGATGCAGGAATGAACCTTGTAAGAAGGTATATTGACAGATTAAATAACAGAATAATTGCAAGTCAAGTAGATGCGATGAATCCTGGAGATACAGTAAATGCATCAATACCGGCAGCAGGAACTACAGAAGGTGACAGACTCTACGGATATGCATGGGATGCTTCATCAAGCGTAACATTGGATCCTGCAAGTTCTCTTACTGTAGGAGCCGGAGGTACACTTACAGGTACTATGCCTCTTAGCGGAAATGGTATAAGAGCAGATTATAAATTAGGTAGAGACGCATCAAAGTGGAGAGATATCAACTTTGCTGTAGCGGCAACACCTAACAACAACGGTTCAATCAATCCGTTACCGGCAGGAGCACCGACAAGTTTCCTTGCAAATGACGGAAGTGCGGCAGGTAATGCGAACGCTTATACATTTGATAAGTTAAAGACAGAAGGCTATGTACCTGATATCACACCGAACAGATATTATAAGTTTGACGGATGGTATCTCGACGCGGCAGCAACACAGCAGGTAAACGGTACAGATACATTCCCTACAGGAACAACACCGCTTACACTTTATGCCAAGTTCGTAGAGGACCCAAGTCAGTGGTTCGATATTAACTTTGCAGCCGGAAGCAACGGTTCAATCTCAGCTCCGGCAACACTTCATGTTCCATATGATTACACATGGAATCAGATATCAACACAGTTGCCGACAGCTACACCTGTAGCCAACTATATATTCAACGGTTGGAAGGATCCTAACGGAACACCTATGCAGGCAACAAGCACACTGACAAATCATGCAACATATACTGCAATATTCAGTCAGGACCCTAATACTTGGGGTACAAATACAGGTAACATCACACCGACAGGACGTATCGGAAACGACGGTAGCGGTGAGATAGTAATAGACGGTACAACACCTGGTAACGTATATGTTATCAGCGATCCTAACGGTAATATAGTAGCGGTAGTTCCGGGAGATTCGGTGGGTAACAGAACAGTAGTTCCAAACCTTATCCCTGGCGCTCATTACAATGTACAGGAAGGAACACCTGATACACATGCTACAGTAGGTCAGCCTATTTCTTCTATAACAGGTACATCGGTATCTACACCGCAGGATGTATATGTACCTACAGTAGACAGCAACTACAATATAGGATACGATCCTGACAATGACGGTATGGCACAGATCGTTATCAACCCGGCAGATCCTGATGCGGACTATGCACTTATAGACGAGAACGGAAATGTCGTTCCATACCCTGGAAGTGACAACGGCTGGATGACTCCTGTAGGAAACAATCCTTCAACAGTTACTTTCAACAACCTAAACCCTAATGAAACTTATACAGTAGTGGCAAGAAAGAAGGGCGACAGCTCTATTCCTAACCCGCTCACTAAGCTTCCTGACGGTAATCAGATAATAGCAAACCCTGGAGATATGGCTGACGCACCTAAGTACGTTGTAGAGACTAAGGACGGTAGCGTAGTATCTGTAGGAACAACAAGTGTCGGAAACGATACATATGATCAGGCAAAGGCAGGAGAGACAGTAACCATTCATGCAGATCCTGTTAATGCAAACGGCAAGAACTTCCTATATTGGCAGGTACTTGCAGGAAGAGCTGTAGGAGTTAGCGGTAATATTACACAGGCTGACTACACATTCACTCTTTCAAATTCAAATATTGTACTTAAGGCTGTATATGAACCTACCAAGATAGCAGGTGATGATGCGGATCTTACAGAGACAATAAGAGGCGGTAGTGCCGGTGAGTTCGGACTTGATCCAAACCAGATTCCGGGACTTGCAAATACACTTACAACACCGCTTGACAGATCACTTAACAGTGTAAACGGTGCAAACATAGAATATAAGGTTGTATTCAACAAGAGAGACGCAAAGACAAATGAGAAGACTGCTGTAAAACCTGTTTCAATTTCAGGTATCGACCATCCTGATGCACATACAGCTGCATACGGACTTGATATCCAGCTTGAAAGATATGTAAACGGCAGACTTGTAAACAACGGTATCGTTGCAACCGCTTCAAACGCAACAGTTGATGTGATAGCACAGCTTCCTGCAGAGGATGTTGATCAGCTTGATTATCAATTATATGATGTAACACCTGACAATGCAGGTAATATAACACCTGTTGAAGTAACAATTACAACCGATGTGGCAAACAATGCCGGACTTCTTAAGTTCACAGGTAACTTGCAACATTCATATGTACTTGTTTACTCAAAGACATTCAAGGTTACATTCATTGACAACAAACCTGTACTTGACAACTTACACTTGAATGATACAAGCAGAAACTTCTATAAGAAGTTCAAGGTAAGAAGAAAAGAAAACGTAGAAGACAGCTACTATTCAAGCGACTATGCGGCAGTCACTGCATATGCACAAAATGATGTGGCAAATGCACTTGTAACACCGTTTGAAGATATCTACGGTGTACAGTATGACTACAAGAACTGGTCAAAGAAGGAAGATAAGCTTTCTGTATACGACACAACAAGCCCTGTAACAAAGAGAATGGTTATCTATGCTTACTACTCCGACAACAGAAAAGAAGTAGCAAAGGCAAGAGTAGATCTTGGCGATACTATTGATATAGCTAAAGATCTTACAGGAGATCCGTATCTTAAGGCAGGTGAGGTTGCCGAGATCAACGAGGCAATTGCACATGCACTTGAGACTCTCAGACAGGCAAGAGATCTTGTAGCTCCTGACGGTACTACATATCTCAGACAGGCAAACTGGGCAGAGCTTCAGCAGGCCATTGATGCACTTAGAGCAGTTATCAATAAGTACTCAAAGGGTGCAAGCGACAGACAGGCTGCAAGAATTAAGAGAACCGGCGGTGCCAGCGGCGGTGGTAACTCATCAAGCGGTAGAGGAAGTAAGCTTCTGACTCCGGGAGAGAAGTCACAGCAGAGTACAGCAAGAAACGAAGGCAGCAATGTAAGAGCGTTCGTACTCGGCGTAGACGGTGCTTGGGAGAAAAACCCTGTAACAAAGGGATGGTCATTCGTACTTAACGGAGGAACACCTATCAACGATATGTGGGGTATGATCACATTTGATGACAACACAGGAAAGAAAGTATCTCGCTGGTATTACTTCGACGGTCAGTCAACTATGGCAACAGGTTGGGTATATGACTCAAAGAACGGTAACTGGTATTATATGAATACAAATGAAGGTCCTGATCTCGGTCAGATGGTAACAGGCTGGGTAAAGGATCCTAAGACAAACAAGTGGTATTACATGAATGACAATACAGGTATCCTTGTAACAGGATGGCATCTTGATAAGCAGGACGGTAGATGGTATTACCTGAATTCAAACGGTGAGATGCTTACAGGATGGCAAAATATCGGTGGTAAGTGGTATTATTTCAACACCAATACTCCACAGAAAACCTATGAGTGGGATGCCGCCGCATTCAAGTGGAACTACTTGAACAATAGTGTAAGACCGTATGGTTCTATGTATGCCGGTGAGAAGACTCCTGACGGCTACACTGTAGATGCTAACGGTGCTTGGAACTAAGTGACATAGGAGAAAAAATGAGAAGAAAGACAATAAAAGCAAAGGTTTCTGCTGCATTGTCTGCGAGTATGGCTCTTGTCATGCTCGCACCGGCAATGCCGGCATATGCGGCAAACGGTGATATCACTTTTGACTTTGCTACTCTTAATCCTTCTGTTAAGTGGTTAAGTAATAAGACTATAAGTGGTGGTACTCCGGGAAGTATAATAAAGGGAAGTGCACCTCTAACCGGAAGCGGTCTGGAAACAGACAGTAACGATTATGTGTATATGCCTTTTTATAAAACTTCTCCAACTGCCGGATATGATTATAATGATGCAACAACATTTTACGGCAGTAATTGGAAAGGGCTTGATCTTGACGGCTACAAGATAGATGCGTGGTATAATGGACCTAACGGTAGGTATTCACAAGAGATGGACAGACTTGATCAGACAAGATATCCATATACAACCAGTACATATTATATGGGTCTGAAAGCTGATACAAGTAAATACTACAATATCAATGTTACTCATGTACCTGCAAACAGTAATGTCTTTGTACCGGGAATTGACGGAAATACAAAGGGAAGTTATAACAATACAAATCATAGTGCTGCAGACAGTGCTGTAAATACACTTAAGTATTTCCAAACAAACCCGATAACAGAGATCGGTGGATTCAAGATAGTAAATACAAGCCTAAATGACACTGTTAGTATTGTAAATCCTACAGGAAGTGCAACAAGAACTCTTACTGACACCAATTTTACTTATAATGACGGTACAGTATCGGGAAATGCTATAAACAGAGATGTTAACATTCAATATAAGTATGATGTTGATACAAGCAAAGTGTTTACATTAAGCATTGAAGATAACATATATCAGGTTGATCCGACTACAGGTCTTGCTACTTTGGTTAAAAATCAGGTAAGAAAGACAGAGCATAGGCCTACAGGCTTTGATGTCGGAACATCTAACATTAAAGACGATCCTAATATAACAGCAAACGGTATGTATATGCTTGTAGGTTCTACCGTAGGTACTACAACAGCACCTACAGTTAAGCTTAGTGCTGCAGATGATCCAAAAGAGAAGGCTGATGTAAAGTATGTAAAGGATGAGGCAGTAATTAACCGAACAGGAAACAATTATTCAAATCTTAATAAGTATTTGATACATAATACAAAGAATGCCAGCAAGGGATTACCTGCCGGACAGGCACCTACAGGAGTTGATCCTAATGAGATTAAGGTGGATGCATCCAATAAAGTTATCGGACATATGCCAAACCAAGGTGTTACAGTTACATATAACTATGTTTTAAATCCTAACTTTAGAACACATATAAATGTAATATATCAGGATGCTGACGGAAACAATATTACAGATAAGGTTATAAATAAATTAGGTAACATATCTGCAGACCCTAACACATCAACAAACCAAACGGCAGCGACATTAAATACTGTTTACAGTGCACCGCTTGGAACAACCGGTGAACAACTTGTAGCATATGTAAATAATGCATCTACAAGCGGTATAGATATACCTGCTCCAAAGCTTGATTTGTATCAACCGAATCCTACTATAGATGCGGTAAACCTTCCAAGTTGGATAAATTCATATACACCTACATCAGTTTCTTCACTTAACGGAAGCTGGTCACTTGGTACAAATGAGAAATTCCATGTAGGAGTAAGTACAGCATCAGGAGCACCGTCAACAAGTGAGACACTTATTGTAACTTACAGAATAAACCCGTCTGCAGTTGTAGGAGTTCAGGCTGAGACAAATACAGGCGGAAAGTTAATGGTAGGCAGTGCCGAGTATGATCCGGGAAATATAAATCACGTTATCACACGTGCAAGGGAGAATATAAACGCCACAAATAACACTTATGAGTTGACTCTTAAGGAAAGTTACTTGCCTACACCTACACCGGATCCGGGATTTGAGTTTGATCATTGGCAGTATGATAAGGATGGAAACGGATTTGTAGATGCACCTTCATCTTCACCGTTTGACTTTACAATTACAGGAATACCGTCAAGTGTATCAAATATAACAATCAAAGCATTGTTTAAGGAAAATCCTAATACATTAAACACATATAACTTTGTTTCATCAGATACACGACATGTAGGTCTTTTACAGGGCGGTATAGCAAAGTTACCGAATATAGATATAAGCGGTAACCCTAGAACATTGACATTTGCAGACTTGGCAAATTATGTTGATGAAGCGGCAGGTGGAATAACAGTTGCTTCAGGATATACAGTTGTATGGAAGGACAGCAGCGGTGCAGTGGTAACACCTGCAACAGATATTACAAGCATGAACGGCATGACATTCACAGCTTATGCCGTACCTAATACACCGGCTACTCCGTATAATCCGATACCTACACCAAGTCTTAATCCGACTACAGGAGAGCCTGTTATAGCAATAGATCCTTCAAATTCAATGAATCCTTCGGGATCTGCATTAATTGATGCAAGACTTAACTATGTAGTAACAGATAACAGCGGCAATGTAGTAGCGGTAGTACCGGGTAGTGATGTTTTAACCAACGGTGCGAACATTACAGGACCGTTCCTAACACCGGGTAATACATATAATGTATATACAGCATTGCCAAGTGCAAGTGTAGCAGTGGGATTGCAGATACCTACAACAGGGGGAGTAAGCACTACACCGTCACCTGCAACAATACCGGTAGCACCTACACCACAGGTAACTGAAGACAGTGCAAATCCGGGAAGAGCAAGTATTAAAGTAAGTCCTACAGCACCTAATACAGAGTATGCATTGGTAGACGATAACGGAAATACAGTATATCCGTTCACTACACCGACAAACAATTCACATGGAGTCGGTACCGTGACATTCGGAAATCTTGATCCGGGAAGAACATACCATGTAGTACCGAGACAGACAGGAAGCAATGATACACCTGCTCAAAGACAGGCGGCAGGAGCGGATTTACCTGTAAGCACAAACAATCTCGGTTTAACAGTAAATACATTTGATGTAACAGTTATTGCAAATAATGCAGCATTACCTGCAAACTTCAAGATAAACGGTCAGGCGGAAACAGATATCAACAAGCTTAGAAATCTTGCACCTGGAACAACGGTAGAGATTTTGGCACAGCCGCTTGATAATGCATCAAATACATTCAGCAACTGGGAAGTTGTAAGCGGCTTACCAAGCAGCAGTGCAACAACCAATGCAAGAATCACATTTACAATGCCGAACAGACCTGTAAAGGTACAGGCAATGTATAGTGACGGAACAAGTTGGGACGGAAATGTATATAACGACAATATCTCTTCAGGAAAGTCAATAGGAGCTGTAAATCCTGTTATCAATGATACAGGAAGATTCAGAGTTGTTATTGATAAGAACAGTGTACCTACACCTATAAAGAACCTGATAGCAGATACACTTACAGATACATACAGTGCAGTATTCCTTATGAATATCAAGGTACAAAAGTTTGATACTGCAACAAACAACTGGGTGGATTATACACCGGCAGGAGGAAGTATCAATCTTGATACAACTGTAGAGACAGGAGCATTGATGTCAACAAGAGAATACACATTCCATGAGTTGGCAACAAGCTCAAATGCGGTAAGTGCATTAAGCGGAGATTTTGAGAATCCAAGCTCAACATATCCGGGACAGTTTGATATTAACCTTCAATCAGGAAAGAGCTATATCTTCGGATACACAACACCTGTAGTATATAAGGTAAAGATAAAGGATAACAGAGACAACTCTCTTATCACAAACTTTACAATAAGATCAACAGAGGTTGTAAACGATAAGGCAAGCCTTTATTCAGGAAGTATCACAGGTGATTACATTGACAACAACGGTATCACATGGCATTATGAAGGACTGAGTACCGATAAGGATACATATCAGGCATATGATCCTACATTGAGAGTAACATCTGATGAGACTTTATATGTATTCTATTCAAACGATAAGGTTGCAAGAGCAAAAGCTGAGAGAGATTTAACTTCAGCAGTGAATGATGCAAGAAGAAGCTTAAGAGACTACGATGCAAATTCACAGGGAAGATTAACAGCACAGTTGGCTGCAGCACAGGCAATCTTAGACAGAATCAACAGAAAGTCATCAACAGCGGAACTTCAGGCAGCGCTTGATGCATTGAACGCTTTATTGCCGACATTGAACTTAAGAAACGGCGGCGGCGGAAGAGGTCGTGGTGGCCGTGGCGGTTCAGGCGGAGGTTCTGGAAGCGCCGGAAGAAGAGCGGCAGCCGGACAGACAGCCGGACTTAGAGTAGGTCAGGACGGTAACTGGGAGTTATTAAATCCTGCGCAGGCTACAGCAAACCCTGACAGCAGCAAGTGGGTATTCAACCTCACAGCAGGCGGAAGAGTAAAGGGCTGGGCTTATCTAAGCTATACATACGAGGGTCAGACAAAGTCTGAGTGGTATCACTTCGGTGATGACAACATCATGAACTCAGGCTGGTTCTTAGACGGAAATACATGGTATTATCTGTCAATGAATCATAACGGATTCTTCGGAGAGATGGTAAAGGGATGGCATCATGACGGCCAGGACGGCAGATGGTACTATCTTGATGCAAACAACGGAGCTATGCATACAAACTGGAGCAAGATAGGAGGAGAGTATTACTTCTTAAATCCTACAGCACCGGCACAGACATGGTTCTATGATAACGCTACAGGCAGATGGAATTTCGGAGACGTGAACTCAAGACCACTTGGTTCAATGTATCAGAATGAAAATACACCTGACGGATATCATGTAAATGAAAGCGGAGCTTGGAGAAGATAATCTAAGTAAAGCATAATGTGGGGCTCTCGCACTTAGGTGCGGGGGCCTTTTTGTATACATCTTGAAAATATTGGTGAAAAAATTTATAATATATATAAGTATTTTTGATGCGTAAAAAGATTTTATTTATACTATAACCAATTTGAAGGAGATTTCATTATGGGTAAGATTGAGGTTGAAAAAAAGGTAAGAGAGTTGGAGGCATTGGACGGCATTACTCTTGCTATATGGGGGCTGAAACCCGGTGACGAGAATGAAAGATATGTTGTAAGCTTTGATATAAGCATAAATACAATTTTTGATTTGATGTCGTTTACAGAGTATGATATGGAAAGCGGTGATTTTGAGCCGAATCTGAATGATATATTTATTTTAGATACGTTCTATGACTGCTTAATGAACTTCTCGAATATTACAGTGGAATATCTTGCAGAGAATGAGATAAACATATATGTACCTGTAGGTAACAGCTTTACAAAGCTGGAAATTCGATATATTGAGTATGAAGAGGTGGCCTTGACAGGTTATGAAAGGGTGGCAAAATGCCATGGCGAGAAGCCTTTCAAGGTGGGTGTTTTTAACTATGATACTATGGAATACGATAACTTCCCACAGGATTTTGTAGTAGATGATTCTAAGTTTTATTGCTACGGATAATCAAAGAGACTTCGGCATTGCGGGTCAGGGAGCTGTAGCGGGATACCTGATGGTAAAAGGGGTATGTCTATTTTTAGAAAGTAAGAGTTGATAATGAAGGTACTTAATTTTGGTTCACTAAATCTGGATTATGTATATGATGTAGATCATTTCGTGAGAGAGGGAGAGACTATATCCTCAACAGACATGAATGTGTTTTGTGGCGGAAAAGGGCTTAACCAGTCTGTGGCTTTGGCAAAGGCAGGTATAAAAGTATATCATGCCGGAGCAGTGGGAAGTGCAGACGGAGCTATGCTTTTGGAGGCACTTTCTAATGTGGGAGCCGATATATCTTATATAAAGCGATATGATATGTCATCGGGACATGCCATTATACAAAAAAACAGAGCAGGTAATAATTGCATACTTTTATATGGAGGTGCAAATCAAAATATAGGCATTGACTTTATCAAAGAGGTATTAAAGGATTTTGATAAAGGAGATATACTTTTACTTCAAAATGAGGTGAGTAATCTTTCATTTATTATAGATGAGGGATATAAAAGGGGAATGATCATTGTATTAAACCCCTCACCTATAAATGAAAAAATATTTGAATGTGATTTGGAAAAGGTGGAATATCTTATACTCAATGAAATAGAGGCTGCGGATATACTTGGAGCCTCAGACACCGGTGAAGATGAGCTGATAGAGAAGTTGACAAAAAGATTCCCGGGAATGAAGATAGTGTTGACTTTGGGAGAGAAGGGCTCTGTATATGTGGACGAGACTCAGAAGATAAGACAGGAAATATACAAGGCTGATGTAGTTGACACTACGGCAGCAGGTGATACCTTCACAGGCTACTTTATAGCAGGGCTGGTTGCAGGTATAGATGTTGCAGCATCTTTAAAGCAGGCTGCCCGGGCTGCAAGTATTACAGTAAGCAGAAAAGGTGCATCACCAAGTATTCCGTTTGCAAAAGAGGTTTGCGAAAGACAATAGAGAAGAGTGTATCTTAAGTATTTTACTTTAGGTACGCTCTTTTTAAATGTTATAAATTGATTGCAGCAAAATAAAATTTTGAATCTAATACTTACTGCCGAGACTTTGAAATCTCGGCAGTAAGTAAAATTGTTAAAACAATATAAGCTTGATATTATGTTAAATTATATGAGATGGTACTCTTTTAATAATATGTCTCTGTACTCTTCATCTCCAACAGCTTTTTTTAATTTATCAAAGTTGCATTCAGCAAGTAATATTTCGTAGAGCTTGTTTACAATATGTTTATATATCTTTTCATCTTTTATAATGCGACTACTAAATCCGTATTTTCTGCTTGTTTCAAAATCATCATTTGTATTATATTCGAACATATAGAGATGCTCCTTTGCATTAAGTATTGTAGAACTTTAAAGTAATTGATTGTAAATATAAGTTAAAAAGTTTTAAACGGTATATCAGCTGAAATCTTTTAATAAGTCATACTCTTTTAAGAGCTCGTATCTGTAGGCTTCATCCTTGGTAGCTCTTTTAAGCTTGTCCATACTGCCTTCATTAAGCAAGATTTCATATAGACGGATTATGATATTGGCCCCTTCCAGCTTGCCCTTTTGTATACCTTCTTGGATCCCCTCAAGCTTACCTTTTTGTATACCTTCTTGTATTCCCCTTTGAAGTCCTTCTTGAATACCTCTTTCAACACCTTCGTCTATCATAGCATGAATAACATCGCACATATAATGAGCCTCCTTTATCTTAGTATTTTCAATTGATTTTTCAAAAACCTCGTCACCTGTCATAGCAGACATTAAGTCTAAAACCTCCTGCATATGCTGTACAAAGTATTTTTCAGGGTTATAGTTGTGGTTTGTCCTCACTTGATAAAGATAGTCGACAAGTACCCTAAAGTCACTTTTGAACAGCTTTCGCTTTTCTTCATCAAGGAAGGCGATTTCAAAGACATTGATATTGTAGTCGCTGACAAACGGCTTCAGGCAGTCATCTACGTTTAACAGCCCTAAGATATTTTTTGGATAGTTCCATCTTTGTGAGTAGCCAAAGTACAGTACCAATGTGATTACAGGATAATTATCTTCATCAGCATGCTTTTTGTTGGCTTGCCTGCCATATTCGGCACCGTCATAGCTTATAACTCTAAAAGGCATCAGCTTGTTGGGAGATGTTTGGTTTTCAAAGCCCAGCATGGCAATATTTATCTTATTGTGTTGCCAATACTTTGATACATCTCTGTTCTGATGGTGTATACGCCTGTCCATCTTAAGTGAGCTGACTGTAGGCGTGTCAATTAAAGAGTTTTCCTTAACAATGCGCTTACCGTTAAACAGCAATACATTTACAATGTCTGCAAATACGTCATTGTAGTGTTCAAGCATTTTTTGAGTAATATCTTTTTCTTGCATATTTCTCCTTTCTATTATAACAAAGAAATTTTTTAGAATCCATGTCCCTGTGAAATTTAGGATATACAAACAGAAAGTATATAGAATAAAATCACGAACATATAAGAACAAGTACTTTGATTGTAGCAAAGTTTAACATCATAAACAATTGACATCGTGTATAAAAATAATTGATAAAATATGTAGGTAATACACAATTATTGGATAACATTAAGCTGCTTTAGGATTGTTATAAGATACGGAAAGAATTACGGAAACCGGCATGTGAAAGATAATCTATGATATTTACACGCCGATATATAAAATAGACTCAAATAAAAATATGAAGTACCGGGTTATATGAGATGGTATTCTTTTAAAAGCTCGTATCTGTAAGCTTCATCCTTGGTAGCTCTTTTAAGCTTGTCCATACTGCCTTCATTAAGTAAGATTTCATATAGACGGATTATGATATTGGCCCCTTCCAGCTTGCCTTTTTGGATACCTTCTTGAATACCTTCCAGCTTGCCCTTTTGGATCCCTTCTTGGATCCCCTCCAGCTTTCCTTTTTGTATTCCCATTTGAAGTCCTTCTTGAATACCTCTTTCAACACCTTCGTCTATCATAGCATGAATAACATCGCACATATAATGAGCCTCCTTTATCTTAGTATTTTCAATTGATTTTTCAAAAATCGTGTCACCGGTCATAGCAGACATTAAGTCTAAAACCTCCTGCATATGCTGTACAAAGTATTTTCAGGGTTATAGTTGTGGTTGGCTCTTACCTGAGTAGAACTTTAAAGTAGTTGATTGTACATGCGAGTTAAAATATTTTAACCGGTATGTCAGCTGAAGTCTTTTAATAAGTCATACTCTTTTAAGAGCTCGTACCTGTAAGATTCATCTTTGGTAGCCCTTTTAAGTTTGTCCATACTGCCTTCATTAAGCAAGATTTCATATAGACGGATTATGATATTGGCCCCTTCCAGCTTGCCTTTTTGTATACCTTCTTCTCTGCCTTCTTTTCTACCTCTTTCAACACCTTCGTCTATCATAGCATGAATAACATCGCACATATAATGAGCCTCCTTTATCTTAGTATTTTCAATTGATTTTTCAAAAATCGTGTCACCGGTCATTGCAGACATTAAGTCTAAAACCTCCTGCATATGCTGTACAAAGTATTTTTCAGGGTTATAGTTGTGGTTGGTCCTCACTTGATAAAGATAGTCGACCAATACCCTAAAGTCACTTTTGAACAGCTTTCGCTTTTCCTCATCAAGGAAGGCGATTTCAAAGACATTGATATTGTAGTCGCTGACAAACGGCTTTAAACGGTCGTCTACGTTTAACAGCCCTAAGATATTTTTGGGATAGTTCCATCTTTGTGAGTAGCCAAAGTACAGTACCAATGTGATTACAGGATAATTATCTTCATCAGCATGCTTTTTGTTGGCTTGTCTGCCGTATTCGGCACCGTCATAACTGATAACTCTAAAAGGCATCAGCTTGTTGGGAGATGTTTGGTTTTCAAAGCCCAGCATGGCAATATTTATCTTATTGTGTTGCCAATACTTTGATACATCTCTGTTCTGATGATGTGTATGTCCGTCCATCTTAAGTGAGCTGACTGTAGGCGTATCGATTAAAGAGTTCTCCTTAACAATGCGCTCACCGTTAAACAGCAGCACATTTACAATATCTGCAAATACGTCATTGTAGTGTTCAAGCATCTTTTGAGTAATATCTTTTTCTTGCATATTTCTCCTTTCTATTATACCAAAGAAATTTTTTAGAATCCATGTCCCCTGTGAAATTTAGAATATACAAACAGAAAGTATATAGAATAAAATCACGAACATATAAGAATAAGTACTTTGATTGTAGCAAAGTTTAACATCATAAACAATTGACATCATATATAAAAATAAGTAACAAAATGTGTGGATAGTACACAATTATCCAATGAGTTTTTAATATTTCAACTCTGAACGGAATATCGAAGGACCTTGTTTTCAAATGATATTACTTTATGCTTTTTTTGATAAACATCAGCGTTCAGATTTTATATTTCTATCAAAAAATATATCAGAATATGGTATAATATATGCAGTGTTTTTTGCCACAAGATTTGGTAGGTTTTTATGTAAGAGGAGGCGAATATGGCAAAGTATTTTCCGTTGTTTATTGATATAAGCAACAAGACATTTTTGGTGGTAGGTGCCGGAAATATAGCTGCAAGAAGAATTCTAAAACTTAAGGAGTTCGGTTGCAAAATAATAGTTGTAGCAAAGTCTATAGTAGTGACTATAATGGATTTGCAGGATGACAGGTTGATTTTAAAGGAAAGAGCTTATGACAGTTCGGACGTTGTAGGTGTTGACTATGTTATAGCCGCTACCAATGATAAGGAGCTGAATGAAAAGATAGTCTGGGATTGTAATAGGGCAGGAATCATGGTAAATGATGCATCAAACTATAAAAACTGTGATTTCTATTTTCCGGGAATTGTGACAGAAGAAGAGATGGTAATAGGCGTGACATCATCAGGAAGCAATCACAGATTGGCAAGAAGGGTTGCAAGTGAAATCAGGTACAATATAAAAGATTTGGTCAGCAGATGCAAAAAAGAACTGGAAGAAGACCCGAACGCAGAAAAATTTGACTGATATAAGAGGAGAGATATGTTTAGAAACAGAAGACTAAGAGCAAATGCAATTATCAGGAATATGGTCAGAGAGACCAGAATAAGCAAGGATTCGCTCATTTATCCTATGTTTTTTGAAGAGGGAGAAAATATCTTCGAAGAGATAGAGTCAATGCCCGGGCAGTATCGTATGAGTATAGACAGATGTGACAGTGTTATAAAAGAGTTGCTGGATGCAGGAGTCGGTGCTGTAATGCTCTTCGGTATACCGAAACATAAGGACGAGGTGGGAAGTGAAGCGTATCACGACCACGGTATTGTACAGGAAGCTATCAGATATATAAAGGAAAACTATCCTATATATGTGATAGGTGATGTATGTATGTGTGAGTACACTTCACACGGACATTGTGGAATACTGAAAGGATATGATGTTGACAATGATACCACTATAAAGTACATTGCAAAGATTGCTCTGTCACAGGTGGAGGCAGGAGCCGATATGGTGGCACCTTCAGATATGATGGACGGAAGAGTAAGTGAGATTAGAGAGTTGCTTGATGCAAACGGCTATGAGAATATTCCGATAATGTCATATTCCGCAAAGTATGCTTCGGCATTTTACGGACCCTTCAGGGCGGCGGCAGATTCGGCACCTGCATTTGGAGACAGAAAGACTTATCAGATGGATGTGCACAATATAAGAGAAGCATTGAAAGAAGTTTATGACGACGTGGCGGAAGGTGCGGATATAGTTATGGTAAAGCCGGCTATGAGCTTTTTGGATGTGGTGACAAAGGTAAAGGAAATAACGGATATTCCGGTGGCCGCATACTCTGTAAGCGGAGAATATGCTATGGTGAAGTCTGCGGCAAAAAACGGCTTTATAGATGAAGAGAAAATAATGTGTGAGATGGCGGTTTCGGCATTCAGAGCGGGAGCCGATATATATATCACATACTATGCAAAAGAATTGGCAAAATGTATAGATAAGGGGTTAATAGGTTGAAAAAAGGGTTAATAGTTGCAAGTTTCGGAACAACACATGATGATACAAGAGAAAAGACAATAGATGTAATCGAAAATGAAATCAAGAATAAGTATAAAGACAGTATTATATTAAGAGCTTGGACCAGCGATATTATAAGGGCGAAGTTAAAAAAGAGATATGGTGTGCATATCAACGATATAAAAGAGGCGATTGAAGAGGCTCTTTGGCTTGGGGTCGATGACTTGCTTATTATAAGCACTCATATCATAGACGGCATTGAAAACAATAAGGTCAAAGAAGTGGCGGCTTCATATAAGGATAAATTTTCAAGTATAAAGATGGGTAATGCGTTACTTGAAAATGATGAAGACTTTGAGTATCTTATAAAAGAGCTTGATTCACTATATGAAAAAGAAGACGGAGCGGCATATCTTTTGATGGGGCACGGCTCGGACCATGAGTCAAACAAGATATATGAGTTACTCAGAAACAGATTTGTAGAATGCGGCAGAGATGATATTTACATAGCCTGTGTAGAAGGTTATCCGTATATTGAGGACGTACTTCCGCAGCTTTCAGGATATAATACTGTGCATTTGTCTCCGTTTATGATAGTTGCAGGTGACCATGCAAAGAATGATATGGCAGGTGATGAGGACAGCTTTAAGAGCATACTTGAAGATATGGACAAGAATGTGGATTATGAGCTTAAGGGACTTGGAGAGTATGATTTTGTCAGAAGGCTTATACTAAAACATGCTGATGAGGCGAATTATGTTTCATAAAGAAATAATAAGAATCGGTACAAGGAAAAGTGCTTTGGCGCTTGCACAGACTAAAATGGTGGGGGATGCTATAAAAAATAGCTTCCCCCATATAAAAATAGAATATATTCCTATTAACACACTCGGAGATAAGAGACTTGATATCTCCTTGCAGGAAATAGGCGGAAAAGGGCTGTTTACAAAGGAGCTTGAAGAAGCGCTTATAAACGGTGATATAGATTTGGCAATACATTCCGCAAAGGATTTGCCGCTTGAATTTGACGGCAGACTTAAACTTATGCCTGTATTAAAAAGAGGCATTGTAAGAGATGTACTGGTTATAAAAAATGATTGTCCCACAGATTTGGAGATAAGAGATCTGCCTTACGGGTTCAGAATAGGTACAAGCTCAAAAAGAAGGTCCGAACAGGCCATGCTTTTGAACGACAATATAAAAGTGGTACCTATAAGAGGAAATGTACTTACAAGAATCGGTAAGATATTTTTGGGTGATACCGACGGAGTTATCTTGGCTAAGGCAGGGCTTGACAGACTTTTGGCTGATAAAAAGTATGCGGCGGAATGTGAAGAACTGCTTGGGAAAGTAAATATTATAGATATAAAAGAGACTGATATACTGCCGGCTCCGGCTCAGGGAATACTTTGTGCGCAGTATGCTGCTGATGATATGGCGGAGGTTTTAAAAAAAATACAGGATGAGACCTGCAATACTTTATTTAATGCGGAAAGAAGATACTTAAGTGTATTACAGGCGGATTGCCATACAAGTGCGGGTATATACATAAAAAAGAAATTGGATAATTACAGTATAAATGCTTACTTTGAAGGTGAATATCAAAGCGCCGATACAAAGGAAAAAGAACTTTTAGATACAGTGGAGAAAATAGCAATCAAACTTAAGAGGAAAGATGTTTAATAAAGAAGTAAAAAAGGTTTCACTTGTAGGTGTGGGGCCGGGAGATGAAAGTCTACTTACATTAAAGGCGTTGGAATGTATACAAAATGCGGATGTGTTGGTATATGACAATTTGATAAATCCTACTGTTTTAAACAAGGCGAGATTAGATGCAAAGCTTATCTATGCCGGAAAGATATCGGGAAATCACTACCTGACTCAGGATAAGATAAATGAGACTATTGCAAAGTATGCCACGTCCGGTGAATATGTAGTCAGATTAAAGGGGGGCGACCCCTATATTTTTGGCAGAGGCGGTGAGGAAGCCGAATACCTTATAGAAAGATGCATTGATTTTGAGATAGTGCATGGAGTCAGCTCATTTTATGCAGGACTTGGTTATGCAGGTATACCGATTACATTCAGAGGTGAGGCGACATCGTTTCATGTCTTTACCGGGCACAGAAAAAAAGGAGAGCCGCTTGACCTTGATTTTAAAAATATTGCAAAGAGTGACGGCAGTCTTGTATTTTTGATGGGAATATCCAATCTTCCTCTTATAGTGAACGGACTGCTCTCAAACGGTATGGATCCTCATATCGGTGCCGCTGTTGTGGAAAACGGTACAAGGTACAATCAAAGAGTGTTCAGAGGTGAACTTTGCAGTATAGAAGAGATTGCAAAAAAAGAAAATGTAGTTTCACCTGCATTGATTGTAGTGGGCGATGTGTGTAAAAAGGATTTGTCATTCTTTAATAAATCCAAGCTGCCGCTTTCAGGTAAAAATATACTCCTGACTGCAACAAGGTCGCTTGCAGAAAAAATGGCAAAAAGATTTAAAGAAACGGGCGCCAATATATGTGAGATGAGTCTTATTGCAATAAAAGAGATAGAAATAGAAAGAGAAAAGCTTTTATCTGAGATTAACGATTCCACACATATTTTATTTACCAGCTCAAACGGTGTGAATATATTTTTTGAACAGATAAAAAGATATGGTATTGATATCAGAAGTCTCTATAATAAGAAGATATGCGTTATAGGCAGCGGAAGCGGGGAAGCTTTGAATAAATACGGAGTGAATGCGGACTTTATTCCAAGTAAATTTGATTCAAAAAGCTTCTTGGATGAAATCCTTCTTAAACTTGATAAAGACAGTAAGGTCCTTATGCTCAGGGCAAAGATCGGAAGTGATGTATTGCCGAAAGGACTTAAGAGTGCGGGAATTTCCTTTAGCGATATTCCGGTTTATGATACAATAATTGACCATAGGAAAAAGTTTGAGCTCAACAAGGATATAGAAAACTTTGACTATGTTGTGGCGGCAAGTGCAAGCGGGGCAAAGGCTCTTGTGGAAATGATTGAAGATAAAAAAATGCTTTCAGGAAAAGTGGTTTCAATAGGACCTGTGACCACAAAGGCACTTGTAGAACTTGGTATAGAAAATATAATTACAGCAAAGCGATATGATGTAGAGGGAATAATAGATGCAATCAAAAAATTATAAAAAATCGGAAAAGTATTTTGATTTATCAAAGAAGTATATTCCGGGAGGGGTGAACTCTCCCGTTCGTGCCGCAAGAGCGGTACACTGTGACCCTGTTTTTATAAAATCGGCTCTCGGCTCAAAGATATATGATGTGGACGGAAACGAATATATAGATTATGTATGTTCATGGGGACCTGCAATATTGGGACATGCCTATCCTACAGTAACAGAGAAGGTAAAGAAGGCGTTGAAAAAGGGATTAAGCTTCGGAGCGCCTACAAAAAAAGAGTATATTCTTGCAGAGATGATAAATGAGGCAATGCCTGTTATGGAGCAGGTAAGACTTGTAAACTCAGGTACGGAGGCTACCATGAGTGCGATAAGACTGGCAAGAGGATATACAAAGAAGGATTTGATTATAAAGTTTACAGGATGTTATCACGGACATTCCGACGGGCTTTTGGTAAAGGCGGGAAGCGGCGTACTTACAGAGGCGATTTCTTCAAGCGGCGGTGTACCGAATGACTATGCAAGGGATACTCTGGTAGCGGAGTTTAACGATTCCAAGAGTGTAAGTGCACTGTTTGATAAGTACAAGGGTAAGATTGCCGCAATTATAGTGGAGCCTGTAGCTGCAAATATGGGTGTAGTACCTCCAAAGGAGGGCTTCCTTGAGTTTTTAAGAAAAATTACAACAGAGAATGATTCGCTTTTGATATTTGATGAAGTTATAACAGGATTCAGATTGGCAAAGGGCGGTGCCTGTGAGTACTACGGTATAGAGCCTGATATTGTTACAATCGGTAAGATAGTAGGCGGAGGTATGCCTCTTGCAGCTTATGGCGGAAAGAAAGAAATCATGGCATGTATCAGTCCTTTGGGTGATGTGTATCAGGCAGGTACACTTAGCGGCAATCCTATAGCCACTGCTGCAGGTATAGCCACATTAAAAGAGCTTTTTGAACATCCTGAAATATATAAGAATATAGATGAGAGCACAAAAACTCTTGCTGAAGGTATTGAAAAAATAATGAATTCAGATAAAAAGAGAGTACATATAAACAGAGTAGGTTCTTTGATGAGTGTATTCTTTACTGCAAAAGATGTGAGCTGTTACGAGGATGTGCTTAGCTGTGACCTTGATAAATATGCAAGCTACTACAGATTTTTAAGAGATAACGGTATATATATTGCGCCGAGTCAGTTTGAGGCGGCTTTCATATCCGCGGCACATGACAGTGAAGATATAAAGAATACACTGGATGTAATAAAGAGATTTGGGGGAGTTGAATGATTTTACTTCTGAGTCTCAGCTTTAAGAATACTCCGCAAAAGGTGAGAGAATATTTTGCCTTTGGGGATGAGGACAAGAAAAAACTGCTTCTTACACTGTGCAGTGAAGAACCTATAGATGAGGCGGCGGTACTTGTGACCTGTAACAGAACTGAGATATATATAAGTACGCATGAAGAGAATACCAATACTTTGATAAGCCTTATTTTAAAAAAGTGTGAAGATATTATAGGTAGGGATATAGAACATTTGAGAGATTATATACTGTGCTATACCGGAAGGGGTGCTGTAAGCCATTTATATATGGTAAGTGCAGGGCTTGATTCGATGCTTATCGGAGAAGACCAAATACTTGGGCAGGTAAAGGATGCTATAGAATTTGCAAGAAAATGTAACACTTCACATCTTTATCTGAATACTCTTTTTAGAGATGCCGTTACCGAGGCAAAGAAGATAAAGACGGAGACACTTATATCAAAGTCCGGAGTATCTACCGCAACGCTTGCATTAAGAGTTGCAAAGGATGAGTTGTCAGGTTTTGAAGGGAAGAAGCTGCTTATAATAGGTGCGTCAGGTAAGATAGGAAGCATTGTCTTAAAGAATGCCCTAAGCTACGATTTTTCACAAATTTATGTCACAAAGAGAAGCCACAATATAGATATGTCGCCTAATGCAGAGGGAAAGGTAAGAATAATCGAATACAATGACAGATATAAGTATGTGGATGATGCGGATATTATAATCTCTTCCACAAGCGGACCGCATTTTACTTTGACTATGGAGCATATAAAAAACAACTTAAGTAAAGCCTGCAAAAAGATATTTGTGGACTTGGCTCTGCCTTGTGATATTGATGAGAGGGTAAAAAGCTTGGAGGGTGTATCATATTACAATATGGATGATATGAAAAAATATGCCAAGGAAAACAACGAAAAGAAAAAGCTCAGTATTGAAAAAGCAAGGGAGATGGCAGCAGACGGAGTTGAGAAGTTCTTAAAATGGGAACTGTTTCAGGAAAATTGGCAAGTCTTTTTGGATGCGACAAAGAGTCTTGAAAAAGAAATAGCAAGAATTGGTGAGAGAAAGACGCTTGAACATCTGTTTTATAAGATTAGAGATAACGGAAGTCTGGAGGCACTGCAATCACTGATTGAAACGCTTTCAAGTTAAAAAATTTTGTCATTTTTTATGAGGTCTTATTTCAAATATAAGGCCTTTTTTTGACTCTAAAAAACATCATTATATACAATTATATCAGATAATAATATATATATAGCGAAAATAGATTTTTTAAAAAGTTTTTGCAAATAAAAAATAGCATAAAAAATATAAATCAAACAATAAAATATTGAAAAATAGCTTAAAAGTATGTTATTATATAGATGCATAAAGATTTGCACAAATTGACAGTAGATTGACTTGATATGTTAGACAGAAATAAGGGGTGAACCGGTCCTTATATTGAAGTATTTTTAATGGACGTAAGCATTACTTCAATATTAAATACATACGGTTAGGTTACAAAAAAACGTTAGGAGGTATAGTCATGGAGGACTATATTTTATCATGCAGCTCCACCGCAGATATGACTAACGGGTATTACTCTAGTAGGGATATTCATCATATTGACAGTACATATTCTATTGATGGACAGATATATGATGAAAGTATGGGAGAGAGCGTGCCTTTATCGGATTTCTATGAGAAGATGAGAAATGGTATAAATCCGACAACAAGTCAAATCGACATGGCAGATTACAAGGAATACTTTAAGAAATTTTTGGAAGACGGTAAGGATATATTACATATTTGTCTTTCATCAAGTATATCCGAATCGTATCTGACCGCGACGGCAGCAGCAGAAGAACTAAAGGGGGAATATCCTGAAAGACAATTACATGTAGTAGACTCTTTGTCCGCATCGGCAGGCATGGGCTTGCTGATTGACATTTTGGCGGACAAAAGGGACGAGGGAATGCCTATTGACAAATTGAAGCTCTATGCGGAGAATTCAAAAAAGTATATCAATCATTGGTTTTTCTCAACCGATTTGACTACTTATCTGAAAGAAGAAAGCTTGACAAACTTTACATATAAGATAGGTAAGACACTTAACTTCTGTCCGCTTATGTGTGTGGACGGAGACGGTAAGCTGGTCGTGATTGAAAAAGTGAAGACCAAGAAAAAGACCATGGAAGCCATTGTTTCAAGAATGGAAGTACAGGCGGTCGACGGCAAGAGATATACAGGAAAATGTTTTATCAGTCACGCAGATTCAGAAAAAGAGGCCACAAAACTTGCAAGTATGCTTGAGGCCCGCTTCCCGAATCTAAAAGGGAATGTTGAAGTAAAAGAGATAGGTCATATAATAGGTGCACATACCGGTCCGGGAACAGTCGCAGTATTTTTTATTGGAGACAAAAGATAATCATTAAGAAGTAAAAGATGCTTAGATTAGTATTGAAAAGTTTTCTTTCGATACTTGTCCAAGCATTTTTTGTTTGCATTCTCACTATTGTTACATCGGCGTTTAGGATATATAATAATAGTATTTGATTGAAGTAATAAGTGTATTATTTTGAAAGGAAAAGGCAAAAGAAGTAATGGAAGCATTTGCACTGGTAGAAAGAAACAGAGCCGAGATTATAGATGCACAAAGACCGGTATTTAAAAGTGAGTACAATGCTATACTGACTCCGGTGGCCATATCGGTATGCACATCGGATGTAAATACAGTATACGGCTCAGGTTCAAAAAAGCCCGACAATCTTATTTTGGGGCATGAAGCGGTGGCAAGAGTGGTTAAGGCAGGTGAAAGTGTAAGAGATTTCAAGGAGGGAGATATTGTGGCAGTGCCTTCCATGACTCCGAATTTTCACGACAAGGATATACAGGACGGTAATCTTTTGCATGCAGGGGCAAACTTCAGTGCAAATACACTTGGAAGAAGTACTCCGGGAGTCTTTGCAAGAGAGTTTGAAGTGGCGGATGCGGATCTTAATCTGGCACTTTTGCCTGAGGGGGTAAGCCTTGGCAGTGCACTTATGTGTACGGATATGGCGACAACGGGCTTTACAGGTGCAGAGAGGGTAAACTTCGGCGATACGGTTGTAGTACTCGGCATAGGCGGCGTAGGACTGATGGCAATATGCGGTGCCGCACTTCGAGGTGCCGGAAGGATTATTGCGGTAGGCAGCAGAGGAGCAAGTATTCCGCTTGCATATGAGTACGGAGCAAGTGAAGTGATATCTTACAAAGACCACAATATAGTCGAATATGTCCTTAAAGCGACAAACGGTAAGGGTGCAGATGTGGTAATAATTGCAGGAGGCAATGATAGGACTTTTTCAGATGCGATAGATATGGTAAGATATGGTGTCGGAAAGGTTGTAAATCTGAAACTTTTTACAGGAGACGGAAGTATGGAGATACCGAAGTTTTCTTCAGGAAGGGGTATGTCCGGTAAAAGTATATATATGGAGCTTGGAAAAGGCGGCAGAGTCAGGATGGAAAGACTCTTATCCATGGTAAAGTACAAAAGGTTTGAACCTGACAAGATGATTACACATACATTCAAAGGATTTGAGAATGTGGTGGAAGCATTACAACTTATGAAAGATAAGGGTAATGATGTTATAAAGACAATGATACTTACAGGATGGTAGAATGAAAAAAATAAGTGTGGTGGTACCATGTTATAATGAAGAAGAAAATGTGGTACCTATGGCAAATGCCATAAGGGAAGTATTCAAAAATGATCTTTCAGCTTACAAATATGAGATTATTTTTATTGACAATGATTCAAAAGACAGAACAAGAGAGTTGATAAGAGAACTTTGTAAGAATGACAAAGGTATCAAGGGTATATTCAATGCAAAGAATTTCGGACAGTTCAATTCTCCATACTACGGAATGTTACAAAGTACCGGAGACGCGACTATTTTGATGGCTGCGGATTTTCAAGATCCCGTGGAGATGATACCGAAGTATGTAAAAGCTTGGGAAGAGGGCTATAAGATAGCTATCGGAATCAAAAAATCCAGTCAGGAAAATAAAATAATGTATCACCTTAGGAGTCTTTATTACAGAACAATAAAGAAGCTTTCGGAGGTGGAACAGATAGAGCATTTTACAGGTTTCGGACTGTATGACAAGGCATTTATCAATGTTATGAGAGAGCTTGACGACCCGGTACCTTTTCTTAGAGGAATAGTTGCGGAGCTTGGATTCAGAAGGAAAGAGATTCCGTATGAGCAGCCGCAAAGAAGAGCGGGAAAGACCAGCAACAACTTTTATAAACTTTATGATGCGGCAATGCTTTCATTTACCGCATATACAAAGGTCGGACTTCGTCTTGCGACCTTTGCAGGTATTATACTCTCAGGACTGTCCATGGTAATAGCTGTGATATATTTGATTATGAAACTCTTATATTGGGACAGATTCCCGGCAGGGATGGCACCTATTCTTATAGGTATGCTTTTTTTAGGTTCTATACAGATATTTTTTATAGGACTTGTCGGTGAGTATATAATGACCATAAACCAAAGAGTGATGAACAGACCGCTTGTAGTGGAAGAAGAAAGAATCAATTTTGAAGAATAAAAGGAAAATACTTTATGAAATATAAGGTGGACTACGTTCGCATACGCGAGAACTATATTACTTTGAACGGTTGGGTTGTAGGCAAAAAGCCGACTTCACAGCCCTCTTTTCATGTCTATAACAGTAAGATGGAGAGTGTGGAATTCAAATATGTAAAGACCAGAAGAGATGATGTAAGTCAGACATACTTCGGAAAGGTATATGACGAGGACTACGGATTTGATATAAAGTTTGACTACAAAAGGGGCGATGACTACTACCTTGAGATAGCAATCGACAAGCAAAAAAAGAGAATAAAGTACAATGAAGAACTGATATATAAACGCTCCAGTGTAGCCTATAAGAGGATGGAAAAGTTAAAGGACCTTTGCAATATGGAAACTGTAAGGGTTGCAATGAACTTTATGAAAAAGAACGGTCTCAGGGCACTTATAAGAAAGTCAAAGAGTAAGATTCAAGGCATGGACAATGACTACGAGTATGCGGAGTGGTATGAAAAAACCAAGCCTACCAAAGAAGAACTGAATGCACAAAGAGATGTAAAATTTGATTACTCACCTTTATTTTCGATAGTGGTGCCGCTTTATGCCACACCTGACAATTTCCTTGGAGAGTTGCTTGACTCCATACTGAATCAGACTTATCAAAATTTTGAAGTTTGTCTTGCGGACGGCTCTGAAGGCGGTAAGGATAAGGAAGAGTTTATAAAAAAATATATTGAAGAAAAAAGTGCACAAAATAAGATAAAGTATAAAAAGCTCGGCAAGAATCTGGGGATTGCAGGCAATACCAACGAAGCTCTAAAGATGGCTACAGGCGATTATATAGTGCTTGCGGACCATGATGATGTGATAACACAAAATGCGCTGTATGAATGTGCCAAGGCGATAAATGAAACAAAATGTGACTGTATGTACTCTGATGAAGATAAGCTTGATATGGACGGCGGTTCACTGTTTGACCCTCATTTTAAACCTGACTTCAATATTGATATGCTTGAGAGCGTAAACTATATCTGTCATCTTTTTGTAGTAAAGAAAGAACTTGTGGATACGGCGGGAATGTTTGATGCCGCATATGACGGAGCACAGGACTATGACTTTATCTTCAGAGTCAGTGAGAATGCAAAAAAGATTGTGCATATACCTAAGGTCTTATACCACTGGAGATGTCATATGAACTCTACAGCATCCAATCCTCAAAGTAAGCTGTATGCTTTTGAGGCCGGTGCAAGAGCTATAAAGGCACATATAGAGAGAATGGGAAATTCCCTACCTGTGGAAAAAATTGAAAAAGGTGTGGACTACGGCATCTATCACAAGTACTTTATTATGAAAGAGCAGCCGCTTTTATCAATTATTATTCCGAACAAAGATCACAGTGATGACCTTGACCTTGCAATTCGTTCCATAGTGACAAAGAGTACCTATAAAAATATAGAGTTTATTGTGGTTGAGAACAATTCCACAGAGAAAAAGACTTTTGATTACTATGAAAAGATTCAAAAGGAATTTGACAATGTTAAGGTGGTTTTCTGGGAGAGAGAATTTAATTATTCTCTTATCAACAACTTCGGTGTAGGCTATGCAAGCGGTGAGTATCTGTTCTTTTTGAATAATGATATTGAAATGATAAATCCGACATCAATAGAGGAGATGATGTGGTATGCCTTTAGAAAAGATGTGGGAATAGTAGGTGCAAGGCTGCTTTACAATGATGGCACCATACAGCACGCAGGTGTTGTAATAGGCTTCGGAGGTGTGGCAGGTCATACATTTATAGGACTGTCGGATGTGGAAAACAGTTATTTCCACAGAGCGCTTACATTACAGGACTATTCAGCCGTAACGGCGGCAGCACTTATTACAAAGAAATCAATATTTAATGAAGTGGGCGGATTCAGTGAGGAACTTGCTGTAGCCTTTAACGATATTGATTTTTGTATGAAGGTAAGATCAAAAGATTATCTTGTTGTGTACAATCCTTATGCGCTGTTTTACCACTATGAATCAAAATCAAGAGGACTTGAGGACAGCCCTGAAAAGATTGAAAGATTCAACAGAGAGACTGCTATATTTATGAAGAGATGGCCGAAGATTTTGGCTGAGGGTGACCCGTATTACAATCCGAATCTCACGCTTAGAAAGTCAAACTTTGCACTCAGAGATTTGTTACATGAAAAGATAGGCGAACCTTTTATAGATGAGAAGATAAAAAAATACCTGTAGGTATGGGAGAATTATGAGTAAAGTAACAATAATAATACCGAATTACAACGGTGCCGCCTTTTTGGGCGATTGTATAGAGTCGTTGAGAAATCAGACATACAAAAACTTTGATGTGCTGGTGGTCGATAACGGCTCAAAGGATGCTTCACTTGAGTATTTAAGAGATTTGGAAAGCTATGAAAAAAATCTGAATATAAGGGTGATATACTTGGATGAAAACTTAGGCTTTGCAGGAGGAGTAAATGTAGGACTGGCTGCAAGCGACAGTAAGTATATTATTTTATTAAACAACGATACACAAGTTTTTAATGACTATGTGGAAAGACTTGTAAATGCGATAGAAAAGTCTGAGAAGATATTTGCAGTAAATCCGCTTATGATAAACGCGCATAATAAGGAACTTGTGGACGACGCCGGAGACGGATATTCACTGCTTGGATGGGGATATCAGATAGGTGTAGGTGAGAAGGTAGGCGACTTTACAAAGAAGCGAGCTGTATTTTCCGCCTGTGCAGGTGCAAGCATATACAGAAAGAGTATATTGGACGAAGTAGGATACTTTGATGAAATGCACTTTGCATACCTTGAAGATATGGACTTAAGCTTCAGGGCAAGGCTTAAAGGATATATTATAGGTTTTGAGCCGCTTGCAAAGGTATATCACCTTGGAAGCGCCACATCAGGCTCAAAGTACAATTCATTTAAGGTAAGACTGGCAGCAAGAAACAATATTTATCTTATATACAAGAATATGACAAATTTGCAGATAGCTTTCAATATTTTACCGCTTGCACTCGGTACATTTATAAAGATGGGATTTTTCTTGAAAAAGGGATTTATAAAAGATTATGTAAACGGACTTATTGAAGGATTTAAAAACTTAAAAGAATGTGACAGAGTGGATTTTAGTGAAATAAAGAAATCAAATATATTGGCTCTGGAAGGTGAAATCATATTCGGCACCTTTGAATATGTGTACAGATTTATAAAAAGGCATACCTGTTAATAACTGTTACTAAAGATTAAATAAAATGTAATAAATGATTTTGTTTTTAGTTGTAAAATAGTTTCAGGGTTTTACAAAATTTAGGCAGAAATCGAACACTTTAAGTGCGATATGGAGCAATATATGATTAAAGAAAACCAAAAGAGACTGAATAGGCTGCATATACTCTTGGATGCCCTTGTTATATTCACAAGCTACTTGATAGCTTACCTTATAATGTATTACAATGATGATGCGATACTGGCATTGTCCGCACAGGTATATTTCAGCGCATTGATTATTATAATACCGGGATTTCTTATACTGTATGAATTCTTTGAACTGTATACACCCAAAAGAATTTCAGGTAGAAGAAGTGAGATAGCAAATATCTTTAAAGCCAATTCCATAGGATTTTTGATATTTACCTTGACACTGTACCTTGGCGGTAAGAATATGAATATGCACCACTTCTCAAGAAGATTGGTAATCATCTTTTATATTCTTACAAATGTACTGATGGTCTTTGAGAGGAGCTTTATAAGAAGCTTTTTGATGAGCATCAGGACAAAGGGATACAACCAAAAGCATATTTTGCTTATCGGGTATTCAAGAGCGGCTGAAGGGTATATAGACAGAGTTAAGCAAAATCCCGAGTGGGGCTACAATATCAGAGGTATTTTAGATGACCACAAGGAAAGGGGATATTGCTACAACGGGGTTAAGGTAATAGGCACAATAGCAAATCTGCATATGATCTTAGAGATGAATGTGCTTGATGAGATTGCCATTACACTTAGTATAAAAGAGTATGAGCATCTTGAGGCTATAGTTAACGACTGTGAGAAATCGGGTGTGCATACGAAGTTTATACCGGATTACAATAATTTTATACCGACTATTCCTTATATAGAGGATTTGCAAGGGCTTCCTGTTATAAATATCAGACATGTGCCGCTTACAGAACTTCACAATGCATATATAAAAAGAATTGTTGACATATTTGGGGCATTGTTTGGTATAATATTGTTTTCACCTGTGATGTTAATCACTGCAATACTTGTAAAGTTGACAGACGGTGGACCGATAATATATTCGCAGGAAAGAGTGGGTTTGCATAACAAACCTTTCAAAATGTATAAATTCCGCTCCATGTCTGTTCAAAAGGCGTCAGAGGAGAAGTCAAAGTGGACTACACCGAATGATCCGAGAGTCACGGCTGTAGGCAGGTTTATCAGAAAGACAAGCATTGATGAGACCCCGCAGTTTTTCAATGTGTTAAAGGGGAATATGTCACTTGTCGGTCCGAGACCTGAGAGGCCTTTCTATGTGGAAAAGTTCAGGGAAGAGATACCGCATTATATGATAAAACATCAGGTAAGACCGGGACTTACCGGCTGGGCACAGGTCAACGGATTCAGGGGAGATACTTCCATACAAAAAAGAATTGACCATGACCTATATTATATTGAAAACTGGACCTTGGGTTTTGATTTCAAGATAATGTTTTTGACTATATTTAAGGGATTTATAAATAAAAATGCTTATTAGCAGGAGGAATATAATGAGCGAAGATAATCAGAAGCCTAAAAAGAAGAGGAAAAAATCTAAGGTTGCTTTTTTCTTTACAATGCTTATAGCGGAAGTTTTCGTATTGGGTGTAATATTTGCGTATGCATATGCACTTAAGCAATACTCTAAGATACAAAGGCCTGACTACAATGTTGAACAGGTTTTAAATACGGATTTGTCTGAGAAGAAGTTGGCTGAGATGAGAGGATACAGAAATATTGCCGTATTCGGTGTGGACTCCAGAGACAGCAGTGTAGGTAGGGGAAACAGATCGGATGTTATAATCATTTGTTCAATAGAGCAGTCATCAGGCGAAATCAAGTTGGTGTCGATATACAGAGATACTTACCTTGATGTAGGAAAGAACTCTTTCCAGAAAGCGACTCATGCATACAGCTACGGCGGACCTGCAAGAGCGGTTAAGATGCTGAATGACAGTTTGGACCTGAATATCACGGATTATATAACATTCAACTGGAAGGCGGTTGCAACAGCTATAAACATACTTGGCGGTGTGTATATAGATATTACGCCTGCCGAGTTTAAATATATCAACTCATATATCACAGAGACCGTAAAGGGAACAGGTATAGGTTCAGTACAGCTTAAGGCGCCGGGTATGCAGCATCTTGACGGTGTTCAGGCTGTGGCATATGCAAGACTGAGATATATGGATACGGACTATCAAAGAACCGAAAGACAGAGAAAGGTTGTCGAGCTTGCATTTGAGAAGGCGAAGAAGGCTGATCCGAAGACTTTAAACGATTTGCTCGGAAATGTACTTTCAATGGTGGCTACAAACCTTACATGGCAGGACGGTCTGGATGTAATCAATGATATAGGCAAGTATAAGCTGGTAGATACACAGGGCTTCCCGTTCAAAAAGGATGATATGACAAAGGGAACTAAGGGATTTATAGTTGTTCCTATTGACCTTGAGAGCAATGTTGTACAGCTTCACAGCTATCTTTTCGGAGATGAGAACTATGAGGCTTCAGCAAAGGTAAAGGCTTACAGTGAGAGAATATCTGAAGATACAGGTTTTTATAAGGACGGAGACAAAGTCAAACGTGTAAAGACCAATGACGGATATAAGTCGAATAAGAGTTATAATGATGACGAAGATGAGACTAAGAGTAAGAAAAAGAAGTCAACTGTAGAGGAAGAGACCAAAAAGAGCAAGAGTGTGGATGTCTATACGGACAATAACGGCAGATATTATCAGCTTGATAAAGACGGCGAGACTGTTTGGATAGACAAAAACGACGGTGAGGACTACTACACCGACGGTGCAGGAAACAAGTATTATATGCAACCTGAGGAGAAAGAGTCTACACATAAGGAAAAGAGTAACAAGTCAAAGTCAACCACAGAAGCACCTGCAGAGTCTACACAGGCCAACAAGGGTTCAAGTGTGGAGATAGTGGAGCCTCATACAAAGAAAGAGACGGCGGAAACTGAAACTGCAGCTCCTAAAAAGAAGCCTAACGGTCCGGGAGAGACTACAACAGCCAAAGCAACTGAAGAGTCCAAAAAACCTAAGGGCCCGGGAGAGACAAAGGCTACAAAGGAACCTACCGTAGAGCCTGTGCCTACTACGGCAGACCGTAAGGAAGAGACTGTGCCTCCTGTACCTACAGCTCAGACGGTGGAACCGAAACCGGAATAAAAAAACATAAAATAAACTTACTTTGTACACAAAGTGGACACAAAGCATTGGTAGACTTATAACCATCAAAGGAAAGTCACCGATGCTTTTTTATTACATAGGTGGCAAAGATAATAAACCGCAGCGAGTATATTTGCTGCAGATAAGACTATATATTTTATGAAAGGAGAGTACTTTTAGTATGGAAGATATTATGGAATTTGAGAGAGATGAATTTGACAATGAGGTTAATACAAATATGGAGAACAGCACAAACAACGGTGAGATTGAAAACAGCGCTTCAAACGATGAGCCTAAGGATATAGACAGCATTATAAGAAGGCACAGTGAAAGTCTTGCAGAGGCTGCAGAAGATATAGCAAGGAACGACGGAAGCAGCGATACTTCATATGATGCCGTGCAAAATGACGTTGATTTGAACAAAGAAGCGGTGTCAAGCTTTGCTTCAAATGCAAGTGAGAATTTGGAAAATACACAGAATATAAATATATCGGATATCAAGGAGGCAAATAATGCAACAGATAGCGGAAATTTTGGAGAAGATAATAGAGGAACTCAGTCAGAAAATGTACGAACACAAACTTTTGCCGCACAGCCTCAAAAAGGCAAGGGTAAGGGTAAAGAGCGCAAGAAATCAAAAGTAGGAAGAGCATTCGGACTTGTAGCAAGCGCTGCAGTGTTCGGCCTTGTAGCCGGCGGAGTAATGGTTGGTGTCAACAATGTGGCAAGCAGCTATGTCGGAACAAATACAAAGACAAAAGCTGACGATATTACAATAGGCAGTCAGGATAATGCCAAGAGTGAAAGCACTGCGGCACCTGCTACCAATCTTTCAAGCATGGATGTTTCAACTATAGTAGATAAGGCAATGCCTTCGGTAGTGTCCATCTACGGAAAGGAAGAGGTCACACAGAACAGTTTCTTCGGTCCTCAAAGCTATGAAGCACAGTCAAGCGGTTCAGGTATAATAGTAGGAAAGACCGACAGTGAGCTTTTGATTGTGACAAACAACCATGTTATTGCGGATACTACAAGCCTTGAAGTTGAATTTTCAGACGGTAAGAAGGCAAGTGCATCTGTAAAAGGTGGAGACAGTGACAATGATGTGGCTGTAGTGGCTGTAAAGCTCTCAGATATGGGAGAAGACACATTGTCAAGAATCAGCATCGCAAATATCGGAGACAGTGATAATGTTAAGGTAGGACAGGGTGTTGTCGCTATAGGAAATGCACTGGGATACGGTCAGTCCGTAACAGTCGGATATATTTCGGCACTTAACAGAGAGGTAAAGACTGAAGGCGGTACTTCAAGAAATCTTTTACAGACTGATGCGGCTATAAATCCGGGTAACTCAGGCGGAGCACTCCTTAATATGCAGGGTCAGGTAATAGGTATCAACTCAGCCAAGTATTCAGATACCGCTGTAGAAGGAATGGGCTATGCAATCCCTATATCTACAGTAAAGGATCTTATAAAGGAACTTTCAAGCAAGGAGACAAGAACTGTAGTAGCACAGGAAAATCAGGGATACCTCGGTATACAAGGTAAGGACATTGATGAGGAGATGGCAAAGGCTTATGATATGCCGCAGGGTATCTATGTATACAAAGTAGTAGAAGGCGGTGCCGCAGCATCTTCAGATTTGAAGGCAAAGGATATTATCACCAAGTTTGACGGACAGAGTGTAAGAAGTATGGAAGAACTCAAAAATATGCTTACATACTATGAGAGCGGCAGAAAGGTGGATTTGACAGTTCAAAGACTTGACGACAGCGGTAAATATGTTGAGAAGACTGTAAGTATCACTCTCGGTAAGAGGGAAGCACAGGAACAGTAATATATATTTTGAAAAGCGGCAGGTGAAAGCCTGTTGCTTTTTTTGTTGTTTTTACGGTATACTAAATTGCTATATATGAAATGGAGTATATGATATGAGACTTAGACATATAAAGGGTTGTGAAGACTTTATAACTGATGCGAAAGAATGCCTCAGAGAGGATGAAGCTATAGCCTTAAAAGGTAAGATACAGGATATCTTTGATGTAAGAAGACCGCTGCAGATAGAAATAGGTATGGGCAAGGGGCAGTTTATCAGAAATATGGCATTGAAAAATCAGGGTATAAACTTTATAGGTATTGAGAGATATGAAAGTGTACTGATGAAGGCGATACAAAGAAAGAGAAATCTTGAAAGTGACAAAGCAATAGATAATCTAAGATTTTTATGTGCGGATGCAAGAAAGCTTGCAGATATTTTTGAGACCGGTGAAGTGGATAAGATATTTTTGAACTTTTCGGACCCGTGGCCGAAGGACAGGCATGCAAACAGAAGACTTACTTCTCCTGACTTTTTACAAATCTATGACAGGATATTAAAGCCTGAAGGGGTGATAGAATTTAAGACAGACAATGTGGGGCTTTTTGAATATTCGCTTGAAGTGGTTAAAGATTCAAAGTGGAAGCTTGATTTTTGCAGTTTTGATTTTCACTCTGAAGAGAAGAGCGAAGGGAATATAATGACCGAGTATGAAGAAAAATTTGTGGGTCAGGGAAATAAGATTTGTAAGATGATTATAAGCAGATAAAAAAAGAACTCCAATGATGACGGTCATTGGAGTTTATTTTATGCGTTGATACTATCAACAGCCTTTGAAAGTCTTGCAACCTTACGAGAAGCATTGTTCTTGTGATATACACCCTTTGATGCCGCCTTTGTAATCTCAACGATAGCGTTCTTAAGGTTGTCTTTTGCAAGCTGCTTATCATTTGCTGCAACAGCACTCTCAACTTTCTTAATAGCAGTCTTCACTTTTGATCTGATTGCCTTGTTTCTTTCTGTTTTTACTAAAGTAACCTGAATTCTTTTCTTTGCGGATTTGATATTAGCCACATTTACCTCCAATAAATAAATAACTTTTTGTTTTATGAAAGTTAAACTTTCGAAAGTTTATATTGAAGCCTGGACACGGACAGTTCAATCTAAACGCAACCATAATTTTAGGATATTCTAAGTGGAATGTCAAGGTTTAAGCGAAAGATTTATAAGATAAAATTTTTTAAAAAATTAGCACTCGCCTATTGACATTGCTAATAATATTTGTTATATTATGACTATAACAAATAGGACATAGATAACAATAAAAGTTATCAAACAGGTTCTACTTGAATAATAATGATGATAATAAAGGAGATATAGATATGTTACTACCTAGAAGAAATTATAATTTGTTTGATGAGTTTTTTGATAATGATTTTTGGGGTAAGGGCTTTAGTAAGTTTGAGGCTCCAAGCATGAAGACTGATGTAAAGGATGTAGACGGTAATTATGAGCTTAGCATAGAGCTTCCGGGATTTAATAAGGAAGATATTACAGCAAGTCTTAAGGACGGATACCTTACAGTCAGTGCAAAGCATGAAGAAAACGATGACAAGAAGGATGAAAATGATAAATATATCCGCAGAGAGAGACGATTCGGTTCATGCGAGAGAAGCTTCTTTGTCGGAGAGGCCATTACAGAAGAAGATATCAAGGCTTCATACAACAACGGTATATTGAAGCTTACATTGCCTAAAGAAAAAGAGAGCTTACCGCAGCCTCCAAAGACAATAGCAATTGAATAAAATTAAAATTATTTTGACTGCCACGAAAGTGGCAGTTTTTTATTTTAAAGTGCTAAATTCCATCTTGTATATTATTATACTTAGTGATATCATAAGTTTTTTAAAGAGATATGTTTTCATATTCAGAATGGAGGTTTTTATGGCATTGATTTTACCAAAGGGTTATGACCCGGTGTTAAGTGTGAGAGAAACTCAGGAAGCGATAAAGTATATCAGAGACACTTTCCAGAAAGAATTCGGAAAAGAGATGAATTTGGAGAGAGTTTCGGCACCGTTGTTTGTATCAAAGTCAAGCGGTCTCAATGATAATCTAAACGGTGTTGAGCGCCCTGTATCATTTGATATTTTAGGTATACCGAATGAGGAGTACGAAGTGGTTCAGTCACTTGCAAAGTGGAAGAGAATGGCACTTGGCGAGTACAATTTTGCTCCGGGTGAAGGACTTTACACAAATATGAATGCCATAAGAAGAGATGAGGAGCTTGACAATCTTCATTCATGCTATGTGGATCAGTGGGACTGGGAGAAGGTAATAAGAAAAGAAGACAGAAATATAAAAACTTTGGAAGATACCGTAAAGACTATCTTTAAAGTAATCAAGCATATGGAGCATGAGGTGTGGTATAAGTATCCGCAAGCCGTAAAGCACCTGCCGGACGATATTTTCTTTATTACTTCTGAAGAGCTCAGACAGATGTATCCTGATAAGACTCCTAAGGAAAGAGAGAATCTTATAACAAAGGAACACGGCTGTGTATTTGTTGAGAAGATAGGCGGAGCGCTTGGAGACGGCAAGCCTCATGACGGAAGATCACCTGACTATGACGATTGGGAATTGAACGGAGATATTCTTTTCTGGTTTGAAAATCTTGACTGCGCACTTGAAATCTCAAGTATGGGTATCAGAGTGGATGAGGATGCTATGGAGTCACAGCTTAAAGCGGCAAATGCCGAGGACAGAAAGAATCTTCCTTTCCATAAGTCATTACTTGCAGGTGAGTTGCCGTACACAATAGGTGGCGGTATCGGACAGAGCAGACTTTGTATGCTTTTACTTAACAAAGCTCATGTAGGTGAAGTACAGTCAAGCGTATGGCCTGCAGATATGATAGAGGCTTGCAAAAAGAATAAAATGATATTACTATAGTATATAGACATCTTAATAAGGGCTTACAAATTTTTTCATCGGATTGTTTTATAAGGGGAAGTTTATGGCTAAAAAGGCGGTTAAAAAGAAAAAAACCAAAGGAATATTTGAGAACAGACTTTCTATAGTATTCATTACTATGGTAGTAGTGTCTATGGCGATAGTCCTTGGAGTAAAGGTAAGAAGTATAAAAAAAGAGCTTGCAAACAGAGAGGCTTATAATCAAAAAATAGTCAAAGAACTGGAAAGCGAAAGCGAAAGAGCCAAGGAACTTGATGAAAAAAAGAAGTATGTTCAGACAGACAGCTATATAATAGAGATGGCAAGGGAGAAGTTGGGCTTGGTTTTTCCAAATGAAATTGCCATAAAGCCTGAGAATTGATATGTTGAATATAGATATATTGAGTCGTTTTATAGAAAACAACAAATTGATTGAAAAAGAAGACAGAGTGATACTTGGTGTAAGCGGCGGGGCGGATTCCGTTTGCCTGCTGCATACACTTTGTAAGTTGCAAAAAGCCTTAGAAATAAGGCTTTTTGTTGTACATATAAATCACGGCATCAGAGGAAAAGAAGCAAGCCGCGATGAAAATTATGTAAAAGAGCTTTGTAATAAACTTGATGTGGAGTTTTTTTCTGTTCATTACAATATCCCGAAGATGGCATCTATGTTAAAAATCAGTGAGGAAGAGGCCGGAAGAAAGGCAAGATACGAAGCTTTTGAAAATATCGCAACTGATATAAGTAAAACTGAAGGAGTTGATATTTCAAAGGTAAAGATTGCAATCGCACACAATAAAAATGACAATGCGGAGACCATGCTGCACAATCTCTCAAGAGGAAGCGGAATATCAGGTCTTAAGGGTATATTGGCAAAAAACGGCAGAATAATAAGACCTCTGCTTATCTTTACAAGAGCCGAGATAGAAGAATATCTGAATGAAAATAAAATAGAGTATATGACCGACAGTACAAATCTTGAAAACGAATACACAAGAAATGTATTGAGAAATGAAGTCTTTCCGATACTTACAAAGTATGTAAACAGCAATGTAATCAATAACTTTTATAAAACTTCAACAGTTGCGGCTGAGGCCGATGAATATTTTGAAGATTCGGCAAAGAAATTTTGTGAAAAGAATTTAAAAGCTGAAGGAAACAGAGGTTATACACTAAAGCGAAATGAGCTGATAGAGCATCCGCATATTTTAGGTACATATATAATAAGGTATGCACTGAAAGAGTTGTTGAAAGAAAAAAAACTCGGAATCAAGGATATAGGAATGGTGCATATAGAGGATGTATGGCAGTTGGCTCACGGAGAGAACGGAAAAAAGCTGGATTTAAAATATGATATAAAAGTATATAATGATTATAAGTATTTGAGATTTGTACAGGGTGGAGATGAAAAGGAGAGAAAGAGCGGTTTCCCTGAAATAAGATACGGTGTTTTTAGCAACTTCAGTATGAAAGATATCCCCGGTGACGGTAATATAAAATGGCTTGATTTTGACAAAGTCCTTAGAGATATAGTAAAATATACAGGGGAATCTTTGTGTATCAACAGTGTTGTAAGCAAAGACAACAATTTGAAATTTATAGAGAAAAATATCGCTGTCAGGGGGTATATGAGCGGTGATTTTATTCAGATAAAAAGCGGTAAAAAGGCTGTAAAAAAGCTTTTTACAGATGAAAAGATACCTGTAAGTATAAGAAAAGAACATATAGTACTTACAATAGGGTCATGTGTGGTTTGGATATTCAAAGAGAATAAATCACCTGATGATACGGTAGGGCTTGACAGGATAAGTGAGCTTTACAAAGTGGATTTGTACACAAACAAGGTTTTAAAAATAGAAGTATTAGGAGATAAATATGAAAGAGAAAGTTGATGTATTGATATCTGAGAAGGAAATAGATAACAGAATCCTGGAGATTGCAGACAGAATCAATAAGGACTATGAGGGTGAAGAGCTTACACTTATATGTGTTTTAAAAGGCGGAGTCATGTTTATGTGTGACCTCGCAAAGAGACTTAACCTGAATGTAAGACTTGATTTTATGAGTGTATCAAGCTACGGCTCACAGACAAAGAGCTCAGGAGTGGTAAAGATAATAAAGGATTTGGATGACAGTATAGACGGCAAGAATGTATTGGTGGTTGAGGACATCATTGACTCGGGAAACACACTGTCATACCTTATGGATATATTAAAAAAGAGAGGCCCGAAGTCTATCAAGCTTTGTACACTTCTTGACAAGCCTTCAAGAAGAGAGAAAAAGGATGTATTTGTAGATTATGTATGCTTTGAGATAGAAGATAAGTTCGTTGTGGGATACGGACTTGACTATGATCAAAGATATAGGAATTTACCGTATATCGGGGTGATGGAACTCTCAGATTAGATAGGAGAAAGATGAAAAGAGCAGATAATCCGGTAAGAGTATTTTTCTTACTGTTAGTTTTAGGACTTATAGTTTGGCTTATTTTTAACATGGGCAACCAACTAAGCAGCATAAAGCTGGATTCAAAGCAATTTGAAAAAGTGGTTGAAGAAAACAATATTTCATTGATAGAGATAAGACAGAATTCACAGACACCTACAGGTGAGGCGATAATACACTTTAACACTCAACAGGAATTCGGGAAATCCGAGGTACATTATTTTGTATCGGATGTAAACGAATTCACAAAGGAACTTAAAGAAAAGAACATAACCTATATATTGGATGATGTTCCGAGAGACAGTGTATTTACAAACACCATATTGCCGATAGGACTGACCGCCATAATGATCATATTGTTTATGATGTATATGAACGGCAGGATGGCGGCAGGAGGTAACGCCGGCAATAACAAGATGATGAACTTCGGCAAGAGCAGAGCAAAGATTGTAAAGTCCACAAATGTGAATTTTACAAAGGTGGCAGGACTTGAAGAAGAAAAGGAAGAACTGGCTGAGGTGGTGGACTTTTTAAGAGATCCCGGCAAGTATACAAAACTCGGTGCAAGAATCCCTAAAGGTATAATTCTTGTAGGACCTCCCGGAACAGGAAAGACACTTCTTGCAAAGGCTGTAGCAGGAGAGGCCGGAGTGCCTTTCTTTACAATATCAGGTTCGGACTTTGTAGAGATGTTTGTAGGTGTGGGTGCAAGCAGAGTAAGAGACCTCTTTGAAGACGCCAAGAAGAACGCACCGTGTATCGTCTTTATAGATGAGATTGATGCGGTCGGAAGAAGAAGAGGTTCAGGACTTGGCGGAAGCCATGATGAGAGAGAGCAGACGCTC
Source organism: Lachnoanaerobaculum orale (assembly GCF_003862485.1). Classification (GTDB taxonomy): domain Bacteria; phylum Bacillota; class Clostridia; order Lachnospirales; family Lachnospiraceae; genus Lachnoanaerobaculum; species Lachnoanaerobaculum orale. The sequence continues at coordinate 103,154 of NZ_RRCM01000002.1, read as the reverse complement.
AATCAGTTGCTTGTAGAGATGGACGGATTTGCAGGCAATCAGGGTATTATAGTGATGGCGGCGACCAACAGAGTGGATATACTTGATCCGGCACTTCTAAGACCTGGAAGATTTGACAGAAAAGTTGCGGTAGGCAGACCCGATGTGGCTGCAAGAGAGGCAATATTAAAGATACATGCGGCATCAAAACCTTTGGGAGATGATGTGGATTTACATTCGGTTGCAAGACAGACTTCAGGATTTACAGGTGCAGACCTTGAAAATCTTATGAATGAGGCGGCAATACTCTCTGCAAGAGAGGGAAAGAGATTTATATCTGCCGATGATATAAACAAGGCATTTATAAAAGTAGGAATAGGTACGGAGAAAAAGTCAAGGATAGTAAGTGAGAAGGAAAAGTCAATCACCGCATATCATGAGGCCGGACACGCAATACTCTTTAGAGAGCTTGACGGAGTGGGACCTGTACATACCATATCCATTATACCTACAGGCGTAAGTGCGGCAGGCTATACCATGCCTCTGCCCGGTGAAGATCAGATGTTTAATACCAAGTCAAAGATGCTTAATAATATCATGGTCAGCCTTGGCGGAAGAATAGCGGAAGAAATCATCTTCGGAGATATTACAACAGGTGCAAGCTCGGATATCAAGCAGGCGACAAGCGTAGCAAGAGCAATGGTAATGGAATTCGGTATGAATGAGAGAGCCGGACTTGTAAACTACGGAAATGAAGGAGATGAGATTTTCATAGGAAGGGACTTCGGGCAGACAAAGTCATACAGTGAAGAGACTGCAAATATGATTGACGAGGAAGTCAGAAAAATTATAAACGATTGTCATACAAAGGCAAAAGAGATAATAATGAAGAGAAAATATGTGCTTGACGCATGTGCGGCCCTTCTTATAGAAAAAGAGAAAATTGGTTTTGAAGAATTTGAGGCATTGTTTTAGATGAATATTGAAGGTATTTTTAGTGATGAGACAAACGAATATGTATCAATACAAAGCCTTAAGAATAGACAGAATATAAGAATACAGATTAGAATTTTTAAGGATGATAAACCGGATATTATATTGGTAAATCACCAAGATAACAGTGAAGTAGTGATGTCAAAGCTTCACTCAAGCGAGTATTTCGACTTTTACTACGCAGATTTAGAGGATAGGGATTATTTAAAGTATTATTTTAAGATAATTGACGGCGAAAAGACTTTGTTCTTTACAAGGTTCGGAGTTACGGATTATCTGAAGGAAGACGCATTATTTGAATACAACAAGGGCTTTACTTTGCCTGATTGGGCAAAGGGAGCTTTGATGTATCAGATTTTTATTGACAGATTCAATCGTGGAGATGAGACAAATGATGTTGTAGATGACGAGTATATCTACATAGGTTTGCCTGTGAAGCATAAGGAGAACTGGGACGAGTATCCTTCAAACTTTGATGTCGGATATTTCTATGGCGGAGACTTGGCAGGAGTTTTACAAAAACTGGACTACTTAAAGGACTTTGGGGTTGAGGTAATTTACTTTAACCCTCTCTTTGTATCACCGTCAAACCACAAATATGATACTCAGGATTATGACTATATAGATCCTCATATCGGTGTGATAGTGGAAGATGCAGACGGAGTGCTCGGTGAGGACGATACTGACAATAAAAATGCCACAAAGTATGTAAAGCGAGTTACCTGCAAGAAAAATCTTGAGGCAAGTAATGAGCTTTTTATAAGACTTGTAGAGGAAGCACATAAGAGAAATATTAAGGTTATAATTGACGGAGTTTTCAACCACTGCGGCTCATTTAACAAGTGGATGGACAAAGAAGGTATATATAAAAGAGCCGAAGATAAATATCCGATAGGTGCGTACTGGTCAAAGGAAAGTGAGTTCAGGCCGTATTTTAACTTTATCGGTAATGAATATGACGGATGGTGGGGACATGATACTCTGCCGAAGCTTTATTATGAGAACAGCAAAAAACTTATAGACGAGGTACTTGGTATAGCGAAAAAGTGGGTGTCACCGCCTTTTAATGTAGACGGTTGGCGACTTGATGTTGCGGCGGATTTGGGCTACAGCCATGAGTTCAACCACAGATTTTGGGCTATGTTCAGAAGTGCGGTAAAGTCTGCCAATAAAAATGCGGTTATTTTGGCGGAGCATTACGGTGATCCGAGTTTTTGGCTTGACGGCAAATGTTGGGACGGCGTAATGAACTATGACGGATTTATGGAGCCTGTAAGCTGGTTTTTGACAGGACTTGATAAGCACTCGGACAGAGCGGATATGAATCTGAAAGGAAACTCGGATGCATTCTTTCTTATGCTTAACAATGCACTTGGAAAGATGCCTTATGATTGTGCACTGGTATCAATGATTCAGCTTTCAAACCATGACCACTCAAGATTCCTTACAAGAACCAACGGCATTGTGGGAAGAATAAATACTCATAAGTCTGAGGATGCAAGTAGCGGCGTGAAGCTTGAGGTTATGAGACAGGCTATAATGATGCAGGTGACATTACCCGGAGCACCTACCGTATACTACGGCGATGAAGTGGGAGTATGCGGATTTACAGACCCTGACAGCAGAAGAACATATCCTTGGGGACATGAAAATCTTGAACTTTTAGAGTATCACAGGTATATGAACAGATGGCATAGGGTCAGAAAAGAATTAAAGAGCGGTTCGTTGATAAAGCTTATTTCAGCCGCAGGAGCGGTATGTTATGCCAGAGTTTTAAAGGACAATGTTTCGGTCATTGTTATCAATACAGGAGAATATGCAAAGAAAATAGATATACCTCTTTACCTTACAGGAATGAGAGACAATGCGATAATAAGCAGAGTGATCTATACCAACGGAACAGGCTACAATGTGGGCAGAGTGACATATGAAAATGACAACGGATATTTGAACATGGAGATAGAGCCACATTCAGGATATTTACTGGTCAGCGAAAACTTATAAAAGTTACATGGAGATTATATGCTACGGGATAGTGAAAAATATATAGGGAAGATGTTTGACAATACGGACTTGAAGGTGCTTATAGTCCCGCTTATTATAGAACAGTTCTTAGCTATAACTGTAGGTATGTCGGATACCGTAATGGTAAGCTTTGCAGGCGAGGCTGCGGTATCCGGTGTATCTCTTGTGGACATGGTCAACAATGTAATAATATCACTGCTTGCTGCACTGGCAACAGGCGGTGCGGTGGTGATCAGTCAGTTTATAGGTGCAAGAAGGCATGAAGATGCGTGTATGGCGGCTGCACAGCTTGAGCTTATGGCTTTTGTTGTAGCCGTCTTTATATCAATATTTTCAATAGCCTTTGCACATCCGCTGATATCAGTGCTTTTCGGAAATATAGACAGTGAAGTGTTTGAGGCGAGTAAGAAATACTTAATGATCACTGCAATAAGCTTTCCCATGCTTGCAATATACAACTCGGGAGCGGCAATATACAGAAGTATCGGAGATTCAAAGACTTCTATGAAGGTAAGTATACTCATGAATATAATAAATATTGTGGGTAATTATATAGGAGTATTTATACTTCATCTTGGCGTTGCAGGTGTGGCAATACCCAGTGTAATATCAAGAAGTGTGGCGGCGGTTGTGATAACAATACTTGCATCTAAAAATAAGGATGCAACGGTTTTTTTGAAGATTAAGGAAGTCTTTGGTATAAAGTCGGACTTTATGAGAAGGATTCTCTACATCGGAATACCGTCAGGTATTGAAAATTCATTATTTCAGGTTGGAAGAGTGGCGGTAGTCTCCATCATATCAAACTTCGGAAGAACTCAGATAGCCGCCAATGCTATTGCCAACAATCTGGACGGTCTGGGGGTAAATATGGGAAATGCAATAGGCATTGCCATGATTACCGTAATAGGCCGCTGTGTGGGAGCAGGTAAGTATAAGGAAGCCAAGTATTATGTAAAGAAGCTTATGTGCATGGGATATTTGGTTATTATAATACCTGCTTTAATTATTTTCTTATTCCAAAATTCCTTTATTTCAATATACAAAGTGCCTGATGCTACAAAGGAACTTACTGCAGTTTTGGTCTGGATACATATGGGCGTTGCCGTATTCTTGTGGCCGTTAAGCTTTATACTTCCGAACGCGTTAAGAGCAGGGAATGATGTTAAGTTTACAATGGGTATCAGCCTGTTTTCAATGGCGGTATTCAGATTCGGCACATCGCTTTTCATAGCAAAGGTATTCCATATAGGAGCCGTCGGAGTATGGTGCGCAATGATAATAGATTGGATTTTCAGATCCTCCAATTTTGTATACAGATTTGCATCCGGAAAGTGGTGGCATAAGGATTTAAAAAAGGAGTAATATGATAGTAGATTTACATTGTGATACGATAAGCGAAATATATAAGAAAAAAGGGCTGACTCTCAGGGAAAACAATCTGATGATTGATATAAAAAAGCTTAAAAAATCGGATGTAATCTTACAGTGCTTTGCAATGTTTACTCATCTTAAGGATGTGAGAGAACCTTATAATTATGTCAATGCTTTGATAGACCTGTATGAAGAAGAGATAGGGAAAAATAAAAGTGATATTGATTTTGCAAAAAATTACAGTGACATTTTAAAGAATTCAGACAATAATAAGATATCGGCTTTTTTGACCATAGAAGAGGGTGAGGCGATAGAGGGAAGTATTGAAAAGCTTGAGCATTTCTATAAAAGAGGCGTGAGAATGATGACTCTGACATGGAATTTTGAGAACTCTATCGGATTCGGAAATAAAAGAATCACAAAAAACGGTGAATTTGCAGGATATGTTCCGGATATCGAGAACGGACTGAAGCCTTTCGGTTTTGAAGTTGTAGAAAAAATGGAAGAACTGGGAATGATTGTAGATGTTTCACATATGTCGGATGCCGGAATTTATGATATAATTGATATGTCAAAGAGGCCTTTTGTTGCAAGTCATTCAAATGCCCGAGAGGTTTGTAATCATGCAAGGAATCTTACAGATGATATGATAAAAAAGATGGCGGACAAAGGTTGTATATCGGGACTTAATTTTTATCCCGAGTTTTTATCTACAGACTTTTCAAAAAGAGAGAGAAAAGCTTATATAAAAGATGCCGTAGAGATGTTAAAGTATATGGTAAAGGTGGGCGGAAGTGAGTTTGTTGCACTCGGTTCCGACTATGACGGCTTTGATGATACTCTTGAGTGGAAGGACGCTTCAGGGACAAAGGATTTGATTGATGCAATGGAAAGAGAAGGATTTGGTCACAGCCTCATTGAAAATATAACATATAAAAATGCACTGAGAGTAATAAAGGAAGTGGTAAAATGATTAGGTTTGTAATACTTATTTTAATACTTGTGGCTGTATGTGCCGTTTATACACTACATGCAAAGATGGAGGAAACTGAGGCGAAAAAGGGTGAAAAAAGCGGCGAAAAGATCATAGATGATATGATAAAGAACAATGTAATAGATGAAATAGCAAAGGGTAAGGATAGAGGCTAATGAGTACAGCAGTGGTATTAGATAGTAATTGCGGTTTGACCGGTGAAGAGGCAAAAAAATACGGTATGTATATTTTACCTATGCCGTTTATGATTGACGGCAAGGAGTATTTGGACGGAATAGATATTACACGTGAAGAGTTTTTAAAGAGGCAGGAAGAGGGAGCCGATATAGTTACTTCACAGCCTTCTCCTGAAAATGTTATGGATCTGTGGGATGAGCTTTTAAAGACATACGACTCTGTAATACATATACCTATGACATCAGGGCTTTCAGGTTCATGTGATACCGCCACCATGCTTGCAAGTGAGGACGAGTATGTAGGAAGAGTATTTGTAGTGGATGATAAGAGAATATCCGTTACACAGATAAGTGCGGGACTTGATGCGCTGACACTTATTGATGCCGGCTTTACACCTGATAAGATTAAAGAAAAGCTTGAAGCCGATGCTTTGAAGTCAGGCATTTATGTAATGGTCAGTGATATAAAATATTTGAAAAAGGGCGGAAGAATAACACCTATGGCGGCCGCACTTGCCTCACTTTTGAAGATAAAGCCGGTGCTTCAGCTTCATGAAGGAAAGATAGACGCCTATGCCAAGGCAAGAACGTTTAAGCAGGCAAAACAGATAATGGTGGAAGCTATAAAAAAAGACTTAAGCGAAAGACTGAATGACCCTATGTGTAAGGATTCCAGACTGATGATAGCACAGTACGGTTATCTTGATTTTGCAAAAGAGTTTGCCTCAGAGCTTGAGGCTGAGTTCGGTAAGGTTGAGACAGTCAATCTGTCACTGTCGGTTGCTACACATATAGGTCCCGGAACCGTGGCTTTGGCTGTTGCAAGAAAGATAAGTACAGACTGATATGGATGAGGAAAAGAAAAAATTCAAGTTTAAAATGCCTGCCGTAAGCTTTCGTTTACTGCTTACAATAGTATTTATAGTGTTAGGAATAGCACCTGTATTTATATATGGAAGGATGGTAAGCCGTACCAATCTTTCATCAAGGATTGATGCCAGAAAGATAGAGCTTCAGACCAAGGGACTTATGCTAAGCAATAAGCTTACAAGAGGCAATTTCTTGAAAGACCCTAAAGAAAGGGAGAGCCTTAATTCAGAGATAGATGCGGTGGCGGAAATCTATAACGGCAGAATAGTTGTTATAGATAAGTCATATAATACCATTGTAGATACTTTCAATCTGGCAGTCGGAAAGATAAATATAGCACCTGAGATAATAGATACTTTCAACGGTACAAATACAAATATTTACAACAGGAAAAAGTCATATATTTTGCAGACAATGCCTATATATGAGACAATAGACAATAAAAATATAGACGGTGTTTTATTATTTATTGCATCTACGGACAATTTGATTGCGGTAGCGGAAGGGGTAGGTAATACAGAGAGATTCCTTTATATTACATTGTCGGCCATAGTAGTTGTACTCTCTATAATAACGGCGGGCAGACTGCTTAGGCCGCTGACAAAACTGAGAGACGATATAGCAAGTATAGGGTACGGAAAGCTTGATCAAAAGCTTGAGCATAATGAGTATAAGCTTACAAAGTCCATATCCGAGAATATCAATACGACACTGGCAAAGTTACAGGCGGCGGACAAGTTAAGAGATGAGTTCGTGGCAAATGTGTCACATGAGCTGAAGACTCCTATCACCTCAATAAGAGTTTTGGCGGACTCGCTGATAGGTATGGAGAATGTGCCGAATGAGATGTATGCGGAGTTTATGCATGATATTTCAGATGAGATAGACAGAGAGGCAAAGATAATTGACGACCTTTTGTCACTTGTAAAGCTTGACAAGGCGGCAAATACATTGGTAACCGAGCAGGTGGATATCAATCAGCTTATAAAGCAGATATTAAAGAGACTAAGGCCTATAGCCGATAAAAGAGATATTGAGCTGACATTTGAGACTATCAGAGAGGTGAGTGCGGATGTGGACGAGACCAAGCTTTCACTTGCCATCAACAATCTGATAGAAAATGCCATAAAATATAATAAGGACGGCGGTTTTGTAAAGGTAAGTATTGACGCCGACCACAAGTTTTTCTATATTCAGGTAAAGGACTCCGGAGACGGCATTGCACCTGAATATCAGGATCTTATATTTGAAAGGTTTTACCGTATTGACAAGGCAAGATCAAGACAGACAGGCGGTACAGGACTTGGGCTTGCAATTACCAGAAATGTAGTGCATCTGCATGACGGTATTATAAAAGTGTCAAGTAAAGAGGGCGAGGGAACCACCTTCACAGTAAGAATTCCTCTGAATCATGTAAAAAGGAGGGATAAAAAATGAAAAATAAAATCTTACTTTTTTTGATGATACTGTTTTCATTTAGCCTTACAGCTTGTAAGAAGAAAGATGATAAACCTCTTTCAGAAACCGAATACTATGTATATTATATAAATACCGCAATGGACAAGCTTGTAGAAAACAGATATACGGTCTCACTCCCAAATGATGATGTGGACGAACTGGTGGATGAGCTTATGACACAGTTTTTAAAAGTGCCGGATGATCTGGAGGCATTAAGCGCGTTGCCTGACAAGGTTACATTTCAGGGATTTAACAGAGACGGTAATATACTGTATCTGAACTTTGATACCAATTATCAAAGCATGGATGTGAGCAGAGAGGTGCTTGCAAGAGCGGCACTGGCAAAGACTCTGACGCAGATAGACGGAATAGATTATATAAGTATTCGTTCAGGAGACCAGCCGCTTATCAATGCGCTTGGAGAGAATGTTGGACTTATAAGTTCAAGCAATTTTATAAACAGTGTATCAAATGTAAACAGCTTTGAAAAAGCAACTCTGACACTGTATTTTGCAGATGAAGAAGGAACGAAGCTGGTGCCTGAGACCAGAGAGATGTTCTACGATATGAACACTTCAAAAGAGAGACTTATAATAGACGAGCTTATGAAGGGACCGGCCAATACGAGACTTAAGGCCACTATACCTAATGATACGAAGGTTATAAGTGTCACTGTGAATGAAGGCATTTGCTATGTAAATTTTGATGAAGGCTTTTTAAATGCATTGCCTGATGTTTTGGACAGTATTACAATATATTCAATAGTGGATTCACTTTCCGAACTGCCGAATATATCTCGTGTGCAGATACTGGTAAACGGTAAATCAGATAAAAATTATAATTCGATTTCTTTGGGGACTTCTGTAGAGAGAAATCTTGACTATGTAAAAGAGGAAAAATAATGAAAAGACCATGTGTACTTATAGTAACGGCCTGCCTGCTTGGAGAGCTTATGGGATGTTATATAAGTATACTGAAACTTGGGGTGATTTGTGTCATCCCGGTTTCGGTCTGTCTTATCTTAGTATTCAAAAAAATAATTCAAATCAAAAAAATATATATTCTTATTTTCTTTACCTTCTTTATTATATTCACGCTTAGAATCAAGTATGAAATCCGATTTGAAAGAGAATTTGTATCACAGAATGTGGACAACAAAAAAGAAAATAAATATGTTTGCAAAAATATAAAAAGTATCGGCTTCAAGGATGATATGGTGATTTTTACATCAAGGGGTATGATATATTATCTGGACGCGGATAAGTTTTACGGCGATATAAGTATAGGTAACAGCGTCAGTTTTTACGGAAAGGCGGAAGAGATAAAAAGTAATCCAAACCCCGGCGAATTTGATGCAAAAAACTACTACAGAACAAAGGGTATATACTGTAAAATGACTGTAAACAAATATACCGTTACAGATAAAAGCTGTGACCTTATAGGTTGTTTTTTCTTTAATCTGCGACAGTATTTGTCTAAAAGAATAGAGAGTATATTTGATGAAAAAACTGCGGGACTTATAAAAGCGATTTTGCTTGGGGTAAGGGCTGACCTTGATAAAGATGTATACAAAATGTATCAAAAAAACGGTATTGCACACCTGTTGGCAATATCCGGTCTTCATGTCTCATTGCTTGGAATCGGTCTTTATAAGCTTTTAAGGAAAATATTGCAAAGAAGTTTTTTATTTTCGGCAGGATTCGCAAGTATATTTCTGCTGTTTTACGGGCTTTTGGTAGGTGACGGTGTAAGCATCGCAAGAGCGGGAGTTATGCTTGTACTTTATTTTATCGCGGAGGTACTTGGAAGAAGCTACTGTCTGATATCGGCACTTTGCATCAGTGCGGTAATTATATGTTTTATATCTCCGTTTGAAGTTTTTGGAGTAAGCTTTCAACTCTCATTCGGAGCCGTGTTAAGTCTTGGCGGAGTGCTTGCATTTGTGCTGAAGAAATTAAAAAAAGAAAAGAAAAACTTCAGTGAAAAAGTATTTGAAGTAATGCTTGTAAGTATCGGAGTTCAGATTCTGACGTTGCCGCTTATTCTATACTATTTTTATACTTTTCCGGTATACGCTTTTTTATTAAACATCGTGGTGATTCCGCTTATGAGCTTTGTGCTGTATTCTTCTATATTATCACTTGTGTTTAATATAGTCGGTGTATTTTTATATAAGTATATTAGCCTTATTGCAGTGGGTATTTTAGATTTCTATGAGTTTATCTGTGAAGCGGCAAGTCGTTTGCCTTTGCATAGGCTTGTCTTTGGCAGACCGGATATTATACAGATTTTTATCTATTACACTGTATTGACTGTATTGACAGCTTTGACAATTTTTAAGAAGAAAAGAGTTTTTTTACTGCTTTGTATTCCGTCTGTTTTTATTTTATTTCCGTTTTTTAAAAGAGATGAGGTGATTTACTTGGATGTGGGACAGGGTGACGGCATCTATATGCATATTGATGACAATGATATTTTGATAGATTGCGGCAGCACCTCAAAGCTTTCTCTGGGTGAGTATACTATGGAGCCGTTTTTATTGTATAAGGGTGTGGATGATATAGAGATGTCCTTTGTCACACATTCAGATATTGACCATATAAGCGGAGTGTTGTATCTGCTTGAGAGTGATATAAGGATTGAAAATTTGTACCTGCCTTATCAGGCAATGAATGATACCTCGTATGATGAATTGAAGCAAAAGGCGGCAAACTGCGGGACTAATGTGGTGTATTTAAGCAGAGGTGATCACTTAAACCTCGGGCATTTAAAGATTGAATGTCTGTGGCCCGATAAGAAGCCTAAGGAAAATGTAAACGAGCAAAGCCAGACATTTATTGTAGAGGCTTTTGATAAAAGATTATTGTTTACAGGAGATATCGGTAGGTCAAGTGAAGAGAGTATTTTAAAATACGGTGATATCGGCAAGGTTGACATACTGAAGGTGGCACACCACGGCTCAAAAAACTCTTCTTTAAAAGCCTTTATAGAGAATGTAAGTCCTACCTACGCGGTTATATCCTACGGTAAGAACAACCACTACGGCCACCCAAGCAGTGAAACTCTGGATACATTGAAAGAAAACGGCTGCACTATTTATGAAACGGCAAAGATGGGAGCGATAGAGGTGAAGCTAAGGTAAGAGAATATAGTATCGGTTATTTAATTTGTGCTTTAAACATTCTTTTAGTCTACCGGTATGAGAATACCTTTTTGTAAACAATTGTTAAACGAAAGTTCCCCTATGACAAAATACAAATCATAGGGGACCTTATATTATGAGTAAATACTATCTGAATACGATTAAGTTTTAAAAGTGAACAGCAACAAATCCACACTATATCGACATAACGTTTTTAAGTGTAAACTTATTTGTCACCATAGTGAGAACCACACTGTATTATTTCAATACTGTTTTCGAATATTCTAAATACAATTCGATTTTTTTCATCAATACGAACACTCCAATATCCTGAAAGGTTTCCACTAAGCGGTTCAGGCTTTCCGGTACACTCATATCCGTTTCTATCAATATCTGTTAATAATCTGTGGATTTTCTTTAAAATCTTTTTATCGTGTGTTTGCCAATAAAGATATTCTTCCCATGCATTATCATCCCATAGTTTTCGCATTATTCAACTCCCGTTAATTCATGTTCTTTTAACACGCTTTTCCCTGTGCGAATATTGGCGATTCTTCTCTCCAATTCATCCATATTTTCTTTACTGAAGAAAGGATCTGCAGATACTTCAAAAGGTATTCGTCGCTCTGCCCCAAGTCTTTTTAAATAGATATTAACTGCTGTAGACATTGACATTCCAATATCTTTACATACTTTCTCTGCATTCATTTTTACATCATCATCAATTCTTAAGCTAATCTGTGCCATAATAATTCTCCTCACTTTTAGTTTATTGTATTCTATTTACACTAAAATGTAAAGCGTTTCACTTACATTATCACCTAAACAACCTGATTTGACAACTGAGTTCATATAAAACTTATATTGTAAGAAGTGGTGCGTTTGTTAGTAATATAAATTTTTTAAAAGTAGAAAAAATATTTTTAAAATAGTAAAATATACTCAGTTTGTTGATAAACATAAAATATTTTAGAGATAATTATGAATGGAGATATTATGCAGGAGTTTTTTGATTTGGTTGAAGAAGATGAGTTGGTAAAGATTCTTTCAAATGCGGTGGATATAAAAAGTACCAATCCTACAGGAAATGAAAGGCCTATGTGTGAATATGTCGAAGGACTTTTGAAAGAAAACGGTATAGAGTATTCTATAGTACCTGTGGAAAAGGACAGGTATGATATTTTGGCTAAAATAAAGGGAGCAACCAAAAAAGATGCTATAGTATTTACAGGGCATATGGATGTGGTACCTGTATCTGATGACGAGATGAAAAGATGGAATACACCGCCTTTTACTTCCACTATAAAGGATGGCAAACTCTACGGCAGAGGAAGTGCGGATATGAAGAGCGGACTTTTAAGTGCGCTGTATGCTATGATACTTTTAAAGAGAAACAATATTACTCCGAAAAGAGATATAATACTTGCGGCAACTATTGATGAAGAAAATTATATGAAGGGTTCAAGAGCATTATATAAAAATCCGGTATTTGATACTGCAAAGTATCTGGTGGTTTGTGAGCCTACAAATATGCATATATGTAATGAACAAAAGGGCAGGACATGGGCGGATATCTGTGTACACGGTATGACTGCACACGGTTCTCAAAAAGGTGTGGGAGAGAATGCGATATATCTTGCAATAAAACTTATAGAAAAGATAAAGCATACAGAGTTTAAGGAGTATCCGGATACATTTTGGCGTACACTTGCTATAAATGCCGGAGTGGAGCCTCAGGTAGTGCCTGACAGATGTGTATTTACTGTGGATGCAAGACTACAGGTGGGACATGAGCCAAGCAAGATATGGGAAAAGCTTGAAGAGCTGATAAAAGAGATAAAGGATGAAAATCCGCATTTTGACGCAACATATGAGATTGCCGATATGAGAGATTCATGGCATACGGATAAAGAAAACGAACTTATAAAGGCGATAAGTTCAAGCCTTGAAAACCTGAGAACAGAGCCTTGCTTTGAAACCTTCTCAGGTTCGACAGATGCAAGTAAACTTATAAAGAACGGACTCGTCCCTGTAATAATAGGCCCCGGAGATTTGGCTGTGGTACATAGGGAGAATGAATATGTAGAGCTGAAGCAGTTGTTTGAGTCCTGTAGGTTGTATATGGATATAATGACCGGATTGTAAGAACCTCAAAAAAATGGTATTATAAGCATTATTATCAACTTTTAACGATAGGAAGAAAAGATGACTGTTGACCAGAGTAAGATTAGAAATTTTTGTATTATTGCACATATAGACCATGGTAAGTCTACACTTGCAGACAGGATTATAGAAAAGACCGGACTGTTGACCAGCAGAGAGATGCAGGCACAGGTGCTTGACAATATGGACTTGGAGCGTGAGAGAGGCATTACCATAAAAAGTCAGGCGGTAAGAACAGTATACAAAGCAAATGACGGCAATGAATACATATTCAATTTGATAGATACACCGGGGCATGTAGACTTCAACTATGAGGTGTCAAGATCACTTGCGGCCTGTGACGGAGCAATACTTGTAGTGGATGCGGCACAGGGAATAGAAGCGCAGACTCTTGCCAATGTATATATGGCACTTGACCATGACCTTGAAGTGTTCCCGGTTATAAATAAGGTGGATTTGCCGAGTGCGGACCCTGACCTTGTTGCAAGTGAGATAGAAGATGTTATAGGTATTGAGGCACATGATGCACCGCGAATATCCGCAAAAATGGGACTTAATATAGAGGACGTACTTGAAGCGATAGTAGCCAAAATTCCTTCACCTAACGGAGATATCAATGCACCGCTTCAGGCACTTATATTTGACTCCATATACGACTCATATAAGGGAGTAATAGTCTTTGTGCGTATAAAAGAAGGCAGTGTAAAAAAAGGTGACGCCATAAAGATGATGGCAACAGGTGCTGTGGAAGAAGTAGTGGAAGTAGGATATTTCGGCGCAGGACAGTTTATCCCATGTGATGAACTCTCTGCAGGAATGGTAGGGTATATCACCGCAAGTATCAAGAATGTAAAAGATACAAGAGTCGGTGATACCATTACACTTAACAACAATCCTTGTAAAGAGGCGCTTCCCGGATATAAAAAGGTTACTTCCATGGTGTACTGCGGACTCTATCCGGCGGACGGAGCAAAGTATAATGACTTAAGAGAGGCACTTGAAAAATTGCAGCTTAACGACGCATCACTTTTCTTTGAACCTGAGACCTCACTGGCACTTGGATTCGGATTCAGATGCGGATTCTTAGGGCTTTTGCACCTTGAAGTAATACAGGAAAGACTTGAAAGAGAATATAATCTTGACCTTGTGACCACAGCTCCGGGAGTTGTATACAAGGTATTTAAGACAAACGGTGAAGTGATAGAACTTACCAATCCTTCAAACCTGCCCGACCCTTCAGAGATAGAGCATATGGAAGAACCTATAGTTTCCGCAGAGATAATGCTTACCAAGGAATTCGTGGGATCCATTATGAATCTGTGTCAGGAGAGAAGAGGTGTATATCTTGGAATGGAGTATATAGAGGAAAATCGTGCCATTTTAAGATATGATTTGCCGCTCAACGAGATAATATATGATTTCTTTGATGCATTAAAGTCAAGGTCAAGAGGTTATGCTTCACTTGATTACGACCTGAAGGGATATGTTCCTTCAAAACTTGTAAAACTTGATATATTGATAAATAAGGAAGAAGTGGATGCACTCTCATTTATAGTTCACGCAGACTCCGCTTACGAACGAGGCAGAAAGATGTGTGAGAAATTAAAAGAAGAGATACCGAGACACCTGTTTGAGATACCTATACAGGCGGCGGTCGGATCAAAGGTCATTGCAAGAGAGACTGTAAAGGCAATGAGAAAAGACGTACTTGCAAAGTGCTACGGAGGAGATATTACCAGAAAGAGAAAACTGCTTGAAAAGCAAAAAGAGGGTAAGAAGAGAATGAGACAGATCGGTAATGTCGAAATCCCTCAAAAGGCATTTATGAGTGTACTGAAATTGGATGAGGATTAGATAATGTCTATGAAAAAGTTGGAATTATATGTACATATACCTTTTTGTGAAAAAAAATGCGGATACTGTGATTTTTTGTCGTTTGCAGCAGATGACAGTGAGAAAAGAGCCTATGTTGCACAGCTTACAGAGGAGATAAGAGCACAGGGAGAAAACTACAGAGATTATTTGGTCAGCTCCATATTTATAGGCGGAGGCACTCCGACCACACTCAGCGGTATATGGATACTTGAGATAATGAATACCATACGTGAAAGCTTTATTGTGGCAACTGATGCTGAAATCACTATAGAGTGTAACCCGGGTACATTGTCAAAGAGCAAGATAATGCATATCAAAAAGGCGGGTATAAACAGAATAAGCTTCGGATTGCAAAGCAGTATAGAAAAAGAGCTTGAAGCGCTTGGCAGAATACATACTTATAAGGACTTTTTGCAAAGTTATCAGCTTGCAAGAGAGTTCGGATTCACAAATATCAATGTGGACCTTATGAGCGGACTGCCTTATCAGACAGTTGACAGCTATAAGACTACCCTAAAGAGAGTTTGTGAGCTTAGACCTGAACATATCAGTGCGTATTCATTGATTGTAGAACCGGATACACCTTTCTTTGACAAGTACGGCAGTGAAGAGGGGAAAGCTTTGCTTCCTGATGAAAATGTGGACAGAGAAATGTATGCCGTAACAAAGGATATCCTGAAAGAGCACGGATATGAGAGATATGAGATAAGCAACTACTCAAAGCCCGGCAGAGAGTGTAGGCACAATATAGGGTATTGGACCGGGGTATCATATCTGGGACTTGGAGTAGGCGCATCGGGATATGTGATGAACAGGCGTTTCCATGTAGAGGGCGACTACAAAAAGTATATGAATATCAAGATGCAGCAGGATATTACGCCGCTTTATTGCGACATAGAAGAGCTTGATAAAAAGGCAAATATGGAAGAGTTTATGTTCCTCGGATTAAGGCTGACAAGAGGAGTCTCAAGGCATGAGTTCAATGAAAAGTTCGGTATAGATATGTTTGAGCTGTATGACAGACAGATAAAGAGAAATATTATGTTGAATCTTATGGAGTACAATTCACCTTATCTGAGACTTACAGACAAGGGACTTGATTTAAGCAATATGGTTATGAGTGACTTTTTATTAGACTGAGGATAATTTTATGCTATATTTTATAAACGATTACAGTGAGGGTATGGCACCTGAGATTTTGGATGCGATGGCTTCAAGCAATATGTCAAAGCAGTCAGGCTACGGCGACGATGAATTTTGTATATCCGCAAAGGAAAAGATAAAAAAAGAAATAGGCAAAGATGCCGAGATTTTCTTTGTAAGCGGAGGAACTCAGGCAAATAAGATAGTTATAGCAAGTGTTTTAAAAAACTTTGAAGGTGTGATAGCCGCCGATACGGGACATATAGCGGTACATGAAGCAGGAGCTATAGAAAATACAGGGCATAAGGTTTTTACTTTAAAGTCAAAGGACGGTAAGATTGATGCAGGCGGTATAAAGAGATTTTGTGAAAATTTCTATGCGGATGTCAATCATGAGCATATGGTGTATCCCGGAATGGTATATATTTCCCAGCCGACAGAGTACGGAACACTGTATTCAAAGAAAGAACTTGAAGAGATAAATAAAGTCTGCAAAGAGTATGAACTTTTGCTTTTCGCAGACGGTGCAAGGCTTGCCTATGCACTTGGAAGCAGCGAATGTGATACTTCACTTAAAAGTATTGCAGATCTTTGTGACGTATTCTATATAGGCGGTACAAAATGCGGCGCTTTACTTGGAGAAGCTATAGTCTTTACAAACAAGGATATTTGTAAGCATTTCTTTACAAATATGAAGCTCTTCGGCGGAGTACTTGCAAAGTCAAGAGTAATGGGAATACAGTTTGATGTACTGTTTAGTAACGGATTGTATGAAAGGCTTGGAAAAACAGGTGTGGATGCCGCAATGAAGATAAAGCGGGCGCTTACAGAAAAGGGCTATGAACTCTACCTTGATTCTCCGACCAACCAGCAGTTTATTGTGGTAGACGATTTACAAAGAGAGAAACTTTCTGAAAATGTCGCGTTCGGATTTATGGAGACACTTGAAAACGGAAAACATGTGATAAGATTTTGTACAAGCTGGGCTACAGACGACGAAGATGTAAATAAGTTGATAGAGATATTATAAAGGTGAATGTATTTGTTAAGGAGGTATATGGAAGAGAAAAAAATATTTGTCACAAAGGCTACATTGCCTCCTAAGGAGGAGTTCATTCAATATGTAGATAAAATATGGGACAGTGCATGGCTTACAAATATGGGTGATGTCCACAACCGGCTTGAGAAGAGACTTAGCGAGTTTATGGACGGAGTGGAGGTTGTGCTTACAGTGAACGGGCATCTGGCGCTTGAACTTGCGTTGCAGTCTCTTAAGATAGACGGTGAAGTCATTACAACGCCTTTTACCTTTGCTTCCACTACACATGCCATAGTAAGGAACGGTCTTAAGCCTGTATTTTGTGATATAAAAGAAGACAATTTCACAATGGACCCTGAGAAGATTGAAAAGCTGATAACAAAAGATACAAAGGCAATACTTCCTGTACATGTATACGGTAATGTATGTGATGTGGAGGCTATAGAAAAGATAGCAAAGAAGCATAATCTGTATGTACTATATGATGCCGCACATACCTTCGGTGAAAGATACAAGGGTAAAAGTGTTGCGGATTTTGGAGATATGAGTATATTCAGTTTTCATGCGACCAAGGTATTTAACACTATAGAGGGCGGTGCCGTTACACTTAGAGACAAAGAAAGAAGAGAGGCCCTTGATTTTTTAAAGAACTTCGGAATTGCGGACAAGGAAAACGTTCCTTATGTGGGCAGCAATGCAAAGATGAACGAGTTTGCTGCGGCTATGGGACTTTGCAATATGAACCATCTGAGCGAGTACATAGCAAAAAGAAAGAAAATATGTGAAAGATATATAGAAAGACTCTCAGATA
Source organism: Lachnoanaerobaculum orale (assembly GCF_003862485.1). Lineage (GTDB taxonomy): Bacteria > Bacillota > Clostridia > Lachnospirales > Lachnospiraceae > Lachnoanaerobaculum > Lachnoanaerobaculum orale. The sequence goes on along the minus strand of NZ_RRCM01000002.1, from coordinate 85,112 downwards.
TTAAGGCCGTCAGACTCAATAAATATGGAAGCGATACCGAGTATAACTACGCTTACTTTCCGATAGTGGTGGAAGGCAGAGATAAGCTTTATGATGCACTTGCAAAGGAGAATATTTTTGCAAGAAAATATTTTTATCCTTGTACCAATGCATATGAGTGCTACAGAGGCAGATTTGATGAGAAGCTTACGCCTGTCGCACTTGATATTTCAAAGAAAGTTTTGACCTTGCCTATATATCCTGATTTGGAGCTTGACAGTGTTGACAGAATATGTGACATAATTCGGAGAAGTTTATGAAAGCTGAAAATTTGAGAATTTTAAGTGAAAACGGTTTTTCGGTTCCCAAATTTCAAGTGGTAAATCCGAATGAAGATATAGATTTTTCATACTTTGAATCGGAGCTTTTTGCCGTTCGCTCAAATGATGCACATGAGGACGGCGGAAAGTTTTCATATGCAGGGCAATTCCTGACAGTACTGAATGTGACAAAAGAGAATGTGAAAAAGGCTGTTTTGGCTGTAGCGGACAGCTACAAAATAAGATACTATGAAAAGAGCCTCGGGATAAAGAGTGAGAATAACAACGCTTCTGTAATAATACAGGAAATGGTAAAGGCAAGTTATTCGGGGGTTATATTTACCTCCAATCCTAAGGGTATTTTAAATGATATGGTAATAGTGGTCGGCAAGGGACTGGGTGAAAATGTGGTCGGCGATAAAGAGGAGACTGTTACCTATCATTGCTACAGAGAAGGAGCAAGCTATAAAGAAGGAAGCGATATTTTATTTCCGGAGCATTTTGTAAAGGAACTTGAAAAGCTCGGGAAGAGAATAGAAAAACTTTTCAATAAACCTATGGATATAGAATTTGCCATAGAGGATGAAAAGATATATATTTTGCAGGCAAGACAGATTACAAGTCTTGATTTTGACTTGCCGGTTCGTATACTTGACAACAGCAATATCGCAGAAAGCTATCCCGGAGTTTGCAAAAAGCTTACAAGAAGTTTTGCAAAAGAGGTGTATACAAAGATTTTTACAAGATTGGGAAACAGGGCACTTGGAAAGTCTGTAAAATATTATGAAGATTTGTTCCCACATATGGTATGTGATTTTAGCGGAAGGATGTACTATGAGATAAGCAGCTGGTACGATATATTGAGATTGTTGCCCTTATCAGCGGGTATAATCCCTATATGGCAGAAAATGCTGGGCGTGGAGAGCGAAAAAATTACATTTTCAAAAGAAAAGCCGAATATATATATAAAGTCAAGACTTCTTTTTTCGTTTTTGTATCTAATGGCAGTCTCACAGAGAAAGATGAGAGACCTTTCTACTTTTTTCAAAAAGGAATTCCGGTATTTTGATAAGAAAATTGAAAAAGAGGACGACCCGAAGAAGTTGTATCTTCTCTTCAAAGAGATGGAAGATATATTCTTCAGGGAGTGGGATTTGACACTTATAAATGATATGGTGTCCTTTTTGAGTACTTACTTTGCAGGTGATAAAGTAAAGAAATCCCTTTCACTTGAGAGCAAAAAGCCGGCAGAAGCGCTTAATGATTTGATTTACACATATAAAAGATTTGGAAAAGAGTCGCATAGGTACATTGAGAAGAAAAAAAGATATATAAAATATTACGGCGACAGAACTGTAGGTGAGTTAAAACTTGAGACAAGAACATTTTCCACAAATCCCGAAAGCCTTGACAAGCTTGTAGAAGAAAGGGAAAAGCTTCCTTTAAAGATAAAAAAGGGAAAGTATATATACAAAAGAAAATCTCTTGCAAGGCTTTCAACAAATAACCGTGAGATTTCAAGGCTGAACAGAAGCAGGCTTTTCGGGCTTATGAGAAAGTTGATTGATAAGATAGCGCTAAAGACTGTAGGAGATGATATTTATCACCTCTCACTTGAGCAGATAAGAGATATGATCTTTCTCGGTAAAGACTTTGGCGATAAAATAAATGAAGAAAAGAATATGCTGCTTGTCTATGAGAATATCCCTACGATAAGGAGAGTGGAGCTTTTAGGAAGTCCCGATATAGACTTTTGCAATGTACAGGCAATAGAAAAAGACGGTAATGAAAGGAAAGACTTTCTTATAGGCAGAGGAGTATCAAGCGGCAGAGTAAGCGGTGAGATTATAAAAATTACAGATATGAGAAAGGTCTCGCTAAAAGATGTAAAGGGCAAGATAATAGCCACATATTCTACCGATCCGGGGTGGTTTCTTTTGCTGGATGTGGCAAAGGGAATCTTGGCGGAGAGAGGTTCACTGCTTTCACATACCGCAATAGTGGCAAGGGAGTTAAAAAAGCCTGCCGTAGTGGGTATAAAGGGTTTGATGAATCAGGTACAAAGCGGTGATATTGTAGATATAGACGGCAACAGAGGTTATTGTAAGATAGTAAAGAGGTCTTAATGGGTGAGTATAGCATCAATATAGTAAAGAAAAATGTGGATAAGGAGCTGTTTTTAAGGCTTCCTTCAAAGATTTATGATGAAAAACATATTGTACAGAATAAAACCTTTGAAAAAGAGGTTTTGGAAAATACTAGTATACTTTGCAAAGGTGTAGAAAATTTTGCACTTATAGTAAAGAATAAAAACGATGAGCCGGTAGGACGAAGTGTGGTTTCATTATATGAGGATGATACCGCATATATCGGATTTTTTGAATGTATAAAGGATATTGAGGTATCAAAGCTTTTATTGGCTGAATGTGAAAGAATTGCAAAGGAGGCCGGTAAAAAAAGACTTTTAGGTCCGATTGATATATCTTTTTGGATCAGGTACAGATTTGCGCTTACAGATGAATTATCATATACGGGAGAACCTGCAAACAAAGCTTACTACAGTGAGTTTTGGGAAGAGAGCGGTTTTAAGTTGTCAAAAGAATATTATTCATATTTTTTTGACACTCCGGATGACAGTTTCGACAGTGAAAAGGCGAAAAACAGACGGGAATACTTTAAAGGTAAAGGTTATGTATTCATTCACCCTGATCTCCAAAACTTGGAGAAATATTTAAGGGATATATATCCGGTTTTGACAGAAGGGTATAAAAACTTTGCAGGCTTTAAAATGATAAGTGAAGAGGATTTTATAAAGCTTTATTCGCCGTTAAGTATGATACTTGACCCCGATATGGTGTTTTTGGCATATAAGGAAAATGAACTTAAAGGATTTTTGATTTGTCTTCCGGACTACGGAAATTTACTCTATAAGCCAAAGACACCTGCCGTTTTACTTAATATTATGAATATTAAGGCAAATGCAAAAAGATATGTACTTTTGTATATGGGCGTAGATGCTAAATGCCTTGGACTCGGGTCCGCGCTCTCACAGCTTGTGGTGGATATGTTAAAGGAAAAAAGTTGCTGTGCGGTATCTGCGCTGATAGATAACGGCAAGGCTACAGGCGGATATTTTAAAGAGAAGATAAAAGAAAAAAGAAAGTATGTTTTATTGGAGAAGACAATTGGAGATTGACATGAAGAATAAGACATTTTTAAAGAGTATCTACTGCGCGATAAACGGACTGATATTTGCAATAAAGACGGAAAAAAATTATAAATACTACCTTGTTATTGATATTTTATTCTTTATATTGGACTTGTTTGTATTAAAAGCGGATAAGAGTATATGGCTCGGGTATATAATCACTTCGGCAGGTGTGTATGCATTTGAATGTATAAATACGTCAATAGAACATATAGCGGATTTTATTTCAAAAGAGATTCACCCTGAAATAAAGGTGATAAAGGATATGGCGGCGGCAGGTGTGCTTTGCTTCGGTATCGCCTTTTTCCTGGTACAGATAGTTGCAGGTGTTGACTGTGGCGGAGTGAGACTATGATTGCGTCACTCTATATCAGTATGATGCCGGTGATATTCGGCGGCATCTTCAATATGCTCTTTGTAAAGATAAAAAAGCTTTCTTTTCTGAGGATTCCGATAGATTGTAAGTTGAGCCTTGGCGGTAGGCGAATATTCGGAGACAGTAAGACTATGCTCGGATTTGTAGGTATGATGCTTGGAACTTCAATATTTTCTATAATATGGGGCATTATTTTAAAGATTTCCGGCTTGGAAAGCTGTAATCTTATCTACAAATATTACGATAATACATTTATTTTTAATATGCTTACAGGTATGTTATTCGGTTTTGCATATATGATATTTGAATTGCCCAACAGCTTTATAAAGAGAAGATTTGATATTGATGCAAGTCATAGAGGAAGATTCCCGGTTAATATACTTGTATTTATCTATGACCAGACGGATTCAATGCTCGGTGTGATATCGGTACTTGCAGTACTTGGCAGGCTTACCTTGCCTGAATATATTTTGGGGATTTTTCTCGGAGCTATTACACATATAGTTGTAAATCTGGTACTGATAATGTTTGGAGTAAGAAGGTATTTATAAGATGAAGAAGCTGTTTTTAGGGGTGTATCACCCAAGTGTTATACTGACATATATCGGAGTTGTGATATCGGTATTTGGAATATTCTGTGTCAATGATTTATATCTTGCCACCATATTGTTGATGGTTGCAGGGCTTTGTGACGCCTTTGACGGAATATTTGCAAGAATGTATAAGAGGACGAATTTACAAAAAGATTTCGGTGTACAAATAGATTCACTGGCCGACCTTATCTCATTCGGAGTATTTCCGGCAAAGATATACAGAGCATTTTTTTCCGATTGTATTTATGTTTCCACCGTTTTACTAAGTTTTTATATCTTGGCTGTAATAATAAGATTGGCATATTTTAATTGCACTGCGGATGAGGACAAAGAACATTTTACAGGGCTGGCGGTTACATACTCGGCATTTTTTATATCACTCTATGTGGTACTTTGTAAGTATATAAAAGTACTTTCGGTAATACCGATAGAGTATCTGTATGTGCTGCTTATACTCGGGTTTTTGTGGAATAAGAAGATAAAAAAGCCGAATATTTATGTAAGAATAGGATTTTTAGTACTTGCAATTGTATTTATAGTATTGCTTTTATAGGTGATTATGAAGATAAAAGACAGGAAAACGGGAAAGATAATAAAAGAAGAGGAAGACTCTGCAAGTATAATCAAGTTTTTATATCACAGCTTGGTAGGCAGAGTAGTACTGAAATTTATATTTTCAAGAATTTATTTTTCAAAGCTGCTTTCAATATACTATAAGAGTAGTCTGTCAAAGAAAAAGATAAAAGATTTTGTAAAAAAATATGGTATGGATAAAGGCCTTATAAATAAAGATTTTAAAAGCTTTGACGATTTCTTCAAAAGAAAAGAAGATGTGGTTGCAGACAGTGAGGGCTTTGCGGCAACTGCAAGCGGAAAGATAAGAGTATTTAAGATAGGTGAGGATAAGGGGCTTTACCTTGGCAATAAAAAGCTTAAAATAATGATAAAGGGAAATGTTTATAACATTGACAAATTGTTGAAAGAGCCTCTGCCGGAGTGGGCAAAAGGTGGATATCTTCTAATTTACAGGCTCAGTCTTTGCGATTATCACAGGTATATTTATCCTGTAAACGGTGTCTTTGTAAGAAGAAGAAGTATCGCAGGCAGGCTTGAAAGTGTGAGAAGAGATGCGGCATATTGGAGGGCATTTGCAGAAAATAAAAGAGAAGTTGAGTACTGGCATACAGCATTCGGTGATATAATACATATGGAGATAGGGGCGATGCTTGTCGGACATATCCATAACCATAGGAAAAGAAGTTTCAAAAAAGGCGATGAAAAGGGATACTTCTCATATGGAGGTTCAAGCATTGTTGAGATTGTAGGTAAGGGTATAGAGATAGACGGTGATATTTTAAAAAACAGTGAAAGAGGTTTTGAAACGAAAATAAAAATAGGGGAGAGAATAGGCTATGGAAGTAATAAAGCGACTTAGGATTTATTTTAAAGAGATGTATCCGATAATACCCAGGCTTTGTCTTGGATATATTGTATTTCTTGAAATATACTTTATGGTGCTTTTAAACCACGGAGTAAGCGGAAGACGGCTGCTTGAGTTTAGCAAGATAGAAGGGCAGTCCGATTTTATATCATATTTTAGGCAGCATGATGTTTTAGGTATTCTTATCGGCGGTTTTACGGTTTTCAGTTTTTTACTCTGGCTAAGGATTGCGGATGATTTTAAGGATTATGAACTGGATTGCAGACTGTTTGCCACAAGGCCGCTGCCGTCGGGAAGAGTGCATAAAAAAGACTTGAGGATTTTTGCCGCTATATTGATAGGTGTAACTCTACTTATAAATATTTTGTTTATGAGAAACTTTATCTTCTGTCTGATACTCTATACCTACGGAAGTCTTATGGCGGTGTGGTTTTTCCAAAAGCATAAGATAGCCAAGTCGTTGCCTCTTGCTTTGGTAACACATAATCCTGTACAGATAATACTGAATATCTATGTTATTTCATATGCTATAATGAAGTATAAGCTGCCTGTATTTGATATTACAAACCTGATGGCTGTAATGACTTTGTACTTTCCGGCACTTATCTGGGAGATTTCAAGAAAAATCAGGGCGCCGAAGGAAGAAACGGAGTATGTGACCTATTCCAAGCTTTTCGGGTATAAGAAATGTATTGATTTTGTATTTGTATTGACTTGGCTTGATATATTTACAAATATTGTACTGGTTTGGAATCTGAATAAGATTTCGGTGGCGGCATTACTTATCAATACATTGTGTTGTTCCGTGAAGTTTATTGAGTACAAGAAAGACCCTACAAAGTATAGGATTGTAGACAAGGTGGAGAGGTACACATATATACAGGAATGTATGATGATTGCAACTATTGTAATTTATTTGATATTTGGAAAAATTTAGAAAGAGGTTATTATGAAGTACGATTTTTTGATTGTAGGAGCCGGACTTTTCGGAGCGGTATTTGCATATGAGGCAAAAAATAGAGGCAAGAGTGTATTGGTAATTGATAAAAGAGACCATATTGCGGGAAATATATATACTGAAAATGTGGACGGAATAAATGTTCATAAATACGGAGCGCATATTTTCCACACCTCAAATAAAGAAGTATGGGAGTATATAAACAATTTTGCGGAGTTTAATAATTATATCAACTCACCTGTAGCAATATATAAGGATGAGCTTTACAATCTGCCTTTCAATATGAATACCTTCAGTAAGCTTTGGAATATAAAGACTCCGAAGGAAGCAAAGGAAAAGATTGAGGAGCAAAGAAGGGCTTCAGGCATAGATAATCCTAAAAACTTGGAAGAGCAGGCTATATCTTTGGTAGGAAAAGATGTATATGAAAAGCTTATAAAGGGATATACCGAAAAGCAGTGGGGCAGAGACGCAAAGGAGCTTCCGGCATTTATTATAAAGAGACTTCCGCTGAGATTTACCTTTGATAACAACTACTTCAATGACAGATATCAGGGAATACCTATAGGCGGATATACAGGTATTGTAGAAAAGCTTCTTGACGGCATTGAGGTAAGAACAAATACGGAGTACAAAGACTTTATAAAGGAAAATCCCGATATAGCCGACAAAACGGTATATACCGGAATGATTGACGAGTTCTTTGATTACAAGCTCGGAGTACTTGAATACAGGAGAGTGTACTTTGAGGATGAGAGACTTGATACGGACAACTATCAGGGAAATGCCGTAGTAAACTACACGCAGAGGGAAGTACCTTTTACCAGAATTATAGAGCATAAGCATTTTGAGTACGGACAGCAGGACTTTACCATCATTTCAAAGGAATATCCTACAGAGTGGCAAAAGGGTGAGGAACCGTATTACCCTATCAACAATGAAAAGAACAATGCTCTCTATGAAAGCTATGTAGTGCTTTCAAAAACCCGCCCTGAGATAATCTTCGGCGGAAGACTTGGCGCCTATAAGTACTACGATATGGACAAGGTGGTGGAAGCGGCACTTGAGTGTGTGAAGAAGAATTTGTAAAATAAGTTTATATAAAAAAGTCAGGGAGTATTAAATACTCTCTGATTTTTTTGTGGGATGATAATTTCCATAAAAATCCAACCACATTGGATTTTTTACTCTATTATCAATACAGAAGCCTTGGTATAGTATATACATCAAGCAAAGAACTTACAAAGGAGGTGAATTCAGCGTGGAGGACACAAATAAGATTGGTGGAATGATAAAGCGTTTTATCAAAAACAGAAATAGAACGGAAAAACAGATTGCAGGCGAACTTGGAATAAAAAATACAACATTTTCAGCACAGCTAAGTCGCGATACTGTCAGTGCAGAGACTCTTTTTCGATTATCTGTATTACTTGATATAGATCTGAACTGGATGAAATATGCGCTCGGTTATCACGGTCAAGTGGGGTTTCTTGAAAGAGAGCAGATACCCAGAATGCAGGAAGAGTTTAGAGAAAATGAGCGAAAATTTGTTTTACACAGGATGGATGATTTGATAAATGCGAATCCGGGTAGCACAGCGGATGTAAGAAGAGAGCTTCTTAAGGAATTTCATTGTAATATGTTTTACCTTTTGGATGTACTCGTTCCGGATGAATTTGAACTTTTTTTGGTAGTAGAGAGAGGTGTGACAAAATACTATGTTGATACCAAAGAGATGCTGACAAAAGGGATGTTATCTTGTACAAATATGCGGCGTAAACCGATTGCATGTTTGAAGGACGGGAATAATGCATTGAATATTGTTATTGAAGATAGAAAGGATGAGATATGTATATAATATTTTGTAACATTGCGTATTTGAGATACTATGACGGTCGTATTGCAGGAGAGATGAATCCGACAACAGGAGGAAGATGGGTTCAGGAAAATGAAGATGCGCATGAAAAGTGGAATTTCTTAAATATGGACGGAAAGTGCTACGGCTTTGTCAAAGATATAGGCGAGGAGTTTCATATAGAAAAATTTGACGAGAAGTATAGACATTTTGATGAAGCAAACAATGTTTTAGTAATTTGGTGTGCCGCACATCAGGAAAGAGGTACTGTAATTGTCGGATGGTATGAGAATGCAATCGCAAACAGATTTTTAAAAGAAATGCGCTGTACACCTGCAAGCGGTATCGACAGATATTACTGGTTTGAATGCAGTGCGGAGGATGCGTACCTTTTACCTGAAGATGAGAGAACTTTTACTATAGGAAGTGCGGCAAAAGACGGAGTAGGAAAGGGATTCGGACAGTCAAACATATGGTTTGGGGAATCTGCATATGCCAAAGAAAATGTTATTCCGAATGTATTGGAATTTATCAATTCACATAAAGAAGATAGAATCAACACGTTAACAAAGGAATTCCTTGATACCGGAGATAAAACACCTCTGACAAAAGAGGAAGAGGAATATGCAAACGAATTAACAGATGACCAAAATCTTGAATATCTGCCTTTCGGATACAGAATATATGCAAACAATCCGACTGCCGATAACGCATATGCTGTCGCTGTAGCATTAAATAACTGTTATCAGTACTCTATGGCAATACCTTGGTTTGAAAAGACTGTTGAACTGGATCCCGATGATATCTATGCAAGAGGAAAATTGGCATACATATATCAGCAACTTGAGATGTATGATAAATCTACGGAAACAGTCAAAGATTTGCTTGATAGAATACCGGATGAAGAAGCCGACTTAAGAGACGAGTTATATTGTATATTAGCTGATAATTACTACTTTGACGGTAAGGTTGAAGAATCAATCATATGGCTTGAGAGAGTTTTACAAGAGAGTAAGAATGAAGATTTGATCTCTTATACAACGGATACGCTCAAGAAGTGGAAAAAACATTTATAATAATAAAAAAGGCCACCTATTAAAGTCTTAGACTTTCAGGTGGTCTTATAATATTTATTTAATTTGCTCTCGGTCCTACACTTGCCTGTGTAGAAACTGTAGAGGTTTCCTGTGCGGTGGTGCTTTCTGTAGCTACAGGGGTCATAGCACCTGAAGCGTCAATTTTGTATTCCGTGCCGTTTACATTTACTGTAGTGTTTACAAGCATCCTGCCGTTTTCATCAAGGTAGTATGAAACATTATTTACATTTATCATACCCTTTGACATGGCACCTGAGCCGCTTAGGTAGTACCAGGTGTTGTTGTCATTTATCCAACCTGTCTTCATAGCGCCGCTTGGTGACAGGAAGTATCTGTTGTTGCCTGAGTCGATCCAGCCGGTTTTCATCCTGCCTGAGTCATCCATGTAATACCATGTGCCGCCGTCATTAACCCAACCTGTTCTCATAGAACCTGAACCGTCAATGTAGTACCAACCGTTATCCTGCTTTAACCAACCGGTTTGCATAGCACCGGAATCAGTCATAAAGTACTTGTTTCTGCCGTCATTTATCCAGCCTGTCTGCATCTTGCCTGTGTTATCCATATAGTACCAGCTGCCGCGGTCATTAACCCAACCTGTCTGCATCTTGCCGTTATTGTCCATATAGTACCAAGTACCGCTTTCATTCAGCCAACCCTTAGACATGGCACCGGTTGGAGACAGAAAATATCTTGAATTTCCGATATCTGTCCAGCCTGTAAGCATTTTACCGGTATTGTCAAGGTAATATCTTTGATTTCCGGTATCAACCCAACCTGTCTGCATTTTACCCGACTTGTCCATAAAGTACCAGATATTACCGTCACTTACCCATCCTGTTGCCATAGCGCCTGAAGGGTTTAAGAAGTAGGTATCTTTGCCGTCTACCAGCCAACCGGTCTGCATCTTACCGTCCTTGTCGGAGTAGTATCTCTTATTGCCGTCGGCATACCAGCCTGTCTGCATCTTTCCGTCACTGTTGTCAAGATAGTACCAGGAGTTGTTCTCATTGTACCAGCCTCTCTTTGCGGCACCGCTGTTTTGCGGATCAAGGTAGTAGGTTGCATTGTTTTCGGTATACCAACCTGTCTTTGCTACACCGTCTGAGTCCATGTAGTATGAGTTCTTATTGTCATGAACCCATGCATTCTTTACCATGTTATAGTCTTTGAAATAATATCTTTTGCCTGCGATGGTTCTCCATGTGGTTGAAGGAATCTTATCACTGAAAGACTTATACTGGAAGTCGATATCGACATTTCCGTTTATTCCGTTGACTTTACCTGTACTGGTAGCCTGCCACATAACAGGGTTCGGATATGAATGTTTTACATTGTATCTGGCAACCCATATATCGTATTTTTTGAGTGCGTTCATATCAAGCTTGTTTGCAATCCAGTAGTCATTGGCGTATACGATAGGGTAGTAGCCTGCGGCTTCAACCTTGTCGCAGAATTTTTTGATAATTGCGGTGAGCTGATCCTTAGGCAGTTTACCCTGAGTATTGGCGTCTTCCACATCAAATGCCACAGGATAAGATATAGGATAGTCTTTTATAATATCCAGTACAAAGTCCGCCTCGGCTTCAGCCTGCTCGACGCTCATCGCATATGAGTAGATATATACACCGAGTTTAATGCCTCTTTTATTTGCTTCAGATAAATTCTTTCTTATAACAGGGTCTATCTGTCCCTTATATCTGGTTCCGTGTAATATGAATTGTACATCATCTGCCGCAACCTTGTCCCAGTCTACATTGCCCTGATAATGTGAAAGGTCAATACCTCTTGCCACTACACCTGAAAGTGAAGAGCCGTCAAGCATTTGATAGACTCCGGGGCTTTGCATGGTCCACTCGTTTGCCGCAAATGCGGTCATAGGAGTGAGTAATGACATAGCAAGTGAAATTGATATGGCAGCTTTTGAAAATTTATTTAAATGCATGATTTACCTCTATTTAGGTCCTGATGTTTCGCCGGGCTTTAATCCGACTTCATCTTTGCTTGCAGAACCGTTACCTTTTTTTGTTTCATCTGCCGGAGATTTCGGCTTAGCCTCTCCCAAAGGGCTGCTTGACTTAGAGCTTTCAGAGTTTGACTTTGTCTCGCCTGTAGGTGCGGCAGGTACGGTAGGCTCTGTGGCTGAAGTAGAGGTATTTTTGCTCTCGCCTGACTTTGTCTCGGCAGGTTTTGCTTCGTTCGTTTTACTTTCACCCGGTTTGCTCTCGGCAGGTTTGGACTCACCTGACTTGGTCTCACCCGGTTTTGATTCAGCCGACTTAGTGTCACCCGGAGCGGGTACTACACCGGGCTGACCTGAAGAAGCGCTCTTTGACTGATTTTCCGAAGAGGACTTTGTGCCGTTGGTGGCTTCAGCCTTAAGTATTCCCGGTATAGCATTAGTGACACTGCTAGGAGTGCCACTGAGATTTGTACATACACCATGTGTATCAAAGGTATATTCTTTTCCTTCTATAGTTATGGTTTTACCGGCAACTATCTTTCCTTCTTCATCGAAGTAATAGTATTTGTCATTTGACTTCAGCCAACCCTTAACCATATGTCCCTGTTCATTGAAGAAGTAAGTTGTACCTGCTATCTTCTTGAAACCGAAGCTCATCTTGCCGTGGTTATCGCCGGCAGCCTCTTCCATATAGTACTTGTGGGTACCGTCATTGACCCAACCGGTCTTCATGGAGCCGTCAGGATTGAAGTAATAGAAAATACCGTCAATCTGATTCCATGAGGTACACATTTTTGCGGCGCTTGAGAAGTAATATGTCTTGTCACCTACTTTAGTCCAGCCGAATGCGGCTCTTCCGTCAGGTTTAAAATAGTACCATGATCCGTCCATCTGTCTCCAGCCTGTGGCCATAGCACCTGATCCTCTTAAGTAATAGTAGTTTGAATCGCTCTTAAGCCATGATCCCTGTACAAGGTTACCACTGCTGAGTGTATAATACCATTCATTTCCTACTTTAAACCAACCTGTAGCCATTATTCCGTTTGATTTGAAATAATACCACTTTGAATCAATATTTTTCCAACCTGTAGTCATGATACCAGTGGACAAATCCATATAGTAGTAGCCTTCTGAAGACTGTAGCCAGCCTTTGTGCAGTTGATTATTATCATCAACATAGGTCCAGGTACCATTGTTTGATTTCCAACGGTTATTAGATGCGTACACGGCAGAAACGGCGGAGAGTGAAAGCAGTCCGCTAATTGCGCCTGTAACCAACATCTTTTTTATAGTTTGCTTCATATTTCCTCCTTATATTGTTATGGATGAGATCAAACTATAAGAGCTTACCGAAATCAGCTCTCTTACATTTGAACTTATACCCGTCATTACTTTTATTATAACATCTTCCCTAACAATAGAACAGTATATATATTATAACAAATGTTTACGATTTACAGAACACCGATTTATATTCTTTTAGAAATAAAAGTTGCTGTAATAAGCTACATTTAAAGTACATTCTTAAAAGTATTATCTAAAAATTTATAGATGATAGTATTTTTGTATAGTTTTTTGTGGTGTTAGTCTTTAATTTAACAATGATATTGATAAAAAAAACACTAATATAGACAAGGTGAGAATATATAGGTATAATGGTAAAACCGTAGAAAATAAATTCCTATATTGAAAGTTTTTACGGTTTTGGAGTATATTAGGAGGTGAAAGATTATGGAGGCCTTAAAATATTTATCACTCATTTCTCAGGTAGGTTTTACCATGGTTACACCTGTTTTACTCTGTACATTTGTAGGTATTAAGCTTGAGGGAAAGTTTCATTTTCCTTTTACCTTGATATTCTTGCTGCTTGGAGTGATAAGCGGATGTATGTCCGGGTATAGGCTTATTATGAATTCTCTAAAGAAGATGGAGAAAGACGATCAAAAAAAGGACCTGCAAATAAACGAAAACAGTTTTGTTTTACCGAAGAAAGAAAGTAGGGTTTTTAAGAAAAAGAATGAGTAAGGATACAAGAAGAACATGCCTTTATATGGGTATCGGTGTTTTGATTTATGAGATTATTTTAAGCCTTGCGGCTATTCCTTTTGCAAGACTTATGAAGTACTCTGTCTCTTCTATGGAACTTGGTATACTGGTAGGAACTGTTTTGGTATTGGCTATGGTTGTGGATATGGGTATATCCACTGAGGACAGTCTGTACGGGGGGACCCCTTCTTATGCACAGAGAAAGATTATGATACATTCTTTACTCAGGAAGGCGGTTTTATTCGTTGTTGTAGCAATATTTTGGAACAGTAGATACATAAATGCACTCGCGATTGTTATATCCGTTTTCGGATTGAAGTCAGGCGCATATATGTATCCACTGTTTAAAAAAATATTTGAAAAAAGAAGAAAGGAGGAGACATGAGCTTAAGTATTTTAGCTGAAAGTGCAGGTGGAGCCAAAAATTTGGATTTCATGATTCACGGCCTATATAAGTATAAGCTGTTCGGTCAGGAACTCTATTTGACTACGACTACAGTTTCCTTGGTGATTGTTGTTGTATTGATTACCATATTTGCTATATTTGCAAATAGGGCAATAAAGGCATCGGATCCATATGAAGCTCCAAGCGGTTTTGTAAACTTCTTGGAATGTGGTATTGAAGCCTTAGAGTCTATGACAGATACTATTCTTGGTGGAAACAAGGACAGATTCTTGAATTATATAGGAACAATCTTTATCTTTATTTTTGTTTCAAACTTTAGCGGTTTGTTGGGACTGAGAAACCCTACGGCGGACTACGGTGTTACATTCTTACTCGGATTATTTACATTCCTTATAGTAAATTTCCAGGGTATCAAGAACAGAAAATTAAAACACTTTACATCGCTGTTTGAACCAATCCCATTACTTTTCCCAATCAATGTTATTGGTGAGATAGCAAACCCGATATCCATTTCATTGCGTCTTTTTGCAAATGTGCTTTCAGGCGTTTTGATCATGGGACTTTGGTACGGTATGATGCCGATCTTTTTAAAGATAGGTGTACCGTCATTCTTACATCTGTATACAGATGTGTTCTCAGGAGCATTACAGACATATGTTTTCTGTATGCTTAGTATGGTTTATATCAATGACAAATTAGAATAGTTCATTAGATAAAGTATTTTCAGGATTTGAGTAGTTTTTTGTCTACTTGATATCATATATTTTGGAGGTTATTTATGAATATGACAGGACAGGATTTTATATTTGGTTGCTCCGCTATAGGTGCAGGACTTGCTATGATAGCAGGTATCGGACCGGGTGTCGGACAGGGTATCGCTGCAGGACATGGTGCGGCAGCTGTAGGTAGAAATCCGGGAGCAAGAGCGGATATCACATCAACAATGCTTCTCGGACAGGCCGTTGCCGAGACAACAGGTCTTTACGGACTCGTTGTTGCTATGATTCTTATGTTTGTTAAGCCTTTCGGCGCTTAATTTGGAGGGTTTATGGAAAGACTGATAGGATTTGACCCTCAGCTTTTGGCTGATTCAGCCATTACAGGCTTTGCGGTCCTTTTCTTGTTCTTTATTCTTTCCTATTTGCTTTTTAATCCTGCAAAGGATATGCTCAAGAAAAGAAGAGAGCGTGTAGCGGGAGATTTGGATAGCGCAAAAGAGGCGAAGGCACAGGCTGAAGCTCTTAAAGCGGAATACGAAGAGAAGTTGGCCGGTTTCAAAAAGCAGGCTGACGCTATCTTGGAAGACGCAAGAAAAAGGGCAAAGGATAGAGAAAATGAAATCATAGAAGAGGCAAGAGCCGAAGCTATGAGAATTACTGACAGAGCTAACAATGAGATAGAGCTGGCAAAGAAGAAAGCCATGGAAGAAGTAAAGTCAAATATTGTGGATGTGGCTTCGATTATTGCAAGCAAGGCGGTCAATTCTGCAATGAATGTAGAAGTGCAGGATAGACTTGTCGAGGAGACTTTAAAAGAAATCGGAGATGGTACATGGCAAAATTAGTGTCCAAAGTATATGGAGATGCTTATGTGTCGGTAGTATCTGATAAAAATAATTTAAATGTTGCACTTGATGAGATAAAGGCGATAAAAGATATTTTTGTAAAAAATGAAGATATTGCTTTGCTCCTTGATTCTCCTAAGATGGACGATGAGGAGAAGGTATCATTTTTGAAAGGAATATTTGAGCATCATGTGAGTGATGACTCAATGGGACTTTTAGTTACCGTTATCGAAAAAAAGAGACAGGCGGAGCTTTTACCTATCCTTGACTATGTTATAGATTGTATAAAAGAGCTTTTGCTTATAGGAAAGGCAACGATTACAACCGCATTGCCGCTTGATACTGCAAAGAAAGAGAGAATAGTTGAGGAGCTTATAAAGTCTTCAAAGTATGAATCTCTTGAGGCGGAGTATATAGTGGATGAGAGTATTCTGGGCGGTATTGTCATCAGAATAGGTGACAGAGTTGTGGATTCAAGTGTAAAAACCAGAATTGAAAAGATGCGAAAAATGCTATCATAAGCCGTATTACCGGCAAAAAGTTTAAAGAAAAGAGGTACGAGTCTAGTGAATCTAAGACCTGAAGAGATCAGCTCAGTTATAAAAGAGCAGATAAACAAGTATTCAACTAAACTCGAGGTATCGGATGTAGGTACTGTTATTCAGGTAGCGGACGGTATTGCAAGAATACACGGTCTGGCTAAGGCTATGCAGGGTGAGCTTTTAGAGTTCCCGGGAGATGTCTACGGCATGGTTTTGAACCTGGAAGAGGACAATGTTGGTGCTGTTTTACTTGGTGATAAGAGAAATATCAGTGAGGGTGATACAGTAAAGACCACAGGCAGAGTTGTTGAGGTTCCTGTAGGTGATGCACTTACAGGAAGAGTAGTAAACGCCCTCGGTCAGCCTATAGACGGAAAGGGACCTATAACTACAGATACCTTTAGAAGAATAGAGAGAGTTGCACACGGTGTTATCGAAAGAAAATCCGTAGATACACCGCTTCAAACAGGAATAAAGGCTATTGATGCCATGATTCCTATAGGAAGAGGACAAAGAGAGCTTATAATCGGTGACAGACAGACAGGTAAGACTTCTATCGCCGTAGATACAATCATCAACCAAAAGGGACAGAATGTTCACTGTATCTATGTTGCTATAGGACAGAAGGCTTCCACTGTTGCATCAATTGTAAAGACTTTTGAGGATTACGGTGCTATGGACTACACCACAGTAGTAGTTTCTACCGCAAGTGACCTTGCACCGCTTCAATATATCGCACCTTACTCAGGCTGTGCTATAGGTGAGGAGTGGATGGAAAGAGGAGAGGATGTATTGGTAGTATACGATGACCTTACAAAGCATGCTGCCGCATATCGTACACTTTCACTTCTTCTTAAGAGACCGCCGGGCCGTGAGGCATATCCGGGTGATGTATTCTACCTTCACTCAAGATTACTTGAGAGAGCGTCAAGACTTTCAGACGACCTTGGCGGCGGTTCACTTACCGCATTGCCTATTATAGAGACACAGGCGGGAGACGTTTCAGCGTATATTCCTACCAATGTTATTTCTATTACAGACGGTCAGATTTATCTTGAAACTGAGATGTTCAATGCAGGATTCAGACCTGCCATCAATGCCGGACTTTCAGTATCAAGAGTTGGTGGCGCCGCACAGATTAAGGCTATGAAGAAGATTGCAGGACCTATAAGAGTGGAGCTTGCTCAGTACAGAGAGCTTGCATCATTTGCACAGTTCGGTTCGGAGCTTGATGAGGCTACCAAGAATCAGCTTGCACAGGGTGAAAGAATAAGAGAAATCTTAAAGCAGCCTAATTATAAGCCTATGGCGGTTGAATATGAGGTAATCATTATATTTGCAGCTACAAAGAAGCTCTTACTTGACGTGCCTACAGATAAGGTGCTTGAGTTCCAGGATAAGCTGTTCAGATTTATTGAGAGTAAGCATCCTGAGATAGCTGCTGAGATTAGAGATAAAAAAGAAATTTCTGAGGATCTTGCAAAGAGACTTACAGATGTTATCAATGAATGTAAGAAAGCATAGTGCAGGTGTATTATGGCTTCAATGAAGGAAATAAAGCGTAGGCGTGCGGCGATACAAAGCACTGCTCAGATTACCAAAGCCATGAAACTTGTAGCTACGGTTAAGCTTCAAAAAGCAAGAGCAAAAGCGGACGCTTCCAAGCCTTACTTTACCGTAATGTATCAGACTATAGCATCAATGCTTGAGAAAAGTGAGAATATATCTCACAAGTATCTTAAGAAAAATGACGGCGGTAAGATAGGCGTATTGGTTATTACAGGTAACAGAGGTCTTGCAGGAGGCTATAACAATGCTGTAAGCAGGCAGGTAATAAGCGAATTCAAAAGCAATGAAACACTTATATATGCAGTAGGTAAAAAAGGTAGAGATGCGCTCTTACACAAAGGCTTTGAAGTAGAGGGAGACTTTTCAGAGATTGTGGAAGAGCCGCTGTACAAGGATGCTGCAGATATTACAAAGGTATTGCTTGACGACTATGAAACCGGAAAGCTCTCAGAGATTTATGTGATATATACCAATTTCAAGAATACGGTTGTACATGATCCCGTACTTTTGAAATTGCTTCCTATCAGCAAGGAAGATTTATTGCAGCCTGAGACTACGGAAAGTGAGGGTGCGAGAGCCCTTATGAATTATTCTCCCAATGAAGATGAAGTATTGGATGCTATAATTCCAAAATACATTTCTTCTGTTATTTACGGCGG
Source organism: Lachnoanaerobaculum orale (assembly GCF_003862485.1). GTDB lineage: Bacteria > Bacillota > Clostridia > Lachnospirales > Lachnospiraceae > Lachnoanaerobaculum > Lachnoanaerobaculum orale. The sequence goes on along the minus strand of NZ_RRCM01000002.1, from coordinate 66,536 downwards.
TTTGATGCAGTCTGTCGCTTCGGAAAACGGAGCGAGAATGACAGCTATGGATTCTGCAACATCAAATGCGGAAGAACTTATAGATAAGCTCGGCTTACAGTACAACAGAGCTCGTCAGGGTGCTATCACTCAAGAGCTTACAGAGATTGTGGCCGGAGCCAACGCCATAGAATAGTGGAAGAGGAAGGAGAAAAGTTGATGGCAGAGCCAAATATTGGCAAAATAACCCAGATTATCGGTGCCGTTTTGGATATTCAGTTTTCAAGAGGACACTTGCCGCAGATCAATGAGGCAATACAGATAGATACAGCTGACGGCGTACTTACAGTAGAAGTTGCACAGCATCTGGGAGACGATATAGTAAGAACCATTGCCATGGGAAGTACGGACGGACTTGTACGTGGAATGGAAGCAAAAGCAACAGGTGCACCTATTTCAGTACCTGTAGGTGAGAATACTCTGGGTAGAATTTTTAACGTACTTGGAGAACCTATTGATAAGAAGGAAGCTCCAAAGGTTGAGGAGTATCTTCCTATACATAGAAAAGCTCCAAGTTTTGAGGAGCAGTCAACTCAGACCGAGATACTTGAGACAGGAATCAAGGTAGTTGACCTTCTGTGTCCATATCAAAAGGGTGGAAAGATAGGACTCTTTGGTGGTGCAGGTGTCGGAAAGACCGTACTTATTCAGGAGCTTATCAGAAATATAGCAACAGAGCACGGCGGATATTCGGTATTTACAGGTGTAGGTGAGAGAACCAGAGAGGGTAACGACTTATACCACGAAATGACCGAGTCCGGAGTTATCAATAAGACTACCATGGTGTTCGGTCAGATGAACGAGCCGCCGGGTGCAAGAATGAGAGTAGGACTTACAGGACTTACAATGGCGGAGTATTTCAGAGATAAGGGTGGAAAGGACGTGCTTCTTTTCATCGACAATATCTTCAGATTTACACAGGCAGGTTCGGAGGTTTCAGCGCTTCTTGGACGTATGCCTTCCGCAGTAGGTTACCAGCCTACACTTCAGACAGAGATGGGTGCGCTTCAGGAGAGAATCACTTCTACAAAGAACGGTTCCATCACATCGGTTCAGGCCGTATATGTGCCTGCGGATGACCTTACAGACCCTGCTCCTGCAAATACATTCGCTCACCTTGACGCTACCACAGTTCTTGACCGTTCTATAGTTGAGATGGGTATCTATCCGGCTGTAGACCCTCTGGGTTCAACTTCAAGAATACTTTCACCTCATGTAGTGGGTGAGGAGCATTATGAAGTTGCTCAAAGAGTACAAGAGGTATTGCAAAAGTATAAAGAGTTACAGGATATTATTGCCATGCTCGGTATGGATGAGCTTTCAGAGGATGATAAGCTTACAGTAGCAAGAGCAAGAAAGATCCAAAGATTCCTTTCACAGCCTTTCTTTGTGGCAACACAGTTTACAGGTATTGAAGGAAAGTATGTACCTCTGTCAGAGACCATCAGAGGATTTAGAGAGATTCTTGACGGTAAGCATGATGATATACCTGAGCAGTATTTCCTCAATGCGGGAACTATTGATGAGGTTGTAGAGCGTGCCTCTAAATAGGAGGTAGTATGGACAAGTTTGCATTAAAGATAATGTGCCCCGATCATGTTTTTTTTGAGGGGGATGCTACTATGGTCGAGTACACCACAACACAGGGAAATGTCGGTATATATGCCAAGCATATCCCTATGGTAAATGTAATAGCACCGGGTAAGCTGACTATTCACTGTGAAGACGGCAGTGTGAAAAACTGTGCACTTCACTCAGGCTTTTCCGAAATATTACAGGATAAAGTTACCATACTTGCAGACTCATGTGAGTACGGTGATGAGATAGATGTTGTCAGAGCCAAAGAGGCAAAGGAGAGAGCCGAAAAGAGACTTTCACAAAAAGACGGTGTGGACATCGCAAGAGCCGAACTGGCACTCAGAAGAGCATTGGTTCGTCTGGATGTAGCAGGGCATAAATAAATAATAAGGATTGTATGTATATTTTCTTGAAAAATGAGGATAATGCATACAGTCCTTTTTTATTTCTTCACAGTTTTATTAAATTATGGTATTATAAAAGTTATTGAAAGTTACACATATAAAGGCTTTGAGGGTAAAAGCCCCGGCGAAAGTGAGGACACAAAATGAAGGGTATTATATTAGCAGGCGGTAGCGGCACAAGATTGTATCCGCTGACAAAGGTTACATCAAAACAGCTACTCCCTATATATGACAAGCCGATGATTTATTATCCTATTTCCGTACTGATGGAGGCAGGTATCAGAGAGATACTTATTATCTCCACACCTGACGATACACCAAGATTTAAAGAATTGCTTGGAGACGGTGCACAATTCGGACTGAAATTAGAATATGCAGTTCAGCCAAGCCCGGACGGACTGGCACAGGCGTTTATCATCGGTGAAAAGTTCATCGGCGATGAGCCGGTGGCAATGATACTTGGTGACAATATATTCCATGGACACGGACTTAAGAACCATTTAAAATCTGCAGCTTCAAAGGATGAGGGAGCTACCGTATTCGGATACTATGTAGACGATCCTGAAAGATTCGGTATAGTGGAGTTTGATAAAAACGGTAAGGCCGTTTCAATAGAAGAAAAGCCTGAAAAACCGAAGAGTAACTACTGTGTTACAGGACTTTACTTCTATGATAATGATGTGGTGAAATATGCCAAGGAATTAAAGCCTTCAGCCAGAGGAGAGCTTGAAATCACGGATCTTAACAGAATCTACCTTGAAAAAGGAGAGCTTGAGGTGAAGGTACTCGGACAGGGCTTTACATGGCTGGATACGGGAACTCATGAGAGCCTTGTTGAGGCTACAAATTTTGTATATACAATGGAAACACATCAGCACAGAAAGATAGCCTGCCTTGAGGAGATTGCATATCTGAACGGTTGGATAAGCAAAGAAGAACTTTTAAAGGCATATGAGATCTTTAAGAAAAATCAGTACGGAAAATATTTAAAAGATGTATATGACGGCAAGTATATCGACCACATACATCAAGCGTAAAATAAAACAGACGAGGTTAATATGAAAATTATTGTTACAGGCGGTGCCGGATTTATCGGCGGAAATTTTGTTCACTATATGGTAAATAAGTATCCTGAGGATATGATAATAAACTTGGATCTTCTTACCTATGCGGGAAACTTGGAGACATTAAAGCCGGTGGAGAATGCACCGAATTATAAGTTTGTAAAGGGTGATATCGCTGACAGAGCATTTATCTTCAAGCTCTTTGAAGAAGAAAAGCCTGATGTGGTTATAAACTTTGCGGCTGAGAGCCATGTAGACAGATCTATCACAGATCCTGAGAGTTTTGTAAGAACAAATGTAATGGGAACCACAACTCTACTTGACGCTTGCAGAACATACGGAATAAAGAGATATCATCAGGTATCCACAGATGAGGTATACGGAGACCTTCCTCTTGACAGACCGGATTTATTCTTTACGGAGGAAACACCGCTTCATACCTCAAGCCCTTATTCATCATCGAAGGCAAGTGCGGACCTTTTCGTACTTGCGTACCACAGAACATATGGACTTCCTGTGACCGTATCAAGATGTTCAAACAACTACGGACCTTATCATTTCCCTGAGAAGCTTATTCCGCTTATTATAAGCAGAGCGCTTAATGACGAGGAGCTTCCTGTATACGGCAAGGGAGAGAATGTAAGAGACTGGCTCTATGTTACAGACCACTGTAAGGCAATTGACCTTGTAGTAAGAAAGGGTAAAGTCGGTGAGGTCTACAATATCGGCGGACATAATGAGAGAACCAATCTTGAGGTGGTAAAGACAATACTTAAGGCACTTAATAAGCCGGAGAGTCTTATCAAGTTTGTAACGGACAGACCGGGCCATGACAGAAGATATGCCATAGACCCGACCAAAATAGAAACCGAGCTTGGATGGAAGCCTGAGTATACATTTGACACAGGTATTGTAAAGACAATTGAATGGTATCTTAACAATAAAGAGTGGTGGGAGCATATCATAAGCGGAGAATACACAAAGTATTTTGAAAATATGTATGGAGAAAGACTTTAATGAGAGTATTGGTAACAGGTGCAAAGGGGCAGCTTGGAAGCGACCTGCTTTGCGAACTTTCTAAAAGAAATATAGAATCTGTAGGTATTGATATAGACGATCTTGATATCACGGATGCAGCCGCTACAAAGAGAGTGATTGAAAAGATAAATAATGATGCCAGGATCGACGCTATAATTCACTGTGCGGCATATACCGCGGTGGATGCGGCGGAGGATAATGAAGCCCTTGTTACAAAGATAAATGCCGAGGGTACAAAAAATATAGCCGAGGTTGCAAAGACACTTGATGTCGCTATGATGTATATTTCCACAGACTATGTATTTGACGGAGAGGGCGAAAGACCTTGGGAGCCTGATGATAAGAGAGCGCCTCTTAATGTTTACGGTATGGCAAAATATAAGGGTGAGCTCTATGTCGAAGAATTACTTAAGAAATACTTCATAGTAAGAATTTCATGGGTATTCGGACTTCACGGAAATAACTTTATCAAGACAATGATAAGACTCGGAAAAGAAAGAGGAGCTGTAAGCGTAGTAAACGATCAGATAGGCTCACCTACATATACACCGGATCTTTCAAGACTTTTGGTAGATATGATTGTAACTGACAAATACGGCAGATATCATGCAACCAATGAGGGGCTTTGCTCATGGTATGATTTTGCGGTTGAGATATTCAAGCAGGCAAAACTTGATGTAGCGGTAACACCGGTATCTTCGGATGCATTTCCGGTAAAGGCAAAGAGGCCGCACAACTCAAGGATGGATAAGTCCAAACTCACAGAAAACGGTTTTGAACTTTTGCCGCCTTGGCAGGACGCACTTAGAAGATATTTGCTTGAATTGGGGGAAAACTGATGGGAAAATATTTCGGAACAGACGGCTTTAGAGGAGAGGCAAATGTAGACCTCACTGTAGAGCATGCATATAAAGTCGGCAGATTTTTGGGAAGCTACTACTCTAAAGACGGTAAAAAATGCAGAGTGGTTATAGGTAAGGACACCAGAAGGTCAAGCTATATGTTTGAGTATTCTTTGGTTGCAGGACTTACGGCTTCAGGAGCGGACGCATATCTGCTTCATGTTACTACAACTCCAAGTGTTTCATATGTTGTAAGAAGCGATGATTTTGACTGCGGTATAATGATTTCAGCCAGCCACAATCCGTACTATGACAACGGTATCAAGGTAATAAACGGCAACGGTGAAAAGCTTGAGGAAGAAGTAATAGAAAAGATAGAAAGCTATATTGACGGACCTGACGATGCAATCCCTTTTGCCACAAAGGAAAATATAGGAAGAACTGTAGACTATGCCGCAGGTAGAAACAGATATATAGGCTATCTTATCTCCATAGCTACCAGATCTTTTAAGGGAAAGAAGGTGGCGCTTGACCTTGCAAACGGTTCGGCGTCAAGCATTGCAAAGAATGTATTTGACGCTTTGGGTGCGGATACTTATGTAATTCATAACAATCCTGACGGTATAAATATAAATACCGACTGCGGTTCTACACATATAGAGAGTCTTCAAAAATGTGTGCTTGAAAACGGCTGTGATATAGGTTTTGCCTATGATGGAGACGCGGACAGATGTCTATGTGTGGATGAAAAAGGCAATGTGGTGGACGGAGACCTTATCCTCTATATTTGCGGTAAGTATATGAAGGAGAGAGGTGAGCTTTTCAATAACACAGTGGTAACTACAATAATGTCAAACTTCGGACTTTATAAGGCGTTTGAAAGAGAAGGAATAAACTACGAAAAGACTGCCGTAGGTGATAAATATGTGTATGAAAATATGCAAAATAACGGTCACTGCCTCGGCGGTGAGCAGTCCGGTCATATCATATTTGCAAAGCACGCCACAACAGGTGACGGCATACTTACTTCACTTAAAGTAATGGAGGTGGTTTTGGAGACAAAGCAACCACTTTCAAAGCTTGCAAGCGAGGTGGATATTTTCCCACAGGTGCTTAAAAACGTCAGAGTAACTGATAAAAAGATTGCAGGCGAGAATAAGGCTGTGCTTGATGCGGTAGATGCCGTCAGCAAAGCACTTGGAGGTGACGGCAGAATTCTTCTTCGTCCAAGCGGTACCGAGCCTCTTATCAGGGTGATGGTGGAAGCAAAGAGCATGGAAGACTGTGAGAAGTACACCGATGAGGTCATCAAGGTAATGGAAAAAGAGGGACTTTTAATATAGGGGGACAAAAATCAGGGAATGAGACAAAGCTTGACTATAGAATAGAAAAGAGGAGAGATTGAATGTATCATATTGAAAGATATAAGAGAAATCCCGTAGTGGATTTTAAAGAGAGAACATGGCCGGATAAGCAAATAGAGAAGGCGCCTATATGGTGCTCATCAGACTTAAGAGACGGCAATCAGGCATTGGTCGAGCCGATGGTGGTGGAAGAAAAGATAGAGATGTTTAATCTGCTTGTAAAGTTGGGCTTTAAGGAAATAGAGATCGGCTTCCCTGCCGCATCACAGATAGAATTTGACTTTTTACGTCAGTTGGTAGACAGAAAGCTTATTCCTGATGATGTAGTTGTACAGATACTTTGCCAGTGTAGAGAGCATCTTATAAAAAGAAGCTTTGAAGCTATAAAGGGAATTAAGAAATGTATAATGCATATCTACAATTCTACCGACACATTACAAAGAAATGTGGTATACGGTCTTGACAGAGAAGGAATAAAAAATATCGCACTTGAAGGTGTGGCTCTTGTAAAGAAGTATATGAAAGACCATGACGGTGAAATTATATTGGAATACTCACCTGAGAGCTTTATGGGAACGGAGCTTGATTTTGCACTTGACGTATGTGACGCCGTTGTTGATGCATGGGGTGCTACCAAAGAAAATAAGATAATAATAAATCTTCCGAATACTGTTGAGATGACAACACCTAATGTATTTGCAGACAGAATCGAGTGGATGAGTACACATCTTAAGAATAGAGAGGCAATAATACTTTCCACACATCCTCACAACGACAGAGGTACAGGAACAGCCGTTGCGGAGCTTGCACTTTTGGCAGGAGCCGACAGAATGGAAGGTACGCTGTTTGGAAACGGTGAGAGAACCGGAAATGTGGATATTTTAAATATTGCCTACAATATGTTCTCACAGGGTATTGATCCGAATCTTAATATCAGCAATATCAAAGAGATCATAGATGTATATGAGAGAACCACAAAGATGAGCATTGACCCTAGACATCCGTATGCAGGTAAGCTTGTATTTACCGCATTCTCAGGTTCACATCAGGATGCTATCAACAAGGGCGTTCAGGCTATGAAGCAGAGAAACAACCCGTACTGGGAAGTTCCTTATCTGCCTATCGACCCTGCAGATATCGGTCGCGAGTATGAGCCTGTAGTCAGAATCAATTCTCAGTCCGGAAAGGGCGGAGTTGCCTTTGTTATGGATACTTTCTACGGCTTCAAATTGCCGAAGGGTATGCACAAGGAATTTGCAGATATTATCCAAAGAATTTCAGAAGTGCAGGGTGAGGTTTCACCGGAGGAAATCTACAAGGAGTTTGAGAAAAACTACATTGAGAAGAAAGAACCTCTGCATTTTGAAAAATGCGTCATAACAGATGCCGATGAGGACGGAGATTTCTCTACACTTGTCAAGGTAACATACAGAGAGAACGGAGAAGAGAAGGTATTTGAAAGCAGCGGAAACGGTCCTATCGACGCTGTCAAGAGAGGCCTTGAGAAGGTTGTAGGTAAGGAGATGAAAGTCCTTGATTACAACGAGCACGCTCTTGCCTCAGGTTCAAATGCAAAGGCGGCTTCATATATCCATATGCTGGATGTTGAAAGCGGAAAGACCACATACGGTGTAGGTATTTCAGGAAATATCACAAGATCATCTATCAGAGGTCTGTTCTCTGCGGTAAATAGATTGTTCTACTAAAAATGTATTTCAGACAGCACACAAGCGCGCTGTCTGAGTTTATATATTATAATTGAGGTAAACATGAATATAGTTTATATAGCAAATGAAAAGTTTGCCCTGCATCTCGGCGTAAGCCTATATTCGTTATATGAGAGAAACAGACATGAGAAAGAGCTTAGAGTCTTCATCATTTCCACAGGAATTGGTGGGGACTCTTTGGGCAAGTTGAAAAGTATAGCAAAAAAGTTTGGCAGAGCTGTAGAGATAATAGAACTTAAAGACACATCAAAATATTTTGATACAGGATTGCAGGATGCGTCCTTTGATATCAGCAAGATGGGCAGGCTGCTTGTAGGTGAGCTTTTGCCGGAAGATGTCGATAGAATACTTTATCTGGATTGCGATATGGTTATATTTCGTTCTATAAGGGAATTATACAATACAAAGCTTGGCAAAAATGTAGTGGCCGCCGTAGAGGAGCCTACGGTGCTTGAGAGAGTAAGGTATGAAATCGGACTTGACTATGAGGCTTCCTATGTAAATGCCGGTCTTTTGTTGATAGACCTTAAAAAATGGAGAGAAGAAAATCTTGGAGAAAAGATAATCAGCTACAGTAAAAGTATTTGGGATAAGAGTCTTTTCGGTGAGCAGGATGCCATAAACGGAGTACTCAGATGGAGAATAAAAAAGCTTCCTCCGAAGTTTAACTTCTTCTCAAACTACAAATATTTTTCATACAGGGCATTGACTAAAGTTTACGGTGCAACTCTTTCATATACTAGGGAAGATTTAAAAGAAGCAAAGAAAAGACCTGTAGTATTGCATTTTGCAGGTGATGAGAGGCCTTGGTGCATCGGAAGTCATAACCCTTATAAGAGAGCATATTTTTATTTTAAGGAAAAGACTCCGTTTAGAGAAGTTCCACTTGAGGGCGGTAAGAAGCTTTATATGCTTATATATCATATGATGGATTTGGTAACCGTAGTTTGCCCGAGAATCAGAAAGCTGATATCCGAGTACTATATAAACAAAGCTTACAAGAGGCTGTCGGAGAGAAAATAAGGAGAGAAGATGAAATTAGCCTTAGTAGTGTTGAATTATAATGATGCCGATAATACATTAAAACTCTTAGGCAGTGTAGCCGATTATGCCGTATTTGATAAGGTTATAGTGGTGGACAATGCCTCAAATGATGATTCCAAGGTAAGACTGAAAAGCTTTTGTGAGAAAAATGAAAAGGTTTATTTTGTAGATAATCATGAGAATAAAGGCTACGGTGCCGGCAATAATGTAGGTATAAGAGTGGCAAAAGATCTCGGCATGGATCTTGCGCTTATAGCGAATCCCGATACGGACTTTGAAGAAAGAGTGATTAAAGTATTAAAGTCTGCTATGGAAAAAAATGAGGATATCGGCATATGTGCTCCTTTGGTAGAAACAAATGATGTATACGGCAGCAGAGAAAATGTACTTAAAGGTGCTTCATGTTGGCCGATGAGAGATTTTCTTCATTCCTTGGCGGAGAACGGTCCGATATGCAGGCGAATCTTTACAAAGGCTCTTCATTATGACAGAAACTTTTATAATGCCAAGATAAGAAAAGTAGGTGCAGTACTTGGTGCACTTTTGATGGTAAGAGTTGACGCCTTTATAAAGTTAAGAGGCTATGATGAAAAGATGTTTTTATACGGTGAGGAGGATCTGCTTTCAAAAAAGATGGAAGGTATAGGCTTAAAGACTGCCGTTATTACAGGGTATAAGTATAAGCATATACATTCGGCAAGCATCAAAAAAAGTTTAAAAAGCCTCTACTCACGCCAGAAAATCAGAGAAGAGTCCACAATGTATTTTTATAAAAATTATCTGAAGATAAATTTACTTCAGCAGATATTTGCAAAAGTTTTCTTTGCATTTGTAAGGCTTGAAGTGATTATTTTCGGATTACTCTAGGAATGCGTATGATAGAAATTTTACTTGCGACCTATAACGGTGAAAGATTTTTGCCTGAGCAGATAGAAAGTATAATAAGTCAAAGTTTTAAGGACTACAATATACTTGCAAGTGACGATAATTCAAGCGATTGTACTTTTGAAATATTAAGAAGCTATGAGAGTGTATTGGGCGAGAAGATAAGGGTTGTTCAGAGCAATACTCACAGTGCAAAGGAAAACTTTTACAATCTGCTTGATATGGCTGATGCCGAATATATTGCGCTCTGCGATCAGGATGACTTTTGGGAAAGTGACAAGCTCGAAAAAAGTTTGAAGGCCATACAAAGGCTTGAAAGAAGATATGGCAAAGAAACGCCGATACTTGTGCATTCGGATTTGGAGATAGTGGATGAAAACCTGAATTCAAAGAACAAGAAAATGAGTGAGCTTACAGGTATAAATGAAGCCATAAAGTATGCAAAAAAGGAGTCAAAATACCTTTATACAATAAGCACCGAAAAAAGTTTTTCAAGATATCTCGTTGAAAACAATATTACAGGAAATACGGTGATTATAAATAAAGCATTGCTTGATATATATAAAAGGCCTGAGGTTTCTTTTATGCATGACTGGTGGCTTGGACTGATCGCCTTTACATTCGGTAAGGTCGGTTTTCTTAATGAATGCCTTGTAAAATATCGTCAACATGAAAACAATGAACTTGGTGCAAAGAATCCTCTGGAACTTCACAATATAAAAAAGAGAAACAAACAAAGGATAAGAGAAAACTATGACTGTATGTTTGCACAGGTGGAAGAGTTTTTAAGATTATATAAGGATGAACTTGGAAAAAGCAGGTCGGCCGATACATATTTTGCACGCAAATATTTAAATGCATTTGCAAATATGAAATCTAAAAACAGAGTATCAAAGATAAGAGATATCTTGAAATATTCATTTTTTAAAAGTTCAAAAATACTTACAATAGGAGAGATGTTGAATATCTGATGAATAAGAAAAATAAAAGTGAGATTTCCACATCTCTTTTTTGGAAGATACTTGAAAACGGAGGTTCGCAGGGAGTTCAGTTTATAGTGTCGGTACTCCTTGCAAGGCTTTTAAGTCCGTCAGAGTATGGAATAGTTGCAATAGTTTTGATATTTACAACAATAGCCAATATTTTGGTACAAAACGGCTTTGCTTCAGCACTGATACAAAAGTTTCATGCGGATGATTTGGACTTTTCATCTGTGCTGATTTTTAATGTACTCTTATCACTGGCGATATATATACTGCTTTTTGTAGGTTCACCCGTTATAGCAGGTATATATAAAAATCCCGAGCTTATAGACATACTGAGAGTTATGGGCATAATAATACTGCCAGGAAGTATTATATCAATAGAAAATTCATATGTTGCCAGAAACATGAAGTTTAAAACTCTTTTTATTGCAACATTTCTTTCGTCTGTAATTTCAGGCAGTGTGAGTGTAATTATGGCACTTGAGGGAGCAAAGGTCTGGGCTTTGGTTTTTCAGCAGATAGTATATTATTTTGCACTCCTTATAATACTCGGTATAGGTATAAAATACTTTCCGGGACTTAAGTTCAGCTTGGAGAGATTAAAAACCATGTTTGCCTATGGCTCAAAGCTCTTGGCGGCATCACTGATAGATACGATTTTTACAAATATACACGGACTTGTTATAGGTAAGGCATACAGTGAAGATATGCTCGGCTCATTCAACAGAGGTGAGCAATTTCCAAAGCTTGTAGTAAGCAATCTTTCATCAGCCATACAGTCCGTACTTCTTCCTGCCATGTCAAAGAAACAGGAAAGTAAGGAAGATGTAAAATCACTTTTAATGTCATCGGTAAGACTTTCCACATTTGTGGTGGCACCTATGATGTGCGGACTGGCGGCGGTCAGTGACAATCTTATACTTTTACTGCTTGGAGAGAAGTGGAGGATTGCAATACCGTTTTTGCAGATGATGTGTTTTTCATATGTATTTTGGCCGATTCATGTATCAAACCTTGAGGCATTAAATGCTATGGGCAGAAGTGATATATTTTTAAAGCTTGAAATTATAAAAAAGATTCTTGGAATTGCCATATTGCTGATTGGAATAAGGTATAATGTATTTGTGTTTGTAGGGCTTAAGGCCTTTTCAGATTTGATCTGTGCATATATCAATGCGGCACCGAACGGAAAGCTCTTGGGTTACACCCTAAAAGAACAGAGTATGGATGCTTTAAATAACTTTATCCCTGCTATAATTATGGGAATTATTATTTACATTGCAGGTAAGCATATAGGAATCGGTATTTTAAGTCTTCTGATACAGATAGTGCTTGGTGTAATTATTTATATAGCACTGGCTGTAGTTATGAAAAATGAGAACTTTAAGATGATAGTGAGTAAGGTGAGATAATAATGAATATACTTTTAACCAGTGTGGGTAGAAGAGCATATATAATCGATTATTTAAGGGACATATACAAGGACCTCGGATTAAGCGGAAATATTGTGGCGACAAATTCGGATATGAATACAACCGCTATGAGTGTGGCCGATAAGGCTTTTGAGTCACCGCTTATATATGATGAAGATTATATTCCGTTTCTACTGGAAATATGCAAAAATGAAAAAATAGATATTTTGATTTCACTCTTTGACATCGACCTTATGATACTCGCAAAGAATAAAGCCGAATTTGAGGCTTTTGGTGTAAAGGTCATTGTTTCAAATGAGGATGTCATAAATATTTGTAATGATAAATTTGAAATGCTTGAGTATCTTAAGAAGATAAATATGCCTGTGCCTGAGACTTATTTGGATCTTGATAAGGCACTTGAATATGCTGATTTTGATAATAAAACTTATATTTTAAAACCCAGATGGGGAATGGGCTCATTAAGCATTTTTGAAGCCGAGAATAAAAAGGAACTTGAAGTTCTCTATGAAAAGGCAAAGAGAAGTATTCAAAAATCATATTTGAGATTTGAGTCAAATGCCGATATGAACAGGGCAATACTTATACAGGAAAAGATCAAAGGAGATGAGTTCGGACTGGATATTTTCAATGATCTTGAAGGTGAGAATCTAAGTGTTACTGTAAAGAGAAAATATGCCATGAGATCGGGTGAAACCGATATTGCAGAGGTCACCGAAAACAGCGAGCTTAAAGCTGTAGGAAAGAAGATTGCAAAAAGCCTTTCTCATATAGGAAATCTTGATATGGATATACTCTTATCAGACGGGAAAGCCTATATAATAGATATGAATGCAAGATTCGGCGGAGGCTATCCCTTTACTCACAATGCAGGAGTAAACGAGCTGGAAGCGATTATAAGACTTTGCAGTGGCAAAGAGCTTAATGATTTAAGTGTCAAAAAATACGGCCTCTTTGCAAAAGAAATAACCATGGTGGAATTAAAATAGATTTGGATATATTATGGACAGTAAAGAAAGAAGTGCATATTTTTGGAATATGCTTGGCAGTCTTGTATATGCCGTTACAAGTATGCTGCTTGGGGTGGCTGTCACAAGGCTTGCGGGAGCGTATGCAGGCGGAGTATTTTTCTTCGGATTTTCCACATTAGGCCAGCAGCTTTATATAGTTTCATACTTTGGAATGAGACCCATACAGGTTACGGATATTTCAAATGAATATACATTCTGTGATTATTTAAGATTCCGTGCGATGACTTCACTTTTGGCAGTTTTGGCAGGGTTTGTATACATAGTGTTTGTGACTAAAGACAGCTATGTCTTTGAAGTATATATGATATTGTCGCTGTATAAGATTTTGGACGGATTTTGTGATATATTTGAGTCTGAAATGCAAAGACAGGACAGGCTTGATATGACCGGAAAGGCAACGCTTTTCAGAACATTATTCTGTGTATGCATATTTTTGGGAATCCTTGGAATTACAGGTGATTTAAGGCTCAGCTCTTTGGCTCTGCTGCCAAGTATAGCGTTTGCGGCGTTGGTCTTTGATATTATACCGCTTGGCAGATTGAATATAGATAAGAGTGTAAAAAAATCATCATATCTCTCTTTATTAAATAAGAGCAAGTGGCTGTTTTTGGGAGCCTTTATAGACCTTTATATATTTGCGGCCGCAAAGTATGCTGTAAATTACAGGCTTGGAGAGGAGTTAAACGGTTACTTCAGTATAATATTTATACCGACTTCCATAATAAATCTGATGGCAGGATTTATAATAAGGCCGATACTTACAAAACTTTCATTACTGTATAAGACAGGTAACAGAAAAAATTTTGTTTCGACCATATCAAAGATTGCGGTATTTATATTTGCGGCAACGTTATTTGGAATGCTTGCAGCTTATATACTAGGAATACCTGCACTTAAGCTTGTGCTTGGTGATGTGGGAAGTGCAATAGAGCCTTACAGACCGGCATTGGTTTTGGTGATACTTGGCGGAGGACTTTATGCAATAGTAAACTTAGGATACTATTGTCTGGTTATCTTTGAGATGACCGGAGTTATATTCTTTATATATGTGGTCGGTGCGGTTTTTGCATATTTTTTCAGCGATTTTATGGTAAAATACTTTGCTATGAACGGAGCCGCACTTGCATATATGATTACCATGTCGGTATTGACCGTATTTTTCCTTATAGCGGTGATTTTCGGACTCAGAAAGGTTAAAAAATGAATTTAGTAGATGTAATAATACCTACATATAAGCCTGACAACAGATTTTTGACATCAATAAAGAGGCTTTTGGCTCAAAGTGTAAAACCCGGCAAGATTATTATTATAAATACGGACAAAAGTATTTGGGACAAGTCGGGTATTGAAGAGGGTATCAAAGGTATATTTGAAGGCAGCGAAGTAAGTCTTTATATTGAGCATATTGAAAAAAATGAATTTGACCACGGTGCTACAAGAAATCTCGGAGTATCAAAATCTGATGCAAAGTATTTTATATGTATGACTCAAGATGCGGTTTGCTTTGACAAGGAAACTGTAAAATATCTGCTTCGAGGAATGGATAAGTCTATCAAGATGACTTATGCCAGACAGGTACCTGACAAGAAGGCAAATAAGATTGAAAAGTTTACAAGGGAGTTTAATTATCCTGTCGAGTCAATGATAAAGTCTTTTAATGAGAGGCAGACTCTCGGAATAAAGACTTACTTTGCTTCAAATGTATGCGCAGCCTATGAAAGAGAGACATTCGATGCACTTGGAAGCTTTGATACAGGAGAGATTTTAAATGAGGATATGCTTTATGCATACAAGCTTATTGAACATGGATATTTTATAAAATATGAGGCATGGGCAAAGGTGATACATTCTCACAATTACAGCGGAGTAGCGCAGTTTAAAAGAAATTTTGATATCGGAGTTTCACAGGCAAGCAATCCTCATATATTTAAGAATATAAAAAGTGAGAGTGAGGGCAAAAAAATGGTGTTAAAGACAGTAAGGCATCTTTTATCCACTCATTCATATATCAGTGTTGTGAAGCTTGTATATATCAGCGGTTGCAAGTATGCAGGATTTCTGGCGGGTAAGAATTTTAAGATGTTACCGAAGAGTGTGGTGAGAGCTTTCAGCATGAATAAAGGTTTTTGGAGATAGATATGTCTGATACATTGGTAATAATACCGGCATTTAATGAGGAAAAGAATATTGCAAATGTAATAGAGCGACTGACAAACACATTAAATGATGTGGACTATGTGATTGTAAATGACGGCTCTATTGACGCTACATCAAAGATCTGCAGAGAAAGAGGATTTAATATTATTGACTTACCTGTAAATCTGGGACTTGCAGGTGCTTTTCAGACCGGAATGAAGTACGCCTACAAGCACGGCTACAAGTACGCGGTGCAGTTTGACGGTGACGGACAGCACAGACCTGAATATATTCCTACAATGAGAAAAAAGTGTGAGGAATGTGATATAGTCATAGTGTCAAGGTTTGTAACCAAGAAAAAGCCGTTCTCAATGAGGATGCTCGGCTCAAGACTTATCAGCCTTGCAATAAACTTAAGTACCGGTGTGACAATACATGACCCTACTTCAGGTATGCGAATGTACAATGAAAAGCTGATTGCCGAGTTTGCACTCAGACTTAACTATGCGCCTGAGCCGGATACAGTATCCTATCTTATAAAGCAGGGCATGAAAGTCTGTGAGATACAGGGCGAGATGGATGAAAGAGTGGCAGGTATAAGCTACCTTACACCTATCAATGCTATGAAGTATATGTTCAGGATGCTGACATCCATCATCATTATTCAAAGTTTTAGAGAGAAGAAAAAAATATGACAGCTATACTAAGAATAGGACTTATCTTGATATCTATAATGTCATTTTTTATCATTGTTAGAAAGATAAGGAAATCAAAAATAAGAATAGAAGACGGACTGTTCTGGGTGGTCTTTGCCATCATACTGATAGTATTTGCGGTGTTCCCGGGGATCATCTACTTTATCTCCGACCTCGTAGGTGCCAAATCCCCTGCAAATATAGTCTATCTGATAATAATAGGCATGCTCCTTATCAAGCTTTTCTTTATGAGCATACAGATGTCGCTCCTTGAGAACAAGGTGGTGAATCTGGCCCAGGAGATGGCGCTGAAGGAGAAGGAGGATAGGGAGAGAATAAAATAAGAAAAGAATCAAGGTCATAAAAATATGGCCTTGATTCAAATAAATTTTAAAAGTTGATGTAATACATGTGGTTCATTATACTGTGAATTTGTTATTCTCGTATCAAATCGTTTGAAATGGTTTCTTTCATAAAAATCCAATAGGAATTTGCTGTCTGCACATTCAAGAAACTCCATGACACCGCCAATAGAATATTTCAGATTACTTATAGTTTCCAAAGCAAATCCTAAAAGCAGATTACCCGAAATTTGTCTTTCTCTTGGTATCGAGTAGTTTTTTCCAATTTGTGCGATTAGATATGCTGCAGTTGTATACGATCCGTTTTCTTTGTCAAGTATACTTACACGAGAGAGTTTTTTTGCCATAGTTTTACTGATATTTAAACTACTTATAGATATGGGTTTTATGGTTAGTGAGAAATATCCGACAAGTAGAGCAGTATCAGCCTCAAAAACAAGATAAGTAACGGATTGATCTTTTTTAGTAAATTCAATTGCGTTATGTAATAAAAAGTGTTCTACATCATAATTTTTTGGACAAGAAAAGTCAGAGAGTATTTCATTAAGGCTTTCTTCTCCAATATATGTCTGTACATTTTTATCCAAATATGCGCGCATATTTACAGTAAAATAATTATCAGGCATGCTTGTTCCTCTTTGCCATCAGTGATAAGATTTCTTGAGGATTAGTTAGCTGGCGTCCGGGGAGTACTTGCTTTGGAGTACGATCACGTTCTGCTTCGTCTAAAGCTGCAACAAAGCGCTCTATACTTTTGGGATTAGAAATAACAAAATTATGAGTAATACTTGAAGTAGCCATATAAAACCTCCTTAAATGTAAATTTATTTATATTAAGTATATATTGTGTATAGAGAAAAAACAATATTAAATATAAGATAATTCAGGTCTTATTATGTTATTATGAAAAATGAAATAAGAATCGAAATTTAAAATGTCGAAACTTTCATGGTACTTGTAATATACATATCTTTTGCTATACTTATGTCAGATAGGAGGTGTGGAAATGACAAAGGAAAATCTTACATTAAGGATGGACAGTGAGTTGAAAGCGCAAGCATCGGAACTGTTTAAGGAGTTGGGATTGGATTTAAGTACTGCAACGGGCATTTTTTACAGACAGGCTCTTAGATGTCATGGTCTACCGTTTGAGGTGAAAATAGATGAGCCGAATGAAACCACATATAAAGCTGTGGAGTCTGCTAAAAATAATGAAGACTTATACGGCCCTTTCGATAGTGTAAAAGATTTGATGAGTGCGTTACTTTGATTTTCGGTCCCAGGGATACCAGGGCTTTTTTGTTGAAAAAATTTATAAAAACGTAATTAGTCAATGAGTTTAAAAGAATTTACAAATATATTATATTTCTGTCAAGTATATTGATTTAATTAAAAGTATTTATTATAATAATTATGGATGCAGTTCATCATATCTAATAATTTTAGATACATATTTCTTATATTTTCTAATTCAAAAAAGATTTTATTTATAAAGGAGGTTTATGTCTGACAGGTCTATACAAAAATTCAAAGAATATGTACAAAAGTTAAATCCCATTGATGACATTATATTTAGAAAGATGGCAGAGAATAGGGAGTTTTGTGAAGAAATATTGAGGACGTTTTTGCAAGATTATCATCTGAAAGTCTTAAATAATAAGTCGCAATATGCTATAACTAGTATAGAAAGACGCTCTGTAATACTTGATGCTTATTGCGAGTTAAGAGACGGAAGACGAGTGAATATTGAGGTTCAAAATGCCGACAATGTAAATCATCAAAAAAGAGTGAGGTATTACAGCAGTGTGCTTACTACAAGCTTGATGAAAAAAGGAGAAAGCTTTGATAATGTTCCGGAAGTGTGCATGATATATATTTGCAATTTCGATATATTCAAAGAAAATAAGAGCTCATATTTAATAAAAAGGGTGATAGACGGAAGCAATAGAGAAGTTGACAACGGGTTTAAAGAAATATATATCAGTGCCAATATAAATGACGGAACTACACTGTCAGAACTAATGGGAGTTTTTACAAAAGATGATTGTTACAGTGAGAATTTTCCTGTAACGTCTAAAATGAAATATGATTTTAAGTATGTTAAGGAGGGTAATAAGATGACGGATGCAATGAAGGAGTTATACGACATATTTAAAGAAGAATCTAAAGACAAGTGGATAAAAGAGGGTAGAAGAGAAGGCAGAAGAGAGGGTATAAAAGAAGGTAGAAAAGAAGGTGTTATAAATACATTACTTATGCTTGCAAAAGACGGAATAATCTCAGTAGAAGATGCCGCAAAAAGAGCAAATATAAGCGTAAGCATGTTTCAAAAATATTTAAATGAAAAAATGTAAAATAGTAATATTTAAAAATAATGAGGGCACTGTAAAAGGTGTCCTTTTTAATTGGATTAAAACTGTGTATGATAAAGAGGGTAATAAGTGGGGTAATAAAGTTGTCACAGAAGACTATTCTTCAAAAAATAAAAATTAAATTAAGCAAATATAAGGAGAACCATGAAATAAGTTCCTTTTTTGTAAGGAAATGGCTTAAATCTTAATTATGCTAATGAAAAGTATTAATAAATTTGTTATAATTAGCTGGTGCTATGATATTAGATAAAAAAAGATTTTATATGTAAATAATTTTTGAAATGACAATATATGTCTATGTTGAGTAGTATATTAGGCATATAGGAGATGAGATATGAAAGTTTTCGGAGCAGATAAGTCATCACGATTGCTTAAGATATATTCCAAGCTGGTGAAGGGCTGTATTGTAAATAAAAGCGAAGAAGCTGCAAACTTTAATGTGGATGAAAGAACCATACAAAGAGATATTGCAGCCATAAAGGATTATATGGGTACCGATATGACAAACAACGGTGTTATCAATTCCATAATCTATGATAAAGATGTAGGAGGATACAGGATAGAATCGTCATATCAGGGAACTTTGTCAAACAGCGAGACACTTGCAGTATGTAAAATATTGTTGGACAGCAGGGCATTCCCCAAAGATGTAATGCAAGAGATACTTGACAAGCTTATAAGTTGCTGTGTACCGAAAGAAAACAGACAGCCTGTCAAGGAGTTGATAGGGAATGAAGAACATAATTATATAGAGTTAAGGCATAAAACAAACTTCCTTGATACATTATGGGATCTGGGTCAGGCAATCAGAAGTTGCAGATATGTGGAGCTTGAGTATAGGAGAACAAAAGATAAGGCAATAGTAAAAAGAAAAGTAAAGCCTGTGGGAATAATGTTTTCCGAATACTACTTCTATATAACAGCATTTATAGACGACAAAGAAGTGTGTGAGAACTTTGATGTGATAAATGATGCCTTCCCGACTATATACCGTGTGGACAGAATTGTCAGCTATAGAGTACTTGAAGACAGATTTAAAATGCCTTACAAAAACAGATTTGAAGAAGGAGAGTTTAGAAAAAGAATACAGTTTATGTATGGCGGAAAACTCAACAGAATCTGTTTTGAATACACCGGGTCGGATGTTGATGCAATACTTGACCGCCTACCGACTGCAAAGATAGAAAGCGAAAAGGATGGCAAGTATATTATCAGGGCAGAGGTATTCGGTAAGGGTATTGATATGTGGCTGAGGAGCCAGGGGGAGAATGTGAGGGTGATATAGAAAAATATCAAATATATTTTATAAATATTATAAATTTTAACAGTAGGAGGAGAACTATATGGAGTTTTTTAAGAATAAAGGTATTGAGAGAAATAGTGGTTCAGATAAAGAAAATAAAAAAGAATCAGTTAGAGATACTAAAATAATTGGAACAGGTAAGTCTATAACAGAGTCAGTTAGTAAATCTACAAAGATTGCAAAAGATAAATTTTATAAGCCTGAAAAATATGACAGAAAGCTTCTGGACGATGGACATGCAAAAGAAATGACAAAAAAGAAAGCGTTTTCTGAAAATGGTGATGTAAAAGATCCTTATACAAATAAAGATTTATCTTTAACTAAGTCTGAGGCTAAGAGATTATATGGAGAAGATTGGAAAAAACATTTAGCAGAAGCAGATCATAAAGTTCCTTTAAAAAAACGACATGAGCAAACCAAGAATAATCCGTGGCTGACAAGTAAAGATATTAAGAAATCATCAAACAGTTCTGACAATATGGAAACGGTTTCAAGAGAATATAATAATTCTAAGCGTAGCCGTTCAAATACAGAATTTGTAAATGATAAGGAATATTTGAAAAAAACTGGGGTGGAGTTGTCTGATGAAGGAAAGCATAAGGCTATCGAAAGTGAAAGTAATGCAAGAAAAGCCTTACAAATGCAGGATATAAAGGATAGTGCTAAGAATATATTCGAAACAGGAAATGAAGCCGGTATTGGAGGTATGAGAGATTCAGCAATAGTAGTCTCTACTGTTTCGGGAATCCAAAATATTGTGTCAATAATAAAGGGAGAGAAAACTGCAAAAGAGGCTATTGTAGATACTGCGAAGG
Organism: Lachnoanaerobaculum orale; assembly: GCF_003862485.1. GTDB lineage: Bacteria > Bacillota > Clostridia > Lachnospirales > Lachnospiraceae > Lachnoanaerobaculum > Lachnoanaerobaculum orale. The sequence continues at coordinate 45,418 of NZ_RRCM01000002.1, read as the reverse complement.
ATACAGGCAAGGCTGCTGCAACAGGCTATGGTTTTAGTTCGGCGCTGACAGTTATTTCACATACACTATCATATTCTTCATCAAGCTTTATAAGGGCTTTAGTAGAATCAAATGTTCCGGGACATGTGATAACAGCAGTGATGGTTGCGGGAGATACTGTAAAACAGTATGCAGAAGGAAAGATATCTACAAAACAATGTATGAATAAACTTCAAGAAAAAGCAAGTGTATTCGCTGGTGGAACGGTTGGAGGTGCAATTGGAGGGCAAATTTTGATTCCTATTCCTATAGTTGGTGCTGCAGTAGGATCATTAGTTGGGTCAGTACTGTCTAGTTATACTTATAACAAGGTAAGTGAAATGCTTGAGAAAAATAATATAGATAAAGGTGCATTAACGGCAGGAGCAGCAGTGAGTACATTAGTTCCTGTTCCAGGGGTAAGCCAGTTTATAGGTAAGAAAGTTTATGATGCTATAACAGATGGTAAAGAGAAAAAAGAAAAGCTATTAGCTGAAAAAGAAAAAGCACTGGAGCAGACTAAGAATTATAGAAATGAACTTAAATCATATTTATCAACTTATTTCAAAGACTATCCAAACTGTTTTAATGAGGCTTTTGAAATGATAGATAGAATGATAAATGGTGGATCAGAGGTTTGATATTGTAGTTAAATATACAATATAATTTTGATGTTTATAATAGATTTAGAATATGTGTGGTAATACAATGAAAAGACGTGAGTTGTTAAAAATAAAAAGAGAGGTACAAAATGCTCTATTTTGCTCAGTATTTTCTGCCAAAGAGCAGATATATGGTGAAATAGAATATATAAATAGTAGAATATGGAAAGTAAAAGAAGAAGTGTGCTGCGTACTGGATGAATGTAAAAATATAGATGAGTTATTAAATATAACTGATTTTACTTTAACAGATACTATAATTGATATAATAGGTAATTTTGGTAATTTGTTGATAAATGTAGAAAAAAAATACCATAATGATCTTATTCATGCAGGAGAAAATATCTTTAATAAATATGGTATAAAAGGATTAAATAGTGATTGTATTGAGTTGTGTGAATTTGAATTTACTAAAGATGATAAGGATTGGATTATAAAAGAATCGGATAATCTAATATATGAATCAGTGAGGGAGGCAATAGATTATATTATTGAAGATACTCAAGGTTATAGTAATTTGGCACGCTCATTTGATTATAAAATAAGTGAATATAAGAAATGGGCGAAACAAATAATCTCAAGAGGTATGGAGTATTTAGCTGAAAATCTTTTACGAAAAGTTATTGGATATTATATTGTTGAATTAGTAAATAATATAAAAACCACAAAAAAAAGTTTTGATTTACTTATTGATAGAAACGCAACTTTGCCGAAACAATTTTGTGACAGTAAAGCAGACATGAAGAATGACACTAATGAGGAAAAACGATATACAATAGATAGTGATAGTCAATATGTTTTGAAAATAAATTTTATTTCAAATACTAGTAGTGGAAAGTCTACACTTATAAATGCCATTTTAAATACAGAAATTTTGCCTGTAGAGAATAGGGCATGCAAAAGCACCTTTTGTAATGTACTTAGCAATGATACTATGAAACATTATGAAGCTGTTTGTTATGCAGATGATATGATTACAGAGGTTTATCCGAGACAAACTATTACGCGGGATATTATGAAGGAGTTTAATTCGAATGATAAAGTTAAATATATAGATATAGAAGGTACAGTACCTGTAATTACAAGCGGCAATATTAGAATTTGTCTAAGAGATACACCTGTACCAAATAATTCAATGGATGAAAATCAAAAGAAAGTAATTCGGAAAATTATAAAAGAAAAAAACTCCTTAGTTATTTATGTAATAGATGCAACGCAAATAATTATAAAAGATGATGAATGTCTTTTGAAAACAATATCTAATGAGATGAGCCAATGTGGTAAACAATCAATGGAACGTTTTATTTTTGTTGTTAATAAATGTGATGCAATTGATGAGGAAAGGGGAGAGACCGCAGATAAAATATTACAAGATGTTAGGGAGTACCTAAAAGAGTTTGATATCACTGAGCCTACACTCATTCCAACCAGTGCGAGAATGGCTCTAATAATTAGAAAAAATATGAGAGGAGAGCTACTGTCACGAAATGAAAGAAGTACATTAAATGAGATAGAAGATTTTATTGAAGTTGAAGAATTACATTATGAAGAATTTGCAACACTTACCTCAACGGTAAAAGAAAAGTTAAAGGATAAAATAAGGGAATATGGTTGTGACGAGGATAATAGAGGGTTGAAAGCCCTGATACATACAGGTGTTCCTGCACTAGAAGAAGTGATTAACAGATATATCGAAAAGTATATTTATAATGTTGATAATGAAGAATATAGTAGTATAAATAGAAAGGACACACATAATTCAGACTCAAATGTATGTTATCAGGCAAATAGAGAATCCTTTTTGAGTAATGATTTCTTTCCGACAGGTATTACAGTAGATGAAGGAAGTATCTTTCCAATGGTAGTAATGGCAACTATGTCAAGTGGTAAAAGTACTCTGATAAATGCATTACTTGGAGGGCAGGTATTACCAAGTAAGAATGAAGCTTGTACTGCAAAGAAATATATGATTTTGGATGATGATCAGTCAGACGGCACAACCATTTATATTACATATAAAAATGGACAAACTCTAATTGAAAAGGAGAATATTGCAGAAGAATTAGAAAGAGCAAATAATAACGAAGAAGTTGTTGAAGTTTTGATAAAAGATGATATAAAAGGTGTTTTAAATACAGATAGAGCGTTACTTGTAGTTGATACACCAGGACCGAATAATTCAAGAGATGAATCTCATGAAAAAGTTATGGAAGATGTCATCAGTAAGGTTAAAGGTGGATTGTTCTTATATGTAATGAATGCTACACAAATGGGAATTAATGATGACAAGTATCTTTTATGGAAAATAAGAGAACAAATTAAGGTAAATCCAAAGATATCTTTGATATTTGTATTGAACAAGGTTGATCAATTGGATGAAGATAGGGGAGAATCAGTAGAGCAGTTTGTATCAATTGCCAAAGAATATTTGCTATCAAATGGTATTGAAAAGCCATATATTATTCCGGTTTCAGCATTATCTGCAAGTTTATTTAAAAAGGTGTTGAATGGATTAGAATTGACCAGAAATGAGTATAGATCATTCTGCGATTGTTACGATGTATATCAGCCGAAAGATTATTCTATGCGATCGTTTGCAATAACGGACACATTGAAAAATCAAAATGATAAAGTTCAAGTCAGAGGTATGGAATATATGATTAGAGATTTGAACAGGGCAATAGATAATACAGGGATAAGGTTACTTGAAGAGGAGATTCAGAAAGCACAAATTTTGAGTAGTGGAATTATAAAAAATACAGTCAATGTATGTGGAGGTAAATGAATAATGACAGAATTTTATATTGGGTATAATCCATATTTAGTAGAGTGTGTATTTAAAAAGAATGGGAATGAGTTGAGAGAAGGTAAAATTGGTTCAAAACGAAAGAATCATAGATTACAGGCCTTGCTTGGAGAGTTATCAAACTGGAAGGGATTGATAGAAGAAATTGATAATTCATGCGATGATGATAAAGTAAGAGTTACTTTTAGAGGCAGAAAAATAGATTTTGATGATTTAAAATACGCATTAAATTTATATAAGGGAAAAAACAAGTTTGAGTTACAATTTGAAGAGGCAAAAAACGATTCAGGTATAAGTAAAGAACTTGATGAAATAATGTTTGATATAAAAGAAAAAAAAATACCTGAATTTACGACTAAGAATGATAAAGGAAAAGATATTTTCGACTCATATAGTGAGGCAAAAAATGGGCTTTTTGAGGTAAGTGTAATTGCAACTATGAGTAGCGGAAAATCCACACTTATAAACTCTCTTTTAAATATGGAACTACTTCCTTCAGAGAATAAGGCCTGTACAGCAACTATTTGTAAAATACTTGACAATGATACTATGGACCATTATGAAGCTACATGTTATGCAGATGATGGTATTACAGAGATTTATCCAAGGCAAACTATTACATTGGAGAACATGAAGGAATTTAATTCCAATGATAAGGTTACATATATAGATATAGAAGGTTCTGTACCTGCGATCCCAAGTGACAAGATAAGACTTTGCCTAAGAGATACCCCGGGACCTAATAATTCAAGGGATGAAAATCATAGTAGACTTACTAATAACATTATAAAAGGGACAAATTCGGTAGTCCTTTATGTAATGAATGCAACACAAATAGCTATAAAAGATGATGAACAACTTTTGAGAACAATATCTAATGAGATGAGACAAGGTGGAAAACAATCAAGGGATCGTTTTATTTTTGTTATCAATAAATGTGATGCACTTGATGAGGAAAGAGGAGAGACGGTAGATAAACTATTACAAAATGTTAGAGAGTATCTAAATGAGTTTGATATTACTGAGCCTACGCTTATTCCAACCAGTGCAAGAATGGCCTTATTGATTAGAAAAAATATGAGAGGAGAGGGGTTATCACGTAATGAAAGAAATACATTAAACGACATAAACGATTTTATTGAAGTAAAAGAATTACATTACGAAGAATTTGCAACACTTACTCCAACAGTAAAAGAAAAGTTACAGAATAAAATAAGGGAATATGGTTGTGATGAGGATAAGAGAGAGCTTGAAGCTTTGATACATACAGGTATACCGGCGGTGGAGGCAACGATTGCTGAGTATATTGATAAATATGCATATCCTATGAAAGTTAAGGATGCAATAAAGGATATTGTAAAGAGGCTGGATGAGATTAATATGAAGGCTGCATTTGAAAAAAGTATAGCTACAGATGTAGAAAAACTCTTAAAGGTTAGAGAACAAATAAAGATAGCAAAGGAGAAAAATAATCAAGGTAAGTATCTATATGATGAATATAAGTATAAAATAAACAGTTTTAAGCTGAATTCAGATACTGAAACGGAGGCACAGTATAATGTTGAAAGAGAATTAAACCAAATGGTAAGACCGTATGATGGGAAGTCAAAGATTGATAAGAGGGATGCCGACTATATGATTTCGGAATTTGAGTATAGGCTTGAAGATTACCAAAGGGATTGCGAGTGTAGATTAAATCGAGAAATTGAAAATAAGATATTTGGTGAATGTAAAAAACTGCTGGATGACTATACAAATATGGTAAAAAGCATTATTGACAATATCAAAATTGAAAATTTTGATTTTAATCGAATAAGAGCTTTTGATGCTATAAAAATATCGAATTTGTATGATATACAGTGCAGAAATGAGCATACACGATACAGAAGTGAGACCAGAGTAAAGGATAATCCGGAAAGAAAAGGGTTTACAGGATTTTTCAAGTTTTGGAAGAAGAAACAAATTTCTTATACAGTTGCTGTAGAGGATGGTATTGATGTTGATGTGAGGGGAGTAATAGTCAATATTATGTCAAGTTTCTCATCCAGTATAAAGAGGAATATAAGTGATATGTTTAAGCAGGCTAATGAGCAGGTAGAAGAATACAAGGCTGTATTTAATGAAAATATTGATATTTTAAATACAGAAATAACAAATATTTTGGAAAAACTGGATTCAGATACTAAGGAGTCAAGTGTACTTGAAAAAAGGGTAAAAGAAAATCAGGCATTAGCGAATTGGTTCAATGAGAAGGATAAGGCAATTCGTCAAGTATTGGAATTTTAAGGAGGTAGAAATATGCAAAAATATGATGCAGTTGAAAAAGGAATAGCGAATAATGATGTAAAGGCATTAAGAGAGGCTATAGGAAGTATATGCTACACTAATAGAGACTTTTCAAATAGCGAATTTTTTGAGGTTGTAAGATATGTTGAATCAAATGGTATAAAGCTAAAGGATGATACCCTGGTAGGTGCTGAGCCTGTTTCCAAAATAAAAACAGAGTTTGATGAGGATGATTTTACAAGGGCAGTTTTTGAATTAAAAAGAAACTTTTGCGATGAGAGAATTAAGGATGTTGAAACTATTGGCAAAAAGTTATATGGAAAAAAGGATATACAAAAGGAAAACACTACAAGTAGAGTTATAAATCAAAGACAGGAAAGAAGCCTAAAGAGAGAAACAGTAAATAGAAATGTAGATAATGGTGAATTCCCAAACGCACAGAGCCACCAACCGAACAATACAGTGAAAATAGTAATAGGTGTGGTGGCGATAGCAGCGATGATAGTAATAATATTGTACATTGGCTCATCACTAGTGAGGATATAAAAAAGAAATACAGTTGTGATGTTTCAAAAGCTTGTGCCAAATGTGAAAAAAGACATGAGTGTAATAATAAAGGTGCAAAAGGATATAGAAAATTTAAATATGAGTACAGAAAATGGATGAAATTAAAATTTTTCTGTGATTATATTAATGGAAAATGTAAATTGAAAGAATGTTCTTTATATGATAAATGTAATAAAGAAGAAAAAACTAATTATGAGATTTGGAGAAGGGAATTTTATAATAATAAAAAAAAAGATTTAGAAAAACTGATGAGAGGAGGAATGTAAATGAATACTGAGTTATCAGAAGTTCAAAATATAGATAAACTTAATGAATCACTTTTGTTAGCGAAGGATATTATAACAAAAGACTATTTATATCAATTAAATCAATATCAGGTTGCGGATATACCTACAGAGTTACAGGAACTTGACATCACTGAATATACAAGAATATATAAGTTCACAAAAATGGTATCTGATAAAAAGGAAAGTGTTATTGATAAATTTGTAACAGTATTAAATGCTGCATATTTAAGCAATGCCACGGTAGTTACATTCATTAAAAGCAATAAGGAATACACAGATTATTACTTAGGTGTAGTAAATAAGCATAATAATGATATTACAACACAGGGGGAGATCTTGAAAAGAGCATTAACAGGTAATTTTCCGGGATTGGAGATACTTCCTATATCAGGTGATAGAAAAAAGCAATTAATCGATACTATATTTGAGGATGATTATATAACGTCTATTTCAGGAATAGCATCGGTTAGAAATGAGAAAGATAATTCCTATGAAAAATTTGTTCAAGGAATAGAGCATCTTATAGATTCGGTTGAAGGTAGAGAGTATAGTGTAGTTGTGATTGCGGATCCGATAAGTGCCAAAGAGATTGCAAGTACAAAGTTGGGGTATGAGTCACTTTATACACAGCTGTCACCGTTTTTGAAGACATCTATCAGCTATAATGAATCAGAGAGTATTACTGTAAACCAAACACATACAGAAGGATTATCTGATTCAATTAGTGAAAGCACATCTTTAACCCAGAGTTATTCAAAAACAAGCGGTTGGAATGAAGGGATAAGCAGTGGTACAAGTACAAATAAAGATACAGGGCAGTTATTAGGATTGGCAGGAGCGGCAATTGGAGGAGCAGCAGGTTTTTTTTTGGGACCTCTAGGAGTGGCAGGAGGTGCGTATTTAGGAAGTTCCATAGGGGGTCAAATTGGTAGTACATTAATTGGTTCTCATGGAACAAACACTGGTCAGTCATCAGGTACAAGTGGTGGCAGTTCCGAATCTTCCGGAAAAAGTTCATCGAAGTCTTATTCATCTTCTACACAAAGTAGCGATTCCAGTGGTGAATCGGAAGGAACAACACATGGAAGAACATTGCAATTATCAAATGAAAATAAGATGGTCAAGGACTTGTTGTCAAAGATTGATAAACAGGTTGAAAGGCTTTTAAAGTGCGAGTCTTATGGAGCATTTAATTGTGCTACATATGTGATTTCTTCAGATCCTGAGACTAATGCTATTGTATCCAGTGGATACAGTGCATTGATGAGAGGTGATAATTCATCATTGCAGACATCACAAATAAATAATTGGAATGAGGACACAAGAGATAGAAGAATTGTAAAGGAATATTTAAAGAGATTATCACATCCACTATTTATCAGTCCGATAAATAGTAAAATATTACTTAGTCCGGCTTCGATTAGTAATTCCTATGAGTTGACAGTAAATATAGGATTACCTAAAAAATCAATCAATGGTTTGCCTGTGTTTGAAATGGCAGCATTTGGAAGAAATGTTTTTGAAACTAATTTGTCTAATAAGAATACTTCAAAGATAAACTTAGGTAATATTTATCATATGGGATCTGAACAAGCCACAAAAGTAGATTTGAACTTAAAAAGTCTTGCTATGCATACATTTATTACAGGCTCCACAGGTTCAGGAAAATCAAATACTGTTTATCAATTATTAAGAGAGTTAAAAAAGCAAAAGATACATTTCTTAGTAGTTGAACCTGCTAAGGGAGAATACAAACATGTATTCGGTAATGACGATGCGAAGGTATATGGCACCAATATATATTTAACACCGTTATTAAAATTAAATCCTTTCAAATTTCCTGTAGGGATACATGTGCTTGAGCATATAGACAGATTAATTGAAATATTTAATGTATGTTGGCCTATGTATGCAGCAATGCCGGCAGTATTAAAAGAATCTGTAGAGAGATCATACAAAAACGCCGGTTGGAATTTAGAAACGTCAAGGAATACATACTCAAATAAGTTGTTCCCAACATTTGTGGATGTATTGAGGGAACTAAATAATGTAATGAATGAATCTTCATTTTCAGATGAGGTGAGGGATAATTATATAGGGGCACTAGCTACAAGAATTCAATCATTGACAAACGGAATTTATAAGAAGATATTTGACAGTGATGAACTTGGCGATGATAAGTTATTTGATGAAAATGTAATTATTGATTTGAGCCGCGTTGGATCAGTGGAGACTAAATCAATGATTATGGGTATTTTAGTAATGAGATTACAAGAATACCGTATGACATCAGGAGCTATGAATGCAGATTTGAAGCATGTTACTGTTTTGGAAGAAGCACATAATCTTTTGAAGAGGACTTCAACTGAACAAAGTGGTGAATCAGCTAATTTGCTGGGAAAATCTGTAGAAATGCTTTCAAATGCAATTGCGGAAGTAAGGACATATGGAGAAGGTTTTATCATAGCAGATCAGGCGCCGGGATTACTTGATATGAGTGTAATTAGGAATACAAATACAAAAATAATAATGAGATTACCAGATGCTGAGGATAGAAATTTGGTGGGTAAATCAGCTAACCTCACAGAAGATCAAATAAAAGAGCTTGCAAAGATTCCTACCGGTATTGCAGCAGTTTATCAAAATAACTGGTTGGAGCCGGTACTGTGCAAAGTTGGATATGAAAGTGCAGATGGAATGTACGAAAATATATCTGAAGATGTGACATTTGGTTATAATGAGAACTCACTTATAATAAATAAACTTTTAGATAAAGTGGCGGGTGAGAGGCTTGACTTAAACATGAATGAATTGATTGATAAAGTGATAAAATCGTCGTTTACAACATATGAAAAGACAGAATTAATAAGGCTGTTTAAACAAAATGGTTATATTGGTATTGATGATATTCAATCAGTAGTATTTAATATTGTCGCCAATGATGATTTGATAAGAGAAGCAGAGGGGTCAGAGTCTATTGAGGAGTGGATGAATACTTATATATATGCAGAGGATTCAATTGTGTCAGGTTTGTCTGAGTGGAGAAGAAATCAGATTGCAGAGTGTATTCTTAGAGAACAAATCATGAGACATGAAGTTGAAGAGAGCTATTTGGAACAATTTCGTGAATACATAAATAGTGAGGTGATTTAGTGAAAGAGATAGGAGAATTTAAGCCAAAACAAAATCTTGATTCGTCCAAAACAATAAAGGCATTTGAAAATGCAAAGAATGATGTAAAAGGTCCGGAGCATATAAATACTATTAATCAAGATAAAGAAGGTACAGTGTATAATGGAGTTTTATATGAAAAAAGGGTGATTAGGGTCAATGGAAGAAAAATTGAGGGGGTATTTCCGCAATTTGAAAGTAAATTTGATGCTTATTTACCTAAAAAAATGTGGCATTCGAGTGACACAGAACAGTTTAAATATTGTGTAAATAATTTAAGGAATGCTATAGATGGTAATCCCGATCTTGCAAAGGAATTTACACCAAGACAATTGGAACAAATTAGAAATGGAGAACCTAGAATAAGTGGTAAGACTTGGCATCATAATGAGGTACCTGGGAAAATGTAATTAGTGGATAGTGATGAGCATGATATTTGTAGGCATACCGGAGGACGTAGCATTTGGGGTGGTGGATCAGAGTATAGGTAGGAGGTAGAAAGAATATGGTTTGGAAATATAAAATTGATTTAGAAGATAAGACTATATTTTCTAAAATTGAACAAAGCAGGGAAATAGAAATTCCTGAAGATTTAAAACAGTTAGTTATTGATGAGAATGCTGCAACACCGGAAAAGTATTGTTTTATGGTTGGAAATAATGAGAGAGTATTTGGTTCAGTATTATCATTTAATAAATCAGATGATGATACGGTTTTTAAGGCTTTAGATGTGGTACAAGATAAAAATTTATTGCCTTTTGGAATTGATCCGTTTGGTAACTATATTTGCTTGAATTTGAAATCTGAAGAAGTAGTATTTTTTGATCACGAAACAGATAGAATAGAATCAACAGGAAAAAAATTGAAGCAATTCATTGAAAGCTTATATTAAATCTTAAATCAATATCTATTAATTATTAAAATTGATTTTGATTGTATATGTATAACTTATAGTCAATAAAGAGCTAGAATTATGTGGATTTCTAAGAATAAGTTAATTTAATCGTGTATTATAATATATTAAGTATCCTGAGATGCAAAATGAGTTTGTCCAATTGTATCTTGGGATATTTTTAGTTTCAGGTAAGCAGGTTGTTAATTTTTTGAACACGATATCATAGATCTGAGTTGACTATATAGAGAAAAAAGCGTAGTATACAGATATATAATAAGTAAAAAGCAGCTTTTAGATGGTCATGAGGTGGATAATATGTTGGTTAATATTACAGTAGAGAATTTTAAGTCTTTTGATAAAAAAGAAGAATTGTCTATGATTTCATCAAGCAAGATACAGGAAAATAAGAGTCACCGTATTAAAATAAAGCAAACAAACTTATTGAAGAATGCAGTAATATATGGTGCGAATGCTTCAGGAAAATCAAACTTGGTTAAATCATTGGAGTTTATAAAAACAGTAATAATGGAAGGACTTCCTTTGGAGTCTGTAAATGATTATTGTAGGAATAAAGATTCAAATAAAGATAGGGAAAGTGTATTTGAACTGCAATTTACAGTAGGTGATAAATTTTATGCATATGGTTTTGCCGCTGTTTTAAGTAAGAGAAAGATTATAGAAGAGTGGCTGTATGAGTTAATGCAGGATGGAAGTGCAAATAATCTGTTTTTAAGGGATGGCGGTAATATGCCGAAGTTAGGTGAAGGAATTAGGTTGTCAAGTGCCGAAAAAAACAGGTTTAATGTTTATGCAGAAGATTTTGCAGGAAATGAAACAGGGCTTTTTCTAACAGAGATGAATAGGGGCAAGAGATATGAAGATAATTCCAAGTTTATCTTTTTCAAAAAGGTATTTGAGTGGCTTATAAATAATATTATTATAATAAATCCTGATAGAGGCATTTCAAGTGATGAGGTATATTATACAAAGGAATCATTGGATACGGTTAGTAAATTGATAGAGACTTTTGATACAGGGGTAAATGAAATAAATACAAAAGAAATTACTTCGGAAGAACTTGGTAAGATGATTCCGAAAGATGTGCTGTCAAATATTTTTGATAGTATTAAGTTAAAAATGCAATTAGAAAATTTAAAGAAAATGCAAATGACTTGGAGAATAGGTGAAGGATTTTTTAATATAAGAATAAGAGAAAACTCCGAGCCTGAAATTACTACAATTGTATTAAAGCATGGTAAGTCTATATTTGATTTTTCTGAAGAATCTGACGGCACAAAGAGATTGATTGATCTTATATATATGCTTATGATAAAGCAAGATGATATTGTATTTGTTGTTGATGAATTGGAGAGAAGCTTACATCCAAAGCTTACAGAACATTTTATTGAAATGTTTATGGAATCACATAAAGAAGAGAGGATTCAGCTGATATTTACGACTCATGAGAATGCTATCATGGACAAAAAAATATTCCGTAGAGATGAAATATGGTTTATTGAGAGAGATAATAATAATGTCAGTGTAATCTATTCCTTAGATAAATTTAAGGAAAGATATGACAAAAAACTAAGTAAGGCTTATTTAGAGGGAAGATATGGTGCGATACCTGTGTTTAAGCAATTTCAATTTAATAAAGAGGTGTAGTTATGCCGGTTCATACTTATACAAATTGGAATAAGCGTTCTTCTGATTTAGAGGAACAAATTGAGCCTTTGAGGAAATATTACTTTATATGTGAAGGTGCAAATACTGAAACTTTTTATTTCAAAAAATTGATTGACCTCAGAAAGAATTTGGGTATACACCCCTTAATAGATATTCGCCTTTGGGAAAAGACAGATAAAGATAGAAACATATCATTTGCAAAGAATCTTGTTGAATTTGCAAATAAGCAGAAAGCACTGGCGGAAAATGACTTTGATGTAGAGCGTGACAGAATGATTATAGTTTTTGATGGGGATATTTTTGAAGAAAAAGTAGAAGGTTACGATAAATTGATAGAAGATATTGAAAAGAGTGATATAGCGGCAGTTTCTAATCCTAATTTTGAATTATTTTTGTTACTTCATAAAGAAGGCAGCTATGAAGATTATATAAAAGGCAGGGAAGAATATTTCTTAAATATGGTTGATGGTAAATATAGTTATGCAAAGGATGTTTTGCTTAATATAACAGGGATGAATTCCAAGAAAAACCCTCAAATAGGTGATCTTGCAGAAGATATTATGATTGCAATCAAACAGGAGAAATATATTAATCAAGATATACATAATATAAAAGGCAGAATCAGTAGTAATATAGGGTTGATTATAGAGGGGATTATAAAAGATAACCCATATATAAGGAGGGTAATAAGATGACGGATGCAATGAAGGAGTTATACGACATATTTAAAGAAGAATCTAAAGACAAGTGGATAAAAGAGGGTAGAAGAGAAGGCAT
>NZ_RRCM01000002.1:1912-32165 GCF_003862485.1 Lachnoanaerobaculum orale | reverse complement strand
GGTAATAAGATGACGGATGCAATGAAGGAGTTATACGACATATTTAAAGAAGAATCTAAAGACAAGTGGATAAAAGAGGGTAGAAGAGAAGGCATAAAAGAAGGTAGAAAAGAAGGTGTTATAAATACATTACTTATGCTTGTAAAAGACGGAATAATTTCAGTAGAAGATGCTGCTAAAAGAGCAAATCTAAGTGTAGGTACGTTTCAAAAATATTTAAATGAAAAAATGTAAAATAGTAATATTTAAAAATAATGAGGACACTGTAAAAGGTGTCCTTTTTAATACTCTAAAACATAGAAAAGCCTTCAGTAAAGTGATAAAATAGAATCGGTTAGAAAGTACTAACTTATAGAAGTTAAGTTGTATTCTGTGACGTGATGATTGAAAAAACAATTTGTAAAAAGAAATCGAGGGGGTTATGATGAAGTACAAAGGAATATATTTCAGTTTAATAAGTTTTCTCTTGAAGAAACCGATGATAAGAAAATTCGGTAAGAATAAAACTGAAGAAAGCATAAAAAAGGCAAGAGTTTTATATAGGCAGATGCTTGAGAATACTGAAGATATCGGCTCAAACAATCCGATGTCAGGTAACATTTATTCAGCGTATGTATTTATGGCTTTGTGCAGAGCAGGGGATTTTTGTGTGGATGATTTTAAAGAAGTAATTGTGGAGTTTTTAAACAACAAATTTATAGCTAAACTTAGAGGTCATTTTGACTTAAATAAACAAAAAGATATGAAAAAGTTTTCTGACAGGATGCATAGAATGGCGGAATGGGCGGATAAACATCCAAAGTATAAAGATAAAACATGGGATTTTAACTTTGATAACGATCTTCATAGAGACGGTTTTTATTATCACTTCACAAGATGTCCACTTGAAAAATTTGCAAGAGATAACGGTTATTTGGATCTTTTGCCTATGTGTTGTGATATAGACTATCTTATGTTTGAGAAGGGAAAAGGTGTGCTTCATAGAGAAAGCACATTGGCATCAGGCGGAAAAATCTGTGATTACTGGATTGTAGGGGATAAGAACAGGGATCCTAAGTAATAATTCCTTTATAGAAGAGAAGTTTAGATAAAAGCATTTGTAATAAGTCTTTAAGGAAGTTGATATTGGTTTTTTATCTTAGCTATAGTATTATAGTAGGTGATTTTATTATACTTAAAAAAGATAGAGAGCGAGATGAAGATGAAGAAAAAATGGTTTGGGGGACTTATCGGCAAGCTTATAGCTGTATTGTTGATAATGAATATGCTGGTCTCTTTGCAAGTTTATGCGGCGGTAAAATCTGTAAAGAGAAGTGTTACGGTTCAAAGCACGGCAGTGGAGCAAAAAGAGCTTAGAGGAGTTTGGTTTTCATATATTGACTGGAGTGAGATGCCTTCAGATGTAGAGTCATTTAAGAAACGTGCGGACCAAGTGATGACAGATATAAAAAATCGCGGAATGAATGCTATATTTTGTCATGTACACAGTCACTCGGACAGTTACGGTCAGAAATTAAAATCTTTCCCGTTATCAAAGTTTATGGTTACAAAAGATTCGAATCCTAATTTTGATCCTTTGGAGTATATGATTGAGAGTGCTCATAAGCACGGACTTTCATTTCATGCTTGGGTAAACCCTTACAGAGTTACCAATTCTATGATGAAAGAGATACCTGAGGGTTCAATCGTAAAGCAGTGGATGAATGATCCTTCAAAACAAAGAAATGTATTATTGCATGAAGGCAATTACTATTTGAATCCGTCAAGTGCAGAGGTTAGAAATTATCTTGTGAATTCAATCAGTGAAATATGTAAAAACTATGCTGTAGACGGTGTACAGTTTGATGATTATTTTTACCCTTCACTAAATGACAGTGATTCTGCAAAGAGTTTTGACAAAGCGGAATATGATGCTTCAGGCAGCAGCTTAGGTATTACACAGTGGAGAAGAGAAAATGTGTCAATGCTTGTAAAAGATGTATACAAGGCGGTACATGAAGCACGTCCTCAGGCAGTTTTCGGAATCAGTCCTGTAGCGCTTTTATCAAATCTTAGAAGTGATAAATCATATTTTGTTGATATTGATAAATGGATGGCTTCAAATGAATATATTGACTATATAATGCCTCAGCTCTACCACGGTTTTGAAGCAAAAACAAAGACGGGTGTATTGGCGCCTCATTCATATATAAACTGTTTAAACAGTTGGGTAGACTTAAAGAAAAAAAGTAACAGTAATGTAAAGCTGTATATAGGTCTCGGACTTTATAGAGCAGGAAAGAATATAAAGGACGGCAATTCGGTTTCGGAATGGCTGAGATATAACGATATTTTATTAAGACAGGTAAAGGCCGCAAGAGAAACCGGAGAGGTCTCAGGATTTGGAATATTCGCATATCAAAATTTCAGAGAGGCGCCGGCAGCTTTGGAACTTGATAATTTACAAACGGCTTTTACAAATCAGTAAAATTTAGAAATTAAAAACAATGAGGACACGCTAAAAGGTGTCCTTTTTTGTTCAAAAATTTTCATTCATAAAACCTTGATTTTATTCACAAAAAGTGTATAATTATGAAACTATAAAAGTAATTATAACAAAGCAGGAAAGGATGAGAGGTGTTTTTATGATAAAGGTAGGTATTGTCGGAGCTACAGGATATGCAGGAGCCGAGCTTATTAGACTCTTGTTACAAAGAGATGATGTGAAAATAGTCGGATTCGGTTCAAAGAGCTTTGCAGGTGAGAGCTACTCGGAGGTCTTTAGAAGTATGTATAAATATGCAGACGATATTTGTGAAAACGACAATATATCGGAACTGTCAAAGAAAGCGGACATTATATTTACGGCTACACCTCAAGGCTTTCTGGCTGAGAATATAAATGATGAGGTGCTTGCAAATGCCAAGGTAATAGATCTTTCGGCGGACTTCAGAATAAAAGATGTGGATGTATATGAAAAGTGGTATAAGCTTGAGCACAAGTCAAAAGATCTTATAAAAGAGGCGGTATACGGTCTGCCTGAGCTTTACCGTGAAGATATAAAGAAAGCAAGGCTGATTGCAAATCCGGGTTGTTATCCGACCTGTTCGATACTTTCGTTGCAGCCGCTGTTAAAGCATAAGCTGATAGATAAAAACAGCATCATAATAGATGCGAAGTCGGGAACTTCGGGAGCAGGTAGAAGTGCGAAGGTTGACAATCTTTTTTGTGAAGTGAATGAAAATATGAAGGCCTACGGAATCGGAAGTCACAGGCATACACCTGAGATAGAAGCTCAGCTTTCAAAGGCGGCAGGAGAAGACATTGTAATTAGTTTTACACCTCATCTGGTTCCTATGATGAGAGGAATTTTGGTGACTGCGTATGCCGGACTGAAATCAGGAGTCAGTGAAGAAGATATAAAAAATGCCTATGAGAGCGAGTATGCAAATGAGAAGTTTATAAGGCTTCTTAGAAAAAATGAAAATGCGGAGACAAGATTTGTAAAGGGAAGCAATTTTGTGGATATAGGCTATGTAATAGATAAGAGGACAAACAGGATAGTGGTGACCGGTGCCATTGACAACCTTATAAAGGGAGCGGCAGGCCAGGCCATCCAGAATATGAATTTAATGTTTGGGGTAGATGAAGAATGTGGATTAAAAAGTTTACCGATGTCAATATGATGAAAAAAGATATAGAAATAAGGACAATGAAAATAGAGGACTACACCGAGGTGATGGCGCTTTGGAAAAGTATAAAAGGATTCAGGATCAGGGCGGTTGATGATGATTTTGAACATATAAAAAGATTTCTTGACAGAAATGTCAGTCTTAGTGTTGTGGCTGTAAAGAATAATCAAATAGTCGGAACCATACTTTCAGGTCATGACGGCAGACAGGCGACATTTTACCATGTATGTGTGGATTCAAAGTACAGAGGAGAAAATATAGCCGGTAAGATGGTAAAGGAAGCCATAGAGAGGGTAAATGCCGAAGGTATAAGTAAGATAACTCTTATAGCATTCAAGCAAAATCTTGCAGGAAATATTTTTTGGAAGAGTCAAAACTGGAAGCAAAATAAGGATATAAACAGCTATGAACTTGTACTGAATGAGGAAAATATATCAAGTATTGTAGCATAATCGTCTATACATGGATTAAAGCTTTGAGCAGATGATACAGTTAATCATAAAAGCAGTATAAGGAGAATTTATGAAGATAATAAATGGCGGAATATGTGCACCGAAGGGATTTTTGGCAAGTGCAACAGAGGCGAATATAAAATATAAAAACAGAACCGATATGGCCATGATTTTTTCAAAAGTTCCGGCAATATCTGCAGGAACATATACCACAAATCTTGTAAAGGCGGCACCTGTACTCTGGGACAGAAAAATAACGTACAGTGAAACTTATGTGAATGCAATAGTTATAAATTCAGGTATTGCCAATGCCTGCACCAAGGATGAGGGTATGGAGTATTGTAAGCAGAGCGCAAAGAAAGCGGCATCAAAGCTTGGAGTCGAAGAGAATTCAATACTTTTGGCATCCACAGGTGTTATAGGTATGCAGCTTCCTATAGACAAGATTTGCACAGGAATAGAATCTCTTTCAAATTCTTTGGAGCAGAGTGAAAAGGCTGCCAATGAAGCTGCCAAGGCTATAATGACTACGGATACCGTTTCAAAGGAAGTTGCGATAGAGTTTGAAATATCCGGAAAGACTGTAAAGATGGGTGCTATGTGTAAGGGTTCGGGGATGATACATCCGAATATGTGCACAATGCTCGGATTTATCACAACAGATGTGAACATCTCAAAGGAACTTTTATTAAAGGCGCTCAGAGATGATGTGGTGGATACCTTCAATATGGTAAGTGTAGACGGTGATACATCCACAAACGATTCTCTTATAATACTTGCAAACGGACTTGCAGATAATGAAAAGATAGCCTGTGAAAGCAGTGAGGAATACAAGGTATTTAAGAGCAATCTAAATTTCATCACAACCGCTCTTTCAAAGATGATTGCAGGAGACGGTGAGGGAGCCACCGCGCTTTTTGAAGTTGTCGTAGAGGGTGCAAAGACTAAGGAGACTGCAAGAACTTTGGCAAAATCTGTAGTTACCTCATCACTAACAAAGGCGGCAATATTCGGACATGATGCCAACTGGGGAAGAATTCTTTGTGCACTTGGATACAGCGGCGAAAAGTTTGATCCTGACAATATGGAGCTTTACTTTGAGAGTGAAAACGGAAAGATTTTGATATATAAGGACGGTGTATCTGTAGGCTTTGATGAAGAAAAAGCAACCAAGATATTATCTGCAAAGGAAGTCAGAGCTTTGATAAAGCTGAATATGGGAGATTTTAGCGCAACGGCATGGGGATGTGATTTGACATTTGACTATGTAAAAATAAATGCGGACTACAGAAGCTAAAGAGGTGTTTTATGGATAAATTACTTGAAAAGGCGGGGACTCTTATAGAGGCTTTGCCGTATATACAGGCGTTTAATAAAAAGATAGTGGTTGTAAAGTATGGCGGTTCCGCAATGCTTGATGAGAACTTAAAGAAAAAGGTAATACAGGATATCGTGCTGTTAAAACTTGTAGGTATGCAGCCTGTTATAGTTCACGGAGGAGGCAAGGAGATTTCCAAATGGCTTGAAAAAGTAAATATTGAACCTCACTTTGTAAACGGATTAAGATTTACAGATGATGCAACCATGGAAGTTGTGGAAATGGTACTTAATAAAGTGAATAAAGAGCTGGTACAGATGATAGGAGAGCTTGGAATGAAGGCTGTAGGTATCAGCGGAAAGGACGGCTCACTCTTGCATTGCCACAAAAAGGAAGTTGACGGTGAGGACATAGGTCTGGTCGGAGAAGTGAGTGAGGTAAACCCGGATATTATCTTTGACCTTTTGGAAAAAGATTTTTTACCTGTCATATGCCCTGTAGGCTTTGATAAGGAGTATACAAGCTACAATGTAAATGCGGACGATGCGGCATGTGCTGTTGCAAAGGCTCTGAAAGCCGAAAAACTGGCATTTCTTACAGATGTTGAAGGTGTATACAAGGACTTTAACGACAAGAGCAGCCTGATAGAAAAGATAAGTATAAGCGAAATTGAAAAGCTTACAGAAAACGGACAGATGGGCGGAGGTATGCTGCCTAAGCTTTCAAACTGTGTGGATGCGGTGAAAAATGGAGTAAACAGGGTGACGATTGCAGACGGCAGGGTTGCACATTGCCTTTTGCTTGAAATGTTTACAAACAAAGGTATAGGTACCATGATAGTAGGAGATCAGTTATGAAGATGAAAGATTCAATAGATTGCGCGGAGCAATTATTATTAAAGACATATAACAGGTATCAGGTGGTTTTTGACCACGGTGACGGAATAAAGCTTTTTGATACCGACGGAAATGAATATCTGGATTTCTTTGCGGGCATTGCGGTGCAGGGACTGGGATACAATTATAAGGGAGTTAATGAAGCCCTGAAGGCTCAGGCTGATAAGCTTTGGCATATATCAAACTATTTTTATAATGAGCCTGTTATAGAGGCCGGTGAAAAACTTCTTGAAATCAGTAGGATGGAAAAGGTGTTTTTTACAAACTCAGGTACGGAGGCTATAGAGGGTGCAATAAAGATTGCAAAAAAATACGGTACAAAAACAGGAAAAAGATTTGAAATAATTGCTATGGAAGGAAGCTTTCACGGCAGAAGCCTTGGAGCACTTTCTGTAACGGGAAATGAGCACTATAGAGAGGACTTTTATCCGCTGATTCCCGGAGTGAAATTTGCAAAATATAATGATATAGAGTCTGTAAAAAATCTTGTTAGTGACAAAACCTGTGCTATAATACTTGAGACGGTACAGGGTGAGGGTGGAATTCATCCTGCAACGAAAGAGTTCCTTGAGGGTATCAAAAAGCTTACGGATGAACATGATTTAATACTGATTTTGGATGAGATTCAATGTGGAATGGGAAGAACAGGACAGTATTTTGCATGGCAGGAATACGGCATCAAGCCTGATGTTATGACGGTGGCAAAGGCACTTGGTAACGGAGTTCCTATAGGTGCCTTTTTGACATCGGGTAAGGCAAGCGGTGTATTAAAGCCGGGAGACCACGGTTCCACATATGGAGGAAATCCTTTGGTATGTGCGGCGGCATCCAAGGTGCTGGATATCTTTAAGGAAGACGACATAACAGGAAATGTAAAAGTAGTGGGAGATTATCTCAAAGAAAATCTTGAGGCTATGGCAAAGGAATATCCTTTTATAAAGGAAGTCAGAGGAAAGGGACTGCTTCTGGGTATGGAGTTTGACATACCTGTGGCCGATATTATAAAGTATGCGCTCCTTGATGAGAAGATGGTACTTATCAATGCCGGAAGCAATATTTTGAGATTTATTCCGCCGCTTATTATTTCAAAAGAAGATGTTGATGATGCACTCGAAAGGTTAAAAAGGGTGCTTAATAAGTTTTAAAGAAAAGGTGAGCAATGACGAAGGAAGAGATTTTTGCCATAGTTGAAGAGGAAGATGTAGAATTTATCAGATTACAGTTTACAGATATTTTCGGAACTTTGAAAAATATCGCAATAACTGCAAGCCAGCTTGAGGATGCACTTGAAAATAAAATTCTGTTTGACGGTTCAAGTGTGAAGGGATTTGCACCTATAGAAGATTCGGATTTGTATTTACATCCGGATCTTTCCACGTTTTGTATATTTCCATGGAGACCGCAGCAGGGTAAGGTTGCAAGATTTATCTGCAATATTCACAGAACCGACGGAAGTGTTTTTGAAGCTGACCCGAGGGCGGTGTTACTTAATGCATATGATAAGGCAAGGCAGTCGGGTCTTAATATATTTATTGAAGCAGAGTGTGAATTCTTTTTGCTTAACACTGATGATAAAGGTGAAGTGAGTCTGAATGTAAAGGAAAAGGCCAGCTATTTTGATATAGGCCCTCTTGATATGAGTGAGAATATCAGAAGAGATATAGTACTGAACCTTGAGGAGATGGGAATAAATATAAAGTCGTCGCACCATGAGATTGCAAAAGCACAGCATGAAATAGATTTCACAAATCAAGGTGCAATTTCCTGTGCTGATGCGATACAGACATTCAGAATGGCTGTAAAGACATTGGCAAAGAGGCACGGACTGAGCGCTTCATTTATGCCGAAGCCTTTTGAAAGTGAGAACGGAAGCGGAATGCATTTTAAAATCTCCGTGCTTGATAATGAAGGCAACAATTTGCTTGAAGAAGACGGAAAACTTGGCAAAAAAGGAAGGGCGGCAGTTGCAGGTATATTGGAGCACGCCTGTGACACTTCACTGATAAACAATCCGCTTGTAAACTCATATAAAAGATTGAAACCGGGATTTGACGCACCTGTATATGTGTCATGGAGCTCCAATTCAAACAGAAGCACGCTGCTTAGAATACCGGGTGAAAGAAACAATCAGATTAGGTTTGAGCTTAGAAGTCCCGATTCCGCCACCAATCCATACCTTTGCATCGCAATGCTTATATATTCGATACTTGACGGAATAGAAAAAGACTTACCTTTAAAAGAAGCCATCAATGAAAATATGTACTCAAATGAGATTGAAAATGTGAAGAGACTGCCGAGTACATTAAAAGAGGCAATAGATGAGTTTGAAAAATCGGACTTTGTGAAAGAAAAACTCGGCACACATATATTCGGTGAGTACTTAAATGCAAAGAAGGCCGAATGGGATGAGTTTAATAATGCCGTTACAGACTGGGAAATAAAGAAGTATTTGGAAAGATACTGATTTTATGCAGTATCATTGGAGAAAGGACGATAATGTCGGATATAATCATTGCATTTCCAAATCCCGGTGACAGCAAAGTTTTAAGGTCTATTTTGATAAAAAACGGATATTCAATAGTAGGTGTAGTTGCATCAGGTGCCAAGGCTATAAATCTGTGTGATGATATTGATTACGGTATTGTAATATGCGCATATCAGCTTGGCGATATGCAGTATATGGAGCTGAAAGAAAATATCAATGAGAGTTGTGAGCTTTTGCTCGTATGTTCACCGAACAAACTCAGTGAAGGACTTAGTGAGGATATAAATTTTTTGCCTATGCCTTTTAAAGTAATAGAGCTTGTAAAAAAGGTCGGTGAAATATCGGACAGGCTTTATTATGAAAGAAAAAGAAAGAAAAAACAGGAAGAGCGAGGCGGTAAAAATTTTCTGACAATACAAAGAGCAAAGGAGCTTTTGATAAAGTATAAGAATATGACTGAGCCCGAGGCACATAAATATTTGCAAAGCAGCAGTATGAAAAACGGAGATACTATCATAAGTACGGCAAAAAAGATTTGTCTTTTGTATGGTGGGAAGGAATAAAGAGATTGGAGAATATATGAAGTTTGTAAAGATGCAGGGAGCGGGAAACGACTATGTGTATGTGGACTGCTTCAAAGAAAAAGTAAATAATCCCGGTGAGGTTGCAATAAAGGTAAGTGACAGACATTTCGGAGTGGGAAGTGACGGACTTATACTTATCTGTCCTTCAGATATAGCGGATGTAAAGATGGATATGTACAATGCGGACGGCAGCAGGGGGCTTATGTGCGGCAACGGCTCAAGATGTGTGGCAAAGTACGCCTATGACCACGGCTATGTGAAGTCTGAAGAGTTCACTATGGAGACCGGTGCGGGAATCAAGCATATAAAGATAGAGCCTAAGAATAAAAAGGCCGAATATATCAATGTAAATATGGGCAGAGCAAAGATTACTTCACAGTTTCCTGAAAAGATACTTATAAACGGAGAAGAAAAAGAGTTTATAGGAGTGGATGTAGGCAATCCTCATGCGGTCTACTATGTGGATACATTGGAAGAACTTCAAAATATGGACCTTAACAAAGTGGGAGAATACTATGAAAAGCATGAGAGATTCCCGCAAAAAGTAAATTCCGAGTTCATCTATGTGGAAGACAGAAAGAATATTCATATGAGAGTGTGGGAGAGAGGTTCGGGAGAGACTCTTGCCTGCGGTACGGGAGCATGTGCAAGCGCCTTTGCCACAATGAAAAAGGGAGATTGTGATACATTGGTAAGAGTACATTTACTTGGAGGCGAACTGGATATCAGTCTGGTTGATGATGAAATATATATGAGGGGAAGAGCCGAGTATGTATTCACAGGTGAAATAAACTTTTAAAGTTTTTGGTTATTATCTACAATAAGCAAGCAAACCATAATATTTCCTTTAATATCATAGTGAAATTTTAAGGGATTGAACCTGTACCGGGTGGTGTATAGGTAAATTTACATAAACAAAAATAAAAAAACCTTTTTTAGCTATTGATTTACTCGTGATAATGCATTATTATCTATATGAAAGTTGTTAATATCTGCTACCGGATATTTAGAGCAGATTGGATTGTAGGACCAATCCTTGTTAAAATTGATTAGTGATTGGTGACTGTCTCATCATGATTTTTGTATGAGATGGTGGAGTAAAGTAATAGAGAAAAGGAGACAAATATATGATCTCAAACCAAATTCTTCAAAATACTATAGACGGATTAAAGGGTATTACAAGAACTGAGCTTTGCGTTTGCGATGTTGAGGGTAAGGTCTTGGCAACTACCTTTTCAGAGGCGGAGACTTACGGTTTACAGGTAAATACATTTGCCAATTCATTGGCGGACTCACAGGCTATAGGCGGGTTCCAGTTTTTTAAGATTTTTGACGAGCATCAGCTTGAGTATATTCTTTTGGTGGAAGGTACCACAGACGACACTTACATGGTGGGAAGATTGGCATCATTCCAGATAGAGAACCTTCTTGTAGCATACAAGGAGAGATTTGATAAGGATAACTTCATCAAAAACCTCCTGCTTGACAATTTGCTGCTTGTAGACATCTACAACAGAGCAAAGAAGTTGCATATTGAGACAAGCGTAAGAAGAGTGGTCTATATCATAGAGACCAAGAACGAGAGAGATGTATCAAGCCTTGAGGCGGTAAAGGCGCTCTTTGCATCAAGAAACAAAGACTTTGTCACAGCGGTTGATGAAAGAGATATCATCCTTGTCAAGGAGATGAAGGAAGGCTCTGCATACGAAGACCTCGACAGAGTGGCAAGATCGGTTATAGATGAGCTTAATTCTATCGGAATCCTCAATGTTACCGTTTCATACGGTACTATAGTCAACGAGATAAAAGAGGTGTCAAAGTCTTACAAGGAGGCTAAGATGGCACTTGATGTAGGTAAGATATTCTACGCATCTGAAAATATCGTAGCTTACTCAAGACTGGGAATAGGAAGACTTATATATCAGTTACCTATACCGCTTTGCAAGATGTTCATCAAGGAGATCTTTGACGGTAAGAATCCTGAGGATCTTGACGAGGAGACACTTACCACTATCAACAAGTTCTTTGAGAACAGCCTGAATGTTTCAGAGACGTCCAGACAGCTTTTCATTCACAGAAATACTTTGGTATATCGTCTGGATAAGCTTCAAAAGAGTACAGGGCTTGACCTCAGAATGTTTGAGGACGCCATCACATTCAAGATTGCACTTATGGTTGTAAAGTATATGTCATATATGGACAAGGTCGGATATTAAAATCAAATATAATGCAGATAAATATCGGGGAGATTTATATCTCCCCTTTGTTTTTTTGTGTAATAAATGGTATCATATAATGAAATATGAATTTGGAGGATTTATATGTTTGAACATCATGAGAATGACGACTTTGAAGAATATATAAAAGAACGAAAAAAAGGCACGACAGAGACGGATGTGGAGCAGAGAATAGAAGAAAGAGCAAAGAGGCGAAGAGGCAAGCTTAACGGGTTCTTGTGCTTTATAGCCGGAATGGCGGTTTCGTTTGTACTTGTCTATGTGGGATTTGTTATCGCACTTAATAAAGGCGGCTTTACACATATATTTACGTCAGGCAAAGGAAGTAAACTGGATTATAAAAAGATAGAGGAAAAGACATCACTTTTACAAAGCATTATAGATAAATACTTTCTCTTTGATGAGGATATGACAAAGGTGGAAGACGGTATATATGCAGGAATGATGAACGGACTTGACGATCCGTATACCGTATATTACACAAAGGAAGAGTATAAGGCGCTCAACGAGGACACTGAGGGAAAATACTCGGGTATAGGCGCTTCGGTTTCACAGAATCCGAAAACAAAGATTATTACAATAGTGAATGTATTTGATAACAGCCCTGCAAAAGAAGGCGGACTGCTGCCGGGAGATATAATATACAAAATAGACGGTGAAGAAGTGACAGGTACGGACCTTGATGTATTGGTAAAGACAAAGATAAGAGGCGTGGAAGGCTCAAGCTTTACTATGACCGTTATCAGAGGTGACGACAAAAAACAGGTGGACTTAAACCTTACAAGAAGGTCTATCGAGGTACAGACAGTATCTTCAAAGATGTTGAATGACGGAATAGGCTATGTTGCAGTAAGCCAGTTTGACGCGGTGACATCAGAGCAGTTCAAATCAAATATAGAGTCGCTTAAGTCACAGGGAATGAAAAAACTGATAGTAGATCTTCGCGGCAATCCGGGAGGACTTCTTGATCAGGTTGTAGATATGCTTGATTATATCTTGCCTGAGGGGTTGGTACTTTATACGGAGGATAAAAACGGAAACAGGGAAGAATACTATGCAAAAGATCCGGGTGAACTGAAGATTCCTATGGTGGTACTTGTAAATGAGAATTCCGCTTCCGCATCTGAGGTATTTACAGCCACATTCAAGGATTTCAAGTGGGGTAAGGTAGTAGGAAAGACAACATTCGGAAAAGGTATTGTTCAAAATGTACTTCCGCTTGGTGACGGTACTGCGATAAAGATTACTACACAGCATTACTATCCGCCTTCAGGATATGATTTACATAAGGTAGGAATAAAACCTGATGTGGATGTGGATTTGAATGAGGGTGCGGTGATTGGAAGCGATTCCGACAATCAGCTCAGTACGGCTGTGGATATACTTAAGAGTGAGGAATAAAGATGAGGTTTAATCCCTTTGAAGGGCTTAAAAAAGCAGTTGATTTAAAAAATGAGAGTGAGACTGTAAAAAAGATAAAGTCGGATATGATATCCGCCTCAAAAAACAAGGATAAAAAGGCTATTTATAAATACTTCAACGGAGAGGCTATTATAGATAGCCTTTCTATGACTACGGATACCGCTAAGAAAGCCAAAGAACTGATAAAAAAGGGGCTGGTAAAGCTTGAGAGCGTAGAAGAAAATAACAGAGCTTTTGATATAACCTACAGTTATCTGTTTCAACAGGATACCGGAGTGCGCGGTGTTGCAAGGGCATGGGTGGAATCGGATAAATGCGACGTAAGTATAGAGTTTGAAAGAGATAAGCTTACCTATGCAGGCTGTAATTGCAGCAGATGCGTTAACAAGAACAGGATCAGTGTGTATTTCGGCAATGAAAGTAAAAACTGTGAGCATGTGGTGGCTACAGTCTTTTTATTGAATGCATATCTTGACAGCCATGAGCTGGGAGATGAGACCAATTACTTCGGAGATTCCTTTCTTTCATACTATGACAATGAAGAAAGCGAAGAAGGCAGTATAAAGCTGGTTCCAAGGCTGATACTTTCAGATTATGTAAACGGAAACGGATTGTTTATCCAATTCAGAATCGGAAGAAAGAAGCTTTTGATGATAAAAAACTATGTCAATTTTGTGGAAGCCATAAAGGGAAATGAAGTTTATCCGCTTGGAAAAAATGACAGTGTGAGGTTGTCATATTCGGTATTTGACGAAGAGAGCTTAAAGTATGTGAAGCTTATAGAGACCATGATTGAAAGAGAATTGGCTGTAAGTTATAAGCTTTTGGACTATACAAAGACGAAACTGAATGTCTCAAGGATAAAGATGGACGCCTCAAATACGGATGAGATATTTGATTTGCTTGTAGGAAAGAAATTTGAATATATAAAAGAAGAGGCCGGCAGAAAGAATGTTACTTCGGAGATTGAGTTCAGAGAGCACAACGAAAAGATAAATATAAAGATAACTCCGATATATAATAACGAGCATTTCGGAGGCATAAATTTAAAATTGGACTTTCCGAGATTTATCAAAACGAACAATTATGTCTACTGTATCGATGACGAATATCTGAGCAGATGTGACACTAAGACACTGGATTTGATAAAAGCTTTAAGAATTTCGGATTTCGGATATCAGAATGTAAAGATAGGAAGAAAAAATATAGGCAGATTTTACTCGAAGGTGTTGCCGATTATAAAAGACAGTGCGATTATAAAAGATGAAGCGCCTGAGGCAATTGAGTATGTGCCTGAAGAAGCAAATATTACATTCTATCTGGATATGGAAGACGGCAATGCTTTGGGAAAGGTTGAGGCAAGCTACAGCGGCGGAAGAGTGGATATACTTTCCGGAAAAATCCTTGAAACTACTGAAGAGGAACTGTTAAGAGACGCAAAGCAGGAGAACAAGGCGGTAGAAGTTTTAAAAAGATTTATGCCTGATGATTCAAACAGCGGCTGTCTTTTGACAAAAACCGAGGATGAACTTTATGAACTTAAAGTATCAGGCATTGATGTTTTGAATAAATACGGAAGAGTACTTGGAAGTGACGGCTTTAATGATGTAAGAGTCTATAAAAGACCGTCTGCAAGTATCGGCGTTTCAGTAAAATCAAATCTTTTGCAACTTGAGTTGCTCTCGGAAGATATGAGCCCTGAAGAGCTGGCGGATATAGTATCAAGCTACAGAAAGAAGAAAAAGTACTACAGATTAAAAAACGGTGCCTTTATAAATATGGACTCAGAATATATGGACAGCTTTGACGAGATGTTAAATGTACTTGATATTTCCGCAAAGGATTTGAGAGCCGGAGCCCTAAGCGTACCGCTGTATCGTTCAATCTACATTGACGAGATGATGAAGGAACACAATGAGCTTGTTGAAAAAAGAGACAGCAGCTTTGCAAAGCTCATAAATAAGTTTGACGGTATAAAATCTATAGACTTTACACCGCCAGCCGAAGTAAAAGATATCCTCAGAGGATATCAAAAAGAAGGTTTTAAGTGGCTTCGCTCTGTAGAAGAACTTGGTTTCGGCGGTATACTGGCGGATGATATGGGACTTGGAAAGACGCTACAGATCATATCACTTTTGATAGATGCAAAACAAAATGGCAGATTGTCTAAAGCTCTTATAGTATGTCCGGCTTCTTTAGTATATAATTGGAGTGAAGAGATTTCAAAGTTTGATAAAGACAACCTGCTTGAAGTGTCTGTGCTTGCCGCCGGAAAAGAAGAAAGGCAAAAGTACCTTGAAGAGGGTGAAGATGTGGACGTATATATTAGTTCATATGACACACTGCGAAGAGATATAAGCCTTTACCACGATATGAAGTTTTCACATCAGATAATAGATGAGGCACAGTTTATAAAAAACCAAAATACCGGTGTGGCAAAAGCGGTCAAGGCGGTCAAGGCGGATGTGAAGTTTGCACTGACCGGAACACCTATTGAGAACAGACTGAGTGAGCTGTGGAGTATATTTGACTATATCATGCCGGGATTTTTATACAGCTATAATGCTTTCAGAACAAGGTATGAGAATGATATAGTAAAGACAGGTGATGAGAACAGTGCAAAGATTTTGTCAAAGATGATAGCACCTTTTGTTCTTAGAAGACTTAAGTCGGAGGTGGCACTTGATTTGCCTGATAAGATAGAAGAGATAAGAGTTTCAAGATTTGATAAAAAGCAGCAGCTTGCTTATGACGGCGAGCTAAGCAATCTGAAGAAGATACTGCTTGGCGACAAAGACTATAACAGCACAAAGATGATTGTACTCTCGGAGATTACAAAGCTCAGGCAGATATGCTGTGATCCGAGCCTTATCTTTGAGAACTATGTCGGTGAGTCCGCAAAGCTTGAAACCTGTATAGATTTGGTAAAAAGCGGCATTGAAGCCGGCCATAAGATACTTTTGTTCTCACAGTTTACTTCAATGCTTGATATTATAGGCAAAAGATTTGAAGAAGAAAAGATTACAAGTTATATGATTACAGGTGCCACACCTAAGGATAAGAGATTGCAACTTGTAAATAGATTCAATAATGATGATACAAATGTATTCCTGATTTCACTTAAGGCCGGAGGTACAGGGCTTAATCTCACCGGAGCGGATATAGTTATTCACTATGATCCTTGGTGGAACTTTGCGGCACAGAATCAGGCTACGGACAGAGCACACAGAATCGGACAAAAAAACACGGTAACGGTATACAGACTTATTGCAAAAGGGACTATAGAAGAGAAAATAGTAAAGTTACAGGAGTCAAAGAAGGATTTGGCGGACAGAGTACTTAACTTTGAAGAGGGAATGTCACTGTCAAATATTTCAAAGGAAGAGCTGTTAGAGCTTTTGGGATAAGTTTTTATAGGGGGTAAAATGATAGGAGGTACCATGGGAGAAAATGTAACAATTAAGGAGCTTATTACCGAGTTAAACCTAAAGAACTACACACCGGAAATAGATACAGAATCTATAATAATAAAACATCCGGAAATCAACAGACCTGCGTTGCAGCTTGCAGGCTTCTTTGATCACTTTGACAGTGAGAGAGTGCAGGTGCTTGGAAATGTGGAGAATGCGTATATAGAGACAATTGATGAGGAAACAAAGAAAAAGACATACGATAAATTATTGTCTTATAAGGTACCTTGTGTACTGTATGCCAGAGGTATAAAACCTGATGAGGATATGCTTTCATACTGCTTACACTACGGTGTGCCTTGTCTTGGAACCGAGCGGTCCACAACATATCTTACAGCCGAGCTTATCAGATGGTTGAATGTGAAGTTGGCTCCGGTTATATCAATACACGGTGTGTTGGTAGATGTATACGGCGAAGGTGTACTTATTACAGGTGACAGCGGTATCGGTAAGAGTGAGGCGGCTCTTGAACTTGTAAAAAGAGGACACAGACTTGTATCTGATGATGTTGTTGAGATAAGAAAGGTGTCACAGCAGACACTTGTGGGAACAGCACCTGATATTACAAAGCATTTTATTGAGCTTAGAGGAATAGGTATCATAGATGTTAAAGCACTCTTCGGTGTACTGAGTGTAAAGGATACGCAGTCTATAGACCTTGTTATACAGCTTGAGGACTGGGTAAAAAATAAAGACTATGACAGACTTGGTCTTGAGGACAATTATATCGAATATCTCGGAAATAAGGTGGTATGCCATGTATTGCCTGTAAGACCGGGAAGAAACTTGGCAATCATTGTAGAGACTGCCGCTGTAAACCACAGACAGAATATGATGGGATATAATGCGGCACAGGAACTTTATAACAGAGTTCAGGCAAATATTGCCGGAAAAAACTAAAATAACCGGTGGAGATAATTATGGATTTTGAAAGCATCCTTGGCAAAAATTGCAAAAAAGGGGAGCTGTTAAAGGAACATACAACCTTTCGTGTAGGCGGAGGATGTAAATTCTTTTTGACACCTGTCACTGAGGAAGAGTTGCGCCTTTGTATGGAAATAATAAAAAAAGAAAATATGAAATATTATATCCTTGGAAAGGGTAGCAATGTTTTGGCGGATGATAGAGGATATGACGGTGTTATTATCTCTACCGTCTGTCTTAATAATAAGATAAGCCATGACAAAGACATAATAGAGGCCGGAGCGGGACTCGGACTTGAAAAAGTCAGTGCGTATGCTATGGAAGCGGGACTTAGCGGTTTTGAGTTTGCCTGCGGTATTCCGGGAACTTTGGGCGGTGCAATAGTGATGAATGCAGGTGCATACGGAGGTGAACTTTCTCATGTACTGACAGAAGTAAAGGTTTTATGTCCTGACGGAAGTATCAAGTGGAAAAAGAAATGTGAGCTTGAGCTTGGTTACAGAAAAAGCAATATCTTGGAAAACAAAGAGATTGTGCTGGCGGCAAGGCTTAAGTTGACATATGGCGACAGAGAAAAGATAAAGGCGACCGTTATAGACTTAAATAACAGAAGAAAAGAAAAACAGCCTCTTGAATATCCGAGTGCAGGTTCCACCTTTAAAAGACCTGAAGGATATTTTGCAGGAAAGCTTATAGATGATGCGGGTCTTAGAGGATTCAGACTTGGAGGTGCGGCGGTATCAAGTAAGCACTGCGGCTTTGTGATAAATTACGACAACGCCACCTCAAAGGATGTAAAGGATTTGATACAGCATGTAAAAGACAGAGTGTATGAAAAGTTCGGTGTAAAATTGGAATGTGAAGTAAGGATGATTTGATATGAAGATAATTATTGTAACAGGAATGTCCGGTTCAGGTAAGACTGTTGCATTAAAGATGTTTGAAGATTTCGGTTATTACTGTGTGGACAATTTACCTGTAGAGTTGGTTTCAAATTTTGTAGAGCTGACCATTGATTCTGAAAGAGGAATGAAGGGAGTGGCTCTGGGAATTGATATCAGAAGCGGACTTGACGGACTTGACGGCGTAATAGATGAGCTGAAACATAAGAAAATAAATATGGAAATTCTTTTCCTTGAGGCGGACGATGAGACACTTATCAAAAGGTATAAGGAGACCAGAAGAAATCATCCGCTGGCGGCAGACGGCAGACTGATAGACGGTATACATCTTGAAAGACAGCGACTGGCGTTTTTAAGAGCAAAAGCGGACAGAATAATGGATACCGGAAGAATGCTTACAAAGGAGCTTAAACAGGAACTTAGAGCAATCTATGTAGACGGAAAGTCATTCAACAATCTCTTTGTGACTGTACTTTCATTCGGATATATGTACGGAATACCTGATGATCCGGATCTTTTATTTGATGTAAGATTTTTACCTAATCCTTTTTATGACCCTGACCTCAGATTAAAGACAGGAGAGGAGCATGGTGTTGCAGACTATGTCTTTTCAAACGGAGATGCGGAAGTTTTCCTTGACAAACTTGACGATATGATAAAGTTTTTGATACCGAGGTATATAGATGAAGGAAAGAGTGCATTGGTGATAGGAATAGGCTGTACAGGCGGACAACATCGCTCCGTAGCGATTGCGGCGGCACTGAAGAGAAGACTTGATACCGTAGAGGGCATAGGAGTGAGGCTTGAACATAGAGATATGGGCAAGAATATCTCAAGAATAGCCGGCAGGTAGAAAAAAGATGACATTTTCTTCAGAAGTAAAAGACGAACTTATAAGAGTGACTCCGGATGTCAGACATTGCAAACTTGCAGAAATTTTGGCAATTGTATACTTTATAGGTACTGTTTCGTTAGCTGAAACTAACGAAATATCTTTAAGAATAACCACGGAACATTCAGGACTTGCCAGAAAGTACTTTACATTAGTTAAAAAAACATTTAATATAAATACAGATGTAGTTATAAGCAATAGTGCACTCATCAAGCACAAACATCTTTATTCGGTAAGTATTATAGATGATACAGGTGCAAGAGAAGTGCTTAAGGCTGTAAAACTTTTTAAAAATCAGGAGCCGGTGGACGGGCTGTCACTTGGCAGTAATTCGGTATTGATCAATTCCTGTTGTAAAAAGGCGTTTCTTCGCGGAGCATTCCTTTCGGCAGGTTCGATAACAGACCCTGAAAAGAGTTATCACCTTGAAATAGTTTGTAACACTATGGAAGATGCGTTATTTATGAAGGAATTGATGGGAGATTTGTCACTTTACCCGAAGATTACAACCAGAAAAAAGTCCTATGTAGTATATGTAAAGGACAGTGAACAGATTTCACTTGCACTTGGTCTGATGGAAGCAACTACATCACTTATGAAATTCGAAAATATTCGAATCTTAAAAGGCATGCGAAACGATGTAAATCGTAAAGTGAACTGTGAGGCCGCCAATATAAATAAGACGGTTCTGGCATCACTTTCACAACTTGAGGATATACAGCTTATTAAGGATAAGATGGGACTTGATAAATTGACATCAAATCTGGAGGCGGTGGCCAATGCCAGACTTAGAGCCCCTCATGCTTCTTTGGATGAACTTGGCAAGATGATTGAACCACAGCTCACAAAAAGTGGGGTGAATCACAGGCTACGTAAGCTCTCAAGTATCGCAGACAAGTTAAGGGAAAAGTAAGGAGAGAAAATGGTTAGGAAGTCAGTTAAGGTTGCAATGGATGCAAAAACTGAAACCAGACCGGTAGCTATGCTAGTACAGGTGGCCAGCCAGTTTGAAAGCAGAATTTATGTTGAAAGTGGTACTAAGAAGGTGAATGCAAAAAGTATCATGGGCATGATGACATTGAAGTTTGGTGATGGCAAAGAGGTATACATATCAGCAGACGGCGATGATGAGGTAAGTGCCGTAGATGAGATGGAAAGATACTTGACTTCATTAGCAGTATAGCTGATAGATAGATTGCATTTATCGGGTATGAGGGCTCTAAAAAGACTCTAATTTTGTATACAGTATGATGATTAGTTTTCTAACATTATAAAGCTACAGGAATTAGAGTCTTTTTTGTGTAAATCGGATTTTTCTCTTGCATTATTATAAATAGTGATGTATAGTTATGCAAGATGGAATTATAAAATATATTTATCGGAGGATATTATGAAGAAAAAAATATTGACAATAGCTTTAGCAGGACTTATGGCGGCAAGCTTGGCGGCATGCGGCGGTTCAAAGACTACAGAGACCAAGGCAAATGAATCAAGTGCGACAAGTGAAAGTGTAGCGGATTCAAAGGCTGAGGGCAGTGCGGACGCTTCTCAGATAAAGA
Source organism: Lachnoanaerobaculum orale (assembly GCF_003862485.1). Classification (GTDB taxonomy): domain Bacteria; phylum Bacillota; class Clostridia; order Lachnospirales; family Lachnospiraceae; genus Lachnoanaerobaculum; species Lachnoanaerobaculum orale. The sequence goes on along the minus strand of NZ_RRCM01000002.1, from coordinate 11,353 downwards.
CTGTAGAGGCAGGTAAACTTTTGGTGGCTACAAATGCGGAGTTCCCGCCTTATGAGTACCATGACGGAGACAAGATTGTAGGTATCGATATGGACATAGCGGACGCTATTGCAAAGAAACTCGGTCTTGAGGTAAAAGTTGAGGATATAGCTTTTGACGCTGTAATACTTGAGGTGACATCAGGTAAGGCTGATATCGGACTTGCAGGTATTTCAGCTACGGAAGAGAGAAAGCAAAGCGTTGACTTCTCAGATACATATACCACATCAAAGCAGCTTATCATTGTAAAGGACGATTCAACTATAGCAGGAGCCAAAGATCTTGAAGGAAAGAAGCTCGGTGTACAGACAGGTACTACAGGAGATATCCTTGCAAGTGATATAAAGGATGCGACAGTTGAGAGATACGATAAGGGAATGGATGCAGTACAGGCACTCAGCCAGGGCAAGATTGATGCCGTAGTTATAGACAGTGCGGTAGCAAACAAGTTTGCAGAAGAAGTCAGCGGACTTAAGGTTTTGGATGAGGCATATGCAGACGAGAACTATGCTATAGCGGTTAAAAAGGGTAACAAAGAGCTTCTTGACGGAGTCAATAAGGCGCTTTCAGAGCTTAAGGCTGACGGAACAATAGACAGCATTATAGCAAAATATATCAAGGCAGAGTAATATGTTTGAAGAATTAAAAGCGCAATTTGTTTTAAACTTTATAACGGACGACAGATGGATGTCGCTGCTTTGGGGACTTTTTGTTACACTCAAGATTACATTTTTTGCGGTAATACTCGGATTTGTACTTGGCTTTAGTGTGGCAATAGTAAGGAATGTATATGAGAATACAAAGAAGTTGAAGATTTTAAATTTCATATGCAATGTTTACCTTACAGTAATCAGAGGTACTCCGGTAGTTGTACAGCTGCTTATAATATACTTTGTTATATTCAGCTCCATAAGGATCGATAAAAGCATCGCAGCCATACTGGCTTTCGGAATAAACTCGGGAGCATATCAGGCAGAGATATTCCGTTCGGGTATCAATTCAATACCGAAAGGTCAGATGGAAGCAGGCAGAAGTCTTGGCTTTAGCTACGCGCAGACGATGGTAAACATTATAATGCCGCAGGCTATCAAAAATGTGCTTCCTACCCTTGGAAACGAGTTTATTGTGCTGATGAAGGAGACATCCGTAGCAGGTTATATTGCCCTTGAGGATCTGACCAAGGCGGGAGATATTATAAGGAGCAGGACATACTCGGCAATGATGCCGTTTTTAGCTGTAGCGCTGTTATACCTTATAATGGTAATGTTCTTTACCTATTTGTTGAAGTTGTTTGAAAGGAGGTTGGCTAGAAGTGGCAGGTGATAAGCTTATAGAAGTAAAAAATCTATCTAAAGAGTTTCATGGCAAAGAAGTCCTGAAAAATATTTCACTTAATATCAATAAGGGCGACGTGGTCTGCCTTATAGGACCGTCAGGTTCCGGAAAGTCGACATTCCTAAGATGCTTAAACAAATTGGAGGTGGCAGACAGCGGAGAGATACTCTTTGAAGGTGTGGATATATGCAAAAAAGATGTTAACATTGACCTGCACCGCCAAAAGATGGGGATGGTGTTCCAGCAGTTCAACCTATTTCCACATATGACAGTGTTAAAAAATCTCATTATAGCACCGATGAAGCTTCAAGGTGTGGATGAAGAAAGTGCAACCGAATATGCCATGAGTTTGCTTGAAAAAGTAGGGCTGGCCGACAGAGCAAATGAGTATCCTTCAAAGCTTTCAGGAGGTCAACAGCAAAGAGTTGCGATAGTGAGAGCGCTTTGTATGAAGCCTGATGTAATGCTCTTTGACGAGCCTACATCGGCACTTGATCCCGAGATGGTTGGAGAGGTACTCTCGGTTATGAAGGACTTGGCTGAGCAGAAGATGACCATGGTGGTGGTAACACATGAGATGGGCTTTGCAAGAGAAGTTGCCAACAGAGTGGTATTCCTTGATTCGGGAGAATTCGTGGAAGAGAATGCGCCTGAAGAATTCTTCACACATCCGAAAAATGAAAGATTGAAGACCTTCTTAAGTAAGGTATTATAAAGATAAGAGGACCGAGAGCGGTCCTTTTTTCTTTCAAATTATTTATCATGCTATAGACTTTTATAAAATTAAGTTGTATAATACGTTTCGTTGTTTGACAAAAGAAGATTTTGTCAAGGCTATATCTTTTAGAGAATATTGGAGGTAGTAATGAAAAAATATGTAGCGGAGTTTATAGGTACCTGTGTACTCACACTCTTCGGATGTGGAAGTGCCGTAGCGGCAAACACACTTTTAGGTAAGAGCAATGTAGTGGTACCGCTTGGATTTTCCACACTGCTTATCGCATTTGCGTTCGGCCTTTCTATAGTGGCTATGGCTTATTCTATAGGAAACATTTCAGGATGTCATATCAATCCTGCTGTATCGCTTGGAATGCTTGTATCAGGCAGAATGGATGTAAAGGACTTTGTAGGCTATGTAGTCGCACAGTTTTTAGGCGGTATTTTAGGAGCGGCACTGCTTTGTGTAATCCTCGGTTCAAATGCAGCACTTGGAACAAACGGTTTCGGTGAGGCAAGTGCAATGGGTATCTCTGCCGGAATTGCATTCCTGGTGGAGGTTATACTTACATTTGTATTTGTTCTGGCAATCCTTGGAGTTACTTCAAAGCCTGAAAACAGCAGCGTTGCAGGTCTTGTAATCGGACTTTCACTTACACTTATTCACATTATGGGTATACCTTTTACAGGAACATCGGTAAACCCTGCAAGAAGCTTCGGACCGGCTCTTATGAGCGGTTTCGGTTCACTTCCTCTTTCACAGGTATGGGTATTCATACTTGCTCCTTTAGTAGGCGGTGCACTGGCAGCTCTTTGCTATAACTTCCTGTCAAAGGAAGACTGATAATAACCGAGTCAATGCAAACCGTAAGGTTTATTTAGTATCAAAATTCAATATTTCAGCCCATAAGGGCCATAGTACCCTCAAATCCGGAGATTTAACGGTTTTGAGGGTATTTTTTTGGGTTTTTGACGGTAATATATATAGATGTAAATTATATTAAAAAACTTGAAAATATTCTGTATATGTGGTACTATCGTAGTCAGATAAGGGATATAAAAATTTGTAAATAAGATAAGTATATTTGTTGTTTTATCATAACTAAGGGGTGTTTCTTAGTAAAGATAGATACTGTCAGTAGCTTAATTAGCTCCGATAGAGATAAACAACATATTTATCCGTTGTTATTTTTCCATATTAGTCTATCTCCTGTGCTAACAATAAAATTAATTATTGTATCCTGTGGGATTTACTACTGTTTATATTCCTTTTACCCGACATGTTACGTAATAAAGTCTTAGAGTTTGTATTTTATTTGAAAAAAATATAGATTTAAGGAGATGCAGGATGGCAGAAAGTATTATAAAGCAAACAAACCGTACTTTGTTGATTGAGGAGATTAATCCGGAGAAGCTTAACTTACTTACCTTAGTTGGTGATGTAAGAGGACTTGACAGTTTAAGTGATGATAAGGTAAAGGAAATCAATGAAGCACTTCTTGTTAGAAACTTTGAAGAGTTTTTAGAAAAATTTGATCCGACAGTATATTCTTTTTTTAATGCTACAACAGGAAAGATTGTGTATTCTAAGGAAAAACCGGCAGGTGTTCCTGAAAATATGTTAAGTATAGTTCATCTTAATGCACATAATGATTTTTTGAAAATGCTTATGACCTTGGTTGAAACAAAAAGAAGTCAGGGAATTATCAATGCAGATTTTAAATTTGAAAAACTTACAGAAATGATTTCTCCTTCAAAGGTTATGGATGACATTAAGCAGGTGAGGAAGGAACTTCAGTATACTTATGCAGAGTACGCAAAACTTGAAGATGGAGATCCTCATAAGCTTGATCTTGGTGATAAGCTTAATTCCATGTTTGAAGAAGCCAGTTCCAATTACCAAAATCTTATGGCGATGATTCCACTTGCAATCTCAGATATAAAGACAAGACTTTTGCTTGGAGAATCAAAAGAGTCTGAAAGCAATGATGCTCTGACTCTGGGACTTCTAACCATGTCTTCTGAGGGAGAGCTTACAGTAATAGAAGCTCCGAAGGTGGAAGAAAGCACTTTAGTGCTTACAGATGACAATTCAAATGCAGGACTTATTGAAGCTCTTGAAGACGATTATGATGCTCTGAATTCTGAAGGAAACAGCTATGTAAAACAGTTGGTGGTAAGAACTTTTTGTCCGTTAAATTCATCAATGCAAAGTCAGATTGATGTAAAAAAGGAAGTGGACAATTACAATACATATCTTGAATTTTACAAAAACGCTAAGGATGATTTTATATAAGTTGTAAAACCTTTGGTTGAAAAAATATTAGGTGTATGGGCTTTTTTTGAACAGTATCCAAAACAGGTAAAAGGTATGAGACCAAGCCTTCTTATAGCCAATGTGAAGAATGAAGTTATGGCAAACAGTTTGAATGTGCCTAAGCTTTGTGCATATCTGAATACTGTAAATGAAAAAAATGACTATGGTAATACTGTTTGGTATGCAATTGTTGCAGGGGTGTCTTTGGATGAAAAATCAAAGATGAATGTTACAAGGGAAAGATTCAAGGGAAACAAAGACAGCGTAAAGACTGAAAATGTAAGCGTAGAATCTTTGGCAAGAGTTACAGATGCCATGAAGGATTATGGTGTACAGTGCTTTTATTCCTATGAGACGGGAGATAAGACAACTTTCAACAGCATGGCAATGACCGGAGTGGGATTTTTTGATGACAGATGTGCAAGCCTTAGCGGTAAGCCTTATTCAGAATATCTGATTCCTTGTGTACCTAATTTTACAATTATTCCGAAAGATAAGTCAGGAGTAAAGCTTGAAAGCAGGATGATTGTTAATGAAAATGAAGCTGCAGAACTTTCTAAGGCAAAAGAAGATATTATGAAGCTTTGGATAGACGGAGTTTATATAGGTGCGGCATATGTGGCAGCCGGATTTGTGGCAAGTTACCAGTCTCCGGAGTATCTTAAAGAGTATTTTAAGAAGGATGTTGATACGGATTTACCGGGTGTAAGATTTGATATTGAGGCAAAGAATAATTCTCTTAAAATACACACCACTATGTCAAAAGAGATTACCGGATTTACAAACAGTGTAAAAGACGATATCAATAAAAGAGGGTTTGGATTTGTATTTTCTTCGGAAAATGCGGTTTTAGACGGAGAAAATATCAGTCATATAATGGTGTACAAAGCAAGAAACTTAAAACTTTCAGGTGGAAGTTATGAGCCTATTTATAAAACTCAGACAGCAAACTATATTGAAAGAATTTTAAGGCATGCTACAGGAGATTTTAAGGCGGAGAATATAGCTAAGTTCTTTTCAAATAATCCGTCAAGTCAGAAAAGTATATGGCTTTCCAAAAAAACAAATATTAACGGTATACTTGGAAGCAATGACGATATTACTTATGAAGTTGATGAGACGGCAGGAGTATGTGCTATAGAGATAAGTTTCGGAAATGCTATAAAAAGAATAGAAGTGCCTCTAAATCGTGTTGCAGGAGAATAAGGGTGTATATTTATAAAAAGTGTTGATATAAAATAAAAACTTTGTTTTATGTAAGTACAAAAATATTTTAAATATTTGGAGTAGTTTTATAAAAATAAATATATTTTCATAGGAGGTAGCAAGATGGGAATTAGATTCAGGGTAACAGGTTCAGAAGTGGCGGACTTTGATGAAAGAAGTATAGTAAATGCAGAGTTTTTGTCCGAGTCTCCAAAGGATTCCAACGCTAAAGCAACAGACTTCGGGTTGGGCGTAAAAGTGTGGGGTAGAGTTTTATACAATGTCGGAGCGGACAGTGATGATGTATTAAAACTTGCGAAGTGGTCTCAGATTCCGTCTGAGAATGCAGATTGTTACAGAGTTGCGGAGGTAACAGTAGTATCTGCCGGATCTGTTGTAAGAAAGTATGTAATTCCAAATGCATTCGTGGTTGAGTATTCTGAAAAGGCGGATGATGTGACCGGTACCGGAGAGTTTTATATCCATATACGTCAAAAGAAGGATAATAATGCAAAGGTAGCAGTAGAAGGCGGATACGCCGGAGAATAATGAGTAGGAGGGATTGAACATGGCATACAAAGTGAAAATAGAAGGTAATGAAAGTTTTGAACTTGCAAAAGAATGTGTAAACAGCGTATTTTTATCTACAGACATTCCTATTGATTCAAATGCACGTACCAATGATGCCGGTGCGACAATGGAAATTACCGGCAAGATTTTAACGGCAGTAGACGGTGATCCTTTTGATTCTACAAGAAATATGGCACTTTGGTCTATGGTTCCGGCACAGAATAAAGACTGCTATAGAAAGGTTACGGTAGAACAGATTGTAGCAGGTATTACAAAAAGAAAATATGTATTTCCGAATGCTTTTGTAGTAAATTATAAAGAAAGGCATGGAGATGAAGAGGGAGTAGGAAACTTTACTCTTGTAATAAAACAGAAAAAAGATAAGATGGCAGGTCTGATAGTTGAAGGTGGGTACGCAGCCGAATAACAAAGAATCAGTCGTTAAAAGTTTGGGCTGCAAGACATTTATTGTCATGCAGCCCATTTTTATCGGATAGAGAATAAGACCATCTAAAATTGATTAAAAGTAGCAGGAACGGGAATATATGAATAAAAGATTTTTTCTTGATATTTCAGGAATATTTGCAGCTGTTTTGTGTGTTATAATCACTATATTTTTTGGAAGAGGATCAAAGGGCGAATATATATTTTATATGTTTTCTTTTTTAATTTCAGGTTCTTTAATCTGTTTTTCTTTAAAGGATTTTCCTTTTAGAAAAGAAAAGATACAAGATAAATTTTTGTCGGAACTTGTTCTTTTAAGCGAAGAGGATACTGTTGTAAAAACATGGAATATTTTGGGAAAGAACTCTTTGGTAATAGGAAAGAAGAATAAAGAAGAGGATATAGATATAGATTTATCAGATACTTATTTTTCAGGAACCGTAAGTGATATTCATGCGATACTTAACTATGTGGACGGATTTTGGTATATAGAAGATATGCAAAGTAAGAACGGAACACAGATTAAGGGTTGTTTAGAGAATAAGCTTTATAATATTAAAGACGGACAGAGTAAACTGACAAAAAAAGACTATATTTTTATAGGACTTAATAAACTACAGATAAGGTAAGAAAAATGGGGAATTTAATACGATGTAAAAACGGACATATGTTTTCAAAAAGAAGATACGGAAATATTTGTCCGTACTGCAATATGGACATGACTGAAAGAAAAGAACTTGAAGAGTCGTTTGATGATAATGAGCTTGAAGAAAGCTTAATAAGGATAAAAACTAAACCGGTATGTGCATGGCTTGTTTGTATTAAGGGACCAAGATACGGAAAAGACTATCGTATAGTATTTGGAAAAAACTATATCGGGAGAACGGATGCCATGGATATACAAATTATTGGAGATAATGCCATAAAGCAGGAAAATCATGCTATTTTATCTTTTGATGAAAAAGATCTTGAAGCGACACTTATCTGTACAGAAGGTGGAGGCATTACTTACTTAAATGGCAAAGCCGTTTATACTCCGCAGATACTTGAAACCTATGATGTAATTACCATGGGTGAGAGTGAGTTTTTATATATTGCTTTATGTGGAAAGCAGTTTTCATGGTAAAAATTAATAAATTACTGACTAAGTCAGTAATTCCTATAAAAATATTAAGGGGAAAACAGATATGGGAACTGCTTTTTGGATAGCTTTAGTCTTTATTTTAATCGCTTTTGGCATTTTGATATGTAGATTTTTTATATGGATTAAAGAAGAAAAAATCAGGATATATGACATAGGGGCTTTGCTTGATATCGGGAAAAAACAGGTTCAAGCAAATGCATACGGATTCAAACCGGAAAAAGACAGACTTATGGCGATACTTAGTGCGGGGGAGGGAAAAGAGTATGCAGGAAAAGTTGCAGCACTGACTACAGTAAGAACCTTTACAAAACTTTATAATCGCTATGATAATAACCAAAGTAGCAGGTATTTCTTTGAAAGAGCATATGAGACCGCTAATATGAATGTATTAAATGCACTTAGAGGGGAAAACGGAAGGGCGTACGCAGTATGTCTAATGCTTAGAGGAAATCTTTTAAGTTATGCCATTATGGGACATATAAATATTTATATTTTTCGTAAAAAAGAGCTTATACTTCTTAGTAGGGGACAGATAATGGAAGAACTTATAAAAGAAAAGGTAAATAAAGGAATTTTAAGTAAAGAGGCAGCCCTTAGAATTTCTGATACAAATAAGGCATATAACTATATAGGAAGAGATGACTATATGAAGCCTCTTATAAGCAAGGAAGAAATAAAACTGAAAAGAAAAGATATGGTTGTTATAATAAATGCCGGGGTAGAGAAAAATATTTCCATTAGAGAACTTGAAATTATCCTTTCAAAGAAACATGGGTGTAAGAAAACGGCAAAAGAGATTATTGAAACCATAAAAAAGAAAGATACAAAAGATTTGGACAATCTTGGACTGATACTTATAAGGATTTAGGAGGCTAGGAGAAAATGCGTAAGCAAAACAGCAAATTTAACACAAACTTTATTTCAGAAGAAGGCAGTTCATTAAAAAACAGTGATTTTTTTGCTTATGCTGAACTTGACAATTTTGCATGCTATGTGCTTGCAGACGGTATTGAAGATGTGGCGGATAGTGAGTCTGCAAAGGAAGCGGTGGAAAGTATCATTGCAAAATTTCAGGAGAAGCCATCTATATCTAAGGGGAAGATACATGGATATTTAAAACATGCCAATGAAGTTCTTTTAAAAGCTGAAAAATATATGAAGCTTAAAGCATCAATTGTAGTTGCAGTAACTGACTATGAGAATGTACGATTTGGTTATGCCGGGAATGTAAGAGCAAAGCTTTATAGAAACAATAAGATGTTTTATAAGACTATAGATACGTCACTAAGTAGTGAAATGGTATCAAAGGAGATGATTAGTGAGGATGCCTTGTCAAGACATGAGCAAAGAAGCAATCTATATACCTTTTTAGGGCAAAAAGGATTTTCACCAGTGATATCAGGAAAGATAAAACTTGTTGATACAGATATTTTAATTCTTTATACCAAAGGGGTTTGGGAAAACGTATCAGAAGGAGAGATTGACAACATCTTTGCTGAAAGCGGAAAGGATCCGAAAGATGCTCTTTTAAAGGTTGAAGCCGTACTTCTTGATAAAAATTTAGGATATATTGATAACTATACGATTGCAGGTATTTATATTGACAAGGTATTTATTGAATCGGATACAAAAAAGAAAAAGAGAAGGAAACTTATTTTGATAGTATCGA
>NZ_RRCM01000002.1:0-1153 GCF_003862485.1 Lachnoanaerobaculum orale | reverse complement strand
ATAAGAAAATAAGCGAAGGAGATGAAGAGAAAAATAAAGCCGGAGGATATGCAGTTACAGCAGATGAGGCATTCTTAAGAGGAGACTTTGAAAGTGCAAGAGAGAATTACGAGTATGCCAGAAGATTATATGTAAAATTAAAGGATGAGATAAATACCATAGAAATGGACAAAAAGCTTAGTGATGTGCAAAAAAGAATTGATGAAAGAGAAAAAGAAGAATCAAAGGCGGCACAATCAGAAGCACAAACCACACAGCCAAAAACAAGTGAAACGGAATCCTCTTCAAGTTTAAGTGCTGAGTAATCAGGTATTTATTTAAAGCTTATGTATTGTTAATTAGTATTTTTCTATTAAAAGAGGTGCTTTCAGATGGATAAGGTATGCTTGAATGAGTTTGACATAAAGAAATATGTAAAGGACAGACTTTCAGAAATAAAAGAAGAAGATGAGTATGTCTTTGCAAAAAGTGTTTTATATGACGGTCTTTACAGGATGAGTGAGGTTTTTGAAGAAAGATATAAATCACTGTATAAAAAGGTATATGATGAGCTTGAGAGCAAAGAGGAGAGCTACGAGATTGCGATACTTTTACTTTCAAAAAATGAGAATACATTTTTAAGGATGTTTTTTCCGATATCAGATTTGGATGTAATAGAGGATAAGGAAGACGATATTAAAGAAGGTTGTATGGAAGGTAAAAATTCTATAAAAACCGTTTATCTTAATGCAGCCGACAGTGTATGCAGGGCTTTTTTACAAGAAAATATAAGAGTAAGTTTTACAAATAACAAAGAAAAACATACACTTTTGGTACAACCTAAAAAGGCTCTTCGATACAGGAAAGAAGTAGGAAAACTTTGTGAAACCTTTTCTTATAACGGACTTAGATGGAATACGGTAAATACCGCATACCTTGACCGCTTTTTTGATATAGACCTGTCAGGACTTCCCCAAAATGCAAGAGATGTCGAAGTGGACTATGGAAAATATGCCGATATGATAGAAGAAGAACTTTATCCTGTATGGAACATAGAAAAAAATGTATTTAAGAGCAGTACATTTTTAAGTCCAAGTAAAGACGGATTATACTATGAACGTGAAATGATTAGGCAAAAAGATAAGGAGATTATCTTACGACTGATACAAAAGAC
>NZ_RRCM01000013.1 GCF_003862485.1 Lachnoanaerobaculum orale | reverse complement strand
CGAATCTTTACAGACAGATGCCGAAATTAAAAGCGGAAGCAGTGTGAAGATAGAGTAATCTTTGCTTGCAATAGTTATGGTTTAGTGATATTACCTGACTTCCGTCGTTTCTCTCAAAACCTAGTACTCTAGGTATCCAAGAGCATGCAGTTTTGAAAGAAATTGTCGACTTCAGCTTTGGTTAAATAGAGGGCATCAAGGTTACTAAAACCAACCAGTTTTTTAACCTTTTCGTTAATGGCTTGATCTCTTGATATATTGATATATGTATTATCACCTTTATTTACCACCCTAAAATCACGCATAAAGTTGATCAAGTCATAAGAGTTTATTTTATTCTTGAAGCACTTGATTTCCAATACTCTTAAAAGAAACAAGCTAAGGTAGCATATCAAAAAATGCCCATAGATTGTTTCTTTTTTCTGTAAATAAACCGGTCTGGCATCAAGGTATGATTTTGTAATTCTAAAAGATTCCTCGATTTTCCATAGGCTATGGTATGTCTTATATACCTGTAACGGATCCATATCTATCTCAGATGTAACTAAAAGATTATATCCTGCATATTTAAGATCTTCATCAATCTTGGATTTGTTTAGACCTATCATAGGCTTTATTGTCTTGCCTGAACTATCTTTAGTTACGATATCTACATATTTAGCACAATCTCCAAGTTCATCTTTAGCTATATTTTTGTATGTAGAAAACTTTGAAGCTTTATCAACCATCTTCATTATTTCAAGCCTTTGTTTTTTTGCAAGGTTAGGATTATAAGAGACGATACGCTTTTCTTTTACAGAGAACCTCGTAACACTCTCTTTTCCTGTTTCCGGATTAATCTCTTTAAAACTGTAATCAAAGCTGTCAATACATGATTTAAGACGAAAAGATATATTACCTCTTTCATCAGTATAGTTAGAAAAGACATTTGCGTCGTTCTCAAGTAGAACCCATTTCTTTTCCTTTTCACTTAGATTCTTACCATGTATTGACTTTGAAAATATATAGCCGTCATTAGCTTCTTTAACGGCAGCATAAATATTTCTTGCACAATTAAGGCCTTTATCAGCCACCTGAATGGTCTTACCTGATACGTTATGTCGTTGCTTCATTTCTTCAATAACTTTTCTAATATATGGCTTTTCCGATTCATTTCCGGGATACATTTGCATGGAGACA
>NZ_RRCM01000012.1 GCF_003862485.1 Lachnoanaerobaculum orale | reverse complement strand
GAAACAGAGTATGAGTATGGAAAACATAGCCTGAATATAACAAATAATCTTGGAACACATAAAATAAAGTATGATATTTTGGGAAGGATAATACTTGAAACAGATGTGTACGGCTTTACAAGAGAATATGAATACAATGAACTTGGAAAAATAAAAAAGATAAAGTCAGGGGAATTTGAAACTCTATACGATTACTATAAAGGTGGTCTTCTACAAAGAAAAACATACCCTGATAAAAGATATGAAATATTCACATATGATAAAAATTTGAATGTAGTAAAAAGGGAGAATGAAAAGGGAGATTATGTTTTATTTACTTATGACAAGCTGAACAGACTTATAGAGGCAAAGAATAACTTTTCACAAAAACAAAGCTTTGAATATGATGCCATGGGAAATGTAATAAAAGAAACGGATGCCATGGGACATATGACAAAATACAATTATTCTCTTGGAGGAAAACTGATATCAGTAATAGATGCCATGGGAAACAGAACGGAATACAATTATGATAAGGTGGGCAGGTTAATTACCGTATATAGACATGAAGGTGATAAAGAACTTATATCAGGTGTTGAATCGGCAAATACTTCCCTAAAAGAACCTATAGATGCAGTAAGTATCCCAAGGGTTACAAGATACAAAAGAGATCTTATGGGAAATATAGTGTCTGTTATAAATGCACTTGGATATGAAGAGACATTTTCATATGATCTTTTAGGAAGAGTGACAGAAAAGAAAGACAGAGAAGGTTATAATACCGCCTATTCCTACACGGAAGCCGGAGATATCAAAAGTATTATATACAATGACGGAAAAAGTGTAGAGTACACCTACAACAGCTTAAGACAGTTAAGTCAGGTAAAGGATGTAATCGGTACTATAAATATAGATAGTGATAAGTTTGGTAGAACCACAAAGTTAGTGGATTATAACGGTGAAGAAGTAAGTTATAGATACGGAAGGTATGGTGAGAGATTAAAGACAGAATATCCTGACGGAAGTAGTGTATCATATGAATACGATAAATATTTAAGACTGACAAGCCTTACATCAGGAAATAAAAGAGTGGATTACACTTATGACAAAGAAGGAAGACTTATCAAAAAAGGTATGTCTGATGAAGTAAGCAGTATCTACGAATATAATGAAAGAGGACTCTTAAGCGGTCTTTGTCATTTAAAGAATAATGTAAAGCTTGAAGAGTATGCCTATGATTATGACCTTTTGGGGAATAAAACAAAGATCGTAAGACATAGGGATGTAAACCCGAATGGAATAAAGGAAAATGATAATAAAGAAAAGATAATACATAAACTATGGGATGATTCATCCACCTTTTATTACAGTTATGATGCCCTAAGCAGA
>NZ_RRCM01000011.1 GCF_003862485.1 Lachnoanaerobaculum orale | reverse complement strand
TGGAAGTATTTTGATAAAAGCAAAGGACACTGTTGAGATAAGCAGTGAGGATTCAAATATATCCATGGTGGCAGGTAAAAGGATTATGCTTTTGCAAGATGATACACAAATAATATTAAAAGACGGAATAACTGTGAGTGGTGAAGGTATTCATATAAGCTGAAAAAATATGCTTTTGATGTGAGCGGAAAGGGATTTTTTATGCTGATTATAGAAAATTTAGAAATAGAAATAGCAATACCTATTTATCTGGTTGAAAACTTTGTTATAAAAACTGTTCCGAACATGCATACCGTCTGTAATATTAGCGGAGTGCTTGAGAAAAACCTTGGGGAAACAATTCTTACAGACAAAAAGGATATGGATATTCATATAAAATACAAAGGAAATACTGTATTTCGAGGATTTGTAGAAGAAATAAGTATTCATTCATCAGCAGATGTACATTATTTTGAACTTAAGGCATATTCATACAGTAAAAAATTAGATAATAAAGAACATACAGAATTATTTCAAAATATAGAAAAAACTTATGGTGACCTTGCCCGTGAAGTGGCTAGAAGATACTCAGGAGACATCAGTAAATACAATATAAAGGATAAGGAAATTAAAAGTCCTGTGCTTTGCTATAAGGAGAGTGCCTGGGACTTTGCAGTTAGAATGGCATCCTGCATAAAAACATTTATCTATCCAAGTATGGAATATGATAAGCCACATATTCATATGGGAATACATACAGGGAATATGATTGAGCCGGGAGGTATTATAAGTGAGAGTAGAGATCTGATCAGGAAAAATGAGGATACAAGCCGAATAGAGTATAGGCTAAGAACATATAACTCTTATGATATAGGTGATAACATAGCGTTAGATAATAAGATTTTAACTTTATATAAAAAAGAGGTGGAGTTTACAAAGGGAGAGTTGATATTTAATTATCAAGGGGTTGAAAGATCATGTATAGAAGATATGATATATCCGCTTGAAAATGAAAATATGATAGGTTTGAGTCTTATGGGGAAAATCAAGAGGTATAAGGATGGAAAAGTATATTTAAGACTTGATATCGAAAAAAAAGAGCCGGAGTATGGATTTGATTGGTATCCTGAGACCGGAAATGTATTATATGCGGTACCTGATGAAGGAGAAAAAGCACAACTTTATATAGCAGGTATGGATACAGGAGATATGTATGTAGTACGAACCTTCGGCAGTAAAGGTAGTGATGAAAATAAAAAGCAATTGGAAGTGGGAAAGAAAAGTCTTAATTTCTCAAATGAGGGAATAAGCTTCATTGCAGATGATATACTTACCATGAATGACAGAAGATTCAAGCTTACAGGCAGTGGAGATGTGAACATAAGTGCAGCTGATAAACTGACAATAAAGGCAAGAAATATAAGACTAAACAGTAAAGAAGAGATAGTGTATATAAGCAAGTAAAATTTTGTAGCAGTAATGGAGTACAAATCCGAAGAACGAGGTGCAAAGTGGCGGACGGTATACAGAAAATGTATGAGCATCAGGAAATGAAGGGATATGGAGGATATGAATATGTGGTAAGAGGTGCAGAGGTTTCCTGTAGCTATGGAAGCAAAACATGTGTATTAAACTTGAAAGATGATCATGGAGTGCACACTTAGATGGAAGGCCTTTAATCACAGAAAATGACAGTA
>NZ_RRCM01000010.1 GCF_003862485.1 Lachnoanaerobaculum orale | reverse complement strand
CTTTATCAGTAAAATGAGAGAGAAAAATCGCTTGAAAGACGGAGAAAGCTATAAGGCACTGATAATGGACTGTGGAGGAGGGACAACGGATCTAAGTGCATGTAAGTTTAAGGTACATGCAAAGGGTGATATACAGACTTACACAATGGAAAACAGCTATAAAAACGGAAATACGGACTTTGGTGGAAACAATATCACCTATAAAATCATGCAACTTTTAAAACTGCGAATAGTTTCAAAACTGCTTGATACGGATAAAGATTTAAGCCTTGAAGTTATTAATGAATTGCCTACAGATTCTTACAGATACATAGATGAAGAAGGTGTTGAAAGTTTTTATAAGGGATTACAGGAAGCTTATGAAAAGGCGGAAAATATTTTACCCACAGCTTTTAAGCGATTTGAAACTTATGGAAAAGAAGGGTATTACAGGGTAAGGAATAATTACTTTTTTTTATTCACATTGGCGGATGAGATTAAACAGGAACTTTTTTCAGGAAATGATATCGTTATAGAAGTACCTGAAGAAAAAAAGGGGGAATCAGGGCTTTTAAGACTTGAGGCGGACAGATATAAACTCTCAGTCTTTAAGGGAGAAAAACTTGAGATTTTAGAGGGGATGCCTAAGATAAGCTTTAACCGTTATGAAGTTGAAAAGCTGATTGCAGGAGAAATCTATGCAGTTATGAAAGTTTTTATGGAAAGACTTTATAAAAACGGAGAACTTTATAACTTTGACATGATAAGGCTTACAGGGCAATCATGTAAGATAGGGTTATTTAGAGATGCCTTAAAAGAATTTGTACCCGGAAACATGATGCAAAGCGGAGGAAGTGTTAAAAAGGAAGAGTTAAAACTTGCCTGTGTGGACGGACTGATGAGGTATCTGTATGATAAAAGAACCGGATATGCAGGATTTGATATAAGAGAAGAAGAGGCCCTTATTCCTTATAAAATAAAAGCCCTGTCATACTCAGGAAGACAAGAGGTACTTATAGACGGATTTGAAAGCAACAAGATGACAGGAAGTCTGCTTAGAAGTCTTGAAGATATCTTACTTAGAATGTATCTGTATGACGCTTCGGAAAGTGTACGATTTGAATATCTGTTTCACTTTAAAAAAGATGAGGCAAGAGAAACGGACAGAATGGAACTTGCAGGAAGATATAGCGGATATATAAAGCAGGAAGATACGGATGATATACAAAACGGAGAACTGAAGATATTTGCCTTTGTAGACTATAAAAAATGGGGATTTCAGATAGTACCTGTATACAGACTTAAAGATACCTTATATGCGGGAGAAGGAAAAGAGTATAAGTTTGAAACCGATGAATGGATTTGTGATTTCTTTGATGGAGAACACTAGAAGGAGAAGTTTATGGAAAACAGATACCCTTTGTTTGAGACAGGAAGAATCTTAAAAAAAGAAGCACTTGAAGTAATAAGAGACTATCCCAGAGATTTGCTTGATATCCTTTATGAGGGATATACGGACGGAGTCATAAGAGGATTAAGATTAAGTTCAGACCATGAAAACAGAAATCTCATCATAGGAAAGGGACTCATAAAACTGAAAGGAGAGGTATATCAGGTAAATAAAGAGATAAAAGTGGTATACACCCATACAGAGCAAAGGAGATATCTTAGACTAAAGTGTAATGAAAAGAAAGATAAAGACTTTACAGTAAGTGAAATAGAAGCTTTCCTTTCCGATGAGAAAGAAAATAAAGACGGAGAAATCCTGCTTTGCGACTTTTTATTAAAATCAGGATTTGTATTAAGAGATACCTACCTTAACTTTGCCGACATGAGGTCTGAGTATGATACCATACATCTGATAAATACAGATTATGCAGGATATGGTGAGAAGTCATTTAATATAGAAGTATTAAAAGCATATGCCAAAGAATACCTGAGTACAAAAAAATGTGAAGAAACTGACAGAACCTTTTGCTATATGGTATTAAACAGCATGGAAGGAATGGACAGAAGTATTATAGAAAACTATATAGCATTTAAAGAAGGAAAGCTAAAGGTAAGCCACCTAAGCAATAAAGAAATTTATACAGGGCTTTTGGATATATTAAGCAGTGCAAAAGGTCCGGACGGACATAGGACTACAGGATTTAGCCCAAAGAAGATTTTGGTGGAGTAGTAGCAATTAGGAGGAGAAGATGTCAAACATAATGGACTGCCCTTACGGACACAGGTTTTCAAAAACAAGGTATGGAACAATATGCCCACACTGCGGCTTTGATCTGGACACTCCTGAAAAAGTTTATGTAAGTTTAAGGAAAGAATGTGGACTTTCCCTAAAGGAAGAGAGACCGGTATGTGCATGGCTTGTATGTATAGAGGGTGCAAGAAGAGGGAAGAGTTATGTAATAAGCTTCGGAGAAAACTTTATAGGGACTGACAGGGATAATGAGATACAGGTTTTAGGGGATGAGAAGATGCTTG
>NZ_RRCM01000001.1:2106976-2111169 GCF_003862485.1 Lachnoanaerobaculum orale | reverse complement strand
AGTGTAAGAAAAATATTTTTAGATATAATATTTCACTACATAGCGGTATGGGATCTTAGAAGCGGGGGAGATAAAAAAGAGTTAAGGGCAATGTATATCTTAAAAGAGATAGAAGAGGGGAGGTTTCTAAAAAGTATAAGAAAAACCCTACTTTCCCTTGACTTTGAAAAATCTAAAAGAATTATTTTTTGCCTGCTTGATTTATGTAAATGTAAAGATTATATAACGGTTTTTAGAAGGGCACTTAGAGAACTTTACCCGAAGGCAAACCTTTACATTCACTCTGAGAATTTAAGGAAATTTACCATATTTACAGGGGTGGATAAGACAAAAGAAGAAGTGGAGAGAATGGAAATGCTTGAGAAACTTTTTTTGCCGATATCTTATGAAACGGATGTTTTTTGGAAATACCACTTCGGTATTATAGGAGTTGATGAAAGTATGAAAATCGGAAAAACGGCAATATACTAAAAAGAACCGGATTGGAAGGGAAACAAGATGAGCTATAAGCTTAACAGGAACATAACTAAAGAAGAGCAGGCTGCGGCATATACAAGAAAAGAACTTGAGCTGATGAGTGAATATCGACTTAGAGAGATTTGCCTGAGAGAACATATCGTAAAGGGATTTGATAAGGATATGACAAGTAAAGAGCTTATAGAGGCTATACTTTCCTACTGTCAAACGTTTGAAGATGAACTTATCAAAGAAGAAAAGGAAGGTGGTAGAGAGAGGATTGAAGAGTGCTTTGATAAACTAAGTATAAAAGAGCCGGAGAATGATGAACTTAGGATATCAGGCAAAATCAGTATTTATGAAGGAGCGGCACTTAACTTCCTTGACGATTATAAAATAGAATATAAAGAAAAGTTTTTAAACACCAATGCTTTGATTGTAAGTGGAGATAAAAAGGTATGTGCTATATTCAATGTAGTTGCAATGGGAGATAAAAAAGACTCTTTATACCTTGTAAAAGATGCATCTCTTTCATGTATAGTTACGGATATAAAAGATTACAGCCTTTATCTTATGGAAAGAGAATCATCAAAGTTTATATACCGAATATATATGGGAGAAGAGAGAAAAGACCTTACAAAGTACAGGGTTTATAAGATTCCTATTATGGACTTTGAAATTCTTCCCCTGATTGAACTTCATATGCCGATAGCACTTGATCTTGGCTCCACCAACACCACAGTAGCTATGTATGCGGACAGCAGCTATTACAGACAGATACATGCAAAGCAAAGAGGAATTAAGGAAAATACCATTTGTCATACACTGTTTTTGGAGTCGGTGGGAGGAGAAAACTTTATTGAAAAGATGATACCTACAGTTGTAGCGGTAACTGATGTAAATGAAGACAGTATAGATTATGTTTTTGGAAGAAGGGCTTTGTGGTTTGCAAACCTAAGCTATACGGATAAAGGGTTTTCCGTATTTTATGATATTAAAAGATGGGCGGGAGATTTTGAAAGAAAAGAAGAACTTACGGATGCCAAGGGAAGATACAGATATGTACAAAGGATAGAGATTATAGCCAAGTATCTAAAGTATGTACTTGATATCACAAGAGATAACTTTAAGTGTCGGATAAAGGAAGTATATATCACAGTACCGGTTAAGCAAAAGCATGTATATGAGCAGATGTTGGGGCTTTTGTCAAAAATGCTTTCTATAAGTCTGAAGGTTACCTTGGATGAAAGTACGGCAGTACTTTACAGCTTTATCAGTAAAATGAGAGAGAAAAATCGCTTGAAAGACGGAGAAAGCTATAAGGCACTGATAATGGACTGTGGAGGAGGGACAACGGATCTAAGTGCATGTAAGTTTAAGGTACATGCAAAGGGTGATATACAGACTTACACAATGGAAAACAGCTATAAAAACGGAAATACGGACTTTGGTGGAAACAATATCACCTATAAAATCATGCAACTTTTAAAACTGCGAATAGTTTCAAAACTGCTTGATACGGATAAAGATTTAAGCCTTGAAGTTATTAATGAATTGCCTACAGATTCTTACAGATACATAGATGAAGAAGGTGTTGAAAGTTTCTATAAGGGGTTACAGGAGGCTTATGAAAAGGCGGAAGAGATTTTACCTACAGCTTTTAAGCGATTTGAAACTTATGGAAAAGAGGGGTATTACAGGGTAAGGAATAATTACTTTTTTTTATTCACATTGGCAGATGAGATTAAGCAGGAACTTTTTTCAGGAAATGATATCGTTGTAGAAGTGCCTGAAGAAAAAAAGGGGAAATTGGGGATTTTAAGACTTGAGGCGGACAGATATAAACTCTCAGTCTTTAAGGGAGAAAAACTTGAAGTTTTAGAGGGTATGCCTAAGATAAGCTTTAACCGTTATGAAGTTGAAAAGCTGATTGCAGGAGAAATCTATGCGGTTATGAAAGTTTTTATGGAAAGACTTTATAAAAACGGAGAACTTTATAACTTTGATATGATAAGGCTTACAGGGCAATCCTGTAAGATAGGGTTATTTAGAGATGCCTTAAAAGAATTTGTACCCGGCAATATGATGCAAAGCGGTGGGAGTGTTAAAAAGGAAGAGTTAAAACTTGCCTGTGTGGACGGACTTATGAGGTATCTTTATGATAAAAGAACCGGATATGCGGGATTTGATATAAGAGATGAGGAGGCTCTGATTCCTTATAAAATAAAAGCATTGTCATACTCAGGCAGACAAGAGGTCCTTATTGACGGTTTTGAAAGCAACAAGATGACCGGAAGTTTACTTAGAAGCCTTGAAGATATATTGCTTAGAATGTATTTGTATGATGCTTCTGAAAATGTACGATTCGAGTATCTTTTCCATTTCAAAAAAGATGAGGCAAGAGAGACCGACAGAATGGAGCTTGCAGGAAGATATAGCGGATATATTAAGCAGGAAGATACGGATGATATACAAAATGGAGAACTTAAGATATTTGCCTTTGTAGACTATAAAAAATGGGGATTTCAGATAGTACCGGTATATAGGTTGAAAGATATATTATATGCAGGAGAGGGTCAGGAGTATAAGTTTGAAACCGATGAATGGATTTGTGACTTTTTTGATGGAGAACACTAAATGTAAAGGAGAAGCTGATGGAAAACAGATACCCTTTGTTTGAGACCGGAAGGATCTTAAAAAAAGAAGCACTTGAAATAATAAGAGACTACCCAAGAGATCTGCTCTCAATTCTTTATGACGGATATACAGACGGAGTTATAAGAGGATTAAGATTAAGCTCAGACCATGAGAATAAACATATTATCATCGGAAAGGGACTTGTAAAACTGAAAGGTGAGGTGTATCAGATACATAAAGAAATAAAAGTAGCATACACCAATACCGAGCAAAGGGAGTATTTAAAGTTAAAGTGTAAAGAGGTAAGGGATAAAGACTTTATAATAAGTGAAATAGAGGCTTTTCTGTCTGAAGAGAAAGAAAGTAGTGATGGAGAGATTTTACTTTGTGACTTTTTGCTCAAGTCGGGGTTTATATTAAGGGATACTTATATTGACTTTGCCGATATGAGATCCGAGTATGACACTATACATCTGATGAATGCAGATTATGCAGGTTACGGTGAGAAGTCATTTAATATAGATGTATTAAAAGCATATGCTAAAGAATACCTTAATACAAAAAAATGTGAAGAAACTGACAGAATCTTTTGCTATATGGTCATAAACAGTATGGAAGGAATAGAAAGAAGTATTATAGAAAACTATATTGCAGTTAAGGAAGGGAAGCTAAAGGGAGCTCACCTAAGCAATAAAGAAATTTATACCGGACTTTTGGATATATTAAACAGTGCAAAAGATCCGGACGGACATAGGACTACAGGCTTTATGCAAAGAAAGATCTTGGTGGATTAGTAGCAGTTAGGAGGAAAAGATGTCAAACATAATGGACTGCCCTTACGGACACAGGTTTTCAAAAACAAGATATGGAACAATATGTCCACACTGTGGTTTTGATCTGGACACTCCTGAAAAGGTCTATGTAAATTTAAGAAAAGAATGTGGACTTTCCCTAAAGGAAGAGAGACCGGTATGTGCATGGCTTGCATGTATAGAGGGTGCAAGACGAGGGAAGAGTTATGTAATAAGCTTCGGAGAAAACTTTATAGGGACTGACAGGGATAATGAGATACAGGTTTTAGGGGATGAGAAGATGCTTGG
>NZ_RRCM01000001.1:2012116-2106969 GCF_003862485.1 Lachnoanaerobaculum orale | reverse complement strand
ACGAGGGAAGAGTTATGTAATAAGCTTCGGAGAAAACTTTATAGGGACTGACAGGGATAATGAGATACAGGTTTTAGGGGATGAGAAGATGCTTGGTAAGTTTACCTTAATATTTTTTGACAAAGAGACCAAGGAAGCTAATTTGATTCCTGCAAGAGCGGACGGTATTGTATATATGGATAATAAACCTGTTTATAACAAGTATGTTCTTAAAAATAAAGATATTTTGGAAATAGGTGACAGCAAGTTCATATATGTGGATTTTTTGAATGAATGTAAGAAGTATTTAAATGACTTCGAATATGAAGATACAGATAATGAAGATAAAGAAAGGTTAACTCAAAAAGAGAAAAGATATAGGAAACTAAAAAAAGAAAAGCTTACAGAAGAAGAAAAATACAGGGACAAAAGGCTTGGTAAAAACCTTTCCATGGATGAAGAAAAGCCGATTTATGCATGGCTTGTATGTATAGAGGGGAAGCGTCAGGGGCGCTCTTATAATATTACAGAGGGAAAAAACTATATAGGCAGTCATGATACAATGAGCATACAAGTTCTTGGAGATGAAGAGATAAGGGATAAAAAACATGCTGTTATAGCATATGATGAAAGAAATTTGCGGGGAACACTCCTTGGAGAAGAGTCCATGGGATTTGTAAGGCTAAATGAAGCGGCAACATATACATCAAAAGATTTAAAAGAAGGAGACATCTTGGAGATTGGTAAAAGTAAGTTTTTCTACTTTGACTTTGCAAAAGAGTATCATCAGTGGTAGAGAACATGGAACAATAAATATAAAAAAGGGTAATTATGGAGAAACTATGAAAGGGAACTTGCCATATTTTTATATAAAAGAAAATTTTGAAAATACAAGGGGAATACGAATATATACTTCAAAGGATATTCCAAGGAATATAGATGCTCTTAATGAAAGATTTTATGAAATGCCAAGAGAGTTTGTTCTTGAAATAGAAAAAACAAAGGATTTTATATTCCCTGATTTGATGATGAATGTATACCCTCTTATTTCAGAAAGGTTTAGAGAGGTATTGCTCCTTTTTGATATAGAAAATTTTACAAAAAGGGTTATTTTGATAGATAAAGATAGTGGGGAAATGAAAAACTACTATTTACTTTATACACAAAACTTGTTAAATACTGATTTTAATAATTTCTTTAGAGTAGTCAGAGAAGAGAATGAAAATATAAGATTTATTGTAAATCTTGATTTTGCAGAAAGCCTAATAAGAAGAGGCGTTAAGGGAATAGAGTTTGCTGAAGCGGAGGAGAGTGTATGAGAGAAAACCTTATAAAGCTTGATATTTTTGATGTACTTGCAGTAATAAGCTATGAAGCAAAGCATGAAGTAGGCAAGCATGGCAGAGCTATAATAAGAGCCATAATAGAAGAAAGAAGAGAAGAAGAATATATTAATACTGCCCAAAATACAAGGTGGATAAGGGTTAATGCTATTGATGAAACAGATAAAGAGAGCACGATATTTTATGGATTATTAGAAAAAATATGCTTCTTTAGAGAAAGTGGAAGTTTCCTTGTTGAAATGGAGTTGGTTACGGGAAGTTCCTTAATGGAAGAAAAAGTACATACAAGAGGATTTTCTAAACATAGTGGAGAATATACCGATATACTTAATACCTTAAAAGAAGGCTATGAAGAGTCATATTATATAATTGGAGAAGAAGGAAAAGGTAAAGTTTCTGATTTTTTAGTTCAATATAGAGAGAATGATTGGAACTTTATAAAAAGGATTGCAGTTTTAAAGCAGACAGTGGTAATGCCGGATTATCAGAGTAAAGGGGTCAAGTATTTTTTCGGTATGCCAAAAAGAGAGACAAAAGTTTTAACTTCACAGGATGTGCGTATTGTTGTAAATAAAGAGTATACAGTGTATGAAGTCAAATCAAGAGAAATCCATAGTTTAGGGGACAGAGTAAGCTTTAACAGAAGGGACTACCGTATAGTAAAAATTGTATCTAAAACAGAGGGAAGTGAACTTTACCATACATATTATTTAACACAGGATATAGGTTATATAGTAAAAAAAGAAAGCAAGTATGATTTGAAAGTAATAGGAGCATCACTTTACGCTAAAGTTACAAATGTAGAAAAAGAAAAGGTTAAGATAGCAATAGAGGATATAGAAAATAAGGATGAAAAAATAGGAAGATGGTTTGATTTTTCCACTGTATACTCTTCAAGTGACGGAGCAGGGTGGTATTGTATGCCGGAAGAGGGAGACAGTGTAAGACTGTATTTTCCCACAGAAAATGAAGAAAATGCCTATGTTTGCAGTGCAGTACATGAAAATGAGGGCGACGGAATAAGAACCGATCCTGAAAATAAGATTTGGCGAAATAAGTACGGAAAAGAAATAAGACTGACACCGGAAGGTATAGTCATAAAAAGCGATACGGGAGATTATATTGAACTAAATGACAGTACAGGAGTCAAGATAGTAAGCAGTGGAAGTATTTTGATAAAAGCAAAGGACACTGTTGAGATAAGCAGTGAGGATTCAAATATATCCATGGTGGCAGGTAAAAGGATTATGCTTTTACAAGATGATACACAAATAATATTAAAAGACGGAATAACTGTGAGTGGTGAAGGTATTCATATAAGTTGAAAAATGTGTTTTTGGTGTGAGCAGAAAGGGATTTTTATGCTGATTATAGAAAATTTAGAAATAGAAATAGCATTACCTATTTATCTGGTTGAAAATTTTGTTATAAAAACTGTTCCAAACATGCATACCTGCTGTAATATTAACGGGGTGTTGGAGGGAAAACCCGGAGAAACAATTCTTACAGACAAAAAGGATATGGATATTCATATAAAATACAAAGGAAATACTGTATTTAGAGGATTTGTAGAAAAAATAAGCATTTATTCTTCAGCAGATGTACATTATTTTGAACTTAAGGCATATTCATACAGTAAAAAATTGGACAATAAAGAGCATACAGAATTGTTTCAAAATATAGAAAAAACTTATGGTGACCTTGCCCATGAAGTGGTTAGAAGATACTCAGGAGACATCAGTAACTACAATATAAAGGATAAGGAAATTAAAGGTCCCGTGCTTTGCTATAAGGAGAGCGCCTGGGCCTTTGCAGTTAGGATGGCATCCTACATAAAAACATTTATCTATCCAAGTATGGAATATGATAAGCCACATATTCATATGGGAATACATACCGGGAATATGATTGAGCCGGGAGGTATTATAAGTGAGAGCAGAGATCTGATCAAGAAAAAGGAGAATACAAGTCAGATAGAGTATAGGCTAAGGACATACAACTCTTATGATATAGGTGATAACATAGCGTTAGATAATAAGATTTTAACTTTATATAAAAAAGAGGTGGAGTTTACAAAGGGTGAACTGATATTTAATTTTCAAGGAGTTGAAAGGTCATATATAGACGATATGATATATCCGCTTGGAAATGAAAATATAATAGGTTTGAGCCTTATGGGGGAAATTAAGAAATATAAGGATGGAAAAGTATACTTAAGACTTGATATAGATAAAAAAGAGCCGGATTATGGATTTGATTGGTATCCTGAGACCGGAAATGTATTATATGCGGTACCTGATGTAGGAGAGAGAGCACAACTTTATATATCAGGTATGGGAACAGGAGATATGTATGTAGTACGAACCTTCGGCAGTAAAGGTAGTGATGAAAATAAAAAGCAATTGGAAGTGGGAAAGAAAAGTCTTACTTTCTCAAAGGAAGGAATAAGCTTCATTGCAGATGATATACTTACCATGAATGACAGAAGATTTAAGCTTACAGGCAGTGGAGATGTGAACATAAGTGCAGCAGATAAACTGACAATAAAGGCAAGAAATATAAGACTAAGCAGTAAAGAAGAGATAGTGTATATAAGCGAGTAAAATTTTGTAGCAGTAATGGAGTACAAATCCGAAGAAAGGGGTGCAAAGTGGCAGACGGTATACAGAAAATGTATGAGCATCAGGAAATGAAGGGATATGGAGGATATGAATATGTGGTAAGAGGTGCAGAGGTTTCCTGCAGCTATGGAAGCAAAACATGTGTATTAAACTTGAAAGATGATCATGGAGTGCACACTTAGATGGAAGGCCTTTAATTACAGAAAATGACAGTACTAATGACAATATAAAAGGCTTTGGAATGTGCAATAAAAACAGGAGTAAACCTTGTGAATGTGACCCTAAACTTGGAAAGTGGTGGGCTACCGATAATTCAAATATGAAAATATTTGATACCGCAGTTGGTGAGGAAAGTGATGCGGTTACGGAGGACTCTTTAGCCACATGTAATAAGGGTGGTTTGGTTTCATTTAAGACATCAGGGCAAACTTCACCAAGCTATGATAATGTGAAAATAAAATATGCTGTAGAAATAGTTGAAGATGAAAAGAAAAATTGGAGTCGCAAAAGTGACAAAAAAGACTTTATAGGTCATGTAAAGGTTAAGAATTCAGGAATTTATAATTTTTGTATATATATAGACTATAATATTCGTAATTCAATCAAAGATCTGGGTTCAATTTTTATCTATTGGAAAAATATGTTGGGATCTATTAAATATATAGGTGCATACAAACTAATTGAAAAAGTGAAGGAAAGTGGTGAGATATGTATCTATGCTGAAATAATTTTAAATAGTGGAATAGAATATTATATTGAGATAGATGCTCCCAACATGTACCGGTTTGATTATGTACTCAAGGGGAATTTGGACCAACATATATTAAAAAAGGTGAAAACTAAAAATGGTGAAAGAAAGGAAGTATCAGGGGTTTGGGTTATTAATAAAGAGCATGAAGACATATACACTACGAATTATGAAAAAATGGTAAAAGAGAATCATCATGGTGTTACAAGAAGTATATACTATCTTAACTCATGGTACGCTGCGCTATTAGAAAAGCTAATTAATAATATTATAGATTCAAGGTCAATGCCAAGGTGGGTAAGTAATATCCTAAATGTTACTGCCATCAAAGTAGGTATTGATAGTACAAATGCAGGAGTAGCTCTTTCAGCCTTATTATTAGGATTTGATAATATATATGATGCTAACCTAAAAAAATTCAGAGACAACCTTAAAAAAGTAAGTTCAAATAACGACTATATAATAATTGAAGTGAGGAGTAACAGATATCCTGGGGACTGGATTTATGAACTGGATAGACCAGTAATAGTGAATAATTATTATCACTATATTTTTTCAGGAAGTTCTGAACTATGTATAGGCAGGAAATTAGAGGGAGCAAAGTATGAAAAAGGAAGCTTTAAGTTATTATATGAGTTCGATACAAGTACAAGTGTAAATGATGTAATTAATAATGAAATAAAAAGAATATCTGACGATATAGAAGGTATTAATTAGGCCAAAATAGGAGATTGCAATGGTATATAATAGTAAAAAGTATAATAATGTTTTAATTACTTTGTTTATATGTGGTATCTTATGCTATATAATTTTAAATTTTCAATCTAAATTCCTAATTAAAAATAATGTTTTAATTAAATACAAAATGGGTATTTCAGCATATATAATGCCAAAGAAGGAAATTAAAATTCCTGATGGGGTAATGGAAATTGGAGAGAGTGCTTTTAAAAATTGTTCTGAACTACAAAAAATTATTATATCTAACAGTGTAGTTAAAATTAATTCAGCTGCATTTTCGGGATGTAAAAATCTAACAGAAGTGGAGCTGTCGGAAAATTTAGTAGAAATCCCACTATTTTGTTTTGAAAGTTGTGAAAACTTAAGAACAGTACATTTAAATAAAAAACTGGAAAATATTGGAATAGCTGCTTTTGCAGGATGCAGTAATTTGCAGTACATAGAATTTCCTGAAAACATAAAAAAAATAGGAGAACTGGCATTTTGCTATACAGGTCTAAAAAATGTAGAATTACCGGAGGGTTTAATATATTTAGGTGGTGAAGTTTTTATGGGAGCAATGGATTTAGAGGAAGTAAAATTCCCAAAGTCTCTACAGTATATAGATGCAGAAGGTTATCTTTTTGATGAATGTGTAAAATTAAATAAAATCAAGTTACCGGAAAATTTTACTTTGGACATTAAATATGAGTCCGGGGTTATTATAGAGTATTATTAAGTTGAATTTATTGAGAGGGCTACTATGAGCAACTATATCGACGAAAAGATTATTCCACTTAAATTAGAACACTGTGGGAATGAAGATATGTCTCTAAAAGAAGGCTATTTTATAGATGGTAAGCTTGAGATTTTTATAAAAGCTTCATACTTTAATGATGCCATATCCATATACACCCCTTTATCTTTTATAGATATGCCGGATGAAATAAAAGAAATAAAATATCCTACCAATTTTAGACCTGAGATAATAAAAACAAACCTTGCCGGAGATGTAAATCTAAGCATTAGCCTTCTTAAAGTCAGTGAAGATACAGAAGTAAAAACTTTGGTAACTGATTTTAAAAGTCTGCTTTCAAAAGCACATACCGGGATAAAGTTTTTAGAATATGATGAATTGGCGAATGAAGGCTGTGTAAAAATGTACTGTTTTGATTTTATTATACCAGGAATAGATGAGAGAATATATCATAAAACAGGTCTGGGGAAGATAGGTAGAGAAACAGTACAGGTTATGTTTAATTGCAGGGAGCCACTATCATGGACATGGAAAAAAGCTGTGAATGACATACTTCAAAATATAATACCGGTAAGAAAGTAGATAAATGAATAAGGAAAAGCAAAAAAAGGAATATTTTAAAAGTTTCAGATACAGATGGATCAGCGAAAAAATTCGGGAGTATGAAGATTATAATATACAGGATTTATCTGAAGAAATAAAAAACATACTGTCAAATGTGATAGAGGAAAAGCAGGTATATAAGCTTAAGTATCTTACATTATTTTTTCTTAACACAAGCCTTTATACAAAAAGTTATAAATGCATGATATATGCCTCAGATGAGGGCTTGTATATAGATAAACCTTTAGGTATCGGATATTGGATTCCGGATTTTATGAAAAAAGATTCCTATAAAATTCGTGAAGAAATGATGAAAGGGATAGGAAAACTTTTATTAAGTGAGCCGGAGATAGAAGAAGGAATAAGGTTTGTTTTAAAGGGATATAAAGATATTATTGCAATTTTTTGGAAAAAAGCTTTAGAGTCGGTAATTGATACTGATATTTTTAAAGATACATCTAAAGAGTTAATATTTCTCTTTGGTGAATATATGGGAGAACTAAAGCAGGTAAATCTAAATATGTACTAAGTAAAGCACTAAAAAGGGAGCATACATAGGAGGAGGTAGTGTCTAATGAAGAAAGTAAAGGGAAGTTCCATAAAGTTAAAAAGTGATGTAAATATATCAGCTGATAAAGTATTGCTTAAGGGGAAAAAATCAAAGACATATGAAGACTTAAAAGAGCCTTATAAGGATATGTCAAAGGACTTTGAAAGACTGCTTCCAATGATGCTTGGTGCAATGCCTGTCATGGCAGGAGTGCCAAGTGAGAAGGATAAGCTTATGCTGAAACTCATGGGAAGTTTGGCAGCCTGTGCAGGAGTAAAGATAATCAAAAATCAGGATGGAAGTTACAGTGCGGTTTATACAGGTGCGTTAAATCGTGTAAGAAATAATGCCCTACCGGCAGCATTAGAACTTAGTGATGCACAACTAAAGGAAGAAATCTATAAAATCATTTCAAAGATGCTTGAAAAGAACGGTCCTGCCTTTGCCTCATGGAATGAACTTTTAAAAGATCTTATGAAAAACAACAGTATGGAAGATTTTTTAAAGGGAGCAAGAGGTGCATTATGTGCCATGACGGGAGATCCGGTAAATGCAAATACCGGAAACTTTACATATAGTAAAGAAGATATTATGCTCCGCTCAAAACTTCCTATAGGTTTTATAAGGTCTTATAACAGCAGTGAAAAACGAACCGGAGTACTTGGAAAAGGTTGGAGACACAGCTATGAAATATCTGTAAGTCGTGAAGAAAACGGATATATATTACATTTATCCGACGGACAGGATGAAGCATACTTTGTGGACGAAGAAGGAAGAATATATTCTGTTTTTGATGATTTCAATCGTTTAAAGAAAACGCAAACAGGATTTATTTACAATGCTGAGAGTGGACTTATATACCTTTTTGATAAAGCCGGGAAGCTTTTGCGTATAGAAAGAAAGGATGGTGAGGCAGTTTGTCTTTCTTATGATTCAAAAGACAGACTGCTGGAAGTATCTGAAAAAAGTGGAAGTAAAATATCCCTTTACTACAATGACTTCGGGAAATTAAGTGAGATAAAAGATCATACCGGAAGAAAAGTAGAGTACAGTTATGAAGGAAATCAGCTTGGAAGAGTATATATTGAGGGAAAACTTACATACAGCTATTACTATAAAGATGAACTTTTGGAAAAGATAAAAAATCCAAGGGGAATCTATGTACTTGAAAACCTTTATGACGGTGAAAACAGGGTAAAGATACAAAAATTTGCCGATGGAGGAATAATAAGATATGAGTATAAAAGTGATGAAAGTAAAACCTTTGTCATAAATCAGAATGGAAATGCAGAGGTACATGTACATGATGAGAATTTCAGAAATATAGAAAGTGAGTACGCCGGTGAGTCGGAAAGCTTTACTTATGATACAAGAAATCTGTTGACCTCATATAAGGATAAAAAGGGAAATATAACATCCTATGAGTATGATAAGGAAGGAAAACTTACAAAGGTTATTTTCCCTGATAATCAAAGTGAAAGTGTAGATTATGACAGTGATGGGAATGTAGCAGTCCATTATATAAACGGTGAAGAGATTGAAAAGTATTTTTATGATGATAAAGGAAGAATCATAGAAAGTAAAAATGCTTTAGGAGAAAGTACAAAGCTTGATTACAGCAAAGCGGGCAACACAGAAAGCCTCATAATAACTTTGCCTGACAATTCCAAAAGAAAAGCTTACTATGATAACAGAGGGAATATATCCGGTATCGAAGAAGAAAACGGTAAAGTAACCACTTATGAGTATGATAACCTTAATCGTGTGATTGCAAGCATTGACGGAGAAGGTAATAAAACAGGGTTTTCCTATGATGAGAGAGACTTATTGACCGCTGTAAAGGATGCTTTAGGAAACACATGTAGATATAACTATACAGAGAATGGGAAGCTGTCTTTATTTGAAGACTTTAGAGGCGGTATAACAAAGATAAACTATAATGAGTTAAATAATATAAATGATTTTACCCTGCCTGACGGTGAGACTTATAGGATGGAGTATGATCTTTGCCAAAATCTTATAAAGGAAGTATATCCTGATGGAGGAGAGGTAGAGTATACTTATAATGCAATAAATCTGGTAGAAAAAAAGACTTTACAAAATAAGGGTGTGTATAAGTATCACTATGATGCAAACGGAAATCTGATAAAGATAATTGATCCTTTGGGAAACATGGAAGAGTACTCATATGATGAAAGAAACAGACTTATATCCTACAGAGACAAATCCGGAGAGGAAACAGAGTATGAGTATGGAAAACATAGCCTGAATATAACAAATAATCTTGGAACACATAAAATAAAGTATGATATTTTGGGAAGGATAATATTTGAAACAGATGTGTACGGTTTTACAAGAGAATATGAATACAATGAACTTGGAAAAATAAAAAAGATAAAGTCGGGGGAATTTGAAACTCTTTACGATTACTATAAAGGTGGTCTTCTACAAAGAAAAACATATCCTGATAAAAGATATGAAATATTTACATATGATAAAAATTTGAATGTAGTAAAAAGGGAGAATGAAAAGGGAGATTATGTTTTATTTACCTATGACAAGCTGAACAGACTTATAGAGGTAAAGAATAACTTTTCCCAAAAACAAAGTTTTGAATATGATGCCATGGGAAATGTAATAAAAGAAACGGATACCATGGGACATGTGACAAAATACAGTTATTCCCTTGGAGGGAAGCTTACATCAGTTTTGGATGCTATGGGAAACAGAACTGAATACAGTTATGATAAGGTAGGAAGGCTTATTACCGTATATAGACATGAAGGTGATAAAGAACTTATATCAGGTGTTGAATCAGTAAATACTTCTCTAAAAGAACATATAGATGCAGAAAACATTCCAAGGGTTACAAGATACAAAAGAGATCTTATGGGAAATATAGTGTCTGTTACAAATGCACTTGGATATGAAGAAATATTTTCATATGATCTTTTAGGAAGAGTGACAGGAAAGAAAGACAGATAAGGTTATAATACAGCCTATTCCTACACGGAAGCCGGAGATATCAAAAGTATTATATATAATGACGGGAAAAGTGTGGAGTACACCTACAACAGCTTAAGACAGTTAAGTCAGGTAAAGGATGCACTTGGTACTATAAATATAGAGAGTGATAAGTTTGGCAGAGCTACAAAGGTAGTGGACTATACCGGTGATGAAGTCAGTTACAGATATGGAAAGTACGGAGAAAGATTAAAGACGGTATATCCGGACGGAAAAAGTGTATCATATGAATATGATGAATATTTAAGGCTGACAAGTCTTACCTCAGGAAATAAAAGAGTTGATTATACTTATGATAAAGAGGGAAGACTTATCAGAAAAGATATGTCTGATGAAGTAAGCAGTATCTATAAATATAATGAAAGAGGACTTTTAAGCAGCCTAAGACATTTAAAAGAAAATCGAAAGGTTGAAGAGTATACCTATGATTATGATCTTTTAGGGAATAAAACAAAGATCGTAAGACATAGGGATGTAAACTCGAAGGGAATAAAGGAAAATGATAATAAAGAAAAGATAATACATAAACTATGGGATGATTCATCCACCTTTTATTACAGTTATGATGCCCTAAGCAGACTTATAGAAGTAAAAAGAGGAGACAGACTTGTAAGTAAGTATACCTATGATGCCTATGGAAACAGGGAATCACTAAAAAGTGGTAATGATTTAGAGATAAGATATACTTATGATGCCTTGGATAGACTTATAAAAGAGGGAGGATTACAGGGAAATAAGACATACGAATACGATAAAAGTGGAAATCTTATCGGAATAACAGAGAGAGGGAAGAGAGTAAGAGCCTACGAATACGACATCACAGGTAGGCTTGGTTTGAGTTACTCGAAATCAGGAAAAGCAAGAAGCTACAGCTATGACGGTTTAGGAAACAGGATAGGTTTTAAAGAATATGAAAAACAGATAGGCTATGGAGAAGACGGGCTTAAGAGCATCCTGGAAGAAAACTTGTCAGAATTGACACCGTCATATGAAGAAAGCTATATACTTGACAGAACAAAGGCATATCACAACCTTTTGCAAAATAAAACCATAAAAAGAGGTAGTCAGGCAATACAAAGCTACATATGGGACTTTAATGTTGCATATATGGAAGAAGGTGAAAAAGAGTTTACCTATCTACAGGATGAGCTGGGAAGTACAATTCGTCTTCTAGAGCAGGGAGGAGAAAGTCAAGCTGTATATGGTTATGATGAATTTGGAGAAGATACCTATAATACACAAGGGAAAATGCAGCCATTCGGTTATACGGGCTATAGATATGATAATGTAGCTGATACCTACTTTGCACAGGCGAGAGAGTACGTGCCGGGAGTAGGCAGATTTGCAGGAGAGGATTGGATAAAGGGAAGTATAGAGCAGCCATTTAGCCTGAATCAGTATGGGTATTGTTTTGGGAATCCGGAGAAGTTTGTTGATTTGGATGGAAAAGTACCGACTATACTTATTGGTGCAGGTATAGGAGCAGTGTTTGGATTTGCCGGTGGACTCTTTTCAGAAGTAATGGAAATAGAAAAGGGTAACCAAAAGGATATTAATTGGAATAATGTAATTGTAGACACTACATCAGGACTTGCAGTGGGTGCGATAGCAGGTACAGGTGTAGGAATAGGATATTTAGTAGCCGGAGGAATGCTTGTCGGA
This sequence comes from Lachnoanaerobaculum orale, assembly GCF_003862485.1. GTDB lineage: Bacteria > Bacillota > Clostridia > Lachnospirales > Lachnospiraceae > Lachnoanaerobaculum > Lachnoanaerobaculum orale. The sequence goes on along the minus strand of NZ_RRCM01000001.1, from coordinate 2,094,965 downwards.
GGAGGTAATTATGCTACAAAGGTTGCTGCTAATGGTGAATTTAAAAGTAAAAGCTTGCAGGAGCATTTCGTTGATGGAGCAATCTCAAGTGTTGTTTGGGGTATTTCTGCGGCAGCCGGTGGAACAATGCAAAAAGAAGTACAAGAATTGAAAGAAATTAGTAAAATAATTGATAACGGATTATATAATATTGCTTTGGCAAAGGCTGTGCAAGGAGGAGCATATATGGGTGATGCACCGGGAGAGAATATGGTTGATGTAGGCAAGTGGCAGTATACAGATTTTGTACAGAAGATGATATTAGCAAGCTTAAAAACAAATGGCTTAGCAACAGTTAAATCTACATTAGCAGATATATTACTGAAATTTACTAAAGATAAAGTTTATAAAAAACAAAACAATAATATGTCTGATGAAGAACTGAGGGAGAAATTTGAAAGATATATAAATAGATCGACCAAAGTTGGAAAATGCTTTGCAGAATAGGAGATTTTATGTCAAATTTCAGTATTACAGCAATAGTGACGGTTTTAGGATATATACTGCTTTATGGTGTATGTTGGGGAACAGATAAAACTGATATAGAAAAATATAAGAAAAAAATAAAGCTTAATAAGTATACAAGCATATTATTTTTTTTGTGGCCAAGGAATGAAAAAGTATATTGGCTAATATATATAATATTAATTATAGAAAGTGTAGCATTTATATTAGTGTGGATAGCATACCTCTTAAATATAGTGTTTTTATATAAAATATTAATTGATTTATATATACGAATATATTTATCCGGAATTGTTATTCTTGGTATAATAATTCTAAAAAAAAGAATAAAAGATTTTATAAGTGGTAAGAGTAGATAAACCTAAGGATAATGTAGTATAGATAGTACATTTCAATGAGGTATGTAATATCTATTGATATAATAAAAGAGTACTATTAATCGGACTTTGCAATTTAAAGGAAGGTGTAAAGCTTGAGAAGTATGCCTATGGTATTTTGGGAAATTGGGTATGCGGATGCGATAAAAGAAGAAATCTTATCGGCATAACAGATAGAGGAAGAGAGTAAGAGCCTAAAAATATGATATCACAGGTAGGCTTGGCTTAATTTACTCAAAATCAGGAAAAGCAAGAAGCTACAGCTATGACGGACTTGGAAACAGGATAGGCTTTAAAGAATATGAAGAGGATACCTATGGCACACAGGGACATTTGCAGCCATTCGGGTATACCGGTTACAGATATGATAATGTAGCTGACACATACTTTGCACAGGCAAGAGAGTATGTGTCGGGAGTTGGAAGATTTGCAGGGGAGGATTGGATAAAGGGAAGTATGGCATATCCGTATACTTTGAATAGTTATGGATACTGTTATGGAAATCCTATGGGGTTTGTGGATATAGATGGTAAAACAGCCAAAGTAGCAACATTAGCAAACCCATCTAATGCAACATTTAATGGAGATCAGTAGGATAGTAATGTGAGTTCAAGGTTTATTCAGACAACTTCACGTGTAGGTAATAGAGTTGGAGAAATTAATAGAGAAATGAATTTTAAAAGTGATCCTCAAGGTATGAGTATATTATTTCATTATCTATATGGAAATGGGGTTAGCATGATTCAAGAAAATGGTAGTTGGTCAGAATATCTAAAAGCAGATAATGAGTTAAAGGAAAGAGTGAAAAATATTGTATATCCATTGGGTGAACCTTTAAAAGCAGGACAAAGTATTGAACTTAATCAAGCTTACTATTAGCCTGATATTTTTGTTGCAAATGGAGAGGCAATTATAGGATATAATTATTTTTATGGACCGGAAGTAGAAGCGGGTGGATTTGTCATAGAAGGAAAGATTTCAAAAATAGATGAATCAAGGGTAGAGTATGACTTACATTATATATGGAACGATAGAATGGATCCTAATTTTATGTATAGTTCTGATAAATGGAAAGCTAAAGTGGCAAATATTATAACAATGGGTAATACAAAACCATTTCTAGTGAAAATTTCATGGGATGATAAAACAGTTATTGATAAACAGGGAGGTAGCTGCGGATGGTTGTCAGATTAAAATATTATATTATGATAGTAATATTTATTTTATGTGTAATTTTATTGGGGTTACTCAGTAAAAAAAATAAAGAAGCTATTATTATAGATAAGGAGCATAGTTATTTTCATGATTTTAAAATATATAATGGTAAAGTATATATGTATTGCACTATAACATTAGAAAATATAACAGATAATAATTTATCATTTAGTATATTTGCGGAATCATATAAAGATAAAGTAAATGGTTTGATAACGAATGAAAGAATGAAAGGCTATGAATGGGAGATAGATGAAAAAACTAGAGACATGAAAGTAACTGATAAAAAAATATTTTTTATTAATAGAAAACAGAAGATCAGTGAATTAAAAATAGTATTTATTGGTGAACACGGAAGTGGAAATATGAAAGATAACAGAAATTTGCCGGATATTTATATAGTTATAAATAAATAGGCATAATGAATATACAGCTATGACGGGCTTGGAAACAGGATGGGAATAAAAGAGTATGAAAGGAAGATAGGCTATGGAGAAGATGGGATTAAGACTATCTTGGAAGAAAACTTGTCAGAGCTGACACCGTCATATGAAGAGAACTATATCCTTGACAGAACAAGGGCATATCACAATCTTTTACAAAGAAGAACCGAAAAAATAGGCAGTCAGGCAATACAAAGCTATGTTTGGGACTTTAATGTTGCATATATGGAAGAAGGAGAAAAAGAGTTTACATATCTACAGGATGAGCTTGGAAGTACAATTCGCCTTCTTGAGCAGGGGGGAGAAAGTCAAGCTATATACGGTTATGATGAGTTTGGAGAAGACATCTATTGCACACAGGAACAGATACAGCCATTCGGGTATACAGGCTATAGATATGATAATGTAGCAGGTACTCACTTTGCACAGGCAAGAGAGTATGTGGCAGGAGTCGGCAGGTTTGCAGGAGAGGACTGGATAAAAGGAAATATAGAGCAGCCGTTTAGCTTGAATTCATACAACTATTGTGGAAATAATTCTTTGATATATATTGATTTGGATGGAAAAGAAAGGCTTTTGGTATCAGGCGGAGTATATAGTGTCGAGAAACAAAAAAAGGGTAAATATTACTATGAATTTATTGATCCTGCAATCGCTCAGATAAATGAATGGAAAAAGGAAGGTGCGAATGATATAACATGGCTTGTATCAAATGCCGGTTGGACAAATGGGGATATAAATGCAATTCAAAGAGTAGCAAGCTCAGAAAATGTAAATTTATATTTTATTAACAACAAATCGGATTTAATAAATTATCTTAATAATAAGACTACCCCAAAAGAACTGCCGAGAATTGCTGATCCAAGCAATGCTATAAGAGCTAATGACACAAAATATACAAGAAATGAAGATTTGATTACTGAAGTTAGTGTATTTTCTCATGGATTTGTAAGAGACGGAGGAATCGTATCTTTAGGGTATAATTATGAGGATGAAAATTACAACAAATCACTAAATTTAACAATAAATGATATAGCTGGAATTAATAGCGGAGCTTTTAATATACCTAAAACTAATTTTTATTCTTGTAACACCGGAACAGCAGGAAAAGATAGTTTTGCTCAAATTTGGGTTAACAGAGTAGGTGGATTAACTTATACTTTTAATGGTAAAACTTTATACCGAAATGTATCGGATAATAGTTTACTAAAAAAAATATCACGAGGATTAGGTGTAGATATTTTTGGAGGGAATACCAAATTTCCAGAGGGAAGTGATAGTGCTGAGAGGGTTTTATTTATGACAAATTGCTCCGAATAAATAAAAAAGGAATATTATATCAATGGAAGGAAATTTATTAAAAAAAGGATTAATAAGAGTGCTTAGAAGTTTTATTTTACTATTTTTATTAGTAATTCCTGAATCCGTGAAGTTCAGTTTTGTTCAAATGCCAAATCTGCGATAGACTCCGACCTATGTTGAAGACGACTGATTTTGTTAATTTAATAAAATAATATATTGATTTTTAAGCATGAAATGAGCCTGTTCCTAAAAAATGGGTCAGCAAATAAAGCCTTTCGGTTGCTAATGACGTTTTATGCAGTTGCAAGGATATTGTTTTCACAGTAATCAGCGAATATATGTCTCCATATATTACTTTTTCCCAATCCCATGATTAATTGTCGTGCGTGTGTTGTGATATGACTTGCCATCATGATCAAATTGCTGATTACTGTACGCATCCGACGTCTTTTTACATCACGTTTTTGGCGCGGAGCGCGACCTCCAATTGTTCCTTGGCCAATCATTCGCAAAATGTTGTAAGCAATGATGGTTAACTCTAAAACAAGTGCATTGGTATCAAATTTGCCGGATGGAAGGCGCTCTATATCCATATCGGTCTTAATTTCACTATGGTACTGTTCGCATTCTCCATGAGCATGATAAAGGCGTATGATTTCCCGGTCTGTTTCTCCAAGATTTGTCCACCATGTTTCTACTTCAATATCGACCGGAAACATAAATTGTCCGTATTTATTAATGGTTCGCTCTGTGATTTCATAGCCGGCTCTAAGAGTGAATTCCTGTTTGAACTGTTTACTTGTGACAGTTTTCCAATCACTTCCGATATAGATAGTTTTTCCTTCCCTAGGAGTGGTGACGTTTTTGCAATACTGCTTTGCCATGTTAAACCATTCTTCTTTACTTTCACGGCGAAGATTTCGTTTAATGATAAAATAACAGCCTTCCTGAATGAGAACAGCAACGTTATCAATTGAATCATTTCCCGAATCCAGACGAATGAGAAGAGGCTTATCAGTCAGTTTTTTACAGAGTTTGATTGTCTCTTGAAGGAATGCTACGGTACCATTTTGACAATGCTGTTTTCCTTCACGGAGTTCGAAATTGATTGCGTAACCTTCAGTGCCAATGTAGGCCATCATGGGAGCATAACCATCATATCCTTTATAGGTACGAGAAACACCTTCTTTGCGGGATTTTGAATTATCCATCGGTGTTACATCAATATCTACCGGTACGAAACCATTGGAAAGGACACCGGGTCGAATTTTGTTAGCAAGGAGCATCCGGATATTTTCATCAAGAATCAGGCTACGCAGACTATCGCCAATGTCATCCATACGCTGACGAAGCGTTTCCTCTGAAGGAATACTTCGGGTGATTCCCAATGCAGCCTGATAAAAAGCTTTGTCGTCATCCATCTCATGGACTGCCTCAAAATAAGGTTTTCCCATACAAAGCATTCCTATGTATGTAAGGATGATATCACCATTCTTAATCTGATGCTGAGAACGATTTTCTGTAACATCCATGCGGTTGAGCCTTTTGGTAAAATCACTCTTTCCAAGAATTGCACCGACAACCGCTAACCCACCGGCAGGGATGATACGCTCGTTGGTATATTCGAAAACAATGTTGTTATTGGCAAGAGTCATTCGACGATTGTTTTTCATAATATTTCGCTCCTAAATCAGATTATTTACAAGAGTATTGTATCATGATTTTTCTACACCTGATAGGTGAAAAAAATATATCTGCAAAAGTATGAGAAATGCCAGTATTGATAAGTAAATGTTGGATTAATAAATTAGGAGCTTCACGGATTCAGGTAATTGTAATTATAATAATTTATCTTGTTCCTGTTTGGATACCTGTTAAATATGCAAAAATGGAAGCAGATTTTTACGAGTATGAAAATGCTATATTAATTAAAAGAACATTTTATGCAACAGGTGCAAGTTGGAAAATTGTAGGAGATAGTAATAGTTTTTATGATAAAGAAAACATCCATGATATTTGGCTTGAGAAAGATGATAATCCAATAAGAGAAATGCCACTTTCAGAATATGATAATACTTATTTGTGTATTGTAAAAAAAATAGAAGGAGGTAAATACTGGGAGGAGGGCGGTGAATATTTTGAAGCATATAAATTAATAGATTGGTACCCTATATATCCTATAAAACGAGAAACAGTTATTTTGCCGGGATGGCTTTACCCAGCTGGGTTTCTTAATAAATATGATTTTGAAGCAGGAATACCTTGGTAAATGTATGATGAAAGAAAACTACTCAAAAAAAGCATAGGGAAATTTTTCTGTCTTTTTAACAAAGAATGAAGACTTGTGTGTATGGAAAGAAAGGACAAAGTAAAAGTAGTACTTTCTTATGATAACCAAGGAAAGTTTTTGACTGTATTGATATATACCCTTAGAAGTAAAAAGAGGAGACAGACTTGTAAGCAAGTATACATATGATGCCTATGGAAGCAGGGAATCACTAAAAAGGTCTAATGATTTAGAGATAAGATATACTTATGATGCACTGGACAGACTTATAAAAGAGGGAGGATTACAGGGAAATAAGACATACGAATATGATAAAAGAGGAAATCTTATCGGCATAACAGATAGAGGAAAGAGAGTAAGAGCCTAAGAATACGATATCACAGGTAGGCTTGGCTTAAGTTACTCAAATTTGGGAAAAGCAAGAAGCTACAGCTATGACGGGCTAGGAAACAGGATAGGAATAAAAGAGTATGAATTTGAAAGAGGAGGTTATGGAGAGAGTAAATCTATAGATATATTCAAACTTGACTTATCACAAAAAGAATCGATATACAGTGAAGAATATGTACTTGACAGAACAAGGGCATATCACAATCTTTTGCAAAATAAAACCATAAAAAGAGGCAGCCAGGCAATACAAAGCTATGTATGGGACTTTAATGTTGCATATATGGAAGAGGGAGAAAAAGAGTATGCATATTTACAGGATGAGCTTGGAAGTACAATTCGCCTTCTTGAGCAGGGAGGAGAAAGTCAAACTATATACGGATATGATGAGTTTGGAGAAGACACCTATTGCACACAGGGACATGTGCAGCCATTCGGCTATACAGGATACAGATATGATAATATAGCTGATACATACTTTGCACAGGCAAGAGAGTATGTGGCAGGAGTTGGCAGGTTTGCCGGGGAGGACTGGATAAAGGGAGAGATTCATTATCCTCAGGCTACCAATATCTATGCATATTGTTTGGCTAATCCTTTAAAGTTTTATGATCTAACAGGACTTGACAGTTATGTTTTTTATGATGAAACAAATTTTGCGAAGCAAGCTAAAGATGAGGCAAGTAGGATATCAAATTACTGGGGAACTAAGGTGAATTTAATATCTGTAGACAGTAATCAGGACTTTAAGGACAGGTGGAATATGATTGAAGATAGTAATATTGAGGAGATATCTTTATTATTCGTAAGCGTCAATTCAAGTACGCCTCCCAATAAATACACTTCCACTATAAAATGAGCTTATACTAAATATGTGGAGGTGCCTATGGCTAAATATCCTAATGAAGAAAAAGAGCAATTGATTGAGGAGTTTAAAAATAGTGGATTAAGTATCACAAGCTGGGCTAGGAAGAATGGATTACCTATTTCAACAGTCACAAGATGGGTGAGTAAACATGATAAGAAATCAAAGCACTCTAAGGATGTTAAATTTATTGAAATCAAGACAACACAAGCCGGTAAGACCCTAAAGATGGAGATAGGTGCTGTCAACATTGTAGTGGATAGATATACCGATCTTGAACTACTTGCAAAGGTGATCAAGGTGGTGAATGAAATAAATGTTTAACTATGGCAACTATCGTGTAATTCTTTCTTGTGGTGCTACTGATATGAGGAAAAATATAAACGGATTAGCTGAAATTGTTTATAGTAATTTCAACCTTGATCCAAGAGATAATGTAATATTTGCTTTTTGTAACAATGCGAGGGATAGGATAAAGCTTCTTGTATGGGAAGATAATGGATTTTGGATTCATTTTAAAAGAATTGAAAAAGGACATGTGGTTTGGCCGTCACAAAGTGATACAGAAATCACTATGGATTTATTAATAGACGACTTGAAAAATATAATCATGGCACCGGGAATAAAATAAAAAATAAAGCGTAGTGAAGTCTTCAAAAAGTGTTGATTTTAATGGATTTACTATAGATTTTATAGTATAATCTTTACATAAATATTTGAGATTTGGAGGTCCGGTAAAATGAAAACTATAGATGAATTGCAAGCAGAAATTGCCGGACTTAAGGCTATCTTACAGGATAAAGACAAAGAGATTAAGACTTTAGAAAAAATAAAAAAAGAAAAAAGTGAACAGATTGCTAAGTTAAATAAATTAAATAATTGGTATATGGAGCAACTGAAATTAAAAGCAAAAGAGAAATTTGGCAAATCAAGCGAAAAAGCTATTGATGGACAACTTTCTCTTTTTGATGTCTTCAATGAGGCTGAAACATTTAGAGAGCCAATTCAAAGTGAGCCACCACAGGAAAGTATTATACCTGAGCATAAAAGAAGAAAAGCTAAAAAAGGAAGCAAGTTTAATGACATTCCTGTTGAGGTAGTTGAATATAAATTAGATGACAGTGAACAGGTATGTGATAACTGCCACAGCCCTCTTACAGTTATGAAGAAAGAGATAAGAAAAGAACTGGTGGTAGTCCCTGCTGAGGTTAAGGTTATAGAGCATGTGACTTATGTTTATAGTTGCAGAAACTGTGACAAGAATGGAGAGAGTGGCTTTATAAAGATAGCACCTCATCCTAAAGCTCTTATTAAAAAGAGTGTAGTATCACCAAGTTTTATGTCTTATATAATGAATCAAAAGTACACACTTGCACTACCGCTATATAGAATGGAGCAAGAGTTTAAAAGATTAGGCTTTGAGATATCAAAACAAAATTTATCTAATTGGATCATAAAAGGAGCTAATCTTCTAAAGCCTATATATGAGCAGATAAAGCTTAGTCTACTAAATGAGACACTACTCCATGCAGATGAAACTGTCCTTGAGGTATTACATGAACCCGGAAAGGAAGCAGGAAGCAAGTCATATGTATGGGTGTATAGAACAAGCAAATACAATACACATCCTGCAGTATTGTATGAATATACACTTGGTCGAAGCGGAGACTATGCTAAAAAGTTTCTTGAGGATTGGAAAGGAACTTACCTTCACTGCGATGGGTACACCGGATATAAAAAGCTTATGGATAAGACCTTATGCGGATGCCTTGTACATGCAAAGAGAAAGTTCTATGAAGCATACGAAGTTAATAGGAGTAATGAGTATGCAAAACAAGGGGAGACTTATCTAAGGAAACTATTCCGCTTGGAAGATAAGGCAGATGAATCCGGTCTTACATTGGAAAAGCGACTGGAAATGAGAAAAACCAATTCCAAACAAGTACTTGACGAGTTCTATAGTTGGATTTCACAAATAGAATCAAAAATCCTTCCTAAGAGTTTAATGGGGAAGGCTATTACTTATGCAATAAATCAAAAAGAGTACTTAGAGAACTTTCTAAAGGATGCAAGAATACAATTAAGTAATAATCTTGCTGAACAAAGTGTGAAGCCATTTGTTATAGGTAGGTCTAATTGGCTATTTGCGAATACACCTAACGGAGCTAATGCATCTACATTGATATATAGTATAATTCAAAGTGCAATACTTAATAACCTGATACCACAAAAATATCTTACATTTGTTTTTGATACCATACAGTCAGGTGGAGATGCTTCGCTCTTAGTACCTTGGTCAGATGAGATTCCTGAGAGTTGTAAAAATAAAAAGTCGTAGGATTAGAATGATAAGTTCTAGTTCTATGACTTTTGCTCTATGTGTATTTAGCTTGACGCTTACAAAGCTGATAAATATTTTTTGCACAACAAAAATACCTCGTCCCCGGTCATTTTTTAAGCTGTTGCCATTAAAATTCTATTCCTAAAATATTTAAAGTTACGTACACCATAAGATATTCTTTTAAGTACTTTTATCTTGTTATTAAACCCTTCTGTAGGTCCATTTGATATATGTCGGTACTTAAGTGAATTTAAGATGTATTTGTAATTATTTCTGAATGCTGTGATTGTTGCATTAAACTCTTTTATACCGGCTGAAGTGTAAATGTTAGTTCAACTTAAAAAGTAAAAATATTTAAGTTGCATTTAGTCTTACAGAATCAAAGAAATATAACATTTATACTACTAAAAAGATGCAATAACTGTTACAATATAAATGTTATAGGGAGCTATTGGGGCGTATAGGTGTCATTTTTTGGCATGACAAATAAGTGGATTTTAATCGAATTTTTTTGAGTGTAGGACTAACTTCCACTTGTAAAATACCTGTGTGAGACGCTCTTGACAGCTACCTATAATAAGAGTTATCTATTTTTTAGAAGATAGGGTTTTAAAACAATCCTATCTTTTTCTATTTCCTTGATGCCATACGAAATAAGCCTTTCATATAGATCATGATACATAAAAGATGCCACCTCTAATGGACTCTTGCCACCAAATTTTTCAACCGGTGCTGAGTTTAGATGACTTAGTACGAGGTTAAGTGCATCTTGATCAGTTAATCCAAGAGAAACTAAATTAGTCTGCTTTGGAAGTATATACCGTAGCTGTATGTGGTTGTTTTCTATAGATCCCTTTTGCCCGGATTGCATTGGGTCGCAATAAAATACTCGGGTACGTGTGGTACCATCTATACCTGTTTCCATATCCTTTGCTGCATAAAATTCAGAACCTCTATCAGTTAGTAAGACATTCACATATTTTCTAAATACATCATTGCCGAGGATATTTTCTAAAGTATCGACTCCATTCTTCATAGCAGTGGAAGTCTTTTCGGTTTGGTAGAGTGCAAATAGGATGCCTGATGGAATAAACTTAAAAGTTTGAATAAATGGCCCTGTGGTTTCGTTGTTATAGACTGTATCCATCTGCGTTATAAGAGCATTAGGATTGTCGTCAATATATTGTTTATAGTCATTGTAGTTACGCCAAATCAGATGTTTGTTGTCAGCTCTCTTCTTAAAACCATTAGACTTCTTTTTTGAAATTTTACGAGAGACTTGCCTTCTAAGGTCAAGAACGCTTATACCGGCTATTTCATGAAATACATCGCCTTCTATGTAGTTGTATAAAGTCTTTTCAGAAATACCAAGTTCAGGGTGTGAAGCAAGTATTTGATATGGAGATAAACCTTGTTTAAGAAGGGGTGCTATTACATCGGCAATGTCTTTAGCTTGTTTAACCGTAAGATTTACTCCTTGTCTGGAGTCTACCAGTGTATAACGATAATCATTCCATGCGTCTTCCGGAGAATATTTATATTTGTTAAAACGACAATGACGCCAGTTTGTGCAGCCGTTACAGGCACCGGGAGAGCGGTCACGTCTTTTGCAGTGGAATGGAGAGTAAAGTATACAATCAGTTTTGCATTCACGTCCAAAAGGGCACTTCTTGTAGTTACTACATTCAAGCGGCATGCTGCATCTGTATGTCAGCTTACGATGTGATTTAATTTCTTTACAAACAGTTGATTTATCTTTACCAATAGTTTCAGCAATGGCAGTCTTAGTGGAACCGTTAGTAATACCTGTTAGAATAATTCGTCTATCTTCAAGTGTTAAATGTGAAAATGAGTTTAAAGATGTTATAGTGGTACCTACCTTTCCGGTAGCTGTCTTATCCGAATTGTACTACTAAACGCAACTATTGTAAAAGTTGAAATATGTGTAAGACTAAACGCAACTTTAGCATAGGGGTTGTGGAAATAAACTTTTCACCCTAGGGAAACGAGATATCATCGTCCTTTACACAATTAACATTGACTTTTACATCATAAATGCCTAAAATCTTATTTAGGTCGTTCATATGGACACCTCCTCCAAGTATAGTTTTTGTGTTGAACTGGGGACTTGGAGGTTTTTTTATTATAATAAAAAATGTTGAGATTTGTAATACCCAACCCCAACATTAATTATACAACCGTGTAAGATATAACCACATAGTTTGGAGATTATTTTGATGGCAATAAGAAAAGATAAGACAATGTTTTTGTAAACTCTTTTTGGTTGGTATAAAACTGTTTTGTAGGATGAAGAGCTTAATGGGGAGTTGGGATATTTCAGGTATCGCATATACAATAAAGACATGATGTGAAAAAGATTGTTAGTCAGCATGAATTTTAAATTTTAGAAAGTAAATTAATAAAAAAATAATATTTTTTATTTTATCCGTGACTTTTTGATATATCAAAACACAGTTTATAAATGTAAGAATGTTAGAAGGCTCCGCACAGAAAGGTGGAAGCTTTGAAAAAATTTACAGATAATAAAGAGCGTGTGGAAGCGGAGTTTATAGGCTTCATGGAACAGTCTATTTGGAACTGTGCGAGGAATGTTACCAGAAAAGTGTCAGCAGAGGAACTGAGGAACAGCGGTATATCGCTGGAGGCATTGTATAAAGGAGAGTATATAAATTATATACCGGTTGAAGATAGGCATGATTTTGAAGATAAGTATGAAATTATGAATTTACAGGTTCTTATTAAAAGCGATCTTCTAAAAGTATTGTTTGACAGACTTACACAACGAGAAAAACAGGTGTTGATACTTAGAGTAGGCTTTGACTATGACTATGAAGAGATAGGTGAGATTCTTGGAATTACTCCCAAAAGGGCGAAAGACTACAAGTATCAGGGATTAAGAAAGGTTAGGAAATATAAGAATGGCAGAAATAAACAGAATTGACTATGAACTTATTGTATCTGCCACTAAAGGCAATATGGCAGACATAGGAAAAATATTAGAAAACTTCAGTGGAAAGATTGAAAAAGTTATTTATCATCTGGCACCATGGCTGCCTGAAGAATGTCGCAAGGACTGTAAGCAGGAAGTTATGATTATGCTTGTGCAGCTAATACAGACAAAATTTAAAGTTTAAGAAGTGAACAGGGCTTTTCGGCATTCTTACATCCTTTATATTTGTCGTTCTCATAAAGTCTATAAGAGCTATGTGTTTAGTAGAAATGTTGTCTTTTATAGGCTTTTCGGACTGATAAATAAGTCCAGTGTAAGGGTAGCTACCTTGTTAATATATAGTACTTTGAAAATTGAATATAGTTTTACTTTGCAGAACAATCGGAGCGTTAAGCCAAACAGTAAGTACGCCAAGATGCAACTTGATGTAAATTAGTAAGAAAAGCGAATACTGATATAAGTTGCGGAGCGTCGTATATGTTGCTGAAAATGGGATTGGGGTTCCTATGGCGATGATGCGTTCCTTAGTTAAAGTTACTTCCCAATAGATAGGGGCTGAAGAAGCTGGTGGAATTCCAATGTGATCTTACCCGGGATCACTGCAAAGTAATTTTTATAAAAAGATTTATCAGTTAATGAATACATATTTTATTAATAAAATATGGAAAGTTAAGAAGGAGGTGACTTTATGTATTGATTATCAAGGCAACAATATTTTGGTAGGAGCGATGGCTATGAAAAAAGAGAAAGATGATGATAATCTTGTCAAATGTATTTTCAATAATATGATATTTTATGTGCCAAGTGATGTTTTTTCGATGATTCTTCTCCGTACACAGAGATATTCAACAAAAAAATATGTTCGTTATAAGGAGGGTGCAGAATTGTATAGCATGAGTGAAAGGAAATTTACGGAGCTTGCAAACAGTGCTGATGCTGTTATACATGTGGATAAGATAGCGCTTGTTGAACTTGATAAGGTTGAGAAGTATATAAGGTTTAATAATTCATGATATTCAGTTGAGGGATTTGTAGGGTAAAATACTTGACATATTGAAGGACAAAAAGTATACTGGATGTAGGTTGAGAGGAGGTGGGCTTATTTGGCTAAGATGGGAAGACCAAAGGCTGAAAACCCGAAGTCAAGCAAGATATCAATCCGCTTTACTGATGAAGAGTATGAGCAGTTGAAAAAATGTGCAGCCCAAAACAACCAGACCATAACAGAAGCTATACGCAAAGGTGTCAGACAATTGTTTGAAACTATGCAACAGTAATTTTGCAAAATCTCTTTCCTGAATGGAAAGGAGATGGGTTATGTCAAGAATACGCAAAGATACTAAGGGAAAGGTATTACATAAGGGTGAGGACTACAAGAAAGATAAGAAGCTTTACAGATATTCGTACACAGATTCTCTAGGAAAAAGGAGATGCATTTATGCTAAGAACTTAGAGGAACTTCGGGATAAGGAGAAGCAACTCCAACGAGATCAACTTGACGGACTTGATATTTATGTTCAGGGCAATGCGGACGTAAATTATGCATTTCATCGTTATATTGCCACTAAAACAGAACTTCGCAGCTCAACAAAGACCAATTATTTGTATATCTATGATCGATATGTAAAAGATGGATTCGGCAAGAAGAAGCTTTCAGAGGTCAAATATTCTGATGTGTTGCTGTTTTACAATGCCTTACTTGGTAAGGGGTTATCAATTGGTACAGTGGATTCTGTTAATACAGTATTGCGACCAACTTTTCAGCTGGCAGTTAGGGATAATGTTATCCGTAACAATCCGGCAGATGGAGCTATGGCTGAAGTCAAGAAAAAGTGGGATGGGAACATAGGTATAAGACATGCACTAACGATTGAGGAAGAACGAGCCTTTCTTGAAAGTCTTGAACTCAAGAAAAATCTTAGTTGGAAGCCGCTGTTTATTGTGATGTTTGGTACCGGTTGCCGAATAAGCGAGATTATAGGTCTGCGTTGGGATGATGTTGACTTTGAAAAAGGGATAATTACAATTGATCATGATGTGACATATTATCCCAGATCTGACAAGAACTATAGGTGTGAATACGAGCTTGCCCTTCCAAAGACAGAGGCGGGAATAAGAAAGATTCCGATGCTAAAGAAAGTTAAGGATGCACTTGAACTGGAAAAGCAAAATCAGAGAGAGTATGGTTATCATTGTTTGGTAGAACTTGGAGGGATGAAAAATTTCATTTTCTGTAACAGATTTGGAGGGCTACAAAATCCTGCCAGTGTTAATAAAGTTATTAAACGCATAGTATCAGATCATAACTCAAAGGAGATAGTGGATGCAAAAAGAGAAGGCAGAGAGCCGGTCATAATTCCAAATTTTAGTTGTCACATCACAAGACATACCTTTTGCACAAGGCTTTGTGAAAATGGAACCAATGCCAAAGTGATTCAGTCAGTGATGGGACATAAGGATATCCAGACAACATTGGGTATATATGCAGAAGTATCAGAAAATAAAAAGAAAGATATATTTGAACAGTTAAATAATCAGGATGTTATTTAGGAAGAGTTCTTTGAGAGACTCCCAAGTACCACAAAAACTTGATTAGTACCATATATGTACCACATATTCTCAAATGAATAGTACATGATAATGCATGGTAACGGAAAATAAGCTGATATATTGTTTTTTTACAGTGCACAATAATGCATTATATCGACATAGTAGTTAGCAGTTTTCCCTACGATGAAGAGCCTTGATAAGCCGGCTAATGCAGAAAATGAAGAGACTTCAGATTCAAATACAGGTTTCTTTACACCAAATGAGAAGATTGATTTCTCAAATGTAAAGATAGAGCCACTTTTTGAAGAGAGTGTAGACTTTGAGACATTCTCAAAATCGGACTTCAGAGCGGTAAAGGTAAAGAACTGTGTTGCAGTTCCAAAGAGTAAGAAACTTTTACAGTTCACTCTTGACGACGGAACAGGCAAGGACAGAACAATTCTTTCAGGCATTCATGAGTTCTATGAGCCTGAGGAGCTTGTCGGAAAGACACTTATAGCTATAACAAATCTTCCACCAAGAGCAATGATGGGAATTGAATCATGCGGTATGCTCTTGAGCGCTGTAAATGAGCTCAAAGAGGGCGAGGGAGAAGAGCTTCACCTTATAATGGTAGATAATCATATACCGGCAGGAGCTAAGCTGTACTAAAAATAAATATAAAATTTCTAAAGTTATGATGTCTAAACAAAGGTTTGAGGTTAGAATCAATAACTGATATGCATGGTAACAAGAGCACTTCTTAGAGATAATCTGAGAGGTGCTCTTTTTCGTACTAAAAAATATCCGGCGGTTATCTTATGAAAATGGATTGCGAATAGATTGCATATCGCAATCAAATAAAATATAATGAAGAAAAAAGAGGAGGTAGTATTTATGGCAAGAACAGCAAATGTATTTGCACGTGTAGAGCCTGAAGTAAAAGAACAGGCGGAGCAGGTGCTTGACAGGCTTGGTATCCCGATGTCTAATGCAGTAGGAATGTTTCTGAGACAGATTGTATTACAGAGAGGGATTCCTTTTGAAATGAAACTTCCGGCTTATGAAGAGCCGGTTGCATATGGCTCTCTTACAAAAGAACAGTTTAATACAGAAATAGAGAAAGGCATGGAAGATATTAAGGCCGGCAGAGTATATTCGGCAGATGATGTTGAAGCGGAAATCAAACGGGAATTTGCTAAGAGATGAGTATTGAAGCGGAAAACCTTGACTCACTTCGTAAATTGGTAAGGGAGCTACAAGCAGAGAATACCTTGCTAAAGAAAAAATTAAAGAAAGCGAATATAGCATATTCGGAAAGTTGTATATTTGAGGAAAAGATAGAAGATACATCTGAGTTTGACCCGGATCAAGGCGGAAGAATTATCAGAAAGTATATTACTGAAGAAATGGCAAATAGGTACTTTGCAATGTTCTGGGGAAGAACAGATGTGTATGCCAAGAGAGGGAAAAAGGGTGGATATTTTCCTCAATGTGATAACCGCTGGAATGATAGACTTTGTCCCAAACAGCAAGGGGAGAAAATACATTGTGAAGATTGTAAGAACACAAGCTGGACTAAACTTACTGCTAAAAAAATAGTGGAGCACTTGTTAGGATATAAAGATGACGGTTCGGATGTTATAGGCGTCTATCCATTATTACCGGATGGTACATGCAGGTTTATAGTATTTGACTTTGATAATCATGAAAAGGGTGCAGAAGAAACAGATTTTGCAAATTCGACTAAAGACTGGCATAAAGAGGTGGAAGCTTTGCGTCTTATTTGTGAAAAAAATGGAATCTCTCCGCTGGTAGAACGTTCAAGATCAGGACAGGGAGCACATGTGTGGATATTTTTTAAAAAGCCTATTCCTGTTTCTTTGGCACGCAACTTCGGTTACCTTTTGTTGGATAGAGGTCAATCTTTAATTAATATGAAGTCATTCCAATATTATGACAGAATGTATCCATGTCAGGATAATGCAAACAGTATAGGAAATCTTATTGCTCTGCCATTGCAGGGACAGGCATTAAAAAATGGAAATAGTGCCTTTATTGATAGTAATTGGAATGCCTATCCTGATCAGTGGGATATTTTATTAAACCATACAATGAAGTTGTCTATGGAAGAGATTGTGACTTTTATGAAAAAATGGAAGGCTGAGATCACTGAAGCAACAGGTGTTGTACCGAATGATATGGAATGTAGACCTAAACCCTGGAACAAGAAACAAGTATTTAATAAATCTGATGTTGTAGGTAAAATGCATATTATTCTTGGCGATGGGGTATATGTAGATGCATTGAATCTTATGCCAAGGATACAGAATCAAATAAGAAGCTTGGCGGCATTTGATAATCCTATCTTTTATAAGAATAGGCGTTTAGGATATTCAAATTATTATAATTTTAGTGCTGTTTATATGGGAAAGGATATTGACGGATATATTCGTATTCCAAGGGGGCTTAGAGAACAACTTATAAATAATTGTAAAGAAGCCGGCATTGAGTACGATATTAGTGATCAAAGAGAAATGGGAAGGCCTATAAAAGTTTTTTTTAATGGAGATTTGCGTACAGAGCAGGATTTGGCGGCGGATAGAATGTTACAGCATGATCATGGAGTGCTTAGTGCAACTACTGCATTTGGAAAAACGGTGGTCTGTAGTTATTTGATATCACAAAGAAAAGTCAGTACACTGATTCTCCTTCATAGCAAAGATTTGATTGAACAGTGGGTGGAAGAATTAAATAAGTTTTTAATTATAAAAGAGAAACCACCAATTTATAAAACAAAGACAGGTAAAGAAAAACGAAGGGATAGTGTGATTGGAGTATTAACAGGTAATAAGAACACACTTACAGGAATTGTTGATGTTGCTATGATTGGGTCAATGTATAGTAAGGGAAAATTCAATGATTTTATTAATTCTTATGGACTGGTAATTATGGACGAATGTCACCATTGTGGATCTAATACATAGATAGAAGTAATGGAGAGAGTAAATTCAAGATACGTTTATGGAGTTTCAGCAACACCAAAGCGTGGGGATAATCTTGAAAAAATAGTATATATGTTATTAGGTCCGATAAGGCATAGTTATACTGCAAAAGAACGTGCGAAAGAACAGGGTATTGGATATTATGTATATCCAAGATTTACAAGGGTTATTGATACAAATGAAAACGGGAATGATATTAGTGCTGCTTATACTTTAATAAGTAACAATAAAATAAGAAATGAAATGATCGTAAATGATACAAGGCAGGTAATTGCCGATGGAAGAACTCCGCTTATTCTTACAAGATATAAGGAGCAGGCAAAGAATTTATTTAATATTCTGTCAGGTGTAGCAGATTATGTGTTCTTGCTTTATGGTGATAATAGTGATAGGGAGAACTTTGAAATCAGAAAAAATTTAAAGAAGATTCTAAATGAAAAATCAATTATTTTAATAGCTACCGGGCAGAAGATTGGTGAAGGATTTGATTTTCCGAGATTAGATACATTGATGTTGGCATCACCGGTTTCATTTGATGGAAGATTGGAGCAGTATGTTGGGAGATTACATAGAAATTATGAAGGTAAGAAGTATGTAGTTGTTTATGATTATATAGATGCTCATTTAAAAGTTTTCGAGAAAATGTATTCAAAACGTCTAAGAACTTACAAGCGTTTAGGATATTCTCTAATTTCGAATAGGACATTAGATAAACAAGTTGCAAATGCAATTTATGATTCAGGGAACTATATTGATATCTTCGAACAGGATATTGTCGAGGCAGAAAAGAGAATAATTATTTCAAGTCCACATATTGTACAGGAGAGAATTGATAGAATAATTTATATTACAAAACAGCAGGTGGAAGCAGGATGTAAGATAGTCGTGATAACAACTGATCCTGAAAAAATGAGCTTTGGAAGCATTAATGATTATCATGAAATGATTAATCAGATGAAATCATCAGGAATACAGGTTGTTATTAAAGATGAGGTAGATGAACATTTTGCAGTCATAGATGAAGAACTGGTATGGCATGGTGGTATGAATCTTTTAGGCAAGGAAGATGTATGGGATAATTTGATAAGGATAAAATCTGCTGTTGTAGCGGAGGAGCTGTTGGAATTATCCTTTGGAAATTAGCAGTTTCAAACTAACGGTATCAATTCGTTGTTTTCGAATATTTGTAGATAACGACAATTGTCTAAACTAATAAGATATTTTATAAGTCCGGTGTTGAAAAGCTACTATCAAAAAAGAAAATTGAAAAATGAGAATAGAAAAATATACCTCAGAGGTTAATTTAAAAATTGACAAAGGGCTATATTCATGCTAATATGTATTTACCTCAAAGGTAAATACGTAAGAGAGGTAATGCTTTGAATATTACTTACAAGAATAAGAAAATTGAAAGGGTTTGTACGGATGCCAAAACAGCAGAGAGAACTTATGGCCGAGAGATGGCAGATAAAATACATCAGCGTATAGATGAAATCTGTGCTGTGGACACGGTTGAGATAATGATACAGTTTCATATCGGTAGATGTCATGCACTTAAGCAGAACAGGAAAGGACAATATGCATTGGATTTGGTCCATCCATACAGATTGGTATTCGAGAAAATTGGTAATGAAATTCAAATAGCAAATATTTTGGAAATTGTTGACTATCATTGATGGTCAGTATTTTAAGTCGGGGAGGTAGCACTATGGTGAGAAGTCGCAGTTACATTGCAACGCCACCCGGAGCGACAATTAAAGAGCAGTTAAACGACAGGGGAATGAGCCAGAAAGAGTTTGCTGCCAGAATGGATATGTCTGAAAAACATATCAGTAAGCTCATTAATGGAGATGTACAGCTTACACCTGAAACAGCAATCAGATTAGAGATGGTTTTAGGTGTTCCTGCCAAGTTTTGGAATAATTTGGAGGCAATCTATAGAGAGAAGATTATTAAGGCAGAAGCAGAAAATACAATGGAAGCTGATAAGGAAATGGTTAAAAAATTTCCTTATGGGGAGATGGTAAAATTCGGTTGGATTCCGGATGCCGGAGAATCTAATGAAAAGGTTGTTAATCTTAGGAAATTTTTTGAGGTTGTTGAACTTTCTCTTATTGGAAAGGAGCAGATTACAAGAATTGCATGTAGACGTTTGGCAATTACAGAAAAAAGTGATTTGGCTTTAATGGCATGGGCACAAGAAGCAAGAATTAAGGCACGTAATATTCAAACCGCTTCTATAAATATCAAAGGGTTAACTTCAGTTCTGAATAATATAAGAAATATGACGGTTCTTAACCCAAAGGAATTCTGCCCTAAGATAAAAAAATGTCTTGCAGACTGTGGGATTGCATTAGTGTTTTTGCCACATCTTGAAGGATCTTTTCTACAAGGAGCTTCTTTTATAGATGGGAATAAGATTGTTCTTGGACTTACTGCAAGAGGAAAGGATGCAGACAAGTTTTGGTTCAGTTTATTTCACGAACTTGCACATATTGTTCTTGGACATGTAGGGCAGCCAAACGGTACATCTGAAGATGATGAGAAAGAGGCTGACAGATGGTCAGGTGATATACTGATTGACTCTAAAGATTTTGAAGAATTTAGAAGAAATAGGGATTATTCGGAAAGCCAAGTACTTCAATTTGCAAAGGCTCAGGGAATAGCTCCGGGGATAATAGTTGGAAGGATGCAGTTGGAAGGGATGATTAAGTATAGTATGTTAAATAATTTGAAAGAGAAATATGAAATAGTTATTTAAGTATATTATCAAAAAGTTTAAAGTGACGGAATAATTAGAGATTTGATTTAATCATAGGTGGAAGAATTAATATTACTATATGATTATGGAGTCACAAAATAAAGTAAAAAACTAAATTATATGCTAAAATAAAAGGGCAATCCTATATTGGATCGCCCTTTTAATATACAATTTCAGGGGGATATAATGAGAGAATTTAAAAACGAATCAACCCTTATTAATGGCAATCTGGCATTGTCTATAGCACCTGCACTTACTCCAAACGGTGTAGAGAATGACCCTTTATTTTTCAATGGAGAAATTATATACCCGACAATAGTTTCAGGGGGACTTTTGGTACTTGCAGATATAGTCAGTACAAGATATTTTAAATATGTACCGGTCGCACAAAGAGACCCTATTCTTTCTGCGCAAGGGGATATATTGAGAGCGGAATGCTTTTCAGCCTGCAATGGTGTTTATGCAAGAATGGATCTATTCCAAAGTGCACTGGACGGGGAGATACTTTATGGTACTACAAATGTGGATATAGGCAGTAATCTAAGAAAGTCTCTTTTTAATGTAAAGCAGGGGGACAGATTAAAGTTTCGTATAGGAGATGACGGATGGAAGGCTCTACACAGTAAGAATCTTGATGGTAGTGTGTTGACAGATATACATATACAAAGACCTGTAAAAATGCCTGACAGATGGGTCAGGGCACTTGGTAACTGTGCTATGCTACATCAAAATATGGAATATAAATTCCATATTGAAGGAATGCAGGCAAAATCATTTATTGCAATGCTGCCGGCGGCCACAGGTAAGGAGAGATCGGGATGGCTGACACCTACAAAGACAGGTGTAATGTTAAAGCCGAAAGAAGAGAAAAACAGTGTATATATCAGCGGACTGCATAGACTCAGTGCACTTAAGAGGATAATGAGTAATGTAAATGCTGTTTATTTTTATGCACCGAATGATAGTGAGCCGGGGCAGATGATGATTGAAGTATGTATGACCGGAGCAAATATTACCCTCAGTTTGACAGCAAAAAGTTATGAAGGGTATTCAGGCGAGGGAGCATTACTTGATTCGCTTTCAACTCCTAAAATACTTGAATGTGCGGATAAAATTGATGATATATTAAACTTTGAATCAAGACTTGATATTGATAAAATATCAAAATCAATCGGAATAGTAAAAAATGATATGAATGATGCAATAGAGCTGCTTGCCGTTTCAGGGAAGCTTGGGTTTGATGTCAGAGATAGAGCATTTTTCCATAGGGAATTGCCGGATGATCCGGATAGAGTTTTAAAGGATAATCCAAGGCTTGTGGGTGCAAAGAAGCTGGTTGAAGATACTGAATATATTGATGATAATATATGGCATGTAAAATCAGGGGATACAACTTACAGAGTTATTTATCCGTCAGATGAGAACCTTGAGAATGCAAAATGCACTTGTACATGGTATCTGAAACATCAAAACGGTAGAGGCCCATGTAAACATATCTTGGCAGTAAAACTAAAAAAAGGAGTATAGTATGGCAAGCAAACTGGAAAAAGCGGCAGAAATATATCGTTCTCTCGGATATGAAGAGACAGATTTTGGTGATATTTTAAATCTTGGAATAGGAAGCAAGGAAGAGCAAAAAGAGGCAAGAGAAGGATTAAAATCCGGAGACTGGACAGAGATAAAACAATTATCAAGTAACACATATGGATTTGTTTCTGTGGTGGATGTAGATCTTGAAAAGCTTGCAATCTTTGCTATAAGAGTGGGAGTGGATGCCAAGCGAGCTGCAAATATTCTTAGAAGAAGTAGCGAAGTCGCTCTAAAGGCTATTGAGGAGAGAGGTGAGACTTTTGCAATGAACTTTATACAAGTCGCCTGTGCATCAAACAGGAGAATATGGGAGCATTCATTGTCAGTGCTTGGAATGTTGGCATTAAAACTTGTGCATGAAATGAATCTTGAAATTCCGGAGTCTGTGGAGTATATGAAGGACTGGGCGGCTGTAGCGGCAATTCTTCTGACATCAAAAAGAAAAGACTACAATTTTGATGAGAGATTTGTAATTGAAAAGGAAGAGATTTTAAGAAGATTCAAAGAGCATATAGAAGCCGGAGTGGCTTTAAATGTGCCTGCAACCGGACCTTTCTCTGATATACTTATGTGGGGTGTACAAAATAATCTTATTGAGAAAGATACTGCTATGGAGCAGGTATTTTACGGACTTAGCATTGCACAAAGGCCGGGAGACAGAAAAGAATATGTAAATGTATTGGAACAAATCGGAATTACAGATGAAGAGATAAAATCAAGAGTAGAAACAATTATTCCACTGCTTGGACTCGGAGAAACGGCTTTGATGGAGAGATTTGCTCCTGTACTTATAGAGAGTGCTACTGAAGATTGGTTATATACAATACTTATCTCCTGCAGTTCGGCAAAGGTGAAAAAAATAAAGAAACTGATTTTAAAGTCTGTTTTAAAAAGGGAAAAGCCTAAGTCGGTAAAAGAGTATGAAGAATGGCTTCTACTTTATAAGCAGGATGAGGATAAAAGTATAGCAAAGCTTGCGGGAAGTATTGAAAAGGCTTGGGGACTGGAGATAGAAGATGAAGATGTAAAAGAAGAATTGCAAGGGCTTTGGAGAGAAACACCTAAACTTTGGGAGGTGCCAAGGTTTGAACTTGGTGAGATATCATCTGAAAGATTAACAGATTTGGTCTCAGATATTTCTAAAAGAAAGGACTATATTGCAGATCTTTTTTTTGAGAGATTTATTGCAATGGCAAATTATATTGCTTATACAAATTCGGATGAAGCTAAAATGAGTCTTGCAGGTATTCCAAACGGTGATGCCGGAGGTTTAAGAACACTTGGAAGATGGGCTAAGAACCTTGAAATGAATATGATAAAGGATACAAAAGAAAATGTGTGGAATGGTGAACAAGAAGTCTTAAAAATCAGATACCATGATCTTATGTACATGCGAAGAGAGCTATTGTTTAATTCTATGGGCAAATGGCCTTGTTTACTGAGTACACCAAGTTACGTCGATCTAAGTATCAGTTTAAATGATTTAGTGGAACGCTTATCAATATATGAAGATAAGAATTTATCATATGTTTCAGAGCCGGATCTACAGCTTGCAATTACAAGATTGGAGATAGAACATCCGGCAGATATAGATATAAAAAAATACGTAGAAAAATTAAAGAAGATAGACTTGAAAATAGAACTTCCTTCAGGAGAAGTGTTAAAGGATGAATCAGGTGAGGAGATTTCAGTCGGTAATCTGATTGCAGGGTATTTAAAAGATTCATATATCGAACCGGAATTGAAAACGGGAGAAATTGCATATTGGAATATTAAGGTTAATATACCTGAAAGTCTTAGAGTATTACCGAATAGACTTTCACATAATTATATAAATATGTTTTCTGTTTTTCCAAACTGGGGTGATTATTCTCTTACAGCTATACATAGAGATATTGAAGTTTACCATGGCCAGGGAATTGTTTTAAGGCAGATAGCAAGAAGAAGAAAGCCGGTTACAAAAGGTGCAATGATGAATTGGATCGCCATACAAGGTAATTTAAACGTCGAAAATGCAGAGGATATTATAGAGGCCAGTAAAAAAGCATGGGATAGAGGACTTTTGACACCCGGAATAGCTGATATCTCAGAGATTGATTGGAGCGGCGGTACACCGTCAAACTTGGCAAGTCTGGCTTTTGCAATGGAAAATATGGCAAAAGACGGTATGCTGAGTTTGGTATGGATGGCTGCCTGTGATGTGGTGGAGGTATCGCTTAAAGCACCTAGAATGCTTACAGGAACAGCTGAGATTGTAAAATTTCTAAGAGATTATCTTGATGAAGTTATTTTTGCGGTAGAAAATAAGCTTGCCCCACAAAATGCATTGGAAATGAAGGCTGTAAAGAATCTCGCCACAAAATACGGATCTTCAAAAGCTGTAGAATATGCTAAGGAAATAGTGAATAAGCTAAATTCCCTTGGTATGGATATAAAAGAAGAAAAGTATGAAGAAGTACAGAATGAAAATACACCAAATGATTTTGATGAAGTATGGGTGGCATTACCTGAGGCAAAAAAGCTTATCTATGATAATGTTGAGTTTAATATAAATGTATTTGAAGTAAGGAAAGGCGAAAAAGCTTTTAGCTTCGATTTGAAATTACCGGATATACCTGATAGGCTGTTTCAGGTATATATTTATGGATGGTTTTACGGAATTCAAAAAGAGGCTCAGATGTCGGGAGCTGTGGCCGACAACAACGGAAAAATCATAGATGAGAAAGAAAAGAGCGTATGGCTTCATTACGACCCTGAAAAGAAAAAGGTTGTAGTAAGTAAATATAGAAACTGGAGAGGTGAAAAAGAAGGACCTCTTGAGGGTGACTCAACACCTTACTCAAAGATATTTTTGACTATTGCAGTGAGTACTCTGGCACAGGATGGGGAGAGTATTTATGGCGCAAAAAGTCTTTTCAGACAACTGGTGGACTCAGGAGATTTATCCTTAGAGAATTTAAGAGAAATCATCAGAGAACTTTTATTACATGAGGATATAAGCCCTGCAAAACTGGTAAGAATAGTTGAGAAAGAAAATAAGCTTTTAAGTATATGCTATGTGATGCTCATAGAATGTATAAAGTATGCGGGAAAGATGGCTGCAGAGAATAAAAAGCCACCGGTATGGGCAAACAGAGTTTTGGACATTTGTATTTACTATGCAGATTATTTAAGAGAAGCGGTAAATAGAGGATATATTTCAGGAGAAGATGCCAAATGGCAGGGACTTTTAGAAATTGCAAACAGCAATGCAAAGTCTGCTGCAGTTAATAAGGCAAAGAGTTTGGCAAAAATACTGGAGTTAGGATGAGTAAGAAATGATAATATCTGATAGTGGAATATATAAAACTCCAAAAGAAGCGTTGAAGGCAGTATTTGGCTATGATTCATTTAGGCCGGGTCAGGAAGCAGTTATAAATGCTATTTTAGAGGGCAGGGATATTCTTGCGGTAATGCCTACAGGTGCGGGAAAGTCACTTTGCTACCAGGTTCCGGCTATGCTGCTTTCAGGTATCACATTGGTTATATCACCGCTTATTTCTCTTATGCAGGATCAGGTAAAGGCCTTAAATGAAGCCGGTGTGGATGCCGCATTTATAAACAGCTCGTTATCTGAAAAGGAGTTGAACGATACCTTCAAAAATGCGTACAAAGGTCATTATAAAATTATATATGTGGCACCTGAGAGACTTATGAGTGAAGGCTTTATTAGTTTTGCCAAAAGTGTTGAAATTTCAATGGTAACTGTAGATGAGGCGCATTGTATCTCACAGTGGGGGCAAGATTTCAGGCCAAGTTATATGGATATAGCAGAGTTTATAAATATATTGGACAAACGCCCAATTATAAGTGCTTTTACAGCAACTGCCACTCAGAATGTTAGAGAGGACATTATCTGCTCATTGGGACTTAATAATCCATATTTTCTTGTAACAGGCTTTGACAGAGAAAATTTATTCTTTCAGGTAGATAAGCCACAGAATAAGGAACGGTTTATACTTGATTTTATAGAAAGACATAGAGGTGAAAGCGGTATTATATACTGTGCCACAAGAAAAAATGTTGACAGCCTGTATACTCTTTTAAGAAAGCAACATATTTCGGTTGGCAAATATCATGCAGGAATGAGTAATGAAGAGAGAAAGCAAATGCAGAATGATTTTGTATTTGACTATACAAGTATCGTAATAGCAACAAACGCTTTCGGAATGGGAATTGATAAATCAAATGTCAGATTTGTCATTCACTACAATATGCCCTCAAGTATGGAAAACTATTATCAGGAAGCGGGAAGAGCCGGTAGAGACGGTTTGAATTCTGAATGTATATTACTTTTTTCACCTCAGGATATTATAATTAACAGATTTTTACTGGAACATAAGGATTTTAGTGATATTGATCCGATAGATGCAATGACAATCAGAGAGAGGGATATTAAAAGACTTTAGATAATGGAGGGATATTGCTATACTACGGAATGTCTGCGTAATTATATTTTAAAATACTTTGGTGAAGATCCTAAAAAGCCATGTGATGATTGCGGTAATTGTCTACGCCAATTTGAAACTCTTGACATGACAGATGAGGCTAAAAAGATAATAAATTGCATATATGAGTCTTGTGGAAGATATGGTAAGAATATAATAATGGATACGGTTCTTGGAGCAAAGACTGCAAGGCTTACGGAAATAGGAGCAACTGAATATAAATCCTATGGAGTTTTGGAATCATCAAATAAAAATCTGCTAAGACGACTTATAGAAGAACTTTTACTGGAAGGATATATTGCTACGGGTGAATATCAGGTTTTAAAACTTGGAGATATAAGTAGACTTAAAAATACTGAGACTAAAGTGTTGGTCAAGATTACGGATGAAGATAAGATGTCCAAGAGAAAGGAAAAACCTAAGAAGAATAAAAAAGGCATGGATTCACTAACGTCTGCAGGCTTCAAGCTCTTTGATAAGTTAAAAGAGCTTAGACTTGAAATTGCAAGAGCTGAAAAGATACCTCCATATATCGTTTTTAATGATAAGACATTGATAGATATGTGTGCAAAGATGCCTACTACAAAATCCGATATGCTAAATGTTTCCGGTGTTGGAGAAAATAAATACGGCAAATACGGTGAGAGATTTATTGCTGTAATAAAGGAATATGTGAAGTAAATATAAATAAAAGGATAAAGGTTTCTTCCGATTGATCGGAGGGAGCCTTTTTTTGTGTGTAGGTATTAACAAAGAATATCGCATTGCAACATAATTTCAATGTGCAAAATATTGTACATTATTTATGCTATTTTAAATATGCAAAATAAATTGGATGAAGGGATTTCAGTCATAAATAAAGAGGGAGGATAATTGTTGAAGAAATATGACATAGTAATCGGAAAACAGTTTGGAATTATAAATGGTGAGAAAAATATTATTTTTATTAAAACCGGTAGAGGAGGAACTATAGAAGGTTTTAAAAATAAATATTTGAATATATGCGATTTTTTATTTAAAAAATATGGTTATACATTTGTGGTTTCCGCCAATCCTAAAGATTCGGTATGTGATTTGGAGGAAGAAATAAAATGTATTAGTAAGTATATAGGGGATTATAAAGAAATATATTTTGTCGGAATTTCAAACGGAGCTTCGATAGGTGCAGCTCAGTGCAGAAAAATTGAAAAAATAAAGAATGCTGTTTTAATAAATGCTCCATTGATGATCAATTTTCATAAAATAAAAGAAGGTGCACAAAAGTTTAGAGGAAATAATATGTACTTTTTGTATGGTGAAGACGATCCGTCATGTCGCTATATTGAAATCTTAGACAGCATAAAAAATACTGTCTGTAAATATAAAATAATTAAAGGTGAAGGACATGATTTTTCAACAGAATCTTTGATATCCGAATTAAATTATTTTTTTGACGGGTTGAAGGCGGAAAATAAAGGTAATAGAAAAAATCAGGTTATATTAGAGGGAGAAGAAAATGAGTGAATTTGATAAAATTATAGGATATGCCGATATTAAGGCGGAACTGATACGTTTTTGTGATGTACTAAAAAACTTTAAAGATTATAAGAGGCTTGGTGTAGAAATACCGAGGGGAATGCTTTTGCATGGTGAGCCGGGTATAGGAAAGACTATGTTAGCTAAGAGCTTTATAAAAGAAAGCAAAATAAAATCATTTACAATAAGGAAGGATAAACACAGTAGAGAGTTTATTAATAATATCAGAGATATATTTGATAAAGCAAAAGAAGAAGAATTTGCCATAGTATTTCTTGATGATATTGATAAGTTTGCAAATGAGGATGAGTATCACAAAGATGCTGAGGAATATGTAGTTGTACAGTCCTGTATAGATGATTGCAAGGATTCAAATGTCTTTGTTTTGGCTACAGCAAACAATATATATTGTTTACCAAATTCACTTATGAGAGCGGGACGTTTTGATAAGGTTATAAGGATGACATGTCCCGGTGGAGATGATGCCAAGAAGATAATAAAGCATTTTTTAAGTAAAAAACGAGTATTTGGAGATATAGATATAGATGATATATCAAGCTTTATGGAAGGACACTCATGTGCAGAATTGGAAATGGTAATAAATGAAGCCGGAATTTATGCGGTATTTGACAAAAGAACAAAGATTGAGCAAAGAGATATTATAAAAGCGTGTATGCGTTTGATATTTGATGCACCTGAGTCGGTAGAATATATTGACAGTAATATTTTAAAAAAGGTTGCCATACATGAGTCAGGACATGCTGTTATTTCTGAAATATTGGAGCCGGGATCTGTAAATCTTATTTCGATCTGCGGTTACTCAAATAATTCAGGTGGGATAACCTCTGTAAGAAAACCTGAGGATTATAATTTTAATGTAGTTGCACAAGAGAATGAAGTCATCAGAAGCCTAGGAGGTAAGGCTGCGACTGAAATAATTTATGGAACATTTGATCTTGGCTGTGAGGAAGATTTGCATAAAGCATTTGGCTTGGCTACAACATTTGTTGACAATTACTGTGCATATGGATTTGATGCTTTTGAAAGAGGTAAGTCATCCCAATATTTATTGGAAAGTAAGGACAGAAAAGTTGACAAAGAGATGGATAGATATTATAGAAAGTCAAAGCAGATTATTGCTGAAAACAGAGGATTTTTTGATGCCATGGTTCAAGAACTTTTGAAAGAGAAAACACTTACTAAAAAGCAAATTAGAAGTATTCGAGAAAGTGTAGTTATTAGAGATTGAAAAAAGGTTGTAATGATGTAGAATAAAAATAATTATACATTATAAACTTAATGGAACAAGTTATTATGGGGAGGATTTATGGGATTTCCGATTGATTCTAAAGTGCTTGGACTTAGAGATATAATAAAGGAAAGGTATAGAATACCTATTTATCAGCGTCCATATGAATGGGCAGAAAAAAATATAAATGATTTTTTGAATACTATTTTTGAAGCATTCAGTATGAAAAGTGAAGTGAATGCCGGAAAATATGAAAAGTCCGTGTTTTTTGGGACAATACAGTTTAACAAAGAAACTAAAGATGCCAATATACTTGATATTGTTGATGGTCAACAAAGACTTACAACATTTTTACTTTTGTTGGATGTACTT
The DNA here is from genome assembly GCF_003862485.1 of Lachnoanaerobaculum orale. GTDB lineage: Bacteria > Bacillota > Clostridia > Lachnospirales > Lachnospiraceae > Lachnoanaerobaculum > Lachnoanaerobaculum orale. Next base: position 2,064,765 of record NZ_RRCM01000001.1, on the reverse strand, counting down.
CAAAAAGAGATAATCAAAAACGATCCGGGAGAAAAGAACAATGATTATAGCAATACTATAGATTCTGAAGAACTCAAAAAAGTACTGAGTGAGACTCAAATAAAAAAAGTTTCCTCTAAATATTCTAAAAATAAGGAACAGTTAAGGAAGGCTACTTCTGAGTATTACGAACAAGAGTTTAAAGATAAAACGAATTTTTATTCAGAACTTAAAGATTTTGTATTGGATAATATATACTTTGTAATACTGACTACCGAAGAAATGGATCTACCGGAAGTGGTGTCAGTCTTTAATACTATAAATACTACAGGTCTTGATTTGAATGCAACAGATATTTTTAAATTAAGATATTATAATTATCTTAGAAAAATCGATGATACAGACAACTGGATGAAAGAAATTGCCAATTGTTATAAATTGATAGATGATAGCAATAATGCACTGGGCGTAGGCGGAAGAAAAGACCAGACAGAATTTAATATGTCGTGGGTTTTAGATATCTATAAACATATAATTTGTGCAGAATTTGGCTGGGGATTTTCTGAGGTATCCAAAAGCAATGAAAAGTTCTTTGATGAACTTTTTAAAGGGGATAAACTTATAGAGCAAAGTGACCTAAGAGTATTGGAATTTTCTTCCTTCAAGCATATAGTGGAAGAATTTATAAAATATTGGCGTTGGATCGAAGATGTAAGGTATAATGGCGAATATCCTGAAATTGCAAAAGAAATCTTTTCGATTTATATGGTTGAAAAAACAAGATATAAAAGGTATTGGACTATACCATTTGTGGTTGCATACTTTAAAGCTAAAGGAAAGGGCTGGAGCGATTACTATATAGATTCACTGAGAGTAAATATGTATATGTTTAGATTCTTTTTAATCTATACCGTTGTAAATGACAGAGTGATAAATTCTGTTCAAAATAAGGTTTGTGAGGAATGCTTTAAGTGGTTTAAGAAAGATAGCACTAATAAGATTATAGAAAACATTAAAGATATGCTGTGGTCACCGGTGCGCAGTAAGGACCATGAACCTAAAGAAGATTTTTATACAACTATTAAATCAGGATTATTTTACAATGCAAGTAGAGTCAGGCTTGTTTGCACACTGTCTGGATTACTTGATGAAGTAGCTAATTTGGGGGAATCATTTATTTGCCAAGGAAATGAAATAGTAATAAGTGAGCAAGAAATTTATGAAAAGTTTTTCCACTATGCAATCTACGAAAAGAATAAAAACCCTTATGATATAGAGCATATTAAGGCAAAAGAAAATTTCAAGGATGATAAAGACTATATTGATGAGTTTAACGGAATAGGAAATCTGATTGTACTTGACAGTCATATAAATAAGAGTATTCAGGATAATACTGTAAGTGAAAAAATTACTGAATACAAAAATTCACAATATGCAGCAGTTAGAATAGAATTTATGAAAGAATATGAAAGTTGTAGAGATTGGGATATAGAAGCTGTAAGAAAAAGGGCGGACAAAGAAATTGAAAAGATAAAGATTTTTATGAATGAACCATTAAGAACAATACCTGTATTATGATACAGGCAAATATATTGAAATATTAGAATATAATAATAAAATACCGGTATCTGTTACAGTAGTATATTTGACATTGGAACGGGGGTGCATAGATGTATGGTATAGGAAATAAAAAGATGTTGAATATGTTCATAATGGAGATACTTCGCAATTATACCGATGAAAATCATTCTTTGACACAACAAGAGATTATAAAGCTTTTGGAAAAGGATTATGGAACGGTATGTGACAGACGCTCTGTAAAGAATAATGTCTTGTTATTAAAAGAATTCGGTGAGAGCCATGGATTTGAAATATCAATGGAAGACGGATATAGGCTGATTTCCAGAGAGTTTGATGATACTGAACTTAGAATACTTATAGACAGTGTTTTATTTTCAAAAGCTTTTTCTTCAAATCAGGCCAAGGAACTTATTAAAAAGATCAGAGGGCTTTCAAGTAAATACTTTAATGCAAAAGTATCAAATATATGTAATATACCTGAACTTAACAAGAATATAAACAGACAAAACATCTACTCTATAGATAAGATAAATGATGCTATCTCAGAGGGACATAAGATTAGTTTTATATATAATGATATAGGAACCGATTTTAAGCTTCATCCAAGGAGAGAAGAGCATTATATTGTAAATCCGTACAGGATAGTTGCAAATAATGGGAAATTTTATCTGATAGGAAATTATGACAAGTATGATAATGTAGTACATTTTCGTATAGACAGAATGACTGAGGTGCATGAACTGGAAGACAGAGTTAAGCCGATGAAAGATGTGCCTGAGCTTAAATCCGGGATAAATCTTCCAAAGCATATGGCAGAACATATTTATATGTTTAGTGGAAAAAGCACTGCTGTTAAGCTCCTGACAACAAAAGATATGATGTCTGATTTGGTAGATTGGTTTGGGACGGACTTTAGTATTATTAAAAAAGATGAAGATCGGATTATAGTAAGAGTAAACTGCAATGAAAGGGCAATGAAGTATTGGGCACTTCAATACGGTCCTTATGTAGAGGTGCTGGAACCTGAAAGTCTAAGGAATCAAATTAAGGAAAGTATTGCCGATATGTTAAAGAAATACTCGGATTGATAAGGGTAGTTTACGTAAGGCATAAGATAGAAAAGAGAGTGAACCGCTCTCTTTCTATTTTTCAAATAACAAGTTTATCATTTGTTCGGGATTATCTAAAAAAGATTTTGTTACTAAGTAAGATTCCGTTTCCTTATACCCCTTTTTTTCAATTCCCTCTTCATCAAATTCGTATATATCCGAATTTGGATATGCCAAAAGAATTGGTGAATGTGTAACAATAATAAATTGAGAATCTAATTTTTCTAATTCTTTTAAAATACACAACATCGACATCTGTGTTGTGGGAGATAATGCAGCTTCCGGCTCATCTAACAAATATATACCGTTTCCTCTGAAACGATTCATCATTAAAGAACGAAAACTTTCTCCATGTGATTGGGAATGCATAGACTTTCCACCGTAACCATTATAGAAACTATAATCTCCATCTGCAAGATTCTCAATTTCTGTTGCTACATTATAAAATGATTCTGCCCGAAGAAAAAAACCGTCTTTTGCTTTTTTTACCCCTCTTGAAACTCGCATTACATCACTAAGCTCAGAGTGAGTATCTCTTGTAGAAAAACAAAAGTTTCCGGAACCTCCTTCAGGATTAAAGCCTAATGTAACAGCTATTGCTTCTAATAAAGTTGATTTTCCCGTTCCATTATCACCTACAAAGAAAGTGACAGCTTTTCCAAAATCTATCCCTTGAAAATTTTTTACCCAGGGAATTTTTCTCAGATAACTTTCCTTCGGCAATTTATCACATTCTATATCAATTATAGATTTTATATATATCATAAAATAATTCCTCTTTCTATCCACCATAAACTACAGCATAATCTACGTTCATCTGAAGAAGCACCTTCAAAATAGCCTGCAATACTCATAAAGGGCTCATTAGTGCGATTTTTTGAGCTTTGCCACCTTAATTTTAACACAAATTAACGCTCTTTTTTATTAAAATAAATCCAACCTGACCCATATACTACAGGTTTAATGACAGGTTGGATACTATATAATATACTTAGCTCATCAAAGCAAAGTATGTCTCCTATAGTTCAATGGATAGAATGACCGGCTACGAACCGGTTGATTCCGGTTCGAATCCGGATAGGAGAATAGATATTTTATATCAATTTGATTGTAAGATATCAACTTATATAGGGCAGGTGTCCCGAGTGGCGAAGGGGGCGGACTGTAAATCCGTTACAAAAGAAACACCGCAGGTTCAAATCCTGCTCTGCCCATTATTTTTTATTCTGTGTTAAAAGATATAAGTTTGTAAGAAAATAGTGATATAATAAGTATGTGAGAAATAATTTTAAAGTATTGAGATTTAAACAGCGAAAGGAGATATTATGGCAGGAGATTTCAGATACGACATAGTAGAGGAGATTGGAGTTTTATCAGAGAATGCAAAGGGTTGGAGGAAGGAACTGAACCTTATTTCATGGAACGGTGCCACACCGAAGTATGATATAAGAGAATGGGCGCCTGAACATGAGAAGATGGGAAAAGGAGTGACACTTACAAAAGAAGAACTTGAGGCACTGAAAAAGTTGATAAGCTTTTAAGGAGATAAGAGTATGAATGTTGTGAAATTGCCAAAAAACTTCAGGACGGCTTGTTATGATGTGATGGATGACAAGGAAGGTTCATTAGAAGCAATTGAAAAATTCTCAGAAAAGTTTCCGCATCAAGTTGCCGCAGTTTTGGCTGAAGCGGCTTATTTTGACGGGGATTTTTCCAATGCTTTGGACAGAGATATTACGGTACTGCCTTGGTTTGATGAGTGGCATTATTCAAATGTAAAAGATGAGCATATGGCAGCTATGGCTACAGCCGCTATAGTGCTTAACAGGCAAAGTGAGCTTATTGATATATTTGAAAAAGAGAAGATAAGATTACAGAGTGAAAGCGATAATGGTCCTAAAATTTTCTTTATTGATGCGATGATAGAATGTTTAAAGACTGGAGTTATGCCTTGTAATCGTATACGTGGTGATGCAAAGTTTAAAGAGGCAAATGACCCCAAATCAAAGGAAGAGCTTATAAAAGAGGTCAAGTTAAAAAATAAAAAGATTGAAGAAGGCAGTGTAGCGTGGAGGACAAAGCTTTTTACATTTTGTCGCCTTCAGGGATATCCGAAAGATGCTCTTGAAATATTTGAAGAAAGAATGAAATGTAAAGATGAAATGAGCGAACTTGACTACATTGAGGCGATTAAGCTTTACAGACTCTTTGAAAAATATGATGAGGCAATGAAGATAGTGGAAGAACTTGCAACATCAAGACTTTGGGTGGTTGCGGCTGCCACTCAAGTTCGGCCTATGAGTTTTTTTCTAGAGCCTGTTTTATGTCCTTATCTGCTTGAAAGCGACAGCTTAGTATGTATTCGTAAAGCGTCAATTATTGATAACGGTAGCTTGATCCGCAAATAAAAAGGCATCCTCTGACAGAGGATGCGCTTATTTTACTTAAAAACAAGTGTTGAAATCACATATAATATTCCGATATGCAGAGGATAATAAATATAGAAGAAATTCTTTATACCCTTTCCTCTCTCACCGTTGTACAGCGCTATCGGAACGGCTGCAAATATCATGATGCTTTGAATCTTATCACCTGCAATAAAAATATATGCGGACATTGCAACCAATACAAGTATCTGAAGTACTCTGCTTTTTCTGAATATATAGAATAAAAGTCCCAAAAGTACAAAGAGGCAGCCGCCCTCAACAGTCAGGATATTTGGAAGATACAAAGAGAATATCGCGATATAACGTACAACATTAGGCGAAACGCTTTCACTTGCGGAAAGTACTCCTCCAATGAGCATAGGCAATGTAAGCAAAACAGGTACAAAGCATAGAAGTATCGCACCTATTATCTTTGGTACAGACTTTTTGTGGATGCCGTCTACAAATATATCCCAGAATAACATATATAATCCTGTGACAAAGAATGTACTGAATGCATTATTTATAAGTACTACATTATCGTTTGGAAGAATACCCTGCAGTATAAAAGTAAAAGTTGACATAAACCAGCTTGCAATCAAAAGTCTGATTAAATATCTTTTTTTACTATGTGTGTAGTGAAAGCTCTCTGAAGAAGCAAACAAAAACATCAAAACATGTCAATATGGTAAAGTCAATTATTGCCCGATACGTTGACACGGGAAAGCGGTAGGATTATAATATGGTGATACTTGGAAACAGGAAAACCTGATACGCTAAAGTGTTAAGTTTTGGCTTAAGTTGATACAGGTATAATATAGAAATATAAACCGATATAGTTTTGACAGGATGGTGGTAGTATGAGACAATGTATGGATTCAGGCAGTCTACATCGCAGACTGAAAAAGATAATAGGTCAGGTACAGGCAATAGATAAGATGGTAGATGAAGATGTGCCTTGTGAGGATATACTCTCGCAGATAAATGCGGCAAAATCAGCTCTGCACGGATGCGGTAAGGTTATACTTGAAGGACACATCAAACATTGTGTACGTGACGGTATAGAACATGGAGATGCAGACAAGACCATAGATAATTTTACAAAAGCTGTAGAACGCTTTGCAAATATGGGATAAAAAACAGCTTTGTACTAAGCAATAAAACTTAATAATAAGCACATAAAGCCGATATTTAGTTGTTAAGATTAGATATCGGCTTTTATTTTAAACTCTTGACAAACATATACCCATATAGGTATAAACAAAAAGATTGTTTGAAAGAAGGCTTATATGAAAGAGTTTATGAGCAAAATAGAAGATCTTATGGATTTTGGAGGAGTAAAGAAAGATATTATATTCCTTTGTATATCAGGAGCTGCACTTTTTTTCAGTATTACAGGATGGATAAAAGCACCTTTTAATTTGGCGTGGGTTGCCGTTATACTTTGCGGAGTTCCTATAATACTTGAAGCGATAATCGGACTTACAACGGAGTTTGATATAAAAGCGGATGTATTGGTATCTATAGCACTTATTGCAGCTATCTGTATAAGAGAGGATTTTGCAGCGGGAGAGGTAGCCTTTATCATGCAACTGGGAGCATTACTTGAAGACATAACGGTTGCCAAGGCAAGAGCGGGTATAGAAAAGCTTGTGAAGCTTACACCTAAAACTGCCAGAGTTATTGAAAACGGTACTGAAAGAATAACAGATGCGGACGAAGTGAAAAAAGGTGAGATTATAAGAGTGTTGCCCGGTGAGAGTATACCTGTTGACGGTGTTATAGTATCAGGTACGACATCAATAGATCAGTCTGTAAGGACAGGTGAGTCTGTACCGGTGGATAAGAGTGTCGGTGATGAGGTGGCAAGCGGTACAATAAATCAGTTCGGCGTATTTGAAATGAGAGCAACTAAGGTAGGAGAAGACAGCTCTATACAGAGAATGATAAAGCTTGTACAGTCTGCAGATGCAGGCAAGGCAAAGATTGTAGGTACTGCAGACAAATGGGCGACATGGATTGTAGTGGTGGCATTGTCGGCAGCGGCACTTACATGGCTTTTTACAGGACAGATAATAAGAGCGGTTACAATACTTGTAGTATTTTGCCCATGTGCATTGGTACTGGCTACACCGACAGCCATTATGGCGGCCATAGGTAATGCGACTAAGCACGGATTTTTGGTAAGAGAGGGTGACGCACTTGAGAGATTGTCAAAGGTGGATACTGTCGCTTTTGACAAGACCGGAACGCTTACAAGGGGAAAGCTTAGCGTAACCGAGTATAAGAGCGTAGATAATGAGTTTTCGGATGAAGATATTTTCTTATATGCTTGCGCATCTGAAGCCTTTTCAGAGCATCCTATAGGAAAGGCGATTGTAAACTCATATAAGGAAAAATTTTCAAATAGTATATACAAATGCGAATATTTTAATATGACGGTCGGCAGAGGTGTTTCTTCTGTAATAAACGGCAAGAGAGTGATTGCCGGAAACAAGAAGCTTATGAATGAAAATCAGATATCTGTAGATTGTGCGGATACAAAAAAGTATGACAATCAAGGCTGTACTGTAATCTATATCGGAATAGACGGGAAGTTTGCAGGTTATGTGGTGCTTTCGGACACATTGAGAAGTGAAAGCAAAAATATGATTGACAGCTTGAATGAAATAGGGGTAAGTCCTGTTTTACTTACAGGGGATAATGTAAATGCGGCCACATCCATAGCAAATGCACTTAATATAGCCGAGCAACTTGCGGAGTGTATGCCTGAGGATAAGTTAAACTTTATTGATAACAGAGAGAAATTAAAAGGTTCGGTTTGTATGATCGGTGACGGAGTCAATGATGCTCCTGCACTTAAGAGGGCTACTGTAGGTATTGCTATGGGTGGTATCGGAAGCGATATAGCTATAGAGGCTGCCGATATAGCGCTTGTGGATGATGAAGTTAAGGAACTTCCACATCTGTTGTCACTCTCAAAGAGGATGATGAACACGATAAAGTTAAATATGTCATTTTCTATGGGACTAAACTTTATTGCAATAGTGCTTGCAATTACAGGTATTTTAAATCCTATAGTGGGAGCATTGGTACACAATGCAGGTTCGATAGCGGTTATAATAAATTCTTCACTTCTGCTTAGGTGGAAAGGTTATATATAAAAGAGCAGGCAGTTCATTTTTGGACTGCCTTTTTTTAATGATTTAGTATATAATGATACGTGGTCAATTTGTAATGTTTGTATGAGACCGATAATCAAATACTATTTATAAAAAGAGGAAAAATGAGCGAAAAAGAAAAAATGCTTGAAGGAAAGATATATGACCCTACAGATGAAGAACTGACAATATTGAGGACTAAGGCACATAGACTTTCACAGTATTACAACACATTGTTTGAAGATGATGATTTAAGGAATACTATTATAGATGAGCTGATACCAAGTAAAGGTGAGGGACTTTATTTACAAGGCCCTATTTATTTTGATTACGGTATCTTTACAAGCTTCGGGAAAAACTGCTATGCAAACTTCAACTTTACAGTACTTGATGTATGCCCTGTGAATATAGGAAGTAATGTATTTTTCGGACCGAACTGCAGTCTTATGACACCGCGGCATCCGTTAAGGTGGCAGGAGAGGAATATCAAGTTTAAGGATGATAAAACAGCCTATGACGATGAGTATGCAAAGCCTATAAATATAGGTGATAACTGCTGGATTGCGGCAAATGTAGTGATAACAGGCGGAGTGACTATAGGAGAGGGCTGTGTGATAGGAGCAGGAAGTGTGGTTACCAAGGATATACCTGCAAACAGTCTGGCGGCAGGAAATCCTTGCAAAGTTATCAGAGAGATAAATGAAAAAGACTCGATAAAATATAAAAAAGAATTATTTTGACAGATAGGAAATAAGATGAACAAAGAAATATTAAAAGAGTGGTCAATAGATATCGTGGTGGATATTATTGCAGGTATACTTATGGGAATAGGGACTTACTGCTTTGCAGCAGCATTTAAGTTTCCGATGGTGGGATTTACAGGACTTGCACTGATACTGTATCAGCTTTTCGGATTACCTGTAGGTATCGGAACTATAGTTCTTAATATACCTTTTGCAATAATCTCATATAGGGAAATCGGAAGAAAATTTTTATTAAAGTCAGTCAAGTCAATTGTTATAACATCAATAATGATTGATATTGTTGCAAAAGTTGTGCCGGCATATCAGGGAGAGTATATACTTGCAGCCATATGTACGGGAGTTATTTCAGCCACAGGCTATGCACTGATATTTATGAGGGATTCATCTACAGGCGGAGCCGACTTTATAATGGTGCTTATCCACCATTTCTTCCCACATTTTTCACTTGGAAAGATAGCGCTTGTAATAGACTCCTGTATAATTGTACTTGGAGTTGCACTTGTATCAAAGAATGTAAACAGTCTTATATACGGACTTATTATTGCATATCTTGTTGCTACAGTGCTTGATAAGGCGATGGACGGACTTACGGCAGGTAAGCTTATTATGATTATATGTGACAAGCCGAAGGATATGGCAAAGGAAATAGCAAGTCTTATAGACCGCGGTTCCACATATCTTAAGGCTGTGGGAAGTTATACCGATGAGGAGAGAGATGTAGTTATGTGCGCCTGCAGAGTAAAGGAAGTACATACCGTGCGTCAGGCGGCAAAGAAATTGGACCCGAGATCATTTGTTATAATAATTGATTCAAATGAGGTTGCAGGAGAGGGATTTAGACATTTATAAGGTGAGATATGAATATATTTGAAGAAAAGAAGATAAAAGTAGCGGACGCAGTATTGGCACTTGACCTTGACGGAACATTGACGAATTCAAAAAAGCAGGTAACTGAAAATACAAAAGCGGCTATAGCCGGATTTATAGAAGCGGGCGGAACCGTGGTACTTGCCTCGGGTAGACCTACATTCGGTGTAATGCCTGTAGCAAAGATATTGGAACTTGATAAAAAGGGCGGTTATATACTTTCATATAACGGCGGTTGTTTCTTGGATTGTAAGAATAATGAGCAACTTTTTATGAAGGAATTGACACATGAGTACCTGCCGATACTTGAAAAACAGGCAAACGAGTTCGGTATAAACCTTATGACATATAACGGTGACAAGGCATATGCACTTGATATAGACGAGCAGTATTATATGTTGGAGATTACCATCAATCATTTTATCAGAGTAAAGGCAAACCCTTTGACTCCGCAGATTACCTTCCCGATAATAAAATGTCTGATGACTGCGGACGGTAATTATCTTGCAAAGGTTGAAAAAGAAATGAAAAAATACTGGGAAGGCAAGCTAAATATTGTTCGCTCCGAGCCTTACTTCCTTGAAGTGACCGAAGTGGGCATAAACAAGGCGAGTACGCTTACCGGTATGGTAAAAAAGCTTGGAAAGAGTGTCGACAATCTGATTTGTTGCGGAGACGGATTTAACGACCTGTCAATGATAAAGGCTGCAGGTATAGGAGTGGCTATGTCAAATGCACAAGACAAGGTAAGAGAAGCCGCAGACTACATCACAAAGTCAAATGATGAAGACGGCATCGTTAATGTGATAGAGAAGCTTTTTGAGTGGGAGAAATAGGAGGAAGGTATATATGAACAGAGGAAAAAGACCTAAGATAAAAATTACCGTTACAGACAGAAGGGGGAAGATGGGTTGTCACAGAGGACACCATGTAGGAGAAGTGTTTGATTATGACGAGGATAGGGGAAAGATTTGTCCTATGGCAATGCACTGCGCCTTCCCGTATATAGATATTTTGAGATATGGCGGAAGCCTCCCGGGACAACCTGAGGGCTGTGCCGAGTTTTGCTGCTCCGATGCGGATGTGATTTTAGTTTTTAAGGCTGAGATGGAAAAATAACTGTAAAAAAGCAGAGTCGGAAAGGTACTTATGTTAGGTAAAACACATTTTTCAGTCGGCATGGCGGCAGGTCTTATTGCCTGCAGACCGCAAAGTCTGTCAATGCTTGTTGCAGGTACTGCAATAGCGGGATTTGGCGGAATTATCAGTGATATAGATGTCGGAACGTCGGATGCACATAATAAGGTGGAGCACATTATCGGATTTGCAGGACTTAGTATCTTTGGGGTAGTGGTGGCAGACGCCTTATTTCATGTAGGTATTTATAACAGATTGATGGCAGACAGCAATATTGCTCGTATTATCGTGGGGGTATTGGCATTTTTGGGTATATGTATATTCGGAATGAGGCAACCGCACAGGTCATTTATGCATTCATTTGCGGCATTGTTTTGTCTGAGCTTTTTTACTTATATTATCTTTCCTGATATTACTCCGTACTTTTTTGTAGGTTTCATATCACATATGGTGATTGATGCTTTCAACGGAAAGAGAGAAAAGATATTTTGGCCTTTAGGCAAAGGTTTTGCGCTTCGTATGTGCAAGGCGGACGGACTTGTAAATAAGCTCTTATTTCATATATCAAATATTGCAGTATTTTTACTTATACTTACATCAAGACCGGTGCAAACTACGGCAATGCATATATTTAGTATAATACATTGATATTAAAGACATCCGAAGCGGTGTCTTTTTATTTTGAAAGCAGAAGGCATTTTTAACGTACAGCTTCTTTTATATAATGTGTTATAAGAATATATAAAAAATGTGAGGTAGAGTATGTGGAAAGAGCAAAAATACAATGAAACAAAAGAAGTGATACCGAAGGATCAAATTATACTGTCAGGTATAGTATATAATCCGAATCATTTTGATAAAGAGAGAAAAGTGGATAAACCGGTGGCAAGAGAAGACGGAAAGGATGTTTGTAAAAAACTTCGTGATTACAGAAAGCAGCTTGCCGCTATGAACAATATAAAATTTATCAGTGAGGAATGCAGCCATGTGGGACCATGTGCAGGTACCTGTGATAAATGTGATGAGGAAGCGAAGTATTTAAGTGATGAGCTTTCAAAGATACCTGAGGAAAAACAAAAGATACCGAGATTTGAGTTGTAGGAGGGATTATGGGAAAAGTTTATCTGAAAACAAGATACGACATCGGAATGAATATGTTTATTCCACACAGCTACAATATTGCAAACGCTATGTACGGGTTTAGGGAGCTTGGGGCGGAGATAATTCCGTACCAAAAGATAGATGAGATATATGACAATGTTAGAAGAGAAGATATTGTTTTAGATTATATTGACCAATGTAAAAGTATATTTTTAAAATTCGGTATTGTGCCTGATGTTCCGGACTATCCGGATATCCTGAAGCCCTTTTTTGGCAGAAATATTTGGAAAGATACTATAGACAGTATCTCATCCAATGAAGAAAAGTGGTCGGCAGGATATTTTGTTAAGCCTATAAGGGGAAAGGCCTTTGTAGGAAAGATAATAAGCAGTATATCCGATTTGGTAGGCTGTGGTAACTGTTACGAAAATTATGAGGTGCTTGTAAGTGAGCCGCTTGATATATGTGCAGAGTGGAGATGCTTTATTACATACGATAGGATTGTAGATGTAAGACCGTATGGAGTACTGCTTGATCCTAAAAGAAAAAGTTATATGTATCATTATGATGCGAAAGTATTGGAGGCTATGTTGGAATCATTCAACAAATGGGAGGAAAGACCGGCGGCTTGCAGTATAGACATATGTGTTACAAAAGACAATAAGACATTATTGGTAGAACTTAATGATGCGTATGCGCTTGGTTGTTACGGATTGGCGGGTATATATTATGCAAAGCTGATTTCAGCAAGGTGGAGTCAGTTAATGTGTGTAAAAGATGAGTATAACTTTTAAATAAGGAAGAGTAATAATGAAAATAATAATTACCGATTCGGGATTATTTTGGAATCCTTGGAATCCTGTTTTGAAAAAGTATAAAGACTTGGTTACGGTGGTATGGCTTAGTGGGGCGAAGAGTACTGATGAGTATAACAGCTTTATCTGTCCGCAAAAATACTTTGGACTTGGTATGAGTATGGGAGTGGGCAGCATTGTATATAAAAACCTCGAGTCGGAACTTGACAGGCTGTTTCAGATGATTGGAGTTTGTGAAGACGTATTATTTTTGACAGATAACAGCATAGAAAGTTTATATCCGTATTTGGTAATAAAAAATAACAGTTGTCGTGTGAATTTGCACCTTTTAGCAAGTCCTGCATGGTATTTTGAGGGTAAAAAAGAGTTCAGGTGCATAAAGAGTTACTGTCGGATTTATCAAAACTAAAATCTGTTTGCTATGTAGATACCACAAAATACTTAAATAACGGATTTAAGAGTATGGAAGATACACTTGCGCAAATAAGAGCATACCACGATGAGTTGTTACCTATATTGATAGAGGAAATACCGAAGATAGAAGAGGCATCTTACTTTGATTTATCTTCAAAAAAATATATACCTTTGAATAAGGGAGTTGGTGTACGGAATATTCTTCAGAAAATCAGAGATAATAGTATAGAATCGAAAGATAAATATGTAATGGAGGGTGAAGCACCTGTCAGATTGTTTTTTGATGATAAAATAGACAGATTGGCGGCGAGGATAGACGGAAAGGAAATATGCGATATATTACGTGATTACAGAAAGCAACTTGCCGCTATGAACAATATAGAATTTAGCAGTGAGGAATGCAGCCATGTAGGACTATGTGCAGGCACCTGTGATAAATGTGATGAGGAAGCGAAGTATTTAAGTGATGAGCTTTCAAAGATACCCAAGGAAAAACAAAAGATACCGAGATTTGAGTTATAGGAGGGATTATGCTTGATGAGATTATGTCGATTTCGAGACTGAGAATGGGAACGGACGGAAAGGGAGTATCAACCTTGGTGGCATTTTTTGATTGTCCGTTAAAGTGTAAATACTGTATAAATGAAGGCTGTCACAGGACAAAGCAACAACTTGAGGTTGCAAAGTATCCAAAGTTTTCTCCTGATGAAGTAATAGATATACTGAAGAAAGATGAAATATATTATCTGATGAGCGGCGGCGGAATGGTCTTTGGCGGAGGTGAACCGCTGCTGCATTCAAAATTTATACATAAAATATGTACTTTGGCAGATGGCAGGTGGGCAAGGAGAATAGAAACTTCACTCAATGTGCCTTGGGATTATATAAAACCTGTACTTTATGATATGGACGAGTGGATTATAGACATAAAGGATATCAATGATGATATATATAGAAAGTATACAGGTATAAGCAATCAAAATATGCTAAAGAATCTGCTTAGACTTGGAAATAAGATTTCAGCAGAGAAAATACATATAAGAGTACCGAAAATATCAGGTTATAATTCTGCATACGATGTGGAAAAATCTGTAGAGTGGATAAGAGAAAATATGTCAATAGAACCTGAGGTATTTGAGTATAAGAAAATATAGTTTATACTGATATAGAGCTGTGAAAGGAAATTATTAAAATGAGCAGAAAATCAGAAATAGAACTGACAAATATGTGCCTTATATGTGACGGTAATAAGGTACTTGTACAGGAAAAGGTGGGTACAAAGGGACTTGTGTTTCCGGGAGGTCACGTGGAAGAAGGAGAGTCTCTACTTGAATCGGTAGTCAGAGAGATGAAGGAGGAGACAGGACTTACTATAGAAAATCCAAAGATTTGCGGCTTTAAGGATTGGATACAGGAAGACGGCACGAGGTATATTGTACTGCTGTATAAAACAGATAAGTTCACAGGAGAGTTGAAATCCTCCGATGAAGGCCGTGTCTTTTGGATAGACAGAGCCGACATTGACAGAGTCAATCTCATTTGGAATATGAAAGAATTGTTGGAGATATTTGATACGGATTTATACAGTGAATTCTTCTTTAAAATAAAAGACGGCAAGTACAAAGGCAAGCTGCTGTGATGATACATATCGGTTAGGTTATACTTGACCGATATTTTTATTATCATTATAATATAATGTATATACATTATATTATAATATACATACAAAGAGGTGAATTATGGAAAATATGGGAATAGTACAAGCGAGAACTCCTGAAGCTTTGAAGGAGAATGCAAATCATATATTAGAGAAGCTTGGTTTAAATATGTCAACATATATAAATATGGCATTAAATCAACTGGTAATCCAAGAAGGTATTCCTTTTCGGGTAAAATTATCAAACAGTCTATATACAGATAGTGAAAAAATAGATGAGGTAGCGGCAACGCTTCGTATTGAAGGCATGGAACTTAACGAAAAAGATATAGAGATGTTAAGAGATATAAAAAAAGGAAATTTGAGTTTTACAAAAGCACGAGAAAAAATATTAAATGAGGTATAGTATGTCTGATACAGTATACTGCTATCCGAATTCAAATGTTTTAGTCAACAAGCTCGGCATAAAAGATAAAGACAAATTAAGTGTTATTGAGAGAAAGCTTACAATGCTCAGATTGTTGGAACTGTTTGAAAAACCTATATATGGTAAATTTGATTTAAGACATTTACAAAGTATACATGGTTATATTTTTCAGGATATTTATGATTGGAGCGGTAAGATAAGAACTGTTGATATTGCGAAGGAAAATATGTTTTGTAATGTTAAATTTATTGAGAGTCAAGCAAATAATATTTTTTCAAATTTGAGGAAGGACAAATATTTAGAGGGTTTATGCCGTGAAGATTTTATAAGGAAATTAGCATATTATTTTAGTGAAATTAACGCTTTACATCCTTTTAGAGAGGGAAACGGTAGGAGTCAGAGAGAGTTTATTCGTATGCTTGCTCTCAAAAACGGATACAAAGTACACTACAGCAGGATAACAGAAGAAGAGATGATATCAGCGAGTAAAGAATCTTTTTTGTGCAGATACAACAGCATGGAAAATATCATCCGAAAATGTATAAAATAAAAGACGGCAAGTACAAAGGTGAGCTGCTGTGATGATAGCTATCGGTTAGGTTATACTTATAAAAAATAATTGACAATACAGTTATTATATGTAATACTGTATCGGCAAGGTTAGGAATTGCTAACATATATTTATTTTATGGAGGATTTATGAGAAAGAGATATCTAACTATATTGGCACCGGCAGCATTGGCACTTATGATAACAGGATGTGGAAAAGCGGCAGATACATCCTCATCAGCAGAAAGTACTTCGGCACAGACTGAGAGTAAGTCTGAGGCAAGCGCTGAGAGCAAGACAGACATCAGCAACAAGGATTATGTATATGCAAAGATAAATATTCCATATGCAGACTATTACTACGGTGAGATTAACGATATAGCACCTGAGGCAGATCCTGCAAAGCTTACACCGAAGCTTGATGCACCGGATGCGGCTGCAAGTATAAGAAATGAAGGCAATTACGATGCTGTAAGTTCAGCTACAAATAAGAAAGTGGCAAAGTATACAAGTGCAGTCTCAGAAGTTGAAGGCGAAGGTTCAAAAATTACCGGAGTAACAGAGGTTAATGTAGCTATTTCAAAATCTCTTTATGAGGCGGCTAAGAAGGCAATAGAGGAAAAGAAAGAGTCTACAAATCCTTTACTTACATTTGTAGGTGAGATGACAGAGACAACAGATACTACACCTGCAGAGTACAAAGTACTTAATTCAGACGGAACATTCTCAAAGACAGTCGGAAACACTGTAAAGAATGATGTAAAGGCTGAAATCACCACCACATCAAAGTACGGAAACTATGAGATAGATATAAAGGACTTGGAACTTGAAGTAGGCAATGTACAGGGTGTTGTAATGGAGACCAAAGAAGGTAAGAAGTACGGCCTTGAGCACCTTCAGAATATTTGGCTTACACCGTCAGAGCTTGCGTTTGCAGCTGTACCGTTTACAGAGAACCATGGAAATGTTCAGTCATACCTTCGTTATCAGGATATTCCGGGACAGACAATCTCAAAGATTACATATCTGTTAAAGGACGCAGACGATATAGAGATAGATACAGATCTTTTCTGTAAGCTTTTGGCACCTGAAAACTACAGTATACAGGGCGATGAGAGTGCAAACTACAGCAAAGACGGTACACAGATTCACTATACAGTAACATCGGACGACAGTAAGTATGCTTTAGGAAGAATTGTATCAAGAAATAAAGATGTTGATATAGCAAATGTAAAGGATGAGAACGGAACACTTAATCTGCCTAAGGAAGTTGTACCGGGTAAGTATCAGTTCATCTTTACAAATGACAAGTATGCGGATTTGAGCTTTACAGCTACAATCAACTCAGGTCTTACAGCAGATAAGTTCCACTTTGAGAACAACGCACTTAAGCTTGATGAAAATGAAGCAGGACTTACATTAAAAGAATACTTGAATGCTACCACATCTGCAAAGGTAAATGATACAGAGTATAAGGGCGGCAAGGGAAGAAAGTTCGGAAAAGTGGCATTCAATGAAGACGGAAGCATAAATTTGGATGCAAAATACAGCAATGACGGTAAGGATGAGCCTGTATTCAAGGATGCGGGAACATATAAGATTGAGCTCAGTGCCGACGGATATCCTGACTTGACATTTGAGGTAACAAAGTAATGAGGCTTATCGCATGTCTGATAACAGTATTGGTCTTTTTCTACCTCTTAGAAAAACCTATAAAAAAACATGCACCATTATTTTATATAGCGACGATTATAATAAGTGTCCTGTCTGTATTGGCACCGAAGAAGGGATTACCGTTTGTAATTGATTATCTTGTAAAAAATATATTGGCGAGAGGCACCTTGGCGGGTGCCCTCTTTATCCTGGTTATGGTGGCTTCGGTATGTCCTGCGGCAAAGCTTAGAGGACTGTTACTACGTACCAGAGGTGAGATGGCAATTATAGCGGCGCTTCTTACACTTATCCATAATATATCATATGGTAAGAACTACTTTGTAGCTTTGTTTACAAAGATTTCGGATTTAGATGCACCGAGAATATTTGCGGCAGTATTGTCACTTTTTATGATTGTACTTTTGATTCCTCTTACCGTAACATCATTTATGGTTATCAGGAAGAAGATGAACCCTAAGAAGTGGAAGTCATTACAAAGACTTTCGTACTTATTTTACGGACTTTTGTTTATACATATATCAATGATATTCAGTATATCCATAGCAAAGGGACATCTAAGCACTTTAATTGACCTTACAGTATATGTGATTATATATATTGCCTATCTTGTATGCAGAGCAAAGAAATATGAGAAACAAAGAGTGCTGTGTATCCTCTTCATGGTTTTGATTTGTGCGCTTTATATACCGATTGCCGTAATGGGATTCAAAGGTTCAAAAACTCAAAAAGAGAATGTGACTACAGAAGAGAATGTAAGTACAAAAGCAAGTTCTGATGCAGCCTATAAGGACGGAACTTATGAGGGCAGTGCCACAGGATACAGCGGTCAGATGACAGTTTCGGTTACAGTCTCATGCTGTAAGATATCTGAAATAAATATAGTGGATACAGGAGATGATGAGGAGTATCTGATAGATGCCAAGGATGTCATCCCACAGATTATAGAAAAACAATCCACAGAAGTGGATGCCGTAAGCGGAGCAACACACAGCTCCAAAGGCATAATAAATGCAGTAGCAAAAGCACTTGAGAGTGCAAAAGAATAAAATCAAAGTCTCGGGAAACCGGGGCTTTTTTGTTGTAAAAATTTATAAAAGTATGAAAGTAAAAACATAATCAGGTAAGTGATTTAAGGATTGAAATAATATATCCCCCCCTCTAGCCAACATAAGGTATATGAGTTAAAATACTTATATACCTTTTTGTTTTTTAGTTGTTCTATTTTACTTAGGGGGAGCATTATGGAGTTTGAGGAGAAAAAAAAGAGCAAAAAGAAATTATTCACAGTGTCCATAATAATATTGCCTGCGGTCGGTCTGTTCGCATACTTTGACAGAGAAAAGTTTTGCTGGGCATTACTCATTATCGGTTGTATAGCATATAGTGAATGGGGTATTAAATTTGTAAAGAAAAAGTTGGATAAAATCGATAAAGAAGGATATATGTTGACCGAAGCTGTGGCAGTTGTTATATGTCTTGTAATGTATATTATCGGTGTTGTCGCCTTTCATCGGATGTATGAGGAAAAAGGGAAGAGAGAGATTGAAGATATCAAGCAACATTATGATATGACAGTACCGACATATGGCATAAGTATAATTGAAGGAGAAGATCTGGAAGAAGCTTTAGGGGAAAAATGTTATTCAGAATTATATTTAACGCAACATCCGGGTAAAAATAAAGAATGGATAGACAGTGTTAACAAATGCTTAGATGATATTGTCGGAGACAGAAAAAATCAATAGATATAAAAAAGAAATAATTATAAAATCGCTTTAAGTTTTACAGTTTTTACTTAGGGGGAGCATTATGGAGTTCAAGAAGAAGAAAAAGAGCAAAAAGAAATTATTTATAGTGTCCATAATATTGTTGGCGGTCGGTGTATTTGCATATTTTAATAAAGAGAAGGTCTGTTGGGCTTTATTTATTATTGGCGGTATGTTATTTAGTAACAATGGAATGACATTTTTAAAGGAAAAGCTTGATAAAAGCAAAAAAGAAAGATATATGCCGACTGAGGCCACAGCGTTTTGGATAAGTTTTATAGCATATATTATTGGTGCTTTAGCCCTCCTTTGGATGGTAGAGGGGGAGAAAAAGGTGGAGGATACAAAGCCTACGTTCTATTACAATACGGTATTGCCTTCAAAAAGTTATGATATGAATGTAACTAATAACAGAAATTTGGAGTTTATTATAGGTTCCGAATACTATTCATTCTCATATGGGGAAGAGAATCCGGACAAAAAGAAAGAATGGATAGACGGGGTTAATAACAGTTTAAAAGATATTGTAGAAGATGAGAGAGCCGGACAGGAGTAGATTTAGGGCTGTTGCATACAGTGCAGCGGCTCTTTTTGATACCGAAAGGCGGATTATCGAGTAGCTGTTACAGAGTAAAGAAAACTACCTCCATTAAAATATAAATATAAAGTTTTGAAGGCATTTTTATCGTACAGCATATATTGTAGAATACGAGTATAATAAAAATAACCCGGAGGCGGAAATGAAGCATATAGTTGTAGATTTAGAAATGAACAGTATAAGCAATAAATATAAGGACTTTGATTGTACTATGGAGACTATTGAAATAGGTGCCATAATGTTGGATGAAAACTATCAGGAGATTTCATCATTCAGAACCTATGTAAGGCCTGAGTATAATAACAGAATCAGACCATTGATAAGCAGATTGACAGGCATTACCTATGATATGGTGATAAATGCTCCTAAGTTTGATGAAGCAATGAAGATGTTTTCAAATTGGTGCTTGGGTGTGAATGACGACATCAAGATATATGCTTGGAGTGAAAATGATTATAAGCAAATCTCAAAAGAGATAAGCTTAAAGAAATATGAATTAAGTTTGGATGAAGAAAGAGTTTATTTGACAGAATGGCATGACTTTCAGGCGGAGTTTGACAAAGAACTTGGATTTGAGAAGCAGCTTTCATTGAAGATGGCGCTTGATATGGCAGGTGTCGACTTCCTTGGAAGAGAGCACAGTGCACTTGATGATGCGAGGAATACCGCCAAGCTTTTTAATATATTCAATGACAGAGAGATGTTTGATTGCACACTGAAAAAGATTGCGGAGGCAATGAAACCTACAGATTTCAGGACATCACTTGGAAGTATGTTCGATTTGTCAGGTTTTGCAGTGGCATAGTTTAAGGATAAAAGATGGATGCTAAAAAGTTTCTTGATTGTATAAACGAAAGATATAAAAGAAATGTAAAAAGTGATTTGATTGTGCTTGATTCAGCAAGTGAGGGTACAAAGTATAGTGATACTGCGATACCTTTTGCCAAGGGGAGCGATTTCTTTAAGAAAAGAGAAGAAACACCGAAGAAAATCTATGAGATGATAAATATGTACAGCTATGATGAGTATCCGTGGTATCAAAAGAGTAAGAATTTCTATAAGCAGGGAAAGTTTATGGAAGACTATGAGGATAATTACTATGAGAAGGTGAGAGATTATTGCGGTTACTTTGTCACATATCATGAGCTTAATGCCAATCAGCTCAGGTCATACTTTACATGGAGGACAGATATAAGGAAGGGTAATTATAGGAGTACATATACATCATTTATATACCTCTATATCTATGAGTTGCTTTGCAAAATAGGCACCGTATCAAAGTATGACACTATAAATAAGTTAAAAGAGTTGGAAGAGAATGTTTTAAACCTTGAAGGCATAGAAAACAGTGTGCAGATAAAGAGAAACTTAAACAGATGGTATTTTGAATACTTCGTTATAAATGGCTTTAGAGCAGATGAAATCAAAGAATACATAGGGGGAGATGCTTTCAAATGGGATGAAGCGATAGAAATATTTAAAAAGCCCGAAAATCACTCAGATAATGAGATATTTGACGCGTTGGTGTTTTTATTGGGAAGCAGGGTTGCAGGCTCTCTGAGTGTGAAAAAACAAAAAGAAAATATGATATATATTTTTGCCTATGTTTGGAAAGCTATATTAAAAGCAGGCAGTATTGACGGTCAAAGTGTTTTCACACATTGTTTCGGCAGATTGCAGAGTAAAAGGTGGTATCCGCTTGGTAACACTCCATATCTTAAAGAAAGCACTGAAGGAACTGATTATGTTCTGAACAGTGTAAGGTCTTATCACTATAGTAAGCAGGCATGGAAGGAAAAATCATACAGTAAAGAATGTTTTGACAGAAAAAAGCTTACCTCGGTATTTCGTGAGATTGACAGATATATGAGGGTTGAGTATAAGTTGGGGTATTTTCTGAAGGAAAGAGAGGAAGATAAATGGATAAGAGATTATGTCAAAGAAGCGTTTGATAAAGCCGTTTTAGAGTTAAATAAAACCAAAAAGCAGCAGATAGATATTGATTTTTTTGCTCTAAACAAAATCAGAAGCGATGCGGATATCACAAGGGAGAGCCTTATTGTGGAAGAAGACGAAGATATAATCTTTGATATATCGGATAATGAAAATACACAGGAAGAAGAGATTGTTAAACCGGATATGCCGACAGATATGGATATAAATATAAGGATTTTAGAATGTATACTGACAGGGGAAGACTACAAGCGCTATATAAAGGAAAACAACCTATTTGCTTCAATTGTTACTGATACAATCAATGAAAGGTTCTTTGATGATATCGGTGACAATATACTGGAATGTGACGGCGAGGATATTTATCTGATTGAAGATTATAAAGAAGATGTTTTAGATATAATGGAGAGATTATGAGTGACGAGAAAAGGGTACCGAAGCGAATTGCGCAGACACTTATCAATTCGCTAAAGGGCGGAGTGGTGCCGAGAACGGGACTGCCATATATTACAGTAGGAAGAAAGAATGAGATTGAGGCACTACTTCACGATGTGGATATCGTATCTGAGGGAGGTGCTTCGTTCAGGTTTATTGTAGGCAAGTATGGAAGCGGAAAAAGCTTTTTATTGCAGACTATAAGAAACTATGTGATGGATAAGGGCTTTATAGTGGCGGATGCCGACCTCTCACCTGAGCGCAGGTTGCAGGGTACAAAGGGACAGGGACTTGCAACCTACAGAGAACTTATCAGCAATCTGTCCACAAAGACAAAGCCTGAGGGCGGAGCCGTTACCCTACTCCTTGATAAATGGATTAACAAAATTCAAGCGGAATGCATGGAGGAGAGTAAGTTCCTTCCGGGAAGCGGAGAGTTTTCTTTGGAGGTGGATAAAAAGATTTATTTTACATTATCAAGCCTTTCAGAACTGGTGCACGGATTTGAGTTCGGAAATATTTTGTCAAAGTATTACCATGCCTATATAGAAGGTGATGACGATATGAAGATGAAGATAGTGCGTTGGTTTCGAGGTGAATATACAAGAAAGACGGACGCCAAAGAGGCGCTTGGAGTCAATATAATAATCACTGACGATGATTGGTATGAGTATATCAAGCTGTTTGCCATGTTTTTCAGACTGGCAGGTTACTCAGGGATGATGATTATGGTGGATGAGCTTGTCAATATCTATAAGATACCGAATGCGATTACCAGACAGTACAACTACGAGAAGATGCTTACAATGTACAATGATACATTGCAGGGGAAGGCGAAATACTTGGGCATTATAATGGGAGCCACACCGCAGACACTTGAAGATAAGAGACGTGGAATATACAGCTATGAAGCTCTACGTTCAAGGCTTGCGGAGGGTAAGTTTTCAAGACCCGGTATGAGGGATTTACTTTCACCGGTTATCAGATTGGATCCGCTCACACCTGAGGAGATGCTGGTGCTTTGCGGAAAGCTGGCGGATATTCATGCAGGACTTTATGATTATAAAAAGACTTTGGATGACAAAGACTTGGGTGATTTTATAAAGCTTGAGTATTCAAGGATTGGAGCAAGTGAAAATATCACTCCTAGAGAGGTTATAAGAGACTTTATAGAATTGCTTGATTTACTTTATCAAAATCCTAATCTAAGTATAAACGAGCTTTTAAATTCGGACGGTTTTGATTTTGCAAAGCCTGATAACGTGTCTGATAATGTAGATGAGAATTTTGTGGAGTTTACACTATGAATGTGTTTGAGAGATATGCCCCTTTTATCAGGAATTATATCTATGAATCAGGCTGGCAGATGCTTAGGGGAGTACAAAATGCGGCAGGCGATGTGATATTTAATACTGATGAGAACTTGCTGCTTACGGCTTCGACCGCTTCAGGTAAAACTGAGGCGGCATTTTTTCCTATACTTACATTGCTTGAGGAGAATCCTTCAAAGAGCGTGGGGGTACTATATATTGCACCTCTTAAGGCACTTATCAACGATCAGTTTGAGAGGTTGAGCCGTATATGTGAGGAAGCCGACATCAATGTGACAAGATGGCATGGAGATACCACGCAGACGGGGAAGAGAAAGCTTTTAAGAAAACCGTCGGGAATTTTGCAGATTACACCCGAGTCGCTTGAATCTTTGATGATAAATAAGCATATGGAAATAGTATCTTTATTTCATGACCTCAGGTTTATAGTAATTGATGAGATTCACTCACTGTTACGCGGAGACAGGGGACTACAGACCTTTTGCCTGATAGAGAGATTATGTAGGGCGGCAGGCTGTGATCCGAGAAGAGTAGGGCTTTCGGCAACTATCGGAAATCCGAAAGCGGCAGGAGATTTTCTGGCTTGTGGAAGCAAGAGAAAGACGCTGATTCCGGAGTTTGACAGGGGCAAGGAAAAGTGGAGACTGTCTATGGAGCATTTTTTTAATACGGCTCCACAGGCGGGAGAAGATAAAGAGGAGTATATAAGTGAACCTGAGAGTGATAAGGCGCCGAAAGGAGCAAACCCGGGACTTGCTTATATCTTTGAGCATACAAAGTGGAGAAAATGTCTGATATTTACAAACTCACGTGAGGAATGTGAGGCGGTGTGTCAGAATCTTTTGCAATACTGTGAGTTCAACCGTGAACCTGACAGATTTCTTATTCACCACGGCAATCTGTCCGCGTCTTATCGTGAGAGTGCGGAAGATGAAATGAGGGATGACGAGTCACTTGTTTCGATATGTGCAACCGCGACACTTGAACTTGGTATAGATATAGGCAGACTTGAAAGAGCATTTCAAATAGATGCTCCTTTTACCGTATCGGGATTTCTTCAAAGACTTGGCAGGACGGGAAGAAGAGGCGAGCCGGCACAGATGTGGTTTGTGATGAGAGAAGACCATCCTGAGCCAAGGGCAATTATGCCTGAGATGATACCGTGGTATCTGATACAGGGGATTGCACTGGTACAGTTGTATATAGAAGAAAGATTTGTGGAACCTCCAAGACTTGAGCGGTTGCCTTTCAGCCTGCTCTATCATCAGACGATGTCCACACTGGCATCAAACGGAGAGATGAGTGCGGGAGAGCTGGCATCAAAGGTACTTACACTTTCGGCTTTCAGGAGAATAAGTCAGGATGACTTTAGGAAGCTTTTATTACATTTGATTGATACGGACCATATAAACAGGACCGAAGGCGGAGGACTTATAGTAGGAATAAGCGGCGAGAGAGTGGTAAACAGCTATAAATTCTATGCCGTATTTATGGAAAATGTGGAATACTCGGTTCGCAGTGAATCACAGGAACTTGGAACCATTGTAAAACCTCCTGCAATAGGCGGTAAGGTAGCCATTGCCGGCAGAGTTTGGGTAGTCGAAGAAGTGGACCACAAGAAAAGAGCAATCTATGTCAGCCTTATAAAGGGGAATATTCCGGCATACTTCGGTGATGTGCCCGGAGATATACATACTCATGTACTTGAGAAGATGAAGGAAGTACTCTCTACAAACGCTACATATATTTATCTGATGAATAATGCAAAGGCAAGATTATTGCAGGCAAGAGCGTGCTTTGATATGGCAAAGCTAAAAGACAGAGTACTTATACATCTTGGAGGAAATATGTGGGCGCTTTTTCCTTGGCTTGGCAGCTACGCCTTTTTAGCTTTGGAGAGATTTTTGAAAATACACTGTGCAAAGGAACTTGGACTTAAGGGTTTAAGCCCTGTAAGACCGTATTTTATACAGTTTGGCATGAATGTAAGCGAAAAGGAATTTTATAAAATTGTATGTAAGAAAGCCTGTGAAGACATAGACCCGCTCTCACTTGTATATGAAAAGGAAGTGCCGGTATTTGAAAAGTATGACGAGTTCGTACCGGATGAACTTGTAAAGAAAGGATTTGCATACGGAGTACTTGATATTGACGGGATGAAAAAGAGAGTGAGAGAGTGGGAGAAGTTTTTGTAAAGATGTTGCATAGCATATATATAAAATATATAATTGTATTAAATAAAGAACATATGGAGGAGTAATATGGTAGCTACAGAGACAATCACCATCAATGTACCTATAGGTATGTCAAGGTATCTCGTCGCAGCGGATCCCGAGTCTGAACTTAGGAGAAATGCTTTGCTTTTATATCCATATATATATAATCAAACAATATCACATGGAAGAGCGGCAGAAATTTTAGGAGTAAGCAAGTCTGACTTGATTACAATTTATGATAAACTCGGGTATTCGTATTATGATTTGATACAAGATGATTTGGAAGAAGATATAAATACCTTTAAGAAGTTAAAGAGTATGAGGTAGAAGTTATGATTGTGGTTTCCGACACAACGCCTCTGATTTCACTCTTAAAAATAGACAAGGTATATTTATTGGAGAAATTATTTGGTAAGATACTTATTCCACAAGCAGTATTCGATGAGTTGGTGATAGATAAACGTTTTATTGAAGAAGAGGATATAATCAGAAATAATATTCAGATTGAAGTTAAAGAGGTAGGTAGCTTAGAAGCGGTAGATATTCTTAGAAGAGTCACAGGCCTTGATATAGGTGAGAGTGAAGCTATAGTTTTAGCAGATGAGTTAAGTGCAGATGTATTATTGATGGATGAAGCTAAGGGGAGGAATGTATCAAAAGATCTGGGACACAATGTAATGGGAACTATAGGTATAATTATGGTCGCGTACGATGAAAATTTGCTGACGTCTGAAGATGTCAAAGAATGTATAGAACAACTGAAGAAATCGGGTAGACATATAGGATACAGATATTATAATATGTTGCTTAGTATGATTGGCAGCCGGCTGTAATAATGTTTGAGAGGAAGGAACATCGCCTTCCTCTTTTTATATGGATTTTGTCATAAAAAAATGCTATGTTATTAAAAGTAGAAAGGTGGTGGCTTTATGATAAAAGCGGTACTGTTTGATATGGACGGTCTTATGTTTGATACTGAGAGGTTGTACGGAAATGCATGGCAAAATGCAGCCAAGTTACAAGGACTTACGATAAGTGATGAGGCAATATTAAAGATAAAGGGTGCCAATAAAACTTTGGTATATAAGATATTGAAAGAAGATGCCGGAGAAGGCTTTGATATCGACAAAGGTAGGGAGGCAAGAGAAGAATATATAACAAATCATATAAAGAAGCACGGTATAACCAAGAAAAAGGGTATTGATGAGTTGCTCATTTTCCTTAAAGAAAACAATATAAAGACCTGCCTTGCAAGCTCCACAAAGAGAGAGGTTGCACTAAGATATCTGAAAATGGCGGATGTATATAAGTACTTTGACGACTTTACCTGTGGAGATGAGATAGAAAACGGCAAGCCGGCACCGGATATATTTTTAAAGGCGGCAAAAAAGCTCGGCACAGATATAAAAGAATGCCTTGTATTGGAGGATTCGATAAACGGAATAAAAGGCGGACTGTCGGCAGGGGCAAGAGTGATAATGGTACCTGATACTATAGAACCTACTGATGAGATAAGAGAAAAGGTTGATGCAATAGAGCCTGACTTGGAGGCGGTAATAGAGTGGATAAGTAGGGAAAACAAAT
The DNA here is from genome assembly GCF_003862485.1 of Lachnoanaerobaculum orale. Classification (GTDB taxonomy): domain Bacteria; phylum Bacillota; class Clostridia; order Lachnospirales; family Lachnospiraceae; genus Lachnoanaerobaculum; species Lachnoanaerobaculum orale. Next base: position 2,037,221 of record NZ_RRCM01000001.1, on the reverse strand, counting down.
GAGAGAAAGAGAGACAAATCTCAAATATATAGTTTTACAGGGACTATATTGGATGCTTTATTGTGTAGGTGCGGGTTTTATATCATTCTACCTACAGGGAAACGGCTTTAACAACAGTTTGATAGGCATAATAACTGCAATATTTTGTCTTATTGCGGTTATATTACAGCCAATTGCAGGGAATATATGTGACAGGATAGAAGTATTGACATGGAAGAGACTTATAATAATTCTTAGTATACCTTATATAATAGTATGTATAATGATGCTTTTGATAAAGAACCATTGGACGGTGGCGATACTGTTCGGTCTTATGTATATAATAACAAGTATATACTTACCGCTCATAAACAGTGCATTGTTTGCATATGAAAAGGAGGGAGTAAGTATAAACTTCGGATTGGCAAGGGGGTGCGGTTCCGCAACATATGCAATTCTTGCCCTGGTTATAGGAAATTTGGCACTAAATCACGGAACAAATATAATCCCTGTCGGAGGATTGATTATGATAGTTTTATTTTTACTTATTGTAATCATGATGCCCACAACGAAAAAAGTGATAACTGAAAGAGAGAATGAGAGAACAAATGTCATACAATTTATAGAGAAGTATCCGTATTTTTCTTTGATGGTTTTGGCAGTACTTTTCATGTTCTTCTCACACAATATTGTGGCTACATATCTTTTGCAAATCGTGCAGTCACTTGGCGGTAACAGCTCCAATCTGGGAAAGGCAATGTTTATACAGGCTGTTGTGGAGATACCTGTTTTGTTTACCTTTTCATATATAATGAAGAAGATAAAGGTCGGAAGCCTTATGATTATAGCCGCATTAGGCTATGTATTAAAGGCGGTTATGTACTTTTCATCTGTAAATATAGCAATGATTTACATTACACAGCTGTCACAAATTTGCAGCTTTGCCATATTGGCGGCGGCATCTGTGTACTTTACAGGAATGGTGGTAGACCACAAAGACCAAACCACAGGTCAAGCCTTTATGTCGGGGATGGTATCGGCAGGCACAGTGCTGGGTTCACTCTTCGGTGGAGCAATCATTGACCATATGGGAATGAGGGCAATGCTGACATTAAATATTTTTATAACGATAGCAGGACTTTTTATAGCGGTGTGCTCGGTAAAGTTGATAAGGGAGAGGAAAAAGTGTGAGGGAGTGTGAAGTTAGCGATAAGTTTTCGGTTTTGATATCAGTATACTTTAAGGAAAAACCCGGATTTTTAGAGAAAGCACTGGAGAGTATTTTGAATCAGACTCTAAAGCCTGATGAGGTGGTTTTGGTAAAAGACGGAATACTCACAAAAGAGCTTGAAGAGGTAATATCTGCAGAAAAAAATAAATTCAATAAAAATAACATAGATTTCGTATGTGTACAGCTTGAAAAAAATATGGGACTCGGTATTGCATTACAAAAGGGTCTTGAAAAGTGTAAGTATGATTATGTTGCCAGAATGGACTCGGATGATATGGCTACGGATACCAGATTTGAATATCAGTTGAAGTATATGAATGAGCATAAAGATATATCGGTACTTGGAGGATATATAGATGAATTCAGCGTAGAAGGTGAAGTAATCAGGACCAAGACGATGCCTCTTACATATAAAGACCTATACAAATATGGTAAATACAGAAATCCGCTAAATCATATGACAGTACTTTTCAGAAAAAAAGAAGTGTTGGATGTAGGCGGTTATAAACCCTTGAAAGGACTTGAGGACTATTATCTGTGGTGCAGAATGCTTTCAAACGGATATAAAATTGCAAATATCGATAAAGTACTGGTACATGCAAGACTTGGAAACTTTGAGAACAGAAGAGGCGGTTTCGAGTATTTCAAAACATATATAAAACTTAGAATTTTACAAAAAAGGCTTAAATATACCAACCTGGCAGAATTTGTAGTTGCTACAATATTGACAGCTTTAATTACACTTTCACCGAAGAATCTTAGGGGAGGACTATATAAAGTTCTTAGGAAAAGTGGAAGATAAGGTTAGAAAGTGCTGTATATAGCGGCTTTTAAGTAAAAATCCTTTTACATAAAATGAAACTATGCTATAATGTCAAGCGATTATATATTAAATCAAAGAGATTGATATAAGGAGAGAAGTATGATTATTACAAAAACCCCCTTTCGTGTGAGCTTTTGTGGGGGTGGAAGCGATATGGCAAATTTCTATGAGAAATATGGTGGATGTGTACTAAGTACATCTATCAATAAATATTGCTATATTTCCATTCATCCGTATTTTAATGAAAACCAGACATTATTAAAATATTCTGAAAATGAGTTGGTAGACAGTCCGGATCAGATTAAGCATCGAATCTTCAGACAAGTGCTGACGGACATGGGTATTCACGGTGTGGAAATCTCATCAACAGCAGATATTCCCGGAGGAACAGGACTGGGATCTTCAAGTACATTTACTGTAGGTCTTTTAAATACCTTAAATTGCTATAAGGGAAAGTTCGTGTCAAAAGACAAATTAGCTAAGCTTGCATGTGAAGTTGAGATAGAAAAACTTGGAAATCCTATAGGAAAGCAGGATCAGTATGGTGCCGCACTTGGTGGACTGAATTTCATCAAGTTCAATCAGGACGGATCGGTTTCACATGAGCCGATACTTATGGAGGGCAAGACATACAAAAAACTCCAGAAAAACTTACTTATGTTCTATACAGGGACAACTCGCTCTGCAAATACTATATTGGCTGAGCAGACAAAGAACATAACTTCAGATGATAAAGCAAGAAATCTTCTTAAGATGTGTGGGCTTGCAAAGGATATGAAGGTTGCGCTGGAAAATAATGATATCTCTTCATTTGGAAAGATACTTGATGAAGGATGGCAGTTAAAGAAAGAACTTGCATCAGGTATTGCAAACCCGGCAATAGACGAGGCTTATGAGATTGCTATGAAAAACGGTGCTTTAGGAGGAAAGCTTCTGGGAGCCGGTGGAGGCGGATTCCTTCTGTTCTATTGTGAGGAAGAAAAGCAAGATCAGCTGAAAAAAGCTATAGGCCTAAGAGAACTTGATTTCTCATTTGAGAGAGACGGTACCAGTGTGATATATATTGGCGACAAATATTGGAATTAAAGGAGATATTATGAAGGTATTAGTTGCAGGTGGCGCAGGATTTATCGGCAGCCATTTGATAGACAGTTTGCTTGCTGAGGGTAATGATGTAGTATGTATCGATAACTTTTTTATAGGTACAAAGAAGAATATTGAACATTTGAAGGACAATCCGCATTTTAAATTCTATGAGCAGAATATTTGTGATAGAGAAAAATTGGAAGAAGTATTTGAAAAGGAAAAGTTTGAGTACGTATTCCATTTGGCAGCAAACTCAGATATTCAGGCAAGTGCAAATGACCCTTCAATAGAGTATGAGAATACATACTCAACAACATTTGAATTGCTTCAGGCCATGAGAAAGTACGATGTTAAGAAGTTCTTCTTTGCGTCTACTTCAGCTGTATATGGTGAAAAGGAAGGGAAAAACGTATCTGAGGATGAACCGAACCTTCGTCCGATATCATATTACGGGGCTGCTAAACTCGGCTCTGAAGCACTTATATCAGCTTACAGCTATATGAATGATATTAAGGCCCTTATATTCAGATTCCCGAATGTTATAGGACCCAGACTTACACATGGTGTTATCTTTGACTTTGTGAAACGACTTAAGGCTGATCCAAGTCACTTAAGAATACTTGGTGACGGAACACAGTGTAAGCCTTATATTTATGTACTTGATCTGGTAGAGGCAATAATGCAGTTTAAGGATGTGAAGGATACAGGAATCACACTTTATAACTTGGGAGTAAGTACACAAAGCAGCGTAAAGACTATTGCGGATATTGTTGTTGATAAGATGGGATTGACCGGAATACCTTATGAATATACAGGTGGAAAGGGCGGATGGAAAGGTGATGTACCTAAGTTCCAGTATGACCTGTCAAAGATTCATGCAGCAGGTTGGAAGGCAAAACATGAGTCTGATGAGTCGGTAGCACTTACAGTAGAAAATGTATTGAAAATGAATTAGAGGTGAAAATGGATTATACAAACAGTATTAAAGACTATATTGCTCTTGAGATAGAGACATTGAAGAAGTTGAATGTAGAAGATATTAACAAGGCTATGAATTTGATGGATGATACCAGAAAGGCGGGAGGAACCATCTTTGTATTCGGTAACGGTGGAAGTTCAGCAACCGCATCACATTATCAAAATGACTTCAATAAAGGTGTAAGTGAGTATCTTTATAAGAAGGGAGAGCCGAAGTTCAAGCTTCTTTGTCTTAATGACAATGTAGCTACAATGATGGCTATTTCGAATGATATAGGTTTTGAGGAAGTGTTCCGTTTCCAGCTTGAGGGAGTCATCAAAGAAGGTGATATAGTTATGGCGATATCAGGAAGCGGTAACTCTAAAAATGTGTTGAATGCGGTAGAATATGCCAAGTCTTGCGGTAACAAGATAATAGGAATCACAGGCTATGACGGCGGTAAGCTTAAGCAGATGTCTGATGTTTCACTATGTGCAGATGTTATGAGTATGCAGGTAACGGAAGATATACATATGATATACGACCATCTTATTATGAGTATTTTTTATAAGACATTGGCAGGAAAAGAACATTTAAAAGCATAGGAAATAGAAGATGGATAATCTTTTTTTAACAGTATTATTGATTGTTGGAATTGTCATATTGGCAATTCCACAATCTGTTTCTAAGACAGTAAAGAAGGCGTTGCCGATACTTTTAGTGTTTTTGGCAGTATCTGCTATAGCTTTCCTTATAAAAGGACAAGGAAGCAGCACTATTCAGATAGTTGCAAGCAACGATCAAAATGAAAAAGCTGAAGGCAATGAGATTTTTTTAAAGGAAGTCATTGTCAACGGAGAAAGTAAAAAACCGGGTGATATTTTTTCAAAAGGTTGGATTGAAAAAGACGGTGGACTGCTCTGGAGAAGCTATGACAGGATAGACGGGATGAAAGACAGCATACAGGCTGAATTTCAAAACGGTGAAGATGTAGTACTTGTACTTAAGCAGAACAAATGGCAGGGTAAGGCGAGAATTATATCTGTACAGGGAGACCAAGGGTTTGATGGATATACCGATAGTGAGTCTGAAGGCTGGATGAACTTTGAAGTAAAGTTAAATACCGATAGCTCTACATTTTTGACAAGAAAAAATCTTGTACCTTTAGCCGTTATCATTTGGGTATTTTTAGTTGCGATATCATTAATCTCTAAAAGGTTCTTCCCTGAGCAAAAAAGAGAGAATAAAGACAGACTTATCGGATTGGATCTTTTGAAGATAGTTTCGGCTTTTATGATAGCTGTTATCCATGCGTCCAGTGGAGTGTTCAATAATCATGAGCTTGGAAGCCTTGTTTGGAAAGAAGGATTGGTATTAAATGCTGCTACAAGATTTGCAGTACCTGTCTTTTTGATGATATCAGGCGCACTTTTACTTGGGAGAAAGATAAGTTTAGATAAGGCTATAAGAAAGGCGATTATAGCAGGAATAGCACTTTTTGTCTGGAGTTTTGCATTTATATTGACAAAAAAAATACTTTGGAATGATGGTAATGTGATTCATGATACTCTAATGATTTTTTTCAATAAAAGAGTATCCGGACACTTGTGGTATGGATATTTGCTGATTTGGATTTACCTTTTTTCACCTATATTGAACATAATGTACGAATCACTATCAAATAAAATGAGAATTTATTTTATTATACTAGGACTATTAATTCCAAGTGCCGTTGATAGTGTTATTTATTATTTCTCACTTGATGTTCAGATTTTGCAGAATTCATTCTTTATTTACATGAATCTTGGGTATATCTCAGTGTTATTTATTGGCAGAATGATCTATGAAAACAAGGAAAAGATTCCTGTAATTTTAGGTGGGATAAGTTCTGTTATAGGTTTAGTATTGACAATACTTTTAACAGAAGGGATTTCCAGGCGATTGGGAGTGTCTACACACACATTCTTTAGTGAGTTGGAGATTGGTAATGTAATGTATGCTTTTGGTATAATGCTCTTAGGATGCAAGTTAAGCTGGAAAGGTGATAATACTTTTATAAAGAAGATAATTATTAAAGTATCTGAACTTGCTATGGGAATCTATTTTTCTCATGCGTTAGTTATGTGGCTGATAGGAGATACGATATCGTTCCGTGGGATTACATTTAAAATTGATAATTCGGTTCCGGAGTGTCTGCTTTTTGTAGTTATAATTTTTGTTACTACGATTATCATGATAGCACCGCTTGCAAATATTCCGTATTTAAAAAAGCTTGTTAAGATATCATAGGTGGTAGAGGATGAATATATTTATAAATAAAATAAAACAATACCAGTTTATGTTCAGTGAACTGGTAAAGCGAGATTTCAATAAAAGATATAAAAGATCCGTCCTTGGTATACTTTGGAGTATGATTGCACCGCTCTTTCAGCTTCTTGTTATGAGCTTTGTGTTCGACAGAGTCTTTGGAGACACTATGGAGCACTATACCATATATATGTTTGCAGGACAGCTTATGTTTAACTACTTTAGAGAGGCTACAGATAACGGTATGCAGTCTATCACATCGAATGCAGGTATCATAACAAAGGTAAATGCACCGAAGTATTTGTTTCTTATATCAAAGATAATGGCTGCATCAATCAACTTCCTGCTTACACTGGTGATATTTTTTATATTTGTAATAGCATATAGGATTACAATTACCTGGAAGTTTATATTTATTATATTTCCGATTGTGTGCCTGTTTGTACTTATAGTCGGCACAGGCTTGATATTGTCGGCAATGTTTGTATTCTTTAAAGATGTACAGTATCTTTATGATATATTTACACTTGCATTGATGTACTTTACAGCCATATTTTACGATGTGAAGATATTTGAAGGAAGTATAGTGGCAAAGCTTATTTATTTAAATCCGGTTTTTGTATATATAAATTATCTTAGAGAAATAGTACTGCATAATACAATACCGTCATTTACATATCATTTATACTGTATATTTTATGCATTATTTATACTTCGTATAGGTATGTGGATGTATAAAAAGTATAATTATATGTTCTTGTATTATATTTAGGAAGGTACACTTATGAATATGATAGAAGTGGATCATGTCTCTGTAACATATATTCTTGGCGATATAAAAGAGCTTTCATTAAAAGAGTTCTTTATCAGAAAGATGCATGGAGAGGTGATTACAAAAGAGTTTAAAGCATTGGATGATATTACTTTTCATGTAGAAAAAGGAGAGCTTTTAGGAATTATAGGTTCTAACGGTTCAGGTAAGTCTACTATATTGAAGGTATTGTCAAATATTATGCCGGCTTCAGCAGGAACTGTTAAGGTAAACGGTGTGGTAGCCCCGCTACTGGAGTTGACTGCCGGATTTGATGATGAGATGACTGTAAAAGAAAATGTTTATCTGCGAGGAGCTCTACTTGGATATACAAGGAAATTTATCGAGGATAAGTATGACGAGATAATAGACTTTGCAGAGATAAGGGATTTTGAGGATGTAGCATTCCGAAAGCTCAGTTCAGGTATGAAGTCGAAGATAGCATTTTCACTTGCATCATTTGTAAAACCGGATATACTTATATTAGATGAGGTATTGTCTGTAGGTGATATCTCCTTTAAAGCAAAGTCTGAACAAAGAATGAAGGAACTCTTCGACAGCGGTGTTACTACTATTTTGGTTTCACATGCAATAGAGCAAATAAGAGAGATGTGTACAAAAGTCCTTTGGCTTGAAAAGGGTCATATGAGAGGCTATGGCGACACACAGGAGATGTGTGATAAATATGAAGCATATATGAGAGGTGAGCATGCCTAAGGTTACGGTACTTTTGCCGGTATATAACAGTGAAAAATATATTAAGGAAAGTATAGACAGTATCATAGCACAAAACTTTACAGATTGGGATATGCTTATATTGAATGAGTATGGTTCAAGTGAGAAATGTACCGAGATAGTAAAGGAATATGAAAAGAAAGATGCAAGAATAAGAGTTATTCAAAATACTAAGCGTTTAGGTCTTGCAGAGTCACTGAATCTCGGCATGAGAGAGGCAACCGGCGAGTATATAGCCAGAATGGATGCAGATGATATATCACGAAAAGACAGATTTCAAAAAGAGGTGGATTTTCTTGATTGCCATCCAAATGTGGCTGTAGTAGGTTCATATCAGCATCACTTCGGAGTAGATATCGACTGGATACATAAACCGGCGACAGAACCGGCGCAGTGTAAGTGTAATGCTGTTTTTTTCTGTGATCTGTGTCATTCCACTTTGATGTTAAGAAAGAGTATTTTCATAGAAAATGACTTGTATTATGACAATACATACTTAGCGGAAGATTTTGAACTGTGGAGTAGAGTGATTGACTTTGGCGATATTGCAAATATTCCTGAAGTACTTGGAGAGTATCGTGTAGGTGAAGATAATATAACTTTAGAAAAGAAGTCAAAACTTCATCTTGAAAGCGGAAGAATAGTAGCAAAGACGCTGAAAAGAACTATAGGTCTTGATCTTTCAGAAGATGAGAGTGTACTCTTTGATAACTGGAAGAATGACTATTTTGAGATAAAAGATAAAAATAAGAAAAAAGAAGCCTACAGGTTATTGAAAAATGTACTTATAAAGATTTATAAGAGAAATAGAGAAGCAAAGTTTTTTGATGAAACTGCACTGCTTAGGTCAATTCGTGCAAAATGGGCATGGGCAAGAGGTGGAGAGCCGTTCAATAGAATGGTTGATGTTGTTGGTGGGATAGATTCAATCTTTAGAATAAAATATCCTAACCCATATATAAATCGCTTTTATTATTTTTGGAAAGAGAATAAGGGTATAAAAGCAAAGATAAAAAAAATTTGTAAGAAAATAAAAGAATTATTCTAGAAGGGAGAAAGCCATGCTGTTAAGTATTATTGTGCCGGTATATCAGGTAGAGAAATATCTGAAAACTTGCATCAAGTCAATGCTTAATTGCCATGGCTTTTCTTATGAGATAATACTTGTAGTAAAGACTTCAAGCGATAAAAGTGAGCACATTGCAAATGAGATACAAAAAGAGTATAGTGATAGGGTAAGGGTAGTGACTCAAGACGGAGACGGACTTTCAAATGCGAGAAATGTCGGACTGAGATATGCTAAGGGTGAGTATGTAGTATTTTTTGACAGTGATGACTATATAGATGCTGCAGCGTTTTCCGATCTTATGAAAAGCTTGGAGAATAGGATGCTTGTAGATGCGGTTATCTCAGATTATTATATAGTTGGAAACTCCGATAATATCTCACAGGTTGATACTATTGAAGGTGAAGATCTTATATATGATAACGGGTATCTTGAGGTATTCCTTAAAAAGAGGAGAAACTACTGGAATGTGTGGCAGTATGTCTTAAGGAGAAATTTTCTTCTTGAAAATAAGTTGTTGTTTTTGGAAGGGGTTTACAGTGAAGACATTGAGTTTGCTACCGGAGTAATTTTGACTGCAAAGAAGTTTGCATTCTATGGTAAACCGTATTATTACTATAGGATTGGAAGAGAGGGCTCTCTTGCTAATAAGGTTACATTAAAGCATGTAGTTGACCTAATGGATATGCTAAGTGTTAGTATAAGAAGAATATTAAAGGCAGACTTCTTGTACAATGATATTTTGATAAACAAATTAAGTTTACAATATATTTTATCATTTGTTATGATTTATGATGTTGATCCGGAAGATAAAAACAAATCTAAAGAGTATATTGTTAAAAACAAGAAAATGTATTTATCAATGAAACATATAGGGATTTTAAAAAAAACACTTTTAAAATTTGGCATAGCACCATTGGCATATGTTTTAAATATTATTAGAAGTGTAAGAAGATTGGTACTTAAAATGCATTAGGAGTGAGATATGTACAATAGTGATGATAAGATAATTAGAAAAATTAAAGACAGTGGTCTGGAAGTAAAACCGGAAGAATGGGAGATTATGTCTTTTTCGGCATCTTATGTTGAAAAATCAGATAAAGAAATCCTACAGACATTAGTAGACTTGGATTTACTTATGAAGCGTTTTTTCTTTTCAATAATGAGAAAATCAAAATATGATGGAAGAGAATTTTTTAGAAATTGTCATCAGAGGATGAAAAAAAAGTATGAGTTTCTTTTGCCGGCATGCAGTAATGATTATGAAAGAAATAAATTAAATATAATATATAAGAATTCTCTTTTTCATCATGAAGAGTTTTACATACAAAGCAAATTTGCTTCAGATAATCCTCTTATAACAGTATTGATGCCAACTTTTAACAGTGAAAACTACATAGCTGAGACATTATGGTCTGTATTTGATCAGACTTGTTCTGACTTTGAAGTGCTTATTATGGATGAAGCCGGTAGTAGTCCTGAAACTGCAGAAGTAATCAGTTTATTTGAAGATGATCGAATAAGATTGGTTAGAAATGAAACAAGGTTGGGGTTAGCAGAATCATTAAATGAAGGTATAAGGATTGCAAGAGGAAAGTATATTGCAAGAATTGATGCAGATGATTTGGCTAGAGAAGATCGCTTTGAGCTACAAGCTGATTTTTTAGAAAAACACAGAGAGTACGGATTATGTGGAAGTAGACAACATCATTTCGGGGTAGATAATGATTTTGTACATGAGGTTGCAATAGAACATGAAGATATTAAAGCTGCATTAATATATGGGTGTGAAGTTTGTCATTCTACTATCATGATTAGAAGAGACCTATTCTTAAATAATAATCTTTTTTATGATAATACTAAAAAAGCTGAGGACTATGAGCTTTGGACACGAGCTGTACAAAAATTCAAATTTCATAATTTAAAAGAAGTACTTGGTGAGTACAGAATTGGAGCCGATAATATTACAAAAAATAAGTTTAATGCTCTTTCGGCTGAATCTGCAGAGATTGCATCAAATAATTTATTAAAGTATCTACATGTGGAAGTACCTAAGATTCATATACCATTTCTAACCGGATGGGAAAATAGGTTTGAAGAAGTGGATAGTGATGAAAGAAAGTCAGCGCTAAAGGTAGAAGAGTCCATTTTAAGAGAGATGGTAAAGAATAACATAGAGTATAAAGCGTATAAGGACTCGAGTTTATTGATGGCTGTCAATAGAAGATGGAGATGGGTTTTGGGGAAATACTCATATGGTCATGAGTTAGAAGAGATTTTAACTGTTGATGAATTATTTAAAGAATATCCAATAGAAGAAGTTAAAAATGCAAGGACATTTTCTTTTAAAGAAAGTGTTAAGAAAATTTTAAAACTATTTTATTCTCCATTCAAACATGGGATGAAATATAGAATCAGAAAACAGATTTGGGATTTAGATGGTCATTTAAATGACAGTAAAAATGATATCTTGAATCATATAAGAGACTCGGAAGTTAGACTAAAACAATATTTGTATCAGATTCAAGAAAGTAATAATGTTGCTTTAATAGACGAGATGGAAAGCTCTTTAAAAGGGTTAGAAGAACAGATTGTATATTTGAAGGGTATTATAGGTTCTCAAAGTACAGTTATTGAATCTATGATTGACAGTAGAGTATATGAATTAGAAAAGAATCTAAGTCAAACATTTGATAGTAGGATTTATAAGGCTGAACAAATTATTAATCAGTCATTTGATGGTAGGATTTGGAAAGCGGAAAAGAATCTAAGTCAAACATTTGACAGTAGAATATTTGAATCAGAAAAGAATATGAATCAAACATTGGACAGTAGAGTTTGGAAATCAGAGTTGTATTTAAAAAGAGAAATATTGTCTAAAATCTGGGTTTTAAATAGAATGCTTGCCAGTATAGAGTCTAATCAAAAAAATGAAGATATACATACTGTCACATCCATATATGGATCAAACTTTTATGAAGATAACCAATATGGTTCTTATATGTCAGCAATAGAAGTATTTAAATATTTGTTGCCAGTATATAATCCGCAAAGTATAGTTGATTTTGGATGTGGAACAGGTACGTGGTTGGCAGCAGCTAAGCAAATTAATAGAAGTTTAAGTGTATTTGGATTAGATGGTGACTATGTAGATAGAAGTATGCTTATGGTAAATAAAGAAGAATTTTTACCAATTGACTTGACTAATGAGATAGATTTACACAGAAGATTCGATATGGCAATATCTCTAGAGGTAGCTGAACATTTAGACGAAAAGTATGCAGATACTTTTATTGATACATTATGTAGACATTCTGATATAGTATTGTTTTCAGCAGCTCATGTGGGACAAGGTGGGGATGGACATGTCAATGAACAACCATTATATTATTGGATTGAAAAATTTGAAAAGAGGGGATATATATGGCATGATATAAGGAATATTTTCAAAGATAGTTATGATATTGAACAATGGTACAAGGACAATATAGCTATATTTAAAAAAAAGATAATAATTTATTGTAATAATTACAGTATATAGGTTATATTATAAATCAAAGTTTTATTTGAAAAGGAGTGCATAATATATGCATACAGAATTATGATTATTGCGCAGACACCATTTAGAATGTCTTTCTTTGGTGGAGGGACAGATTATGAAGGATTTTTTAAAGAGCATGGAGGAGCGGTTATATCTACTACTTTTGATAAATACTGCTATACAACAATTCGTCATTTACCCAGATTTTTTGATTATTCAAATGAGATCGTCTATGGAATGATGGAAAGAACTAAGTCGGTGGATGAGATACAACATCCGGCTGTAAGAAATATTATGAAGTATCTGGACATGCATGAGCTTAGAGTAGTGTATGAAGCGGACCTCCCCGCGAGATCGGGACTTGGAACCAGTTCTTCATTTGCAGTAGGACTTTTGAATGCTTGTTATGCACTTAAGGGCAAATATGCTGATAAAAGGAAACTTGCGGATGATGCAATATATATCGAAAGAGTTTTATGTAATGAGGCGGGAGGAATACAGGATCAGATAGCTGCATCATTTGGAGGCTTTAATCGTATTGATTTTAAATCTGATGGATATACTGTATCCCCTATAGTATTTTCTGCTGACAGAAAGAAGAATCTTAATGATAGATTGATGTTATTTTTTACAGGTTTTTCAAGATTTTCGAGTGATATTGCAAAGAGCCAGATAAAAGCAACAAAGGATAAGACAACAGAATTATTAGAGATGAAAGCATTGGTTGATGATGTGCAAAAACTTCTTGTATCAGACGGTGATCTAAACGAGTTTGGTAGATTACTTGATTATACTTGGAAATTAAAAAGAGGTATTACTTCGGATATCAGTAATAATGATATAGATGCACTGTATAAAAAGGCAATTGATGCAGGTGCTATAGGCGGTAAATTACTTGGAGCAGGTGGAGGAGGCTTTTTACTGTTCTATGTTGAACCTGAGTATCAAGAAAATGTGAGAAGTACATTGGAAGATTTGATATATGTTCCGTTTGAGTTTGAAAATGAAGGTACCAGAATAATGTATTTTAGACCTGAGTATTTTGATTTAAATACTATGAAAGAAATACTGTAGTTTTATATTCAATTCATTTTCACTTTAAAAAAGTGAAAATGAATTTGACAATAAAAGAGATAGAATAAAGCTGTAGGGGATATACTAATATGTTAGAGACTATAAAGAAATTTTTGAAAAACAGGGTAGTAGTAAGTATATTACTAAGTCTTTGTATCTTTCAGCTGGTGAGTGGTTTACTTGTACCTAGGTTTAAAAACGAAGAAAGAGAGATTCGTATAGAGGCTACCGGAAGAAAAAATGCACAATCCGGGGGTAATGGCGTACAGATACAGAAAATCTTAGTAGATGGAAAAAATGAGATTTTACCGGTAGATTTTTTTACTATAACGAGCTGGGAAATAGGGGAAGGTGGAATCTTAACCTGGAATCCATTTAAAAATAGAAGTAATGTGATATCTGCTAAAGCCAGGTTTAGAACATTGGGGCTTGGGCTAACAAAAGAAAGTTATTCAGGTATAGCCAAAGTCTATGTTGACAATACATTAATTAAAGAAGTTGATTTGTATTCAAACCGGTCGGAAATAGTTTATGTTGATATTGACGGCATAAATAATGGTTCTACAATGATATATATTTTAAAATCGGTAGTATTATTCACGCTATTATTCTTGATTAGTTATATTTTAAGCTACTTCTTTCAGAAAAAAGTAGAACCGTCAAAAGAGGGAATTATAGTTTCTGTTAGCTTAGGAGTTATAGCTTCTTTGATTTATGTAGTAGAATATTCTACGAGTATACAATTTTTAAAGACTGTGACTATGAGCATATCTATTTTTATTTTGATATATGTTGTAGGAACACGGTTTGTTGATATTGATTATTGGTATAGAGTTATATTAGATAAACATAAGAAACTAATGTTTTCATTGTTGATTTTGGTATGCATTCTAATTCCAATATTTAATACCATAAACAGCAGTAAAATAATAAATGAGGAAGTAAAAAATTCAACCGAGAATATAACAAGTATACCTTTAGTTTCCGGAAACCCTCTTAAGCAAAATATTAATATACTTGGTAAAGCAAAAAAAATACATATTAATATTGAAAATAGAGATGACAATGAAGGAACCTTTACAATACGTGCAGTACAGGATAAGAAAAAAATAGAATGGAATTTACAAGGTGTAGATTGTAATAATAAAGATAGCATAGAGCTGAATCTAACAGATTTATCACAGGGTGATTTTTTTCTATATATTGATACAAGTTATACTGGTGCAGGTAAAGGTGTTAAAGTGTTATCATCTAGTGACACCAGATTTGGAAAGCTTGAAGAAAATAATAATATAATTAGTGACAAAAATTTATGTATGTCATTGGATTTGTCTAAAGAAAATGTATATTATATACCGCAGATGACAGCATTTATATTTATGTCTATAGTGTTGTTATTAGCAGTAGTAAATGTCAATAGATGTAAACAGAATGACAAGCTGACATTTATATTAGTTGCTATAGCGGCTTTTCTGGTATATTCTATAAAAAGTACTATGTTTTCTTTAGATGCACAGCCGGTTCATGAGACAGGAAGTAATTTCTTTTTGCAGACGTATGAACGAGGCTTTTTAGGTAGTCTTTTTGTTCCTGATTATGTATATTGGCCACTATTTACAAGATTTATATCGGATATTATTGTTTTAATATTCAGGCAGAGAAAGTGGGCTATACTTTTACTGAACTGTTCAGGAGGAATAATTGCTGCATTAAATTGTGGATTGATTAATCTTAAAGTATTTCGTATTAATTTAGGAAAGTATGAAAGGTTTATACTGTCACTAATATTTGGCCTGTCACCACTTTTTGTAACAGATGAACTTCTTAATTTTCATAATAGCGCGTACTGGAATTTCATATTGTTGACATTATTGCTTACAGTAGATTGGTCTAAAATAAAGAGGCATCAATTTGTATTGGCACTCGGATCATCTTTGATGATTTTATCAAAGATTGTATTTGTTGTTATGTTACCTGTTTATCTAATTATACTTGGCTTTTTAATTATAAAAAAGGAAGTAAAAGCAAATAAAAGGCTTTTTGTATATCTTATATTAGATATTTGTATGACATTATTATCGGTGACATATACATATATATTATTATCAAGATGGAAGTATTTTAATGATAGCATAGGATTTGGTGAGAGGCTTATAACTGTTATAAAGCAGGTACCTTTGTACTACTTTAGGACATTGTATGTACCGATTAGGTATTTGTTTAATATACAGAATATTAACCCATACGTATTTGTTATATTAGCCAGCGCGGTAACAGTACTTTTGGTTGTATGGATATCTGCTAATGGAATAAAGAAATATTCTGAAAATAAGAACATTAAAAATGCGTGGTATGAGCTTATGATGCTCTTCTATCTACTTATATCAATTGCGACAGCCGGTATTTTGGTTTATACCAATAAAGATATGGTTATAAATGTAGACACATTATTTACAGATGATTTTGTTTATGGTAGAACAAATTTCATTATTATAATTGAAGCTATGATTTTTATAACGATGTTACTGAGATATATCTTTAAGAATAAAAACATTGTAGTAGGTATAGTCGTTTCATTTGCATCATTACTATTTTTAGTTCCATTTAGTATAACAACAGGTACATATGTATTATCAAATTGGACTCAACAGTATAGAGAGTTATATCGTAGCAGTTATAGTATACCTGTAGTTACCGGAAGTGATTTATTTGTACTTAAAAATTCTTATGTTGGTTATATTGGAGGTAATAGTAATAGATATACAGGGGAATACAATTACATATATTCGTCAAAAACAATTAAGGAAATAGATCCTAATAAGATATTGTATAGTATAGATCTTTCAGATATAGATAAAATAAAAAATAGAAATATATTAGAGATTTATGCTAGGAAGAGTGCTATTTTACAGTCACCGGAGTCATACGTTTTACTTAAGGATAAAGAAGGTAAGCCTATAGCAAAAGTGGATGCGACATATAGCAAGGATCGTCAGGCATTAAGTTACTTTTTACCGGACGGAATAAAGAATATTGGTAGTTTGGAATTTTATTATAGTAAAGATAATGCGCCATATCCGTTGTTACCGGAGGTGTATTTAGGAATAGAAGGAGAGTATGAGGAATGAGAGAAGAAATTTTAGGCTTGGTTGAGATATCAAAGTATGCAGGTATGCGAGAGGACTTGGTACAGGCCGGCGGTGGGAACACATCGGTTAAAGACGGCGAATATATGTACGTAAAGGCGTCAGGCTGCCAGCTTTCAGAGGTTAGAGATAATTTTGGATATTCAAAAGTAGATTATAAGAAGTTAAACGGTCTTATGGAAGAGTTTTTGGGTAATGGTGTTGATTATGATAAAGATACGCTTTCAAAAATAGAAAATGATATGCTTAATGCCTGCCTTATAGACGGTAAGCGTCCTTCTATAGAGACTTTTTTACATGCGATGAGTGGAAAGTATGTGATACATTCTCATGCTGTTTTAGTAAATATTTTATTGTCTACTAAGAATGGAATGAAAATTCTAAATGAGTTATTTCCGGAGGCTGTTTTTGTAGATTATTATGCGCCCGGGTTGAGACTGGCTATGGCTTGTTACAAAGAGTATAAGAAGGTTAATAAGAGTTTGGATACTGTATTTTTTAAAAATCATGGATTTTTGGTTAGTGGAGATACATATGAAGAAGCCATTGAGAGAAATGAGTATATTGTAAATTCTGTTGCAAAGTATTTAAAAATTAGTAATCAGAAGGAAGTAAGAGTTACTGAAGTTTATAATACAGTCAAAAACCTTTTTCCGGAGTTTTCAGGTATAGTCTATTTGGCACAGCATCACAAAGTCTTAGAATATGCTAAGATGTTGGACGGGAAAGAATGGAATCATCGCTTGAGTCCCGACAGTATAGTGTATATAGGTAAGAAAATATTATCAGTAAAAAGTGAAGACAATCTTGAAAGTGAGTTGTCAAAGTTTGGAGAGTTGTATGGTATACCGGGGGTTATTATTTTAGATAGACAGGCATATATACTATCTGATAATATTAAAAAGGCGAAAGATATAGAATCTGTATTGGCATGGACAGCAGAAATACTTATTAATAATAATAGCGAGGATATTTGTAGTTTAAAAGAGGATGATATAAACTTTTTGCTCAACTGGGATGCAGAGAAATATAGAAAGGCAATGAAGTAGGAGGAGTTATGCAGATTATTATACCAATGACGGGGTATGGGTCACGTTTTGTGGCAGCAGGTTATAAGGAGTTGAAGCCATTTATAATGGTACAGGGAAAGCCTATCATCCAATGGATTATTGAAGGTATGTATCCGGATGAGAAAAACTTTATCTTTGTGTGTAGAAAAGAGCATTTGGATACACTGCCATATATGAGGGATACACTAATGAAGCTTGCTCCTGAGTGTAAGATTGTCGAAATAGAGGATTGGATAAAAAAGGGTCCTGTTTATGATGTATTGCGTGCATCAGATAATATTGCAGATGATGATGAGTGTATAATAAATTATTGTGACTTTTATATGCAATGGGACTATGAGAAGTTTAAGTCGGATGTAAAAGAGCGTGACTGTGACGGAGCGATTCCATGTTATACAGGTTTTCATCCTCATTTGATACCTAAAATAAATTTATATGCATCTTGTATGACAGACGGAGATGATAATCTGTTGGAGATAAGGGAAAAATTCTCATTTGAGGATGATAAGACAAAAGCAAAACATTCGCCCGGTGTCTATTACTTTAGAGACGGTAAGACACTAAAGAAGTATTCAAAGGAACTTGTTGATAGCGGTAAAGAACTTAACGGTGAGTATTATGCCAGTTTAATATATAATTTCCTGGTTGATGACGGGAAAAGAGTCTGGGTACCGACAAATGTTGACAGGTTTTGTCAGTGGGGGACACCGGAAGATATGCAAGAGTTTAATTATTGGAGTGATAAGATTAGGAGGTGGTATAAATGAAAATAGTTATACCTATGGCCGGAGCCGGTAAGAGATTTTCAGATAAGGGATATAAAGAGCAAAAACCTGCTATTCCGACAATAGATCGTTATACAGGTGAGCTTTATCCTATGGTAGTATGTGCTACCAGAGATTTAAGGCAGGCAGACGATGATGGAGATAATATTATCTACATAGACAGAAAATCAGAAGAAAACGATATAACAGTAGTTGAAAGAAAGATTCAGGAGTTTTATCCAAGGGCAGGATTTATAACTGTAGATCATGTTACAGAAGGTCAAGCTTGTACTTGTCTTTTGGCAAAAGATAGAATTAATAATGATGAAGAGTTATTGATAGCAGGTTGTGATAACGGTATGGATTACTCATTAGATAAGTTTAATGATCTTAGAGAAGAAACAGATGTTATTGTTTTTACTTATAGAAATAATGAATCTGTATGTGAGAATCCGAATCAGTATGGTTGGGTCAAAGTAGATAATGATAACAATATTACAGGATTATCTATAAAGAAAGCAATTTCAAATGAGCCTAAGAAAGATCACGCTATAGTCTCAACATTTTGGTTTAAGAAGGGCAGCATATTTGTAGAAGCATCGGAGAAAATGATAGCTGAAAACGATAGAATAAATAATGAGTTTTATGTTGATCAGGCTATAAAGCATGTACTTGATTTGGGATATTCAGCTAAAGTATTTGAAATAGACAGATACGTTGGATGGGGAACACCGACAGATTTTGAAAACTATCAGAATACTATAAAGTATTGGAAGGATTTCTGGATAGAGGAAGATGAAAGAGAAGAAAAGTAATCTTAGAGATATTTTGAAATCAAGGTTTATGATATTCACCATAGGTATGATTATAGTTAAAATTATACTTATGGTGGCCTTCTCATCTGATTATCAAAATAAAATGTTTTTACCGTTTGTACAGAAATTTTTTGATGCAATTGTCTCAGGCTCAAATTTTAATGTGTATGAGTACTATTATCAAAATAAGCTGTTAAGTTCGTTTCCATATCCGCCATTAATGCTTTATATAGTGGGTATAACATATATTTGGATTAGTATATTACATATTAACAGTATTTTTTTGATAAATTTTTTAGCAAAACTACCAATCCTAATCTTTGATATTTTAGGTATGGTATTGTTGTTTAGATTATATCCGAATAAGAAGAAATATATCGGAATACTGTATTTTTCATCTCCAATCATATTATATGCAGGGTATATGCATGGACAATTAGACATTATACCGACCACAATTTTAACAGGTGCATTATTGTGTTTATGTGAGGGAATGAAGAATAAGAGGGTATATTTATCGGCAATTTTATTGGGAATGGCTCTGGGAACAAAGTTGCATATTTTAGCAGTAGTTCCATTTGTTGTTATACTTGTTTATCATAGATTTGGATGGAAAACTCTTTTAAAGTATGTAGCAATTATGGTACTTACTTTTGGAGTGATTGTATTGCCGTTTTTAAGTGCCGGATTTATACATGAAGTTTTCTTGAATACTGAACAGTCATTACTTACAAGGATATTTTTAGATTATAAGTATGTTAGGGTATATGTTCCGATTCTTTGCTTAGCATATTTATATATTACTGCTATAAATTTAAATGCCATGAGCAGAGAGATGTTGTTATATTTTTGTGGTATTACGTTTTCTGTCTTTTTGGCAATGATTCCACCTATGCCGGGATGGTATACATGGATCGTACCGTTTATTACGATTTATTTTATATTGTCAAATCGAGAGAAAGCAAACAGCCTTTTGAATTATGTCATTTTAAATGCAGTATTTTTGATATATTTTATTTTGTTCCATCAGCGTGGATTTGTGGATTTGTACTTCGGTAGAATTGACTTGTCAATTTTGAAAATAAATAATGATTTATTGAAAAATGTGACATTTACATTGTTAATTGGAGCAGTATTAAATGTAGCTGTATTAATGTTTCAAAACGGATTAAAGAGAGATGCTTTTTATAAGAGGAAAAAATCGCCGTTTATTATAGGAATTGCTGGTGACAGTGGGGCAGGTAAGAGTAGTTATATAAGAGTACTGGAAGATTGCTTAGGTAAAGAGCGTATTATGTTCATTGAAGGTGATGGAGACCACCGTTGGGAAAGAAATAATACTCATTGGGAGGAGTTTACTCAGTTAAACCCTAAGGCTAATTATCTTTACCGTCAGGCAGAGGATATTAAACTCCTTAAAGCCGGTAATACTGTTGAAAGGGTGGACTATGATCATAGCACAGGAAAATTCACAGAGAAGAAGAGAGTAAGTCCTAACAAATTTGTTATAGCGTGTGGATTACATGCATTATACTTGCCACAAATGAGAAGATATACAGATTTGAAGGTATATTTGGATACTGATGAGAATTTGCGTAGATATTGGAAGATACAAAGGGATACGAAGAGTAGAGGGTATTCAAAAGAGAAAGTAATGAAACAGATCTTAGATAGAGTACCTGACGCAGAGAAATATATTTATCCTCAAAAAAAATATGCAGACTTGTTGGTAAAGTATTTTGATAAAGATTTGTGCGACTATATGGTAGATGATTATGTGCCGAGTTTAAACTTGGAGTTTGTATTTTCATCAGAGGTTAATACTGAAGATTTATTCCAAAGTTTGTCTGACAGAGGTATATCGGTTGAGTATGATTATACAGATGATTTGAAACAACAAATAGTTCGTATTTACGATGAAGAACTCACAAAAATAAGTATTTCTGATTTTGGAAATATAGTGGCTGAGTCTATTCCTTATGTTGAGGATATTACAGAGAGTATTATATTTGACAATGATTATCATAGAAATATGATAAAATTATTTACGATATTGCTTATTGGATATAAGATGAAAATGGTTTAGTTATGGATAAAAAAATAAAGGCTGTTATTTTCGATTTGGATGATACTTTATATGATTATAAGTCATTAAATGAAGTTGCAGAAAAAGAGATACAAGAGCATGTTAAGAATAAGTATAATATAGATGCTCAGGATTTTAATAAAAAATATTATGAAGCAAAGGAAATTGTGAAGTCACGTTTGCATGGAACCGGAGCCGAACATAATCGTTTGCTATATTTTCAAGTTTTTATGGAACTTATCGGCAAAAAGCCGGCTTCAGATGCCATTGAACTATATGATATATATTGGAATACGATATTGGATAATATAGTTTTAAGAGACGGAGTAAAAGACATTTTTAGTTTTTGTCATAATAATAATATTAGTATCGGTATATGTTCAGATTTGACAGCGATGATTCAGCATAGAAAGTTGAAAAGACTTGGAATTGACAGTCAGGTGGATTATCTTGTTACAAGTGAGGAAGCAGGAGTCGAAAAACCTAATCCTATTATTTTTGAAACTTTACTATCGAAAATTGGCTGTGATACCTCAGAATGTATGTTTATTGGAGACAGCCGGAATAAAGATGTCTGTGGTTCAAAAGATATGGGAATGATACCTGTGTGGTTTAATATTGCTACTGAATCACAATGTAATGTGATACAAATAAGTGACTTTTATGAATTAGAGCCTATTTTAAGGAAGTATATATGAGTAGAATAAAAATTAAAGAGGTACTACGCTTTTTAGTGGGAGGAGGAACAGCGGTTGTTGTAGATTTTTGCATATATCGTTTATTGTTGTTTTTTTCATGGAATATGGATATAGCAAAGATGATTTCATTTATATGTGGTGCCGGAGTAGGTTTTATCATCAATAAATTTTGGACATTTGAGCGAAAGCAGTTTGTGATTAAAGAGGTGTTAAAGTATGTTGCACTCTATACATTTACAGGAGTTATAAATGCAATAGTTAATAGGTGTACATTGAATATTATAAATATCCAAATAATAGGATTTTTAGTGGCAACGGGTGTAAGTACAGTATTAAATTTTTTGGGACAGAAATATGTTGTTTTTGAGAGATGATGAGGATATTAGATGAAACTTTCAATTGTGGTGCCTTGCTATAACGAGGAAGAGAATATTCCTCTAATTTTGCGTAGTTTTTCTAAGCATATTAGAGATGAAAATATAGAAGTTATACTGGTTAATAACGGATCAACCGATCAGACGGCAAGTGTATTAGAGGAACTGTTGCCTAAATATTCATTTGCCAGAACTGTATTGGTGCCGGTAAATCAAGGTTATGGATATGGAATATTACAAGGCCTAAAGGAAGCAAATGGAGATTATATAGGCTGGACACATGCCGATATGCAGACTGATCCGGGTGATATAGTTAAGGCATACCATATTATTCAAAATTGCTCTGAAGATGTATATATTAAAGGTCATAGAAGGGGAAGATCTATCTTTGATCAGATTTTCACTTGGGGTATGGGTTGTTTTGAAACGATTTATTTAGGTCAAAGAATGTGGGATATAAACGCACAACCAAATATTTTTCCAAGATCTTTTTATCTTAGATGGAAAAATCCGCCATATGATTTTTCTCTGGATTTATATGCAGTGTTTATGGCAAGAAAAAACAAGATAAAAGTTATAAGGTTTGATGTTTTGTTTCCAAAACGTATACATGGAATGTCAAGTTGGAACACCGGATTAAAGGCAAAATGGAAATTTATAAGGAGGACCATTGATTTTTCTATAAAACTTAAGAAAGGTGGTATTTCATAGTGGAGTTTATAAGTCATAGAGTTAATACTGTAAAGGATTTAAAGAATACACCAATTGAATTTGGTGTAGAGCTTGATTTGAGGGATAATATTGACGGAAGTATTTATATAAACCATGACCCGTTTGTTCTTGGAGAAAATTTTGAAGATTATCTGAGAGAATATCATCACGGAACGATGATTCTTAATATTAAGAGTGAAAGAATAGAGTATAAAGTGTTAGAGTTGTTGAAAAAATATAATATAGAAAAATATTTCTTTTTAGACTCATCTTTTCCGATGATAAAAGCATTGACAGATCAAGGTGAGTCTAATGTGGCTTTAAGATATTCAGAATTTGAAGGTATAGATACAATAAAGTTAATGAGTGGAAGAGCAAAATGGGTTTGGGTAGACTGTTTTAATAGTTTTCCTCTGGAAGAGAGTATCTATTTGAAGTTGAAGGATATGGGGTACAATTTGTGTTTTGTGTCACCGGAATTACAAGGTCAACCTGAGAGAATAGAAGAATATGCGGATAATATAAAAAAGAGGAATATAAATTTTGATGCCATTTGTACAAAGCTATATAATATAGATGGTTGGAAGAAACAGCTTAATATATCATAAATAGGCCATGTATATTATTGATATAAGACTTCCCAAAGGAGAATTCATATTTGATATATAGTGAGGTTTTATGAAAGAAAGCATTTTAAAGATATTAGACGAACTACTGGAGAGGTATCCGAGTCTGGTAGGACAAAGAGAGAATATCATTGGAGTATATAAGATTTTAGAGGAGTCTTATTCAGGTGGTGGTAAGTTATTGGTGGCAGGTAATGGTGGAAGTGCTGCTGATTCCGAGCATATTGTCGGTGAACTTATGAAGGCTTTTATAAAGCCTAGAAAGTTGGATACTGCACTGCAGGATAAGTTAAAGTCTGTAGATAAGAATCTCGGCGATGTACTTGCCTGGAATTTGCAAGGAGCCTTACCTGCAATAGCAGTTACAGGTCATGTCGGACTTTCAACCGCATATCTTAATGACTGTAATCCGCTACTGTCATTTGCGCAGCAGGTGAACGGCTTCGGTAATGAAGGAGATGTATTTCTTGGAATATCCACTTCAGGAAATTCCGAGAATATTTTATATGCTTTGGTAACTGCTAAGGCAAGGGGAATGAAGACGATAGGGCTTTCAGGAAGAGACGGCGGCAAGATGAAGGAATTTTGTGATGAGATTATCATTGTTCCGGAGGTTGAGACTTTTAAGATTCAGGAGTTACATTTACCGGTATATCATGCATTATGTTTGATGCTAGAGGAGAGATTTTTTTAGATTGTATATTGAGTTTTGCGGGTTGGTTATTCAACCCGCTTTTTGTTTAGAGATAAGCGTTTGGGTAGGTTGATTTTAATAATAAGCCGGGTTTACGGAGGCACTTAAGTTTATATTAAAGAAAAGATAATATATTTTATTGCACATTACACAAAGGATATCGCGTAGACATATACTATATGGCACTAATCTTTGTATAATATGATGAAAGTTGTTTTAAAATCTTAAGTATTAGCACATCCTATTGTCAAAAACAGTATAAATAGTATAATAAAACTATCAAATCTTTTTCGTGACTTTCGATTTGATATCTAAGGTAATCTATGGAAAATGCACTTTCCGCTCTTGTTAATCTGAAATTCTTAAAGGTTCTAAAAACCATGGTAGAGTCGGTGCATAGACTGATATGAACGTGACCACGCAGTCAAGTAGCCTGCCCTACTTGGCTGTGTGGTCATGTGTGGATATTTTTATAGAGTCAATTAAATTTCTTTGGTATAATAAGGAGGA
>NZ_RRCM01000001.1:2010627-2012109 GCF_003862485.1 Lachnoanaerobaculum orale | reverse complement strand
GTCTGCCCTACTTGGCTGTGTGGTCATGTGTGGATATTTTTATAGAGTCAATTAAATTTCTTTGGTATAATAAGGAGGATAGAGTATGAATGGTAAAGACATAACACAAAAGATGCTTGAGAGATATAATGATGTATTTGCAGATATAGTAAATGTGTTGTTATTTAACGGGAAAAGGATAGTAGATGAGGATGTACTTATAGATACTCCGGTTGACAGTGCATTAAAGCTTGACGGTGAGATACATTCACAGTACCGAGATGTTGCAAAGTATTGGAAGAACAGCCAAATCAATATAGCGTTATTCGGACTTGAGAATCAGACTGTGCCTGATAAGCTTATGCCGATGAGGGTTATAGGTTATGACGGAGCTGAATATAAGAAGCAAGTATTGGAAGAGAACAGATATAAAAAGAAATATCCCGTGATAACATTGGTGTTATATATGGGATATGAAAAGAATTGGAAATACTCAAACTCCTTGTTGGATTTGCTTGAAGTAGATGAAAACTTAAAACCGTATGTAAGTGACTACAAGATAAATGTATTTGAGATAGCATTTTTGGATAGAGAAAAAATAGATCTGTTTAAAAGTGATTTTAGAATGCTTGCAGACTACTTGTATCAGATGAGAACAACTGACAGTTATGAAGGCGATGAAAGTGATATAAAGCATGTAGATGAGATCTTGATGCTGATGTCTGCGATGTCAGGTTTTAAAAATGTTGAGAATATAATAAAGGTGGCACATGAAAGGAAGGTAAGCAATATGAAGGGATTTTTTGAACTGGCGGAAGAAAAAGGGATTGAACTTGGAAGAGAAGAAGGAGCTGATATGGTAAGTGAACTGAATATCATATTAGCAAGAGAGGGTAACTTAGAGAAAATAATAAAGGCCAATACAGATAAAGTATATAGGAATGAGCTTTTAAAGAAATATAGATTGTTAAAGTAAAATGATGCAAGTTTTGCGGGTTGATTATTCAACTCGCTTTTTTGGTTTCGGGATAAGCATTGGAGTGGGTTGATTTTAGTGATAAGTTTGGTCATCCGGAGGTGCTTAAGCTAATATTAAAGGAAAAGCAATATATTTTAGTACATATTCTACAATTGAAACGGCTTTTATTATATGATATAACACCAATCTTTGTATAATACGCTGAAAGTTGCTTTAAAATCTTAAGCATTAATACATACTATTGTCAAAAACAGTATAAATAGTATAATAAAACTATCAAATCTTTTTCGTGGCTTTTGGTTTGATATCTAAGGTAATCTATGGAAAATGCACTTTCCTCTCTTGTTAATCTGAAATTCTAAAAGGTTCTAAAAACCATGGTAGAGTCGGTGCATCGACTGATATGAACGTGACCATGCAGTCAAGTAGTCTGCCCTACTTGGCTGTGTGGTCATGTGTGGATATTTTTATAGAGTCAATTAAATTTCTTTGGTATAATAAGGAGGATAGAGTATGAATGGTAA
>NZ_RRCM01000001.1:2007480-2010619 GCF_003862485.1 Lachnoanaerobaculum orale | reverse complement strand
TCTGCCCTACTTGGCTGTGTGGTCATGTGTGGATATTTTTATAGAGTCAATTAAATTTCTTTGGTATAATAAGGAGGATAGAGTATGAATGGTAAAGACATAACACAAAAGATGCTTGAGAGATATAATGATGTATTTGCAGATATAGTAAATGTGCTGTTATTTAACGGGAAAAAGATAGTGGATGAGGATGCACTTATAGATACTCCGGTTGACAGTGCATTAAAGCTTGACGGTGAGATACATTCACAGTACAGAGATGTTGCAAAGTATTGGAAGAACAGTCAAATCAATATAGCGTTATTCGGGCTTGAAAATCAGACTGTGCCTGATAAGCTTATGCCGATGAGGGTTATAGGTTATGACGGTGCTGAATATAAGAAGCAGGTATTGGAAGAAAACAGATATAAAAAGAAATATCCCGTGATAACATTGGTGTTATATATGGGATATGACAGGAATTGGAAATACTCAAACTCCTTGTTGGATTTGCTTGAAGTAGATGAAAACTTAAAACCATATGTAAGTGACTATAAGATAAACATATTTGAGATAGCATTTTTGGATAGAGAAAAAATAGATCTGTTTAAAAGTGATTTTAGAATGCTTGCAGACTACTTGTATCAGATGAGAACAACTGACAGTTATGAAGGCGATGAAAGTGATATAAAGCATGTAGATGAGATCTTGATGCTGATGTCTGCAATGTCAGGTTTTGAAAATGTTGAGAATATAATAAAAGTGGCACATGAAAGGAAGGTAAGCAATATGAAGGGATTTTTTGAACTGGCGGAAGAGAAAGGGCTTGAAAAGGGAATTGAACTGGGGAGAACGGAAGGACTTGAGCTGGGAAGAGAAGAAGGGGCTGATATGGTAAGTGAGCTGAATACTATATTAGCAAGAGAAGGTAACTTAGAGAAAATAATAAAGGCCAATACGGATAAGATATATAGGAATGAGCTTTTAAAGAAATATAGGTTGTTAAAGTAATACGCAGACAGTTTAGCGGGTTGAGTGTTCAACTCGCTTTTTTAGTGAAATGATATTAAAACAGTTCTGTGTCAGGTGTTGGTATGGGTTGATTTTAGTGATTAGTTTGGATATCCGAAGGTGCTTAAGCTAATATTAAAGAAAAGGTAATATATTTTAATGCATATTGCATAATCGATACCCTTTGTATTATAGAATATAGACTTAATCTTTGTACAATACGATGAAAGTGGTTTTGAAATCTTAAGTATTAGTATATCCTATTGTCAAAAACCGTATAAATAGTATAATAAAACTATCAAATCTTTTTCGTGGCTTCAGATTTGATATCTAAGGTAATCTATGGAAAATGCACTTTCCTCTCTTGTTAATCTGAATTTCTGTAAGTTTCTAAAAACCATGGTAGAGTCGGTGCATCGACTGATATGAACGTGACCACGCAGTCAAGTAGCCTGCCCTACTTGGCTGTGTGGTCATGTGTGGATATTTTTATAGAGTCAATTAAATTTCTTTGGTATAATAAGGAGGCTTGACGGTGAAATACATTCACAATACAGAGATGTTGCAAAGTATTGGAAGAACAGTCAAATCAATATAGCGTTATTCGGGCTTGAGAATCAGACTGTGCCTGATAAGCTTATGCCGATGAGGGTTATAGGTTATGACGGTGCTGAATATAAGAAGCAGGTATTGGAAGAAAACAGATATAAAAAGAAATATCCCGTGATAACATTGGTGTTATATATGGGATATGAAAAGAATTGGAAATACTCAAACTCCTTGTTGGATTTGCTTGAAGTAGATGAAAACTTAAAACCGTATGTAAGTGACTACAAGATAAATATATTTGAGATAGCATTTTTGGATAGAGAAAAAATAAATCTGTTTAAAAGTGACTTTCGTATGCTGGCAGACTACTTGTATCAGATGAGAACGACTGACAGTTATGAAGGCGATGAAAGTGATATAAAGCATGTAGATGAGATCTTGATGCTGATGTCTGCAATGTCGGGTTTTAAAAATGTTGAGAATATAATAAAAGTGGCACATGAAAGGAAGGTAAGCAATATGAAGGGATTTTTTGAACTGGCGGAAGAGAAGGGTCTTGAAAAGGGTATTGAACTGGGAAGGACGGAAGGAAGAGAAGAAGGAGCTGATATGGTAAGTGAGTTGAATACTATATTGGCGAGAGAAGGTAACTTAGAGAAAATAATAAAGGCTAATACAGATAAGGTATATAGAAACGAGCTTTTAAATAAATACAGGTTGTTAAGGTGAGATGTAGACAGTTTTGCGGGTTGAGTGTTCAACTCGCTTTTGTAATATAGCAGGTTTATATGAATGACGAGGCAATGTGATGAAATAAACTGATTGTCAAATGTGGTTAAAGTAATGTAAAGCATGTAGACGAGATTTTGATGCTGATGTCTGCAATGTCAGGTTTTAAAAATGTTGAGAATATAATAAAAGTGGCACATGAAAGGAAGGTAAACAATATGAAGGGATTTTTTGAACTGGCGGAAGAAAAGGGCCTTGAAAGGGGAATTGAACTGGGAAGAACAGAGGGTATTGAAAAAGGAATTGAACTGGGAAGGACAGAAGGACTTGAACTGGGAAGGACGGAAGGAAGAGAAGAAGGAGCTGATATGGTAAGTGAGTTGAATACTATATTGGCAAGAGAAGGTAATTTGGAGAAAATAATAAAGGCGAATACGGATAAAGTATACAGACATGAGCTTTTAAAGAAATACAGATTGTTAAAGTAAAGGTTGCAAGTTTTGCGGGTTGAGTGTTCAGCCCGCTTTTTTAGTGAAATGATATTGAAACAGTCCTGTGTCAGGTGTTGGCACGGATTGATTTTAGTGATTAGTTTGGATATCCGGATGTGCTTAAGTTAATATTAAAAGAAAAGGTAATATATTTTGATGCATATTGCATAATCGATACCCTTTATATTATATAAAATAGCCTTGTTCTTTGTACAATACGATGAAAGTAGTTTTAAAAACTTAAGTATTAGTATATCCTATTGTCAAAAACGGTATAAATAGTATAATCCCGTCTTTGACAGTTTTGAAAGATAAAATACCCTTCAAACCCTTTGTTTTAGCGGCTTTGGAGGGTATTTACATTTCGTTTTGAAACTAAA
>NZ_RRCM01000001.1:1938383-2007473 GCF_003862485.1 Lachnoanaerobaculum orale | reverse complement strand
TAATCCCGTCTTTGACAGTTTTGAAAGATAAAATACCCTTCAAACCCTTTGTTTTAGCGGCTTTGGAGGGTATTTACATTTCGTTTTGAAACTAAAAAAATAGTATTTTATTTTCCCTTACTTTGTTTTTTAATTGTTCTCATTTGACTTTTTGTTATAAATTCAAAATCTGTATTAAAATGACAAATCTCATGTAGCTTATCTGTAAGCTCCGTTCTTTTATATAGCGGTATAAAACCTTGCTCTTTTACATACGCAAAATTAAAATCCTTTAAGGTTTTTAGAATCTCTTCACATGTATATTTGTGTTCTAAAGCTTTCTCAAGATATCTGTAAATAATCAATGCTAAAAAACAAGTTAAGAAGTGAGCCGTAATTCTGTCAACTCTTTGTAAGTACACAGGCCTTGCCTCAAACTCGGTTTTCATAATTCTAAAGCACTCTTCGATTTGCCATCTCTTTTCACTTATACTTAGTATTTCACTTACATTATCGTCAAGTAGGTCTGTTGAGACAGCATACATACCGTCATACTTAGTTTCTTCATCTATTTTATCTGTATTAAGAAAGTTATGTACATTTGCCTTTTCTCCATCATCAGTCACCGCAAGGCTACTAATAAACCTGGCAGGGTCATTAGGATTTCGCCTTTCTTTTTTGATGCTACCTTTTTCAAGCATTAGCTTAGCTCTGTCAACTTGTTTTTCTCTAATAGTTTTTTGGTATTTGGCATATTTAGGTGAATATGTGATGATAAGTCTCTGAGATAAATCTTTAGGCGTATACGGAGCATCTTTGTAATATATAGCCTCATCATCCCTTGATATTTCTGATAAATCTACTACTTTATCATCAGACAAACGTTTAAATCCTTTAGTGTCTAAAGCCCATTGTCTATCTTGTGCATTAAGCTTTTTTATAGATTGTGTAACGACAAAGGCTCTTTCGCCCATATGATTGTATTTTCTTATTTTTTCCGAACCGAGTCCTGCATCGCTACAGTAAATAAACTTTTGACAGTCAAACTCGTTTAAAATCTTTTCTTCAAGAGGTTTAATAGAAGTTTGCTCATTAGCATTACCCGGAAATAGAGAAAAAGCAAGAGGAATGCTGTCACCATCCATAAACATCCCCATTTGTACTATAGGGTTTGGTCTGTGTTCCTTACTTTTGCCATATTTCTTAATTCCGTCTTCATCTTCAATCTCAAAATAATAATTGGTGCAATCATAAAAAAGAATCTTATCATTGCGTTTTCCTAATAAGTGGCTGTTTTTATAAGTTTCAGATTGTATAAGGTCACATTCTTTAGCAAGTACATTTAAAGAACGGTACACGTCATGTAGTTGGTAAGACGGCGGCTCCAAAAAGTCCAGTGCACATTTATAACTTGAGCGTTTACTGGAAGGTTCAAGTATTCTTGAGTAAATCAAATCTGATAATATCGAGTTGATATCAAACTTGAAGCTATATTTATCCCTTATTTTTCTGCAAACTTTATCCAAGCCAAGTTTATAATAAAAGTATTGCAAAAACAGATATCCCCCACGATAGAAGACTTGTTGTTGAGGTTGAAGTCTTTTATTGGAGTTAAAAGAAATATTTACTGTTTTTTCTTCTTTATATTTTTGTGTTTCAAGTCTTGCCTCAGCACGAGCCCATTCCATTACATCATCTCTGGTAGGTCCGTGCTTTTTTAATAAATCAGCAAGCGTACCAAGTTTGCGTACATTAACAGAGGTGCTAACACCTTTGTCATTAATGAAACTTTTAGAAATATAGAATGACTCAGCATTTTTTGATTTTGATGTAGTAACTTTCATAGGGAACCTCCAACCCCTATTATACCACACAATACTATAAAATACTATATAATAAAACGAAAATTTTGACAAATTTTTCAACTAAGAAATATAGGCTATATGCGGGTTGTGAGACTTTTTTGAAGCTTATTTATGTAAACAAACTGTCAAAGACCCGTATATCCTATTGTCAAAAACGGTATAAATAGTATAATAAAACTATCAAATCTTTTTCGTGGCTTTTGGTTTGATATCTAAGGTAATCTATGGAAAATGCACTTTCCGCTCTTGTTAATCTAAATTTCTATAAGTTTCTAAAAACCATTTTAGAGGCCCGTGCATGGGTAGCACTTTTCCTTCATAATATGCAGTCAAGTAGTTACGGCTACTTGGCTGTATATTCAGTATTTCATATAGAACTTTGACAGGGTTGATTATTCAACTCTTTTTTTGAGTCGATTTTATCAAAATTTGCTATTATTGACATAGTATAAGATATGCCTTAGTATTAGAAGAGATTTGTTTTGTGGCCGGGGATGTTAGAGTATGATAAAAGATTGCATAAGAGAGCTTGGCTGTATTAAAACAATATTGACTACATTATGGAGAATAAAATGAAAACAGTAATATTAGCGGGTGGACTCGGAACCAGAATTTCCGAGGAAAGCCATTTAAAACCTAAGCCGATGATTGAACTGGGCGGTCAACCTATTTTGTGGCATA
Organism: Lachnoanaerobaculum orale; assembly: GCF_003862485.1. Taxonomy (GTDB): domain Bacteria; phylum Bacillota; class Clostridia; order Lachnospirales; family Lachnospiraceae; genus Lachnoanaerobaculum; species Lachnoanaerobaculum orale. The sequence goes on along the minus strand of NZ_RRCM01000001.1, from coordinate 2,004,948 downwards.
TTATGAAGTACTATTCAACATTCGGTATTAATGAGTTCGTTATATTGGCAGGATATAAACAAAATAAGATAAAAGAATATTTTGCCAACTATTTTGTATATAATTCAGATGTGACCTTTGATATGAAGAATAATAAGATGGAGGTACATCAAAGAAATGCTGAAGATTGGAAGGTTACTGTTCTTGATACAGGTCTTAACACTATGACAGGCGGTAGAATCCTTAGAGCTAAGGAACATTTAAAGGATGAGCCTTTTATGCTTACATATGGTGACGGCGTAGCAGATGTGGATATAGATGCGCTGCTTAAGTTTCATAAGAATCATGGAAAGACTGCGACCATAACTACGGTAAGCTTGGCACAGCAAAAGGGTGTACTGCAAAAGGATGATTCAGGTCTTATTACATCATTCAGGGAAAAGAGTGATGATGATTCAGCCATTATAAACGGTGGATTTATGGTACTTAATCCTAATATATTTGATTATATTACAGAGGGAGATGCTACAGTATTTGAACAGAATCCTATGTTAAAGCTTGCAAAAGACGGTGAGCTTATGGGATTTGAGCATGACGGCTTTTGGCAGTGTATGGACACTCAAAGAGAGAAGGAGAAGCTTGAGAGCCTTTGGGCAAGCGGCAAGGCTCCTTGGAAGAGGTGGAGTGAATAATGAATTTTGAAGAGTTGAAAAAATTTTATAACGGTAAAAGAGTACTTCTTACCGGGCATACAGGATTTAAGGGTTCATGGCTGTCAAAGATACTGATTATGTGTGGAGCAAAGCTAACAGGTTATGCGCTCAATCCGCCTACAGATACCAATATTTTCGATATTTTAGGTTTGGAAGCGGAGATGAATTCAGTCATTGGAGATATAAGAGACCTTGAACATTTAAAGAAGGTTTTTGATGAGGTGGAGCCTGAGTATGTTATTCATATGGCGGCACAGCCTATAGTCAGGGACTCTTATGAAAGACCGGTATACACTTATGAGACCAATGTTATGGGTACCGTAAATATAATGGAATGTGTAAGGCTGTCAAAGAGTGTAAAGAGTTTCCTTAATGTCACCACAGATAAGGTTTATGAGAATAAAGAACAGGATAAGGGATATGTTGAGACGGACTTTCTTGACGGATATGATCCGTATTCCAATTCAAAGTCATGTTCGGAACTTGTTACACACAGCTATAAGAAAAGCTTTTTAGCCGATTTGCCTGTTTCTACAGCAAGAGCGGGTAATGTAATAGGCGGCGGAGATTTTGCAAAGGACAGAATAATACCTGACTGTGTAAGAGCGGCCATATCGGGTAAGCCTGTAATAATCAGAAATCCGAGTTCCATCAGGCCTTTTCAGCATGTTTTGGAACCTTTATTTATATACCTTGATATAGTTATGAGACAGGCAAAAGACAGAGAGAGGTATGAAGGTTACTATAATGTAGGACCTGACGACAGTGACTGCGTAAATGCAAAGGCATTGGTAGAGAGCTTTAAGAGAGCATGGGGAGAGGGCTTTGACTTTAAGATTCAGTCTGACGGCGGACCTCATGAGGCCGGATTTCTTAAGTTAAACTGTGATAAGTTAAAGAAGATTTACGGATGGAAACCTGTACTTAATGTGCATGATGCGATTGATCTGAGTGTGGAATGGTATAAGGCGTGGAGTAACGGTGAAGATATGGATGCCGTTACACAAAAGCAGATAATAGAGTATTTGAACAGATAAAAGTGGAGGAGAGATGTTAAAAAATAAAACACAGGAAGAGGCTCGAAGAGAGATACTTGAACTGGTAAAGGAGTATCACGATGCTTTTCACAATAGAAAGAAGGAGTTTAAGGAGGGCGACAGGATAACCTACGCTTCCAGAGTTTATGACTCTGAGGAGATGGTAAATCTTGTAGATGCCTCTTTGGAGTTTTGGCTTACGGCAGGAAGATATTTTTATGAGTTTGAGAGTGACTTTGCAAAGCAATTCGGTGTGAAGTATGTGTCGCTTGTAAACTCGGGTTCAAGCGCAAATTTGCTTGCATTTATGACTTTGACATCACCGCTTTTAGGTGAAAGGCAGGTAAAAAGAGGCGATGAAGTAATTACTGTAGCTTGCGGTTTCCCTACTACTGTAACTCCTATCATACAGTATGGTGCTATACCTGTATTTGTGGATGTTACAATACCGCAGTATAATATTGATGTAACTAAGCTTGAGGAAGCACTTTCACCAAAGACCAAGGCTGTGATGGTAGCACATACTCTCGGAAATCCTTTTGACCTTGAGGCGGTATTAAGGTTTTGTAAAAAGCACAATCTTTGGCTTATAGAGGACAACTGTGATGCGCTTGGAAGCACTTATGTTATAGACGGTGAGAAGAAATTTACCGGAACTGTAGGAGATATAGGAACATCAAGTTTTTATCCTCCACATCATATGACGATGGGAGAGGGCGGTGCAGTGTATACATCAAATCCGCTTTTAAATAAGATAATAAAGTCTATGAGAGATTGGGGAAGAGACTGCGTATGTCATTCGGGACAGGATAATATGTGCGGACACAGATTTGATCGTCAATACGGTGAGCTTCCTTTAGGATATGATCATAAGTATGTGTACTCACATTTCGGATACAACTTAAAGCCTACAGATCTTCAGGCGGCTGTGGGAGTTGCGCAGCTGAAGAAATTGCCGGGCTTTGCGCAAAGAAGAAGAGAAAACTATAAAAGACTTTATGATGCCTTAAAATGTGTGGAAGATAAGATTATTTTACCTGTTCCCGCAAAGAATGCAGACCCAAGTTGGTTCGGATTTTTAATTACCTGTAGAGAGGGAGTGGACAGAGCCAAGCTTGTAAGCAAGCTGGAGTCAAACGGTATTCAGACCAGAATGCTTTTTGCCGGAAATCTTATAAAGCATCCTTGCTTTGATCAGATGAGAGCTGAGGGAAAAGGATACAGAGTGGTAGGTGAACTTACCAATACAGACAGAATAATGAATGATACTTTCTGGGTCGGACTTTATCCGGGAATGAGCAATGAGATGCTTGATTTCATGGCGAAGACGATTATTGAAGGTGTAAGAGAATAGTATTTTTAAAAGCCGTGTACATTTGTGCACGGTTTTTTACTATATTTGCTATGCAAACATAGATATGATATAATGATAGAAATATTTTAATTAGTTTTTAGTGGGAGAAGGTATGCTAAACGAAGAGAAGATAAGACAGATGACGGAATTAGCATTATTGAAAAAACGAAAGGGCGAGCAGATGTTTGAGATTGATAATTATTTCAGAGAAGACTATGTGGGTAAACATATGCTTAGGTCTTTTTTTGTTTATACTATCTGTTTTGCTCTTATAGTTGTTTTGGCCGTACTTTATAATTTAGAGGGTCTGATGTCAAGCGTTAATCCTATAGGATTGCTTTCGGTTATATATATTTTGATATATATATTGGGGCTGCTTACATTTGAGATGATTACATATAGATTTTTTTCAAAAAAATATGACGAGGCACAGAAAGATTTGAAGATATATAATGACAGATTGAATTATTTTGAAAAAAAGTTTGACAATAAAGAGAAGTTGCCAAATAACGGAGGTTAGAATGCTACAGCTATATGTGTTCAGAAACATCTTAAAGAGTTTTTATGCGAAATATTATTCGATAATAGATAAAGGAATTAAATATATAATATTGTTTACAGCTATGATGCTTATCAATATGAATCTGGGGTATCAGACTAAGCTTGCTGTAATACATATACCGATAGTGTTGTCGGTAATAGGTGCTTTTTTGCCGTATATGGCAGGTGTGGTTATAGTTGCGGTGTTTCTCTTGATACACTTGTTCACGGCATCGTTTGAATTGGCGCTGATTGTGGGAATCATATTTATACTGACAATCTTCCTATACTATAGTTTCGGCAAGAAGGACAGTGTACTTTTGATTCTTGTTCCCATATTTTTTGCAATCAAGATACCGTATGTTATTCCACTTGTAGTGGGACTTATGGGAAGTGCGGTGAGTATTATACCTATTTTGGCGGGAGTGCTTATTTATTTTACCTGCCTGTTTGCAAAGCAAAACATCGGACTGCTTACAAATACTCAATCTGTGGACATCGCACAGAGATATACACAGGCAATCAACGGTATTTTTTCAAATAAGACTTTACTTTTATTTTTGATTGCATTTGCACTTGCTACATTTATAGTATATATGGTGCATAAGCAAAATATAGATTATGCGTGGCAGATTGCGATTGCTGCAGGTACCATCACTCTTTTGGTGAGTATTTTTGCAGGAGATTTCATTTTTGATATATCGCTTCCTCTTTTGGAGTTTATAATAGGACTTGTAGTATCTGTAATTTTTGCATATATTTACAACTTCTTTGTATTTTCCGTGGATTATACAAGGACCGAGTATGCTCAGTTTGAGGATGATGATTATTATTATTTTGTTAAGGCTGTACCGAAGATTACTATTACGGCAGCGGACAAAAAGGTACAGTCATTCAGTACAAAGAAGAAGAACAAGAATAATGGGGGTAGTGAATGAACATTATCACGAGTTTGATGCGTGATGGACTCTCATATTTTCCACATATTGAATTTTTAAATGTAATTGAAATACTTATTATTGCATACATTGTATATGAAATAATGGCGTGGATTACTAAGACCAGGGCATGGACTTTGCTTAAAGGTTTGCTTATCATAGTAGGCTTTACAATAGCGTCATATTTATTACATTTTGATGTTATACTGTGGATAATGGGAAGGATTGCGACCATTGCGGTTACTGCACTTATTATAATATTTGCTCCGGAGCTTAGAAAGGCTCTTGAGCAGCTCGGAAATAAGAATATAATGAATATCTTTGCCTTTGACAGTAAGTCAAGTGAAGACGGTATGAGTGAGCGCACGGTTGATGAACTTATAAATGCGGCCTTTACCATGTCAAAACCGAAGACCGGTGCATTGATAGTGATTGAGAGAAATGAGAATCTGGCTTATATAGAAAAGACAGGTATATTGATAAACGGTATAGTCTCAAGTCAGCTTCTTATAAATATATTTGAGCACAACACTCCGCTACACGACGGTGCGGTGCTGATACGCGGTAATACTATAGTTTCAGCCACCTGCTACCTTCCGCTTTCAGAGAATATGAGGATAAGCAAGGATCTTGGAACAAGACATAGAGCGGCTATAGGTATCAGCGAGGTTTCTGATTCCGTTACAATAGTTGTATCCGAGGAGACCGGAAGGGTATCCGTAGCGATTGGCGGTAACTTGATAAAGGTAAATGACGGTGAGGAGCTGAAAAAAGAACTTTCCGTTTTATTGGAAGACGGTAAGGAAGCTAAGAATGTCTCTTTATTGTCGAAGCTGTTGAAAGGAAGAGGTAATGATAAAGACAAATAATCTTGTTTTGAAAATTAGCTCTTTGGCTGTAGCATTTTTGGTATGGATTATTGTGGTAAATGTTTCAAATCCGATAGTGACAAGGAACATAAGTGTACCTTTGAATGTGGTAAATGCAAATATTATCACAGATGCCGGTAAGACATATTCACTGATGGGAGCTAATTCGGTAACGGTAAGCTATGAGGTTAGAAGCAGAGACCAAAGCAGGATAGCGGCTTCCGACTTTAATGCATCTATAGACCTTGGAGACATGTATGATATAACAGGTGCCGTACCGATTGCGGTAGAGGTAGTAAATAATAAGGATCTGATAATAGGAGCGGTGGCTTCAAAGCCGAGTATTGTCAGGGTAAGTATTGAGGACCTTCAAAGGAAGGAGTTCACACTTACCACGAAGATTACAGGTACTCCTTCAGACGGATTTTCTGTAGGAGAGGTAAAACTTGACAAGACCAATGTGGTAGTTACCGGTCCGGTATCTGTAATCGGTCAGATCAGTCAAATAGGTGTTGAGATAGACGTGACGGGTCTTGACAGTGATGAGAGCGGAAGAGCCGAGCTTAAGTATTTTGATGCCAACGGCAATGCATTCGTTATATCGGACAGCAGAGTCAGCAAGAGCTTTGACAATGTAGGATACAGCCTTGTTATGTTGAACGGAAGGACGCTTGCGCTGAATTTTGATGTAGGCGGAACTGCCGCACAGGGTTATAAGTTCACAGGTGCCGAAAGTGCTACAAAGTCTATACAGGTAAGAGGTCAACCTGAAGTGCTTGAGGGACTTGATTCTATAACGGTTCCGGCAAGTGCACTTAGTGTTGAGGGTGCGACAGGAGATGTGAACGTAACTGTTGATATAAAGAACTTTCTGCCGGCTAATGTTACAGCTGTAGGAGATACCAAAGTGAATGTAACATTAAAGGTGGAGGCGCTTGATAAAAAGTCGCTTACTTTGACTGTAAACGATTTGAATATAGTGGGAGCCAAGCCCGGTGTGGCGACAAATATTGTTCCTGAAAAGATTACAGTGGTGGTATCCGGACTCAGTGCAAACCTTGAGTCTGTAACAAATGCCGATCTTAAGGCTACACTTGATGTAAGTGAGATGAATTCGGGAAGTAATGCGGGAAGTCTTAAGTTTGAGCCTGCTACAGGGCTGAGTGTGGATTCATATACTCCTTTTGAGGTGATTATAGGAAATCATACAAGTGAAAAAAATGAAAAGAATGAAACAACAACAGCAGCGGAACAAAGCAGCACAGAGACTGCATCATCTGCTGAAAATTAGGGAGGATTTTGCATGGTTTCAGAAGAGTTGAAGGTGATAAATCCGAGCGGTTTGCATTTGCGACCGGCAGGCAGTTTGTGTAAAGAGGCCTTGAAATATGATTCAAAAATAAATATTATATTCAAGGATGCTACGGCAAACGCTAAAAGTGTACTTAGTGTACTTGCCACATGTGTAAAATGTGGTGATGTAATCACTATTACATGTGAGGGAAAAGATGAGAAGGAAGCAATGGAAGCATTAAGGAATTTGATAAATTCCGGTTTTGGCGAAGTAAAGTAAGTAGAGGTTTACGATGAAGATTTATGGTGTAGGAGCAGCCGAGGGCATAGGTATCGGTATTGCAAAAGTAGTCAAAGAGCAGAGTGTTGAGGTTGTAAAAAGAAATATTTCGGATATTGAGTTTGAGGTAACTAATTTTACGGAAATTTTGGAACTCACAAAGGCTGAGACAGAGGAGATGTCAAGGTCACTTGAGAAGAACGCTTCAGCAAAGGAAGCTGAGATTTTGGTTGGACATATCATGCTTATGTCTGACCCTATGCTTATTGATGAGATGGTAAATCTTATAAAGAATGAGAAGATCTGTGCCGAGTATGCCGTGGAAGAGGTATGCAATCAGTATGCGGCAGTATTTGCTTCAATGGATGATGAGCTTATGCAACAAAGAGCTGCCGACATGAGAGATATAAAGGATAGACTTATTAAGAAGATTATGGGACTTGAAAGCAACGATCTTTCAACACTTCCGCACGGAAGTATTCTGGTAGCAAAGGATCTTACACCGTCTATGACTGCCGGACTTAACCCTGAAAATGTACTTGGTATCGTGACGGAGTTTGGCGGAAAGACATCACATTCCGCAATACTTGCAAGGGCGCTTGAGATACCTGCCGTAGTAGGATTGTCTGATTTGCCGGAGGATATTGAAGACGGCAGTGAGATTGTACTTGACGGTGAGAGCGGTGAGGTTATTGTACTTCCTACCGAATCCGAGAAGAGTGAGTATACAGATAAGAAGAAAAAATATGATGAAGCCAAGAAACTTCTGAAGAAATATTTGACACTTCCGAGTGTATCCAAAGACGGCAAACAGGTGGAGATAGTAGGAAATATCGGCAGCCCTGATGATGTTAAGAAGGTAATAGAAAACGGCGGAGAGGGCATAGGACTTTTCAGAACAGAGTTTTTATTTATGGACAGAGACTGTATGCCTACTGAAGAGGAGCAGTTTGAAAGCTACAAGCAGGTAGCTACAGCTATGGAAGGAAAGCCTGTAATCATCAGAACTCTTGATATAGGAGGAGACAAGGAAATACCTTATATGGGTATTGCACAGGATGAGAATCCTTTCCTCGGATATCGTGCTATAAGACTTTGCCTTGACAGAAAGGATGATATCTATATACCTCAGCTTCGTGCATTACTTCGTGCAAGTGCTTTCGGAAATATAAAGATAATGTTGCCGCTTATCACATCAATGGATGAAATAAGAGAGGCTAAATCTCTTATAAAGAATATAAAGGCTGAACTTGATGAGAAGAATATTGCATACAATAAGGATATTGAAGTTGGTATAATGGTGGAGACCGCTGCGGCTTCACTGCTTGCGGATCTCTTTGCAAAAGAGGTGGATTTCTTCAGTATCGGTACAAATGATTTGATTCAGTACACAATGTCTGTGGACAGAGGTAATGTAAAGGTTGCCAATCTTTATTCGGCATTCTCACCTGCAGTACTCAGAAGTATCAACAGAGTCATCACAGAGGGCAAAAAGGCGGGAATTATGGTAGGTATGTGCGGAGAAGCCGCAGCCGATCCTTTACTTGTACCTGTACTTTTGGCTTGGGGGCTTGATGAATTCTCCATGTCGGCTTCAAGTATATTAAAGTCAAGACAGATAGTTTCACTTTGTGACAGTAAGGACTTAAGGGCCAAGGTTGATAAGGTGCTTGAGATGGGATGTGAGAGTGAAATAAAAGATTATTTAAAAAAAATATCAGAGGAGCTTGGATGTTAATATATCTTGTCGGCAGTCTGTTTGCTTATTTACTTTCCCGGACGGGGCTATATGCCCTGTCCGGGATTGTTCAGATTATAGTGGCGCTGTATCTTTATATTAAGGAATGCAGACATTCAAAGTCATTAGTCAACCTTCGCGGAATATTTTCATTGGCATTTGTAGGCGGAGAGGGACTTTCGGCAATAAAGCTGTCACATTTGGCAAAACCATGGAGCAATACTACATGGATTTGTCTTTGTATGGCTTTCGGGTGCTTTTATATGATGTTTGAATGGCTGGAGAGATATCTTGGAAATCCTTATAAAAATAAGGAGGCAAGAGTCATAGAAAAAAACAATGAAAACAGACTGTATATATGTATAGTGATGCTTGCAATGATTTCAGTAGTTGCATTTAATGTAGAGGCTATAAAGCTTGGATTTATACCTTTTTTCTTAAGGGGTGTACCTCATGCATATTCATACTTTCATATCTCGGGAGTACATTATTTTACGGTAAGCTGTATTCTTGTGCCTTCACTCAGTATAATATATCTAAGTGAGGAGAAGGAGTTAACTGCTGTAAAATGGGTATTTCTTGTATTTGCAAATATTGTGGCTATGTTTATACCTATACTCTGTGTGTCAAGATTTCAGTTTATGTTTGCTGTACTGATGGCCTTTGTAACATTGCTTATTCTAAAAAGAGATAAGATAAAACCTCTTTATTTTATAGCGGTGGTACTGATTATAGTACCTGTATATCTGCTTTTGACAGTTGCAAGAAGCCACAATGTGGAGTATCTGAACGGCATCTTTGAGATGAAATACAATCTGCCTATTTTTATTACTCAGCCTTATATATATATTGCGAACAATTATGACAATCTTGATACCTTGATTAAGGAGTTGCCTAAGCACAGCTTCGGACTTAAGGGGCTTTTCCCGCTTTGGGCGCTTTCGGGGCTTAAGTTTATATATCCTAAGCTTGTGGACTTTCCAATCTTTGTAAATAAGACCGAGCTTACTACGGTGACATTGTTTTATGACGCTTTTTATGATTTCGGTATAATCGGCGTGGGAGTATTTTCAGCCATACTCGGAGCGGTAAGTTTTTTCTTTGAAAAGTGGATAAGAAGTACAAGGCATGCCGTTTTTTATATTATATATGCACAGTGGTTTGTATATCTGGCGCTGTCGTTTTTTACCACATGGTTTTCAAATCCCGCCACATGGTTTTACTTCATTGTAACGGCGGTTATATTTTTTGTTTGTGAACAAAAGGGTAGGTAAGTTATGGACAATATGAGCGTTTTGGACAGACAATATAAGGAAATGACTGAGACTTCCGTGGAGAAGCTCATCTTGAGACTCAGTGTGCCTACTATAATAAGTATGCTTGTTACCAATATCTATAATATGGCGGATACATTCTTTGTAGGAAAGCTGGGAACCAGTGCTTCAGCCGCAATCGGTATAGTTTTTTCTCTTATGACTATAAATCAGGCTCTTGGATTTATGTGTGGCCACGGATGCGGTTCAAATATATCAAGAAAGCTTGGAAATAAGCAGGGAGATGAAGCTATAAAGTTCGCCTCTACAGGATTTTTTATGTCGCTGTTTCTGGGTGTGCTTATAATGATTATCGGTATAATATTTATGGAGCCTCTGCTTAGGATAATGGGCAGTACGGACACTATAATGCCTTATGCAAAATCCTACGGTATATGTATACTTTTGTCAGCTCCTTTTATGACGGGAAGCTGTGTGTTAAATAATGTTCTCAGATATGAAGGGAAGGCCGCTCTTGCAATGGTTGGGCTTACTCTCGGCGGTGTGTTGAATATTATAGGTGATCCGATATTTATATTCGGACTCAATATGGGCACTTTGGGAGCGGGTATATCTACTGCGGTTTCACAGGTTATAAGTTTCTTTGTTTTGCTTTCAATGTTCGGAGGAGACAGGACGGTATCAAGGCTTAGATTTTCAGCTGTTTCATGGGATATAAAGGATATTCTTAATATATTGTATACAGGCTTGCCGAGTCTTATCAGACAGGGAATGATGAGTGTATCCACAATGGTGCTTAACTATATGTCGATGCCGTACGGTGATGCCGCCATTGCAGCCATGAGTATTGTAAGCAGGGTTTGCAATTTTATATTTGCCATCGCGCTCGGTATATCACAGGGTTTCCAGCCGGTGTCGGCTTTCAACTACGGTGCGAAGAAGTTTAAGCGTGTAAAGAGTGCGTTTGTATTTTGCTGTGGACTCAGTATGATAATTCTCGGAGTTTTAAGTGTGCTTTCACTTATTTTTTCAGGTCATATAATAGGGCTGTTCAGAGACGATGCCGATGTTATAGGGGTTGGAACTTTTGCACTTAGAGCACAATGTATAGTTTTATTTATATCACCTATTACATTGGCCGCAAGTATGATGTTTCAGGGGGCAGGTGAAAACCTAGCTTCGTCAATAGCCTCTTTTTTAAGAAGCGGAATTACCTTTATACCGATGGTTGCCATACTTCCGAGGTTCTTTGGAATATATGGAATACAGCTTGCTCAGCCCGTGGCGGATGTAATTTCGTTTGTTGTTGTAATGCCTTTGATTTTAAGGTTCTTTAAAAAGATAAATGCATAAATTTTATTGTATAATATTGACAATTTTTAAATTTTAAAGTATAAAAGAATAAAACCGTTGATTGGGAGAAAAGAAATTAGTTACTTACAGAGAGTCGGAGGTGCTGAGAACCGATAGTGATGACGATTTTAATATGGACCCATGAGGGCGAGGTGAAAGGAAACAAGTAGCTAAGACGGGTGCTCCCGTTACCGGGCAGAAAATGTGTCGGCATTTTTGTAGAGAGAGTATTTTTACTAATGAAGGTGGTATCGCAGGCTTTGCTTGTCCTTTGGGATGACAAGGCCTTTTTTAGTGCATAAGTCACTGTCGGTAAATTTACTCCAATATCGGATGCCTAAGGAGGAGAAATGAATTTAATAAAGAAACTTGGAATTATTGCAATTGGTGCAGTACTTATGGCAGGTTGTACACCGAAGTCTGCAGTAACACAGAGGAGTGATGGCAGCACCGTATCAGAGAGTTCGGCTACGGAATCATCTAAAACAGAGGCTGCAGCAGATACAAACAAAGATATGAAAAAAATAGGTGTAATACAGCTTGTAGAGCATAAGTCACTGGATATAATATACAATTCATTCAAAGATGAATTAAAGGAACTTGGTTATGTGGACGGTGAGAACGCAAAGATTACCTTCCAAAATGCACAGGGAGATATGGCAAATATCACAAGCATTGTGCAGGGATTTGAAGGAGATAAGCAGGATGTAGTGGTTACTATTGCAACACCTGTAGCACAGGGAGCTATGAGCCTTACAAAAACAACACCTGTAGTATTCTCAGCGGTAACAGACCCTGTAGGTGCAGGTGTGCTTACAGATATGAATGCACCTGACAAGGGAATGACAGGTACAAGTGATGCCGTACAGATAGATAAGATAATGGACCTTGCACTGCAGATTACTCCTGATGTAAAGAAGGTAGGATTTATCTACAATCCGGGAGAGGATAACTCTGTAACCAACTTAGGATTACTTGAGAAGTATACAAAGGAGAAAAATCTTGAACTTCAAACAGTAAGTATCTCAACAAGTGCAGACCTTCAGACAGCGGCAGCATCACTTTTTGAGAAAGTGGATATGATCTTTGTTTCAAATGACAATACGGTAGCGGAGGCAATGCCTATACTTACATCAGAGGCAATCAAGGCTAAAAAGCCTGTATATGTAGGTGCAGATTCAATGGTAATGGATGGAGGTCTTGCCACAGTAGGTATTGATTATACGGACCTTGGAAAAGAAACCGCTAAGATGGTGGATGAAGTACTTAAGGGTAAGCCTGTAAATGAAATCCCTGTAAAGGTGTTCAAAGATGATCTTTTCATATATGTAAATACAGATACTGCAAAGGCACTCGGTATAGAGATACCTGACAGCATCAAGAATGATAAGAAGTTTGTTGAAATCAAATCAAATAAGTAGGAGAAAAAATGACATTATCAACATTACTGGGCAGTATTGAATTAGGACTGATATTTGCAATATTATCATTGGGACTGTTCATAACTTTTAGGATTTTGGATTTGCCGGATCTTACTGTAGACGGAAGTTTTGTTACAGGGCTTGCATACAGTGCGGTATGGGCGGTGGCTAAGAATCCGCTTATGGGAATTATAATGGGAGTACTTGGAGGAATGCTTGCAGGCATTGTTACAGGTATACTTAATACAAAATTGAAAATACATGCTATACTTGCCGGAATATTGACCATGACAGGATTGTATTCCATAAATCTGTTTGTAATGGGTGATAAGCCGAGTGTTTTCTTCTATGGCGAGAAGACGATATTTACTCCTTTTGAGGGCAAGTTCTTTCTTGCAGGTGTGGATATAGGAAAACTGGTATTGCTTTTGATAATAGTGGCGGTATTGGTGACAGTACTTAAATTGTTCTTGATGACACAGATAGGTCTGTCACTTCGTGCTACAGGTGATAATGAGGCGATGGTCAGAAGTTCAAGTATAAATACCGATGCTATGAAAGTCTTGGGATTTGCACTTTGCAATATGCTTGTAGGGCTTTCAGGTGCAATATATGCACAGTACAATATGACGGCTACACATGGTGTGGGAACAGGAATGCTGGTACTGGGACTTGCAAGTATTATAATAGGTGAAACTGTTATAGGTAAGAGAGGTATGTTAAGACACCTTATTGCGGTGGTAATAGGTGCTATAATATATCGTATAATGCTTGCAATTGCATTTAGCCTCGGATTGCCTGCGATATATCTGAAGCTTTTCTCGGCTGTGATAGTAGTGCTTGCAATCAGTATACCTTTGATAAAGCCGACATTGCTTAGATGGAGGAAGATACATGCTGGAAATTAAAAATATCAATGTTATATTCAATAAGGATACTGTAAATGAAAAGAAAGCACTGTGTGATCTGAGTCTTACATTAAATGACGGCGATTTTGCTACGGTTATCGGCAGCAACGGAGCCGGAAAGTCCACTATGTTGAATGCAGTTGCAGGAAATATAGAGGTGGAGAGCGGCAGGATATATAATAACGGACAAGATATTACCTATATGAAAGAGCATAAAAGGGCAAGGTTTATAGGAAGATTATATCAGGATCCGCTAAAGGGCACAGCCCCACATATGACTATTGAGGAGAATATGGGACTTGCCTACAGCCGCGGAAAGAAGATAAGGTTCGGATTCGGTGTAAGAAAAAGTGACAGAGAATATTTCAAATCTGTCTGTGCAAAGCTTGGTATAGGGCTTGAACACAGGTTAAAGAATGAAGTTGGAGGATTAAGCGGAGGACAAAGACAGGCGCTGACACTTTTGATGGCGACTATGGAAACTCCGGAGTTGCTTTTACTTGATGAGCATACTGCGGCACTTGATCCGAAGACCAGTAAGAAGATAATGGAGATAACAAACAGGATTGTTACAGAAAATCATATTACAACGCTGATGATTACACATAATATCAGGGATGCGCTGGATTTCGGTAATAAGACTATAGTTATGAACAGCGGTAAAATACTGACCGTATTGGAGGGAGATATGAGAAAGAATATGACAATCGCGGATGTGATGAAGTTGTATTCGGGAACCGATGCGGTGCTGAGCGATAAGATGATACTTGGTTAATATATAAAAAGGACTGATGTCTCATACACTACTGTATGAAACATCGGTCCTTTATTTTATTCTCCCGGTCCTACAAGTATAGGCGATGCCTGACCTCCGGGTCCTTCGGTTGAGATTGAAGGTCCGGGGCTTGCATGAGGTCCGTCATTTTTCGGAGCGGATACTCCCGGACCGTGCAGTACATCAGAATCATCATCACTCTTTGTAGGAGGAGTTGATTTTATATGTGCCGGAGCGGTGGTCTCAGGAGTGACTACCTCTGACGGCTTGTTTTTCTTATTCTTTTTGTCAGGTTTGCTCGGTGTGATAACAGGGCTTGGAGCCTGAGTTGCTCCGGCAGTTTCACTACCAGGTGCTACGCCGACAGAAACATTACTTTTTTGCCTTGGCGTGACTACAGGGTGGTTAGCGTTCGGAGCCACACCGACATCCTGATTGTCAGTGGCACCTTCCGTAGGTGCTTCCGAACCTATTATAGGGTTGACACCGCCGTGTATATTACAGGTGGCACTCGGTACTGCATATTGTGAGTCATCTGTTTGTGACTGTCCGCTTGGAATTATAAGAGCCACTCTTGTAGTGGTAGGGCAGTTAGGTGTAGGTAAAAGTCCGCTGTCTCTGCAAACCGTAACTGTAGTGTGATGGTCACAGGCTTCTGTAGGTACGGTACCCTTTGCAAAGTATTCGGTATATGTGGAATCCCCTCTGGGGTCGTGGTCACATACTCCCGGGATAGGCAACTTTCCTGATTTCCTGCATACAACGGCAGTCTCTACGGAGTCCGGTACAGGGAAGCCTATATCTTGTTGCCCCTCGGATACCTTGGTCATTATCTTTCTCCAGATATCTTTGTGGAAGCTTGTTCCTCCGTTATCGGAAAGTGTCTGATTTTCGTCACAACCTGCCCATACACCTGCTGTGTAATATGGTGTGAAGCCTACAAACCATACATCCACATTGTTGGATGTGGTACCTGATTTACCGGCGACGCTCATATTGTCAAGATGTGCTCTGGTAGATGTGGAGTTTACATTGATTCCGCTGCTTGCAAACTTCCTGTTGTTTTGAGTGGATGCCGCCATTGCATCTGTAAGCAAAAATGCGGTGGAATCCTTTATAACTCTATGTGTTGCAGGAGTGGTGTTGTCAAGGATTGTCTTACCGTTGTGGTCTACAATCTTTGTAAAGAACATAGGTTTTGTATACACACCTTGATTTGCAATAGTGGCAAAGGCGCCTGTAAGCTCAAGATTGCTGACACCCTTTGTAAGACCTCCAAGTGCAAGTGAAGCATTATAATCCTGATCGGTAAGTGTGCTTATACCGAAGTCTGTAACGTATTGTACACCGACTCTCGGAGTAACCGTCTCCATAAGTGTCTTTAGGGCAACTATATTCATAGAATATACTATACCGTCACGAATACTTGACCAGCCCAGATACCCTTGCTTATCATACCAGTTTTTGAAGGTTTTATCTCCCAATGTGTACTCCGCATCGTAGTAAGTGGTTGCCAGAGTGTTGCCGCTTGTATCAAGCGCAGGTGCAAAGGAAGACAGTACCTTGAATGTTGAACCCGGCTGTCTGGTTGTGTCTGTGGCTCTGTTAAGTGAGAGTGAAGAAGTCTTTTCACCTCTACCGCCGCTTATCGCCTTTACAGAACCGGTCTTTTGATCCATAAGTACAAAAGAAACCTGCGGCTCCAACACCGTCTTTACGCTTTCGCCTACTATAGTATCTCCGTCTTTCAATATAGATGACTTATATTTTTCGGCATCCGCCTTGGCGGCATCCTCGGTCGGATATAATCCATTGAAGCCGTCATGTAATGTTTCCGAGTGGTACTTGTTAATATCCTTTTCAGAATAATTATGTGTGTTTTTCTCACTGTCTGTGACAGTAAGTCTGTATTCAAGTGAGTACTTTGTGTCCGGATAGTTTTCAGGGTTGTTTACTTCACTGTCCACTATCTGCTGCAAGTTAGGGTCTTGCGTGGTGTATATGGACAGACCGCCGCTGTACAAAAGATTATGTGCCTGTGTCTCGGTATATCCCATCTCATTGATAAGAGCCTGTGTAACCTGTGAGATAAGCGCATCTGTAAAATAGCTGTAAGGGCTGTTCTTTTCCTTTGCCATCGTATTTACATTTTGAATTCTTGAGTATACATCATCTGCAAGAGCCTCTTCCTGCTGTTCCTTTGTGATATAGCCCTGCTCATACATATACTGTAAGATAATCTTTCGTCTTTCGGCATTGGCAGCCTGACCTGTGATAGGATTGTACTTGGTAGGTCCCTTTGTAATTCCCGCTATTACAGTTGCTTCCGACAATGTAAGATCCGATACGTCTTTGCCGAAGTATCTTCTTGCGGCAACCTTTACACCGAGGGAGTTGCTGCCGAGGTTGATGGTATTGAGATAGTTTGTAAGGATAAGCTTTTTATCCATCTGCTTTTCAAGCTTTACAGCCAGATACATCTCCTGGAACTTCCTCTCAACCTTCTCACCGAAGCTTCTTTCTCTACCGCCGTTAAAAACATTGTTCTTTATAAGCTGCTGTGTGATGGTGGAACCGCCGCCTGAAGAGCTGTTACCTGTTATAACACCGCTGACCGCTCTAAGTATCGCTCTGGTGTCTATACCTCTGTGCTTCCAAAATCTTGAGTCCTCTATGGAAACAAACGCATCTATAAGCACCTTAGGAAGTTCATCATAGGTGGCTTCTTCACGGTTTGAGCCGGCCATTACCAGTGTATCTGTTACCTGACCTGCCGAATTGTATACGGTAGTGGCATATCCGAGCGGAACAATGCTGTCTACGTCCACCTCGGGAGCATTGTCTATGATACCCTTTATCATACCTATACCCATTGCGCCTCCCAAAACGCCTATAACCAGCAGTGAAAGAAAGAATGTTTTAACCGCCTTAAATATGGCTTTATTTATATATTTTCTTTTCTTTGAACCGGAGGATTTCAAGCTTTTTTCAGGAGCTTTATTTTCATTCTCTTTATTCATTATTTTTTCCTTTTCAAAACAAATTTTAAATTAAGAGCACTCACCCTAGATTATACAACATTAGTTCAATATAGGCTATCAGCTTTAAATAATCTTTATCTTTTATATGCTGTTTTTTAATTATAAAAAGGTACCCTTACGGATACCTTTAGAAATAATTATTGTTTTGACTTGATCATTGAACGCTTTCTGAGTGTAGGATCAAGAATTTTCTTTCTGATACGTAGATTCTCAGGTGTTACCTCCAAAAGCTCGTCGGTATCAATAAACTCAAGCGACTCTTCAAGGCTCATAACCTTAGGTGTAACAAGTCTTAGCGCTTCGTCGGCACTTGACGATCTTGTGTTTGTAAGCTTCTTTGTCTTGCAGACATTGATTTCGACGTCCTCGGATTTTCCGTTCTTTCCGATTACCATACCTGCATATACTTTTTCACCCGGTCCGATAAAGAGAGTACCTCGCTCCTGTGCATTGAAAAGTCCGTATGTAATGGACTCACCGCTCTCAAATGCAATAATGGAACCTGTTTTCCTGTAGAACATATCACCCTTGTACGGTGCATATCCTTCAAACTCGGTATTGAGAATACCGTTTCCCTTGGTGTCGGTCATAAACTCACCTCTGTAGCCGATAAGACCGCGAGACGGGATGAGGAATTGAAGTCTTGTATATCCGCCATGTGTAGGGCTCATTCCCTGAAGCTCACCCTTTCTTGAAGTAAGCTTTTGGATAACCGCACCTGAGAATTCGTCAGGAACATCTACAAATGCAAGCTCCATAGGCTCCTGCTTTTGATTTCTTTCATCATAGTGATAGATAACCTCGGCCTTGCTGACTGCAAACTCAAATCCTTCTCTTCTCATATTTTCTATGAGAACGGATAAGTGAAGTTCGCCTCTACCTGATACTTTAAAGCAGTCAGGAGACTCCGTTTCTTCCACTCTGAGGCTGACGTCCGTATTCAGCTCTCTGAAGAGTCTTTCACGCAGATGTCTTGATGTAATGAACTTTCCTTCTCTTCCTGCAAGAGGAGAGTCGTTTACCATAAAGTTCATCGAGATGGTAGGTTCTGAAATCTTCTGGAAAGGTATTGCCTGCGGATTGTCGATAGAAGTCAGTGTATCTCCGATATGTATATCCGGAATACCTGAGATAGCCACTATTGAACCTATCCTTGCTTCGCTTACTTCCACTCTGTTCAGTCCTTCGTACTCATAGAGCTTACCTATCTTAACCTTTTTCATCTTATTGGGGTCGTGGTGATTGACCAAAGCCACTTCCTGATTTACTTTGATGATACCGTTGTCCACCTTACCTACACCTATTCTACCTACATATTCATTGTAGTCGATTGTACTGATAAGTACTTGAGGATCCGCATCTTCATCACCTGTAGGTGCAGGTATGTGCTTGATTATAGTCTCAAATAAAGGCTTCATATCCTCGTTGGTGTCATTTACATTGTATCTTGCCCAACCGCCTCTTGCACTTGCAAAGAGGAAAGGACAGTCAAGCTGATGCTCATTTGCATCAAGATCAAGTAAAAGCTCAAGTATCTCGTCTACAACCTCTTCAGGTCTTGCTTCATCTCTGTCACATTTATTGATAAGGCAAAGCACCTCAAGGTCAAGCTCAAGAGCCTTTCTAAGTACGAATTTGGTCTGCGGCATGGCACCTTCATAAGCGTCAACCACCAAAACGACACCGTTTACCATCTTTAGAACACGCTCCACTTCTCCTCCGAAGTCCGCATGTCCCGGTGTATCTATAATATTGATTTTTACATCACCGTAGTGTACGGCGGTGTTCTTTGAGAGAATGGTGATTCCTCTCTCTCTTTCTATATCGTTTGAGTCCATTACTCTTTCAGCCACTTCCTGGTTCGCTCTGAAAACACCGCTCTGCTTTAGAAGCTGGTCAACGAGTGTAGTTTTACCATGGTCTACATGGGCGATAATGGCAATATTTCTTATATCTTCTCTTGTTGTTATCATATATACTTCCTCATAAAAATTTACAAATACCTATTATAGCATTGTTTTATGGGATTTTCCATATATAAAATTTTACTTGGATGTTGAAATTACTTAAATATAATGCTATACTTACTGTACTATGATAGATAATACAGTTAAAGGAGAAGCCTATGATTGTGATTGACTCAAGGGATAAGAGACCTATCTATGAGCAGGTGGTTGACAAGTTGTCTGATCTGATGCTTATAGGGGTATTGTCTCCGGGAGATAAGCTTCCGTCTGTGAGAAGCCTTGCAATGGAGCTTTCAATAAATCCTAACACTATACAAAAGGCCTACATCGAGCTTGAGCGAGAAGGCTATGTATACAGCGTAAAGGGTATCGGAAGCTTTGTATCGGATATGGACAAAATAAAGGAAAATAAGAAAAATGTCTTGTTCAATGAACTTCGGGAGCTGGTAGACAAGTCAAAGAGACTTATAGACAGAGATGAATTTTGTAAAAAAGCGGATGAGTTTTATAAGAAGAAGGAGGAAGTATGATTGAGGCAAAGAACTTAAGTAAGAGCTTTGAAGATATCAAGGCGCTTGACAGTATAAGTGCAACTATAAGAGACGGAAATGTCTTCGGACTTATAGGAACCAACGGTGCCGGAAAGAGTACCTTTTTAAAGATACTTGCAGGAATATTAAAGCCTGAGAGCGGTGAGATACTTATTGATAACGAGAGCGTATTTGAAAATATAAATGCAAAAGAGAAGTTTTTTTATATCTCTGATGAGCAGTATTTCTTTGCAAATACCAATGCAAAGGAAATGATGAAGTTTTATTCATCCGTATATAAAAACTTTGATACACTCAAGTGCGAAAAGCTTCTGGCTGCACTTGACCTGGGTATAAACAGAAAGATAAATACCTTTTCAAAGGGAATGAAAAAGCAGCTTTGTATTGCACTCGGAGTGGCGTCAAATACCAAGTATCTGCTCTGTGATGAGACCTTTGACGGACTTGACCCTGTTATGAGACAGGCGGTGAAGAGCCTTTTTGCAAAGGAGATGGATGAGAGAGGTCTGACTCCTATAATAGCCTCACACAACTTAAGAGAGCTTGAGGATATCTGTGATCATGTAGGACTCTTACATAAAGGAGGAATACTTCTTTCAAAAGATGTATCGGATATGAAACTTAATATTCATAAAATACAGTGTGTGTTTGAAACTGATTTCGATATGGACAGGTTAAAGTCGCTTGATATTATGCAGATGAAAAACAGCGGACGTGTGTATACAATCACTCTCAAGGGAGAGGAAGAAGAGATAAGGGCTAAGATGGAAGAGTTTCATCCGGTATTTTTTGAGATTATGGATCTTAGTCTTGAGGAAATATTTATAAGTGAAACGGAGGTCTACGGTTATGACATCAAAAAGCTTATTTTTTAAACTGCTGAAGGAAGATTTCAAGGTAAGGATTTGGACACTTGCCGTCAGCATTCTGATATTCTTCTTTTCACATATTGTGGGAACCGCAATGATGTTAAGTATGTACAAATACAACAGGGCATTTTCAGAGCCTACGGATCTGTTAAGTTATAAGGTGGAGTTTGTACAAACTTTCTACAGTTATATTGGGATAAAGAATCCGCTGTTTGCATTTATATTTGTAGTATTGGCGGTGATTGTGGCTATGTCGGGATTTTCATATCTTTATTCAAAAAAGAAAGTCGATATGTACCACAGCCTGCCTGTAAGAAGAGAAGTGCTTTTCTTTGTAAAAATACTAAACGGAATACTTATTGTAATTTTGCCTTATATTGTCTGTTCATTTATTGCAAGCTTACTTGTACTTGTAAATATGGGTGATGCCGGTATTATTGTAACGACATTTTTCTCTGTGGCAGAGTGGATATTGCTTTTTATATTCAATTATACAATAGTAATATTTGCGATAATGCTCACCGGAAATATGCTTATCGGAATATTGGCCTGCGGATTTTTAAACTTTTATGCACCGGCTTTTTCACAGTTGATAAGCGGATATGAAAGTACATTCTTTGATACATACTATGAGGTTGGGTTTATAGCGGAAAAAGTTTTACTTAAACTTTCAGGTATTATGGTTATATTCGGAGTGTTTGACGGAAGACTCCGTGAAAAAATGCTTATAGCCGTAGTCGGCAGTATAGTTTTGCTTGTAATAAATTTACTTCTATATAGGAAGAGAGCATCTGAGAGTGCCGGTAAGAGTATAAGCTTTAATATAATAAAGCTGCCGATAAAGTTTATGATTGTAATCTTTATGAGTATGCTTATGTACCTGTTCGGTTATGAGATGATGAGTAACAGTATTGCATGGGGGGTATTCGGGGCAGTCTCCGCCGGAATTATCACACATTGTATAATGGAGATAATATATAATCAGGATTTTAAAAAGATTTTTGCAAAGAAATTACAGATGCTCATATGTATAGTTATTTCTTTATTTGTTGCTGCGGTATTTCAATTTGATATATTCGGCTACGACAGATATATACCGAAGGTAAGTGATATAAGCAGTGCCGCCGTAGTATCCGATTTTTTGGAGAGCAATGCATCACAGTATTTCAATGAAATGGGTTTTCATAACGAAACAAGGTATGATTCAATTACAAATATCGAGTATGCAAGTGACAATGATATAGAATCTATGCTTATGCGAGAAATGAATATAAAGGATAAGGAAGCGGTTGTGGCACTTGCAAAGCTTGGAGTAGCCAATTTAAGCAGTGAGTGGCGTGCGGACAGTATATCAGAACGTGTACTTATATCATATAAGCTTAAATCGGGTAAAAAGGTGCAAAGAGTCTACAATATTGATTTTGATGCCGCTATAAAAGAGCTTTCAAGCATATATGATGACGAAGGCTACAAAACGGGAATGTATCCGATACTCTCGGAAGACTCAAAAAATATAGTAAGTGTGGACTTTAACGGTATAAAAGATAATGATAAGCACCTGACATCTGAAAACGGAGATTTGGCTAAGCTTACAGAAGTTTATAAGAAGGAACTTATGAGCCTTAAATATGATACAAAGGTAAAGTCATATCCTTTTGCATCTATAAGATTCAATGATGTCGATGCACAAAAGATTTTGGATGCAGCATATAAGGACAGAGGAAACTACAGTGATTATTCACCTGACAGCAAATATGCGGATCTGATGGACGATGTCGGATATTATCCGGTATACCCTGAGTTTAAAGAGACTGTTGCCATGCTTAAGGCAATGGGAGTGGATTTAAAGGAAAAAATGTCTGTAGAGGATATTGACAGAATAGAGGTAAGTGAGTTTAATCCTGAGCAAATAGAAACGTACTATGATTCATACAATGAAACCGGAACCAAGGTGTTTACGGATGCCAAGGATATAGAGGAGATACTTGATAAAGTTGTAGTATGTGACAGCCCTTATAAAGAGGATTTGAATGAGGATGTAAACTTTAATGTATTGATCTATCTAAAGAGCGATGTAAGTGATGCCTACGGAGGCGGTTTACAGTACCACTTCAAAAGAGGGGATATACCGGAAAATGTTAAATAAGTAAAAATGTGGCGGTATCAGATACTGAGGCCGCCGTTTTTATTTTACGGTTGTTTTCCTATATATGCAAGTATTCCGCCGTCCACGTAGAGTATATGTCCGTTTACAAAATCTGATGCGGAGGATGAGAGGAAAACTACAGGGCCTGCAAGGTCGGCAGGGTCTCCCCATCTGTTGGCAGGAGTCTTTGCAAGTATAAATGAATCAAAAGGATGCTTGCTTCCGTCAGGCTGTACCTTTCGAAGAGGAGCAGTCTGTGAGGTTGCAATATATCCGGGTCCTATACCGTTGCACTGAATATTGTACTGTCCGTATTCGGAAGCTATATTTTTTGTAAGCATCTTAAGACCGCCCTTTGCTGCGGCATAGGCGCTTACAGTTTCTCTTCCAAGCTCACTCATCATGGAGCAGATATTTATTATTTTGCCGCTTCTTCTCTTTACCATGTTAGGTAAAACAGCCTTTGCCATAATAAAAGGTGCTACAAGGTCCACATCTATAACCGAGTTAAACTCATCCACGCTCATATCTGTCATCGGAATTCTTTTTATGATGCCGGCATTGTTTATAAGAATATCTATTTCACCGATATTCTTTTCAATATCAGCTACCATTTTTTTTACATCGTCCTCATCGGTTACATCACATACATAACCTTTTGCATCAATATTTTCTTTTTTATATGCTTCAAGACCCTTTTTCAGTCCGTCCTCTGAACTGCTGTTAAATACTACCTTTGCACCTGCGCCAAAAAGTGCCTTTGCCATTGCAAAGCCTATACCGTGAGATGCACCTGTAACAAGTGCAATTTTTCCGTCAAGCCTAAAGCTGTTTAAAACATTCTCCATTATCTCAAATCCTCATTCTTTATAACATCCATATCGTCAAATGCCTGATTCTCGCCGCCCATTGCCCAGATAAAGGTATAGTTTGATGTACCTGCAGCAGAATGTATACTCCAAGAAGGTGAGATAACGGCTTCTTCATTGTGCATTACAATATGTCTGGTTTCATTAGGCTCACCCATAAGGTGGAAGATAACATTGTCCTTTGGAACTTCAAAGTACATATAAATCTCCATTCTTCTTTCATGAGTATGTGCAGGCATGGTATTCCATACATTACCCTCGTCAAGTACCGTCATACCCATGGAAAGCTGAGCGGTCTGAAGGACATCCGGATGTATAAACTGATTGATAACTCTCTTATTGGAAGTCTTATTATCTCCAAGAGGCTTCTTGGCGGCATCCTTTATTGATATAAATTTTGTCTTATATGAAATATGTGCCGGAGCGCTTACCATATAAAACTTTGCAGGGCTGCTTTTGTCAAAACTTCTGAATGTAACATTCTTTGTGCCCTTTGTGATATATAGGCAATCTTTATAGTCAAGTGTGAAGGTTTCATCATCCGCAACGATTTCACCCTTGCCGCCTATATTGAAAATACCGATTTCTCTTCTTTCCAGAAAGTAGCTTGTACCGAAGTTTGACCAAACATCGATGCCCTTATCTATTGAAACCGTCTCATTTACAGGCATACAGCCTAAAGTTACCATTCTGTCCACATGTGAATATACTGCAACTACAGTATCAGGCTGATACAGGTCCTGAATAAGGAATTCATCTCTTATCTCGTCTGTGGTGTAAAATTTAAAGTCTCTTTGATTTGCTGAATAACGAATGTCCATAATATCCTCCTTTAATATGCTATAAACATTTCATCAAATTTGTTGCTTAAGGCAGCATTGACCCTCTCAATACCGCCGTAAAGATGCTTTTTAACTACTTCCTCTATCTTTGAGGTATCTCTGTTTTTAATCATCTCATACATCTGCTTATGCTCAAGTATTACCTGCTCGTAGTTTTTACATTCAAGCATATCCAGCATGCAAAATCTTGTGTAATTGGAGTCGGATTTTCTTATCTGTTCCCAAAGATAGGTATGTCCGGTCTTCTTATACCACAATTCATGCATGGATAAATCTGTCTCCTTGAATTTATCAGGCTTAAAGTTTTTGGTATTTTCATAGCTTTTTGTAAGCTTGATAACGCTCTTTTCAATCTTTTTAATATCGTTCTCTGTTGCAATGGTGATGAAGTCTTTAAGTACCATGCTCTCAAGGGCAAATCTTTCATATATGATCTGCTTTACAATTTCCATATTTATCATGGATACTCTTGAACCGCTCTTTGGAACTATATCTACAAGCCCCACGCCTGCAAGTCTTGAGAGAGCGGAGCGTATCGGAGTTCTTGAAACATTGTACCTTGTGCAAAGGCTGTTTTCACTTATAAGCTGCCCCGGCTTAAGCTTAAGCATCAATATATCGTTTTCAATTTCCGAATAAATATTTTGAACGGTAGAAATACTCATACCCCCTTTCAGACACAAATTAACCTTGTATGCAAGCATTGTTTTATGCTATGATTAACGGGTTTATAAGACCATAATATAACGGATATTTTAATAAGTCAATCAAAAACTTGTATCCAAGATTTAGATAAACTTGTATCCAAGAAATAAAAAATAACAAGGAGAAATATATGGGCGGATTTTTTAATTATGACAATCCTGTATGGAGATTTGTCGGCAGAATATGGGACTTGTTTATTCTTAACCTGCTTTGGGTGATATGCTCCATACCGATAGTAACTTTCGGAGCGTCCACAACTGCTATGTATTACTGTACACTTAAGATAGCAAAGGACCGTGACAGCGGAGGAATGTTTACGATGTTCTTTCACAGCTTCAAAGACAATATAGGGCAGTCCACTATCATTTGGATAATAATGGCTTTGATAGGCGGAATACTGTTCTTTGATATAAGATTTTTCAGCTTTTATTCACCTATACATAATACTGTAATAAGAATGATAATATTTACGGTTACCTGCTTTTTGATACTTTTGTGGCTCTTTATATTCCTGTATATATTCCCTATACAGGCAAAGTTTATCAATTCGATAAAGCAGACTTTCAAGCTGGCGCTTTTCATGTCTATAAAGCACCTTGTCAGAACAATAATCATATTGGCGGGAAGTTTAATAATACTCATAGCGGTATATTATCTGATAATGAAACTGCCCGGAGTAATGTCCATGCTTGTGCTGATACTCGGTTCGGGAATATCTTTGTTTCAGGCAAGTCAGTTCAATATGGTCTTCGATAAATATATAAATGAGGATAATGAATAAAAAAATATTGTACTGATTTTTAGACATTTTGTTATTTTATTAACTAATCTTAAAGCTTGTATTGTGTCTTTTTTTTTACTATACTATAGATATATGAGCTCGGATGAGCTTTTTGTTGTGCAAATAAGCACAGGTTAAATATAAGCTATATGCTGTAAGAACAGAAAGGGATATGTCATATGTCAATGATGGATCAACTAAGAGAGAGAGCAAAGAAAAGTAAGAAAACTATAATATTGCCGGAGTCAATGGATAAGAGAACCTTCAAGGCTGCCGAAACAATCTTGAAAGACGGTTTGGCAAACCTGATAATTATCGGAACACCACAGGAAGTGGAGGAGTATTCAAAGGGTTTTGATATCACAGGAGCGACAATAATTGATCCAAATACTTATGAAAAGACACAAGAATATGAGGACCTCTTTGTAGAACTCAGAAAGTCAAAGGGACTTACTCATGAAGATGCAAGAAAGCAAATGTTAAGCGACTATACAACTTACGGATGCCTGATGCTCAAGGCGGGAGATGCTGACGGTCTTGTAAGCGGTGCATGTCATTCAACAGCCAATACACTTAGACCTGCATTACAGATAATAAAGACAAAGCCGGGTACAAAGCTTGTTTCAGGATTCTTCGTAATGGAAGTTCCAAACTGTGAATTCGGAGAGGACGGTGTATTTGTATTTGCGGACTGCTCACTTGAGCAAAATCCTGATCCTGAGAAGCTTGCAGCTATTGCACTCTCATCAGCTGATAGCTTTAAGTTCCTTGTAGGAAAGGAGCCTAAGGTTGCAATGCTCAGCCACTCATCAAAAGGAAGTGCAAAGCATGACGATGTAACAAAGGTTGTAGAGGCTACAAGAATTGCAAAAGAGCTTGCACCTGATCTTTGTCTTGACGGAGAACTTCAGCTTGATGCGGCTATCGTTCCTGAGGTCGGAGAAGCTAAGGCGCCGGGTTCAAATGTGGCAGGACATGCAAATGTACTTGTATTCCCTGATCTTGATGCTGCAAACATCGGTTATAAGCTTGTTCAAAGACTTGCAAAGGCAAATGCTTACGGACCTATGTGTCAGGGTATTGCAAAGCCTGTAAACGACCTTTCAAGAGGATGTTCGGCTGAGGATATTGTCGGTGTAGTTGCAATCACAGCAATTCAGGCGGCGGGAGAAGATAAATAAATTAAACACGAGGAATGGAGTTTCTTATGAAAAATATTTTGGTTATAAACTGTGGCAGCTCATCACTTAAGTATCAGCTTATAAACATGGAGAATGAAGAGCCTTTAGCAAAGGGATTGTTTGAGAGAATAGCAATACCGGGATCAAAGCTTACACATGAGCCTATCGGAAAAGACAAGTATATCATAGAGAAGGACGTAAAAGATCATACAGAGGCTATAGCGCTTGTATTTGAGGCTCTTACAGACAAAGAGCACGGCGTAATAAAGGATGCAAGTGAAATCGCAGCTGTAGGACACAGAGTTGTACAGGGTGGCGTTAAGTATCCTGATTCCGTAGTTATTGACGATGAGGTAAAGGCTGAGATAAAGAAGTACTGTGATCTTGCACCGCTTCACAACCCTGCAAACCTTATGGGTATTGAAGCTGTAGAAAAGGCAATGCCGGGAATTACAAATGTAGCCGCTTTTGATACATCATTCGGTATGGGAATGCCTGAGAAAGCATATAAGTATGCTATTCCAAGTGAGTACTATGACAAGTATCATATCAGAAGATACGGTTTCCACGGTACAAGCCATATGTATGTATCACATGAGGCTATTGAGTTTGCAAACCTTGATAAAGACAATGCAAAGGTAGTGGTATGTCACCTTGGAAACGGTGCATCAATATCCGCATCTATAGGCGGCAAATGTATAGATTCATCAATGGGTCTTACTCCTCTTGAGGGTCTTATCATGGGTACAAGATCGGGAGATATCGATCCTGCAATAGTACAGTATATCTGTAACAAGGAGAACAGAAGCGTTGACGAGGTATTAAATATCCTCAACAAAAAGTCGGGTGTACTCGGAATGAGCGGCGGTATATCATCAGATTTCAGAGATATTGAGAATGCCGCAGCAGACGGAAATAAGCTTGCCGAAGTTGCACTTGAGGCGTTCAGATACAGAATTATCAAGTATGTAGGTGCATATATAGCCGCAATGGGCGGAGTGGATGCTATCTGCTTTACAGCCGGTGTAGGCGAGAACGATAAGGAAACAAGAAGAATTGTAGGAAACGCTTTCGGATATCTCGGTGCAAAGATTGATGATAATGCAAACAATGTTCGCGGTAAGAGAACTATGATTTCAACCCCTGATTCTAAGGTTAAGCTTATTCTTATGCCTACAAATGAGGAATTGGCTATAGCAAGAGATGCTTACAGATTGGCTAAAAAATAATATTGACAAGTGAAACCTTTACCATTATAATAAAACAAGTTTTGTGACTCGAGATAAGGAGGTGAAAGAATGTCAATTTGTCCAAAGAATAAAACATCTCGCGGTAGAAGAGATAAGAGAAGAGCTAACTGGAAGATGTCAGCTACAAGTCTTGTAAAATGTCCTAAGTGTGGAGAGTTAATGCTTCCTCATAGAGTTTGTAAGGCATGTGGTTCATATAACAAGCGTGAAATAGTAACAGTAGAATAATATTCTACTGATCGGATTAACAGGGTTGCTACTTGGTGGCAGCCCTGTTGTTCTATTATATATAAAGTTAACAGCTTATGTTTCACAATCCTAAACGCAGCTGTGCTTAAAAGCTTCGCAGGATTTTACGCAGCCTGTGGAACTCGTTTGTTCGCTTGGAAAGCAGCGAACTGCACTCAGACAGGTCCTCGGCTGCTGAATCCTGTCTCGCTTTTTGCGCACAGCTAAACGCTACAAGGATTGTGAAACGGTAAGCTGCAACCATAATAATACAACCATAATAATATAAGGTAGGAGTAAGTATATGAAGTGGGAGAAGTATACTCTTATTACAAAGACCGATGCGGTGGACATTATAAGTGCATCGCTTGGAGATATAGGTGTGGAAGGTATTGAGATAGAAGACAATGTACCTCTTACAGCCGAAGAGACAAAGGGAATGTTCATAGATATTTTGCCTGAACTTCCAAAGGATGAAGGTGTAGCAAAAGTAAGCTTTTATCTGGATTCCGAGGCGGACAATACAAAGCTTTTGGAGGATATCCATAATACATTGGAAGAACTTAAAGAGTTTTGCGATATAGGTGACGGCGTGCTTACAAAGTCCGAAACTGAAGATAAAGACTGGATAAACAACTGGAAGCAGTATTTTAAGCCTTTTTATGTGGGCGATATACTTATAAAGCCTACCTGGGAAGAGATACCTGAGGATGCAAAGTATAAGACACTTATACAGATAGATCCCGGTACTGCATTCGGTACAGGTTCGCATGAGACTACCAAGCTGTGTATACTGGCACTTGAGAAGTATCTTAAGACAAAGCCTGAAGCCAAAGTGCTTGATATAGGTACAGGAAGCGGAATACTTGGAATCGCTGCATTAAAGCTTGGAGCGGAATGTGTATTCGGAACGGACCTTGACGATATGGCTATAGATGCGGTCATGGAAAATATGATAAGCAATGAAATAGGTATGACCGAGTTTGTAGCGGTGTGCGGAGATATCCTGACTGATGAGAATGTAATGGATATGGCAGGCTATGAAAAGTTTGATATAGTTACAGCCAATATTTTGGCTCCTGTTATCATAGAGCTTATAAAGACTGTAGCAAAGCATATGAGAAAAGGCGGAATATTCATAACATCCGGAATAATAGATACAAAGGAAGCCGATGTGGTGCTTGCTTTCAAAAAGAGTGAGGATTTTGAAATCATCGAGATAAACCACCTTGGAGAGTGGGTAAGTATCGTGGCAAAAAAGAGGGGATAGATGTATCATTTTTTTGTGGAAGAAGAGCAGGTAAACGGCGAAAATGCGTATATAACAGGCAGTGATGTAAATCATATAGTAAATGTTCTCAGGATGAAGGTCGGAGAAGAACTTCTAATCAGTGTAAAAGGAGATTGGGATTATCTTTGTAAGATAGAAAAGACAAGCTCGGACAGGGTGGATTTGAAAGTGCTTGAGAGCATGGAACAAAGAGAGCTGCCTGTAAAGATTACATTGCTGCAGGGTATTCCCAAATCCGACAAGCTTGAAATGATAATACAAAAGGCGATAGAACTTGGCGTAAGTGAAATAATACCTGTAAAGACAAAAAGAGTTGTGGTAAAGATAGATGAAAAGAAAGTCGACGCTAAAGTAAGCAGATGGAATGCTATCGCAGAGAGTGCGGCCAAACAGTCAAAGAGAAGTATTGTTCCGAAAGTATTAAAGCCGCAGACTGTCGAAAATGCACTTGAAACGGTAAAGGACTATGGTGTAAAATTATTACCTTATGAGAATGCACAAGGTATCAAAAAGACCAGGAGTGTACTTGAGAGTCTGGATACCAAAAATAATATAGCCGTTTTTATCGGACCTGAAGGCGGATTTGAGGAAGCTGAAGTGAAAAAGGCGACAGACTCGGGGTTTGATGTGATTACACTCGGCAAAAGGATCCTAAGGACGGAGACAGCCGGACTTGCATTGCTCAGTAATATAATGATCAGATTGGAAGAAGAATAGATGGACGCATATTTTGACAACTCGGCTTCTACAAAAGTAAGCGAAAAAGCCATAGATATAATGTTAAAGACTATGAGGGAGGACTATGCAAACAGCAGTGCGAAGCATATAAAAGGTGTAGATGCCGAAAAATATGTAAAGGATGCAGCTGAAACAATAGCAAAGACCCTCAAAGTCAAAAAAAGTGAGATAATCTTTACATCAGGCGGAACCGAGTCCAATAATATGGCACTTTTAGGAACCGCTATGGCAAAAAAGAGGCTTGGAAAGCATATAATAATATCGGGAATAGAGCATCCTGCCGTATATATGCCGGCGACATTTTTGGCGGAAGAGGGATTTGAACTGACTGTGCTGCCTGTAGATAAAACAGGAAGAGTGGACCTTGAGGTACTAAAAGAAAGCATCAGAGAAGATACAATACTGGTTTCAATTATGTATGTAAACAATGAAATCGGTGCTGTGGAGCCTGTTGATGAGATATCAAAGATAATAAAGAGTAAGAATGCAAACACTCTCTTTCATGTAGATGCAATACAGGCATATACAAAGCTCAGAATAAATCCTAAAACACAGGGAATTGATATGCTTTCCGCATCAGGACATAAGTTTCACGGCCCTAAGGGAGTCGGATTTTTATATATTGACGGCAATGTGAAGATAAATCCTATTATATTCGGAGGCGGACATCAAAGAGGTATGAGAAGCGGCACATTAAATACTACCGGAATTGCCGGAATGGGAGTTGCCGCAAAGGAAGCCTATGACGAGTTTGATGACAGAATTGAAAAGATAAAGAGCCTTAAAAACTTTATTATGGATGAACTTGAGAAAATAGACGGAGCCGTATTAAATACCGGAAGAGGCGATAACTTCGCACCGCAGATTATAAGTGTATCGTTTGAGGATATTCGTGCGGAAGTTTTATTACACGCCTTGGAAGACAGAGGAATATATGTTTCAAGCGGTTCGGCATGCTCTTCAAATCATCCGGGTATATCGGGAACGCTTAAGGCTGTAGGTATAAGGGAAGATTTATTGGATGCTACCATAAGGATTTCCTTATCCGAGCTCAACAATATGGATGAGGCAAAGTATCTTATAGACAATCTGAAGGAGCTTTTGCCGCTTCTTAGAAAATTTGTGAGGAAATAATGAAGTACAAATCATTTTTAATTAAATACGGTGAAATAGGTGTAAAGGGCAAGAACAGATATATGTTTGAAGATGCCCTGATGAAGCAAATCAGAATTGCATTAAAAGAAGTGGAAGGCAAGTTCTTTGTATCAAAAGAACTTGGAAGAATATATGTGGATACCGACGGAGATTATGACTACGAGGACACCATAGACAGACTCAGTAAGGTATTCGGAATAGTCGGCATCTGTCCTATGGTCAGAATAGAGTCAAAGGACTATGAAAATCTGAAAAAAAGTGTGGTTGAATATGTGGATGAAGTGTATCCGGATAAGAATTTCACCTTTAAGGTGGATACCAGAAGAGCGGACAAGAGTTTCCCGGGTACTTCAGAGAGTATCAATGCAGACCTTGGAGAGGTGATATTAAATGCATTTCCCGAGATAAGAGTAAATGTAAGAAAGCCTGATGTGCTTATCAAAGTAGAGATAAGAACCTTTATCAATATATATTCACTTGAGATAGCGGGACCGGGAGGAATGCCTATAGGTACAAACGGTAAAGCGATGTTACTCTTATCAGGCGGAATAGACTCACCTGTAGCGGGATATATGATTGCAAAAAGAGGTGTGAGAGTGGAAGCGGTATATTTCCACGCACCGCCTTATACTTCGGAGAGAGCAAAGAGAAAGGTAATAGAGCTTGCAGAGATTGTGGCAAGATACAGCGGACCTATAAACTTACATATAATCAATTTTACGGATATTCAGCTTGCAATATATGAGAACTGCCCACATGAGGAACTTACAATCATCATGAGAAGGTATATGATGAAGATTGCTGAGAGAATAGCTGTGGAAAACGGCGATCAGGCGCTTATAACAGGTGAGAGTATAGGACAGGTGGCATCTCAGACAATACAGTCGCTGCTTACCACAGATGCGGCAGCCACATTGCCGGTATTCAGACCTCTTATAGGTTTTGATAAGCAGGAGATTGTGGAAATTTCGGAGAAGATAGGCACATATGAGACTTCTATACAGCCATATGAGGACTGCTGTACAATATTTGTTGCAAAGCACCCTGTGACAAAGCCTGCACTTGAAGGTATTGAGAGATCTGAAAAGAGCCTTAAAGGAAAGATAGAAGAGCTTTTGGAAAGGGCGCTTGAGACTAAAGAAAGAATTTTGGTAAAGGCGAAGTAATAAAAAATCCGGCAGATATATCTGCCGGATTAAAAAAATATTATTTGATGATATATGGAGAGAGTGCCTCAAGTATCTGCTCTACATTATCCTCAGCGTGAATGTTAAGATCGATAGGCTTTGATAAGTCTAAGCTGAAGATACCCATTATTGATTTTGCATCTATAACATATCTTCCTGAAACTAAGTCAAAGTCTACATCGTACTTAGCCAATTCGTTAACAAATGACTTTACTTTGTCGATGGAATTAAGGGAAATTTGAACTGTTTTCATATAATCCTCCATTGTAAAAAATATTGTGTGAATGCAACAAACACATAAAAGTATTTGCACATTAGCTTCTGCCTATATCCTATATAAATTTTATAGTAAAGTCAATGACATTTGAAAAGTTAGAAAGGATTTTTATGAAAACAGTTGCTTTTCACACACTGGGCTGTAAGGTAAATACATATGAAACGGAGGCTATGCAGCAGCTGATGGAGGCTGCAGGCTATAAATGTGTGGATTTCGGTAAAAAAGCGGATGTATATATTATAAATACCTGCTCGGTGACAAATATTGCAGACAGAAAGTCAAGACAGATGCTTCACAGGGCGAGAAAGATGAATGAAGATGCCATAGTTGTAGCGGCAGGTTGCTATGTGGAGTCCGCAAAGGAAAAAATTGATGAGGACCTAAGTATTGATATAATTGTCGGAAACAATAACAAAAACGAGATTGTAAATATAATAAATGAGTATTTGCAGGATAAGAATGAAAACAGGTTCATAATTGATATAAATAAAAATACCGAGTATGAAGAGTTCAATATAAGTAAGATAAATGACCATACCAGAGCTTTTATAAAAGTGCAGGACGGCTGCAACCAGTTTTGCTCATACTGTATTATTCCCTTTACAAGGGGTAGGGTGAGAAGCAGGAAGATGGAAAATATCATAGAAGAGGTAAAAAAGCTTGCATCTTCAGGATATAAGGAAGTGGTACTTACAGGTATACATCTCTCATCATACGGAGTGGACTTTTTGGATGAGTCATACAATAAAAGAATGGAGTTGCTCACACAGACCGAGGAAAGTGACGAGGAGTTTGTAACGAAGAACGAGCTGCTTAATCTGATAGAAAATATAGCAAAAGTGGATGGAATAGAAAGAATTCGTATAGGCTCACTTGAACCGAGAATTATAAAAGAAGGATTTATAAAGAGCCTTAGTGAAATAAACAAGTTTTGCCCTCATTTTCATCTTAGTTTACAGAGCGGATGTGACAAGACTCTAAAGAGTATGAAAAGAAAGTATACTGCAAGTGAGTTTTATGAGGGAGTGGAGCTTATCAGAAAGTATTTTGACTCTCCTGCAATTACCACTGATATTATTGTGGGATTTCCGGGAGAAAGTGAAAGAGATTTTGAAGAGAGTAAAGCCTTTGTAGAGAAAGTAAAGTTTTATGAAACTCATATTTTCCCCTACTCCGTAAGAGAAGGCACAAAAGCCGCACATATGCCGCAGGTGGACGGCAATGAGAAGGCAAAAAGGGCAAATATATTGAATGAAATAAATTTGGCCAATCAAAGAGAGTTCAGAAGTCAAAGAATCACAAAAGTTGATGAGGTACTTTGTGAGGAGACTTTTACATTGGATGGAAAAGAGTATTATACAGGTTATACAAAGGAATATGTAAAGATTGCCGTTTTAAAGGACGGACTGAATACAAACGATATCATAAAAGGTAAAATAGCCCGGTTTTTGACTGATGATATATTGTTGATGGAAAAAGAACAAAATAATGTATAAAGGTTTTATTTTCTGAACTTTAAAAATAATATTGCAATATAACCTGCAATCGTGATAGAATAAAACTTATTAGAAAAGGAAGCGTGATAAGATGGATGTTCAAAATACACAATATTTTAGGGCAGTACAAGAAAATAAGATGGATGTCAAGGAAGTGTTGAAGCTGGTTTATGAGGCTATGACAGAGAAGGGATATAATCCTGTAAATCAGATAGTCGGCTATGTGATGTCAGGAGATCCGACTTATATCACGAGTCACAAGAGTGCAAGAAGTCTCATTATGAAGGTTGAGCGTGATGAGATAGTGGAAGAGTTGTTAAAAAGTTATATTGAGAAGAATCTTAGCTGAACTTTTTAAGATGAATCATAAAGCCGCGTGATGGACCTTCTGAGGCTGGGTCATACAATAAAACATATTTTAAATATGAGTAAAATGTATGAAGAAGTTTGCTTTGGAGGTAGGCTTCTTTTTACAGTTTGGAGAAAAAAGTGGATTTGAAAGATAGAATCATGGGACTTGACTATGGCTCAAAGACTATCGGAGTAGCTATAAGCGACTCATTGGGGCTTACGGCGCAGCCTTTTGAGACCATTGAGAGAGATAAAGAAAATAAGCTCAGAAGATCCTTGGCAAGGATTGCCAAGATAGTGGAAGAAAATAATATAAAAGAAATAGTGGTAGGACTGCCTATAAATATGAACGGAAAGAGCAACGAGAGAGTGGCTCTTACAATGGAGTTTGTAGAGAAGCTGAAAAAAAGAGTGGATGTTCCGATTGTGATGCAGGATGAAAGACTGACTACGGTGGAAGCCGATGAGATACTGGATGAGTCCGGTGTGAAGAAGGAAAATCGAAAGCAGTTCATTGATATGGTGGCGGCCGGTATTATTTTGAGAGAATATATGGAGAAGAAGAAATGAAAAACGATACAGTATCTTTTTTATCGGAAGACGGTGAAAATATAAAACTTAGTGTTTTGGAAGAAACCAAGATAAACGGAATCAGCTATATACTGGTTACAGACAGCTTTGATGGCGAAGACGGCGAATGTTATATTATGAAGGATATTTCAAGCGGTGATTGTGAGGACGCCAATTATATATTTGTAGAAGATGAAAACGAGCTGGATTCGGTATTTGATATATTTGAAAAGATGATGGATGATATAGATATTGTTAGATAATTTATATCTGTTTATATATTAGAATTAGAAAGGAATAAGTTTTGAACGAGAATGAGAAGAATCCGTTGCTGAATATGCAAAGAATAATGCAGGAAAGCAAGGAACTGAGTGAAGCAAGCACAAATGAATTTGGAGAAAAACCTGAAAAGAAAGTAAAAAAAGAAAGAACGGTTAACGCCAGATTAAAGCATGAACAGGGTACCAAAAAAAGAGCGACTTCAAATGAAGAGAATACAGCAGAGGCCGGTCAGGCAAACACTACAGAAGAAAAGTCGCTTGAAAAAAAGCCTGTAAGAAGAACCGGAACAAGAAAATCAAAGACTGCCGAAAGCAAGAGAGATGCAGGTATAAGTGAAGTATCCGAAGAAATGAAAAAAACAGGGGCAAGATATGTGGCTCCTGACAGAAATGTACCTTCTTTGGCGGAGCAGGTATCAAATATACTTATGGAGAATACCAACAAAAAAAGAAGGGGCAGGGCAAAGAAAGCAAGTAAGAAGATAAAGATAATACCGCTTGGCGGACTTGAGCAAATCGGTATGAATATCACCGCATTTGAGTACGATGACAGCATTATGGTGGTTGACTGCGGACTGGCCTTCCCAAGCGACGATATGCTCGGAATAGACCTTGTAATACCTGATATAACATATCTGAAGGACAACTATCTTAAGGTAAAGGGATTTTGTATAACACATGGTCATGAGGACCATATCGGAGCGCTGCCGTATATATTAAAGCAGCTTAATGTGCCTGTCTACGGTACGAAGCTTACCTGTGCGCTTATTGAAAAGAAACTTAAAGAACATCAGATAGACGATACGGCAAAGCTGAATGTGGTAAAGTACGGAGATACGGTAAAGCTGGGAGATTTTAATGTCGAGTTTGTAAAGACAAATCACTCTATAGCTGATGCTGCGGCACTTGCAATACACTCTCCGGCAGGCACGATTTTCCATACAGGTGACTTTAAGGTGGACTACACACCGGTATTCGGAGATCCGGCCGACCTTGGAAGAATGGCTGAGATAGGAAAGCAGGGCTGTCTTGCAATGCTTTGTGACTCCACCAATGCCACCAGACCGGGATTTACAATGTCCGAGAGAACTGTGGGCAAGACATTTGATATGATATTTGCAGAGCATAAGGACAGTAGAATAATCGTAGCGACTTTTGCTTCAAATGTGGACAGAGTGCAGCAGATAATCAACACCGCATATAAGTATGACAGAAAAGTGGTGGTGGAAGGCAGAAGCATGGTCAATGTCATAGGAACCGCCGCAGACCTCGGATATATAGATATTCCTGAAGGAACACTTATTGATATAGATCATTTGAGAGATTATCCGCAGGAAAAGACGGTTATTATCACTACCGGAAGTCAGGGAGAGTCAATGGCGGCACTCTCAAGAATGGCTTCTTCCATACACAGAAAAGTGGAGATAGTGCCTGAGGATGTTGTAATTATGAGTTCAACACCTATCCCGGGAAATGAAAAGGCTGTTTCAAAGGTTATAAATGAGCTTTCTATGAAGGGTGCCGAGGTAATCTTTCAGGATACTCATGTATCCGGACACGCTTGTCAGGAAGAGATTAAGCTTATGTACTCACTTTTAAAGCCGAAGTTTGCGCTGCCTGTTCACGGTGAGTACAGACATCTTATGGCGGGAAGAGGACTTGCCGAGGCGGTAGGAATCCCAAGTGAGAATGTACTTATAATGTCAAGCGGTGATGTTGTGGAACTTGGAGAGGATTCATGTAAGATAGTAGGCCATGTAGAGGCAGGCGGAGTCTTTGTAGACGGCCTCGGTGTAGGCGATGTCGGAAATATTGTACTTCGTGATAGGCAAAGCTTGTCACAAAATGGTATAATAATAGTGGCAATGAGTCTTGAGCATGGAACCAACAGACTTTTATCAGGTCCCGACATAGTTTCAAGGGGCTTTGTATATGTGAGAGAGTCTACCGATTTGATGAACGAGGCGAGTGCAGTGGTAAGAGAAGCTGTAGCGGATTGCCTTCACGCCAGAATCACGGACTGGGCTAAGATAAAGAATGTGGTAAGAGATTCTTTGAGCGAGTTTTTGTGGAAGAGGATGAAGAGAAATCCTGTTATATTGCCAATAATAATGGAGGTACATTAAAGGGTACTAAATGAGCAAAGAAACTACATCTAAGAGGAAGACAAAAAAAAGAGTGACTTCTTTTTTGGGAAGAATTGTTACATATATTCTTGTGCTGATAATGCTGGTAGGTATACCTTTTTCTTATCAGTTCGGACACAGTATATTTTATGCGTCAAGTGTGGACTCACCACCCGGCAGAAATGTTGAAGTGACTGTGGAAGAAGGGACGAGTTTTAAGAAACTGGCGGATGAGTTATACAGCGCGGGAGTCATCGAAAATAAGTTTTCCTTTGAGATACAGGCCAAATTTTTTGATATCAGAATGCATGCGGGCGAGTATACATTCAACACCTCACAGACATCCAGACAGATACTTGAGATGATTGACGACGGTGTTTCGGAGAACAATAAAAATGATAACAAATCCTAAAGTACTGGAATATCTTGATATCATTTCTCCGGTGAACTCCAAGGCACTGGAAGAGATAAGGGCTGAGGCTAAAAGAAATTACATACCGATTATAAAAAGAGATACCGAAAATTTTTTGAAATTTGTATTGAAGATGCAAAATCCGGGTTCTATTTTGGAAATCGGTTGTGCTGTCGGTTATTCCGCTGCGGTTATGCTTGAAAACTCCGATGCGGATATAGTGACTGTTGAAAAAATGCCTGATAGGGTGGAAGAAGCTAAAAGAAATATAAAATATGCTGATTTTGAAAGCAGAACAAGTATATTGGAAGGTGATGCCGGGGAGATACTTAAGAGCATGGTCGATAAGGGTGAGAAGTTTGATTTTATCTTTATGGATGCGGCAAAGGCGCAGTATATCACCTGGCTGCCTATGGTAAAGAAACTTTTAAAAGAATCAGGAATGATTTTCTCGGATAATTGTTTGCAGGAGGGAGACTTGGCGGAGTCTTCCTTTGCAATAAGAAAAAGAGATAAGACAATACATAAGAGAATGAGAGAATATATATATCTTCTTTTGCATGATGAGACTTTGGAATCATGGATATTTTCAATAGGAGATGGAGTTTTACTGAGTAGAAGCAGGAGGTAAATTGAGAAACTTGGAACTTTTGATACCGGCAGGCAATCTTGAGAACCTGAAGGTAGCAATAGATTACGGTGCCGATGCGGTATATATAGGCGGTGAATTTTTCAGCCTTAGAGCAAAGGCAAAGAATTTTACAAAAGAGGATATGAAAGCCGGTATAGAGTACGCCCACAGTAGAGGCAAAAAGGTCTATGTAACGGCAAATATACTCGGACATAATGACGACTTGGAGGCGGCAAGGTCTTACTTTAACGAGCTTAAGGAAATAGGACCGGATGCACTTATTATATCCGACCCCGGAATATTTACCATAGCAAAGGAGGTATGGCCGGAGGTTGAGATACATATTTCCACACAGGCCAACAATACAAACTATGCCACATATCTTTTTTGGTGGAAGCTTGGAGCAAGCAGAGTGGTTACAGCCAGAGAGCTTTCGCTTGAGGAGATAAGAAAGATAAGGGAAAATATACCTGAGCAGATGGAGATAGAGACATTTGTACACGGTGCTATGTGTATGTCATACTCGGGCAGATGTCTGCTAAGCAATTTCTTTACAGGAAAGGATGCCAACAGAGGTGAGTGTACTCACTCATGCAGGTGGAAATATTCTGTTGTGGAGGAGAAAAGACCGGGTGAATATATGCCTGTATATGAGAATGAGAGAGGCACATATATTTTCAATTCCAAAGATCTTTGTATGATTGAGTATATCCCCGATTTGATTAAAGCGGGCATTGACAGCTTTAAGATAGAGGGCAGAATGAAAACGGCACTCTATGTGGCTACAGTGGCAAGGACATACAGAAAGGCTATAGACGACTACCTTAAGTCTGAAGAAACTTTCAAAGAAAATCTTGAGTGGTACAAGTCCGAGATAGGAAAGTGTACTTACAGAGAGTTTACCACAGGATTTTTCTTCGGTAAGCCTGACAGCGATACACAGATATATGACAGCAATACCTATGTAAAAAACTATATTTATATAGGTACGGTGAATGAAGTAGATAAAGAGGGCAGAGCAATCTTTAATCAAAAGAACAGATTCTTTGTAGGTGACAATATCGAAGTTATGAAGAAAAACGGTGAGAATATATCACTGAAGGTGGAATCTATAGAGAATGACAAGGATGAGAAGATGGAGAGTGCTCCGCATCCTTTACAGCTTTTGAAGGTGACATTTGACAAGCAGGTAGTGGAAGAAGGAGATATACTGAGAGTTTATAATCCCGAAAGACAGTAGTGGAGGTATAATGTTTGCATTTATACTGGCGGTATTATGTGGGATATATGGAACAATTGTTATTTCTATGACAGGCTTTGTGGAATTACAAAGTTATATATGGTATGGATTTGCATTTGTATTTTTTGCTTTAGGCAAACTGATCAAATTTTATCTAAATAAGAGAATTCCATTGTGGTCTGTGGTATCTGTCTATACTTTGGCGACTCTTGGGGTTCTCATTTTTGTTATAACTTCTATAGCTATAAGCCTTTCATTGCCGGATAACGATGAACCGGGACTTGACTTTTTGATTGTTCTGGGTACAAAGCCGGATTTGGAAAAAAAGGGAAGCGAATGTAAGTACAGACTTGATAAAGCTATAGAATACATTGATAACAATCCCGATACCATAATAGTTATAAGCGGCGGAATCGGAAGAGACGGTAAAACGGAATCTGTAGTGATGGCGGATTATCTTATACAAAAAGGTATAGATAGAAATAATATTTTGGTTGAAACACAGTCACATAATACAAGAGAAAATTTAATATATTCAAAGGCGCTTATTGACAAATACAGTGCCGATATAAAGAGAAGTACAGATATTACAATAATAAATGATATGGGTCCGGTGCTTGAGGTAGAGGACAAGCCGCAGACTATAGGCATTTTGACAAATGATTTTCATATTTTCAGGTCAATGCAAATTGCAAAAAAAATCGGATACACACAAGTTTTTCCTATCAGTGCAAGATCTAACAAAGTTTTATATTTACATATGTTGGTAAGAGAGACATTTGCAATTTTTAAATACAAATTTTTTGAATATATATAAGGAGGAACAGATTGAAAACTTACGATATTGAAGAACAAGTAAATAATATTAAGAAATTATCTGCATATAATGTAGTTGAAATATCAGATATAGATGAACTCAGTGCGAAGGCTGCAATACTTGAGCATAAGAAGACAAAGGCAAGAATTTTTGCATTGCTTACAGATGACAACAACAAGGTATTTACTATAGGATTCAGGACACCTTCAAAGGACTCCACAGGAGTGGCACATATATTGGAACATTCCGTGCTTTGCGGTTCAAAGAAGTTCCCTGCAAAGGATCCTTTTGTAGAGCTTGTAAAGGGCTCGTTAAATACCTTCCTTAACGCCATAACTTATCCGGATAAGACTGTCTATCCGATAGCGTCCTGCAACGACAAGGATTTTGACAATCTTATGGAGGTATATCTGGATGCCGTATTTTACCCGAATGTGTATACTGAGCCTAAGATATTTAAGCAGGAGGGTTGGCACTATGAAGTGGTGGATGATAAGGGAAACCCTGACGAGAACGGAAATATTATCTTAAACGGTGTAGTATACAATGAGATGAAGGGAGCTTTTTCGGCTGCCGACAGTGTGCTTGAAAGGTCCATTACAAAGACACTTTTTGAAGGCCACTCATACGGTGAGGAGTCCGGAGGAGACCCTGATGTTATCCCTACTTTGACATATGAGAATTTCCTTGATATGCATTCAAAGTACTACCATCCGTCCAATTCATACATTTATCTGTATGGAGATATGGATATGGCAGAGAAGCTTGAGCTGATAGATAAAGAGTATCTTGACAAGTTTGAGTACAAGTTTGTGGACTCTAAGATAGAAGAGGTAAAGCCGCTTGAGAGTGTAAGAGAGAGAAACTTTGAATATCCTATTACCGAAAATCAGACTGAAGAAAATGCCACCTATCTTTCATGGAATACTCTTGTAGGCGGTGAGCTTGATCCGACAGTATATATGGGCTTTCAGATACTTGAGTATGTTTTGATAGATGCACCGGGTGCACCGCTTATGCAGGCTCTTATAGATGCAGGTATCGGAGAAGATGTATACGGCGGATATGCAAACGGTATATATGTTCCTTATTTCGGTGTGACCGCAAAGAACAGCAATCTTGACAGAAAGCCTGAGTTTTTGGCTGTAATAGAGGGTACATTAAGAAAACTTGCATATGAAGGACTTGACAAAGAGGCTATAAAGGCGGCTATCAATGTATTTGAGTTTAAGGCAAGAGAAGCCGACTACGGATCATATCCTAAGGGACTTATGTACGGACTTTCAAGCTTTGATTCATGGCTTTATGACGCCGATCCTACAATGCATCTCAGATTTGAAAATATCTTTAAGACACTTAGAGAAGAAGTGGAAAACGGATACTTTGAGAGACTAATAAAAAAGCATCTGCTTGACAATAAGAACACGGCAATAGTTACTATGACACCGAAAAAGGGACTTACCACAAAGAAGGATAATGAACTTAAAGAAAAGCTTGCCAAGTTCAAAGATACATTGTCAAAGGAAGAGTTAAAAAAGATATACGAAGATACAATAGCACTGAAAAAGTATCAGTCGGAGCCTTCAAGTGAAGAAGCTCTCTTAAAGATTCCGCTGCTTAGCAGGGATGATATAAGCAGGGATGTGAAGATGCCTGAGTTTGAAGAAGACAGTGTGAAAGTTTGTGACAAAGATATAAAGGTGGTACATTCCAAAGTATTCACGGCAGGTATCAACTATATGAAATTTATCTTCAACATTGATTTTGCAAATGAGGAAGAGATAAAGTACCTGGAACTGCTAAAGGAGATACTCGGATATATTGATACGAAGAAAGAAACATTTGCCACATTAGCCACCAATATAAATTTAAATTCAGGCGGTGTATCATACTCGCTTGAGGCTTATGCTACCAATGCAAACCCTATTGATTTTACATTCGGATTTTGTGTAAACGCAAAGATTTTGTACGGTAAGGAGCCTTGGCTGTATTCAACAGTGGCAGAGGTGCTTACAACATCAAAGCTTGAAGATAAGAAAAGAATCAAGGATATAATAGCGGAAGTACTGACAGGTAAGGACAGATTGGTTTCATCAGGTCATATGACCGCACTTACAAGAGCCGGTTCATATATTTCAAAAGAACTGCTTTTTAAAGATTTGACAAAGGGTATTGCATATCTTAAATTCCTTGAGTCGATTGATATTGAAAAAGACTTTGATAAGCTCTATGAGAAGTTGACTTTGTTGTCCAAGAAGGTATTTAATGTAAACAATCTCTTGATACATACCATATGTGACGACAAGGGATATAAGCACAGCTTTGACGGAGCTAAAGTACTTATTGACAGCCTTGAAAAAGAAGATATTAAAAGTGAGAGAGCAAAGCTTTTACCTGAGATAAAGAATGAGGGATTTGAGACTTCGTCAATGGTAAACTATGTTGCAAGATTCGGAAACTTTGTAAATCACGGCTTTAAGTACACAGGGGTACTGAGAGTGTTCAAGGTGTTGTTAAGCTATGATTATCTGTGGAACAATATCAGAGTAAAGGGCGGAGCATACGGATGCAGTGCGGTATTTTCAAGAAGCGGAAATGCGGGATTTGTATCATACCGTGACCCGAATGTGTCAAACACAAATAAAATATATGAGGGCATAGTTGACTATGCAAAGAACTTCACCGCAAATGACAGAGAGATGACAAAGTCCGTAATAGGTGCTATAAGCGAGATGGACACACCG
The DNA here is from genome assembly GCF_003862485.1 of Lachnoanaerobaculum orale. Classification (GTDB taxonomy): domain Bacteria; phylum Bacillota; class Clostridia; order Lachnospirales; family Lachnospiraceae; genus Lachnoanaerobaculum; species Lachnoanaerobaculum orale. The sequence continues at coordinate 1,960,730 of NZ_RRCM01000001.1, read as the reverse complement.
CTTACACCTGCCGGAGAGGGTATGAAAGGACTTAGCGCATACTATTCAAAGGTAAGACATGAGGATATGCAAAAGGAAAGAGAAGAAGTCTTAAATACAAGTGAAGCAGATATAAGAGGCTTGGTGCCGCTTATAGAGGCTGTACTCAGTGATAATCTTATCTGTGCTGTCGGAAATGCGGACTTAATAGAAAAGGACAGTGAAATGTTCAAAGAAGTAAAGCACCTTTTTAAGGATTGATAGGAGAAGATATGAAATCAGGTTTTGTCGCTCTTATAGGGAGACCGAATGTAGGAAAATCAACATTGATGAATACGCTTATAGGACAAAAGATAGCTATTACATCAAATAAGCCGCAGACTACAAGAAACAGAATACAAACAGTATTTACAGATGAGAGAGGTCAGATAGTGTTCCTTGATACTCCGGGTATACATAAAGCAAAGAACAAGCTTGGAGAGTATATGGTGAAGGTCTCTACAAGAACCTTGCGTGATGTGGATGTCGTGCTTTGGCTGATAGAGCCGAGTACATTTATAGGAGAGGGAGACGAGCATATATTTGAGATACTTTCAAATGTGGAAGTACCTGTAATACTTGCCGTCAACAAGATGGACTCTTTGAAACGAAAAGAGGATATGCTTGAGGTAATAGCAAAGTACTCGTCAAAGATGAAGTTTGCGGAAATAGTACCTGTGTCGGCACTTAAGGGTACAAATACGGATGAACTTTTAAAGGTTATATTCAAATACCTTGATGAAGGTCCTATGTATTATGATGAGGACACTGTCACAGACCAGCCTATAAAGCAGATAGCCGCAGAGCTTATCAGAGAAAAGGCACTCAGGTTTTTGCAGGATGAGATACCTCACGGTATCGCCGTGGAGATAGATACTTTCAACTACAGAGACTCGGGTGATATTGTAGATATTGAGGCCGCCATAGTATGTGAGAAGGAATCACATAAGGGTATCATTATAGGTAAGGGCGGAAGTATGTTAAAGAGAATAGGCAGCGCCGCCAGAAAAGACATAGAGAACTTACTTGATTGCAAGGTGAATTTGAAAGTGTGGGTAAAGGTCAGACCGAAGTGGAGAGACTCTGATGTGCAGATGAAAAACTTCGGCTACAATCCGAAGGATTTATAATGTGAGAGAGAATATAGAATTGACAGGCATTGTGATAAAATCAATGCCTGTCGGCGATTTTGACAGAAGAGTCACCATATTTACAAAGGAGAGAGGTAAAATCTATGCCTTTGCAAGAGGCGCCAGACGAATCAACAATCAGATGATGGGGTATGCAAGGATATTTGCCTACGGTAAGTTTAAGCTTTTTGAGGGCAGAGATTCATACAACATCATCAGTGCGGAGATAGCCAACTACTTTGAAGAGATAAGTGACGATATTGAGAGTACCTGTTACGGTACATATTTTTTGGAGATGCTTGATTATTATACAAAGGAAGCACTTGCGGATATGGAGAGTTTAAAGCTTATATATTATACTTTGCTTGCTCTTACCAAAAAGTCCATCCCCAACAGACTGGTCAGGAGGATATTTGAACTTAAAATAATGGCTTTAAACAGTGACTACGATCCGAATCCGAAGATGAATGATAAGACCGCAGCATACACATGGGAATATATTATCTGTACAAAACCTGAGAAGCTTTTTACCTTTGTAATAACACAGGAGGCGCTGCTTGAGATAGAAAAGACTCTGGATTTTATGATGAAAAAGTATATAGACAGACATTTTCACTCTTTGGATATTTTAAAGGATATTTTATAAACGGTATTGACATTTGAAAAATATCTGATAGAATGATTTGTGTTCGGCAAAGACGCCTATATAGGGAGTCTTTGCCATTTTTTGTAAACAGCTATATTTTACTTTGTGAAAATATAAGCCTAGGAGGTAAGATTATGTCATATGTAGAAGAGATTTTAGAAAAAGTTGTAGCAGCCAACCCTAATGAGCCGGAGTTCCATCAGGCGGTTAAGGAAGTTTTGGAGTCACTTAAAGTGGTTGTAGACGCTAACGAGGAGCTTTACAGAAAGAACGGTATCTTGGAGAGACTTGTAGAGCCTGAAAGAATTATCTCATTCAGAGTTCCGTGGGTGGATGACAAGGGAAATGTACAGGTAAACAAAGGATATCGTGTACAGTTCAACAACTCAATCGGCGCTTATAAGGGAGGTCTTCGTTTCCACCCTACAGTAAATCAGTCTATACTTAAATTCCTGGGCTTTGAGCAGGTACTTAAGAACTCACTTACAGGTCTTCCTATGGGCGGAGGAAAAGGTGGTTCAAACTTTGATCCTAAGGGGAAATCAGACAGAGAAGTAATGGCGTTCTGCCAGAGCTTTATGAGCGAGCTTTATAAGCACATCGGAAAAGACACAGATGTACCTGCAGGTGATATCGGTGTAGGCGGAAGAGAGATAGGTTACCTCTTCGGTCAGTACAAGAGACTTTCAACATTGTTTGAGGGTGTTCTTACAGGAAAGGGAATTCCTTTCGGCGGTTCTCTAGCAAGAACAGAGGCTACAGGTTACGGCCTTGTATATATCCTTGATGAGATGCTTAAGGCAAACAACAAGGAGCTTAAGGGTAAGACAGTTGTAGTTACAGGTTCAGGAAATGTTGCTATCTATGCAATTGAGAAGGCACAGCAGCTTGGAGCAAAGGTAGTTGCACTTTGCGATTCAAACGGTTATGTATATGATGAGAACGGTATCCAGGTAGATGTTGTTAAGGATATCAAGGAAGTTAAGAGACAGAGAATCTCAGAGTATGCAAACAGAGTATCTTCAGCAAAGTATACACAAGGAAAGGGAATCTGGAATATCAAATGTGATATCTATCTTCCATGTGCTACTCAAAACGAGCTTGACCTTGACGGTGCAAAGGCACTTGTAGCTAACGGATGCTTTGCTGTAGCTGAGGGTGCAAATATGCCTACAACTCTTGAGGCTACAAAGTATCTTCAGGAAAACGGTGTACTCTTTATGCCGGGTAAGGCTTCAAATGCAGGCGGTGTTTCAGTTTCAGGTCTTGAGCAGAGCCAGAACGCTATGAGACTTTCATGGACATTTGAGGAAGTTGACGAGAAGCTTAAGGGCATCATGAAGGATATCTTTACAAAGGTTGACGATGCCGCTAAGAGATACAATCAGGAAGGCAACTATGTTGCAGGTGCAAATATTGCCGGATTTGAGAAGGTTGCAAACGCAATGATCTCACAGGGAATTGTATAATATATTGTACAAAATTAAATACATAAGCATTTAAAAGCCCTTTTATGAGGGTTTTTTTTTAATTCCTATTGACTTACTGGGAATTAAGCTTTAAAATCCCATTGTGCAGGTAACAAAGATAATCTGTTACAAGATTACCCATGCTCATGGGATAAGTGAAAGGAAAGAACAATGTCATTATTAAATGTAAATAATTTAACAGTTTCCATAGAAGATGATGAGAATTTAAAGGAAATTCTTCATGGAGTAAATATAGAAATTAAAAAAGGCGAAACACATGTACTTATGGGACCTAACGGTGCCGGTAAGTCAACACTCGGTTATGCTCTGATGGGTAACCCAAGATATATCACAGAGGGCGGAGAGATCATATTTGACGGTAAGAATATAGTTGACGAGTCTGCGGATAAGCGTGCAAAGGCGGGAATGTTTTTATCATTTCAAAATCCGCTTGAGGTACCGGGACTTCCTCTAAGCAGCTTTATAAGAGATGCGGTAGAGGCTGTTTCGGGCAAGAGAGTAAGGATGATGCAGTTCAAAAAAGAACTTGAAAAGAACATGGAAGTCTTAAATATGGACAAGGATTATGCCAACAGAGCCTTGAATGTAGGATTTTCAGGCGGTGAGAAGAAAAAGGCTGAGATTTTGCAGCTTCTTATGCTTTCACCAAAGCTTGCAATACTTGATGAGACGGATTCGGGACTTGATGTGGATGCTGTAAGAACAGTTTCGGAAGGTGTTAAGGAATATCAAAAGAGAAAAGACGGTGCTCTTCTTATAATCACTCACAGTACCAGAATACTTGAGTCATTAAAAGTTGACTATACACATATTATGGTAGACGGAAAAATCATAAAGACAGGAGATGCTTCTTTGGTAGATGAAATCAATGAGCATGGATTTGAAAAGTATATTCAGGAGAGCAAATGATGAAGGAAAAGACATATGTAGAAGACATCAACAGGAGTATTTATGACTTTAGAAATGAAGATAAGGACAACTTCAAAATAGCCGCAGGTCTTACACCTGAACTTGTATCTCAGATTTCAAAAGAAAAGAATGATCCTACATGGATGCAGAATTTCAGATTACAGGCATTACAAATATATAATCAGATGGAAGTTCCGCCATGGGGTCCGTCCATAGAGGGTCTTGATATGGACGATATAGTTACCTATGTAAGACCGAATACAAATATGAAGACCAAGTGGTCGGATGTACCGGAGGAGATAAAGGATACATTTGAAAAGCTCGGTATTCCGCAGGCGGAGAGAAAGTCACTTGCAGGTGTAGGAGCACAGTATGATTCAGAACTTGTATATCACAATGTAAGAGATGAAGTTTCACAGATGGGAGTTGTATATACCGACCTTGAAAGTGCAATGCATGGCGAATTTGCGGATATGATTCAGAAGCATTTTATGAAACTTGTAAAGCCGAAAGACCATAAGTTTGCGGCATTACATGGTGCGGTGTGGTCAGGAGGTTCATTTGTATATGTACCGAAGGGCGTTCATCTGGATATTCCTTTGCAGTCATACTTCAGACTTAATGCAAAGGGAGCAGGACAGTTTGAGCATACACTTATTATCGTGGATGAGGGTGCGGACCTTCACTTTATTGAAGGATGTTCTGCACCGAAGTACAATGTGGCCAATCTTCACGCAGGATGTGTGGAGCTGTACGTAGGAAAGAATGCCAGACTCAGATATTCAACTATTGAGAACTGGTCAAAGAATATGTACAACCTCAACACAAAGAGAGCCGTTGTGGAAGAGGGCGGAAGAATCGAGTGGGTTTCAGGTTCGTTCGGTTCACATGTATCATATCTTTATCCTATGAGTATTTTAAAGGGTAGAGGTGCAAGAATGGAGTTCACCGGAATCACATTTGCAGGTGAAGGACAAAACCTTGATACAGGTTCAAAGGTTGTACATGCGGCACCTGATACATCGTCGGTTATAAGTACAAAGTCAATATCAAAGGCAGGCGGCATATCTACATTCAGAAATGCGGTAGTGGTATCTGAAAAGGCGAATAATTCAAAGTCGTCGGTATCATGTGAGTCGTTGATGCTTGATGATATATCACGCTCCGATACATTACCTGCAATGGATATAAGATGTGCGAATGCGGATGTAGGACATGAGGCAAGAATAGGTAGAATCAGTGATGACGCCGTATTCTATCTTATGAACCGCGGTATCAGCGAGGAAGATGCCAGAGCAATGATTGTAAGCGGATTTGCCGACAATGTATCAAAAGAGTTGCCGCTTGAGTATGCGGTGGAGATGAACAATCTCATTCAATTAGAGATGAAAGGAAGTATTGGTTAATGAAAGATATTGTTTTAAATAAGATACCGGTCCTTACCTGGAGATGGCTTAAGATGAATGAGACTGCTATTTCAATACCAAGTGAAACCGGCAGCGCAAATATAAAAGTATTAAATGAGAATGCAAATAATGAACTGTCAAGTGAAAATATCGAAAAGATGAATGCACTGCCTACAGGAATGGGCGAGACTATGTCAGAGCTTATGAGTGAAAATAGTGAGGATATTATTATAAATACACTTACAGGAAAAGTTTCAAAGACTCATATAAATATATGCAGAGACAAGGAAAACCTTGCCAAGGTAAGAGTATATATCTATGCGGCGGAAGGCAGTGATGTAAGTGTATGGATGGATTACTCATCAAATAATGAAAATGAGGGTGCACTTGCAGTACAGACATTGGTATATGCCGAAAAAAATGCAAAAGTGAAGCTTTATCAGGTAGGGCTTCAGTCAGACAGTGATATCTCACTTAACGATATAGGTGCAAATGTTGACAAGGACGCTTCATTTGAACTTGTTCAGCTTTTACTTGGCGGTAAGAAGATATTTGCAGGAGCAAGAGCAAGCCTTGTAGGTAAAAGAAGTGAGTTCATATCAGATCTCGGATATTATGGTAAGGCCGAGGATCAGATAGATCTTAACTATGTGGCCGACCATATAGGAAAATCCACAAACTCAAAGATGATAGCTTCGGGAGTACTTAATGACAATTCAGGCAAGCTCCTTAGAGGCACAATCGACTTTAAGCGAGGTGCAAAGGATGCGACAGGTGAAGAGAGTGAGGATGTACTTCTTTTAGGTCAGAATATCCACAATCAGAGTATACCTGTAATACTTTGTGCCGAGGAAGATGTGGTCGGAACACATGGTGCTTCCATAGGAAACCTTGATGAAGAGATGCTTTTTTACCTTACTTCAAGAGGTATGGATAAGGAAAGTGTTACAAAGATGGTAGCCAGAGCCAGAATAGATGCTATAGGCAAGAAGCTTGAGAATGTGGCACTTGAGGAGAAGATAAATGTTTATCTGGGAGGTAGCGAAGATGAGCAAGAGCGTATATAGAGCCGACTTTCCACTTTTGGAATCAAGTGATGTAATATATATGGATAATGCGGCTACTTCACAAAGACCACAGGTGGTACTTGATGCGATGAATGAGTTTTATAAGCATCACAATGCCAATCCTTTAAGAGGAGTGTATAAACTCAGTGTTGAAGCTACCGAGGACTATGAGAATGCCAGAGCCAAGGTTGCAAAGTTTATAGGCGCGGCAGGAAGTGAAGAGATAGTATTTACAAGAAATGCTACAGAGAGCCTTAACCTTGTGGCATACAGCTACGGTCTTAACAATATAAAAGCAGGCGATGAGATAGTTGTAAGTATACTTGAGCATCATTCAAATATGCTTCCGTGGCAGATGGTGGCAAAAGCTACAGGAGCCAAGCTTGTATTCCTTGATTGCGAGGAAGACGGAGAGATCACAAAGGCTGAAATAGATTCAAAAATAAATGAAAAGACAAAGATTGTAGCTTGTACACAGATTTCAAATGTACTGGGTATTCCTACACCTATAGAGTATATAATTGAGAAGGCTCACAGTGTGGGTGCAGTAGCGGTTGTTGACGGTGCACAGAGCATACCTCATAAGAAAATAGATGTAAGAGAACTGAATGCTGACTTCTTTGCATTCTCAGGTCACAAGCTTTGCGGACCTATGGGTATCGGTGTACTCTACGGTAAGAAAGAGTTGCTTGATGCTATGCCTCCTTTCCTCAGCGGTGGAGAGATGATAGAGTATGTTACAAGAGATTCGGCAACATATGCCGAGCTTCCGCACAAGTTTGAAGCCGGTACTGTAAACGCGGAAGGTGCGGTAGGTCTTGCGGCGGCTATCGACTATATAGAGAGCATAGGCTATGAGAAGATAGAGAGTATCGAAAGAGAGCTTAGTGAGTATGCTATTGAGGTTCTTTCAAAGAACAAGTATGTCAGAATACTTGGTTCAAAGGATCCTGCTAAGCACAGCGGTATAATTAACTTTATACTTGAGGGAGTGCATCCGCATGATGTATCGACAATCCTTGATTCAAAGGGCATTGCTGTAAGAGCCGGACATCACTGTGCACAGCCGCTGTTGCAGCATCTCAAGATAAATTCAACTACAAGAGCAAGCCTTTCTTTCTATAATACAAAGGAAGAGATAGATGCACTCGCAGCAGCTCTATCAGATATAAGAAAGGAGATGGGATACGATGAGTGATAACAGAGCCTTTTATAATGAAATTCTGACAGAACACAATTTAAGACCTTATCACAAGCATGATTTGCCTGATGCAAACCTTGTACTGGACGGTGTGAATCCAAGTTGCGGAGACCATATCACTTTAAAGCTTAAGGTAAATGACGAGGGTATTATAGAAGACGGAGCATTTGTAGGTGACGGATGTGCCATATCACAGGCTTCAGCGGATATAATGCTTGATATGGTAATAGGTCTTGAAAAGGATGAAGCTATCAGACTCTCAGATATGTTTTTCCGTATGATAAAGGGAGAGGCAACTGACGAAGAGATAGATGAGCTTGACGAGGCCGGAGCCTTAAAAGATATCTCACATATGCCTGCAAGAGTAAAGTGCGCAGTACTTGGCTGGCATACAATGGATGAGTTGTTGAAATAAAATATAAAATCTATGAAAAAACATACAATTATAGTGCAGATACTTTACAAATCCCAAATTAAGTATTATGATTAACGAAAAGATATCTTCAGGGCAGGGTGAAAGTCCCTACCGGCGGTAAAGCCCGCGAGCCTATGGCATGATCCGGTGAGATTCCGGAGCCGACAGTACAGTCTGGATGAAAGAAGATTTTGATACGGTTAATTTGTAGATAAATGTATGTAGTATCAAGGCTCTGAGATGGTGAACCATTTCAGAGCCTTTTTAATATATTTACACGGCATAAATAACAGTTGTCACCACCCCTGGAAATATTTTCAGGGGATTTTTTATACCCAAATCTCTAAAAAGAAAGAAGGGATAGAGTTGACTGATAAAGAATATATGCTCAGAGCAATCAGTCTGGCAAAAAAAGGAGAGGGATGGACAAATCCCAATCCTATGGTAGGTGCTGTGATTGTAAGAGACGGAAGGATAATCGGAGAAGGTTATCACAAAAAATACGGTGAGCTTCATGCGGAAAGAAATGCTTTTGCATCGCTTAAAGAATCTGCAAAAGGGGCAACAATGTATGTGACAATGGAGCCCTGTTGTCATTATGGCAAGACTCCGCCATGTACACAGGCAATCATTGAGCACAAAATCGGAAAAGTTGTAATAGGTTCTAAAGATCCTAATCCAAAAGTGTCAGGAAAAGGTGTACAAATCTTAAAAGAGGCAGGGATCAGTGTAGTGGAGGACTTTTTGAGAGAAGAGTGTGACAAATTAAATCCCATATTCTTTCATTATATTAAGACCAAAATACCCTATGTGGTGATGAAGTATGCCATGACCCTGGACGGAAAGATAGCTACAAAAACAGGAGAATCAAAATGGGTTACCGGAAAAGAGGCGAGAGAGGAAGTACAGCATATGCGCCACAGGTATATGGGTATTATGGTCGGGATAGGAACGGTACTTGCAGATGATCCGATGTTAAATGTCAGAGTAAAGGATAAGAAAAACCCTGTACGAATTATATGTGACAGTAAACTTAGGATCAAAGAAGACAGTCAAATTGTAAAAACCGCTTTTAATCAAAGAACAATAGTGGTATATGCGTATTCACAAAATATTCAGGAAAAATTAGAAAGATTACATTCCTTAGGGGTGGAGACATTATATTGCCCGGATGAGAGAAATCAAATAGATCTTAAAAAACTGATGATATATCTTGGAAATGAAGGTATTGACAGTATTCTTTTGGAAGGTGGGGGCACATTAAATGAAAGTGCCGTAAGAGCGGGAATCGTAAAAGAAGTACAAGCTTTTATAGCACCGAAATTATTTGGAGGTGCAAACGGCAAAACTCCTATAGAGGGTATCGGTGTAAATCTTCCTTCGGAGGCTGTGAGACTGAAATATGTCGATATTTGTCAAATCGGTGAAGATATCAAAATCACATGTAAATTGTATGAAAAAGAAGGGGAGGAATAATGTTTACAGGCATAGTGGAAGAACAGGGAGAAATCGCTTATATCAATATAAGAGGGGAATCGGGAAGTTTGGAAGTGAAAGCAAAGAAAGTACTTGAAGGCACGAAAATCGGTGACAGTATTGCGGTGAACGGAGTGTGCTTGACGGTCACATCTTTATTTCCTGACGGATTTAAGGCTGATGTGATGGCGGAGACTGTCAGAAGAAGCAGTTTTAAAAACTGCAAGAGAGGAAGTAAGGTCAATCTTGAGCGCGCAATGGCCGCAAATGGGAGATTCGGAGGCCATATAGTGAGCGGACATATTGACGGTATCGGAGTAATCAGCTCCATGATTCGTGAAGAAAATGCAGTTTGGGTGTCAATTGAAACCTCACATGAAATACTGCATCTGATTGTGGAAAAAGGCTCCGTTTGCATTGACGGAATAAGTTTGACGGTGGCAAAAGTTGGTGAAACAGGTTTTAAAGTATCTGTAATACCGCATACAGGAGAAGAAACAACACTTTTATCAAAACATCCGGGAGATATTGTTAATCTTGAAAATGATGTAATAGGAAAATATGTAGAGAGATTACTTGGAAATAAAAAAGAAAAAAAGGAATCTGAAATTACAATGGAGTTTTTGGAGAAATTCGGGTTTTAGAACAGGAGGATACTATGGAACAAAATAATAACTACAATACGGTTGAAGAGGCGCTTAAAGATTTGCGAGAAGGAAAAATCATTCTGGTTACGGATGACCCAGACAGAGAGAATGAGGGCGATATGATTTGCGCGGCGGAATTTGCCACACAAAAAAATATTAACTTTATGGCGACCTATGCAAAGGGACTTATATGTACACCAATGAGTGAAGAAATCGCCGAAAAACTCAACTTTCCTCCAATGGTTGCCGAAAATACCGACAATCACAGTACTGCATTTACGGTTGCGATTGATCATATAGATACAACTACAGGTATTTCGGCAACGGAGCGAGCCTTTACTATTATGAAATGTGTGGATGAGAACTCAAAACCGACAGATTTTAGAAGACCGGGACATGTATTTCCGCTTATTGCAAGAAGAGGGGGAGTTTTGGTTCGCAACGGTCATACTGAAGCTACAACGGATCTTATGAGACTTGCCGGTTTGAAAGAATGCGGTGTATGTTGTGAGATAATGAAGGAAGACGGAAATATGATGCGTACGCCGGAACTTTGGGAGATGGCAAAAAAACATAATCTTACATTTATCACAATCAAAGATTTACAGGATTATATAAGAATACATGAAAAACATGTAAAAGAAGAGGCGGTTGCCGACCTTCCGACTCAGTATGGCGATTTTAAAATGCACGGATATATAAATGACATTACTGGAGAACATCATATTGCATTGGTAAAAGGTGATATAGGAGACGGAGAAGATGTGCTTTGCAGGGTACACTCCGAGTGTTTGACAGGAGATGCATTCGGTTCTCTAAGATGTGACTGCGGCTTGCAACTTCAGACAGCTATGAAGCGTGTGGAATCTGAGGGCAGAGGTATTATCCTTTATATGAGACAGGAAGGCAGAGGCATTGGCCTGATAAATAAAATAAAAGCATATGCGCTTCAAGAACAGGGTTATGATACCGTAGAGGCAAATGTAAAGCTTGGATTTGCCCCGGATCTTAGAGAATACTGGGTAGGAGCTCAAATCCTATCAGATCTTGGTGTAAAGTCTTTGAGACTTTTGACTAACAACCCTGAGAAAGTATACGGACTTAGAGGATTCGGAATCAAAATCAAGGAAAGAGTTCCGCTTGAGATCAAGCCTCAGAAGTACGATATAAAATATATGAAGACAAAACAGGAAAAAATGGGACATATTTTTAAAGAAATTAATTTATAAGATTATTAAGGAGAAAAAATGAAAAACATCAATTTATTAGAAGGAAAACTGGTAGCACCTGAGGGAATGAGAGTAGGTATCGTAGCGGCAAGATTCAATGAGATTATTGTGAATAAGCTTTTAGGAGGGGCAGTTGACGGTCTTATAAGGCATGGAGTCAAAGAAGAAAATATCACGGCGGCATGGGTACCGGGCGCTTTTGAGATCCCTATAACGGCACAAAAAATGGCTGTTTCAAAAAAGTATGATGCAATCATTTGTGTAGGCGCAGTTATTCGTGGGGATACTTCTCACTATGATTTGGTATGCAATGAATCTGCTAAAGGAATCGCACAGGTTGAACTTGCAACAGGAGTTCCGGTATTATTCGGAATTATCACCACAGAGAATATAGAGCAGGCGATTGCACGTGCAGGCAGTAAGGCAGGAAACAAAGGATATGATTGTGCATTGTCTGCAATAGAGATGGTAAATCTTATAAAGCAGCTTTAAATAGTTAATAAAAAATATCTCCTACCTTGAAAATGGCAGTCATTTGTGGCATACGTACTGACTTTCATAAAATATTGTTTTTGTAGATAAATCATAATAATTTGTAAGTATATAACTAAGAATAAATAATATATATTGATTCTATTGTTAATATTTGATATATTTACTATAAAGCTAATAGCAAATTTTATTAAGAAGCTTATAATGATGGATAAAAGGCGGTAGAGGGGTAAATAAATGAGAAAAAATAAAATTTTTATAGGCATATTACTTTGCCTGTGTTTATGTGCTTGCACTAAAAAAGCAGATAAGGTTGAGAGAGGAGGATATGATCTTACATATAAAACCGGCTATTATGCAAGTGAAATTAATGAGGATAACGATGCATTATATGTAATGTATTTATATAATGGAGTAGGTGATAATATGGAATGGGGAGGTGAGGATGATGATATAATCCCCAATAAATATGCTACAGATAATGACCTCCAGGGAAGATATTTGGATACTTTTTGGGATGAAAACGGAAATCCTTTGGGATTTAATTTGAAAACTACAGAGCTTGATAAATTTAATGTTGATATATATGATATTAAAACAGGGGAAAAGCTCAAAACAATAGATGTGAAAAGTATCTTTGATAATGATGATAATATAAAGCCTGACAAACCATATAAAGCAATGGCATTAGAATATTACGAGAAACCGTACATTATGGTGTGGTCTGAAAAAATAAGTAAAGATATAGAAAATGGATATGAAGATAGGGGAAAAGCTGTATTTATAAATATTGAAGATGAAACATATTTTGAAGATTGGATAATAGATGTTTGGGACAGATGTAAAAAAAGTGAAAAGATAGCGGTTGTTAGTAAACGGGATATTTTTAATGAGATACTTTTAAAGCAAAATTCACTTTATTCATATATTACTGTTAGTTCATTCTCAGATTGGGAAGGTTTCATGGATGTGTATATATATGATATAGGTAGAATTCCAAAAGATAATAAAAAACTATATGAATTATTTCCAAAATTAAGGGAGAACCTTGATAAACTTATATCTGAAGGAGAGAAGGCCAGAGTGACCTTTATGTTACCTGACAGTATAAGCGATAAGGAATTAGCGGATATGTTTTTTGAGAATGGGGAGGATATATCGTTTGACGGAGTGGTAGTAGACGGCAGGCATTCGGTAGACGGATTACCGCATAAGATTAATAACCTTGATGACTTTAAAAAGTATATTGAGCCCGAGGAGATGGAAAGGTCGAGATATAAGCCTATACCTGATAACAGGTAAATATATTGGCAGAGGAGTAGAAGGATGAAGAGAGCTGTTTTATTATTTGTATTTTGTATAATGTTTTGCATCGGATGTAGTAGTAAAGATAAAAAGGCGGATGAAAATACAACCCATAAGATTGTAGATGACGGTTACACATTGACATGGGGAATAAAAAATAATCTGCAAAGGATTTGGATTAGTGAAGACGGAAATGCCCTCTGTGCGATACAGGATAATGATATGAAAGAAAGTGAAGACCCTGTAATAAGATATATGCTATATATACCTTTAAAATATGCCGTGGAAGTGAATATGACAGTACATTCAAACAGAATGAGGGATGTCAATACAGATAAAACATATTTAGAAAGAAATATAGAAAATTTTGACGTAAAGGTTTATGGTATAGGAGGTAAGCAATTAAAAAATGAAATAGATGTTCTTGAAATTTTAAAAGAAAAGAATATGAATATAATGCCTACCGATTATACTATGTTTACAACAAGAATGTATGAGAATAAGCCCTGCCTTGTATTCGGAGCGGAAGATATAGTGTCGTCAAATGAAGATAAGAACAATAATACAAAAAGGATGATATATATTGATGTGGAGACAGGAGAGCTGTTTGAAAAAGAGTATGAGGATATCATAGATGATTTGGAAGATGAAAACAGAATAAACTTAATATACACATCACAATTTAGTAAGTTTATGAAACAAAATATGGGTAGGGTGCTGTGGTCGGATTTTGATACAAATTCAGTAAGAACATTAAGCTTTTTTGAAGGGTGTAGGCAGATACATTTTACTGACATAGAAAACATTACGGAAAATAATACAAAGCTGTTCACTATGTTCCCTGTACTTAAGATACTATATGATGAAATAAAGAAAAATAATGAAGATAAAGTAAGGGCAAATATGGCTGTGGATATAATACTTACAGGTAATCCAAGTGAAGAGGAAATAATGTCAATTATACTGCCTGAGGGTAGAGAAGTGTCTTTTGAAGGAGTTAAAATAAATGCTGAAAATTCAGTAGACGGAAAAGAGCATGATATTCATAGCTTTGATGAATGGAGAGAATACTGTAAACCCGCTAAGGATCCCGGTAAATATGCATCACCGGTAGTTAAGTAATATGATAGTATGAAAAACATTTTTTATCAGTATTTATTATATGGCTTGTTGTATATGGCCATAAACAACTAATTATAAAAAGCTCCGATTGCATTTGATTCGGAGCTTTTTTATATCGTACAAAATATAATAAAAAATCTCTCCTACCTTGAAAATGGCAGTCATTTGTGGCATACTTATTTTTGATGTCTTAATGTAAAAGCCCGGGACAGGTTTATATCTTTTGATGTAGTTTTACTTGTTACATTGCTTCGATTTGGGGCATATGAAATTATATAGAAGAGGAGTACTCATGAAAAAGGGATATCTGATAGCTATAATGATGATATTATTTTTATCCGGCTGTGGTGGTAAAAAAGCATATTCATATAATCCTGATGAAAGTTCTATATTTATATCTAAAGACGGTACATTAAAGTCGGCTTTGGTGCAAAAGATAGATACTAAGGCAAAAAGTGAAGAACTTAAAGATTTTGCAAATGCGGAAGTGGAGGATTTTAACAAGCTTAATTCCGCAAATCAGGTAAAACTGGAAGAAGCCGGGATAAAGAATGATATTGCAAAGGTGGTATTCTCATATACTTCATTTGAGTGTATGCAGGAATTTGCAAAGTTTACTCAAGATAACAGCTTTGATTTGAATTCTGTAGAGGTATACAAGCTTAGCGATATTGATGTATCAAAGATGGATTCAATAGAGATACCTGACGGAATCAAAGGCAATTATATTGCTGTAATAGACGGCAAGGCTGATGTGTATACAGACGGTAAAATCACATATGTATCAAACAACATAGAATTTAACGATAATACTGCCAAGGTAGATGGCTTTAATTATATCATTTTTAAATAAAGGAGATATTCATGGAATATAGCATGGAAAAAATCATAGCACTGGCAAAATCAAGAGGATTTGTATATCCGGGTTCAGAGATATACGGAGGTCTTGCAAATACCTGGGACTATGGTAACTTAGGTGTTGAATTAAAGAATAATGTTAAGGCGGCTTGGTGGCAGAAGTTTATAAAAGAATCACCATACAATGTAGGTGTGGATTGTGCTATCTTGATGAATCCGCAGACATGGATTGCTTCAGGACATTTGGGAAGCTTCTCGGATCCTTTGATGGACTGTAAGGAATGTCATGAAAGATTCAGAGCAGACAAGATAATAGAAGATTATATGCAGGAAAACGGCATTACTATAGAAGGAAGTGTGGACGCATGGTCAAATGACGAGATGAAAAAGTATATTGACGAGCACGAAATAGCTTGTCCGACCTGCGGTAAGCACAACTTTACAGATATCCGTCAGTTCAACCTTATGTTTAAGACTTTCCAGGGTGTAACAGAGGATGCCAAAAATGTGGTTTATTTAAGACCTGAGACAGCACAGGGTATCTTTGTAAACTTTAAGAATGTACAAAGAACTTCAAGAAAGAAAGTTCCTTTCGGTATAGGACAGATAGGTAAGTCATTCAGAAACGAGATTACACCGGGTAACTTCACATTCAGAACAAGAGAGTTTGAGCAGATGGAGCTTGAGTTCTTCTGTAAGCCGGGTACGGACCTTGAGTGGTTTGACTACTGGAGAGGTTTTTGTAGAGACTGGCTTATAGCGCTAGGTATCAAAGAGGAGCAGATGAGACTCAGAGACCATGATAAGGAAGAGCTCAGTTTCTATTCAAATGCTACAACGGATATAGAGTTTTTATTCCCGTTCGGCTGGGGTGAGCTTTGGGGAATCGCGGACAGAACGGATTATGACCTTAATCGTCATCAGGAAGTTTCAGGACAGGATCTTTCATACTTTGACGATGAGACAAGTGAAAGATATATTCCATATGTTATAGAGCCTTCACTTGGAGCGGACAGAGTAACTTTAGCATTCCTCTGTGCGGCATATGACGAGGAGACACTGGAGGGTGGGGATACCAGAACCGTTCTTCATTTCCATCCGGCACTTGCTCCTGTTAAGATCGGTATTTTACCTCTTTCAAAGAAGCTTAATGAGGGCGCTCTTAAGATTTCTGAAGAGTTGTCAAAGTACTACAATGTAGAGTTTGACGACAGAGGAAATATCGGTAAGAGATATCGTAGACAGGATGAGATCGGTACACCGTTCTGCATCACTTACGACTTTGATTCCGAGAATGACAATGCTGTAACTGTAAGAGACAGAGACAGTATGGAGCAGGTAAGAGTACCTATCTCAGAGCTTAAGGCTTATTTTGAGGACAAATTCAGATTTTAAAATTTAACTTATTTTGAGTAGAGCTTTAACTTCACATTTGTGGAGGGAAGCTCTAATCAACTTTAAACAGGTAGCGAAAGGAATAGATTATGGCACAGTATAATCATAGTGCAATAGAGAAAAAATGGAAGAAAAGATGGGAAGAGCATCCTATAAATGTAGATGACGGAAAGAAGCCTAAGTACTATTGCTTGGATATGTTCCCATACCCTTCAGGTTCGGGACTTCATGTAGGACATTGGAGAGGATATGTAATATCGGATGTATGGAGCAGATATCAGGTATTAAAGGGACATTATGTAATCCATCCTATGGGTTGGGATGCATTCGGACTTCCTGCAGAGAACTACGCTATAAAGATGGGAGTTCATCCTGCAAAGTCTACAGCCGAGAATGTAGCCAATATCAAAAGACAGATAAATGAGATTGCCGCAATATACGATTGGGACAGAGAGGTAAATACTACAGATCCTAAGTTCTATAAGTGGACACAGTGGATATTTGTTCAGATGTTCAAAAAAGGCCTTGCATATGAGAAGGAATTCCCGATAAACTGGTGTCCTTCATGTAAGACAGGTCTTGCAAACGAAGAGGTGGTAGACGGAAAATGTGAGAGATGCGGAACTCCTGTTACCAAGAAAAACCTTCGTCAGTGGATGCTTAGAATTACAAAGTATGCGGACAGACTTCTTAATGACCTTGACAAGCTTGACTGGCCTGAGAAGGTTAAAAAGATGCAGTCGGACTGGATAGGAAAGAGCTACGGTGCCGAGGTAAACTTCAAGGTGGACGGAAGCGATGACAATATAGTTGTTTACACTACAAGACCCGATACTCTCTACGGTGCTACCTTTATGGTACTTTCACCTGAGCATGAGCTTGCAAAGAAGCTTGCTACCGATGATCAAAGAGAGGCTGTTGAGAAGTATATCTTTGACAGCTCTATGAAGTCAAATGTCGACAGAATGCAGTCAAAGGAAAAGACAGGTGTATTTACAGGTTCTTATGCAATCAATCCGCTAAACGGAGCGAAGACACCTATCTGGCTTTCAGACTATGTTTTGGCCGACTACGGTACAGGAGCTATTATGTGTGTACCTGCACATGATGACAGAGACTTTGATTTTGCAAAGAAGTTCGGCCTTCCTATAGTTCAGGTTATCACAAAAGACGGTGAAGAAATTGAAAATATGACAGAAGCCTACACAGATGCTGTAGGTACAATGATAAATTCAGGTGACTGGAACGGTATGGAAAGTGCCAAGTTAAAGCTTGAAGCTCCGCAGATGATTGAGGAGAAGGGATATGGTAAGAAGACTACCAACTACAAGCTTCGTGACTGGGTATTTTCAAGACAGCGTTACTGGGGTGAGCCTATTCCTATAGTACATTGTCCATGTTGCGGAAACGTACCTGTACCTGAGGATCAGCTCCCTCTTGAGCTTCCTAAGGTAGAGAGCTACCAGCCTACCGGAACAGGTGAGTCACCGCTTGCGGCTATTGACGAGTGGGTAAATACAACATGTCCTGTATGTGGCGGACCTGCAAAGCGTGAGACAAACACTATGCCGCAGTGGGCAGGTTCAAGCTGGTATTTCTTAAGATATGTGGATCCTCACAATGATAAGGAACTTGTAAGTAAGGAGATGGCGGATAAATACCTCCCTGTAGATATGTATATCGGCGGTGTTGAGCATGCCGTACTTCATTTGCTTTATTCAAGATTCTATACAAAGTTCTTACATGATATTGGTGTAGTTGACTTTGATGAGCCTTTCACAAAGCTTTTCAATCAGGGTATGATAAACGGCAGTGACGGACAGAAGATGAGTAAGAGTAAGGGAAATGTAGTTTCACCTGATGATCTTGTTCGTGACTACGGCTGTGATGCTCTCAGAATGTATGAGCTTTTCGTAGGACCGCCTGAGCTTGATGCCGACTGGGATGACAGAGGTATTGAGGGCGTTTCAAGATTTTTAAATAAGTTCTATAAGCTTGTAATGGACAATAAGGATAAGAATGTAGAGGCTGACAGAGAGCTCTTAAGAGTTCGCGCAAATCTTATCTCGGATATTGAGCAAAGATTTAATGCATTCAGCTTAAATACAGTTATTGCAGGCTTTATGGAGTACAATAATAAGCTTAATGAGCTTAGTAAAAAGAACGGTGTGGATAAGGAAACATTAAAGGCATTTACCATATTGCTGGCACCGTTTGCACCTCATATAGGTGAGGAGCTTTGGGAAGAGCTTGGAGAAAGCGGCTCGGTATTCCATGCAGAGTGGCCTACATTTGATGAGAGCCATAAGGAAGTGGATACAATAGAGGTTCCTGTTCAGATAAACGGAAAGACAAAGCTTGTTATTGAGCTTGATGCCAATGTAAGCAAGGAAGATGCTATAGAGGCAGGTAAGAAAGCTTTATCAGAAGCCGGAAAGCTTGAGGGAACAATAAGAAAAGAAATTTATGTTCCGAAGAAGATTATAAATATAGTGGTTGGATAAAACAAAAAAATCTTGGAATCGGCGTTTGCCGGCTCCAAGATTTTTTATTAAATAATTACCAATTAAACATTTCAATTGCCTTTATAATATCAGCAGATGTAGAAGGGTTTTCTTTAATCTCATTTATCAGTGATAAAAAGTCATTATGGAAAGCACAGTTTGCATCATTGTAGCAACGATGAATCATCCATATATTATGAAATGTAGGATTTTTCTTTACCGATTCAATAAGTGCTTCTTCATAGCCCTTTTTATAAAACTTTTCTACAAAGTGGACCAATTCTCCGGGAGATCCGAAGTCGACACTCGGGTTTTGTGATATTATATCCAAGATAGGTTTCACAAATTGGAACGGGTCGGGATACTCAAGCATTGCATCTATTATTTCATTATCAATATAATACTCTTCATCTGGTATTACCGCTTCTTTTAGTGCGATGATTATATCTTCTTTATTCATAATTCTTACATTTACAAATTACTGTAATCCCTTTTTAAAGAAATTTTTAAACTCGGCCACTTCTGCAGATGATTGAGTGATTGAAACTGAATGTCTTGCACCGGCAGTTATACCCGGTTCATATGTCATAGGAACAAATTGCAGAGAAACTTCAGAATTTCCTACAAAACAAAAGCCTAGAGATGTCTTAGTAAAGCTTTCATTTGCTTTATTAAATACCATTGCATCTCCATACTCTGTAAGTTCGGCATTTACAGGAATAACTACAACTTCGCATTCCTTGTACCCTACAATAAAGTTACTATGTCTTGTAACCTTAACTATAACAGCATTGGTACAGTTTTCCATATGGCAATAAATAAGCTTGTAATCATCACCGTTTGCAACACTGCTGTTAAATATTTCTCTCATTCTGGCTTTGTTCTTACGATTTTCCTCGTCAGTTGCTCCCATAAAAGCCTTTTTAAATAAATCCATTAACGCCATAATAATCTCCATTCCGCCATCACAGGTGATGGCATAAATATATTAATGTTTAAACCAAGGTATAACCCTGTTAACATGTTTACAATACTCTATATATTCCGATCCGAATTTATCAAGCAACCACTTTTCTTCAGTCTGCTTCATCAGTACAGTTAAGAATATATAAAAAACTACCGGAAATATAAGCAAGTACACATTATGTGCTGTTACCAGAATACCGGTACACACACATAAAAATGCAAGATATATAGGGTTTCTGACAATAGAATATATTCCGGTTGTTACCAGATTCCCACTGCTTATCTCTCTACTGATTCTTTGAATGATTACAGCATATATCCACAATGCGACTCCGATAAAAATAAGCAGAAAGCCTATAATCATCGCTACAGACTTTAAGCCCGGAAGGTCTCCGCCATTTAGAAATCCATTCTTTTTTAAGAAAAGCCCGAAGGCGGTTAGAAGAAAACAACTGACGGCATAAATAGGACCGACACCAAAAACAGGTAATGTATTCTTTTTCATATAAACCCCCTTTATATAAACTTTTTACACATTAAATCTAAAGAGTATTACATCTCCGTCCTGTACTACATATTCTTTACCTTCTATACGTACCAAGCCTTTTTCCTTGGCAGCAGATGTAGAGCCACAATCAAGAAGATCCTGATAGTTGATAACCTCAGCTTTGATAAATCCACGCTCAAAGTCTGAGTGAATCTTTCCTGCCGCTCCAGGAGCCTTTGTGCCTTTCTTTATTGTCCAGGCTCTGCACTCATCCTCACCGGCTGTAAGATAGCTTAAAAGTCCAAGCAGATCATAGCTGGCTGCAATAAGCTTATCAAGACCTGATACGGAGATTCCAAGAGCATCAAGATATTCAGCTTTTTCCTCATCATCAAGCTGTGAAATTTCTTCTTCAATGGCTGCACATACAACAAATACCTTTGCGTTTGATTTTGCGGCATATTCTTTTACCTTAGCTACATACTCATTTGAAGCACCGTCATCAGCAAGGTCATCCTCAGCTACATTTGCGGCAAAGATAACAGGCATATATGTGATAAGTCCTAGTGACTTTACGAATGCTAAGTCCTCTTCATCGGAAGATGTGTAGCTGCTTGCCATATTGTCATTTTCAAGTATATCCTTGAGTTCCAAAAGGATATCAAGCTCATGCTTTAAGGCTTTGTCATTCATAGCAGCTTTTTTAGTCTTTGCAATTCTTCGCTCCAAAATCTCAATATCGGAGAATATAAGCTCTAAGTTGATAGTTTCGATATCTCTGATAGGATCAACACTTCCTTCTACATGGATGATATTTGAATCATCAAAACATCTTACCACATGGATGATGGCATCACATTCACGAATATTTGATAAAAACTGGTTTCCAAGACCTTCACCTTTGCTGGCACCTTTTACAAGACCTGCGATATCTACGAAGTCTATAAGTGCAGGTGTAACTTTCTTTGTATTATATAATTTGCCAAGTTCTTTTAATCTGTCATCCGGTACCGCTACAACACCTACATTAGGGTCAATGGTAGCAAAAGGATAGTTTGCGGCAGTAGCACCTGCCTTTGTCAATGAGTTAAATAATGTACTCTTGCCTACATTCGGCAAGCCAACAATTCCTAGTTTCATATAAAAACCTTCTTTAAAATATTTTTGCTTTGAATAAGTATATTCACAATAAAACCTGAATAAATCTCCAAGTTAACCTGTTATATTTTAACATATAGGTGTATAATTTAAAAGTGTAAAGCAGGTAGCTTTTGCAGAAAGGATGACCGGATGAAATTGCCGTATGGAGCAAATGAAGATGATTTTGAAAATATAAAAAAAATAGTTTCAGAATTTACAAATAATGACAAGAATTTAGATGAATCTACATTAGAAATAATGAATATAGCATATTCTACCGGGGGCGATTATTCGGATGAAATACTACTTGAGTATGTAAAAGCTTATTTTGAAATGGATGGTACAAATTAGAAGTTGGAGGGATAGATTTCTATGATTATCAGATATGCAGAAGAGAAAAATTTTATAGAATTGCGACAGTTTTATGACGGTATGTGTAAAGTT
>NZ_RRCM01000001.1:1882937-1938376 GCF_003862485.1 Lachnoanaerobaculum orale | reverse complement strand
TAGAAGTTGGAGGGATAGATTTCTATGATTATCAGATATGCAGAAGAGAAAAATTTTATAGAATTGCGACAGTTTTATGACGGTATGTGTAAAGTTTTGAGTGGAAAAGATTTTCTGCCGGAGGGAGATAAAGGTGGTTTCCCTCCAGATGAAATGATCAAAGATGCAATCAAAGAGAGAAATCAGTTTATCGGTATTGAAGATGGTCGAATTGTTGCGGCGTATATTATGAATCATGATCGTGATGAGGCGTATCACGCAGTTAAATGGCTTATTGATGCAAATGATAACGATACAGTGGTTCTTCATGCCTTGCGTGTCCTTCCGGAATATGGAGGTCGTGGATACTCGAAGCAGTTAGTTCAACACGCAATAGACACAGCAAGGGAAAGAAACCTTAAATCAATTCGTCTTGATTGCATAGAGGGAAATGATATTCCACAGAAAATGTATATGTCGTTTGGATTTAAGTATGTGGATAAGGTTGAAATCACATATGTTGATATTGGAGTACCGAGGAAGTTCCTCTTATATGAGTTTGTACTCTAATCAAGACATAATAACAGTTATATATTGAACATTGTACAAACAAATCCCAGTTTGTAGATTGAAAACTTAAAATAAATGAACCGCCTGTATAACACGACATAAAAATAAACAAGATCTAACCGGTATTAGATTGCAAATGATTCAAAGGGAAAATGGAGGTACTTATGGTAGGGGATAAAGCTCTTGTAAAAGTTGATAACGGATTATGAAAGCTTTAGATTTCAAATAAGTGATGATGAGAAAGATTAACCGGTCAAAAATTGTGACCGGTTCAAAACTTTGAAACATTCATCTTCAAACCCTTATGCCTTTACAGAACAAGGTATCGCCATGCTTTCTGATAGAGAAATGTTTGCTCGACTGGACAGAGTTGAGTTAAAGCAATTGGAGAGCTTATACTTATAGATAATTATGTTGATGTAAATACTCTTAATATTCTGAGATAGATTTATTATTATAGATAGAAAAGAGGTTTACCATATAGGAGCATCCATTAAAGATGCCGGGAAGAAGAGTTTTGGAATTACTAGGCTGGATGTAGAAGATTTAACTAAAAACCTGTTAGATAAGGTTCTGTAGGGATTTTCATTATCTAATCTATACAATATGAGACTCTTATATATAAATCACCCAATTTTCCGGACAGTGTCCCGAAAATTAAGAGGTTTTATTATTCAAATGTACCTGACATATAATTGCGTCCCCAATCACGTATAGAATCTATAACTTCTGTTAAAGATTTACCTCTCTCTGTAATAGAGTATTCAGTTTTTGGTGGGACTACAGGATATACTTTTCTGTTAATTAAACCGTCTGATTCCAGTTCCTTTAGCTGTTGTACCAACATTTTAGCAGTAGCTTGAGGAATGTGTTTTTGTATCTCATTGTATCTTAAAGTACCGTCATGAATTAGATGACATAGGATAATCATTTTATATTTTCCGCCTATCTGAGACAGAGTTGCTTCTACAGGACAATGAAATTTTGATTTTTTTTCTGACATTTTTTATCTCCATTTTTACATTAATATAACACAAAAAATTCTATAAAATCAATACCGGGTGATAGTTACCTAAAAGTAAGTATCTTTCAAAAAAGTTACTATTTTACTAAAAAGTGCGTTCTTGTCGAAAACATCATAATGGCTTAATATGACATCATCAAGTTGATAGATAATGATTTTTATCAATAAATTATTAATTCAGAAAGAAATGAGGTAATAAAAATGTTAATGAAATCAAATGGCCGGAGGGCTAATTACCGGGTACAACAGACAACTTTGCATCGAATGAGATAACTGCAAAAGTAATTACAGCAAAAGATGTATTTGAGGATCTGATTGATACGTTAATTTGGGTTTCAGATATAGAATTATATAATACGATAGTTTAAATACAAGTGTAGTAGTGAATGAAAGAAGGACAAATCATGGATTTTATAACATTGGCAAAGAATCGTTATTCAGTGCGTAGTTACAGTGAGAAACAGATTGAAAAGGATAAAATCAATAAAATTTTAGAGGCGGCATATATTGCACCAAGTGCAAAAAACAAACAGTCTGCCAGAGTCTATGTGGTTCAAAGTGAAGAAGGAATTGAAAAACTTAGGGCACTTACAAGATGTGTATATAATGCGCCGACTGTTATGATGATAGGTTATGAGGAGTCGGAACAGTATGTTAATGAAATGGAAGAAGGAATCGTTTCGGGGCAACAGGATGCCTCTATTGTAGCTACACATATGATGCTTGAAGCAACAGAACTGGGTATTGGTTCTGTATGGGTTGACGGATTTCCAAATACAAAGACTGCAGAAGTATTTAATCTGCCAAAGTCTGTAAAGCTGATTTGTTTGATGCCTATGGGATATGCTGCAGATGATGTGAAATCTTCTCCAATGCATGAAAAATGTAGACCTATTGAAGAGATGGTAAAGACCTTATAAATGAAATTCTTATATTGAATAAGTTTATATATTTTTGTAGACAGGGTTTTAAAATGATCCTGTCTTTTTTTATAAATATCATATGAGAATATATAATATTGATGAAATATCACATATTACATATAATTAGATAAGTAAGTATATATAAGTTAATAAAAATAGTTTAAAGCTGTCTACTAAATTTGAAGGAGAACCAATCAATGAACAGTATATCAACAGAAAAATTATACAATCCCATATACGACTCACTTTCTGTCTTTGAAAAGCAGGAATTATTAAATAATATAGCAGGTATCTATAATTTGGAAATACTTTGTTTTAAAGAATTTTCAGCTTTTGGAAAGTCCACATATACGGCAGAGTTTATCTCAAAAGACGGTATCGAATTTGTTTTTGTTCCGGGAGAGCGTGTTAAGCTTGGAATTGACTTCAAAGGTAGAAAGCCTTCTGAAATTTTCAATAAGGAAAATTTGGAGTACCTTGTATATGTATTTATAGATGAGGAAGATGAGACCGACAGCTCTATTGAAGATAAGATAAAAGAAAAGCTTGAAGATAATGAATTTGTATCAACAATAGAAGACTATCTGAATAACAATTTCAGTAATGAGGAGACTATTTTAATACATCCTATGTTAGTACAAAAAGACTACAGTGAAACCTGTTGGGAGGATGTTTCGGATGATGAACTTAAAGAAAACAAAGAATGGCAAGCAAAGATTGAAAGTGCCGAAAAGAATGGTATATCTGAAATAACAGTTCATAAGAGTATTTGTCTATATAAAGAAAATGAAAGTTGGCACGGTAAATTGTATAAAGAAACTACATTTAACAACCTGCTTCAGGATATAAAAGATAAAGGATATTCTCTTCCAACAAAAAGAGAATGGGAGTATTTGGTAGGAAAGGGATGCAGAAGCATATTTCCTTGGGGTAACGATATGGATTTTTCCATGAAGCTTAGACATATGGAGTGGACTGATAATTATGACGAGTACACTTTAGAAAAAGAAAACTTCTTCGGGCTGCATATAGCTTTTGATCCCTACTGCAGAGAGATTGTATATGATGACGGAGTGTTTTCATATAAAGGCGGAGACGGAGGACGCAATATATGCGGAGGACTGGGGCCTGTTTGGGGATATTTTCCGGTTTCGCCATATTTTGAAAATAAGGATGAAGAGACAGGTGAGTATATAAACGGCGGCTATGATTTCTTTAGAAGAGTTATAAGAATCGCAGACTAAATCAAGTGATAGGCACTCTATGTAAAAACTTAGGGTGTTTTTCTTTGCAAAGTTTTCATATTAATTTCTTTAATATATTTTATACCGATTTTCGCTGTCATATCCCCTCCGATATGCTATACTATGAAAATAAAAATATTTAGGAGGTTATGATGGACGTTTCGTTTCCACATTTGGGGATTTATATAAATCATTTGGTAAATCATATCAATATTTTCGGCTTCAGGATTGCCTTTTACGGGATAATCATAGCACTTGGAATGCTGGCAGGCATCAATATGGCCTGTGCCGATGCCAAAAGAAGGGGGCAGAATCCGGAAATTTATCTTGATTTTGCAATGTATGCCATAATATTTTCGATAATAGGTGCAAGAACTTATTATGTAATATTTGAGTGGGATGTGTATAAAGACGATCTTTTGCAGGTATTCAACTTACGAGCAGGAGGACTCGCAATATACGGAGGTGTGATAGCTGCGGTAATCACACTTATAGTATACTGTAAGGTAAAAAAACAGTCATTCTTTTCTATGGCGGACAGCGGAGTTTTGGGACTTGTTTTAGGTCAGATTATTGGAAGGTGGGGTAACTTTTTCAATGCGGAGGCATTCGGAGGGTATACGAACTCACTTTTTGCACTAAGGTATAAGCTTGATATAGTAGGCTCCGGAATGTTAAATGATAATGTACTGAGCCATGTTATGGATATAGACGGAGTGAAATATATTCAGGTTCACCCTACATTCCTTTATGAGAGCTGCTGGAATCTTTTGGTACTTGTCTTTATGTTATGGTACAGGAAAAGAAAGAAGTTTGACGGTGAGGTATTCTTTATCTATCTTGGAGGATACGGTCTTGGAAGAATGATTATAGAGGGACTTCGCACAGACAGCCTTTTGTTGCCTCATACAAATATAGCGGTATCACAGTTACTTGCAGGTATATGTTTTATAGTGTCAATCATATGTATAACAGTGGGAAGGAAGAGAGTAAAGAATGCGACTGAATAAGTTTTTGGCAAGCATCGGAGTCTGCTCAAGGAGAGAAGCTGACAGAGCCATAGAAGCGAACAGAGTCATGATAAACGGCGAGATCGCAAGTCTTGGTGCCATGGTAGGAGAAAAAGACCTTGTAAGTCTAGACGGGAAATATATTGCGACAGGTAAAGATGTCGAAAAGGTAAAGCCTATAATCATCGCTTTTAATAAGCCTGAGGGTGTAGTATGTACCACATCGGACAATGACGGTGCAATGAATGTGGTGGACTATATAGGAATGAAGGAGAGAATCTATCCTGTAGGAAGACTTGATAAGGATTCAAGCGGACTTTTGCTTCTCACAAATCAGGGTGCACTCACAAATACCTTGCTGAAGGCGGCAAATTATCACGAGAAGGAATATATAGTAAAGGTAAATAAGGATATAGATGATGAGTTTATAGAGAAGATGTCAAACGGAATCTATCTTTATGAGCTTAAGACAAAGACAAGAAAGTGTAAGGTTAAAAAATTAAATAAAAACACCTTCAGCATTGTGCTTACTCAGGGACTTAACAGACAGATAAGAAGAATGTGTGCGGCCTGCGACAGAAAAGTACAAAAGCTCAACAGAGTCAGGATAGTGAATATAAAGCTTGACGGTTTGGCTGTAGGAGATTATCGCAACTTAAGCGAAGAAGAGACCAGAAGATTGTATAAAGAATTGGGGATAAGAGATAATGGATAAAAAGGCAAGAATCAAAGAGTTGGTGGAAATCTTGAATAAGGCTGCAAAAAGCTACTATGTGGATGCGGTTGAGATAATGCCGAATATCGAGTATGACAAGCTTTATGACGAGCTTGTAAAACTTGAAAAAGAAACAAATGTTGTATTATCCAATTCTCCGACTCAAAATGTAGGCTATGAGACGGCAAGCGAACTGCCTAAGAAGGCACATGAGAGCCCAATGCTTTCACTTGATAAGACAAAAAGCGTGACTGAACTGGAGGACTGGCTTGGGGATAATGAGGCGCTGTTGTCATGGAAGATGGACGGACTTACTATCGTACTCACATACATAGGCGGTGAGCTTGTGGAAGCCGTTACAAGAGGAAACGGTATCATAGGAGAGGTTATCACAAACAATGCAAAGAACTTTCAAAATGTTCCTTTAAAGATTGAATATAAGGGAGAGCTTATACTTAGAGGTGAGGCTGTTATAAAATATTCGGACTTTAAGAGAATAAATGAGAGTATCAGTGATGCAGATGCCAAATATAAAAACCCGAGAAACCTTTGTTCAGGTTCCGTAAGGCAGTTGAATCCGGCGGTTACAAGGGAAAGAAAGGTATATTTCAATGTTTTCAATGTTGTAAAGGCTGATGATATTGACTTTGAAAACTCCAAAGCAAAGCAGTTTGAGTGGGCAAAAAATGAGGGCTTTGATGTAGTGGAATATAAGTTTACAAACAGGGCGTCACTTGCAAATGATATAGCTGATTTTGAGTCAAGGATAGCAGATAATGATATCCCGTCTGACGGTCTTGTGCTTTTACTTGACGATATTGCACTGGGTGAGAGACTTGGAAGTACCGCAAAGTTCCCAAGAAATGCTATGGCATTCAAATGGAGTGATGAAAGACAGACTACAAAACTAAAATATATCGAATGGAGTCCTTCAAGAACCGGACTTATAAATCCTGTGGCCGTATTTGAACCTGTGGAGCTTGAGGGAACTACAGTCTCAAGAGCAAGTCTTCACAATGTGAGTATTTTTGAAGAGCTTATGCTCGGTGTGGGAGATGAGATATCAGTCTATAAGGCAAATATGATAATTCCCCAGGTATATGAGAATCTTACAAAGTCAAACACAGAAAAAGTTCCGAAGATATGTCCTGCCTGCGGAAAGGATACCACAATAAAAAAGGACAATGAGTCAAAGGTACTTCTTTGTACCAATCCTGACTGTCAGGTAAAGCATATCAAGCAATATGCCCTGATGGCATCCAGAGATGCGCTCAATATAGACGGACTTTCAGAGTCCACACTTGAAAAATTCCTTTCAAAGGGCTTTATAAAGAGTGACAGTGATCTGTTTCATCTTGATAAGTTCAAGGACGAAATCATAAATATGGACGGTTTCGGAAAAAGAAGTTATGAAAAGTTGATATCCGCACTTGATGAAGCTAAAAATACCACCGTATCAAGATTTCTCTATTCACTTGGTATATCGGGAATCGGAAGTGCCAATGCAAAGATGATTGCAAAGTATTTTGACAATGATATTGACAGGATAATATCTGCAAGTAAGGATGATTTGCTTGAGATAGAGGGAATCGGAGAGGTGCTTGCAAACTCAATAGCGGATTTTTTCAGGTCTGAGAAAAATATTGAAAATGTAGAAAGTCTTAGAAAGATTCTGAAATTTGAAAAAGAGGAGAGCGGTGGCGGTGATAAATTATCGGGAAAGGTATGTGTAATCACCGGTTCGCTGCAACATTTCTCAAACAGGAATGAATTAAAGGAGCTTATAGAAAAGAACGGCGGTAAGGTGTCAGGCAGTGTGTCAAGTAAGACAAACTACCTTATAAATAATGATACCGCCTCCAATTCTTCAAAGAATAAAAAGGCCAAGGAGCTTGGAGTGGAGATAATATCTGAAGAAGATTTTCTGAAGCTTTTGGAATAATGATTTTTTGTAGACATTGTCTACCGGAAAAGAGGTAATATGCCGATAAAAATACAGAAAGGATTGCCTGCAAAGGCGATACTTGAGTCTGAAAATATATTTGTTATGGACGAGGACAGAGCCATATCACAGGATATTCGTCCTTTGCAGATTTTGATACTTAATTTGATGCCTATAAAGGAGGATACGGAGACACAGATACTTAGAGCGCTCTCAAATACTCCGTTACAGGTGGACTGTTCATTCCTTATGATGAAGAGTCATCAGTCAAAGAATACAAGCCAAAGTCATTTGAATAAATTTTATACATTCTTTGACGATATAAAGACTGAGAAATATGACGGAATGATTATTACAGGTGCACCTGTGGAATGTATGGACTATGACAAGGTCAATTACTGGGATGAACTGTGTGAGATAATGGAGTGGTCAAAGACTCATGTCACATCCACTCTTCATATATGTTGGGCTGCACAGGCGGGACTTTACTATCATTTCGGTGTACCGAAGTATGATAGGGATGAGAAGCTTACAGGCGTTTTTACACATGAGATTTTAAAGAAAAAGGTACCGCTTGTAAGAAGTATGGACGATTATGTGAATTGTCCGCATTCAAGGAATACTGAGGTCAGACTTGAGGATATATTAAAGCATCCTGAACTTGAAGTGCTTGCAAAGTCTGATGAGGCCGGAGTGCTTTTGGTACTGAATGAATACGGCAGCGGTTCACAGGTCTTTATACAAGGGCATCCCGAGTATGACAGGATGACTCTTAGCAATGAATATCACAGAGATGTGGCAAAGGGACTTAATCCTGCGCTGCCGAAGAATTATTTTACAGACAATAATCCGTTTTCAAGGCCTGTGCTTTGTTGGAGGAACTTTTCAAATACACTGTATGCCAATTGGCTCAACTTCTATGTGTACCAGAATACTCCGTACGAACTTAGTAACAACTTTGATTGGGTAATATAGTATATATTTTATAAATAAGTTCAAAGTGGTTTGATTTTATGATAAAATATGATTAAGCTTTCAGGCGGATTGTAGAGTAATACCGCCTGATAACATATATTTTAAGTTTAAAGGAGTATGGCTATGAGCGGAAAATATGTTGCTTATGTAGGTTCTTATTCATATACCGGTAAGGCAAAGGGCATCACAATATATGATGTGAATCCGGATAAGGGTTGTTTTGTGAAAAAAGGTGAGGTGGATGTCGACAACTCTTCTTATGTCATTAAGTCAAGAAATCAAAAGGTATTGTACTCTATAGCGGATGAAGGCATAGTCTCATTTAATATATTGCCTGACGGAGGGCTTGAAAGACTTAACAGTGTGAAGATAAACGGAATGAGAGGTTGTCATCTTTCTACAGATGTTGACGACAAATATATCTTCGTATCGGGCTATCATGACGGAAAGATTACAGTGCTCAGATTGCATGAAGACGGAAGTGTGGGAGATATAGTGGATGAGGTATATCACAAAGGACTGGGCTCTATTGCGGAGAGAAACTTCAGACCTCATGTAAGCTGTACCAGAACAACACCTGACGGACATTTTGTAATGGCGGCGGACCTCGGCATAGACCAGGTAAAGATATATCACTTTGATGACAAGGATGAGACACTCAATCTTGTAGATATGATTTCATGCAAAATCAATTCGGCACCGAGATTTTTTGAGTTTTCAAAGGACGGAAAGTATCTGTATTTGATGTATGAAATGAAAAATGTTATAGATGTGTTCTCATATGAAGCCAAACCGGGATGTAGAGTACCGAGTATTGAAAAGATTCAAACAGTACCTACAACAGGCAGCAGTAAGTCATCAGAACTGACAGCCGCAACCGCACTTTCATTTAGCGCCGATGATAAGTTCATATTTGTATCAAATGCAGGAGATGAATCGGTTTGCCTATATGAAAGAGATGCGGATACAGGTCTTTTGAAGGAGAAGATGTGCTTACCGATAAGCGGTGAGTATCCTAAGGATATAGCGGTTTTTGCGGATAATAAGCACATAGCATCTATAAATCATGAGAGCGGAACCATCACATTCTTTAAGATAGATTATAAGACCGGGCTTATTGTAATGTGTGCAAACTCGGTAAAAGTAAATCAACCGAATTGCTGTGTCATAGTGGAGGTTTAATGGCAGGTTCAAGTTTTGGAAAAAGTTTCAGAGTGACGACATTCGGGGAGTCACATGGAGCGGCATTGGGAGCGATTGTGGACGGAGTACCTGCGGGCATATCTTTAAGTGAAGAGGACATTCAAAAGTACTTGGACAGAAGAAGACCGGGTACAAGCACTGTGACAACTTCAAGAAATGAAAGCGACAAATGTAGGATTTACTCAGGTGTATTCGGAGGATTGACTACAGGTACACCTGTTATGGTGATGATAGAAAACACTTCACAAAGATCACAGGACTATGATGAACTGGCAATCACATACAGACCCGGACATGCCGATTTCGGCTACGATTCCAAGTACGGATTCAGAGACTACCGTGGCGGCGGAAGAAGCTCAGGCAGAGAGACCATAGGAAGAGTAATAGCCGGTGCAATAGCTATAAAGGCACTTGATATGCTTGGTATTAAGGTGCAGGCATTTACACAGAGTATAGGAAATGTATATGCACAGTCACTGAACTTGGATGAATGCAGTGAAAATGCGGTATATATGCCTGACAAAGATGCAGCTGTTAGAGCAATAGAGCTTATAAAAGAAGCCAAGTCGGATAAGGATTCACTTGGCGGTATCATAGGATGTATAGCTACAGGTGTGATGCCGGGGCTTGGTGAACCGGTATTTGATAAGCTTGATGCAAGACTTTCAGCCGCTATTATGAGTATCGGTGCTATAAAGGGTGTGGAGTTCGGCGCAGGATTTCATGTAAGCACTATGACAGGTTCACAAAACAACGATCCTTTTTATATAGATGAGGACGATGAAGGGCTGCATATCAGAAAAAGGACGAATATGTCGGGCGGTATATTAGGCGGTATCAGTGACGGTTCACCCATTATTATCAATGCGGCGGTGAAACCTACTCCTTCAATTGCCAAGGAACAGGACACTGTAAATGCTATAAATGAGGAAGTGAAGCTTGAAATAAAGGGCAGACATGACCCTGTGGTTGTGCCGAGAGCGGTGGTAGTAGTGGAGAGCATGGTTGCAATCACACTTTTTGATATGGTACTTGAAAACATGAAATCCAGAATGGACAATGTACTGAAGATATATAAAAAATAATTTTTATAAAGAATGTTTAGGGGGCTTTTAATCACAATCTTTGTATGACAGGATGCAGTGCAAAGGTTTTGTTTAAAAGCCTCGAATATTTGGAGGAGGTTTTATGAAATGGTATGACGGTGCGGTATTTTATCATATTTACCCTATAGGAATGACGGGAGCGCCAAGGACAAATACTTTTGAAGCGGGTGAGCACAGGCTTAATAAGTTGCTTGATTGGTTACCGCATATAAAGGCAATCGGCTGTGATGCAATATATATCGGTCCGCTTTTTGAGTCTGTGGCTCATGGTTATGAGACGGCTGATTATAAGAAGCTTGATTCAAGGCTCGGAGACAATAATGACTTGATAAACTTTGTAAAGGTATGCCATGAAATCGGTATAAAGGTTATAGTGGACGGAGTTTTCAATCATGTCGGCAGAGAGTTCTTCGCTTTTAAGGATTTGAAAGAACATAGAGAAAACAGTGCTTACAGAGACTGGTTTAAAAATATACATTTTGATTGGAACAATGACTACAATGACGGCCTATACTATGACAGCTGGGACGGACACGGTACCCTTGTAAATTTGAATCATCAAAATCCGGCGGTAAGAGAGTATTTTTTGGATGTGGCAAGATTTTGGATAAGCGAGTTTGATATAGACGGAATAAGGCTTGATGCGGCTGATGTACTTGACTTTACATTTATGAGAGAGTTAAGGTCGGTGACTGATTCATGTAAGCAAGATTTTTGGCTTCTGGGAGAAGTTATTCACGGTGACTATACTAGATGGGTAAATAATGAGATGCTTCATTCGGTAACCAACTATTGGCTGCACAAGGCTCTTTATTCAGGACACAATGACCACAACTATTTTGAAATTGCACATACTGTAAAACGCTGCACAGATATGGGAATGCATATCGCCAATGCTTTTTATAACTTTGTTGACAACCATGATGTGGCAAGAATTATCACAAAACTCAACAACAAGGCACATTTCTTCCCTGTTCATGTACTTTTGTATACATTACCGGGAAAGCCGTCAATATACTACGGCTCGGAGTTTGCAATTGAGGGCGAGAAGAAACCTTATGCGGATGAAATTCTTAGACCTGAGCTGAAGATAGAAGATTATAAGGATGCCGTTAATACAAATGAGAATACAAAAAGGATTGCAGCTCTTGGCAATATGAGACTTAATAATCAGTGGGTAGGAGAAGCAGGCTACAGAGAACTTTTGCTTACAAACAGACAGTATGCCTTTTTAAGAGAATATGGAGATAAGAGACTTGTTGCCATAGTAAATAATGATGACAATAATGCCGGTATCAATCTTAATATAGGCGGCAGGTTCACTGAAATATTCTCAGGGGAGACAAGAGATTTTGACGGAAATATGCATGTGAATATAGCAGGTAATTCAGGTCAGGTTTGGATTTCGGATAATTGATATTTTGAAAGGCAATACAAATGAAAAAGATTATAATAATGGTTGTAGTGATATTGATTTTGGTTATCATTGCAATCTATTGCAAGTTCGTTCTGGGGCTTGCATCGCAGATGGCAGACCCGAAGGTCTCAACGTTGGAAAAGGAGATGTCTTGGGAGAAGGAGCATAAGCTTTGGGGAGATTATGACGATTATGAGAAAGAGGATTATATAGTAAAGGGTCTTAATGACTATGACCTCCATGTAACCTTGGTAAAAAATCCTATACCGAGTGATAAGTATGTGATAATCAGCCACGGCTTTAAGTCAAACAGATACGGTGCGGTGAAGTATGTGGATTCATATATTGACCTTGGATTCAACTGCATTATCTATGATATGAGAGACCATGGTGAGAATGCAAAAGCGACAGTAAGTCTTGGTCAGTTTGAATCTGAGGACTTATATAAGCTTATTGAAGACACATATAACAGATACGGCAATATAAAGCTTGGGCTTCACGGTGAGTCAATGGGTGCAGCGACTTCGCTGATGGTGCTTGCTAAAAAGCCGAAGGTGGATTTTGTGGTGGCGGATTGCGGTTTTGACAATCTTTACGATCTTATTCACACAAGCTACAGTGTGGCAAAGGTGGGCTTTGTATTGCCGAGTGTAAATGCGGTTATGAAGTTAAGATACGGATATGATATGAAAAAGACTTCTCCAAAGGATGCTCTTGTCGGAAATGAAGTACCTGTATGCTTTATACACGGCGAGGCGGATACCTTTATTTTGCCTGATAATTCACAGGTAAACAAGGCTGCCACAGCTGGTTATTCAGAGCTTCATTTGGTACCGAATGCGGCACATGCACAGTCAAGAGAAGTACTTGGCAAAGCTGAGTACAGGGGTATAATCGGTGATTTTTTGAATAATATAAACTTTAAATAAAGATTTTTGAGATTAAAAAATATCCTGACAAGCAAAAGGCATTAGCACTGTGACTTGTCAGGATATAAAGTCTCTCTAATAATGGAACTTTACATTATTACTCTTTAGTATAGCTGTAATCAAATCAAATTTATCTTTTTTGTAAATCAATAATTCTTTAAAATATTGGTCGGCTATAATGCTGTCGTATATATTTACAAAGAAAAATGGAAACAAACTATCTTCTTTAAAGTTCATGATTTTTCTCAAATCAAGCATACTTGTAGTCCCTTTTAATCTAATCAAAGATGGTTTTATCTCTATTAGCCTAAAGCCCAAATCAAATGCCAGATTTATAGTGTCAATTTCATTATTTAAGCAATCAAGTTCTATTTCCTTTTCTTCATATAAAAATAGTTTCAATACCTCAACAGGTAAATTTTTATCTTGCAGGTCATCAATTAGCAAGAAATTAACTGTTTTTTCAGCGGTACTATTTGATAAATCATTATTCATATATACACATATCTTTCTTACGATACCAAATTAGTGAAATTCTACATTATGACGATTCAAGATATCTACAGTCAAATCAAACTTTTCTTTTTTATAAACATAATTTTCTCTGGCATAGTGTCCAATGAATATTTCGTCCTTAATAAATAGGGAGAAAAACGGTAACAAATTTTCTTCTTCATCTTCTTCTGTAATTTGAATAAAACTTTTTAGACTTACGATTTTATCTAAATCGAGCATAACTGTAGTCCCACTAAGTCTGATTAAGAATTGCTGTATCTCAATTACTCTAAATCCCAAATCAATTGCCAGATTTATAGCGTCAATTTCATCATTCCAGCAATTTAGTTCTACTTCTCTTTCTTTATTTAAAAACAGCTTCAACACTTCAAGTAGCCAATCATTATCTTGCCAGTCATCAAGCTCAAAACTATAGTACTTTAGCAATAGTTTAATCTCCTCTATAAAATTGTCTATTATAAAACTATAGGAGCAAGATATAACAATATAGTGGTAATTACAGCTGCAACACTTCCCCATACAGTCTATCTACACCCGCTATATTTATAAATACATAATCTATGAAGTTTTTGAAATTTTATAATAATCCACAGCTATCAACAATGCATCAAGGATTGATAAAATACTTAGTATGATTTGTACCGAGATATATGTTCTCATTCCCTCAAATTCACTAAAGCCTTCGGTATTTAAGGAATAAATAAAATCGGAGATTTTACTTCCGTTAAGTATACATATAATCAGTAATATCAGTATAACAACTTTTACAGACAGGCTTAAATTAAGGTTAAAATTATCAATTTTATTCATATAATATAAATCCCCCTTTATATAATATAAAATAATTTACGCATTACCGACTTCAATATATCATAGCAAGTATCAAAATACAATTAAAAAAATGTAAAGAAATTGGTAAAAACTTATTTTTCGGTTTAATATAACTTTACAGATTTATTTATGCATAGTGCTATAAAATTCATTTAGTATAACAGTAAAAATTGAAAAGATAAATAAAAATAAAGTGCTTGACAGTTGTTTAAGATAATGTATAATATTCTTTGTTTAATAACACTAAACTTTTTGATTAGAAATAGTGTGCAACACAAAGAAGGGTTTTTATGGATATCGGTTCAAAACTGAAAAGACTCAGAGTGCTTGCAGGACTTACGCAAGAAGAGCTTGCCGACAGGGCGGAATTGTCAAAGGGATTTATTTCACAGCTTGAGAATAATATCACATCCCCGTCCATAGCGACTCTTCTTGATATTTTGCAATGCCTCGGAGTACAGATAAAGGATTTTTTTGAGGAAGAGACCGAAGCACAGGTGGTTTTTACAGAAGAAGATTACTTTATCAAAGAGGATAAAGAACTAAACAATACAGTCAAATGGATAATACCGAATGCACAAAAGAATATGATGGAACCTATACTGCAAATCATAGAGCCGGGAGGGCTTACATATCCTGACAATCCTCATGACGGTGAGGAGTTCGGATATATTCTTTCAGGCAGTGTGGAGATACATAGGGGAAGTGATGTGTACTCGGCGAAAAAAGGAGAGTCTTTTTATTTTACATCGGATAAAAAGCATTATATCAGCTCAAAGCGTGGTGCAAAGCTTATATGGGTCAGCACACCGCCTAATTTTTAGAATATTTTGGAGGAAGTATGGGTACATCCCTTATTGATTTGGAACATCTCTCAAAGAGTTTTGACGGAGAGATTGTTTTAGATGATTTGAATTTATCAATTAAAGAAAACTCATTTGTAACTTTACTGGGGCCGTCGGGCTGCGGTAAAACCACCACCCTTAGGATAATAGGTGGATTTGAACAGGCGGACAGCGGCAGAGTAATATTTGACGGCAAAGATATATCGAATATTCCGCCCAATAAGAGAAACTTAAATACAGTATTTCAGAAGTACGCATTATTTCCTCATATGAGTATTGCAGAAAATATAGCATTCGGACTGAAGATAAAGAATAAGCCGAAAGCATATATTGATGACAAGATAAAGTATGCACTGAAACTGGTAAACCTTGACGGCTTTGAGAAAAGAAGTATAAATTCACTCTCAGGAGGTCAGCAACAAAGAATAGCTATAGCAAGAGCCATAGTAAATGAACCGAAGGTACTTTTACTGGATGAGCCGCTGGGGGCCTTAGACCTTAAGTTGCGTCAGGATATGCAGTACGAGCTTATCAGACTGAAAAATGAGCTTGGCATCACATTTATCTATGTCACACATGATCAGGAAGAGGCGCTTACAATGTCCGATACCATCGTGGTTATGAATCAGGGATATATTCAGCAGATGGGTACACCGGAGCAGATATATAATGAGCCTGAAAATGCTTTTGTAGCGGACTTTATAGGAGAATCAAATATAATCGGCGGAACCATGGTACAGGATAAGCTTGTAGATATATTCGGAGCAAAATTTGCCTGTGTGGATGAGGGCTTCGGCACCAATAAGCCTGTAGATGTGGTGATAAGACCTGAGGATATTGATCTTGTAGAGCCTGAAAAAGGTACTTTGGTAGGCAGAGTAACTCATTTGATATTCAAAGGAGTACACTATGAGATGGAAGTTACCACGCCGAACGGCTATGAGTGGCTGGTACATTCTACAGATATGTTCCCGGTAGGCAAGGAAGTCGGCATCAGTGTGGATCCTTTTGATATACAGATAATGAACAAGCCTGAGTCTGAGGATGAGGAGGCTGTGGGAGTAAATGAATAAAAACTTCAGAAAAGTGTTGACATTCCCATATATTCTGTGGATGATAGGTTTTACAATAATACCTCTCTCACTTATCTTTATATACGGACTGACAGATAAAAGCGGAAGCTTTACACTGTCAAATGTACTCGCGATATTTGCAAAAGACCACTTTAAGGCACTTTTGCTTTCAATAGCACTTTCGGTTATAAGCACTGTGATATGTCTTGTAATGGCATTCCCTTTGGCGCTTACACTAAAGGGTAAGAAGCTGAATAAAGGAAGTCTGATAGTATTTATATTTATTTTGCCTATGTGGATGAACTTTTTGCTTAGGACTTTGGCGTGGCTTTCACTTCTTGAAAAGAACGGAATTATAAATACGATTTTAAACTTTTTGCATCTACCGAGTTTAAATATTATCAATACACCTGCCGCCATTGTACTCGGTATGGTGTATAATTATCTGCCTTTTATGGTGCTGCCGATATACAATGTACTTGAAAAGATTGACGACAACACTATAAATGCCGCCAGAGACCTCGGTGCCAATACAATGCAGACAATCACAAAGGTTATAATACCTCTTAGTATTCCCGGTATTGTCAGCGGTATCACAATGGTATTTGTACCTGCACTGACAACATTTGTTATCAGCAATATACTTGGAGGAAGCAAGGTGCTTTTGATAGGAAATGTAATAGAGCAGGAGTTTACAAAGGGCAGCAACTGGAATCTGGGTTCCGGACTTTCACTGGTTATGATGATTTTTATACTTATCAGTATGGCGTTTATTGCCAAGTATGACAAAGACGGGGAGGGTATGAGCGTTTGATTTTTTCAAAGATTAGAAGAGTACTTGGTGATATCTACCTTGTATTCGTATTGATATTTTTGTATGCCCCGATAGCTACTTTGGTGATTTTAAGCTTCAACACTTCAAAGTCAAGGAACAGATGGGGCGGATTTACTTTTGACTGGTATGGTGAGCTTTTTAAAAGCGCCACAATAATGTCAGCCTTTAGAAACACATTGGTGATAGCATTTTTATCGGCACTTATTGCCACGCTGATAGGAACTGTAGCGGCAATAGGTATCAACAATATGAGAAAGATACCTAAGACTGTGGTAATGGCGGTCAACAATATTCCGATGCTTAATGCGGATATTGTAACAGGTATCTCTTTGATGCTCGGATTTATCGCATTCGGCATCAGCCTAGGATTTAAGACTATTCTTATAAGTCATATAACTTTTAATATTCCGTATGTATTGCTTTCTGTAATGCCGAAACTTAAGCAGACAGAGAGAGTTACATATGAGGCGGCTCTTGACCTTGGAGCTACGCCGCTTACGGCATTCTTTAGAGTGGTATTCCCGGATATATTCCCCGGAGTAATATCGGGATTTTTACTTGCTTTTACAATGTCACTTGATGATTTTATAATAACACATTTTACAAAGGGTGCAGGTATAAATACTATATCCACTCTTGTATATTCAGAGGTAAGAAGGGGTATAAAGCCGAGCCTTTATGCACTCTCTACCATTATATTCGGTACTGTTTTGATTTTACTTATAGTATCAAATATTGCACAAAACAAAATAAATAAAAGAAGATAAGAGGAAATAAGCGTGAAAAAGAAATTTGTAAGTACAATAACATTGATGAGCCTGCTGTCTGTGGCGGTATTATCAGGATGCGGCAAAAGTAATGCAGGTGCCAAGGCAGGCAGTGCAGGAGAATTATATGTATATAACTGGGGCGAATATATTGACGAGAGTGTCATAGAGGAGTTTGAAAAAGAAACCGGCATCAAGGTTGTCTATGATATGTTTGAGACCAATGAGGAGATGTATCCTGTAGTTGAAGCCGGCGGAGTTGTCTATGATGTGGTATGTCCTTCAGACTATATGATTGAAAAGATGATAAAGAATGATATGCTTGCAGAGATTGACTTTAACAATGTTCCGAATGTAAAGAATATTGACCCTAAATATATGGAGATGTCAAAGGCTTTCGACCCTGAGAATAAGTACTCTGTGCCGTATACATGGGGAACTGTCGGTATACTTTATAACACTTCCATGGTAAAGGACGATATAACAAGCTGGGGAGACCTTTGGAATCCTAAGTATCAGGGAAATATCCTTATGCAGGACTCTGTAAGAGACGCTTTTATGGTGGGTGAGAAGTTGCTTGGATATTCTATGAATACTACCGACAAGTCGGAACTTGAAAAGGTAAAGGATAAACTTATAGAGCAAAAGCCGCTTGTTCAGGCTTATGTTGTGGACCAGGTTAGAGATAAGATGATCGGCGGTGAGGCTGCCATCGGAGTTATCTACTCAGGTGAGATGCTCTATGTTCAAAATGAGGTTGCAAAGGCAGGCGGAGACTTTGAACTTAAGTATGTGATACCTAAAGAGGGTACCAATGTATGGATTGATTCATGGGTAATTCCGAAGAATGCAAAGAATAAGGAAAATGCCGAGAAGTGGATTGATTTCTTAAACAGACCTGAGATTGCAAAGAAAAACTTTGAATATATTACATATCCTACACCTAACAAGGCTGCATATGATTTACTTGATAAGGATTTGCAGGAAAATACGGCGCTCTTCCCGACAGATGATATGCTTAAAAACAGTGAAGTTTATAAGTATATAGGAGATGATGGCGACAATCTTTATAATGAGCTTTGGAAAGAAGTGAAGGGTAACTAAAAAATGCTGCCGTGGACTCAGTCCATGGCAGTTTTTTTATTATATTTACTTATGACCAAATTTGATATATAATTTAGTCATGATTTGGAGGTGAGGTTATGCAGATTGTACCTATGAGAGATTTAAAAGATACTGTGCAGATTGAGAAGAAATGTCAGAACGGTCCGGTTTTTGTTACTAAAAACGGTTATGGAAAGCTGGTAGTTATGAATATGGAATACTATGAGTCTAAGATTGCCAAAATTGCAGAGGCTGATTTCATTAATGAAGGTATTGTAGATTTTGCAAATGGGAAAGTCAGTGGCGGAAAAGAAGTAATAAAAGAGTTGAAGGATAAATATGGAATACAATAATTTTTCATATTATCTTACCAATCGTGCACAAATTGATTTAAATAATATAGTTGAATATATTGATAGAGAGTTATGTAACAATGATGCTGCAATATCATTTATTCAGCATTTTGAAAAAGAAATGGAAAATTTATGTAAATTTCCAAACATAGGTTCAAGATTAAACAATATATATTTGAAAAGAAATGATATATGTAAGATAACGGTTAAAAATTATATAGTGTATTATTTTGTTGAAAAAAGAAAGAACATGATAGTAGTAGTAAGAATAGGACATTCTTTGCAAAATCAAGATAACTTGTTAAAATAATATAAAACATCCCACAGGCTTAGTGTAGTCTATGGGACGTTTTATAAATGTAAAGTTTCATTTGGTTTTAAACAAATCTTACTCTGTCAGCGATATTTTCTTTTTCCTTAGGATCGGGTTCTGTAACAATTCCGCCAAAAGGCATTTGTGCAATTAACTTCCATGACTTAGGAACTTCAAACATTTCTTGCACAAGGCTGTCAATTACAGGGTTATAGTGCTGTAAGTTTGCGCCGATTCCAAGCTCTCTAAGACCTGCCCAGATATTTATTTGTAACATACCGTTTGCTTGATTTGCCCAAACAGGAAAGTTATCTGCATATGTTGGGAACTTTTTTTGCAGTACTTCTACAACTTCTGCATCATAAAAATAAAGTACTGTACCTGCCGCCGCCTTAAATCCGTCGATTTTTTCACGAGGGACCTTGCCTTCAAAAGTATCAAATATTCTATCCCAAAGCTCATCCTGTTTCTCATCCATAACTACAAGAACTCGGGCACTCTTCATATTAAAGGCATCCGGTACAAGCTCTGTAATTTCTTCAATAAGTTTTTTAACTTCTGCATTATCTACAGGAAGTTCTTTGTTTAGATTATAGTAAGTTCTTCTTTGTTTTAAATTGTCTATAAGTTTCATAAAACCTCCAATCTATAATAAATGGGTATATCATATCTTATTATTATAGTATAATTTTTGGTTATTTAAAAGTAAGGTACTTTTAATATATAGCCGTGTTTTTATTTTCGGTTTGTGATATAATATAGCTGATACCGTATATGTTGTTTGTTGGGAATAAAGGAGGTAGTATGATAGGTAAAAGCGCAGTTTACGTTTTCGGAATATGGTTTGGTGTATCTGCAATAATTGCTGCTATAAAATATTATGTAAATAAAGGTTAGAAAATATGTAATTTAATGAGGGAGAACTTTGATGGAAAATTTGGAGAATAAAAAAATATACAGATTTAAAAAATTCTTAGGATTCTTGGGATTGTTAGGTTTTTTAGGATTTTTAGGATTTGTATTTGATAATGTAGTATTTTTTCATTTTTTTTGCTTTTATGGTTTTTTTTCATATTTTTTTGTGAATGATACGCAGAGTATTAAGAATAAAGATGACAAAAGACATACTTTATACAGAGGTATTTTGGTCGCTATATTTATAACCAATGTAGTTATAACTAACAGTGGATATATCCATGATAAATACTCGGCTATGACTATTTTAATCAACGTAGCTTTTGCCATAGCCGTCATAGTGGATACTATTATTGGAAAAAGTTGAATGTAGTTGAAGTTGAGTCAGTGTTTATTGTATTTAGCTCAGCGCCACATCCAGTGCCATCATCACTGTAAATCCGAAGGCAAATAATATAACTCCTATATTTGAATGTTCTCCTTCACTCATTTCAGGGATAAGTTCCTCCACTACAACATACATCATAGCACCTGCCGCAAAACTTAAAAGATAGGGCATAATAGGAATAAAGAATGCGGATGCACCAAGCATTATAAATGCCGCTACAGGCTCTACCGCACCTGAGAGTATACCGTAGAATAAGGCTTTCATTTTACTTTCTCCTTCTGCATGAAGTGGCATTGATATAATGGCACCCTCAGGGAAGTTTTGAATAGCGATACCAAGAGAGAGTGCGAGAGCGGCTCCAGCAGATATACCGAGGTTACAGTTTAAAAATCCCGCATATACAATACCTACAGCCATACCCTCAGGTATATTGTGAAGATTCACGGCAAGCAACATCATAGCGGTTCTTGCAAGTTTACTCTTTCGCCCTTCAGCCTTTGCAGCATACATATGCAGATGCGGAATAATGTGGTCAAGCAAGAGTAAAATTAAAATTCTTATCAGTATATATCTTATGTAGTTATGTTGTGCTAACTACATTTTCTATAATAGCATTTATAAAAACAATTTGCAATACAAATAAATAGAAAAAAATTAAATTGCATAAAATACTTTAATCTGTTAATCGATAATCTTTTTATAGTAGCTTATCTCGCTTGTGATAATAAAACCGAGTTCTTTATATATCTTATACGCCGGAGTGTTTTCAAGTAGAAGCTGCAAATGTATTTTTGTTT
The DNA here is from genome assembly GCF_003862485.1 of Lachnoanaerobaculum orale. Classification (GTDB taxonomy): domain Bacteria; phylum Bacillota; class Clostridia; order Lachnospirales; family Lachnospiraceae; genus Lachnoanaerobaculum; species Lachnoanaerobaculum orale. The sequence continues at coordinate 1,916,602 of NZ_RRCM01000001.1, read as the reverse complement.
TTCCAAGACTCTTTAAATAATAAAGTATTGCAGTCATAGACAGTTTGCCAAGCCCTTTGTTTTGGTACTCTTCATATATATTGAAGCTGTGAAAATATATATCGTCGGTGTTGAATGTAAAGGTATAAAAGCAAAACGATCCTATTTCAATATCGGATTGAAATATATAGTAAATATCATCTTCTTTAATTATATCAATATCAAAAACAGGTTCGGCATTGTATGAAGAAAGGTCAAGTTCCATCATGGTCTCCGTACATTCATATGTGAGGGACAGACTTTTGGCTGTTTTTACGGCAGGAGAGTAGTTTCTCTCACAGATAAATGAGATATCACATTCTCTTTCAAGGTCATTACAAAGATACTTATAGGCGGCCTTAAAATATCCCTTGCATCTGTTTGACATATCCGTATATGCTATAGCTTCATATGTATCTATATCTATCTCAAAGAGTGCAATTACAGACATTAACTCCTCATTTTCAAAACAGAGATAGTAAGTACATCTGTCGTCACTAAAGTCAAAGTAGAGAGGAAGATGTTTGACCTCATCCTGTGATTTAACTATATTATTTATCTTTTCTATATAAGATTGTGTAAGTTCCTTTGTTTTTATTATATTCATCTCAAACTCCAAGTGCATTTATTGAAATAATGCGTGTTTATGTGTTATACTTTCATAAATACATTATGCCCGAAAGGGCCTTTAGGAGAAAATATGATTGCAAAACTTATTGAAAAAATCAAGCAAACAAATGCCCCTATATGTGTCGGGTTGGACCCGCTTATTTCACATATACCTGATTATATATTAGATGAGAAAATAAAGAAATACGGAAAAAGCACAAAGGCTGTGGCTGAGGCTTTCTATGACTTCAATATGGCTATAATAGATAAGACATATGACCTTATTCCGGCAGTGAAGCCGCAGATAGCCATGTATGAGGAGTTCGGTATAGACGGAATGATTGCATATAAGAATACAGTTGAGTATGCAAAGAGTAAGGGTCTGATTGTAATAGGTGATGCAAAAAGAGGTGATATAGGTTCAACCTCTCTTGCCTATGCCAAGGCTCATATCGGAGTAAGTGAGATTTTGGGCGAGAAGGTGTCGGGATTTGATACGGATTTTGTTACGGTGAATCCGTACCTTGGAACAGACGGTGTAAAACCTTTTATAGATGTGTGTAACAGCGAGGACAAGGGTATCTTTGTACTTGTAAAGACATCCAATCCGTCAAGCGGAGAGTTTCAGGACAGGTTGATAGAAGGTACACCTCTTTATGAGCTTGTTGCAAACAAGACTTGTGAGTGGGGTGCTATGAGCATGGACGGAGAGTACTCAAATGTAGGTGCGGTTGTAGGTGCAACATATCCGAAAATGAGTGCAATACTCAGAGAAAAGATGCCTCATACATTCTTCCTTGTACCGGGATACGGCGCACAGGGAGGAACCGCAGAGGATTTAAAGCCTTGCTTTAATAAAGACGGACTCGGTGCAATAGTAAACTCTTCAAGAGGAATCATAGCCGCATACAAGCAGGAAAAGTATTCTTCACTTGACTTTGCGGACGCATCAAGAGCGGCTGTAAAAGACATGATAGCAGATATAAACAGAGTATTATAAAGAGAGTAAGATGACAAAGATAATGGACAATGGGAAAGTGATTTCCCAAGATGAATTAAGTAAGGATATTTTTTCCGTTTGGATAAAGACAGATATAGCAAATGACACCCTTCCGGGACAGTTTGTAAATGTCTACACGAAAAATCCTTCCAAGCTTTTGCCGAGACCTATAAGTATATGTGAGGTCGCTAAGGATTCTATAAGGCTTGTATACAGAGTAACAGGTGAGGATACCGGTACAAAAGAGTTTTCAAAGCTTAAAGCGGGAGACGATATAAAGGTTTTGGGACCGCTTGGAAACGGCTTTCCTACAGATTCAAAGTCAAGCATACTTATAGGCGGAGGTATAGGAATACCGCCTATGCTTGAGCTTGCAAAGAGTCTTGAAGGTGAGAAGATGATAGTACTCGGTTTCAGAGACAGTGATACATTCCTTGCAGATGAACTTAAGCAATACGGCAAGGTCTTTATCGCTTCTGAAGACGGAAGTATAGGTACGAAGGGAAATGTTCTTGATGCAATAAGAGAGAACAATATAAAGGCTGACAGAATACTTGCCTGCGGACCTACTCCGATGCTTAGAGCCATAAAAAAATATGCATCTGAAAATAATACGGAGTGCTTTTTGTCATTGGAAGAGAAGATGGCATGCGGTATAGGTGCCTGTCTGGCTTGCACCTGTAAGTCAAGTGAGGTAGATTCTCACTCCAATGTGAAGAATAAAAGAGTCTGTACCGAAGGCCCTGTTTTCAATGCTTTAGAGGTGGAACTATGATAAGTACAAAAGTAAATATTGCAGGTGTGGAGTTTAAAAATCCTGTAACGGTTGCCAGCGGTACCTTCGGACATGGTGAAGAATTTGCGGACCTTGTGGATATAAACAAGCTCGGTGCGGTCACCACAAAGGGTGTAGCCAATATACCTTGGGAGGGCAATCCTACACCAAGGATTGCTGAAGTCTACGGCGGAATGTTAAATGCTATCGGACTTCAAAACCCCGGAGTGGATACCTTTATAGAAAGAGATTTGAAATTCCTTAAGCAAAAGGATACGAAGATAATTGTAAATGTTTGCGGCAGAAGTATTACAGACTATATAGAGACTGTGGAAAGACTCTCGGATGAGGCTGTAGATATGCTTGAAATCAATATTTCCTGTCCGAATGTATCACATGGAGGTATCGCTTTCGGTACAAATGTAGACAGTGTAAGAGATATTACAAGTCAGATAAAGGCACATTCAAAAAAGCCTGTTATAATGAAGCTTTCACCGAATGTTACAGATATTACAGAGATTGCAAAGGCGGCTGAAGATGCAGGAGCGGATGCGCTTTCTCTTATAAACACTATCACAGGAATGAAGATTGATATAAATAAAAGATGTTTTGCCATTGCCAATAAAACCGGAGGTATGTCAGGACCTGCGATAAAGCCTGTTGCACTCAGAATGGTATATCAGGTGGCAAATGCTGTGAAAGTGCCTGTGATAGGTATGGGCGGAATAGCTACAGCTGAGGACGCCATAGAGTTTTTGCTTGCCGGTGCAACTATGGTAAGTGCCGGAACGGCGAATTTTTTCAATCCGAATGCAGGTATAGATGTTGCAAAAGGTATAGAAAAATATCTTGAAAAAAATAACTTCAGTGATGTAAATGAGATTATAGGTCTTGTAAAGTAAAGAAACGGAGTAGAGATGGAAAATTATAAAAAAGAATTTATTGACTTTATGATAGAGTGTGAAGTACTTAAGTTTGGAGACTTTGTTACAAAGAGCGGAAGAAAGACACCTTTCTTTGTAAATACAGGGTTTTACAGAACGGGTTCACAGCTTAGCAGACTTGGAAAATACTATGCAAAGGCTATAAGAGGTGCTTTCGGAGACGACTTTGATGTTTTATTCGGACCTGCATACAAGGGTATTCCTCTCAGTGTTGCAACATCTATGGCACTCAGTGATGAGGGTGTGGATGTGAAGTATTGTTCAAACAGAAAAGAAGTAAAGGACCATGGAGATACAGGTATTTTGCTCGGTTCTCCTATAAAGGATAAAGACAGAGTGGTTATAATAGAGGATGTTACCACAGCCGGAACTTCTATCGAGGAGACTCTACCTATAATAAAGGCACAGGGAGATGTGAATGTACTCGGTCTTGTAGTAAGTGTTGACAGATGTGAAAGAGGCAAGGGTGAGAAGTCCGCACTTGTAGAGATAAGTGAAAAGTACGGTCTGAAGACCACAGCTATTGTTACAATGAATGAGGTGGTCGAGTATCTCTATAACAGAGAGATAAACGGCAAGGTCATCATTGATGACAAGTTGAAGGCGGCTATTGACGACTACTATAAGATTTACGGTGTAAAGTAAAGACAGGTGAAAATATGGAAAAGACATACAAACTTATGAAATTTTGTGGCGGAGCGGGTATTGCAATCGGAGTGGTAATGATAGTTGTAGGTGTTGCTACAGGTGTAATGTCCATTGTAAACGGGGCAAGGCTGCTTGTCGGAAAGAATCATATAGAGTTTTGATATGAATAAACTTAAAGCTAAGTTTAGATTTTTGGGTCAGGTGTTATTTACATTGTATATTTTAATCCTATGCTATTTTCTCTTCTTTGCCGAGGGCTTCGGAAGAGGAATGGCTGTGGAGGCCCATGGATATAACACCGTACCTTTTCTTGAAATCAGAAGATATATAGATAATTTTTATAAACTTGGTATGATATCGGTGCTGAACTTAGGCGGCAATATACTTGCTTTTATGCCTTTCGGATTTTTCAGACCGATAATAGGCAAAAGAAAATGCGGTTTCTTTAAAACATTGATAGAAGGCTGTTTACTCTCATGTGTTGTTGAGGTGATACAGCTTTTGACCAATGTAGGCAGCTTTGATGTGGACGATATTATTTTAAATACATTGGGAGTATTTTTGGGATATATCGCGTTTGTGCTGTGTAAGATTATCATATGGAGACGTGAATGAGATTTTTTAAAAGAAAAAGAATAGGAACGCCTTTTAGAAGAGAAGAAAATATCTTAGACTCCGACAGATTTTTGGCGGCTGAGGATAAGGTAAAGTTTGCTACAAGCAGAAGTGATATGGTCGACTATATGAGAAGACCTTTTGCAAAGGATGCAAAGTTCGCACTGTTTATGGATTTGGTTGCGGTAGTGCTTTTGGTATTTGCAATCAGGAAAGTGGTAGAAAATCAAGGGGCGCCGAGTACACAGGTGTCGGCCTTTGCACTTTGTTCATTTTTATTTGCAGGAGCGGGATTTTATTACTCTATGAAATCTTTTAAAGACGGAGTGGCCAGAAAATCACTTTCGGTGATTACAACATTGATTGGAGGAGTTTTATTTTTACTATGGTTTTTGATATTTATTCTTGGGATAAGAGGGTAATAGTTGAGAGAATAAATCTTGCAATGGACAGGATATCTTTGATAAGAGCGGAAGAAGATATCAAGTTTAAGGACTTTTTTGCCGAGCTTGCATCATTTTTGGAAAAAGTAAATGATGTCAGGCGAAAAAAAGAAAACGGTGAGTTTGAAGCTTTAAGCTTTGAAGAGCTTAAAGATATGCAGGATGAGCTTTTCTATGACTTGAGAGAGGATATCTATGCAGGCTCTGTATACAATCCGGATGTATTGGAGAAGTTGTTTGATAAAGACTTTGTTTCTCCTTTATTAAGTTTGGGCTTTGAGGTGAGAGCCGCACTTATTACAGTGTATGAGGGAGACCTTGAAGGGTTTGTAAATATACTTGAGCTGTTCTTACAAGTCTACGGCATAGCTATGGAAGGTGGAAGCGCAAAAGAGATTGCGGATGCTATATATTGGTATGCTTCAGATTATCTGGATGTAACTGCAAGAAAGAGGATTATTGAAAGTTTCACCACTTCTAACAGGTTCTTTTATAATATCATAATGAATGACGATCTGTCGGATCTTAGATATCTTTTCAAATTCGGAGAATACATAGGCTCAAATGAGATAAATACAGCAAAATATTTGAATTCACTTGATAATGAGACTGTCAGACTGTGTGCAAAGATTTTTGTGGACGGCTATAGAGACGGTTTTTTTGCAATGCAAAAAGATATATCAAAGAGAAGTGTTGTATCACTGATTTACAATATCGGATTTGAAAGAATAGTAAAAGAAGCCGTTATTTTCTTTGAGGATATGGGCTTTGAAGTGGTATTGCAAAGAAAGCCGTACAGACTTTCCGATATATCACCTGTAAAGAACAGGGGAATATGCAGCGGCGGAGTAAACAGACAGTTTGAGTATGACCACAAGTTTGATATGAATATCTTTACAAAGAAGGCATACCTTGACAGAAAGCTTGAAGTGAGCAAGCAGACCTTTGAAGAAATAAAGGAAAATATGTCAAAGTATGGCGGTCCGGCTTTGATGGAATCCTTCGGCGAGATGGAGTTTTTGCCTGTAAAGAAAAAATGTGCCAATGCATTTGGTGAAAAACAGAACAATCTGATGACAAATTACAGAAATGAAATGATGCTTTTACAGGATGAGTATATAGATACTTCAGGTACGGCATTTTGTATAATAGCATGGCCGCTTCCAAGTATTGCAGAAGATGAGAAGATTTATTCAAATATTTTTGATGATATTATAAGAATCAACACATTGGATGCTACAAAGTATAAAGACGCACAGCAAAAGATAATTGATGCGCTGGATAAGGCGGATACGGTAAGTATTGTAGGAGGTGAGGGAAATAAGACATCTCTTACCGTAAAACTGCATGAGCTTAAAGATGCGACTAAGGAGACCAACTTTGAAAACTGTGTGGCGGATGTAAATATTCCTGTGGGTGAAGTATTCACATCTCCTGTGCTTAAGGGTACTGAGGGTACACTTTTTGTAAAGGATGTATTTCTTTCAGGTTACCACCTTAAGAATCTTTGCATAAAAGTTGAGGACGGAATGATTAAAGACTATACCTGTGAAAACTTTGAAAGTGAAGAAGACAACAAAAGAATAATTGATGATGCTGTTTTAAAGGGACATAAGAGTCTTCCGATGGGTGAGTTTGCTATAGGTACCAATGTGGTTGCCTACAATGTGGCAAAAAAATATGACATATTTGAGAAAATGCCTATTTTGATAGCGGAAAAGATGGGCCCGCATTTTGCCTTCGGTGATACCTGCTATTCACATGAGGAGGACAATATCACATACAATCCTGACGGCAAGGCGATAACGGCAAGAGACAATGAATGCTCTATAAGAAGAAAGACCGACATCAAAAAGGCATACTTTAACTGCCACACCGATATAACAATCCCTCTTGCAGAGCTGGGAGATATATATACCAACGAGCCTGAAGGCTCTCACACATATATTATAAGAGACGGAAAGTTTGTGCTTGAAGGTAGTGAAATATTGAATGAATAAAGGAGGAACTATGAGCAAAGTAGCAATAGTGATGGGCAGTGATTCCGATTTGTCGACAATGAGAGCTGCAGGAGATTTCCTTACAAAGATGGGGATAGAGTATGAGTACAATATAATATCCGCACACCGTGAACCCGATATATTCTTTAAATGGGCAAGAGAGCTGAGAAACAGAGGTATCAAGGTGGTGATTGCAGGAGCCGGAAAGGCTGCACATCTTCCGGGAATGTGCGCGGCACTTACACCGCTTCCTGTAATAGGAGTACCTATAAAGACATCGGACCTTGGCGGAGTGGACTCACTTTACTCAATAGTGCAGATGCCGGGAGGTATACCTGTGGCAACCGTGGCAATCAACGGAGCGAAAAATGCGGGAATACTTGCAACAAAGATGCTTGCTCTTAATGATAATGAGCTTTTTGAGAAGCTTGAAAAATTCAGTGATGAGATGGCAAAAGAAGTTGAGGCTAAGGACGGTAAGTTAAAGAGTGTTGGAGTGGATGCTTTTTTGAAGGGCTAAACTTTATATAGCAGTTGTTTCTTTGTAAGTTTTTGTTTTGTATATTGGAGGTAATATGGATTACAAGAGTGCCGGTGTGGATATCGAAGCAGGTTATAAGGCTGTAGAGTTGATGAAGGAGCATGTGAAGTCGACTATGAGAGCCGAAGTCCTTGGAGGGCTTGGAGGTTTTTCAGGTGCGTTTTCACTTAGTAAGATTAAGGATATGGAAGAACCTGTGCTTCTTTCAGGAACCGACGGAGTAGGTACCAAGCTTAAGCTGGCTTTTCTTATGGATAAGCATGACACTATAGGTATTGACTGTGTGGCTATGTGTGTAAATGATGTGGCCTGTGCAGGCGGTGAGCCTTTATTCTTCCTTGATTATATAGCCTGCGGTAAGAATGAACCGCAAAAGATAGCTACCATTGTAAAAGGAGTTGCAGACGGCTGTGTACAGTCAGGTGCCGCATTGATAGGCGGTGAGACTGCAGAGATGCCGGGATTTTATCCTGTGGATGAATATGACCTTGCAGGCTTTTGCGTAGGAGTGGCCGATAAATGTGACCTTATAGACGGTAAGGACTTGAAGGAGGGAGATGCACTTATCGGTATTGCCTCAAGCGGAGTGCATTCAAACGGCTTTTCTTTGGTAAGAAAGGTCTTCGATATGACAAGACAATCACTTGATACCTACTACAAAGAACTTGATAAGACTTTGGGAGAGGCACTTTTGGCTCCTACAAAAATCTATGTTAAGGCATTAAAGTCTGTAAGAGAATCGGGTGTAAAGATAAAGGCCTGCTCACATATCACAGGCGGCGGATTCTATGAGAATATTCCGAGAATGTTGACGGAAGAAAAAAGAGCGGTAGTGAAAAAAGATTCTTATGAAGTACCTGCCATATTCAAACTTATGGCAAAAAAGGGAAATATAAGTGAAGAGATGATGTACAATACCTTCAATATGGGACTCGGTATGGTGATAGCGGTAGATAAAGGTGATGTTGAAAAAACTTTGGATGCAATAAATAAGGCCGGAGAGAAAGCCTTTGAAATAGGATATATTGATAAAGGAACAAAGGGTGTAGAGCTTATATAGGAGAGTCTATGTTTGATATCGTATGTTTAGTTTCAGGTGGCGGCACCAATCTTGCCGCCATTATAAAGGCAATAGAAGACGGCAGTATAAAAAATGTAAGAATAAAGTCGGTTATCTCAAACAATGCCGATGCCTATGCGCTTGAAAGAGCAAAGAGTGCAGGGATAGAGAGTAAATGTATATCGCCGAAGAGCTTTTCAAACAGGGATGATTTTAATAAGGCACTGCTTGATGAACTTAAAAGTCTGAATCCCGACCTTATAGTACTGGCAGGATTTTTGGTAAATATCTCAAAAGATATAGTGGATGCATTTGAAAATAAGATAATCAATATACATCCTTCACTGATACCGAGCTTTTGCGGTAAGGGCTACTACGGACTTAAGGTACATGAGGCTGCATTAAAAAGAGGTGTTAAGGTAACAGGTGCCACAGTGCATTTTGTAGATGCCGGAATAGACACGGGTAAGATAATAATTCAAAAGGCGGTAAATGTATTGCCGGGTGATGATGCGAAAACCTTACAAAGACGAGTGATGGAAGAGGCGGAGTGGATTATTTTACCGAAAGCTGTTGAAATGATTGCAAATGGAGAAGTTTTATGAAGATATTGGTTGTAGGCGGCGGCGGAAGGGAACACGCTATCGTAAAGAAATTGGCACAGAGTAAGAAAAATCATAAAATCTATGTGGCACCGGGAAATGCAGGCACGGAAGAAATTGCAACAAATGTCGCAATATCAGTTATGGACTTTGACTCACTTGCCGACTTTGCAAAGAAAGAAAAGATTGATTTGACCGTAGTAGGTATGGACGACCCGCTTGTAGGCGGTATAGTCGACAGGTTTGAAGCTGAGGGACTTAGGGTATTCGGTCCGAGAAAGAATGCCGCCATATTGGAGGGTTCAAAGGCGTTTTCAAAAGACCTTATGAAAAAATACGGTATACCTACAGCGGCATATGAAAACTTTAACGATCCGCAAAAAGCAATTAAATATTTGGAAACGGCAAATTATCCTATAGTTTTAAAGGCTGACGGACTTGCTCTGGGTAAGGGAGTGCTGATTTGTAAAACTTTTGAAGAAGCAAAATCCGGTATCGAAGAGCTTATGATTGATAAGAGTTTCGGTGATGCCGGAAATACTATAGTTATAGAAGAGTTCTTACAGGGCAGAGAGGTGAGTGTACTTTCATTTGTAGACGGTACTCACTATGCCCTTATGACTTCGGCACAGGACCACAAGAGAGCAAAGGATGGCGACGAGGGACTTAATACAGGCGGAATGGGAACCTTCAGCCCAAGTCCTTTCTATACCGAGGAGGTGGACAGATACTGTAAGGAACATATCTATCAAAAGACTGTGGATGCTATGAGAGCAGAGGGCAGAGAGTTTAAAGGAATTATCTTCTACGGACTGATGCTTACAAAGAGCGGTGTAAAGGTGCTTGAGTACAATGCCAGATTCGGAGACCCTGAGACTCAGGTAGTGCTTCCTAGGATGGAAAACGACATTATAGATGTATTTGAGGTATGTATTGACGGATGTCTTGATAAGATTGATCTTAAGTTTGAGGACAATGCGGCAGTCTGTGTAGTACTTGCAAGTGACGGTTATCCGCTTAAGTATGAAAAGGGCAAGAAAATAACGGGACTTGAAAACTTTGAAGGAAAGACTGATATATTTGCATTTCACGCAGGTACAAAAAAAGTAAACGGTGATGTGCTTACAAACGGAGGCAGGGTTCTAGGCGTTACGGCAACGGCTCCTACTTTAAAAGAGGCAAGAGATAAGGCCTATGAGGCAACAAAGTTAGTAGAGTTTGAGAACAAATATATGAGAAATGATATCGGAATGAGTATAGACTCTAAAGATTGACAGTATAGTTTGTATTTGTTAGACTAATGAGAAAAATAAATATTGTTTATTAGTACTTTCGGTCTTTTAAGTATCACTAAAGACCGGTACTATTGTATCCGAAAAAGGAGAAAAAGCAGTGGCAAGAATCATAGGGGAAGGCATCACATTTGATGATGTATTATTGCAACCGGCATATTCGGAAGTTATAGGAAATCAGATCGATATTTCTACATATTTAACAAAGAATATTAAATTAAATATTCCTTTGATGAGTGCAGGAATGGATACAGTTACAGAACATAGAATGGCAATAGCCATGGCCAGACAGGGCGGTATCGGAATAATCCATAAAAATATGAGTATTGAGGAACAGGCAGGTGAGGTGGATAAAGTAAAGCGTTCGGAAAACGGCGTTATTACAGATCCTTTTTATCTCTCGCCAAAGCATACTCTTTTTGATGCCAATGAACTTATGGCCAGATACAGAATTTCAGGAGTTCCGATAACCGAAGGAAAGAAATTGGTAGGTATAATTACCAACAGAGATTTAAAGTTTGAGGAAGATTATACAAAGAAGATATCGGAGTGTATGACTAAGGAACATTTGGTTACGGCACTTGAGGGAACTACATTGGAGGAAGCCAAGAAGATTTTGGCAAAGGCCAGAGTGGAAAAGCTTCCGATAGTCGATAAAGACGGAAACCTTAAGGGACTTATTACCATAAAGGATATTGAAAAGCAGATAAAGTATCCGAATTCCGCAAAGGATTCGCAAGGCCGACTGCTTTGCGGTGCTGCACTTGGAATCACTGCAAATGTGCTTGACAGATGTGATGCGCTTGTAGCGGCAAAGGTGGATGTTGTGGTACTTGACTCGGCACACGGACATTCAAAGAATGTAATAGATTGTGTTAAGAAAATCAAAGAAAAATATCCTACTCTTCAGGTCATAGCGGGAAATGTGGCTACAGGTGAGGCCACAAAGGCTCTTATAGAGGCAGGTGCCGATTGTGTTAAGGTCGGTATAGGACCGGGTTCAATATGTACCACCAGAGTTGTGGCAGGTATAGGTGTGCCGCAGATAAGTGCAATAATGAACTGCTACGCCGTAGCCAAGGAATACGGTGTTCCTATTATTGCGGACGGCGGAATCAAGTTTTCGGGAGATATTACAAAAGCGCTTGCGGCAGGCGGAAATGTATGTATGATGGGTTCACTGTTTGCAGGATGTGACGAGTCTCCGGGAGATTTTGAACTTTATCAGGGCAGAAAGTATAAGGTTTATCGCGGTATGGGTTCACTTGCGGCTATGGAAAAGGGCAGCAAGGACAGATATTTCCAGACCGACGCGAAGAAGCTTGTGCCTGAGGGTGTAGAAGGTAGAGTTGCATATAAGGGGCTTGTGGAAGATACGGTATTCCAGCTTCTTGGCGGTCTTCGTTCAGGTATGGGCTACTGCGGTGCAAAGGATATCGTTACATTGCAGGAGAGCGCACAGTTTATAAAGATAAGTGCGGCATCTTTAAGAGAGAGTCATCCGCATGATATACATATAACAAAAGAGGCACCTAACTATTCATCAGAGGAGTAAAACATGGACGCAACATTAGTGGTTATGGCGGCAGGTATCGGTTCAAGATTTGGAGGCGGCATAAAACAGCTGGCACCTGTAGGGCCGGGCGGCGAGATTATAATGGACTATTCAATATATGACGCAAAAGAAGCGGGATTTAACAAGGTGGTTTTCATTATACGCCATGATCTTGAAAAAGATTTTAAAGAGATTATCGGAGACAGAATAAAAAAATATATAGATGTGGACTACGCTTTCCAAGAGCTTGACGACTTGCCGGAAGGCTTCACCTGTCCGAAAGACAGGACTAAGCCGTGGGGTACGGGACAGGCACTGTTATCTGTAAAGGGACTTGTAAATGAGCCTTTTATAGTGATAAATGCGGATGATTACTACGGCAAAGAGGGCTTTAAGGTAGTGTATGACTATATGAAGAATCATATGAAGGAAAACGGTGAGAAGCTTGACCTTTGTATGGCAGGGTTTGTTTTAAAGAACACTCTCTCAGATAACGGAGGAGTCACAAGAGGAGTTTGTAAGGCTGATGCGGACAACAAGCTTGTAGATGTGACGGAAACCTTTGATATAGAGTTAAAGGACGGCGTTTTGAGTGCTGTGGATGAAAATAAGCAAAAAAGAGATGTGGATTTGAACGATATTGTTTCAATGAATATGTGGGGGCTTACACCGAAATTCTTGGATATTCTTGAAGAAGGCTTTCCGAAGTTTTTAAAGAGTATGACAAATGAGTTAAAAAGCGAATACCTCCTGCCTTCAGTAATAGATGAAGCAATTAAATCCGGAAAGGCGAGTGTGGAGGTATTAAAGAGCCACGATAAGTGGTTCGGAGTAACCTATAAAGAAGACAAGGAGCTTGTTGTAAATTCAATAAGAGCCTTAGTGGACAAGGGAGTATACCCTGAAAAAATATTTAGTTAAGAGGAAATTATGTCAAAGCTTAGAACATTGATATTGGGTCATAAAAACCCGGACACAGATTCAATTTGTGCGGCTATCAGTTATGCCGATCTAAAGTCAAAAACTGAAGAGGGGGAATTTTCACCAAGGCGTGCCGGAGAAATCAATGAGGAAACCAAATTTGTATTGAATTATTTCAAGGTTAAACCGCCTAAGCTTACTGAGAGTGTCAAGACCCAGATAAAGGATATTGATATAAAGCATACAAAGGGTGTTGATAAGAATATTTCATTTAAAAAGGCATGGTCACTGATGCAGGAACTTGATGTTGTGACCTTGCCTGCAGTAAATGAGGACGGTGACCTTGAGGGAATAATATCGGTAAGTGATATTGCAAACTCATATATGAATATCTATGACAGCAGAATACTTGCAAAAGCAAATACCAGATATTCAAATATCATTGAGACTTTGGACGGCACTTTGGTAGTTGGAGATAAAGAAGCATACTTTAATGAAGGCAAGGTGGTAGTGGCAGCCGCAAATCCCGATATGATGGAGTTTTATATCGAAAAGGACGACCTTGTAATACTGGGTAACAGATATGAGATGCAGCTTTGTGCTATTGAGATGGGAGCGGCCTGTATAATAGTATGTGAAGGTGCAGGTGCTTCAAAGACTATTCAAAAGATTGCAAAAGACCATGGTACCACAGTTATTACAACAGCATATGACAGTTTTACCGTTGCAAGACTTATCAATCAGTCCATGCCGATAAACTACTTTATGAAGACTGAAAATCTTATTACATTTGAAAATGAGGATTATCTGGATGATGTAAGGGATGTAATGGCAAATGTAAGACACAGAGACTTCCCTGTTCTTGATAAGCACGGAAAGTATCTGGGTATGTTTTCAAGAAGAAACTTACTTGGAGCCAAGGGTAAGAGAGTTATAATGGTTGATCACAATGAAAGAAGTCAGGCGGTGGACGGAATCGAGCATGCAAATGTGCTTGAGATTATCGATCACCACAGACTGGGCACCATAGAGACTATCGGACCTGTTTATTTCAGAAATCAGCCGCTTGGTTGTACATCTACAATTATCTATCAGATGTATCAGGAAAAAGGAGTTGAGATACCGCCGAATATAGCCGGTCTTATGTGCTCCGCAATCATTTCAGATACATTGCTTTTCAGATCGCCTACCTGTACGGCCGTTGACAAGGCGGCAGGACTTGCACTTGCAAAGATTGCAGGTATAGATATAGAAAAGTATGCAAATCAGATGTTTGCATCGGCAAGCAACTTAAAGGGAAAGACTGACGAACAGATTTTCCATCAGGACTATAAGACATTTGCACTTGGAAAGAGTACTATAGGAATAGGTCAGATAAGCTCGCTTAATGAAGAAGAGTTAAGTGAGATAGAAAGCAGACTGATGCCTTTCCTTATAAAGCTTCACGAAAACAGCGAAGAAGATATGATGTTCTTTATGTTGACCAATATATTGGAGCAGTCTACAAGACTTATATGTGTAGGTCAGGGTGCTATGTCACTTGTAATGAAGGCGTTCAGACTGGAAGAGGGAAGTTATGATGTCAGCGATGCGGGGGTTATAGAACTTACATCGGTGGTATCAAGAAAGAAACAGCTTGTACCGAGTCTTGTAGTGGGAATACAGATGTAGGAGAGATATGGGAAGAAAGACTAATATTACATTGATCGGTATGCCTGCATCAGGTAAATCTTCTGTCGGAGTGGTTTTGGCTAAGAGACTTGGAAAAAAGTTTGTAGATACAGATATAGTGATTCAGGAAAAGTACGGTAAACTTTTAAAGGAGCTTATAGAGGAGCATGGTGATGACGGCTTCAGAGAAATAGAAGATGAGGTCAATGCTTCACTTGATGTGACGGACAGTATCATATCCCCGGGAGGCAGTGTGGTATACGGCGAGAAGGCCATGAAACATCTGAAAGAAATCAGTGTTGTGATATACTTGGAACTTTCATATACCGCTATAAAGTCAAGACTCGGAGATTTGAGGGAAAGAGGAATCACTTTAAAAGAAGGCCAGACTTTAAAAGACCTCTACCTTGAGAGAACACCGCTTTATGCAAAGTATGCGGATATCACAGTCAACGAGATGAAAAAAACTTTGTCAAAGACCATTGATGAAATCTGTGAGATTTTGGGTGAAAAGCCGAAGAAAAAAAGAAACTTTAAGAGTAGAAGGTTTCCAAAAAACAAGAACGGCAAAGAAAAGAATGTAAGAGATAATGGCGGCAGATTAAATAAAGATAAATCTAAAGAAAAGACGGCAAATGAGAAACTTTCAAAGGATGTATCAAAAAAGGAAAGATTTGCCAAGAACTCTGCATTACAAAAAAACAATAAAAAAACAGATAACAATCAAAGAAAAAATAAGAAGAGATATTTTAAGAATAATGAGAATTGATTTTAAACCGGGAAATATGTTGTATCCGGTGCCGGTGGTAATGGTAAGTTGTGGCGACGGTGAAAGAAGTGATATTGTCACAGTGGCTTGGACAGGTACCATATGTACAAATCCGCCTATGGTGTATATTTCTCTTAGACCAAGCAGATATTCGTATGATATAATAAAAAAGTCACGTGAGTTTGTCATCAATCTCACAAATGAAAAGTTGGCAAAGACGGCAGATGAATGTGGCGTAAAATCAGGTAGAGATATTGATAAATGGAAGGTTATGAAGATAGAGCAGTTGCCATCAAAAGTGGTAGCTGCTCCGTCTGTTAAGGAAAGTCCCGTATGTATAGAGTGTAAGGTGGAAAACATCTTGGAGCTCGGTTCACATCATATGTTTATAGCAAAAGTGGTTGCTGTGAATGTGGACGGAAAATATATGGATGAAAAAAACAAATTTGACCTGACAAAAGCCGACATGGTAGTATATAATCATGGAGAATACATAGGGCTGTCAAAGGTACTCGGTACTTTCGGTTACAGTGTGAAAAAGAAGAAAACAAGAAAATAAGATAAACCCGGGAGGCATGATTTTGAAAGAAATTAGATTTGATGATATAAAGCATATATATTTTTGCGGTATCGGCGGTATAAGTATGAGCGGACTTGCAAGAGTACTATTGGAAAAGGGCTTTGAAGTGAGCGGCTCCGATACAAAGGCAAACAACAGGACAAAGGATCTTGAAGACAGAGGCGTAAAAATATTAGTAGGACAAAAAAGAGAGAATATCGGCGATGATATAGACTTGTTTGTATATACGGCTGCCATACATAAAGACAACCCTGAGTTTATTGCGGCTAAAGAAAAGAATATAAAGATGATGACCAGAGCAGAGCTTCTCGGCTATGTAATGTCAAAGTTTAAAGAGAGCATAGCAGTAAGCGGTACACATGGAAAGACCACCACAACCTCTATGTTGTCATATATATTACTTGATACAAAACTTGACCCTACCATCTCTGTAGGCGGCATTGTAAAGAAGATAAAGGGAAATATTTATATAGGTAAGGGTGACACGTTTGTTACGGAGGCCTGTGAATATACAAACAGTTTCCTTGAGTTATATCCTACAGTAGGTGTTATATTAAATATAGAAGAGGATCACCTCGATTTCTTTAAGGATTTGGACGATATCAGGAACTCTTTTAAGAATTTCGTAAAAAATACAAGTCCTGAGGGTTGTATAATAATAAATGACAAGATTAAAAACAACAGAGAAATTACACATGGGTTTGAGGGCAATGTAGTAAGATACGGAACCGAAAACAGTGACTGCTATGCAACAAATATAAGATACGACGCTTTGGGATATCCTACATTTGACCTTGTACATAAAGAAGAAACATATGAGGATGTAAAGCTTTGTGTAGGAGGAAACCACAATATATATAATGCCCTGGCGGCTATTTGTGTTGCCTTTGAACTTGGAGTAAGTATCGAAGATATAAGAAAAGGACTTTTGGAGTTTAAGGGTGTGGACAGAAGATTTGAGGTCAAGGGAAAGCTTGACGGAATCACAATAGTTGACGACTATGCACATCACCCAAGTGAAATATCGGCCACATTGAATATTGCAAAGAGATATCCTCATGACAGACTTGTTGTGGTATTCCAGCCGCATACATATACCAGAACAAAGGCATTCTTTGACGACTTTGCAAATGTATTAAAGAATGTGGATGAGGTAATAATCGCAAAGATTTATCCTGCCAGAGAGACGGACAATCTCGGTATGAGTTCAAATCTTCTCTCAAAGAGGATAAATGAACTCGGCGGAAATGCTACAAGTTTTGAGACTTTTGATGAGATAGAAAATTATCTTTTGGAGGAGCTTAAAAAGGGTGATTTGCTTATCACCATGGGTGCCGGAGATATCTTAAGAGTGGGCGAGTTTTTACTTGGAAAATAATTTATAAAGTTATAGATTTAAAACAAAGGGAGAGCTATGAAGTACGATTTTTTAAAGGCGGACATAACAAGTATTGTAAGTTTGCCGTCAGAATTTATAGATAAATATATGCTAAAGGCAAACGGCGATTATATAAAAGTGTATCTTTTTATGCTGAGAAATGCTGACAGATTGATAAATCCCGAGATCATAGCTGACGCCCTTGAACTTACCATAAAAGATGTTGAAAGAGCGATAGCGTATTGGTGTAAAATCGGTATACTGATTGAGAGGGAAGAAAATATCGCAAAGCTCGGCAAGGAAGACGACTTTGAAGAGATTCTTCTTACAAAGAACCTTCCTTCTAAAGAAGAACTTGAAGAGGCAAGGCGTATCTTAAACGCCGCAAATGAAATCTATAAAAGAAGGCAGATAAATAAAGAGGCAGATGAAAGTACGCAGGAAGGTGAAAGTGAGTCGGACATAACAAAGAATGAGTCAGAGGCTTTAGAGGAGATACAAACAGAGGAAAGAGTCGAAGAAAAAGAAGAACCTAAGCCTGAACCTCCTAAACCTGAGCCTCCTAAGCTTCCTGACAGAAGTCTTGTGGATTTGACGAAGTTAAGAAGTGATGAGGACTTTCAGGAGCTGGTTTTTTGTGTACAGACATATACGGAGAAGATCTTTACACCTACAGATACCGAGAAGCTTGCTTATCTTTATGATGTTATCGGAATGTCAAAGGATCTTTTGGAATATATAGCGGAGATTTCCGTACAAAAGGGAAAGAAGAATATCAGCTATATTGAAAAGATAGCACTTTCTTTACACGAGAAGGGAATTACCACAGTGGAGGAAGCCAAAGAGGACAATGTAAAGTTCTATAACGAGAACAGAGCGGTGCTTAAGGCGTTCGGAATTTATGACAGAGTTTTGGCACCTGTAGAGTCAAGGTTTGTAAAGAAGTGGTTTGATGAGTACTGCTTCAGCCCTGAAATAGTGGTGGAAGCTATCAGCAGAACCGTACTTAATACTTCCTCACAGAGCTTTACCTATGCGGACGGTATACTTACCAGATGGTATAAGGAGAATGTTCGCACACTTGCCGATATAAAGGCACTTGATGAGAAGCATGGCGAGAAAGTAAAGAGTACAAACAGACCGGCAGGAGGAGCTTCCACATCCAAGTTCAACAACTTTGAACAAAGAAATGACAATATAGACTCCGATATGCAGGATAAGTTTATGAATGAGCTGAACAAGCTGTAGTGTAGGCGTAAAGGAGATATATGGCTATAGACAATTCCTCATATAATGCAATAATGAGAGAATATGAAAACATAAGAGCAAACAACAGGGCTGCACAGGTCAGAAGAATAGAGGAGGTATATGAAAAGATACCCAAGATGAAAGAACTCAATTCTTCAACCGGCAGCCTTGCGGTATCAAGGTATAAAGAAAGCTTAAAGTCCGGAGGTTTTTCAAGTATCAATCTTAAAAAAGATATTGATGATATTAAAAAAAGAAAAGAGATACTTTTAAAAGAAGCCGGTTTCCCTGTAGACTATATGGAGATGGAGTACGATTGCAACGACTGTAAGGATACGGGCTATATAGAGGGTAAGAAATGTCACTGCCTGCAGGCAAAGATAAGAAAGCTTTTATATGCGCAATCGAACTTGGAACATATAGTGAGTAAAGAAAATTTCGACAACTTTTCGTTTAAGTACTACGATGATAAGTATCTTTTGCCTTCACAAAATATTACAAATGCCAAGTATATGGACGGAGTAAAAAAATTCTGTGAAGCGTTTACGGATAAATATTTTAACGCTGACAGAACAAAGAATGAAGTATTTTCAAACAAACAGGGTGAAAATGACAGAAGAAGTATTGTATTTAGCGGAAGTACGGGAGTCGGAAAGACTTATCTGAGTAACTGCATAGCAAAAGTACTGCTTGACAGATACTATTCGGTTATTTATCTGAGTGCCAAAGAGCTGTTTGAGACCTTGGTAAAGGTAAATATAGAAAAAAGTGAAGAACAGAAGTATTTGCTGCTTGTAAAGGAAGTTTATGAATGTGATATGCTGATAATTGACGATTTGGGCTCGGAACTTTTCAATCACTTTACAACCAGTGAATTTTTCCATATAATAAACCGTAGGATTAACACCGAAAAATCTACTATAATATCGACAAACTTAAGTCTTGACAAGATGAGAGACACCTATAGTGAGAGAGTTACATCCCGTATAAGGAAAAGTTTCATCTATATCAGGTTGTACGGAAATGATATTAGAGCAAGGTTATGATGGAGGAAAAATGCTATACGAAGATAAAAAAATAGATACTGTTCCTGTAGGTCCGCTTGGGCTTATACCGCTTAAGGGTATGGAGGAGTTCACAAAAAAAGTAAATAATTACCTGGTTGAATGGCGTAAGGAGAGAAAAAGTGAGCATAAGGGTACACTTTTATTCTCTGAGTACGAAAAGGACAACTATATTATAAAATCAAGCATATCAAGATTCGGCTCGGGTGAGGCGAAGGGAACTATTGAGGAGTCTGTAAGAGGCGACGATTTATATTTGCTTGTAGATGTATGTAATTATTCTATGACATACTCACTTTCAGGAAGGATAAATCATATGTCACCTGACGACCATTTTCAGGATTTGAAGAGAATCATTGCGGCAATAGCCGGAAAGGCAAGAAGAATAAATGTAATAATGCCTTTCTTATATGAAAGTCGTCAGCATAAAAAGACAGGCAGAGAATCACTTGACTGTGCATTGGCACTGCAGGAGCTGACAAATATGGGCGTAGAAAACATCATAACATTTGATGCACACGACCCGAGAGTACAAAATGCAATTCCTCTTAAGGGATTTGAGACCGTTCAGCCTATATATCAGTATACAAAGGGACTTTTAAAAAATTTCCCTGACCTTCAGGTGGATTCAGAACATATGATGATTATTTCACCTGATGAGGGCGGTATGAGAAGAGCCATCTACTTTGCAAATATGCTTAAGCTGGATGTGGGTATGTTCTATAAGAGAAGAGACTACACCAAGGTTGTAGACGGCAGAAATCCGATTATCGCACATGAGTTTTTGGGTGCAGATGTAGAGGGCAAGGACCTTGTAATAATTGACGATATGATATCATCAGGAGAGAGCGTACAGGAAGTGGCAAAGGAACTCAAAAAGAGAAAAGCAAGAAGAGTTTTTGTATGTGCCACATTCGGACTCTTTACAAACGGATTTGCAAGATTTGACCAGTACTATGAGGACGGTATTATAGACGGTATATTTACAACCAACCTGGTATATCAGTCACCGGACCTTTTGAGCAGACCTTATTATCACAGTATTGAGATGAGCAAGTATGTAGCGCTTATTATTGACAATCTGAACCATGATTCCACTATAAGCGGCCTGTTGACACCTACAAACAGAATCAACAACTTCTTGGAAAAGGTAAAAAATAAATAAGATATAAGGTTTTGGATTATGAGAGTAGTGATATGTGATGATAATCCAATAGAACGAAACAATTTGTTAGAAATCGCCACACATATATCAAAGTCTGAAGGCTATGATGCGGAGTTTGAGGTTTTTGAAACCGCCAAGCAGATGCTGTTTGAACTGGAAGATAAGTTGGAACTTATTGATGTTATGTTTTTGGATATAAATATGCCGGGACCTGACGGTATGGAGGCAGCATCAAAACTTCGTTCTAAAGGATATATCGGCGAAATAGTGTTTACTACAGTCTCAAAGGAACATATATTGAGAGCATTTGATGTAAGAGCTTTTAATTATATTGTGAAGGGTGAGACTGAAAGCACCAAGACTGTAAAGATAATAAAGGATGTTTTTGAGACGGCATCCGAAAAGTCAAAAGAGTATATGCTCTTTACAGGTATAGGTGAGTATAGGAATATCGCAATCAACGATATAAAATATTTTGAAGTTAGAGGAAAAATAATAACCGTGTACTATGGAAGCAAAAGTTTTGAGTTTATTTCCACCATAGGAAAGCTGGAGAACTTGTTGTTTACAAAAGGTTTTATACGAGTGCACAGATCATTTTTAGTAGCATTGCAGTATATAAAGACATTCGCTTATGACGGACTTACACTGATAGATCACAAGGAGATTCCGGTTGGAAGAAAGTATTACGGCGGATTGAAAGAGGCAATGAAAGAAAATGCAGTAGGGTGATAGAATGAAAAAACAATATAAAGCGATGGGGGCGTTGGCTCTTGCAACGGCGTTTATAGCGATAAACGGTGTAATTGCCGATGCGTCACCGCTTGGAACTAATAACTATTATGTCGGAGCGGATGTACATACAGGCAGCAACGCTGCACATGATAATACAACAGGCGGTAATGAGATACCCAGGACAGCAGACGATACACATGGCGAGTGGGTGATTGTAAAGGAACCTACATATACTGAAGACGGACTGAGAAAAAGAGGATACACATCTGATGACGGAGTTTTTCATGTTGAGTTTGAAAGTATTCAAAGACTTATGCCGACGCCGGTTTTACCTGTAGTACCGCCACAACCTGAGCCTTCACAGCCCGGACCGTCATTACCGGAGGAATCACAGCCGTCAAGGCCTACGGATAATTCCACAAAGTTTGAAAATAATAAACATCACGGCAGTTCAAAGAAAAAAAGGAATGTTGAATCAGCAAATAATAACGGTGATGCTAAAACTTTGAGTGATAAAACACTGCCGTCGGAAAGTAAAGCGTCAACACAACAGTCTGTAGTCAGTACTGTGAATACTCTCAGTGATGCCGACAATAAAAAGATAGAAAAGAACTCTGAAGGTAACACCGGAAAGAGTAAGATAAGTGAAAGAAGAGCCGAAAATACGGTATCACAAAAGGAAAGTGAAAACACGGAGACAAAAGCTCCCGATTCAAAAGTTGATACATCGGAAAAAACAGATGAGTCAAAGGTGACTGAAAGTGCTGCCGCCGATGAGACAAGGGTCGCACAAAAACAAGATGAGAATAATACAAAAGTAGTGGGAAAAAAGGTTGATACCACACCGGTTCAAACTGAAAGTACTAAGGCTTCAAGAAGCTTTAACGGATATGACGGTGTTACAATCTTGGCTGCAGGTGCATATACATGGTGGATTGCAATTGTGCTTTTGCCTATGATAGATGCATTCAAATGGATAAATAAGAAGAGAAGAGAAAAATCGAGGGGCAATGTTAATAAGAAACATAATTGAGATTGCATTGATTGTTATATTATTCATTGTAGGCATCATTATTTACTTTTATCTAAAGAGAAGGATTGATGACGCCGAATCTGATCTTGTAATCAGAAAGAAAAAAGAAATTAAGGAAGATATTGAGGATTAAATAAAAATGGCTAAGGAAAAGAAGCTTGTAGAAGAGATTACTTCCATGGACGTCGATTTTGCCCAGTGGTATACGGATATTGTACTTAAGGCGGAGTTGGTGGACTATACCAGTGTAAAGGGTTGCCTTGTAATAAGACCTGCCGGATATGCTATATGGGAGAATATGAAAAACGAGATAGACAGAAGATTTAAAGAGACAGGCATTGAAAACTGCTACCTGCCTATGTTTATCCCTGAGAGTTTATTGCAAAAAGAGGCCGACCATGTGGAAGGATTTGCACCTGAGGTGGCTTGGGTAACATATGGCGGAATGGAGAAGCTTGACGAAAGACTCTGTGTCAGACCTACTTCAGAGACTCTGTTTTGTGACTACTACTCCAGAGTTGTAAAAAGTTACAGAGATCTTCCGCAACTTTTGAACCAGTGGTGCTCCGTAGTAAGATGGGAAAAGACTACAAGACCTTTCCTTCGTTCCAGAGAGTTCTTATGGCAGGAAGGACATACCGTTCACGCTACCGCAAAAGAAGCACATGACAGAACCGTACAGATGCTTGAAGTATATGCGGACTTCTTTGAAAAAGACCTTGCAATACCTGTTATAAGAGGTATAAAGACAGATAAGGAAAAGTTTGCAGGTGCTGAAGCTACTTATACAATAGAAGCGCTGATGCATGACGGTAAGGCATTGCAGTCAGGTACAAGCCACTACTTCGGTGACGGCTTTGCAAAGGCTTTTAATGTAACATTTACAGACAAGGACAATCAGATTAAGCCTGTATTTGAGACATCATTCGGTATGACCACCAGAATAATAGGTGCCGTAATCATGGTACATGGTGACAATTCAGGACTTAAGTTGCCTCCTCATATTGCACCTGTGCAGGTAAATATTATACCTGTAGCGGCACATAAAGAAGGCGTACTTGATGCGGCAAACGCTCTTTATGACAGATTGAAGGCGGCAGGTATAAGAGTAAAGCTTGATGACAGTGAGAAGAGTCCGGGATTTAAGTTTGCAGAGTCCGAGATGAGAGGTATTCCTTTAAGAATTGAAATCGGACCTAAGGATATCGAGAACAACCAATGCGTATTTGTCAGAAGAGATACAGGAGAGAAGAGCTTTGTTTCACTTGACAATGTGGAAAGTGACGCTAAGGAATGCCTTGAAAATATTCAGACAAATATGTATGAGACCGCACTTGCACATAGAGACGCACATACCTATGAAGCAAGAACTATGGAAGAGTTCAAGGATATTGCAGACAATAAGCCGGGATTTATAAAGGCTATGTGGTGCGGTGACAGAGCCTGTGAGGATAAGATTAAGGAAGTGGCAGGTGCCACCTCAAGATGTATGCCTGAGGCACAGGAGCAGATAAGCGATGTATGTGTTTGCTGCGGCAAGAAGGCAAAGAAGATGGTATATTGGGGAAAAGCATATTAAGGATGATAATTGATTTACCTAAGAATGTTGAAAATATCATAGGAAGTCTGGAGGAGCATGGCTTTGAGGGCTTTGCGGTGGGAGGTTGTGTAAGAGACAGCCTCCTAAAAAAGACCCCTAAAGATTGGGATATCACTACAGATGCGCTTCCTGTCGATATGAAGAAAATCTTTAAAAAGACATTTGATACGGGCATTGCACACGGTACTGTAACGGTACTTATGGACGGTGTGGGATATGAGCTTACCACATACAGAATAGACGGTAATTATTCCGACGGCAGGCATCCTGACAGTGTATCGTTCAGTAAAAACCTTTCGGAGGATTTGTGCAGGCGAGACTTTACCATAAATGCGATGGCGTATTCACATAATAAAGGTATTGTAGACTTATTTGACGGCAGAAAAGATTTGCAAAACGGTATCATAAGGGCTGTAGGTGATGCAAAAAAGAGATTTGACGAAGACGCACTGAGAATGCTTCGTGCAGTCAGATTTGCAGCGCAGCTCGGGTTTAAAATAGATGACGATACATTTGCGGCCATAAAAGAAAAAGCGAAACTTTTATCAAATGTCAGCAAAGAGAGAATCTTTGTGGAGCTCAACAAGTCACTTTGCGGAGATTTTGCACAAAATATCAAAATGGTTTATACAAGCGGACTCTACAGATATATCGGAAAAGAGTTTGCAAAGCTTGATGAAAGTATATATGATTTTTATCCAAGAAAGTTTTCCAATAAGAAACATATGTACTGGGCTGTATTTTTGGAGAATATTGAAAATACGGAAGCTGTAAAGAAGATACTTTTTGAACTTAAGTCGGACAATGCTACAAGGAATAATACATATTTGCTTGTAAAAGAGTTGAAAAATCCGCTGCCAAGTTCGGATGAAGATATCAGATGGTCGCTGCACAGGATAGGACCGGATCTTTTTTATGACTATATTGAAATTTTAAAGACTGATAAAAAGAATAAAGATATTCTTGATAAAATAGATACTATAGAGAACGGATACAGTCTGATACTGAAGGAGAACCACGCATATGAAATCAGTATGCTTGATATTACAGGCAAGGATTTGATGGACATCGGTATCTCAAAAGGCCCCAAAATCGGTGAGGTTTTGGAATTTCTTTTAAAGAAAGTGATAGAAAATCCGCTTAACAATGAAAAGTCAAGTTTGTTAAGATTGGCAAAAGAATTTATATAAAAAACTGCGATTTCACTCGCAGTTTTTTATTTATTATTCTTTCTGATTTCAACAAGCTCCTTCATTTGATCCAAATATTTCTTATTCAGTCCCGGGTTACCCTTAATCATATTTCTGATAAAGAATGACATCACTTTACCTATTTTCGGGAAGTTTAGGTTGTACTTTTCTCTTGCCACTTCATATCTGCGTTTTAATTCAAGATATGCAGGTGATTTTGAAGCCACAGTGTTTGAAAGAGATGAGAGTTTCCCTTCAATATCGGATTTTAACGCCGCCAGACTTACTTTGCCGCCTGAGATATATTCATTGGCTTTATTTACCTGATTGGATACGCTGTCTCTGATACTTGTGAGCTTGCTTTGAGTTTCGCTGACAAAGCCCTCAGCCATACCTGATAGTTTCGCTCCGACTTCGCCAAATTCAGCTTTTGCTTTCATAAGAGTTGCGTATGCTCTTGCAAGGCTGAACGCCGCCTTGACAGACAGAAGCAAATCTGAAAAAAAGATAATACTTACAATAATTACGGATGTTTTCAGTGTGGTTTCAGCCAATGAGGAGACAAATTTGTATACATTTACCTGCAAAAAATCTGTAAGTGCAACGGATAAAAAGCCCCAGGCTATAGAGGTGGAAAGTGATATATAGCCGTTTAAATTAATCTTATGGTCACTGTAGTCCCAATATTTTACTTTAAAAAGTTTTTCCATCACATAACCTGTGACATATTCAAGTACGGTTGCGGCAATCATTCCGGAAAAATATACCTCAAAGATATTTCCCTGAAATGAGTCTGTAATTATAAGTACAAATATGGCACCGAAAGCATATATCGGTATATAAGGTCCTCTAAGAAATCCTCTGTTTTCAAGTCTTTTGTTTTTGATACTTGCATAGCCGCTTTCAAAGCACCAGCCGAAAAAACAGTATATGTAAAAAAATGCAATCCATTGCAGTAAAGTATATTTTGTCATGTCCGCCTCCAATGTAGTAATGATATCATAGAGGGGATATATCTACAAGTTATCAAAATTCATAAAATATTTTAAAAATTAACTATAAGACATTATTTTATGCTATAGTATGATATCGGGGTTTAAAGCCTTGAAATTGAGAGAATATTATAACAGGCATGATTGCCTTTAAAGAGAAAGTGAGTATATGAAAGTAAGTATATGCTGTATTACCTACAACCACGGTAAGTATATAAAAAAGGCTATAGATTCCTTTCTGGCACAGAAAAGGGATTTTGATATAGAGATTTTGATAAATGACGATGCATCAACAGATGATACTGCGGATATTATAAGAGAATATGAAAAAAAATATCCTGATATTATAAAGCCAATTTATCATGATGAAAATATGTATTCAAAAGGGGTGACCAATCCGAGCGGAGTATATAACTTCCCGAGGGCAAGCGGTGAGTATATAGCCATGTGTGAGGGGGATGACTACTGGTGTGATGATGAGAAGCTTAGGATGCAGGTGGAAATCCTTGATAAGAATAAGGATATAAGCTTTTGTTTTCATGCGGCCAAGGTTGAAAATCTGGACAACACTTTTTCGCCGAATCTTATCAGACCGTATGAGAAAAGTATGCGAATCACTGCCAAGGAAGTGATAAATAAAAGAACACACTATCCTACAGCATCGCTGCTGCTTAGAAGTGAGTATATGAAGAGCCTGCCGCAGTACTATTTTGACTGTAAGGTGGGCGATATTCCTATGCAGATAATCTCTGCAAAATACGGTGACGCTTATTACATTGACAGAGTGATGAGTGTATACAGAATGGGAGTGCCTACATCTTGGACGGCTTCACAGTTTAGCGGAGATTATAAGAAAAAGCAGGAAGATTACTATCAAAATATGAAACAGATGTATGAGGCATATGATAAGGACTCCGACTACCGCTTTCACAGTGAGGTGGAGGCTGCCAAAAAGAGACTGCGTTTCCTTACCTATGTAAATGTGAGAGATTTCAAAAATATTCTTTCAAAGCGGTACAAAAATGAGTATAAGGAGCTTGATTTCAGAGAGAGATTTTTTATAAAGTTTGAGTATTTTTTGCCGGATGTATACAATCTGGTAAGAAAGACGGCATTAAGTTTGAAAAAATAATTTCGGAGGTATATGGATTTTTTTAAAAAGATAAATTTTATAAAAGTATTAAAGATTGCAATCGGTACAGGTATTGCCATAATAATTGCCGAATTTTTGGGATTAAAATATGTAAGCTCGGCAGGAATCATAACGCTGCTCAGTATACAGGATACAAAGAAATCCACTATCAAGATTGCATTAAAGAGAATAGCGGGATTTGTAGTATCAATGTTTATAGCCTTTGTTGCATTTAATCTGATAGGCTATAATGTGCCTGCGTTTATCTGTTATCTTTTGGTATTTGTATCTATATGTATAGCTTTCGGAATGTATGAGAGCCTTTCCCCATGTGCGGTATTGGTCACACATATAATGTCCGAAAAGTATATGAATATAGGCGTTGTAAGAAATGAAGCACTTCTGATGCTTAT
The DNA here is from genome assembly GCF_003862485.1 of Lachnoanaerobaculum orale. GTDB lineage: Bacteria > Bacillota > Clostridia > Lachnospirales > Lachnospiraceae > Lachnoanaerobaculum > Lachnoanaerobaculum orale. Next base: position 1,888,609 of record NZ_RRCM01000001.1, on the reverse strand, counting down.
AGGCGCTTCAGTAGGTATAATCTTAAATATGTATATGCCGAGAAACCTTGCACATATAAGAGAGTATCAGGCAAGGATAGAAGATGAGATAAGGATTATACTTGATAAGCTTGTAGTATTCTTAAAGGATGAGAAGGAAAAGCTTGAGTATGATTTTGATGCATTGGAAAAGATAATAGCTGATGCCGTTGCAAAGTCATATACGGATAAAGACAATATACTCAGCTATGACTTGAAGTATTTTATCAACTATATGGAGATGAGAAAATCACAGATAATGGTGTTAAGATATATCTTTATGCAGGGAAGTACAATGAAATCAAGACCTGCGCAGGCAAGAGATATAGCAGATTTTCTACAGAATTTGATACCTAAGCTTCATGAGTCTAACAATGCCGTGAATGCACTGCTTGACTTATACTTTGTTAAAGAAAAGCACAGATCAAGTGAATTACCGAAAACAGGTACGGAGTTTGAAGACAGAGCCACATTGCGTTCCGTATTGGTAAATATAGAGCAGTTTTTGGAGATAAAAAGAGAGTTTGTAGAGAATATAAGCGAAGAAGAAAAGAAGATGTTTTGGAAGTAGGAGATACTATGGCAAAAAAATATTATGCGGTGAGAGCGGGAAGAAAGACGGGAGTATTTACAACCTGGGATGAGTGTAAAAGTGCCGTGAGCGGATTTTCAGGTGCCGCATATAAAAGCTTTACAAATAAAGATGATGCGCTTGATTTTGTAAACGGCGGCGTAAAGAAAGCTGATAAAGAAGATGAAAAACAGTCGGAGGCCTTTGCATATGTGGACGGCAGCTATGACGATACCACAAAGTCATATTCCTACGGAATGGTGATGATGCACGGAGAAGAGGAGCTTCACTTTTTTAAAAAGTTTGAACAAGATGATATGAGCGATATGAGAAATGTTGCAGGTGAGATAGAAGGCTCTATGGCGGCTATGAAGTATTGTATTGATCATAATATAAAGAGTATCAGTATTTTCTATGACTACGAGGGAATAGAAAAGTGGTGCAACGGCGACTGGAAAGCAAAAAAAGAAGGTACAAAGAGGTATGTAAAGTTTTATGAAGATGCAAGCAGGCATGTAGATGTGGATTTTATAAAGGTAAAGGGGCATTCGGGAGATAAGTACAACGATTTGGCGGATGAGCTGGCAAAGAGAGCGCTTGGACTGATATAAAAAAATCGGAGAAAAAACTCCGATTTATTTTACAGTATTCTTTTCAAAAAGACCGAGTCTTTTAAAGACCATGTCATAACCGTCGTTGCCGTAATTTAAAGAACGATTTACTCTGGAGATAGTGGCTGTAGAAGCACCTGTTTCTTCAGCAATCTCAAGATAAGTCTTTTTCTCACGCAACATCTTTGCTACTTCATACCTTTGAGAGAGTGAGAGCAACTCATTTACGGTGCAAACATCCTCAAAGAAGGTATATAATTCTTCTTTATCGTTTAATGTAAGGATGGCGTCAAATAGATGGTCTACCGCGTCTGTCCTAATCTTGTTATTCATAACTAATGCTCCAATCAAATAATACTTATATTTTAGCATTTTAACTTGTAAAAGTAAAGTTTGGACAAAATAATATTTTTAGTGATTTACAGTTGAAAAAATGGTATCATAATATAATATTGTTTAAAATCGAATAACCCCGGAGGGAATTTATAAAAATGACAGATACTATATTGAGTTTGGAAAATATCGAAAAAAGTTTTGACGGAGAAAAGGTTTTAAAAAACATCTCTCTTGATATAGGCAGAGGAGAGTTCGTCACTCTTTTGGGCTCAAGCGGTTGCGGAAAGACCACCACAATAAGAATAGTTGCAGGTCTTTTGACACCTGACAGCGGTAAGGTGGTATTAAACGGCAAAGATATCACAATGCTTGCACCTGAAAAAAGAGATGTAAACACGGTATTTCAAAACTATGCGCTTTTTCCGCATATGAATGTGGAAAAGAATATCGGATACGGATTGAAATTGAAGAAGCTGCCTGCAAACGAGATAAAGGCTGAAGTGGAAAAGGCTCTTTCACTTGTACAGCTTGAAGGATTTGAAAAGAGAAATCCGTCACAGCTTTCAGGCGGACAAAAACAAAGAGTGGCAATAGCCAGAGCCATTGTAAATAAGCCGAGTGTACTTTTACTGGATGAGCCTTTGGGAGCCCTTGACCTTATGCTCAGAAGACAGATGCAGACTGAACTTAAAAAGCTCCAAAAGGCACTTGGAATAACCTTTATATACATCACACATGATCAGGAAGAAGCTCTTAATATGTCGTCAAGGATAGTGGTAATGAGAAACGGCAATATTGAGCAGATAGGTACTCCGAGTGAAGTATATGACACTCCGAAGACCGCCTTTGTAGCCGAGTTTGTAGGCGGAGCGAATCTGTATAATGACGGTAAAAGACTGTTTGCAATAAGATCCGAGCATGTAAGACTCGGAGTGGGAGACTATGACGGAGTGGTTGTAGAAAACAGTTTTACGGCAGGACTTTCCAAAGTAAAGGTAAGATTAAAAGACGGACAGGAAATCACCTCATCGCATATGGGTATGAATATAAATCTGAAAATCGGAGATGAGATAAGTATCGGCTGGAATAAGAATGATATGGTGGAGGTAGAAGGTGAAAAATAAAAAGATAAAAGAATATCTGCTTAGAATACCTATATACGCTTTCACACTGCTTTTTGTAGTGTTGCCGCTTGTATATATGGTGGTAATCAGCTTTTTAACCAAGGCAAGTACATGGGGATTTGACCTTACACCTACACTTGACAATTATAAGAAGGTATTTGAACCTTTTTATTTGAATATATTTTTGCAGTCCTTAAAACTTGCACTGGCTTCTACACTGCTTGTTATACTGATAGGGTATCCTTTCGGATATTTTATGGGCAGACTTGATATGAAGTGGAAGAGAAGGATGATGATGCTTCTTATGATTCCGTTTTGGACAAGCGGACTGATAAGGCTGAACGGATGGATTATTATCTTCAGAAGCAACGGTGTACTTGACAAAGTTTTGATGTTTCTTGGAATAACCAAGTCGCCTCTAAAGCTTTTATATACATATCCGGCCGTACTTGTAGGTATGGTATACTTTTTGCTGCCATTTATGATACTGTCGGTGTACTCAAGTGTGGAGAAGATGGACTGGAGTCTGATAGAGGCTTCAAGAGACTTGGGTGCGAGCAAAATGGAGGCATTCCTTACAGTTACGCTAAGACTTACAATGCCGGGCTTATTAAGCGGAGTGGTGCTTACATTTGTGCCGAGTATGGGACTTTTCTATATCTCAGATATTCTCGGCGGAAACAAGATAGTGCTGATAGGCAGTGTTATAGTGGAGCAGCTGACAAAGCTTAGAAATATTCCTTTTGCGGCGGCGCTCAGTGTGATACTGATGTTGCTCACCACATTATTCCTTAGGATATATAAAAGAATTTCAGGTACAGGAGAATTGGAGGGGTTATTTTGAAAAAGGTATCAAAAGCTGCCGTTATATTTCTGGCGGTAATAACTGTTTTAAATTATCTCCCTATTATTTTGACTGTGGTATATTCTTTTAACAAGTCAAAGCTTTCAAGTGTTTGGGAAGGCTTCTCACTTGACTGGTATAAGATGCTTTTAGGAGACGGAGATATAAAGAAAGCACTTTTAAACAGTATAATACTTGCATTTCTTGCATGTGTGCTTGCACTTATAATAGGTGTAAGTGCGGCACTTGCAATGCGAGGAAAGAAACTGTTTTTTGACGATTTTATCAGTAATTTTGCATCTCTGCCTATAATGATTCCTGAGATTATACTCGGAATGGTTTTTATGGCTATATTTTCATATATGAACTTGCCTTTCGGCTTTGTGACAATGACTATTGCACACGCCTCATTCTGTGTGCCCTATGTCTTCCTTATTGTAAGAGCCAGACTTATGGGAATGGACTTATCGCTTGAGGAGGCGGCAAGAGACCTTGGCGCAAGTGAATTTGAAACTTTCAGAGATGTGACATTACCATATATATTGCCGGGAATTGCATCCGGATTGTTATTATCGTTTGCAATGTCGTTTGATGATGTGGTAATATCTATATTTACTACCGGTCCTTCTGTGAATACTCTTGCCATCAAGATATACACAAAGATGAAAACCGGTATTACCCCTGAAATAAATGCTCTTGCTACTGTTATCTTAGTGATTACCGTGCTGATCATATTTATTTCAGAAAAAACAAGGAAAGAATAACTTTTCAACAACATTTATTTGGAGGTAATTAAATGAGATCTAAGGTATTAGGTTTATTGGGCCTTGGTGCGATACTTGCACTTACAGGTTGCGGACAGAGCGGTAACGGTGCCGGGGCTTCTTCACAGGCTCAAAGCAGCGAAGCGGGTAAGGCTGATGAGAGTCTTAAGGGAACTACACTTAATCTGTATACTTGGGACGGTATGTTCCCACAGGAAGTGTTGGACGGCTTCACAAAAAAGACGGGTGTAAAGATAAATTACACCAACTTCGACTTGGATGAGACAATGCTTGCAAAGCTTGAAGAGACCAAGGGAGGTGACTACGATATAGTTGTGGCAGATGATTATATAGTACAGCTTGCTATAAAGGACGGTCTTGTAACCGAGCTTGACAAGTCAAAGATTTCCACATACGGCAATATCAATCCGCTGTTCCAAAGCAAGTTCTATGACCCTGATAACAAGTATACTCTGCCTTACGGTGCAGGAATTCCGCTTATTGTATACAATCCTGAGACTGTAAAGACGGAGATTACAGGTTATGAGGATCTTTGGAAACCTGAGTTGGCAGGAAATGTAGGTATTGTAGGAAATTATCGTGTAATAGACGGTATTGCACTGAAGACTTTAGGATATTCTTTCAATACAAACGATTTGACACAGATACAGCAGGCGGGAGATAAGCTTATGAATCTTGCTCCTAATATTCGTCTTATCAATGACAACAATCTTCAGGACTATTTGTTAAGCGGTGAGGTAGGAGCCGCATTTATGTATACTTCACAGGTAACTCAGGCACTTAAGGCAAACCCTGAGCTTAAAACGGTTTACCCAAAAGAGGGACTGGGATTCGGTGTAATGGCAAGCTTCATACCTTCAAAGGCACCGAACTCGGCAGCGGCTTATGCATTCCTTGACTATATCAATGAGCCTGAAGTTGCGGCAAAGTGCTTTGAGTATATCGGCTATTTTGTTACAAACAAGGCTGCAGAGCAGTATGTATCCGATGACTGGAAGGATCTTATAGTATTCCCTGAGGATAAGGTTTCACTTATTGAAAACGGAGAACTTATTGAAAATATCAGCGATGAGGCAAATGAGCTTCACAACAAGATTTGGGAAGAGTTCAGACAAAAAACAAACTAAATTCAAATAAATTAGGGGCTGTCGGGAAATGACAGCTATAAGAAAGGGTGGTGTGACTCATTTTGAGTCACACCACCCTAAGTTTTTACATAAAAAAAGATGGCTAACGACAACCATCTTTCTTCGTTACATGTTATAATGTAACTATGCTTACAGTTAATTATTATAACGACTTTTTTGAAATAGGTCAACAGAAAATCAACTTTAGCTTCTATGAATTGAGTTTACCTGATGACGATCCTGTCTATACCCTAAA
>NZ_RRCM01000001.1:1801109-1882930 GCF_003862485.1 Lachnoanaerobaculum orale | reverse complement strand
TTATTATAACGACTTTTTTGAAATAGGTCAACAGAAAATCAACTTTAGCTTCTATGAATTGAGTTTACCTGATGACGATCCTGTCTATACCCTAAAAAAAGTTATGGAGGATTTAAATTTTTCCGGACTGCTAGCCAATTGTTCGGATAAGGGAAGAACAGGGTACAACCCGATCATGATGTATGCAGTTATTACTTATGCAAATATGCGAGGAATACGTTCCATCGATCGTATTGTAGATTTATGTGAACGAGATATAGCTTTTATCTGGCTTACTAGGGGCAAAAAGCCTAAAAGAGATGCTTTCTATGAATTTAAAGGCAAGAAACTTACTTCAGACATTCTTGACGATTTAAACTATCAGTTTATGAGACGTTTACAAAAAGAAGGGCTTGTAACATTAAAAGAATTGTTTATTGATGGAACAAAAATAGAAGCAAATGCTAATCGTTATACTTTTGTATGGCGTGGAAGCATTAATTATCATCTTGCAGGTCTTTTGGATTCTATTGATAAGCTTTACTCGGACTATAATTCTTTTTTACAAGATAACGGATTTGGCGAGAAGTACGAGCTTGGAAATGCACAAATGTTTGTAATTGACGGAATTGATAAAGTTAGAGATATTATTGAAAAGAATAGAAAAAGAAAGATTACAAAACATAAAAAGTTATCTAATAACTGTATTATAGAGATTGATAACTGCTCGCCTCTTGAACTGCTTAAACTTCAGAAAAACCTTATGGCTATTGCTGACGGAGAAGGCATTGCATTTGTTAACGGAAAGGGCAAGAGAAAGTCGAAACTTCAACAACTATATGAAGAACTTGAACATTGTGGACAGCGATTAATGGGCTATAAAGAATGTTTTAAAATCATGGGGAAAGATAGAAACAGCTACTCCAAAACTGATTTGGAAGCAACCTTTATGCGAATGAAGGAAGATCATATGCTGAACGGGCAGCTAAAGCCGGCATACAATGTACAGATAGCAGTAGAGAATTATTTTATTGTACATGGTTATGTAAGTAATGATCGTACAGACTATAACACACTGATTCCTGTCCTTGAAAAACATAAGAAAGCATTTGGAGAAGTACTGGAAGAAGTGACAGCAGATAGCGGCTATTGTAGTGAGAAAAATCTATTATATCTGGAAGAGAATAAGATAGATAGTTATATAAAACTACAGGATCATGAAAAGCGAAAAACACGAGCATACAGTAAAGATATAGGTAAATACTACAACATGAAGACAACGGTATTTGAGGACGAGCAAGTCTATATCTGTCATGACGGTCGTGAACTGAGACATATCAACACAGAGAAGAAAAAACAGAACGGTTATACACAAACATATGAAGTATATGGATGTTTTGACTGTAGTGGATGTGAACATAAGCCTAAATGCCTGTATAAATATAATCCTGATAAAGATGTTGATAAGAATAAAGTAATGAAGATCAATGAAGTATGGGAAGAGCTTCGAGAGAAGTCACATGCTAATATACAGAGTGAAAAAGGAATTCTGAAACGACAGACACGCTCTATTCAAACAGAAGGTCATTTTGGAGATATTAAAGAGAATGAAGATTTCCGACGCTTTAACTATCGTTCTTCAGATAAGGTATATAAAGAATTTATGCTTTTTGCAATAGGAAGAAATATAAATAAATATCATCGTTTTCTCCATGCAAAACTAAAGAAATTTGAAGGGAAAATACAGGAGAAAACAGCATAAGAAAAAATGCAAAAGCAAAATTTATGCCAAGGGGATTTTATGCCCAAAAATAGACAGCATTATAGAAAAATAAAATATCCTGACAAAGTCACAAAGCAAAATGCCTTGTATTTGTCAGGATATTTTTGTTTAGTTCTGTGGGAAGTAGAAATGCTTATTTCCCGACAGCCCCTTTTAAATTATATCAATCATCGTCTTCATGTATAAGTTCGGTTGTCTGATTTTGCGGTGGGAATATTATAGAAAATACTATGAATCCGATAAACGCAAATACCAGTCCCGGGATAATTGCCTGACTGAAGTGAAAGCCGAATAGATAACCCTTTGAAATATGCTCAAGGTATACGACCACAATCGTTCCGCAAAGCAAAGAAGCGATGGTTCCGGCCTTAGACGCTTTAGGCCAGTAATGTCCGAGTACATATGGGAAGAAGGAGCCTGCCGCACGGAGTGTGAAACAGAACATCAATATGGATACGATACTCTGTGTATTAAAGAGTGCAATAAACATTGAAAGTACTCCTACTATAATCATAGTAATCTTGGTGACATTCATGACTTCAGTGCTGCTTGCCTTAGGTCTGATATATATTTTGTAAATATCGTTGGCAAATATTGAACCTGCTCCCAGAAGGTCCGAGTCGGAACTTGACATTGTGGCTGAAATAACACCTGAGAAGAGCAGACCGCAGATAATTGCAGGCATTGTACGAATTGCCAGGATAGGCAGAGCGTATCTTGCACCTACAGCTGCAAATTCACTGTCTGAGAATTTGCCCATATTTATAAGAGCCAGAACAATAATACCCAGTACTGTAGGAATAAAAGCGTAAACAAAGTTAATCAGTGCGGCAAGCCAAGCGCCCTGTTTTGCGGCGGTTTCATTTTTGGCCGCATAGAAACGGGACACGGCTTCCTGTCCTACGGAAAAGGTTCCGACATACATGATAACCAGTGAAATAATTCCGAACAGGTCGTATTTTGCAAAGATATTCATAGTCTCTTTAGGAACATTTGAAACAACAGCATTCCATCCGCCTGCATACCCAAGTGCAAAAGGTACTGCGGCAAGCATACCTAAGATAATCAAAAATACCTGTACAAAGTCTGTTAAGGTTACGCTCCAAAGACCTCCCATAATAGAATAGACGGTTACAACCACAGCCACTATAATAACCGAGACTTTGTAGCTGAGTCCGAGCATGGTGGAGAGAATAACTGAAGAAGCGATAAACTGTCCTGCAGTAAGTCCTACCAGCGGAAGCAACATGATAACAGCGGTTATAAGTCCCGACTCCTTACCGTATCTCCTGCGAAAATACTCCGGAACGGTTTTTACCGTGGCCGCACGGAATTTCGGAGCGACAAATGAGAGGATTACAAAGGCAAGTCCCATAGTGATAATATACCAGGCAGCGCTTAAACCGTAGCCGGACATACCGTTTTGTACTACTCCGAGAGAGCTGCCTCCTCCTATCTCGGTGGCTGCCAGAGTTCCCGCCATAAGCAGCGGACCGAGTCGCCTTCCTGCAACCATGAAATCAGTATTGCTGTTAATCTTGGTGGATGAGTACCATCCTATAAAGAGCATGGCAATCAAATAAACTACTACAACAGCTGTTACAATCCAATTTGCACCCATAAAATAACTCCTTTCTGTATTCAATTGTAGATACAACTTCCTTTACTTAGTATTCTAATAGAGAAATGATTGAAATACAAGCAAAAAAGACCATGCAAAAGTTAAACTTTCACATGGCCTTTGTTAAGTTTGATTATTTACCCTGCATTATCGGGTCTGTAGGGTCAAAGTGCTGTGAAGCAGGTATCGGCTGCTCGATAGCGTCTTTTTCTACAGGTCCCTTTGTAGAGTAGTCTGTGTATACGGTTACAGGTGTTCCCATAGGTGTGTTGTAGTAAACCCAAGCCGCATCACCTGCACGAAGTCTCAAACATCCGTCGGATCTTGCATCGTCCATATAGTTGTAGGTAGCAGGATCAAGTCTGTTTGAATCTCCCTTATCATAGTAGATAAGTGAGTGAATGATATATCCGTCCTTAAATCTTGAAAGGAACTGGCAATATACATTATCATGCATTATTTTCCATCTGTATTTTACATATGTCTTGAAGTTACCCTCAGGTGTGGCAGGTCCGTTGGTTGACATAAATGTCTTGAACGGAATGATATAACCGTTGTCGCCGTCTTTTGCCATTACATACATTGTCATGGTAGCCTTGTTGAACTTGATCTGATAAGAACTTTGAAGACCCATGATAGGCTCAAGATCCTTTACAACGGCACCTGTATTCTCGTCAAGATAGTACTTGTATCCGTCGATATACTGCCATCCCTTTTGCTTTGCACCGTCTTTGAAATAGTACTGGTCATTGTTGTAGAATGCCCATCCGGTATATGCGTTTGCTGATGAGTACTGAACCTGTCCGTCTGCGTCAAGGTATGTACCCTCATATACAGGAGCCTCCATAAGTACCTTTGTAGGCTCACTAAACTCTGTCTGCTTATCCCAAAGAGTAAGCTTAAGAGCTACGATATATCTGTCTGTGCCGATAGTACCGAGAGTCTGACCGTTCTTTGCCCAGTCAAGTACAGTACCGTCATTTAAAACAGCCTTATAGTAAAGGTCGCTTCTTACACCTGTGTAACCCTTTACTCTGATCTGAACCGCCTGAACCTTATTCTCAGGATCCGTATTGTTTTCATTCTCCTTTGAGTTCATCCAGTTTGACCAACCGGTCTTTATATTATAAGTTCTGAAATAATATCTGCCGATACCTGAGTGGTCTAAGAAAAGATTGTTGAAGCCGTCCTTAGAGTAAGCGTGAGCGCTTGTATTTGATTCCGCGGCGGATATATCCTGACCTGCAGCATTTCTTAAAACATAGTGAACCATCTGAGTTTCACCGAGTACAGGCTCAGGGTTTGTATTTCCGTTACCTACATTGCCAAATCCCGCATTGGCAACCACACTGTCAAGGTCCAAATTTTCCGGAACTGTAACATTGTTTACGGTAGACGGTATATGCTCATTAGGTGATGATACCTCACCTGTGCCGGCATTATTTGAAGTAGTATTTGATGTATCTGCACTTGTGCTCTCGGCAGCGGCAGTTGTTTCAGCTGATACTGAAGCTGTAACATTTCTTCTTATTGTTGTTTCCGCAAATGCGCTTGTTGCAAGTGATGAAGATATCATCAGTACAGATGCAAATGCGAGTGAAATTCTTTTTAAATGCATATTTCCTCCTAAAAAAGAACAAATTAGTAAAAATCACTACGAATGTGCATTATAACATATAAAAAGATTTTGTTCAATCGAATTTAATATTACAGAAATCTTTCATTGATTGACAAGTGTAATAAATACCCTTAGGAGTTATAGTTTATTTCTATAGCGGATTGCGGGATTTGGTTAAAATGAGTTATAATACTTTACAAATCGCTTATGGTTTAGGAGGAAATATGGATAAACTTTATTGCAAAGGGGGAGGTTGTACCGCAAAGCTGGGTGCAGGAATACTCAGCCATATACTTGAGAGATTGCCGTCACAAAATTTCGATAAAAATCTTATAGTGGGGTTTGATTCAAAGGACGATGCGGCGGTATATAAATTAAGCGATGATATAGCCTTTGTACAGACTTTGGATTTTTTTCCGCCTATGGTTGAAGACCCATATACCTTTGGACAGATAGCTGCTACAAATGCACTGAGTGATGTATATGCTATGGGAGGTGAGGTAAAGACCGCACTTAATATAGTATGTTTTCCGCAAAGCAGTGATTTGAATATACTTGGTGAGATAATGCGCGGTGGACTTGAAAAGGTAAAAGAGGCAGGCGGAGTTTTGGCAGGCGGTCATTCCATAGACGACACAGATGTAAAATACGGACTGAGCGTTACCGGGGTTGTAAATCCTAAGAAGATATATTCAAATAATACAGGCAAGGTGGGAGATAAGCTGATTTTCACAAAGAAGCTCGGAGTGGGAATCATTTGCACCGCTGCAAGAATAGGCGAGTGTGACGAAAAGACATTGAATGAGGCTATAGAGTCCATGACCACCTTGAATAAATATGCCTGTGAAGTCTCAAAAAATTATGATATCCATGCCTGCACAGATGTTACGGGATTCGGATTCTTAGGGCACCTTTTAGAGATGATGGATAATGATAAATCCTGTGTGATATATGCAGATAAAGTGCCTGTATTTGAAGAAGCAAAGGCGCTTGCAGATGAGTTTTTGATAACTGCAGGAGGTCAAAGAAACAGAAACCATGTAGGTGCAAAAGTGTTTTTTGACAATATCCCTTTTGCAATGGAAGAGATTTTATTCGATCCGCAGACCTCGGGAGGTCTTGTATTTGCAGTAAGTGCAGATGAGGCCGACTCTTTATTGGAAGAACTCAAAAATATAAATCTGCCGGCTTCAATAGTCGGAGAAATAACAGAAAAAACAAATGTAGCTATAAAAGTAGTGAAGTAGAAAAGAGGTAAATATGATAAAAGTAAATGCATTAGGTGACGCTTGTCCGATACCTGTAGTAAAGACAAAGAATGCTATCAAGGAACTTGGCGGCAGCGGAGTGGTAGAAGTAAGTGTAGACAATGAGATTGCCGTACAGAACTTAAACAAGATGGCAAAGCAAAAAAACTATGAATTCAGCTATGAAAAAAAGTCGGACAACGAGTACATTGTTACTATGGGTGTAAATGCCGACAGCAAAGCGGATACAAATATAAATGTATCAACTGCACAAAAGGATGAAATAAGTCTGAGAGAGACAATAGTTGTGATTGACTCCGATAAGATGGGAGACGGAGATGAGGAATTCAGTAAGACTCTTTTAAAGGGATTTATATATGCGTTAAGTTCACAGGATATTCCTCCTGCAAAGATAATATTCTATAACACAGGTGTCAGAATGACTACAGAGGGTTCACACAGTATTGAAGATTTGAAAGTACTTGCAAATGCCGGAGCAAAGATTTACTCATGCGGCGCCTGCTTAAATAACTACGGATTGACAGAAAAACTTTGTGTGGGAGAGGTCTCAAATATGTATGATATCGTAGGTTATCTGCTTAATGCCGACCTTGTATTGAGACCGTAATGATTTATTTTGACAATGCGGCTACCACATTCAAAAAACCGAAAGAAGTGATAGATGCTATAAACTATGCTTTGCTTAACTATACAAACAGTGGAAGAGGAGCATATAGAGCGGCACTTGACTCAGGCAGAATGGTATATGAAACCAGAGTCAAGCTGGCTGCTTTTTTTGGAAGCAACGACCCGTCAAAGGTTATATTTACATCCAATGCTACGGAAGCACTAAATATAACATTGTTCGGGCTACTTCATGCAAAAGATCATGTAATAAGTACAGTAACCGAACACAACAGTGTACTAAGACCTCTTTATAAGCTTGAAAGCAGTAAAGGCGTAAGCATTGACTTTGTGGGCATAGATGAATGTGGCAGATTAAAATATGATGAATTTGAAAAGTATATTCACCCGAATACAAAGGCAATAGTCGTCAATCACATATCAAATGTATCCGGTGAGATTGCGGATATAGAATATGTAGGTAAGGTTGCAAAAAAGCACAATATATATCTTATAGTTGACGCTTCACAGAGCGCGGGAAGTATTGATATAGATATGACCAAGCTCGGTATTGATATACTTTGCTTTACAGGTCATAAGTCACTGTTCGGACCGGGAGGCACAGGAGGCATAGTAATAAACGGAGATATCCTGCTTGATACTTTCAAGGTGGGAGGAAGCGGAGTGCAGTCATTTAATAAATGTCAGCCAAGTGAGTATCCTACCAGACTTGAGGCGGGTACATTAAATATTATGGGGATTGCAGGACTTTTAGCAGGTATTGAATTTATAAATAAGGTCGGCAAGGAAAATATCCGTAAAAAAGAAATGCGGCTTATAAAAAGATTCTATGAAGGAATAAAAGATATTGAAGGAATCAAGTTTTATTTTGATACAGATTCTTTAGAATGTGAGCCTGAAAATATAAGGCATGGAAGTATTGTATCCTTTAATCTTGGTAAAATACCTTCAGCAGACCTTGCAGACTGTCTGGGAGAGGACTATGACATTGCAATAAGGGCGGGTGCACACTGTGCTCCTTTGATTCATGAGGCCTTTAATACTAAAAAGGACGGTATAGCCAGATTCTCATTCTCATATTTCAATACCGAGGATGAAGTGGATGAGACGATAAAAGCGATAAAGGAGATAGCTTCAAGCTTTAGTTGATAGGGAAATAATAAAATGAGAGAGAAAAGTTGGAAATATATAGTCACATTTCAGACAACTACCGCCGCAATGGCGTTTGAGAGTCTGTGTTTACAAAAAGAAGTTCCGGGAAGGCTCATACCTGTTCCTAAGGAACTCTCGTCAGGTTGTGGACTTGCATGGTGTGTACCTTTTGAAGAGGCTGATATTGTGGATGAGCTGATAAAGAATGAGAAGCCTCAGTATGACAAGGCAAGCAAGGTATGGCATTAACCTAAAAAATATTGTGATTTTTAACAAACAGGAAATCTAAAAAATATTTAGGCACATATATAGTTAATAATATTTGTGTTGATTTTAACACTCAAAAATGGTATTATATAAAAAAGAAATAAACAAGAGCGAAGTTTTTTATACGAAATTATGTAAAGAAAGTTTTTTATTAGACAATCGAATCAAGATTAGTCTAAAATATAATAAGCACTTCACATTTGCGAGGTGCTTATATACTTTTTATCATAGTTTATTTTAGGGGAATTATTACAGATCCTTAGTATATTATCTCTGCGGAGGTATAAGATAAATAATATCTTTTTAAGGAGGATTATGAAATGAGTGTAAAGTCAAGTAGTCCGGATGTAAGTATCGAGAATATTTACAAGCTGGACGGTAGGGTTCCTGTTGCAAAGGCGATTCCTTTCGGTTTGCAGCATGTTATGGCAATGTTTGTTTCAAACTTGGCGCCGATAGCAATGGTGTGCGGAGTTGCAAAGCTGCTTGGAAGCGATCAGACGGGAATCGGCGGAGTGGAGCTTGCAAGACTTTTACAAAGTGCAATGTTTATTGCAGGTCTTGGAACACTGATACAGCTGTATCCGGTGTGGAGAGTGGGAGCGAAGCTTCCTGTAGTTATGGGTGTGAGTTTTACCTTTGTGGCGACTCTGACCTATATAGCCACGAATTTTAATTATCAAACGATGATAGGTGCGATAATAGTCGGCGGATGTGTGGAAGGTTGCTTGGGACTTACATATAAGTACTGGAAGAGAATAGTATCTCCGATAGTTTCGGCCTGTGTAGTTACCACTATAGGTTTTTCACTTCTCTCTGTAGGCGCAAGGAGCTTTGGAGGCGGATATGTGGATGACTTCGGAGCACCTAAGTATATGATAGTAGGTCTTATAACATTGCTTTCATGTATTATATTCAGCGCGCTGGCAAAGGGATTTGTAAAGCAGCTTAATGTAATGTTCGGTCTGGTAGTAGGATATATTACATCTTTTATAGTTGGAATAATTACTATTAAGCAACTGTTTGAACAGTTTTCTACGACTATAAACGAAGTAGGATTTATAGCATTGCCGAGAATACTTCCGTATAAGCCGGTGTTCAATATAAGCGCTATTTTATCAATAGTAGTTGTATTCTTTGTATCTGCAGCCGAGACAATCGGTGATACTACAGCTGTAGTGGCAGGAGGTCTTGACAGAGATATCACTGAAAAAGAGATTTCAGGTTCACTTGCATGTGATGGATTTTTGAGTTCGGTATCCGGACTTCTTGGATGTACACCTATAACATCATTCTCACAGAATGTAGGTCTTATCGCTATGACAAAGGTGGTAAACAGATTTACCATAATGTTCGGTGCATTGACACTTATATTGGCAGGACTTTTCCCGCCTATAGGTGCGTTCTTCTCAACATTGCCGCAGCCTGTACTTGGAGGTTGTACAATAATGATGTTCGGTACAATAGTGGTAAGCGGTATGAATATGATCGGCAAATGCGGATTCAACCAGAGAAATACAATCATTGCCGCACTTTCTATAAGTATAGGTATAGGATTTACACAGACACCTGATATATTCAACTATTTCCCTAAGATAATAGCTGATATATTTGCAGGAAACTCTGTTGCAGGTGTATTTGTGCTTTCAATGATTATGAATTTTATTTTACCTAAGGATATGGATGTAAAGAAATTGGCAGGGATGTAAATGATGATTTCATTAGTTGGTGGTGGTGGAAAGACCACCACCATGTTTTATATCGGTAACTTTTTTGCAAATACGGGGAAAAAGGTGATTATCACCACTTCCACCCATATAGTAAAACCTGAAAAATTTGCAGAGATAAAATCGGCAAAGGAACTTTGCAATATCTCATTTGGAGATGAGCCTGTAGTTGTAGGCATAGATGAGGGGAAAAAGCTTTCTTCACTGCCTTTATCCGAACTTGAGAAATTTAAAGATTATGCCGATATTGTTCTTGTCGAAGCGGACGGAGCAAAGAGGCTTCCGATAAAGATACCGAGAGAAGAAAACGAGCCTGTTATACCTGAAGGCAGCGATGTATGCATAGTATGTATGGGTATTGACGCTGTAGGTAAGACTTTAAAAGAAAAGTGCTTCAGATATGAGAGAGCATATGATATATTCGGATGGAAGGGGAACCATATACTGACCTGTGAGGACGCGGCAAGGATTTTGACAAGTAAATCCGCAGGTTTAAAGGGAGTTGGCGATGTAAGAACTGTCTTTGTTATAAATAAGGCGGACAGCGATACTGATTTGCAAAAAGCTTTGGAAGTAAAAAAATATACTGAATTTTATTGTAAAGAAAGCGGTCTAAAAAATTTCAGAGTTGCCATAACATCTTATGAAAGCAACAGAGAGTTTTGTGACTTTGATTTTTTGACTGAGGGAAAGTAAGATGGATAAGAAAGTTTGGATAAGAGGTGCCGGAGATCTGGCTACAGGTATAGGGGCAAAATTTTTCAGAGCGGGATTTGATGTGATAATGTCCGACATTGCCGTGCCTACTACAGTCAGAAGAACTGTGGCGTTCTCACCTGCTATATACGAGGGTGAGCAGATTGTGGAGGGTATAAAGGCAAAACTTTGTAAAGATATATCTGAAGTTGATACTATACTTAAGTCAAACTGTGTAGCTGTAATTGTGGATGAGAGCGGAGATATTATGAGGGAGTATAAGCCTGATATAATAATAGATGCCATTATAGCTAAGAAAAATGTCGGTACAAAGAAAAATGACGCTTCCATAGTAATAGGAGTAGGACCCGGATTTGAAGCGGATGTGGACTGCCATGCAGTAGTGGAAACCAAGCGTGGACATAATCTCGGAAGAGTTTTGTGGAAGGGAAGTGCTTATCCGAATACCGGAGTTCCGGGTAATATAGGAGGTTACACGGTAGAAAGAATAATAAGAGCGACTGCGGACGGTACTTTTAAGGCTGCAGTACATATAGGTGATACGGTAAAGTCAGGTGATTTGCTGGCTTACTGTGATGAAACTCCTATATATGCAAATATTGACGGAATAGTAAGAGGGCTTTTACAAGACGGTGTAATAGTAAAGAAAGGAATGAAATCGGGAGATGTAGATCCGAGAGCCGAAAGAGAGTACTGCTTTACGATTTCCGATAAGGCAAGTGCTGTAGGCGGCGGAGTATTGGAAGCTGTATTAAGCTTGTTAAACCCAAGGGTGAACTGATGGATTTGGTCATTTTAGCTGCAGGTGAGGGTAAGAGATTCGGCGGCAATAAGCTTTTGGCAGATATAGACGGATTAAAGCTGTATTAGTATATGGAAAAGATATATGAAAGTGCATACAACTTTGAGAATAAAGTTATAGTAAGTGGAGACAGTGATATACTTAAATACTATAAGTCGAAAGGATTTATTGACATTATCAATAATAAACCGGAGCTTGGCAAGTCAAGATCTATAAAGCTGGCGGTTAAAGCATTAAAAGAAATCAAGCATTCAGAGAGTGTGATGTTCGGAGTATGTGACCAGCCGCTTTTAAACCCTGTAACCGTCAATAAGCTGATAAATGAGTTTCAAAGTTCAAATAAAAGCATATGCAGTGTCAGATGTAAGGAAAGGCTTGGGAATCCGTGTATATTTTCGGCCAACCGGTTTGATGAATTACTTTCCTTAGGCGATGATGAAGGCGGTAAAAAAATAATCAAAAAACATATGGATGAAACCTTATTTGTGGATATAGAGGATGCTGATGAACTTTTAGATATTGATACAAGGGAAGTGTATCGATATGTTTTAGATAAAATTTACAAAACAAGTTGATGAAAGTAAGAAAAAGACACTGAAAATTCATTGAATATATCAATAAGTAAATATATATAATTATGCAATATTACAGAAAGTATTTGACTTATACGGAGATAGATGTTACTATATACATAAGTATTGACTTAAGTTTAATATTTACTTGAATATAAGACAATAATGACTGTTTAATAATATTTTAGTATAGGACTTATATATGCTCATAATCGGGTGAGCGTCTCTACCAATTACCGTAATAATTGACTATAAGCCCACTGACATTGTGGGATTAGTGAGGTGTTTCCATACACAATGTTGGACACCTCACTTTTATTTAGGGGGAAAAGTGATAGTTAAGGGGAATTTGATAGATTGTACCGATAAGTGTACAATCCGTATAAGAGAAAAAAGTTGTATATTGATTAAGAATAATGTTATATTTAATGTATATTCAGAGAATATGCTTCCTGAACTCCTTAAAGATGAGAAAGTTGTGGACTATAAAGATGCTCTGATTTTTCCGGGGCTTGTAGATATGCATTTGCATGCGCCGCAGTTTCCTTTCAGAGGACTTGGAACTGATATGGAGTTGCTTGATTGGCTGAATACATATACATTTCCGGAGGAAGCAAAATATAAGAATATAGATTATGCAAAAAAAGCTTATACAAAATTTGTAGAATCACTTAAAAAGAGCTTTACCACAAGGGCAATTATATTTGCAACACTACATAAAGAAGCGACAATACTACTTATGGATTTGCTTGAAGAAAGCGGGTTGAAATGTTTTGTAGGTAAGGTAAATATGGACAGAAACTCACCCGAAAGTCTTATTGAGAGTACGGATGAATCTGTAGAGGCTACAAAGGATTGGCTTGATATTTGCAAAGGAAGGTATAAAAATACATTCCCTATAATCACGCCGAGGTTTATACCGAGCTGTAGTGATAAACTCTTAAAAGAGCTTGGCAAGATACGAGGAAGCGAGTACGGACTTCAATCACACTTATCCGAAAATCCCAAGGAGTTGGAGTGGGTGAAAGAGCTTTGCCCTGATTCTTTCGGGTATCTTGATGCCTATGACAAAAGGGAGTGTCTACATAAGAGCAGGTTCCCTGCGGTTATGGCACACTGTGTGTACTCCGATGAGTCTGAAATGAAGCTTTTAAAAGACAGAGATGTTTTTGTGGCACACTGTCCGCAGTCAAATATATGCCTTTCATCAGGTATAGCGCCTGTCAGAAAGTTTTTAGACAACGGTATAAAGGTGGGACTTGGAAGTGATATTGCGGCGGGGTATTCACTGAATATACTTAATCAAGCTGTTGAAGCAATAGGGCTTTCAAAGCTCTATTGGAGATATATAGATAAAAATTCGAGACCTTTGGAATTTGCGGAAGTCTTTTCCATGGCTACAAGAGTTGCAGGGTCTTATTTCGGAAAGGTAGGTGCATTGGAAAAAGGATTTGAAGCTGATTTATTGGTTGTAGATGACAGCGCATTGAATGAAGGCATAGATGATATAAGAAAGAGAGTTGAAAGATTTTTATATTTGTCGGATGAATGTTCTTTGGTAGCCAAATATGTATCCGGAGAACAAATTTTATAATAGAGAGGAATGAATATGGAGGTTGGAAAGAGTATTGTCAGAGTGGATGCATTTGACAAGGTCACAGGTAGAACAAAGTATACTGACGATTTATGTGACGCAAGTGCATATGTGGCAAAGATTTTACATTCTACGATAGCTCATGGTAGAGTGCTTTCAATTGATACCACAGAGGCTGAAAAAATTGAAGGTGTTGTAAAGGTTGTTACCTGTTTTGATTTGGGAGAGTATAAAAACTACTTCCCTACAGCAGGACATCCATGGTCTACAGACCCGGGTCATCAGGATGTGGCGGACAGACTTTTGCTTACAGATGAAGTCAAATTCTACGGCGATGATATTGCCGCAGTCGTAGCTGAAAATGAAGTGGCTGCAAATCAGGCAATCAGAGCACTGAAGGTGGAATATGAGGAGTATCCGGTAGTTACGGATGTACTTGAGGCTATAAAGGACGGAGCACCGCAGATACACAAAAATTATCCCAACAATATTTTGAAGCATACAAGTATCAGCAAGGGAAACTACGCGGAAGCTATAAAAGAAGAGGGGCTTACGGTAGTTGACAGATGGTATGAGACTCCGACCGTACAGCATTGCCATATTGAAAACTTTATCTGCTATGCTTATGCTGAAGGCAAAAGAGTTACGGTAGTTGCATCCACACAGATTCCGCATATCGGAAGGAGAGTTGTAGGACAGGCTCTAGGTATTCCGTGGGGAGATGTAAGAATAGTAAAACCGTATATAGGCGGCGGATTCGGTAACAAACAGGATATTTTGTACGAGCCGCTTTGTGCATTCCTTTCACTGAAGGTTGGCGGACATCTTGTAAAGCTTGATTGCAGCAGAGAAGAGACCTTTGTTGCAAACAGAGTAAGACATGGAATCAAGTTCCACATAATTTCTCATTTAAGAAAAGACGGCACATACGCAGCCAGAAAGATAGAAATATTCTCAAATCAGGGAGGATATGCTTCACACGGACATTCAATAGCGGCTAAGGGACTTGGATGTTTCCCGCAGCTTTATCCATGTGACAATATAGAGGGTGATGCATACACCGTATTTACAAACAGACCTGTAGCCGGAGCCATGAGAGGATACGGAATACCACAGGCAATGTTTGCGGTAGAATCACATACGGAGGATGTTGCAAAGATAATGGGCATACCTTCTATCGAGTTCAGACTTAAGAACCTTATGCCTGTAGGATTTAAAGACGGATTCTCAAAAAATGTCAACTACTACGATACGTTCAGACAGTGTATCGAAAAGGCTAAGGCTTATATGGACTATGACAATAAGCTCAAAGAATATTCAAATCAGACAGGAAGAATCAGAAAAGGCGTCGGAATGGCCGTGTTCTGGTATAATACGGCGGTTTGGCCTATTTCACTTGAGTCTTCATCATCAAGGCTTGTACTCAATCAGGACGGTTCCGTATCACTTCAGCTTGGTGAAACCGAAATCGGACAGGGCGCCGATACCGCATTTTCACAGATGGCGGCAGAAGCAATCGGAATCAGAGTGGAGGATGTACATGTTGTATCATGTCAGGATACTGATGTTACTCCTTTCGGTACAGGTGCATATGCTTCAAGACAGACCTATGTCGGCGGATTTTCTATAGCAAAGACTGCAGGACTTTTAAAGAAAAAGATTCTTGACTACGCATATATTCTTACAAACATGCCGCCTGAAATCACAGATATCAAAAACGGCATGATAGTAAGAACCACAGACAATATGGAGCTTATTTCACTTAAGGATCTGGCAACCGAGGCACTCTATTCAACAAGTGACAGCAGACATATAACAGCTGAGGCTACAGCACAGATAAAATCAAATGCTTATTCATTCGGATGCTGCTTTGCAGAGGTGGAAGTGGATATTGATATGTGCAAGGCGAAGCTTGTAAAGATAATCAATGTACACGACTGCGGTAAGCTTATAAATCCGGCTCTGGCAAAAGCACAGGTAGAAGGCGGTATGAGCATGGGTATAGGATATGCGCTTTCCGAAATACAGCTTGTAGATGAGAAGACAGGTAAAGTGCTCAATGATAATTTCCTTGATTATAAATTATCAACCGCCATGGATCATCCTCATCTTGAGACTGCATTTGTGGAAAATCCTGAGCCTACTTCACCGTTCGGAACGAAGTCTTTGGGCGAGCCGCCTGTATGTCCGGTAGCGCCTGCCATAAGAAATGCCGTTATGCAGGCTACAGGAGTGGGAGTAAATGAGATTCCGCTTCGTCCGGCAAAATTGTTTGAATATTTTGATAAAGCAGGTTTACTTAAGTAGGAGGAAAAAATGTACGATATAAAAGCTTTATATGAAGCTGAAAGTGTTGATGACGCTTGCAGACTTCTAAAGGAACATCCGGGCTCACAGGTTATTGCCGGCGGAAGCGATGTCTTGGTACAGGTAAGAGAGGGTAAAAGAGCAGGTAAGGAACTTGTAAGTATATATATGCTTGACGAACTTAGAGGAATCTGCCTTGATGCCGATGAGAATATCAGAATAGGTTCTTTGACCAGCTTTTCACATATCACAAAGAACCCTATTATCCAAAAGTATATAAATGTACTTGGTGAGGCTGTAGATCAGATAGGCGGACCTCAGATCAGAAATATAGGAACTATCGGCGGTAATACCTGTAACGGAGTGACATCTGCAGACTCGGCATCCACTCTTTTTGCATGGGATGCACAGGTTGAGATAGCCGGAGAAGGTTACAGAAAAGTTGTACCTATAAATGAATTCTATATAAAAGCGGGAACTGTGGCTTTGAAAGAGGGAGAGATACAGACTGCAATAATTATCCCTAAGAAAGCTTATGAAGGTTATAAAGGTCACTATATAAAGTATGCCATGAGAGAGGCGATGGATATCGCAACTACAGGTTGTTCCGTGAATGTAAAACTTTCAGCGGACAAAAAGATATTTGAGGATGTAAGAATCGCCTACGGTGTAGCAGGTCCTATACCTATGAGAGTTTTTAGTGCGGAGAATTTCCTAAGAGGAAAAGAAGTAAATGATGAGAATATGGAAGCTTTCTCACAGAAGGTACTTGATGATATAAATCCTCGTGATTCATGGAGAGCAAGCAAGGCTTTCAGATGCCATATAGGTGTTGTAATGGCAAAGAGAGCTTGTGAAAAGGCTGTAAAACAGGCAGGAGGTGCGGTCGATGACAGGACAGAGATATAAACTGGTCACTTGTACTATAAACGGTAAAAAATGTGAGAAGATGGTGGATGTAAGAAGCTCTCTTACAGATATGCTGAGAAATGACTACAGACTTACTTCTGTGAAAAAGGGTTGTGAAGTAGGAGAATGTGGTGCCTGTAATGTGCTTATAGACGGTGAAGCGTTCAACTCATGTATCTATCTGGCAGTATGGGCTGAGGGTAAGGATATTTTGACACTTGAAGGTCTTATGGGACCGAACGGAGAGATTTCGGATTTGCAGCAGGCATTTATAGATGAATCTGCAATTCAGTGCGGATTTTGTACTCCGGGATTTGTAATGTCGGCTACTGAAATCTTAAACAGCGGTAAGCTCTATACAAAGGAAGAGCTTAGAAAACTTCTCTCAGGACATCTTTGCAGATGTACAGGTTATGAAAACATACTTGTAGCAGTTGAAAAGACTATGAAGAAGAGGCTTGGAGTAGAGTAAACTTTATCATGGAGGGGGTATGATAGAGAAAGACATTTTAAAGAAGCTGATTGATGTGGCAGCCGGCAGAAAGAAGGCTGATTTGGTACTCAAAAACGGCAACATTGTGGACTTATGCGGAGGCAAAATTTTAAAAGCCGATTTGGCAATAACAAACGGACTTATAGCGGGATTTGGCGAATATGAAGGTGAAAGAGAGATAGATGTAACAGGAAAATATATCTCTCCGGGGCTTATGGATGCACATATCCATATAGAATCTTCATATACCACGCCTGAAGAGTTCGGAAAGATGGTGGTGCCTCACGGCACTACCACGGTAATTGCGGATCCGCATGAGATAGTGAACGTATGCGGACTTAAAGGATTTTCATATATGAAAAATGCGGCCGAAAATACCGCACTTGATATAAAGTATATGATGCCTTCCTGTGTTCCGGCTACAAATCTGGAGGATTCAGGTTTTGTTATATCGGCTGAGGATATGAAAGCTGATATTATATCGGAGGATGTTTTGGGTCTTGGCGAGTTCATGGACTTTAACGCTGTAATACAAAAAGATGATACCGCACTTGATAAGATACTTCTGGCAGGTCGTCATAAAAAGATTATAGACGGTCACAGCCCGAATCTTAAGGGTAACAGTTTAAACGCCTATGTCTGCGCAGGTATAAATACGGACCACGAATGTTCTACGCTTGAAGAGATGGAAGACAGGCTGAACCGCGGTATATATGTCCAGCTGCGACAAGGTTCGGCCTGTCATAATCTTAAGGCACTGATTCCTTGTATTAACGAGTTTAACTTCAGAAGATGTCTGTTATGTTCTGATGACAGACAGCCTAAGACAATATTTGAAGAAGGTCATCTTGAGTATCATCTGCGTACTTTGGTAAGAGCGGGAATTTCGCCTGTTATGGCACTTTCTATGGCTACAGTCAATGTAAGCGACTGCTACCGTCTTTTTGACAGAGGAATTATTGCTCCGGGAAAAAGAGCCGACCTTGTTGTATTTGACGATTTATATGATTTTCCTGTGTCATCGGTATTTATTTTGGGTGAAGAGGTGGCAAAAGCCGGTAAATATTTGAGAGAGACAAAAAGATATGATATCAGCGAAGTATCCGATACCGTTTGCCTTAATAATTTCAAAAAAGAAATGCTACAAATGTGGCTTAAATCTGATAATGTCTATGCTATAGAGATGATTGCAGGCGGAGTGTTGTCAAAGAAATCAAAGATAAGGATAAAAAGACGTGACGGACTTTTTGTTTTTGATAAGGATATAGATGCCTGTAAGTGTGCCGTTATAGAGAGACATCATAATACAGGTAAGGTAGGACTGGGAATAATAAAGGGCTACGGCATCAAATGCGGTGCAATAGCCGCATCGGTTGCACATGACTCACACAATATTATATGTATAGGAACAAATGATGACGATATGTACCTGGCTATAGAAAACATAAAAGAAAACGGCGGCGGATTTGCTCTGGCAAAGGACGGTAAGATTTTGGAGAGTCTTTCACTTCCTGTAGCAGGTCTTATGAGTGATTTGAGCGGCGAGGAAGTCGCCAAAAAGCTGCTTGGTCTACATGAAAAGGCTGTAAGTGAGCTTGGTGTAAACACACAACTTGAGCCTGTAATGTCACTTACTTTTATGTCTTTGATTGTCATTCCTGAAATAAAGCTGACAGCAAGGGGAGTATTTGATGTTTTTGAGAACAGATTCATAGATATTGAGGCAGAGTAAATTTAAAATATCAAAAGGCAGTGAAATGGCAATCAAAGACTTATAAAAATAAAACTCCGGGCCGAATACCGGAGTATAATAAAAAAAAGGAGACTATATATGGAAAAGTTTTTTAAGCTGAAAGAAAACAAAACGGATGTAAAGACTGAGATAATAGCCGGTATTACAACCTTTATGACAATGGCATATATACTGGCAGTCAATCCCAACATCCTCAGTGCGGCAGGTATGGACAGAGGAGCCGTATTTACCGCAACGGCGATAGCTTCATTTGTAGGTACACTGCTTATGGCATTGTTTGCAAATTATCCTTTCGCACTTGCGCCCGGTATGGGACTTAACGCATATTTTGCATACACTGTAGTTTTAGGTATGGGATATACTTGGGAGACTGCACTTACAGCGGTATTTGTAGAGGGTATTATCTTCATCTTGCTTTCTGTTACAAGTGTGCGTGAAGCTATTTTCAATGCCGTACCGAGGAATCTTAAGTCTGCGGTCAGTGTAGGTATCGGACTTTTTATCGCATTTATCGGACTTCAAAATGCCAAGATTGTTATCGGCGGTGCTACTCTTGTAGAGCTGTTTTCTATTGACGGATACAATAAGGTACATGGTGTTGAGGGTGCGATTGCCACAACCAATGATGCGGGAATTACGGTAATTATCGCAATAATAGGTGTGCTTATAACAGCATTCCTTGTTGTAAAGGAGATAAAGGGAAATATCCTCTTAGGAATCCTGGCTACATGGATACTTGGAATTATTGCGCAGCTTTCAGGTCTTTATGTGCCGAATCCTGCACTCGGTTTTTACAGTGTATTGCCTGATTTTTCAAACGGACTCAGTATTCCGAGCATAGGACCGGTTTTATTCAAGCTTCAGTTTGACAAGATTGCATCACTTGAATTTGTTGTAGTAATGTTTGCATTCCTTTTTGTGGATATGTTTGATACTATAGGTACTTTAATCGGTGTGTCTACAAAGGCGGGTATGCTTGATAAGGACGGTAAGCTACCGAATATCAGAGGCGCGCTGCTTGCAGATGCCGTAGCTACTACAGCAGGTGCAATGCTTGGTACCACTACGGTTACCACATTTGTTGAGTCTGCATCAGGTGTTGCGGAAGGCGGAAGAACAGGACTTACAGCATTTACAACAGCGGTTTTATTTGCACTTTCATTGCTTTTATCACCTATTTTCCTTGCAATACCTTCATTTGCAACAGCACCGGCTCTTATAGTTGTCGGATTTTATATGTTCTCAAATGTGGTACATATTGACTTTAGTGATATGTCTGAAGCTATTCCTTGCTATATCTGCATAGTGGCAATGCCGCTCTTTTACAGCATTTCAGAAGGAATCTCAATGGGTATAGTATCATATGTTATCATCAACCTTTGCACAGGAAAGGCAAAAAAGATCACACCTCTTATGTATATACTGTCAGTATTGTTTATACTAAAGTATTTCTTACTATAGATTGCCTTGATTCACTGCCTTGATAATATTTTGATAAAGAGATATGAGGAGACTCGTATCTCTTTTTTATTGGATGATTTAATTGTATAAAGTTATTTTCAAAAACAGTCAAGTTATATCTTTGATAACTTAAGATTATATAACAAATATAATATAAGATATGCATAAATGATGCAGGCTAAAAATGGTGATTTTAACGGTGTTTTTGTAAGTTTATGAAAGTAAAATCAGAATAGCTTGGATATATTGAAATTATTTTTCAAAAGTGGTAATATATTTTCAGATGGAGGTAGTAAAAATGAATGAGAGAATCAAAAACCTAAAAGGGAAACTGATTGTTTCATGCCAGGCACTGGAAAATGAACCGTTACATTCAGACTTCATTATGGGGAGAATGGCTCTAGCAGCGAAAATGGGTGGAGCAAGCGGAATCAGAGCAAATTCCGTTGTTGATATCAAGGAGATAAAAGAACAGGTGGATTTGCCGATTATAGGAATCATAAAGAAAGATTATGATGACAGTGAAGTGTATATCACACCTACAATGAAAGAGGTTGACGCATTGGTTGAGGTGGGAGTTGATATAATAGCACTTGATGCGACACAGAGGCTACGCCCGGGGAAAAAGAGCTTGAAAGATTTCTTTGGTGAAGTTAGGCAGAAGTATCCGAATCAAATGTTTATGGCTGATTGTTCCACAGTTGCGGAGGCGATTTTTGCAGATGAGATTGGTTTTGATTTCATTGGAACTACTATGGTCGGTTATACAAAGGAGAGTGAGGGACTAAGGATTGAAGCAAATGATTTTGAAATATTGAGAGATATCCTTGCTAAGGTAAAGCACAAAGTTATAGCGGAAGGTAATATCAATACTCCGGACAAGTGCAAAAGAGTAATAGAGCTTGGAGCATACAGCGTGGTGGTCGGCTCAATTATAACAAGGCCGCAGCTGATAACAAAAGAATTTGCAAAAGCATTAGAGAATGTAGAAGTGTAAAAAATATTTGTAGTTTTGGAAAGCGCAAAAAATAAATTGGGAAGAGACTCGTAAGGAGGGAATATGAAGAAATTATTGTTGGCAGGTTTGACACTTACAGCGGCAGGAATGCTCGCGGCATGTGGAGGAGGAAAAGCGGATCAGAGCAGTGCTGCGGCAGATTCAAAAGCGGATACAAAGGCGGCGACAGACGGTGAAACAGCCATCTCACTTTGGACATATCCTGTAGGAAAGTGGGGAGATGCGGCAACAGTTGACGGTATTGTAAAGAAGTTCAACGAAAAGCATCCTGAAATCAAGGTAACCGTTGAGTATCTTGACTATCAAAACGGTGACGACCAGATCAATACTGCTATAGAAGGAAAGCAGGCACCTGATATCGTACTTGAGGGACCTGAAAGACTTGTAGCCAACTGGGGTGCAAAGGGACTTATGGTAGACTTGAAGGATATGTTTGAAAAAGATGCGGCTTCAGATATCTATGACAGAGTAAAGTCGGCTTGTGTGAGTCCTGAAGGAGCATATTATGAGTATCCGGCATTCATGGTTGCACACTGTATGGCAATCAACAAGACAATGTTTGAAAAGGCAAATGCACTTCAATACCTTGATCTTGACAGCCACACATGGAGTACTGAAGACTTCTTAAAGGCTGTACAGGCTGTATATGATTCAGGACAGCAAAATGTAGGTGCTATCTACTGTGCATCACAGGGTGGTGACCAGGGTACAAGAGCACTTGTAAACAACCTTTATTCAGGAACATTTACAGATAAGGATCATACAAAGTATACAGCAGATTCACCTGAGAATATAAAAGCGCTACAGGCAATTGTAGATCAGGCAGGTTTAAACTTCGACCCTTCTATAGCAGGAGGTGACGAGATTACACTTTTCAGAAACGGAACACTTGCAATGTCATTCTGCTGGAATGCTTCACAGCAGACAAATACGGATAACGGTGCTGCAGGACTTACAAACGCAGGTGATGAGATAATACCTATGTTGTTCCCGAGTGACGATAAGGTTACAGAGCTTTGCGGCGGTATCTGGGGATACGGAGTTTTCAATAACGGAGATGAAAAGAAGATTGAGGCTGCAAAGACATTTATCGACTTTGTATGTAATGACGAGTCTGAGGTAAAGGAAAGTGTTAAGGCATCAGGATTTTTCCCGGTAAGACCTTCTGTAACAGGTGTTTATGACGGAACAGACAATGCTGAAACAATGAAACTGTTTGAAGATAAGTTCATGCCTTCAATGGGTGACTACTATCAGGTAACAAAGGGATGGACTACAGCTCGTACAGAGTGGTGGAACATGCTTCAAAGAATCGGTACAGGCGGTGATGTAGCAACAGAAGTCGCAACATTTACAAAGAATGCAAATGCGGCAGCGGCTCAATAGTAACTGCTCTTAAATAGAGTTAGATAATCTAACGTGTTATAAATGTTGCTGAAGATTTTCTTTCAGCAACATTTTTTAGAAAGGGGAAACATGGCAAAGGGTGTTTATACCACCAGATCAAAGGAATTGGTAAGAAGAGAGACAACTTCAGCTTATTTGTTTTTATTACCGAGCCTTGTATTCTTTATAGGATTTGTAATAATCCCGATGATTATATGTGTATATACCAGCTTCTTTGATTCCACAATGGGAAAGGATGCAAAGGATGTTTTCATCGGATTCGGTAATTATATAGAGTTATTTAGAGACGGTATCTTTTTAAAAGCACTTAAGAATACCTTTGTTATAGTAATTATTTCAGTTCCTGTAGTTTGTATATTTTCACTTTGGGTTTCATCCGTAATATACAATCTCAATGATAAGGTGCTTTCGGTTTTCAGATGTATTTTCTATCTTCCGGTTGTAACAGGCTCCGTAGCCGTTACTGTGGTTTGGAAATGGATGTACAATAACTACTACGGCATTTTCAATTATATAGGAAAGAGCAGCGGTATCTTAAAGACAAATATCAACTGGCTGGGTGATGAGAGATTTGCTCTGGCTTGTATAATACTTATCCTGCTCACCACATCTGTAGGACAGCCTATAGTTCTTTATGTGTCCGCACTTGGAAATGTGGACAATTCACTTGTAGAGGCTGCCCAAGTGGACGGTGCCAATGAGATGCAATTATTCTGGAAGATAAAGTGGCCGCAGATAATGCCTACCACACTTTATATACTTGTAATAACCACTATAAACAGTTTCCAATGTTTCGCCCTGATACAGCTCTTGACATCAGGCGGTCCGAATCATTCAACAGATACCGTAATGTATTATATTTACTATATGGCATTTAAGATGTTCAGATACGGATACGGAAACGCAATGGGAGTTGTTTTGGCGATATTCATAGCGGTATTGTCTGCAGTTCAGTTCAGATTGGCAAAGGAGAAATAATATGAAAACTTCACATTCATTAAAAAAAGTCTATAATATAGTGTCAATCATTGTGCTGATAGCTCTGGCGATTTGTTTTGTATTTCCGCTTTACTGGATTGTTACAGGTGCATTCAAAACACCGGTTTCAATAAATTCTCCGGTACCTGATTGGATACCGAAAGAGCTGGTAATGGACAATTTCAAAAAGCTGTTTTCAAGACAGACGGCACCGATTTTTGAACTGGGCTTTATAAAGGGACCTCAGGCGCCTGCAGCTGTCAGATGGATGTTAAATACGGTATTTATGGCAATCATGGCAATGGTTTTGACCTGCCTCAGTGCCGCAATGGCGGGATATGCTCTTGCAAAGAAGAGATTCCACGGCAGAGTATTGCTTTTCACACTTATAGTATGTGCTATGGCTTTGCCTAAGCAGGTTATCTTGATACCTCTTATCAGAGAGATGTCATCATTAAAACTTTACAATACTATATGGGCTGTTATTTTACCTACTGTAGGATGGCCTTTCGGTGTATTCCTTATGAAGCAGTTTTCAGAGGGTATACCTACAGAGATGCTTGAGGCGGCAAGGATTGACGGTGCAAGTGAATTCAGAACGTTTACGGATATAGTTTTCCAGATGGTTAAGCCGGGAGTCGGAGCTTTGGCAATATTTACATTTATTAACAGCTGGAATGATTATTTTATGCAACTCATAATGTTAAGCTCTACGTCCAATTTGACAATTTCTCTCGGTATTGCTAAACTACAAGCAGAAAACTCGACAGATTTCGGGCTTATAATGGCGGGAGCTACACTGGCGTCGGCACCTATACTTATAGTGTTCATTGCACTGCAAAAGTATTTTACAAAGGGTATTACTTTGGGTGCGGTAAAGGGCTAGGCATAGTAGAAAAGAGGGGAAATGATATACGAAAAATCGGTGATTCCTATAATAGAATCAAAATACACACTATTTACAGCTACAGAAAAGAAGATAGCGGATTATTTCTTACAATGTGATCCGAGTATGGATATAAATATTCAAAATGTAGCTGAGAGACTCTATGTATCACAGGCGTCCATATCAAGATTTGCAAAGAAATGCGGTTTTGTAGGATTTAGAGAGTTTATATTCGCATTCCTTGACAGTGTAAGAGTAAAAAAGCCGAATGCAAATATGATTACTCAGAATGTATTCAACACATATCAGGATTTGCTTAACAAGGCATATTCGATTCTTGACAACGACCAGATACAAAGAGTTGTAAGGATGCTTGTAAACTCCAAAAAGGTAATTGCGGTGGGAAAGGGCAGTTCCGGATATGCCGCAAGTGAGATGGAGAGCAGATTTGTAAGAGTGGGACTTGATATAGATTCTCTTACAGATTCGGACAGGATAAGAATGCAGTCGGTATTTTTAAAAGACGGCGATACTGTGGTGGCTTTCAGTATCAGCGGAAAGACCGAGGATATCCTGTTTCTCTTAAAGTCTGCACATGACAGAGGTAAAAAGACTATATTCTTTACATCGGCAGACAGCCAGTCACTGCACGAGTTTTGTGATGAGGTGGTGGTTGTCGCATCACTTGAATACCTTGAGAACGGAAACCTTATTTCACCACAGTTTCCTATGTTGCTTGTACTTGACCTTGTATACAGCGAGTACATAAATATTGACAGTGTCATAAAGAGTGCAATTCTTGAAGATACCGTGACCACTTTAAATAAGAAGGAAGACGATAAGAGATTCTATTTATCAAGACCCGACAGGTTCAGATAAGAGAAAAATTACTTGAAAAACTGCATCAAAAGTATTATAATGGCGATGCAGATAACAAGAAAAATACAATGGTATATGTATACCTTTATATTATTGATAGCTGCATAAAGAGGGAAGAACTTAGGTTTTTGCCTCTTTAAGCTTTACAACCGTTTAAGGTTGCAGTTAAAATAAAAAATAGATATGTCAATTATCGGCAACTATTTGTGAAGGGATGATCTTAGTGGCTAAAGAAAACCGAAATATTACAGGAAATAAGGCATCAAAAGGCACGGACAGTGCAAACAAGAAGAAGATGTCACCGCAGGAGTTCTTACAAAAACTGGAAGACCTTGTAAATAAGGGTATTGCTTCAGATATGAAACTTAATATCGGTGAGATAAATGATTTCTTTGCAGGTATTGAATTGAACTCTGAAAGCATAGAGCAAATATATTCTTATCTTGAAAATAAGGGTATTGAGATCAATGAAAATACTTCTGATGATTTGAATATTGACATTGATAATATAGACAATATCGCCGATGAGGACTCATTACTCTTAGATGATGACGATGAGTTCGATAAGGATTCTGAAGAAGATATTGATTTAAGCGCCATAGACCTTTTGGAAGGTGTGGGTACTGAAGACCCTGTCAGAATGTACTTAAAAGAGATCGGTACGGTACCTCTTTTGACAGCCAATGAAGAACTTGAGCTTGCAAAGAGAAAGCAGGACGGCGACGAATATGCAAAGCAGCGTCTTATAGAAGCCAACCTTCGTCTGGTTGTAAGTATCGCCAAGAGATACACAGGAAGAGGAATGAGCTTTTTGGACCTTGTACAGGAGGGAAACTTAGGACTTATAAAGGGCGTTGAGAAGTTTGATTATACTAAAGGATTTAAGCTTTCAACCTATGCTACATGGTGGATAAGACAGTCTGTGACAAGAGCGCTTGCAGACCAGGCAAGGACCATCAGAGTACCTGTACATATGGTAGAGACTATCAACAAGATGAGTAAGATGCAAAGAAAGCTTACACTTGAGCTTGGCTATGAGCCGAGTGTGACCGAGCTTGCAAATGCACTTGATATGACTGAAGAGAAAGTAATGGAAATAATGCAGATAGCAAGGGAGCCGGCTTCCCTTGAGACTCCTATAGGTGAAGAGGACGACTCAAACCTTGGAGATTTTGTGGCCGATTCCAATGTTTTGACACCTGAGGGAAATGTCGAATCGGTTATGCTTAGAGAGCATATAGATACATTACTTGGAGACTTGAAGGAAAGAGAAAGACAGGTTATTGTACTTAGATTCGGTCTTGAAGACGGACACCCGAGAACCTTGGAGGAAGTAGGCAAGGAGTTCAAGGTTACAAGGGAGAGAATCAGACAGATTGAAGCCAAGGCACTCAGAAAACTTAGAAATCCTGTCAGATCAAAGAGAATCAGGGACTTTTTGGCATGATAAAGAGAAATTTACAAAAAGAATTGGAAGATATTATAAAGAAAGAGGAAGCTTTGGGCAATCGCCCAAGGCTTCTTCTGCATGCCTGCTGCGGACCTTGTTCATCATATTGTATGGAATATCTGGAAAAATACTTTGATTTGACCGTGTTTTTCTATAATCCGAATATTGATGATACAAAAGAGTACAGACACAGAGTCGAGGAGGCAAAGAGACTTATAGAGGAGATGAACTTTAAAAGTGAAGTGAAGTTCATAGAAGGAGATTACGACCCGAGTATCTTTCACAGTAAGATAAAAGGCTATGAAAATGAAAAAGAAGGCGGCAAAAGATGTGATATCTGCTTTGAATTAAGGCTTCATGAGGCGGCAAAGGCCGCATGTGATTACGGATTTGACTACTTTACAACATCACTTACCATTTCGCCTATGAAAAATGCAAACAAACTGTGTGAGATAGGTGAGGAAGTGGCAAAGGAGTATAATGTACGTTATTTACCGAGCGACTTTAAAAAGAAAAACGGCTATAAGCGTTCAGTAGACCTTTCAAAGGAGCACAGTCTCTACAGACAGGACTACTGCGGATGCTCTTTTTCAAAGCGTGAATCGATAGAAAGGGCCAAGGAAAGAGAGAATAATATTTGACGATTGTTATAGTTTGCTTTATAATAATTCAGTAATAGTTATGCGGATATTTAATCCGATATTGTGAAAGGAAGAGTCTTATGTTAAGTAGAAAAATTACTATTAAAAATCCTTCAGGTTTGCACCTTCGTCCGGCAGGAGTTTTGTCACAGACTGCAATGAAGTTCAAGTCAGATATTATTATAGAGTATGGCGAGAAGAAGATAGTTGCAAAGAGTGTGCTTAATGTTATGGCTGCAGGTATCAAGTCAGGTACAGAGGTAAACTTGATAGTTGACGGTGAAGACGAAGAAGAGGCAATGAATACATTAGTTGAGGCTATCGAGTCGGGACTTGGAGAAAAATAAAAAATTTTAACATATCGCACTTGACATATACTAAGCATAGTGCTTTAATATGGAATCGTAGCTCAGATAGTTTGGGTTACGTTTTTGAAAGAGGTGTTGATATGAAGGAAAGAAAAATACGCCTTAAATCTGTTGAAGATGCTAAGAACTTCGTAAAAGTCACTACAGGATGTGATTTTGATGTGGATTTGTACGATAACAGCATAGTGATCGACGCAAAATCAATTTTAGGAGTGCTCAGCTTAGATCTTAGACATGTTTTGGTAGTATCTTATAACGGCGAGAATGAAGAATTGGAAGCATTCTTAGATAGTCATATGAATGGTATTGAAAAGATTGCTTAGTTAATTTTAGATTACAATTTGATATGAAACCGGCTTGTCCGGTATTTACAGGCAGGTCTTTGACTTGCCTGTTTTTTTATGAAAGGTAAATATGAGAATAGGACACGGATATGATGTACATAAGCTTGTAGAGGGCAGAAAACTTATAATAGGCGGCGTTGAAATAGAACATTCTTTGGGACTTTTGGGTCACTCCGATGCGGATGTACTTTTGCATGCAATAATGGACAGCCTGCTCGGCGCTGCAGCTTTGGGAGATATAGGAAAGCATTTCCCGGACAGTGATGACAGATATAAAGGAATAAGCAGTGTAGAACTTTTGAAAAAAGTTGCTAATATACTTGACGAGAACACATATATAATAGAAAATATAGATGCTACCGTAATAGCTCAAAAGCCGAAGCTTGCACCATATATTGAAAAGATGAAAGAGGTGATATGTGATACTTTAAACATTTCATCTAATCAGCTAAATATAAAGGCAACTACCGAAGAAGGACTCGGCTTTACAGGAGATGAAAGCGGTATTGCGGCACATAGCGTTTGTCTTTTGAACTCTGTCAGAGATGCATTTTATATAAATCCTTCCGTCAGAGATTGCGAAAGCTGTGGAGGCTGCCAAAATAAATAATAAAAAGGGAAAATATGAAAATTTTTAATACACTTTCCAGAAGAAAAGAAGAGTTTGTACCTATAGAAGAGGGAAAAGTCAGAATGTATGTCTGCGGACCTACAGTATATAATTTGATACATATCGGTAATGCCAGACCTATGATTTTTTTTGATACTGTAAGAAGATATTTTGAGTACAGAGGTTATAAAGTAAACTATGTTTCAAACTTTACAGACGTAGACGATAAGATAATCAATAAGGCTATCGAAGAGGGCGTAGACGCCGCAGTTATTTCACAAAGATACATAGATGAATGTAAAAAAGATATGGCGGCTATGAATGTGCTTCCTGCCACCAAAAATCCGCTTGCCACACAGGAAATAGGCGGAATGGAGGATATGATAGGAGAGCTTATAAAGAGCGGTCACGCCTATGTTGCAAAGGACGGTACGGTTTATTTCAGAGTAAAGAGCTTTAAAGACTACGGAAAACTTTCACATAAGAATATAGACGAGCTTCAGTCGGGCTTTAGAGAAATAAAGGTGACAGGAGAAGACGGCAAGGAAGACAGCAATGACTTCGTACTTTGGAAGCCGAAAAAAGACGGAGAGCCTTTTTGGGATTCACCTTGGTCAAAAGGCAGACCGGGTTGGCATATAGAGTGTTCGGTAATGAGCAAGAAATATCTTGGAGATCAGATAGATATCCACGGTGGCGGTGAGGATCTTATCTTCCCTCATCACGAGAATGAGATAGCCCAGTCGGAGTCGGCAAGCGGTAAGAGTTTTGCGAATTATTGGATGCACAATGCATTCTTAAATATTGACAATAAAAAGATGAGTAAGTCTGCAGGAAACTTCTTTACGGTAAGAGATATCAGTGAGAAGTACGATCTTCAGGTATTAAGATTCTTTATGCTCTCGGCACACTACAGAAGTCCGCTCAATTTCTCAGCAGATCTTATGGAAGCTGCAAAGAACAGCCTTGAGAGAATACTTACAGGTGTTGACAACATAAAGAGTGCTATACAAAGAGACAATAAGGCACCGATTAGTGATGCGGAGCTTTCAAATCTTGAGATTGCCAAGGTGCTTAAGGATAAATTTGTAGCTGCAATGGATGATGATTTCAATACTGCGGATGCCATCAGTGCAATATTTGAGCTTATCAAGCTGTCAAATACAACGTTGAATGAAACTTCAACCGCAGAGTATGCAAAAGGGCTTTTGAAAGTAATTGAGCCTCTTTGTGATGTTCTAGGAATTATCACGGAAAGAAAAACTGAAATCCTTGACAGTGAGATAGAGGATCTGATAGAGCAGAGAACTCAGGCCAGAAAGGATAAGGACTTTGCACTTGCTGATAAGATAAGAAATGATCTTCTTGATAAGGGAATTGTACTTGAAGATACCAGAGAAGGTGTTAAATGGAAGAGATCTTAGATTATCTTCTAAAGCCCTTTAATATAGAAAGAAAAGAAGCTACGGAGTTTTCGCCTTTGGTACTTGCCTATATAGGCGATGCCGTATATGAGCTTATAGTAAGAAGTATATTGGTTTCCATGGGGAACAGACCTGTAAACAAGTTAAATAAGGACGCCACTTCTTTAGTCAAGGCCGGTGCACAGTCCGAGATTATAAAGCTGATAAGTGATAATCTGAGTGAGGAAGAGTACACCGTCTTTAAAAGAGGCAGGAACTCTTCGCCTCATACTATGGCAAAAAATGCCAGCATGACCGATTACAAATATGCTACAGGCTTTGAAGCACTTATAGGTTTTTTGTACTTGGATAACAGGTGTGACAGGGCGTTGGAGCTTGTAAAACTTGGAATTGATCTGTATTTGAATAAAAATGATATTGGAGTAAAGATATGAATGAGAATGCCGTTGAGGGTAGAAATGTAGTAATAGAGGCTTTTAGAAGCGGTAAAACTGTTGATAAGCTGTATATTCAGGACGGACTGAAGGATTACGCCATTTCAACCATTCTTCGTGAAGCGAAAAAGCACGGTACATATGTAAACTTTGTAAGTAAGGACAGACTTGACGGCATGAGTGAAACAGGGAAGCATCAGGGAGTCGTTGCAATAGTTGCCGCATATGAGTATGCAAGTGTGGAAGATATTTTGGAAAAAGCAAGACAAAACGGTGAGCCGCCTTTTATATTTATTTTGGACGGTATAGAAGATCCGCACAATCTGGGTGCCATCATAAGAACCGCAAACCTTTGCGGTGCGCACGGTGTGATCATTCCGAAGCACAGAGCCGTAGGGCTTACCGCCGCGGTTGCCAGAGCCTCTGCAGGAGCAATCAATTATACACCTGTGGCCAAGGTTACAAATATCAACAAGACCATGAAAGAGTTAAAGGATGCAGGAATGTGGTTCGTATGTGCTGACATGGGTGGCGAAAAGATGTATAATATAGACTTGACAGGCAGTATAGGCCTCATCATAGGAAACGAGGGGGACGGAGTAAGCGAAGGCGTCAAGAAAAATTGCGATTTCATAGCTTCTATACCGATGAAGGGAGACATAGATTCATTGAATGCATCAGTAGCCTGCGGTGTACTTGCATATGAAATAGTCAGACAGAGGATTGCGAAAGGAGCAAAATATGAGAAGTGATAAAAGAAGGGTCGTACTGGTAGGATGCGGTATGGTAGGTATGAGCTATGCTTATGCCATGTTAAACCAGAATACAGTGGACGAACTTGTTCTTATAGATGTCAACAGACTTAGAGCCGAAGGCGAAGCTATGGACCTTAACCATGGCCTTGCATTCTCAGGATCACATATGAGAATATGGGCAGGAGACTACAATGACTGCAACAATGCGGATATTGTGGTTATCTGTGCAGGTGTAGCTCAGGCTCCGGGTGAAAGCAGAAGAGATCTTCTAAAGAGAAATATGGAGGTCTTCAAATCAATAATAGATCCTATCACAGAGAGCGGCTTCAACGGTATCTTTTTGGTAGCTACAAACCCTGTAGATATAATGACCGAGATCACATATAAACTTAGCGGTTTCAACCCGAGAAGAGTAATAGGATCTGGTACCGCACTGGATTCTGCAAGATTAAAATATCTTTTGGGCTCTTATATACAGGCGGATCCCAGAAGTGTACATGCTTATGTTATCGGTGAGCACGGCGACTCCGAGTTTGTACCTTGGTCAAATGCGTTGCTTGCAACCAAGCCTATCGACGACATCATAGCCGAGTCAAAGGGTAAGCTTAAGATGGAAGAGCTCAGCCGTATCGAGGAAGAGGTAAGAACGGCGGCTTACAAGATAATTGAAGCTAAAAGAGCAACATACTACGGCATCGGTATGAGCCTCACAAGGATTACAAAGGCAATCCTTGGAAACGAGAACTCGGTCATAACAGTTTCGGCTAACCTGCGCGGTGAGTACGGACAGAACGATGTTTTTGTAGGAGTGCCATGTGTAGTAAACAGTTCAGGTATCCAGAGAATACTTGAGATATCACTCACAGACGAAGAGAAGGCAAAGTTCGCCGAGTCATGTGAAGAGCTGAGACAGACATATGATGAGTTGAATGAGAAATAAAAAACAGAAAATATAGTAATTTTTAAATAAAAGGCTCCTGAAGTTGGAATTTCCAATGAGGGAGTCTTTTTAGTATAAAAAAAATTTAGTATGTAAAATCATATACAATAATCTTGGATAAAATTTCACAATACTCAAATAAGTAGATAATCGATAGGATTAATAATATTTATTATTCATAAAAATATCAACTTCATATATTTTATATTTCTATAAATATATCTAAAATTATGTTGCTTTTTATAATATATAAAAAATATTTATATACAAAGTTTATATCTATTTTTATTTTATATTTATTTATATAACACTTGACTATATATATTTAACTATACATAATGAAATTAGATACATTTTTCACATATTTAATAAGGAGGGATAAAATATGGGTAAAAGGAAGTTGTTAGAAGGCATACGAGTCATCGAATATGCGAATTTTGTTGCAGCACCTATAAGCGGTAGAGTTTTAGCAGATTGGGGTGCAGAAGTAATAAAAATTGAACCTGCATTTGGAGATATGACTAGAGCCGTAGGAATGCAATGGAATTTTCCTACCGGAGAAGATGAATGTCCACTATTTGAGATGGAAAACTCCGGAAAGAAGGGTATTGTAGTTGACACAGGAACACCTGAGGGAGTCGAGATAATATTCAAGCTACTTGAATCTGCTGATATTTTTTTGACTAATACTAGAGAAAAGGCTTTGGTTAAGAGCGGTTTAGATTATGAAAGTATTCACAAGAGACTCCCGCATATTATATATGCTCATTTGTTGGGATATGGTGAAAAAGGTCCTGCAAAGGATAATCCGGCATTTGATTATACTGCATATTTTGCAAGAGGTGGAGTAGCAGCAAGTCTTATGGAGAAGGATACATCTCCATGTAATTCAGCGGCGGCATTAGGCGATCATTATGCCGGAATGAACCTTACAGCAGGTATACTGGCTGCTCTGTATAATAAAGGTCAGACAGGAGAAGGCGAAAAAGTAACAGTGTCTTTATTCCATACAGCTGTATTTGGATTAGGCTTATATGTTAATGCGGCGCAGTATGGATATAATATGCCGATAACACGTAAGAATCCTCCAAATCCACTTAATACTACATATAAGTGTTCTGATGGAAATTGGTTGCAATTAGCGTTTTTCCAATACGACAAGTGGTTCCCGGGATTTTGCGATATAGTAATAGAACGTCCGGATTTGAAGGATTCTAAATATAGCACAATGAAAAGTGTTGTAAATTATATTGAAGAATTTGTAGATATGATGGAAGTTGAATTTGCAAAACGTCCTATAAATGAATGGTGTGAGAGATTACAAAAAGCAGGTATTCCATTTGAAAAGTTACAGACTCCTGTTGATATTGCAAATGATATGCAGTGTTGGGATAATGACTTCTTGATTAAAATAAAATACAGAAATGGAAATGAAAGAACTATGTTCACAAATCCTGTACAATTCCCAAAGAGAGAAAAGGAAGAGTACAAGCTTTCACCTTTACTTGGAGAACATACAGTAGAAGTATTAAAAGAGGCAGGATACAGTGATGATGAGCTTAGCAAACTCAGAGAAAACAAAGTTATAAATTAATCATAATTAATGAGGTAGAAAAGTGTATACAATGGGATTGGATTTCGGCTCTACTGCGTCAAAGGGAGTTGTGCTAAAGGATGGTAAAGAAATCGTTTGTACGGCAATTATTACCTCAGGCACAGGCACCAGTGGACCGGAACGTGTAAAGGAAAAATTGTTAACGGAAAGTAATCTTTTAGAAAGTGATATGGAGGCTGTTGTTGTAACCGGTTATGGAAGAATGACATATCAGGGAGCAAAAAAGCAGATTAGTGAGTTGAGTTGTCATGCTAAAGGAGTACATTTTCTTGTTCCGGATGTGGGAACAGTTATTGATATTGGTGGACAGGATATAAAGGCACTTTTATTAGATAAGAATGGAAATTTATCTAATTTTGTCATGAATGATAAATGTGCAGCAGGTACAGGCAGGTTCTTAGATGTTATGGCAGGAGTATTGGAAACAGAGGTTTCAATGTTGGGTGAAATTTCAATGATGTCAAAATCACCTGTTAATATAAGCAGTACATGTACAG
Organism: Lachnoanaerobaculum orale; assembly: GCF_003862485.1. GTDB lineage: Bacteria > Bacillota > Clostridia > Lachnospirales > Lachnospiraceae > Lachnoanaerobaculum > Lachnoanaerobaculum orale. The sequence goes on along the minus strand of NZ_RRCM01000001.1, from coordinate 1,848,037 downwards.
TATTTGCAGAGTCGGAAGTTATTTCACATTTGTCTGCAGGTGTTAATAAAGAAGATATAATAGCCGGAATCCATATTTCTGTAGCAGGTAGAGTGGCAGCACTTGCGAAAAGAGTTGGTATAAAGGATAAAGTTGTCATGGTTGGTGGAGTGGCAAAAAACATAGGTGTCGTGAAGGCTATGGAAGATGCACTTGGAAAGAATATAGAAGTTCCTAAACTCGCTCAGTTGACAGGAGCTTTAGGTGCAGCCCTTTTCGCATTCGAAGCATTGAATAAGTGATAATAAGTAAAGGAGGAAAAATGGCAGAAGAAAATAAAATCACTGCGATGAAGATGATTAACGGTCTTTTAGCCAAGTCTTACAAAGAGGCGTGGGAGGCTAAAGAAAAAGGAATTCCGGTAGGTTGGTCTACATCTGTATTTCCACAGGAAATTGTAGAGTGTTTTGGATTACCTTTATTATATCCGGAAAACCAGGCGGCCGGTGTGGCAGCTAAGAAGGAATCATTGTCATTACAGGAAAAGGCTGAATCAAGAGGATATTCTATTGATTTATGTGCATATGCAAGAACAAATTTTGGATTACTTGAAAACGGCGGATCTGAAAATCTTAATATGCCTAAGCCGGATTTTGTGTGTTGTTGCAATAATATTTGTAATGAAGTTATAAAATGGTATGAGAGTCTTGCAAGAGAACTTAATATACCTTTAATAATGATTGATGCAGCATATAATAATTCAGGTGAAGTTAGTCAGAGTCGTATTGACTATTTTGTAGAGCAATTTAAAGAAGCTGCAAATCAATTGGAAAAAATTTCAGGAAAGAAGTTCGATCCTAAAAAATTAGAAGAAGTTATGGCTATTTCATCCGAAAACGGAAAGCTATGGAAAGAGTCAATGTCATTATCAAAAGATGTATATCCTGCTCCAATGAATGGGTTCGACTTATTTTCATATATGGCAGTTATAGTTTGTTATAGAGGTAAGAAAGAAACTACAGAGGCCTTTAAGCTACTTATTTCGGAACTTAAGGAACATATAAAGAACGGTACAACTTCTAACAGATGTGAAGAAAAGTACAGGATAATGATGGAAGGAATACCTTGTTGGCCATATATCGGATACAAGATGAAGTCTTTTGGAAAATATGGTGTAAACATGACAGGAAGTGTTTATCCTCATGCATGGGCTTTAGTATATGAGAAGAATGATCTTGACGGATTAGCAAGAGCATACTGTAGTATGTTCAACAATGTTGATTTGAATAAGATGACAGACTACAGAGTAAACGCTCTTAAAGACGGAAACTGTGAGGGAGTATTCTACCACATGAATCGTAGCTGTAAGCTTATGAGCTTTATACAATATCAAATGGCTAGAGAAGTACATGAAAAAACAGGTTTACCATATGCTTCATTCGATGGAGACCAAGCCGATCCGAGAGCTTTTTCAGACGCACAATTTGAGACCAGACTTCAAGGTTTAGTAGAAGTCATGGAACATCAAAAAGAAAATGGAGGTAAGGCAGATGACAACAATTGATAAATTAATAAGTGAATTGGAACATATTGCTGAAAATCCAAGAGAAGCGGTTGCTGATTATTTGAGTAAAACAGGAAGCAAAGCAGTTGGAGTTGCACCTGTATACACACCTGAAGAGCTGGTTCATGCAGCAGGTATGTTGCCGGTAGGCATTTGGGGTGGGCAAAATGTTACATTAGATCTGGCCAAACAATATTTTCCTGCATTCTGCAATTCTGTAGTGTTTACTTGTATGGAATTAGCATTAAAAGGCACATATAATCAATTGTCCGCAGCTATAATTCCCGGTATGGATGATACATTGATTTGTTTGGGACAAAACTGGAAAGCTGCTGTTAAGGATATTCCTTTTATTACACTTGTATACCCACAGAATAGAAAATTATCTGCAGGTGTAAAGTATCTTGTTTCTGAACTTGAGAACGTAAAAAAAGAATTAGAGAAGGTCTGTGGAAAAGAAATATCTGAGGAAGCAATTTTTAACAGTATAGATATTTACAATGAGCATAGAAAGACTATGAGAGAGTTTGTTGAGTTGGCAGCAACACATCCTAATTCTATAAATAATGTACAAAGAAGCCATATAATAAAGTCAGCTTACTTCATGTTAAAGGAAGAACATACACAAAAGGTAAAGCTCATTAATGATGAGTTAAAAAAATTACCTGAAGAAAAGTATGACGGTCACAAGATAATAACAACTGGATTCATTCTGGATTCCAAAGAAATTCTTGAAATTATGGAGTCTAACGCGTTAAGGATTGTTGGTGATGATATTGCTCATGAAACAAGACAGTTCAGAACCGATGTACCAAGAAAAGAAAATGCACTCTTAAGCATTGCAACACAGTGGTCAGAAATAGAAGGATGCTCTTTCGCCTATGATCCTTTTAGAATTAGAGGAAAGATGGTTGCTAAGCTTGCAAAAGATAGAGATGCGGAAGGTGTTGTATTTGCACTTTTAAAATTCTGTGATACAGAAGAGTATGATGCTCCTATTTTGTTGGACGATATTCATGATGCAGGATTAAAGGCTGTTACAATTGAAATTGATCAGGAGTCGGGTAGCATTGAACAAATAAGGACAAGATTACAAACATTTGCTGAAATGCTTTAAAAAAGCGGGGGTAATATGATTTTAAAAAAAGAACACGAATTGCTAAGAAAAACTATCAGAGATTTTGTAGAAAGAGAGATGTCTACTTATCCTGATGAGGTTGATAAAACCGGGAAAATCCCGGAGGAAGTTATTGATAAACTGGTAAAGTATAAGTTTATTTCATCAATAATTCCAAAGGAATATGGTGGTGCAGGAGCAGATTATGTTTCTTATGCCATAATTATGGAAGAAATCAGTAGAAGATGTGCATCTACCGGTACATACATTACAGCAGGGTCATCTCTGGTTGCACTCCCTTTGGTAAACTTTGGAACACCTGAACAAAAAGAGAAGTATTTAAGACCGCTTGCAGAAGGAAAATATGTTGGAAGTTTTGGACTAACGGAACCGGGAGCAGGATCAGATGCAGGAGCAGGACAAACAATTGCTATTGATAAGGGTGAATATTACGAATTAAGCGGAAGAAAATGTTTTATAACTAACGCTCCTATTTGTGATTTTGCAATAATTTCAGCAATGACGGATAAAAGTAAGGGAACTAAGGGAATAAGTACTTTTATAGTTGAATCTAAATGGGATGGTTTTTCAGTCGGTGCACATGAAGATAAGATGGGAATTCGTGGTACAGAGACTTCAGATATTATATTAGATAAAGTAAAGGTGCCTAAGTCTAATTTACTTGGAGGAGAAGGTCGTGGTTTTAAGATAATGCTGAACACATTGGATTACGGACGAATTGGAGTCGCTGCACAGGCCCTTGGAGTTGCACAAGGAGCATTAGATGAAGCGATAAAGTACACTCAAGAAAGAATTCAGTTTAATAGACCTTTAGCAAAATTCCAAAATACGCAGTTTACCATTGCAGATATGGCTACAAAGGTTCAGGCTGCAAGATTGCTTGTGTATGATGCAGCTATGAAAAAAGATAGTGGCGGAGTACCGGGACTTGAGTCAGCTATGGCAAAATATTATGCAGCAGAAACTGCAAACGAGGTTGCATATAAAGCACTACAACTCCATGGAGGATACGGATATATCAAGGATTATCCTATTGAGAGAATATATAGAGATGCAAGGATTTTGTCAATTTATGAAGGAACATCACAGGTACAACAAATGGTTATTGCAGGCCATGTGATAAAAAAGTGATAAAATAACAAGCTTATAGTTTATTTTAATTAACATGGAGGATTTATTTTGAGAATTATAGTATGTGCAAAACAGGTACCTGATACTACAGAAGTGCGTATAGATCCTAAAACAAATACGCTTATAAGAGATGGTGTACCTAGTATTTTAAACCCGGATGATGCAAATGCCTTGGAGGCAGCATTAACAATAAAAGATAAGTTACCTGATACAATAGTAAGTGTCATTTCTATGGGACCGCCACAGGCTGAAAACATGCTTAGAGAGTGCTTGGCTATGGGTGCGGATGAAGCATATTTGATTTCAGACAGAGCATTCGGCGGATCAGATACATGGGCTACATCAAATGCATTGGCATCGGCGTGTCGCAAGTTGAAAGATTATGATTTTATATTTGGTGGAAGACAGGCAATAGATGGAGATACAGCTCAAGTAGGGCCACAGACAGCAGAAAAACTTGGAATTCCACAGATAACATATGTGCAGGATATTGTATTAAATGACGATAACACTGTAACGGTACAAAGACAGTTGGAAGATGGATATGAAGTAATAAAAGTAAAGTCACCGGCTATGTTAACTGCTGTTAAAGAACTAAACAGTCCAAGATATATGAGTGTTGATAGAATATTTGAAGCTATGAAGATGGATATAACACGTTGGAATATTAACGATTTGGATGTATCACCAACAGATGTAGGTCTTAAGGCTTCTCCTACAAGAGTATATAAATCCTTTACTCCACCGGCTAAGGGAAATTCTGTTATGCTTGAAGGAAGCGTAAAAGATATGGTTGAACAATTGGCTGTCAAGTTTAAACATCATCACATTATCTGATAGGAGGAAAGCATGGATAACAGAGATATAAAATCATTTAAAGGAGTGTGGGTATTTGCCGAACAGCGTCAGGGAGTACTTACACCTGTAGTTATTGAACTTTTGGGAGAAGGAAAGAAACTTGCAAGTAAGATTGGCGTTGAACTATGTGCATTTCTTGCAGGAGATAATGTTGATGATTTGATACCTGAGCTTATACAGCACGGTGCTGATAAGGTATATTATGTGAATAACAAGTTATTACATAATTATACTACAGACGGGTATGCAAAGGTGTTGGAAAAGGCAGTAGAAGAGTATAAGCCTGAGATAATTCTTATTGGAGCCACCCATATAGGTAGAGATTTGGCACCAAGAATTGCTTCAAAACTCAACACAGGACTTACTGCAGATTGTACAAAGCTTGAAATAGATGAAGAAGATGGAAAGCTTTTGCAGACAAGACCTGCATTTGGCGGTAATTTGATGGCGACTATTATCTGTCCTGAAACAAGACCTCAAATGTGTACAGTCCGTCCGGGAGTTATGGATAAGGCTATAAAAGATACATCAAAAACAGGAGACATCATTGACGTAAAGGTCGATTTATCCGAGGATGATATAAGAACAGAAGTATTAGATATAATAAAAATAAAAAAGGATATGATTCCTTTAACTGATGCGGATATTATAGTGTCAGGTGGAATGGGAATCAAAAATGCGGACGGTTTCAAACTATTAAAGGAACTTGCAGATATTTTAGGAGGCACTATTGGTGCTTCAAGAGCTACAGTTGACGCCGGATGGATTGACAGATCAAGACAAGTTGGGCAAACAGGAACAACTGTACGTCCAAAAGTGTATATTGCATGTGGTATTTCAGGTGCTATACAGCATTTGGCCGGTATGCAGGATTCGGGAATTATTGTTGCTATTAATACAAATCCCAACGCACCTATATTTGATGTAGCTGATTATGGTATTGTAGGAGATATATATGAAGTAGTCCCACAACTAATAGAGCTTTTAAAAGATGGTGCTCGTTTAGAAGAATTATTTAATAAAGGTTAAGGAGGAAGTATATGGATAAGAATACTTCTCAAAAATCGGCTTTAGGGGCAATGTTTTCAGTTGCGGCGGTTTGGTTTGGCACACATGTAGGTGGTGGATTTGCAACAGGTAATCAAACGGTACAGTATTTTGTAAAGTATAGATTTACCGCCCTGTTTATGCCTGCATTGGTAATAATACTTTTGGGGTGGTGTTATTATAATGGTGCAGTAATGGCTAAGAATCACAAAGCTTTCCGTTATGATGAATTAGCACATCACTTGTATGCTCCATTTTCATCTGCAGGTAAATTGTTTTTTGATATTGCTTTCTTCGTATTGGTTGTAGTAGGTGCCGGTATTGCAATTGCAGGTGGAGGAAAGTTGTTTGCAAGCCTTTGGGGATTGAACTTTTACATCGGTTGTATAATAACAGGAGCGATATTCTTTGTTCTGACTATATTTGGAGCAGGACTTGTTAGAAAAGCTTCTACTATTATAACAATTATGATTTTGGTTTGTTTGATTGCTCTTTTAATACCGGGATTGACTATGGGACATTCGGGAGTAAAAGAGGTGATTGCAACAAGGCATATAGAAGGCTCTTTTACAACAGCAATATGGAATGGTCTGCTTTATGCCGGTTTTCAAAGTTTAGTTGTTGCATCAATCATAAGTACATCACAGTTATTGAATACTACAAAAAAATGTATGGGATTTGCTGTGATTGGAACTATTATAAACGGTCTTATGACTGCGTTGTGTGCCATAATGATATTAGGTAATATGAATTCACTTACACAGCTGGAAGATGGAATGAGCCTTCCTATATTTAATATTGCTAAATTTATAAATGCACCTATTTTGTTATATGCATATTCTTTGATTCTATTCTGTGCGTTTGTATCAACAGGTGTAGGAGTAGTATTTGGACTTGTAACAAGATTTGAGAAAGTTGGATTTAAATCATTAAATATTGAGCAAAGAAGAATAATTATATCACTCATTTCAATTGTGATAGCTACATTGTTGTCATTTGCAGGACTTACAAAGCTTATAGCTGTAGGTTACGGATGGATAGGTAGAGTTTGTGTATTTTTGCTTGTAATCCCATTGGCAGTTGTGGCTCCTATAAAGAACGCAAAGTTTAAAAAGGAACATCCTGAAGTAGAGTAAATTTTATCACTCAGGTTTATTGTATATGTGATATGGTAAACCTGAGTTGTGGAATGTTTGAGTTTAGCTTGCTTTATAATAAAAAACTGCTTGCATTTAGTGGCTTCCTATGTTAATATTGTTAGGTAGTGAGCCGGTGTGGCGGAATGGCAGACGCGACAGACTCAAAATCTGTTATTCGAAAGGGTGTGCGAGTTCGAGTCTCGCCACCGGCAGTTAGCTGTATGATTTTCATACAGCTTTTTTAATGCAAAAATATAGTATCAAATCGGATATTGAGATGTAAAATTAGACATAGCATAGAAAGTTTTAAAAATACTTCTATAAAATGGAAAAGTGAATTTTTTTATGCTAGAATACATTCAAATATTTTATAGAAATCATATAAGGTGGAGATATGGATTATAGTAAAGAAGCATTAAAATTACACGAGAAAAATGGCGGTAAGGTTGCCGTTGTAAGTAAAATAAAAATAAATACCAGAGATGATCTCAGTACGGCATACACTCCGGGTGTAGCCGAGCCTTGCAGAGAGATTGCAAAGGATCCTGAAAATGTATGGAAGTATACGGCAAAGAAAAATCTTGTGGCGGTAGTTTCAGACGGAACGGCTGTGCTTGGACTTGGAGATATAGGACCGAAAGCTGCAATGCCTGTAATGGAGGGTAAGGCAATACTTTTTAAAGAGTTTGGAGATGTTGACGCTTTTCCTATATGCCTTGATGCAAAGGATACTGAGGAGATAATAAAAACTGTAAAGAATATTGCGCCATGCTTCGGTGGAATAAACTTGGAAGATATTGCCTCGCCGAAATGCTTTGAAATAGAAGAAAGACTTGAGAAAGAGCTTGAAATACCTGTATTTCATGATGACCAGCACGGTACCGCAATAGTTGTTACAGCGGCACTTATCAATGCGCTTAAGCTTGTAAAAAAGGAAATGTCCGATATAAAGGTGGTCTTGAACGGACCGGGAAGCGCCGGTACGGCTATTATCAAAATGCTTTTGGAATCGGGTGTCAAGGATATAACGGCCTGTGATGAGTTCGGTATACTGTATAAAACCAGACCGCAGGGTATAAAAGATCATAAGGAATGGCTGTGTACGGTTACCAATCTTAACGATATGAGAGGAAGCTTATCAGATGCTCTTGTAGGTGCGGATGTGTTTATAGGAGTTTCTGTAGCAAATATCCTCACAAAAGATATGATAAAGACAATGGCTGACAAGCCGATAGTCTTTGCCATGGCAAATCCGAATCCTGAGATCTCATATGACGACGCTATGGAAGCCGGTGTGGCTGTAATGGGCACGGGAAGAAGTGACAGACCGAATCAGATAAATAATGTACTGGTATTCCCGGGAATATTCAGAGGTGCGCTGGATGCGGGTGCAAGAGATATAAATTATGATATGAAAAAGGCTGCGGCAAAGGCTATTGCGGAGTATATAAAGCCTGAAGATTTGAATGCACAAAATATTATACCTTCCGCACTTGATAAGAATGTGGCAAAATCTGTAGCGGATGCTGTAGCTAAGGCGGCTAAAGAGAGCGGATGTGTTAGGAAGTGATTATGACGGATATTAAAGATATATTTTTGTTCTCGTATAGGGAACTTAAGAAGGTAAGAACTATTACAACAGTAGCTATGTTTGTGGCGTTGTCGATTATATTGGGGGCTTTTACAGTCCCTATCGGCAATTTTTTAAAGATCGGTTTCTCATCTTTGACTACTGTAAGTGTTGGATATTTGTTCGGACCTATTGTAGGTTCGGTTTTTGGAGCGATAACAGATGTTGTAAAGTATGCGATTAAGCCTACAGGACCTTTCTTTCCGGGATTTACTTTAAATGCGATTATTGCAGGATTCATTTACGGAAGTATATTATATAAGAAGCAAGTGGATATAAAGAGGATTTTTATTGCAGAGTTTTTTGTAAGTCTGTTTTGCAATATCTTACTTGGCACACTTTGGCTGAATGTTTTATACGGAAAGGCTTTTCTTGCCATTTTACCTATGAGAGCTTTGAAGAATATAATTCTTCTGCCTATAAACAGCTTTATGGCATATGCTATACTGAAGTTTTTGGAGCAGTACAAACAAAAAATAAAATAAAATAAAAAAGTGCTTGCAATCAGATTCAATCTGTGCTATCCTAGAACAGCTGTGACATTGATAGCTAAGAAGCATAGGTTGCCGTTTACGGGTTTTATGTGGAGCGAAGGTCATGTTGCAAAAACTGGCGACAAGTCACTGTACAAACAGCATCTCATATTGAGTATTTCGTGTGGTTAAGTTTTACGACACGCACGGAAGAGTGTACAGTCACCGCTTGTCAATTTCTTTTATAAAGATTGAAAAGGAGGCGGCTTTTTTTATGGCAAATCAGGTAATGAGAATCACATTAAAAGCTTATGATCACCAATTGGTTGACAGCTGTGCTGCAAGAATTGTTGATACTGTAAAGAAGACAGGAGCAGCTGTTTCAGGACCTGTTCCACTACCAACAAAGAAGGAAGTGGTTACTATCCTTAGAGCTGTACATAAGTACAAAGACTCTCGTGAGCAGTTCGAGCAGAGAACTCACAAGAGATTGATTGATGTCATTGCACCATCACAGAAGACTGTTGATGCACTTTCCAGATTGGAAATGCCTGCAGGTGTGAACATTGACATCAAAATGAAGAGTAGATAATCCGCTATAAGCGTTAATCCTGCTCTAGGATGAGCACATAGTGCTCCGCTGTAGAATAAACCAGGAGGTATAATAATGAAGAAAGCAATACTTGCTAGAAAAGTAGGTATGACACAGATTTTCGATGAGAACGGCGTGTTAATACCTGTAACAGTTCTTCTTGCAGGACCATGTGTTGTTACACAGGTTAAGACAGAGGAGAATGACGGATACAATTCAGTTCAGGTTGCATATGGACAGATCCGTACAAAGTTGGTTAATAAGGCTAAGTCAGGTCATCTTGCTAAGGCAGGAATTGAGAAGACTGTAGTTGAGAACGGTGATAAGAAGAGAGAAGTTTTTGCTGCCGGAAGATTTATCAGAGAGTTCAAGTTTGAGAATGCATCAGAGTATGCTCCAAAGGCTGAAATCAAAGCAGATATCTTCGCTGCAGGAGATAAAGTTGATGCAACAGCTATCTCAAAGGGTAAGGGCTTCCAGGGTGCTATCAAGCGTCACGGACAGTCAAGAGGACCTATGAGTCACGGTTCAAAGTTCCACCGTCATCAGGGTTCAAACGGTTCATCTTCAGATCCGAGCCATGTATTCAAGGGTAAAGGAATGCCTGGACATATGGGCGCAAAGAAGGTGACAACACAGAATCTTGAAATCGTAAGAGTTGATGCAGATAAGAATCTTATCCTTGTAAAGGGTTCAATGCCGGGTTCAAAGAAGGCTCTAATAACATTAAAAGAGACTGTTAAGAAGAAATAACTAACAGAAAGGAGGAACACAAATGGCTAATATATCAGTATTTAATATTGAAGGAAAAGAAGTAGGTAGTATAGAATTAAATGATGCTGTGTTCGGAGTTAATGTTAACGAGCATTTAGTTCATATGGCAGTTGTTGCACAGTTGGCAAACAAGCGTCAGGGAACACAAAAGGCAAAGACCCGTTCCGAAGTTAGCGGTGGCGGTAGAAAGCCTTGGAAGCAAAAAGGTACAGGACATGCACGTCAGGGTTCAACAAGATCACCTCAGTGGAAGGGTGGCGGTGTTGTATTTGCACCTACTCCAAGAGATTATACAATCAATCTCAATAAGAAAGAGAAGAGAATCGCTCTTAAGAGTGCTCTTACAAGCAGAGTTCTTGAGAACAAGTTCATCGTAGTTGATGATTTTGCAATGAGCGAGATTAAGACAAAGAAGATGCAGCAGACTTTGAACAACTTAAATGTTAAGAAGGCACTTGTTGTATGTGCTGAGAATGAGAAGAACACTGTACTTTCTGTTAGAAATATATATGGTGTTAAGGCTGCTTCACCTAAGACTATCAATGTATATGATATCTTAAAGTACAACACAGTGGTAGCTTCAAAGGACGCTGTTAAGACTATAGAGGAGGTATATGCGTAATGGCAAACATACAATACTATGATGTAATACTTAAGCCGGTTATTACAGAGAAGAGCATGCTCGGCATGACTGATAAAAAGTATACTTTCCTTGTACATCCTGAGTCAAACAAGACAATGATCAAAGAAGCTGTTGAGAAGATGTTTGACGGCGTTAAGGTTTCAAGAGTAAATACTATGAACCAGGACGGAAAGTCAAAGAGAAGAGGAATGACAACAGGTAAGACAGCAAAGGTTAAAAAGGCTATTGTATGGCTTACAGAGGACAGTAAGGATATCGAGTTATTCCAGGGATTATAAGCAACAAATGTTGCTTTTTCTCAGATAATATCTGAGTAATATTATACGGCATCCTGCCGTGATAAAGTGCATAGCACAAGAAGGAGATAAAATGGGAATAAAGAAGTATAGTCCGTATACACCGTCAAGAAGAAACATGACAGGTTTGGACTTTAGCGTAATCACTAAGAGTACTCCTGAGAAGTCATTGTTGGCACCAATCAAGAAGAACTCAGGAAGAAACAATCAAGGTAAAATAACAGTTAGACATCGTGGTGGCGGTGCAAAGAGAAAATACAGAATTATCGACTTTAAGAGAAATTCAAAGGATGGAGTTCCTGCAAAAGTTGTTGCAATAGAGTATGATCCTAACAGAACAGCAAATATTGCACTTATCTCATATGTAGACGGTGCAAAGGCTTATATCCTTGCTCCTGAAGGACTTCAGGTTGGAGCTACAATCGTAAGCGGTTCAGGTGCAGAGGCAAGAATCGGAAACTGTTTACCACTTGCAGAGATTCCTGTAGGTGCACAGATTCATAACATCGAGCTTTACCCTGGAAAGGGCGGACAGCTTGTTCGTTCAGCAGGAAATGTTGCACAGCTTATGGCTAAGGAAGGAAAGTATGCAACTCTTCGTCTTCCTTCAGGCGAGATGAGAATGGTTCCGATCATTTGCAGAGCTACTATCGGTATAGTAGGAAACGGTGAGCATTCACTTGTTAAGCTCGGTAAGGCGGGAAGAAAGCGCCACATGGGTATCAGACCTACAGTTCGTGGTTCTGTCATGAACCCTAATGACCATCCACACGGTGGTGGTGAAGGTAAAACCGGAATCGGTCGTCCGGGTCCATCTACTCCTTGGGGTAAACCGGCTCTTGGTCTTAAGACTAGAAACAAGAAGAAACAGTCTAATAAGCTAATCATCAGAAGAAGAGATGGTAAGGCCGCTACTAAATAAAGGAGGAAAGATAAATGTCACGTTCACTTAAAAAAGGACCATTTGCAGATGCAAGTTTATTAAAGAAAGTTGACGCAATGAACAAAGCCGGCGACAAGAGTGTCATCAAGACATGGTCACGCCGTTCTACAATCTTCCCACAGATGGTAGGTCATACTATTGCTGTTCATGATGGAAGAAAGCATGTTCCGGTATATGTTACCGAGGATATGGTAGGACATAAGCTTGGTGAGTTCGTTGCTACAAGAACTTACAGAGGACATAAAGCTGACGATAAGAAAGCTTCAAGATAAGAGAGGGTTGAAAGGAGGTTTTTTAAATGGCAAAAGGACATAGATCCCAGATTAAAAGAGAAAGAAATGCAGTTAAGGACACCAGACCATCAGCTAAGCTCTCATATGCCAGAGTACCTGTTCAGAAGGCATGTTTCGTGCTGGATGCTATCAGAGGTAAGAATGTTGGTGAGGCTTTGGGTATTCTTATGTATAGCCCAAGATATGCGTCAAGTGTTATCAAGAAATTGGTAGAGTCAGCAGTTGCTAATGCTGAGAACAACAACAATTTAGATCCGTCTAAGTTATATATTGCAGAGTGTTACGCAAGTGACGGCCCTATAATGAAGAGAATTAAGCCTAGAGCACAGGGTAGAGCTTATCGTATCGAGAAGAGAATGAGCCATATCACAGTGGTCTTAGATGAAAGATAGGAGGAGACGCGAAAATGGGACAGAAAGTTAATCCACATGGACTTAGAGTCGGTGTTATAAAAGACTGGAGCTCCAGATGGTACGCTGATAAGGATTTCGCTGATTGTTTAGTGGAAGACTACAATATCAGAAAGTTCTTAAAGAAGAAACTTTATTCAGCAAGCGTATCAGATATTGAAATAGAGCGTGCTTCAGACAGAGTTAGAATAATACTTCATACTGCAAGACCGGGTGTTGTTATCGGTAAGCAGGGTGCTGAAGTTGAGAAATTAAAGAAGGAAGTATCAAAGTTTACAGATAAGAAAGTATTCATTGATATTAAAGAAATCAAGAGACCTGACAGAGATGCACAGCTTGTAGCTGAGAACATCGCTGCACAGCTTGAGAACCGTATTTCATTCCGTAGAGCAATGAAGTCAACAATGTCAAGAAGTATGAAGGCAGGAGTACTTGGTATCAAGGCAAGCTGTTCAGGACGTCTTGGCGGTGCGGATATGGCTCGTACAGAGTTCTATTCAGAGGGTACTATCCCGCTTCAGACATTGAGAGCCGACATTCAGTACGGTTTTGCAGAGGCAAACACAACATACGGTAAAGTCGGTGTTAAGGTTTGGATTTATACAGGTGAGGTGCTTCCTCAAAGAAAAACACAGGAAGGGAGCGTAAAATAATATGTTAATGCCTAAGAGAGTAAAGCGTAGAAAACAGTTTAGAGGTTCTATGGCAGGTAAGGCCCTAAGAGGCAATAAGATCACTTACGGTGAGTATGGTTTAGTATCCCTTGATCCTTGTTGGATAAAGTCAAACCAGATAGAGGCTGCCAGAGTTGCTATGACTCGTTATATCAAGCGTGGCGGTAAAGTTTGGATAAAGATTTTCCCTGATAAGCCTGTTACAGCAAAACCTGCTGAGACTCGAATGGGTTCAGGTAAGGGTGCTACAGAGTATTGGGTAGCTGTTGTAAAGCCGGGTCGTGTATTATTCGAGATCGCAGGCGTACCTGAAGAGATTGCCAGAGAGGCACTTCGTCTTGCAATGCATAAGCTTCCTTGCAGATGTAAGATAGTTTCAAAGGCTGATTTGGAAGGCGGTGAAGCAAGTGAAAACTAAGAATTATGTAAACGAATTAAAGTCAAAAAGCTTAGAACAGTTAAATGAGGAATTGGTTTTGGCAAAGAAGGAACTTTTCAACCTTAGATTCCAAAATGCAACCAGCCAGTTGGATAACACTTCAAGAATTAAGGAAGTTCGTAGGAACATTGCCAGAATTCAGACAGTTATCACTGAGAATGCAAAATTGGCATAAAGATAAAGGAGATAAACCGTGGAGAGAAATCTTAGAAAAACCCGTATCGGCAAGGTTGTTAGCGATAAGATGGATAAGACAATCACTGTTGCAATCGAAGACCATGTAAAGCATCCACTTTATGGCAAGATTGTAAAGAAGACTGTTAAGTTCAAGGCACATGATGAGAAGAATGAATGTAACATTGGCGATACTGTAAAGATTATGGAGACAAGACCTCTTTCAAAGGATAAGAGATGGAGACTTGTACAGATAATTGAGAAGGCAAAATAATTAGGTAGGAAGGAGTATCCGGCATGATTCAGCAGGAAACAAGATTGAAGGTAGCCGATAACACCGGAGCAAAGGAATTGCTTACAATTCGTGTTATGGGTGGTTCAACTAGAAGATATGCTCATATCGGCGATATAATCGTCGCTACCGTTAAAGATGCAACACCCGGCGGTGTTGTTAAGAAAGGTGATGTTGTTAAGGCTGTTGTAGTAAGATCAGTCAATAGCACACGCCGTAAAGACGGTTCATACATCAAATTCGATGAAAACGCAGCAGTTATAATCAAGGATGACAAGACTCCAAGAGGTACTCGTATCTTTGGACCGGTTGCAAGAGAACTTCGTGAGAAGCAGTTCATGAAGATTGTATCTCTCGCACCTGAAGTATTATAAGGAGGTCTAGCGTGCATAAAATCAAAAGAGATGATATGGTTAAAATCATATCTGGAAAAGATAAAGGCAAGACAGGTAAAGTATTAAAGGTTGATACTAAGAAGAACAGAGTAATAGTTGAAGGCTGTAATATGATTACAAAGCATACAAAGCCAAGTATGGCTAACCAGAACGGCGGTATCGTAAATACAGAGGGAACTATTGATATATCAAATGTAATGTTGGTTGTTGACGGTCAGGCTACAAGAGTCGGTTTTGAAGTAAAAGACGGCAAGAAAGTTCGTGTAGCTAAGAAGACCGGTAAGGCTATCGACTAATTGGAAAGGAGGAAAACATGGCAAGATTAAAGGAAATGTATGACAACGAAATCGTCAAGAAAATGACTGAGAAGTTTGGATATAAGAATCCTATGCAGGTACCGAAGCTTGATAAGATCGTTATCAATATGGCTGTCGGTGAGGCAAAAGACAATGCAAAAGTGTTAGATGCTGCAGTTAGAGATCTTGAAATTATCTCCGGACAAAAGGCGGTAGTTACAAAGGCTAAGAAATCAGTTGCTAACTTTAAACTTAGAGAGGGTATGCCTATAGGTTGTAAGGTAACTCTTCGCGGTTCAAAGATGTATGAGTTTGCTGACAGACTTATAAATCTTGCTCTGCCTAGAGTGCGTGACTTTAGAGGTGTAAATCCTAATGCATTTGACGGTAGAGGAAATTATGCTCTTGGAGTTAAGGAACAGCTTATCTTCCCTGAGATAGAGTATGATAAGATTGACAAGGTTCGTGGTATGGACGTTATTTTCGTTACTACTGCAAACACAGATGAAGAAGCTAGAGAACTTTTGACATTATTCAATATGCCATTTTTCAAATAATTTAGGAGGAAGATTTCATGGCAAAGACTTCAATGAAGATCAAGCAGGCTAGACCGGCAAAATTCTCTACAAGAGAATACAGCAGATGCAGAATCTGCGGTCGTCCACATGCTTATCTTAAAAAGTATGGTATCTGTAGAATTTGCTTCCGTGAATTGGCTTATAAGGGTCAGATCCCGGGAGTTAAGAAAGCCAGCTGGTAGGCAGGCATTGAGCACTTAATGAGCACGAACGAAGTGAAGTGCGAATTTAGTGCGAAAGCCCGTCCCGAGCCTTAGTGAAAACGAGCGAAGCGAAGTTTGAGCTTAGTCGAGTGGACGCCACCCGGCAGATAGTGAGCACGAGCGTAACGAAGTGCGAACTTAGTTGGGAAGTGTTTCCTCAGCTTAAGCTTAATCAAAGCAAAGAAAAGAATTTATACAAGATACATTTAAAATAAACAGGAGGAAAAAATTCCATGACAATGAGCGATCCAATTGCAGATATGCTTACCAGAATCAGAAATGCAAATACTGCAAAACATGACTCAGTTGATATTCCTTCCTCAAAGATGAAAATAGCAATAGCTAACATACTTGTAGAAGAAGGTTATGTAGAGAAGTACGAACTTGTTGACAATGGTAACTTCAAGGATATCAGAATATTCCTTAAGTATACAGCTAACAAGAGCGAGAGAATAATAAGTGGATTGAAGAGAATTTCAAAGCCGGGCTTACGTATATACGCAAGCAGAGAAGAGCTTCCAAGAGTTCTTGGCGGTCTAGGAACAGCTATTATTTCAACAAATAACGGCGTTATCACAGACAAAGAAGCAAGAAAGCTTAACGTAGGTGGAGAGGTGCTCGCTTTCGTATGGTAATTCCAAACGAAAGAATATAATAATATTATAAATTAAGTTTCAACTCTAATAGCAGTCATAAAGAAATTTTTCTTTAATGACTTCCTATTAGATGATATAAACCTGAAAACCTGAGCGAAAAGCTCACGACAAATTTAAGGAGGAAGACGGCATGTCACGAATTGGAAGAATGCCTATCGCAATTCCGGCAGGAGTAACTGTTACAATTGCAGAAAATAATCATGTGACTGTAAAAGGTCCTAAGGGTACACTTGAGAGAGCATTACCTTTAGAGATGACCATTAAGCAGGAAGGTGATGATATCGTAGTAAGCAGACCTAACGACTTAAAGAAAAACAAGTCATTACACGGTCTTACAAGAACCCTTATACATAACATGGTAGTTGGTGTAACCGAAGGCTATGAGAAGGTGCTTGAGGTAAACGGTGTTGGCTACAGAGCGGCAAAGCAGGGAAATAAGCTTGTGCTTTCACTCGGATATTCACATCCGGTAGAGATGGTGGATCCTGAGGGTATCACATCAGTTCTTGACGGACAGAACATCATCAAAGTACAGGGTATCGACAAGGAAAAAGTCGGACAGTACGCTGCAGAGATCAGAAGCAAAAGAAAGCCTGAGCCATACAAGGGCAAAGGTATTAAGTACTCTACTGAAGTTATCAGACGTAAAGTCGGTAAGACCGGTAAGAAATAATAGGAGGGTAATTAAATGGTTAGCAAAAAATCAAAGAGCGATCTCAGAATCAAAAAGCATTCCAGATTGCGTAATCGTCTCAGCGGAACTACTGAGAGACCACGTCTTGCTGTATTTAGAAGCAACAACCATATGTACGCTCAGATTATTGACGACACAGTGGGAAATACAGTAGTAAGTGCATCAACACTTGAGAAGAGTGTAAGAGAAGAGCTTTCAAAAACAAATGATGTAGACGCTGCAGCATATGTTGGAACTCTTGTTGCAAAGAGAGCCCTTGAGAAGGGTATAGACAAAGTTGTGTTTGATAGAGGAGGATTCATCTATCAGGGTAAGATTGCCGCACTTGCAGAAGCTGCACGTGAAGCAGGATTACAATTCTAATAGGAGGAGAAACATACATGAAGAGACAAATCATCGATCCAAGCAAATTGGAGTTAAATGACAGAGTCGTAAATATCAAGCGTGTATCCAAAACCGTAAAAGGTGGACGTACAATGAAGTTTTCTGCTCTTGTTGTTGTAGGTGACGGTAATGGTCATGTCGGTATCGGTCTTGGAAAGGCAGGAGAGGTACCTGAGGCTATCCGTAAAGGTAAAGAGGCAGCAACCAAGTCATTGGTTGAGGTTAGAATAGATGAGAATTCAAGTGTTCCACATGATTACACAGGAAAGTTCGGAAGTGCAAGCGTACTTTTGAAGAGAGCACCTGAAGGTACAGGTATTATCGCAGGTGGTCCTGCACGTGCGGTATTGGAGCTTGCAGGATATAAGAATATCCGTTCAAAGTCTTTAGGTTCAAATAACAAGACAAATGTATGTCTTGCTACACTTGCAGGTTTGGCAGCACTTAAGACACCTGAAGAGATTGCAAAGCTTCGTGGTAAGTCAGTTGAAGAAATACTAGCATAATAGGAGGAAAATATGGCAAAGTTAAAAATTACATTGGTTAAGTCTCCTATCGGTGCTATCCCAAAGCAGAGAGCAACTGTAGAAGCACTTGGTTTGAGAAAGTTAAACAAGACAGTTGAGATGCCTGACAATGATGCTGTAAGAGGTATGATTTGGCATGTAAGACATCTTGTAAAAGTTGAAGAAGTCTAAAGAAGGAGGTGTAGTGATGGATTTATCTAATTTACAGCCTGCATTAGGCTCAAAGCACAGCGATAATTTCAGACGTGGCCGTGGACATGGTTCAGGTAACGGTAAGACTGCCGGTAAGGGTCACAAGGGTCAGAAAGCGCGTTCAGGACCTACAAGACCTGGATTTGAAGGTGGTCAGATGCCTTTATACAGACGTATCCCTAAGAGAGGATTTACAAATCGTAACTCTAAGGATATCGTAGCTGTTAACGTTTCAGTTCTTGATCGTCTTGAGGACGGCGTTGAGGTTACTCCTGATACATTATTGGCTGCCGGAATTATAAGACATACAAGAGACGGAGTTAAGCTTTTAGGAAACGGTTCAGTAACAAAGAAATTTACTGTTAAGTATATTGCTGTTAGTGAAAGTGCAAAAGCTAAGATTGAAGCTGCAGGCGGAACTTGTGAGGTGATCTAATGCTCACAACACTCCTAAATGCATTTAAAGTAAAGGATGTACGAAAGAAGCTTCTGTACACATTTATAATGCTGGTAATTATTCGCTTCGGCAGTAATTTACCTATACCGGGTGTGAATACAACTTATTTCAAAGATTTCTTTGAAAAACAAGCCGGGGATGCGTTCGGATTTTTCAACGCCATCACCGGTGGATCATTTGAAAGTTTGAGTGTGCTTGCACTTAGCATCACTCCTTATATTACTAGTTCTATCATAATACAGCTTTTAACAATTGCGATTCCGGCACTTGAGGAATTACAACAGGATGGAGAAGACGGAAGAAAAAAGATAGTAGAGTACACAAGATACTTAACTGTCGCACTAGCCCTCTTACAGTCTTCAGCCATGGCAATTGGATTCGGTAGACAAGGACTTTTAATACATTTTGGAATAAAGAGTGTAGTTGTAGCTATAGTTACAATGACGGCAGGTAGTGCATTTTTGATGTGGATTGGAGAAAGAATTACAGAGAACGGAGTAGGAAACGGTATTTCGATAGTACTTCTTCTGAATATTCTTGCTTCATTACCATCTGACTTTAACAATCTTTATGTGAGATTTTTAAAGGGACAGACAGTAGCTAAGATGGTAGTTGCTGCAGCTATTATAATAGCCTTTATAGTAGCGATGGTAGTATTCACCATTGTCTTACAGGATGCTGAAAGAAGAATTCCTGTACAATATTCATCCAAAACGCAGGGTAGAAGAAGTGTAGGCGGAACATCATCAAATATTCCGCTCAAAGTAAATACTGCAGGTGTTATTCCTGTTATTTTCGCTTCTTCAATATTCTCTACACCTATAGTTATTGGCCAATTCTTGCAAGTTAATAACGGTTCAATAATAGGTGAGATATTAACATATATGAATTCATCAATGTGGTTTAAGCCTGAAGCTCCGAAGTACTCAGTCGGACTTATAGTTTATATCATTTTGATTATCTTATTTGCGTATTTTTATACATCAATTACTTTTAACCCGCTTGAGGTTGCTAATAATATGAAGAAGTCGGGAGGTTTCATACCGGGAATAAGACCGGGTAAGCCTACCAGCGACTATTTCTCAAAGATATTAAGTTATATAATCATTATAGGTGCTGCAGGACTTATAATAGTATGTATTATCCCTATAATAATTTCAGGATTGTTCAATATCAGTAGACTTTCGTTTACCGGAACATCTCTGATAATTATTGTCGGTGTAGTCCTTGAGACATTAAAAGCAATTGAATCATTAATGCTTGTAAGAAATTACAGAGGATTCTTATTAGACTAATCATCTTACGAAAAACCACTGGGGTATATTCTTCAGGGGTTTTTCGTGGTTACTAACAAAAAATGGGGGAGATACACCATGAAGATTATTATGTTAGGTGCTCCGGGTGCCGGAAAAGGTACACAGGCAAAGAGAATTGCAAAAAAATATAATATACCGCATATATCCACAGGAGATATATTCAGAGCAAATATAAAAGAAGGAACCGAGCTTGGAAAGAGAGCAAAAGAGTATATGGATAAGGGAGAGTTGGTCCCTGACGACATCACTATCGGAATGCTTCTTGACAGAATACATAAAGCGGACTGTAAAGACGGCTTTGTGCTTGACGGTTTCCCAAGGACAATTCCGCAGGCAAAGTCTTTGACACAAGCGTTGTCAAAACTGAATGAGAGTATTGACTATGCTATAAATATAGATGTTCCGGATGAGTCCATCATTACAAGAATGGGCGGCAGAAGAGCATGCTTAAGCTGTGGAAGTACATATCATATAAAGTATTCCGCACCGAAGAAAGAAAATATATGTGATAATTGCGGCAGTGAACTTGTTATCAGAGATGACGACAAGCCGGAGACTGTAAAGAAAAGACTTGATGTATATCATAAGCAGACACAGCCTTTGATAGACTACTATGACAATGAGAAAATACTTGCAAGTGTAGACGGTACAAAGGATATGGAAGAAGTGTTCTTAGACATTATTGCAGTTTTGGGATAGATTGTGAGGATTAAGATGGCGGTAACAATAAAATCTGAAAGGGAAATACAGTTAATGAGAGAAGCCGGCGAGATACTGGCAAAAACTCATGAAGAACTGGAAAAGGCATTGCATGCAGGCATGAGCACATATGAAGTAAACAAAATCGGAGACGAGATAATAAGGTCGTTTGGTTGTGTTCCTTCATTTTTGAACTACAACGGCTACCCTGCTTCAATATGTGTATCTGTAAATGAAGAGGTGGTACACGGTATTCCGTCAAAGAAAAGAATTTTAAGAGACGGAGATGTAGTAAGTCTTGATGCAGGTGTTATTTGGAAAGGCTACCATTCAGATGCTGCCAGAACCCATATAATAGGCGAAGGAAGCGAAGAGGCAAAGGCACTTGTAAAGGTGACTAAAGAGTGCTTTTTTGAGGGAATCAAGTACGCGATTGCAGGCAATCACCTTAATGATATCTGTAAGGCTATAGGCACATATGCAAAAGACAGAGGTTACGGTGTTGTAAGAGATTTGGTAGGTCACGGTATCGGCACACATCTGCACGAAGACCCTGAGGTTCCGAACTTTGATATGAAGAGAAGAGGAATCAAATTACAGCCGGGTATGACTCTTGCAATAGAGCCTATGATTACAGCCGGAAGAGACGAAGTGGTATGGCTTGATGACGACTGGACGGTTGTTACAGATGACAACTCACTGGCGGCACATTATGAGAATACTATTTTGATAACGGACGGTGAGCCTGAGATTCTTTCTTTAAGAAAATTATGATAAATATAGGTGATATCGTAGTATCAACAGCAGGTCATGACAGAGGAGAGTATTATCTGGTCATAGAATGTGACAAAGATTTTATCTATGTTGCAAACGGCAGATTAAAGACTCTTGACAAGCCGAAGAAGAAAAACAAAAAACATGTCAGCAGGCTTGGAAAAAGTGATGAATTTATTGATATTAGAAAAAGTGATAATAACTTTAACGACGTTAAGTTAAAATATCTCTTGAAAAATTGGAGGAGTAAATGTCTAAATCAGACGTTATAGAGATTGAGGGAACAGTTGTTGAGAAATTACCTAATGCAATGTTTCAGGTAGAGCTTGAAAACGGGCATCAGGTATTGGCGCATATCAGCGGCAAACTCAGAATGAACTATATCAGAATTTTGCCGGGTGATAAAGTTACTATAGAATTATCACCGTATGATTTGACAAAGGGTCGAATCATTTGGCGTGATAAATAAAATAAGACCTTGCATATTATACTGCTTAATGGTATAATACTATGGCGTCTTTATTAGTAGCGATGAAAGGAGAGTTACAATGAAGGTCAGATCTTCAGTGAAACCGATTTGCGAAAAATGCAAAATTATTAAGAGAAAAGGTTCCATCAGAGTAATTTGTGAGAACCCAAAGCACAAGCAGAGACAAGGTTGATCTGCATAGGAATAAGGAGGAAGTAGGTAAATGGCTCGTATAGCAGGCGTTGATTTACCAAGAGAAAAGCGTGTTGAGATTGGTTTGACATATATCTATGGTATAGGTCTTACAAGTTCAAAGCGTATCTTGAAAGAGGCTAATGTAAATCCTGATACAAGAGTAAAGGATCTTACAGACGATGAAGTAAAAGAGTTGGCACAGGTTATTTCCGATACTCAGATGGTAGAAGGTGATCTTAGAAGAGAGATCGCAATGAACATCAAGAGACTTCAGGAAATAGGTTGTTATCGTGGCATTCGTCATAGAAAGAATCTTCCGGTTCGTGGACAGAAAACTAAGACAAATGCAAGAACACGTAAGGGTCCAAGAAAGACAGTAGCAAACAAGAAGAAATAATAAGTGATACACTTATATTTTTTCGAAAAGTAATTTTCGCTGTATGTTTTAAAAACAGGAGCGTAGTAAAGTTTGAAAAGGTAGGTTAGTTTAATGGCAAAGAATGCGTCCACCAAGAAGGTGACAAAGAAGCGCGTAAAGAAAAACGTTGAACGCGGACAGGCACATATTCAGTCATCATTTAACAATACAATTGTTACATTAACTGATACCCAGGGTAATGCAATATCATGGGCAAGTGCCGGTGGTCTAGGATTTAGAGGTTCAAAGAAATCTACTCCATATGCGGCATCTATGGCTGCAGAAACTGCTGCAAAGGCAGCTTTAGTACATGGACTTAAGTATGTAGATGTTATGGTAAAGGGACCCGGTTCAGGAAGAGAAGCAGCTATTCGTGCGTTGGCTGCATGTGGAATAGAAGTAACAAGTATTAAGGATGTGACTCCGGTACCACATAATGGATGTCGTCCACCAAAACGCAGAAGAGTCTAATAGGAGGTACTAAAAGTGGCAATTAATAGAGTTCCCGTTCTTAAAAGATGCAGATCACTTGGCCTTGAGCCTGGTTTTCTGGGAATAGATAAAAAGTCTAACAGAGATACAAAAAGAGCAGGCCGTAAGCTTAGTGAGTACGGTATGCAGCTTAGAGAAAAGCAGAAAGCAAAGTTCATCTACGGCGTATTAGAGAAGCCGTTCAGAAACTATTATGCTAAGGCTGAGAGAATGAAGGGTCAGGTTGGTGAGAACCTTATGATTCTCTTGGAGAGAAGACTTGACAATGTTGTTTTCCGTATGGGATTCGGAAGAACCAGAAAGGAAACAAGACAGATCGTAGATCATAAGCATGTTTTAGTAAACGGTAAATGTGTAAATATTCCGTCTTATCTTGTAAAGGCAGGCGATGTTATCGAGATCAAGGAGAAGGCAAAATCTTCTGCAAGATATAAGGAAGTTGTAGAGTCAACAGCCGGAAGAATCGTACCGGCTTGGATTGATGCAGATCTTGAAAATTTAAAAGGTACTGTAAAGAGCCTTCCTACAAGAGAAGAAATTGATGTTCCTGTAGACGAACTTCTTATCGTTGAGTTGTACTCTAAGTAATAGGAATCTTAACAGCTGATACTTATTTTCGTATCAGCTGATTTGCTAATAGTAGAAATATAGCCTGAATATCGGCCACGGCTCGGTTTTGTCAGGCATTGGCATAGTTTATCTAAAAGGAGGGACATTCGTGTTCGATTTTGAAAAACCAAATATTGAGATTGCAGAGATTTCCGAGGATAAGAAGTTCGGCAGATTCATATGTGAACCACTGGAGAGAGGTTATGGAACAACTTTAGGTAATTCCCTAAGGAGAATCATGCTCTCATCCCTCCCAGGATCAGCTGTCAGTCAGGTTAAGATTGACGGCGTGTTACATGAATTTTCTTCTATACCGGGAGTAAAGGAAGATGTAACAGAGATCATAATGAATGTAAAAAGCTTGGCGATCAAGAATTCAGCTGAAGACGGTGAGCCGAAGGTTGCTTATATAGATTTTGATGGTGAGGGAGTTATCACTGCAGAAGATATTCAATGTGATCCATGTATAGAAATCATTAACAAAGACCAGGTTATTGCAACAGTTTCAGAAGGCAAGTTCTATATGGAATTGACAATAACAAACGGTAGAGGTTATGTAAGTTCAGATAAAAACAAGGGAGAGGATACTCCTATAGGCGTTATAGCAATTGATTCCATATACACACCTGTAGAGAGAGTAAATCTTCGTGTTGAAAATACTCGTGTAGGTCAGATGACAGACTTTGATAAGCTGACACTTGATGTTACTACAAACGGTACATTGGCACCGGATGAGGCGGTAAGTTTGGCTGCCAAAGTTTTGAGTGAGCACCTTAATCTGTTTATAGATTTGTCTGACAATGCTAAAACTGTTGATGTGATGGTAGAAAAAGCAGAGGATGACAAGGAAAAAGTTCTGGAGATGAATATAGATGAACTTGAGTTGTCAGTTAGATCCTATAACTGTTTGAAGAGAGCAGGAATCAATACAGTTGAGGAGTTGTGTTCACGTACACCGGATGATATGATGAAAGTCAGAAATCTGGGTAGAAAATCATTAGAAGAGGTTCTTCAGAAACTTGAAGAGCTTGGTCTTCACCTTCGTGAGAGCGAAGAATCATAAAAAAGAATAATAGACATATATAGTAAGTCCAAAGTTAGCATATATATGTTTCCTATGGAGGAGAAAAAATGGCAAAGTATAGAAAACTTTCAAAGACATCCAGTCAGAGAAAAGCATTATTAAGAAATCAGGTTACAGCACTTTTACAGCATGGTAAGATTGTCACAACAGAGGCAAGAGCAAAAGAGATCAGAAAGATCGTTGAGCCGCTTATAGCATTGGCTGTTAAGGAGAAGGATAACTTCGAACTTGTAAAGGTAAATGCAAAGGTTGCAAGAAAAGATGCAAACGGCAAGAGAGTAAAAGAAGTTGTAGACGGCAAGAAAGTTACCGTTTATGATGAGGTAGAGAAGGAGATCAAGAAAGATAAGCCTTCAAGACTTCATGCAAGAAGCAAAATCAATGCTGTAGTTTATGTTCCTACAGAGGTTCCTACAAAGGGCGCTGCTAAGAAGAAGAACACAAAGTCACTTGACCTTGCAAAGAAGCTTTTCGATGAGTACGGTCCTAAGTATGCAGATCGTAACGGTGGATACACAAGAATAGTTAAGATCGGTCTTCGTAAGGGCGATGCAGCTATGGAAGTTTTACTTGAGTTAGTATAATCTTAAACATAAAAAGATAGCAGTCACTGACTGCTATTTTTTTCACCATAATGAGGTTACAGCTTTAGAATAAAGCTTAACTACCATTGACTGTTACAGGAGCTTTTTATGATAGAAAAAAAACTTAGAGGATATATCCTACCAAATATTTTAGCGACAACAGGTACATCATGCTATGTATTGGCAGATACATGGTTTATATCCTTAGCTGAAGGAGCCAATGGAATAACAGGTTTGAATTTGGTACTGCCTATATTTGCAATAACCTATTCAATAGGTGCAATGATAGGAATAGGGTCTGCAACAAAATATGCACTATTAAAGTCACTGGGTGAAAAAGAGGAGGCGAATAAATACTTCTCAAACTCATTTATATTTACATTACTATTCAGCCTGTTCTTTTTGATGCTTGGAATATTTGTTCCGGATGTGGTATTAAGGCTGATGGGGGCGGATGATGTGATAGAAGCGGTAACACATTCGTATATGAGGGTGATACTATGTTTCTCGCCTTTTTTTATGCTCAACTTCACATTCACAGCATTTGTAAGAAACGATAATGCGCCGAAGACGGCAATGGCGGCAACACTGCTTAGCGGAGTGTTCAATATAATATTTGACTATATATTGATGTTTCCGCTTGGACTGGGTATGCTCGGTGCGGCACTTGCAACCGGATTTTCACCTGTTGTAAGTATGTCTATATGTATGACACATTATCTTTCAAAGAAAAACAGTATACATTTTGAACTCGTTTTGCCTTCAATCAAAAGATTTATATCAGCTTGCAGTCTGGGAATAGTGGCATTTGTAGGCGAGATATCAAACGGTATAATAACCATTGTATTTAACTTTATACTGCTTAATCTGGTCGGAAATATAGCGGTTGCAGCCTATGGAGTAATTGCAAATACGGCACTTGTGGGAGTGGCAATGTTAAACGGTGTTTCACAGGGTTTGCAGCCTGTAGCAAGTGAGACCTACGGCAGAGCAGAGAAAAAAGATTTAAATAAAGTACATAGATATTCACTTATAGTTGCCATGATTATAGCACTGACTTTGGTAATTTCGGTACTTGTATTTGCGCCGGTTATTATAGAGGCGTTTAACAGTGAAAAGTCCGATATATTGGCAAAATATGCAATCCCCGGTATCAGAATTTACTTTATCGGATTTATACCTGCCGCATTCAATATCATTACGGCAGGATTTTACAGTGCAACAGACAGAGGAAGAGAGTCATCTCTTATAGCGATATCAAGAGGAATAGTTGCAATTATTGTATTTGCACTTATTCTGTCACGCTTTTTCGGGGTTGTGGGAGTGTGGAGCTCATTTTTTGCTGCAGAAATGTTTACCGCGATATTATGCATAGCACTTATGAAAAAGACTTCTTAAAAAATATGCAAAAGCACGTAATGATATTGACAAACAACTAAAAAGGATTTACATTGTATACAGATACTCCTAACAAGGAAGAAGCTCTGACTTGAAAGGTGGTTTGTGAATGTATAAGATTGTGCGAAGGCACATTTATTTGAGTACCCAAAGCCACCGAGGCTTTGGGCTTTTTTAATACAAAAATCTATTATTTATAAAGGGGAAATATGGATAACAGAGTAGCATTGATGGCAATAATTGTTGAGGACAGAGATTCTGTAAAAGAACTCAATGATTTATTGCATGAGTACGGAGATTATATTATCGGAAGGATGGGAATACCATATCACAAAAGAGGCATAAGTGTGTTGTCGGTCGCTCTCGACGCACCTAACAATGTGATTTCAAGTCTTTCAGGTAAAATAGGAAAATTATCCGGAGTAAGTATAAAAACCGCTTATTCAAATGTGGGTGATGCCAATGGCTAAAGATATATCACTGTATAAGACAAAATTTAAGGACACCGAATATGACAGAGATGTTGAGACTGACAAAAGTATCGCTCTGATAGATAAACTTGAAAAAGAAAGAAGCCTTGGCCTTAAAGAATACAAATATCTTGTAGAGAACTTGAATGAAGAGGTATTTGACTATATCAGTAAAAAGGCAAGAATTATAGGCGATGAAAATTACGGTAAAGATGTTTATCTCAGAGGCCTCATAGAGATAAGCAATATTTGCAAAAACGATTGTTATTATTGTGGAATAAGACATTCAAACAGAAACTGTGACCGCTACAGGCTCACAGAAGAAGAAATACTTGAATGTGCGGATGAAGGATATAGGCTCGGTTATAGAACCTTTGTAATGCAGGGAGGTGAAGACGGAAAATTTGAACCGGATTATATATGTAGTATTGTAAAGAAAATCAAGGAAAAGTATAAGGACGTTGCCGTTACGCTTTCTTTGGGAGAATATGAGAAAGAAGACTATCAGAAAATGTTTGACGCAGGTGCGGACAGATATCTTTTAAGACATGAGACTGCGGATAAAGAACATTATGAGAAACTTCATCCGAAACAGATGTCATTTGATCACAGAATGAAATGCCTGCAGGACCTTAAGGAGATAGGATTTCAGGTAGGTTGCGGATTTATGGTAGGCTCACCGTATCAAACTTCCACCACATTGGCTAAGGATTTAAAGTTTATAGAAGAGTTCGGTCCTCATATGTGTGGAATAGGTCCTTTTATCCCACATCACGACACCGCATTTAAAGATGAGAAAAGCGGAAGTATACAGATGACGCTTTTTCTTATAGCGATACTTAGGATAATGAGACCGAAGATGCTGATACCTGCTACAACCTCACTCAGTACTCTTGACAATCTGGGCAGAGAAAAGGGAATACTGGCAGGTGCAAATGTGGTGATGCCGAATCTTTCACCGCTGAAGACAAGAAAAAAATATGAACTATATGACGGAAAGGTATGTACAGGAGATGAAGCCGCTCACTGCATCGGATGTATTACCAACAGAATCAATAATATAGGTTATGAAGTTGCAAAGGTAAGAGGAGATAGTAAATGTTTAAGTACGATGTAAAATCAAAAAAAGCCGAAGAATTTATAAGCCATGAAGAAATACTGGAGACAATTAAGTTTGCCGAGGAAAATAAAAACAATATTCCTTTGATAGAAGAATACCTTGAAAAAGCAAGGCCGAAAAAAACCGAGAAAGGTATTATAGCAGAGGGACTCACTCACAGAGAGGCGTCCGTACTTCTTGCCTGTGAAGACAAGGAAATCATAGAAAAGATATATGCACTGGCAGGTGAGATAAAGCAGACATTTTACGGCAACAGAATAGTAATGTTTGCACCGCTGTATCTGTCAAACTACTGTGTAAACGGATGTGTATACTGTCCTTATCATGCAAAGAATAAGCATATCGCAAGAAAGAAGCTTACGCAGGAAGAAATAAAGAATGAAGTTATTGCACTTCAGGATATGGGACATAAGAGACTTGCAATAGAGTCGGGTGAGGATCCTATAAACAGTCCTATTGAGTACATACTTGAGTCTTTAAAGACAATATACAGCATCAAGCATAAAAATGGAGCTATCAGAAGAGCTAATGTAAATATTGCGGCTACTACAGTGGAAAATTATAAGAAGCTTCATGATGCGGGTATCGGTACATATATCCTTTTCCAGGAGACATATAATAAAGAGTCTTACGAGAGCCTTCACCCTACAGGACCGAAGCATAACTATATATACCATACCGAAGCTATGGACAGAGCTATGGAGGGCGGTATTGACGATGTGGGACTTGGAGTATTGTTCGGACTTGAGTCTTACAGATATGAGTTTGCAGGGCTTTTAATGCATGCGGAACACCTTGAAGCGGCATTTGGTGTAGGACCTCATACTATCAGCGTACCGAGAATCAAAAAGGCCGACGATATAGACCCTGAGACCTTTGATAACGGACTTGATGACGATATATTTGAGAAAATCATCGCATGTATAAGAATAGCTGTTCCTTATACCGGAATGATTATCTCTACCAGAGAGAGCCAAAAGGTAAGAGAGAGAGCACTGAAGGTAGGTATTTCGCAGATAAGCGGTGCTTCAAGAACTTCGGTAGGAGGATATACAGAGGAAATCAGACCTACAGATTCCGAGCAGTTTGACGTATCCGACCAAAGAACTTTGGATGAGGTGGTGGATTGGCTTATGCAGATGGGACATATTCCTTCATTTTGTACAGCCTGCTACAGAGAGGGCAGAACAGGCGACAGATTTATGAGCCTATGTAAGAGCGGGCAGATTATAAACTGTTGTCATCCCAATGCACTTATGACTTTAAGCGAATATATGACAGATTACGCATCCAAAGATACCAAGGATGACGGAATGAAGATG
Organism: Lachnoanaerobaculum orale; assembly: GCF_003862485.1. GTDB lineage: Bacteria > Bacillota > Clostridia > Lachnospirales > Lachnospiraceae > Lachnoanaerobaculum > Lachnoanaerobaculum orale. The sequence goes on along the minus strand of NZ_RRCM01000001.1, from coordinate 1,818,216 downwards.
ATAAAGTCCGAGCTTGAAAAGATAAGCAATCCTGTGGTAAAACAAAAGGCCACACAGTATATAAGTGAAATAGAAACTACAAATGCAAGGGATTTCAGGTTCTAGTATGGGCGGTTTAAATATGAATACCACTCCTGTCGGAGAGAGAGCAAGTATAGTGATATTCGGCTGCTGTAATGCAGGAAAATCAAGCCTTATAAATGCAATCACCTCACAGAATATAGCAATAGTCTCGGATATAAGAGGTACCACTACAGACCCTGTTAAAAAGACTATGGAGCTTTTACCTTTTGGTCCTGTGGTAATTACAGATACTCCGGGACTTGATGATAAAAGTACACTTGGTACACTCAGAGTTGAAAAAAGTCTTGATTACATAAATCAGGCTGATTTGATACTGTTTGTAGCGGACGCAAGCAGAGAAGCTACTTCTGATGAGCTGATATTTTTAGATAAAATAAAGTCAAGTGATAAAAAATGTCTTATAGTCGGAAACAAATGTGATTGTGATATTATAAAAAACGACCTTAAGGTTGATATATATGTTTCCGCACTGAAAAACATCAATATAGATAAGCTTAAAAACATGATGTCACAGATATTGTCTGCAGGTAAGAAGGAAAAAACTATACTGGGCAATATGATGAAGGAAAAAGATATAATACTTTTGGTGACTCCTATAGACGCTTCAGCTCCTAAGGGCAGGCTTATATTGCCGCAGCAGCAGGTAATAAGAGAGATACTTGACAGACATGGCATTGCGATAGAAGTGCAGGTAAATGAGATAAAAGACGCCTTAGAGAGAATAGAGAATATTTCACTGGTGATATGTGACTCACAGGTATTTAAAGAGGTGGATGAGGCGGTACCTGAAAGTATACCGCTTACATCATTTTCCATAATATTTGCAAACTACAAAGGAGCGCTGCAAAGCTTATACAGTGCGGCAAAAGTACTGGACACATTAAAAGTTGGCGACAGGATACTTATAAGTGAGGGCTGTACACATCATAGGCAGTGTGAAGATATCGGAAGTGTAAAGATACCGAAGCTTGTAAGAAAACATACCGGACTTTTTGATGAAGACAATCTTATTTTTGAGTTCAGTTCCGGAGGAGAGTTCCCTAAGGATGTGTCAATGTACAAGATGATAATACACTGCGGTGCCTGTATGTTGAATGAGAATCAGATGAAATCCAGAATGAAATTTGCAAAGGAAAGAGAAATTCCTATGACAAACTACGGTATTGCTATAGCATATATGAACGGTATACTAAAAAGAGCGATGAAGCCTCTAAAAAATATATAAAAGTGCCCCTTGCAGTTAAGGCTGCAGGGGGTATTATCTTAGGCTTAACAGTGATATTGATTCCTCATCTCTGAACTGGAGTGAAATCTCAGTAAGTTCATCAGGAGTTTCATTCATATCTCTGCTCATCCAGAATATCAAATTGTTGTAGATTCCGCCGATAATATAAGAAAGCTCATATTGTTTTGTCAGAGGAAACTCGATTGCAATTTCACTGAATTGAAATCTTTTTGAAAGCACATCCAAAAGCAGTGACGAAAGATTGGAATGATAAATAAGCAAGACCTCCTTCTTATAATTATAAAAAGCCATATATATCGAATGAATATACAGTGTAAAGTCGATGCTTGACAGATTTGTAAAACCGTCAAGAGACTCCTTTAAAACCATATCAAAAAAGAATGATATGATGTCTTCTTTTGATTTAAAATGTCTGTAGTATGATGAACGGTCCACTCCGGCTTTTTTGGCAATATCACCTATTGAAATCTTTGCATAGTCTTTTTCAAGCATCAATTCAAGCAAAGCGGAACACATATATCCCATCATCATTTCAGTTGTAGTATTTTTTCGTCTCATATACCTCTCCATAGCAAAAATACACCGACATTATAATAGGAAAAAAAATAAAAGGCAATATATATCGAAGATTTTAGAGATATATATTGCCTTAAAACGAACTATGAAATAAAGTTTATAAAGTTAAGGGATTAGTCTTCTTTTTTCTTAAGACCGATTGTAGCAAATGCCATACCGACAACAGAACCGAAAAGTACGATTACATTTCTTGCGATATCTGATGCATCTGCAGTCTTTGGAACTGAGAATCTGCTCTTTGTCTGCTTATTTGAAGACGGACCCTGTGGTGCAGGAACTCTTGTAACATTACCGGCTGTATTCTGATTGTTCACGTTTGCAGTAGGAGCTGCAGGATTCTGAGCAGGTGTAGTTGTAGCATGAGATGAGTAACTGCTTCCGTTTACACTTCTTCTTGAACCTGAACTGCCTGAACCGCCGCCTGAGCTTCTGTGTCTGCTGTTGGAATTTGTAGCTATTATAACATCTGTTTCTTTCTTCTCAGGAGTTGTAGGATTTACAACAGTGTTTGAAGAAGTTGCAGGTCTTGGGTTAGAAGGTGTTGCAGGTGTTTGAGCCGCACTTCTTACACTGTTTATAATGAAGATATACTGTGCATTTGAGTGCTTAGCTTTTCTTCTTACATAGATTGCATCGTTTGCACCGAGGTTTTGGATGCTCTTTCCTGCAGGAAGATTAAGTGTAAAGTTACCCGAAGCGTCTGCTGTAGCACTTGCATTTGAAAGAGCTACGATATTTGCACTTGCATTGAAGATGCTGTTTGCCATAGCTGTTGTTACGGAACCGCTTGTCTGTGGAGCAACAGTGTACTCATATGTGTAGTCGTTTAAGCTCTGTGCAACGGAGTTGTTATAAAGTGATCCGCCTGTTACCTTAGCTGAAAGTGTTGTAGCACCTACTGTAGGGAACTCAACGCTGATTTGTGTATCATTGTTTACAATCTTATTTGCCATAGCGGAGAAAGTAGATGTACCTACAGTTGATGTAACATTTATACCCATCTGCTCTGAGTTATGGAATCTTGTCTGCCAGTTTGCAGGAAGCTGGAAGCTGAATCCTGTCCAAGCACCTGTGCTGCCTGTCCATGTAAGAGGAAGATTTGTAAGTACGGCAGCCGGAGAAGAACTTCTGCTGTCAGGATATATGTCAACAACTGTACTTGCCTTTACAGCGTCGCTTACACCTGTACCTTCAAGGGCTACAGTAACTGTATTTCCTGAAATAGTAACAGCATCGGTATTAGGAATTGCGTGTCCATGTGCTACCGCCGGGTTTGTAGCAAAACCGCCTGCAAAAACATTGATTGTAGGTATTGCTGTAGTTGATATAATCGGTGTAGCCAATGCAAGTGAAAGCGCAACTGCAACGGCTCTCTTATTAAAACTTAATTTCATAATATTTTCTCCTTGTTTTTGTAACTTGTTTAATATGCTCGTATTATATAATATTTTCAAAAGATTGAACAAAAAAAGTATAGATTGCGGTAATTGAGGTATAAACTGCATTAAATTTGAAAATATTACGAGAGTCTTACAATCTTTATCTTTTTTTTATAACAAGATTAGGATATAATAGAAGAACTAGTGCAAGTTTACTATTCAATATTAGGGGGAAATATGGTGAAGAACAAGAATGCATTTGGAGTCACGATGTTGATGCTGGCGGCAATTATATGGGGATCCGCTTTTTCAGCTCAAAGTATAGGTGCAAGATATGTGAATGCTTATACATTTCTTGCAATAAGAAGTTGGATATCCTTTATCGCCATGATTCCTGTAGTGTGTTTTTTTAAGAAGAAAAAGTCCGGTGGTGAAAAGACAAAGGACAAATCTTATAAAAAGACATTATTTATTGCAAGTCTTTGCTCGGGATTTTTTTTGTTTTTTGCAAGCGCAATGCAGCAGATAGGCATAAAAGAGTCAAATGCATCAAAAGCAGGCTTTATTACGGCACTGTATGTTATCTTGGTTCCGATTATCTCTATTATTTTTTTTAAGGCAAAAGAAGGAATTAGACTTTGGATAAGTGTAGTACTCAGTATAATAGGAATGTTCTTACTCTGTATACACGGAGGTATCAGCTTACAGTACGGGGATGCTATACTTTTATTTTGTGCCCTTTTGTTTGCACTGCAGATAATTACCGTCGGACATTTTGTAAAAAAGGTGGATGTACTTGACCTTTCCATATTTCAATTTTTTGTAGTGGCGTGTTTTTCAAGTGTTGTGATGATTGTTGTTGAAAAGCCGCCTGTTGATATGATAATAAAAGCACTGCCGGCTCTTCTATATGTAGGAGTTTTAAGCGGAGCCTGCGGATATACTTTGCAAAATGTGGGGCAACTGTATGTAAGACCAAGTATTGCAAGCCTGCTTATGAGTCTTGAAAGTGTGTTCAGTGCGATTTTTGCGTGGATAATACTTGGTGAAGTACTTGGAGGTCGTGAGCTTATAGGAGCAATAATGATGTTTGTCGCTATTATAGTGGCACAGCTGCCTACAAAAGGGGATGAATGATGGATATTTATGATTTGATAAAGGATGAGGACAGAATATCTTTTATAGGTATGTGTAAAAATGCCGGTAAGACTACTGTACTTAACGAGGTGATAAAGAGTGTACATAACAGAGGTGAAAATATACTGCTTACTTCTATAGGAAGAGACGGTGAGGAACTTGACCTTGTCACCAACACAAAGAAGCCTGAGATATATATTTATAAGGATGACTATATTGCGACTGCAAGGAATTTGATAAAATACTGTGATATAACCAAGGAAATAGTGGAAAGCACAGGTATATACACTCCTATGGGAGAGATAATAATAATAAAGGCGTTAAGTGACGGGTATGTGCAGATAGCAGGTCCGTCTATTGCAACTCAGATGGCGAAGGTATGTGAAAGTTTCAAAGGATACAGTGACGGAAAGATTTTGATAGACGGAGCATTGGAACGAAAGAGCATTGCTACAGGCAAGGTCAGCAATGTGGCAATACTTTCAAGCGGCGCCTCATACAGTGTAGATATGGAAAAGACTGTCAGAGACACTATTTTTACATCAATGCTTTTTTCACTTCCGGAGTATAAACTGAATCTGCCGGATGATTTCAACAAAGAAAATTACAGTGACAAGTACTATATAATAGAAGAAAATCATCTGAAGAGAAATAGTGAAAAGGTGGATTTAAAGGAAATATGGGCTAAGGAAAGTGATATAGAGACTGTATTTGTAAACGGTGCTCTGACCGATGCCATGATAAAGCCGCTGCTGCTTTCCAATGCAAAGCTTGAGGGCAAGCGGTTGGTATTTTTTGACGGTTCACGAATATTGATAAATTATGAAAACTTTGAAAAACTGATACAAAGAGGTATGATATTTTCATGTATTGACAGAATAAATATTTTGGCAATAACAATAAATCCTTTTTCAGCATACGGAAATCATTATGATGCCGGGGAGTTCTTATACATGATGAAGAAATATACAAATCTGCCGGTTATAAATATTGCGGAAAAATATAGGGGGTAAAAATGGATTTTTGGCAAAGAGAAAATATAGGTTTTGAATTCATAAAGAGCAAAATGTTGCCTGCTACACCTTTCGGAGCCGAGCTTGTAAAGAGTATAAGACCTTTTAGAAAAGATGAAAGAGATATTTTGGAGGTTGAATTAAGCAATTTAAATAAGCTGTCTTTAAATTATGAAGAGGTAAAATCCGATATCAATGCAATAAGAAGAATACTTATGCAGATGAAGGATGTAAGGGGCTCTATAAAGTTCGGAAGAGACAATACACTTTCAGATATAGAACTGTTTGAGATAAAGATATTGCTTATGCAACTTGAAAAGCTTAAGCCTGTTGTGGAAAGAGTGTCGGATGAGCTTAGACTTGACGGCTTTTTCATAGAGCCTGTAAGTATAGCGGTGGATATACTTGATCCTGATGGCAGGAGGATACCTACTTTTTCAATATATGATGAATATTCGGATACTTTAAAAGAAATCCGAAAGGAAAAGCGTGATACAGAATTAAGGATGCAAAGTGATGCGGCTTTGTTTGATGAACTTAAGGATGAGAGACTTGATATTACTGCAAAAGAAGAGAAGGAAGAAAGAAGGATAAGGGAAGAACTTTCAATAAAGTTAAGGCCGTATTTTGATACAGTAATAAAGAATATAGATAGTGTTGCAAGATTTGATTTGCTTATAGAAAAGCACCGTGTATCAAAGCTTTATCCTTCATGTTTGCCACAAATCACAAAAGATACTCTTATATTGAAAGATACAATAAATCCGTATATATGTGATATCTTAGAGAGCAAGAGACTTAAGTTTACACCTGTAAGTATAGAGATGGGACTTGGAACTACGGTACTTACAGGTGCAAACATGGGAGGTAAGAGCGTTACGCTAAAGACTGTGGCGCTAAACACATATCTTGCACTTTGTGGATTTTTTGTATATGCAGACAGTGCAAGTATTCCCGCTTTTGATGAGATAATTATGATATCGGAGGAGTCACAGTCTGTAGCAAAGGGACTTTCAAGCTTCGGTGCACAGATTGTGGAACTTAAGAACCTTTTAAATGAAATAGAAAATGAATTTGTCTTTGCAATTTTGGACGAGTTTGCAAGAGGAACCAACCCGAAAGAGGGCGAGAGTCTGGTAAGAGGACTTGTCGCGCTCCTTAATACAAAGAAGACTGTAAGCCTTTTGGTAACTCATTTTGACCATGTGGCCGAGCTTTCAAAAAGTCACTACCAGGTCAGAGGCTTGCAGGGAGTGTCGGAGGACAAGATTTCCTCAGCACTTCTTACAAAGTCGGATGATGATGCAAAAATTACAGCCATCTCACAGTTTATGAATTACGGTATCTTTAAGGTGGACAAAGATGCCAAGCCGCCGAAAGAGGCGCTTATGATTTGCAGACTCTTAGGGCTGCAAAATGAACTTTTAGATATACTATAATAGAAAGGCCGGGTTATGCCACTTACTGTTAGGGACATCATTGAGAACAATTTTTTTCCGGGCACCGAACTTATAACAGGAAGAGAGAGTGCCGGGAATATAGTCAGTTGGGTAAATGTACAGGAGATACTTGATTCTGTAGATATGGTAGGCAGCGGTGAACTGCTTATAACAACAGGATTCGATCTGGCGGATTATACCAGATATTTTAATTTGATAAAGAGACTGAAGGCAAAGGGCGTTGTAGGGCTTATGGTACAGACAGGCTACTATGTGGACAGTATACCTGTATACATATTGGAGTCGGCAAGAAAATATAAGTTTCCGGTGCTTGAGCTGCCTGCAAGTTTTTCATTTTCAGAAGTTTTAAAGACTCTTATAAGTGAGATAAACAGAGAGTCGGTTATAGGCAATCAAAGCTATTTGGATTTCAACTATTTTTATCCCAAGCTTAAGAAAAAGCTGGCTGAGAGCCTTGAAAGGGGTATAGGAAGCGACAACATTATAGCTGTTTTGGCTGTTTCGGCAGTCAATGTATACAATGAGGTGGGACCTGATATAGAAGAAGCGTTTGAAAATATAAAATCATTGTCGGTCATCAGCTGTGATACATATATCGGACATTATGAAAAGAATGTACAGATGACATTTTGTCTGGGATTTGAAAATGCTACAAAACTCAGAGATTTGATGGATGAGGTACAGGTTGTACTTATAAGACTTTCAAATAAGATAGGTTTAAACTTATTTGCAACGGCGGATACAGTTGAGAACAACAATCTTGAAAACTGTATTAAACACTGTATGGAAGCCTTACAGACCTTGCACAGTATCAGAGCTATCAGAGGTACCTGTATGTATGAGCATATGACATTTTTGAAAAAACTGTATTCAATATATAGAACAAATACACTTTATTCAAAAGAAAATAAGGTACTTAGGCTTCTTATCGACAAGGACAGAGAATCCGACAGTGATTATATAAAGACCGTAAGGTTTTTTCTGGAAGAAAACGGCAATGTGACAAGGGCTGCAAAGCGACTTTTTGTCCATAGGCATACTTTGATAAACAGAATGGATGCCATAAAAGATATTACAGGATTCAACTTTGACGACTACTATGAGAGGCTCGATTTGTCTTTGGCACTGATGTTAAACGATTACTTTGATTAGAATAAAGATATGGATGAGATAATACTGAATGTATTTTTCATCCGTATCTTTTTTATTATGCAAAATATGCAATGAAAAGATATTGTTTTATCGCAAAATAGGCATTTATAAAATTTTACAATCTATAGTACTGTCTAAAATTTATATGTGCATATCGTATATGAAATATGGATTTTAGTATGCTGAAATAATAAAGTATTATAATCAAGGATAAAATATCATAGTAAATTCAAATATAAAAACTTATTATATAAAGGAAACAAATATACGATATATACATTTTGTCCACTAACTTGTATTTTTTTATATACATTTAGTCAGTCCCCAATTTCTTAAGTTTATTGTAAAATATTTACATAAAAAAGAGATGAGTACGGCTTATCTATGTAAGGAGGAAAAATGGTTAAATCAACTATTAGGCTTCGTATGAGCGCTCATGATGCTCACTACGGCGGTGAGTTGGTAGACGGAGCAAGAATGTTAGGATTGTTCGGAGATGTAGCAACTGAACTTTTGATCATCAATGACGGTGATGAGGGTCTTTTCAAGGCTTATGACAGCGTAGAGTTTTTGGCACCGGTTCATGCGGGAGATTTTATTGAGGCGACAGGTGAGATCGTTTCTGTAGGAAATACATCAAGAAAGATGGTATTTGAGGCAAGAAAGGTAATAACACCGAGAACAGATATCAATGATTCGGCATGTGACGTATTAACAGAGCCTGTAGTGGTATGCAGAGCAAGCGGAACTTGCGTAGTACTTAAAGACAGACAGAGAAACAAGTAGGCAAATATGGAAAAACTTATTATTACAGCATGTATATGCGGCGCCGAGGTTACAAAGGAGCAAAATCCTAATGTACCTTATACGGTGGAAGAAATCGTAAGAGAAGCAAAATCCGCTTATGATGCGGGTGCCGCTATAATACATCTTCATGTAAGAGAAGATGACGGAACACCTACACAGAGTGCGGACAGATTCAAAGAATGTATTGATGCTATAAGAAAAGAGTTGCCGGATGTTATTATACAGCCTTCTACAGGCGGTGCGGTGGGTATGAGCAATGAAGAAAGACTTGCACCGATTGATCTTAACCCTGAGATGGCAACACTTGATTGCGGAACCTGCAATTTCGGTGGAGACGAGATCTTTGTCAACACTGAAAATATGATTGTGGATTTTGCAAAGAAGATGAATGAACATAATGTAAAACCTGAAATCGAAGTATTTGATAAGGGTATGGTGGATATGGCAATTCGTCTTCACAAAAAGGGCTTTATAAAAGCTCCTATGCATTTCGATTTTGTAATGGGCGTAAACGGCGGTATTTCAGGAACACCGAGAGATTTATTATTTATGGCGGAGAGCATACCGCAGGGTTCAACATGGACCGCTTCAGGAGTTGGAAGAGCGGAATTTCCGATGGTAACAATGGCTATTCTTATGGGCGGACATGCAAGAGTAGGATTTGAAGATAATATATATCTTAGTAAGGGCGTAATGGCAAAGTCAAACGGAGAGCTGGTTGAGAAGGTCGTGAGACTGGCAAAGGAACTTGGCAGAGAAATAGCTACGCCGGATGAAGCAAGAAAAATACTTGGTTTAAAATAGATTGGAGAAAGTATGTTAAAGGGAAATAAGTACGGTATTCACAGAGTTATTGAACCGCAAGGGGTTTTGACACAGGCGGCAAAGAAAATCGACAATGATATGACAAAGAGATATTCAAATGAGATTATCTGTGACGTTATTTCATTGAACATCGATTCGGCTTCATTTACACAGATTGAGGAAGCTTGCAATAAGGATACTGAAAAGATAGGACAGATGATCCTTGATATCGTAAATGAGAGAGGAAAAATGCAAAATCCTGTAACAGGTTCAGGCGGAATGTTTATCGGAACGGTAAGCTATATCGGTGAGGACCTTAAGACAGACATTAAGGTTGGTGATAAGATCGCATCTTTGGTATCACTTTCTATGACACCTTTAAAGATTGATAAGATCAAGGCTATTCACCCTGAGATAGACAGAGTGGACATTGACGGTCAGGCCGTATTATTTGAGAGTGCATTGTATGCAAAACTCCCTGATGATTTACCTGAGCCTCTTGCACTTGCAGCACTGGATGTAGCCGGAGCGCCTGCTCAAACAGCCAAGCTTGTTCAGTCGGGACAGAGCGTGTTGGTACTTGGCGGAGCCGGAAAGAGCGGAATGCTTGTTTGCTATGAAGCTATGAAGAGAGTCGGACCTACAGGTAAGGTAGTGGCTATGGACTACAGCAAAGAAGGCGTGGAAGAACTTAAGAAGATGGGACTTTGCCATGAGGCATTCCAGGCAAGTGCGGCACTTCCTGTAGATGTACTTGAAAAGGCATTGGAGCTTAATGACGGAAAAGAATATGATGTTTCAATATGCTGTGTAAATGTAAATAACTGTGAGATGAGTGCAATCCTTCCTGTACATGACGGCGGATGCGTATACTTCTTCTCAATGGCTACAAGCTTTACAAAGGCAGCACTTGGAGCAGAGGGCGTAGGTAAAGATATCGATATGATCATCGGAAACGGATATACAAAGGGACATGATGTTATAACATTGCAAGAAATTCGTGAAAATCCTGCAATCAGAGAAGTATTCGAGAAAAAGTACGTTTAATACACATAAGTAAGGGGAATCAAATGAGAAATAGTAGAGAAAACGGTTTATTCGTGGACGTTCCGGACAATGAGTGGAATGACTGGAAATGGCAACTTAGAAACAGAATCACAAATGTAGAGAGTTTAAAAAAGTATGTAAAGCTTACCGAGAAGGAAGAAGAAGGTGTAAAGAGATGTCTTGAGAACTTAAGAATGGCTATCACACCATACTATCTTTCACTTATAGATCTTGATGATGAGAACGATCCTGTAAGAAAGCAGGCAATCCCTACAGTATCAGAGCTTCATATAGCTGATGCGGACCTTGCGGATCCTTTACATGAGGATACAGATTCACCTGTTCACGGTCTTACACACAGATATCCGGACAGAGTATTATTCCTTGTAACAGATCAGTGCTCAATGTATTGCAGACACTGTACAAGAAGAAGATTTGCAGGACAAAATGATACAAGCGTACCTACATCACAGGTAGATGCCTGCATTGACTATATCAGAAGACATCCTGAGGTAAGAGATGTACTTCTTTCAGGCGGTGATGCACTTCTTATCAGCAATGAAAAGCTTGAGTACATTATCTCAGAGCTTAGAAAAATAGATCACGTTGAGATTGTAAGAATCGGTTCAAGAACACCGGTTGTTATGCCTCAGAGAATTACACCTGAGCTTGTAAATATGCTTAAGAAATATCATCCGATTTGGCTCAACACACATTTCAATCATCCTAGCGAGATTACAAAAGAGTCTGCAGAGGCTTGTGCAAGACTTGCAGATGCAGGTATCCCTCTCGGAAATCAGACAGTGCTTTTAGCAGGTGTAAATGACTGTGTACATGTAATGACAGATCTCGTGCATGAGCTTGTAAAAATCAGAGTAAGACCTTACTACATATATCAGTGTGACCTTTCACAGGGACTTGAACACTTCAGAACACCGGTTTCAAAGGGTATTGAGATCATAGAAGGCCTTAGAGGACATACATCAGGATATTGTGTTCCTACATTCGTTGTTGACGCACCTGGAGGCGGCGGAAAGACACCTGTTATGCCTAACTATGTTATTTCACAGAGTCCGGGCAAGGTAATACTTAGAAACTATGAAGGTGTTATCACAACATATACAGAGCCTGAGCATTATGAGAATCATTGCAACTGTGATATTTGCAAGGGCAAGAGAGAAAAGCAGTTAGGCGGAGTGGCAGGACTTGAGCAAGGAAATGCTATGACAATTGAGCCGGCTGATTTGGCAAGATTTAGAAGATCACATGAGAAAAAATAGGAGATAAAAACATGAGTAAACTTGGACTTGATCAAAGTTTAATCTCTAAAGCTAGAAATAGTGCAAAAAATGTTGCGCTGGATGTCCAAGCCTTTATTGATGAACATACTACAGTAGCTGTAGAGAGAACGGTATGCAGACTTTTAGGGATTGACGGAGTAAACAGCGTGGAGGTTCCGCTACCGAATGTGGTAGTGGACCACATGGTGGAACATAAGCTTCTTCCGATGGGTGCGGCATTCATGATTGGAAATGCAATGCTTGAGCTGTCACTTACACCGAATGAGATAGCACAGGGTATCGACAAAGGTGAGATAGATTTATCAAAATTAAAGATTCATTCATCAAAGGAAATCGAGGATGCAATTGTACCTGTAGCAAAGACTATGGTGGATAGGATTCAGGTTAATGTTGATAAAAGAAACGAATACTTGGCAGAGTTTGGAGATACAAAGGGTCCGTACATATATTTGATTGTTGCAACAGGAAATATATATGAGGATATCACGCAGGCGGTAGCGGCTGCAAAGCAGGGAGCGGATATAATAGCTGTTATCAGAACTACAGGACAGAGTCTTCTTGACTATGTTCCGTACGGTGCCACCACAGAAGGATTCGGCGGTACATATGCTACACAGGAAAACTTCAAACTTATGAGAAAGGCACTTGACGAGGTAGGTGAAAAGGAACACAGATATATCAGACTGTGTAACTACTGTTCAGGACTTTGTATGCCTGAGATAGCGGCAATGGGTGCTATGGAAAGACTTGACGTAATGCTTAATGACGCACTCTACGGAATTCTTTTCAGAGATATAAATATGCAAAGAACATTGGTTGATCAGTATTTCTCAAGAATCATCAACGGATTTGCAGGCGTTATCATAAATACAGGTGAGGATAACTACCTTACTACGGCAGATGCCATAGAAGAAGCACATACAGTACTTGCATCACAGTTTTTGAATGAGCAGTTCGCTCTTGAAGCCGGATTGCCGCCTGAGCAGCAGGGTCTCGGTCACGCATTTGAGATTTCACCTGATGCCGAAAACGGATTCTTATTTGAACTTGCACAGGCACAGATGGCAAGAGAAATTTTCCCTAAGGCACCTCTTAAATATATGCCTCCTACAAAGTTCATGACAGGAAATATCTTCCGCGGTCATGTACAGGATGCACTCTTTAATATGGTGACCATACTGACACATCAAAAGATACATCTTCTCGGAATGATGACAGAGGCTATACATACTCCGTTTATGTCAGACAGAGCGCTTGCAATAGAAAATGCACAGTATATCTTCAGAACAATGAAGGATTTGGGAGAAGAAATCGAGTTCAAGGAAAACGGTATCATTAGAAACAGAGCAAATGAAGTCCTTACAAAGGCTGCAAATCTTTTATCGGATATTGAGACACAGGGATTGTTTGCTACACTTGAAAAGGGAACATTTGCAGATATAAAGAGACCTTTCAACGGAGGTAAGGGATTAGACGGAGTCGTTGTAAAAGATAGTGTATACTTCAACCCATTTATTCCTCTTATGAAGAAGGAGGTAAAAGATGAGTAGCGGTTTATATAATCTAAATAAGGTCGACTTTGATAAGACACTTGACCTTACAAAGGTAAAGGCTTACGGCGATACCATGAACGACGGTAAGGTTCAGGTCAGCTTTACACTTCCCATAAAGAATGATGAGAGAGGTGAAGAGGCGGCAAGAATACTTGCAAAGAAGATGGGACTTTCAGATGTCAATGTGGCATATAGAAGATCGCTTGATGCGGAGTTTACATTTTTTGTGGTTTATGGTAGCTTAGTACATAGTGTTGATTATACCAATATTCATGTGCAGACAGTTGAAGAAGAGACAATGAGCATGGAAGAAGTCAATGAATTTATCAAAGAGAACTTCCACAGAAAGATAGTTGTTGTCGGAGCTTCCACAGGTACAGATGCACATACTGTAGGAATAGACGCTATAATGAACAGAAAAGGTTTTGCCGGACACTACGGACTTGAGAGATATGAGATGATTGATGCATATAACTTAGGTGCACAGGTTACCAATGAAGAGTTCATAGAAAAGGCAAGAGAACTTAATGCAGACGTATTACTGGTTTCACAGACAGTCACACAAAAGGATATTCATATAAAGAACCTTACAAATCTTGTAGAACTTTTGGAGGCTGAAGACCTTAGAGATAAGTATATTCTCATATGTGGAGGTGCAAGAATCACATATGAGCTTGCTAAGGAACTTGGCTATGATGCCGGATTCGGAACCGGAAAGTTTGCAGACGATGTAGCAACATTTGCTGTTACTGAAATGGTAAAAAGAGGCTTAGGCAAGTAAAGGAGTAAAAATGACAGGACTTATTCACGTATACGAAGGCGACGGTAAAGGAAAGACAACTGCAGCTGTAGGGCTGGCGGTAAGATGTGCAGGTAGCGGCAGAAAAGTCCTGTTTACACAATTTTTAAAAAGTGATACTTCAAACGAGCTGAAGGTGCTTAGAAAAATAGATAATATAGAAGTTTATACAAAAAAAACTAATTTTGGGTTTACATTTAATATGACTGATGCTGAGAAACTTAAAGCAAAGGAGTTTTTCACAAATCATTTAAAAGACGTTATTCATCTTGCCACTGAAGGTAAATATGACCTATTGGTAATGGATGAGGTAATAGATGCTTACAATCTTGATATGGTGGATCATGATACATTGACGGATTTTCTTAAATCCCGCCCTGAAAATCTCGAAATTGTCATGACCGGAAGAAATCCTAAAAATGAGATAGCAGAACTTGCTGATTATTTTACACATTTTCAAAAGGTTAAGCATCCGTTTGACAAGGGGCAAAGGGCCCGTGTCGGTATAGAAATGTAAAAGAGAGGAAACGGTATGAATAGTGGGAATGACACTTGTAAACCGAGGTTTTTTAGAGATAAAAAATCATACGTGCTATGTTTAGCATTGTTTATTGCAGTTATGTGTCCGATAGTTGTTTTCGGAGCGGAGGCGGAAGCACCGAAGCCTGCTCTGTATGCAACGTTTTGGTCACTGGTACCGCCGCTTGTAGCTATCGTGCTTGCACTTATAAGTAAGGAAGTATACAGCTCACTTGCAATCGGATTGATTTTCGGCGGTATGTTGGCATCAGGGTTTAACTTTGAAGGAACTATGAAGGCGGTATTTGAGCAAGGTATGGTTTCAGTACTGTCAAGCAGCTACAATGTAGGTATATTGATTTTCCTTGTTATCTTGGGAATGGTTGTTGCACTTATGAATAAAACAGGCGGTTCTGATGCCTTCGGTAAATGGGCATCTAAAAGAATCAAGACCAGAGTAGGTGCACAGCTTACATCAATCCTTCTCGGATGTCTTATCTTTATCGACGACTACTTTAACTGCCTTACAGTAGGTAGCGTTATGAGACCTATTACAGATAAGCATCAGGTTTCAAGAGCAAAGTTGGCATATTTGATAGATGCTACAGCGGCTCCTGTATGTATTATTTCACCTATTTCATCATGGGCAGCTGCAGTTACAGGCTTTGTTGACGGTGAAGACGGATTCGGACTTTTTGTAAAGGCAATCCCTTTCAACTACTATGCACTTCTTACAATCGTAATGATGCTTGTAATAACATTCTGGAAGTTTGATTTCGGTCCTATGAAGGTTCACGAAGAGAATGCAATGAAAGGCGATCTTTTCACAACAGGAGAAGAGAAGTTTGAGGAGCTTGACAGAGGAGGCCATAAGGACGGTAAACTTGTAGATATGCTCTTCCCGATCATTTCACTTATTGTTTGCTGTGTAGTAGGTATGCTTTACACAGGTGGAATATTCAGCGGTGCAAGCGTTGTAGAGGCTTTCTCAAATTGTGACGCTTCAGTAGGTCTTTCAATGGGTAGCTCTATAGCACTTATTATCACATTGATATTCTATATTTCAAGAAGATCACTTAAGTTTACAGAATGTATGGAATGCTTACCGGCAGGATTTAAGGCAATGGTACCTGCAATACTTATTCTTACATTTGCATGGTCATTGAAGGCTATCACAGATGTACTTGGTGCAAAGCAGTTCGTAGCCGCTATGATGGAGCATTCGGCAGCAGGTATGCAGATACTTCTTCCGGCAATTATATTCGTTGTTGCAGTTTGCCTTGCATTCTCAACAGGAACATCATGGGGAACATTCGGTATCCTTATTCCTATAGTTGTTGCAGTATTCGCAGGCAAGGATCAGCAGATGATGATAATCTCAATCTCATCATGTATGGCAGGTGCTGTTTGCGGTGACCACTGCTCACCTATTTCAGATACGACCATTATGGCGAGTGCCGGTGCACAGTCAAATCACATCAACCACGTAAACACACAGTTGCCATATGCAATGTTGGTTGCAGCTGTATCGTTTGTAAGCTATATAATCGCAGCTTTCGTAAGAAATGTGGTTATATCACTTATAATCGCGGTAGCATTGATGGTAGGTGTACTGTTCATTATCAAAAAAGTTACATCAAAAGAAGGTTCAAAACAAGGCGTAGCAAACGCAGCTTAATAAAAACTTCCCTCAATCCCATAAAGGTTGAGGGATTTTTCACTTTGTGATACTCTTATATTAAGAAGCTTAATGGTACATACAGGAGGTAATAATGGAAAAATCAGATGAAAGACTGAATACTTTTATAATTTTTGCGGTTTTTATGGTGACATTGCTGTTTATAGCAAGAGTTATTTCACTTGTATTAAGTCAGCATATAAACTTCAGAATGAGGTTGGCTTTTGACTTTAAGACCAAAGGACAAAATGATAAAAGAAGGATTGAAGATAAGAAATAATAAAGGGGCTGTCGGGAAATAAGCATTTCTACTTCCCACAGAACTAAATAAAAATATCCTGACAAATACAAGGCGTTTTTGC
This sequence comes from Lachnoanaerobaculum orale, assembly GCF_003862485.1. Classification (GTDB taxonomy): domain Bacteria; phylum Bacillota; class Clostridia; order Lachnospirales; family Lachnospiraceae; genus Lachnoanaerobaculum; species Lachnoanaerobaculum orale. Next base: position 1,801,299 of record NZ_RRCM01000001.1, on the reverse strand, counting down.
TTTGTGACTTTGTCAGGATATTTTATTTTTCTATAATGCTGTCTATTTTTGGGCATAAAACCCCCTTGGCATAAATTTTGCTTTTGCATTTTTTACTATGCTGTTTTCTCCTGTATTTTCCCTTCAAATTTCTTTAGTTTTGCATGGAGAAAACGATGATATTTATTTATATTTCTTCCTATTGCAAAAA
>NZ_RRCM01000001.1:1729733-1801101 GCF_003862485.1 Lachnoanaerobaculum orale | reverse complement strand
CTATGCTGTTTTCTCCTGTATTTTCCCTTCAAATTTCTTTAGTTTTGCATGGAGAAAACGATGATATTTATTTATATTTCTTCCTATTGCAAAAAGCATAAATTCTTTATATACCTTATCTGAAGAACGATAATTAAAGCGTCGGAAATCTTCATTCTCTTTAATATCTCCAAAATGGCCTTCTGTTTGGATAGAGCGTGTCTGTCGTTTAAGAATGCCTTTTTCACTCTGTATATTAGCATGTGACTTCTCTCGAAGCTCTTCCCATACTTCATTGATCTTCATTACTTTATTCTTATCAACATCTTTATCAGGATTATATTTATACAGGCATTTAGGCTTATGTTCACATCCACTACAGTCAAAACATCCATATACTTCATATGTTTGTGTATAACCATTCTGTTTTTTCTTCTCTGTGTTGATATGTCTCAGTTCACGACCGTCATGACAGATATAGACTTGCTCATCCTCAAATACCGTTGTCTTCATGTTGTAGTATTTACCTATATCTTTACTGTATGCTCGTGTTTTTCGCTTTTCATGATCCTGTAGTTTTATATAACTATCTATCTTATTCTCTTTCAGATATAATAGATTTTTCTCACTACAATAGCCGCTATCTGCTGTAACTTCTTCCAGTACTTCTCCAAATACTTTCTTATGCTTTTCAAGGACAGGAATCAGTGTGTTATAGTCTGTACGATCATTACTTACATAACCATGCACAATAAAATAATTCTCTACTGCTATCTGTACATTGTATGCCGGCTTTAGCTGCCCGTTCAGCATATGATCTTCTTTCATTCGCATAAAGGTTGCTTCCAAATCAGTTTTGGAGTAGCTGTTTCTATCTTTCCCCATGATTTTAAAACATTCTTTATAGCCCATTAATCGCTGTCCACAATGTTCAAGTTCTTCATATAGTTGTTGAAGTTTCGGCTTTCTCTTGCCCTTTCCGTTAACAAATGCAATGCCTTCTCCGTCAGCAATAGCCATAAGGTTTTTCTGAAGTTTAAGCAGTTCAAGAGGCGAGCAGTTATCAATCTCTATAATACAGTTGTTAGATAACTTTTTATGTTTTGTAATCTTTCTTTTTCTATTCTTTTCAATAATATCTCTAACTTTATCAATTCCGTCAATTACAAACATTTGTGCATTTCCAAGCTCGTACTTCTCGCCAAATCCGTTATCTTGTAAAAAAGAATTATAGTCCGAGTAAAGCTTATCAATAGAATCCAAAAGACATGCAAGATGATAATTAATGCTTCCACGCCATACAAAAGTATAGCGATTAGCATTTGCTTCTATTTTTGTTCCATCAATAAACAATTCTTTTAATGTTACAAGCCCTTCTTTTTGTAAACGTCTCATAAACTGATAGTTTAAATCATTAAGAATGTCTGAAGTAAGTTTCTTGCCTTTAAATTCATAGAAAGCATCTCTTTTAGGCTTTTTGCCCCTAGTAAGCCAGATAAAAGCGATATCTCGTTCACATAAATCTACAATACGATCGATGGAACGTATTCCTCGCATATTTGCATAAGTAATAACCGCATACATCATGATCGGGTTGTACCCTGTTCTTCCCTTATCCGAACAATTGGCTAACAGTCCGGAAAAATTTAAATCCTCCATAACTTTTTTTAGGGTATAGACAGGATCGTCATCAGGTAAACTCAATTCATAGAAGCTAAAGTTGATTTTCTGTTGACCTATTTCAAAAAAGTCGTTATAATAATTAACTGTAAGCATAGTTACATTATAACATGTAACGAAGAAAGATGGTTGTCGTTAGCCATCTTTTTTATGTAAAAACTTAGGGTGGTGTGACTCAAAATGAGTCACACCACCCTTTCTTATAGCTGTCATTTCCCGACAGCCCCTTTTGGTTTTGACGGAACTTACTTTATGTCTATATAATTTTTGGAAAACAGCTTTCCGATGTCCTTTGCAGCCGAAGATATATTGTCAGGTTGTTCACCGATTGAAATTTTATAAAAATCTTCGGAAACTATCTTACCGAGAGCGGTTGTTATAGCACCTGCTGTAGCGCTTGCAACCACACCTCCGATTATAGCTCCTGCACCCGGAATCGCTTTAATTACATTTGCAAACACAGCTCTTCCTACAGTCTGAGCTGTCATAATACTCAGAACCGATTTGGCAGCGGATTCACTTATAGTCAAGTCAAAAACCTTTCCAAGTGCGATGACCATTCCTACCTGAGCGGCTGTAATAGGTATGGTATCCGCAAGCGGAATAGGTGCAGCGCCTGCCAAACCGGCGGCAGCAGCCGCCGATGCAATGATTTTGTTACATTTCTGCCTTGTAGCAGTATCCATTTTCACTTTAGAACCCATACGATACTCCTTAGTTTGATTTTCGGTTGAATATCAATTTGTAGATATTATAAACATATGGACGGGTAAATACAAGTGGGAGGAATAGGTATCAATAATTACATTAATATATTAAATTGATAAAAAAATAATATATATATATTTAATGTAACGAAAATTAAATTTTTAATACTATTGAATAGCTTTTAATATACTAATATGCTAATATATTAGTATATTAACTGAACGTATAGTAGGAGGGACTATGAGAAAGAAATTTGTTGCACTTTGTATTTTAGTTGGTTTAGCATTGTCAGCTTGTGGTGGAGGAAATAAAACTACATCAGAGGGAAGTAAAACTGCTACAGTTGGTGAGCCGGTAGAAATTGTGATCAGCCATATTGTAGATGAAAATCATACATGGCATAAGGGAGCCGAAAAGTTTAAGGAAGTAGCTGAGGAAAAGTCAGGAGGAAGGCTAAAGGTAAGCATATATCCAAATTCACAGCTTGGCAATGAAATCGATACAATTCAATCCATATTAACAGGTGGAGGATGTGATATAACATTTACCGCTGAATCGATGCAAACATATGCAGAGGAGCTGGGTGTAATAGGTATGCCATATGCTATAAAAAGCGAAAAGCAGTTATATAACGTACTTGATGGAGAGGTTGGAAAAGAGATGGAGGACATAATGCTTAAATCCGGAATGAGAGTTTTGGGATATTTTGTAAGAGGTCCAAGAGATATAACATCAAATACACCGATAAAGACACCTGATGATTTGAAGGGATTTATAATAAGAACACCTCAATCCCCTATGACAGTTGCTGCATTTGAAGCTATGGGTGCAAAGCCTACACCAATGGCATTCAGTGAGGTATTTACATCTTTACAGCAGGGAGTTATCAATGGTCAAGAGAATCCACTTGCAATGATTAAATCCGGGTCTTTATATGAAGTACAGAAATATGTAAATCAAACAGAACATTTGAGAGCGTGGGTATATATTGCAATGGGAGAGAAGAAATACCAATCACTACCTGATGACTTAAAAGAAGTTGTAAACGAAGCGGCAAAAGAAGCACAAACATATGAACATCAACTGTTTTTAGAGGATGAGAAGAAACTGAAAGGTGAACTTCAGGAAAAAGGCATGGAATTTGTAGAGGTAGATCAGAAACTCTTTGCGGAAAAGGCTGTTCCGGGAGTTGAAGCTATTTTAACAGAAAAGCAGAAGGTATTATATGATAAGATAAAGTCTGTAGAAGAATAAATTGGGATTATAAGTATGGATAGTTTGATAAAGAAATATAATAAGTTTATGTCTTATCTTGGACTTGTTTGTTTAGGTGGGTTCATTATTAGTGTTCTTATTCAGGTTATCAGTAGAACATTCTTACCGAAAACACCTTCGTGGACAGAAGAATTGGCAAGATATTTATTCATATATATGGTGGCTTTTGGGTCAAGCGTGGCAGTACATAAAAAGGAATTTGTTGCTGTAGATCTGATAATCGATTTTCTGCCTAAAATTATTAGAAAATTAATAGAGTTAGTTATAAATATAGTATTATTGTTATTTGTTACATTTGTACTTTTAAAGTCTGTTTTGAGTTTTGCAATATTGGAATATAGGATGGTATCTACAGCAATGCAAGTTCCAATGCAATATATTTATTTTTCTATGATAATATTATTTGGACTTTTAATTTTGAGCTTTGTTATGGAGATATTGTATCAAGTGAAAGAGATTTTAAGTAATAAAGGAGAAAAAGACTAATGGTAGCGATATTATTTATATCTTTTTTAGTATGCTTAGGTGTTGGAGTACCTGTAGCGTTTAGCTTGGCAATATCGTCATTATTATATTTTGTTGGCAGTGGGATGCCGCTTACAATATATACTCAGAGATTTTTTTCAGGATTAGACTCATTTACATTGCTGTGTATTCCGGGATTTGTACTTGCAGGAAATTTGATGAATTTTGGAGGAATAACGGAAAGATTAATTAAGTTTTGCAATAAATTGGTAGGACATATTACAGGTGGGCTTGCAATAGCAAATGTAGTAGCATCAATGTTATTTGCAGGAATTTCAGGTACTGCTCTGGCAGATACTGTTAGTGTAGGTGGAGTATTGATTCCGGCAATGAAAAAAGATGGGTATGATGCCGACTTTTCAGCAGCAATTACGGCGGCCTCATCGTGTGTAGGACCGATTATTCCTCCATCAGTGCCTATGATTATGGCTGCCACATTGACAGGATTATCAGTTTCAAAATTGTTTGTTGCCGGAATTTTACCGGGCATACTTATGGGTGGCGGTATGATTTTGGCATCAATTATAATTTCTAAAAAAAGACACTATCCAAAGACGGAAAAAAGAGCTACTATAAGGGAAATATTAAGTACAGGAAAAGAATCATTCTGGGCAATATTGATGACTTTAATAATTTTATTGGGAATTGTAGGTGGAATTGTAACACCAACTGAAGCATCAATATTAGCTGTATTATACGGTATTTTAGTGGGAGTTTTTATTTATAAGGAACTTACAATAAAAAGGCTGCTGGAATGTATGAGGCAAACTGTAGTATCCAGTGCGGCAATAATGGCACTTGTAGGGTTTGCGAACATATTTGCATACATACTTACTAAGGAGCAAATACCTCAAATGGTTGCAGATGCCATGTTAAAGTTGACTACAAATAAGTATATAATTTTACTTTTAATCAATCTTTTACTTGTATTTGTTGGTATGTTTATGGAAACAATTGCTGCTATACTAATATTATTTCCGGTGCTGTTAGGAGTAGTTACACAGGTAGGAGTAGATCCTATACAGTTTGGTGTAATTGTAGTATTAAACCTGGTAATCGGATTGTGTACCCCACCTGTAGGAGTTTGTCTTTTTGCTGCAACAAATATTGCAGAAGAAAAGTTGACAAATGTTATAAAGGAGTTAGTACCGTTTATTGCCAGCAACTTTATAGTGTTAGCTATAGTTACATATGTTCCTGCTGTCACTATAGGTGTTGTAAAATTAATAATGGGAAATTAGAAAGTGATAAAAATATGAAAGCTATTCAAATTGTAAAGCCGAATGAGCTGAAAGTTATTGACATGGAAAAACCACATATAGATATTAATAATAATGTCTTAGTGAAAATAAAGGCCGCAGGTATATGTGGATCGGATGTGGGGATTTATCATGGAACAAATGCTGCGGCTACATATCCTAGGGTTATAGGTCATGAGATTGTAGGGATAGTCGAAGAGACAGGTAAAAATGTTGAAAAATTAAATGTGGGAGACAGGGTTATCATAAATCAAGTTACCAGTTGTGGTCACTGTTATCCATGTAAACATAATAGAGGGAATGTTTGTGATAATTTGAAAGTGCGTGGAGTTCATATAGACGGTGGCTATAGAGAATATATGGCGGTACCTGAGAAGGATTGCTACATATTACCGGATAGTATAAGTTATGCAGACGCTGTAATGATTGAGCCGACAACTATTGCAATACAATGCCTGTCAAGAGCGGCTATAGAGGATGACGATATTGTATTTATAATAGGCTGTGGTGCACTGGGATCTTCTATATTAAGAATAGCGAGGTTGACTAATACTAAAATAATAGTAGGAGACATCGTAGAAGATAAATTAAATGAGGCACTTAAGAATGGGGCTGATTATGCTGTGAATCTTTCAAATGGTGATTTTAAAGAAAAAATAAGGGAATACAGTGATGGAAGAGGTCCAACATTGACTATTGATGCCGCATGTACAAAGGATTCTTTAATGAATGCTATAAGCGTAACAGGTAATGCGGGTAGGGTTATAACTATGGGATTTTCAGTAAGCCCTACAGAAGTTAATCAATTTTTAATAACGTCAAAAGAGCTTGATATTAGAGGGTCAAGGTTACAAAACAAAAAATTTGGAGATGCTATTGAGTTGATAAACGAAGGTAAAATAGACTTAAAAAATGCTGTATCTCATACATATAATTTTATGGATGCTCAAAAAGCGTTTGATTTTATTGATTCAAAGGATAAAAGTATAAGAAAAATTGCTCTTTTGTTTTAAGAAGGAAAGCTTATGTCGGTATTTGAAAGGTTAGCAAATGAAAAAGCAAGTGAATATGCATATAGATATTTGAGGAAAAATATCATAGGACTTGAGTTTACCCCAAACAGTAGGATATGTGAGGCAGATATTGCAAAAGAATTAGGCTTGTCCAGAACACCTGTTAGAGAAGCTTTGCTTGAATTAGTAAAAAATAAACTTGTTGTTGTATATCCTCAGAAGGGAAGTTTCGTATCTAAGATAGATTACAATCTGGTAGAAGAGAGCAGATTTGTAAGATTAGTGTTGGAAAAAGCTATCATTGATATAGTTTGCGATAAACCTGATGATAAATTTATAGATAAATTGGAAATAAATATTAGAAATCAGAAATATTATCTTGATAAAGAAGATAAAACAAATTTAATGCAATTAGATAATGAGTTTCATAAGATATTATTTGAAATGGCAAATAAATTACAGACGCATGAGTTAGTTGAAAGTATTTCTGGGCATTTTGATAGATTAAGGAATCTAAGTATAAATACTATAAAGGATATTAAAACAGTAAGTGATCATGAGAAAATTTTTTTGGCTATTAAATCTTGTGATAGTTTCAAGGCGAAGGAACTAATGGAAATTCATTTGTCAAGACATAAGTTTGAAGAAAAGATACTTAGAGAAAAATTTTCTGATTATTTTGACTGAATAGTACTTGAACAAAAATAAAATATTATTTTTAAAATTAGAATAATAATGCTCTACCGAATAAAACAGTATTTGGTAGAGCATTTGATTTATCTATAGCAATCTTCAAGTGGGACTTTAATAACTATTTTTCTAATAGGCTTTTCTTCTTTCCCTACTTGAATAGCAGGAACATGAACATCCCATGGGAAATAGCAAGCATAAGTGCCGGGTGTTAAATATATGCGTCCCTCTTTTATTGTATCGGAATTTTTATAAAATAAAATATCTCTTTTTGTAGACAGAAGGTTCTCGTCTACTTCTAAAGAACAGTCGTCACTCCAAAATGCGGCTTCTTCAGGACCTCCGGAAGCAAGAAATTGAACATCTATATACTTTCTGTGTATTTCAGGACGCAGATTATGTCTTTCATTAGTTTGCAAATCAAGAACCTGTAGAATACAATCACTGTTACCCAATTTCAAATCAAATACTCCTGCTTCAGCTTTTGCCATATCATTTTCTTTTAAGTACTTTAAACAAAGTGCCAGAGGCTTTGGCATCAGGTTACATTGTTTGTCAAAAAATTCGTTGTTAATATTTCCATAAAACATAAAAACTCCATTCTACTGTTATACAGTAATAATATTATTGATGTTTATGATAAAGCCTTTTAAGCTATTACATCTATAAATAAATTTGGTTCTTCAGATATAATAATATCTGTCATGTTTAATACATCTTCCATATGTTTAGAAAAAATATGGCAGGCTAAATCATTATCGCGATTTATTAACGCATCAGTAAGTGCATATAAAGTTTTATATATTCTTTTGCTTAGAATTGGATTCTTTAAAGCAAGAGAATATAATCTGAATAGATCCGCCTCATATTCATACAATGAACGCCATAGTTTTTCAAAATCTCCACCCAAAATAAAAAGATGATTGAAAAACTGTCCCAGAGATCTTGAAGCACGTAAAAAATCACCATGAATATAATTATATTCCAATTGGGAAAGTATTTCATGTAATATATCAAGTTCTGATTTTTTCGCATCTGAAATAAAGATTCCATGTATAATTGACACACAAAGATGTTCATTAAGCCATATTGAATCTTTGATTCCGTTTTTATTAACCTTTGATACAAAAGCTCCCTTCATTGGGATAATGTCTACAAGTCTGTTCCTTGATAATTTAGGAAAAGTGTCGTGAAGTGGTGTTCTGCTAACATTCATCAATGATGCAAGCTCTTGTTCATTCATTCTTTGTCCGGGCATAAGTACCATATTAAGTATTAGAGTACTTAAAATCCTATAGACATATTGTCTGGTATCTTCCGAAGGCCTTTTTAAAATAAATTTATTTGAAAATTTTGATAACTGTTTTTCTAAACTCATATTCTACCTAATATCTCGTGATAAAACTATAACTATACTTGTGATATACAAGTGTAGCATATCAATTGTATCAATCTTGTATACAATATTATTATATACTTGTAAACAATATTGAATAAGTGTTATATACAGTTTTGACTTTAAGTAATATAAAATCAACTGATAATTCAAGTATAACATAGTTTAAATATGTATTTCAATATATAATATATAAATATAAAAGTTATGATTTGATTAAAAAAATATTGATTTTGAATGCTATCCATGATATTATTTTGGAAGTGATACAAAACTTGTAAACAATTTTTAAAGCATTGTTTTGTACAATAAATGTAAACATAAACGGGTATTACTTTTGGTATAGCACATGGAGCAATTGTATGAAGAATTAAAGCGAAAGCTTATAGCTGTAGAGTTAAAGCCGGGAGAAAGGTTGAGCGAAAATGCTTTATCAGCTGAAACCGGTATGAACAGACCGCATATAAGGAAGATATTGACGAATCTATCAGACGAAGGTTATTTAGAAACTTTGCCACAGAAGGGCTCGGTAGTAACCAAGATAAAGAGAAATATGATAAGAGAGGCTACACATGCACACTTAGTGATAGAACAGGCAATACTTTCTGAACTTGTAAACAAAGTAAAGAATGGTGAAGAATTAAATATAGTTAATAATTATGTACTGAAGTTAAGGACAATTAAAAAACCTCAAAGTGAATATGAGATGGTGATGCTGGAGTGGGGCTTCTATAATAGCTTAGCCAAAGAGTGTGGTAGAGAATATGCGTATTCGTACTTAGACAAGATTGATTGCGATATGTATAGGCTAAGTTCATTAAAATATAGTACATATAACTATAATGTATATAATTCATCATTAAATGCTTGGGAGAATACTATGGTAGAAATTAGACTTATGACAGAGCAATTAAAAAGTTGCCAATTTGAATTATTGACTATGATTTGTTCAAATAGGTACAATGGCTTTTTAGTAACCATGGATACGTTAGAAAGTATATATGGAGATTACTTTGAGTAGTTTGGACGAAGTTATCTAATAGGGTAAATATATGTATATAGATTATTGTTAAAGAAGCTATAGGAAATATATAGTTTATATATTGTAAATACCGTGAGGAAGAGAGGAGGATAACTCATGGTAAGCAAGAAGTTCTTGTTTAAAAAAACATTTTTTGGAGGAAATATGGAATATATTATTGGTATAATACTGCTTTTAACATTCTTTGGACTGGCATGGTATTGTATATCCGGGAATAACCTTATGATAGGTTTCCTAATCATAACTATTATTTGGACTGTTTTATCGTTTGGTGGAACACTTGGTGCAAGTGCAGATTTTTTGGCACAAAACGAAGCATTAAAGTTTGACGGATTAAAGGGAGTAATGGCTGCTTTAAACAAGATTTTCCAGAGTGCACCTGAAGGTTGGGGTACTACATTGGTTAATGTATGTTGGGGTGCATGGTTTGGCCGTGTACTTATGGAGACCGGTATTGCTTCAACACTTATCAGAAAGACAGTAGAGCTTGGTGGTGATAAACCGATGGTAACTATTACACTTCTTAATATAGTTACCGCTATTATATTTACAGCAATGACCGGTGCAGGTCCTGTAATTGCTATTGGAGTTATTGTATTACCGATACTTATGTCGCTTGGAGTACCTAAGGCTATTGCAATGTTCTCATTTATGGGTTCAGTGGCGGCAGGTATATTTATTAATCCTGTAAATTTTGCACAGTATAGAGCATTTTTTATAACACCTGAGCAGATGCCTGAGTTTACTCTCGGATGGTATGCTACAAAATGGGGATATGTAGCACTTATTATACTTCTTGTAACAACAACTATTTTATCAGGAATATATCTTGCAAAATCAAAAACATCTCATGCATGGGCTGCTACAACAAATAGGGGTGCACAGCAAAAGAATGCTCCTTTCTATACACTTATACTTCCTATAGTACCTGTAGTTTTAAAGATTTGGTTAGATTTCTCTGTTATTGGTGGATTTGTAATAGCAGGATTTGCAGCATTGTTCCTTTGTGGAAAGATGAAGGGAAGTTTTAAAGAGAACTGTCAGCTTGTTAATAAGCTCTATTATGATGGAGTAGTTGATACGGCACCACTTGTTGGATTCCTCTTGACATTGCCTATGTTCAATCAGGTTGCTTCGTATGCAGCACCTTACTTTAAGGTAATACTTGGTGAGGTATTCCCAAAGAATGAGTTGGTACTTTGTATAATGTTTGCAGTATTGCTTTGTATGGGATTATTCAGAGGTCCTATGACACTTGTAGGTTGCGGAGCGGCAACACTTGGAGTTGTAATGCATATCGGTGATTTCTCAGTACCGTTCCTATATGCGTTATTTGCAATTCCTACAATCACAGTAAATATCGGTTCATGTATTACACAGTCATGGGTTGCTTGGGGACTGGCATATACAAAGGTTGAATCAAAAGATTTCTTAAAGCTATCAATTCCAAATGCATATTTTGCAGGTATATTACAATACGTTGCAACATTTATTTTGCTTGGAAGTCTTGGAACGACATGGCTTATGTCAGCAGTTAAATAATATTAAAATAATGGAAGGGTAGAAAAATGGGAAACAGAAAAGTCCGAATGGGAATCGATGTAGGCGGAACACATACAAAATGTGTGGCAATGGATAATGAAACGCATGAGATTATTGGTAAAGACCAGGTAAAAACAACACATGATGATAAAGCCGGAGTGGCAGCAGGTGTTGTACAAAGTTTTAGAAATTGTCTGAAAAACTTTAATATAGATCCGTCGGATGTGGTCTTTGTAGCTCATTCTACTACCCAAGCCACAAATGCCTTTATTGAGGGAGATGTAGCAAATGTAGGTATTATCGGTATTGCCGGAGGCGGTCTGGAAGGGTTCTTAGCAAAGCGTCAACTTAGATTGAAGGATATAGTTCTTGATGAAAAGGTTGGAAGAATGATAAAGGTATTCAATACTTTTATTAAGAAAAAGCAACTGACAGATGAAGTCATAAATAAAAATATTGATGAACTCATAAGTCAGGGAACAGATGTTATTGTGGCTTCTATGGCTTTTGGTGTAGACAGTATGGAAGAGGAGCAAAAAATACATGATTTGGCTTCAAAAAAGAATATACCTGTAACAATGGCATCTGATATTACTAAGCTGTATGGACTTACAAGAAGAACCAGAACAGCTGCTATAAATGCATCTATACTACCAAAGATGATGGCTACAGCGAATGCTACTGAATCATCTGTAAGAGGAGCAGGTGTATCTGTACCGCTTATGATAATGCGTGGTGACGGTGGTGTTATGGAGATAAATGAGATGAGAAAGCGTCCCATACTTACAGCATTATCAGGACCTGCAGCATCTGTAATGGGTTCACTGATGTATCTTAGAGCGTCAAACGCAATATATTTCGAGGTTGGTGGAACTACTACCAATATTGGAGTAATCAAAAACGGAAGACCCGGAGTAGATTATGCCAAAATAGGTGGACATGATACATATATAAATTCACTTGATGTTAGAATCCTCGGTTGTGCAGGCGGTTCAATGGTCAGAATAAGTGATAAAGATGTCATTGATGTCGGACCACGTTCCGCTCATATAGCAGGTTGTGAGTACGCTTGTTTTACTCCGGAAGAAGAGATAGTTAATCCTCAGATTGAACTGGTAAGTCCGAAGAAAGGAGATCCTGCCGACTATTGTGTAATCAAACTTCAAAACGGAAAGAAAATTTGTTTTACGAATACTTGTGCGGCAAATGTACTTGGACTGGTAGATGAAAAGTATTTTGCACATGGAAATGCAAATTCGGCAAGAAAAGCAATGCAGCCTGTAGCAGATAAGCTTGGAATAACTGTAGAAGAGTTGGCGACAAAGATTCTGGATAAGGATTATGAGAAGGTATCTTCATGCATAAATACTTTAGCAGATAAATATCAGTTAGACCATGATACTATGAAACTTGTAGGTTGTGGTGGTGGTGCTGCAGCACTGGTACCATATTGTGCTAAAAAGATGGGACTTGATTATGATATTCCGGAAAATGCAGAGGTTATTTCATCGATTGGTGTAGCACTTGCAATGGTAAGGGATGTTGTTGAAAGAGTTATACCAAACCCTTCACAGGATGATATAAGAGAATTAAAACAAGAAGCTGTTGACAGTGCTATAAATTCAGGAGCAGCTCCGGATTCTATAGAGGTTCATGTAGAGATAGATTCTCAGACAGGTAAAGTAACAGCAATTGCTACAGGTTCTACAGAAGTTAAATCAACAGACTTACTAAAAGAATGTGATGAGACTGAGGCTATGGAACTGGCGACGAGAGATTTGGGTAAGGATGCAACCAACATCAGGCTGGCAAGTAAGACTGATAAATTTTTCGTATTTGAGGCAACAAAGAAAGATAAAAATGCCGTAAGAATTGTTGATAAAAAAGGCTTTATTAAGGTTCAGTGTTCAAGTGGATCTGTAAGAAGGTGTAAGGTAGCTGACTATAAACAAGTTGTAGAGGAATTGTGGGAAGAACAGGCGGAGTTTAAAACCGACTCTGTCATTAGACCTGATTACTTTGTATGCTATGGACCTAGAGTTAGTGATTACTCAGCTGTTGATTTAGAGCAAATTTATCTGTTGATGGATTTAGACTTAGGTGACAGAGACGGAAATGAGGAGATTATAATTGTATCATCTACAATTAGTGTATAAAGTGTAAATATTTGGATTGGAGGCCTATAGAGGGTATGAGTGACCAACCAATGGATTTGAGGCCATTATTTGATGGTATATTTGGAAAGCAAAGAACTGTATTATACAAGAGGCCTGACTTTGAAAGACGAAATTTAGATGATATGCTAAAAGAATTAGCAAAGATTCCTCTACTTCAATGGGACAGATATGTATTTTCAAGAGAACCGCTTGACGGAAGGATTTCTGCAAGTCAAAGACAAGTATATATGCAAAAGGCTTGGGACTGTGGTGTAGAATGGGCGGATAAGTCAAAAATAAAATATGGCAACTTATCTGCCGAAAAATTTGCAAATGCATTGGGAATGGAAGTAGAGTATGTTTCTATGCCGGAGAATACAGACAGAGTTTTATTTGCCGAGTTTAGAGAGCCTAATCATATACGAGTTTATATGGATGCTATAAACAGAGTGGAAGAATTTTTGAATTCGGATAGTATAAAAGATATAATAGGTGATACAAATATTGCTGATATTTTATTACTACATGAACTCTTTCATAGTATAGAAGAAAAGCATAAAAAAGAGATTTATACCAGGATTGAAAAGATAAAGCTCTGGTCTATCGGTTTTTTCCATTATGATTCATGCTTAGTAGCATTGAGCGAAATAGCCGCTATGGCATTTGCATATAGATACTCAGGAATAAAGTTTTCGCCGTATCTTATAGATGTGATACTTGTATATGGTTATTCACAAAATGAGGCATCCGGTCTCTATGAGGAGATGATAGAGTTATTTAATAGAAGGCTAGAGGAAATATAATGAGTACTAAAGTCGGTTTTGATATATTGGAAAATACTATAAGAAAAGCTTTGATGAATGCAGGGCTGAATGAAGATAAAGCTACACTTTGTGCCAGAATACATACAGAATCAAGTGCAGACGGAGTGGAAAGTCATGGTGCAAATAGAGTTCCACGATTCATTGATTATGTAAAAAAGGGCTGGGTTAACCCAAAAGGAGAACCTGAGCTTGTTTGTCAAAAGGGTTTGGCAGAAAATTATGACGGTAATCTGGGTCCCGGGATAAGTAATGCGATTTTTTGCACAGATAGAGCAATCAAGCTGGCTAATGAACATGGTATAGGTTTAGTTACACTTAAGAATACTACTCATTGGATGCGCGGTGGTACTTATGCTTGGAGAATGGCTGAAAGTGGCAAAATAGGTATTAGTTGGATTGCGACAGAGAGTTGCATGCCTATGTGGGGTAGTGATGAACCTAGTGTAGGAAATAATCCTTTCTGTATGGCGGTACCGAGAGAAAATGGTGAAATAGTTCTTGATATGGCAATGAGCCAGTATGCTTATGGAAAGCTTGGAGTATATAGATTAGCAGGAAAAAAATTACCATATCCCGGAGGGTTTGACGAAAATGGGAATTTGACTTCAGATCCGGGTGAAATAGAAAAATCACGAAGAATTTTGCCGACAGGTTATTGGAAAGGATCTTCATTTGCGTTGATATTGGATTTGGTTGCAGCGGCATTAGCCAATGGCAGATCAGGTGCCGATCTTGACGATGAGGGAAGAGGAAGTTGCACAGGATGTTCACAAGTTTTTATAGCCATCGATCCATATTTGTTTGGTGATAAAAAAAGTATTCAAGAAAAATGGGATTATAGAGTAGAAAGAGCAGACAGTGCACATCCATCTGATCCTAAATATCCGGTAAAGTCTCCAGGTGAAGGGACAATAGAGAGAAGAAAATATAGTATAGAAAACGGCGTTAATATTGATGAAAAGATATGGAGTCAAATACAAGCTATTGCTGAGGGTGATTTGGATATAGTAGACATTTCGTAGCAAATAGATCAATTTATCGTCTGAGTTTAGAGGTAAAATATGTTTTATTCAGATATAAAGATAGCTGATAAATATGATTATTTAGAAGATAAATTTTTATCCGCCTATAAATGGCTTAAAAAACAGGATTTAAAGTCATTAGATGTAGGAAGTTATCCTATACTTAATGATGACGTAGTAGCGAATGTGCAGGAGTACAGTACACTTCCTGTGGAAGAAAAAAGATTTGAAACACATGACTTGTTTTTTGATGTTCAGTACCTTGTAGAGGGAATAGAACTTTTTGGCGTATGTAAAAGGGAGGGATTGGTTGAAAAATCTTCAAATCCTGAAAAAGATGTTAAATTTTATGATATGCCAAAAGAATATGGTTATGTTATATTAAATCCGGGAGATTTTATAGTGGTTGCACCTGAGGATGCACATATGCCGGGTTGCTGTGTAGATAGCCCTATACAGGTAAAAAAGGTAGTTATAAAGGTGAAAATTTGATTTAAGCAAAGTAATAGGAATTAATTATTTGATTTTTATTATAAATTTTGTTAGTGGTTATGCCACAAGAAAGGAAAATTATGGAAAAAGTATTTGATTTAGGTAATGGTCTTAGACTTATAGATTTATCAAAAATCCTGGACCCGGAAACAGAAAAGAGAAGATGTCATTTGTTCCGTTTTAATACAGGTGGTCCGATTCCGGATTTTCATACAAATATAGATATAATGAGTCATTTAGGAACACATTGTGAGTGTCCATATCATCATGATGATAATTGGCCAAGTGTTGCAGAATTGCCATTATCAACATTTCTTGGTAGAGCTGTTTATGTTGATTTTAAAGAGACTGTTGCTCCAAATTCACACATTACAGCAGCAGATCTTGATAGGGAAGCAGGTATGGTAAGAGAGGGAGATATTGTTATCATAGATTCTTCATATAAGCTTACACCGTTTACAAAAGATACAAATACAGAGATAGACAAGAGATTGTTTGTAAATGGAGAAACTGCAAAGTGGTTTAGTGATCATAAGGTGAAATGTGTAGGTTTTGGAGATGGTGTATCAATTGAAAATTGCAATGAAGATGTTAAGCCGTTCCACGATATACTGTTAGCTGAGAATATTGTATTCTTAGAGGTTTTAAGAAATCTTGAATTGCTGGAGAAGAATATATTCTTTATGTCATATTCTCCACTTCCAATTATAGGACTCGATTCAAGCCCTGTTCGTGCATATGCTATTGAAGGACTTGCAGATTTTAGCTAAATAAAATTTAAAAGTGATAGAGACAGTGATAAAATGTTTTATTACTATCTCTTTTAGGTATTGTAGAGTTTATATTTTATACGAAAAAGGAGTTTTATGAAAATTGCTATAATTGGTGCAGGTGCTATGGGTTCTATTTACGGCGGACACCTTTCATTAAAAAATGAAGTGTATTTAATTGATACAAATGAAGATATTATAAGTAGTATAAATAATAATGGATTGATAATAGAAGAAAATGGAAAAAGTAATGTGTATAGACCGAAGGCAGTGACCAATAGTGAAGGACTCCCTGAGATGGATTTGGTTGTACTGTTTGTAAAATCACTATACTCAAAGGTTGCGCTTGCAGGAAATAAGAATTTAATAGGAGAAAACACATACTTGATGACTCTTCAAAATGGTTCGGGACATGAAGATATATTGGGAGAGTTTGTAGATGATAAGCACATTATTATAGGAACTACTGAGGATAATGGTGCTGTACTTGGAGTTGGACATATTAGAAGAGGTGGTATCGGTAATACAAATATCGGTATGCTGGTGGAGGATAATGAAGGATTTCTACTAAAAGTGAAGGATACTTTTGATTGCTGTGGTTTTAATGTTAAAATACATGATAACATTCAACAACTAATATGGAATAAATTATTTACAAATGTCTCATTAAGTGTTGTAACAGGTATTTTACAAGTTAAAATTGGGTATATTAGATCCAATGAGTATGCATGGAATATGACAAAAGCCTTAATACATGAAGCGGTAGAAGTAGCACATAAAATGGGACTTGAGGCAGATGAAGAAAAGATTACAAAGGATGTAGAGAATGTTTCTATAAAGTCACCTGAAGGAGTCACATCTATATGTGCAGATCTAGGTGCAGGTAGAAAAACCGAGGTAGATACTATAAGTGGTTCAGTAGTTAGAGCGGCAAATAAAGTTGGTGTAAAAGTTCCTACACATGAATTTGTTGTAAATATGGTACATGCTATGGAATGTAAAGAGAAATAAGGTAAGAATTATATAGAAACATATTTAACATAAATGACCTTAGTTAGTAAATATAGTAAACTAAGGTCATTTCAGAATTGTTTTCACTTTTTCAATATCTTCGGCAATACCTCAGACAATATAAATGACAATATGATAATAGTACCGCCTATAAACAGATTCAGTGTAAACGGCTCATGCAATACCATTATGCCCATAAATGCCGCCATCACACTCTCAAATGAAAGCAGTATACCGCTTGTTGTTGCCGAGATATGTTTCATACCGTAGAGTATAAGGAAGAACGGCAGTGTAGTACATAGTATAATCAAATATATAAGTTGGAATCCGTCTCTAAACGTGACATAGAATCTGTGGTCTTTGACAAAGAGCAATATCACTATAGACAGTATGGCGGTAGTTGATACCTGCAGCACATTCAAAATACCCGAATCATAACGCTTTGAATATTTTGAAGATATAACAATATAAAGTGCATAAGACAGTGCACAAAGTATGCAGTATACATCACCCAAGTGAAAACTGCCAAGGTCATTGCCCAGTATAAAAAAGACTCCAATCATACATATGATTGAGACTATAATGTCGGAGAGTGAGGGCCTTTTTCTCATTATTAAAAGGTATGCAAAAGGTAAAATTATAATGTACGATGCGATGATTAGTGATGACCTGGATGTGGTGGTATATTGCAGTCCCACTGTAAAGGTAAAGAACTCACCGAACAGGAATACTCCCATTATAATACCTGCTTTAAGAATCTCCCTATTTATTTGTAAAAGTCTTTTGTTATAAATAGTAATAAGTATCAGAGATGCCAAGCCGAATCTTACAACCAACATCACATATGGTGATACATTGTCTAAGAGCTGTTTTACAAAAATATAGGCGGAAGCCCAAAAAAATGTTGCTGTAAACAGTGCAAGAAAAGCTTGTATTTTTTCTTTCTTCATTTTATCCCCCAAATATTAAAATTTTCCTACTTATGTTATTATAGACTATTTTCTTTGAAATATATACATCGGATTCCCTCTCCCCACAATTTCTTTCTCATTTAACAATAGTTACAGACTTTTTTGTGTATACAGAGTAGAATAAAAAACATTTACAGGTATACCCTTAGGGTTTGTATAGTAAAGGAGAATATATGAATAAGTATTTTGATATAAAAGATAAAGTGTATGATGTTACCGAGAAGTATCCTGAGCTTATAGAGGTGCTTGCAAATGCCGGATTTGAAAATCTGAAGAATGATATGATGAGAAAATCCATGGGTAAGCTTTTGAGCATTGAGACGGCACTTAAGAGTAAGAATATAAATGTGGATGTTTTCGAGAAGCAGTTAGTAGAGGCTATCGAGAGAAAGTCGGATATGACGGACAACAACGGGATTGTAAAAAATGTTGACGAAAATGCTAAAGTATCTATAAAGGGTATCTTGCCATGTCCTGTGAGGATGCAGTTCATTGAAAGCTTTGAAAAGTTTGTAGAGAGTCAGGATTATAAGATAAACTATAATCTTAATGCGGCAAGCATGGGTATGGATGCTATAGAAGCTGAAATAATGAATGCAAAGACTGAGGACGATCTCTCGGATATATATATGTCTGCAGGCTTTAATCTTTTCTTTGATAATAAGTATATGGGCAGATTTAGAGATAAAGGCGTATTTAAAGACCACAGAATCGGAAAATTAAATAAATCTTTAGATAATGAAAATATTTCGGTAAAAGATCCGGAGGGAGAATATTCTATAATAGGCGTTGTTCCGGCTATATTTATTGTGAATAAAGCTGTATTAGGTGATAGAAAAGCTCCGACATCTTGGGAAGATCTGTTTAAAAAAGAGTTTGAAAATTCTATAGCGCTGCCTACATCCGATCTTGATATGTTCAATGCTATAATGCTTGGTATATATTCCAAGTATGGAAAAGAAGGTGTAAAGGCTTTGGGAAGAGGACTGCTTAAGTCAATGCATCCTGCACAGATGGTAAAGAGCGGAGGAAGAAAGGACATTGACACTCCGGCAATCAGCATTATGCCTTACTTCTTTTCAAAGACTATCAAAGAAAACTCAAATCTTTCGGTTGTATGGCCAAAGGACGGAGCCGTTATAAGCCCGGTATTTCTCTTGACAAAGAAGAAAAACTATGAAAACAGTAAGCCGCTTATTGATTTCTTATTTTCAAAACAGGTGGCTGAGGTTTTGGGTGCGGACGGTAAGTTCCCACAGACGAATCCTGAGTATGACAATAAATTGGAAGAAAGTCAAAATTTCCTTTGGGCGGGATGGGATTTTATACGCTCAAATGATATAGGTGAAATTTTGACTAATACCGAAAAGTGGTTTTACGGAGAGGAGTAGTATGAATCTGGTTATATTTTCAGGTCCTCCCTCATCAGGAAAGACCTCGGTTATTTTAAAGACTATTGAAGCCATGCAGGGCAGGGGGATAAAGGCGGGAGTTGTGAAGTTTGACTGCCTGTATACAGATGATGATGCGATATATGAAAAAGCAAATATTCCTGTAAAAAAGGGACTTTCAGGCGGACTTTGTCCGGATCATTTCTTTGCATCAAATATAGAAGATGTGGTAAAATGGGGAAATGACCAAAAACTGGACTTACTTATAACCGAATCGGCAGGACTTTGTAATCGTTGTTCACCGTATATTACCGATATAAAGGGAGTATGTGTGATAGACAATCTTTCAGGTATCAATACACCTAAAAAGATAGGTCCTATGCTTAAGTCTGCAGATATAGTGGTTATTACAAAGGGTGATATAGTGAGCCAGGCGGAGAGGGAAGTATTCAGCGGTAGAGTTTGTGCGGTAAATCCGAGGGCCATGGTCATGAATGTAAACGGACTTAGCGGTCAGGGAGCTTTTGAACTTTCCACCTTAATATATGACAATAATATAGACATTAAATCGGTACAAGGAATGAAACTTAGGTTTGCAATGCCTTCGGCTATGTGTTCCTATTGTTTGGGTGAGACAAGGATAGGCGAGGACTATCAGCTTGGAAACACAAAGAAAATGCAGTGGGAGGATAAAAATGAGTGAATTAAAGCTTGGGGAATTACTTGAAAAGTATCCGTTTGTGAGTGATTTTTTTGAAAGTACGGGATTTTGTATAGACAGCAGTCTTAGTCTTACATTTTCAGAATTTTTGGATAATATATCACAAGAAGAGCTGGAAGATAAGGCAATAGATAAGAAAGAAATAAAAAACCGTCTTGACACATTCATCGAACAAATGTTACAATTCCTTGGTGATAAAAGGGAAAATATAGAAAGTTTAACTATTTTCCCCGGTCATAACAAAAGTGGAGAAAAAGAAAGATTTCAAAAATTAGACATATTTTCTTCACAAATTGTGTCTATAGTTGGAGCTACAGGGTCCGGAAAAAGTAGATTGTTGGCTGATATTGAATGGGCAGCACAAAATGATACCCCTACCGGTCGTACCATATATATAAATGGTAGAAAACCGGATCCCAAATGGCGATATTCGACAAATAATAAATTGGTTGCACAACTTTCACAAAATATGAATTTTGTTATGGATCTTACAGCCCGTGAATTTATAACTATGCATGCCGAAAGCAGAATGATTGAGGATATCGAGGCTACAGTTGAGAAGATATTGAAAGAGGCAAATAAGCTTGCAGGTGAGAATTTTGCACCTGAGACTGCGGTTACGGCTCTAAGCGGAGGACAATCCAGAGCGCTGATGATTGCAGATACTGCAGTGCTTAGCTCTTCACCTATAGTTTTGATAGATGAGATAGAAAATGCCGGAATAGACAGAAAGAAAGCACTGGATCTTTTGGTTTCACAGGACAAGATTGTCCTTATGGCTACTCATGATCCTCTTTTGGCGTTGATGGCCGATAGAAGAATAGTTATCAAAAACGGCGGAATTGACAAAATCATAGAGACAACCGCAGAGGAAAAGGAAGTTTTGGTGCAACTGAACAGTATTGATGAAATTATGCAAGAAGCTAGAAAGAGACTGCGTGCGGGTATGACGCTTGAAGGAGAATTATGTCAGGAAGTTATACACAATCCCCACTCTTTAGGGGAATGACAGAAGAAGAGATAGAACTTTGCTTAAAGGAAGCGAAGGCTGATATTGTCGGATTCAGAAAAGGTGAGACAATATTTAATCAGGGAGATACACCCAGATATATTACAATGCTTGTGGAAGGAAGTGTATCTATAGGTAACGACTCTGTAAACGGCAAGAGAAGTATAATGGGAATGTTCTCAAATCCGGGAGAGCTTTTCGGTGAGGTGTTCCTTTTCTTAAATCATAATGAATATGTGAACTATGCCTATGCAAGTTCACCAAGTAAGATTTTGGAGATACCGAAGGAGTATCTTACAAGGCCGGGTGCAAATCCGTCAGCATTACAGAGCAGAATGCTCTCAAATATGATTACAATTTTTGCCGAAAGAACCTTTTATCTTAATAACAGATTACAGGTACTTTCATGCTCAACATTAAGGCAAAAGATTGCAAGATTCATACTTCAAAATATGAATGAGAGAGACAGAGTTACTTTAAAGATGAGCAGAGAAGAGTTTGCGGACTTTTTGAATGCTGCAAGGCCTTCACTCTCAAGAGAACTTATGAAGATGCAGGATGACGGATTTATAAAGGTGGTTAGAAAAGATTTGATTGTAAAAAATCTTGAAGGACTTAAAAGTCTTTAAAAAAAACATCGCTCGGTAATGTAAGTTACAGTTTTTAGACTTTTAATCTGATATTATAATGCCATGCAGTGATGCAGAAGAATAAAAATTAAATCTGTTAATCAGATTGCTCATAGACTGAATTTCAGTCATAGTAAGAGGAGGTATAAATTGGAAAACAAAATGTTTTGTTATCAGTGTCAGGAGACAGCAGGTAATACAGGATGTACACAGGTAGGTGTATGCGGTAAGAAGCCGGAAGTTGCAAAGATGCAGGATTTACTTATCTATGTAAGTAAGGGTATATCAGCTATAACAACAAGACTTCGTGCAGAGGGTAAGGAAGTAAGCAAGGAAGTAAACCACCTTGTTACATTAAACCTTTTCATCACAATTACAAATGCAAACTTCGACAATGATGCTATTACAGCAAGAATTAAGAAGACACTTGAAGTTAAGAAGGAGCTTTTAAACGAACTTTCAAATAAGGACAATCTTCCTGAGGCTGCTCTTTGGGAGTCATTTGATGAAAGCGAGTACCTTGACAAGGCATCTACAGTAGGTGTTCTTGCAACAAAGGATGAGGATGTAAGAAGCCTTAGAGAGCTTATCACATACGGACTTAAGGGACTTTCAGCATACTCAAAGCATGCAAATGCACTTTTACAGGATGACGGTGAGGTTGATGCGTTCTTACAGAGAGCATTGGCTTCAACACTTGATGACAGCTTAAGCGTAGACGACTTGGTAGCTCTTACACTTGAGACAGGTAAGTACGGTGTAAACGGTATGGCTTTACTTGACAAGGCTAATACAACAGCTTACGGTAACCCTGAGATCACAACAGTTGATATCGGTGTAGGTAAGAATCCCGGTATCCTTGTTTCAGGACATGACTTAAGAGACCTTGAGATGCTCTTAAAGCAGACACAGGGAACCGGAGTGGATGTTTATACTCACTCAGAGATGCTTGCAGGTCAGTATTATCCTGAGCTTAAGAAGTATCCTAACCTTAAGGGTAACTACGGTAATGCTTGGTGGAAGCAGAAAGAAGAGTTTGAGAGCTTCAACGGACCTATCCTTATGACTACAAACTGTATCGTTCCGCCTAAGGCAAGCTACATCGACAGACTTTATACAACAGGTTCTGCAGGATATCCGGGATGTAAGCATATCGCAGGTGATATCGGTGAGGAGAAGGATTTCTCAGAGATCATCGAACAGGCTAAGAAGTGTGCACCTCCTACAGAGATTGAGAGCGGAAGCATCGTAGGCGGTTTTGCTCATGCACAGGTTCTTGCACTTGCAGATAAGGTAGTTGACGCTGTTAAGTCAGGTGCTATTTCAAAGTTTGTTGTAATGGCAGGTTGTGACGGACGTTCAAAGGCAAGAAATTACTACACAGATTTTGCTAAGGCTCTTCCGAAGGATGCGGTTATCCTTACAGCAGGTTGTGCAAAGTATAAGTACAACAAGCTTGACCTTGGAGATATAGGCGGTATTCCTAGAGTTCTTGATGCAGGACAGTGTAATGACTCTTACTCACTTGCAGTTATCGCACTTAAGCTTAAGGAAGTATTCGGACTTGACGATATCAACGATCTTCCGCTTGAGTTCAACATTGCATGGTATGAGCAGAAGGCTGTTATCGTTTTACTTGCACTTTTATACTTAGGTGTAAAGAATATTCACCTGGGACCTACACTTCCGGGATTCCTTTCACCAAATGTAGCTAAGGTTTTGGTTGAGAACTTCGGTATTGCAGGTATCGGAACAGTTGAGGATGATATCGAGCTTTTCTTCGGAAAGGTTGAGAAGCCTGCAGCTGAGGGAAAGTACAATCCTGATATGCTTATCGGTGAGGTTCTTGCAGAGAATCCTGCAGCGGCAAGCGTTCTTATGGATATCGGTATGCACTGCCTCGGATGCCCATCATCACAGATGGAGTCACTTGCAGAGGCCGCTATGGTACACGGTATCGATGTAAATGAGCTTATCGACAGATTAAATATGCTTGGATAATAATATATAACGACCTCCCGGTGCTTGCCGGGAGGTTTTTTGTGTTGTTGAAAAAGCGGGTATCTGTATAATGTTGACATAGTATAAAAATATAAGTAATATGGTTATATAAAGTATTGAGCTTATTTTAAGGTTATGAGAGGAGGTTTATCAATGCAACATACACAGACAAACATAAATTTTTATTTAGATGAAACAGATAAAAAAGACATGGAGCAGGTATGTTCACAATTAGGACTTTCTATGAGTGCCGCCTTTACTATTTTTGCAAAAAAGGTTGCAAGGGAAAAACGCATTCCTTTTGAATTATCACTTGACCCGTTCTATTCTGAAAGCAATATTCGTTATCTTGAAGGAATGATGGACGATATAAAGAGCGGTAAAGCAAAGTTTTCACAGCATGATTTGATTGAGGTGGAATAATGGGTATTCTATGGGAAGACAGGGCATGGGATGACTATTTGTATTGGCAAAGACAAGATAAAAGAACGCTGAAAAAGATAAACGAACTTATAAAAGATATAAAGAGAAATACATTTGAAGGAATTGGTAAGCCTGAACCTCTAAAGGACAGTCTTTCGGGATTTTGGAGTAGAAGGATTGATGATACTAACAGAATTGTATACTATGAACAGTCGGGCATTATATATATAGTTTCATGTAAAGGACATTATGATTAGAATATTTAGTTGTAGCCTAAGAACTTGAGATTCTTAGGCTACATTTTTTTATTTTAAATTTTCTTTCAGCCAATCAATAAGATTTTTATATCTTCCTGCGATATTTTCGTGGTGCCCGTATTCATCAAAGACAGATGTGACTTTATCCAATCTGTCACTTAGAAGTTCGTGGAGCCTGGCGGAAAGTATCGGTGCGTTTGAAAGTATATTGTTGTGTTTGATGCCCTCAGTCTTGCCGTTTTGCAAATAAAGAGATGCTTTTTTATTAAGTACATCATGGTTCTCACAATAATCTAAGAATTGAGGATACCAAAACGAGCCACAGAGTGAAAATATAATACTTGGAGCACCGGCGGTATACAGACTGTATACCGCCGCCAATCCGCCAAGTGAGTAGCCGCCGTAGGCGATTTTACTTTCATCAATGCTGTACTTACACAATAACTCAGGAAGCAGATGCTCAAACACCTGATTGTGGTACTCATCCAGTTTTCCTCCAAAATCAGGCGTGGAGGGTTTTAAATTGTGTGCCTTCCAAGGTGTGAAGGCATCCAATCTGTTTTGTGGTATCAACCCCACCAATATGGCTCTATCTTTTAAATCTCCCAGATAGTTTATTTCGCCGTCATTTAAAAGGATCAAAGGATATCTGTTTTCTTCATTATAGTTGTCAGGCAAGGATATTTTTGTATCGAACATACTATTTATTTAAGAATGAGTTGATATCTTCCAACGCGTTTATTGAAGAAGTACCGTAGTCCATAAACTCATCATATGAGATGGTCATGATTTTGTCGTTCTTTATTGCAGGAACCTCGGAGATTACCGCATTGGCTTTCATAAGGTCGACTGCCTTGGCGTCAAGTTCCTTGTTTCTGTCACTTGTAACATAGATTATAACTTCAGGAGACATGGTAACAAGGTTTTCAAGAGTGAGGTCCGATGTACCTGTTGCAACATTTGTATATCCGAGTGTATTAAGGATACTCTCCTGCAATGCGGACTTATAAGCACCGAAGGTCTGGTCGTTGTATGCACACATAATAAGGGCGTTCTTTAATTCACCGGCATTAGCCTTGTTTGCGGCTGTTACGGCGTCGATTCTTTTTTGTAATTCATCAGCATAAGCATTTGCCTTGTCCTGTATATTGAAGATGATACCTATATTTTTCACATCGTCAATAACGCTTTCAAGACTTTGCTTCATATTTGAAACGGAAGCTTTTTGAGTGTATACAGGTACTCCGTTTTGATTCCAGGTATCCACACTGCCCAGAGATTTATCTAAGAACATCATATTTCTTCCGATAAGTATATCAGGAGTGTTTGAAAGCACAACTTCCTTGGATACGCTCTTCTTATCACCTATATGAGGTATGGAAGAGATAGCTGCGGCATAGTCGGAGCTTACTTCATTGTCGGGATTTAACATTCCGACTATTTTATCCTGTAATCCAAGGTCTATAAGCATTTCGGTAGAAGATAAGTTGTTTGTGATTACTCGCTCCGGAGCCTTTTCAAATACCTGTGATATCTCCTTGCCGTCGGCATCATATGTTGTAACTGTGACAGGATATGTGGTCTCTTTAGCGTCTGCTGTGCTTTCGGATTTACTTTGTGCCGCAGTGCTTTCAACGGTTGTAGAAGCCTGCTCTGTGGAGGAGCTTTCTTTTGTAGTATTGGTGCTTCCACATCCTACAATTGCAAGTGCTATACAAGTTGTTAAAGTTAAGTTTAGAATCTTTTTCATTATTTTTTCCTTTCATTTTAAATATATTCAATCATGGCTTGGTTGTCGTCAGTCCATGATATTTTACAATTTACTCCATATACATCTTTCATTGAACTTTCTGTTACAGTTTGTCTCGGTATACCCTCGTACTTTATTTCACCCCCTTTCATAAGAAATAGACAATCTGAAAACTTACATGCCAATTGAATATCGTGAAGTACCGCAAGTACATTTATATTAAGCTCCCTTATAATATGAAGTATTTCAAGCTTATATTTGATATCCAAATGGTTTGTAGGTTCGTCAAGCAAAAGTAACGAAGGTTTTTGTGCTATAGCTCTGGCCAAAGCCACTCTTTGCTTTTCACCTCCTGAAAGTGAGGAGTAGGAGCGGTTTGCCTTGTCAAGCATTCCCACATCTCTTAAGGCGTCTTCTACAATATCAAAATCGTTTTGCTTTTCAGACTGCAAAAAACTTATATGCGGGCTTCTGCCAAGCATAACGATATCCTCCACATTGCAGTCGAAATTTATTTCATTGAACTGCGCCACCACAGCCATCTCTTTTGCAGAGTCCTTCAGCCTGATGTTTTCAATATTTTTATTGTTTAATAAAATCTCTCCCGAGGTCGGCTTTAATACTCTGTAGATAGTCTTTAAAAGGGTTGTCTTTCCACAGCCGTTAGGACCGAGTATTGTAAAAAACTTGTTTCCGGAAACATTAAGAGACACGTTTTTTAATATCTGCTTGTCCTTTATGGAATAGGATATATTTTTACAAGTTAAATCCATTATCTTTGACCGCCTTTCTGATTTTTTATAACAATATATATAAAGAAAGGTCCGCCGACCAGTGAGGTGAATATACCTATAGGTAACTCCGCCTTATCTATCAGGCATCTGGCAAGTATATCGGCCCAAAGCACAAACAGGCTTCCAAGCAAGGCTGAGAGCGGAATGATTTTTTTGTGGTCGGTGCCGATAAGAATGCGGGATATATGTGGGGTGATAAGTCCCACAAAACCTATAATTCCGCATTTTGCTACA
Source organism: Lachnoanaerobaculum orale (assembly GCF_003862485.1). GTDB lineage: Bacteria > Bacillota > Clostridia > Lachnospirales > Lachnospiraceae > Lachnoanaerobaculum > Lachnoanaerobaculum orale. Next base: position 1,773,537 of record NZ_RRCM01000001.1, on the reverse strand, counting down.
AGCACTCCTGTAATCATTGATATAAACAGCATATAGACAAGTCTGTACTTTTGAAGATTTATGCCAAGTGTTATGGCTACCTCATCTCCCATAAGCATGGTATTCATTGTGCGGTACTGTGTCATAAAAAATATAAGTGAGATAAGTACCACAAAAAGCGGAAGAAGAATATCTGCCCATGTTGCACTTGCCAGCGATCCCATAGTCCAAAACTTGATGGTCATCATACTGTCGGAGTTTGCTCCTATTGATATGATAAAGTTTGAAAATGCACTGAATAAAGCGTTTACAACAGCACCCGAAAGTATCAGGCTGGTTGTAGTAATATTTTTACCTATGGATGCGATAAACATAACTATGGCTGTGGATATAACGGAGCCGAAGAATGCACCTATTCCTGTCATTGATTTAAGGCCCAGTATTATAAAGAATGTAGCGCCGAATGTAGCGCCGGCGGAGATACCGAGAATATACGGTTCTGAAATAGGGTTGTTTACAGTGGTCTGCATTACAGTTCCGCAGAGTGCCAGCCCCGCACCTACTATAAGCCCCATAATCACTCTGGGTATTCTTATATTCCATACAATAGCCATAGTTGATTTTGACAAACTTGCCGCATTTATATGGAACAGATTTGATTGTATGGTTGAGTAGGTATCTTTCAGGCTTATTCTTACGGCGCCTAAAGATATACCTGACAGCAGTGAAAATACCAAGGTTATAAAAAGTACAATCAATAATATATTAAACTTTATATCGGTCTTATTCCTTGTCATAAGAATCCTTTCTTTTTAAAATAGTTAGATACCCCTAACAACATATAAATTATAGTTGAATTTAATTAAATTTCAATATAGTATAATATAAAGACATGGACTATTATTAAAAATATAATCCATAGAAAGGGGTATTATGGAAAAGGATTTCCTGATAAGCTGTCAAAAGGAGTACAGTGCAAGAAAATATTTTATTACCGGGATTTCTCTACAAAGTAAGGATGTGGGAATGCATATCTCATATGATACAGTTCACTCGGCATTTATCTATACTTTATCCGGAGAGGCCTTGGTACAATTTAATGATGAAAGTTTTACGGCGGACGAAAATACGATAGTACATGGTGCAAGTAATCAGAAAATAGATTTTAGTGTAGTTTCGGATGTGCCTTTTGTGCATTTAAATATCTATTACGATCCTGAAAATCCTTGGCACGGATGCAGCGATATAATGAATACGGCATATGAAATAAGTGAATTTAATAAGGAAAATACATCTGAATTACTCTCTAAGCTCAAAAAATGTGCAAACAGTGTAAGTTTTGACGATCAAATCAGAAGCAGGATGATAGCCGGACAGCTGATACTGAGTTCTTTTTGTTATTCGATGCCTGATAAGGAAATAATGCAGATTGAAAATGCTATAGAATTGATGGAAAGCTCATATCAAAAGAGTCTGAGACTTGAAGATTTGGCTCTTGCCGCAGATATGAACAAGGCACATTTTTCATATACATTCAATAAAATCTACAATATTAGACCTATTGATTATCTTATAAGGCTCCGACTCAGAAAGGCGGCCAAGATGTTGCTTGACGGAATGTCGGTTACTGAAGCCTCTATAAATGTAGGCTATCAGGATCCGCTTTACTTCAGCAGGTTGTATAAAAAATATTTCGGTATCCCGCCCAGTAAGACGTGGAGGAAATAGTGATATTTTTAATAAAATTTGTTATACTGTAAGAAAATTTTTGGTGAGTTAAATATGCATTGAGCCGGAGAAAAAAGAAAACTGTTATAATGGAAGAAATAAGAGATATAGTGGATATTTTTGTGTGTATATAAAATTATAAATGTTTAGAAATAAAAAGCAGAAATTTATATTAATTATTTGTGAGAGTTGACCTAACTATTAAACTATGATAGAATATTATTAAAATAAATATATGAAAATTCATATTATTTTTAGCGGTATGTGATTTTATAATAATTGTAAGAGGTTATTATTGAAAAAATTATAGATAAAATAGAATATTTAAAATATCAATGAAAATATAGCGATGTGGTATATGTTTTGATTGTTTAGAGCAAAATTAATTTGATCATTCTCTATTGTAAAAGTGTACTTTAAGGAGGTATGTATGAGAAAAAGATTTTTAAGTGTTCCGTTCGCCATTGTTTTTTCGATTTTTGCAGGTTTTCTGCAAACACCTTTTTCTGCCGGTGTTATAAAAGACGGGGTTCAAAAAGCTTCACAAAATTCTGTGACCGGTGATGATAATTATAAAAAAATTTACAGAGATATCCTTACAAATTTTTATAATACAGGTGTAATAGGCAGTGTTGATGAGTTTTATGACAGTCCGGATGTAGATACCTACAAATCTATTGATGACTCTATATTGAATTTTTATTATTTTACTCTTGCAGATGTTACAGGTGACGGACAAAGTGAAATAATAATTTTAAAAAGACGTACAAATTGGTTCTTTAATTCCGTAGTACAATATATGCGTATTTACAAGATATTTAACGGTAAGGCTGTACAGATTTTTGAAAGTGGATCCTATAGTCCATATCTGTTCCTTGATAATAATATCATCGTTCAAGATTATAGTGAATGCAATAGGGATGATATAGGTATTTGGGCATATGATACATCCATTTGCAATTTTACATTGTTAGATGACGGTAAAGACAGTGAATTGATTGCCTCTGCAAAGGACTCATTGCAAAATAACAGAGTAAAACTGAGTTCAGACAGTATTATGGATTTTCCTGTAACTTTGGAAAATATTGCTGAAGCGGTGGAAAAGCTGCCTGATCCGGGGATTGATCTATATCATAATATTACTAAAGAGTCTAAAGGCATTGCATCTTCCTACAAAAGCTTATATTCACCTATATTGCATGACTTTCATGATGATACTTCAAAATTCAAATTAATGGATATCACAGGTGACAACCGTGATGAGCTTATAGTTAAAGTTATGCCAAAAGGGGAGGATTTTTATGGGATTTACGGTATTTACGGTATTGTAGATGACAAGCCTCGTCTTATCGGATTTGTTACCAACAGTGGAGGAGATTTCTTTGTTTTTGATGACAATACACTGTTGTCCGTAGATTTCAGTGAATATGGTACCTATGGAAGTGAATTCCATTATTACAGTTATGATCCGGATATATCACGATTTACATTGGTAAAAGAAGGTCAATACAGAAACGGTGACAGAGATTATTTGAGAGAGCTTCTCAAAAAGCCTATAAAACTTCGTGAGTCGGATATTGATACGGACATTAATGATGCAAACATTGAGGCGGCTTTAAAGTAGTTATATCATTTATCACATTGTGATTGATAAATTGCTGAGATTTCTTAAAAAGTATTACTCAAATTACTCAAATTCCTGCAAAAGTAGTATAGTCCCGTCTTTGACAGTTTTGAAATATAAAATACCCTTCAAGCCCTGTGTTTTAGCGGCTTTGGAGGGTATTTACATTTCGTTTTGAAACTAAAAAAATAGTATTTTATTTTCCCTTACTTTGTTTTTTAATTGTTCTCATTTGACTTTTTGTTATAAATTCAAAATCTGTATTAAAATGACAAATTTCATGTAGCTTATCTGTAAGCTCCGTTCTTTTATATAGCGGTATAAAACCTTGCTCTTTTACATATGCAAAATTAAAATCCTTTAGGGTTTTTAGAATCTCTTTACATGTATATTTGTGTTCTAAAGCTTTCTCAAGATATCTGTAAATAATCAATGCTAAAAAACAAGTTAAGAAGTGAGCTGTAATTCTGTCAACTCTTTGTAAGTACACAGGCCTTGCTTCAAACTCGGTTTTCATAATTCTAAAGCACTCTTCGATTTGCCATCACTTTTCACTTATACTTAGTATTTCACTTACATTATCGTCAAGTAGGTCTGTTGAGATGGCATACATACCGTCATCCTTTGATATTTCTGCCAAATCTACTACTGCCGTATTTCTTAATTCCGTCTTCATCTTCAATCTCAAAATAATAAGATGTAGTAACTTTCATAGGGAACCTCAAAGCCCCATTACATCATACAATACTATATAATAAAACGAAAATTTTGACAAATTTTTCAACCAAGAAATGTAGGCTATATGCGGGTTGTGAGATTTTTTTTAGGCTTATTTATGTAAACAAACTGTCAAAGACCCGGGTATATAAATCATATAAAAAATATTTAGGCTTTATACAGCTAACATATAGCAAAAATAAAGGAAAGTTGTGTTTATAGAGAATAAATTATTGAGAACCTAAATAAAAATGAGTTTATTTATTGAGATAGTTGTGTTATAATAATGTTATTACATTGTTTGAAAATGTGAATGAATTTATGAAATTTACTTTTGAAATAATATAGAACTACCAATGTTACATTGTTAACATTATCATATATAGATAATTTCAATAAATAAATTTCGAAATAGTAAATGTTGTTTATGCAATTAGATTTACTAATTATATTGTATATCTTATCTAAAAAAGATTTAGGTATATAAATGCATCATGGAGGGAATTTTGATGTACAGTTTTACAGTAAACGGAAAATTGGTTGAAACTGAAAAAGAGGTGTCACTGTTAAGGTTTTTGCGTGACGACTTAAAGCTCAAATCTATAAAGGACGGATGTAGCCAGGGAGCGTGCGGTACCTGTACTATTATTATTGACGGTAAGGCTACCAGAGCCTGTGTTATGACTACCAAGAGAGCTCAGGGTATGAACATCGTTACGGTAGAGGGACTAAGTGACGAGGAAAAAGAAATTTTTGTATATGCATTCGGCTCAAAGGGAGCGGTACAGTGCGGTTTTTGTATCCCGGGAATGGTAATGGCCGGCAAGGCTCTTGTAGATAAGAATCCTAACCCTACCGAAGCTGAAATAAAAGAGGCTATCAAGGGAAATATCTGCAGATGTACCGGATATAAGAAGATTATCGAAGCTATCGATTTGGTTGCACAGATAAAAAGAGGTGAAAAGCAGATAGATAAGGAACTTGAAAAGGGTGATAAGTTCGGTGTAGGTTCAAATGCTTTCAGAATTGACGTAAGAGAGAAAGTACTTGGATACGGTGAGTACTGTGATGATGTGGAGATGGATGATATGCTTCATGTATCTGCTGTCAGAAGTAAGTACCCGAGAGCAAGAATACTTGATATCGACTTTTCAGAAGCTTTGGCAATGGACGGTGTGGTTGCAGTTTATACATCTGAGGACGTACCGAACAATAAAGTCGGACATTTACAGCAGGATTGGGATGTAATGATTCCGAAGGGCGAGATTACCAGATTCGTAGGTGATGCAATATGTCTTGTTGTAGCAGAGAGTGAAGATATATTAAAGAAGGCTAAGGCTTTGGTGAAGGTGGATTATGAAGTACTTGAGCCTGTAAGAAATATTACTGAAGCTATGGCAAAGGATGCACCGAGTATTCATCCTAACGGCAATCTGTGCCAGTCAAGGCATGTAAGAAGAGGCGATACAGAGGCTGCAATCAAGAATTCAAAGTATGTAATTACAGAGACTTTTGATACACCTTTTACGGAGCATGCATTCCTTGAACCTGAGTGTGCTATAGCATTCCCGTATAAGGACGGAGTAAAGATATACAGTTCAGACCAAAGTGTATTTGATACAAGAAAAGAAGTGGCAATCATGTTCGGTTGGGATCCTGAAAAGGTGGTTGTTGAGAACAAGCTTGTAGGTGGCGGATTCGGAGGAAAAGAGGATGTTACAACTCAGCATATAGCTGCACTTTGTGCATATAAGCTACAAAGAACCGTAAAGGCTAAGTTTAGCAGAGACGAGTCACTTGCCTTCCACCCGAAGCGCCATGCAATGCACGGTACATTTACACTCGGTTGTGATGAAAACGGTATATTTACAGGACTTGACTGCGATATCTATTTTGATACAGGTGCTTATGCATCACTTTGCGGTCCTGTACTTGAGCGTGCCTGTACACATGCGGTCGGACCTTATTGCTATCAGAACCACGATATCAGAGGATACGGTTACTATACCAACAATCCGCCTGCAGGTGCATTCAGAGGATTCGGTGTTTGTCAGAGTGAGTTTGCACTTGAGTCAATTATCGACTTGCTTGCCGAAAAGGTGGGTATTTCACCATGGGAAATAAGATACAGAAATGCCATTGAGCCTGAGAAAGTACTTCCGAACGGTCAGATAGCGGACTGCTCTACAGCACTTAAAGAGACTTTGGAAGCTGTAAAGCCTTACTATGAAAAGTATTACCCGAATGTAGGTCTTGCCTGTGCCATGAAGAATGCAGGTGTAGGTGTCGGACTTCCGGATACCGGTCGTGCGAGACTGAAGATAAATGACGGTAAGATAGAGATATACTGCGGTGCTTCAGATATAGGTCAGGGATGTGCAACAGTATTTGTACAGATGGTTTCAGAGTCACTTGGACTTCCTAAGTCCAAGATTAAGAATATGGGCAGCAACTCCGAGGTGGATCCTGATTCCGGTACTACTTCAGGTTCAAGACAGACACTTATAAGCGGTGAGGCTATCAGAAGAGTTTCCGTTGAAGTTAAGGCGGCACTTGATGAAGCAGGCGGTGACCTTGACAAGCTTAACGGCAGAGAGTTCTATGCAGAGTACTTTGAACCTACAGATAAGCTTGGTGCAGATGTACCTTTCCCTAAGTCTCACGTAGCCTATGCATATGCCACACACCTTGTCGTACTTGATGATGAGGGCAAGGTTTCAAAGGTTATTGCGGCACATGATTCAGGTAAGGTTGTAAACCCTATTTCTATACAGGGTCAGATTGAAGGCGGCGTACTTATGTCACTCGGTTATGCACTTACTGAGGACTTTAAGCTTCAGGATTGTGTACCTAAGTCAAAATTCGGTACACTCGTTCTTATGAGATCTGTTGATATACCTGAAATTCAGGCTATTTATGTTGAGAAGAAGGAACTCTTAGGAGTTGCATACGGATCTAAGGGTATCGGAGAGATTGCTACCATTCCTACAGCTCCTGCTGTACAGAATGCTTACTATAAGAGAGACGGCAAGCTCAGACCGAAGCTTCCTATGGACGATACTTACTATTCAAATAAGAAGAAAAAATAATTTATATTTAAGAGGGGTTGGCATTTGCCAATCCCTTTATTTATTTATATAATAGAAAGAAAAACGAGATAGGAAAATATATGAAAAAGAGAATAGTTATTTTTGGAGATTCAAATACATGGGGTTATGACGCAAAGAGCGGAGGCAGGTTTAATGAAGAAATCAGATGGCCAATGGTAGCGGCAAAGCTGCTTGGAGAGAGTTACAGAGTCTATGAAGAGGGGCTTTGCGGCAGAACCACCTGTCTTGACGACCCTTTTAATGAGGGACTTTCAGGGCTTAGCTATATTTTACCATGTCTTCAGAGTCATTCACCTCTTGATATGTTGGTGATAATGCTTGGTACCAACGACTGTAAGGAAAGATTTTCACTGACAGGTGCAAATATTGCACTTGGAATGAGAAGACTTGTTATGAAAGCTTTAGTGGCTGATGTATGGAGAGATAAGCCGAATATACTTATAATTGCACCGGGTCCTATATTAAAGGAATGTGAGCTCTCGGATGTGGGCAAAAATATGGGTAAGTGTTCGGATAAATCATATGAGCTTGCCAAGGAGTACAAGCTTGTGGCCGAGGAACTTAATGTTGGATTTTTGGATGCCGCTCCTTATGTAGAGATGAATGACATTGATTTTATGCATTTGACGGAGGATTCACATAGGGTGCTTGCAAAAAAAGTAAGTGAAGTTATAAAAAGCACATTGGATAATAAAGAAGTAAAGATATGACATTAACACAACTGAAATACGCTATAGAGGTTGCAAATGCCGGTTCTATAAATAAGGCTGCGGGTAATCTCTTTATCACACAGCCCAGTCTCTCGTCGGCCATTGCCGAACTTGAGGCCGAGATAGGTATAAAGCTTTTTTCAAGAAACAACAGAGGTATATTTTTGACGCCTGCAGGAAGCGAGTTTGTAGGATATGCAAGGCAGGTTGTGGAGCAGTTTAATCTTATAGAAGCAAAGTATATCTCAAATCAGAATTTAAAAAAGAAGTTCAGTGTGTCCATGCAGCATTATACATTTGCAGTCAGTGCCTTTGTAAATCTTGTAAAGCAGTTCGGAATGGACGAGTACGAGTTTGCGGTAAATGAGACAAAGACATATGATGTTATAAATGATGTAAAGACCTTTAAAAGTGAGATTGGTATACTTTATCTAAATGATTTTAATAAAAATATTTTGACTAAGCTTTTTAAGGATTCAAATCTTTTATTTACTCCGTTGATGGAATGTAGCATCTATGTATATCTTTACGAAGATCATCCTTTGGCAAATCATGATAAGATAAAGATGGAAGAGCTTATGGACTATCCTTGTCTGTCGTTTGAGCAGGGCGAATATAACTCGTTTTACTTTGCGGAGGAGGTGCTTTCCACTTATGAGTACCACAGACTGATAAAGGCAAATGACAGAGCGACATTACTCAATCTCATGGTGGGACTTAACGGGTATACACTTTGTTCAGGTATAATCTGTGAGGAGCTAAACGGTGAAAAGTATAAGGCGATAAAGCTTGATTCAAATGAAAAGATGACTATAGGGTATATCATAAGAAAAGATATATCTATCAGCGAACTCGGTAAGAAATATTTGGAAGAAGTGGCAAAGTTTAAGGATAAGACTTTAGAATAGGAGTATTTATGAAATTAGGAGTAATAGGTTTCGGAAATATGGGTTCAGCCATTGCAAAGGGCTTTGTAAACAAAAATGCAATGGATATTAAAGATATAGGTATTTTTGATACATACTTAAAATCAAGAGAAAAGGCAAAGGAAGACGGTTTTTTTGTATACAGTGATGAGGTGGAATTGGTAAAATCCTGTGATGCCGTACTTGTGGCGGTAAAGCCTATACATGCAAAATCACTCTTTGAAAAAATTTCAAAGTACCTTGACGGTAAGCTTGTGGTATCTATAGTCGCAGGACTTGAAAGCGAAGTTATAAGGTCATATATAGGTGAACAGAGGATTCTTAGGATTATGCCGAATACTCCCGCACTTGTAGGTGAGGGTGTGTTTGCACTTGACAGTGATTCAAACGCTACAGATGAAGAAAAAAAGATTTTTGAGGACGCTTTTTTTAAGATAGGTACGGTTGAATGGGTAGAGGAGAGACTTTTCCCTGTAGTCACAGGACTTTCAGGCGGCGGACCTGCATATGTTGCTATGTTTATAGAGGCGTTGGCGGATGCGGGTGTGCTTCACGGATTAAAGAGGGATGTGGCATTAAAGATGGCTGCAAAGACGGTACTTGGAAGTGCTGCACAAATTCTTGAAACAAATATTCATCCTGCAGTTTTAAAGGATATGGTCTGTTCACCTGCAGGCACTACTATAGAGGGAGTAAAGGTATTGGAAGATTACAGTTTCAGGGCCGGTGTGATAGAAGCGGTATCAAAAGCGACATTAAAATCCATGAAATAAAAAAAGGTCAGCCGGAAGGCTGACCTAAAGGTGTTTGTATAATTATTTAGCAGTTGTAGACTCTACAGCTGTTGTCTCAGCACCTGACTCACTTGAAGCCTCGCTTGCAGCGTTGTCCTTTGCAGACTCAACAGCGCTTGAAGCATCCTTAGCAGCAGACTCTGCAACACTTGAAGCGTCCTTAGCAGCAGACTCTGCAGCACTTGAAACTTCCTTACCTGCAGACTCAACAGCACTTGAAGCATCCTTAGCAGCAGACTCAACAGCACTTGAAGCGTCAGCCTTAGGTGCGCTTGAACCACAAGCAGTGAAAGCAAGCATAGCTACAGCAGCAACAGCGAATAATTTAAATTTTAACATTTTTAATACCTCCCTTAATAGACACTTTCCTATGTCCTTTAACAAAAACCGATTTTATACCTATTCATCAAAAAAGTCAAATGAAATTATGCTTTGTATCTAAAAAAAACGGAAAAACTTTCGAAAGAATGAATTAAAAATAAGAGATAAGTTTTTAAGATGACCGAATCGGCATTTTGATATGGTATAAAATATCGGCTTGGTATATTATTGTGCGGTATTACAGATTGGAGTATTATGATAAGATTTGAGAAGATAGACGAAAATACGAAGAACTTGGAAGATATAAAACAGTTATATATGGATGCCTTTCCTTTTGATGAGCGAATACCTTTTTATATTATGGTATCGGTAGGAAATGACAGAGGTGTTGAATTCTTATCAATTTACGATGACGATACCTGGCTTGGATTTATACATACCTTGGTGGGAGAAAAGCTTTCATATATCTTTTATTTTGCTATAGACGGCAGTCTCAGACAGAGCGGATACGGAAGCAAGATAATACGTGAATATAAGAAGATGCATCCTAAACTTTCGCTTGCTATAGAACCTATAGAAGAGGACAGTGACAATATAAAACAGAGAAAGAAAAGACTTGCATTCTATGAGAAGAACGGATTTGAGACTCTGGATACAAGAGTTGTAGAGATGGGAGTTGAGTTTGAGCTTATGGGTGCAAAGGGCATGGAAATAAAAGAGAACGACTACAAATCACTTGTAAAGAAGTTCTTCGACTCCTTTGATAAGGATAAGAGAGTGCTTTCCGTAAGGGAGATGAGGGATGCGGACGCCTACACAATAAAAAACTTTGTTGACAGTAAGGAACTTATGTACAGAGCCGGAGAGGCTATATTTTATGTAGGTGATTGGAATATAGGAGACAGGGTTCTTATAGTGGCAGGCAGCGGCAACAATGCAGGTGACGGATATGTTGTGGCCGACTTATTGAATATTGAAGGAATTGAAGTCGAGATTTTGCTTATCAAGGATAAATTCTCTGAGGACGGAAAATATTATTTTAACAGATGCCTTCAAAAAGATATTAAGTACACCGTATTGGATGAGAACACGGATTATGATACTTTGCGAGGAAAGTTCGATTCATACGACTATGTTCTGGACTGCATATACGGAACAGGATTTAGAGGTGAGGTGAGAGAACCTGTATATTCACTTATAAAAGCTTTAAACGACTCAAAAGCTTTTGTAGTCAGTGCGGATATCAACTCAGGCATGAACGGAGATACGGGAGAGTCGAATATTTGTGTAAATTCCGACCTTACGGTAAGTATAGGATTCCTAAAAAAGGGGCTTGTAAGCGAGGAGGGCAAAAAGCATATAGGAAAGCTTGTAAATATGGATATAGGTATTATTATTGAAGAGTAAATGATATGTCTGAATATTTTAAGCTTATTGCAAATAATATCCATATTAGGTATACTCTAGGGTAGACTTTATGGAAGTGGAGAATTGATGTGGCAAGTCGAAAACAAACAACCAAAAAAACAAAAAAGAGTAGTAGTACAAATAGAGTGAGCAAAAAGGCGGAGAACAATGAGCAATTGGAATTTTTGAATTCCGAAATTCTTATGATTGCCCTTTTTGTCGTGTCCTTGGTGCTTTTTTTGAGCCATTTCGGACTTATGGGAGTAGTGGGAAAGTTTTTCAGATCATTGCAGATGGGACTGTTCGGCATACTTGGCTATGCGGTGCCTATGTTTGTCTTTATAGGCGGTGCATTCCTTCTGTCAAATGTAGGTTCAAGTGTCGCAAAAACAAAGTTTATCGGAGTGGTATTGGCTGTTTTGGCGGTGGATACCCTTATATCACTGATAGGTATTCCGAGCCTGAAGGCAGTCGGATTTTTGAAATTTTATACTGAAGGCTGGTATGGAGGCTTTATAGGAGGAAGTCTCGGCCTTATTATATCGTTAGTACTTGGTAAGATCGGTGCAATTATATTCTTTTTGGCAATGTTTATAGTATCCGTTGTCATACTTACAGGTAAGTCATTCGTGTCCATGGTAAAGACAGGCGGACAGATGACCATATCAAAGGCAAAAAGTGATGTGGCAAGAGTGATGGAGCAAAGGAAGCAAAGAAAAGAAGCCGAGTATGAAGACGATTATGAAGATTACGATGAGGACAACTTTGAAGAGCTTGACATTGACAATAAAAAAGACGGTTATATAGAAGAACTTCTTGATTACAATAAAAGACCGAACAGAGGGAATATAGACCTCGGTGCGATAGACTTTTCAAAGAGAAAGGTTAGGCACAGAGTGGATTTGCCTCCTTCAAATTCAGGTGCAAAAAAGAATGAAGCTATAGGCGGACTTTTTGACAGTAAGAACAATGTAGACTTTGAGAAAACGGATGCCGACGACGGAGTAATAGATACAAACTATAACTTTTCAAATGAAAGAGCTGAGGAGTCTGTGCAGGATTCTATAATAATGAATAAGAGGGCCGATACCTTCTACGGCAATATAAACAGAGGCAATGACGATTCAAGGTTTGAAAATGATATAGATGAGGAGACTCTAAGAAGAGCCAATGAGATACTTGCCAGAAAAGATGAGATAGATATCTATTCACAGCCGGTTTCCACTATAAGTATCACCGAGGATGATGCACATGAGGATTTCAGCTATATAAATGACAATACACCTGTAGGTGTGGCAAACATAAACAATGATATAGAATTCAGAAAAGAATACGGTGATGATGAGGGCTATACTCATCAAAACACTTCTGCTTATGATGCACCGTATCAAAAAGACGACAGTTATAAAAAGCCTTATAACGAAAATCATAACGAAACCATATACAATAATTATACAGATAATGAAAAGTCTGTTAATTCGGATACGGAAGGGAACAATTCATTGGTAAGCAGTGACGGTGAGAGAACTTTAGTTACAGCTGCAGGTAAGGTGATAGTTTCAGACACATCCGCACTTCAAAAGAAGATGGAAGAGCAAAGGGCGGCCACGCCGCAGGGCAAGATAAGGTCTGAGATTGAAAAGAAAAAGGCCGCCATAAGACCTTACGCATATCCGGGCACATATCTTTTAAAGAAGAGCAACAATAACAATCAGGTACTTTCAGACAGTGAGTACAGACAGACCGCCATCACATTACAGGAGACTTTGGCAAGCTTTGATGTAAATGTGACTGTGGAAGATATAAGTATAGGACCGTCTGTTACACTGTATGAGCTTAAGCCGGAGCAGGGAGTTAAGGTATCCAAGGTATTGTCGCTTGCAAACGATATAAAACTTGCGCTTGCCGCCAGTGATATAAGAATAGAAGCTCCTATTCCGGGAAAATCGGCCATCGGTATAGAAGTTCCCAATAAGCAAAAGCAGACCGTATTTTTACGCGATCTTTTCGAGAGCAGAGCATTCAGAAACGGTGGAGAGAGCATAGGCTTTGCGGTAGGTAAGGATATTTCGGGTAAGGTTATTGTTGCGGATATTGCAAAGATGCCTCATGTACTTATTGCAGGTGCTACAGGTTCGGGTAAGTCGGTATGTATCAACACATTGATTATGAGCATCATATATAAGTATTCACCTGATGAAGTGAAGCTTATTATGGTGGATCCGAAGGTGGTGGAACTTTCAGTCTATAACGGTATCCCGCATCTGCTTATTCCTGTAGTGACGGAGCCGAAGAAGGCCGCATCGGCACTTAACTGGGCTGTTGCAGAGATGGGTGAGAGATATAAGAAGTTTGCGGCTACAGGTGTCAGAGATTTGACCGCATACAATAAGAGAATAGATGAGGCGAAAAGAAGAGGAAATATCGAGGGGCTTCCTGAGAAGCTGCCTAAGATTGTTATAATTATTGACGAGTTGGCAGATCTTATGATGGTGGCAAATGCGGAGGTTGAGGATGCTATAGTAAGGCTTGCTCAGCTTGCAAGAGCCTGCGGTATACATCTGGTTATCGCTACACAAAGGCCGAGTGTCAATGTCATAACAGGTATAATAAAGGCAAATATTCCTTCAAGAATCGCTTTCGCTGTATCATCAGGTACGGACTCAAGAACTATTCTTGACAGTAACGGTGCCGAAAAGCTTCTCGGAAAGGGTGATATGCTGTTCGCTCCGTACGGATCGCCGAATCCTATAAGAGTACAGGGCGCCTTTGTATCGGATGAGGAAGTGTCCGCCGTAGTGGACTTTTTAAAAAATCAAGGTATGCAGGCAAGGTATGACGAAGACACCATAAAGCATATAGAAGAGAGTGAAAAGACTGCAGGAGCGTCAGGAGAGGTATCTGAAAGAGATGAGCTTTTCGAGGCTGCAGGCAGATATATTATAGAAAAAGACAGAGCTTCAATAGGCAATCTTCAAAGGAATTTTAAGATTGGCTTTAACAGAGCCGCAAGGATTATGGATCAGCTTGCAAGTGCAGGTGTGGTAGGTGATGAAGCAGGAACAAAGAGAAGAGAAATACTAATGAATATGGACGAATTCCTGGATGTGTTATAGATTTGTCCTAAGGAGGATGTATGCGTAGTGATATCGAAATTGCAAGAAGCGTTGAGATGAAAAATATTGCAGATGTGGCAAGTGAGTACGGGATAGGCTTTGACGACCTTGAAATGTACGGCAAATATAAGGCAAAACTTGGTGAGGAGTTTTTAAAATCCCGCAAAGAAAACAAAAAAGGCAAGCTTGTACTTGTTACAGCTATCAATCCGACACCTGCAGGAGAGGGTAAGACCACTACACTTGTAGGACTTGGACAAAGCTTTAAACAGCTGGGCAAAAAGGCTGTGATAGCACTTAGAGAGCCTTCGCTGGGACCTTGTTTCGGTATAAAGGGAGGAGCTGCAGGTGGCGGACTTTCTCAGGTAGTACCTATGGATGAGCTGAATCTCCATTTTACAGGAGATTTTCATGCTATAACATCCGCAAACAACCTTCTGGCGGCAATGCTTGACAATCATATACAGCAGGGTAATGCACTCGGAATAGATACAAATGCGATTATCCACAAAAGATGTATAGATATGAATGACAGAGTGCTCAGAAACATAGTGGTAGGTATCGGAGGCAAGGCTGACGGCGTGGTGAGAGAAGACCACTTTGTAATATCGGTGGCCTCGGAGATAATGGCAATACTTTGTCTGGCTGACGATATGAATGATTTGAAGGAAAGACTTTCAAATATTATCGTGGCCTACAATTTTAACGGTGAGCCTGTATTTGCTAAAGATTTAAAGGCTGTGGGTGCTATGGCCGCACTTTTAAAGGATGCAATAAAGCCTAATATCGTGCAGACACTTGAGCATTCGCTTGCTTTGGTTCACGGAGGACCTTTTGCAAATATTGCACACGGATGTAACTCTGTCAGAGCCACAAAGATTGCTATGGGTATGGCGGATATCGCACTTACAGAGGCGGGATTTGGTGCGGACCTCGGAGCTGAGAAATTCTTTGATATAAAGTGCAGAAAGGCCGGTATTGCGCCTGATTGTGTAGTGCTTGTGGCTACCGTAAGAGCTTTAAAGTACAACGGAGGAGTTGCAAAGGACGAGCTTTCAAAAGAAAATCTTGAAGCACTTAAAAAAGGAATTGTAAACCTTGAAAAGCATATCGAAAATATCAAACTTTTCGGCGTACCTGTGGTGGTTACATTAAATCACTTTGTAACCGACAGTGAAGCTGAAGTTAACTTTATAAAAGAGTTTTGTGAAAGCAGAAACTGTGAGTTTGCAATCTCAAAGGTATGGGAAGAAGGCGGCAAGGGCGGAGTCGAACTTGCAAAGAAGATTCTTTATACACTTGAAAACAAAGAAAGTCATTTTACACCGCTATATCCTGACGATATGAGCATTGAAGATAAGCTCTACACTATCGCGACAAAGATATACGGCGCAAAGAATGTGACATATTCTCCTGCCGCAAAAAAGGCTATTGAAAAGGCGAAGTTACTTGGTTATGGAAATTTGCCTGTATGTGTGGCAAAGAATCAGTATTCACTTTCAGATGACCAAAAAAAGCTTGGAAGACCTGAAAACTTCGATATAAATGTAAGAGAAGCCTATGTAAATGCCGGTGCAGGTTTTGTGGTTGCAATCACAGGCAGCATTATGACAATGCCTGGACTTCCTAAGGTACCTGCTGCCGAGGCTGTGGATGTGGATGAAAACGGAAATATAGTAGGGCTTTTCTAAAGGACTTGGGAGAAAAAATGAAACTTATAGAAAATACGGAAGGTCTTGATATTGATATAATATCGGGAGAACTTGATGATAATTTTTCAGATTTGGTATTCAACACAAAAAAGGTAGTTAAGGATTGCTTATTTGTATGTATTAAGGGAAGAAACTTTGATACGCATGATGCAATAGATGAGATTGTAAAGCTGGGTGCCAAGGCTGTGGTAGTGGAAAAGGATATAAAAAGAGATGATATCTGTGTTATAAAGGTGGATAATACAAGAGCCGCACTTGCAAGACTCTCAGCAGCATACTTTAATCACCCTTCAAAAAAGATGAAGATAATAGGTATCACGGGAACAAAGGGTAAGACAACATCATCTCATATGTTGAAAAAACTCTTGGAGCAAAATGCCAAGGTAGGGCTTATAGGTACAAACGGTATAACTATAGGTGATATACATAGAAGCACACTGAATACAACACCTGAGTCATATGAATTACAAAAGACTTTTAAAGAATGTTTGGATGCAGGCTGTGAATATGTGGTGATGGAGGTATCTTCACAGGCTGTAATGTTAAAGAGAATAGAGGGAATAAACTTCCATATAGGTATCTTTACAAATATTTCACCTGACCATATAGGACCTGACGAGCATAAGGACTTTGAAGAGTATCTTATGTACAAATCGCTTTTCTTTAAACAGTGTGAAAAGACAATTGTAAATGCAGATGACGAACACTCAGACTATGTGTTAAAGCAGTCAACATCAAATGAGAAGTATAAGTTCGGAAAGACCGGAGATTTTGTTATAAATCATATCAATTATATTTCAGATAAGGACTTTTTAGGTACAAGCTTTTGTATAAGTTGCTCAGATGTGATAAAGGATAAGTACGGTATAGAAAGCGTTGGCGATATACTTGTAGGAATTCCCGGAGAGTTTAATGTATACAATGCATTATCCGCACTGAGTGCCGCAATTATCTGTAAGGTAGAGCCTAAGGTATTACAGAGTGCCTTAAAAGATATCAAGGTGAACGGCAGAATGGAAGTGGCATATTCATCACACGATATAAAGATAATTATTGACTATGCACATAATGCAATAAGTACCGAAAGTCTGATAAATACACTTCGTCAGTATAAGCCGAAGAGACTTGTAGTAGTCTTCGGTTCAGGAGGAAACAGGTCTAAGGACAGAAGATATTCAATGGGCGAAATCTGCGGAAAGATGGCGGACTTTTCCGTAGTTACAGCAGATAACTCAAGATATGAAAAGACAGAGGACATTATTGCGGATATTGTTGAGAAATTATCTGCAACAGGCGGAAAGTATATCACTATTCCCGACAGAAAAGAAGCGATATTCTACGCTATAGAAAACTCTAAGCCGGGAGATATCATTGCGATAATAGGTAAAGGACATGAGGACTATCAGGAGATAAACGGGGTGAGACATCATTTCCTTGACAGGGAAGTTGTAGAAGAATGCTTGGAGAAGATGAATGAAAAAAACTAGTGTAAGAGAGCTTATAGCTGCGACAGGCGGAGTTCTTATCTCAGGAAGTGAAGATGCCGTATTTTCAAATATTGTGATCGACTCAAGAGAGGCAAATAAAAACAGCCTCTTTGTACCTGTAGTGGGTGAAAGAAACGATGCGCATAAATTTTTGGAAGCTGTATATACTGCCGGATGCAAAGTGGCGATAAGCTCAAGAAAAGATATTTTCTTAAAACCCGACTTTAATATAGTACTTGTAGAGAATACTACAAAGGCATTGCAGGATCTGGGCATATATCTTAGAAGCAAACTCTCACTGCCGCTTGTAGGAATAACAGGAAGCGTCGGAAAGACAACCACAAGAGAGATGGTGGCACTTGCACTCTCAGATCTTAAGGTATTTAAGACTCCTAACAATTTCAATTCACAGCTTGGCGTACCTGTCACAATCAGCAGAATAAATGATGAAGAGATAGGTGTTATAGAACTTGGAATGAGTATGTTCGGTGAGATGGAGCGTATCGCAAAAATAGTCAAATGTGACTGTGCCATAGTCACAAATATAGGCACCGCACATATTGAAAATCTTCATACAAGAGAGAATATAAGGTCTGAAAAGTTCCATATAACTGACGGAATGAAGTCAGGCAGTGTGATGTTTTTAAATGCCGACAATGATATGCTTTGTGATCCTCCCAAAAAAGAGGGCATAATATATAAGTTTTTCAGTGCTAAGGGAAATACGGATTGTGATTATTATGCAAGCGATATTGTATTTCACAATGCACTTCCTGAATTTGTGGCACATATCTGCGGTAAAAGTGTAAAGGTGGCTTTGAATGTATTCGGCGAACATCAGATATCAAATGCGCTTGCGGCGCTGGCTGTAGCAGATCACTATAATCTGGACCTTGAATCTGCAAGCAGACATCTGGCATCTTTTAGAGGTTTCGCACACAGACAGGAACTTTTAAAGCTTAAGAATATCACTGTGATAGATGACACCTACAACGCTTCTCCCGACTCTATGAAGGCGTCGCTTTCTATATTAAAGGACTTTGATGCAAAAAGAAAATTGGCGGTTTTGGCGGATATGAAAGAACTCGGAGTTGATGAAATCAAACTTCATAAAGAGATTGGAGAGTTTATAGTAAAAAATCTTAAGCTTGATGCCGTATTTGCCGTGGGAGATTTGGCAAAAGAGATTACAGGCTGTTTAAATACATTCAACAAAAGTTTTGATAATAATGAAGAACTGGAAAGTTATCTGCTTGAATATTTACAGGAAGGCGATGTATGCCTTTTAAAGGGTTCAAACAGTATGAGGCTTTTTGATGTAGTAGACAAAATAAAAAATTATGAAAAATTTATTCGCTGATATAATTGTAGCAAATACAAATGTGGACAGACCGTTTACATACCTTATCCCCATGAATTTGAGGGATAAGGTTACTCCGGGCTGTCCTGTTTTGATTGAATTTGGAAAATTGACCAAAAAGGGTTATATAATAGATATAAAAGAAGAAAGTGATGTAGATATATCCAAGTTAAAATATATTAAGGATATAGAAAATGGAGAGCTTAGCACAGATGAAAACCTTCTGCGTCTGGCCATATGGATAAAGCACAGATACGGTGTGACTTTTGATAAAGCTATTTCCACTGTAATGCCTGTAAAGTCAAATGTGGAAGAAAAGACAACCAATGAAATTTTTTTAAATCAAGATATCGGAGAGGATATCCTTAAAGAACTTACAAAGAAGCGAAAAGTTGCGTGGGTAAGGCTTTTAAAAGAGCTTAAGAAAACTGAAAGTCTGCCACAAAGTTATGTAAATAAAGAGCTTAAAGTAAATTCCGCCACAATAAAGAGGATGGCAGAAGAGGGATATATCACGGTAGGAAATAAACAGAGAAAATCAAATCCGCTTTTGCCTATACTTAAGTCCTTGGGAGTGGAAGATTTTAATGAGATACAGGCGACCAATGAATATATTTTAAATGAGGAGCAAAAGCTTGCAGTAGATATTTTCAAAAAAGACTTTGATTCCGGAAATAAAAATACCTATCTGCTGCACGGTATTACAGGCAGCGGTAAGACTCTTGTATTTATAAATATGA
Source organism: Lachnoanaerobaculum orale (assembly GCF_003862485.1). GTDB lineage: Bacteria > Bacillota > Clostridia > Lachnospirales > Lachnospiraceae > Lachnoanaerobaculum > Lachnoanaerobaculum orale. Next base: position 1,753,806 of record NZ_RRCM01000001.1, on the reverse strand, counting down.
TTAAATATGTGATAAGTAAGGGGTTGCAGGCTATAGTACTTATACCTGAGATTTCATTGACTTATCAGACTGTGCTTAGAATGGCTGAGCATTTTAAAGACAGAGTGGCCATAATCAATTCAAAGCTTTCAAAAAATGAGAGGTTCTATCAGTTTGACAGAATAAAAAACGGTGATGCCGATGTGATAATAGGTCCCAGGTCGGCAATATTTGCCCCTGTAAAAAGATTGGGGCTTATAGTAATAGATGAAGAGCATGACTCCGCCTACAAAAATGAGAATGTGCCTACTTTTAATGTAAGAGATGTGGCAGGCAAACTTGCAAATATAGCAGGGGCTTCACTGCTTTTGGCATCTGCGACCCCGACACCTGAGACTTATAACAGGGCTGTGACGGGGGAGATAAAACTTTTGGAGCTGAAAGAAAGGGCAAGAAATACTACACTGCCTAAAGTCAGTGTAGTCGATATGAGAGATGAGTTGAAAATGGGCAACAGGAGCATTTTCAGCAACAAGTTGAAAACCTTGATAGAAGACAGATTAAGAAAACATGAGCAGGTAATGCTTTTTATGAACAGAAGAGGATATTCAAGCTTCGTATCCTGCCGCTCATGTGGAGAAGCCATAAAATGTAAGCACTGTGATGTGACTATGACTTTGCACAACAACAATAAACTTGTATGTCACTACTGCGGCTACAGTATTGATTTGCCGAAGGTTTGTCCAAGTTGCGGCTCAAGGTATATTGCAAACTTCGGAACAGGTACACAGAAGCTTGAAGCCATGACAAGGGAAGTATTTCCAAATGCTAAAGTTTTACGAATGGATACGGACAGTGTTTCAAAGAAGAACAGTGCAAATGATATGATAAGAGATTTTGCAAGGGGTGATGCGGATATTTTAATCGGTACACAGATGATTGTTAAAGGACATGATTTTGACAATGTGACGCTTGTGGGAATAATGGCGGCAGACACCTCACTGTATGTGAGTAATTATAACAGTGCACAGAGAACTTTTGAGCTGCTTACACAGGCTGCAGGCAGGGCGGGCAGAGCAAAGAGCGGTGAAGCCGTGATACAGACATATAAGCCTGAAAACTACGCGATAGTGGCTGCGGCGGCGCAGGACTATAAAAAATATTTTGAAAATGAGATTGCCTACAGGAAACTTGGAGGTTACCCTCCGGTCTGTCATATGCTTACAGTGATGATTAGCAGTATAAGAGAGGAAGAACTGAATAAATGTGCAACTGCTATAGTTAATACATTAAAATCAGACAATATTTTCAAAAAATCTGTGATAATAGGCCCTACAGATCCAAGTGTTGTGAAGGTAAAGGACTATTACAGAAAACTGGTATACATAAAAAATGCTAATTATGATATACTTTTAGATATACAAAAAAAAATAGAAGAAAGTCTTGTCTCTTACAGGAATGTAGGAGCGGTATATGACTTTAATTAAGGAGATAGATATGGCAATAAGAGCAATACGAGTAATGGGAGACAATGTTTTAAACAAGAAGTGCAAAGAAGTAAAAGAAGTAAACGACAGAACAAGAGTTTTGGTGGAAGATATGATTGACACAATGAGAGAGGCTAACGGTGTAGGACTTGCAGCTCCTCAGGTAGGTGTTTTAAAGAGAATAGTGGTAATAGAGACTGAACCTGAAAATGTACATGTTCTTATAAATCCTGTTATTCTTGAGCAGGACGGAGAGCAGGTAGGATATGAGGGTTGTCTCAGTGTTCCGGGAAAGAGCGGTATAGTAAAAAGACCTAACCATGTGGTTGCAAAGGCATTTGACCTTGATATGAATGAGTACACCATAGAGGGAGAGGGATTGCTTGCAAGAGCTGTCTGTCATGAGTGCGCACATCTTGACGGAGAGCTGTATGTCGACCTTGTAGAGGGTGAGCTTATAGACAATGAGGAGCTTGAAAAAATGTATGAAGAAGAGGAAGATGAAGAATGAAAATAGTTTTTATGGGAACTCCCGATTTTTCACTACAGCCTCTTAAAAGCTTGGTAGAAGCGGGACATGATGTCAGCCTGGTACTTACAAGAGAGGATAAGAAAAGAAACAGAGGAGAACTTAGCCCTACACCTGTAAAGGAGCTGGCACAGGAATTAAATATTCCGGTGCTTACCCCTTCAAAGATGAAAGATGAAGCGTTGATTGAAAGACTTAAGTCTGAAAATGCCGATTTTTTTGTGGTGGTGGCGTACGGTAAGATTTTACCTAAGGAAATACTTGATATTCCGAGGCTTGGTTGTATCAACATTCATGCATCACTTTTGCCTGAGTACAGGGGTGCGGCACCTATACAGTGGTCGATTATAGACGGTAAGAAAAAGACCGGTATTAGCACAATGCTTATGGATGAAGGGCTTGATACCGGAGATATCTTAAAGCAGTATGAACTGCCTATCGCAGATGATGAAACCGGAGGATCGCTTTTTGACAAGTTGGCAATCCTTGGCGGTGAGGCTATAGTGGATACTATAGCAAATTTTGACAGTATTAACCCTACACCTCAGGGAAATGCGACCACAGAGTACGCAAAGATGATTTCAAAACAGATGGGCGAGATAGACTTTAATAAATCCGCCACAGAGATTGAAAGACTTATAAGGGGAATGAATCCTTGGCCAAGTGCATATACAAAGTATGAGGGTAAGGTATTAAAGATTTGGGAAGTCAAGGTTTCTGAAAATATATCGGAATTACCAAATATAAATTTAAGCGAAAATTACGGCAAAATATATAGCTTTAATAAAGACATTTTTATAATATGTAATAACAGCGTCTTAAAGGTGCTGTCTTTACAACTTGAAGGTAAGAAAAGAATGTCTGCAAAGGACTTTTTGCTTGGCAGAGAGATAAAGCAGGGATATGTATTAGGAAAATAAGGAGGGGCTTATGTACTACGGTTACGGCTTTGATATAACATACATATTTGTAATAATCGGAATGGTAATCACATTGCTTGCTTCATGGAGAATGAAGGCGACATTTGCAAAGTATGAGAGAGTGAGATCGGAGTCAAATCTTACAGGAAGAGAGGTGGCTGAGAGAATACTTAGAGCAAACGGAATCTACGATGTCGGAGTAAGACCGGTATCAGGCAGACTTACAGACCACTATGATCCGAGAGATAAGACAGTCAGCCTCAGTGAGGTTATCTATAATTCAACATCAGTGGCTGCAATCGCTGTGGCGGCACATGAATGCGGTCATGCCATACAGGACAATGTAGGCTATGTTCCGCTAAACTTAAGAAGTGCATTTGTACCTATAGCAAGTTGGGGAAGCAGACTGTCTTGGCCTATGATATTTATAGGTATATTACTTGGTTACGGAAATATGTCAAATATACTTATACAGCTTGGAATAGGACTGTTTTTGCTTGCGGTAATATTCCAGATAATAACATTGCCTGTAGAGTTTGACGCCTCAAGAAGAGCGTTGATAGAGCTGCAAAGCAACAATATATTACCGTCAAATGAAGATAAGAGTGCAAGAAAGGTGCTTTTTGCGGCAGCTATGACATATGTGGCGGCGGCAGCTTCGGGAGTATTGCAGTTACTGAGACTTTTGCTATTATTTAACGGTAGAGGAAGAAGAGACTGACAATGGAAAAAACAAATATAAGGGCTCTTATTTTGGAAGCTCTGATGCTTATAGATGTTGAAGGCGAGTACAGCCACAAGGTCATAGATATGGCACTTGAAAAGTATTCATATCTGTCAAAGGCGGACAGAGGCTTCTTTTCAAGGGTGGTTCACGGAGTTGTGGAGTACAGGTTGCAACTTGATTTTATTATAAAAAAATATAATAACGGCAAGCGTGTTAAGCCTGTAATCAGAGAAATACTGAGAATGGCAATTTATCAAATGCTTTATATGGACAGAGTACCTGACAGAGCAATAATAAATGAAGCCGTAAACCTTGTAAAACAAAGGAGGCTTAATGCACTTACAGGCTTTGTAAACGGTATATTAAGAAAGATAAGCGCTGAAAAAGAATCTATAAGTTTTGATGATATAGGTATTAAGTACTCCATGCCCGAATTTTTACTTGATATAATAAAAGAAAATACCGGTGAGTATTTTGATAAAACCTTGGAGTACTTTCTCTCAAACAGACCTTTATCCGTAAGAGTGAATACATCAAAGTCAGATGTTACTGATGTGATTAAGGAACTGGAAGATGGCAATATCAAGGTTGAAAATTCAAAGCTTAACGATTCTGTTTTGTATATAAGCGGATTTGATAAAGTGGATGATATTCCTGCAATAAAATCGGGGAAGTGTTATATTACAGATGTTTCATCCTCAATGATATCAAAGCTTATAATACCTGATAATATAAAAAAGGCTGTAGATGTATGTGCGGCGCCCGGAGGAAAGAGCTTTTTGCTGGCTGATAAAGCAGACGGTGAAGCTGTGATTTATTCCTGTGACGTCAGTGAAAATAAGGTCAATTTGATAATAGAGAATGTAAAAGTACAGGGCTTTAAAAATATAAATCCTGTGGTGGCGGATGCAAGAGTATTTGACGAAAGATTTGCAGAAAGTGATTTGGTATTGGCCGACCTTCCCTGCAGCGGTATAGGTATTATAGGAAAGAAACCTGATATAAAATACAGACTTGATCCTGAGGGAACGGAATTGCTTTCCGCTTTACAAAAAGAAATACTTGATAATGTATCAAAGTATGTAAAAAAGGGTGGAGAACTTATATTTTCAACCTGTACATTAAACAGGGCTGAAAACGAAGAGAACGTGTCAAATTTTTTGAAAAATCACAGTGATTTTAAGCCTGTGGATCTGACTGACAGACTGACAGGCAAATTGCTTGAACATTTTGATACGGAGGAATTAAAGAAGGGGTATCTTAAGTTGATACCCGGAAGAGACGACTGCGACGGTTTTTTCATTGCAGTATTTAGGAGAGATAATGACTGATATAAAGTCAATGGATTTGGATGAGTTAAAGACCTTCATAAAAGATATGGGTGAACCGGCATTCAGAGCAAAACAGTTGTTTGAATGGATGCATAAGTCACTTATAGAGTCCTTTGATGAGTGTACGAATCTTTCAAAGGCGTTCAGAGAAAGGCTGAATTCAGAGGCGAAACTTACAGAGCTTAAGCCGGTGGAGGTCTTTAAATCAAAGATAGACGATACAAGAAAGTATTTGTTTGCACTGTCTGACGGAAATATTATAGAGAGTGTGAGAATGAAGTATGAACACGGCAACTCTGTATGTATTTCATCACAGGTGGGATGCAGAATGGGATGCAAGTTTTGTGCTTCCACACTGGACGGACTTGTAAGAAATCTTACTGTAGGTGAGATGCTTGATCAGGTGTACAGCATTCAAAGACTTTTGGGAGAGAGAGTATCAAATATAGTGGTGATGGGTTCGGGAGAGCCTATGGACAACTATGAAAATATAGTAAAATTTGTCAGGATTATAAGCAGTGATATGGGGTTAAATATCAGCCAACGAAATATTACAGTTTCAACCTGCGGTATTGTACCGAAGATAAGGCAGCTTGCAGATGAGGGACTTAATATCACATTGGCACTGTCGCTGCATGCACCGAATGATGAGATAAGAAAGACTATAATGCCTGTAGCCAATAAATACGCGTTAAAAGATGTTATTTCCGCCTGTGATTACTACTTTAAAAAGACAGGCAGAAGAGTATCATATGAGTACTCTTTGGTGGCGGGAGTGAATGACAACATAGAGGAGGCAAAAAAACTTGTAAAACTTGTAAACGGAAGAAACATACACATCAATTTGATACCTGTAAATCCGATAAAAGAGAGGGATTTTAAGCAGTCGGATAAGCTTAAAATAAAGGCTTTCAGAGAGTTTTTGAAAAAAAAGGGTGTCAATGCCACAGTCAGAAGAGAGATGGGCAGAGATATTGATGGTGCCTGTGGACAGTTGAGAAGAAGATTTATCGAGACAAACGGTGGATCTGAAAGCTTGGAGGTGTAAATATGTATTCGGTTGCATTGACCGATGTAGGCAGGATCAGACTCATAAATCAGGATACAGTATATGTAAGTGATGTACCGATAGGGGTACTGCCGAATTTATATATTGTGGCTGACGGCATGGGAGGAGAAAAGGCAGGAGATTATGCATCAAAGTCTCTTATCGGATATATGATAACATATATTGAAAATACAATGAAAATGCCTGTGGTGGCTATCCGAGAAGCCATAGAGTATGCAAATGAAAATTTGTATGCTGAAGGTATTAAAAATCCTAACCTTACAGGTATGGGAACCACCGTAGTGGCGGCAAGTATAATAGATAATACATTGTATGTTTTCAATGTCGGTGATTCCAGATGCTATATATTGGATGAGAACGGAATAGCTCAAATAACAAAGGATCATTCTCTTGTAGAGATGCTTGTATCCAAGGGCGAAATTACAAGAGAAAGCGACGAGTACAAAGAGAACAAAAGTAAGATAACCAGAGCTGTAGGGGCGGAAGCAAAGGTGCTTATTGACAGCTTTGAGGTGGAACTTTTGGGAAACGAGTATGTGTTATTATGTTCGGACGGACTTACAAACATGGTTGATGATAAGAAGATTTTTAATATAATATCTTCAGGAGCCGGTGTAGAGTCAAGTGCAAAAAGACTAATAGAGGAGGCAAATCTGTCAGGCGGAAGTGATAATATATCAATTTTGCTTGTAGATGTGAGTGCGAGGTAATATTATGAATCTTGAATCAGTTGTCTTGCAAGGAAGATATGAAATCATAGAAAAGATAGGCTCAGGCGGTATGTCCAATGTATTCAGAGCCAAAGACTTAAAACTTGGAAGAATGGTCGCTATAAAGGTTTTAAAGGATGAGTTTTGTACCGACTTAAACTTTGTTGAAAAGTTCAAAAGAGAGGCACAGGCGGCGGCAAGTCTTTTGGGTGAAAATATAGTAAATATCTATGATGTAGTGGATGAGGGTAGATACCACTTTATAGTAATGGAGCTTGTAGACGGTATAACCCTGAAAGAATATATAAGGATAAAGGGAAAGCTTGATATAACGGAGGGTGTAAGTATAGCCATACAGGTGGCAAGAGCGCTTAAGACGGCTCATGCTCAGCATATAGTGCATAGAGATATAAAGCCTCAGAATATACTTATAACAGATGACAGTAAAGTAAAGGTTGCGGATTTCGGCATAGCAAGAGCCGTATCCGAGCAGACTGTAAATGCGAATGCAATAGGTTCGGTACATTACATTTCGCCTGAACAGGCAAGGGGCGGAAGATGTGATGCCAGAAGTGATATATACTCTTTGGGTATTACAATGTATGAGATGTTTACAGGAAGAGTTCCTTTCACAGGTGAATCGACTGTAGCGGTGGCGCTTGCACATCTTGAGCAGGCTATGACACCTCCGAGTGTATACAATAATAAAATTTCACCGAATCTGGAAAGAATTATATTAAAGTGTACAAAGAAGGACCCTGCCAACAGATATCAAAATATTACTGAGCTTCTTGACGACCTTGAAAATGTGCTTTTAAACCCTGATACGCCGTATGAGATAAGCGGTTCAACAAAGATAATTAAGGCTGAGGATACCGCAATGCTCAGTCAGGTGGAGCCTATCGACGATATGAGTGATGATGAGTACGAAAGAGACGACAAAGAGGAAGAAGACGACGATGACGACTATGATGAGGAAGATGAAAAGATGGATAAGATTATGTCCGTTGCGGGTGTTATCATAGCGGTAATTATTGTGGTACTTTTGGTGTTCTTTGTTGGCAGATTTACAGGAGTATTCGGAGGTAAGGGTTCAGATACTTCACAGAGTAAGCTTGACTCCACACAGACAAAAATGCCTGATGTAGTGGGACTGTCCGAGAAGATGGCTGATAAGAAGCTTTCAGATAACAATCTTCAGATGCAGGTAAAGTCAAGTGAGTACTCGGATACCGTGGAAAAGGGAAATGTTATATCACAGGAGCCGAAGGCCGATGAAGTGGTATCAAAGTATTCAAAGGTAAGTGTGGTAATAAGTCTGGGTTCGGACGCTTTTGATATATCCAAGTTAAATCTTGTAGGTAAGACAAAGGAGAGTGCGGAAAGTTTGTTAAAGGAAAACGGATTCTCTACAGATACTAAAGAAGAACCTTCAGATACGGTTCCGAAGGGCTCAGTTATATCGTATACACCTACAAAGCCGAAAAACGGTGAAAGAGTGACTCTTACCGTCAGCAGCGGCAAGAAGGTAACAAAGGTGGTGGTTCCTAATATCACAGGCATGAGTGAGTCTGAGGCTAAGACATTGCTTGAGACAAACGGTCTTATGCTTGGAAATAAGGCCGAACAACACAGTGCGACCGTAGCAAAGGGAATTATAATAGGTCAGTCGACTGCGGCAGGTTCAAGCGTGGACAGCGGAAGCAGTGTAGACTATGCGGTAAGTAACGGTGTTGCGCCTGAAACAACTCAGGCAAGCAGTGAACAGTTAAGTCAAAGTACAAATGAACAGCAGCAGACACAGCCTACCAAGGCAACTGTAGCACCTACCAGTGTAGCGGCAAATTACAGATATGTAGGTTCAATCGATACTAACTATTCGTTGCAGGATGTGATAGGACCAAGCTCGGGACTCACCAGTGTAAAAGTTATGATAAGACTTAAGCAGACTGTAAACGGCAGCGATGTATATTCAACACTTATGGATGCAAGAACCGTAACAGGTGATACCATACTTCCTGTAAGATTCAGAACCATTGTAGGTGCAAACGGAGTCGATCAGGGACAGGTTGAGATTGTAAATGTGGATAGCGGAGAAGTATTGAAATCATATACGGTGGAGTTCTTTAGAGTTGAGTAATTTGGATGAAGGCAAAGTTTATTTTGCGAAGATAATAAAGGGAATTGCAGGTTTTTATTACTGTATAATACTTGATGAGTGTGAGAGAAAAGGGCAGATTTTTTCCTGTAAGGCGAAGGGTATTTTCAGAAATATAGGTATGAAACCGCTTGTCGGTGACAATGTGGATTTTGAGATTACAGATACCGAGGATCTTGAAGGAAATGTTGTGAAGATTCATAAAAGAAAAAATGCCCTGATAAGGCCGGCGGTGGCAAATATTGATAAGGTAGTGCTTGTTTTGGCGGTGGAATCTCCATCGCCGGCATTCTACTATCTGGACAAGTATTTGATAAATATGTCAAATGCCGGTATAAGAGTGGATATATGTTGGAATAAGACCGATTTAAATGAAGCCAAGGCTATAGAATATGCAAAAGTTTATGAAAATGCAGGATTTAAAAATATTATGGCATCAACTAAGACCGAAGGCGGACTTGATAAGCTTAGAGAGGCTCTAAAGGGTGAAGTCAGTGTACTTGCCGGAGCGTCGGGAGTAGGAAAGTCGTCTATAACCAATATCCTTGCGCCTAAGGCAAATATGGATACAAATACCGTCAGTAGGAAGATAGAAAGAGGCAGACATACAACCAGACATTCCGAGCTTTTTATGATCGATGATGACACATTTGTTTTTGATACGCCGGGATTTACAAGTGTTGAATCTCCTACCTTTGATAAAGAAGAACTCAGATTTCATTTTCATGAGTTTGATAAGTATGAGGGAAAGTGCAGATTTGCAGGCTGTGTACATATCAACGAACCTGAATGTGCGGTTAAAAAAGCTTTAGAAATCACGAGTATAAGCAGGATAAGATATCAGAGTTATAAAAAAATGTATGAGGAACTGTCTGAAAGGAGAAAATATTGAAAAAGAATATCGCACCGTCACTGCTTGCAGCAAATTTTTTTAATTTGTCGTCACAGCTTGAACTGCTTAAAAAAGGAGATATAGAGGTTTTGCACCTTGATGTAATGGACGGAATGTTTGTGCCGAGTATTTCATTCGGTATGCCTGTTATAAGTTCACTCAGAAAGTCTGTAGACTTTTTCTTTGATGTGCATATGATGGTGGAAAATCCTGAGAGGTATATAGAGGATTTTTATAAAAGCGGTGCAAACGGCATTACAATACACTTTGAGGCCTGTAAGCATATAGACAGATGTATCTCACAGATAAAGTCCTTCGGACTTAGAAGCGGTATTGCTATAAATCCGGCAACACCGGTTTCACTTTTACAAAATATCATCAGTGAAGTGGATATGGTGCTTATAATGAGTGTTAATCCGGGGTTTGGAGGACAGAAGTTTATTTCTTACAGCCTTGACAAGGTAAGAGAGCTGTCCAAACTTAGGGATGAAAAAAATAAGAATCTTATAATACAGGTGGACGGCGGTGTCGGAGTTGACAATATAAAGGAACTTTCAGACGCCGGTGTGGATGAGTTTGTTGCAGGTTCTTCCGTGTTTAAAGGAGATATTTTAAAGAACATACTTGATTTGAGAAATGCAATGGGAAGGCATAAAGTTTAATGAATGCAATAATTGTTACAGGCGGTGATATTGATTTATCACTGCTTGAGTCATATATAAGTAAAAATAAATATACGACTGTTATAAGTGTTGATGCGGCTGTCAAAAAGCTTGAAGAGACAGGTAAGTTGCCAAATGTAATGGTCGGAGATTTTGATACATTGGCGGATGAAAAGAGACTTGAGTACTATGCCGGTTTGGGCATTGAAATAGTAAGACATAATCCGGTTAAAGATTTCTCCGATACTGAGCTTGCAATAGACTGGGCATACAAAAGAAATATAACTGAAATAGTAATTTTCGGAGCACTGGGCAGAAGGTTTGACCACACATTTGCAAATATTTTAATGCTTAGAAAGTACAAAAAGTTAGGAGTGGATATAACGGTCGTTGACAGATGCAACAGGATATATGTAAAGTCAAATCCTTTTATTTTGGAAAAGCGCTTGGTGTGGGGCAAGTATATAAGCTTTTTTGCCGTGAAAGAAAAGGTCTTTATAGAATCTCTTACAGGAGTTGCATATCCTGTAGAAAACAAATATCTTGACAATATAGAAAATCCAAGCCTTTTTATCAGTAATGAGATAGTGGATGACTATATGAGTGTGATATTTGACGGTGAAATACTGGTAGTGGAGAGCAGAGATTAATTGACACAAAGGAAATATTATGTTTACAGAAATGATAAAGTGTGAATTTAAACAATTACAAAAACCGCTGAAACTTGTATCGACGATAATAGCTATAATGACAGTAACAGCTTTTTTGTTTATAAGATTAATATTCTTAATCTCAGGTATAAAGAGTACGTCAGCAATAATATTGTGGTATATAATTAGCGGTATTGTTAATTTATTTTGTGAGTTTATATACCCTGTTTTTACATTACTTATGTATATATATGGTGGAGATGTATTTTATAGAAGTATGTATTCTACAGATACATCATCTGCAAATAAACTGATTTTAAGTAAATTCATACCTATGGTAATATTTCAAATAGCGGTAAGAGTTGAAATGTTTGTAGCTGCAGCACTGATAATGGGTGAATTTGATTCAATAAGATACGGGTATGGATATGGAATATCTTTCAGTGATATAGTAAATTACTCGGAGTTTTATTTTATGGAAATCAATAATGGAGAATCAGTAACCGGGTTACTTGCATTTGAAGTTATTATAGCTAAAATAGTCGGTATTTTTACTACTACACTGCTTCTGTGGTTGTGTGTCTCTATAGGTAAATCTTTTAAAAAAGCAGGTGGTGCAATTGCAATGATACTTTTTATAGTTATTTGTAATTTGCTCTTAGCTGAGAATTTTACAGGACATTTGGTAAGACAGGTGATTTTAGGTGGTATAAAAGCCCCAGAAGGTATCCGATGGGGTGAACTTGACAGCCATATCTATGCAACGGCATCAATATTAAAAAATGCAGTATTGACAATAACCTATTATTTACTAAGTTGTCGTATTATCGGAACACGACTGAAACGTAAAAGTTGACTTTTACACTTTTAAATAAAAAGCAGATTATACAAGGTATCAGTCTGCTTTTTGATTTAATTAATATAAAATTTATTGTTTTTTCAGATTAAAAATTGTATTATATTTGTAGGTAATATTTATATTTCTTAAGTTATCTGTGTAATATTTTATTCTATATATTGTTAATTAGGGGGAGGTCTATGGAATTAAAGTCAAAGCAAAGGTTTATGGAGGCTATAGGAACATTGAATCCTATAGAAGATGCCGTGTTCAGAAAGATGGCGGAAAGTATAGAGTTTTGTGAAGAGATTTTGAGGGTATTTTTGCAGGAACCGAAACTGAGAGTTGTCAGTAATCATTCACAGCACTCTGTAACAAGCATAGAAGGCAGATCGGTTATACTGGATGCATATTGTGAGTTGGAGGATGGACGGAAAGTTAATGTAGAGGTACAAAATGCAAACAATACAGATCATCAAAGAAGAGTCAGGTACTACGGCAGTGTGTTGACAACAAGCCTGATGAAAAAAGGGGACAGTTTTGATAAAGTTCCAAATATTTGTATAGTATATGTCTGTAATTTTGATATATTTGGACTTAATAAGAGTCTATATGTAATAAAAAGAATTATTGATAAGACTGAGGTTGAGTTGGATAACGGCTTACAGGAAATTTATATCAGCCCGGTAAACGATGGAAGTCTCATAGCTGAGCTGATGAGAGTTTTTACAGAAAGTGATGTATACAATTTAAAATTTCCTGTAACATCGGAGATGAAACTTAGATTTAACAGAGAAACGAAGGGAGAAAAGATGACAGAGGCATTAAGAGGAGTATATGAAGCGCTGCGAGAAGAAGTCGACAGGGAGTCTATGAAAGCGGCCATGAGAGAAGGAATGGAAAGGGGTATAGAAGAAGGAAGAGCAAGGGGTATAGAAGAAGGTATAGCAAAAGGTGTGTTAAGCAGTCTGGTTTCATTAGTTAAAGACGGCTTAATAAGTGTTAGTGAAGCGGCAAAAAGAGCCGATATGAGTGAGGAAGACTTCAAAAAATATTTGGAATGATATTATATTGGGGAGACGGTAATTTTATGTTTGATTCGGTGAATTTAAAAAGTGTAAATAAGAGTTACGGTGTAAAACAGGCACTCAAAAATATCAATCTTAACATAGAGAGCGGAAAGATAGTGGGATTGCTTGGTCCGAACGGAAGCGGAAAGACCACTATGATAAAGCTTATTGTAGGACTTATAAAGCCAAGCAGCGGCATAGTAACAATAGACGGTCAGGAGCCCGGTAAGGTAACCAAGTCATATGTATCATATCTGCCGGATAAAGACTTTTTGGATATAAATATGAGTATTGAAGATACTATGAGGATGTTTGCCGGTTTTTATTCTGATTTTGATATAGGCATAGCATATAAATTGCTTGAAGATTTGCAGGTACCTTATAAATTTAAGATAAAGGCATTGTCAAAGGGAAACAGAGAAAAACTTATGCTTATACTTGTGATGAGCAGAAGAGCCAAGTTGTATGTACTTGATGAGCCGATAGCAGGAGTTGACCCTGTGGCAAGAGATTACATATTAAATACAATTGTGGGAAATTACAACAAAACAGCTACGGTGATTATATCAACACATCTTATTGCAGATGTTGAAAAGATACTTGATGATGTAATTTTTATAAAGGATGGAGAAATAATACTGCATGAGACATCGGCTGCCATAAGAAATGAAAAGGGATGCTCTGTAGATGAGTACTTTAGGGAGGTGTATGATGTCAGTCAAAATGATAAAGTACGAATTTAAGCAAATGAGTCACGTTTTACTTGTCGCTTTTATAGCATTATTTTGTGTTACTCTGATAGGACTTTTGATTGGCGTACTGCCTATTTTAATTTTCGGCGGTGAAAATTTGGAAACAGGCATATGGTCTATATTTGTGGCGAGCATTTCATTTTTAGCTTATGTCTTTATACTGATGGTTATAGCAATAGGGATGAATATATTTATAGGCTACAGATTCTATAAAAGTATGTATTCGTCTACAGGATATTTAACACATACATTGCCTTTAAGTACAAATGAGCTTATTCTCGGCAAGACAATACCTGCCATAGCGGTACAGATATCAGTTGATTTAATGGTCATAATATCGGCAGTGATTATATTTTTAGGATATTATGTGGCAAAAGACGGATTTGATAATGCGATATATAATATTTCAAGTCTGTTACAAATATTTGAGGGCAGATACTTTTATACAGGTTTCGGAATTGTATTGGCGGTAACTATGTTCGGAATATCTGCAGTTATACAAACAGTTTCCGTAACATTTATACTGCTTTTAGCTGCATCCATAGGCCAGCTGTTTAATTCACACAGAATACTTATGGGAGTTGTATCATTTATAGTTATAGATAGAATAATTGCGGCTGTTGAATGGGTTATAAATATGATAGTTACTGAAGTGGCCAAAGCGAATTACTACAGTAGAGGAACAGGTGTAATAATCAATCTCATTTTTATTGCAATTATAAATATAGGAGTGATTATTATATCATATGTACTCAATTACTACATTATAAGCAAAAAATTAAACCTGGAATAATAAATAAAATTTTATTGATTTAATTGAAAATATATTTAAAACTTATAAGTGGTATGATTGAAATTATCTGAATTGGATGTTTTAATCATACCACTATTTTTATATAATGATGACAGTTTAAGACATGGAGGAAAGAGTAATGGAGAGAATTAAAGACAGTACAGTATTTAAACTTGTGGTAACGGCACTTATGGCGGCATTATGTTATGTCAGCTTTACATATTTGAAGATTCCGATTCCTACAATATCAGGCGATATGACGGCACTGCATATAGGCAACGCATTCTGTGTTATAGCGGCAATATTGCTTGGCGGTGTATATGGCGGAGTGGCCGGAAGCCTCGGAATGACGATAGCGGATGTTTTGGATCCTGTATACATTACATCGGCACCGAAGACATTTATACTGAAGCTTTGTATAGGACTTATAGCAGGTTTTGTTGCACATAAGATTGCTCATATCACAGAGAGCCATGATACAAAGTACATTATAAAGTGGACTGCAATATCTTCAATATGCGGACTTGGATTTAATGTTATATTCGATCCGATCGTAGGATATCTGTATAAGACATATATATTGGGAGTTCAGGCCGATGCGGCCAAGATAATGGCTACATGGGCGGCAGGAACCACTCTTATAAATGCGATTGTCAGTACAGTACTTATAGTGATACTGTACACAGCACTAAGGCCCGTACTTATCAAATCAGGATTATTCCTGAAGATAAAATAGCATACTTCATTTTAAAGATATTTCCGTTTACCTTAGGGTAAGTGGAAGTATCTTTTTTAATGTGTAAATATGTGACAGGATGCAAGTATTTTCCCTAATATATTGCCACATTCAATAGAGTAGTATATAATACAGTCGTGGTGTTTGCCCGCTTTATGTGACAGCGGACAGAGAAATGTTGCATTTTGAAAGCAAATGGAGGTATACAATGGAGAAGTTGGAGCAGTTATATGAAGGAAAAGCAAAAAAGGTGTTCAAAACTGCCGACCCGGATGTGCTGATAGTTTCTTATAAGGATGATGCCACGGCATTTAACGGAGAGAAAAAAGGAACTATAGTCGGTAAAGGTGCGATTAACAATCGTATGACAAATCATTTGTTTAAGATTTTGGAAACGAAGGGGGTTCCTACTCACTATATTAAAGAGCTGAATGACAGAGAGACCGCTGTAAAAGCCGTAAAGATAGTTCCGCTTGAGGTTATAGTAAGAAACTATTCTGCAGGAAGCTTTGCAAAGAAGCTTGGAATGGAAGAGGGAATTAAGTTAAAGACGCCTACTCTTGAGTTTTCATATAAGGATGACGCACTTGGAGATCCTTTCATCAACGGATATTACGCACTTGCACTTGATCTTGCCACACAGGAAGAGATAGATAAGATTGCTTCATATGCTTTCAAGGTAAATGAGACATTGATAAATTACTTTGACAATTTAGGGATAGACCTGATAGATTTTAAAATTGAATTCGGAAGATATAAAGGAGATATCATTCTTGCTGATGAGATTTCTCCTGATACCTGCAGGCTTTGGGACAAGCAAACACATGAAAAGCTTGATAAGGACAGATTCAGAAGAGACCTTGGCGGAGTGGAAGACGCATATGCCGAAGTATTCAGAAGACTTGGAATAAATTAGGAGGCAGGTTTGAGAGACAGATATATAAGCCCGCTTTGTGAAAGATATGCAAGTGCAAAGATGCAGTATATTTTTTCACAGGATAAGAAGTTTAAAACCTGGAGAAGACTGTGGATTGCACTGGCGGAGACCGAAAAGGAACTCGGTCTTAATATAACCGACGAACAGATAGAAGAGCTGAAAAAATTCAAAGATGATATAAACTTTGATGTGGCACTTGAGAGAGAAAAGCAGGTAAGACATGATGTAATGAGTCATGTATATGCTTACGGAGTACAATGCCCGAAGGCAAAGGGAATTATACATCTCGGGGCTACAAGCTGCTATGTAGGTGATAATACAGATATTATAATTATGAAAGAGGCTTTGGAACTTGTAAGAGAAAAACTTGTCAATGTAATAAATGAGCTTTCAAAGTTTGCACTAAAGTATAAAGACCTTCCTACTTTGGCGTTCACTCATTTTCAGCCTGCACAGCCGACTACAGTCGGAAAGAGAGCCACGCTTTGGATAAATGAGCTTTTGCTTGACTATGAGGATATAAACTACACCATTGATAATCTGAAGCTTTTGGGATGCAAGGGTACTACAGGTACTCAAGCCTCTTTTGTGGAGCTTTTTGACGGAGATAATGAAAAGATAGATAAAATAGATCCTATGATTGCAGACAAGATGGGATTTAAAGAATGTTATCCGGTTTCAGGACAGACTTATTCCAGAAAAGTGGACATAAAGGTATTGAATGTCCTTGCGGGAATTGCGGCTTCCGCACATAAGTTTTCAAATGACATCAGACTTTTACAACACCTTAAAGAAATTGAAGAGCCTTTTGAAAAATCACAGATAGGTTCATCGGCAATGGCATATAAGAGAAATCCTATGAGAAGTGAAAGAATTGCATCGCTCTCAAACTATGTTATGAGCGATGTTATGAATCCGATGATGGTGGCTTCCACACAGTGGTTTGAGAGGACATTGGATGATTCCGCAAACAAGAGACTGTCCGTGCCTGAGGGATTTTTATGCATAGACGGTATACTTGACTTATATTTGAATGTGGTGGACGGACTGGTAGTATATCCGAAAGTTATAGAAAAACATTTGATGGCGGAATTGCCTTTTATGGCTACAGAGAATATAATGATGGATGCCGTGAAAGCGGGCGGCGACAGACAGGAGCTGCATGAAAGAATAAGAGAACTTTCAATGATCGCCGGAAAAAATGTAAAAGAACTTGGAGAAGACAACAATCTGCTTGATTTGATTGCAAACGATCCTATGTTCAATCTTTCAAAGGAAGAGTTGGAAGAATCTATGAAGCCTGAAAAATACATCGGCAGAAGCAGTGTTCAGGTGGAAGATTTTATAAAAAGAAATATCAAGCCTATCTTAGATGAATACAAGGATATTCTGGGATTAAAGGCTGATATAAATGTGTAAGGAGAATTGAATTAAATGGTAAGAGCTATAGTAGGTGCTAACTGGGGAGACGAGGGTAAAGGTAAAATTACAGATATGCTGGCTGCAAAGGCAGATATTATTATCCGTTTCCAAGGCGGAAGCAACGCAGGCCATACAATCATAAACAATTATGGTAAGTTTGCATTGCATTTGTTGCCTTCAGGAGTATTCTATGATCATACAACAAGTGTTATAGGCAATGGAGTTGCACTTAATATTCCGTATTTGATTAAGGAAATAAATGAAATAGTAGAAAAAGGTGTTCCGAGGCCTAAGATTTTGGTATCCGACAGAGCACAGCTTTTGATGCCGTATCATATTTTGCAAGATACCTATGAGGAAGCAAGGCTTGCCGGAAAGGCATATGGCTCTACCAAGTCGGGAATAGCTCCTTTTTATTCAGATAAGTTTGCAAAAATCGGTATTCAGGTAAGCGAACTCTTTGACGATGAGATACTTGAAGAAAAAGTGGAAAAAATCTGCACACTTAAGAATGTAATGTTCAAGCATCTTTATCATATGCCTGAGCTTGACAAAAGTGAACTTATGAATACACTTCACGAGTACAGAGATATGATAGAGCCTTTTGTATGTGACGTAAGTACATATTTATATAAGGCAATCAAAGAGGGAAAGAATATTCTTTTAGAGGGTCAGCTCGGTTCACTTAAAGATCCTGACCACGGAATCTACCCTATGGTTACATCATCATCCACATTGGCGGCATACGGTGCAATCGGTGCAGGTATAGCGCCATATGAAATAAGTGATATAACAACAGTTGTTAAAGCATACTCATCTGCAGTAGGAGCGGGAGAGTTTGTAAGTGAAATTTTGGATGAAGCTGTAGCCGACGAGCTTAGAAGAAGAGGCGGAGACGGCGGTGAGTTCGGTGCCACCACAGGAAGACCGAGAAGAATGGGATGGTTTGATGCGGTTGCCTCAAGATACGGTGTAAGAATACAGGGTACTACAGAGGTTGCACTTACAGTACTTGATGTACTCGGATATCTTGATGAGATTCCTGTATGTGTGGGCTATGATATAAACGGCGAGATTACAAAGGACTTCCCTACAACAAACAAGTTAAAGCTTGCAAAGCCTGTGTATGAATATCTTCCGGGATGGAAATGTGATATCAGAGGTATAAAGGAATATGACAAGCTGCCTGAGAACTGTAGGAAATATATCGAGTTTATAGAAAAAGAACTTGAAGTGCCTGTAAAATTGGTAAGCAACGGACCGGGCAGAGACGATATTATCTATAGATAAAAGCCTGAATGGTGATTTGCCCCATATCAGAATAGACTGATATGGGGCTTGACTATGCATTAAGTAAGGAGAAATAATGATAGACATAATAGAGAAGCTTCAAAAAGAAGCTTTAGAGAAGATAAACAGTGCGGAGAATAAAGAAAGATTAAATGAACTCAAAGTAGCATATCTCGGTAAAAAGGGAGAGCTTACAGCACTTCTTAAAAATATGAAGAATATAGCTCCTGAGGACAGGGCCGAGTTCGGTAAAGTAGTGAATGAGGCGAGAGAGGCTATTGAAAATACACTTGAAAATGTAGGAAACGAGCTTTCAAAGCTTGCACTTAAGGCAAGACTGCAGGCTGAGACCATAGATGTTACACTACCTGCCAACAAAAGAGAGTTCGGACACAGCCATCCGAATGTAATTGCATTACATGAAGTTGAAAAAATATTTACAAATATGGGATATGAAGTTGTCGAAGGACCTGAGATAGAGTTTGACGAGTACAACTTTACCAAGCTTAATATACCTGCAAATCACCCTGCAAAGGATGAACAGGATACCTTCTATATATCAAAGGATATAGTACTTCGTACACAGACATCACCTGTACAGGCAAGAATTATGGAGACAGGTAAGCTTCCTATAAAGATGTTAAGCCCGGGAAGAGTATATCGTTCTGACGAGGTGGATGCTACACACTCACCTACATTTAACCAGATAGAGGGACTTATCGTAGATAAGGACATCACATTTGCAGATCTTAAGGGAACACTTGAAGTATTTGCAAAGAAACTTTTCGGAGAAGATACAAAGGTTAAATTCAGACCTCACCATTTCCCTTTCACAGAGCCCAGTGCGGAGATGGATGTGACATGTTTTAAATGTCACGGAAGCGGATGCAGGTTCTGTAAGGGCAGCGGCTGGATAGAGATACTTGGCTGTGGAATGGTACATCCTCATGTATTTGATATGTGTGGAGTTGATAAGAATGAGTATAACGGATTTGCATTCGGTATCGGACTTGAGAGAATTGCACTCTTAAAGTATGAGATAGATGATATGAGACTCTTATATGAGAACGATATCAGATTTTTAAAGCAGTTTTAGTCAACAAATATACATAGAGCAGAGGTAAAGAATGGATACAGCATTATCATGGGTAAAGGCATATGTGCCTGACTTGGATGTGACACCAAGTGAATATACAGATGCAATGACTCTAACCGGAACCAAGGTAGAGGGTTATAAAGAATTAGATAAAAATCTTGAGAAAATAGTAGTAGGTGAGATACTTTCAATAGAAAAACATCCTGATGCGGATAAACTTATTATATGTCAGGTGGATGTAGGCAATGAGAAAATACAGATAGTTACAGGAGCACCTAATGTTTCGGTAGGTGATAAGGTACCTGTAGTTTTGGACGGCGGAAAAGTTGCAGGAGGACATGACGGCGGTCCTTTACCTGAGAACGGAATAAAGATAAAAAAAGGTAAGCTTCGCGGAGTGGAGTCATTTGGAATGATGTGCTCTATTGACGAGCTGGGACAGGACAAAAACTACTTCCCTGACGCACCTGAGAGCGGAATCTATATTCTGTCAAAGGATGCAAAGGTAGGAAGCGATGCTATAGAGCTTTTGGGACTTAGAGATACCGTATTTGAGTATGAGATAACATCAAACAGAGTGGATTGCTACGGTGTAATAGGAATTGCAAGAGAGGCGGCAGCTACATTTAAGAAAAAGTTTGTATTACCGAAGGTAAATGAAACAGGAAACAGTGAAAATGTAGCCGACTATCTGAGTGTTGAAGTAAAAGATAATGAGCTTTGCAAGAGATATGTTGCCAGAGTTGTAAAAAATATCAAGCTTGCGCCATCACCTGCATGGATGCAGGAGAGACTTCGTGCCGTAGGTATAAGACCTATAAACAATATAGTGGATATTACAAACTATGTAATGGCGGAGTACGGACAACCTATGCACGCCTTTGACTACGACTTGCTTGAAGGACATAAAATAGTAGTTGACAGAGCAAAAGACGGGGAAGAGTTTGAGACACTTGACGGAGTTGTAAGAAAGCTTGATAAAGACATTCTTATGATAAATGATGCCAAAAAGGCTGTGGCAATTGCAGGTATCATGGGCGGTGAAAACTCAAAGATTACAGATGATGTGTCTACAATGGTATTTGAGTGTGCTACATTTGACGGTACAAATATCAGACTTTCATCAAAGAGACTTGGACTTCGTACAGACTCGTCAGGTAAGTTTGAAAAAGGACTTGATCCAAACAATGCATATGATGCAATGATGAGAGCCTGTTCTTTGGTGGAAGAACTGGGTGCAGGCGAGGTTGTAGGAGGATGTGTTGATGTATATCCTGTAAAGGTTGTGGAATCAAGGGTGAAATTTGAGCCTGACAGGATTAACAAGTTACTTGGAACAAACATATTAAAGGAAGATATGCTTGAAATCTTTGACAGAATTGAGTTAAAATATGATAAAGAGACTGATGAGATAGTGGCTCCGACCTTCAGACAGGATATTCACTTTATGGCGGACCTTGCAGAGGAAGTGGCAAGATTCTTCGGATACGACAAGATACCTACCACATTGCCGAAATCAAGTGCAACTATAGGCGGAATCAATTTAAAACTTGAGATAGAAGAGATTGCAAGAGAAGTTGCAAAATTCTTGGGATTCTCGGAAGCAATGAACTATTCATTTGAAAGTGCCAAGGTCTTTGATAAGCTGAACCTTTCAAAGGACAGTCACTACAGAAACGCTATTGAGATTTCAAATCCTCTCGGTGAGGACTTCAGGATGATGAGAACGCAGGCTGTAAACGGCATTTTGAATTCTTTATCAACCAACTACAACAGAAGAAATAAGGATGTTCATCTTTTCGAACTTGCAAACATCTATATTCCTAAGGAACTTCCGCTAAAGGAATTACCTGACGAGAGAATGCAGTTTGTACTCGGATTCTACGGAAAAGAAGATTTCTTTGATATGAAGGGAGTTGTGGAGGAATTCCTTACAACTATAGGAATTGATTCAAAACTTCACTATGACCCAAGCTGTAAGGAAGAGTTTTTGCATCCGGGAAGAAAGGCCGATATAATACTTGACGGTGTACGCTTAGGATACTTGGGTGAGGTACATCCGAGCGTTTGTGAGAATTATAAGCTGGGTGAGAGAACATATATTGCAGTGCTTGATTTGCCGAATATTATTCCTTTTGTAAACTTTGATATAAAGTATACCGGAATAGCAAAATACCCTGCAACATCAAGAGATATTTCGCTTGTAGTACCGAAAAATATCTTAGTCGGCGAGATAGAGGATGTTATCGAGCAAAACGGCGGAAGCAATCTTGAGTCATTCAAATTATTTGATATATACGAGGGTGACCAGATAGATGAAGGATTTAAGTCCGTTGCTTATTCACTGACATTCAGAAACAAGGAGAGGACTCTTCTTGATACTGAAGTGAATGAGGTTATGGATAAAATTTTAAATAAGCTTGAGGCTAAGAATATAAAAATCAGATCTTAAGTCTTTTACATGAGTCTTTTAGCGGTATTGTTTTTTGAAAAGTGAGAAAAAATGGGTAGAAGTAGGAGAAGGAAAAAAAAGAGTAAAGCTTTTGTCAGATATTTTTGCCTTTTTGTATGTGCTGTTATCTTACTTACTTCTTTACTGATCGGAGATGACGCCGGGGCTTATGGAGAAGGAAGAAGTGCTATATTTAAAAATCCTGTCAATCCGGATTATGAGAGCAATGATAACGGAGTAAAGACATCGTTCAGATTAAGAGCACTCAATAATCTGAGCGGAGAGGCTGAGTACGGATCCAATGCAATGTCACTTATATCGGTAAGTGATGAGGACAATAAAAGAAGTACGATAAAGAACTTTGCGGATATACTGGATATGGATATATACAGCAACCTTTGTTTTTGTGCGAATATAGAAAACGGTTCAAATGTGGACAGAGATATAAGCGTGGACATAGTAATGCCGCCAGGTACGGACGGCAGTGTGTCCACAATAAGGCTTATCAACTCGAATCTTGATATCTTTAAGGGAGATTTGACAGGTGTGGATATCAAGTATGAGACAGATAAAGGCAGCGTTACAGAGGCACAAAGAAAATCAGGAGAGAGCCTTGACTTCAATA
Source organism: Lachnoanaerobaculum orale (assembly GCF_003862485.1). GTDB lineage: Bacteria > Bacillota > Clostridia > Lachnospirales > Lachnospiraceae > Lachnoanaerobaculum > Lachnoanaerobaculum orale. The sequence goes on along the minus strand of NZ_RRCM01000001.1, from coordinate 1,730,681 downwards.
AAGTAAAGACAATCAAAATAGAGGGTAAGATATCTGCAGGACAGAAGTTTGAAGGTGTTTTACCTATGGAAATCATTGAAAATAAATCATTACCTGAGAAAAAAGATGAGTTTGTAGATGATTTAAAGACTATTGAAGAGATAAATACCGACAATAATTTTGATTTTAAGATAAACTACAGATACCCTATCAAAAAGAACCTTGACATAAGCATTGCAACCTGCCACGGAAGTGAGAAAACTGAAGATTTTGCAAACGGTAAAATAGTAGGTATAGCAAAAAGAGACGAGGAAAGCTATGATATACTGCCAAGTGATATAATAGATAAATTCGGCGATGCTAATACCGCTTCCTTTTCAATGTTTTACAAGGATGAAAGAAAAGATGCTTTTGTAAATGACTACACCTTTGTAAGTGTGGATACAAACGGATTACAGGATTTGGTAAAGAACAGAGGATATTCACTGCTTATAAAAGATGCTGCATTGGAGAATAAATATGATTTTATAGTGGGCGAAAAAAAACATATTTATGAAGACGGACTTGAACTGAACCTTGGAAAAAAGGACAAATACGGACATATACTTTCAAAGGTATATGTGGAATTTCAAAAAGTGCTGGATTGCAATGACAGTGAAGTGATACTTGGTAAAGAGTGGAATGAATTTGACAACCTGATATCTGCAAAAATTCAAAGCGGTAGTGAATTTACCGACATAGATAGAAGTAAGATAAAGGTTGAAAGCAATGTGGATACAAAGAAAAAGGGCGACTACACTGTAAAATATTCCTATGAGATATTGCCGAATACTTGGATAAGCAACAGTGCAAATGTAAAAGTTGTGGAAGGTAACGAATCTTTACAGACAGATGCCGAAATTAAAAGCGGAAGCAGTGTGAAGATAGAGTAATCTTTGCTTGCAATAGTTATGGTTTAGTGATATTACC
>NZ_RRCM01000001.1:1681697-1729123 GCF_003862485.1 Lachnoanaerobaculum orale | reverse complement strand
CTAATAAACCTGGCAGGGTCATTAGGATTTCGCCTTTCTTTTTTGATGCTACCTTTTTCAAGCATTAGCTTAGCTCTGTCAACTTGTTTTTCTCTAATAGTTTTTTGGTATTTGGCATATTTAGGTGAATATGTGATGATAAGTCTCTGAGATAAATCTTTAGGCGTATACGGAGCATCTTTGTAATATATAGCCTCATCATCCCTTGATATTTCTGATAAATCTACTACTTTATCATCAGACAAACGTTTAAATCCTTTAGTGTCTAAAGCCCATTGTCTATCTTGTGCATTAAGCTTTTTTATAGATTGTGTAACGACAAAGGCTCTTTCGCCCATATGATTGTATTTTCTTATTTTTTCCGAACCGAGTCCTGCATCGCTACAGTAAATAAACTTTTGACAGTCAAACTCGTTTAAAATCTTTTCTTCAAGAGGTTTAATAGAAGTTTGCTCATTAGCATTACCCGGAAATAGAGAAAAAGCAAGAGGAATGCTGTCACCATCCATAAACATCCCCATTTGTACTATAGGGTTTGGTCTGTGTTCCTTACTTTTGCCATATTTCTTAATTCCGTCTTCATCTTCAATCTCAAAATAATAATTGGTGCAATCATAAAAAAGAATCTTATCATTGCGTTTTCCTAATAAGTGGCTGTTTTTATAAGTTTCAGATTGTATAAGGTCACATTCTTTAGCAAGTACATTTAAAGAACGGTACACGTCATGTAGTTGGTAAGACGGCGGCTCCAAAAAGTCCAGTGCACATTTATAACTTGAGCGTTTACTGGAAGGTTCAAGTATTCTTGAGTAAATCAAATCTGATAATATCGAGTTGATATCAAACTTGAAGCTATATTTATCCCTTATTTTTCTGCAAACTTTATCCAAGCCAAGTTTATAATAAAAGTATTGCAAAAACAGATATCCCCCACGATAGAAGACTTGTTGTTGAGGTTGAAGTCTTTTATTGGAGTTAAAAGAAATATTTACTGTTTTTTCTTCTTTATATTTTTGTGTTTCAAGTCTTGCCTCAGCACGAGCCCATTCCATTACATCATCTCTGGTAGGTCCGTGCTTTTTTAATAAATCAGCAAGCGTACCAAGTTTGCGTACATTAACAGAGGTGCTAACACCTTTGTCATTAATGAAACTTTTAGAAATATAGAATGACTCAGCATTTTTTGATTTTGATGTAGTAACTTTCATAGGGAACCTCCAACCCCTATTATACCACACAATACTATAAAATACTATATAATAAAACGAAAATTTTGACAAATTTTTCAACTAAGAAATATAGGCTATATGCGGGTTGTGAGACTTTTTTGAAGCTTATTTATGTAAACAAACTGTCAAAGACCCGATCCTTATCCCAAAATGATTCATACATCTGAAGATAAGTACCTTTTTTCTTCTTTTCTTTTCTCAAAAAATAAGCCATAAACACCTCTAAAGCTAAAGTACTATGAAGTACTATGATTATAACATGCTTTGAAAATTTAATCAAATTTTTTGAAATATTTTTTGTGCAAGAAAAGCCTTTAAAATAAAGGGTTTAAAAGAATTGCGTAAAATTAAATAGGCTATCAGAAATTTAAAGCGTCGGAACTTTCATAGTACTTCGACGGAAGACGGGGGCGACTACACTGTAAAATATTCCTATGAGATATTGCCGAATACTTGGATAAGCAACAGTGCAAATGTAAAAGTTGTGGAAGGTAACGAATCTTTACAGACAGATGCCGAAATTAAAAGCGGAAGCAGTGTGAAGATAGAGTAATCTTTGCTTGCAATAGTTATGGTTTAGTGATATTATAAAAGCAGTTTTGTATAAAATGGAGTGTAGATATGTTAAATAAGTTGATTTCAATAATATTTATTTTAGTGTGTGTTTTCCTGACTGCAGTGGTACTGTTTCAGGAGGGTAACGAGCAGGGACTTGGCTCAATAGGCGGTATCGCAGATACATATTGGGGTAAGAACAGAGGACGTTCAGTAGAAGGTTTGCTTGAGAAGCTTACCAAGGTTGCTGCGGCACTGTTTTTGATTTTATCATTAGTATTAAATATTGTTAAATAATAAAAAGCACTCACACGAGTGCTTTTTATTATAAGTTTTATAAGGGTAGATATGTATAACATTATAGATAACAGAAAAAAAATAATCATGGACTTTGTGGAAAGTCCGATGTATGTACCTATGAAGGCAAAGGAACTGGCGACCTTCTTCGGTATTGAAAAAGCAAAAAGATATGAGCTTAACGAGGTCTTGCAGGAGCTTTTGCTTGAAGGGAAGCTTGAAATAACAAAAAGAGGCAAGTACAGAAAGCCTGAACACAACTTTTTGCTCGGTGAGTTTATGGCAAACCAAAGAGGATTCGGCTTTGTAAGAGTGGAAGGTAGAGAATCGGATATATTTATACCTGCAGAGTATGTTAATAATGCTATGAACGGTGACACGGTAAAAGTGGTTATAGACGTGGAAAACGGCGAAAAAAGAGCCGAAGGCCATATTATAGGGATAGAAAAACATGCCAATGTGCAGGTTGTCGGTTACTATCAAAAGAACAACAGATTCGGTTTTGTACTGCCTGATAATACCAAGCTTTTTAAGGATATATATATTCCTGAGACAAGGGGCAAGGGAGCCAAGACAGGCGACAAGGTAGTGGTTGAAATCACAGACTTCGGAGGAGATAAGAGAAAGCCTGAAGGCAAGGTGGTTGAAATCCTCGGAAAGAACACGGATGCCGGAGTAGATATACTTTCTATAGCAAAGTCATTCGGATTGCCTGAAAAGTTTAATGAAGAGGTGGAAAATGAGCTTAAGAGTATCCCGACCAAGGTGTTAAAAAAGGATATCAGAGGAAGAGTTGACTTTAGAGATAAGGTAACGGTGACCATAGACGGAGAAGATGCAAAGGACCTTGATGACGCTATTACACTTGAGAAAAACGGCAATATATGGCATCTGGGAGTACATATAGCGGATGTTACTCACTATGTGAAAGAAAATACCGCCTTAGATAAAGAGGCGCTTCACAGGGCCACAAGTGTGTATCTGGTAGACAGAGTAATACCGATGCTTCCAAGAAAGCTAAGTAACGGCATATGCTCACTAAATCAGGGCGAGGACAGGCTGGCACTCTCATGTATTATGGAGATAGATGAAAAAGGCAATATAATAGGCCACAATATCTGTGAGAGCGTTATCAATGTAAATGAGAGGATGACATATACGGCGGTCAATGAAGTCATCACCGACAGCAATGAAGAGACTAAAAAAAGATATGCCGAATATGTAGACTTGTTTCATGATTTTAAGAAAGTTTCAGATTTGCTTAGAGGAGCGAGGACAAAGAGAGGTTCTATAGACTTTGACCTGCCTGAAAGCAAGGTGATACTTGATAAAAACGGCAAGGCTGTCGATATAAAGCCTTATGACAGGAATGCTGCGACAAAGCTTATAGAAGATTTTATGTTGGCTGCAAATGAGACTGTAGCTGAGGATTTTTTCTGGCAGGATATACCTTTCCTCTACAGAGTACATGAAAATCCGGACCCCGAGAAGATGAAGAGTCTTGCAATATTTATCAACAATTTCGGATTCACACTGAGAAGAAAAAATGATGAGGTGTCACCTAAGGAACTTCAAAAGTTGCTTGCAAATATAGAAGGAAGCGATGCGGAGCCTATAATATCAAGAATTGCACTTAGAAGTATGAAGCAGGCAAGATATGATACGGTTTGTGTAGGGCATTTCGGTTTGGCTGCAAAATATTACACACATTTTACTTCACCTATAAGAAGATATCCGGACCTTCAGATACACAGGATAATCAAGGAGAATATAAAAAAGGGACTTTCAAGCAGGCGTATAGAACACTATAGGGCCATATTGGACAGCGTGGCCTTGCAGTCGTCTCAGATGGAGAGAAGGGCTGAAGAGGCGGAAAGAGAGACTGTAAAGTATAAAAAATGTGAATATATGTTAAATCACATAGGTGAAGAGTTTGACGGAATCATAAGCGGTGTTACAAGCTTCGGAATATTCGTGGAGCTTGAAAATACGGTGGAAGGCTTTATAAAGATGGCCGATTTGGAAGGCGATTACTTTGTATACAATGAGGCCGGATATGAGCTGGTAGGAGAAATCACAAAAAAGAAATTTGTTTTGGGTCAAAAAGTCAGAGTTAAGGTATACGATATTGACAGGCTTGCAAAGAGAATTGACTTCAAACTTGTAAAGGAGAAAGATGGCAGAGGGGATTAAGGTTATTGCAAATAACAAAAAGGCGTATTTTGACTATTTTATCTTGGAAAACTATGAAACAGGTATTGAGCTTTTCGGTACTGAAGTAAAATCTGTGAGAATGGGTCATGTTTCTATAAAAGAGTCATGGATAAGAATTGAAAAAGGAGAACTTTTCATAATGGGTATGCATATAAACCCGTATGAGAAGGGAAATATATTCAATAAAGACCCGCTCAGAGTAAGGAAGCTTTTGATGCACAAAAAAGAGATATTAAAGCTTGATGCAAAGCTTAATGAAAAGGGACTTACCATAGTACCGCTTAAAGTGTATCTTAAGGGAAGCCTTGTAAAAGTGGAAATAGGTCTTGCAAAGGGTAAGAAAAACTATGATAAGAGAGAGACACTTGCAAAGAAGACACAGCAAAGAGAAATAGAAAAAGCAATGAAGAGAAGCATGAGATAAACATTTGTTCGATTTTATTCTTGACAAACATATGTTCTTATTGTAATATTATGACATAGAACAAATGTTTGGAGGGAATATGAGAAAATTATTTTTAGCTTTTATTTTTACATTGTTTTTAGTCAGTTTTTTACTGGGCAGAGCCAATACCACAAGAGCCGATATGGATAGAGAGAATATAAGATATACCACAGTGAAAGTCGAGTATGGCGACAGCCTTGACAGTATATCAAGAAAATACAACAACACAGGCGTATCACATGAGGAGTATGTGAAAGATGTACTTAGGATGAACAAAATGGAATCCGAGAAAGTACATCCGGGTTGCTTTATAGTGGTAAGCTATAAAGCAGAATAAGCAAAAGGGAGATCAACTCTCCCTAAGCTTTACGGCATTTCTGGCACTTCTTCGCCTGTCATCTTCTATAGCTGCGTAGTGCTTTTTGGTGGTGTTTACATCACTGTGTCCGAGCACATCCGCTACCAGGTATATATCACCGGTTTCCTTATAAAGATTGGTGCCGTAGGTGGAGCGCAGCTTGTGAGGTGTAATCTTTTTTAGCGGACTTATTATCCTCGCGTATTTTTTAACCAGATTTTCGACACTGCGTACAGACATTCTTTTATTCTGCATTGAGAGAAAGAAAGCGCCTTCATGTCCGCTTTCTTCAAGTATAAGGACTCTTTCATCACAGTAGTTTTGCAGAGCTTCCTTTACTTCATCCGAGAAATATATTGTGACTTCCTTGCCGCCTTTTCTGTGTATCAGTATTCCGTTATTTTTAAAGTCCACATCAGAAATATTCAGTCCCACACATTCGGAGACTCTGATACCGGTGCCGAGCAGCAGTGAGAGCAGGGCTACATCTCTGACCTTGGTCTTTTCATGGTAAGCTTTTTGCCTGTCGCTTAGTCCTTCACCCTTTTCGGCTTCATCAATCATCATAGCGACTTCATCAATATCAAGTCTTATTATTTCCTTAGTATGAAGCTTAGGCAGCTGTACCCTTTCCATAATATTTTCACTGATTTTTTCCACACGATAAAAGTATTTAAAGACGCTTTTTAAAGTGGATATCTTTCTTTTTACGGCATTTTCCTTGTTGGAGATTTTCCTGCCTTCACTGTCACGATACTTAAGATACTCCATAAATTCCTCTATATCGGTGACCGACAAATTTTCAAGTACCGAGAGCGGAATATCGGATATTTTGGAGTATGTACTTTTGATACTCGGATTTTCATTCAGTAAGAATTCCAAAAAGACTTTTATATCATATGCGTAGGCGATTCTGGTTCTTGAAAGGGTTCTGGGTTCAATGCCTCTAAAGAAATCTTTGAAGAATGCCGGCAACTCGGAAAGCATCTTTCTAAGCTTTTGGATATTCTCTATATCAACTTGTTCACTGTATTTGAAATCTGACATAAACTCTCCTAAATGAATACGGTAACGATTATTTTCACATTATAACAAAAAACTATAAAATTATATAGAGTTATGTTTTGATTTGTGTTATTATACTATCGTCGCAGACAGTTAATTTCATATAGATAAGCGATATATGAGACCAAAAGGAGGTTTTACCAATGAACTATTTAGAAATTGAGAAGGTAATCGGAAGAGAAATACTTGACTCCAGAGGAAACCCTACAGTAGAGGCAGAGGTTTATCTGGTAGACGGAACAGTCGGAAGAGGAACAGCTCCGTCAGGTGCATCTACAGGTGAGTTTGAGGCACTTGAGCTTAGAGACGGTGACAAGTCACGCTACCTTGGAAAGGGTGTTTCAAAGGCGGTTGAGAATATAAATACAGTTATCAATGATGTACTTGAGGGTATGGATGCATCAGACACATATGCGGTTGATAAGGCTATGATCGAGGCTGACGGTACAAAGGATAAGTCAAAGCTCGGTGCAAATGCAATCCTTGCAGTATCTATAGCTTGTGCAAGAGCTGCAGCTATCTCACTTGACATCCCGCTATACAGATTCCTTGGCGGTGTTAACGCAAACAGACTTCCTGTTCCTATGATGAACATCTTAAACGGTGGTGCTCATGCATCAAACAACGTAGATGTACAGGAGTTCATGATAATGCCTGTTGGAGCTCCAAGCTTTAAAGAGGCTCTCAGATGGTGTGCTGAAGTATTCCACAACTTGGCAGCACTTTTAAAGGCAGAAGGTCTTGCTACAAGCGTAGGTGATGAGGGAGGTTTTGCTCCTAACCTTACAGGCGGTGACGAGGAAGCTATCGAGTTCATCCTTAAGGCAATCGAGAAGGCAGGTTACAAGCCTGGTGTTGACTTCATGATCGCTATGGATGCAGCTTCAAGTGAGTGGAAGACAGGTACTGTAGGAAAGTACAAACTTCCAAAGGCAGGTACCGAGTTCACATCAGCAGAGCTTGTTGAGCATTGGAAGAAGCTTATCGACAAGTATCCTATCATCTCTCTTGAGGACGGTCTTGATGAGGAAGACTGGGAAGGATGGAAGATCTTTACAAAGGAACTTGGCGGAAGAGTACAGCTTGTAGGTGATGACTTATTCGTTACAAATACAGAGAGATTGGAGAAGGGTATTGATAACGGATGTGCAAACTCAATCCTTATCAAGCTTAACCAGATCGGTTCCGTTTCAGAGACTCTTGAGGCTATCAAGATGGCTCATAAGGCAGGTTACACTGCAATATCTTCACACAGATCAGGTGAGACAGAGGATACAACTATAGCTGACCTTGCTGTAGCTCTTAACACATGTCAGATTAAGACAGGTGCACCTTCAAGATCTGAGAGAGTTGCTAAGTACAATCAGTTACTTAGAATCGAAGAAGAACTTGGTGAGAGCGCAGTATATCCGGGTATCAAGGCATTCAACGTAAAGAGATAATCTTATTCAAATAATTATGAGGCTTCGGGCTTGTCCCGAGGCCTTTTTTAAATTAAAAAAGCCGCCTTGCGGCGGCTTAAATTACTTTGTACCGAATATTCTGTCACCTGCATCTCCAAGTCCCGGACAGATATAAGCATCTTTATTCAGCTCTCTGTCAAGATGTCCGACATAAATCTGTATATCAGGATGAGCTTCCTCTAACGCTTTAAGTCCCTCAGGAGCGGCGATTATACACATAAACTTGATTTTCTTTCCGCCATGCTTTTTGATCTGTGTAATGGCGTCTATAGCGGAACCGCCGGTTGCAAGCATAGGATCTGTAACAACTATTATTCTCTCCTCGATAGGCTTAGGCAATTTGCAGTAGTATTCTACAGGTGTGTGAGTTTGTTCATCTCTGTAAAGTCCTATATGTCCTACTTTTGAAGCCGGAACAAGATTTAAAATACCGTCTACCATACCGAGACCTGCTCTTAGTATAGGAACAACAGCCAGTTTTCTGCCTGAAATCACCTCTGTCATACAAGTTTCAAGCGGAGTCTCCACCTGAACCTCCTCTGTAGGAAGATCGTTTAGCGCTTCATAACCCATAAGCATTGCAATCTCTCCGACCAAAGCTCTGAACTCATTGGTTCCTGTGTTTTTATCGCGAAGTCTTGAAATCTTGTGTTGTACCAACGGATGCTTATTAATGTAAACTTTTGACATCTTTCACCTCAATCTTTAATTTAATTCTCCTTATTATAGTTCAAAAAAACATATAAGTACATAGAATTATTTTGTTGCAGGAGAATACTTTACAAGAACATAGTCTCCAAGCTCATGTGATACAGGTATTGCTATAAAGATATCTCCTCCGGATTCGTATGAAAATACCTTAGGAAAGCCTTCGTTTACATCATTTTCCTTAATCAACGGGAAGTCCGCATCCTCAAGTAAAGTCTTTAATATGTCAACACTTAAGGTTTTTTTGTACTCGGCAAATCCTGCCGCCTGTGCATTGGAAGCGTTCTCAAGTACCACATCGTCTGAGAGTATATAGTTTGCGATTGTAAGCGGATCCGCAAAGTCTGAAAGGCCGATACTCTTGCCGCTCTCAAGGTCGATATTATTCGTAAAAATAATATTGCTGTCACCGCTTTTTCCAGTGTATACAATACTCATTCTCTTGCCGCTCTGATTCTTTATATTGTATTTGATCTTTACATCGGAGTCGGGTGCTTTTGCAAATGTACTTAATCCAAGCTTTGCATTATCTGAAATCATGGTATTAAGAGAAGTATCATCCTTACTTCCTGTAAGCTTAGGATAGGATATCTCGCTTTTGTCCTTGGAAAAACTCTGTGACTGTTCTGTTATGCTTTTTTTAGCTTCGACTGAAGGCTTTTTGTTATCCTTAGCCAAGCTGATTTCGCTTGATGCTACAGTGGTAGGAGACATGGCTCCGTTTGCCTCTGTTGTCATAATACTTTTTAAATCAGAGGTATCAGTTTTCTTACAACCTGCAAAAAGCAGAGGCATTGCAACTATTGTCAAATATAAAAATAATCTTTTCATTTTCCCTCCATATAGATTGATACCTATATTATACATTAAACAGGCAAAAAGAAACATTAATTATAAATTAGATTTTGCACAACAAATGAAGAAGATACTTAAATGATTTTAAACCCTAACTTTTATATAATTAAGTTAATTTTTACTTAAAAATATGATAAAATAATAACAACAGAAATGAGTATGTACATGTTTTTAGGAGGGAAAATTAAATGAAAAAACATGAAATCGGCCTGGTGCCGAAGCTGATCATAGCCATTGTTATAGGTATTTTGATCGGACAGTTTTTGCCGGAGAGCGTATGTAGGTTTGTAGTAACATTGTCGGGAATTTTCGGTTCATTCCTTAAGTTCGTAATTCCGCTTATGATTCTGGCTTATGTTACTATGGGTATCGCGGACTTGTCACAGGGAGCCGGAAAGCTTTTACTTATTACGGTGTTAATTGCATACGGCTCTACACTTGTAGCAGGTTCAGGTTCATATCTTGTATCATCAACTCTTTTTCCAAGCTTTATAAGTGCCGATGCACTTGCGCAGATAGAAGCTACAGCAGGAAATTCCGTTGATTCGTTCTTCTCTATAGCACTTCCACCTGTAATAGATACATTGTCGGCAGTGGTACTTGCATTCATACTTGGACTATGTATGTCTGCAATGCGAGGAAAAGAGATAGGAGATACACTTTATAACAGCTTTAAGGACTTTTCAACAATTATTGACAAGGTACTTCATAAGGCAATTATTCCGCTGCTCCCACTGTTTATCTGCGGTACATTTGTAGATATGACAAAGTCGGGCAGAACATTCGTTATTCTCGGTATCCTTTGGAAAGTATTCCTTGTTGTTATAATAATGCATTTGGTTATAATAACAATCCAGTTTGCAGTTGCAGGTGCAATAAGTAAGAAGAATCCTTTTGTACTTATCAAGAATCAGATTCCTGCATATACAACAGCTATCGGAACACAGTCATCTGCAGCCACAATTCCTGTAAACCTTGAGTGTGCAAAGAATGACGGTGTAAGTGAGGAGATAAGAAACTTCGTAGTACCGCTTTGTGCAAATATACATATGGCGGGATCAATGATTACCATAGTTGCATGTGCTACAGCGGTATGTTTGATGAATGAGATTCCGATAGGTTTCCATACGGTAGTTCCGTTTATCATGACCTTGGGTGTTGCAATGGTGGCATCTCCGGGAGCGCCGGGAGGTTCTATAATGACTGCACTTCCTTTCCTTTATATGATTTTCGGAAAAGATTTGGGAAATACCGACGGACCTATATGTGCTCTTATGGTAGCGCTTTATATTACACAGGATTCATTCGGAACAGCTTGTAATGTATCAGGTGACAATGCTATAGGTGTAGTTGTAGAGACAATATATCAGAAGTTTATATTGAAAAAGTAGTAGGAGATAGATATGCCGTTTATTAGCGTTTTTGATGTGCTTGGTCCCAACATGATAGGACCGAGCAGCTCACATACAGCGGGGGCATGTGTGATAGCTTTTTTGGCAAGAAAGATGCTTGGAGGTAAGCCGAAAAAAGTGGAGTTCATTCTGTACGGATCTTTTGCAAAAACATATAAGGGGCACGGAACCGACAGAGCACTTCTTGGCGGTCTTATGGGATTTGGGACGGATGATGTGAGAATCCGTGACTCATTCAACATTGCGAAGGAAAGAGGTATTGAATATAAGTTTACACCGAACAGTGAGGTGACCGATATCCATCCGAATACCGTAGATGTGTGTATGGAGGATGAAGAAGGCAGAAGCGTAACGGTCAGAGGTGAGTCACTTGGCGGCGGAAAGGTAAGGATAGTAAAGATAGGCGAGGTGGATATAGACTTCTCAGGCGAGTACAGTGCTCTGGTGCTTGTACATAAGGACAGACCGGGAGTAATAGCGTATACCACCAAGATACTTTGCGAACACAATATCAATATCGCATTTATGAAGCTCTACAGAGAGTCAAAGGGTAACAGAGCTTATACCATTATAGAGTCTGACGAGTCTATTCCGAAGACTGTAAAAGACGACTTATATAAGAATGAATATATATCACAGGTAATGATAGTTCAGTAGGAGATATTATGGATTTTAGCAATGCAAAAGAACTTTTAGAGCTTTGTGATAGTAATAAAATGTCCATTTCCGAGGTGATGAAGCAAAGGGAATGTGATGAGAGTACAAGCTCAAAAGAAGAGATAAAAGAAAAGATGAAAAGAGTCCTTCAAATCATGAGAGATTCCGCAACAATGCCTATCAACACACCTATGAAATCAATGGGAGGTCTGATAGGCGGAGAAGCAAAAAAACTCAGTGATTACAGAGAGGCAAAGAAAAACATCAGCAGCTCAGTGCTGAGCAGGGGCATGATGTATGCCATGGCGGTACTTGAGTGCAATGCATCAATGGGACTTATCGTGGCCGCACCTACAGCAGGTTCATCAGGTGTAGTGCCGGGTCTTTTGTTGGCAATGCAGGATGTGTACTCATTTTCAGACGACAAGATAATGGATGCACTGTTTGCTGCAGGTGCAATAGGCTATCTTGCAATGAGAAACGCTACGGTTGCAGGTGCTGTAGGCGGCTGTCAGGCGGAGATGGGAGTGGCTTCTGCTATGGCTGCGGCAGGTGCCGTGGAGCTGATGGGAGGTACACCGAGGCAGAGCCTTGATGCCGCGTCAACAGTCCTTATGAATATGCTGGGTCTTGTATGTGACCCTGTAGGAGGACTGGTAGAGTACCCGTGTCAAAACCGTAACGCCTCAGGCGTAGCCAACGCCTTGGTGGCAACAGATATGGCACTTGCAGGTATTACGCAGCTCATCCCTTTTGATGAGATGCTTGACACGATGTATAGAGTAGGCAAGAGAATGCCTGTAGAACTCAGAGAAACCGCTCTTGGAGGCTGCGCAGTCACAAAGAGTGCCTGTGAAGCCTGCGGGATGTGTGGGTAAACAAAGTATTAAAATATATGACCGACGCCTTAGACAGGGCGTCGGTTTTTTGAGTAATAATGAAAAAGTCGACATAAACAATATTTATGTAAATCATTTTTTGTATATAGCATTGATTTTAATAAAATTTGTATCTATAATTAAGATAATATTAAACAATAGTTATATTTAATTAACTATCTGCACATAAAACACTTAAAGGAGGTTTTGTGATGAAAAAATTGGCTTTCGGTACAATATTGGTGGCAACTGCGATATCGACAGCTTCCACCGCATTTGCAGGTCAATGGTACAAAGAGGGGTCAAACTGGCGCTATACGAAAGATTATCAGTATGCAGTACAGGATGAATGGATTAATGACTCCGGTGCGTGGTACTATCTTAATTCAGGCGGCTTTATGACTACCGGATGGAAGGACATCAAGGGTACATGGTATTACTTTGATGACGGCGGCAAAATGGCGTCAAACTGCTGGGTAGGTAACTATTACCTCGGTTCAAACGGCGGAATGTTGACAAATACCACTACACCTGATGGATATCAGGTAGGCGCAGACGGAGCGTGGATTTCAGGAAACAGTTCGGCAACATCTCAAAAACAAGTTACACTTGATGAAGCGAGAGCCGCAAGCAGCCTCGGAAAGCATGACTATTATAAATATTGTACACAGGAGCAGGCAAATCAGGCTGATGCGGTAGCAAGGAATATTGCTACAAGAGTTTTATCGGATAACTCTCTTACTACCGATTTGGCTAAGATAAGAAAGGCCGCATCAATAATATATAGAGAATACAATTTACATAACACATACGGAACCGATGCCAACAAGTATTACAGAGGACCTTACGGAGTATTTATTGCAGGTGTATATACTTGTGCAGGCGGTGCCAGAGCGCTTGGCAGAGTACTTGATTTTATGGGATACGATTGGGAACATGCCAATCCGAATCAGTGGACTCACCAATGGTGTATTGTAAATATGGACGGTAAAACAGGATATGCCGATGCTATGGGATACGGCTGCGGATTCGGTACACATCCGTACATTTCAGGTGATATGAGCCAAGTTACTGAAGATATGATGAGGGGACTATATTAATAGGAGTAAAAAGATGAAAAGATTGCTTAATAAAGTGGTAGCTGCAGTATGTATAATGGCGTTATCTATGCCCATATGTTCATATGCGGATGTTGATTATAACAGCGTATTGAATGACGGAAAGACATTCTGTGATAATTGGAAGTTGGGTGCCGACAATCAGTGGGGATATTATAAGGACGGTCAACTTGTAAAGAATGCAAATATAATAGATCATGATAATGATTATTATGTTGATGCAAACGGCAAAATGATTACAGGTTTGATTTGTAATAAGTCTAGTTTAATGCCTGATAAATTGCTTTACGGTTTTTTGGATGATACAAAGGGTAGCGGTACTTATGGAAGATACTTATCTGACGGAGATATGTACAGAGGTATTAAGATATCCATGGATAAAATAAGGTTTGGAAGTGGAGAACATGAATATCTGGAGACTCTAAGTGAAGCCACTTTAAAAAGTTTGGAAGGTCTCGGATACAATAAGGCTAACGCATATAATTGTGGCGGCAGTGATATGATAGGAATAGATGCCGATGCTGAGAGATATGAAGCGCTTAGAAAGGCTGACCAAGATGCAAGAATTGCTGAAGAAGATGCGGCACGCCAAGCAAGAATAGCTGAAAGAGGCTATAAGACCATGGAAGATTTATTGGCTGAAGCAGGTCTGTATCCTGCAGGCAGCGCACACCTCAGATAGTAAATTTAATAGACTGTCACCTTATGAAAGACATAGGGCGTCAGTCTTTTTAGGTTTGAAATATTGTATTCCGACGATATAATTTGTATACTGAGATTGGTTTTAGATTATTTGAGGTTTGGAAGGTGGATTATGCTGAAAATTTTTTACGGAGATATGAAAGAGTCTATTTATAATACGGCATCTTATTTTAAGTATGATTACGAGGATGATTGGATAGTGGACCCGTTTGTAAAAGAGATGATTTATGATGTAGATAAGTCGGTTGTTTTAGACAGTGGAGTAATAGACAGCCCCGTATTAGGCAAAATACCTCCAACAGGCTTATCAGGTGGAGTAAAGACATTAATTTTGGTCAAATTTGAAAAAGATAAGATATTTAATGCATCTACCTGTGGTGATAATTGTGCCAAATGGTTTTTAAAGATTGCAGAGAAAGAAGACAGGACAATCAATCTGCACCATTTGATGGACTTCGGTAAAGAAGGATTTGATATATTGATATTGAACACAAACCAAATAGTACATACAAAAATGGAACTTGTAAGTATAGCAGGCGAATTTGTATAGAAAAGATGTGATATTATGAAAGGAAAGCATAGAGTTATTGTTTCTACAAAGCGTCTGAAATACGACTTTGAGATAAGGAGAAATATAACAATTATCCAAGGAGACAGCGCGACCGGTAAGACTACATTAGTTGATATGATTAGGGAAGCGGTAAACAATCCTTCCGGAGCAGCCGTTGATTTGGTATGTGATAAAAAATGTTTTGTACTTGACGGTACATTGTGGAAGGAACAGCTGGCAGCTGTTTCAGACAGTATAGTATTTATTGATGAAGGAAATGAATTCATAAAAACAATAGAGTTTTCAAAGTTTATTCAAAACACAGATAATTATTATGTTATTGTAACCAGGGAGTCATTGCCTGCTCTACCATATAGTGTAGAGGAGATATATGGTATAAAAACTTCAGGAAAGTATGGAAGGCTTGAACAGAAGTTTAATGAGTTTTACAGAATCTATGGCGCGGATATATATAAAGGGTCAATAAATCCTGATATTGTTGTGACTGAAGACAGTAATTCAGGGTACCAGTTTTTTAAAAACATATGTGATGACGCACATTTAAGATGTGAAAGTTTAAACGGTAAATCGAACATTTTTCAGTATTTGAATTCGCACGGTAATGAAAATACTCTTGTAATAGTAGATGGTGCAGCATTCGGTTCGGAAATGCACAGAGTAACAGAGCTGATAAGTGAGAAGAAAGGAATAGCAATATATTTACCCGAATCATTTGAATGGTTAGTGCTGTTATCCGGAATAGTAAGAAATTCTATGTTGAATAGTATATTGGAGAGTCCTTCAGATTTTATAGAATCTAAAGAGTATTTCAGCTGGGAGAGATTTTTCACTGCTGTTTTAATAGATATGACAAAAGACAGCTACTTGGCATATAAGAAAAAGAATTTAAACTCAGCTTATTTGACAGACACGGTAAAAAAGGCAATTCTTGAAAAGATGAACTATATCAATTTAAATTAATGAACCGTTCAGGGGGCTTACGCCCCCTATTTTTAATTATACTTATAGAATCCTTCCCCTGAATTCACTCCGGTTTTGCCTTCGGCAATATACTTTTCAAGGATTGCTTTTATCTTGCCCTGTACGGTAGTCGGGTCTTTTGAGAGCGGATTGTTTGATACTATATTAAGGGCTGTGTTAAGGCCTACAATATCAAGGATTTGGAACGGACCGTATGGTGAGCCTGTACCGAGTCTCCATGTTAGGTCGATGGTAGCAGGGTCTGCCACCTCATTTGCAAGCAACATCTGACCTGCATTAAGGAAAGGTATAAGCATTGAGTTCAGTATATATCCGGGCTGCTCCTTCTTAAGACGAAGAGGAATCATCTTAATATCTGAAGCAAACTTGGCTACAGCCTCATAAGCATCCTTTGATGTGGTGCTGTGTCCCATTATTTCGGCAGTATTGCTGATCCAGATATTGTTTGCAAAGTGAATTGCAAGATACTGTTGCGGCCTGCTCAGATATTCACGGAATTGACTTGGAACCATACTTGAAGAGTTGGTGGCAACTATAGTCTTTGCTTCAAGATGTGGATCAAGAGACTTATAGAATGCAACCTTGGCTTCAGGATTTTCAGCCATACTCTCGATTATAAGGTCGGCATCCTTGCAAGCTTCTTCAAGGCTTGTAGTAAGTTTTATCTCATTATAAGCCTTATCGACAGCTGCCAAAAGTCTGTCTATGTCTGATTCATTAATTTTAGAGGAATCTGTGATTAAACCTCTTGGAAATACCTTTCCCGTGCCGAGCTCTTTCTTTGCCTCATTAAGTGTTGTCTTATAGATATTATATAATCTTTCCAACTTAGGCTTTGTTCTTCCTATGGACTCTTCACTTCTAAGCCATATCTTTACGTCAAATCCGCAAAAAGCGGTCTGAAATGCTATCTGTGAGCCAAGTACACCGCCACCTGCAACTGTTATATTTTTCATATTGCCTCCTTACTGAAAGAATAAATATCACTGCGATATTTAATTGTATAAAATCTATTATAGCACCTAAAAAATAAAATAAAAGCCGATATTATATTTTATTAAAAATATTTATTGATAGTTTTTTAACTTTCTTTTATAATATCAGAGTAATTTTGAGAGTTTCAAGGAGGAAATGGATGGGTAAGCAACCAACAAATAAGAACAAGGGCAATATAGTTGGGCTCTTTTTGATGGTATTGGCTGCTGTTATTACTATTATAATAGCTTTCCCTGTTACTGACGGTGTAAGAAAGTACATAAAAGACAATACGAAGTATATTGCAGGTACATATTCAGCCGCAGATAAAGGTTTTGGCGGCAATGTAAGAGCCACAGTGGTAGTGGGAGACAACGGAATTGAAAATATTTCATTTGAAGGAAAAAGTGAGACTCCGGATATAGGTGGAGCCGCCATAGAAAAGCTGAATGATAAGATGAAGGCAAATTTAGATACGGAGTTTGATTCTGTCAGCGGTGCGACGATTACATCAAGCGGATTAAAGCATGCACTGAAGAAAGCTTTGCTGAAAGCTCAAGGCAAAGAGGTAAAGGGTGAAAGGAAACCGCAGTCGGCAGATATTGTAGTAATAGGTGCCGGAGGTGCGGGAATGAGTGCTGCAATAGAGGCTGCACAAAAAGGCGCCACAAATGTGGTTATATTGGAGAAAATGCCTATTACAGGCGGTAATAGTGTAAGAGCTACAGGCGGATTGAACGCTTCAGAGACTCAGTATCAGAAGAGAGACGGTATAGAAGACAGCAATGAACTTTTCTATCAGGATACTATGAAGGGCGGAAAGAATCTGAACGACCCTGAACTTGTAAGGACTTTGGTGGAAAATTCCGCATCGGCTGTAGATTGGGTTAATTCTATAGGCGGCGACCTTTCAGTAGTGGGACAGTTCGGCGGTGCAAGCGTTAAGAGAATACACAGACCGAGTGATACATCCGCTGTAGGACCGATGCTTGTAAAGACACTTAATGCAAAACTTGATGAACTGGGTGTACCTGTTTTGTTGGAGACTAAGGCAACCAAAATCTTTGCAGATAAGGACGGCAAGATAACAGGTGTAGAGGCGGAAGATGATAACGGAGTCTTTGTTATAAATACAAAAGTGGTAGTGCTTGCTACAGGAGGTTTCGGTGCAAATCCTCAGATGGTTGCAAAGTATGCACCACAGCTTGAAGGATTTATTACCACCAATCATGTGGGTGCAACAGGTGACGGTATTGAGATGGCAACCGAGCTTGGAGCGGGACTTACAGATATCGAACAGATTCAGACACATCCGACTGTAAATCCTGACACTGCAACTATGTACACTGAGGGTGTGCGCGGTAACGGTGCAATACTTGTAAATGATGACGGAAAGCGTTTTGTCAATGAGCTTGATACAAGAGATGTTGTTTCAGCAGCTATCATGGCTCAGCAAAACGGTGAGAGCTGGCTTGTATTTGATACGGCTGTCAGAGAGTCACTTTCCGCTATAGAAAAGTATATCAATGAGGGGATCATTGTAGAGGCAAACAGCATTGAAGAGCTGGCTCAAAAGACAGGTGTTAATGAAGCTAATTTTGTAGCCACTATGCAGGAGTATGCGGCAATGCAGGCTGTAGGTAAGGACAGTGAGTTCGGCAGAAAGAGTATGGAAGTGCCTTTAACAAAGCCGCCGTATTTTGCAGGTAAGGCAAAGCCTGCTGTGCATCATACTATGGGCGGTGTAAAGATAAATAAGGAAACTCAGGTGCTTAAGGAAGACGGAAGTGTCATTCCGGGATTCTTTGCAGCAGGTGAGGTCGTAGGTGGAGTACACGGTGCCAACAGACTTGGTGGAAACGCTGTTACAGATATAGTAGTATTCGGCAGAATCGCAGGTGACAGTGCAAACAAGTATGTGCTTGACAACGGTGGAAACACTGAGAGAACTATCACGGCACAGACTGAAGATGCAAACTTTGTAGCCAAGGATATAAAGACCAAGCTTAAGGACGGCTCATATAAGGGCAGTGCGAAGGGCTTCGGAGGTGATATAGAAGTTACATTCACAGTCAAAAAGGGTATAGTAAACGACCTGGAGATTTCAGGTCCTAAGGAGACAACCGAAATAGGCGGTAAAGCTATCAACAAGATCAAAAAAGGTATGCAAAAGAGCGGTAAGTTCGAAGTTGACAATGTTTCAGGCGCATCCGTAACATCTAAAGGAATTACAGATGCTATAAACAATGCCAAGCTACAGTAAATAAATATAAGTCGGTATCCGAAAGGGTATCGGCTTTTTTTACAATTCTTTACTATAAACATAAAAATTTATAAAAAATAATAGAAAAATAAATGGCTTTATGCTAGTATTTATGTATTAGAATAGATTTTACACCGATTATATTTAGGGGGACGAATGCTGATTACTAGAGAAATGGACTATGCAGTAAGAGTGGTAAGGGCGTTAAAAGACGGTACAAAGGTTTCCGCATCTGGGGTTGCAAAGAAGGAGCATTTACCGCAGGCCATTACATATAAGGTACTGAACAGTTTACTGAAGTCAAAACTTATAGGGAGTATGAGAGGAGTCAACGGAGGCTACTACTTAAAATGTGATTTAGCCAATACGACACTGTATGATATTTGTGTTGCATTGGGTGAAGATATGAGTATAACGGAATGTGTCAGAGAAGGATATGACTGTATAAACAACAGATGTGGAGAATGTATTTTGAACAAGGAATTCAACAGGATACAGAGCTCACTTAACAGAGAATTACAGACGACTACTTTGGATAAGCTTTTATAGGTTTATCCTTTTTTAAACAGAAAAGATTGTAAAAAATATAATTGCAAATGCGTGAAATAGTGATACAATTATTAAAGATATTTTATGAGGAGGTAGTATATGGTAAAAGAAGTGTTTTTAGCCGGCGGTTGCTTTTGGGGCGTGGAAGGCTACTTTAAAAGAATTGAGGGTGTCGAGGGTACTACCTGCGGATATGCCAACGGTAGGACCGAGAATCCAAGTTATGAGGACGTGTGCCGACATGATACGGGGCATGCGGAGACTGTGAAGGTGGATTTTGATGATGAGGTTATCAGTCTTGAAGATTTGCTTATATATTATTTCAGGATAATTGATCCTGTCAGCGTGAATAAGCAGGGCAATGATGTGGGTACACAGTACAGAACCGGAATATATTATACGGATGAGAGTCAGCTGCCTGTGATAAAGGCCGCTATAGAAAGAGAACAAAGAAAGTACAATGAAAAGATTGCGGTTGAAGTGCTGCCGATAGAAAACTTCTACAGTGCGGAGGAGTACCATCAGGACTATCTGGATAAGAATCCGAACGGCTACTGTCACATCAATTTAAGTCTGGCGGATGAACCGATAGTAAGAAGTGAAAAATATAAAAGAAAAAATGATGATGAACTTAAGGAGAGTTTGACGCCGCTTCAGTATGATGTCACTGTGAATGCGGCTACGGAGAGACCTTTTGATAATGAGTTTAATTCAAACTTTGAAAGAGGTATCTATGTGGACATCACATCAGGTGAGCCGCTGTTTTTCTCTACAGATAAGTTTGAGTCGGGTTGTGGATGGTCCAGCTTTTCAAAGCCGATACAAAAGGATTTGGTGAAATACAGCGAGGATTTAAGCCTTGGCAGAAGAAGGATTGAGGTCAGAAGTAATGCGGCCGACGCGCATCTGGGCCATGTTTTTGATGACGGTCCGAGTGAGCTTGGAGGTCTAAGATACTGTATCAATTCGGCTGCACTTCGTTTCATTCCGTTTGATAAAATGGACGAAGAGGGCTACGGATATTTGAAAAAATATGTAGAATAACAAAAATACTGAAAGAAGCTTCACTTGGATTTAAAGGTGAAGCTTCTATTATGATAGTTTTATATAAAATCTTTGTAAAACATATATGAAAATATGGATAAAAGAAGTGAACCTGCCGGTGTTTTGAAATGAATTTGCAATAAATTTTCCTTGTAAAAAGAATATTAAAATGTTAGTCTTAACAAAGAAAAGTAAAGGGGAGAGATATGACTGACGATTTTAAGTACGGGGAAGAGACGAGTATAGAAAATACAGGTGAGAAGAGGGCCAACTTCTCAGGCGGACTGGGTTATATATTGGCTGTTGCAGGCTCTGCGGTGGGACTTGGTAATATTTGGAGGTTTCCGTATTTGGCTGCGAAGTACGGCGGCGGAATGTTTTTGCTTACATATCTGATACTGACATTGACATTCGGGTATGCGATGATTATGTCCGAGACTACCATAGGCAGGATGACAAAAAGAAGTGCTATAGGCGCTTTCAATTATTTTGGAAACAGCAGGATTTTAAAAGTTGGAGGCTTTATAAATGCGATAGTACCGGTACTGATAGTGCCTTACTACAGTGTTATAGGCGGTTGGGTCGTAAAATATCTTGTGGAGTATATAAAGGGCAATGTGGATGGACTTGCAGCAGACGGATATTTTGGCAGTTTCATAGGCAATACAAAGGTGGTTTTCTTTTGGTTTGTGATATTTGCTCTTGCAACTTTTGTGGTAATACTTGGAGGTGTGGAGCAGGGAATTGAGAGGGTATCAAAGATAATGATGCCTCTTCTTATAATACTTGCGATAGTGGTAGCTCTGTATTCGGTTACAAGACCGGGTGCGATGGCAGGTGTGAAGTATTTCTTTGTGCCCAACTTTCACAATTTTTCACTGATGACTGTGGTTGCGGCACTTGGACAGATGTTTTATTCACTTTCCATCGCGATGGGTATTTTGTATACCTACGGTTCATATCTGACAAAGGATGTGGATGTTGAGATTTCCACTTCCAGAGTGGAGATGGTGGATACAGGTGTGGCGGTGCTTGCAGGACTGATGGTTATACCTGCCGTATTTGCTTTTTCAGGCGGTGACCCTGATAAACTTAAGGCGGGACCTTCACTTATGTTCATTACACTGCCTAAGGTGTTTGAGAGTATGGGTGCAGGAAGGATTGCAGGTATAGGATTTTTCTTACTTGTGCTTTTGGCGGCTCTTACCAGTGCCATTTCACTTGTGGAGACGAGTATTTCCACATTCTGTGATGAGCTTAACTTAAGCAGAAACAAATCCGTCATTTTGATGGCTGTAATAATGGTATTTGTAGGCGGCTCATCTGCGGCAGGTTACGGTATACTTGATTTTGTAAAGATTTTTAAAATGCCTATTTTGGATTTCCTTGATTTCCTTACCAACTCTATAATGATGCCGATAGCGGCGCTTGCCACCTGCTATCTCGTGGTAAGGATTATCACATTGAAAAAAATTGCGGAGGAAATATCATATTCTTCTGCATTTAAGAGAAAAAGTATGTATAATATAGTAATGAGAGTGTTTGCACCGGTATTTTTGATTATTATATTGGTTAGCGCCATACTCAACACTTTGGGAGTTATCAGTCTTTAATTGAGCTTTTGAAGTGTAATAAAAGAATGGAGTTATGTGATGAAGAATTGGGATGTAGTTGCATTGGGCGAGCTGTTGATTGATTTTACACCGGCAGGTCTTTCACCTGCAGGAATGAAGCTTTTTGAGCAAAATCCGGGCGGTGCGCCTGCGAATATGCTGACCGCGGTATCAAGATCGGGTCTTAAGACGGCGTTTATCGGAAAGATAGGTGCGGATATGCACGGAGATTTTTTGAGAAGTACATTGGAGGGTATACCTATTGATACAAGCGGTTTGATTACAGACCCTTCAGTCTTTACAACTCTTGCATTTGTAAGCCTTTCTATAACGGGAGACAGGGGATTTTCTTTTGCAAGAAAGCCGGGAGCTGATACAAGGCTTTCCATAGATGAGATAAATAAGGATATGCTTGCAGATACAAAGATTTTCCATGTGGGTTCACTTTCACTTACGGATGAGCCTGCAAGAACTGCCACATTTGAAGCTGTAAAGATTGCAAAGGACGCAGGTGCCATTATATCCTATGACCCGAACTACCGTGCTCCGCTTTGGGAGAGTGTGGACAAGGCCATGGAGATGATGAGACTTATGGTACAGTTTGCAGATATGATGAAGATATCAGATGAGGAGACAGCACTTTTGACACCGTATAGCGATCCGCTTGAGGCAGGAAAGTATCTGATAGAAAACGGAGTAAAGCTTGCCGTAGTGACTCTTGGAGCTAAGGGTGCTCTTGTGGTATCGGCTTCAGGATATGTTGAGGTGCCGGGATTTAAGAGTACGGTTGTCGACACCACAGGTGCCGGAGATTCTTTCTGGGGCGGACTCTTGGCAAGATTTTTGAGTGAAGATGTTAGCCTGGACGATATTACCACAAGTCAGATGTATGATATTGCAAGATACGGAAATGCGGTTGCAAGTCTGTGTGTGGAAAAAAGAGGCGGTATTGTAAGTATCCCTACATTTGAAGAGGTTGTAGAGAGGTTGAATAAATGAAAAAAATAGATGTTGCGGTTATTATGGCAGGGGGAAAGGGCAGCAGACTTCGCAGTATAACTAATGACGAGATTCCGAAGCCCATGGTGCCGGTAGACGGTAAGCCGTTGCTTGAGTATCAGGTTGAAGCGCTGAAAGAATACGGTATAAAAAAGATTATAATGATTGTCGGACATTTGGGTGAAAAGATTATGGATCACTTTAAGGACGGCAAGGATTTCGGTGTTGATATCGACTACATTGTAGAAAAAGAGCCTCTTGGTACTGCAGGTGCATTCTACTATCTGAAGGATAAGACAGATGCAAAGGATTTTTTGCTTGTATTCGGTGATGTATTCTTTGATATTGATTTTGACAGGATGGAGGACTTCCATTTCAAAAATGCCGCACTTACAACATTGTTGGCACATCCGAACGGACATCCTTATGACTCGGATCTTATACAGACTGATGATAACGGTAAGGTTATAGGATTTGACTCAAAGAATAATGTAAGAGATTACTGGTATGACAATATGGTCAATGCCGGTATGTACGTTATAAACAGAGAGTTGCTTGAACTTGTAGGTGAGCCTGTAAAGATTGACTTTGAAAAGGATATCTTGGCAAATCAGGTAAAAAACGGAGCAAATATCTATGCCTATCATTCACCTGAGTATGTGAAGGATGTTGGTACTGTAGACAGAATCAATGCTACTGTGGAAGAACTTAAAAACGGCCTTATTGCCTCCAAAAATCTTAAGAACAGACAAAGAGCCATATTCCTTGACAGAGACGGCACTATGAATGTTTCAAAGGGATTTATCTCAAATGCCGATGACCTTGAGTTGATTCCGGGAACAATTGAGGCCATAAAGGCTATCAATAAGAGCGGTGCATTGGCGATAGTTATCACAAACCAGCCTGTGATTGCAAGAGGTGAATGCAGTTTTGAGGAACTTCACAATATTCACAACAAGTTAAAGACTCTTCTGGGTGAAAAGGGAGCTTTTGTGGATGATATTTTCTATTGCCCGCATCATCCTGATAAGGGATTTGAAGGAGAGGTACCTGAGCTTAAGTTTGACTGTGAGTGCAGAAAGCCTAAGACCGGTATGATAGATGAGGCGGTAGATAAGTACAATATTGATTTGTCCAAGTCATATATGGTTGGAGATTCTACAATGGATCTTGAATTGGCAAGAAACGCAGGTGTTAAGTCTGTGCTTGTGGATACAGGATTTGCAGGAAATGACGGCAAATATGACAGAAGCTGTGATATCGAGGCGAAGGATTTACTTGACGCCGTAGAAAAGATAATAAAAGATATGAAATAAATTTTAAAGGGGCTATCATAACAGCCCCTTTTTTATCTGCAATATTACCAGGTGCATCTGGCGCTGGCACCGCATGGCAATATATATTCGGATTTGTTTACACGAAGTCCTATCTCCATGGCTTCAATATGCGCTTTCGGAAGATGATTTTCTTTGAGTGATTTTTGCATCATATATGTAAGTACACCCGGCGCAAGTCCTGTGGTATATGAGTTTATAAGAAAGAATAGAGGGTCTTTACTTAAAAGTTTTGTAGTAAGTTTTATAAAGTCATATATTGAGTCCTCAATCTTCCATATCTCACCCTTTGGACCTCTGCCGTATGACGGCGGATCCATTATTATAGCGTCATAAGTGTTGCCGCGTCTTATTTCTCTTTGAACGAACTTGATACAGTCGTCCACAAGCCATCTGATAGGAGCATTTGAAAGATTGGAGCTTATCATATTTTCCTTTGCCCAACCTACCATGCCCTTGCTTGCATCCACATGTGTGACCGATGCTCCGGCAGCGGCTGCAGCCAATGTGGCTCCGCCTGTATATGCAAACAGATTGAGCACTTTTATCTCTCTGCCTGCGTTTTTTATCATGTTGTAGCTGAAGTCCCAGTTGGTTGCCTGTTCAGGGAAAACGCCTGTATGCTTGAATGTAAAAGGTTTCAGATTAAAGGTTATCTTTGATGAAGGAAGTTCATAGTCGATACTCCATGTGTTCGGAAGATTGAAAAATTCCCAATGTCCGCCGCCGGCCTTACTTCTGTGGTAGTGACCGTTTTTCTTTTTCCATGAAGGGTGTTCATGTTCCGTATTCCAAAGTACCTGAGGGTCCGGTCTTACAAGTATATAATCTCCCCACCTTTCAAGCTTTTCGCCGTTTGAAGTATCCAGTATTTCATAGTCCTTCCAATTATCTGCAATCCACATAATATTTCTTCCTAAAATAAATTTATTGTTATATAAAATAAAAATGCCGTTTGGTAAAACCCATACGGCATTGTCTGTGCCGGACAAGCCGGCTATTTACTAAAGATATTTAAATAATTCCTGTGCCTCATCTTTTTTGGTAGTTTCCTTCAGTGAAAGAACCTCTACCTTTACAGACTTACCACCGAATAATACTTCTACAATATCTCCAACTTTTACTTCAGCAGATGCTTTGATTACTTTGTCGTTTATAAGGACTCTGCCTGCATCACATGCTTCATTGGCTATTGTGCGTCTTTTTATTATTCTTGAAACTTTTAAAAATTTGTCAATACGCATTAGTTATTAACAGCATCCTTTAGTGCCTTACCCGGCTTGAACTTAGGAACTACGCTCTCAGCGATCTTCATTGTTTCACCGGTTCTAGGGTTTCTACCCTCTCTCTCAGGTCTTACAGATGTCTCAAATGTTCCGAAACCAACAAGCTGGATCTTTTCCTTCTTTGCAAGCTCTTCTGTAACAACGTCTACAAAAGCCTTAAGAGCTGCTTCAGCTTCCTTCTTTGTAGCGGAATCGCCCATCTTCTTAGCCATAGCATCGATTAACTCTGTTCTATTCATTTTTTCCTCCTAAAAATAATGCTTGAAAAAACATTATAATAAAATAGTGTCGCCGAATAAAATCGGCAATTATTATGAGGCATAACACCACTCATAACATAAATTTTATAGTCTGTTTAAGGCCATTTGTCAAGAAGAATAAAGCAAAAAAGCCGTTTTGTAAGGCTTTTTTTGCTATAATGCAATTTAACTTTAAGAAATTGTAGATTTTCGGTTGACAAGAGCATAATAAATGTTGTACTATACATATACCCCGTGGGGGTGTGTGAAAAACCGGAAACGCTGTTAAGTAGGATTTTTCGGTTTACATCCCGTGAAGGTGTAAAGTCAAATATTATGTTGTTTTGAGCACTTTAAGAGTGCAGATGATATATTTGGGAAGGAGATATATGACAAAGGAAAAGTACAATGTCACAGGAATGAGCTGTGCCGCCTGTTCCGCAAAGGTGGAAAAGACGGTAAGTAAGCTTGCAGGTATGGATAAAGCTTCCGTGAATCTTTTGACCAACTCTATGCAGGTTGAATACGATGAGAAGAAGCTCAGTCCGGATGATATAATAAAGAGTATAGTGAATGCAGGTTACGGTGCTTCACTTGCAGGTGATACAAAGGAAAAGGCAAAGGAAAAGAGCATCAAAAAGACAAATGATGATGCGATTAGTTCCATGAAGTTCAGATTGAAGGTATCTGTTATCTTCCTTGCCATATTGATGTATTTCAGTATGGGAAGTATGATAGGGCTTCCGCTGCCGAACTTTTTATCGGGAGCGGGTAATCCGGTAGGATTTGCGCTGACACAGCTTTTATTGGTGCTTCCTGTAATGTATGTAAACAGAAAGTATTATATCAGCGGTTTTAAGTCACTTAGCCATCTTTCCCCGAATATGGATACATTGGTTGCGGTAGGCACTATAGCGGCTTTTATATATGGTGTTATAGCAATATATGTTATGGGATATGCGTTAAGTAACGGTGATATGAATACCGTGGCGGAGTACAGAAAAAATCTTTATTTTGAGTCGGTTTCCATGATACTTACACTTATTACTTTAGGTAAGTTCTTTGAGACAGGTTCAAAGGCAAGAACTACAGACGCCATTTCAAAGCTTGTGGATCTTTCACCTAAGAGAGCCAATGTAATAAGAGACGGTGTGGAAGAAAATATTCTAACTGAGGACGTAAGAGTAGGAGATATAGTAGTAATAAGACCGGGTGAGAGTATCCCTGTAGACGGTATTATCATAGAAGGAAGCACCAGTGTTGACGAGAGTGCCATCACAGGTGAGAGTATCCCGGTTCAAAAGGATAAGGGTGACAAGCTGATAGGTGCCACAATCAACAAAAATGGAAGTGTAAAGATAAAGGCTTCAGAAGTAGGCGAGGATACCGCTATTTCAAGGATTATCGCCTTAGTGGAGGAAGCTTCATCATCAAAGGCGCCTATTGCCAAGATGGCTGATAAGGTCGCAGGTGTATTCGTACCTGTAGTAATGGGAATTGCTTTGGTAACATTTATTGTATGGCTTGTACTCGGATATGATTTCTCATTCGCACTCAATCGTGCTATAGCTGTACTTGTTATATCATGCCCATGTTCACTGGGACTTGCAACTCCTGTAGCAATAATGGTAGGTACGGGAAAGGGTGCTGAAAACGGTATACTTATAAAGTCTGCGGATGCGCTTGAGACAACTCACAGTATTGATACGGTAGTACTTGATAAGACAGGTACGGTTACCAAGGGTAAACCTGTAGTTACCGACATTATAGGATTTGATATAGATGATAATGAGTTTTTAAAACTTGCTGCAAGTGTGGAGAGTGCTTCTGAGCATCCGCTTGCTGAAGCTATTGTGGAAAAGGCTAAAGAAGAGAATTTGACATTCTCATCCCCTGAAAACTTCACCGCACAGTCGGGAAGAGGTATCAGAGCCGATATTGACGGCAAAAAGATTGTAGCCGGAAATGAACAGGCAATAAGAGAAGCTGTCGGAAACAACTCAGGATTTGATTCGGTATTTGATAAGGGCAATGAGCTGGCATCACAGGGCAAGACTCCGATGTATTTTATGGCGGATGACAAGCTTATAGGAATCATTGCGGTAGCGGATACAATAAAGGATGACAGTAAAGAGGCTATAGAGGCTCTGAAGGCAAGAGATATAGATGTGGTACTCTTAACGGGTGATCACAAGAATACAGCAACAGCTATTGCAAAGCAGGCAGGTATCAACAAGGTAATAGCCGAAGTACTCCCTACAGATAAGGAAGAGCATGTAAGAAAGCTTATGGAGGCCGGACATAAGGTGGCAATGGTAGGTGACGGTATCAATGATTCACCTGCACTTGCAAGAGCGGATGTAGGTATTGCAATAGGTGCCGGAACCGATGTGGCTATAGAAAGTGCGGATATAGTACTTATGCACAGCTCACTAAAGGATGTGGCTACAGCTATCGACCTCAGCAAGGCGGTTATAAGGAATATAAAGCAGAACCTTTTCTGGGCGTTCTTTTATAACTCTGTAGGAATACCGCTTGCGGCAGGTGTATTTTATCTAAGCCTCGGATGGAAGCTCAGTCCGATGTTCGGTGCTGCAGCTATGGGAATGAGCAGTGTATGTGTGGTAAGCAACGCACTTAGACTTCGCGGTTTTAAGCCGAAGAATATAAAAAATAATAAATCAGGCAATGATGAGATAGTTCTCATTGAAAATAATGAAAAAAAGAAAGAGGGAAAAACCATGACAACAGTAATTAATGTAAACGGAATGATGTGCGGACATTGTAAGGCAACAGTTGAGAAGGTAACAAAGGCCGTAGAGGGTGTAAGCAATTCAATAGTGAATTTGGATGAGAAAAATGTTACAATAGAGTACGCCGAAGGTACAGACCTTGAGAAGGTAAAGAAGGCTATCACTGACGCAGGTTATGAGGTGGTATAATGAGAGCCGACTCTAAGACTGTTCTGAGACAATTGAAAACTGCAAAAGGACAGCTTGAGGGAATCATAAAGATGGTGGAAGAGGACAGATATTGTATCGACATATCCAATCAGGTCCTTGCCACCAGAGCTCTTTTGGAGAGAGTGAACCGTACCATCATTGAAGGCCATATAGAAGGATGCATTCTTGATGCCGCCGCTACAGGCAGTGACGAGGAGAGAAAGGAAAAGATAGTCGAGCTGTCAAATACCATAAAGAAGATGATGAAGTAATGGAAAGACAGATTCTGTATATAATAGATAAAGACTATAACAGTATATCGGACTTTTTAAAGAGTAAGGGATATACCTCCTCCAATATATTGGAGCTTAAAAAATATGAAAACGGTATAGTGCTCAATGGAACCTGGGCGTATATGAATCAGAAGCCGGCAAGATTTGACCGGCTTCTTGTTCGTGTATGTGAATATAAAAAGAGTGAAAACATATTGCCTGTTTTTATAAAGCTTGATATAAAATATGAGGATGAGGATATAGTGGTGGTAAATAAACCGAGTGATATGCCTATACATCCGAGCCTCAACAACTATGAAAACTCTATGGCAAATGCTTTGATGTACTGCTACAGGAATAAAAACTTTGTCTTCAGATGTATAAACAGGCTTGACAGGGATACTACAGGGCTTACTGTCGTGGCAAAGCATTTTTTAAGTGCAGGCATATTGAATGTCTCCATGCAAAGACGTGAGATAAAAAGAGTATACAATGCAATAGTTGAAGATGACGGCAGCCTTAAAGAAAGCGGAACTGTTGATGCCCCTATAGCCAGAGAGGATGATACACTTATAAAGCGTAGAGTAAGCAAGGGAGGTCAGAGGGCAATCACTCATTACAAGGTCTTAAAAAGACTTAGAGGAGCTTCCTTGATAGAGCTTAGGCTTGATACCGGCAGGACACATCAGATAAGAGTTCATATGAGTTATATAGGGCATCCGCTTGTAGGAGATTATTTGTATAATGAAAGGTATTATGATAAGGAGAATGTGAGGCCGCTTCTGCATTCAAAGAGCCTTTCTTTCATACACCCGATAACAGGTGAAAATTTATACCTTGAATGTGAGTTGCCAACAGATTTTAAAGAAAGAATTGATGAATATGTTTAGAATACAATACCCGTATCTGGATATGAAAAAGATCGCAGAGAGCGGACAGATATTTAGATTTAATGTTTATGACGATGAATACAGCCTTGTGGCAGGGGATAAGCTTTTGTTTATAAAAGAGGATGGTGACGGATACATACTCTCATGCAGCGAGTCCGAGTTTGAAGAGTTTTGGATTGACTACTTTGATTTAAGGCTTGACTACAGTGATTTTGAAAAGAACATTCCTGCAGATGATTTGTTTTTGATAAATGCCGCCAGGTACTCTTACGGCATCAGGATACTTAATCAGGACAAGTGGGAGATGCTTATATCCTTTATTATTTCACAAAGAAAGAGTATACCTGCGATAAAATCATCTATCGAAAAACTTGCAAAAACCTACGGCAAAAAGATAGATATGAAAGTACCTGACTTTATAAAAAATATTGATAAAAACAGTGAGTTTTTTGCCTTCCCTACACCTAAGGCACTGGCAGATGCAAGTATTGACGATTTGAATGCCTGTTCACTGGGGTACAGAAGCCCTTATATAGAGGCGAGCGCAAAGTCTGTATACAGAGGAGATATTGACCTTGAAGCGCTAAGTGTGCTTGATGACAATGAGCTTTTGGCGGCACTTATGAGCCTTAAGGGAGTGGGCATTAAGGTTGCAAACTGTGTGGCACTTTTCGGATATCACAGGATTGCGGCTTTTCCTATTGACGTTTGGATAAAGAGAATGATTGATGAGCATTATGACGGAGAATTTCCGCTAAAACTCTATGACGGTTACGCCGGAGTTATTCAGCAATATATTTTCTATTACGGCAGAGAAAGTACGAAACATGCTGGAAAATAACCATGAAATTTGGTATGATGGTACAAGGATTGTGAGTGCAAAATGTGCAGCAATCGGGTAACATATATTCCCTATGAAAGGAGCATTATGAACGAACTTACAAAAAAAACTTATGAGACTTGGAAGAGTGCAAAACTTAAGGATGAAAATCTTGTAGCGGAGCTTGCGGCTATCGAGAGCGATGAAGACGCTATCAACGACAGATTCTATAAGGAGCTTGCTTTCGGTACAGGAGGTTTAAGAGGCGTACTGGGTGTCGGAAGTAACAGAATGAATATCTATACTGTAGGTAAAGCCAGCAGAGGGTTGGCAAACTATATAAATTCCATATCAAAGACTCCTAAGATTGCCATATCATATGACAGCAGACATAATTCGGAGCTTTTTGCAAAATGGGCGGCAGGAATATTTGCAGGAGCGGGAATCAAGGTATATATCTGGAAAGAGCTTATGCCTACACCTGCACTTTCTTTTGCGGTAAGAGAGCTCGGATGTGACGGCGGTATAATGGTAACAGCCAGCCACAATCCTGCAAAATACAACGGATATAAGGTTTATGGTGCGGACGGATGTCAGATAGCCAATGAGGCGGCAGACAGAATACTTGATGAGATAAACAGTGTGGATACATTCTCCGATTACAAGATTGTGGACTTCAAAGAAGGACTTGAGACAGGTATTATAGAGTATATAAGTGAGAATACTTTTAACGAGTTCATAGATGCGGTTTCAACACAGACTTTCATAGGTGATGATGTAAATAAGGACGTAAAGATTGCTTATACACCGCTGTACGGAACGGGACTCAGATGTGTTACAACCTGTCTTAAGAAAAACGGCTTCACAAATATCGAGGTGGTTAAAGAGCAGGCTACTCCAAACGGTGATTTCCCTACCTGTCCATATCCTAACCCTGAGATAAGACAGGCACTTGAGGTAGGTCTTAAGGTTGCAAAGGATGTGGGTGCCGATATACTTATAGCTACAGACCCGGACTGTGACAGAGTGGGTATTGCCGTAAAGCAGGGCGACGACTTCAGACTTTTCTCAGGTAATGAGGTAGGTGTACTTCTTACAGACTTTATTGCAAAGAGAAAGATTGCTATGGGTATAATGCCTAAGAAGCCTGTACTTGTAAAGACCATAGTTACCACGGATCTTGCAAAGAGAGTGGCTGACGACTACGGCATTGAGACCAGAGATGTACTTACAGGATTTAAGTATATAGGAGATCAGATTGCAGGTCTTGAAAAGGACAGTGAGGTTGACAGATATCTTCTCGGATTTGAGGAGAGCTACGGTTACCTTTCAGGAAGCTATGTAAGAGATAAGGATGCCGTAAACGGCTCATATCTGATTGCACAGATGTTTGCATACTACAAGGCTGAAGGAAAGTCACTGCTTGAGGTACTTGAGGGACTTTATAAGAAGTACGGCTATTATCTGAATACACTTTATTCATTTGAGTTTGAAGGCGAGAGCGGTATGAATAAGATGAATGAGATAATGGACAGCTTCAGAAACAATACTCCAAGTGAGATTGCAGGTGTGAAGGTGCTTGAGGTAAGAGATTATGAGACTTCCACTCAGACTACACTGAAAACAGGTGCCAAGGAGGAGATAAAGCTTCCAAAGTCAAATGTTATCAAGTATATGCTTGAGGGCAATTCAAGTGCGGTATTAAGACCTTCAGGAACCGAGCCTAAGCTTAAATTATACCTTGCAATAACCGGTGAAAATGAGTCAAGTGCAAGAGAACTTGAGAGCAAAATAGCTGACGAACTTAAGAAGCATTTAGCATAAATTTTTTTAGAGGCTGTGTATTCGGCCTCTTTTTTGTGTCGTAAATCGGATGCCGTAACTGATTTTTACTTGCAATTTAAAATCCTGTATGCTATCATTGTGCGGTAGACGAACAGATGTATTTTAGAGGCGAACATGGAACAGAATGTCAAATATTATGTGGTAAAAGACAAGGCGGTGCCTGAGGTACTTATAAAAGTGGTTGAGGCGAAAAGACTGCTGACAGCGGATAAGATGATGACTGTAAAAGAAGCCACAGATAAATGTGGTATAAGCAGGAGCTCATTTTATAAATATAAGGATGATATATTTCCGTTTGATGATTCTTCAAAGGGAAGGAATATTACCCTTTCAATTCAGATATCGGATGAACCGGGTCTTTTATCGGAGCTTTTGGCAGTAGTTGCAAAATATCATGCCAATATTTTGACAATACATCAAACTATACCGGTAAGCGGTGTGGCAACTATTTCTTTGTCTATAGAGATTTTGAAGGATACCGGAGACTTGTCTAAGCTGGTATATGAAATCAGAAGTTTGGAAGGCATCTTTGATATAAAAATTTTAGCTAGGGAGTAATATATGTTTAATATTGCAATTTTAGGATTTGGAACAGTAGGTTCAGGTGTATATGAAGTTATAAAGGAGAACAATACTCTTTTAAAGAAAAAGACAGGTGAAGGTATAGCGGTAAAAAAGATTCTTGATATCCGTGAGTTTCCGGGCAGCGAGTGGGAAAGTCTAGTTGTACATGACATAAAGGAAATAATAGAAGATAATGATATAGATGTGGTAGTGGAGACAATGGGAGGAACATCTCCTGCATTTGAGTTTGTAAGAGATGCACTTCTTTCAGGAAAGCATGTAACCACATCAAATAAGGCATTGGTAGCTGCACACGGTACCGAGCTTTTAAAGATTGCAAGAGAAAAAAATGTAAACTTCTTCTTTGAGGCAAGTGTAGGCGGAGGTATTCCGATAATCAGAACAATTACGGAAAGCTATGCCGGTGAGCATTTTAAAGAGATTACAGGTATTTTAAACGGTACAACAAACTATATACTTACAAAGATGGATACAGAGGGTGAGGACTTTGAAAAAGCACTTTCCACAGCACAGGAGCTTGGATATGCAGAGAGAAATCCGGAGGCTGATGTGGAAGGTTATGATACCTGCATAAAGATTGCGATATTGGCATCTTTGGCAACAGGCAAGGAAGTAAACTTTGAGGAAATCCATACAGAGGGTATTACAAAGATAGACACTACAGATTTTGAATATGCCAAGCATATGAAGCTTTCTATCAAGCTTTTCGGTGATTCAAAGTTTGAAGACGGTAAGGTGTTTGCATTTGTTGCACCTGTAATGGTTGAAAGAGACCATCCTCTCTACATGGTAAATGATGTGTTCAACGGTATCATGGTGGAAGGAAATATGCTCGGAAAGAGTATGTTATACGGAAGCGGTGCAGGTAAGCTGCCTACAGCAAGTGCAGTAGTGGCGGATATCGTAGCTATTACAAAGAACAAGGATAAAAATGTGGCAACATTCGGCTGGGGAGATGAAAAGCAGAATGTGGTCGATATGAATGAGACAAGCCACAAGTACTTTGTAAGATTTAAGGGCAGGGATGCCAAGTTTATAGATAAGTGCAAAGAGACATTTAAGAATGCAAAGGAAGTATACCTTGACGGTAAGGATGAGTTTGCATTGGTTACAGACCTTATGAAGGAAAGAGATTTCCTTGCAGCCTTGAATAATCTCGGTGATGTGATAAAATATATTAGAACAAAGATAGCTTAAGCATTCGGCACCACCACAGGTGGTGCTATATTTTTATATGGAAAGAATATTTGATAAATTGGTAAAACCGCTGCCGCCATGTGCATTTCACGAGCTTACAGGATTATATTGTCCGGGATGCGGAGGCACAAGGGCAGTCAGGTTTTTGATAAGAGGAAATGTAGAAAAGAGCTTTATTTATAATCCGATAGTGCTGTATACGGTTATTGCAACTTTTATTTTTTTCGCTTTTGTAGTAAAGTATAAGATTAGCGGCAGGCGTTTGAATAAGGATAAGATTATTCTGCCTATGCTGTATATCGGAGTCGTTATAATGCTTTTGAATTGGGTTGTGAAGGACTGGTTTTTAGTTTTTAGAGGCATAGACTTACTGAAATAGACGGGGATTATAGATGAAAAATACTGAAGAGAAGACAAAAAAGAGGTGGGAGAACAGGTCGATGGTGTTCGGCATAGTCTCAATACTGTCATGTATGTGTTCACTGCCCACATCGGGTGTTCCGCTTGGAATTCCGCTTGGGATATTTGCAATCGCATTTGCAATAATCTCAGCCAAGGGCGGAATGAGAGGAAAGGCTGTAGCCGGTATTGTGACCGGAATATTTGGGATAATTATCGGACTTATCATATATGCCATGATACTTTTTGTGGTGGTACAGCTGAAGGATCAAAGAATTTTAAATCAATTCAGACCGGAACAGATTAAGGTTATACAGGACTATATTCAAATGTATATAGCGCATTGATAAGGAGGCAATTTTGACTGATATAGTAAAAATACTCGCAGAAGAGCTTGGCATAAAGACGGCACAGGTAGAGGCTACTATCAAATTGATAGATGATGGTAATACCATTCCCTTTATTTCAAGGTACAGAAAAGAAGTCACAGGTTCGCTTAATGATGAGATACTCAGACAGTTTGATGAAAGACTGAAGTATCTTAGAAATCTTGAGGAAAAAAAGACTCAGGTACTCTCAGCCATTGAGGAGCAGGGGAAACTTACCGACGAGTTGAAAAAAGAAATTGAAGCCGCAATCACATTGGTAGCGGTAGATGATTTATACAGACCTTTCAGGCCGAAGAGGCGTACAAGGGCAATGATTGCTATTGAAAAAGGTCTTGAGAATTTTGCCACAGATATTTACGAGGAAAACCTGAAGCAGCCTGCACTTGAGGAAGCAAAGAAATACCTTTCAGATAAAGAGGGGCTTGAGGTGGAGACACCTGAAGATGCTATAGCAGGTGCTATGGATATTATTGCAGAGAAAATCTCTGATGATGCGGCTTTTAGAAATAAGATAAGAGATCTCTCATTTAAGCAGGGAATACTGACTTCTGTGGCAAAGGATGAAACTGTAGAATCTGTATATGAAAATTATTACAATTTTGCAGAGAGTGTTTCAAAAACAGCAGGATATAAGATACTTGCAATCAACAGAGGAGAGGAAGAAAAGATACTTACAGTAAAGCTTGACCCTCCGGTTGAGGAGATTATCAGATATCTGGAAAAATGCATTATAAAAAAGCATAATGAACATACAGAGCAGATATTAAAGGATACTATTGACGACGCATATAAGAGACTTATTGCACCTTCTATAGAAAGAGATATAAGATCAAGCCTGACAGAGGCGGCAGAGGATGAGGCTATCAAGGTGTTCGGAAAGAACCTTACTCAGCTTCTTATGCAACCTCCTGTAGCGGGCAGAGTGGTGCTCGGTTGGGATCCGGCCTTCAGAACGGGGTGTAAGCTTGCCGTAGTGGATGAAACGGGAAAGGTACTGGATACCA
Organism: Lachnoanaerobaculum orale; assembly: GCF_003862485.1. Classification (GTDB taxonomy): domain Bacteria; phylum Bacillota; class Clostridia; order Lachnospirales; family Lachnospiraceae; genus Lachnoanaerobaculum; species Lachnoanaerobaculum orale. Next base: position 1,692,970 of record NZ_RRCM01000001.1, on the reverse strand, counting down.
CGGTTATCTATCCTACAGCACCTCAAAACAAGGTGGAGGCGGCCAAGAAGGTATTAAAGGAGCTTATAAAAAAGTACAATATAAGCCTTATTTCTCTTGGAAACGGTACTGCATCCAGAGAGTCTGAAGCCGTTATTGTAGAGCTTATAAAGGAAGTGGACAAAAAGCTTGAGTACATTATAGTAAATGAGGCCGGAGCCAGCGTATATTCCGCAAGTAAGCTTGCTACAGAGGAGTTCCCGAATTTTGATGTGGGACAGAGGTCGGCGGCTTCTATTGCCAGAAGACTGGAGGATCCGCTGGCGGAGCTTGTAAAGATAGACCCTAAGTCCATAGGCGTAGGTCAGTATCAGCATGATATGAACCAAAAGAAGCTCTCTGAGGCGCTTGGCGCGGTGGTGGAAGACTGTGTAAACAAGGTAGGTGTGGATTTAAATACCGCATCTGCACCTCTTTTAGAGTATATTTCAGGTATATCAAAGGCTGTTGCCAAGAATATAGTGGTATACAGAGAAGAAAACGGAAGCTTCAAAACAAGAAAAGAGCTTTTGAAGGTTTCAAAGCTTGGACCGAAGGCATTTGAGCAATGTGCAGGTTTCCTTCGAATAAATGACGGAAAAGAACCTCTTGATATGACAAGTGTGCATCCTGAAAGTTATGCCGCCACCAAAAAGCTTTTGGAGAGCTTGGGATATAGTGACAGCGATATCACTTTATCAGGTCTTAGCGGTATTTCAAAGAAGATATCTGATTTCAAAAAGATAAGTGATGAACTTGAAATCGGTGAAATCACTCTAAGAGATATTGTAAAGGAACTTGAAAAGCCGGGAAGAGACCCGAGAGATGAGATGCAAAAGCCTATACTCCGTACAGATGTTATGGAGATGGAAGATTTGAAAGAAGGCATGATTTTAAAGGGTACTGTAAGAAATGTTATCGACTTCGGTGCGTTTGTGGATATCGGAGTACATCAGGACGGACTTGTGCATATTTCAAGGCTTAGTAAGAAGTTTATAAAGCACCCGCTTGAGGCGGTAAGTGTCGGAGATATTGTTGAAGTAAGGGTGGACAGTGTGGATTTGAAGAAAAAGAGAATAGCGCTGTCTATGGTATTTGATTGATATGAACAAAATAAAAATAGATATGAAACTGAATGCTAAGGATATTTGGCTTTTTTCCATGTATCACAGCAACAGAGGATTTTTGCTTATTTTCAATATATTGTTCACTGTGGCAATGTATTATTTTATGATTACTACCTGGAACAGGATTGATATTCCGAGAAAGATTTTATTTTTGGTAATGTCAAATATGTTTCTGATAGTGCAGCCTGCAATGCTTTACTTAAAGTCACAAAAGCAGGCAAGGACGGATGCCGTTAGGGCAGGACTTTCTCTTTCGCTTAACGACGAGGGCATAGAGGTATCATCAGGAGATGACAAGGTTGAATTTAAGTGGGAAAGCGGATTTCGTTCAAGGATATTGCCGGGAATTATAGTTATATATGTGGATGCGATAAGAGGATATCTTTTACCTGACAGGTATACTAAAGATAATAAAGAAAAAATAGTCGCTATTTTAAAAGAAAAGACAAGAGTGAGTATATTTTAGAATGAGTAAAATTGTTTTTGACAGCTTTTGCGACAAGGATACATTTGATATTGCCTACAGACTTGCAAATATTTTGAAAAAAAGAAGCGGTCCTGTAGCAGTATGTCTTGACGGAGACCTTGGAGTCGGCAAGACTGTATTTGCAAAGGGAATAGGTGCAGGGCTTAATATAAAAAGGGATATTGTAAGCCCCACCTTCAATATAGTAAAGACTTATGAGGGCGATAAAAGGCTGCACCACTTTGATGTATACAGGATCAGCGATATATCGGAGCTTGACGAGATAGGTTTTGACGAGTTTTTATTTGATGATGCAGTCATTCTTATAGAGTGGTCAACTCTGATAGAGGAAGCATTGCCGAAAGATGTGATAAGAGTGGTTATATCAAAGAACCTTGAAAAGGGATTTGATTATAGAGAAGTGGCTGTAGAAGGTATGGATGATGAAGATTTTAGGAATTGAAAGTGCCGCATTGGTGGCTTCAGTTGCAATAATAGATGAAGATGTGACAATAGCTGAATACACTACAAATTTTAAAAAGACACATTCGGAAACATTGTTGCCGATGCTTGATGAGATAGTAAAGATGACGGGTATAAGCCTTAGTGAGCTTTCAGCTATAGCCGTTTCAGGAGGTCCGGGCTCATTTACAGGTCTTAGAATAGGGGCTGCAAGTGCAAAGGGACTCGGACTGGCACTGGATTTGCCACTTATAGAAGTTCCTACACTTGATGCTATGGCAATGAATATCTATGCAAGTGATGCACTTATAGTGCCGATAATGGATGCCAGAAGAAATCAGGTGTATACGGGAATATATAAAAACGACACAAAACTTGAGGTCAAAGCAGAGTCTATGGCAGTGTCTATAGACGAGCTTTTTGAAATTTTAAAAGAAACAGGTGCAAAGGAAAATGTGGAAAGAGCGATATTCTTAGGTGACGGTGTGTCGGTATTCAGAGAATATATTGATGAAAAGCTTACAATGAAACATGATTTTGCACCGTTAAATTTAAACAGACAGAGAGCATCAAATATTGCAATGCTCGGTATGGAAATGATGAAAGCCGGCAAGGTTATATCGGCAGATGATATGAGTCCGAATTACCTTAGAAAAAGTCAGGCGGAAAGAGAGAGAGATGTGGCTAAGACCGATGCTTCCTACTGATACCGAGGCGATAAGGGAACTTGAATGTGATATTTTCAGTGATGCCTGGAGCGAAAAAAATATAAAAGACTCTATAGAATCAAAGTTTGATTACTGTATGGTAATTGAAGAAGACTATAGAGTCTTAGCCTATATTATTTTCAGAGTAAATATGGATGAGGCCGAACTTTTCCGTATAGCCACAGATAAAAACAGCAGAAACTCAGGGTCTGCTCATGAACTTATGAACTTTATGATTTCAAATCTGAGGACAATGAAGGTAAAGAAAGTATTTCTTGAGGTAAGAAGTAAAAATACCGCAGCCATAAGGCTTTATGAAAACTACGGCTTTAAAAAGATAGGTATCAGAAGAGAGTATTACTCAAATCCTTTAGATGATGCTCTGTTGATGGAAGGATATATAAAATGTTAGATATTTGTTTATTAGGTACAGGGGGCATGATGCCGCTGCCTTACAGATGGCTGACTTCAATGATGGCCAGATGTGAGGGAGTAAATCTTTTGATAGATTGCGGCGAAGGCACCCAAATTGCGATAAAGGAAAAGGGATGGAGCCCGAAGCCTATAGATGTGATCTGCTTTACACATTATCATGCGGACCATATAAGCGGACTTCCGGGACTTTTGCTCACAATGGGAAATTGTGAAAAGACCACACCTCTGCTTGTAATAGGTCCAAAAGGGCTTGAGAGAGTTGTAAATGCTATGAGGGTTATAGCACCTGAACTTCCTTTTGAAATACAGTTTAGAGAACTTAGAGAAAACGAAGAAGTGATAGACTTTGCCCCATATAAGATAGAGGCGTATAAGGTAAACCATCGGGTGACTTGTTATGGTTACAGAATCTCTATTGAGAGAAAGGGAAAGTTTGATGCCGCAAGAGCAAAGGAGCTTGATATTCCGCTAAAGTATTGGAATAAATTGCAGCATGGCGAGATTATCAAAGACGGAGATAAAACCTATACTCCCGATATGGTAATGGGTGAAGCCAGAAGAGGTATAAAGGTCAACTATTGTACCGATACAAGACCTGTTCCTGTTATTGCCGAGTATGCAGCAGACTGTGACCTATTTATATGTGAGGGTATGTACGGTGAGGATGATAAGGAAGACAATGCCAAAGGTTATAAGCATATGACCATGACTGAGGCTGCAAATCTCGGCAAAGAGGCAAATCCTAAGAGAATGTGGCTTACACATTATTCACCGTCAATGAATAAGCCTGACGAGTATATTGATAAGCTGAAGAAAATTTTTCCGGCTATAAAGACTGCCAAAGACGGATGGAGTGTAGAACTGGGTTATGAAGAAGAATAATATAAAGATACTTGCAATAGAAAGCTCCTGCGATGAGACTGCGGCAGCTGTAGTAGAGGACGGCAGAAAGGTGCTTTCAAATATTATCTCATCACAGATTGACTTACATACAATATACGGAGGCGTAGTTCCTGAAATTGCCTCCAGAAAGCATATAGAAAATATAAATTTTGTAATAAAAGATGCGCTGAAAGAGGCGAATGTTACATTTGACGATATTGACGCAATAGCGGTTACCTACGGACCGGGGCTTGTAGGAGCGCTGCTTGTAGGTGTTGGAGAAGCAAAGACGCTTGCCTACGGCCTTAACAAACCTCTTATAGGTGTACATCATATAAAGGGACATGTGTTTGCAAACCTTATAGAACATGAGGAGCTGAAACCTCCTTTTGTATGCCTTATCGTTTCAGGCGGTCATACCGAAATAGCGATTGTAAAGGATTATAATGATTTTGAGATAGTTGCGACCACCAGAGATGATGCGGCAGGTGAGGCATTTGATAAGGTGGCAAGAAGTGTCGGACTTGGATATCCGGGAGGCCCGAAGATTGATAAGGCCGCAAAACTTGGAAATCCTCATGCTATAGAGTTTCCAAAGGCAAAAGTAAATGATTCCAAATATGATTTCAGCTTTTCAGGTGTAAAGTCTGCCGTTTTAAATTATCAAAACAAGGCAAATATGACCGGTGAAAAGATAAATGTAAATGATTTGGTAGCTTCATTTCAAAGAGCAGTTGTAGAGGTTTTGGTGGAGCATACTATTGAAGTTGCAAAGGATTACAATATAAAGAATGTAGCTATGGCAGGCGGTGTGGCTTCAAATACCGCACTTAGGAGTCTGATGGAAGAAAAGTGTAATGAAGAGGGATTGAAACTTCATTTCCCTTCACCGATATTTTGTACGGATAATGCTGCAATGATAGGTGTAGCCGCATACTTTGAATATATTAACAACAACTTTAAAGATTTGACACTGAATGCAGTGCCGAATCTGGAACTGTGATTTGGAATATGATTATGAGAAGTACGGCGATAATACTTGCCGCAGGCAGTGGCAAGAGATTTAGTGCTAAGAAAAAGAAACAGTTTGTAGAGCTTTTTGATAAGCCTTTATTATACTATTCTTTAAAAGCCTTCAGTGAAAGTAATACGGATGATATAATTGTAGTTACTTCAAAAGATGATATCGATTTTGTAAGAGAAGATATTGTAAAAAAATACGGATTTAGTAAGGTGAAAAGTATCGTAGCCGGTGGGGATGAAAGATATGATTCCGTATACAACGGCTTAAAAGAAGCCACAGGAGATATCTGTCTGATACATGACTCTGCAAGAGCCATGATAAGTGTGGAGCTTATAAACAGATGTATAGAAGAGACTGTTAAATATAGGGCGGTTGTACCTGCAGTAACTCCGAAAGACACTATAAGAGTGCGAGATGGAGAATTTGGCGGTGAGACAATTGATAGAAATACACTTTGTATTATCCAAACCCCACAGTGCTTTGATATAGCTTTAATAAAGTCTGCATTTGAAAGGCTGTATAAAACCGACTATAAGACTCTCGGCATCACAGATGATGCAATGGTGGTGGAAAAGTTTACCGATACCAAGGTAAGACTGATAGAGGGTGATTATAAAAATATAAAGGTAACCACACCTGAGGATATAGTGATAGCTAAGGCGTTTTTGGATGCCGGGAACTTTTTATAGTGATGGATTAAAAGCCGATGCAGCCTGTGGTTGCGTCGGCTTTTTGGGTATTATGTCAAGTGTCAGGGGTTCAACTTCACAGCCGGAATTTGAGGGAAATATGAAAGTCAATATGAATATTATTGTCGGAGGAACGGATGATATATTGGATGATATACTTTCTACCGCAAGAATAGTAAGAAAAGAGATGAAAAAAACTTTTGATAGCGTTGAGATAGAGGCATTGCAGAAGATGGATATTTGTGTTTGTCTTAGCGGAAATATATCAAAGTATTATCCTAAGTCGGGAATCTATCAGGCAAGGTACTATTCTAAAGCGGGGAAGTTTATGGTATATGTTCATTTCAGCGCTAATGAGTGGAACTCCAACAAGACAGAAAGTGTAAGTAAGTTTCTTAAAATGTATAAAGACTATCTTATGGAGCTTTCGGATATCATTAAGATGAAAACGACAAAGTATAAACCGGATTTTGATAGCAGGTGTTATGAAGATGGGGTTAGAAGGGTGTTTGGGAATTTGTAGATGATTTTAGATTTGAATTTGGTGATGGAAGATATGATTGGCAAAATTGTAAAAGTTAAAGTTGATCGTAAGCTTGGGAGTGCTCATCCTGATTATCCTGAACATATTTATCCAATCAATTATGGTTATATTGAAGGAATAATCGCTCCTGATGGGGAAGAATAAGACGTATATATACTTGGGGTTGATAAAGCAGTAGATGAATATGAAGGAGAATTAATTGCTGTTATCAAAAGGGACGATGATGCAGAAGAAAAATGGGTTATTGCTCCAATAGGAATAAAGTTTACAGTAGAAGAAATTGAAGAAGCTGTTAGATTTCAAGAGAAATATTTCAAGTCTCATATTGAAATGTTATGATCAAATCTGAATTTGTTGAACGTGGCATACTATAAGTTTCCATGAGACAAAACCTATAAAACTTGTACGTATGTTGTAGGGTAGGAAATGAAATCTTCCTCTATACTAAAATAAACTGAAGGAAAGGAGGAATCGAAATGAATATTATCAAGTCGTTTAACGATACGATTGATTATCTTGAAACAGTTCTTGATGATGAAATTGATGAAAAGAAAGTAACTCAGTTATCCGGATATTCATATTCAATGTTCAGTCGCTTGTTTTCTATTCTGACCGAAACAACGCTTTCAGAATATTTAAGAAGCAGAAGATTGACGGAAGCAGCCGTTATATTAAGAAATACGGATGAAAAAATTATTGATGTTGCTTTCAAATTCGGATATGAGTCATCAGATTCATTTGGAACAGCATTTAAGAATTTTCATGGATTTACTCCCTCTGAGGTAAGAAATGGGAAACCGTTCAAATTAGTATCACGAGTGCAATTAGCACTAAGTGTAAGAGGAGGAAGAAGCATGAACATTACAATTCAAAAGAAACAAGCATTTGCAGTTGCAGGTGTAAATGAACAAAGCATCAATTCATCATTATGTCCGAGTGTATGGAATAAGCTATATAAAAAATATAGCTACGATGAACTTGCAAGTTTGGGAAGCGGTCAAAGTATGGGCGTTTGTCATGATGTAGAAAATCCAGGCAAAATAAACTACATGGCAGGCTATATTGTTAATGATGTAGACAAAGCCATAAGCATGGGGTTAGATGTTTTGGAAGTGGAAGAAGCAGAGTATGCCGTTGTAGAGTTAATAGGAAGTGTTCCGGATTGTATTCATAACGGATGGAAATATGCGATGGAAGTATTTTTCCCTGAGCATGGCTATGTACATTCAGGTAAACCTGACTTTGAATATTATTACGAAGGTGATATGGATAGTAAAGACTATAAAATGGAACTTTGGATTCCTATAACTAAAGCTTAAAAAAACGGTATGTCTAAGTAATCGAATAGTGTAAAAACTAAGCACATAACTTTAAGATTATAGAATCTTTCAGATATGTGCTTTTTCTATATTCAATAGTTTTGTTGGAAAAGTTGTAGTAAAGCTTGAAGAATCTGCGAGTATCATAGTAGTGTAGTAGATACAGAAAAGTTTTTCTACAGGCCGGGACTAAAATATGGACTGAATATGAAAAGTACAGTAAAATCTATATTAGAAATGTTTTTGGGAAATATTCCGGGAGGGGAACTGAAGGATGAAGAATGAAATAAGAGTGCTGTAGGTTTTTTCGACAAAAATACAGGGTGAAGAAAACCCGGTGTTTGCTAAAGTTTTAAGGAGATAACTGTGAAGGTAGATATAGTTAAAACGAAAGAGTACTACAATTCATTGTCCTTGGATATGCTATATTTCAGTTGATGAAGTCGGAGTTTGAAAACTTGATATCGAAAAAAATCGACATCAAGTTGGGGCGGTCGTAGAAAACTACCTTATGCTTTTACGGAGCAGGGTATTTATATGCTTATGACTGTATTAAGAGGAGAACTTGCTGTTAAGCAAAGCAAGGCTTTAATAAGAATGTTTAAGCAGATGAAAGACTTTATAATTGAGAATCAAGACTTGATCAGTCCAAATGATTTAGTGCAAGAAGTATAAAATTGGTGGAGGACTTATACATTATGGAATTGAAATTGGAAAATACAGAATCCGAAAGAACACATGAACTGGCAAATCTAATCAGAGCTTATAACAGAGCCAATAGAGAGCCGTCTAAAAGTGAACCTCTTAATATTTATTTGGAAGATGAAGAAGGAAATTTGGTTGCGGGAATGGTAGCGGAGACTTTCGGGAATTGGCTTGAGATTGAATATCTGTATGTCAGTGATGATTTACGTGGACAGGGAATAGGCTCAAAGATCTTAGAAATGGCTGAAAATGAGTCAAAAAATAGAGGTTGTAAGTATTCATTTGTGGATACTTTTAATTTTCAAGCACCGAAATTTTATGAAAAACATGGTTATAAAGAGGTGTTTGCCTTGAAAAATTATCCTTATACAGGTGAGAGATACTATTATACAAAAGAGTTGTGACTTGAAATGTAAGTAGGAATGGAATCTTAACACATGAAAGATTTAGGTGAGTCAAGTTTCGGCTCACCCTTTATAAACTATATCTAAGAGATATTTTTTGCTATTGAAGATATTTTTTGTAAATATAAGTTTCTCTTTTCTTGTGTAGCCGATTCTACCTGAGTAAGTGTGGTTAATTTAGCAGGTTTAATACCGCATTGCTTTAAAATTTGATTTTTTAAAACCTTACCGTAATCATTAGAGAAAGGTAGTATAACAGATGGAGCATTCATAGTAGTGATAATCCACGCTGATTTACCCTTTAAATGTCCTTCAAGTCCTATTTTCTTATAAGAATAAGCAAAACCTGATACAAATACTCTGTCGATAAATCCCTTTAAAACAGCAGGCATACCTGACCACCATATTGGAAAGATAAAGATAAGCTTATCGGCTTCTGTGATCATATCACGATACTTTGAAGTCTCAGGATTTTTTGACAGATCACGCCTTTTATTTTCTTCGTCAAAATTCAGTACAGGATCAAAATTTTCTTTATATAAGTCAATTGTTTTAACCTTATGCACAGACGGGATAGAGTTTTCTACTTGCTTTAGTATCTCATGATTAAAACTTTTACAATCTGGATGTGTGTAAATAATTAAAATATTCATTGTCTTTCTCCTTTAATATATATTTCAAGCATACTTCTTATTGTATTTTTTATGGTTTCATTATCAAGCTCGTTTCCAATCAGGCTTCCGGCTATTATTGCCAGTCCTGAAATAAAACTCCAAAAGTGAAGCAGTGATTCGGACTCACTATTTGTAAAATTTTCCTCTTTTCTAAGTAAAATAACCACATCCTTAAACCTTGAAAAGCCCGGAAAATCTGAGGTATCTGAAATTGTTTTATCAGTGAATTTCATATACTTAAACGGAAATTTGATAAATAATGCCTCAAAGAAATTTGGATAATTTTTTGCAAAGTCTATAAGATTAACACCCATTTGAATAAGCTGCGCTTTGGCATTTTGGCTTACATCCACATCTTTAATAAGTTCACTGTCAAGAAGTGTGGAAATATGCTTTAAGACTGTATTTAAATAATTTTCCTTGCTTTCAAAGTGTCTGTAAGGCGTTCCGTGAGTTACGCCACAGGATTTTGCTACAGTTCTAAGTGATATACTGTCAATGCCGTTTTGCTTTATTTCCTTCACACCTGTTAAAATAAGGTTTTCCTTTAATTTGTCAGTATCCCTTTTCATATATTTCCTTTCTAAAAAAGTATACACTGTCTACATATGTAAGTATACACTGTCTACTTTTGCTGTCAAGAGGAAATATGGATTTCGGAACAGATTTTATAGAATTAAAAGTAATTATGATATAATATATTCAATATAAGAGAGAAAAGACTATAAATACGGAGGAATATTATGCTTAGAGTTTGGTTTGGTAATAGAGATAATGTAATATATAATACATCGGTATATTTTAGAAATAGATATAAAGACAGCTGGATTACAGATGAATTTGCAAGAGCTGCTATTAAAGATATTGACAGATCTGAAGTTTTGGATGCAAATACTATTCAAAGTCCGGTTTTAGGGCAAATTCCGCCGGATAAATTGTCAGGTGGCGTAAAGGCATTGATTCTTATGAAAAATGAACCGGGTAAAACGTTTAATGCATCAAATTGTGGAGATAATTGTGCAAAATGGATACTAAAGCTTGGAAAAGAAAAAAGTTTCACGATAGCTCTATATCATATAATGGATTTCGGAAAAGAAGACTTTGAAATTCGTATTTTAAATGATAGAAAACTAATAGTGCATAATATGAGAGAGTTTTTAGATGAGGCGGATAAATATCTTAAGGAGAATATGCAGTAATGGTTGGTAGGGTAAGTATTAAGATAAGCAATCAAAGAAACTCTTATAAATTCACATTAAATCGAAATATTACTATTCTTCGTGGAGATAGCGGCACCGGAAAGACCACATTGTATGATATGATTAGAGATTACAATAATATGGGAAAAGAAAGCGGAGTAAAGATTAGCGGTGGAAATATTGTAACACTGGAAGGGAAAAATTGGGAAGACGAGCTTGATAAATTGAGTAATACTGTTGTAGTGATTGATGAAGGAAGCAAGTTTGTTTTTTCAAAGGAATTTGCAAGCAAGGTAAAGGATTGCGATAATTACTTCCTAATAATAACAAGAAGTTATCTTTCACAGTTGCCATACAGTGTTGATGAAATATATCGTATTAAGGGTAACGGAAAGAACAAAGAATTTGAGAGAAAACATCATAATAAGTGAGGAGGCAGAAAGTACAATTACCAAAGATAGTACTTCTGATAAATCTATTGATAATGCGAGCACAGAAGAGAGTTTTGAGGATGTTAAACAATAAGAAGTTGGAGGGATAGATTTCTATGATTATCAGATATGCAGAAGAGAAAAATTTTATAGAATTGCGACAGTTTTATGACGGTATGTGTAAAGT
>NZ_RRCM01000001.1:1621994-1681689 GCF_003862485.1 Lachnoanaerobaculum orale | reverse complement strand
AAGAAGTTGGAGGGATAGATTTCTATGATTATCAGATATGCAGAAGAGAAAAATTTTATAGAATTGCGACAGTTTTATGACGGTATGTGTAAAGTTTTGAGCGGAAAAGATTTTCTGCCGGAGGGAGATAAAGGTGGTTTCCCTCCAGATGAAATGATCAAAGATGCAATCAAAGAGAGAAATCAGTTTATCGGTATTGAAGATGGTCGAATTATTGCGGCGTATATTATGAATCATGATCGTGATGAGGCGTATCACGCAGTTAAATGGCTTATTGATGCAAATGATAACGATACAGTAGTTCTTCATGCCTTGCGTGTCCTTCCGGAATATGGAGGTCGTGGATACTCGAAGCAGTTAGTTCAACACGCAATAGACACAGCAAGGGAAAGAAACCTTAAATCAATTCGTCTTGATTGCATAGAGGGAAATGATATTCCACAGAAAATGTATATGTCGTTTGGATTTAAGTATGTGGATAAGGTTGAAATCACATATGTTGATATTGGAGTACCGAGGAAGTTCCTCTTATATGAGTTTCTACTCTAATCAAGACATAATAATAGTTATATCTTGAACATTGTACAAACAAATCCCAGTTTACTAAGTCCGGTAATTAGAATTTTAAAAATCGAATTATAAAAACAATAAGAGATATATAAAATATGAAATTGAAATTAGAAAATATTGAATCGAAAAGAACTCAAGAACTGGCAAATTTAGTCAGAGCATACAACAGATCCAATAGAGAACCGTCTAAAAGCGAACCACTTAATATTTATTTGGAAGATGAAGATGGGAATTTAGTTGCGGGAATGGTAGCGGAGACTTTCGGTAATTGGCTTGAGATTGAATATCTGTATGTCAGTGATGATTTACGTGGACAAGGAATAGGCTCAAAGATCTTAGAAACGGCGGAAAATGAGTCAAGAAATAGAGGCTGTAAGTATTCATTTGTTGATACTTTTAATTTTCAAGCACCGAAATTTTATAAAAAACATGGTTATAAAGAGGTGTTTGCATTGAAAAAATATCCTTATACAGGGGAGAGGTACTATTATACAAAAGAGTTGTGATTTGAAATGTAGTTTTGAATTGGATTATTTACTATGATAAATATTATAGATAAATCAGTATTTATAGAGGAGTGATGATGAAAGATATCAGACCGGATTTTAAAGATATAAAATCATTTGAAGAATTTAACAGATATTATTGGTATCGAGAAGAACTTTCACAAATTTGTAAATCTCTTGGGCTGGAATATAGATGCACAAAGCAAGAACTGAACTTAATTATAGAACAATTTTTTAAGGGAAATAGAGTGGAAAAATCTGTAAGGAAAGTAAACAAAAATCAAACTGAATCGATAAATTTAAATACGCCATTGCTTGAATGTGGATTTTCCTTTAACCAAAAATTTAGAGATTATTTTTCTGCTGTAACAGGTGTTAATACATTTAAATTTAATGCTGATATGGCAACAGCTTGGAGAAAAGTAAAAGCCGAAAATGATTTAAGCTTTACGATGCAAGATATGTTGAAAGTATATTATGGTGAATCAGATTACGCTAAGTATGATAATTCAGCTTGTCAATGGAATCAGTTCCTAAAAGATTTTTGTTTAGATGAATGTAGTAATAATTATTCTGATAAGTTAAAAGCTGCAGCTACCCTTTGGAAAGAAGTTAGAGACTCAAAAAATGAAAAAGTTTATTCAAGGGAACTTTTAAAAAAATATAAAGACAAAATAGAGGAGTACTTAAAGTAAATAAATCTGATTTTAAGAGTTTGAAAGGGGGTATACAGACATTGATGAATTTTATGAAGAGAAATAAATTTTATTTACTGCTTATTATGATGGCTTGCATATGTTGGGGTTGTAAGAGTAAAAATATGAATACCATCACAAGCAAGGAAACAGAAAGTAAAATTACCGAAGACAGTACTTCTGCTAAAGCTATTGATAATGACAGCACTAAAGAAAGTTCCAAGGAAAGTGCTGTACAACTTTCTGATTTTATAAATCCTGAGGGGAATACGCTTTTTACCCGTTTTATTACGCCGGAGGGATATAAAAGAGTGGAAGCGTCTGAGGGAAGCTTTGCAGATTTTATAGGGAATTATCCGCTTGAGCCTGACGGTACTCCTGTGTATTACTTTGATAAGAGAGAAAAGAGCGGAGACGGTCACGCCGCAGTATTTTCTATGGAAGTAGGAGAAGAGGATTTGCAGCAGTGTGCAGACAGTATTATGAGAATATATGCCGAATATCTGTATAAGAGCGGAAATGAGGATAAAATAAGTTTTAAGTTTGTAGACGGCTTTGTATGTGATTATAATCATTGGAAACAGGGGTACAGAGTGAAGTTTTCAGATGACAAGCCATATTGGGAAAAGAAGACTGATGCCAATAACAGTGAAGAGACATTTAAAAAGTATCTAAGAATTGTATTTGCGTATTCATCTACACTTTCTATGGAAAAAGAAGCAAGACCGATAGATATATCACAACTTAAGGTGGGAGATATTTTTATAAAGGGAGGAAGTCCCGGGCATGTGGTGATGGTAGCGGATATCTGTGAAAATGAGTCCGGAGAAAAGGCATTTTTACTTGCACAGGGATTTATGCCGGCACAAAGCTTTCATATAATCAAAAATCCTGCTCACAGTGAAGACCCGTGGTATTATCAAAGTGAGGTTAAGTATCCTTTCAGAACACAGAATTATACTTTTGATGAAGGAAGCTTAAGGAGATTAAATTATTTAGATTAGCAGTAGGAGTTTGTATACATTTATAATATACACTATTTTAATGCTCACGAATATGATAGAATATGTTAATTAAGAGTTTAAACAATATGATAGAATTTAAATGGGATGGAGAATAAATAATGGCCGGAAAAAATAATACAAACATTGGTTTTGAAAAGCAAATTTGGGATGCTGCTTGTGTTCTATGGGGACATATTCCTGCAGCAGAATATAGAAAAGTTATCGTAGGCCTTATTTTTCTTCGCTATATATCAAGTGCATTCGAAAGACGTTATGATGAATTGGTAAAAGAAGGTGACGGCTTTGAAGATGATAGGGATGCATATGCAGAAGAAAACATTTTCTTTGTGCCTGAAGAGGCTAGATGGAGTAAAATTGCATCGGAAGCTCATACACCTGAAATAGGCACAGTAATTGATGATGCTATGAGAGCTATTGAAAAAGAGAATACGACACTTAAGAATGTTTTACCTAAAAACTATGCAAATCCCGATTTAGATAAAAGAGTACTTGGAGAAGTTGTAGATCTGTTTACCAATGAAATAAAAATGGACGGTACAGAGGCCGGCAAGGATTTACTTGGTAGGACTTATGAGTATTGTATTGCTCAGTTTGCAGCATACGAGGGAACAAAGGGCGGAGAGTTTTATACACCTTCAAGTATTGTAAAAACAATTGTTGCAATTTTGAAGCCTTTTGATAATTGTCGAGTATATGATCCATGTATGGGAAGTGGCGGTATGTTCGTACAGAGTGAAAAATTTGTACAGGCTCATAGTGATAACAGAGGAAATATTTCTGTTTATGGTCAGGAGTCCAATGCAGATACATGGAAAATGGCAAAAATGAATATGGCAATAAGAGGAATTGATGCAAACTTCGGTGCTTACCATGCAGATACATTTTTTAATGATCTTCATAAGACATTAAAATCGGATTTTATTATGGCAAATCCGCCATTTAATTTGTCAAATTGGGGAGCCGATAAATTGAAGGACGATGTCAGATGGAAGTATGGAATGCCGCCGGCAGGAAATGCAAACTATGCATGGATACAACATATGATCCATCACTTAGCACCGAACGGTAAAATAGGTTTGGTACTTGCGAACGGTGCTTTATCATCTCAAACCTCAGGAGAAGGAGAAATAAGAAGGAAAATCATAGAAGATGATTTAGTCGAGGGTATTGTAGCTTTACCTACACAGCTTTTTTATAGTGTGACTATTCCTGTAACATTGTGGTTTATCACTAAGAATAAAAAGCAAAAAGGAAAGACTCTATTTATTGATGCCAGAAAAATGGGTTATATGGTTGATAGAAAACATAGAGATTTCACAGAAGGAGTTCAGGAAGGCGGTAGCCTTGGAGATATTGATTTATTAGCAAAAACATTTGAGGATTTTCAAAATGGAGTATTGGAGGAAAAGAAAGGATTTTGTGCTATAGCTTCAATAGAAGATATAGCAAAGCAAGATTATATATTAACACCGGGTCGATATGTAGGTATTGAAGAGCAGGAAGATGATGGAGAGCCGTTTGAGGAAAAAATGGCAAGATTAACATCTGAGCTTTCTGATATGTTTAAAAAGTCCCATGAATTGGAAGAAGAGATAAGAAAGAAATTGGGGGCGATTGGGTATGAAATATAGGTTAGAAGAAATTGTAGATGTAACAATGGGACAATCGCCTAAATCTGAATACTATAACACAGAAAAGAATGGGTACCCTTTTTTGCAAGGAAATAGAACATTTGGATTTAAATATCCTACTTTTGATACTTACACAACGGTAGTGACGAAATTTGCTAAAGCCGGAGATGTGATAATGAGTGTTAGAGCACCTGTTGGAGCACTTAATATTACTCCAGTGGATATGTGTTTAGGTCGTGGTGTTTGTTCATTGAGAATGAAGAATGGAAATCAAAGTTTTTTGTTCTATATGATGAAATATTATGTTTCACATTTGCTAAAAAAAGAGAGTGGTACAGTATTTGGCTCAGTGAACAGAAATGATATTAACAGCTTGGAAGTTGATATTCCGGAAGATGTAGAAGAACAAAAGAGAATTGCTAGATATTTGGAAATGATAGACGATAAGATTGAACTCAATACTGCGATAAACAATAATTTATTAGAGCATGCACGACTTATGTACAAAAATCGCTTTATAGACATGACGACTTTTGATGGCATTATGCCTAACGAATGGCATGTGGGAACAGTGTCTGAAATCATAAAATTCCATGATTCTAAGAGAGTCCCACTATCAAGTCGTGAGCGTACTTACTTAGAAAAAATATATCCATATTATGGTGCTACTTCTGTAATGGATTACGTTGATAGATACTTATTTGATGGAGTATATCTTCTGATTGGTGAAGATGGCACAGTGATAGATAATAAGGGCTTTCCAGTATTACAATATGTTGAGGGAAAGTTCTGGGTAAACAATCACGCTCACATTATTACTGGGAAAAATGGATACTCTGTAGAAATATTATATTTACTTTTCAGCATGACAAATGTGCAGTCAATTGTCACTGGTGCAGTTCAACCAAAGATTAGTCAAGCTAATCTCAATAAATTACCTGTAGTAATACCATCAACAACTGAAATTCAATCTTTTGATTCAATAATTCAGCCTATCTTCTCTCAGATACGAATACTAAGAGCTGAAAATGACAGACTTGCAACAATACGAGATACTCTTTTACCTAAATTGATGTCCGGTGAACTTGATATATCAGACATTGACCTTTAAGCCACTAAATTATTGTTTACCTGCTGTTCAGAGTCTAAACTATCTTATTGCCCTGCGGTCAATAAGCGTCGCAAGTCTACGACTTGCTCAATTATTGTATATCATAACTATCATAAAAATATAGAAAGGGAAGTTGCTATGACATTAGAGAATAAACTTGGCATTACTGATTCGGTAGAATTAGCTAAAGCTGAAGAAAAAATTAGTAAAAAAAGAGCAATAGAACTCTTTGAAAGCGGATACTTGGATAATCTTGAACATGGAACTTTTAAATCACTAGCTGAAATACACAAATATTTATTTGATCAGATTTATGATTTCGCCGGACAAATAAGAACTGTTAATATTGCAAAAGGTAATTTCCGTTTTGCTCCGCTTATGTATTTGAGAGCATCTCTTGAAAATATCGAAAAAATGCCACAGTCAACATATGATGAAATTATAGAAAAATATGTAGAAATGAATGTTGCACACCCTTTTCGTGAGGGAAATGGCAGAAGTACAAGAATTTGGCTTGATTTGATTTTGAAAAAAGAGTTAGGTCAAGTTGTTGATTGGAGTCTTGTAGATAAGGAGGATTACCTTTCTGCTATGGAACGCAGTCCCGTTAAAACTATTGAAATCAAATATATATTAAAGCAAGCACTGACAGAAAAAATCAATGACCGTGAGATTTATATGAAAGGTATTGACCACAGCTATTATTACGAAGACTATTTTACATTTAAGACAAGTGATTTGTAACTAAAAACTTCTATCAGCGGCAGAAGTCAATTTAAAGAACAGCCGTTGCTTGTCAGTTCTCAATAAAAAAGGAGAAATGACGATGAAACAAAACTTAATAAATGATATTGTTCAAGGAATGTTGCCATATTTGAACAACGCACAAAACGAAAAGTTGCAGGAGGTTTTGCAATATGTCTTTGCAGACTATGAGATAAGAGAAAAGCAAAAACAAGGGAAAGTTTCAAAGCAAAACTTTGTAGAACTGTTCTTATCGGCAAAACGCATAGAGGGTTGTTCCGAAAAGTCTCTTAAATACTACAAGGCTACGATTGAAGCTATGCTTGATGAACTACAAAAAGATGTCAAACATATAGTTACAGACGACATTAGGGGATACCTGACAGAATATCAGGAAAAGAAAAAATCAAGTAAAGTTACAATAGACAATATCCGCCGTATTCTTTCAAGTTTCTTTGCTTGGTTGGAGGATGAGGACTACATACTGAAAAGTCCGGTAAGACGTATACATAAAGTTAAAACCGGTACAAACATAAAAGAGACCTATTCAGATGAAGCTTTAGAACTTATGCGTGATAATTGCACAGAACTAAGAGATTTAGCAATAATAGATATTCTTGCATCAACCGGTATGCGTGTAGGTGAAATGGTGTTGCTTAACAGAAATGATATTGATTTCAACGAGAGAGAATGTATTGTGTTCGGCAAAGGCAGTAAAGAGAGAGTTGTTTATTTTGATGCAAGAACAAAGATTCACTTGCAGAATTATCTTAACAGTAGAATAGATGATAACCCGGCTCTGTTTGTATCATTGAAAGAGCCTCATAAAAGGCTGGAAATAGGTGGAGTTGAAGTAAGATTAAGGGAATATGGGAAGAAATTAGGGTTGCAAAAGGTACATCCGCACAAATTCAGGCGTACCCTTGCAACTATGGCGATAGATAAAGGAATGCCCATTGAGCAACTTCAGCAGCTTTTAGGGCATAGAAAGATAGATACGACCTTGCAGTACGCAATGGTAAAACAAAGCAATGTAAAAATTGCTCATAGGAAATATATTGGATAGGGAGGAAAAGTTTATGGCTGAATGGGTTGAGTGTACAATTGGAGATTTGTGTAATACGATTTCAGATACCTACAAAGGAAAAGATGAATATGTTGTTCTTATTAACACATCAGATGTTTTGGAAGGGAAAGTTATGAATCATGAAACGGTTGCCAATAAAAATCTGAAAGGTCAGTTTAAAAAGACATTTAAGAAAGATGATATTCTGTATTCTGAAATAAGACCGGCTAATAAAAGATTTGCTTTTGTTGACTTTGAAAACACCTCAAATTATATAGCGTCAACCAAACTTATGGTCTTACGACATAACGATACAGTATTGCCTGAATACCTTTTCGCTTTGCTGAAATCTAATTGTGTAATTGATGAATTACAACACTTGGCAGAAACCCGTTCTGGAACATTTCCGCAAATAACATTTTCATCTGAACTTGCTTCAATGAGAGTTTTTTTACCAGATAGAGAAACACAAAAGAGAATTGTAAGTGTTTTATCAAGTATTGAAAAAAAAATTGATAATAATTTAGTGATAAACAATAATTTACCGCCTCATCCGTGTTATGCACGGATAGCTGCGAAGCAGCGTAGGCAGACACCGAAGACGGACGAATGCTTGCATACGGACGGCAAGGTGTCTGACAGAGGCGGTAACGAGGAAACTGCGGAGCAGTTTTCGAGTCTATTAGCCGCTTAAAAGTCGATGTTGGAGACATCAAGTTCGCCGGACATAAGTTTGGGTAATAATGAATCACGAAGCTGCTTTAAATAACAGATTTCATCGTAATTATTGCGAATAGCAGCATCTATTGGAGAAACTAACGCTTCAAATTCATCAAGCTTTTCACTTGATGGTATGAGGAGAGGCATTTTATTTAGCGAAATTCTGTTAATTGATCCAAATACAGTGCCTTCTCCATTAAAAACATCTAACTGCTTTTTGAGGGAAAACATTGTGTATAGTACAAAAGCTTGATGATTATCCTTTGAATGAATAGCTGCAAGTCCTCGCCCAATACAGCAATCTGTATGAGCAACATTTAAGTCTCCAACAGGCGCTCGAACACTCATTAATGTGTCATTTGTACAAGCCATTCGCTTTGGTTCAGTTGTATAAAGTCGCACAGTCGGAAATCTGAATCCAAATTCGGCACGACCTTGGAAGAAAATTATACCATTTCTATCTTCGTTATAGCTACTGCTGCTTGGAGACTGTCCCATTGTAATATCAGCTATGTCACTCAATATGCCTTCCGTCCAGTCTGAACTTGCATTATCAATAAACATTTGCTTATATATAGACTGAGCTTGCTGCTCTAAATTATTGTTTTACATATTATGTATGAATGTAAATTATCTTATTGATCTGCGGTCAATAAGTATCGCAAGTCTGCGACTTGCTCAATTATTATTTTATATATTATGAAATTAAAGGAGAGTTTTATGTCCGGATTATACACCGAAGCTGACTACGAAAACTCAATAATAGAATTGTTTCAAAACACCTTGAGATATGAATATATATATGGTCCTGATATTGAAAGAGATTTCTACAGTCCGTTATATGAGGATGTTTTGATAGATTCACTGCGCAATTTGAACAGGGATTTACCTGAGGACGCTATTGTGGAAGCAATATATAAACTGAAAAATATTGAAAACGGTGAGTTGGTTCAAAAAAATGCTGTTTTTATGGACTATTTACAAAACGGTATATCTGTAAGGTATTTTGCAGATGGAGAAGATCGCTCTGCGATTGTATACCTTGTTGATTATAAAAATGTAGAAAACAATTCATTTATAATAGCTAATCAGTGGACTTTTATTGAGAACAGTAACAAACGTCCGGACATTATTCTGTTTTTGAACGGTCTGCCGGTCGTATTAGTTGAACTTAAGTCTCCGTCACGTGAAGAAACTGATGCTTCCGAAGCTTATAGACAGCTACGCAACTACATGCAAGAGATTCCTTCCATGTTTGTTTATAACGCTATATGTGTTATGAGTGATCAGCTGACTTCCAAAGCAGGTACAATCACTTCAGGGGAAGACCGTTTTATGGAATGGAAAACCAAAGATGGAGATTATGAAAACACCCAATATGCACAGTTTGATACTTTCTTTGAGGGGATTTTTCAAAAAGAAAGACTACTTGATATTATAAAAAACTTTATATGTTTTTCAAATGAGGGTGTTAGCAGTTTTAAAATATTGGCAGGATACCATCAGTATTTTGCGGTAAGAAAAGCTGTTGAGTCAACAAAGAAGGCTACTATAACTGACGGAAAAGGTGGTGTTTTTTGGCATACACAGGGAAGTGGGAAATCACTTTCAATGGTGTTTTATGCTCATTTATTGCAGGAAGCGTTGGATAGCCCGACAATTGTTGTGCTTACAGATAGAAATGACTTGGATGATCAGCTCTATGGGCAGTTTGCAAAGTGTAAAGACTTTTTGAGACAAGCTCCTATGCAGGCAGAAAGTAGGGAAAATTTAAAAACTTTGCTTGCCGGAAGGCAGGCAAACGGTATTATCTTTACTACCATGCAGAAATTTGAGGAGTCTGATGAGCCGCTTTCTGAACGTAATAATATTATAGTTATGGCAGATGAGGCACATAGGGGTCAGTATGGACTTGCAGAGAAAATTAAGATTGTAAAGAACGATGCCGGTAAGGAAGAGGCAAAGCGAGTTATCGGCACAGCAAGAATTATTCGAAATTCACTGCCTAATGCTACGTATATAGGATTTACAGGTACACCTATTTCTTCTAAAGACAGAAGTACCCGTGAGGTTTTTGGTGATTACATAGATATATACGATATGACACAGGCTGTTGAAGACGGCGCAACCAGACCGGTGTATTATGAGAGCCGTGTTATAAAGTTGAACCTGGATCAAGAGATATTGGATAAGATTGATGCAGAGTATGATTTGATGGCTCTTAATGCAGATGAAGAAGTAATTGAGAAGAGCAAGCGAGAGCTTGGTCAGATGGAAGCGGTACTTGGAAATGACAATACAATAGATTCACTTGTTTGTGATATCCTTGAACATTATGAGAATAATCGAGAAAATCTTCTTACAGGAAAGGCTATGATTGTAGCATATTCACGTCCTATTGCTATGAAGATTTATAAGCGGATTCTGGAATTACACCCTGATTGGACTGAGAAGGTAGGAGTTGTTATGACTTCCGGAAATAATGATCCGGAGGAATGGAGACAGATTATCGGAAACAAGCATCACAGGGATGAACTTGCAAAGAAGTTCAAAGATAACAACAGCCCTATGAAGATTGCCATAGTTGTTGATATGTGGCTGACAGGATTTGATGTGCCTTCTCTTGCTACTATGTATGTATACAAACCTATGGCAGGACACAATTTGATGCAGGCGATTGCACGTGTAAACCGTGTTTTCCGTGACAAGGAAGGTGGTCTTGTTGTCGATTATGTAGGTATTGCTACCGCATTGAAACGGGCGATGAATGATTATACATCCAGAGATAAAAAGAATTACGGAGATACAGATGTAGCAAAGGTTGCATATCCTAAGTTTATGGAGAAGCTTGCAGTGTGCCGTGATAAATTTCATGGATATGATTATTCAAAATTTAAGAACGGTACAGATCTTGAAAGAGCAAAAGCTATCAGCGGTGCTGTAAATTTTATTATCGGTAGAGAAAAGGTTGATGATAAAGACTCATTTGTAAAGGAAGCTCTTATGCTTCATCAAGCACTGTCACTTTGTTCATCCTTGATTGATGAAGAAAGTAGATTTGAAGCGGCTTTCTTTGAGGCGGTCAGAGTGCTTGTTATCAGACTTACCGTTACCGGTGTAGGAAAAAAGATATCATTACCTGAAATGAATGCAAGGATAAATGAGCTACTTAAGCAGAGTATTAAAAGCGACGGTGTGATAAATCTGTTCTCGGATATTAAAGAGGAGTTTTCTTTGTTTGATCCGAAGTTTCTTCAGGAAGTAGCTAATATGAAAGAGAAAAATCTTGCAGTAGAGTTGCTGAAGAAGTTGATTGCAGAGCAGGTCTCTGTTTATCGTAGAACAAATGTGGTTAAGTCGGAGAAATTCAGCGATATTATGCAAAGGGCTATCAACTCTTATCTAAACGGAATGCTGTCTAATGAAGAGGTTATAGAGGAAATGCTCAAACTTGCAAAACAGATAGCGGCTGACCAAAAAGAAGGTAACAAACTTGGTCTGAATGCTGACGAGCTTGCATTTTATGATGCATTGACAAAACCGCAGGCAATTAAGGATTTCTATGAAAATGAAGAGCTGATTGCAATAACAAAAGAGCTGACGGAAACGCTTAGAAAAAATAAGACAATTGACTGGCAGAAGCGAGAATCCGCAAGAGCAAAAATGCGTATGCTCATTAAAAAGCTTTTAAAGAAACACAAATATCCACCTGAGGGAATGGAAGATGCCGTTCAGACTGTTATGACACAGTGTGAGCTTTGGACGGACAATAACAGCTTTGAAGAAAATCACAATATTTACAGCTACTCCGATAATACAGATGATACGTTACCAATGGTGGCGGAAGAAAAGACAAAATACAGTTTTTAAGTATTAGCATGAAAATTTCATATTTACATAACTATACTAAAATGCTATACTATTGGAGCAACAAAATAAATTTGCCCTTATGGGTATTATATACACTTATTAAGAGTGACGGAGAGTTAAGGATCTGTGATGTCACGGCAACCCCTTTTAGGAAGGTGCCAACCTGAGCGAGAAATCGAGCAATGAGTGGAAGCCTTAGTCCACCGTTTGGTGGACTTTTTTAATACTAGATATACTTAATTGTTTAGTTTATATTCTAAGGTTTATATAAGTGTAAAAAGATAGGAGAAAGATGGAAGAGAGAAGACTTTTTACTTCAGAATCAGTTACAGAAGGACATCCTGACAAGATGTGCGATCAGATATCGGATGCAATATTGGATGCATATTTGGGTGCGGACCCGGATTCAAGAGTGGCTTGTGAGACGGCTACAACTACAGGAATGGTGCTTGTAATGGGAGAAATCTCATCAAAGGCTACTGTAGATATCCAAAAGATAGTAAGAGAGACGGTAAGAGAGATAGGCTATGACAGAGCAAAGTACGGCTTTGACTGTGACACCTGCAGTGTGCTAGTAGCACTTGACGAACAGTCAAAGGATATTGCGATGGGCGTAGACAAGGCATTAGAGTCAAGAGAGTTCATCGACAAAGAAGATGAGGACAACGGTGCAGGCGATCAGGGACTTATGTTCGGATATGCTACAGACGAAACAAAGGAATATATGCCTTATCCTATATACCTTGCTCACAACCTTGCAAAGAGACTTACACAGGTAAGAAAAGACGGTACACTTAAGTATCTCAGACCTGACGGTAAGACACAGGTTACTGTAGAGTACGATGAGGAAGGCAAGCCTGTAAGAATAGATACTGTAGTGCTTTCCACACAGCATGATGAGGATGTGACACAGGAGCAGATACATAAGGATATAAAGAAATATGTATTTGACGAGATTATTCCTCAGGATATGGTGGATGAGAATACAAAGTACTTTATCAATCCTACAGGAAGATTCGTTATAGGCGGACCTCACGGAGATTCGGGTCTAACAGGAAGAAAGATAATAGTTGACACCTATGGAGGCTATGCAAGACATGGCGGCGGTGCTTTCTCAGGAAAGGACAGCACAAAGGTGGACAGATCTGCAGCTTATGCGGCAAGATATGTTGCAAAGAATATAGTAGCTGCAGGGCTTGCAAAGAAATGTGAGATTCAGTTGTCTTATGCTATCGGTGTAGCACATCCTACATCAATATCTGTAGATACATTCGGTACAGGTAAGATAAGCGACAGTGCTATAGTTGAGCTTATCAGAAAGCATTTTGATTTAAGACCTACAGGAATAATAAAGATGCTTGACCTTAGAAAGCCGATATTTAAGCAGACTGCAGCCTATGGACATTTCGGAAGAGACGACCTTAATCTTCCATGGGAGAGACTTGACAAGGTAGAGGAACTTAAGAAGGGTATCTAATGAAAATCGGCTCCGGTTTATTTTCGGTAGTTTGTCTGGTAATAGTTGTACCGTCGATACTTTTGATATATAGTATAAACTATGAAACTGCAAGGGATGTAGACCTCTGGCTTACAATCCTTGCATGTGTCATAGATGTTATTGCAATTGTAATGTGGTTCTGGATCTATAAAAGAATTTTGGTACCGCTTGATAAGATGCGTATAGCTACCAAAAAGATTGCAGACGGTAATTTTGATTATGAATTGGATGAGAAAGATTTTGTGGAAATTCCTTTTTTGTACAATGATTTTGAAAAAATGCGAATCAAATTAAAGGAAAATGAGGAGGAGAAGATTCTTTCTGAAAATGCGTCAAGAGAGCTTGTGAGCAATATTTCACATGATTTGAAGACACCGCTTACGGCTATCAGAGGTTATGTGGAAGGGATACTTGACGGAGTCGCCTCCTCACCGCAAAAGGTCAGAGATTACTTGACCACTATATACAATAAGACAAACGATATGACTAAGTTGATTGATGAATTGCTTTATTATTCAAGGGTTTCAGGAAATGAGTTTTCATACAACTTTGAAAAGACAAATGTCAAAGAGTTTTTTGATGACTATGTGAAGGATCTGTATCTTGAACTGGATACCATCAGAATAAATTTTTCATATAGTGCCAATGTCGATGCCGATACTATGATAGATATTGACAGGGAACAGATAAAAAGAGCTTTGAATAATATAGTGGCCAATGCGGTGAAGTATATGGATAAGGAAGATCCTGAAATTCACTTCAGAGTCAAAGAGACTATGGATGCTATAAATATAAGAATTTCAGATAACGGAAGAGGTATAGATGAAAAGGATCTGCCTCATATATTTGAGAGGTTTTACAGAAGTGATGCATCAAGGAATACCAAGCTTGGTGGCAGCGGTATAGGTTTATCTATCGTGAAAAAGGTGATAGAGAATCATGAAGGTAGTGTTGTTGCTATGTCAAAATCCGGAGTAGGAACGGATATAGATATAGTTTTAAAAAAGTAGGAGATATAAAATGGGCAAAGTTCTTATAATTGAAGATGAAGTAAGCATAGCTGAGCTGGAGAGAGATTATCTGGAGATTTCCGGCTTTGAGGTGGATATTTCAACTGACGGAAAAGAAGGACTTGATAAAGCATTGAGTGAAGATTATGATTTGGTACTATTGGATTTGATGTTGCCCGGATTAGACGGATACGAGATATGCAGGCGTATAAGGGCAACCAAGGAAATACCTATCGTGATGGTCAGTGCTAAGAAAAACGATATTGATAAGATAAGAGGTTTGGGACTTGGTGCCGACGACTATATGACTAAGCCTTTTTCACCAAGTGAGCTTGTAGCCAGAGTGAAGGCGCATATAACAAGATATGACAGGCTGGCAGGTGTTGCGGCCGCCAACAGAGATATTATAGAAATCAGAGAACTTAAGATAGATTCAAGCTCAAGAAGAGTTTGGTGCTACGATAAGGAAAGGACATTGACCGCAAAGGAATTTGATATACTCAGATTCTTGGCTGAGCATCCGAACAAGGTATATTCAAAGGAAGATCTTTTTAGAGAAGTTTGGGGACTTGAGTCGATGGGTGACATTTCTACAGTTACCGTACATATCAAAAATATAAGAGAGAAGATAGAACTTGACAGTTCCAAACCTCAATTTATAGAGACAATCTGGGGTGTAGGATACAGATTCAGAGGCTGACACTTTGTGTCAGCTTTTTCATACAATAAAATATTCGATTACAAATACCAATGTGCAGCATATCAGTGCCACTTTGAAAAGGTTGGCTCCAAACCATGCGGCAATGATTCCCACAATAAAACTTATAATACCTGAAGTCTTTGACATGGTTGCATGCAATATGGCAGGGAAGGTCATCACGGAAAGCGTAACATAAGGTACATAGTATAAAAATGACCTGATAAAGGTGTTTTTCAATTTTTTTCTTATAAGTGTGAGCGGAAGTACCCTGATAAGATAAGTTACGACAAACATTATAAAGATATATATCCATTTATTCATTACTGTCTCCATTCTTCAGCGGGAAAAATATTGCTCCGAGGGCTGATATTACAACTGTAAGTAAAATCGTCTTTATTCCTTCGGATATTCTAAAAAAGTCAAAGGAAAATATATAGCTTAGTAAAAAGCTTACAATGACAAGTGAAAGTATTACCTTGTCGGACTTGGCTGCAGGTATAATAATTGCAATAAACATTCCGTAGAGTGCAACGCTGAAAGCCGAGACAAGTCTTATCGGAAGGATATTGCCTGCAACCGCACCGAAGAAGGTTCCGAAAGCCCATGCCGGTGAAGCTGTAAGTATTACTCCGAATGTGTAGTAGGGGTTGACATCTCCGGGTCTTGCAATGGACACTGCAAATATTTCATCTGTCAAAAGATGTGCAATTATCAGAATATGATGAAGCGGTGTGTCTTTTCGTATTCTTTGACTGAGTGCAATACTCATCAAGAGGTATCTTGCATTCGCTATCAGTGTGATAACGGCAATCTCTATATAGGATGATGATATGGCAATCATTGAAAATCCGGCATATTCTCCTGCCGAAGCATTGTTTAAAAAGCTTGCGACAAGCGCTTGAAGCGGGGAAAGTCCCGATTTGGTAGCCATTATGCCCAGTGAAAACGATACTGCAAAGTACCCTAAAGCGATTGGTATGCCGTCTCTTACACCGAGAAAGAAAATATTTTTATTTTTACCAAACTTGTATTCCATAAACAACCTTCTATAAAAATGATATTTCTATTGTACTACAAAAAATATATTACGGGATAAAAATTTCAAAACATCCGGCAGTTTACCAAGCTAAAAGCTTGCATTGTCTTTATCATAAAAAAATGGTATGATTAAGTATCCGAGATATGTCTTATGTAGGCGGTTTTCGGACTTTGGGTTATATATAAACTACGAAATATTTATTCTTTCATAGTTAGGTGGCAGTGCCGCAAAAATAAAGGTCTTTTGACAAATATGATTGGAGGGTTATATGAATAAAGGGCAAATCAATACAAATCTTGGTCAAATAAGTATAAATCCGGATGTTATAGCATTCTATGTCGGAATGCAGGCTGTTGAGTGCTTCGGTATAGTAGGTATGGCGGCAGTTTCCGTGACAGACGGTATTGCAAGGCTCCTTAAGAGAGAGAGTATGACAAAGGGCATCAGTATAAAAATAGAGGACAACAAGCTTGTTTTGGATTTTCATATCATAGTTGCATATGGTCTAAGTATCAGTGCAATAACTCAGAATCTGATAGAAACTATAAAATATAAAGCTGAAAATTTCACAGGAATGGAAGTAAAGAAAATAAATATATTCGTAGAAGGTGTACGAATAATAGACTAAGGAGGATTTTTTGTGAGTCTAGAGCAGATTGATGCACAATCACTGAGAAGTGCTTTTATAACAGGAGCCAAAAGCTTGGAGGCTAAAAAGGAGTGGATAAACGAATTGAATGTTTTTCCGGTTCCTGACGGAGATACCGGTACAAATATGACAATGACTATAATGTCGGCGGCAAAGAATCTGGCGGCTGAACAGAGTGATGATATAGCTACACTTTGTAAGGCCATAGCGCAGGGTTCACTTCGCGGAGCCAGAGGAAACTCAGGCGTTATACTTTCACAGCTTTTTCGAGGAGCGGCAAAGATTTTAAAAGAATCGCAGACTATAGATGTGTTTGAACTTGCACTTGCTTTTGATAAGGCAAGTGAGACAGCATATAAGGCGGTAATGAAGCCGAAAGAGGGTACAATCCTTACAGTAGCCAAGGCTATGGGAGAGAAGGCACTTGAAATATATGACAATTTTGATGATATTATCCCGTTTTTAGAGGAAGTATTAAAATGCGGCGATGAAACTCTAAAGCAGACACCTGAGATGTTGCCTGTACTTAAGAAGGCGGGAGTTGTGGACTCCGGCGGTCAGGGACTTATGGTTATACTCCACGGTATCCTTGAAGGACTTAAGGGTAATATAATAGAGCTTGGAGATGTTGTACTTTCCGGCAAGTCGTCAGCAGTCAGCGGTGCCGCAAGAGACGATATCGATACTGCGGATATCAAGTTCGGCTACTGTACCGAGTTTATAGTGAATTTGAAAAAAGAGTTTACAGATGAGGATGAGGAAGAGTTCAAAAAATTCCTGACATCTATCGGAGATTCTTTGGTATGTGTTGCCGACGATGAAGTGGTTAAGGTGCATGTACATACTAACGATCCGGGACTTGCCATTCAAAGGGGACTCACATTCGGTGAGCTTACCAACTTAAAGATTGACAATATGCGTGAAGAGCATAGGGAAAGAGTAATAAAGGGTGTGGATAAGATCTTAAAAAAGCAGAACCACAAAAAGAAAATGGGGGTTATCAGTGTAAGCGCAGGTAGCGGACTTACCTCTATTTTCAAAGAAATAGGTGTGGATATAGTGGTTGAAGGCGGTCAGACTATGAATCCGAGTACGGAGGATATCATAGAGGCAATTGACAAGTTAAATGCCGAGACAGTGTATATCTTACCTAACAATAAGAATATAATTTTGGCGGCTGAGCAGGCGGCAAAATTGGAAGAGAATAAAAAGGTTGTTGTAATACCTACAAAGACCATACCGCAGGGTATTACCGCAATGATAAGTCTTTCTGAGGACAGGAGCGCCGAGGAGAATCTTGAAAACGCCAAGGAAGAGATTGCCAATGTGAAGTCGGCACAGATTACCTATGCTGTACGAAATACCACTATTGACGATGTGGAGATACATGAAAACGATGTTATGGCACTTGGAGATAACGGTATTATAGGCGTGGATAAGAGTATAGACTCTGCTGTAGATAAGGCTGTTTCAAGCATGATAGATGATTCAAGCGAGCTTGTAAGTCTTTACTACGGTGCCGATGTCAGTGAGGAGGATGCTACGAAGCTTTGTGACGAGCTTGTAGGTAAGTATCCTAAGCTTGAATTTGAGTTACATAACGGCGGACAGCCGGTTTATTATTATTTTATATCTGTAGAATAATTACTTAATAACTAGGTTTATCAAGTCTTTGATTTGATGACCTAGTTAAAACTTTGTTAGGAGATGCATGCCGGATATATCTGTAAAAAACATAAAAGGTGTGGGAGCAAAGACAACACAGTATTTGGATAAGCTTTGCATAAGGACTGTAAATGACCTTTTGAAGCACTATCCTGTAAGATATTTGGAGTATAAGCCTCCCACAAAAATTGGAGATATAAATAAAGATGAGGATGTTGTAATCAAAGCAACGCTTACAAAGACTCCGACATTTGCAGGAAGTAATAAAAAGGTACTGACGGCAAAGCTTACGGATTATATAGATGTAATAGATGTGATTTGGTACAACTCGGCTTACTTAAGAATGACTTTAAGAGCAGGTGAGAGCTATGTCTTTGTAGGTAAGATGTCAAAAAGAAGCAAAAACACTTTGGAGCATCCGACTATCTATACTGTAGAGGAATACGAGAAAAAAATCGGAAGCTTCAAGCCGGTTTACGCGCTTACTGCAGGTATCAACAACAATGCTATGGAAAAGCTTGTAAAATCCGCATTTGAATATATCCCCGATATGGACTTTAAAGAGTATCTGCCACAGCCGATTGTGAAAAGATTTTCGCTTGAGGACAGGGAAGTTGCTATAAAAAATATTCACAATCCTATGAACAGGGAAAGCCTTTTTGCTGCAAAGAAGAGGCTGTCATTTGATGATTTTTTCAGATTTTTATACGGCATGAGACTTTTAAAGGATAAGAGGCTTAGAGTAAAGACAAAGAACATAGTAGCAAATGACAAAGAAACATTGAATGAAATAAAATCTGTGTTACCTTTTACACTTACAGATTCACAGGACAATGTAATAGAAGAAATTTTACATGATATGTCAAGCGGGACGGTAACAAACAGGCTTATACAGGGCGATGTGGGTTCCGGAAAGACAGTGGTTGCACTGATTTGCCTTTATATGGCTGTAAGATCCGGTTTTCAGGGTGTTGTAATGGTACCGACTGAGGTATTGGCAAAACAGCATTTTAAGTCTATGTGTGATATATTAAATAAGCTTGATAATCCGCCTAAAATAGGTATACTTACAGGGTCTATGACAAAGAAGGAACATTTGCTCACATATGAAAAGATAGAGAGCGGTGAACTTGATATAGTTATAGGTACTCATGCACTGCTTGTAGAGAATGTAAAGTTCAAAAAACTTGGACTTGTAGTGACTGATGAACAACATCGTTTCGGAGTAAGGCAAAGAAGTACACTCTCAGACAAGGGAGAAGACGTGCATGTGCTTGTAATGTCGGCTACACCGATACCTAGGACACTTGCCATAATACTTTACGGAGACCTTGATATTTCCACAATAGAGTCAAAACCTGTGGGCAGACTTCCGATAAAGAATGCCGTAATTACTGAAAATGACAGAGAAAAAGCTTACAAACATATATTACTTGAGATAAAAAAAGGGCATCAGGCGTATATCATATGTCCGATGGTTGAGGAAAGTGAAAATATAGAAGCCGAGAATGTATTGGACTACGGTAAGAAAATAGCCGATAAATTTTCACAAAATTGTAAGGTAGAAGTGTTACATGGGCGAATGCATCAAAAAGAAAAAGATGATATAATGTCTCGGTATGTAAATAAAGAGACTGATATCTTGGTTTCGACAACTGTAATCGAGGTGGGAGTGGATGTTCCAAACGCTACCGTAATTATGATTGAAAATGCCGAGAGATTCGGACTTGCTACCTTGCATCAGCTTAGAGGAAGAGTCGGAAGAAGCGGATTGCAGTCATATGCAATATTTGTGAGAACTTCAAACTCTAAACTGGCAAAGCAAAGACTTGAGATAATAGGAAATTCGAATGACGGATTTTATATTGCTTCCAAAGATTTGGTTTTGCGAGGTCCGGGAGAGCTTTTCGGATTGGCACAGAGCGGCGAACTTGATTTCGGCGTTGCAGATATATATAACGATAATGATATATTTGAGATGGCAAAAGAGGCCGTAAATGTGATACAATGTGACAATATGGGGGATGATGAGAAAGATAAGCTTGAGAGGGAGATAAACAGCTATATGGATTTACATTATAAAAAGTTAGCACTTTGATAGGAGTAGTATGTCTGAGAATAAAGAACAACCAAGAAAAAGAGGTAAAAAAGAGAAAAAGAGAAGAAGTAAAGTTGCTCTGGGGGTTATAGTTGCCGGTGTTGTAGTGATGGTAGGTGCTTACACTGTGAAAGCCAACACATATAGAACAAGATTTTTCCCGCATACCGTCATAAACGGAATAGATGCATCTGAGAAAACTGTAGATGAAGTGCGTCAGGTGATGTCAAAACAGATTGACGATTTTGAGAGTACGATAAAGTCAAGAGGAAACAATGATGAGATAATAAAGGGAAGCGATGTCGGACTTGCATTTGTCAAGGATAATTCATTGGAGGATTTGTTAAACGAACAAAACAGCATGGCATGGATTGCCGAGATGAACGGCAAAAAGGATTTGAAGATACAGTCTTCGTTTACCGTAGATCCTGACAAATTTGAAAATACAGTATCAAAACTTAAGGCACTTGACGAGTCCAAGTTTGAAAAGCCTGTAGATGCAAAGATTTCCGACTTTGTACAGGGATCGGGATACTCTATAATACCTGAGACCGAGGGCAATACAATTGATATTGCAAAGGCCAAGGAGTATATAAAGAGTCAGCTTATTACACTAAACAACGAGATAAATCTTGATTATGAGGATAATGATTTGTATGAGAAGCCTGCAAAGATGTCTGATGACCCTACTTTAAATGCGGCACT
The DNA here is from genome assembly GCF_003862485.1 of Lachnoanaerobaculum orale. Taxonomy (GTDB): domain Bacteria; phylum Bacillota; class Clostridia; order Lachnospirales; family Lachnospiraceae; genus Lachnoanaerobaculum; species Lachnoanaerobaculum orale. The sequence continues at coordinate 1,660,387 of NZ_RRCM01000001.1, read as the reverse complement.
CAAGAATTTGAACAAATATATTTCAGCCAGAATATCGTATGATAAGCTTAATGTATTAAACGGTGATACTATACATAATTGGCTGACTGCGAACAGTGACGGATCTGTAAGTATATCAGATGACGGAATAGCTTCATTTGTAAAGAAGGTATCAAGCGCCTACAATACGGTGGGTAAGCCAAAGACACTAAAGACATCATACGGTCCGACAGTTACAATAACAGGCGGCTCATACGGATGGAAGGTAGACACGGAAAAAGAGAAGGCTGCTATAAGATCACTTATAGAGGCCGGTGAGACTGCAAAGAGAGAACCGGAGTATTCAAGAAAAGCGGCTTCACACGGTGAAAACGACTATGGTAATTCATATGTGGAGGTAAATCTTACCGCACAGCATATGATACTTATAAAGAACGGTTCAAAGGTACTTGAAAGTGACTTTGTATCGGGAAATGTTTCAAAGAACTGGACCACACCTCCGGGAGCATTTCCGCTTACATACAGAACAAGGAATGCAACATTAAAGGGTGAGGGTTATTCAACCCCTGTAAATTACTGGATGCCTTTTAACGGCGGTATAGGTTTCCACGATGCGCCTTGGAGAAGTGCATTCGGCGGACAGATATATAAGACTTCGGGTTCACACGGTTGTGTCAACTTGCCGCCTGCCGTTGCAAAGCAGCTATATGAATATGTGGATGCGGGATTCCCGGTACTTTGCTACAACTTAACTGAAGCGGCACCGGCACCGGCACCTGCAGAGACTTCTGCTGCAAGTACAGGTGAGACTACGGCAAGCAATCCTACTGAAGAAACGGTGGAACCTATAAGTGAGAATGTAAGTCCACAGGGTGGAAAGACAGCGGTTGAGATAGAACAGTAGTATGAGAGTTATTTCAGGAACTGCAAGGAGTTTGATATTAAAGACTCCGAAAGGTAATCTGACAAGGCCGACTACGGATAAGATAAAAGAGACTCTTTTTAATATGATTGCAAATGACTTATATGATGCCACTTTCCTTGATATGTTTGCTGGAAGTGGCGGTATAGGCATTGAAGCTTTAAGCAGAGGAGCAAAGAAGGCTTACTTTTGTGATATTGACAGAGAGGCTGTTGAATGTATTAAGTACAATCTGGCACATACAAAGCTTTTAGACAGAGCGGTTGTAATGAAAGGAAGCTTTGAAAGTAATCTTGATAAGATAAAAGGTCTTTCAGAAAGATTTGATATTATTTTTTTGGATCCCCCATATAAAAAGGGATTTGAAGATAAATGTCTGGATATTTTATTAAATTCCACATTGATTGATGAGCATACATTGATTATAATTGAAGAAGATTTTAAGACTGATACGGCCCATTTGGAAAAGGATTGGGATATAGTTAAAGTCAAAGAGTATAAGTCTAATAAACATATTTTTATACATAAGCGAGGGTGACTATGGCTAAAGCTATTTATCCGGGAAGTTTTGATCCTATTACCAATGGACATATTGACATAATTGAGAGAGCTGCTAAGATGTTTGACAAGGTTATTGTCGGAGTACTTATCAACTCGGCTAAAGATCCTCTTTTCACACCGTCCGAGAGGGTGGATATGATAAAGGGTGTGGTAGGACATCTACCGAATATAGAAGTTTTGGAATTTGACGGTTTATTGGTGGATTTTGCTCGCGAGCAGAACTGTAATATTTTGGTCAGGGGACTTAGAGTGATAACCGATTTTGAATATGAATTGCAATTGGCTCAGACTAATAAAATAATTGCGCCGAACTTAGAGACTGTTTTCTTGAGCACAAACTTGAAGTATTCATATTTAAGTTCAAGCATCGTTAAGGAGATAGCGGTTTACGATGGAGATATCAGTCATTTCGTAAGAGAAGATATAAGAAAAAGGATTATGGAAAGGCTGAGGGAAAAAGGTCTGAGGAGAAGTAATGAGTAGAATCGAACAGGTAATAACAGAGATAGAGGAGTTTGTAAACAGATGTAAAACTGTTGCACTGTCAAACTCGATAATAAAGGTAAACAAGGAAGAGTTCGTTGCACTGTTGAATGAACTGAGACAGGAAATACCTGAGGAAGTTACACAGTCACAGAAAGTTATCAGCAACAAGGAAAGTATATTGCTGGATGCAAAGGATAAGGCTGAAAAGGAAATACTTGATGCAAATTTGAAAAGCAACTCCATAAAGGATGACGCAAAGAGAAAGGCCGATGCTATAATTCTTAGCGCAAGGAAGGAGTCCGAGGCTATTATGCTTGAGGCCAATAAGCTTAAGTCTCAGCTTGTAAATGAGAATCAGATTATGCAGGCGGCGTATGCGGAGTCCGACAGGATAATAGCATATGCGAGGATGGATGCCGATAAGATAATTTATGAGGCCAATGCGGAAGCAGATGAACTTAGAAAATCATCTGTAAGATATTCGGATGAACTTTTGCAGAGTATTCAGGAGATTATCTCGGGAGCATTGGTGGACGGCCAAAACAAATTCAGTCAGTATTTGAACTCACTGCAGTATTATACGGAGGAGATCGGAAAGAATAGACAGGAGCTTGCAACCAGTATTGTTCCTGCAGATCCGAATTCACAGGAACAATGATTGGGCTGTTTGTCAGCCCATTTTTTGCGTAATTAAGATAGAGGTATATATGATACAGGAAAAAGATTTTCCGAAAGCCTATAAAGATGCGATGAAAGATCTTTTGGGAGCTGAATATGATGCTTATATAGACTCACTGTATGAAAAACCGTATGTAGGTATCAGAACCAATCTTTTAAAGCTTACCCCTGACAGATTAAAGGAGCTTCTTGACAGAGATTTTAAGAGTGTACCATGGGTAAAAGAAGGATTTTATTTTGAAGAAGAAAAAGGAGTGCTTAGTACTCCTTCAATAAAATACGATGAAAAGATAAAGAGCATATCAAAAAATCCGTATTACTTTGCAGGCCTTTATTATATACAGGAACCTTCAGCCATGACGCCTGCAAGTGTGGCAGGTATTAAGCCGGGTGATAAGGTGCTTGATCTTTGTGCGGCACCGGGAGGAAAGTCAACACAGGCGGCTTCATATTTGCAGGGTGAGGGATTACTTGTAACCAATGATTTTTCAGCTTCCAGAGTAAAGGCTTTACAAAAGAATATAGAAGTGAGCGGTATTGACAATGTACTTATCACCAATGAGGACCCTAAGAATCTTTCAAAGGTATATATTGAGTATTTTGATAAGATAATTGTGGATGCTCCTTGTTCGGGAGAGGGAATGTTTAGAAGAGACAGTGCGGTGTTTAAGGCATATCTTGGAAGAGGACCCGAGTTTTTTACAGGAATTCAGGTTAGTATATTGAATGAGGCCGCCAAGATGTTAAAGCCGGGAGGCACCTTGGTATACTCTACCTGTACATATTCAAGTGTAGAGGATGAGGGAAGTCTTATAAATTTCCTTGAAAATCACAGTGATTTTACTATAGACAAGATTACACCTGAGTTCGGGTTTGAAGAGTCTAAGCAGCTGCCGGGGACTGTAAGGCTTTTTCCGCATAAGCTTAAAGGAGAGGGACATTTTGTAGCAAGGCTTAAAAAGAGCGGCAGTGAAAAGGAGATTGTAAGTAAAGACAATAAGAAGGAAAAGAATAAAAGAAAGAAGCCGGCGAAGTTACCTGAGGAGCTTTTACAATTTTTAAAGAAAATAAAGCGCGATTGGGACTATGAGAGGGTTTTTATCAACAAGGACTACGCCTACTATCTGCCGAAAGATGCACTGATTGACAAGAGCCTTCACTATATCAGAACAGGTCTGCTTTTGGGTGAGATAAAGAAAAACAGATTTGAACCTTTTCAGGCTTTAGCTATGAATATAAAGTTTGATGAGTGGGAAAATCCGCTAAGTCTGCCTGCAGATGATGAAAGAGTAATAAAATATTTAAAGGGTGAGACTATAGAGGCTGATGACGAGTACAACGGAATCAGGCTTGTATGCGTGGACGGATTTTCACTGGGGTTTGTAAAGCAGAACAAAAGAAGCTGTAAAAATAAGTATTATCAGGGCTGGAGATGGATGTAATGGTTGTCAGAGTGGATAAGATTATGTCAGAGCTTGGCTTCGGCAGCCGCAGTGAAATCAAAAAATATGCTAAAGCAGGCAAGATAAGAATAAATGACAAAGTTATAAAAAAGGCTGATGAAAAGATAGACAGTGAAAGAGATAAGCTGTATTTTGAAGGCAGGCAGGTGGTTGTGGAAGAGTTTGAGACCTATGTACTGTATAAGCCTGCAGGATATGTCTGTGCGACTAAGGACAATGTACACAAAACTGTTATGGAGCTTATCGATTCAGACAGGAAAAACATTGTGCCTGTGGGCAGACTTGACCTTGATACGGAAGGACTTTTGATTTTGACAAATGACGGGGCGCTAAATCACAGGCTGGTATCGCCTGCATCTCATGTGGATAAGATATATTATGCAAAATTTGACGGTACTTTAGCAGATGACGCCATAGAGTGTACGGCTAAAGGACTTGATATAGGTGAGGGCGAGGTTTCAAAGCCTGCAAAGCTTGAAATTCTATCAAGTGATGAGGTAAAACTTACCATACATGAGGGCAAGTATCATCAGGTAAAGAGAATGATAAAAGCTCTTGGAGGTGAAGTGACATATCTTAAAAGAATTGCCTTCGGAGGGCTGAACCTTGACGATTTGAACCTCAAAAAGGGTGAGAGCAGGAAAATAACTGAGGAAGAGGTGGAGAAGTTGGTATGATAAGGCGTAGAGGTACAATTGATAATACAAACGACATTTTAGATGCTTGGATTATGGTGGAACATTTATCAGAGGGTGAAATCAACATAAATGATAGAAAAGTTTTATTACTGAATGATTTGACTGATAAAAAATATAAAAAATATTTTCAAACCCTGATGGAAAGTTCAGTAGAGTATAGATATAAAAATTCCGGTCTTGTACTGTATTTGGATATCTTTGAATTTGGTGAGGTGGTAGAATTTCTCAGAGAGAAATACGGAGTGGCAAAAACACAGAGTGATATAAATTATGGTAAAAAATTCAGTATCGCGTTGTATTTTGATAAAAATATAAATTTTATAAGTGATAATATCTTTTTTACCTGTAGCGGATATATGAGATATCTGCAGGATGTACCGAGTAAGTCTGATTTTCAGGAATTTGAAGAGAAATTCAAGGAAAAGACAATCAAAAGATTTGAAGACAGTGAGGATGATCCGGAGAAATTTGATAATGCCTTAAATGCTTTGTTAAATGAGTACAACATTGATATAGAGAATTGTCGTGTAAAGACACTGAGTAATATTGAAACGGAAGCAACAAATTTGCACTCTTTCTTTATTGAAGACCTCAATAAGGCAAAGGAAATTGATAATACAAATCTTAAAAGATATTTGACAGGCGGTAATATAAAAGACAGGATAAATTTGGACAGTAAAAATGACTCTCCAAACTATAATCAATCTGTGTTTGAAAAGATATTGGAGCCGCAAAATTATCCGCTTGGAAGATTCCCAAGTAAAACAGAGTTTGCACTTTCATTTATGCAACAGGTAGCTGTAAACTTGACAATAGGATATGACAACAGCAATATGAGAAGTGTAAACGGTCCTCCGGGAACAGGAAAGACTACACTTTTAAAAGATATATTTGCGGAATTGGTTGTTAAACAGGCACATGATATATGCTTACTAACATCAAAGTATATAAAGGGAAGTAAAGACACTATATATTATGGCGAAAATGCTTCAATAGGAGTACTGACAGATAAAATCGCAGAAAATAATATTGTGGTTGCAAGTTCCAATAACGGTGCCGTTCAAAATATTGTAAATGAACTTCCGCTAAAGGAGGGAATTGATGATGATATATTGTCTGAACTTGAAAAGGCGGATTATTTCAAAGATATAGCCAATGCAGATATGAAAGAAGAAAGGTTTTGGGGTACTTTCTCTCTTGAAGGCGGTAAGGCTGAAAATATGACAAATATATTGAATAAAATAGAATGCATTTTCAACTATCTGAATGAAGAATATAAGTCCGACAGTGAGATTTATAATAAATTTAAAAAGCAATATGAGTATGTGTCCGATTTGCGAAGTGATGCCCTGAATTTACAAAAGAAGTATGCAGACTATAAGAACGCAAAGCAAAATATTGATAATAATACATCTGAAAAAGAAAAAGCCGAAAGAGCAAAAATAGAAGCTGAAAAGCTTGAGTATGAAAAAGCTGTTGAAAAAAACAGAGCGGATATTGATGAAGTTACAGGTAAACTTGGCAGTATAAGGGCTCAGAGGGTGGATTTGGCAAACAGTATTTCAAATCAAAAGATGTTGGTTGAACTGAAAAGAAGTCAAAAGGGAGGATTTTTGGACAGGCTGTTTAACAGCAATAAAAATAAGGCTGTTGAAGATGAAGTAAATGAGCTATTAAACAGATTACAAAAGCTTGTAGATGAAGATGAGATACTCAGAAAAACTGAAATTGAACTTCAAAACAGAGCTAACAGTCTTAAGAGAGATATTGACGCCTATAAGCATAGATTGGATGAAGATATTGTAAAGTATGAATCTTTAAAGCAACAAAGGGAAAAACAAAAAGCAAAGTATAACGGTATAATAGAAGCTTTTGAATCGGATAAAGGAGTTTTTGACAGAGTACTTGATTTTGAGAAAGATTATGACAGCTTACAGATGTCAAATCCATGGTTTGATAAAAACTATAGGATTGAACAGTCAAAGCTTTTTGTGTTGGCATTGCAAGTAAGAAAAGAGTTTTTGTATGAAAACAGAAAAAATCTCAATGCCGCTATAAATATATGGAAACATCAGAAAAACTCTGTAGAAAAAAATAAGAAACTGATAAATATTGCATGGAATTGGATAAATCTGTGTATTCCGGTTATAAGTTCAACCTTTGCCAGTTTCTCAAGAATGTTAAAAAACATTGATGAAAATGTACTGGGACATACTTTTGTAGATGAGGCTGGACAGGCTCTCCCACAGGCAGCAGTGGGTGCAATATTTAGAAGCAAGAATATTATGGTAGTGGGAGATCCTTTCCAAATAAAGCCTGTACTTACCTTGGACGGAGGTCTGCTTGCATTGCTTTCAAAAAGCTATAATGTAAGTGAGAAATACTTGTCAGAATCGGCTTCAGTACAGACTTTGGTGGATGCCGCAAGTCAATACGGTTTTTATACAAAAGGGGAAGAGGAAGAGGATTCATGGATAGGTATTCCACTTTGGGTACACAGGCGCTGTAAATATCCTATGTTTACCATTTCAAATGCAATCTCATATAATAATCTTATGGTTCAGGGCAAGGAAGGTTATGGCAAAACAGGGTGGTATGATATAGCCGGCAAGGCCGTAAACAAGTATGTCGAGGAGCAGGGGGATTTCCTTTTAAAAAAGATAAAATCAATGATTGAAAAAGACCCTAAAATAATCGATAAAAATGAAAGTGATACTGTTTATATAATTTCACCTTTTAAAAATGTTGCTTATAAGCTTGGAATAAAACTTAATGAAATAGGTTTTACAAGAAAAGAAAAAGGTAAGGTAACAAATATAGGAACTATACATACATTCCAGGGTAAGGAAGCGCCTATTGTTTTTATGGTACTTGGTGCAGATACAAACAGTAAAGGAGCGGCAACTTGGGCTGTAAATGAGGCAAATATGATGAATGTTGCCGCTACAAGAGCTAAAAAAGAATTTTATATAATTGGTGACAGAAAGTTATATAAAAGCTTGGGAAGTGATGTTATAACCAAGGTAAATAATGTTATTACAGAGTACGGTAATGAACATCCCGAGTTGGTAGATGAAATAACGGATTAGGTAAATTATGATAAAGAACATTAAAGCGTGCATATTCGATCTGGACGGTACTTTGGTGGACTCTATGTGGATGTGGCCCGACATAGACAGGGAGTATCTTGGCAGATTCGGGATTGAATATGATGACAATTTAAAAAATGAGATAGACGGTATCAGCTTTCATGAGACAGCCGTATACTTCAAAAATAAGTTCGGTATATCGGACAGTGTCGAAAAGATATGTAAGGACTGGGAGGATATGGCATATGATAAGTATAAGTATGAGGTTAAGGAAAAGCCCGGTTGCAAAAAGTTTTTGGAGCATTTAAGGTCAAAAGGCATCAGGATGGGGATTGCGACAAGCAATAACAGGTCAATGGTGGATGCGGTCTTGGAATCCTTAAATATGAAAGATTTCTTTGAGGTAATCACCACATCTGATGAAGTAAAAAGAGGTAAGCCTGCACCTGATGTGTACCTTACCACTGCAAAGCTTCTTAATGTGGAGCCGAAAAACTGCCTTGTATTTGAAGATGTTGTGGCAGGTATAATATCAGGTAAGTCGGCAGGTATGAAAGTTTGTGCAATTGAAGATGATTTTACCAAGGAAGTCAGACAAAAGAAAAAGGAGTTGTCAGACTACTATATAGTAGACTACAGTGAGTTGATATGATAAAGAAAAAAGGTGAGTACGGATATAGAAAGTACTTCAAGATAAAAAACGGGATAATGATAGGATTCTTTATTATCGTTATTTTGGTACTTTTTATAGCTTCAAAGCATACTAAAGAAAATATGTCGAGGATTCTTTTGGTGTCATCCATACTTATGGTACTGCCTATGGCAAATCTTTTATCGCCTTTTTTGGTAGTGTTTAAGTACAGGTCATGTGAATACGACCTTGTAAAACCGTATTTGGAGGATAAGCATTTTTTATTTGACATTATCCTCACTATGAAGGAACAGGTTATGCCTCTTGATATCATATATATTGACGGAGAGAAGATATTTTCTGTTCTTTCAAATAAGGCGGACAAAAGAAAAACCGAAGACTTTATAAAAGAGAGAATGAAACTTGGGGGAATAAGTGTGAATGTAAAGGTCTGTGAAAGTATAAATGAATTAAAAAAGTTTATAAAAGCCTCACAGAATGAAGAGAACAATAAATTAAATGAGATTAGGGCAATCTTAAAAAGCCTGTCGGTATAATGGTTGAGATAATTGTAGGAAAGAATGAAAGCGGTCAGAGGCTTGACAGAGTGTTGGAAAAGATATTTGTAAATGCAAATGCAAGCTTTATCTTTAAGATGCTCAGAAAGAAAAATATTACACTGGATGATAAGAAAGCTGACGGTAAGGAGAGGCTTGTACCCGGTTCAAGTATCAAACTTTGGTTTTCAGATGAAAGCTTTGAAAAACTTACCGGAAAGAAAAATATTTCACAGACGGTTAAGGCTGAAAATACAGATAATAAGGCGGCTACATTCAAGTCATATATAGTATATGAAGATGAAAACACTGTAATTATAAATAAGCCGGCAGGTTTGTTGTCACAAAAGGCACAGGCAAATGATGTATCTGTAAATGATTTGCTTTTGGAATATCTTAACTTTGATGAGACAGCTTTGAATACCTTTAAGCCGTCTATTTGCAACAGACTTGACAGGAACACCTCAGGACTTTTGGTATGCGGCAAGACATTGGAAGGACTTAGAGTAAATAATGAACTGATAAAGACAAAGTCGGTAAAAAAGTTTTATTTGGCTTTAGTAAAGGGGAAAGTAAGTAAAAAAAGTGCAATATCCGGATGGCTTTATAAGGATGAAAAGACCAATAAGGTAATTATAAAAAATGTCGAGTTTGAAAAAGCGGATTATATACAGACAGAGTATGAGCCTATAGAATATTTTGATGATGCCACTTTACTGTCAGTAAAGCTGATTACAGGAAAGACACATCAGATAAGGGCGCATCTGGCAAGTATATCACATCCTATAATAGGTGATTTCAAGTACGGCAACAGGTCGGTAAATGAAGCCTATAAGAAAAAATACGGAATAAAATGGCAAATGCTGCATTCATATAAACTCATATACGAAAATGTGGATATATCGGATACAAAGACTTTCAAAGCTCTAAAGGGAAAGTGTTTTGTGGCCGAGTATAACAGTGATTTCAGAAAGGTGATAGGAGATGGGAACTTGGAAGACAAGAGGTCTTAGAGGCTCCGCGCTTGAAGAGTATATAAACTACTCCAATGAAAAGTACAGAGAAGCTGGGCTTGCACTGATTCAAAAGATACCTACTCCCATCACACCGATTGATATTGACAAGAGTACAAGGCATATCACATTGGCATACTTTGATAAGAAGTCAACTGTGGACTATATCGGAGCGGTGCAGGGGTTGCCTGTATGCTTTGATGCCAAGGAATGTGCTGCTGAAAGCTTTTCTTTGGCAAATGTACATGAACATCAGTTTAAATTTATGTGTGAGTTTGAAAAGCAGGGCGGTATAGCCTTTTTAATTATATTTTTCAAGTCACTTGATAAGATTATGTATGTGCCTCTAAGTGATTTGAGAGTATTTATGGACAGGATGTATGCAGGCGGAAAAAAGAGTTTTAAATTTGAAGAGTTGAACTTAGAATATGAGATACCCAAAAAAGGCGATATTATCGTGCATTATCTTGAAAGTCTGAGTTTATATCTTTTGGACAGGTAAAGGAGAGATTTATGAAACATATTGATGCCAGAATTTACAGCGGAAAAACAAATTTTGAGTGGAAAGACTTAAAGCTCAATCATAAAGGTTTGCTCCCTGTTATTGTTCAGGACTTTGTAGACAACTCCGTTTTATTATATACACATATGAATGAAGATGCATGGAATAAGACGCTATCTACAGGTCTGTTTACTTATTTTTCAGATATACACAACAGGTCAATAGTAAAGGGTAAAAAGTACGGCAACTATCAATATGTCAGAGAACTGTTTTTGAACGGGGAAAAGGATGCGCTTTTGGTAAAGGTCTACTCTGTGGCACCTATATGCGGTGACGGTAAAAAGAGTTGTTTTTTCAATGATATAGAGGAAATATAGTTATGAATACTATGCTGCTTATGATGTCGGTCATTATACTGCTTTGTATAATGTTAAATATCATTTCCAGCAAAATAGGTGTACCTGTTCTGCTTGCATTTATTTTGCTTGGAATGGTTTTCGGATCCGACGGTATTTTTAAAATTAAATTTGACGACTTTAAGCAGGCGGAGACAATATGTTCGTTTGCACTGATTTTTATAATGTTTTACGGCGGCTTCGGAACCAATATAAACGAGGCAAAGCCCATTGCACTGAAGGCGGGACTGCTTTCAAGTGTCGGAGTGCTTTTGACCTCGGTCTTTGTGGCATTATTCGGACATTATATTCTAAGGTTTTCTTGGATAAACAGTATGCTTATAGGAGCCGTTATCTCCTCCACAGATGCTGCAAGTGTGTTTTCAATACTCCGTGACAGACATTTGAATCTGAAGGATAACACAGCATCCATATTGGAAGTGGAGAGCGGAAGTAACGACCCCTTTGCATATATGATTACAATGATAGTGATAAAGATAATTGCAGGAGGTATTACGCCTTTTGATATCTTTAGTATGTTGTTTTTACAATTATTTCTAGGGGTCTTGTGCGGAGTTTTAATTGCGCTTATATTCAGATATTTTATAAACAAATTTATCATTCATACTCCCGGCTTTAATATGGTACTGATAATTGCGGTGGCATTGCTTTCTTATGCACTGCCTAATGTACTTGGAGGCAACGGGTATTTGAGTGTATATATCACGGGTATTATACTTGGAAATTCGGATATCAGAGGCAAGAAAGAACTTGTACCTTTCTTTGACGGTATTACAGGTATAATGCAGATTTTGATTTTCTTTTTACTTGGACTTTTGTCATATCCTACACAGCTTTTGAGAGTTGCGGGCACAGGACTTATACTTGCACTTTTTATTACATTTATTGTAAGACCGCTTGTAATTGCTTTGATTTTAAAGCCGTTTAAGTCTAAATGGAATCAGGTGTTTTTGGTTTCATGGTCAGGCTTTAGAGGGGCTTCGTCCATAGTTTTTGCAATTGCCGCACTTTTAAGTACAAATGCAAACTATGATGTTTTCAATAATGTATTCTTTATAGTATTGTTCTCAATATCACTACAGGGAAGCCTTCTGCCCTTTATGTCAAAGAAGCTTGATATGATTGATGAGACCTGTGATGTTATGAAAACCTTTTCAGACTATGCGGGAGAAGAGATACCTATTGAATTTATACAGTTGACTTTAAACGGTGAGCAGGGATGGTGTAACAAGAGCATAAGTGAGATAAACTTTCCTCCGGATACATTGCTGGTTTTGGTAAAGCGGGACGGAGAGGATATAGTACCGAACGGTCAGACTGTTTTAAAATATGGAGACACCGTTGTGCTTGCGGCAAAATCCATAGATTTTGAGGAGAACTACAGTATTGTGGAGCAGGTGGTCACAAAGAAAATACTTACAAAGGGCAATACTTTGGCGAAACTTTCAGATGAGCTTGAGGGACTTGTAATGCTTATAATAAGAGGAGATGAGTTTATCATTCCAAACGGAGAAACTGTTCTTTGTGAGAAGGATGTTTTGGTATTAAATAAAGGACCTATATAAAAAATCGCAACGAAAACCGTTGCGATATTTTTATGCCACCTTTGAAATAAGCCCGAAGGATATAATCATCATTATAATACTTGCCATCAGCATGCCAAGCAGTATACCGAGGAAAGCTTTTTTTCTGTCCATCTCAAGGAATGCCGCAATGATGGCACCTGTCCATGCACCTGTGCCGGGAAGCGGTATACCTACAAAGATTACAAGTCCCCAGAAACCGTATTTTTCTATAGAGTCCTTGTTTTTCATTATCTTTTTATGCAGGAATGAATGAATCTTATTAAAAAGTTTGAATCTTGATTTTTCCATTGCCCTTAAAATTTTATTGATTAAAAGGAGTATAAAAGGAACAGGAATAACATTGCCCACTATTGCGATAATATAGCTCTCAAGCGGCGGAAGCTTAAGCAGTGACGCGGCTATAAGTCCTCCTCTAAGCTCCAATATAGGCAACATGGATATAATGAATACTATCAACTGCTTGCCGAAGCTGAGTGATAAAAGTCCACCCATCATCCCGATAAGTGATTTCGCTAATTTTTCTGCCATAAAATACCTCTCATTTTTACGATAATGTAGATTGTAACAGATTGAGTAATTACAATCAAGGTGCTAAAATATTAAAACGGAGGTGGAATGATGGATATATTAAAGGGAGCATTGTGTTTGGAAGGCGGCTCTTTAAGAGGGCTTTTTACTGCCGGAGTGTTGGACGCATTTTTGGACAATGATTTGTATATTGAATATGTGAACGGAGTTTCAGCAGGCTCTATGAACGGAATGAACTATGTTTCAAAACAGAGAGGCAGGTCAAAGAGGATAAACCTTAAGTATCTGCATGATAAGAGGTATATAAGTTTCAAAAATATGTTTACATCAAGACAGATATTCAATTTTGATTTTTTATTTGGTGATATTTCAAATAAATATGATCCTTTTGATTGGGAAGCATTTAATGACAAATCACAAAAGTATGAGGCGGTTGCAACAGATGTAATAACCGGTGAGAGTACATATTTTGACAGAGATGAATGCAGTGATATTGTGGCAGGCGTAGAAGCGTCGGCATCCATACCTGTGATGTCAAAAATGATTGATGTTGAGGGAAGAAAGTATCTGGACGGCGGAGTGTCAACATCCATTGCATACAAAAGAGCCTTTGACCTCGGATATTCAAAGGCCGTGGTTGTACTTACAAGAGAAGAGGGATACAGAAAAAAGCCTGTAAACAAGGTGAATGAGAGTATATATAAGAGATATTTTAAGCCGCTTCCAAGACTTGTAGATAAGCTTATGACTGTGCCTGAAAGGTATAATGCAATGCAGGAAGAGATGGAAGCTCTTGCAAATGAGGGCAGGCTTCTTATAATAAGACCGCAAAAGAAGGTTATTGTACAAAGACTTGAAAAGAGCGTTGCCAAGCTTGAAAGTCTTTATAATGAGGGATATGAAGAGGGCTTAAAGAATATTGAGAATATAAAGAAGTTTTCAAGTCAAAATCCATGAGTTCAGCTTTGAGATTAAGTTATATTATTGTCACTTTATCACTTTAAACTTTTAAGGTTTAAAGCCTTAAGGTATTGACGCAAAAATTTAGTTATAGTATAATCCATTGCAGAGTTTTATTGTAAATGGAAGGAACAGTATATGAAAAAGAATATATTTAAAATAGCTGTGGCTATGTTGCTTGGCGCAAGCCTTATGGCATGCGGCTCGAAGGCTGATACTTCAGACAGTACTGCAAGCGCCGATGCAAAAACCGATGTTTCATCACAGGCTGATGCGAATGCGAAAAAGATAGGTATTTTGCAGTATGTACAGCATCCTGCACTTGATAAGGCAAATGAAGGATTTGTTGCCGCACTTAAAGAGGCCGGAATGAATGTGGATATCGAGCAGGAGAATGCCGGAGGTGAGCAGTCTGCGGCACAGACTATTGCAAACAAACTTGTAAACGATAAAAAGGATTTGATTCTTGCTATTGCAACACCGGCGGCGCAGGCTGTAGCAGGTGCCACATCAGATATTCCTGTGGTTATAACTGCAGTTACAGACCCTGCGGATTCGGGGCTTGTAGACAGTAACGAGAAACCGGGCGGCAATGTTACCGGAAGTTCGGACCTTACACCGGTAGCGGATCAGATTGAGCTTCTTACAAAGATTTTACCTGAGGCAAAGAATGTAGGTATTCTTTACTGTACTGCGGAAGCCAACTCAAAGCTTCAGGCGGGACTTGCTATGGACGCCCTGAAAGCTAAGGGACTTAACGGTGTGGAGTACACTGTTTCAAGTTCAAATGAGATACAAAGTGTTGTTGAGTCAATGGTAGGCAAGGTGGATGCCATCTATGTACCTACAGACAATGTTATTGCGGCAGGTATGACAACCGTAGCAATGGTTGCAACCACGGAGCATAAGATTCCTATTATCGGAGCTGAGGCTGCGCATGTAGAAAACGGTGCTCTTGCAACATACGGTATAGACTATTTTGAGGTCGGCAAGCTTGCAGGAGAGCAGGCTGTAGAGATTTTAAACGGCAAGTCTCCGGCGGATATTCCGATTGCATATTTACCTAAGGACAAATGTAAGCTTGTTATAAACGATGAGGTTGCAAAGGAACTTGGAATAGATACATCAAATATTTCAATGGAATAAGAAATTTTCAAGACCGGTGTATGCCGGTTTTGTTGTTATTAAATATAATTTGTGGAGGTAGAAATGTTTACAGCACTTTTGGGAGCCGTATCACAGGGTATACTTTGGGGTGTAATGGTTCTTGGAGTATATATTACTTATAAATTATTGGATATTCCGGATTTGACGGCGGACGGAAGTTTCGCTTTCGGAGGTTGTGTGTGTGCGGTTATGATTGTGAATTTCCATATGAATCCTTTGGCGGCGCTTATATTTGCTACAATTGCAGGTATGATAGCCGGATTTATTACAGGAGCATTGCATACAATATTTGAGATTCCTGCGATACTTGCAGGTATTTTGACACAGATTTCTTTGTGGTCCATAAACCTGCGAGTTATGGGAAAGAGTAATGTGCCGCTTTTAAAGACAAAGACAATATTTTCATGGCTTACAGATGCTACGGGAATCAGCAATTCCATAGCAGGTGTTATTTTGGGCGGAGTAATAATAGTACTTACAATACTTATCTTATACTGGTTTTTCGGTACAGAGCTGGGTTCGGCACTCAGAGCTACGGGAAATAATGAGGCGATGATAAGAGCACTAGGTGTAAATACCGCTCATACAAAGCTGCTTGCACTTGTAATCAGTAACGGACTTATAGGGCTTTCAGGCGGACTTATAGTGCAGAGTCAAAAGTATGCGGATATAAATGCAGGTACAGGTGCCATAGTAATAGGACTTGCTGCAATAGTTATAGGTGAGGTAATACTTGGAAAAGTGATTTCGTTTTGGATGAAACTTACATCTGCGGTAGTCGGCTCGATAGTATATTTTGTAATAAGAGGTATTGTATTGCAGCTGGGTATGGACGCAAACGATATGAAGATGCTCTCAGCTATAATAGTGGCATTGGCATTGGCAGTACCGGTAATTAGTGCTAAAATAAGATTAAACAGAGCATATTCACCAAAGGGAGAGTAAGATGTTAGAGATTTTAAATGTAAGCAAGACCTTCAACAAAGGTACAATAAACGAAAAGAAAGCTTTAAACAAACTGTCACTGCATCTTAATCCCGGTGACTTTGTGACAATCATCGGCGGAAACGGTGCAGGTAAATCTACAATGTTGAATATGATTGCAGGCGTGTATCCTATAGACGGAGGCAGGATTATAATAGACGGAGTAGACATATCAAGGATGCCTGAGTACAAGAGAGCAAAGTATATAGGAAGAGTATTTCAGGACCCTATGATGGGAACCAGTGCAGGTATGCAAATAGATGAGAATCTTGCACTTGCTTTCAGAAGAGGTGAGTCGAGAGGACTGGCTTGGGGCATCAAAAAATCCGAGAAGGAAAAGTACAAAGAGATACTTTCAAAACTTGACCTCGGACTTCAGACCAGAATGACTTCAAAGGTGGGACTGCTGTCGGGAGGTCAAAGACAGGCGCTTACACTTTTGATGGCAACACTCAAAAAGCCTAAGCTTTTGCTTCTTGACGAGCATACGGCGGCACTTGACCCGAAGACTGCAAAGAGAGTACTTGACCTTACGGAGCAGGTGGTTGCGGAGCAAAATCTTACCGCAATGATGGTTACTCACAATATGAAGGATGCGCTGAATATCGGAAACAGGCTTATTATGATGCACTCGGGAAGAGTGATTTATGATGTAAGCGGAGAAGAGAAAAAGAAACTTAAAGTCGAGGATCTTTTAAGAAAGTTTGAAGAGGCAAGCGGCGGAGAGTTTGCAAATGACAGAATGATGTTGGCAAACTAGATAAAAACGGAGGGGACTATGGATAAGAAACTTATTATCACCATAAACAGAGAATATGGAAGCGGCGGAAGGATAATAGGACAGAAGCTTTCAGAGAAACTTGGAATACCTTATTATGACGATGAAATAATAAGGCGTGCATCCGAACATTCGGCTGTGGGAGAGCAGTATTTCAGAATGAATGATGAGAGACCGGGTAACCATATTTTGCAAAGAATCATAGGCGGAATAAAGAATGCAAATAATAAGCCGTCAATAGGTGACGATATTGTTTCACCTGACAATCTTTTCAGATTTGAAAGTGAAGTGATAAGAGAGTTGGCTGCAAATGAAGCCTGTATACTTATAGGAAGATGTTCCGACTTTGTACTTGGTTCAGCAGGAGATGAGGATTTTATTTCACTCTTTGTATATGCGGACCTCTCTACAAAAGTGGACAGAGTAATGGATGTAGACGGAGTGGATGCCAAGGAGGCTCTTAGACGAGTACAAAGAAACAACAGGATCAGAAAAGAGTACTATAAGTACTACACAGGTGAAGAGTGGGATGATATGACACATTATGATCTGCCGCTGAACACATCAAAGATTACACTTGATCAAGGCGTGGAATTGATACTTGAGTATTTAAAGATTAGAGGAAAGTTATAAATGAGAGATAATTGTATTGACAGTTTTTTGGCACAGGAGTTCGGTAAGAGCCAAAATTATAATGAGATAAGAAATGTGCTTTTCAGTGAGTTCAATGTAAAAAAGGGACTTAGAAATGAAGACGGCACAGGAGTAAGAGTAGGACTTACAAAGGTATCGGATGTAGTCGGCTATGATATAGTGGACGGTGTGAAGACAAATGTGGACGGTAAGCTCTACTACAGAGGTTACAGCCTTAACGACCTTGTAAACGGAAGTGCCAAATCTGTCAGAGGTTATGAAGAAGTTATGTTCTTACTGCTTTTCGGATTCTTGCCGAATAAGGTGGAGCTTGACAACTTTTCAAAGGTCTTCAGAAGTATGTACGCTTTACCGAACGGCTTCTTTGAGAGTGTGCTTCTTAGAAATCCGGGAAAGAATCTGATGAATGTGCTTCAAAATGCTGTACTTACACTTTACAACTACGATGACGAGCCTGACAATGTGGATGTATTTTCCACTTTGTTAAAAGGACTCAGAATATCGGCATTTTTACCTGTAATAATGTGCTATGCATATCAGGCAAAGAGACATTATTTCAACAATGACAGTCTTATAATACATTATCCTGATGAGAAGCTGTCAATGGCTGAGAATATTTTGCAGATGTTAAGAGTCGACCAGAAATTTTCAAAGAACGAGGCGGCACTGCTTGATACAATACTTGTACTTCATGCTGACCACGGCGGCGGTAACAACTCAACATTTACAAATGTAGTGGTTTCATCCACAGGTACAGATATATACTCTACAATTGCGGCATCTATCGGTTCACTGAAAGGACCTAAGCACGGCGGTGCGAATATATCCGTTGTGCAGATGATGAAGGCTGTAAAGGATGAAATAGGTATAACCACAGATGAAAAGAAGATAAGAACTGTTGTAAACAGATTGCTTGATAAAGATTTCTATGACTGTAGCGGACTTATATACGGATTCGGACATGCGGTTTATACAATTACAGACCCTAGAGCCGAGCTTTTAAGAGAGTACTGTGAGGTTGTGGCAAAGGATAAGGACAGACTTGACGAGTATCACTTCTATGAGGTGTTTGAAAAGACTGTAAAGAAGGTTGTATTTGAAAGAAAGGGCACTACAATTTCTTCAAATGTAGACCTTTATTCAGGATTTGCCTACAATATGCTTGGAATACCTGAAGACTTATATACACCGCTGTTTGTTGTGGCAAGAAATATAGGTTGGGTTGCACATAATGTGGAGAACAAGCTTTATGACGGCAGAATAATGAGACCTGCCACAAAGTATGTGGGTGAGTTACACGAATATACAGCATTTAAAGACAGATAAAAAAGAGGCCTTAGGCCTCTTCTTTAAGTTTGTTATTTTTTGTCGTCTTCAAGGACATCGTCTATTTTCTGAGCAAGGTCTTTTTTGTCCTCGTCAGGATTCATCTCATAAAAGTCAACTTCCACTTCAGAATCATCATCCTCAGACTTTTTTGTTACCTTATCAAGCTTATCTTTTGCTTTGTCAAATATAGGTTTTGCACTGTCCTTTGCAACATCGGTTGCAGCTGCTACATTGTCGCTTACAATATTTGCAACGCCTTTAAGTACTTCCTTGGCGGCACTTGCCATTCCTTTGGCACTGTTTGCGGTATCCTTGGCGGCAGTAACGAACTCATCTGTAGATGACTTCAGTTCGGTATATTTTCTGTCGGAAGGGTTATTGTCTGTATTTTCATCAAGTTCATCATCAAAATCTTTGAACTCACCCTCCAATTCCTTTTGATATCCTTTATACTTCAGTACATATGACACACCTGCTGCTGCGGCACCTGCAAGAGATGCTAAAAACAATAACTTTTTGAAACTTGCCATAATAACCTCCTTTACAATTGTGGTGATTACAGTGTAATATCTATTTGTAAAAAGTACAAGTGTTATTTGGAGAGAATATGAAAAAAACAATATATTTTTTGGGATATATCATAGGATTTATTATAATTGTATATATCAGCTACACTTATGTGAAAATGGGAATTTCACATACAAATGATATATTCTTAAAAAAGGGATATTTTGTTTTGGCTACAGCTGTTTTTGTTACGGTTTTAGCCTCACTTATATATCTGAAGTTGACAAAATTCAGTATTGTAAAGATATATCCGATAGTGCTGACATTATTCGGACTTGCGTATATGTATGTATTTCCGGCAATGTCGGCTCCTGATGAGATTGCACATTTTATCTCGGCTTATAAAATATCAAATATAATGCTTGGTGAGAGGGCGACTGTTACCGACGGGCATGTGATAATCAGAGCCGGAGATTTGTGGCTGGAAGATACTGATAATGAATATAAATTTGATGCAAATAAAAGTGTAAAAGAGGGTGTTTTGATACCGGAAGGAGGGAGTCATGGTAAAATTGTTTCAAGCAAGCTGGAGGAAGCATCTTATAAAGTTTTTTATGGAGAGGGGAATCTTCGCAGTCGCAATAGCGGGATTAGTTTTAATGGAAAGACTTATGACAAAGCGCAGTCGCTACATTCACCTGTAAATACAATACCGAGTGTATATTTTTTTGCTGCACTCGGCATAAGCATAGCAAGGATATTGGGGCTTGGCAGTGTATATCTTGTAATTTTCGGCAGACTTGCAAATCTGGCTGTTTTTGTATTGCTTACTTCTTTTGCAATAAAGATTTTACCGAAGTTTAAAGAATTTATATTCCTTATAGGTCTGTTTCCCACCACTGTTGAACTTGCGGCTTCATATTCATATGATGCGATTATGATTGCAAGTTTGATTTTCTTTGTTTCATATGTATTTTATCTTGCATATGAAAAGACTTCATTTAATATAAAGGATTTGATAATGGTAACTTTATTTTCAGGACTTGTTTTGCCTTGTAAGATGGTGTATTTCCCTATACTGCTTATACTTTTTTTAATACCTATGCAAAAATTCAGTGTAAGAGGCAAGGTAAACGGGGAGATAAAAAAAGAAAATATAACATTTTTCCTTGCAAGTGCGGTGACTGTACTTTTGTCATTTGTAATTGCAATGTATCTGGTAAACAGGGCTACGGTGGTAGGATATTCCACAAGCAATACAGACAGCCTTGAGTGGGCAGGTGAGCAAAGCTATACAATAGGTTATTTGATTCACAACAAGGCCAAGGCGATAAAGCTGTTTTACAATACAATCATATTACAGCTTGAGTACTATCACGGCACTATGATGGGAACTTATTTGGGTCATGCCGACACTGTGATCGGAATACCTTATATAGGATTTTTGGTATTAAATATAGCCTTAATACTTTCCGTATTCGGGGAGGGCAAGGAAAAGCTTCTGCTTTTAAAGGATAAAATTCTTGTTACTGTCAGTGTAGGCTTTATAATATTTCTTATACTTTTGTCAATGCTTATTGCGTGGACTCCTATAAGTTCACAGTTTATAGAGGGAGTCAGCGGCAGATACTTTATACCGGTGATGCTTCCTATACTTTCGGTGCTTCAAAACAACAAGATTTCTGTAAAAAATGAGATGAAAAGAACTTTGATATTCCTGTTTATTTTTGTGAACGGACTTTCTCTATTGCAGATATTCGCTACAGTATGTATAAGACTCTGACGCCTTACTCAGTAAATAACAAAACTGTAAAAAAAAATTAACAAAAGTATTTGTGAAATACGCTATAATAGTTTTTATAAGGAGGCGAAATGAAGAGAAGAAATTTAATAAAACTTGCATCCGCATTTGCGGTTGTGACTATGCTGGGACTTGGCATACACAGTAAGGCATATGCGCTTGGTGCGACATCAAGTATCGATTCCGTTACAATAGGTTCAAATAAGACTACAGTGGACATTACTATGAACAACTCAGGTGATATGTCGGGGACTGACGGTAACTTCTATCTTTTTGAGTTACAGCCGTATGAGGACGGTATCGGAAACAGAACCGACTATCTTGAAAAATTAAGTGCCGGAAGTGTAACAAAATCATATCAGCTGAATAAGGGAAGTGATAACAGCAGACTTTATAACAGCTATGTTGTGGCTGTATATGACGGAAGCAAGTATGTTCCTGTAAGTTCACAAAAGTATATTACAAATCCTGAGGCGGTTGCCGCAAATACAGCCGCTTATAAGACACAGGCCTCAAAGAAGGGATTACAGATTGAGTTAAAGATGCTTGACGATGCTTTTGACCTTGGAGTAAAGCACGCATCAACCAATATTGCCTTCAATCAGATCCTCGGTAATGGTATCGACTACAATTACAACGGTAAGACATACCATTTCAACAAGGCCTTAGTTGAGGACTATGACAAGACTATCAGTGCATTCTCAGGAAAGGATATGACCGTTACGGCCATTATTCTAAACGGTTACAACGAAGCACATCCTGAGCTTATGTACCCGAATATGCCCAGAAGAGACAGTATATTCTACTATATGTTCAATGCATCCTCAAAAGAGGGAGCCGAGACTACAGAGGCTATAGCGTCCTTCCTTGCGGAAAGATACAACGGAAAGACTCCTAAGTACGGTAAAGTATCCAACTGGATTATCGGAAATGAGATAAACAACCAGCAGTGGAACTATGTCGGAGATATGGATGTAAGAAGTTATACAAGAAGATATGAGAAGGCATTCAGAATTTTTTATAATGCAATCAAGTCAAATTCATCAACAGACAGAGTATTTTACTCACTTGATTACAACTGGAACAATGAAATCAACAACAAGAACAAGTATGGCGGCAAGCAGGTGGTTGACAACTTCAACTCTTTAGTATTGGAGCACGGAGATATAGACTGGGGTCTTGCATATCACCCGTATCCGGCACCTATGACGGAGCCTGAGTTCTGGGATGATGCAGAGAAGACAGGACTTATCAAGGACAGTTTTGATTCTCCTGTAATCAACTTTGCAAACCTTAATAAGCTTACAGACTACTTTGCACAGGATGCACTCAAGAAAAACGGTGTGGTAAGACATATAATGCTTACAGAGGAGGGCTTTACAGCCACAAATCCTACAAGGGGCAATATAGAAAATGAGCAGGCGGCAGCGTTTGCATACTCGTATTACCTTGTAGATTCAAACCCGTATATTGAAGCATATATACTCAGTCGTCAGGTGGATGCACCGCTTGAAGTAAGATCCGGGCTTTCATTCGGACTTTGGACCTGCAATATGAATGTGGGCGATGAGATTAAGGCTGTTTCAAAGAGAAAGATTTGGAATGTATTCAAGTACATTGACAAGGCAAAGTACACACTTGACAATACAGACTTCGCAAAGAGCGTCTTAGGTATCAGCAAGTGGCAGGAAAAAGTTCCGAACTTTAAGTGGACGGCACAGGAAAACAGAAGATAATATCTATAATCTATGGGAAGGCGTTCCTTTCCATAGATTTTTTCATATGCTGCGGGTAATGCAATAATAAGCTTTTCGTGGTATAATGTGAGACATTGTATATAAGCAAAATAAAGTAGCAAAGACGGAGCCGTTATGAAACATACATTTGTTATTTGTGCATATAAGGAATCAAAATATTTGGAGGACTGTATAAAATCTTTGAAAGCTCAGGAAGTAAAGTCTGATATAAAGATTGCAACCTCTACACCTAATGAATATATTTACAGTATTGCAAACAAATACGGAATTGATGTATTTGTCAACAATATTAAAAAAGCCGATAATATTTCAAATATAGGAAATGACTGGCAGTTTGCCTACAATATAGCTACCACTGAGCTGGTAACGATAGCGCATCAGGATGATATTTATCTTAAACACTATACAAGGGATTTATTAAAGTATAAAAATAAATATCCCGATATGACTCTTTTTACCACATCGTCCATTACTATAAAAAACGGAAAGATGAAGTTCGGGAAAGTGGAGCTTGTAAAGAAAATTCTTAGACTGCCGCTTACTTTCAATGCTCTAAACAATATAGAGTTTGTAAAAAGACTTGCTATAACTTTCGGCAATCCTATAATAGCACCAAGCTGCGCCTATGATAAGAGACTCTGTCCGAAAGATTTGTTTTTATCAAGTTTTCAGTTTGCGCTGGATTGGGAGTGCCTTCTTAAGCTTGCAAAATTGGAGGGCAGGTTTGTACTCTGTGAAAATCCGGGGATTTGCTATAGAGTACATGACGGTGCGACCACAAAAAAGAGTATACTTGATCACTCAAGGCAAAAAGAAGAAAGTATTATGTTTGACAGACTGTTGCCAAGGCCCGTGGCACTTGTCATAAAGAAGTTCTATCAAACTTCGTATAATGCATATTTTTAGGGGGAGATATGGTACTGGTAAAAGTTGAAGAAAAATACGAATATCTGAAGGATATATTGCTTTCATTACTTCTTATAGGTATTGCATTTATTATAAATACCGGAATCAGTATAAAAGGCTTATATATGGACGACCTGCTTATGTGGTCTACCAGAAGAGGAACGGGATTTTTCAGATATGTATTTCCGCATGAGATGAGAAAGTTCAGGCCGGTATACTGGGCAGTTACTTGGATATATCAAGGGATTATAAAAAACAATCTTGATTTTATTGTGCCTATAAATATACTTATAGGTGCAGGTATAGCAATTGCAATTTATTTTTTTGCAAAGGGACTTGCGCGTTCAAAGACGATGGCGTTTTTATTTGCCGCCATGTTTTTGGTCTCAAGATTTTCATACTATGATATAGGGCAGTATCTCGGACTTATGGAAGCCATGGCGATGATATTTGCATTTGCACTTTGTGTATGCCTTTACAAATATATCAACGGACAGGCAAACAGATACTTTTATTATGCCTGTATATTTTATTTTTTGGACTGTTTTACACATGAGAGATTTGTAGTACTCTTCCCGATGCTTATCTTTGCAGTAATTGTGAAAAAGGGATACAGAATAATAAATGCATCGGTAGCAATAATTACTTTTATTGCGGCAAATTATATAAGATTTGCGGCTTTGAAGTCGTTTATACCTGAGGGTACGGGTAACTCAAAGGTAAGTGAAACATTCAAACTGTCAAGTTTTTTTGCATCTGTAAAAACTGAGATATTATATCTTTGCGGAATAAATACAGGACCTACACATCTGAACGGAATTGACTTCAAGGATGTAAATATTGCAGTCAAAATTCTGATAATTATTGGAATATTTGCATTTATTATGTTTATTTGCAAGTCCGTATATTCCATTTTGATGAGAAGTAAAAAAATTGAATTTGACTGGATAAAAAACATCTTACTGTTTCTCGGATTTATTATAGGAAGTATAGTGTCATCCGCCGTAACAATAAGAGTGGAGATGAGATGGCTGTATGCACCTTTTTTATTTTTGCTCATGCTTACAGCATATATCTACGGTGTGGATAAAAAGATAACTGTAAGAAAGTCAAAGAATAAAGTCATAGGGACTTCACTCAGCAGAATATTTCATGTTTCATTTGTTTCCGCAATACTTGTGATGGTCTGGGGATTTTGTATGCTTATAGGGGATATGTATTATAGAGGCTACTATAATAAAATATATCTCTTTGAGGGGCAAAACAGGGCCAATTCACTGGCAAATGAGACTTACTACAAATATGATAAGGACTTAAGCAATAAAAGGATTTATATTATAAAAAACGATTTTAAACTAAGTGATTTTGATGCACTTGAATTCTTCAGAGCATATAATCCTGATATCAGAGAGGATATAGTGACATTTATTGACAACTACAGAGATATAGGAGTGGTTAATGAAGATATGATAGTGCTGACTGAAGATAAAAAGAACAACGAATATGTCAATGTTACTGATTTTTTAAGGAATATAAAAGTTGAAAATATCTACGGACATTATGAGGACGGTTGGACCGATGAAGAGGCCAAGTTTAATGTAATGTCCGGAGAGCACGGACAGATTCATTTTGAAATAATGTATCCGGGAGAGCTTACCGGAAACGAAAGTATCGAGGTAGATGCAAACGGAGAGAAAGAAACCTTGGATTTGGTATCAAATATAACATACTATGAGATAGATACAACTCCGAATACTCTGATACCGATACAAATGAAGAGCAATTTCTATATGCCTGATGCTAAGGAGCAAAGAGGTGATAAGAAACTTAGCTTTATTTTGAATATAAAGATAGAATAGTAGGAGTATAATGAAGAAGTTTTTAGCATTTTTCCTACCGATAGTAGGTGCAATATATTTAAGTGCATATATAAGAAGTGCGGTGCTTGATGTGGTCTATACCGACTATATAAGGATTATAAATACTTATTTACGCAATCCGTTTTCACCTGCACCTTATTTTGGAAAAGATGCACTGACAAGATTGCCTATAACATTTTTTGAAAGAGCGATAAATGTAAAGTTTTTTAACTATTCCACAATGTTTGATATGAGCCTTGGAATAATATTCCTAGCGATGATGGGAATTGTTATAGGACTGTTTATGGCAAAGAAGAATTTAAAAATAGGATATATCATTCTTGTGATGATGGTGGTGTTTTCACTTTCACAGTGGGAGATGCTCACAAACGGTACAGGCTGGGTACATTTTTTTACATTCTTTTTGTTTGCGCTGCATTTTTATATACTGGATTCATACATTCAAAAAGAGAGCGGTTTTAAACTTGCGCTAAATATTTTACTGCCGGTATTTACAATAATAATGGCGGCTGGTTCGTATTCACTTGCTTACGGTGCAACACTTATTTGTGCCTATATTTTCTATGCTTTTTTAAGAAAGAAAAAAAGAGGAGTACTTATGTGTATACCTGTAGTTATGGCATTGGCTTTATTTATGTATTCTTATATGAATGCGGACAATGTGAATGCAGGAGCGACAAGCGAGAGTATTGTGACAGTATTTGGCAGAGACCCGCTTTACTTTTTGTACTTCGGGCTGAATACATTTGCATCGGATGTAGTCAGTGTGGAACTTGTAAAATACTTTGAGATAAATGTAATAGGAACAGGAATACTCGGTGCCGTGATTATATTATTTTATCTGGATGCACTGTATATGAACTTCAGATATAAGATATATGAGGATACGATATTTCCGCTTTTGCTGGTTGTATCGGGACTTTTCAGTCATACTATGGTAATACTTACAAGGTGGATTTTCTTGGATCCTATGTACGCAATGAGCTCAAGGTATTCACTTCAGTTCGGAGCGGGGCTTATAGGAGTTATATTGACATTTGCTTATATTAAGAGAAAGGTAAAAGGGCCCGGAAGAAAGAAGCCTGCACCTATAAAGATTCCTCTTATATCAAATATAGGCGTTTTTGTTTTTGTAATACTTGTGTTTGCAGGCAATTTACTTACTGCAGGCAATGAGCTGAGAATGGCGAAATATCGTATGGAAAGTTTTGAAAAAAAGGTAAAGGTTGCAAAGAATTTTGAGTATGAGAGTGATGAGACATTAAAGACGGTTTTACAATACCACAGTCCTAAGAAAACAAGAGAGGCACTAAGATTGATAAAATCTAAGAAATTGAACATTTTTAGTGAATAATACTGTTGATTTGTACACTGTAAAGAGTGTAAAATGATGTCGTTAAATTATTTTGATGGGAAGGCTTAGCAATGGATAACTCTTACGGAATGCTTGCCCTGCAAAAGGCAAACTTATATATTTTGCAGGAAATAGACAGGATATGTAAAAAGTATAAAATAAATTATACTCTGGATTCAGGTACGCTACTTGGTGCGATAAGGCATGGAGGTTTTATTCCTTGGGATGATGATGCCGATATTGCGATGACAAGGGCGAATTTTGAGGCGTTTAGAAGGATTGTAAAGAGAGAGTTGAGTGATAAGCTGGAGTTCATCATGCCGAATGAGTTCAAAAACGGTAAAGTATTTTATGATTTTACTCCGAGGATAATTTATAAGCCAAGTGCAAGGCATAAAGATAATGACAAAAGGGATCCTTATGAGGGTAAGTTAAATCACCTTTGGGTGGATATATTCATTTTGGATAAGCTGCCGAAATCAAAGTTGTTGCAAAAATTCGTATTATTTAACCAAAAGCTGATATACCTGTTTTCAATGGGACACAGGAAAAAACTTGAGTTGAAAAAATATAAAGGATCCATGAAACTTGCGGTATTGTTCTTTTCGATTTTAGGTAAAATAATACCTATGAGGAGATTGTTTAAACTGCAGGACGGGCTTTCAAAGCTTTTCTATAAGTCAAGAAAGAGTACCACATGGTATTACAGCAATTATCAGCCTGATTATATTGATATAAAGGTGAATAAGGATTGGTATGAAAAGTATTTGAATATAAAGTTTGAGGATGCCACACTTTCTATAATAGATGAGTATGACAGTGTTTTGCATCTGGTGTACGGTGACTATATGACGCCTCCTCCAAAGGCTGACAGAGTCCCGACCCACGGCAGTACGGAGATAGAGATTTATGAGTAAGAAGATTTCAATTATTGTATCTGTATATAATGAAGAGGAAGTTTTATTTGAGTTTTATAGAGAGACAATAAAGGTTCTTCTTTTGATAGATAATCCATATGAAATCATTTTTGTAAATGACGGAAGTATGGACGGTTCAAGAGGTATTTTATTTAAGATTGCAAAAGATGATGAAAATGTAAAGGTTGTACATTTTTCAAGAAATTTCGGACATGAGGCCGCGATGATTGCAGGTATTGACAATGCAAGCGGAGATTATCTTGTATGCATGGATGCGGACCTTCAGCATCCTCCTACATTGCTTCCCGAGATGTTGAGAAAGTTTGAATCGGGATATGACATAATAAATATGGTCAGAACCGTAAACAAGTCGGCAGGAATTATAAAGAATATAACCTCATCAATGTTTTATAAGGTTATCAACAGATTAAGCGATATACATTTGGTAAGCAATGCCTCTGATTTTTTCGGAATATCAAAGAGAGTTGCTGATGTATTGAGAAACAATTACAGAGAAAAGACCAGATTTTTAAGAGGCTATGTACAAAATGTAGGCTTTAACACTGTAAATATAGAGTATGAAGCAAGAAAGAGATATGCGGGAGAGAGCAAGTATTCTATAAAGAAGCTTTTCAGATTCTCCATGAATACTATAATGACTTTTTCAAATCTGCCGCTGAAGCTCGGTATATATGCAGGCAGTATGGCTGCATTTTTGGCAATAATAATGATGATATATACCATAGTGTCGTTTATAAGGGTAGGTACACCAAGCGGATATGCCACCACGATATGTCTTATATGCTTTATGTTTTCTGTGCTTTTCTTTATAGTCGGTATCATAGGAGAGTATCTGGGACTTATTCTTTCCGAGATAAAGGACAGACCTATATATATAGTTGAAGAGAAGATAAATTTTGAAGATAAATAATAAAAGAGCTGTGAAAACGGCTCTTTTTTTGCTATAATATTACATAAAAGATATCTGAATTTCTAATAATCTATGGAGTAAGTATGAATATTTCACAAGCGATTTCAAAAAGAGTAATGTTATTATGTTACGAAAAAGATATGACGGTGTATGAGCTTTCAAAAAAGTCCGGAGTTCCCAAAACCACTATAAAAGATATTATCTCAGGTCGAAGTAAAAATCCCGGTGTAATAAGTATAGAAAAACTCGCCACAGGATTTTCAATGTCCGTAGGCGAGTTTTGGAATCATGAGCTTTTTACTCATTTAGATACATATTTGCATCCTTAAAAAACGATATAATCAGTAAAATCATTATAATACCTATAGGAAAAGCGGCAATGATGGATACTGTCTGTAGGTTTGACATGGAATTGTCTGAAAAGATAAGGCCTATAGGCAGTAAAATCAAAAGTATTGACCAGTACAGTTTTATCTGCTTTGAAGGTTCCTTGTCCTCAAGGTCCTTATATGAGTATGATGCGGCTACAAGCGTAATGGAGTCAAAGGTTGTAGCATAAAATGTAATCATTGTAAGTATCAAAAGTATCATAGCTATATAAGGAAGCGGCAAACTTGATATTATCTCACCTATAGTGGTGTAGAGATTATTGCTGTCTGTGTATAGCTTAAGCAAATCCACCTGACCGAATACATTCAGTGCAATACCGTAATTGCCGAGGACGATAAAGGATATAAATGTACCTGAAAGACCGAATATATATCCTCCGAGTATAACTTCTCTTATTGTCCTGCCCCTTGAGATACTGCCTATAAAGAAAGGAGTGGCAACACACCATACCATCCAGTATGCCCAGTAAAATACCGTCCAGTCCTCGGCAAAGCTTGATTTGCCTGTAGGGTCTATATAGGTGGCAAGAGATAAAAAGTTGTTTGTCAGATTTCCAAGGGATTTAAAGCCCAGTTCAAGTATGAACTTGCCATGTCCTCCGCCGAAGAATACATACAGTAAAAGTGCAAAAAACAGATATGTACAGCATGATGCAAGCTTTGACACTCCGTCAATACCCAAATAAGCACAGACTGAATATATGATGCAGACTACAAGTAAAATAGCTATGGTAAGTATATTATTGTTGCCGATGCCGAAAAGTTTTGCTACAGTCTGAGAAAGTAAAGGTGTTGCTAGTGAAAAAGTGGTGGCTGTACCTGCAATAAGTGCAAATACTGCAGTCAAATCTACAATTTTTCCTATTACTCCGTCCACATGCGAGCCGAGCAGCACTCTGAGGCCTTCAGAGTATTTTGCCTTTGTCCTCTTTCTTACATGGAGCATAAAGCCGAAGCATGATGCAAGTACAACATAGAATGCCCAAGGTATAGGTCCCCAGTGAAAAAGCGGATAGGTGGCGGACCAAAGTGTGGTATCACCGAGGGATTGTATTCTGTCCTGATTGGCATAAAGCATCCATTCACATAGTGAGTAAAATAATATATCTGCGGCGAGTCCTGCGGTAAACATCATAGTTCCCCATGCAAAGTCGGAATGTTCCTTTTTGCCGCTGCCAAGCTTTATATTGCCGTATTTTGAAAATGCCATATACAGTGACAGTAAAAAGATAAAAAGTCCGAATATAAGATAAAAAATTCCAAGGCTGTTATTTAAAAGCCCCCTGATATCACCGAGGATATCGGTTGCCTGTACAGGAAATACAAAAAACAGCAGCACCAAAGCCAGTACAAGCAAAAAAGGTACTATAGTAACAAAATAATCAATACCTGATTTTTTCATCATGCCCTCCTTATGTTCAAAATAAGATAAAAAATATTGATATTGAACATAATAACACTTTTAAACTTATTTTACAAGATATAAAAAAATCTTAAAAATTATGGAATAATCAAAAAAACACTACAAAAAATAAAACCCTTTGGTATAATAGTGAAGTTAGTAAATGTCTAATGGAAGGTATTTATATTATGATAAAAATTAAAAAGCATATTGTAGGGGTACTCTCTATAGTATTTGCCTTATCTGCAGGAGCCTGTGCGAATTCGGATATAGTTGTCAATAAAAGCATGGATTCGGACAAACCTGTATTTGAGACACAAAAAAATATAGTATTGGACTGGTCTCAGATAAGAAGTGATGCGGAAGAACAGTTCAACGATAAGACTTTGTATCCTATGAGTGACTATATTGATATGGCATTTAAGGAAAATGAGAATAAAGTGTTGCTTATATGGTCACTGTCAGACGATATAAGTGATGATGAGGCGCTTGCATACGGCAATGAATATATCAGAGCAATAAATGACTACGCGGCCACTCAGGATTTCTCAATAAAGAAGTCAAGTGAAACTTCCTACGGAGGACTTTTTGATAAGTATGACCTTGAAATCCAGCTTTTCAGAGCGGATGATATAATGGAAGATTCAAAATATATTGTGAATCAGGTTATAAAGGCAGGGACTGATACTAACTTACAACTACAAAACAATAAAAAGGGGGATAAATGAAACTTCTAAAGAAAATTTTGTTAACTTCACTTTGTTCGGCAATGATCGTAAATACCGGTATGACATCTTTTGCAGGTGTTATAGGTAAAAGCTCAAACAACTATCCTAAGGTAGTGATGGGCGAGACTGCAACCAAGGCTAATGACGGAACTTATTTAAACGGCGCCGAGATTCATATATTAAATTCGGCAACAAAAAGCCAGATGATGAGCTATGTAATAAAGACCAAAAACGGCAAGCTGATAGTCGTGGACGGAGGACTTCCACAGGATGAGCCTCATCTTGTAGAGACTATAAAGAGCTATGGCGGTGAGGTAAGCGCATGGATTTTATCACATCCTCACAGTGACCACGGCGGTGCTTTTACAAAGCTTGCAGAAAACGGCTTTGAAGGTATCAAAATCGACAATTTCTACTACAATATCAGAGAGCAGGCTTGGTATGACAAGTACGAAAAGTATAGAGCCGATATGGTAAATACTATAAGAAACTCAATAGCAAAGCTTCCGGCAGGTGTATCACATATTACAAGCAAGGGTGAAGTTTATTATGTAGACGGTGTAGCCATACATGTACTCAATGATCCTTATTGGATAGAGTCAAACTCTATCAACAATTCATCCGTAGTTTTCAGATTAGACTTTGACAACGGTACAAGAGTGTTGTTCTTAGGAGATATGGGACCTGCAGCAGGTGAGAGACTTAAGGCGGATGTACCTGCTTCAGAGTTAAAGGCTGATATCGTACAGATGGCTCACCACGGTCAGTACGGTGTAAACAAGGATGTATATGAGATAATAGCTCCGAAGGTGGCTATGTGGAACGCTCCTGAGTGGCTTTGGGACAATGACGGCGGTTCAGGCTACAATACAGGCAACTATAAAACGCTTGAGGTAAGATCTTGGATGGATGAAATCGGTACAAAGACCAATTATGTTATCAAAGACGGTGACCAGACAGTGAAATAATTTTAAATTAACCCGATATCAAAATTGATGATTCAATTGAGGTATCGGGTTTTTGATAAGGAGATATTTATGGTAAAGAAAATAGGAATAGTAAGTTTATCAAGCGGTGTTTTAGGAGAGAGCTTTATTAAGCATGAACTTAAAATAGGTGTGGACAGATTAAATAAATACGGTATAGAGGTTGAATTTTTGCCTAATGCACTTAAGGGTATGGACTTTATAAAAGAACATCCCGAAAGTAGAGCTAAAGATTTGATAGAAGCTTTTAAGGATGACTCCATTGATATGATTTTATGTGCAATAGGAGGAGTAGATACCTATAAACTTTTGCCATATCTGTTTGAAAACAATGAGCTGAAAAGGCACGTCAAACAAAAAATATTCTTAGGCTTTTCAGATACCACTAAAAATCATTTTATGCTAGGTAAAGTGGGAATCAAAACATTCTACGGTCAGGCATTTTTACCTGATATATGTGAGCTCTCAAATGAAATGTTGCCATATACAAAAAAATACTTTGAAGAGCTTATAACAACAGGAAAAATTAAAGAAATACGTCCAAGTGAGTTTTGGTATAAGGAAAGAGAAGACTTCAGTGAGAATTCTATCGGAGTTGATATGGAAAAATATAAAAATACCGGATTTGAGTTACTTTGTGGTAAGCCGGTATTTAGAGGGAAGATTTTAGGAGGCTGTATTAATACGATCTATGATATATTTGATAATTCAAGATTTGAGGATACAGTATCTCTTTGTAAAAAATATGATCTATTCCCAAGTCTTAAGGAGTGGAAGAATAAAATTTTATTATTGGAGACAAGTGAGAATAAACCGGAACCTAAACTATATAGAAAAATGATCGGAGCTTTAAAGGATTATGGAATATTTGATGTGCTATCAGGTGTTTTAGTCGGAAAACCTCAAGATGAGGTATATTATGAGGAGTATAAGCAAATTTTACTTGAGGAAATCGGAGATAAAGACTTATCTGTTGTTTATAATATAAATGTGGGCCATGCAACACCGAGGTGCATTATTCCTTTTGGAGTTGAAGCCAAGGTAGATGTGGATAAGCAGGTGATTACTTTTGATAACTAAATCGGATGCTCGTTGCTAAAATAACTTAAGGAGGTTATATGTTTTTAAAATATAATAAAAATGAGAAGTTGGAATTCAATTATAAGAGGGCATGTGGCTTATGGTTAATTTTGGTAGCATCAGTTATTTTAGTGGCTACTTTTGCAGGTGGAAAACAAATCATAAATATGCAGATATTTTGCATCGGATATATTGTCAGCTTTTTTACAGTCAATATGAATAAAAAAGTGTTAAATAAGCTGTCTGACGGAAGCTCTTCTGAATTTCAAAGAAAAGTATCATTATATGCAATCATTTTATTGCTTGTTTTAATGTCATTACTTGGTGGACCGTTTTTTGCCGATGAGAATTGGAGATTGATTTGGTTGGGAGCATTGATGGCGACTGCAATACACTTCTTTATGTATTATTTTGTACATGGAAATTCAATGATCTATTTAGGGATTATTTGTACTGTGAATGTTGCAGTAGGGTATATTTTTCCTGAGATTCCCATAACCATAATTGCATATATTGATGCGGCAATTAAACTAGTATTTGGAATTTACCTGCTGGTTTTCTCAAAGCCGTCAAAACAGAAATGAATTTTAGTGTATAGAGGTAAGTCAGTTGAGATATATACTTTTATTGCGTAGTATAAATGTTGGTGGAAAGAATAAAGTCTCTATGAGTGACTTGAAAGTTTTGTTAAGTGAATTGGGATTTGAGGATGTTGATTCTTATATTAATAGCGGGAATTTATTCTTTAGCAGTGGGGAAAGCTATGAAAGTTGTATCCCCAAGATAAAACATTTATTGGAAACGAACTTTGACTTTTCAATCCCTCTTACTTTAATAAATAAAGAGGATTATTTAAAAGAAAAGGAAAATCTTCCTGAATGGTGGTATCAAGAAATGGCAAGAAGAGATGTTTTATTCTTTTCCTGTGATTCGGATAGAAGTAAAATCTTAGACTTTATAGATAAATCCACATTTCATAATGAGATAGTGTATATTGGGAAAAATGCTGTATTTTGGGGAAAGTATGATGAATCGGAATATCTGAAAACTACCTATCACAAAAAGCTGATAAAGCAGGATTTTTACAAGCAGATAACAATAAGGAATGGAAATACATTTGAAAAGATAGCTGAGATATTTGAAAACGGAAACTAAAAAAGAGATGGATGAGTATTTGGATAATATTATTGTTTTTTTATTAAAGAGAGCTGAAATGATGGATAAATCCCTTCACTAATTTAGGATTTAACATATAAGACATAAGATAGTTTTAGATGAAGTATATTTATTATAGAAGTATGGATAGTAAAGATTTAAGATATTTTAAAGAAAAGCTTGATTCAATAGATTGGAATGGGAACTTTGAAAAGGCTGATAAAGAAAATTATGAAGTTTTGGACAGCTTATGTGAATTTATAGAATCTGAACTTAGAGAAAATAAGAGCCCACAAATGATATCAAAAGCCCTATTACTCCTTGCAGGGAATGTCGGATGTGCAGAGGATTTTGAAAGATACGAAGAAAATTTTGTGAGTAGACTTGAAAAAGAAGGTAAACTTACAAAAGAGTTGGCAGAGTTATTTTACAATAATACGAACAGAAGACAAGGATAGTGATATATAATTTATGAAGAAGGGATTGAGGATGAAGATAGTAGTCAGTGCCTGTTTACTTGGAGAAAATTGTAAATATAATGGTGGGAATTTATTTGAAAAGATAGCTAAGATTATTGAGAAGGGAAGATAAGTGGATAATATAATTATAAAAGAAGCATCTCCTGAGGATGCTTTAGCAAGAATAGAATATTCAAAAAAGATAGGATCGGAAACAGATAATTTATCATTTGGAGAGGAGGGCTTTCCGATTTCAGTTGAAGGAGAGGCGGAATATATCAAATCTCTTTTGAAAGATGAAAGATCCTGCTCATTTTTTGCATGGAGAGATGGAGAAATCATTGGAGATGTAAGCTTAAGCGGAATGCCAAGGCGAATGAATCACAGGGCAGAACTTGGTATTACAGTTTTGAAATCAGAATGGAATAAAGGTCTTGGAAGCAGACTGCTTGAAATGGCGATAGAGTATGCCAAGTCACATGGTATTGAGATAATAAATCTTGAAGTCAGAAGTGATAATTTTAGGGCAATCCATGTCTATGAAAAATATGGATTTAGAAAAATCGGGACCTCTCCGGCATATTTTAAAATCGGAGATTCATATATAGATTTTGATATAATGTATTTGGATTTGAGATAAAAAATGCAGATTTAAAAGGATAGTATAGAGAAATATGACCAATAAAGATTTGAACTTTTTTAAAGATAGACTGTATACAATAGATTGGGACGGGGACTTTGAAAAAGCGGATAAAGAAAATTATGAGGTTTTAGACAGCCTATGCGAATATATTAAGACAGAACTTAGAATAAATAAAAACTCGGATACTATTGGCAAAGCACTGATACTTCTTGCGGAGAATGTGGGCTGTGCCGAGGATATTGAGAGATATGAAGAAAACTTCATTGATCAACTTGTAAAAGAAGATTTACTTACAAAAGAGCAGCTACATTTATTTTATAATAATGTTAAAAGAAGACAGGGTTAGCAGTATATTTGAGAAATGTCAGGGAGGCTTTGTGATGAAAATAGCGGTAAGTGCCTGTTTACTTGGAGAAAATTGTAAATATAACGGCGGAAATAACTACAGCAAAAAAGTAAGAACTTATACTAAAGGACATGAGGTAATACCTGTTTGTCCGGAAGTCCTTGGCGGGCTGCCCATTCCAAGAGAACCTGCGGAAATAGTAAACGGTATAGTAAGTCTCAAGGACGGCACATCTGTTGATAAAGAATTTCGTGAAGGAGCAAGGAGAGCACTTGAGACAGTAAAAGAGAAAAATGCCGATATCGTTATTTTACAGTCAAGAAGTCCGTCATGTGGAGTTAATGCAATATACGACGGTTCATTTTCAGGGAAAATTATATCAGGGCAGGGTGTGTTCGCCGATTTATTAAGGAAAAACGGAATAAAGGCGATAGATGTTGAGGATTTATAGGACAGCTTTAGGTAAATAATTTTTTTTGGTTTATTTTGACAAAAGTTGACTTATGGTGTATAATCCTGTCTTTGACAGTTTTGAAATATAAAATACCCTTCAAGCCCTGTGTTTTAGCGGCTTTGGAGGGTATTTCCATTTCGTTTTGAAACTAAAAAAATAGTATTTTATTTTCCCTTACTTTGTTTTTTAATTGTTCTCATTTGACTCTTTGTTATAAATTCAAAATCTGTATTAAAATGACAAATCTCATGTAGCTTATCTGTAAGCTCCGTTCTTTTATATAGCGGTATAAAACCTTGCTCTTTTACATATGCAAAATTAAAATCCTTTAAGGTTTTTAGAATCTCTTCACATGTATATTTGTGTTCTAATGCTTTCTCAAGATATCTGTAAATAATCAATGCTAAAAAACAAGTTAAGAAGTGAGACGTAATTCTGTCAACTCTTTGTAAGTACACAGGCCTTGCATCAAACTCAGTTTTCATAATTCTAAAGCACTCTTCGATTTGCCATCGCTTTTCACTTATACTTAGTATTTCACTTACATTATCGTCAAGTAGGTCTGTTGAGATAGCATACATACCGTCATACTTAGTTTCTTCATCTATTTTGTCTGTATTAAGAAAGTTATGTACATTTGCCTTTTCTCCATCATCAGTCACTGCAAGGCTGCTAATAAACCTGGCAGGGTCATTAGGATTTCGCCTTTCTTTTTTGATGCTACCTTTTTCAAGCATTAGCTTAGCTCTGTCAACTTGTTTTTCTCTAATAGTTTTTTGGTATTTGGCATATTTAGGTGAATATGTGATGATAAGTCTCTGAGATAAATCTTTAGGCGTATACGGAGCATCTTTGTAATATATAGCCTCATCATCCCTTGATATTTCTGATAAATCTACTACTTTATCATCAGACAAACGTTTAAATCCTTTAGTGTCTAAAGCCCATTGTCTATCTTGTGCATTAAGCTTTTTTATAGATTGTGTAACGACAAAGGCTCTTTCGCCCATATGATTGTATTTTCTTATTTTTTCCGAACCGAGTCCTGCATCGCTACAGTAAATAAACTTTTGACAGTCAAACTCGTTTAAAATCTTTTCTTCAAGAGGTTTAATAGAAGTTTGCTCATTAGCATTACCCGGAAATAGAGAAAAAGCAAGAGGAATGCTGTCACCATCCATAAA
Organism: Lachnoanaerobaculum orale; assembly: GCF_003862485.1. Classification (GTDB taxonomy): domain Bacteria; phylum Bacillota; class Clostridia; order Lachnospirales; family Lachnospiraceae; genus Lachnoanaerobaculum; species Lachnoanaerobaculum orale. The sequence continues at coordinate 1,622,528 of NZ_RRCM01000001.1, read as the reverse complement.
CATCCCCATTTGTACTATAGGGTTTGGTCTGTGTTCCTTACTTTTGCCATATTTCTTAATTCCGTCTTCATCTTCAATCTCAAAATAATAATTGGTGCAATCATAAAAAAGAATCTTATCATTGCGTTTTCCTAATAAGTGGCTGTTTTTATAAGTTTCAGATTGTATAAGGTCACATTCTTTAGCAAGTACATTTAAAGAACGGTACACGTCATGTAGTTGGTAAGACGGCGGCTCCAAAAAGTCCAGTGCACATTTATAACTTGAGCGTTTACTGGAAGGTTCAAGTATTCTTGAGTAAATCAAATCTGATAATATCGAGTTGATATCAAACTTGAAGCTATATTTATCCCTTATTTTTCTGCAAACTTTATCCAAGCCAAGTTTATAATAAAAGTATTGCAAAAACAGATATCCCCCACGATAGAAGACTTGTTGTTGAGGTTGAAGTCTTTTATTGGAGTTAAAAGAAATATTTACTGTTTTTTCTTCTTTATATTTTTGTGTTTCAAGTCTTGCCTCAGCACGAGCCCA
>NZ_RRCM01000001.1:1621572-1621984 GCF_003862485.1 Lachnoanaerobaculum orale | reverse complement strand
AGGTTGAAGTCTTTTATTGGAGTTAAAAGAAATATTTACTGTTTTTTCTTCTTTATATTTTTGTGTTTCAAGTCTTGCCTCAGCACGAGCCCATTCCATTACATCATCTCTGGTAGGTCCGTGCTTTTTTAATAAATCAGCAAGCGTACCAAGTTTGCGTACATTAACAGAGGTGCTAACACCTTTGTCATTAATGAAACTTTTAGAAATATAGAATGACTCAGCATTTTTTGATTTTGATGTAGTAACTTTCATAGGGAACCTCCAACCCCTATTATACCACACAATACTATAAAATACTATATAATAAAACGAAAATTTTGACAAATTTTTCAACTAAGAAATATAGGCTATATGCGGGTTGTGAGACTTTTTTGAAGCTTATTTATGTAAACAAACTGTCAAAGACCCG
>NZ_RRCM01000001.1:1297373-1621562 GCF_003862485.1 Lachnoanaerobaculum orale | reverse complement strand
ATCCCGTCTTTGACAGTTTTGAAAGATAAAATACCCTTCAAACCCTTTGTTTTAGCGGCTTTGGAGGGTATTTACATTTCGTTTTGAAACTAAAAAAATAGTATTTTATTTTCCCTTACTTTGTTTTTTAATTGTTCTCATTTGACTTTTTGTTATAAATTCAAAATCTGTATTAAAATGACAAATCTCATGTAGCTTATCTGTAAGCTCCGTTCTTTTATATAGCGGTATAAAACCTTGCTCTTTTACATATGCAAAATTAAAATCCTTTAAGGTTTTTAGAATCTCTTCACATGTATATTTGTGTTCTAATGCTTTCTCAAGATATCTGTAAATAATCAATGCTAAAAAACAAGTTAAGAAGTGAGACGTAATTCTGTCAACTCTTTGTAAGTACACAGGCCTTGCATCAAACTCAGTTTTCATAATTCTAAAGCACTCTTCGATTTGCCATCGCTTTTCACTTATACTTAGTATTTCACTTACATTATCGTCAAGTAGGTCTGTTGAGATAGCATACATACCGTCATACTTAGTTTCTTCATCTATTTTGTCTGTATTAAGAAAGTTATGTACATTTGCCTTTTCTCCATCATCAGTCACTGCAAGGCTGCTAATAAACCTGGCAGGGTCATTAGGATTTCGCCTTTCTTTTTTGATGCTACCTTTTTCAAGCATTAGCTTAGCTCTGTCAACTTGTTTTTCTCTAATAGTTTTTTGGTATTTGGCATATTTAGGTGAATATGTGATGATAAGTCTCTGAGATAAATCTTTAGGCGTATACGGAGCATCTTTGTAATATATAGCCTCATCATCCCTTGATATTTCTGATAAATCTACTACTTTATCATCAGACAAACGTTTAAATCCTTTAGTGTCTAAAGCCCATTGTCTATCTTGTGCATTAAGCTTTTTTATAGATTGTGTAACGACAAAGGCTCTTTCGCCCATATGATTGTATTTTCTTATTTTTTCCGAACCGAGTCCTGCATCGCTACAGTAAATAAACTTTTGACAGTCAAACTCGTTTAAAATCTTTTCTTCAAGAGGTTTAATAGAAGTTTGCTCATTAGCATTACCCGGAAATAGAGAAAAAGCAAGAGGAATGCCGTCACCATCCATAAACATCCCCATTTGTACTATAGGGTTTGGTCTGTGTTCCTTGCTTTTTCCGTATTTCTTAATTCCGTCTTCATCTTCAATCTCAAAATAATAATTGGTGCAATCATAAAAAAGAATCTTATCATTGCGTTTTCCTAATAAGTGGCTGTTTTTATAAGTTTCAGATTGTATAAGGTCACATTCTTTAGCAAGTACATTTAAAGAACGGTACACGTCATGTAATTGGTAAGACGGTGGCTCCAAAAAGTCAAGAGCACAGGTGTAACTTGAGCGTTTACTGGAAGGTTCAAGTATTCTTGAGTAAATCAAATCTGATAAAATCGCGTTAATATCAAACTTGAAGCTATATTTATCCCTTATTTTTCTACAAACTTTATCTAAGCCAAGGTTATAATAAAAGTATTGCAAAAACAGATATCCCCCACGATAGAAGACTTGTTGTTGAGGTTGAAGTCTTTTATTGGAGTTAAAAGAAATATTTACTGTTTTTTCTTCTTTATATTTTTGTGTTTCAAGTCTTGCCTCAGCACGAGCCCACTCCATTACATCATCTCTGGTAGGTCCGTGCTTTTTTAATAAATCAGCAAGCGTACCAAGTTTGCGTACATTAACAGAGGTGCTAACACCTTTTTCATTGATGAAACTTTTAGAAATATAGAATGACTCAGCATTTTTTGATTTTGATGTAGTAACTTTCATAGGGAACCTCTAACCCCTATTATATCATACAATACTATAAAATACTATATAATAAAACGAAAATTTTGACAAATTTTTCAACCAAGAAATGTAGGCTATATGCGGGTTGTGAGACTTTTTTTAGGCTTATTTATGTAAACAAACTGTCAAAGACCCGAGAATCCTTTATTTACAAGGCTTTAGAGGACTTTTATATATGACTAAGTGTTGAAGACCCGACATGAGGTAATACCTGTTTGTCCGGAAGTTCTTGGCGGACTGCCTATTCCAAGAGAACCTGCGGAAATAGTAAACGGTATAGTAAGTCTCAAGGACGGCACATCTGTTGATAAAGAATTTCGTGAAGGGGCAAGGAGAGCACTTGAGACAGTAAAAGAACAAAATGCCGATATTGTTATCTTACAGTCAAGAAGTCCGTCATGTGGAGTTAATACAGTATATGACGGTTCATTTTCAGGCAGGATTATATCGGGACAAGGTGTATTCGCAGATTTATTAAGAAGAAACGGAATGAAGGTGATAGATGTCGAGGATTTATAGGACAGCTTTAGGCAAATAAAAATTTTTTTGGTTTATTTTGACAAAAGTTGACTTATGGTGTATAATACTTAATATATATTTTAAATAGATTTTAATTTGAATATTAAAATAATAATCGTAAAAATATATAAAAATATAGAATGGAGGGTGGTTTGTGATTTGGTCTATCATTGTAGGTGGATTTATAGGTTTCATTGCAGGTGCTATTACCAATAAAGGTGGTGCAATGGGTATAATAGCTAATATCATTGCAGGTTTACTGGGATCATCTGTCGGTCAGGCATTATTTGGTAAATGGGGACCTACTATGGCAGGGATGTCATTGATTCCTTCTATCTTAGGTGCAGTAATTGTCATTGCTGTTGTTTCATTTTTCTTTGGTAGAAGAGGATAGGAAAATGATTGATAAGATACTTTAATATGTAAAAACAAATTATATTATTTTTATATCTTAAGTCTATAGTACTCGAGTAATATTCTTATAGAATGAAAAAATATATGCTTTACTATAATTTAGTGGATAAATCAATTCATATAATATATTGTAATAAATTTAGGTAAAAGGAGATTAGTATGTCATTAGAAGAGAAGATAGATCAAGCTAAAGGTGCTTTAAAAGAGGGTATTGGTAAAGTAACCGGTGATAAAAAAACAGAGACGGAGGGAGCTGCTGAAAAAGCTGCTTCTAAGGTTAAAGAAGTTGCAAAAGATGTTAAAGATGCTGTAGAAGGAACGGTCGAAGGTGTCAAGAATGTAATAAATAAGGATAAAGAATAGTTTAGATTAAGATTGTCCCTTAAATAGTTAAATATTATGGTCTTCTATTAAAATAATTTATAATTATGTTAAATAGAAGACCATTATTGTTTATCGCGAATTATATTTTTTATAGTTAACCGGAGTGTACAATAATATGATAATTTATATTTTATAAATCTAAGTGAACAGGGCTTAGTATATAAAAAGTAGGCAGCCTTTTTGGCTGTCTTTTTTGATTGACAAAAAATTTCAAATATTATATACTCAAAAATGTAAACGCTTACATTATTGGAGGGCGAAAAAAATAAAGTCTGAATATATGAAGCAAATATATCGATGTATAAAGCTAAGATGTGGAAGTGGAAAGATAACATTGAAGTAGGTAAAATTATTTCAATGATAACAGATTACTGATGGCAATGGCTGCAGTAGTTAATAAAAAATATTAGGAGTATAATATGAAGGCTAAAGAGAGAATCATCCAATTTGGTGAAGGCGGTTTTTTGAGAGGATTTGTAGACTATTTCTTCCAGAAATTAAATGATAAGGGCTTATTTGAAGGCTCTGTAGTTGTCGTTCAGCCTATAAAAACGGGTATGTGTGAGATGCTTGAAGCACAAAACTGTGAATACAATCTTTTCTTAAGAGGAGTTGATAACGGTAAGGTGGTAGATGAACATACTCATATAGATGTTATCAGCAGATGTATCAATCCATATGAGGACTATGAAGGATATTTGAGTCTGGCAAAGAATCCTGATTTCAGATTTATTGTGTCAAATACTACAGAAGCAGGAATTGTGTATGAAGATGATAATAAACTCTCCGATTCACCCGCAAACAGCTTTCCGGCAAAACTAACAGCACTTCTTTATGAAAGATTTAAAGCAGGATTGTCCGGATTTATTATACTTTCATGCGAACTTGTAGATCACAATGGTGAAGAGCTTTTAAAATGTTGTAAGCAGTATGCTTCCAAATGGGAGCTTGGAGCGGATTTTGCTTCATGGCTTGAAAAAGAAAACAGCTTCTGCTCTACATTGGTAGACAGAATTGTTACAGGATTTCCAAGAGATGAACATAAAGCTCTTGAGGAGAGAATCGGTCAAAAGGACAATATGATGGATACGGCCGAGATTTTCCACCTTTGGGTAATACAGGGAAACCATGAAGATGAGCTTCCACTGCAAAAGGCAGGCTTTAATGTAGTTTGGACCGACAATGTGGATCCTTATAAGAAGAGAAAGGTTCGTATACTTAACGGAGCACATACTTCAATGGTTTTAGCAGCAAGACTATATGGACTTGAGACTGTAGGCGAGTGCATGAAAGATGAAAAGGTATCATCACTTCTTAGAAAATCTGTGTTTGAGGAAATAATACCTACAATAGGAGATACCGAGGATAACAGAAAATTCGGAGAGGCTGTATTTGAGAGATTTTCAAATCCTTTTATCAAGCATCAGCTTTTATCAATTGCACTTAATTCAGTGTCAAAGTTCAGAGCCAGGGTACTTCCTACGATATTGGAGTATAAGGTCGAAAACGGGAAATATCCTGAGGTACTGAGTTTTTCATTGGCCGCACTTATCGCATTTTATAAGACAGATGAGGCAAATGACGGTGAAGAGATTGTAAAGTTTATGAAGAGCGCTTCGGTAGCAGATATCTTAAAGAGAGAAGATTACTGGGGTGAGGACCTTAGCGATATGTATGATATCGTAAACAGATGGTTTGAAAAGATAGAAAAAGACGGTGTAGCGGCTTGCTATGATGAGCTTTTGAAATAAAAAAGGGGTGGAGTAAACTCCATCTTTTTTAGTAGAAAAACTTTGATACTTCAGTTGAATTTTTAAGTGTAAAACCGGTTATTATTGTGATAAACTGGAAGCAGTATAATGAAAGGAGAAATAGTGAGAAAATGAAAGTTGTTGTCGCTATTGATTCATTTAAGGGAAGTATGTCATCTTTGGAAGCCGGAGAATCTATAAAGCAAGGTATACTTAAGGCAAAAAAAGATGCAAAAGTTGAGATAAGGCCACTTGCAGACGGCGGAGAAGGAACGGTGGAGGCTCTCTCAATAGGAATGGGAGGCAAGCTTATAAATGTGGAAGTAACGGGACCTGTAGGCAAAAGGGTAAATGCAGTTTACGGAATAGTGGAGTCCACAAAGACCGCAATAATAGAGATGTCACAGGCTGCAGGTATTACTTTGGTGAGCGGTGATGAAAAAAATCCGCTTCATACCACAACATTCGGTGTGGGAGAGATGATAAAAGACGCTGTAAAAAGAGGATGCAGACATTTTATAGTCGGTATAGGTGGTTCGGCTACAAACGACTGCGGAGTAGGAATGCTTCAGGCTCTGGGATATGAATTTTTTGATATTGAAGGCAAAGAGGTAGGATACGGTGCTGAAGGTGTCAGAGATATTGTAAAGATAGAAGATAAAAATGTCTTAAAAGAGCTGTATGAGTGTACATTCAGAGTGGCATGTGATGTTACCAATCCGCTTTGTGGTGAACTTGGTTGTAGTGCCGTATTCGGACCTCAAAAAGGTGCTACAAAGGAAATGGTACAAGATATGGATGCGTGGCTTTACAGCTTTTCAAATCTTGTAAAAGAAAAGTATAAAGATGCCGACTCCACATATCCGGGATGCGGTGCGGCAGGCGGACTTGGATATGCATTCTTTAACTTTACGAATTCAAAGATGGAATCGGGAATACAGATAGTGCTTGATGAAACAAGACTTGAAGATTATGTAAAGGATGCTGACATTGTGGTTACCGGTGAGGGAAGACTTGACAGTCAGACTGTAATGGGTAAGGCACCTGTCGGGGTAGCAAATATTGCAAAGAAGTATGCTAAAAAAGTCATAGCATTCTCAGGAAGTGTAACAGAGGATGCCGGAGTGTGCAATGAGCATGGAATAGATGCGTTTTTTCCTATTCTAAGAAGAATAGTTACATTGGAAGAAGCAATGCAAACAGATATTGCAAAGAAAAATCTGAGTGATACGGCGGAACAGGTATTCAGACTGCTATAAAAAAAGCAGCTTAGTGAGATAATCATTAAGCTGCTTTTTTCTTTAGAGTTTCAAATCTCCGTCCTTTACAAGTCCCGCTTTTCTTACAAACATATGAATAACAGGTGTGATAACTGCAGGTAGGATAAAGGATATCATAATAAGTCCGATCCAGTCAAATGAAGTTATAGCGGATTTGGCACCGCTTGTTACATCATTTACCCAACCTGTATACACTCCGATTTGACCTACAAGACCGCAGGTACCCATACCGGATGATACTGCGGCACCGTTCATTTGTAACTTGAATATGCAGGTTGCTATAGGTCCCGTAATCATGGATGTGATACATGGCGCTATCCAGACTCTCGGATTCTTTACAATATTGCCCATCTGAAGCATGGATGTACCGATACCTTGTGAGATAAGTCCTCCCCACTTGTTTTCAGGGAATGAGATAATTGCAAAGCCTACCATCTGGGCACAGCAGCCTGCCAAAGCGGCACCGCCTGCAAGTCCTGTAAGTCCGAGTGCGGCACAAATGGCAGCCGATGAAATAGGAAGTGTAAGTGCCACACCTACAAGGAGTGAGACCAGTATTCCCATAAGGAAAGGTTGAAGGCTTGTAGCCCACATGATGACTGTACCAAGCTTCATAGCGGCCTTTCCGAGAGTCGGTGCAAGCAGTGCGGATAAAAGTATTCCGACCGAGATAGTGACAAGCGGAGTGACCAGTATATCTATTTTGGTTTCTTTTGACACCATTTTACCTGCTTCAGAAGCTATTATTGCTACAAAAAGTACGGCAAGCGGTCCTCCTGCACCTCCAAGCGCATTTGATGCAAAACCTACAGTAATCAGTGAAAACAGTACAAGCGGCGGAGTGGCAAGTGCATAGCCGATTGCTACAGCCATTGCAGGTCCGCTCATGGCACTTGCAAGAGAACCTACAGTATAGTCAACTCCTGCAATGGTAGCCACTGTGCCGGTAAGAAAGCCTATATTAAACTGCTTTCCTACAGTATTGATAATAGTACCTATTAAAAGTGAACAAAACAGTCCCTGTGCCATAGCTCCCAAAGCGTCGATACCATATCTTTTTGCCGAGATAACGACATCCTTTCGCTTAAGAAATAACTTTAGCTTTTCCATAATGAACGCCTCCATTAAATTATGTTTACTTCCGGTACAATTCTAAAACTTTACAGTGGTTTGTCAAGCCGAATTTATACCGTATTTACAAAAGTGACAAGAAAAATAGTGCTTGACGAAAATAAGTTATTGTGCTAGAATGTGAAAGATTAAAGGATGCAAAGTCCTTTTTTTTTGGATTTTCAAGTCTAATTCGAACAATGGAGGTGGAATTGTGCGTACAAAGATAACACTTGCTTGTACAGAGTGCAAGCAGAGAAACTATAATACGACTAAGGATAAGAAAAATCATCCTGACCGTATGGAAATCAAAAAGTATTGTAAGTTCTGTAGAACTCATACAGTGCATAAGGAAACAAAATAGGAGTATTTATGGCTGAAGGAAAAAGCGGAAAGATATCTGACTTTTTGAAAGGTATAAAGACAGAGTTTAAAAAGATAGTATGGCCAACTAAGGATGATATTGTAAGAGAGACTATTGCTGTTATTTCATCATCTATAGCTATCGGTATTATAATATCAATACTGGACTTTATCTTCAAACTATTACTAAACTTTGTTATCAAATAGGTGATAATATGGCAGAAGCACAATGGTTCGTAGCCCATACTTATTCAGGCTATGAGAATAAAGTAAAAGTAGATATTGAAAAAACAATTGAGAATCGTGGGCTTCAAGACCAGATACTCGAAGTTACGGTTCCTATGGAAACCATACTTGAAGTGAAAAATGGTGTCGAAAAATCGTCAGATAAGAAACTTTTCCCGGGATATGTCCTTATTCATATGTATATGAATGATGAAACCTGGTATGTCGTAAGAAATACCAGAGGCGTTACAGGTTTCGTAGGTCCGGGAAGCAAGCCGGTACCACTCACCGAAGATGAGCTTGTAGCACTCGGCTACAGCGGCAATGCCACAAAGCCGGAAGCAAGGCTTGAGGTTGACCTCAAGGAAGGCGATATGGTTACAGTCATCAGCGGAGCATGGAAGGATACCGTGGGAGTGATTACCGCTGTCAACGAAAAAAGAAAGACTGTTTCTATCAATGTAGAAATGTTTGGACGAGAGACAAAAGTAGAGCTTGAGTTCACAGAAGTAAAGAAGGTGTAATCCGGCATAAGCCGTTATTACATAATGCATTTTAAATGCGTGGGAGGGAAGTTCCCGAAATTACCACAAGGAGGTGCCATATGGCAAAGAAAGTTACAGGATATATAAAATTGCAGATACCTGCAGGTAAAGCAACACCGGCTCCACCTGTCGGTCCGGCTCTTGGACAGCATGGTGTAAATATAGTTGAGTTTACAAAGCAGTTTAATGCAAGAACAGCAGATCAGGGAGATTTGATCATCCCTGTAGTTATCACAGTTTATGCAGATAGAAGCTTTAGTTTCATAACTAAGACTCCACCGGCTGCAGTTTTACTTAAGAAGGCATGTAAAATAGCTTCAGGATCAGGCGTACCTAACAAGACAAAGGTAGCTAAGATCACAAGAGCTCAGCTTCAGGAAATAGCAGAGCTTAAGATGCCTGACTTAAACGCAGCAAGTATTGACGCAGCTATCTCTATGATAGCAGGTACAGCCCGTTCAATGGGTATCACAGTAGAAGACTAATTTAGGAGGTAATATACATGAAACACGGAAAAAGATATGTTGAAGCTGCCAAATTAGTTGATCGTAGCGTACAATATGATGCAAACGAGGCAGTAGCTATACTTAAGAAAACAGCAGTAGCTAAGTTCGATGAAACAATAGAATTACATATAAGAACAGGTCTTGACGGACGTCATGCAGACCAGCAGATTCGTGGTGCGGTAGTTCTGCCACACGGAACAGGTAAGACTGTTAAAATCTTAGTTTTTGCAAAGGGACCTAAGGCAGATGAAGCTTTAGCAGCCGGAGCTGACTATGTAGGAGCTGAGGAGCTTATTCCGAAGATCCAGAACGACGGTTGGTTGGATTTTGACGTTATCGTTGCAACACCTGATATGATGGGCGTTGTAGGACGTCTCGGTAAGGTACTCGGACCTAAGGGACTTATGCCGAACCCTAAGGCAGGTACAGTTACAATGGATGTTACAAAGGCTATTGCAGACATCAAAGCAGGTAAAGTAGAGTATCGTCTTGATAAGACAAACTTGGTTCACGTACCTGTAGGAAAGGCTTCATTCAGTGAGCAGCAGCTTTTAGAGAACTTCCAGAGCATCATGGATGCTATCAACAAGGCTAAGCCAAGCACAGTTAAGGGTGCATACATTAAGAACATCGTTTTAACTTCAACAATGGGTCCCGGAATCAGACTCAATGTTGCTAAGCTTGTAGGCTAAAAGCCAATATAATAAAGACGCGCAGACTGCCGCATACTCGTAAAGAGTGTGCGGCAGTTTTTTATTGTGCAATTCTTAATACATATAGTATAATAGAAGTACTTATTAACTGAGGGGTGTGATGCTATGACTACAGTTGACAAACAGAAAATGACCGAGGAAGAAATTAAATTGTATTATATTACTCCTGCCATTGTGAACGGTTGGGAAAATCATATTGGTATGGAAAATAAGATTACTGATGGCAGAATAAATGTTAGTGGAAATATCACGAATAGGAGCAGTGCAAAATTTGCTGACTATGTTCTATATCTTAATGACGGTAAACCTATAGCAGTTGTGGAAGCAAAATCCAATAAATATCCTGTATCATATGGATTACAGCAGGCAATGGAATATGCTAAGATGATGGATATTCCATTTGCATACTCTTCAAACGGTGATGCATTTTTTGAACATGATTTTTTGACTGGCGAAGAAAAAAGAATTGAACTTGATAAATTTCCGACTCAGGAAGAGCTTATAGCCAGATATTATAGTGAGACAAATGATGGAAAGGGAATGTCCGATAATGAAAAAAAGATTGTATCACAACCTTATTATTCGTCACAAACGACATTTCCACCTAGATATTATCAGAGAAATGCTATAAATAGAACTGTAGAAGCAATCGCAAGAGGTCAGCAAAGGCTTTTAATTGTAATGGCTACAGGTACAGGAAAGACATACACAGCTTTTCAAATAGTATATCGACTACTTCGTTCAGGACTAAGGAAAAGAGTTTTATATCTGGCAGATAGAAATATTCTTGTGGATCAAAGTATATTACAAGATTTCGCACCTCTTGAAAAGACAATTTACAAAGTGAATTTTTCAGATAAAGAATGCCTTAGGAAAATTGTGTCACATGAAGTTAATTTTGCACTATATCATCAAATGGTTGGTCAAAATGATGAGGAGAATTTTAGACAAATACCTAAAGACTACTTTGATCTTATTATAGTTGACGAATGTCATCGTGGAAGTGCCAAAGAAGACAGCAATTGGAGAAAAGTACTTGAATATTTTTATGATGCAACTCAGATAGGAATGACAGCAACACCAAAGGAAAGTGAAAAAATTTCTAATATTGATTATTTTGGGGAACCTGTTTATATCTACAGCTTAAAGCAAGGAATTGAAGACGGATTTCTTGCACCGTTTAAGGTTATTAATATAACAACTAATATAGGTGAGGGTTGGAGACCTAGAAAAGGTCAGGTAGATATTGAAGGTAATCTTATAGAAGACAGAATCTATAATAATAGAGACTATGATTACAATATAGTAATAGAAGATAGAATCAGAGCTGTAGCTGAGGAAATAACGGAATATTTAAAAAGTACTGATAGAATGCAAAAGACAATAGTATTTTGTGCATCTGAGGAACATGCCGAGCGTATGAGGATAGCTTTAAATAATCTAAACAAGGATTTAATAAAAGAAAATTCTGATTACTGTGTCAGAATAACCGGTTCAGATGTATATGGAAAGTCCAAACTTGACTATTTTATTTCTGTGTCAAGTAAGTATCCGGTTATCGCAACAACTTCCGAATTACTTTCAACAGGTGCAGACTGTAAAATGACTAAGCTTATAGTACTTGATAAGATGATTGAAAGTATGACTACGTTTAAGCAGATTATAGGTCGTGGAACTCGTATAAGAGAAAAAGAAGGCAAAACGCATTTTGTTGTAATGGATTTTAGAAATGTAACAAAGTTGTTTGCAGATCCTGAATGGGATGGTCCTATTGAACAAGATGAAGGCTTTCAAAAGGGAAGTACTACAACAAAAAATAATAGAGTAATAAAAGAGGAAGGAAAATACAATGTATTACGTCCGGTTGTCAATGACAAAGGTTGTAATGTAAAAATTATAAACAGAATAGTTTCAGTGTACAATCCGGATGGCAAATTGCTAAGACAGGAAGATATTATTGACTACACAAGGACAAATATAAAGGGTGAATATGCTTCGTTATCTGACTTTATTAAAAAGTGGAAAGATTCAGATAAAAAAAGAACTATTGAAGAATTATTTTTGGAAAAAGGTGTTGACATAAAGGTATTAAAGAAAGACCAAGAAATGGAAGATGTAGATGATTTCGATTTTATCTGTTATGTGGCGTATGGAAAGAAGCCGTTGACAAGAAAAGAGAGAGCAAATAATGTGAAAAAGAGGGATTTCTTTAGCAAGTATTCATCTGATGCACAGGAGGTGCTCAATATATTGCTTGATAGATATATGAATCAAGGTATTACAGATGTTGAGGACATTAAGGTATTATCTTTATCAGATTTTGAAAATATCGGTAAGCCGGCAAAAATTGTAAAGTTGTTTGGTGGTAAGTCAGGTTATGAAGCAGCATTAAAAGAACTTGAAGAAAATATATATGAGGTTGAGGTGGTTTAAATATGGCGATGAAGTCGGGGTTTATAAAAAGAATAAGAGATATTATGCGTATGGATGCAGGTATCAATGGAGATGCTCAAAGAATTGAGCAAATGGTATGGATACTTTTCTTAAAAGCATATGATTCAAAGGAAGATGATTGGGAGGTAAGTGAAGATAATTACAAGTCGATAATACCTGAAGATTTGAGGTGGAGAAATTGGGCAAAAGCGGATAGTAGCGGTCATGCTATGACAGGAGATACACTACTTGATTTTGTCAATAATAAATTGTTTCCGGTGTTAAAGGGTAATGATGTAAAAGATGGAGATACGATAATGTACAGCGGAATCAGAGTTACACCTGATACACCTATGAAAAAGGCAATTGTATATTCCACGTTTGAAGATGCCAATAACTATATGAAAGATGGAGTATATTTACGTCAGGTGATAGATATTATTGACGAGATTGAGTTTGATGATGTAAAGGAAAGTCATGCTTTTGGATTTGTGTATGAGGAAATTTTGAGGGAGTTGCAGTCTGCAGGCTCATCAGGTGAATTCTATACGCCTAGAGCAGTAACTGATTTTATGGCAAGAATGATACAGCCTAAGCTTGGTGAAAAAATGGCGGATTTTGCCTGTGGAACGGGCGGATTTATAACATCATGGCTTAATGTATTATCAGAACAGGTAAATGATACTTTAGATAAAAGGATGCTTGACAGCAGTATTTATGGTATTGAGAAAAAGCCGTTTCCATACTTATTATGTGTGACAAACATGCTATTGCATGATATAGAGACACCAAATATTTATCATACTAATTCACTTAAATATAATCTGCTTGACTATACAGATGATGATAAATTTGATGTTATACTGATGAATCCACCGTATGGTGGACATGAAGATAAATCTATTCAAGGGTTCTTTCCTGACGATTTGGCAAGTTCTGAAACAGCCGACCTGTTTATGTCAGTTATTATGTATCGTTTAAAGAAAAACGGTAGAGCAGCGGTGGTTGTACCGGATGGATTCTTGTTTGGTTTGGATAATACGAAAGTAAATATTAAAAAGAAATTATTAAACGAATTTAACTTGCATACTATTGTGAGACTGCCAAATTCAGTATTTAGCCCATATACTTCTATTTCAACGAATTTGCTTTTCTTTGATAATAAGGAATCAATTGGTAAAACTTGGTTCTATAGAATAAATATTCCGTCAGATAGAAAGCATTTTTCAAAGACAAAGCCTATGGAACTCAAACACTTTGATGAATGTGTTGAATGGTGGAGTGATCGAAAAAGTATTCCGGATGGAGAAAATTTCAAGGCACAAGAGTTTAGCACAGATTTTCTGGTTAATGAACAGGGATGTAACCTGGATCTATGTGGATACACACATGAAGAAGAAGAAGTACTTGATCCACTAGATACAATAAGAGAATACCAAGAAAAGAGAGCTACATTGAATGCAGAGATAGATAAAGTACTTGCCAAGTTGGAAGCATTATTACCTGGAGGTATCATAGAATGACACCGGAGCAATTAAAATCAAGTATCTTACAGTATGCAATACAGGGAAAGTTGGTAGAACAAAGAGCTGAGGAAGGAACAGGAGAGGAACTTTATAGGAAGATACTGGTTGAGAAACAAAGACTGATAAAAGATGGAAAGATAAAAAAAGAAAAGATACTGCCTGATATAAGTGAAGAAGAGGCTCCTTTTGATATACCAGAGAGTTGGAAATGGGTAAGGCTTGGAAATATTATACAACTATCAAAAGGAGAAAAAAAAGAGAATATTCAGTATAAATATCTTGAGGCAAGATACCTTAGGGGGAATATATCGCCCAAAATACATTGTGAAGGGGAGTATGTGTCTAAAGGTACAAATGTCATTTTAGTAGATGGAGAAAATTCCGGAGAAGTATTTGAATTGAAGGAAGAAGGATATTTGGGTAGTACGTTCAAAATATTATCGATACCAGAATCCATGGATAGAAAATATATAATTAACTTTCTTGAGTATAAAAGAAAGGAACTCAGAGAAAATAAAAAGGGGGCAGCAATACCACATCTAAATAAAGAGTTGCTATTTAACTATCCACTACCGATACCACCACTAGAGGAACAAAAACGTATAGTTAATAAAATAGAAGAACTTTTTCCATATGTAGAAAAATATGCGTTAAATTATGAAAAACTCGAAAAGCTTAATGCCGGATTTCCTGATAATATGAAAAAGTCTATTTTAGAGTATGCTATTCAAGGTAAACTTGTGGAACAAAGAGCTGAGGAAGGAACAGGAGAGGAACTGTATAAGAAGATACAGGCTGAGAAACAAAGACTGATAAAAGAGGGGAAGATAAAAAAAGAAAAGGTTCTGCCTGAAATAAATGATGATGAAATACCATTTGATATACCGGATAGTTGGAAGTGGACGAGATGGGGTGAACTATCATTTTCTATCCAATATGGTTATAATGCACCGGCAAAAACAAATGGAAGAATAAAAATGGTACGTATAACAGATATACAAAATGGAATGATAAATTGGGATAATGTGCCATTTTGTGATATAGATGAAAAAGATATAGATAAATATAAACTGGCTGAAAATGATATTTTATTTGCAAGAACAGGAGGTACTGTTGGAAAATCTTATATTGTAAGAGATATATTGGAAGAATCTATTTACGCAGGATACCTTATAAGGACGAGGTATAGCAATATGCTAAATCCATTGTATTTATATTACTTTATGCAGACAAATTTGTATTGGAATCAGTTAAGAGCTGGTACAATTTCTACTGCACAGCCAAATTGCAATGGACAGACATTATCAAAAATGCTTATACCTCTTCCGCCAATTATAGAGCAACAGCGTATTGTTTCGAGGGTTGAAGAACTACTACAATATATTAATATAATTAAACAACTATAGATAAGTAGATATTTATATATTATTGATAATATCTCGTAGAATTAAATATTTAACTGTAATTAGGTTATTTAAATAGATGTAGGCTTTAATATAGTTTAGAATTTAGAGTTTTCAAAATATTTAAATAATGTAAATTCTAGTTATTATAAAGAAATGCTTATAAATAACACCTATATAAGGTATTATACGTTAAATATGTATTAGATAATTCTAGCACCACAACTTGAGAAATTGAAAATGATTAATAGTAACAATATATGTGAGGAATGTGTTAATTATGAAATTTATTAATTATATTCTTAAAATAAAAATATTAAAGAATATACGAAGCATCATTAAGGATAGAAATAAAAAAATATTATTAAAAAAATTAAAAAGTCAACAGTTGAAAGATATAAAGTTTTTAAAAAATCTTTTAATAAAGATTTTTCGAGAACCGAAAGATTGTTTTGGACTTGATTTTTCTGATATGAAAGAATTTCAAATATTTGAGAAAGTTATAACCAGTTGCAATAAAGTTAACTATAATAATAGAGAGATTGTAATGGCTTATGTAATGCTCCATTTGCTGGAAAGATATCATCGTTTTCAATATATGCAATTAAAATTATTAGAGACAAAAGAACATTATATTATGAGTAATTTAACTAAAAAACAATATAATAACAAATTTGATTATACTGTTAGAATATTAGATGTAGGAACAGGACCTGCACCGGCTCTTTTGGCATTTTCGGACTTTTATGATTGGCTTAAACAACATAAAGATATAAGATTAGAGATTAAATCTGACTATGTTGAAAATAGTAATTCATTCAGGAATTTTCTACATAGATTTACAGAAATTGCACTTAAAGAGGGAAAAAAATATCATGTTCCTTTTCATCATGGTAAACATTATAACATTAAAGAATATTCAGGGAACGATAAGTATGAGTTGGTGATTTTTAGTAATTTTTTAACTTCATCAAACTTTCTAAAGAGTATTGAGACTCATTTAAATGATATTCTTAATAGAATGACTAACAAATCTATTGTAGTTATCAATGGTGGAAAATATAATAAAATATATGATGAAATTAATAATAATTTTGAACATAATAAAATCAAGTACAAACAATACAAAGGCCAATGGAAAACCATCTTTTCAAATTCTAATCGTATAGCGCTGAAAAAGTCTAATGATAAAACAGGAAAAATTGTAAATGAATATTATAGAGAATTAAAACAGCTTCTAAGTGCTAAGGGGGTTTACGATAAGTTACCAGAGAAAGCAAAACAACTTATAGACAATGGTTCAAAGTCAGGGGATAGTTCAATATGGTATTTGCTGGCCTATCAGAAAAGGTCATATGATGTTAATCAATTAAAAAAGATAAAATGATATTAACCTAAATTATTCATAATAAGGCTCTGAATGCGAATAAAGTAATACTGTATAGTATTTATATATTAATAGATACGAAGTATAATATATATATAACATAAATACTAGTTAATAAAATGAAATGAATAGAAAGGTGATTTATTATGAAAAAAAGTGTAAAAAGGAAAGCTGAAAAATATAATCAGTTTATACTTAGTACAAATGGTATTAATTACAGGGATAAAAAAGCTGTGATTGATCAATTTAACAAAAGTGTAATAGAGTATAAGCGATTTTGTGATGTGCTGAGTGGTGGAGATGAGGACTTGGCATCTAAAAAGTTACGAGATGCAGGTACAGACCTCTATACATGTTGTGAATGGGCATTAAAAAACTATTTGTACAAAAGGTATGATGAAAAGCTTAAGTCTGGTGAAATTACAAAACATGAAAGGGAACACAAGGTTGGAAGACTTAGTTCAAGAAAGGCTACAATAAAGATACTTTTAGATGAATTAAAAAGTTTGGCATCACCTAGTGTGTCTTCTAATGGAATTGACTGTCAAAAGATTTTAAGTAATGCTAAAGAGGTTAATAACAGGCCTAAGCATGATCGAACTATTCCTAATCCTAGTAAATATAAAGAAGTATTGGGAGAAATTAGAAAAATAATAAATAGTTATATAGATTCTGATGCCAAACTAGAGTTTATAGATGACTCGATTTACGGTGAAGGGAAGGAGTGGTATGAACTATTAGAGAATACTTCTGATTTTAATTCTACATATTCATATGTATTAATAACAAAAAAAGTTGGAACAATTAATCTAAAAGGGCTGTTTTCACTTAAATGGGATCTAGTTATAGATATGGATCCTGATAGTGATATAGATGGTTTGGCTAAGGAATATTTTAAAATAAGAGGAGTCATGCCGAGAATTTGTACTTTAGATAAAACTAATGCAAGAAAAAAGTTTGTTTCATCACCTGCACCATACTGGGTAATGGCAAATGGAACTTCAGATAAACCAGAAACGGTGGTAGATCCTAAAAAATGGGGTACTGCCCATGGAAGGTACCTTACTACACTTCTAGAAGAATATCATAAAGAGTATACAAAGCCTGTAAAAGCTTTTATATATACAATTGAAGATGAAAAAAATCTTATGAGAATAGTAGATGCCTTTAATGATATATATGATGGTGGTGAAGAGATAGATTTTTGTTTGCTATCTGCAGATAGGGAGCTTAATTATATTGATTATGAGAATTTTAAATTATCTAAACTTAAATTTGAGGAATTTGCTGATAATTTATGTGTATACAATCAAGATAGTCAGTTTATTGAAAGTATGGTTAAATATGAATTACCAGCAGAAAATAGAAAAAAAGTTAGCATTGATGAAAATTTTGCTACAGAATTAAAAGATTCTTTTGAAACTGTATATATTGATGTTGATCATGAGGACAAACTTGATTCCAGGAAGTGTGACAGAAGTTTTTTTTATAAAGGAATACAGCATATAAGTTGGTATGGATTAAGAGAGCAATTTGATATTATTCAACATGATAAAAAAATGATTGAAAATAAAATAGGACAAGACTTGGAAGATAGAGCAAGATTGTTAAGAAAAGTATACTATATTCCCGGAATTGGTGGGACCACCATGATGCGACGACTGGCATGGGAGTTTAGAGATGTTTGTCCAACATTGATTCTGAATCGTTTGAATGAGCATACTAGTAATAACTTACAAAAAATTTATGATTTGACACATATGCCGGTTTTGATCTTTGCAGATAATAATGAAATAGATATTGAGGAAGTGAAAAATCTTCAAATAGATCTTAAGCTGAAGGGTTTTGCTTTTGTTATTTGCTATTTTCAGAGAAAAATTAGAGGAATAAATACTAATGGAGGAAGTAATTATACAGTTATTAATGAGTTTAGAGCAAGCGAAGCTGAACAAATGAAAAGTAAGCTGATTGACTTCTTACCAAATCAAGAGGCTAAAGAAGAGTTTGAGAAACAGGTTTTGAAATTAAATGGAAATGATAGACTGCCATTTATATTAGCTATGTATGCATTTGATAAGGAATTCAAAGGTATAAAACCATTTATAGCAAGGTTTATTGAAGGAATGAATGATCAATTAAAAAAAATACTGTTTGCATTATCTATAGCAGATTATGCGAATGTGGCAATTGATAAACAATATTTTATGGATTTATTCTACGATAAATCAGTGGATAAGTTCTTATTGGAAGAAGCCCCTGGAATTAATGAACTTGTTCGTATTGAAAAAGTATCTGAAAAAGAAACTATAAGGATACGTTATAATTTGTTCGGTGAAGAGATTCTTAGACAACTTTCGAACGGACGTGAGTCAGAAGAAATTGTATTCTTAAATCTTGTTGATTATATACTTAATTTCATTGAAGATTCTAGGAGCAATATTTATACAATTAATCAGAATACATTGAGACTATTGAGAAGCCTATTTATAAGTAGAAAGACGGATGTTAATTCTGAAAAGCCTGTTTTTTCTCCTCTTATAACAAAATTAAGAGAAGAACATCGTATAAATTATGATGGGAATTATGATCCTTCAAAAGATGCAATTGTAAATATATTTAAAAAATTGGTTAAAGTGTATCCAGAAGAACCACATTTTACGGCACATCTTGCAAGATTTTATTTCTATATTGACAAAAATTACGAATTAGGATTCAAAAATATTAATGCAGCAATAGAAATGTCACAAATAGAAAATGGGCATGTGGATCCACTACTTTATCATATGAAAGCAATGGGATACTCCTCGAGAATAACAAATATGTATATTAAGGATGTGTTACATAGCATTAGAGAGGATCCTCAGTATGATATTTCGATATATAAAGAAAAAATACAGGAAGATGCAGAACAAGCGTTTAAGTACTTTGAGATGGTTAGAGATAGCAATGTTGGTGTAGCGGGGCATGTTTCAGAGATTAACTTATGTATTCAGATTGCAAACCTTGCAAAGAATTTACTTGAAGGGATGGAAAACTTTGAAGAGTACATTTCTTCTGAAAATGGTATATGGGCTATGCAATATGTCGATAGAGCGGAAACTGTCTGGGAAGAACTGAAACAGTTGGCTTCAGATTCAGTATATGAAGATTTAGATGGTATAGAGGAAAGAATTAAAACACTTACGTCATCTGTAGAAGGAAGTATTGAAATCTGGACCAAGTATATAAGTAATTCTAATAACAGAAACTGTGCACAAGCAAGAAGAATTCTTGCCAGATCATATTTAAAGGCTGCCGATAGTACTTCTGATTTCGAATCAAAAAAAGAATATTTTAAAAAAGTGGTTGATCTTATGTATGATAATATATCAGAGGATAAGCAACATGTCGGAAATATAAGGATTTGGTTTGATGCAGTTAAAAGACTTGAGGTAAAAGATCAAGATGAATTGATGGATGATGCGATTCTTAAACTAAATCAGTGGATCAGTATTACTGACTCGGTAGATGCACACTACTATAGATTTGTTATAAAGTGTATTAGAAGTATTAATGGAAGTACATTGGCTGAAGGCGATTTACCAAAGTTGCTAAGAGAGCTAAAACAAAAATCAGCAACCTTATATAATCGTACGATACCGAGGCATTGGCTTTCAAAGAATGGTGAAGGAATTAACGCACTGTTAACAAACAATAGAAATAGGAAAGATGCTATACCGGAAGATGAAATGTCAAGTATATTGCGTCCATTGACAGGTAGAATCAGTAATAACTATGTCAATGAAAGTCATGCATATATTGATTGGAAGGGGATTGAAGTATATTTTAATCCTTCAGCGACTAAGGGTGAAATCAGTAAAATAAATATCGGACAAAGAGTAAATTTTGGAATTGGATTTAGTTACGATGGACCAAGGGCATATAATAGCTCTATTAAATTACCGGGAAATGATGAAGTAGTTGAGTATAAAAGAGAAATTGAACCGGGAATTACTGTAAAATGTGAGGTTATTAGAAATCTCGAATATTATACTCAAGTAAAAATTGTTGGGTTCTCTGAGGTTGGAAGTATTCATATAAGTGAATTAGCAGGACGGTACTCTTCAGATAATCGTCCGGATGTAGGAAGTCTGATTGAGGATTGTAAAGTTATAGGTAAAAAGTTTGATAGTGCTAGAAATTGTAATATTTGGCGTATAACAATGAATATCGATAATATTCAAGATGATACAAAAGATGAAACAGAAATGGCTAAAGCAATTAGGTTAAGTGGTATGAAAGTAGAGAGAGATTGACTTATTTGGTGTAGCACTTATAGAAGAAAATTTATGTTATAGAATTCACATATCCATTCTCAATAATATACTTGTTTGGAGTTTACAAATGTTGTATACTATTCATACAAAAACAACATAGCTTGGTGGGAGGTTAATATGCCGGTAGTAGAGAGTTTGATTTGCAAAGAGGCAGATGGTAAACTTAGTTTTGGCAATTATATTCTTGGTACAAAATCAAAAGTAGAAGATTTTGGACATGATGGAGATGTATACAAGGTGAAGACTTATAAAGAGATTACAAAACTTGAGAAGAATTCAGCATTTGTATATGAGTCGGTTCCGGGAAGTACAGTAATGGGATTCGAGACTACCCCAAATTTGACTACATTTGAAATATACGGTTTTGGAGATACTCAGATTACCATCGGGTTGGAAGAAGATACTGAATATGAAGTATATATCGACGGTGTCAGCATAGGAGGTATGAAGACGAATCTGTCAGGTAAACTTATATTCAGTGTAGAGCTAAGCGAAAAGAGCACAAAGGTTTTAATCAAAAAAAGATAGTTACATGGGGCATCCGGTTAAGAAGATGCCCCTTTTTTAAATAGAAAGGTTTTTATGGCAAAAGCAAGTAAAAGTGCGTTCTTTTGTAAGGAATGCGGCTATGAGTCGCCGAAGTGGCTTGGGCAATGTCCTATGTGTAAGGCATGGAACAGCCTTATAGAAGAACCTGTAGTAAAGACAAAGACTGTTGCAAAAGGATTGTCAAGTAATACCTACAAAAAGCCTTCAAGACTTTCTGAAATACAGCTGGAAGAAGAAGACAGGTTCCACACAGGATTCGAGGAACTTGACAGAGTGCTTGGAGGCGGAGTGGTAAGAGGCTCACTTGTGTTGGTAGGCGGAGACCCGGGAATAGGAAAGTCCACACTGCTTTTACAGGTTTGTAAGAATATCTCGGACAGTAAAAAAGATGTCCTGTATATCTCAGGAGAGGAGAGCCTTAAGCAGATAAAGATGAGGGCAAAGAGAATCGGTGATATCACTGAAAACTTAAGCTTTCTTTGTGAGACAAATCTGAATATTATAAAAGAGACCGTACTTAGTGAGAAGCCTGATGTGGTGGTAATTGACTCAATACAGACCATGTTTAATGAGGAGGTGGCGTCTGCACCCGGAAGTGTAAGTCAGGTAAGGGAATCAACCAATCTGCTTATGCAGGTGGCTAAGGAAAATAATATTGCCATATTTATAGTAGGTCACGTGACCAAAGAAGGACAGGTCGCAGGTCCGAGGGTTTTAGAGCATATGGTGGATACAGTACTCTACTTTGAAGGTGACAGGTTTGCCTCATACAGAATACTTCGTGCGGTAAAGAACAGGTTCGGCTCCACCAATGAAATAGGAGTGTTTGAGATGCAACAGGAAGGACTTATAGAGGTAAAAAATCCTTCAGAGTTTATGCTCTCAGGCAGACCTAAGAATGCTACCGGAGCGGCTGTAGCCTGCCTTATGGAGGGCAGCAGACCTATTTTGGTAGAGGTACAGGCCTTGGTCGTGCCTACAGCTTTCGGACTTCCCAGAAGGACATCTACAGGTACGGATGTGAACAGAATCAATCTTTTGATGGCGGTTATAGAAAAAAGGTGTGCACTTGCAATGAGCAGATATGATGCCTATATAAATATAGCGGGCGGACTCAAAATAAATGAGCCTGCACTTGACCTATCCATCATAATGTCGCTTATTTCAAGTATGAAAAACAGGGCAATAGATGAGAAAACCGTAATATTCGGAGAGGTGGGTCTTTCAGGTGAGGTCAGAGCGGTGAGTATGCCTGAGATAAGGATAAGAGAGGCGATGAAGCTTGGATTTGAAGTATGTATACTGCCTAAGGTAAGCCTTGAAAAGATTTCATTTAAGGGAAATATTAAGTTGATAGGTGTAAGCAATATAAACGAAGCGGTTTCATTGCTTAGCTGAGAGAGATATAAAGATAATGTAAGCCGATAAGGCAGAATATTTATTGATATAGAAAAGAGAGAAATATGGATGAGAAAACCAATGTAATGCGACTTTTAGATCAAAAAAAGATAAAATATAATCACTATTCATATGTGGATACTCCGTCTACAAACGGTGTTGAAGTGGCCAAGTTACTGGGTCAGGATGAAAACAGAGTATTCAAGACTTTGGTGACTGTGGGCAAATCTAAGGCAAACTATGTCTTTGTAATACCGGTTGCAAAGGAACTGAATCTAAAGGAGGCTGCAAAGGCTGTAGGTGAGAAGTCTATTGAAATGCTTAAGTCTAAGGATCTTTTGCCGCTTACAGGCTATGTGCATGGCGGATGTTCTCCTATAGGAATGAAAAAGAGGTTTACGACAGTACTGGATGAGACAGCAGGTGAATATGAGAATATAATATTTAGCGGCGGAAAGATAGGATATCAGGTGGAGATGTCTCCGAAAGATTTGGAAAAGTTTGTTCCTTTAAGCTTTGCACCGCTTACATAGGTGAAGGTATGATAAATGTTGGTATATTGGCACATGTAGATGCCGGAAAGACTACATTGATAGAAGCCATACTTTATAAGACAGGGAAACTTAGAAAAGTCGGCAGAGTGGATTTTGGCGACAGCTTCCTTGATAATGATGAATATGAGAGGAAAAGAGGTATTACAATCTTTTCAAAGACGGCAAGGACTAAGATAGGAGATAAGGATATAAATATAATAGATACTCCGGGGCATATTGATTTTAGCGCGGAGATGGAAAGATGTATATCCGTACTTGATATGGCAATCCTTGTTATAAGCGGAAGTGAAGGCGTGCAGTCACATTCGCATACGCTCTTTAAACTTTTGAAGGAGGCAAATATACCTGTACTTATCTTTGTAAATAAAATTGACAGTGACAAGTTTGATAAAGATAAGGTAATGGAAGGCTTAAAAAAGTCGTTATCAAAAAATATAGTAGACTTTTCGGAAGATGAAAAGATACTTGAGGAAGAAGTGGCATCCTGTGATGAAAGACTGATAGAAAAATTCGTCGACGGAGAGAAGATAACAAAGAAAGATATAAAAGAATGTATACAAAAAGCTAAGGTCTTTCCCGTTATCTTCGGTTCGGCTCTTAAGCTTATAAATATAGAAGAAATACTTGAATTTATAGATAATTATATAGATGAAAAGTCTTATCCTGAGGCGCTTTCGGGAATAATATATAAGATAAAATATGATGAGAGCGGCAACAGACTTTCATTTATAAAGCTTATGGGAGGAAGCCTGCATGTCAAGGATACTCTAAATGACGAAAAGATAAATCAGATAAGGGTATATGACGGTGATAAATATGTAGCGGTTGATATGGCAAATTCCGGAGATATTGTGGCGGTGACAGGTCTTACAAAGTCACATGCAGGTGATACTTTCGGAGATATAAAAAGACCGCTACAAAAGCTTTTGCCTGTACTCAGCTACAATATGATATTTCCCAAGGATATAAGTATAAATCAGATATATCCCAAGCTTATTCAGATATTTGATGAAGTGCCTGAAATAAAGATGGAATATGATGAAGAACTTTCAAAAATAAAAGTAAATCTGATGGGTGAAGTTCAGATAGACCTTATAAAGAATCTGATAAATGAAAGGCTTCAGATAAGCTGTGAGCTTGTGGACGGAGGTATTATCTATAAAGAGAGTATAGCGGGAAGTGTAGAGGGAGTAGGGCATTTTGAGCCTATGAAGCACTATGCGGAGGTGCATATACTGATATCACAAGGTGAGAGGGGCAGCGGTATAGTATATAAAAATGATGTATCTGACGATGAGCTGCCAAAGAACTACCAAAGTCAGGTAAGAAATATCGTTGAAAACTCAAAGTTTAAGGGTGTACTTACAGGAAGTGAGCTTACAGATGTAGTGCTTACTTTGGTGGCAGGCAGAGCACATGAAAAGCATACCGAGGGTGGAGATTTTCTTGAAGCCGTACACAGGTCTGTAAGACACGGGCTGATGTATGCAAAATCAATACTGCTTGAGCCGTACTATGACTTTGAAATAAATCTTCCTATAGAAAACCTCGGCAGACTCTTAAACGATTTAAACAATATGAATGCCGAGGAGATAAGCTATGAAGGCGTTGAAGTTCTTCACGTAACAGGATTTGCGCCTACCGTCAATATTCAAAACTACGGAAGTACGCTTTTATCATATACTAAAGGACTTGGACGGATTGCATTCAGTCTCAGAGGCTTTTTACTATGCCACAATGCGGATGAGATTATTGAAAAATGTAATTATTATCCGGAGTTTGATGTTAAAAATACTCCGGATTCGGTGTTTGCTTCACATGGCGAGAGCTTCATAGTGCCTTGGAATGAGGTATTTAACTATATGCATATACCGCTTAAGAGATTTGAATTTGTAAAAGAAGAGGAGAAAATAGAAACCGTTCGTTCCACCTATGATGCAAGCAAGGCTGACAGTGAAGAGCTGATGGCAATTTTTGAGAGGACATACGGTAAGGTCACTCCGAGGATAGGAGACTGGGATGCGCCTGTTAAGAAGACACCTGAAAGGGAGTATGTATACAAGGAAAGAGAAAAGAAAAAACACTATCTGCTGGTAGACGGTTACAATGTCATATTTGCATCAAAGTCACTCAGTGAACTTGCGGATACAAATATTGATGCGGCAAGAGACAGGCTTTTGGAACTTTTGATTGACTATAAGGCGTATAAGGACTATGAGATAATACTTGTTTTTGATGCATACAGACTGAAAAATCATGTTACGGAGATACTTAATTTTTCAGGAGTATATGTTGTATATACAAAGACTGCCGAAACAGCGGACCAGTATATTGAAAAGACCACACATGAGATGATAAAAAAATATGATGTGACTGTAGCAACTTCAGACGGTATTGAGCAGATAATAATAAGAGGCAAGGGGGCTATACTTATATCTGCAAGAGAGTTCTTATATGACCTTGAAGAGACAAAAGAAAACTTCAGAAAAGAACATATAGAAAAACAAAGTGTAAGCAACAGACTTTTTGATTCGCTTGAAGGTGAGTTAAAACAGCAAATAGAAGATATAAGACTTGGAAATAAAAAAGAGCCGTAGCTTTTGCTGCGACTCTTAATTTTTTAGTGATGACAGCTGCCTGAACAACCGCCACAGCCACCTCCACAGGATGACTTTCCGTTTTTCTTATCATTGTATATAGTTCTTACAATAAGACCTACTACACCGACCAATACAGCTGAAATAATAACTGTTGCTACCATAGTGATCTCCTTTCTTTAGTAAAACAACTATGCTCTTGCGTCAGCCTTTTGTTCAGGATGTCTCTCTTCATAAGGCTTACGTACAAGACCATAAATAATAGCAATAATACCGATAAATCCGAATATTGTACCGATACCGAACTTACCTGTAATTATAAGTGATCCTATCTGATATATAATCATTCCGACTATATATGCAAACCCACATTGATATCCTACAGCAGTCCAGAACCATTTTACACTGCTCATCTCTCTTCTGATAGCACTCATCGCTGCAATACAAGGAGCACACAGAAGGTTGAATATGAGGTATGAGTAAGCCGTTAGAGGAGTGTAGTCAGCTCTAAGAAGTTGCCAGATACCCTCACCTGTATCTTTATCAAAATTTGAAACATGGTATAGAATACCGAATGTACCTACGACATTCTCTTTTGCCATAAGTCCTGTGATGGCTGCAACTGCCGGTTTCCAAGTACCCCAACCGAGAGGAGCAAAAATCCAGGCAAAAGTATTACCGATATGTGCAAGTAACGATACATCCATCTGTTCCTCTGTAAGGTATGTGAAAGCACCGTTTACAAAGCCGAAGTAGCTTAGGAACCAAACAAGTATAGTGGCAAGAGTGATGACTGTACCTGCTTTTTTAACAAAGCTTGTTCCTCTCTCAGCCATTGATCTGATTACAGAACCTGCCGTAGGTATATGGTATGCAGGAAGCTCTATAACGAACGGTGAAGGATCACCTGAAAACATCTTGGTCTTCTTAAGCATGATACCTGAGACGACAATAGCGGCAATACCTACAAAGTAAGCTGATGAAGCAACCCACGGGGAGTTATCAAACAATGCACCTGATATAAGTGCTATAACAGGAAGCTTTGCAGAACATGGAATAAATGTGGTTGTAATAACCGTCATTCTTCTGTCATGTTCACTTTCAATAGTTCTTGAAGCCATAATTCCAGGAACACCGCAACCTGTACCGATAAGAATCGGGATAAAGCTCTTACCTGAAAGACCGAATCTTCTGAATACTCTGTCCATAACGAAGGCGATTCTTGCCATATATCCGCAACCTTCCAAGATAGCAAGGAAGAAGAACAGTGTAAGCATCTGAGGAAGGAAACCGAGAACGGCACCTACACCGGCTACGATACCGTTTACAATAAGTCCTACAAGCCACTCGGCAGCACCCACAGACTCTAAAAAGCCTTGAATGCCCGGCTGTATAATGTTTGCGATCAATTCATCATTTACCCAGTCGGTCATTCCTGTACCGATAGTGGTAATAGAAATATAGTAAACAAGGAACATGATGGCTGCAAATATTGGAAGACCTAAGATTCTGTTTGTAACGATCTTATCAATCCTATCTGAAATACTTACATAGTCCTTGTTCTTTACTTTGTAGAAGCTTGCAATTACATTTGAGATATAGTTATATCTCTCGGATGTGATAATACTCTCGGCTTCATCATCCATAGCATCTTCACAAGTTGTAATTATCTTTTCAATCTTATTAAGTGTGTCATCCGATATGTTAAGCTGTTCAACAGCTTTTGCATCTCTTTGGAAAAGTTTGATTCCGTACCATCTCTTTTGAAGATCAGGTACATTACCCGGCAAAAGATCAATGATATCTTTTACAGCGGACTCTACGTTTTTGTCAAATACATGCTGCTCTTTCGGAAGAGTCTTTGACTTTGCAAGAGAGATAGCCTTTTCAGCTGCTTCCATAATTCCTGTACCCTTAAGTGCGGAAATCTCTACAACAGGACATCCGAGACTTTCACTCATTTTATCAAGGTCAAGCTTGTTTCCGCTCTTTTCAAGTACATCAAGCATGTTGACTGCAATAACCACAGGAACACCCAGCTCGGTAACCTGTGAAGTAAGATACAAGTTTCTCTCAAGGTTTGTACCGTCAATTATATTCAGCACAGCGTCTGGCTTTTCATTGAGAATATAATTTCTGGCTACAACTTCTTCCAATGTATATGGAGAAAGAGAATAAATACCCGGAAGGTCTGTGATAATTACATCTGTATGTCCCTTTAACTTACCTTCCTTTTTTTCAACTGTAACACCCGGCCAGTTACCGACAGTCTGGTTGGAACCTGTCAGGGCATTAAATAATGTAGTTTTACCGGTATTAGGGTTTCCGGTAAGTGCAATTCTGATTGCCATATTAGCTCCTTATCTGGTGATTTCAATATTTTCCGCGTCAGCTTTTCTGATAGAAAGCTCATAACCTCTTACAGTAACCTCGATAGGGTCACCAAGAGGTGCTACCTTACGTACATGTATGCTTGTACCCTTTGTAACTCCCATGTCCATGATTCTTCTCTTTATAGGACCTTCACCATGAACTTTGGCAACAGTTACAGTTTCGCCGATTTTTACATCTCTTAAAGTATCCATTCGTTCTCCTTTCTGTAATATGAAGTAATCTCAAAACGTAATAATGGAAATTCCATTGCTGTGTAAATAAAATATTTACATTACAAAAACTAACTAGACCATAATCTTTGAAGCAAGTTCTTTGCTGATTGCAACTCTGGAATCCTTAACGTTTACTATCAAGTTTCCCGACATGGCATTTACAACAGAAATCTTACCGTCAATAACAAATCCGAGAGTCGCCAAAAAGGTTTTGTCCTTCTCACGTCCGTTGATCTGCTTTATCGTGTATTCTTCGCCTAAGTTAGCCATAAGTAAAGGCATCATATAACCCAACCCCTCCTTTTCTTTATGTCAAAATACATTCTATAGGTTAGCATACGCTAACATTTAATGCAAGAGTTTTTTAAGAAAAAGTTAGAGAATACTTACTGAATTAACTGACTATTAGAGAAAACTAACTAAAAAGTACTTAAAAAAGTACAATATTAGCGGGTAAAAGGCCAATTTTCCGTCTATTTACTATTTACAAGAACCTTCCTTTATGATATATTATCTGCGTAGTAAATTTTACAAAATAAAATTGTTAATATTAGTGAACACTAACAGGAGGTATGATATGTTATTAATCAATTGGAAGAAGATAGGTTTATTCGCAGCAGGTACATTTTTCGGAACAGCAGGAATTAAGTTGCTTTCAAGCAAGGATGCAAAGAAAGCTTATGCACAGGGAACAGCGGCAGTACTTCGTATGAAGGAATGTGTAATGGATACAGTTTCATGTGTTCAGGAGAATGCAAGCGATATTTTAGCTGAGGCTAAGGACATCAACGAAGAGCGTGCAGCAAAAGAAGAAGAAGCTAACATCGAAGAGTAATACTTTTAAGAAAATATAGTTTTGATAATAAGGAAGAGTCTGACTCTTCCTTAAATTATAATAGATTAGAGTATAATGATTAGAGGTTTAAAGTGAATTGTAAGATATTACATGAGTCAAGCAGACGAATGCGTGTGCGCATGGCTCAAAAGAGAATGACTATAAAAGAAGCGGATATGCTTCAATATTATTTGGAAGGTTTTGACTTTGTAAAAAAGGTCGTTGTATACGAGAGAACCTGTGATGTAGCTATTTATTATAAGAACAATAAAAGAGAGTCTGTTATAAAGAGACTGAAAAAGTTCAACTATAATGATACGGCACTGCTTGAAAATATGCCGAATACTTCAGGCAGACAGATAACAAGAGAGTTCCAGGAAAAGATGGTGGGAATGCTTTTGTCATTCGGTGTAAGGAGATTGTTCTTCCCGAATATTATCAACAGTGTCTATACGATTGTTAAGGCCGCTCCGCTTGTGTGGAGAGGAATCAAATGTATTGTCAGCAGAAAACTTGAAGTTGATTTGCTTGATGCACTTTCAGTGGCTATATCTATTGTACAGGGTAACTATTCAACAGCAGGTTCTTTGATGCTTTTACTTGATATAGGTAACGAGCTTGAGGATTGGACTCATAAGAAGTCTGTAGACGACCTGGCAAGAAGTATGTCACTTAATGTGGACAAGGTTTGGCTTGTTACAGAAAATGAAGAGGTATCCGTACCTATTTCACATATTAAGACAGGTGACCTTATCAGAGTACATACAGGTAATGTGGTACCGCTTGACGGAGAGATGGTAAGCGGTGAAGCGATGTTGAATCAGGCTTCACTTACAGGTGAGTCCGTTCCGGTAGAAAAGAGTGCAGGTTCAAGAGTTTATGCCGGTACTGTAGTTGAAGAGGGTGAGTGCCTTCTGAGAGCGACGGTTACAAACGGACAGAGCAGATATGACAAGATTGTATCTATGATTGAGGACAGCGAGAAGCTTAAGTCAAATACCGAAAATATGGCAAACAGACTTGCAGACAGACTTGTTCCTTATTCACTTCTTACAACAGGACTTACATATCTGTTTACAAGAAATATAACAAGGGCACTTTCAGTTCTGATGGTTGACTTCTCATGTGCACTTAAGCTTTCAATGCCGCTTGCAGTGCTTTCAGCAATGAGAGAGGCGGGAAACGATAAAATTACCGTAAAGGGCGGTAAGTTTATGGAGGCTATAGCCAAAGCCGACACTATTGTATTTGACAAGACAGGTACACTTACATATGCCTGCCCTAAGGTACAAAGAATCATCGGAATTGACGGAGATGACGAGAATCAGCTTTTAAAGATTGCGGCATGTCTTGAGGAGCATTATCCTCACTCAATTGCCAATGCCGTAGTAAAAGAGGCTAAGGAAAGAAAGATTCGTCATAAGGAGATGCACTCTGAGGTTCAGTATATCGTTGCACACGGTATAGCAAGTACAATCGAGGGCGACAAGGTAGTAATAGGAAGTTATCACTTTGTAATCGAGGATGAAAAGGCATTCCTTAGCGAAGACGCAAAGAGAAAGGTGGAAAACCTTGACCACAGATATTCACATCTGTTTATGGCAATTGCAGGAAGACTTGCAGCTATTATTGAGATTGCGGATCCGCTTAGAGCTGAAGCCAAGGATGTGTTAAAGAAGTTAAAGGCGCTTGGAATCAAAAAGACTGTAATGATGACAGGCGACAATCAATATACCGCCGAGGCTATTGCAAAAGAAGTAGGTGTAGACAAGTACTATGCCGAGGTTTTGCCTGAGGATAAGGCAAGCTATGTTGAAAAGGAAAAGGCAAAGGGCAGAACAGTAATAATGATCGGTGACGGTATCAACGACTCACCGGCACTTTCAGCTGCAGACTGCGGTATCGCTATTAGTGAGGGTGCAGCCATTGCAAGAGAAATTGCCGATGTATGTGTATCGGCTGACGACCTTAACGAGCTTGTAAAATTGAAAGAGCTTTCAAACAAGCTTACAAAGCGTGTTGAGTCAAACTTCAGATTTATTATGGGATTCAACGGTTCACTTATAGGACTTGGAATCTTGGGTATTTTGGCACCTGCCACATCATCATTTTTACACAACGCATCAACAGTAGGTATTGCGCTTTCAAGCATGACAAACTTATTGCCTGAGGATTAAAAGATTTTTTCGGACATCTTAGGATGTCCGTTTTTATAAAGATATAAATGATTGTAAACAATTGATTTTTGCAATTATTTTGGATATAATGTCATTTAAACAGTTTTAAATTATAAAAGGAGGATATATGGTTATACAAGAGGCTGCAGAGATGTATTTGGAGACTATTCTCAGACTGAAAAACAAAATCGGTGTTGTAAGAGCTGTGGATATTGCCAGAGAGATGGGATATTCAAAGCCTACTATAAGTGAGCAGATGAAAAAATTCAGAGAGAACGGATATGTCGAAGTGAATAACGAAGGACATATCACACTTACAGATAAGGGAATGGAAATTGCCTCATCCACACTTGAAAGACATAATGTACTTGGCAGAATTTTACAAAAGATTGGAGTAAGTAAGGACACAGCTATAGAGGATGCCTGCAGAATAGAGCATTATATCAGTGAAGAGACCTTCCAATGTTTAAAAAAATATTTCGGAGAAGAATAAAATAACCGCATAGTATTGACAAAAAAATATCTATATGTATTTTATAAGATACTTTGTTGAAAAATTTAATTTTACGCTGTAAACTTATCCCGTCTTATAATAGTTTGTAGAAGTAAGAGGTAAAATATGGGATTACATATAGTAAATGAAGCAAACAAGTGCTTGCAGTGTAAGAAGCCGTTATGTAGTATGCATTGCCCTGTGACTACATCAATACCGCAGGTTATAGCACTTTTTAAAGAAGGAAAAATAATGGAAGCCGGTGAAATTCTCTTTGAGAACAATCCGCTTTCACTTGTATGTTCAATAGTTTGTGACCACGAAGCTCAGTGTCTTGGAAACTGTATAATGAACAGAAAAAACAATCCTGTCAGATTCTGTGATATAGAAAGATTTATATCGGATTTTTATCTTGACAGAATGGAATTTGTAAAAAAGCCCAGAAAGAATATCATGGTTGCAGTAATAGGCGGAGGTCCTGCAGGAATGACTGTCGCCATCAAGATGATAAAGGAAGGCTATGATGTAACTATCTTTGATGAGAGAAACAGCATAGGCGGAGTGCTTCAGTACGGTATTCCGGATTTCAGATTGCCGAAGTCACTTATGAAGAGATACTACGACAAGATGGAAGAGATAGGCATTAAGATAAGAAACAATACCGCTGTAGGCGGAGCTTTGGAAATAAAAGATCTGTTTAGAGACGGGTATAAGGCCGTATTTGTAGGTACAGGTGTGTGGAGAGCAAAGACTCTGGGTATTGCAGGTGAGAGCTTGCCGAATGTTCATTTTAGTGTGGACTATCTTGCAAATCCTGACGGACATAAACTTGGTGAGAGCGTTGCCATTATCGGAATGGGAAATGCCGCAATGGATGTGGCAAGAACGGCACTTAGAAGAGGTTCAAGATCAGTTAAACTCTATGCCAGAAGTAAGAGAGTTGCAGCAAACTCGGTTGAGGTCGAGTCTGCAAAGTATGAGGGTGCCGAGTTTATATTCGGTAAGGCTATTGACTCCATTACTTATGACGGACCTGTATTTAAAACAGCTATATTTGATGAAGAAAACAATGTAATCGGATATGAGAAGGATCTTGACTATGTGGAAGCGGATTCTACAATCATATCTGTAAGTAACGGACCTAAAAACAAGCTTGTACTTACAACGGAAGGCTTAAAGGCTTCAGATAAGGGACTTTTGATAGTTGATGAGAACTGTATGACAACAGTTGACGGTGTATTTGCGGCAGGTGATGTGGTACTCGGCTCAAAGACTGTAGTAAATGCAGTATCACAGGCTAAGGTGGCCGTAGAGGGAATGCTCAGATATTTAGAGGACTTGGAAGCAAAAAAGATGTAATAATACTTGACAAAGATAAAATCAAGTAATATTATATGGTGCATAAACGAAGAAGAGAAGAGTAGCATATATTGAACTTACAGAGAGGGTTGCAAAGCTGAGAGCAACTTACGGATGTATATGTGAAGACCGTCTCTGAGTGGCTTTAATAAAGCACGGTGATTCCGTTATAATCAAATGAGGGATATATTATATATCCGAATTAAGGTGGAACCGCGTACATCGCCCTTAAACGAGAGTTTGAGGGCGATTTTTTGTAGTTTGAATGGAGGAAAGATGAAAGTAACATTAAAAGACGGCTCAGTTAAAGAGTACGACAGCAAGAAAAGCATTATTGACATAGCTAAGGATATAAGTGAAGGACTTGCAAGAAATGTGGTTGCAGGTGAAGTAAACGGTGTAATGCATGACCTGCGAGATGAGATAGGCAGTGACTGTGAACTGAATCTTATTACATTAAAAGATGAAAAAGGACTTTCAGTTATAAGACATACTACTTCACATGTGCTTGCTCAGGCTGTAAAAAGAGTTTTCCCGCAGTCAAAGCTTGCTATAGGACCAAGCATTGCCGAAGGATTTTACTATGACTTTGAGCATGAACCGTTTTCAAGAGACGACCTTGACAAGCTTGAAGCCGAGATGAAGAAGATAATAAAAGAAGGTGAGGCTATAGAGAGATTTGAGCTTCCGAGAGAAGAAGCAATCAAGTTTATGGAAGAAAAAAATGAGCCTTACAAGGTGGAACTTATAAAGGATCTGCCTGAGGGTGAGAAGATATCTTTCTATAAGCAGGGAGATTTCACCGATCTTTGTGCCGGACCTCATCTGCAAAGAACAAAGGATATAAAGGCTTTTAAGCTTGTATCATCATCAATGGCATATTGGAGAGGAGATTCAAACAAAGCAAGACTCCAAAGAATCTACGGTACGGCATATAACTCAAAGGAAGAACTTGAAGCATATTTAAAGCATCTTGAGGATATAAAGCTCAGAGATCACAACAAGCTTGGAAGAGAGATGGAACTCTTTACAACTGTAGATGTAGTGGGTCAGGGACTTCCTCTTATGTTACCGAAGGGTACAAAGATGATTCAGAAACTCCAAAGATGGATTGAAGATCTTGAGGACAATGAGTGGGGCTATGTAAGAACAAAGACTCCTCTTATGGCAAAGTCGGATCTTTATAAGATTTCAGGACACTGGGATCACTATCAGGACGGTATGTTTATTTTGGGAGATCCTCAGCATGACGGAGAAATCCTTGCACTCAGACCTATGACATGTCCGTTCCAGTACTATGTATATAAAAATACTCAAAAATCATACAGAGATCTGCCATATCGTATGGGTGAGACATCCACACTTTTCAGAAATGAAGATTCGGGAGAAATGCACGGACTTACAAGAGTAAGACAGTTCACTATTTCCGAAGGTCACAATGTAATAAGACCGGATCAGGCTGAAGAAGAGTTACAAAGCTGTCTTAACCTTGCAATATATGTACTTGAAACTTTGGGTCTTAGAGATGATATAACATTCAGACTTTCAAAGTGGGATAAGAATAATAAGGAAAAATACCTTGGAGATGAGGCGTATTGGGAAGGGACACAGGCTGCACTTAGAAATATTCTGGTAGAAAAGGGACTTCCTTTTACAGAGGCTGACGGTGAGGCGGCATTCTACGGACCTAAGATTGATATTCAGGCAAAGAATGTTTACGGCAAAGAGGATACAATGATTACAATTCAGCTTGATGCCGCTATTGCAGAAAACTTTGACCTTTACTATATAGACCAAAACGGTGCAAAGGTAAGACCTTATATTGTACACAGAACATCACTTGGTTGCTATGAGAGAACACTTGCATGGCTTATAGAGAAGTACGCAGGAAAGTTCCCTACATGGTTATGCCCTGAGCAGGTAAGAATTCTTCCTATATCGGATAAGTATGCTGACTATGCAAACTCCGTGTTAAAAGAACTTAAGAAAAACGGCATAGATGCTACTGTAGATACCAGAACGGAGAAGATAGGATTTAAGATAAGAGATGCAAGACTTGCAAGACTTCCGTATATGCTTGTAGTAGGCGAAAAAGAAGAGGCCGAGGGAAGCGTATCTGTAAGAAGCAGATTTGCAGGAGATGAAGGAAGCAAGAAGCTTTCAGACTTTGTAGATATGATCTGCAAGGAGATAAGAACAAAGGAAATCAGAAAAGAAGAAGTAACTGAATAAGTATAAAATATATGGCAAAGATCGCTTAGGTCTTTGCCATATTTTATTTATTTTTTTATAACATCCTCCAACAAATGCAGAGGGAAAGGCGGTGAAGCCAAAGGTCTTACAGCTATGGACATCAAAAGTAGCGGGTTGTCGTCTGCCGCACTTCTGTTTGTATTAAGTTTACCGCATTTTTTACACCTGTGAACTATTGCCCATTCACCTTTGTCCTTAACCCATATGGAAATAGGTTCCATTATGCCTTTGCAGTCACTTTTCCGATCCCCCGGTTCATTGTCCACATGAATGGAACAAAGACAGTATGGGCAGTGGTTTCTGTGATGTGTGCCTGCGCCCTCAGGTGTAATCATCTTTCCGCAGTTTGCACATGGGAAAGAGTCGTTACAAGCTTCATATCTGTAGTCGGGTTTTATACTGACGGCATTTTTCTTTTTTATTGTTCCGTTTCTTTTTTGAGGAGCTGAAGTGTTGTTAAGATTTTTAAGTGCAGCGTCCAAATCAAATTTTTCTTGACTCATATTTTCCTTTCTTTTGTGTATTTCTTACAATTTAATTTATAAAAGATACATAAATAAGCTCTATGAAATGACTTATGTATCTGATATAATTTGATTGTGTAAAAGCCATAATATATATGATACCGAAAAGACCGGTCAATCCGGTATCTGTCGTATTATACCTGAGAAATTAACATCTGTAAAATATATTTTATGACTGAACAGTGCATATTTGTAAAAGATGTAGGAGGAAAAATGGAAAGAGGAATAGTTGTTTTGGCCGCCGCACTCGGTATGAGCATGGGGATGTCGGTAGCTTCATATGCTGCAAGTTGGGAGCACGATTCAAAGGGATGGTGGTATATAACAGACGATTATAAATATCCGGTAGCACAGTGGAGAAATATTGACGGCAACTGGTATTACTTCAATTCAAAGGGATATACACTCACAGGATGGCAGTGGATTGACGGAAAGTCATACTTCTTTAATGATGGAAGCAATAAAAGTTTCCCGTACAGTGCAATGTTAAAGAGTACAAAATCTCCTGACGGATACGATTTGAATGCCGACGGTGCATGGGTGCAAAACGGAGTTGTAATGACAAAGTCCGGAGAAGCGGGACTTAGTGTAGCACAGGGCATAAGCGGTGAAAATTCCGGAGAAAGAGCGGATCTTTTCTTAAAGCTTAACGAATACAGAAAGTCTAAGGGACTTCCACAGATGGTTGTAAGCAACGAGCTTATGGCTGCCGCACAGAAGAGAGCCATGGAGGCTGCGGCATCTTTCTCGCATACAAGACCTGACGGTCAGAGTTTTTATACTGTAAACGATATCACAAATAATTATGTGGGATTATCCGAGATACTTACTATGGATAATTCGGCATCTACAGATATGAAGATAAATTCATTCAAGAATTCACCTAAGCACAATGAGCTTATGTTGCAGAGTGAAGGATTTATTGAGAATCTGCCGGCATCTACAATATATGCAGGTGTAGGTTATTACTACAGTAACGGCTACTACTATGTGGCAATGATTTTCGGACATCAAAAATAAATAATGCCGCCACCTATATGAGAGTAAAATCATATGGGTGGCGGTATTTTTATAGATTCATTTTATTCAAATCATTGAAAAATTCGGGATATGATATTTCAACACAATTTTTATTATCAAGTCTTATCTCTCCTTCAGATATGAGGTTTAAGACGGCAAAGGTCATTGCAATTCTGTGGTCATCGTGAGTGGATATTGTTACATTGCCTTTTAAATTATCGGCTCCTTTAATCTCCATACCGTCTTCGGTCTCAATTACATCCACACCGAGCTTAGAAAGTTCCTCACACATTACACGGATTCTGTTTGACTCTTTTACTTTAAGCTCCAGGGCATCTTTTATAACAGTGGTACCCTCGGCAAGTGAAGCAAGGGCTGCAAGCAGAGGAAGTTCATCTATAAGTGTAGGTATTATATCTCCGCCTATACAGGTTGCATGAAGCTTTGAATAAGCCACCTTTATATCCGCTACAGGTTCAAAGGAATCAGTTTGATTTATTATTTCAATATTTGCGCCCATATCTTTCAATACTTTTATTATACCGTCTCTTGTAGGATTGATACCTACATTTTCAAGTATCAGTTCCGAACCGGGAACGAGTATTGCGGCAGCCATAAAGAATGCGGCTGAAGATATATCTGAAGGCACATCTATATCATTTGCAAAAAGTTCACTGCATGGATTTATGGTTACACTTGTTTTGGTAGAGGTCAAATTTGCACCGAATCTTTTTAACATCAGTTCGGTATGGTCTCTTGATTTTGCAGGTTCAGTTACTGTAGTGGGACTTGACGCATATAATCCTGCAAGCAATATTGCGGATTTTACCTGTGCACTTGCTACAGGAGAGTTGTACTCTATACCGTGCAGTTTACTTCCTGTAATTGTAAGCGGTGCAAATCCGTCATTACTTTCTATATCGGCTCCCATCATTGAAAGGGGTGTAATTATTCGATTCATTGGTCTTTTTTGTATGGATTTGTCACCTGTAAGCACGGAGGTAAAGTTTTGTGCCGAGAGTATTCCGCTTACAAGTCTTGTTGTAGTGCCGCTGTTACCGCAATCAAGTATCTCATTTGGACAGGTAAGCCCGTAAAGTCCCTTTCCGTGAACTTTTACCGAGGTGTTGTAAAGTTCTATATCAATTCCCATTTTCTTGAATATCGAAATAGTGGAAATACAGTCGGCTCCTGTCAAAAACCCTTTTATATTTGTTGTCCCCTTGGCTATAGAGCCGAACATCACGGCTCTGTGTGAGATTGACTTGTCTCCGGGAACTCTTAATCTTCCTTTTATCATATTACCTCCGTTATAGTACCGTATAATTATATTCTCTTAATAATTTGCCTGCCATTTCACAGGAATCCGCATCGTAAAATGAGATATTTAGAGCACCTTCGCCCTTCTCTCTGTTGTGATTGATACCTATATTTTTGATACTGATTGAGTTTGCTGCCAGTATCGCGGAAATAACGGATATCGCACCGGGTTTATCCTGTATATGCACACTGATATCATGTTTTGAAATAATGACTCCTTGAGAGTTTGAGTCAAAGGAGTTTCTGTACTCTCCTGATTTTTCAAACATATTGCTGATATAAAGACTTGATTTGTCTGATAGATGCGTGTAAACATCTTCAAGCATATCAATGTATTTTCTGAGTATCTTATTGATAGGCACCGAGTTTACCATACATATCTGCTCCCACATAATAGGGGAGGCGGATGCAATCCTTGTTATATCCTTAAAGCCGCCTGCGGCAACTCTTTTCATGACCTCGTCACTGTAATCGTTATCCTTTACAAGATTTACCAAAGCGGCCGCAAGTATATGCGGCAGGTGACTGACTGTAGCTACCACATTGTCATGTTTTTGATAGTCTATTACAAAAGGAATGGCCTTTATCATCGTAACAATATCTGTCAGTACATCAAGTTTTTCTTCGGGAGTCTTTGATGAAGGCGTAATCATATAGTAGGCATTTTCCAAAAGCAGTGCGTCCGATGCGGCATATCCCGTTTTTTCGGAACCTGCCATAGGATGACCGCCTATAAAAACTTCTTCCATATCAAGCTTTTTTGCAAGATTATGAATGGATGATTTCGTGGAACCTACATCCGTTACTATACTTTCTTTCTTAATATACGGCTTTATCTTTTCAAGGTAGTACTCATTGAATTCTACAGGAGTACATAAAAAGATAATGTCACATTCTGAAAGCGAAGTATCTATATCTTCCAAAATAACATCAATTACTCCGTCACTTTTACCCTTTGAAAGTTCAAGGCTGTTATTTGTATAGGCATATATTTTTGATATCGGTCTGTATTTTTTTATTGCCCTTGCTATGGAGCCGCCTATAAGCCCAAAGCCTATGAAGGCTATGTTATTGTACTTCATAATTCTCCGTTTCCGCTTAACTTTGACATATGAAGTCTATTACATTTAAAGTCATTAGTCAACAATTTTACTTTAATGGTTTAAAGTGATAAAAGAAAAAGGAGATTATGTACTATTTAACTTTACTAAAATGGTATAATTGCACCAAAATATTATAAAATATTCTAACAATTTAACTATAAAAAAATTGTAAAATACATTGTATAAATTGAATATAAAACTTGAAATTTTATTGTTTGTTTAGTAAAATATCTTTATCAGAAAGTCTATTGACGAAAAAGGAGGGATTCTCTTATGAAGGTTTATGAAACTAAACAAATTCGTAATGTCGTATTACTTGGTCATGGAGGCTCGGGCAAGACTACAGTGGCGGAGGCTATGAGCTTTGTAGCTGGAAATATTTCTAAGATGGGAAGTATTTCAAGCGGAAATACCATAAGCGACTATGACAAGGAAGAAATAAAAAGAGGTTTTTCCATCAGTACTTCTTTGGTTCCGGTAGAATATGAGGGCGAATCCGGAAGCTTGAAGATAAATCTTTTGGATACTCCGGGATATTTTGACTTTGTAGGCGAGGTGGAAGAAGCCGTATCTGCTGCGGATGCAGCCATCATTGTAGTCAATTGTAAAGCGGGAATAGAAGTAGGTACCGTAAAAGCATGGGAAATTTGTGAGGAGTACGGATTACCTAGAATATTCTTTGTAACAAATATGGATGATGACAAGGCGAGCTATCGTGAACTGCTTTTGAAGCTTGAGACACGCTTCGGAAGAAAAGTGGCTCCGTTCCATCTTCCGATCAGAGAGAATGAAAAGTTCGTGGGATTTGTAAATGTTGTAAAGATGAAAGGTAGAAGAT
The DNA here is from genome assembly GCF_003862485.1 of Lachnoanaerobaculum orale. Classification (GTDB taxonomy): domain Bacteria; phylum Bacillota; class Clostridia; order Lachnospirales; family Lachnospiraceae; genus Lachnoanaerobaculum; species Lachnoanaerobaculum orale. The sequence goes on along the minus strand of NZ_RRCM01000001.1, from coordinate 1,581,219 downwards.
TTACACATTTATCGGATTATGTTGAGTGTGAGATACCTGACTATGTAGAGGCAAACCTTAAGATTGCAAGAGAAGCGCTTATGGAGGCTGTTGCAGAGACAAGTGAAGAGTATATGGAAAGATATCTCTCAGGTGAAGGCTTCAGTGATGAAGAAATCTCAGGCGCACTCAAGGATAATATTTGCAACGGAGATATAGTGCCTGTTATGATGGGTTCGGGAATCGATGCACAAGGATTTAAGGCACTTATGATGGCTATTGAAAAGTATTTCCCATCACCTGATTTTAAGGAATGTGTAGGCGTGGATGTAAGCAACGGCGAGCATTTCACAGCAAAGTACAACAAGGATGTTTCACTGTCCGCAAGAGTGTTTAAGACAATAGTGGATCCGTTTATCGGAAAGTATTCACTGGTTAAAGTATGTACAGGTACACTTAAACCTGACAGTGCAATCTATAATGTAGGTAAGGAAACTGAAGAAAAGTCCGGAAAGATATATGTACTCAGAGGTAAGAGCGCCATAGAAGTACCTGAGCTTGTAGCAGGTGATATCGGCGCTATGGCAAAACTCAGTGTGACAACAACAGGTGATACTATCGCACTTAAGAGCGCTCCTATACTTTATCACGGTCCGAAGATTTCATCACCGTATACATGTATGAGATATAAGATAGTGAATAAGGGTGAAGAAGATAAACTTTCATCAGGCTTGTCAAAGCTTATGGAAGAGGATTTGACACTAAAGCATGTAAACGATACTGCAAACAGACAGACTCTTATATACGGTATAGGCGACCAGCAGCTTGAAGTTGTGGTTAGTAAACTTTTAGACAGATATAAGGTTAAGATAGAGCTTTCAAGACCTAAGGTGGCCTTCAAAGAGACTATCAGACAAAAGGTTGAGGCGGCAGGAAGATATAAGAAGCAGTCAGGCGGACACGGACAGTTCGGTGATGTTAAGATGAGCTTTGAGCCTTCAGGAGATCTTGAAAAGCCGTATGTATTTGAAGAGACTGTATTCGGAGGTTCGGTTCCGAAAAACTATTTCCCTGCAGTAGAAAAAGGTATTGCGGAGTGCTGCGTTAAGGGACCTTTGGCTGCATATCCTGTAGTAGGTGTTAAGGCTGTGCTTTTGGACGGTTCTTACCATCCGGTTGATTCATCGGAGATGGCATTTAAGATGGCTGCAACCATTGCATTTAAGGACGGATTCATGAAGGCCGCTCCTGTACTCTTGGAGCCTATATATACAGTCAGCGTAATAGTACCTGATAAATTCACAGGTGATGTTATGGGAGATCTTAATAAGAGGCGCGGAAGAGTACTCGGTATGGAGTCCGTTAACCACGGTAAGCAGCTTATTAAGGCTGATGTACCTATGCTTGAAATGTTCGGATACAATACTGAGCTTCGCTCCATGACAGGCGGTATGGGCGTGTTCAGCTATGAGTTTGCAAGATACGAGCAGACTCCGGGTGATATCCAGAAAAAAGAGGTTGAGGCCAGAGCTTCAAAGCTTGATGCCGATACAGAATAATATATTGATTTAATAATTGGGGCTGTCGCTATGTAGCTTTAAAGCGACAGCCCCTTTTTTAAGATAATGTTTCTTTTGTGCATCGCTTTTATTACAGCTCCAAACTGTTGTGTAATTATCATTTTTAAAATAATAAAATAATCTGTAGCATCCTTGTAAGAATTCTTACTATAATGTTACAGATTGAATAAAGGGGTTGAAAATTTTTTCATATGGGTCTATATTAGTGCCAACGAAATAAAGTTTATAAAAAAGGAGATATCATTCATGCGTTTATCAAACATTAAAAAGTTAGTCGTTTCAGTAGGCTTAGCTTTAGGCTTGGTTTCAGGCAGTATGGTGGCTTTCGGTGCACCTTCACAGGTTATCACACCGGGTCAGTCAACAGCAGCTACCGCTCTAGGAGGTGTTAATTCACAGGTTATCGAAAACGGTAACAAAAGAATAGTTATCGTTGGTGAGGGACAGAAGGCACCTTCACAGGTTATCACACCTGGTGCAGCTACAAACACACAGATCAGAAGAGCTACTTTCAGCAATGCAACAGTTTCAAATGCAACACGTTCTAACGCTTCATCATCAAGTTCTTCATCAAGCAGAGGAAGATCATCAGGTTCAAGCTACGGCGGCGGAAGTGCAAGACCTGTAAGCACAAACAATACAAATACTACAAACAATGTAGGACCTAACGGAAACTCATACAACTCAAATACAGCTAACACAAGTACAAGAAATGTAGGACCTGCAGGCGCTAACAACAACGGTGCAACAAAGGGAGATGTTACAGCAGCTAAGAGAGGCAGATTGAATGTTCCAAAGACAGCAGATGCTTCAGCAATGGGATTATATGCAGCATTACTTGGTCTTTCAGCTGTAGGCGGTGCTCTTGTAGTAGCTACAAAGAAGAAAGAAAACTAATTTAGATATATTTTTAAGTCCATAGTGTATAAGCATTTTAGGCAGGCTATATAGCCTGCCTTTTTGTGTTTTTATATTTAAAATTGGCTGTTTCTTATAAAAAACATTAAATTGGTGAAGGAATGGCGTACCTGACTTTATTTTATATATTATATATAGTAAAATATAACTGCTCATTGAGGCGGTTATCCGTCTCTTAACAAAGGATTTATTTAGTGGAGGAATATTGTGAGAGGTGTTGAAACAAGAATTCAGGAAATAAGGCACAGAATCTTTAGGGAAGTTGCAAGAATGGCATACCACACGGAGTGGCCTGTAGATAAGAGAATAGAAGAACTTCCGTATAAGATCATTCCGGGCGAGGTTGGAAATTTTAGAAACAATGTTTTCCTGGAGAGAGCTATAGTCGGGGAGAGATTAAGACTTGCTATGGGATTGCCTTACAGAAGTGCGGCAAATCATGCTCCGCTTTCAGAGGGTATAGAACTGGCTGATAAGGCTGAAACATATTACACACCACCGTTGATCAATATTATAAAGTTTGCCTGTCACGGCTGTGTTGAAAAAAGAGTCTATGTTACCAACGGCTGTCAGGGTTGTCTTGCACATCCTTGTGCCGAAGTTTGTCCTACAGGTGCGGTAAGTATCGACAAAGAAAGCGGCTTTTCAAGCATCAATCAGGAAAAATGTATCAAATGCGGAAGATGCGCAAATGTCTGTGCTTACAATGCCATAATAATACAGACAAGACCTTGTGCGGCTTCATGCGGTATGGACGCCATTTCTTCAGATGAGAACGGCAAGGCCGATATTGACTATGACAAATGTGTATCCTGCGGACAATGCCTTGTAAACTGTCCTTTCGGCGCTATCTCGGACAAGTCACAGATTTTCCAGACTATAAGAGCTATACAGTCGGGAGAGAGAGTATATGCGGCGATTGCACCTGCATTCGTAGGACAGTTCGGACCTAAGGTTACACCGGGAAAACTTCGTGCGGCTATGAAAGCGCTAGGATTTGCGGATGTATTTGAGGTTGCGATAGGTGCCGACCTTTGTGCTACTCAAGAGGCCGAGGACTTCCTTTCCGAGGTTCCTGAAAAGTTGCCTTTTATGGGTACATCATGTTGTCCTTCATGGGCATTGATGGCAAAGAAGGTATTCCCTGATCAGGCAAATTGTATATCAATGGCGCTTACGCCTATGACACTGACAGCCAGACTTATAAAGAAACATCATCCTGACGGTAAGGTTGTATTTATAGGACCTTGCTCCGCAAAGAAGCTTGAGGCTATGTGGACAGAGGTTAGAAGTGAGGTGGACTTTGTACTGACATTTGAGGAGATGGCGGGAATATTTGATGCCAAGCATATAGATATTGAAAATCTGAATGAAGATCCTAACGGTGTCAATGATGCTTCTACAGCCGGAAGAAACTTCGCCGTAGCGGGAGGAGTTGCAAAGGCGGTAGTAGGTGTTATAAAGAAGCAATATCCTGACAAAGAAGTCAAGGTTATGAATGCCGAGGGATTGGTTGACTGCAGGAAGATGGTAATGATGGCAAAGGCAGGAAAATATCCGGGATATCTTCTTGAGGGTATGGCTTGTCCGGGAGGCTGTGTTGCAGGACCGGGTACAATGCAAAATATCAAGAAGTCACAGGGAGCCGTAAACCAGTACGCATCAAAAGCAAGCCATATAGTGGCAAGCGAAACCGAATCCGTAAAGGAACTTGATAAATTGGTTGAATAAAAATAAAGTTATTAGCACTTGAGTTACTCGAGTGCTAATTTTTTATTGACATTTGTATTTTGGTTGATATAATAGATATATCAGGCAAATGTGAAGCATTTGCTAATTTATTTGAGAGGTGATGACATGAAAAAGGGAAATTTATCAATAAACAGTGAAAATATTTTTCCGATTATAAAAAAATGGCTGTATTCAGATCATGATATATTTGTTAGAGAGTTGATATCAAATGCAACAGATGCAATAACAAAACTGAAAAAATTAAGTCTTGCAGGCGAGTTTACAAAGCCTGAAGATGAAAAGTATAAGATTGAGGTTGAAATCAGTCCTAAGCAAAAGATTATCCGTTTTATTGACAACGGTATAGGTATGACTGAGGAAGAAGTGGAAAAGTATATCAATCAGATAGCTTTTTCAGGTGCTGTCGACTTTATAGAAAAGTATAAAGACAAGGCAAATGAAGAGCAGATAATAGGACATTTCGGACTCGGATTTTATTCCGCATTTATGGTTGCCGATAAGGTTACTATAGATACCTTATCATATAAGGAAGGCTCAAAGCCTGTTCACTGGGTAAGTGACGGCGGACTTGAGTTTGAAATGGGTGAAGGAGATAAAGCTGCAAGAGGAACTTCTATTACACTTACTCTGAATGAGAACTGCCACGAGTTTGCAAACGAGTTCAGAGTAAGAGAAATTTTAAATAAATACTGTTCATTTATGCCTGAGGAGATTTTCCTAAAGGATATTGATGCAGAGGAATCTACCGAGACAATAGACAGTTCGGAACTTTTGGATACGGACACCGTGATAGAGAATATCATAGAGCCTGCAAAGACTGAGGAAAAGGAGAAAGAAGACGGTACCAAAGAAGTTGTGGAAGTTGAACCTGCAAAGGAAAAGGTAAAAATAGTAAAACGCCCTGTTCCGATCAATGATATACATCCGCTTTGGACAAAGCATCCTAACGAGTGCAGTGACGAGGAGTATATCGAATTCTACAGAAAAGTGTTTATGGACTACAAGGAGCCGCTTTTCTGGATTCATTTGAATATGGATTATCCTTTCAATCTGAAGGGTATACTTTATTTCCCTAAGATAAACAGTGAGTATGACTCTATAGAGGGCACTATAAAGCTCTACAACAATCAGGTATTTATTGCAGACAATATAAAAGAAGTTATTCCGGAGTTTTTACTGCTGCTAAAGGGTGTAATAGACAGTGCGGATATTCCTCTTAATGTATCGAGATCTGCACTGCAAAATGACGGTTCCGTAAAGAAAATCTCAGAGTATATTGCAAAGAAGGTGGCGGACAAGCTTTCCGGAATGTGCAAGACTGAGAGAGATAAGTATGAGAAGTACTGGGATGATATAGCACCTTTTATAAAGTACGGATACTTAAAAGATGAGAAGTTCGGTAAGAAGGTGGAAGAATACATTCTATTTAAGACCATAAATGACAAATACCTTACAGTTGATGAACTTATAAAAGAAAATAAGACTGATGAGCTTAAAGGTTTAGCCGATGAGAAATCTGCCGGTGATGAAAAGCCAAAAGAAAATGAAGAGAAAAAGACCGAAATCTTCTATGTAAATGATGTAAAAGAGCAGAGTCAGTATGTAAATATCTTCAAGTCGGCAGGCAAGGATGCGGTAGTACTTCCACACAGTATAGATGTACCTTTTATATCAACTCTTGAAATGAAGAGAGGAGATGTAAAGTTCTTAAGAATCGACTCCGATGTCAGCGATGATATGAGAAGTGAGGATGTAAGCGAGGAGTCAAAGAAGGCTTATGATGAATTATGTGAGAAGGTAAAGGGCGCGCTTCACAACGATAAGCTTAAGGTAAGCGTACAGCATCTGAAGAATGATGAAATTTCTTCGGTTATCACGATATCTGAAGAGAGCAGAAGAATGCAGGAGATGATGAAGCAGTACGGTATGATGGGAATGGACCCTTCCATGTTCGGAGGCGAAGGAGAGACACTTGTACTTAATGCAAATCATCCGCTTGTAAAGGAACTCTTATCAGACAGTCATAAAGAGTATTTTAATATGATTTGTGAGCAGCTCTATGATATGGCTTCCATATCACACAGCCCGCTCTCACCTGAGAGAATGACTGCATTTATAAAAAGAAGCAATGAACTTATGTTAAAACTTAAATAAAAAATGAGGCTGTCACATTAAATGTGGCAGCCTCATTTTTATTGAATTATTCAACGCCTACCATAACGGATGTGGCCTTGATAATTGCATATGCTTCCTTACCTACGGCAAGTTCAAGCTCCTCTACGGCATTTTTTGAAATTGTAGAAGAAACTATACCGAGATTTGTTTCAAGAGTTACGATATCGTTTACGGCACCTACCTGAATATTCTTTACTGTACCTTTAAATTTGTTTCTTGCAGATATCTTCGGAAGCTCGGTTGCAATCATAACTTCTGTAGCCTTGATAATGGCAACAGCTTCAACACCCTCTTTAAGTCCCAATTCCTTGATGGCATTCATTGAAATAGTGGATGAAACAATCTCATCGTTTACCTTAATAGATACTATACCGTTTACAGCACCTTCGTTAACATTAGTAACAATTCCTTTGAATTGATTTCTTGCGCTTAATTTCATTTTGTAAAACCCCTTTTGCAAATAATTTACATAAAGCGTATTGCCTTATACATTTAAAGATTTTACCATATAACTGTAAAATATCAAGAAATTTTATAAAATACGGTGAGGTATGTTTGGATATATTTTTACTTATAACTTGACTTATATAGGCGGTATAATTATAATGAATGTAGTTTTTAAAACTACATTAAACGGAGTTGAGATATATGACATATAGATTGATTGGAGACAGTTGTACCGATTTGGATGATAATCTAAAGAAAGATGACAATATAGTCATTGTACCTCTCACACTTGAAATCGGAGATTACAGTGTTAAAGATGATGATAAATTTAATCAAGAAGATTTTATAAAAAGAATGGCGGAGTCAAAGATAGGAGCAAAGAGTGCCTGTCCGTCTCCTGAGGCTTTCAAAGAAGCTATGGAATGTGATACCGACATGGCTTTTGTGGTGACACTTTCAGAACACTTGAGCGGAAGTTACCAAAGTGCCGAGATTGGAAAGAAGCTCTATGAAGAAGAGCATGACCACAAGGATATTTTGGTGCTTTCATCAAAGTCGGCTTCAGCAGGTCAATACAGACTGATGTTGGAACTTGACAAACTTTGTAGGCAGGGGCTTGGATTTGAGGAGATTTCAAAGAAAATTACCAAGCTTAGAGATGAGATGAAGACATACTTTGTCATTGAGACTCTTGATACATTAAGGAAAAACGGAAGACTTTCTGCAGTTACCGCATTTATAGCATCAGCCCTTAATATAAAGCCTATAATGGGTGCCGTGGACGGTGTAATAATAAAAAAAGACCAACAAAGAGGTATGCAAAAGGCGCTTGCAAAGATGGTAGAGATAGCCGTAAAAGAGGCGGGAGATAATGCATCCGAGAAGACCGTATGTATCACACATATAAACAATTTGGAGAGAGGCGAATATGTGGCCGATCTTTTCAGAAAGTCAGGTAAGTTTAAGGATATAAAGATGGTAAACGGTGCAGGAGTTGCGACATTGTATGCAGGTGACGGAGGTATAGTCATCGCTGTAGGATAAATTAAAAGTACACAATAATAAATTGTGTACTTTTTTTGATTTTATGATAAACTAATTTTAGAAAACATGAAGTTATTTAGAGCTTGTTTTACTAATATATAGCGAGGATTTTATGAATATACTTGATACAAAGGCTGCACTGGAAAATAAAGGGCAGGATTTATTGGAAAAATTATATACCAAGGTAGGAGTTAAGGATAATTTAAAGAGATATGAAGATGTTTTACAAGGATTTGTAAGAGAATTCGGTGAAAAAGATGTTAAACTGTTCTCATCTACCGGAAGAACGGAGATTTCAGGAAATCATACGGATCACAACAACGGTAAAGTGCTTGGAGGAAGTATAAACCTTGACTGTATAGCGGCCGCGGCGGATAACGGTTCAAATATTGTAAATATTGTGAGTGAGTCATTTTCACAAAAGTTCAGTATAGATATAAACGATATAAAACCGGGAGTGGAAAAGGTAGGAACTACGGAGTTACTTAAGGGTATTTTGGCGGGCTTCATAGAAAGAAATGCCAATATAGGCGGATTTGACGCATATATCACAAGTAATGTTATTTCAAGTGCAGGTGTAAGCTCATCTGCAGCGTTTGAGACTCTTATATGCCAGATAATAAATACACTGTTCAATGACGGGAAACTCTCAAAGACGGATTATGCATATATAGGAAAGTATGCCGAGAATCACTATTGGGATAAGGCAAGCGGACTTTTGGACCAGATGTGTTGTGCATACGGCGGACTGATAAGTATCGACTTTAAAAATCCGGATATGCCGAAAGTTACGGAGATAGATTTTGATTTTTCAGCTGCAAAGCATGATCTTATTATAGTTCAAACAGGAAGAGGACATGCCGACCTTTCTGCAGATTACTCATCCATACCTTCAGAGATGAAGAAGGTGGCTGAGTACTTCGGTAAAAATACACTGTCTGAGGTGGATGAAGGGGAATTCTACAACAATTTGCCACAGATAAGAGAGTATGCAAATGACAGAGCGGTGTTAAGGAGCATACATTTCTTTGATGAGAACAAGAGAGTGGAGGCGCAGGTGAATGCACTTGCACATAATGACTTTGATACATTCTTGAAAAATATAACCGAAAGCGGCAATTCGTCATGGAAGTATCTTCAGAATGTGTATACAAATGCCGCACCGAACGAACAGGGCATCACTGTGGCACTTGCACTTTCAGAGAGATTTTTGAAGGATAAAAATGTAGGTGCAACCAGAGTACATGGCGGAGGTTTTGCAGGAGTAATAATGGCAATGGTACCTGAAGAGTACAGTGACGAGTATGTTGCATATATGGACGGATTCTTAGGCGAGGGTTCTTCTTATAAGATGAAGATAAGACCTTACGGGTCTATTTGCCTGAATGATTTTATTTAAGGAGGAAAATATTGGAAAAGCAATATTCGGTAGCATGTTTGATAGTGGGAATACTAAGCTGTGTACTATGTTGTATGTGTGTAGGATTTCCGCTTGGAATAGCAGGAGTGGTACTGTTTGTACTGTCCACAAGAAACGGTAACGAAGCGGATGCAAAGGCTATAATAGGTTTGATACTTTCAATAATCGGATTTATACTTTCTATAATATCCGCGGTATTTATTATTATCGCAGTTTTAAATTCACCTGATTCAGACAGAAATTACTATAATCATGACAGTGTATTTGACTACTTTGATTATGATAACGATTCGCTTGACTATGACGATTATTACAAAAACTTACCTTACGAATATGACGACGGTGTTTTTGACTACAAAGGAAGTGAAGGACTTAACGAATTTTAAAATATAAAGGATAGCGTATTAGCGTATGAAATGCCCATTTTGCCAAGCACAGGATACAAAGGTTATAGACTCACGCCCTGCCGACGACAACTCTTCAATAAAGAGAAGAAGGCAGTGCGAAAGCTGCAATAAGAGATTTACCACATATGAAAAGCTTGAGACAATACCTCTTATGGTAATAAAAAAAGATGAGTCCAGAGAAAACTTTGACAGGTCGAAGATAGAAGCAGGAATTATACAAAGTTGTCATAAGAGGCCTGTATCCACAGCTGAAATTAAAAAGACCGTTGATGAGATAGAAAATCAAATATATGCGATGGAAGTCAGTGAAATACCTACAAGGACGATAGGTGAACTTGTGATGGAACAATTGAAGGATCTTGATGAGGTGGCCTATGTAAGGTTTGCGTCCGTATACAGAGAATTTAAGGATGTAAGTACTTTTATGGATGAAATTACAAAGCTTTTAAAGAAATGATATTTATGAATAAACTTTTTCCGAGATTGTATAAAAAAGATATATACGATATAGACTACAGGGGGTTGTATAACAGGGGGTTTCGAGCAATACTTTTTGATATAGACAATACTTTGACCACACATGGGACAAGGGCAGACGGTTCAAATGTCGCTTTTTTCAAAAACTTGAGAGATATAGGCTTTAAGACCTGCCTTATATCAAATAATAAAGAAAAAAGGGTGCTTCCGTTTGCGAAGGCGGTAAATTCAGAGTATATTTATAAGGCAAATAAGCCTTCAAAAAGAGGATATATAAAGGCGATGGAGCTGCTTGAAGTAAAGGATACTCAGACAGTTTTTATCGGAGATCAGATTTTTACTGATATCTGGGGAGCAAACAGTGCCGGAGTGTATTCCATACTGGTGGACCCTATAAGTCCTAAAGAGGAGATACAGATAGTTTTGAAAAGATACCTTGAAAGAATTGTATTGTTCTTTTATAAAAGAGCTTTAGAAAAAGGAAGAAGCAATGATTAGTGCAAGTACAAGTGTATACGGTATAGTAGGCAATCCGATAGAGCACAGCCTGTCACCTCTTTTACAAAACGCTTTGGCAAAAGAGATGAATATTGATATGGGCTACGTGGCATTTCATGTGACTGATAATATAAAAGCTGCAATAGAAGGAGCTTATTTTCTTGGAATAAAGGGATTTAATGTAACGATTCCTTTCAAAAAAGATATGCTTGATATAGTAAGCGATATAGATGAAAGAGCAAAAAAAATAGGAGCCGTAAACACTCTGAAAAAAGTAGAGAGCGGATATAAGGGCTATAACACAGATATCCTCGGATTAAAGCACAGTATAAAAAATAACGGGATGAGTATCAAAGGCAAAAATGTGATACTTCTCGGTGCAGGCGGTGCTGCAAAGGCTGCACTCTATCTGGCAATAGAAGAAGGTGCAAAGTCTGTCACCATCATAAACAGAAATGTCGAAAGAGCAAATGAACTAAAAAAAGAGGTCTGCGATACTTTTAAAAATATATCTGTAGTGTCATTGGATGAACTTAAACGAAATTTGGAAATTTTGGAGCATAACGATTATTTTGTGTTTCAGACCACCAATGTAGGTATGTACCCGAAAATTGACGAGTGCATAATAGATGATGCAGGATTCTATGAAAAATGTGACTGCGGAATTGATTTAATATATATTCCTTTTGAGACTTTATTTATCAAAAATATGCTTAAAGCAAATAAAAGATGCATCAACGGGCTTGATATGCTTATACTTCAGGGAGTTGCAAGCTTTGAGATATGGAATGATGTAAAGGTGGGACAGTCCGTAGTTGAAAAGGTGAAGGTTTTACTTACTGAAAAGCTAAAAGAGAGAATGAAATGAAGATTTTGGTAATAAACGGTGTAAATATGAACTTCCTCGGTATCAGAAACAAGGAAGTCTATGGAAATAAGGACTACAATTATCTTCTGAAGATGATTGAAGAAAAGGCAAAAGAGCTTAAAGTGGAAGTGGAATGCTTTCAAAGCAATCACGAGGGTGCAATAGTTGATAAGCTTCAAGAAGCATATTTTGAAGATGTGGCAGGTATTGTAATAAACCCTGCGGCATTTACCCATACAAGTGTGGCAATAAGAGACGCACTTGAAAGTCTTGGCTGTATAAAAGTAGAAGTCCATATATCCAATATCTCCGACAGGGAGGATTTCAGGCATAAATCACTTACACAGCCGGTGTGCAACGGACAGATAGCCGGACTTGGGCTTGACGGATATACTTTGGCAATGGAATATATAGTAAAGAATGTTACCGGGCGATAAATTTTAGCTTGATTTGAATTAAAAATTGTTATAAAATATCGTGAGTATCGCATGAAAGTTTAGGAGGAGATATAAATGGTTTCAGCAGGTGATTTTAAAAACGGTTTGACATTGGAAATCGAGGCGGGTCAGGTTTTTCAGATTCTTGAGTTTCAGCATGTTAAGCCGGGAAAGGGAGCTGCATTCGTTCGTACAAAGATTAAGAATGTAATCACAGGTAGCGTTGTTGAGAGAACTTTCCGACCTACTGAGAAATTCCCACAGGCAAGAATTGACAGAGCGGATATGCAGTATCTGTATTCAGACGGTGATATGTACAACTTTATGAATGTAGAGACATTTGACCAGATAGCACTCAACAAGGACAAGGTTGGAGATGCTCTTAAGTTTGTAAAAGAGAATGAGATGGTCAAGATTTGTTCATTCAATGGCAATGTATTTTCAGTAGAGCCGCCATTATTTGTAGAGTTGGAAATCACAGATACAGAGCCGGGATTTGCCGGAAATACGGCACAGGGAGCTACAAAGCCTGCAACAGTTGAGACAGGTGCTACCGTATATGTTCCTTTGTTTGTAAATCTTGGTGATAAGATCAAGATTGATACAAGAACAGGTGAGTATCTATCAAGAGTTTAATGATTTAGTATTTGGCGGTCTTAGGACCGTCCTTTTTTGTAACATTGAAGTCCGAAGGCCTTTATAAAGGCTTACAAAACATAAATTAAAGTGGAGAAGTATGAAGACAATTATAGAATTGATTTCAGATGAATTAAAATCCGCCTTTGCAAAATTGTATGGTGACGACAATTACGGTAAGGTCAATATTTCAAACAGACCTGACCTGTGTGAGTATCAGTGTAACGGTGCAATGGCGGCTGCTAAGGTGTTTAAGAAAAAACCTATTGATATTGCAAATGAAGTTGCGGAACTTTTAAAAGAAAGTGACAGCTTTGATAAAATAGAGGCTGTTATGCCGGGATTTATCAATATAAATATAAGCGCCGCTTTTATAGAAAAGTACATTAAGGATATGTCAAACTCTGAAAAATACGGAGTGGAATATGACAATCCTTCAAAGAAAATAATGATCGACTACGGCGGTGCAAATGTAGCAAAGCCTTTGCATATAGGGCATCTTCGTTCGGCCATTATAGGTGAGTGTCTAAAGAGAATGGGAAGATTCTTCGGAAATGAAGTGATATCCGATGTGCATCTGGGCGACTGGGGCCTTCAGATGGGACTTATAATAGAAGAGCTTAGAGAAAGAAATCCTGAGCTTGTATATTTTAAGAAGGACTTTGACGGAGAGTATCCTAAGGAGGCGCCTTTTACATTGAACGATCTTGAGGAGATATATCCTGCAGCTTCCAAAAAATCAAAGGCGGACGAGAACTTTAAGCAAAGGGCACAGGAAGCTACATTGGAGCTTCAAAAGGGATACAAACCTTATAGAGCCATATGGCAGCATATTATGGATTTGTCGGTAGAGGATTTGAAGAAAAACTATGGTTCACTGCTTGTAGATTTTGACCTTTGGAAGGGCGAATCTGACGCGGATCCGTATATCCCCGATCTTATAAAGGATCTTGAAGACAGAAAGATTGCAAGAGTGTCGGAGGGTGCACTTGTAGTTGATATAGGCGTGGAGGGAGATAAGAAAGAATTGCCTCCATGTATTATCAGAAAGTCGGACGGCGCGGCACTCTATGCCACCTCGGATCTGGGTACACTTGTGGAGAGAGAAAAACTCTACTCTCCGGATGAGTATATCTATATAGCTGATAAGAGACAGGAACTTCACTATACACAGTTTTTCAGAGTGGCAAGAATAGCAGGGATTGTACCGAAAAGTCATGAGCTTAAGTATATAGGTTTCGGTACAATCAACGGTAAGGACGGCAAGCCTCTAAAGACCAGAGACGGCGGTGTGGTTCGTCTGGAAGCTGTTATAAATGATATTGCCGACGAAGTTTTTTCAAAGATAAAGCAAAGCCGAGATGTCTCTGATGAGGAAGCAAGAAATACCGCAAAGATTGTAGGACTTGCCGCTATAAAGTATGCGGATCTCAGCAATCAGGCTGCAAAGGACTATATATTCGATATTGACAGATTTACTTCATTTGAAGGAAATACAGGACCTTATATCCTATATACAATAGTCAGAATAAAGTCTATATTGGAAAAGTACTATGAAAGCAGTTCACAACAGATAAGTCTTAATGACTTGACAGTGCCTGTAGAGGATATTCATAAGAAACTTTATATGGAATTGTCACAGTACAATGAGGTTATGAAGACGGCATGGGAAGAACTGGCACCGCATAGAATATGTCAGTTTATATATTCGGTTTCAAACACATTCAATTCATTCTATCATGAGATTAAGATACTCACAGAGAGTGATGAGAAAAAGAAAAAGGGATATCTGGCAACTATTCTGTTAACAAAGGAAATACTTGAAACAGCTATAAACTTACTTGGAATAGAAGCACCTGATAAGATGTAATAAAAAACTATCGCTTTTGGAATCAAAGGCGGTAGTTTTTTGTTTTCAAAAAAATATTTTTGCTATATTATTTTTATTTAGATTGAAATTATATGTATAAAATTATAGACTAAGTGTAGTATAGTAAAGAGATGATATATAGGTTTATATTACATAATATTTTGCAATAAATACATAAGGTATATAATTTTACACAATGTATGCAAAAAAGTGCAATATAAATACTCAATAATCATCTTTAAGTTTGTACAAATATGGTATAATAAAGAAAAATTTGGGTGATAAAATGCTTTTGACGGTGATATACCGAATGACTAAGAATTTTTGCGGCTTCTTGGTTTATTTGTGTTTTAAGAGATTATGATTTGCTTTAGTAATCTGCTTGTGAGTTGACATTATATGTACTTGTATATTGCTTTAAATTACATTTTTTACCCGGATAGGAAGAGGAGAAAAATATGGGATTAGCTACATTTATTGGTGGTGTGCATCCGTATGAAGGTAAGGAACTTTCAATGGAACACCCTATAACAGTGCTACAACCAAAGGGTACCGAGATGGTTTTTCCGTTAGTTCAACATATCGGTGCACCTGCAAAACCTTTGGTGGCTGTTGGAGATGAAGTGCTGGTCGGACAAATCATTGCAGAGGCCGGAGGGTTTATTTCAGCCAATGTAGTAAGCTCAGTGTCCGGAAAAGTGAAAAAAATCGAGCCGAGAAGAGTCGCTAACGGTTCAATGGTGAATTCCGTTATCATCGAAGATGATAAAGAGTACCGTGCAATAGAAGGTTTCGGAGAAAAAAGAGATTACACCAAGCTTTCCAAGGATGAAATCAGAAACATAGTGAAAGCGGCAGGTATTGTAGGTCTTGGAGGTGCAGGATTTCCTACACATGTAAAGCTTTCACCGAAGAATGAAAATGAGATTGATTATATTATTGTAAACGGTGCGGAGTGTGAGCCTTATCTTACAAGTGACTACAGACTTATGATGGAAGAACCTGAAAAAATAGTCGGAGGATTAAAGGTTATACTTCAGCTTTTCCCTAATGCAAAAGGTATTATAGGAATTGAAAACAATAAGCCTAAAGCTATTGAAAAACTTAGAGAACTTGTAAAGAACGAGTCCAAGATAGAAGTGGTGGAGCTTTATACAAAGTATCCGCAAGGCGGTGAGCGATCACTTATCTATGCCTGCACAGGTAGAAAGTTGAACTCAAGCAAGTTGCCTGCAGATGTGGGATGTATAGTTGACAATACCGATACCGTTATATCTATTTATAATGCGGTAGTTGAGTCTACACCTCTTATCAGAAGAATTGTTACAATAACAGGTGATGCGATTACAACACCGCAGAACTTTAAAGTCAGAACAGGTATGAACTATCAGGAGCTTATAGAGGCCGCAGGCGGATTCAAAAAAGAGCCGAGAAAAGTTCTTTCAGGCGGACCTATGATGGGTCAGGCGCTCTTTACACTTGATATACCTGTTACAAAGGCGTCATCCTCCATAACAACATTTGTAAATGATGAAGTTGAGGATAATCCTGAGACACCTTGTATCAAATGCGGAAGATGTGTTGACGCTTGTCCAAGCTTCCTTGTTCCTGTTCTTATGATGGAAAAGGCACTTGCAGACGATACTGAAGGGTTTGAGAAGTTAAACGGTATGGAATGTGTGGAATGCGGTTCATGTGCCTATGTATGTCCGGCAAAGAGACCGCTTACACAGGGATTTAAATATATGCGTCAGGCTGTAGCGGCAAAGAGAAGAGCTGCAGCAGCAAAGAAGGAGGGGAAATAATGGCAAGCAAATTTAATGTTTCATCATCTCCTCATGTAAGGGACAATTCATCTACCGCCGGTATCATGAAGGATGTCTGCATTGCAATGATTCCGACATTGGCTTTCGGATGCTTTCAATTCGGTATTTCTGCACTTATAGTTGTTATATGTACAGTTCTTTCATGTGTACTTGCTGAATACTTATATGAGAAATTTATGAATAAACCGATAACTATAGGAGATTTTTCAGCTGTAGTTACAGGACTTATATTAGCCCTCAATATGCCGCCGCAGATTCCTGTGTGGATGCCTATACTTGGCGGTGTGTTTGCAATAATAGTTGTAAAGCAGCTCTACGGCGGACTCGGTCAGAACTTTATGAATCCGGCACTTGCAGCAAGATGCTTTATGCTTATATCTTTTGCCGGAGCTATGACAAACTTCAGCTCAACAGCACTGAAGTTTGATTCAACATCAACACCTACACCGCTCGGATTTTTAAGAGCAAACGGTATAGAGAAGGCGCTTGATCAGTACAAGCTTTTGAATATTTTCCTCGGCAGAATACCGGGAACAATAGGAGAGGTTTCAACAATTGCGCTTCTTATCGGTGCAATCTATCTGGTGGTAAGAAAGGTTATTTCACTTAGAATACCTCTTATATACATTGCAACAGTAGCTGTGTTTGTATTTATTTTCGGTGACCACAATCCTACAACGGTACTTTATCATGTACTTGGCGGTGGACTTATCTTCGGTGCGTTCTTTATGGCAACAGACTATGTAAGTACTCCGGTAACAAAGATGGGACAGGTTTACTTCGCCATATTTATAGGTATATTGACAGGATTGTTCAGACTTTTCGGAGGTAATGCGGAAGGTGTTTCATATGCAATCATTATCGGAAATATAGTTGCACCTTTGATTGAGAAAGCAACATTACCTAAGGCATTCGGAAGGGAGGCAAAGAAGGCATGAAAAAGCAATCAGGATTTATAAAAGATGCGATTATTTTATTTGCTATAACCCTTATTTCAGGACTTATACTGGGCTTTGTATACGATATTACAAAGGCACCTATAGCGGCAGCTGCAAAGGCTGCAAAGAATGAAGCTTATGCAGTGGTATTCCCGGAGGCAAAGGACTTTGAGGCAAGCGATGCCGAAACATCAAAGATTGCAGAGACTGCGGATGAAATATCAGGTAAGGGCTTCGGTCATGTAACTGTTGATGAAGTTGTAGATGCAAAGGATGCCTCGGGAAACAATGTCGGAAGAGTTATTACCGCAACATCAAAGGACGGTTACAACGGTACCGTTCAGCTTTCGGTAGGTATTAAGTCTGACGGTACGGTAGTGGGAATTACATTCCTTACATTGGCTGAGACACCGGGACTTGGTATGAGAGCTGGAGAAAAAGATTTCTACTCTCAGTATGCAAACAAAAATACAAAAGAGTTTAAGCTTGTAAAGGGCAGTGCAAGCGGTGACAATGAAATCGCTGCTATAAGCGGTTCAACCATCACAAGCAGTGCCGTTACAAATGCTGTCAATGCAGCGCTTTACTTTAATTCAATATTGGAATAAGGAGGAAATATGAACAAGATTTTAGAGCGTTTATATAACGGTATATTCAAAGAAAATCCTACCTTTGTTCTGATGTTAGGTATGTGTCCTACACTTGCAGTTACCACATCATTTGTAAATGCCGTCGGTATGGGACTTTCTACGACAGCCGTTTTAATGTTTTCAAATTTAATTATATCCGCAATGAGAAATATAATACCTGACAGAGTGAGAATCCCTGCGTTTATAGTTATCGTTGCGTCTTTGGTTACAGTTGTACAGCTTTTAATGCAGGGCTATACACCTGCGCTTTATAAGTCACTTGGTATCTATATACCGCTTATAGTTGTTAACTGTATTATTCTTGGTAGAGCAGAGAGTTATGCTTCAAAGAACCCTGCACTCCCTTCATTCTTTGACGGACTTGGAATGGGGCTGGGATTCACAATTTCACTTTCATGTATAGGAATCGTGAGAGAGCTTATAGGCGGAGGTACTTTCTTAAAAGGATTTTTACCGGCGGCATCATTCCCGAACGGTATAGTAATTATCCCTGACGGATACAGAATTTCCATATTCGTACTTGCACCGGGTGCGTTCTTTGTACTGGCGCTGCTTTCAGCATTACAAAATCATTTCAAGGCTCCAAGTGCTACAAATACAGGCAATACATCCGAGATAGCATGTGGAGGTAACTGTGCGGCTTGCTTCGGTGAGGCTAAGCTTGAAAACCATATCACTATTGATAAGGATCTTGAAAAGAAAGAACTTGAAGCAAAGAAGAAAAAAGAAGAGGCTCTTGCTAAGGCAAAGGCCGCAAAAGAAAATGCAAATGCGGGGGAGGGTAAATAATGACTCAACTGATTTTACTTTTGATTAGTGCGGCACTCGTAAACAACGTAGTGCTGAGCAGATTCTTGGGACTGTGTCCTTTCCTCGGTGTATCGAAAAAGACAGAGACTTCTGTAGGTATGGGTGCAGCGGTTATATTCGTTATCACTCTTTCAAGTATGTCGGCAAGTCTTATATATGCACATATTTTGATACCGCTGCATCTTGAATATTTGCAGACTATCGTATTTATCTTGGTTATTGCGGCTTTGGTACAGTTTGTTGAGATGGTATTAAAGAAAAATATGCCTTCACTTTATGAGGCACTGGGTGTATACCTGCCTCTTATTACAACCAACTGTGCAGTGCTCGGTGTGGCACTTGACAATGTTGCAAAAGAGTACAATTTTGCACAGAGCTTGGTATATGGTGTAGGTACCGCCAGCGGTTTTGCTTTGGCAATAGTATTACTTTCAGGTGTAAGAGAGAAGATTGAACACAATGATATTCCTCACACCGTATCAGGTATGCCTATTGTTCTTATCACTGCAGGTCTTATGGCTATTGCCTTTACAGGATTCTCAGGACTTATAAAATAGGAGGAAAAATATGAACGGTGTAATTATTGCTGCGGCTGTAGTCGGTATAGTCGGTATTCTTATTGGTCTCCTACTTGGAGTTGCCAGCGAGAAGTTTAAAGTAGAGGTGGATGAAAAAGAGATAGCGGTTAGAGAAGCATTGCCGGGAAACAACTGTGGCGGTTGCGGTTATCCGGGTTGCGACGGTCTTGCAAAGGCTATTGCGGCAGGAGAGGCCCCTGTAAACAAATGTCCTGTAGGCGGACCTCCTGTAGCGGCCGTTATCGGTGAGATTATGGGTGTAAGCGCAGGTGAAGCCGTAAAAGAGGTTGCATTTGTAAAATGTAAGGGAACTTGTGACAAGGCAAAGCAAAACTTTACATATTTCGGTATTACAGACTGTAATTCAGCTATGAATGTACCGGGTCAGGGCGGTAAGGCCTGCGGCTACGGCTGCATGGGATTCGGTTCATGTGTAAAGGCTTGTGAGTTTGATTCTATTCATATAGTGGACGGTATTGCGCTTGTAGACAGAGAAAAATGTGTTGCCTGCGGCAAATGTGTTGAGGCCTGTCCTAAGAAGCTTATCGACCTTGTACCTTATGAGACATTTACATTCGTACAGTGTAACTCACAGGATAAGGGTAAAGCCGTTAAGGAAGTATGTGAGGTAGGATGTATCGCATGTACTATGTGTGTAAAGGCTTGTGAGAGCGATGCAATACATATGAACGGAAATGTTGCGCTTATAGATTATTCCAAGTGTATAAACTGCGGAAAATGTGCGGCTAAGTGTCCGACCAAGGTCATTCAGGTTGTAGACGGAAAGCTTGCAATGACGGCGTAATTTAATAATGAGTTTAAGAGAGGGGCTTACTTTAAAGTAGGCTCCTTTTTATATGATTATAAGAACTGTTAAAACATAGATTATTGAAAGTACTTTCAGAATATTGCTACATTTCTAACAATAAAGGAACTCGGTTTCAAATTCGATACAAGAAAAAACCACCCGGGAAAAAGGTGGTTTAACATTTTTAGGGGGGCCGGACAGTTAAACTGTCCGGTATGAGTATGAAAAAGCTTTGTAGTTCCAGTAATTCTGAAACCTGCATTAGCCATTCGCTAATGCTCTTATAATATAATGAATAATTGTGTCTATAATATGGAAATAAAATAAAAAAATAATTAAGAAAAACAATTATAAATAAATAATAGTGATGCTTGATTCATATAAAATTTAGGTTACAAAAACAGAGATTTTAGCAAAATATTTCTGTTAAATATTCAGGAAAAATGGAATGTTAAGTATAACTATAAGTAATATTAGAATTTAAATCTTTATATAAAACTTATTCCGGAATTTTGTTGGACATAAGTTAAATATTACATTATTATATATGTCGTGAATGAGAGGAGAAAAAAATGCCTATAGGAGTTATATTTTGTTCCTCATCAATTATAATTGGTGGAATATTGGGAACATTATTCGGAAAGTATTTGAGTGTTGATTTTAAGGAAAAGATAAACATGGTCTTCGGAGCCTGTGCCTTGGCAATGGGTATTACAAGCGTAATGCTTATGAAAAATATGCCGGCTGTTATATTTGCCACTGTTGCAGGTACTACGATAGGGCTTATAGTTCATTTCGGAGATCTGATAAACAGACTTGGAGTGCTTTTGAAAAATTTGATATTCGGACTTGTAAGAAGAAAAGAGAGTGATATATCCGATAAGGAATATGATGAAATGCTGCTTACAATTATAGTGCTGTTTTGTGCAGGCGGAACAGGTATCTACGGTTCTATAGTATCGGGAATGAGCGGAGATCACACTTTACTTATATCAAAGGCAATACTTGATTTGTTTACAGCTATGATTTTTTCATGTCTGTTGGGACCTGTGGTATCCTTCATTGCCATACCGCAGTTTATTATATTCTTTACACTGTTTTCATGCGGAGGAATGATTATGCCTTATACAACCCCTGAGATGGTTGACGATTTTAAGGCGGTGGGCGGAATAATACTGCTTGCAACAAGTTTCAGAATGATAAAGGTAAAGATGTTTCCTGTGGCCGATATGATACCGGCTATGATACTTGCAATGCCGATAAGCCATATCTGGACAGCTTATATAATGCCGCTGCTGTGATTTGCGGCATTGACAGAATATCTACAAGTGATTATAATATCCCTAGTTATAAAGACTGAGACGGAGAGAGTAGTTCTTGACAGAAATTTCAGCGAGCCGGTGACGGTGGAAGACCGGTATGGAGTCAAGAGTGAAGATCACTCCCGAGTTGCCGCCTGAAATATCAGTAGGGTGAGCCGGTTTCCCCGTTATAGGAGCACATATGACAGTATGTTGTAAAGGTGGTTTATAAGTTTTTGACTTGTCCTGTTACAGGACAGGTCTTTTTTATAATCCGGCTTACAAAGAAAGGATTTTTATGTATAAAAAGGTACCTACAGATCTAAAGTTTGTGGAGAGAGAAAGAGAAGTTGAGAAGTTTTGGCGTGACAACCATATTTTTGAAAAGAGTATCGAAGACAGAAAAGATGCTCCGACATATATGTTCTATGACGGACCGCCTACAGCCAACGGAAAGCCGCATATAGGACACGCACTTACAAGAGTTATCAAGGATATGATTCCACGATACAGGACAATGAAAGGCTACAAAGTTCCGAGAAAAGCAGGTTGGGATACACATGGACTTCCTGTAGAGATAGAAGTTGAGAAAGAACTCGGCATCAACGGAAAAGAGCAGATAGAAAAATACGGAGTTGCACCTTTTATAGAGAAGTGTAAAGAGTCTGTTTGGAAGTATAAGAGCATGTGGGAGCAGTTCTCAAATGTAATAGGCTTCTGGGCCGATATGGATGACCCGTATGTAACATATCACAATTCATATATAGAGTCCGAGTGGTGGGCACTTAAGCAGATTTGGGATAAGGGACTTCTTTATAAAGGATTTAAGGTAGTACCTTACTGCCCAAGATGCGGAACACCGCTTTCAAGCCATGAGGTGGCACAGGGATATAAGGATGTAAAGGAAAGATCCGCTATTGTAAGATTTAAGAAAAAGGATGAGAATGTATACTTCCTTGCATGGACCACAACACCTTGGACATTGCCAAGTAATGTGGCTCTTTGTGTAAATCCTGACGAAGAGTATTCAAAGGTAAAGCAGGGAGATTATACATATATTCTTGCAAGTGCATTGGTTGAAACAGTTTTAAAAGATGACTATACCGTACTTGAAACATATAAGGGTAAGGAACTTGAAGGCATTGAGTATGAGCCGCTTTGGGGCGGACTTAATGTAAAGGGTAAGGCATGGTATGTGGTATGTGACAGCTATGTAACTCTTACAGACGGTACAGGTATTGTACATATAGCTCCTGCATTCGGTGAGGACGACTCAAGAATAGGAAGAAACTATAATCTTCCTTTTGTTCAGCTTGTAGATGCACAGGGTAATCTTACAAAAGAGACAAAGTGGGAAGGCGTATTTGTAAAGGATGCCGACAAGCTTGTATTAAAAGACCTTGAAGAAAACGGAAAGCTCTTTGACGCACCTGTATTTGAACACAGCTATCCGCACTGCTGGAGATGTAATACACCGCTTATCTACTATGCAAGAGAGTCTTGGTACATCAAGATGACGGCTGTAAAAGAAGATATAATAAGAAACAACAATACAATCAACTGGATACCTGAGAGCATAGGTAAAGGAAGATTCGGCGATTGGCTTGAGAATATTCAGGATTGGGCTGTATCAAGAAACAGATATTGGGGTACACCTCTTAATGTTTGGATTTGCGACTGCGGACATATGCACAGTATCGGAAGCATTGAAGAACTTAAGTCTATGTCAAAGAACTGTCCTGAAGATATAGAACTTCACAGACCTTATATTGACGCAGTGACAATTACCTGTCCTGAGTGCGGCAAGGAGATGAAAAGAACTCCTGAGGTGCTTGATGCATGGTTTGACTCAGGTTCTATGCCTTTTGCACAGCATCATTATCCGTTTGAGAATAAAGAGAAGTTTGAAGCGCAGTATCCGGCAGACTTTATCTCGGAGGCTGTGGACCAGACCAGAGGATGGTTCTATTCGCTGCTTGCAATATCGACATTGATATTTAACAGAGCACCGTATAAGAATGTTATCGT
This sequence comes from Lachnoanaerobaculum orale, assembly GCF_003862485.1. Lineage (GTDB taxonomy): Bacteria > Bacillota > Clostridia > Lachnospirales > Lachnospiraceae > Lachnoanaerobaculum > Lachnoanaerobaculum orale. The sequence goes on along the minus strand of NZ_RRCM01000001.1, from coordinate 1,557,772 downwards.
AATGGGTCATGTGCAGGATGAAGACGGCCAGAAGATGAGTAAGTCAAAGGGAAATGCTGTAGACCCTATGGATGCACTGAACAAGTTCGGTGCGGACGCCATCAGATGGTATTTCTATGTGAACTCCGCTCCGTGGCTTCCGAACAGATTCCATGACAAGGCGGTTGAGGAAGGACAGAGAAAGTTCCTGGGTACACTTTGGAACACTTATGCTTTCTATGTACTTTATGCGGATATTGACAACTTTGACCCTACAAAGTACACACTTGACTATGAAAAGCTTAGCGTAATGGATAAGTGGCTTTTATCAAAGCTTAACACATTGGTAAAGACAGTGGACGACTATCTAAGTAACTATAAGATAACAGAGACTGCAAGAGCGCTGCAAAGCTTCACAGACGATATGAGTAACTGGTATGTAAGAAGATGTAGAGAGAGATTCTGGGCAAAGGGTATGGAGCAGGATAAGATAAATGCATATATGACTTTGTATACGTCACTTATCACTCTTTCAAAGATTTCAGCACCTATGATACCTTTTATGACTGAAGAGATTTATCAAAATCTTGTAAGAAGTGTGGACAAGAATGCACCTGAAAGTATTCATCTTACGGATTTCCCTAAGGTAAATGAGGAATTTATCGACAAAGATCTTGAAGTAAGCATGGACGAGGTTCTTGATATAGTGGTACTTGGTAGAGCTGCAAGAAATTCGGCAAATATAAAGAATCGTCAGCCTATCGGAAATATGTATGTTAAGGCTGAGAATGTACTTAGTCCTTTCTATGTTGAGATTATAGAGGATGAGCTTAATGTTAAGGCTGTAGAGTTTAAGGATGATGTGGAAGAGTTTGTAAGCTACTCATTCAAGCCGCAGTTAAAGACTGTAGGACCTAAGTACGGCAAGCTTCTAGGCAAGATAAAAGAAGCGCTTGCAAATCTCGACGGACATAAGGCAATGCAGGAACTGAACACTGACGGAGCATTAAACTTCGACTTTGATGGTGAGAAGGTGGTACTCGGCAGAGAAGATTTGCTTATTGAGACTGCAAAGAATGACAACTTCGTTACGGAAGCCGACAACAAAGTAACTGTAGTACTTGATATAAGACTTGACGACGCACTCCTTGAAGAGGGCTTTGTAAGAGAGCTTATTTCAAAGATTCAGACAATGAGAAAAGAGGCCGGATTTGAGGTCGTTGATCATATAGTACTTTCACAGTCCGGAAATGACAGAATTGCCGAGATAATAAAGAAAAATGAAGCTGTTATAAAGAATGATACATTAGCAGATGAGATAGTTTATAACAATGTAGAGGGATACACTAAAGATTGGAACTTGAACGGAGAACATACATCCCTTGGAGTAAGTAAGAAAGGTTAGATGTACTTACGATGATGAACGCTAAGGAATTAAAAAAGGCTATAGAAGATAATGTAAAGGTATTGTACAGAAAGACTATAGACGAGGCAAGTAAAGAGCAGGTTTTTTATGCTCTTTCCTATGCCATAAAAGATACCGTCATAGATGAATGGATAAATACACATAAGGCATATGATGAGCAGGATGCAAAGATTTTATACTACCTTTCAATGGAGTTTTTGATAGGCAGAGCGCTTGGCAACAATATAATAAACCTCGGTGCAAGAAAAGAAGTGGCAGAGGTTTTAGAGGAACTCGGATTTGACCTTACAGATATAGAAGATCAGGAGAGCGATCCTGCACTTGGAAACGGCGGCCTTGGAAGGCTTGCCGCCTGCTTCCTTGATTCTCTTGCAACTCTTAATTATCCTGCATACGGCTGCGGTATCAGATACCACTACGGTATGTTTAAGCAAAAGATAGAAAACGGATATCAAAAGGAAGTTCCGGATGACTGGATTAAGAACGGATACCCTTTTGAAATAAAGAGAAGCGAATATTCATATATAGTAAAGTTCGGCGGAAATGTAAGGGTTGATAATGTAAACGGCAAAGAGAAGTTTATACAGGAAAATTACGGTTCGGTAAAGGCTATACCTTATGATATGCCGGTGCTCGGATATGAGAACGGAATGGTAAATTCACTTCGTATCTGGGATGCGGAGGCTATCACAAACTTCAGCCTTGAGCAGTTTGATAAGGGTGACTATCAAAAGGCACTTGAGCAGGAAAACCTTGCAAAGACTTTGGTAGAGGTGCTTTATCCTAATGACAATCATTATGCGGGTAAGGAACTTAGATTAAAGCAGCAGTACTTCTTTATCTCAGCCAGCCTTCAAAGAGCGCTTGATAAGTTCAAATCAACTCACAGCGATATACATATGCTTCCCGAGAAGGTGGTATTCCAGCTGAATGATACACATCCTACAGTGGCAATACCTGAGCTTATGAGACTTCTTTTGGATGAAGAAGGCCTTAACTGGGATGAGGCGTGGGACATCACAAGCAGATGTATGGCATATACCAATCACACAATCATGTCGGAGGCTCTTGAAAAATGGCCCATCGACTTGTTTAAGTCATTACTTCCAAGAGTTTATCAGATAGTGGAAGAGATAAACAGAAGATTTGTAGTGCAAATAAGAGACAGATATCCGAATAATGCCGCTGAAAAAGAAAAGAAGATGGCAATACTCTATGACGGTCAGGTCAGAATGGCATATATGGCAATCATAGCGGGATTTTCCGTAAACGGAGTTGCAAAGCTTCATACACAGATACTTGAGCATCAGGAGCTTAAAGACTTCTATGAGATGATGCCTGAGAAGTTCAACAATAAGACAAACGGCATCACACAGAGAAGATTCCTTGTTCACGCCAATCCTCTTTTAACGGATTGGATTACAAAGAAACTTGGAAGTGATAAATTTATTACAGATTTACCACAGCTTTCAGGCCTAAAGCAGTATTTAAACGATGATAAGTCTTTGGAAGAGTTTATGGAGATCAAATATCAAAATAAATTAAGACTTGTAAAGTATATCAAGGAACATAACGGTATAGATGTGGATCCGAATTCCATCTTTGATGTTCAGGTAAAGAGACTTCATGAGTACAAGCGTCAGCTTTTAAATATCCTTCATGTAATGTATCTTTATAATAAGCTTAAAAATGATGATAACTTCGATATGTATCCGAGAACATTTATCTTCGGTGCAAAGGCTGCGGCAGGATACAGAAGAGCAAAGCAGACTATTAAGCTTATAAATTCAGTAGCGGATGTCATCAACAATGATAAGAGCATAAACGGTAAGATAAAGGTGGTATTCATAGAGGATTATAAGGTATCCAATGCTGAGATAATCTTCGCCGCTGCAGATGTCAGTGAGCAGATTTCCACAGCAAGTAAAGAGGCTTCAGGTACCGGAAATATGAAGTTTATGTTAAACGGAGCACCTACCTTAGGAACTATGGACGGTGCAAATGTGGAAATAGTGGAAGAAGTGGGAAGAGATAATGCTTTCATCTTCGGACTTTCTTCAGATGAGGTAATCGCCTACGAAAACAACGGCGGATATGACCCTATGACTATCTTCAACTCCGATACTGAAATCAGAACGGTGCTTATGCAGCTTGTAAACGGATTTTATTCTCCGAACAATACCGAGGAGTTTAGAGAAATCTATGATTCACTTTTAAAGAAGCAGGGCAATGACAGAGCGGATGTATACTTTATTCTTAAGGACTTCAGAAGCTATGCCAAAGCACATGATGAAGTGGAGAAAGCCTACAAAGATAAGAAGAGATGGGCAAAGATGGCGCTTACACAGACTGCAAACGCAGGTAAGTTCTCATCTGACAGAACTATCGAGGAGTATGTAAGAGATATTTGGCATCTCACTAAGTTAAGGTTGGATAATGCAAAATAGAAAAATTTTCAGTTTTGATATTGATATGACGCTTTTGGAGCATAAGACTTATAAGATAACCCCTTCAGCTCTTTTGGCTATAGAAAGATTAAAAGAGCAGGGACATATAATAGTACTTGCTACCGGAAGAAATCCTGAAAACAGTGACAGTAAGCAATTTGTAGATATAGTAAAGCCTAATGCGGTAATAGGACTTAACGGTACCTTGGTAAAGGTAGGAGAAGAAAAAATTTTTGAACATTTCTTTGACAAGGATGTTTTAAAAAGGCTTGCAAAGTTTGTAGAAGGTAAGGACTGCTCATTGGGCCTTACCTTGGAAGATAAGGACTATTATTTCAATCAAAATGTAATAGATGACTATGACAAAAAGAGATGGGGGGAGAGCTTCAGAAAGTTTTACCCTCCGGAAAAGCTGTTTGATTTGCCTGTAAGGACACTTACATATGTAGGTCCTCCAAGCGGCGCAAAAGAGATAGAAGAAAACTTTCCTACTCTGAAGCTTCCGCTTTTTGCAGGAATGTTCGGAGCGGATGTTATAGAAAAATGTGCAAGCAAGGCCGAGGGCTTGAAGTTACTGTGTAAATATTATAATATTGACATCAAGGATACGGTTGCCTTCGGTGATTCTATGAATGACAAGGAGATAATAGAGGAGTCGGGACTTGGAATAGCTATGGGCAATGCAATAGAGGAACTAAAAAAATATGCGGACTATGTTACCGATGATATTACAGATAACGGAGTCTATAATGCACTGGAAAAGTTCGGTTATATAAATACTAAATAGATTATGCAATACCTTGGCAAGCTTAAGCCAAGGTATTGTGAAAGGAGCATTATGAGAGCGACAATTGTTGATTTGAGAAAAGTAATGCAAAGAGAGGGGATAGACGCATGGATATCCCCTTCTTCAGATGCACATCAAAGTGAATATCCTACAGAATATGACAAATGCAGAAGATTTTTAAGCGGATTTACAGGAAGTGCGGGAACACTGCTTGTTCTTAAGGAAGAAGCTTATCTTTGGACTGACGGAAGATACTTTTTACAGGCGGAAAGTGAGCTCAAAGACAGCGGAATAACTCTTATGAAAATGGGTGAGCCCGGAGTACCTACTTTGGATGAATTGCTTGAAAAAAAGTTAAAGAGCGGTGAAGTACTGGGATTTAACGGTTCGGTACTCAGCTTTTCGGAGGGCAAAGTCATTGCAGGTAAGGTGGTAAAAAACGGTGTTAAGTTAAAAATCGGAAAAGATATCACAAATGAAATATGGCTTGACAGACCTGAAAGGCCACATACAAAGGTATTTATATTGGATGAAAAGTATGCGGGAAAGTCGGCAAGTACAAAGATAAATGAAGTCAGAGAGAGGATGAACGGAAAGGATTTGCTTATAATCTCTTCACTGTCGGATATCGCATGGCTTACAAACCTCAGAGCTTTTGATATACAGTGTAATCCGTTGTTTTTATCTTATTTCATACTTGAAAAGGACAGAGCGACCATCTTTATACAGGATAAATCACTGACTGACGAAGTAAGGGAATACCTTAAGAAAAACGGCATTGATATAAAGCCTTATGACGATTTTGATGAGACTGTGGCAGGTATTTCTCACAAAGAGATACTCTTTGACGAGGCAGATGTAAGCTATAAGACTTTTATCTCAATAAGCAAAAAAGAAAATGCCAACAAGCTCTACTCCGTGTTAAGTCCTGTAACATATCTGAAGAATATAAAGAACGAGGTGGAAGTTGCCAACACAAAGAAGTCACATCTAAGAGACGGTGTATACATGGCAAAGTATATCTATTGGCTGAAAAATCAGGTAAAAAACGGAGCAGATCTTACAGAAAAGACCGCTTCAGACTACCTTGACAATCTTAGAAGAGAGGATGAACTCTTCCTTGATTTAAGCTTCCCTACTATCTCGGGATATGCGGACAACGGCGCGATAGTTCACTACGAGGCCGAGTATGAGACGGCAAAGAAGCTTGAAGCTAAAGGTCTTTATTTGTTTGATTCGGGTGCCACATATAAGGACGGCACCACAGATGTTACAAGAACAATTTCTCTTGGAGAAAATACCTATGAAGAGAAGCTTCATTATACTTTGGTAACCATAGGAATGCTTAGACTTTTAAATACCACATTTAAAAGAGGAGCTATAGGTGTAAGCCTTGATATAAAGGCAAGAGAGGCGCTTTGGGAGTACGGACTTGACTATAATCACGGCACAGGTCACGGTGTAGGTTTTGTAAATACTGTACATGAGATGCCTACATCTATCAGAAACAAGATAAATAAAGATGTATACAGAAATCTTGAGTTTGAGCCGGGAATGATAATGAGTGATGAGCCGGGCGTATATATAAGCGGTAAGCACGGTATCAGAATGGAAATTTTGATGACTGTGGTGGACAAGGGAGAAGGATTCTTAGGATTTGAACCGCTTACAATGGCACCTATTGACAATGAGCCGCTTTTGGTGGATGTAATGACAAAGAGAGATATAGAACTTTATAATAATTATCAAAAACAAGTCTATGATTCCATATCCGGCGGATTAAATGAAGAAGAGAAAGCATGGCTGAAAGAAGTAACAAAGGAAATTTAAAGTCCAAAAAGGATTTAAAATGCAGTGTCGCAAAAAAATGCGGAGGCTGCGATTATATAAACAGCCCATATGATAAGCATGTCAAAGAAAAGCTTGAGAAGGCAAATTCTTTGATAAAAAAATATGGCAAGTTTGACGGGATTGTCTCAATGGACAATCCCTATCATTATAGGAACAAAGTAAGTGCGGTTTTCGGCTTTGAAAACAAGAAAATCATTGCAGGCACCTACGAAAAGAACTCACACAGAGTGGTGGATACAAAAAACTGTCTGATAGAAGATAAGAAGGCCGGAAGTATCATTCAGACCATAAAGAAAATGTGTGTTTCATTTAAAATAAAGGCATATGATGAGGACACAGGCTTCGGCTTTTTACGCCATGTGCTGATACGTGTAGGAAAGAAAAGCGGTCAGATCATGGTGGTTTTGGTGACCTCAAATGTAATATTCCCAAATAAGAACGCCTTTATAAAGGTACTTAGAGGAGAACATCCGGAGATAACCACTATAGTTCAAAATATAAACAATAAAAATACCAGTATGGTACTTGGTGACAGAGAAATAGTGATGTATGGCAAGGGCTATATCACAGATGAACTATGTGGGCTTACATTCAAAATCTCACCGAAGTCGTTCTATCAGGTAAACAGAGACCAAACCGAAAAGCTTTACTCTCAGGCAATAGAGTATGCGGGTTTGCAAGGGGATGAGATACTGCTTGATGCCTATTCCGGAATTGGAACTATCGGACTGATCGCTTCAAAGTCCGTAAAGGAAGTAATATCTGTGGAACTGAATAAGGATGCCCACAAAGATGCCGTCACAAATGCCAAGATAAACAATATAAAGAATGTGAAATTCTATAATGCCGATGCAACCGCATTTATAAATGACCTGGCGGCAGCTAATGAAAAGATAGATGTTGTAATCTTAGACCCTCCAAGAACCGGCTCCACAGAGGAGTTCATAGCCGCAGTAGGCAGGCTGAAACCGAAGAAAGTGGTATATGTCTCCTGTAATCCGGAGACATTGGCAAGGGATTTGGAAGTTTTCAAGAAACAAAGGTACAGATTTGAAAAGGGGATGGCGTTTGATTGCTTTTGTCATACGAAGCATGCGGAGACGGTGGCGTTGTTGGAGAGGCAATGATATATTATTTTTATCCCTTAAAATATACTACATTTTAAGGGATAAGCTAAGAAATAAGGGAATGTCAATCTCTATATAATAAAGCGTCTGTAATTTCATTGAGGAGCGAAAATGTGTAATATTGTTTTAGAAAAACACTTGGAAAGGATTAAGGCGGCTTATGAAGCAAGCGTGTTCACAAAAGGTATCAGGCCGGAGTCAGAGGATAATATAAAAAAGTTTGAATCAAATTATGAATCGATACCGTCAGAGTACCGTTGGCTACTTCTTAACCTGGGAGGTTGCTATTTGGCGGAACCGTGGATTTTTGACTTGAAAGAGCTTGAAGAAAACTATACATTCTTTGAAGAAGCATACGAGGAGTATATGAGCGGATGTGAACACGGGAAAGCCTTTCCTGTCGGAGGTTTAGGTGACGGAAGCATCGTATTTATAGACTTGGAAAGCGGTAAGGTACGTGGATATAATAATGACTATGCTGACCTTGAGGAAATTGCAGAGAACTTTTCCGAGCTTATTTTAGATTTGGTAGAACAGGTGGAAAGTTATTCTTAAAAATAATTCTCCGAGGTACCTTTTGATTGAGTTTAATCAGGCACAGGGGGCAGTCTGTATCAGATGAAGATATTGTTCAACACTATTTCTGAGATCAGACAGTGCAGGTGGTTTTAGGGCTTTTCAGCCTCTTTTTCTGTTTAAATATTGACTTTTGTTCTTATAAAAACTATAATTTAAGAACAAAAAGGCGGTGATAAAAATGAGTAAAAGGGAACTCCTGCTAAAAAAAATAAAAGAAAATAATGGGATTATAACTACCAAAGAAGCCTTAAATTTTGGTGTTCATAAAGATATACTAAAAGAATTAACCATAAAAGAAGAACTTGAAAAAATAGCAAATGGACTCTATGCACTTCCGGGTGAAAATATCGATGAGTATCTTTATTTCTCATATAGAATACCCAAAGGTATTTTTTCACACGAAACAGCGGCGTATTTACAAGGATTATCAACAAGAATGCCTCTTGTTTATGTGATGACTGTAAAGGCAGGAGATAATGTCAGCAGAGTTAAGGCGGCAAGAGATAATATTATTTTTAAGTATGTAAAAATAGATTATTACGATATTGGGAAAATAACTATAACCGGTCCTTTTGGCAGAGAAATATCAGTGTATGACAAAGAAAGAACTATGCTTGATATTATCAAAGATAAGGACAGAATAGATGCACAAGTATTTAGCGAGTCAATAAAATCTTACTTTGCAAGTAAGGAGAAAAATTTATTAAAACTGTCGAAATATGCTGTTAAGATGAATATGGAGCAAGCTTTAAAACGATATACGGAGGTGCTGTTATGAAAACATCGGAACAGATAAAAGGAGCGATTAGGAACATATCTAAGAAAACAGGAGTTAATCCTAACTCTCTGCTTCAGATGTGCTTATTTGAAGGAATACTTGAAAAACTCTCCAAATCAAAATATAGTGAGAATTTTATTTTAAAAGGAGGACTTCTTATATCCTCTCTCATCGGTGTTGATATGCGTAGTACAATGGATATGGATACCACGATTAGAGGAATTCCACTAAATGAAGAGTCTATAACAAAAATCTTAAATGAAATATTGGCGATTAAAATTGATGCAGATATTGAATATAATCTGATTAAATTATTGCCAATAAGACAGGAAGATGTGTATGAAGATTTTTGTGCAAGCATATCCTGCATTTTTGGGAAAATAAATGCAACCTTAAATATAGATATAACGACAGGAGATGTTATTACTCCAAGAGAAATGAATTATTCCTATTCAAAAATCTTAGAAGAAGGTACAATACCGATTATGACCTATACCATAGAAACTATACTTGCTGAAAAATTTGAAACCATTTCAAGCAGAAATATTACCACAACAAGAGCAAGGGATTTCTATGATTTGTATATGATATACAGCATTTATAAAGATAAAATTGATAAAGACATATTAAGAAAAGCAATAGAAAGAACGAGCAAACACAGAGGTTCTCTCGAAACAGCATTACAGTATAAGGAAATAGTAGAGTTGTTCATAAAAAGTGAAACACCAAAAGAACTATGGAAAAAATACACACAGAATAACCCTTATGCTAAAGATGTTGATTTCTTAGATACTATATCAATCTATGAAGAAATAGGTTCTGTATTAAATGTGAATGACGATAATAAATAGTCTTATGGTTGGTGTGAGCTTTAGGGCTACATCAGATTTTTTTATTTGTATGATCAAGGAGAAAAAAAGAGAAGATATAGATTATCTCTCCATCCTTTACCCATATAGATTCCATAGTTTTTGCGTATCTTGTAAAGTTCTTCCATTGTGGATTTTGAGGAAGAATGTTTACTCTCTTTTTTCATATCGACTATGTCCTCTTTGTAGATAACACCTGTAGAATTTTTGAAATTGTTATTAAATTATACTATTAGAACGCCATAATTTCCACATGTATCTTGACAAATATTGAATTTTAATTTATTATTAAATATAAATTCAGTATTGGAATAGAAAGAGGTGTGCTATGGCACAAGTATTAAAAGAAGAAGTTAGAAATAGAATACTAGAAGCAGCAGAAAAAGTATTTTATGAAAAGGACTATAGAGGTGCCAAATTAACAGAAATTGCAAAAGAAGCAGATATTCCTGTGGCACTAATTTATACCTATTTCAAAAATAAGGAAGTTTTGTTTGATGCAGTAGTAAGTTCAGTTTATATAAATTTCGAGTCAGCCTTTGATGAGGAAGAGTCTTTGGAAAAAGGTTCTGCTTCTGAAAGGTTTGATGAAGTTGGAGAAAACTATATTCATGAACTTTTAAAAGAGCGTAAGAAGTTAATTATTTTGATGGATAAAAGCTCAGGAACGAAACATACAGAAGCAAAACACAAACTCATATCACAAATGCAGGTTCATATTGAAGTAAGTTTAAAAAGACAATCAAAAGAGGAATATGATCCAATGCTTGCCCATATTTTAGCCAGTAACTTTACAGAGGGGCTTCTTGAAATAGCAAGGCACTATCAAAGTGAAAAGTGGGCAAAAGATATGCTAAAACTTATTGCAAGGTGTTATTATAAGGGAGTGGAATCCCTATAATTAGCACTAAAAAATAGACTTTGCGTAATCAGCAAAGTCTTACTTTAAACCTTAATACTGAATTAAAATTCAATATTATTCAATTTTGAAAGGAGCGTTGTTCATGCCAGAAAAAGAATTAAGGAAAAAAGTGATTGGGAAAAACGGCTTATCCAATTCACTTCTTGCTTTAAAAATAGTATTTGATTTGATACCACAAATCTTACTTGTATATTTGATTAGTTCTTTAATCACAAACAATATTAACGAAGGTAATTTAAAGTATATATTCTTGGGAATCTTTATATCGTTTGTATTAAAAGGCGTGTTTTACTATTTTGCGACAAAGGTTGCTCATGAGAAAGCATACGAAAAATTGACAGAACTTAGGTTAGATATTATCGGTCATCTAAAAAAACTAAGTTTAGGATTTTTCAAAGAACATAATACTGGAGAGCTTACCAACATTGTTCAACATGATGTGGAGCAAGTGGAAGTATACCTTGCTCATGGTCTTCCTGAAATAATGGCAGTTACGCTTCTGCCTACCATTATTTTCATAGCTATGATTTTTGTAGACTGGCGTCTTGCTCTTGGAATGATTGCCGGAGTTCCACTCATGTATTTGGTAAAAGTTCTTTCACAGAAAACAATGGATAAGAACTTTGCTATTTACTTTAACCATGAAAACAAGATGAGGGAAGAGCTAATGGAATATGTAAAAAATATCTCTGTGATTAAGGCTTTTGCTAAAGAAGAGGAGATTAGCGAAAGAACATTAAAAACGGCAAGAGAGTATATTTACTGGGTTAAAAAGAGCATGGGAGCAATTACAATTCCAATGGGACTTATTGATATATTTATGGAAATTGGAGTAGTTATTGTCATGATTTTGGGAAGTATATTTCTTTATTATGGAGAAATAACAACACCTAAATTTATACTCGCAATTATTCTATCCTCTGCCTTTACAGCATCCATAAGCAAGACAGCAATTCTACAACATTTTTCTATTGTATTTAAGGAGGCCTTAAAGGCGATTGGAAAAGTTTTAACAGTTCCACTTCCTAACAAAAAGACAGAACAAGGTTTAGAATTTGGAAACATAGAATTTAAAGATGTGAATTTTGCATATGGAAAAGATGGCTTTGAGCTTAAAAATATCAATTTGACTTTTAAGAAAAATAGTTTGAATGCCTTTGTAGGAGTAAGTGGTTGTGGGAAAAGCACTGTATCCAATTTGCTTATGGGATTTTGGGATGCAGATGAAGGACAAATACTGATAAATGGAAAAGATATAAAAGAATATAGTCAAGAAAACATCTCAATGCTGATTGGCAGTGTGCAACAAGAAGTTATCCTTTTTGATTTAAGCATTTTTGAAAATATAGCAATCGGAAAACTAAATGCAACAAAAGAAGAAGTTATAGAGGCAGCTAAAAAAGCAAGATGCCATGATTTTATTTCTGCTTTGCCAAATGGATATGAAACACGAGTAGGTGAAATGGGAGTTAAGTTATCCGGTGGAGAAAAACAAAGAATTTCCATAGCAAGAATGATATTGAAAAATGCACCGATTTTAATATTAGATGAAGCAATGGCAGCTGTTGATAGTGAAAATGAAAGACTAATCGGCGAAGCAATTGACGATTTAAGCATGGATAAAACCATCATTACAATTGCTCATCATCTAAATACGATTAGAGATTCAGACCAAATTATTGTTATGGATAAGGGTGTTGTTCTTGATGCAGGAAGTCATGAAGAGCTGATGAAAAGATGTGAGGTCTATAAGTATATGGTTGAAGCACAGAACAAAGTTGATAGATGGAATCTGAAAGATAATAGTCTTTCACGAGCAAGTAGCAAAGCGGATTGCGAGTGTACGGAGGTGGTAACAGAAAATGTTTAGAGAAATGTTAAAACTACTTACAAAAACCGGCAAGAGAGATTTGATTATATCAAGTGTATTCTTTGCCCTTTATGGACTAAGCTCCATAGCCATGATTGTTATCGTATTTTCTATACTGTTCCAAATCTTTGATGGAACGAGCTTAGCAAGCCTATATAAATATTTTATTGCGATTGGATTACTTGTAGTCTTTAAAGGTATTTGTAATATGATCGCAGATATGAAAAAGCATAGTGCAGGTTTTGATATTGTTCAGCAAATCAGAGAACGCATGATTATCAAATTAAAGAAATTTAGTTTAGGTTTTTATACAAATGAAAGATTGGGAGAAATCAATACAATTTTACACAAAGATGTTGATAATATGTCACTTGTTGTAGGACATATGTGGTCAAGAATGTTTGGTGATTTTTTGATAGGTGCAGTTGTATTTGTTGGTCTTGCAAGTATTAATTTTAAACTTGCCATTATGATGGCTGTATCTGTTCTGATTGCACTTATCTTTCTATATCTAACAATTAAGCAATCTGAAAGAATTGAAAATCAAAACAACTCAGCACTTCTGGATATGGTTAGCTTATTTGTTGAATATGTTAGAGGAATACCTGTACTAAAGAGTTTTTCAAACAATAAGAGCTTGGATAATGAGCTTATGAATAAAACAAAAAAGTTTGGAGAAACAAGTAAAGAAGCTTCAAGATTCAAGGCAAAACAGTTATCTATTTTTGGTTTTTTGCTGGATATTGGATATTTGATTCTTTTAATTGCAGGAACAGTATTTGTTGTAAAGGGAAATCTTGATGTCCTTCATTTTATTATCTTTGCAGTAATTTCAAAAGAGTTTTATAAGCCGTTCGCTTCTATGGAACAACACTATATGTACTATGTTTCGGCGGTAGATAGTTACGAAAGACTTTCAAGAATTTTATATGCAGATGTAATACCGGATAAAGTGAATGGAATTGTTCCGAAATATAATGATATAGCTTTTGAAAACATAGATTTTTCCTATGAAAAAGATGAGTTCAAAATGGAAAATTTAAGTTTTGATATTGATGAAAAAACAATGACGGCACTGGTTGGTGAGTCAGGAAGTGGCAAGACGACGATAACTAACCTGTTATTAAGATTTTATGATGTGCAGCAAGGCAAAATTACACTTGGCGGTGTGGATATTAGAGATATTCCTTATGATGAACTTTTGGATCGTATCAGCATTGTTATGCAGAATGTTCAACTGTTTGATAACACGATTGAAGAAAACATCAGGGTAGGAAAAAAAGGAGCAACGAAAGAAGAAATCATTGAAGCTGCAAAGAAAGCAAGAATACATGATTTCATTATGAGTTTACCCAAAGCTTATGAAACGGATATTGGAGAAAATGGTGGGATTTTATCAGGTGGACAAAGACAAAGAATATCTATTGCAAGAGCTTTTCTAAAGGATGCACCGATTTTAATTCTTGATGAAATGACAAGTAATGTTGATCCTGTAAATGAATCTTTGATACAAGATGCCATTACAGAACTTGCAAAGAATAGAACTGTACTTGTGGTGGCTCATCATTTAAAAACCATTCAAAAAGCTGATCAAATTCTCGTATTTCAAAAAGGCAATTTACTTGAAAAAGGAAAGCATGGGGAACTTCTTGAGAAAGATGGTTACTACACAAAATTATGGAAAGCTCAGTACGAGGTATAGTCATGATTTTGTTAAAAGATGTTTCTTATGAATGGGAAGATGGACGAACTGCTTTAAAAAATATCAATCTTGAAATTAAAAAAGGGGAATTTGTTTTAATTTCAGGGAAAAGTGGAAGTGGTAAGAGCACTCTTGGAAGTGTAATGAATGGTCTTATTCCGCATTATTATAAAGGCAAAATGCAAGGAGAAGCCTTTGTGGCAGGAAAAGATATAAGCAAATTATTACTTCATGAAATAGGGCATATTGTAGGAACTGTATTTCAAGATCCAAGAAGTCAGTTTTTTACGACAACTACAGATGAAGAAATAGCTTTTGGTCTTCAAACTATCTGTAAATCAAGAGGGGAAATCAAACAGAGAGTAGAAGAAGTGTATGCAGAGCTGGATACCCCGGAACTGAAAGGAAAATCTGTTTTTGAATTATCAAGCGGACAGAAGCAAAAGATAGCTATTGCAAGCATCTATGCGATGAATCCGAAAGTTTTAATTTTAGATGAACCTTCAGCAAATTTGGATATGAAAGCAACATTTGACCTGTTTTTAATTTTGGAGAAATTAAAGAAAAAAGGAACAACGGTTGTTCTAATTGAACATCGTTTGTACTATGTAAAGTCTTTATTTGACCGTTTTCTTTTGATGAAAGATGGCGAAATTGCACAGGATTTGAGTCGGGAAGAAGTTATCCATCTTGAAGGGGAGTTTTGGGATGAAAATGGACTAAGAACTCTTGAATTAGAAGAATACAGGATAAGTAAGAAGAAAGATTCATATCAATTAAATGATGAAAGTATTAGTGGAAAAGGTTTGAAATTTTGCTATCCGAATGTAGCTAAGGATGGAAAGAAGAAAAAACAGTACATTTTAAATCATCTTGATTTCAACATGGAGTACGGAAAAGCCATTGGTCTTATCGGCTTAAATGGTACCGGGAAAACCACCTTTGCAAGGGTGCTTTCGGGACTTGAGAAGATAAAAGAGGGAACAATATGGGTGGGAAAAGATAAGTCGCTTAATCATAAAGATTTAATGGATATATCATATTTTGTCTTTCAAGATTCAGACTATCAGTTGTTTTCGGAAAGTGTACTTGATGAAATGCTACTTAGTATGGAGGGTAAAGATAAAAAAGAAAATACTCAAAAGGCAAAGTCTATTTTGAGTGTACTTGGCTTAGACAAATACATTGATAAGCATCCGTTTGCTTTATCAAGAGGAGAAAAACAAAGACTGACAATAGCTTGTGGAATGATGAAACAGGCAAAGATTTTCATCTATGATGAACCAACATCAGGTTGTGATAAAGACTCAATGCTTTCCGTCGC
The DNA here is from genome assembly GCF_003862485.1 of Lachnoanaerobaculum orale. GTDB lineage: Bacteria > Bacillota > Clostridia > Lachnospirales > Lachnospiraceae > Lachnoanaerobaculum > Lachnoanaerobaculum orale. The sequence goes on along the minus strand of NZ_RRCM01000001.1, from coordinate 1,542,111 downwards.
AAAACTGATTGAAGAACAATTGAAAAATGGGACAACAGTTTTGGTAATAAGTCATGATTTTGAGTTTTTAGCAAACACAGTGAGCAAGTTATGGGTAATGGGAGATGGAAAAATAGAAACTGTTTTAGATATGAGTGAAAGTAATAAATTTCTCATATTAGACAAGATGAGAGGAGGTAGGGAGCTTGTCAGATAGAAAAACTATAGATCCGAGAATAAAACTTACTCTACTTCCAATTATTGGATTTACGAGCTTTTTTATAAGCGATACAATTCTACTTTTTGTACTAATTGTTTTTGCCTTTTTTCTATATTTATATAGCGGGATGTGGAAAAGAGCGTTACGCTTTATCTTGTTTTTTGGGCTTTTATATTGCATAGAGTTAGGGCTTGGAAAGTTCCCGAAAGCAAGTATCGTATTTGCAATATATATGTTTATTTACTTTGCATCAAGAATGACCTTAATCGCTATGTTTGGTGGATATATAACAAAGACTACAAGTGTAAGTGAAATGCTGGAAGCGTTAAATAGAATGAAAGTACCAAGAAGCATTGGTATACCTTTTAGTGTTTTGCTTAGGTTTGTACCAACTATAAAAATAGAGCTCAAGGCATTAAAAGAAAATATGAAAATTCGAGGAATCGTAACAAGCAGATTTTTCCCGTTGCTACATCCAATTAAATACATTGAATATACGCTTGTTCCGCTTTTAATGAGAATGATTAAAATTTCAGACGAATTGTCAGCTTCGGCACTTATCAGAGGACTTGATAGTGATGAGAAAAGGGTAACATTAACAGAATTGCGGTTTAGAAAAACAGACTTAATGATTGGACTATTAGGAGCTTTGATGATTGCTTTTTTGATAGTAATACAGAAAATTTATTAGGAGGACTTTTATGAAAAACAAATTGAATGGTCGTGATTTTATTACAATCGGAATCTTTAATGCAATTGGAATTGTCATATACATGGCGGTTGCATTTGCTATGGCAACAACAGTTATTGGAGGATTTATTGCTTCAGGAGTTAGCTTTATGGTAGCTGCTACCGTTTATATTCTTATGGCTGTAAAAGTTAAAAAGAAGGGTGTATTTACAATATCAGGAACGCTTCTTGGTTTAATTGCATTGTCAGGAGGACATTTGCCTCATGCAGTCTTTGCTGTAATCGGTGGAATGATATGTGATTTGATTATAGGAAATTATGAGAGCAAGGGACGAATGATTATTGTATATGGGACATTTGCATTAGCAGATTTTTTAGGAACAGTAATTCCTGTAATTTTATTCGGAACAGCTTCTTTTGTGGAAAGAGCATCAAAATGGAAAATGAGCGAAGCGGGGATAAATGAAGCATTATCTTATTTCAAAGTTTCGTGGGCAGTAGGATTTGGCTTGATAACTTTTGTTCTTGCGTGCATAGGAGCATTTGTTGCAATAAAGATACTAAAAAAACATTTTGAAAAAGCAGGAGTGATTTAATCAATCTTTATTGGTGAAGGAAAAATGGAAGAAATAAATTCTATTTCCCAAAAATAAAAATAAATTGAAATTGGGAAATAGAAATGCTGATATGATGACATATTTATGAATAAACTCCGTAATTTATGCTGAGACAGTATTGCGGCAATCACTAGTGTTAGGGAGCGAGACAAAGATTGAAAATTGAGTATATGAGAAAGGAAATGCAATGAGCAGTCAGTGTCAAACTTGGTCGGAAGGTGATCTGGTACTAGAGGAATACCATGACCACGAGTGGTGTAAAATTAATCATGATGATGATTTTGAATTTGAGATGCTGTGCCTTGAATGGGCAAGTGTCGGGCTTTCCTGGGCAACGGTAATGCATAAGAGGGAGAATTACCGTAAGGCATTTCACAATTTTAAAATTGATGCCTGCTCAGTTATGACAGATGAAGAACTTACGGCTTTAATGTCATATACAGGCCTCATACGAAATCGAAACAAGATCTTCAGCGTCCGCAAGAATGCACTGGCAGTACAGAAGATACAGAATGAGTTCGGCTCTTTTGATGAGATGGACAGCAAATTGACAGGCATTGGAAAGAACTCTCAGAAATAGCTGTAGAGTCTAATATTTCTATTCGTCTAAGCAAAGACATGAAAAAACGTGGCATCAGTTTTGTAGGCCCGGTCATCACGTATTCTTTTCTGCAGTCTATCGGGATTGTGAATGACCACTTAGTAGATTGTAAATATCGATAGGAGAGAAGTCATATCAAGATATAATAATCCTTTAAATCAATGTTTAAATATAAAATTAGCTTCACGGATTCAGGATTGAATTAAACCAATGGGATATTGATTTATATATACGAGAGGATTAGGGGCATTGAAGCTTATGACGAAGAAAGACGAATTGCTCATGGCAAATCAGTTTAATGTATTTTTATAAAGGCAGATGTTACAAAAGTAAGACTGTCAAATGGGGATTTGAAGAAAATTCATAAATCTTAAAATGGGGATTTAAGGAATATTACGCTTTACATAAATGGGGATTTGGAGTAGAATCATTATAGTGAGGTGATATATATGGAGACAACAGTTTTTAAAAGGAAAATATATAATGAAATTCTTGAATGGAAAAACAATCGTAGCGATAAGTATGCACTTTTGATAAGAGGAGCCAGACGTGTCGGAAAATCAACGATTGTCGAGGAGTTCGCAAGTAAAGAATTCAAATCATATATATTGCTTGATTTTGCTCGTACCGGTAAAGATATCAATAGCTTATTCGAGGATATGTATAGTTTGGATTTTTTCTTTCTCCAACTGCAACAGCTGACTGGTGTTAGACTGTATGAGCAGGAATCAGTAATCATATTTGATGAGGTACAGCTTCTGCCTAAGGCAAGGCAGGCTATTAAGTATCTTGTTGCGGACGGAAGATATAAATATATAGAGACGGGCTCACTTTTGTCTATAAGGAAAAATACGAAGGATATTCTCATACCAAGCGAGGAACATAAAATAGATATGTACCCCATGGATTTTGAAGAATTTCTGTGGGCAATCGGAGATGAAGTAACTGCAGATACAATTCAAATTCTGTTGGAAAATAAAAGGCCGGCCGGTAATGCGATGCATAGGAGTCTGATGCGTATTTTTAGGCTGTATATGCTTGTTGGCGGTATGCCACAGGCAGTTGAAACGTATGTGGCAGATAATAATCTGCAGGCAGTTGATGAAGCTAAAAGAGAAATTGTAGATTTATACGAGGAAGATTTCACAAAAATAGATGGAACAGGCCTTGCGGGAGATGTCTATGATGCGATTCCGGCTAGCCTTAGCGGTAATGCATCAAGATATGTTTTGGCAAATGCTAGAGCCGGCATCAAATCAGAACAAATGAAGGAGCTTATCCCTGATATGTTGAGTTCATATACAGTGCTTATTGCATATCATGCTAATAATCCAAGTGTAGGAATGTCGCTTGAGAAGGATGCGGGGCGCTATAAGCTTTTTACATCTGATGTAGGATTGTTTGTAACTCTTGCTTTCAGAGATAAGAAATACACTGAAAATATAATCTATAATAAACTGCTTTCTGATAAACTGGAGGCAAACCTGGGGTATGTATACGAGAATGCAGTCGCTCAGATGCTAACTGCTAAAGGAAACAAACTTTTTTATTATACAATGGGGAGTGAAACTTCAAATCATTTGCATGAAATCGACTTTCTAATATCAACAGGCGATAAAATATGTCCGGTGGAATTTAAATCAGGAAACTATAGAAATCATAAATCGCTGGACAATTTTTGTATAAAATTCAGTAGCCGGATAAGAGATAAATACGTCGTTCATACGAAGGATTATAAGTGGGAAAATGGCATTAATTATATCCCTGTGTATATGGTGCCGTTTTTATAGAAGCGGCATACTTGGTGTTCACTCGTTTCATGTGGAGACGGTGTGTCTGATGTCAAAAGTTGCACCCACTTGCACCCACCTGTAATTTGTGTATTTTATGCGGATTGGAAGCTGCTACATCGTATGGAGGGAGTATGAGTTTAGTCAAATGATAGGGCAAAGTACAGTAAGGTTGCAGGGCAAGCTGAATTTGATAGGTTCTAACGCACATTTTGATAAAAGTAGTAAATACGCATTTATTATAAAAATCCGGTATTAGACATATATTTAGCTGTAAAAAAGAGGATATAATAATTTTATATTTTGTAGCGAATCAGCCTGCATTATATTATGTTTTATTGATATCAGAAGTATACCGGTGTATATGTGATATACTAAAGCTATTTATAATATATTTAAAACTGCCGGATTTAGCTATTAAATAATAATGTACTTATAACTTATTCGGGAGGTATCATGAAAGTAATTATTATGCGACATTCAAGAGTAAAATATATATGGAAAAAATGGTATACCTCAGACGAATTTGATAAAGCCTGCAAAGAATACGATAGCTCTTTTGTCGAATACACTGAGCAAGATTTCCCGTATTTTAATCATAAAAATATTTATATAAGTACATTGTCAAGAAGTAGAGAGACTGCTATAAGTATATTCGGACAAACCCACCTTAGACAAACTGAGCTGATAGATGAAGTGCCCTTAAGGTCCGCTTTTGATTCAAAAATTAAATTACCATTGTGGTTTTGGAATTTTGTTGGACGGATTCAGTGGTTTTTTAATATTGCAAGACAGATTGAAGGAAGATTGATTACAAAAAAACGTGCGAAAAGTTTTGTAAATATGCTTTGTAGGGATGGAGAGGATGCTATAGTCATAACACATGGATTTTTTATGCATACTCTATTGAATGCATTTAAGAATGAGGGTTTTAGGTATGAAAAGTCAAATATACATTATAAAACCGGAAGTTATGTTGTGGTGGAGAAATAATTATTACAATAGTTTTATGAGAAAATGGAGGTGCTACTATGACAGATAAATCTATACTGTTATCTATTGCTACAATGACTAGAGAGCAACTCGATACGGAACTGAAGAAAGGTTATGCTTCTATAAAAGCAGGAAAAATATATTCTGCAGATGAAGTTGATAAATTACTTGAAAAAGAGTTTGACCTGAAACTCACACCAACAAAAAGGAGATCCCATGCCCCCAATAACTGTTTTAATTAAGCCTGCATCAGGTCTTTGCAATATGTCTTGTGAATATTGTTTTTACTGTGATGAGGCAAGTAAGCGTTTGCAAAATTCCTATGGATTTATGTCTGAAAAGACTTTGAAAAACACAATCAGAAAAACCATGCTTAGGGCGGAGGGGAGCATACATTATGCTTTCCAGGGAGGTGAGCCGACCTTATGTGGCATTGATTTTTTCAAAAAAGCATTGGCATACCAAAAACAGTACAATAAAAATAATATAGAAGTAACTAATGCCCTTCAGACAAACGGTTTTGCCCTTACAGATGAATGGTGTTCTTTTTTTAAGGAAAACAATTTTTTAATAGGATTGTCGGTGGACGGTACAAAAGAAATACACGATTCTTATAGACATTCAAAAAACGGAGACAATACTTTTGACAGAATAATAAATTCGGCGAAACTACTTGATAAGCATAAGGTGGATTATAATATTCTTACCGTTGTTACATCTAAGGTTGCAAAGAATATTTCAGATATCTACAGGTTTTATAATAAACAGGGATGGAAATACCAACAGTATATAGCCTGTCTTGACCCGATAAATGAAGTGCGTGGGGCTAAGCTTTATTCCTTAACACCAAAAGTTTATGGAAAGTTTTTAATTGATTTATTTGATCTATGGTATAAAGATTATATAAATGGGAAAGATCCATATAACAGGCAGTTTATAAATTATATAAATCTTGCCGGAGGGTATATGGCGGAATCCTGTGAGCAGAATGGAGTATGTGGAATTCAAACAGTAGTGGAAGCTGACGGAAGTGTATATCCATGTGATTTCTATGCCATGGACGAATATCGCCTTGGGAATTTCAATGAAAACAACTTAAGTGAGATAGACGAAAAAAGAATTGAAATTGGATTTATTGAAAAGTCACTTAAATTGGATACGGCATGCCATGAATGTAAATATTACAGAGTATGCAAAGGAGGATGTCAGCGCAATAGAGATTTAGACACGAATACCGGACTATACAGTAATTATTTTTGTGAAGCATATAAGATATTTTTTGATGCCCATTATGATAAAATACTTGAAATATACGATAGTTTAAGATAAATATGTTTATATTCCGGATGCAAATAAGGTATATTTTAAAGCAAAATACATTTTATACAATATAAATAAAAATATTGACATTAAAACGATTTAGGTATATACTTACCACATAAGTAAACGGTTACGCAAACGATAATTCGACTTAATATCCGGCTTTGATTTTAAAAGATTGGAGATAGATTATTTATGAAAAAAGCTTCAGGCAAGGTAACCATAAAGGATATATCAAATGAACTTGGTATATCGGCTGTTTCGGTTCACAGAGCACTTAGAGGAAAAGAAGGGATAAGTAGTGAACTTCGCTCCAAGATTTTGGAAACGGCAAAAGAAATGGGGTATGTGGAAAATTATGCCGCCGCCTCCATTAAGAGAAAAACCAGTAAAGTTGCGGTAGTGCTGCCAAAGGACAAATGGGAGAAAAAAATTTACTTTGATTATTTATGGCTCGGTATTAATAAAGGTGCACAGGAGCTTAAAGGGCTAAATATAGAAATAAGTCCTTTTGTATGCGATAACGAAGAAGAGCAACTTGCGCAGTTAAAAGAGATTGCCGATAAGGGGCCCGGTGAATATGGCGGTGTTATAACAATTTCTTTTACAAGAGCATCAGAAGTGCTTATGCAGTTTCAGAGAATGTTGGCAAAGGATATGAGGGTGCTGGTTATAGACGATCACATCGAAATTCCTGAAGGCCTCATAAGCATTCCACCTAGGGAAATACAGGTGGGTAAAGTGGCGGCTGAGCTTGCAGCACTTATTACTCAAGGTAAAGGAAGAATACTTGTTTCATGTGGACGCAAAGATTCAAAGATACATGAGGGGCGTTTGGAAAGCTTTTGTAATTATATAAAAGAAAACAAACCGGAGTTGATAATAGAACTTGTGACAGGATATACAAGGAATATGGATCATAGAGGAGAACTCTATAAAAATGCATGTGAGGCGCTTGATAAGTACAGTGATATATGTCTTATATATGCACTTACCTCTCATGATAACAGAGCATTTGTTGAAGCACTTGAAAAACATGGTAATAATAAAAAAGTTGCCATAATAGGAACAGATTTAAATGAAGAAACCTTGGAATTTTTAAAAAAGAAGAGAATGTCGGCGGTTATAGACCAAAATCCTTATGATAAAGGATATATGGCTTTTAAGATCATGGTGGACTGCTTAATAAAAAACATATCTGTACCTGATGTTATACCATGCAGAATTGATATCGCTCTTGAAAATAATGCGGATCTCTATGCGGATTGATTGTTTTAGAACTATATTTGCTGTTTTCCGAAGCGGAATGCAGTTTAATAAAATATGTAAAATTTATATGTGAATATTCATATTCAAGGAGGATTATATGAAGAGAAAGTTTTTACAAAAAGTTGGAGTTGCAGTGATTTCCGGTGCAATGATTATGTCGATACTGGCAGGTTGTGGTAACAATTCGGCCAAGGAAAGTACTACAGCCGCTCAAGCATCAAGCGAGGGTACAAGCGGGGAATCAAAGGATGATACAGCTAAAGGTCCTGATTACAGCGGAGTGAAGCTCGTATATTGGTCAAACTGGGAAGCTACAGAGCCACAGGGAATTGTTATTGCCGAAGCCATAAAAGCTTATGAAAAAGAAACCGGTGTAGAAATTGAAGTAGAGTTTAAGGGACGTAAAGGAATTAAAGAAGGTTTGATTCCGGCACTTGATGCAAAACAGCAGGTTGACTTCTTTGACGGACAGGGAAACAAGAGCAATTACGGTGATCGTATTATAAGTCTTGAGGATTTGGTTAAAGAAAGTGATTATGAGTCTCGCTCAAATCCTACAATGATGAATCTTTTCAGAAGCTATAATGAAGGTGTACTTAAGGAGATTCCATATCAGTTTAAGGCAAATGCTTATCTTTACAATAAAAAGCTTTTCAAAGAAGCAGGTATTGATAAGGTACCTGCAAACTGGGATGAATTCCTTGCTGTATGTCAAAAGCTTAAAGATGCGGGAATAACTCCGATTACCACTGATGATGCATATGTACCACAGGCTTTCGGTATGCATCTTGGAAGACTTGTAGGAAGTCAAGGTTTAAAGGAAACTATTAACAATAATGAATGGGACAGACCTGAAGTTTTACAAACAGCTAATGATTTGGCTGAGCTTGCATCAAAGGGATATTTCTCAGAGCTTGTGGCTTCAAACGTATTCCCTACAGGACAGAATACAGAATTTGCTACAGGTAAGGTTGCAATGTATGCTGTAGGAACATATGTTGTTAACGAAGTTAAAAATATTACAGGACCCGATTTTGAATGGGGATTTTTCGGATATCCTGAAGTTAATAACGGAATTAACGGCACAGAAGCTATGATGATTGGTGGACAGAGCTTTGCTATTACTTCAGTATGTAAGAATAAAGAAGCTGCATTCGGATTTATTGAGAAGATGACAAGAGGTGAATATGATGAGAAGCTTGCCAAGGAGAGTATAAGTCTTCCTGCAGATTCACAGAATCCTTCATGGCCTGAGCAGTTGGCTGATGTAAAGCCATACTTTGATAACTGCACAGAGATCATGGGTGGTGCGGAAAGCAATCCGGAGATCACACCGGCATTAAAGGAGAATTTAATTAAGCTTTACTCAGGTAAGATTACAGGTGCTGAATTTGTTGAAAATATGAAAAAGGCAGCAGGAAAATAAAGTCTAAATGAACAAAAGAGGGCAGGCGGGTAACGAGGTCGTTATTTGACCTGCCTTTTTTAACCGGTGAAATTGCTGCCTTTAAGATAATAATCTAAAAGTCGGGCTCTTGCCTGTTTCAGAAGGGAAAATATTTATGAAACGCAATAAAAGTATGATTTGGGCATTTACTATTCCCGGAACAATATTGTTTCTTGGAGTATTTATTTACCCTATAATAAGAACCGTAATTATGAGTTTTTTTAAGATAGTGGAAATTACGGATCCGATAAACAAATGGGAATTTAGAGGCTTAGGAAATTACGTAGATTTGTTTAATGCCCCGTTGTTTATACAGTCGCTTATTAATATAGCAAAGATATGGACAATCGGAGGGATAGTTACACTTTCAATCTCTTTACTTATAGCTATTATTTTGACAAGCGGAATAAGAGGAAAGGGATTTTTTCAGGCGGCAATATATTTGCCGAATGTAATCAGTGCGGTAGCTATGGCTACAATGTGGATTCAATATGCATTTAACTCCTCCTATGGATTTTTTACAACTTTCTTTAGAATGATCGGTTTGGAGAGTTTGGCGAAAATACAGTGGCTGGATGCGGAGCACAAATTCTATGCACTTTTATTTTCTTACTGCTTCGGAATGATAGGACATCATATGCTTATATGGATCAGCGGTATTGAAAGAATAAGTAAGGAATACTATGAAGCATCAGGAATAGACGGTGCAAATAAGGTCCAACAGTTTTTTCATATAACATTGCCTCTTTTAAGAGGAATTTTAAGAACAAATATTATTATGTGGTCAATAAGTATTGCAGGATTCTTTATATGGTCACAGCTTTTCTCACCTTTAACTGCAGATACATCAACAGTAGTTCCCATGGTATATATGTATACCAAAGTATTCGGAGCTGAAACTGCCGATATGATTTCTCGTGATGCGGGTGCAGGTGCGGCAATAGGTATAATTCTTTGCGCTTTGGTAATAATTATATTTAGAGTTGCCAATAGGGTTCTTAAAGATGATGATTTGGAATTTTAAGAAAGGTTAGATTATGAAAATGCTGAAAAACAAAGAAAAATCCGCACCTTTTAATTTATCAAAAGAGATTAAATTGTTACCCGGATATATAATACTGATACTTTGGGTTGCTTTCACTGCGGTGCTTTTAGGCTGGGTAGTGGCTGCAAGTTTGTCTACTACCGCAGATATATTTTCAGGGGATATTTTAGGATTTAAAACAGGACTTCATTTTGAGAATTATGCTAAAGCATGGGTATCATCAAATGTTTCCGTGTTTTTTGTAAACTCACTTATTTATGCGGTTTTATCCTGTGTATTTATTATTCTTGTATGTGCCCCATATGCTTATGTTTTACAAAGATTTGAATTCAAAGGAAGAAAATTTCTTACCTCCGCACTGGCAGGAACTATGGGTGTTCCTCTTATAATGGTAATAATACCATTGTATACATTGGTGGCAGGAGCCGGATTACTTGGTAATGCTTTTTCAAACAGAATTGTACTTATAGTTTTGTTTGTAGCTATAAAAGTACCTTATACAACTACCTTCCTTATGGCATACTTTGCTAATATTTCAAGTGCCTATGAAGAGGCGGCGGCTATAGACGGATGTCATCCGATAAAGGCTTTTTGGATGATTGTATTTCCACTGGCTCAAGGAGGAGTTGTAACGGTAACAATTTTTAATTTCATAGCAATATGGAATGAATATTTCCTTTCACTTTTATTTGTAAATTCAGAGAAACTAAGACCTGTAGCGCTTGGATTATTCTCAATGATAAACGGAATGAAATACAGTGGTGACTGGTCAGGTCTATTTGCTTCTGTAATAATTGTATTTATTCCGACATTTATACTTTATATTGGACTTTCAAAGAAGATAATCGGTGGAATAACCGGAGGTGTAAAGGGATAGGAAGGAAGCACAATATGAATTTATTGTTTGTTTTTGCAGATCAATGGAGAGCCGGAGCTATGGGATATGCAAAGGAAGATCCGGTTAAAACTCCGAATATGGATAAGTTTTGCAAAGAATCAACCTATTGCGATCATACTTTCAGTACTTTTCCGGTTTGCTCTCCTCACAGAGCCAGCCTTATGACCGGAAAATACCCACTGTCATCCGGATTTTTTACAAACTGTAAGAAGGGATTATCTTTAAGATTAAAAGATGAAGAGATTTGTGTAGGTCAGGTGCTGAAAGAAAACGGTTATGAAACCGCATATATAGGCAAATGGCATTTAGATGAACCTGAACAAAATATTTGTGAATTTCCAAAGTCAGGTGCAAGAGATTGGGATGCATATACTCCGCCGGGAGTAAGAAGGCATGGGTTTGACTATTGGTACTCATACGGTACTTACGATATGCATTTATCACCACATTATTGGCATGACAGTGATGAGATGATTAAAGTAAACAAATGGTCACCTGAGCATGAAACTGATAAGGCAATAGAATATCTGTCTAAAATACGGGACAAATCAAAGCCTTTTGGCATGTATATATCTTGGAATCCGCCACATAGCGTATACAGTGAAGTGCCGGATGAATATTTAAAACTGTATGATAATGTGGAGTTAAAGGAAAATGTTATCTTTGAAAATATTCATCATCATACCGGGGAAAATGCCGCAATGAGTGAGGAAGAACTAAGGCTTACCACAAAGCAGTATTATGCGGCTATAAGCGGTCTTGACAAGCAGTTTGGAAGGTTGACTGACTACCTGAAAGAAAATAATCTGTACGAAGATACTCTTGTTATCTTGTCGGCGGATCATGGAGATATGATGGGATCGCATGGGCTGATGGGCAAGCATGTTTGGTATGAGGAGTCAATAAAAATTCCTTTTGTAGTACATTTACCGGGAAACAAGAATAAAAGATGTTCCACCTGTATGGGAAGTCAGGATATGATGCCTACAGTTTTGGGACTTTTGGGTTGCGCTATACCTGATACAGTTGAAGGAGAGGACTGCTCCAAATTTATTAAAGGTGATGAGGATGAGGATAGAGTAAGCTTTATTATGGCATGCCCGGGTAGAGCCGATTTTGTGGAAAAATTCAAAAAAGTGGGTAAGAACCCTGCCGAGTATGGGTGGCGTGGGATTAGAACAAGAAAATACACCTATGTTATAGAGCTGGGTTATGATGTTATTTGTAATCCTAAAAGATATCTTTATGATATACAAAATGATCCGCAGCAAAAAAATACTCTTGATTTAGATAATGAAGAGAATAAACAGCTTGCTAAAACGATGGAAGAAGAAGTTATTAAATGGATGAAGCATCAAAATGACGGTTTTTATAAGAACTGGAACAGTAAACTATGAATAATTTAGATTTGTTGTGGGATGATTTTAAAGAACATTTTTCATTCAAAAAAGACGAATATATAAAAATTGCGGACTTTTGTAATAAAAACTGCAAAGAGATGAGGGATATTATTCTTCAAACCGCAGATGAGCTGACAGAGAATACATTTCTTTTCAGATTACCCTGGGATATGGAAGCCACAAATGAACCGGTAAATTTTGCTGAGAAAATAAAGTGGAATTACTCCTTTAATGAAGATGAAGAATTTATTTTTCAATTAAACAGACACAGGTACTTTATATGTTTGGGACAGGCATTTTGGATTAAACAAGATGATATATATGTAATAACTTTTCTAAATCAGATGCTTGATTGGATAAATGAAAATATTGATATTGAAAATACCGACTCAAAAGTTTGGAGAACACTTGAGACAGGTCTTCGTGCAGACTACTGGGTAAGGGCAATGTCCTTTTTCACATCTCATCCTCTTGTTACGGATGAAATAAAAGAAAAGTTTTTCTTGGCATTATCCGTACATGCAAATCATTTGGCAACAAATCCTAAAGAGGGCTTTTCCATAAAAAGTAACTGGGGTGTTATGGAGTATGCAGGTTTATATGTACTTTCACAGGTACTCAAAAACGATGAATATAAAAAGAAAGCAATTTATTTTCTAAAGATGGCTCTTCATACACAGATACATGATGACGGTATGCAATGGGAAGCATCTCCAATGTATCATAATGAAGTCTTGGATGCATATTTTGAAGTTTTAAGAGTGGCTAAGCTTTATAATGATGAGGTTTTTTCGGAAGATGAAAAAAATATTATAAAAAATATGGCATTTGCTACTTTATATCATACTTATCCAAATCATCATCAAATTTTGACAGGAGATTCGGATGATACCGATGTAAGAGATCTGTTAAGTAGGGCGGCATTATTGTTTAAAGACAGTTTGCTTAAATTTGCAGGCTATAAGGAGCTTGACTTTGAAAGTGCATGGCTTTTTGGAACTGAGGGAATAGTATTCTATGAAAAATTAGAAAGTAAAAGACTCTCCGGAGGCCTTGTAGCATGCCATGAAAGTGGTGAAGCTATATGGAGAGACTCCTATAATGAGAGTTCAGACTTTATTTATTTTAGAAACACAAGCCTTGGTGGAGGACATGGACATCAGGACAAACTTCATATGGAACTTTGGTTTGAAGGTGAGGAAATACTTAGGGACAGTGGACGTTTTACATATAAAGATGTAGAGGAAAGATACAGACTTAAAGGTAGTCAGGCCCACAATGTGCCAATTATAAATAACAGTGAATATGCGGAATGCAAGGATTCATGGATTTATAAAAGTTTACCTCCTTCCATGGGAAATACTTTTGTTTTCAAGAAAAACCGGCTGTTATTTGAAGGATTTCACTGTGGATATATGAACATTGGAGTGCTGCTTAGAAGGCGTGTTGTAGCACCGACATCCGATATCATTATTATAAGTGATGAAATTATAGGAAATAAGAAAAATTACTTATTACAGCATTTTGCCTTCGGAAAGAATATAAGTCTAAAAAAGGAAAATAACGTGATAACAGGGCAAGGGGAAAGATGTGAGTTTAGTGTAATGTGCTTTGATGAAAAAGGTGAATTATTACCTGAAATTACAAATTCTTTGCTTTCAAGACATTATAATCAAATAGAAGAAACGTTTGCTATTAAAGTAAATACAACAGGTTCATACTTTTTAACCACAGTGATTGTAAAAAATAGAGAAAATAAAAAGATAGAGATCGTAAAAGAAGATGTATACAATTTTGCTTATGATGTTATGCTTTCAAAGGATACAGCTCAAGGATATGTAATTACAAGAAACAAGGAGAAATACAGTGTGGTTCTCATTAAAAATGATGTTGGAAATCATAGTGACTTAAACGGTATAAGAGGAGTATATGGACTCGGACAAACTATGGTTGCCGAATTACATAAAAATCCTGAATATATGACAGTACTTAAATGGTAGTATTAAAAGGAGATTAGTTAAGTGGATAAATGGATTGATATTGATTTATTGGAAAAATACCCGGAAGCCACAGACAGTATGATTAGTGAGGCTCTTGATATGTGCATGGAACAGGTAAAGAATAATTTACCTGCATTTGAAGAGCATTTTCCGGCTGCAAACAGTGAGGGAAATTTTTATACACCGGGTATTAATACCGACTGGACAAGCGGTTTTTGGACAGGAGAAGTGTGGCTTTCCTATGAAAATGCAAAGAATGAGAAGGACAAAGAATTATTTGAAACAGCAGGAAAAAAACAGGTGGATTCTTTTTTAGAGAGAATAAATATAAGACATTATATAGATCACCATGATATGGGATTTCTTTACATACCTTCCTGTGTGGCAGCTTACAGCCTGATTTCTTATGAAAATGCAAAGGAGGCGGCAATAAAGGCGGCAGATCAGCTTTGCAGCAGATATCGTCCTGAAGGTAAGTATATACAGGCATGGGGAGAAATGTGGGCAAGAGATAATGCCAGACTTATAATAGACTGTATGTTGAATGTGCCGCTACTCTACCGGGCAAGTGAATTGACAAAGGATGAGCATTATGCCGAGATTGCCAAAAACCATATAATTACTACAATGAAGTATATAATAAGAGATGATGATTCTACCTGGCATACGATATTCTTTGATCCTGATACCGGAGAATTTTCTCACGGCGCAACCTGCCAAGGATATAAGGATGCCAGCGCATGGGCAAGAGGACAGGCATGGGGAATTTACGGAACTGCCATTGCCTATAAGAATACAGGAGATAAGGAATATATAAAATATTTTGAGAGAGTATCAAAGTATTTTTTAAAGCATCTGCCTAAAGATCTTTGTCCATATTGGGATCTAAGTTTTGGTGACGGAGATGAAAATGAACAGCCAAGAGACTCATCATCAGCTGCAATAGCTGTATGCGGATTTTTGGAAATGAGTAAATATCTGGATGAAGAAAGCAGAGCCTACTATACTTCGGTTGCAAAGAAAATCATGTATTCTCTTATAAAGAATTATCAGGTTAAAGATAAGAGTATATCAAACGGTCAGCTTTTACATGGAACATATGCAAAGAAAACACCTTATAATACCTGTAAAAACAGCGGAGTAGACGAGTGTGTGATTTGGGGAGATTATTTCTTTATGGAGGCTCTTACAAGACTTTCAAGACCTGATTGGAAAATGTATTGGTAATAACATTGACTTTTGTACTTTAATAGCTTCCTGTATAATTCAAAGTGTAGAAAGTAAATGATTTTACAAAAATAGATACCTAAGTTAAACTGTCATTGCTGACCGGCCAGTTAGCAAATGAGCAGAATAAGGAAGGTATCTACAAATGAATTCTACACAAAATAAGAAGATTGAACAAGTAAAAGAAACAACAATGATTGTCGGCATTGATGTTGGAAGTGAAAAGCATTATTTCAGAGCTTTTAACTGGAGAGGCATAGAACTTACCAGAAAGCCTGTAGCGTTTTCAAACTCTATGGAGGGATTCAACAGCTTTTACAATTCGGTTGTGGAACTGATGCAGAAAAATGAACTTAAAGAGGCACTGGTAGGAATAGAGCCAACCGGTCACTACTGGTTTGATCTTGGGCAGTTCATGGGTGAAAAGAACATAAAGTTTGTGATGGTAAATCCGCACCATGTGCATAAGACCAAAGAATTAGATGACAATAGTCCGTCTAAAAATGACAGAAAAGATCCACGTGTTATTGCAGGGCTTGTAAGGGATGGACGATATTTTTATTCATATATGCCGACAGGTGTATATGCAGAACTGCGGAATGCGTCAAACCGCCGGTTTGTGCTTGTAGAAGAACAGACAAGGGCGAAGAACCGTCTGCAGAAGTGGGTTGCAGTGTATTTCCCGGAATATAAGGGGATTTATACACACATAGATGCCAAGGGAGGGCTGCTGGTGTTAAAACAGGCACCAACTCCTGAGGAGATAGTAAGACTAGGAGTGGAAGGTATCATAAAGATATGGAAAGACGCTAAACTCCGAGGAAATGGGCATAAGAAGGCTATGCTGATTCTGAATGCAGCCATGAAAAGCATAGGATTAAAAGCAGGTCTTACAGAAGCTCGGATGGAGATACAGGATCTGATAGAGGATTATGAACTCCAGACAAAACGCCTTGAACGGGTCAATGACCTGATCAAAGAACTGTGCCAACAGGTCAGGTATGCGGATAAGCTGCTTGAAATAAAAGGTATAGGAATAACAACCGTAGCTGGTTTCATAGCAGAAGTTGGTGATATCACGCGCTTTGATAGCACGAAAGAACTTCAGAAACTTGCAGGATTGGAACTGGTGGCAGATAGTTCCGGTAAGCACGACGGAAAAACAAAGATAAGCAAAAGAGGACGCAAGCGTCTCAGATATCTACTTTTTGAGGCAGCGATATCGGTGGTGGGAAAGAATGAAGAATTCAAAGAAATCCACAGATATTATACCACCAGGGAAAAGAATCCATTGAAAAAGATGCAGTCGCTGATAGCAGTAGCATGTAAGCTGATAAGAGTATTCCATGTGATCCTTACCAAGGGAATCAGTTATGATGCATCAAAGATGTTGAAAGATATTCGACGTCCGGGAGAGCAGTTAAAGGCTGCATAACCGAGCAATAAAGAACAACCATAATGATTATAGGAAGCGTCCACCGAAAGGTGCTGTAATCGTAGTGTTTGGATCAGTGATGAAAGTACAAAGAATGAGCTGGTAGCCGGCAGGAATTTTCTCCAAAGGGCATGACCCTGATGAATAGCTAAGCTGGCACCCTGGTTATGGACAGGCAGAACGAAGGAAGTGAGGACCCACCGTAAGGAGGATAATCCTGTTGGACATGAGAGGTGAGCTGCCATATAGGGATGGGTACACATCGAGGCCATTTAGAACGAATAGTGATGACGTTTTATTTGGTGCACCCATTATTACTATATATCTGCCCTGTATGAGGTAAAGATCACTCCATAACCTTAGTTCTATTCAATGACAGGTATCAAAAAGTATTGAATTTATTAAAAAAACACTTGATTATATGGAGAGGGGTGAAAAAAGTTTCGAGGAGTACATAAATATTATGGTGATACATTAAGAAACGACGAGGCAAGAAAACAGTCAAATCTTTCGCCTGCTCAAATTTGTAAAGTATTCTCATATGTAAATGAATTCATTGAACTACTAAGAACTGCAAATGGGTACTGTGAAAAGAATGTAAGATTTGAACCTTTTGTATTAGATAATACAATCCATACAATTATAGATAATGGAAATTTGACTATGGGACTAAAATGGAATGCTCCTATATATGATTGTAGAAAACAGAAATATGTGAAATGGGATTACAAGTAATGATATTATAAAAAAAAGTTTAATCTTAGCAATCCATCTGATATAGTCTGGATAAAATTTACTACAAAGGGGCATGTAGGTGTGGTTGCTAAAAGTTTTGATATTAATTTTGATAGAAAGACAAGAGAAGGACGGCCAATAAGTTCTACTGTATTAGTTGAAGAGGTAGGTGAGGCATGGGATAAATCTTTTGTAATGATATTTCCTATGACTTCTGAAATTCTTAGTAATCGTTCAGTTGGGGAGTTAGAGTTGGGAATCGGAAATTATTTGATAGATAAAAAAGTACCAATTATAGATTTTTATTCACACAATAATTAAAAACACTCCAGTCAATAGATTGAGTTGTTTCCGGTGGTGAGGAGCCTTTTTTACGGGTTAAAATAGGTTGAAATCAACCTATTTATAAGATATAATAAAATCATCAAATAGACAGGAGGTTCTATAAATGAATGTAAATACTGAAAATCTGGTTTCTATCACGGAAGCAAATCAGAACTTTTCCCGTATAGCTCGTATGGTCGATGAGAAAGGTTCAGTAGTTATTCTTAAAAACAATTCTCCACGGTACCTTTTGATTGAGTTTAATCAGGCACAGAGAGAACAGTCTGCATCTGATGAAGATATTCTTGCGCTGTCAAAGCGTCTCATTGAAAAGAACCGCGAGGCGTATGAGGTGCTTGCCAAATGATTATTCTCTCCAAGGAACAGGTCATTCTTCTACATGCTCAGCTGATAGCAGAAACAGGAGGTGCTGAAGGAGTCCGAGACGAGGGACTACTTGAATCTGCTCTCTATGCACCGTTCCAGTCATTTGGTGACAGAGATGTATATCCGTCCATTCAGCAAAAGGCTGCACGTCTTGGCATAGGACTTACAAAGAATCATGCCTTTGTTGATGGAAATAAGCGTATTGGGGCACATGCCATGCTTGTCTTTCTTGCGCTTAACAAGATCGAACTCAGCTATACACAGCATGATTTGTCAGATACATTTTTGAAAATTGCTGCGGGAGGCCTTTCTTTTGGTGATCTGTTGAAATGGATACTTGATCATCAGGTCTGATTACAGCATCAGGCTTTCAATTATGGAACCCAATGATTTCACCGGTATTGGTATATATTGTATTAGTTTCTAAACTACTATTAATTGCTATTTCTATATCATCCACTAATCTAAGTGCTGCCTCCGGATTGTTCAGGCGATTGGAGATGTAGTCTGTAATCTCTATCAGGTCAGCTTCAAAGAGCGGAAGAAATGACAGCTTATACTTTCTCATGCTCATTTATCCTACTCCTTACCCTTCCAAATACCTGAGAAGAAGAATAACGGACGTCGGATTTCTCTGCGGTCTCATCTGCTTCATCCAGTTTATGCTCGATGTTTTCTGTGAGTGCAGAGTATTGTTCAACACTCATGATAACCATCGTTCCATAACAGTTTTTAGTAAGGAAAACAGGTGAATTGGAATTAACAACAGTCTCTTCAATCTCCAAAAATTTATTTATGAGATCAGATACAGGGCGAATATTAATTATAATGCCACCTCCTCATTATATCTTTTGACCCCATCTATAGCGTAAGCCAGAGGGTCAGCGGTAGTTTTTAGAAGTTCGGAAGGTTTTCCTATGCGAACCACATTTTTAGTAGTAGTCTTTTTTCCGTTTCGGATTCATCTTTGTTTATTGATAATTCCAGTTTATAAGCAGATATATAAGTGATGAACCGAACATATCAGTCATTGCATGCATCAAAAAGAATGGTAAAAGATTCTTTATTACTTTCTTGTACATAAAATAGTAGAAGAGTCCATATACAACACCTATTACTAATGACCAAAGAAGACCTTGATAAGTGTGGAATGATACTCTGACTAAAGTTGAAAAAGCCAGAGCGTACCATTTATGCTCATCCTTTACAGAAGTCAAAAGACCCAGAAAGAAAAATTCTTCATAAAATCCGTTTAAAAAAGCATATCCTATTGCAAACGGTGAAAGTGCCAGAAATTTATTTAATGCTTCTATAGGATTTATGTATTTAAACAATGAAGGATCAAAATAGTTGTATTCTCCACTCACTGTACTAACAAGGTCACCAAAGAGTCCAATAATTGAAAAAAGAACAGGTACCCAAATAATCACAGACCAATGTAATCTTATTTTCAACTGTTTAAAATCAAAGTTTCTGATAAGTAAATATAGTAATGCAATAATTAAAAGAATCGACTGCAATGTAAAATTTCCGGTATAGGCCGCACCGTCTGAGGTAATATCCATAGATTCCGCTGAATCCTGTATGGCTTGTGGGTCAGACTGAAGTAAGCCGATAAAAAGTTGGGTTGAAGTTACTATAAAAATACCGAACATAATACAGGTAACAATAAGGATATCAAACCATCTCAAATACTTAAGCTTTTCTTTCGGTCTGATTTTTTCTAAAAAATTCATTTTTATATCTCTCTTTCTTCTATATAATATATTTCTAAAGCAAGAATATTTGCTTGAACATTTGGTGCCAAAAATAATATATACTATATATGTGAAAAATCAATGTATAAAATAAATGAAATTTTTGAATACAATATAAAAAAGAGGAGGATGATAATACATGAAATTAAAAATACTTAGAGATATCTTTCTTATGTTTATGGCATGTGCATTTCTCGGATAGATTTATGAAGTACCGGTAGGACTTTTGGAAACACATGTCGGATATGTAAATAGTGGTTTTTTATTCAGTCCATATTTGCCGATTTATGGTTTTGGAGGAATTATATTAATAGCACTTTTGACGTCGATAAGAAATATGGTCAAGTGTTAATGGGAAAAGATATTTATTTATTGCTGCACTTTTGATTCATTTTGTGGCGGATACTTTAATAGTTATATTAAACGGATTTCATGTACCTTTGATATTTGTAGAACTTATCTTTGGTGTGGTTTCAATAATAGTTGCGTTATTTTCACGAAAGATATATGTAGAAGAAAGTTAAGATGTGTTTTTAAAAATGCTATGATATAATTATAAAGTTAAAATAAATAATAGCGATCGAAAGGAGAATGACTATGAGGAATACAATGAATAATACAATAAGTGGAACTATAAACTACAGAGGCATAGTTGTTCGCTGTCTATTATTCTAAAACTTTTTTATTAGAGAATGAACGATAAAGCCTTTGAAACAGAAGAAAACAGAGGTTTTTATTTTGATACAATTAAATGGAAAATACGCACAGGCGTATATTATGTGTGATGAAACTATGGAAAAGTCCATGGTGGAAGAAGTGGCAAAGTCTCAGGTGAAAATGATTTGTGATAATGAAGTATCACAGGGAGCAAAGATTAGGGTAATGCCTGATGTTCACCCGGGAAAGGTAGGTCCTATAGGTCTTACAATGACTGTGGGAAAAAAGATTTTACCATCTTTAGTGGGAATAGATATCGGTTGCGGTATGCTTGCGGTAAAACTTGGTAAAATAAGAAATGATTTTATGAAGCTGGATACCGTAATCAGAGATAATGTTCCGGTAGGATTTGCTTTAAGAAAAGATGTACATGCATATGCATACAGAATTGAATTAAATAATCTTAAATGCTTTTCACATATAAGATCTGAAAAAGCGTTGCTCAGTCTTTGTACTTTAGGTGGTGGAAATCATTTTATTGAGCTGGATGTAGCAAAGAACGGAGAAGTTTATCTTATAGTACATACGGGAAGCAGACATCTTGGAAAAGAAGTGGCTGAGTACTATATGAAAGCCGGACAGGATGAGCTGAAAGGAAAAGGTATAAATGATATTCCCTTTGAAATGACCTACCTTAGCGGATATTTGATGGAAGATTATCTGCATGATCTAAAAATAGTTGAAGAGTATGCAATATTAAACAGAAAAATAATTGCTGCTGAGATTATAAAAAAGATGAAGTGGAAGGTAATTGAGGAAATTTCATGTTCTCATAATTATGTGGATTTTTCAGGAAATCAGTCTATATTAAGAAAGGGTGCCATTTCAGCGAAGTTGGATGAAAAGGTAATAATTCCCATAAATATGAAGGAAGGTGTTTTACTTGGAAGAGGACTTGGAAACGAAGAATGGAATAATTCGGCACCGCATGGAAGCGGAAGAGTACTTTCAAGAGGAGAAGTAAATTCTTCACATACGGTTTCCGAGTTCAAAAAAGAAATGAAGGGTATCTATACAAGCTGTATAAGTAAGGATACTTTGGATGAAGCACCTTTTGCATATAGAGGAATAGACTATATAAAAGAAGTCATAAAAGATACCGTAGAGGTGGAAAATGTTCTTACTCCTATATTTAATTATAAGGGAGGGGACAGAAAATGATTTTACAAATAAGTGCAGGTATGGGTCCGGTGGAATGTCAGAGGGCTGTATTTGGTATATGTAAAGCTTTAATGAGGGAATTTCAGTCTTTAGAGATTTTAAGTTATGTAGAGGGTGAGAGAAAAGAAACTTTTTACTCAGTGATGCTCTCATCTGATGAAGATTTATCATATCTTGAAGGTACCATGCTTTGGATCTGTAAAAGTCGCTATAGGCCTGAGCATAAAAGAAAGAATTGGTTTGTGGATATTAGTATTATTCCGGAAACAGTTAATGTAGATGATAACTTCTCTGAAGCGGATATTATAGTGGAGAAATTTCATGCAAGTGGACCGGGAGGTCAAAATGTAAACAAGGTGGAAACCGGAGTGAGGGTTATTCATATTCCTACAGGAATAAGGATAAGTTCAACAAGGGAAAGAAGTCAGCTTATGAATAAGAAGGATGCCCTTAGAAAACTTGCCATTGTTTTAAAAAACAAGAATACTTCCCAAATTGAACAAAGTAAGAACAATGCATGGAGTAAACATACCGAGATAGTTAGAGGAAATCCGATAAGAGTATATGAGGGTGAAAGATTTAGGCTAAAAAAATAAACTTGAGGTGACATTATGAATGAAGAAGAATACTCCTATGTCAAGATTTAGTACAAATTAAAATGAGAGGTTCTACCGGCTAAGATGCCGGTAGAACAAGTGCCTTATTGTAAGATTTGCGTATGCCCATCCTGATAAGTTGTGTTGATGTAATTTTGGGATAAGAGAATATCAATATCTATATAAACAAAATAACAATACTGCTGTAATTTTATTTTTCAACATTGAATTGACAAATGAAGAAATGGTGAATATGACTGTACTTGACAAAAACAAGAGATTTACTGCATACTGAAAAATCATCAGCTTAGGAGACCAACTTATGTGCCATACTTAATATTATAAATGCAGGTGATCATGTTATAGATTCCTCAGACATCTATGGAGGAATATATAATCTTATAACAAACATAATGAAAAGCAAGGAAAACGGATATTGGAAGGTGATTTAATGTTAAAAAAATATTGGCCGATTATAATGATGCCGGTGATATTTGAAACGGTAGCAGTTGTGCTGTGGCTGACGAAGGATAATATATTCTACCTTTTCAACTTCAGCTATATTGGAATCTCTATATCATTTGGTGTATTTTTGTTTATTAGAAAGTATAAGCACGCCCGTCGGATCGTCCAGCTACTGGTAGGTTTGTATATGCTCTTTTATCTGGGACTGATTCGCAATGAAAATATGCAGATAGAAGGGTTCTGGTATTATCTTTTCACAGGCGTTTTTGAAGCGGCAACGATACATTATGCGGTAGCAAAAATATTCGGTCCGTTGCTGTTCGGAAGAGGATGGTGCGGATATGCCTGTTGGACGGCGATGGTGCTTGACTTTCTTCCCTACAAGGTGCCTAAACAGCCGAGAAGGAAAATAGGATGGATTCGCTACATCACTTTTGTATCGTCTCTGATGTTTGTTGCAGCAATGTTTCTGGCGAAGGTCGGAAACCTTGGACGAATTATGTTTTGGGCGTTTATTGTTGGAAATTTGGCTTATTATGGGATAGGTATAGCTTTAGCGTTTTATTTTAAGGATAATAGGGCATTTTGTAAATATATCTGCCCGATTACAATATTCCTGAAACCGATGAGCTATTTTTCGCTGTTACGGATAAGGTGTGATAAGGACAGGTGTATTGACTGCGGTAAATGCAAGAGAATCTGTCCGATGAATGTTGATGTTACCGATAATTCACGGAAGAGAGCAAACGGCACAGAATGTATTCTGTGTATGGAATGTGTCAAGAATTGCCCGAAGGATGCACTTTAAAAAAAAACCGGAAAGTTTATAACTTTTATATCCACGGTCAGACAAGTACTTAATAAAAATTCGGTAGTAGATATACTCAGCTTTAATACAAAAGTAATTTATAGCAGTACAGGTATTAAAGTCGGATTTTATAAAGTATGGAATTATAAAAAAATCTAAAACAGTAAAAAAGCATCTCGTAACGAGGTGTTTTTTGCATTTTAAATAGATATTATAAGGGTTTTGGAATATAATGGGCTATAGCAAGTAAAAAACAGGTTATGTGAATACATATGATGAGAGAGAGGTGAAGCTTTGGAATATATTGATTTTGTGGTTGAAACGCTCGGCAGTTTTGACGATTATACATTTGAAATGCTGAAAAAAGCTTTAGTAGGGGAATATTTGTCATTTTCTGTTATTAAAGAGGATAAGGTTTCAAAAGAAGTACTTTCAGAAAAGGTTTGTGATTACTTTGAGAAGGTTACAATAAAAACAGGGAAGAGTTTTGACAAGCTTATTGAGGCGTATACAAAAGGTATAGCCTATGTTGTCGGTAATAATATTGCAAAAGTTCCTAAAGCTAAAAAAAACAGTCAGGTAAAAGAAGATACGCCGCGAGCCGCAAAGTATTATGAGAAGGCTTTGACAATAAAAAATTCAAGAAATCTTTCAACAAGAAATTTGATTGATTACTCCAGAATTATCTTTTGCCTGTATATGGAGATAATAAAAAATAATTATTCGGTAATCGATAACTTTGATTTTTCGTCTAATGTATTAAAACCGGATGCTGTTATCAACGGTATGAAAATGAAGGAAGATTTTTTGATAGTAAAGAAAAAATACTTTAATATAAAAGAACTTTATAGCATTGATACATGTACATTTGTCATTGCTGTTATTCTTCTTTATACAATAATAAATGAAAGAATATAGGGGGTATCAATGGGTGAAGTGATAAATATAAATACAATAGAACAGCTGATGCAATTTTTGAATGAAAACGGATTTATGGAAGTTGCCATAAGAAATAAAAACAAAACGTTTGCAAAGATTCAGAAGGTTTGTGTGGACGGTTTGATGCAGAATGAACTGCAAAATAAGGAAACCCTTGAAAACATACTTAATGCAATCAATAAAAGTAATGCCGTCAATGAAAAGAATTTAAAACTTATGGCAAATGTTGCAAATTTACAAAAAATAGGTTTACTTTTGAACGGACTAAATTTATGTGCTTCATGTGCAGGTTTTGCAATTATATATGCAAAGCTTGAAAAGATGAGTGCCAAAATCGGGCAGCAGATTGATAAAGTCAAGAATCTGATAAAACAGAGACAAGATGTACAAATAGACTATGAGTTTAATAAAGTTTTGGCGGATCATACAGATATGCTTGATTGCAGACGAAAGCGACAGCCTTATTCGGAAGAAAGAATGCGTGACCTGGTAGATAGGGAATATAATGTACTATCATTGTTGATTAACGTATTCCAAAAAGATATTTCAGCAAACAATGAAGCAACTGTTTTCTCTGTTTTTGCATTACTTTCGATGTTCACGGTTTCATTAAAGTATTTTGATGAAATATATTATGTAAATAACCACGAAGTTCTTGGAGAAAATGAGTTGTGGCATACATCACATGATAAATGGTTGGGTATTTATGAGACATTATTATCACAGCAATTTATCGAAAAATTGCAGGATTATGCAGCCTTTGAGACGAATATGAATACATTGGAAATTGATGCCTATTGTAAAAATCTGACGGATTATGTCATTGATCGTAAGGAAGTCATTGAAGACAATCAAACATTGATAGCAGCATTAGGTGATGTATCATTATTGGAAAAATTTAATGAAATGATAAATAAAGAAGTGAAAGATATGATTTCAGAGGCTTATGTGGAAACCTATGGTACAAGTTCCACAGAAGAATTAAATAAAGTGCTTGAGACGGAATTTGAAAAGATTTGTGTCTGACTTAACAATAAAAACATTTTGATTAAATGATATATTTGATATTATTGTAATAATAAAGTATACTCATTTTCGTATAGAGTAAGGGATGCATACCTGCATAAAATCATTGCGAAATATATGTATAAAAAGGAGAAATACTAATGTCAAAATACAATATAAATACAATCTGTGTACAGGGCGGTTATGAGCCTAAAAACGGTGAGCCCAGAGTGCTTCCGATAGTGCAATCTACAACCTTTAAATATGAGTCTTCACAGCAGATGGGAGATTTGTTTGACTTAAAGGAAAGCGGATATTTTTATTCAAGACTTGCAAACCCTACAAATGATGCCGTAGCAAGAAAGATTTGTCAACTTGAGGGTGGTGTAGCGGCTATACTTACATCATCAGGACAAGCGGCAAACTTTTATGCGATACTTAATATAGCAGGTGCAGGAGATCATGTCATAGCCTCTTCAGCTATCTATGGAGGAACATATAATCTTATAGCCAACACAATGAAAAATATGGGTATAGAGTCTACATTTGTGGATCCTGATATTTCAGCGGAGGAACTTGCTACTAAATTTAAACCGAATACAAAGCTTGTATTTGGCGAGACTATAGCAAATCCGGCACTTAGAATTTTGGATATTGAAAAGTTTGCAAAAGCTGCACATGAGCATGGTGTACCGCTTATAGTTGATAATACATTCCCTACACCGATTTTTTGCAGACCTTTTGAATGGGGAGTTGATATCGTAACACATTCAACATCAAAGTATATGAACGGTACTGCCAATGCACTTGGCGGTGTTGTGGTAGACTCGGGAAACTTTGATTGGACTAAGTATAAAGATAAATATAAAGGGCTTACAACTCCTGATGAAACTTACCACGGAATAGTGTATACAGAAAGTTTCGGCAAGGGGGCATACATTACAAAGATGACAACAAATCTTATGCGTGACCTCGGAGCGATTCCTTCACCTCAAAATTCATTCTATCTTGGAGTTGGACTTGAAACATTGCATTTAAGAATGCCAAGACATTTTGAGAATGCACTTGCTATTGCAAAGCATCTTGAAAAACATCCTAAGATATCATGGGTATCATTCTCAGGACTTGAAAATGACAGTCAGCATGAGCTGGCTAAAAAATATCTTCCAAACGGCTCATGTGGTGTTATATCATTCGGAATCGCAGGAGGCAGAGAAGCGGCAGTTAAGTTTATGGACTCTTTGGAGCTTATTGCAATCGTTACTCATGTGGCAGATGCAAGAACCTGTGTACTTCATCCTGCATCCACCACACACAGACAGATGAATGATGATGAACTTAAAGCGGCAGGAGTATCACCTGACCTTATCAGAATGTCTGTCGGAATAGAAGATGTCCGTGACTTAATAGCTGATATAGAGCAGGCATTGGAGAAGTAAATTCAGGTGATTAAAGTCGGTCAAGAAATATTCTGTGTAAGTAATTTTAGGGACTATATGATTTGCAATTCGATTGAGAAAATTACATAAAAGTATAACAACTTTTTGCAAAAGAATTTATTTAAAATGTATTATATTGACATGGTTGATTGCATATGCTAACATTGAGATATCAACAGTAAGTCCTATTTTAGTGCCGTTTTCTAGGTAAGCGTCATGTGTTGGCGTCGCTATTAGGCTATTGATTATTTATAAGACTTAAGATCAGCTAAATGAGCTGGTCTTTTTATTTTATAATAGCGGAGTATCAATAAAAATTTATAAAAGTTTTTAAGGAAAGGAACAATATGACTACAAAAGAAAATTTAAAAAAATATCATGACTGGATTTTTAAATGTTCAGCATACCAAATGGCGTTAAATATTATTGGAATTGACAAGCAGACAGTAGCACCAAGTGCGGGAGCATCTTACAGAGATGAGAGGTCGGCATATTTGGCAGGAGAACTGTTCAGCCTTGAGACGGATCCCGAGACGGTAAAGCTTTTAAAGGAATTAAAGGACGACACTGAAGTAGATGCTGAAGATAGGCGTGCAATAGAACTTTATTATAAAAGAGCTATGGACACACTTTGTATACCGAAAGATGAGTATGTGGCATTTAAGAAGCTTTGTGACGAGTCATTTGATGCGTGGATACTTGCAAAGTCAAAGGCCGACTATTCGATATTTGAGCCTTATCTAAAGAAAGTGATAGAAAGTCAAAAGAAACTTTACGGCTACAGAAACAGTGATAAGAGTATTTATAATCAGATGCTTGACGACTATGAGCCGGGAATGGATGTGGAAAAATATGATGTTTTCTTTGAAGCACTCAAAGAAAGACTGGTTCCTCTTATAAAGAAGGTGACAGCTGCAAAGCAGATAAATGAAGATTTCCTGCATCAGAGCTTTCCGGTTGAAGAGCAAAAGAAATTTATGGATGAGCTTCTTAAGTACTTACATTTTGATCCTTCATGGGGATATCAAAATGAGTCCGAGCATCCTTTCACATCATGGACTTGTGAGAACGACTGCCGTACAACTACAAAATATATAGAGGACAATGTAGCATCTGCAATACTTTCAACAGTACATGAGGTGGGACATGCCTACTATGAGCACAATATAAATCCTAAATATGACGGAATGATTTTATCTGAAGGTGTATCTTCAGGAATGCATGAGTCACAGTCAAGACTGTGTGAGAACTATCTCGGAAAGACATTAGCTTTTTGGAAGTATCATTATCCGAAATTGCAGAAAGTTTTCCCGATGCAGCTTGAAAAAGTAAGCCTTGAGGATTTTTATAAGGCAATCAATGCTTCAAAGCCTTCATTTGTACGTACGGAGGCTGATGAGCTTACATATCCGCTTCATGTACTTATCAGATATGAGATAGAAAAGGGATTGTTTGACGGAAGTATTTCCACAGAAGGACTTGATAAGACATGGAATGCAAAGTATAAGGAGTACCTCGGAATAGATGTGCCTAATGACAAGCTGGGTATTTTACAGGATGTGCACTGGTCTGACGGAAGCTTCGGATACTTCCCGACATATGCACTTGGTACAGCCTTTGCGGCACAGTATGTTCACGCTATGAAAAAGGATTTGGATGTGGACAGTCTGCTTGAAAATAATAAATTTGATGAAGTAATGAATTGGTTAAAGGAAAATATCCATACCTACGGTTTCCGTTATGAGGCACCAAAGCTTATGAAGATGGTAACAGGAGAAGAATTTAATGTAAATTACTTCCTTGATTATATAGAAGATAAATATACAAAATTATATCAGCTATAATTTTTTACAGGGGTGTGAGAATATGAAGAGATTCTTGAGTATCTTAGTTATGGGAATCGTATACGCAAGCATAATATTAGCGTGTGAGATAGGACTTGGACTGAACGGCAGGCAAGTTTTTGTAATCTATATAGTATCGGCTGTAATCATTTTTGTTGGAGCTATATCGGTTAATATAATCTACAATGTAGTATATATAAAGAAAATACAGAAGCTTTTATTGCTGTTTGATGAAGGTAAGTTTGATGAGTGCATTGATAAATTGAATGCTATAGAGAAGACTACAAAATCAAAACATATCAAAAAAATGGCAAAACTGAACATGGCTTTTGCATTTATGAAAAAGAAGGATTACGGTGAGGCAAAATATATATTTGAAAATTTTGGAAGTTCACTTGAAAAGATGCCTGAAGTGGAGATGGCAAGAAGGTTGAATTTGTGTCTTTGCTGTTTTTATCTCAAAAAATATGAGAGAGCAAAAGAATTGTATACAGACAGTAAGCCTTTTTTTGACAAGTACAGAGAGACTGATGATTACTATGAGTATTTTATATTACTTGATGTGTTTATGTATGTAGTTTTTAATAATGACACCACAGAGGCAAGGAAACGCTTACATGAAGCAAGGCTCTTATGTAAAGATGAGGAGTTTGAAGAGGATTTTGAGTATCTGGAGTCTATTATAAACGGATATAAGTCCGTTTGATCGTACAGCTAATATATTATAATAAGGGAGAAAGCTATGGAGAAAAAGCCTTACAGTGCAGGTGCGGTGAAGATGTCTTTTTGGTTTATGGAGTTTCGCAAGGTGGTGGAGCTTCTTGCTGCCGGTAAAACATTGGAAGAAATCAAAGAGATGAATAAAAACGAAAATATATTCGGTGCGCCGACTGCCGCCCGTGCCAATCAGATTTTTGTTACAGTATCGGGAAGAATTAGGACGCTTGATAAAAGTTTTGTGGAAGTGTTTCAAAGAAGTGATGTTGCAATGCAAAAGATATTTGTGCTGGTTTCATCACTTGCCTATGACAGCCTGTTTTTTGAGTTTGTATATGAAGTGATTCGTGAAAAACTTATTTTGGGGGCGGATACTTTAACCGACAGCGATATAAGGATTTTCTTTAAGGATAAAAGCCTTCAGGATGAAAGGGTTGCCAAGTGGACAGCCGCCACTCTAAAGCGCCTTGGAGCATACTATAAGACAATGCTTTGTGAGGCGGGACTTTTAGATAAGGGCAAGGCGGACAGAAAGATTATAAGACCTGTCTTAAGTCCTACAGTCGAGGAGTGGTTAAATACACATGATATGGAAGTATGTGTGAAAGCATTGAATGGAGTAAGATAATGACAGATTTGACAGAGCGACTTGATATGATGGAAGCCGCCATAAAAAAGCCGGGATTTCGCAAAAGTGCCGGAAGGGCAAATGAGGTAAACTATTGGCTGTTTGACTATCCGCCTGAAAACGAGCTTGAAGTCAGAGAGAGGATAGCTTATTTGAAAGCTGAAAATGAAAGCGGAGCAAATGATTTTACTCTGGCGGTATTTGACCTGTATGATATAATCATAGATTTTCTTGAAAATAAAAATTTTATAGAAAAATGCTTTGATTTTGAAAAGAAAAAGGGTTTGGAGAGAATCACAAAGGCTGTAAGCAATTCTATGAAGTTCAATGATGACGACAGTGTTATTGTACAGTATATAAAAGATAATACTCCGGATAATGCCGTAGTGTTTTTGTGCGGTATTGGGAAATGTTATCCTATACTTCGTTCACATAAGGTACTCAACAACTTGCATCAGGCATTTGTGAAAGCGCCTGTGGTGATGTTTTTTCCGGGCACGTACAATGAACAGGAACTTATCCTGTTTGATGAGATAAAAGACGATAATTATTACAGAGCATTCAAGCTTGTGAAATAGGAGGATTTAAAGTGCAGATTAAGGATATGTTTGCCAAAAAGATTGACCGTGAAATCCAGGGAGTCATCATAGTAGGACAGGGCGAAGAGACCAATGTGGCACAGGAGTTGGAAGAGTATGTGGTAACAAAAGAGCTGCAAAAGCATTTTGCGGATTTTTTTGCCGCCTACAAAAAGGGTATTGAAGGTATGACACCGAAGATGGGTGTATGGATTTCAGGTTTCTTCGGAAGCGGTAAATCTCACTTTCTAAAGATTTTATCCTATCTTTTGGACAATAAGTCTGTGGGAAACAAGCACGCCTATGACTATTTTGTGAACGATAAAAAGATAACGGATGAAAAAATACTTTCAGATATGAGGCTTGCAGCTTCCACTCCTTCAGATGTTATCCTCTTTAACATTGATTCAAAGAGTGAGTCAAGCGGAAAGCAAAATAAGGATGCCATAGTCAATGTATTTTTGAAGGTCTTTAATGAAATGCAGGGATTTTGCGGCTCAATGCCTTATTTGGCCGACCTTGAAAGAAAGCTTAACGATGACGGAAAGTTTGAAGAATTTAAAGAAAGCTTTGAAAATGAGTATGGAGAGACTTGGGAAGAATCACGCTCCGACTTTGATTTTATTCAGGACAGTGTAGTGGATGCACTTGCAGATATCGGTTTTATGAGTGAGGATGCGGCAAGAAACTGGTGTGAGAAGGCAACCACAAGCTATACTATAAGTATTGAAGACTTTGCAAAGAGAGTAAGAAGCTATATTGATAAAAAGGGAAACAACCACCATGTAGTATTCCTTGTTGATGAGATTGGACAGTATATAGGAGACGACTCAAAGCTTATGCTCAATCTTCAGACCGTTACCGAGGAGCTTGGCAAGGAATGTATGGGCAAGGCATGGGTGATTGTCACATCACAACAGGATATAGATTCAATAACCAAGGTAAAGGGAAATGATTTTTCAAAAATTCAGGGACGTTTTGATACCAGACTTTCACTTTCAAGTGCAAATGTTGACGCCGTTATCAAAAAGAGAATACTTGATAAGACTGAAACGGCAGCCGAAACCCTCAGCCTTTTGTATGAACAAAAGGCTACGGTAATCAAAAACTTGATTGTATTTAATGACGGCGTTGAGAAAAAACTGTATGCAAATGAAAATGATTTTAAGGAAGTCTACCCTTTTGTGCCTTATCAGTTCAATCTGCTTGCAAGTGTGCTGACATCTATACGTACACATGGAGCTTCAGGCAAGCACCTTTCAGAAGGTGAGCGTTCAATGCTTGCTTTATTTAAGGAGTCCGCAACCGAATGTAAGGATGATGAAATCGGAATACTTGTGCCTTTCCATCGCTTCTATGATGCACTTGAAAACTTCCTTGACCACAGCCATAAGGGAGTTATATCAAAGGCGTATGACAATACGGCAATCAATCCTTTAAATAAGGACGGAGATGTATTTACAATCAATGTTTTAAAGACTCTTTTTATGATAAAGTATGTAGATCAGATTGAGTCAAATATCGACAATATCACAAGCTTGATGGTTGAAAATATAGATGATGACAGAATAGAGTTAAAGTCAAGGGTGGAAGAGGCGCTGAAGGTCTTGATAAGCCAAATGCTTATACAAAAAAACGGAAGTCTATACATATTTTTGACGGATGAAGAACAGGAAATCAACAATGAGATTGCAAAAGAAAATGTTGAGATGTCCGAGGTCATCACAAAGATAGGTGAGATGATATATGAGGATATTTTAAAAGAAAACAAGTATAGATATCCGTCATTTAACGGCAGATACTCATTCGGTTTTAATCAAAATATTGATGACCGTCCGTATAAGTCCAACCAGAACTTCGATATAGGGCTTCGTATACTTACACCTTGGTATGATGTCAAAGAAGATGCCACATTGCGTATGATGTCCGGACAGGGCAGAGAAGTCATAGTACTGTTGCCGGATGACGACGAGTTTTTGAACGAGATGACGATGAGCCTTAGAATAGAGCGCTTCTTAAGAAAGAATGCCACATCGGGACAGCTTGCAAAATATGAGAATATCAAAAAGAGTAAGCATGACGAGATGAATGAGAGAAATGCCAATGCAAGGCTTTATCTTGTGGAGTCTCTAAAGGATGCAAGATATTATGTCAACGGAGATATTGCAAGGCTTTCTTCCAAGGAAGTGAGTACAAAGGTGAATGAGGCTATAGGACGCCTTGTTCAGATAGTATTCCACAAGCTCTCTTATATAGATACCGCTATGGGCGAGGCCGACATAAGAAAACTCTTTGATACCGGCAATCAGATGAAGATAAACGGAGGTACCGTAGCAAATATCCATGCGACGGAGGATGTGTTAAGCTTTATCTCTATGAATTCAAAAGGCCATTTGAAGACTTCCATGAAGACTGTAAAAGATCGTTTTATGAAAGCTCCTTACGGATTTGTGGAGGATGATATATATTGGATAATTGCATATTTATTCAAAGTCGGAGATATTGCATTCACATTAAACGGTGCGTCAGTAAACCTTAACAATAAGAGTGCGGATGAGATAATAAACTATATCACAAAGAAGGCCTTTACAGAAAAGCTGCTTATGGAAGAGCGTATCCGTGTAAGTGAAAAGGATAAAAAAGAAGTCCGTGATGTGATGAAGGAGGTATTCCATACTCCTATAGTGCCTGATGATGAGGATGCCATGATGGCTGATTTCAAGAGGCACGCAAATGATATGATAAATGAGTTAAAGGACCTTGAAATAAATTATATTAAGTATAATTATCCGGGAAAGAAGGTCATAGATGACGGTAAGAGATTATTTCAGTCTGCAATTCAGATAAGTGATGCATTGGAATTTTTCGGTCATATCTCAAAGATGAGAGATTTTTTCTATGACTTTGATGAAGACTATGAGCCTGTAAAGGCATTCTTTAAAGGCGGTCAAAAGGAGATATTCAGCCGTGCTATAGATAAGCTTAGAATTTATGATGACAGCAAGACCTATATAGTGGACGCTGCACTTGAGGACACCGTAAAAAAGATGCGTGACATTTTGAAGATGAGTATGCCGTATAAGGAAATCCACAAATTGCCTGAGCTTATGGAGCAGTACCAAGATGCGTATAACAAGGTGCTGGATGAAGAGTTGCACCCTATATGTGAGTCCGTCAAGGAGTGCAGGACATATATATCGGATACTTTAAATGAAAAAGAGTATGCAAATGAAAAAAGACAAAAGTATCTTGCAGGTTTTGATGAGTTGTTAAACGAAGCTGAGAGTTCCACCAATGTATCAACTCTTAGAGGTCTTGAAGATAAGGCAAAAGCTTTGATGACACGTCTGTTGGGTGAGATGGATATGCTTGATGAGCAGATTGCAAAAAAGAAGCAGGCTGAGATAGAGCAAAGTCTGAAAGAAAAGGCCGGACAGATGGGCATTGATGTCGATGACGATCAAGTAAAAAAGAGTATTGAAGAGCAAAGTAAGCAGTACAAGGTCAAAAAGACCAAGAACATCCCGATAAAGAAGATGACAGGTACAATGCTTTGGAGGCTTGAGAGCAAGGAAGATATTGACAGGTACTTATCATCTCTGCGTGAAAGGATATTAAAAGAACTTGAAGAGGATACTGTTATAAATATACAACTATAAACGGGAGGAGCTTGATGGATAAATATAAAATATGGTTGTAATATGTTTGTGAATATTGAGTGAGATACATTGTAAATATAATTATAAGAAAAATGAAAGGGGTGAGTTTTATGATTCTCCCGAAAGAGTTGATGGAGTTAATCAGTCAGGGTGAGGGGATTACAGTTGAATTTAAGAAGTCAACAACAGATATAACAAAAGATGTTTACGATACAGTTTGTTCTTTTTCAAATCGAGAGGGAGGTCATATTTTCCTTGGAGTTAAGGATAATGGTACTATTATCGGTGTTAATAAAGACTGTGTAGAACAGATGAAGAAAAACTTTGTCGCTACAATAAATAATGAAAGTAAAATTTATCCACCACTATATTTGACTATAGAGGAGTATGAGATAGATGGTCGTATTGTCCTTTATGTATATATACCGGTCGGGAAAACAGTTTATCGTAATTCAGGTAAAATATTTGATCGAAACAATGAGTCTGACATTGATATCACAAATAATGCTGATATGGTGTTTAATTTATATGCACGCAAACAAAGTACTTATTTTGTTAACAAGGTTTATCCGGCTGTTCCGGTTTCTGCTCTTCGTCAAGATTTGATGGATAGAGCAAGGAGAATGACAAGAGTAAATAATGAGCATCATCCGTGGGTAGATATGACAAATGAAGAGATGTTGAGAAGTTGTGGGCTCATACTTGAAGATCCTGAAACAAACAAAGAGGGAATTACGCTGGCGGCAATTCTACTCTTCGGTACGGATAATCGTATTATGTCTGTGTTGCCGCAACATAAAACAGATGCGATTTTTAGAGTATTCAATGTTGATCGTTATGATGACAGGGACGTTGTAATTACAAACCTTATTGAAAGTTATGATCGTTTGATGGAATTTGGAAGGAAGCACCTAAATGATGTATTTACTTTAGATGGAATACAAAGAGTAAGCGCCAGAGATGCCATACTACGTGAGATTATCTCTAATTCACTTATGCATCGTGATTTTGCCGGTGGATATGTACCAAAATTTGTCATTGAACGTGATAAAATTATAACAGAGAATGCTAACCTTGCACACGGACATGGAAATCTGAATTTGAATACATTCAGACCTTTTGCAAAAAATCCTGTGATAGCAAAAGTGTTTAGGGAAATAGGACTTGCTGATGAGCTTGGAAGCGGTATGAGAAATAGTTATAAGTATACAATGCTGTATTCAGGTGGAAGACCTATTTTTACAGAGGCGGATATTTTTATTACAGTGATTCCGTTATCAGAAGCCTCTACAGCCACGGTCGGTCCGGTGACAGGAGGTACCCCCCAAGATACCCCCCAAGATACCCCCCAAGATACCCCCCAAGATTTGGAGAAAAGATTGGAAGAATTGGTTGAATTTTGCAGTATGCCTCAGAGCAAACGTAATATGATGGATTATATCGGACTTACCGATAGTAAGAGCTTCAGGGAAAGATATCTTGTTCCTTTGATTAATGCAGGAAGAATTGAGATGACAATACCAGATAAGCCGAAAAGTAGAAATCAGAAGTATAGAAAAGTAGATATTAAAGCTTAGAAAGTAAATATTAAGATAAAAAATATATAGGATACATAAACGGGAGGAGTTTGATGGATAAGACATCCATAAAAAACTTTGCGATTTGGGCGAGGAATAAGCTGATTGCGGATATCGGTTATAAAGCTTCATTGATGGGAATAAATGAGGATGGAATCAGTGAGGCGCTGTCACAGTCTACTAT
This sequence comes from Lachnoanaerobaculum orale, assembly GCF_003862485.1. Classification (GTDB taxonomy): domain Bacteria; phylum Bacillota; class Clostridia; order Lachnospirales; family Lachnospiraceae; genus Lachnoanaerobaculum; species Lachnoanaerobaculum orale. The sequence goes on along the minus strand of NZ_RRCM01000001.1, from coordinate 1,505,660 downwards.
AAGTACAGAGTTTTATGATATCGGGACTGACAATCCTTATGCTATAAGCACAAATCAGATAAAGCAAAGAAAAAGACTTGTAGAAGTAATCAGAAAAAAGGAAGCGGATACAGACTATAAAACCGCATATAAATACATAATTGAAGAGGTTGCCTATACCTGGTTTAACAGACTTATTGCCATACGATTTATGGAGGTAAATGACTATTTGCCTTCTCGTATGCGAGTACTTTCATCAGTGTCGGGAAAGCACGAGCCTGATATTGTAACAAATCCTTTTGAGGCGGAGCTTGAGCTTAGTGATGATGACAGAGGAAAAATAAACACGTATAAGAGTGACAACAATATTGATGAGCTTTTCAATCTCCTGTTTATAAAACAGTGTAATGCTCTGAATACCCTATTGCCGGCGCTTTTTGAAAAGACCGACGACTATACGGAGCTGCTTTTGAATCTGTCAGTTATTGACAGAGACGGCGTAGTGTATAAGCTTGTAACAGATATCGCAGAAGATGATTTCAATATAGAAAAGGGCGGTCAGGTAGAGATTATCGGATGGCTGTACCAATATTATAACAGTGAGCCGAAGGCCGCCGCATTTGCAAAAAAGGGTAAGATAAGTAAGGAAGAGATACCTGCGGTTACACAGCTTTTCACTCCGGACTGGATAGTGCGCTATATGGTGGAAAACAGCCTCGGCAGACTGTGGGTAGAGGGGCATGGTAATGAAGAGATTAAGGCAAATTGGAAGTACTATCTTGATGAAGCGGCTCAGGAAGCCGAGGTAGAAAAACAGCTTACAGAAATCAGAAAAGAGTATGCCAAGCTCTCACCTGAGGATATCAAGATAATAGATCCTTGTGTGGGCTCGGGACATATTTTGGTATATGCCTTTGATGTGTTGATACAGATATATGAGAGTGCAGGTTACAGCACTCGTGACGCCGCAAAATGTATCTTGGAGCATAATATCTACGGGCTTGATATAGATGACAGAGCCTTTCAGTTGGCATACTTTGCTATAATGATGAAGGCAAGGCAGTACAACAGAAGAATATTAAACGGAGAGTACAAGCCGAATATCTACTCTATCAAGGAGAGCAACGGTATAAACAGAGAGCAGCTTAACTACCTTGGAGGCGGATGCAGTGAAGATGAAAGAAATAAGGCATTAGAGCAGATAGTTATCTTGTTGGATAAATTTAAAGACGCCAAGGAGTACGGTTCAATACTTAATGTGGAGCAATTTGACGCAGAGTTGCTTGAAAAGTTCATTTCACAAAGTGAGCCTGACGGACAGATAAGTATGCACACTGTTGGCATAGAAGAAACTATACAAGAGCTTAGACAGATAATTGCAGTGGGCAAGGTGCTTTCAGATAAGTATCATACTGTGGTTACAAATCCGCCGTATGCAGGAACAAGTAATCTAAGTCTTAAGCTGAATGCCTATATCAAGGAAAATTATCCTGACAGCAAATCTGATTTGTTTGCGGTATTTATAGAGCGTTGCAGTGAGATGACAGGAGAGAACGGTTATCAGGCAATGATAACGCAGCATTCATGGATGTTCTTATCAAGCTTTGAAAAGCTTAGAAAGAAGATGATGCAAAGTGAAATTATAAATATGGCACATCTTGGAGCAAGGGCTTTTGAAGAAATCGGCGGTGAAGTGGTGCAGGTGACTGCATTTGTACGATGTATAGAGCATATAAAAGACTATAGGGGAACTTACTGCAGACTTATAGAGCCGACTTCACAGCAAGGCAAAGAGAAGATGTTTTTGGACGGAGAAAACAGATATGTCACTGTGCAGGATAACTTTAAAAAGATACCGGGTGAACCGGTGGCGTATTGGGTAACAAATAGCTTTTATTCGGTTTTTTTAAATCCATTATTATATGATTTTACTATTTCAGATGGTCAAAATAAAACGGGTAATAATGCAAAATTTGTTCGTGAATTTTGGGAAGTTAAAAAGTCAAATGTTGGTGTAGATAAAAAATGGTTATTTTATGCTAAGGGTGGAGGCTATAGAAAATGGTATGGTAATATATCAGAAGTAGTGGATTGGTCAAAAGAATCAAGAGAGTTTTATAGAAGGGATAAAATCTGTAGAATTATTCCGGAGTATCTTTGGTATAAAGTAGGTATAACATGGAGTTTAATTTCTAATAATCCAAGTTTTAGATTATTGCCATCAAATGCGACCTTCGATGTAGGAGGGTCAAGTATATTTCTAAAAGATGATAATAATTTGGATTATATGATTGGATTACTAAATAGCAAAATATTTGAGTATATGCAGAAGATAGTTAATCCAACTATAAATATTCAGGTTAAAGACATTAGGGTTATGCCATTTATCCAAATGTGTAAGGAAGATGTGGATGACTTAGTAAACAGATGTCTTCAATATTCCCGGTCCGACTGGGATTCCTATGAAACCTCATGGGATTTTGCGACTCACCCCCTTGTAAAGCCGGTTCTTGTAGAAAATAATTCTAACCGCTCACAAACTCTTATTGCCGACTGCTACAGTGCATGGGTAGATGAGTGTGAATCTCGCTTCAATAATCTGAAAGCTAATGAAGAGGAGCTGAACCGTATATTTATAGATATCTACGGTCTGCAGGATGAACTTGCTGCCGATGTGGCGGATAAGGATATTACGGTGCATCGCATATTTGATACCAAGGAGGATATACTAGAGTCTATGAAAGGCTCAAACTATGTTCGTACCAAGCGTGATGAAGTGGTATCACTGCTTTCATATGCTGTGGGATGTATGTTCGGACGCTACTCACTTGATGTAGAGGGGTTGGCATACGCAGGCGGAGAGTGGGATGATTCAAAATATACTACCTTTAAGCCTGATGATAACAATATTATTCCGATTACAGATGAAGAATACCTTGATGATGATATAGTCACAAGGCTTTGCACTTGGCTAAAGGCAGTCTACGGTGAGTCCACAATTGAAGCAAATCTTGACTTTATAGCTGATGCACTTGGCGGTAAGGGCAATACAAGCCGTGAAATTATAAGAAATTACTTTTTAAACGATTTCTTTAAAGATCATTGCAGTACTTACTCAGTAACAGGTTCAGGTAAGAGACCGATTTACTGGCTTTTTGATGCAGGAAAGCAAAACGGCTTTAAGGCGCTTATATATTTGCACAGATACAATGCCGACACTATCGGGAATCTGCGTATCGACTATTTGCATTTTTTACAACGTATCTATGAGAGCGAGAGTAAGCGTATGCAAAGTACGCTTGACAGTGCAAAAAGCCCTCGTGAGGTGGCGCTTGCCTCAAAGAGAAAGGAAAAGCTTCAAAAGCAGTTGAAGGAATGTCATGAGTACGATGAGAAGATTGCTCACCTTGCACTTAGTCGTATAGAGCTTGACCTTGACGACGGTGTGAAGGTAAACTACAGAAAGATACAGACAGATAGAGACGGCAAATTTTATGATGTGCTGGCAGATTCAAAGAATATCATGTATAAGGAAAAATAGTATAACTTAAAGGTTATTGGAAAGTAGTAAAGCGATGGCGGAATTAAACCTAAAACAGATAAACGCTCGTCTGAATGAGGAGTTTAGAGGAGAGAAGAGAAAGCTTGTATTTTGGTATGATGACAAGGCCGAGTTTGCAGAGGATATAAAGGATATAGAACTTGACAATGCAAAGGTATATTTTTTGCAACCTGACAATCAGTTTTATACAAAGTACTTTTTGGAGCGAAAGGATAAGGAGAACAATTATCTTATATATGCACCTTTTCCGAAGCCCGATGTAAGAGAGAATCATCTTGAAGATACATTGCTGTATTCAAAGAGATTTTTTGCAGACAGAGCGTCACTGCTTATGGCGGACCTCGGAGTGGACGAGAAGTATAAAAATATCATTGAAAAGCATATCAAGTTCTTTGCAAATAAGGACAGAACACAGAGGTTTTATGATCTTGAGATTGAACAGTTTAATGAAGAGAACATAATTGTAGGAATGCTTGGCAGTATCTGTCGTACGCAGACCTGCTCTTTTGAAGAAGTGGTAAGAGCGGTTTTAAGTGACGGAGAATGTGAAGAGAATAAATTTATTGACGCATTCAAAAAGTATGATTTGCATAGTGAGTTTTGGAAGCTGTGTGAAAGACATTTCGGATATATTGACAATACACCGTCTCTGACAAACTTTGTTTTGACTCTTTTTGTCACTTATACCGCAAAAAGCATCACAGGAGAGCTTCCTGAGAGTTTAAAGAGTATGGTATCTCATAAGAGCGGAAATATCATCACATTTATGGATAATCTTAAAAACAGTGTACTGTATAAGGACAGATACAATGAATTGTCGGAATTTGTTTCAAATGAGTTAAATATAGTCAAAGTATTTGAGAATCTTTTGCCTGAAGAATTATTGTATTGTGATACCTTTGTATGCATTGATAAGATTATTATAAGGTGGATAAAAGAGCGTCTGCTTGCAGAGGATACAGGTGCAATGCTTGATAATCATTCAATAAAAGAGGTCGTTTCAATCAGATCAAAGATGCACTTTAGTGAGAGTACGGGAAAGATTTATCATATGCTTGGCAGTGCATATGATATTGTGGTGAGTGCAAAGTATACCTGTCCTGACAGCTTTAGCGATATTTTGGAAAAGTATAAGACAAGCGACTATAAGATAGATCAAAACTACAGACATTTTTATTATGATTATGACGGTCTTGATGACAGTGAGGATTTTGAGGGACTGCGTGAACTTGTAGAGAATATATATGCCAATGAATACCTTGACAAGCTTTTGCAAAAGTGGAACAGCGGTATTTTGGAGGAGAATGCATACGGTAAGTTGCCTTTGCAAATAGACTTTTATGACAGCAATATCGGAGGTCTTAAGGACAGAACGGTTGTCATAATTTCGGATGCGCTTCGCTATGAGGTGGGACATGAGCTTTATACTACATTAGCGGACGATCCCAAGAGCAATATAAGGATTGATACGAGTTTGAGTGTATTGCCTTCTTATACAAGGCTTGGAATGGCGGCATTATTGCCACATAAGAGCATTACAATGAGTGATGATTATACCGTGCTTGTAGACGGTATGAGCTGTGACAACCTGCTTACAAGGCAGAACATATTGCAAAGATATTGTGATAACGGTATTTGTGTACAGTTTGACGATATTAAAAACATGAAAAAGTCGGAACTTAGAGATGTATTTACCGGAAAGCAGCTGGTCTATGTCTATCACAACCAGATTGATGCAAGAGGAGATAAGGCAAATACTGAGGATGAGGTGTTCGTAGCCTGCAAAGAGGCGGTAAATGAGATAGCAGATTTGATTCGCCGAATATCTTCAAATGCCAACACTCACCATTTTATTGTAACGGCCGACCACGGATTTATCTATAAAAGAGATAAGCTTAATGAGAGCGACAAGATAAATGTAAGAGATAAGAACGCTTTTGTAAACCGCAGATTTATAGTATCTTATGAGGCGATATATGAAGACGGCATAGAAAATGTTTCTATGGGCAGAATTTTAAGAAATGAAGACGGCAAGGTGGTATCATTTCCTATAAGCAGTAATGTTTTTAAGGTATCCGGAGGAGGACAAAACTTTGTACATGGAGGCTCGTCTCCGCAGGAAATGCTTATTCCTGTGCTGAATATTAAGATGGAGCGCGGTCATATTGATACGGGGAATGCACAGATAGCACTTGTCAGTATGGTGCAAAAGATTACAAGCAATGTTACCGTACTTGAATTTATCCAGTCTGAAGCTGTAAGCGATACTGTCAAGGCGACTACATACAAGCTTTATTTTATCTCTGATGATAATGAGAAGATATCAAACGAAGCTACTCTTTTTGCAGACAGCAGAGAGCTTGATGCAAGAAAGCGAATTTTCCGTATGAATTTCAGATTCAAAGATAAAAAGTATGACAAGAACAGAAATTATTATCTTGCGGCATATGATGAAGGCAGCGGTGAAGAAATTTGGCGCCACCATGTGGTTATGGACTTGGTAGGAGAGAGTTTTTAGAAAAATTAGACAGAAAGGACATAGAAGATGGGAGAATATAAGCCGCCTTTTCATATGACTGACAGGATTACAAACCTTGTAGCAACCATATGTGAACAAGTAGGAAGAATTACGGTACTTTCTCATGGAAATTTGAGTCCACATCTGAAAAAAGAAAACAGAATAAGAACAATCCATTCGTCACTTGCAATAGAGCAAAACTCGCTTTTGTTAGAGCAGGTGACAGCTATTCTTGACGGAAAGAGAATACTTGGGAATCCGAATGAAATAAGAGAGGTTAAAAATGCCTATGATACATATGAGTTGCTGCTTTCGCTTAATCCATATTCTGTAGAAGAAATGTGGGGGATTATGCGAAAGGAAGCTTTCCCTAAGGATATGAGATTGTAATGAGTTTGTTAAAGCCAACAGTATAATTTGGGAAGTTATTATTATTTTAAAAAGGAGGTTAGTATGAGGATGAAAAAAATTGTAGGAATATTTTTGGCGGCAATGACTATGCTTAGTGCCTGTAAAAAGGGAGGTACACAGTTAGAAAATAAAAGTGTTACTGAATCTGATAAATCCATAAAATCTGTTGAAGCTGTGATTCCGAATCCGGTTTCGGAGGGAACAGATGTTAATAAGTTTATAAACGGAGATGATCACTGGAAATGGTGGGAGGATTATATAGAAAAGGTTCACAACTCACAAACTGTGCAGGAAGGGATGGGACAGTACTATGAACAGATACAGAAGGAACTTTTATCAGATGCCTCAGATCATAATGCAGTATGTTCGCCATTGAATATTTATATAGCACTTTCCATGCTGGCTGAAGTGACAGATGGAAATACACGTAAGCAAATACTTGATGTGCTTAATGTAAAGGATATGGATGTCTTAAATAAGCGAATAGAAGCGATATGGGATGCCAATTATGTGGATACACCTGCACTAAAGAGTATGTTGGCAAATTCTATATGGTTAAAAAGCGGTATAGGGTATAATGAAGATACTTTAAAAAGGCTGTCAACGGAGTATCATGCTTCATCTTACAGCGGTGAGATGGGATCTAAGTCAATGAATCTGAAACTTCAAAAATGGACTGATGAGCATACAGGAGGATTGCTTAAAGAGTATACAAAAGAATTGGAACTTAAACCGGAATCGGTGTTGGCACTTATTTCAACCGTTTATTACAAGGCATCTTGGGATAAGGAATTCCCAAAGGAGCAAACAAATGATGGAATATTTCATGGGCTTTCAGGGGATAAGTCGGTTCCTATGATGAACAATGATGTTATGACAAATTTGTATCAAACAGAGCATTTTCAGGCTGTAGGATTGAGCCTTGTCGACAGTGGTGCAATGTATTTTTTCCTGCCGAAAGAAGGTTATAAAGCACAGGATATTGCAGCAGATCCACAAATGATAAAAATCTGTATGGAACCTGCAAGTGTGGAAAGTAATTCGGCATTGGTGCATCTGACAGTTCCAAAATTCAATGATTCGGCTAAAATAAATCTGTTGGAGTGTCTGAAGAATATCGGAATTACAGATGTGCTTTCAGACAAACAGGCAGATTTCACTCCACTTACAAAAGAAGTTGAAAATATTTATGTAAGCAGAGCAGAGCATGCCACCATGGTAAAGATAGATGAGGAAGGTGTTACAGGTGCGGCGTATACTGCACTTATGATGGAGAGCGCAGGAATAATACAGAATCAGGTGGATTTTATTATTGACAGACCTTTTGTATTTGCAGTGGCGGCTCCTGACGGTTCAATTCTTTTTACAGGAGTTATTCAGAATATAGAGTAGTATCTTTCTTGGTCCACAAAAGGAATAGAAGCTTTGGCTCTGGAAGACAAACGACTTGAGTTGGTATCTGTTTCTTGCACTGTAAAGATGATATACTTTACAGTGCAAAGTGGATAAGTAGGATGTTATATTATAATATTTAGCTAATAAATTATTAAATAAAAGGGGATTATATTATGGCATTAAGTTTAAGAAAAGGTCAGAAGGTAGATTTGACAAAGGGAAATCCGGGGTTGAGTAAACTTATGGTTGGTTTAGGTTGGGATACCAATAAGTATAGTGGCGGATATGACTTCGACCTTGATGCAACAGCATTTCTTTTGAAAGCTGATGGCAGGGTAAGTTCAAATAATGACTTTATTTATTATGGGAATCTAAAGCATTCATCAGGAAGTGTCTGTCATATGGGCGACAATTTGACAGGTGGTGCTATGGGTGATGATGAACAAGTCTACGTAGACTTAAGGATGGTACCAAGCGACATTGAAAGAATTGTTATTGCAGTGACTATCTATGATGCTGATAAGAGAGGACAAAATTTTGGTCAGGTCAGCAATGCTTATATCCATATATTGGATACTACAAACAATAATGAGATACTTAGATATGATTTAGGCGAAGACTTTTCAATGGAGGCTTCTATAGTAGTTGGAGAAATATATAAGTATAAGAATGAGTGGAAATTCAATGCCGTAGGTAGTGGGTTCAAAGGCGGACTAAAAGCACTTTGTATGAATTATGGAGTGAACCTTGAACTTCAGGATAGAGATAGAGGTGCTATTGTACTTGAGAAGGGTCATAAGGTAAGCTTAAAAAAAGGCAGTGGAGAAATACTAATAAACTTAAACTGGAGTCAGCCACAAAATAAAGGATTTGGAAATGGCATAGACTTAGACCTTGGTTGTCTTTATGAGTTGCAAGATGGTAGAAAGGGAGTAGTACAGGCACTTGGGAATTGCTTTGGTAGCTTGGTTAATCCTCCATATATTTCTCTTGATGGAGATGATAGAACAGGTTTAGCAGTAGATGGTGAGAATCTTAGAGTAAACAGTGCAATGATTCCACAGATTAAAAGAATGCTGGTATATACCTTTATATATGAAGGTGCAGCCAACTGGTATGAGACTAATGGTGTTGTCACAGTAAAATGTCCGGGAAGCAGAGATATTATAGTGAAGATGGATGAATATGGCTCAAATTTAACTATGTGTGGTATAGCTCTTTTAGAAAACCGTGATGGACAGTCACTTTCTATGGAGAAGGTGGTGAAGTTTTATGGTGGCCACGTAGAACTTGATAAAGCATTTGGATGGGGATTGCGCTGGGTAAGAGGTTCTAAGGATTGAGGTTAAATTATATATAGTGATATATAAATAAGAGTGGGCCTGGCCCACTCTTATAGTTTATGAATTAAAATACTTGCAATTATTTAGTACCTGTAAGTGCAGTACCACTTACATACAGTGTATGTCCATTACTTATGATATTTTGTGAATTACCATGGAAGCTTGTCACATAACTGTCAGCAGTTAATGTCCAAGTGCTTGTGTCATCTAATGTAACAGAAACATTTCCAACTTCAGTTGAAACTCTGATACCGGAAGCATTGCTGATATTACCATCTATTGTACCTTCAAAATTTGAATTAGAACTTAGATTCATGGTGAGAGTTGAATCATTGCCTACTTTTACTAAGCCACTGAGTTTTTGAGATGTAGCATCTAATGTAGCAATATTAGAGCCACCACTCCAACCATCTGCACAAACAGAAAGTAATATATTATTGCTATCTTCATTCTTTATTGTGACATTATTTAGAGTAATGACAGCATCTGTATTTGTAACATGGAATACATGACCACTCTTGCTGGTAATACTTCCACCACTCATGCTAAAGCTACTTGTGCCGCTATTTGCATCTCCGGACATTGACTGGTAAATCATAATAGTATCTAAAAAAGTAGCATTACCATTTTGCTTTGTATTTTTAGCGGTAAGGTCACAGTTTTCAAGCTTTATAGAATTCAAACCCTCTATGCATACACCTTCTGAAAGATTGGATGTTAATGTGGCATTAGATACAGAAATGTCTGCTGTAGAATAAATAGCCGGAGAGCCAAGACCATTTGATGTATATGTACCGCCATCTACAGTGACACTGCCACCGCCTCTATCTGTACGAATAGCAGCAGATGATTGTCCGCTTGTAGTAATATCAAGATTTGATGCTTTTGTCACACCGCCACCTGATTTGAACCTTTTGCATCAGAAGTTATGTCACCACCTGTAATAGTAGTATTAGACCCATCTTTCACCAAAACTGCAGCATTCAAACCATAGAAGTTACAATTATCTCCACCATCTGAATCACCTGATTTTGTAACTGTAGGATTAGTGATAGATACATCATCAGAAGTAGAAACTAAAATAGCACTCTGATCACTTTCACTTGAAGTATAAGTTTTGTCACTTTGAGAGTCCTTCGATGTGATTTCTGTTGCTCCACTGTAGTTAAGATTTTACATAAGTATCTAATTATATCTTTTTGACTTGCCTGTTGTCTACTTTATATAGGGTTAGCAGGTTAAATAAGAGGTTGCTGTCTTTAGGGTAGGAGAGGTATCTTGCTTCCCAGGTAGGAGCAAATTTTTCCTTATATTTTCTAAGGCCGCCGAATGAATAGAAACGTGTTGCAAATGTGTATACCAAAAAGGCAAGTTTTTCCTCGACAAAGCTGTGGTCGTTTTGCCCCACATTGGACAGCGGTGCCATTCCAAGGTCAAAGTACATCACATCCTTTTCCTTCATATAAAGAAAAATCTGTACAAAGAGATAGTCCATAATACCGTTTCTTTCAGTCTGCGGGTCATATCTCATCAAGTCTATACTTGATTCGGTGGCGGTATTGCATACAAGGAAGTTTGCAAATGCCTGTACTTTTCCTGATTCATCAAGTACACAGGCGATAGGCGCTAATGAGAGGTAGTCTCTGTCAAAAAAGCCGAGTGAAAATCCCTTTTCCTCTCTGCCCGAGAGCCAAGAATTTGAAATATTTTCAAGTTCATCCATAAATTCATTTGAAAACGGAGGATTCACTATCTTAAAGCTGTATCCTGAGTTTTCGCCTCGGTTTATAATGGCACGAAACTTTCTTCCGGATTTTCCCACAAGTCCGAATTCATTAAGATTTACTTTGGCAGTCTCACCGAATTTCATGAACTCATATCCAAGCTCATGCAAAAGTAAGGTCAATTCCTGTCCGATTTCATAAAAAAGCGGAATAAGATTTTTAGATTCGGCTTCATTTATAAATTTGGTGACTGCATTTTTAAAGTATTCTTTTTTACCTATCGGGTCACCCATAACAATAGCCTTGCCGTCCTCCAAGGCAAACTGAAATACCACAAGGTCTTTATTATCTTCAGTGTAGTAGTAGAGCAGTTTGTCATCCAAAAATGCAAGTGAGGCGTTCAGATTTGTATTATCAAAACTTTGCAAAAAATTTTGATATTTGACCTTATCAAACTTCTCACCGAATGAAAAATGCCTGTCCTTTGCAAGTGATTCCACTACAATATAAAACAGTGCTATTATGACAAGGTAGATGAACAGATGTAAAAAACGTGTAAAAAAGACATTAAAAAAATGCATTTTAGTAGCGTGTTCCATACCGACTTTGCTGTGGAAGATAATATATCCCAGACTTTCATGTCCTGTATTCTTACTTGAAATATACATAAGAAAGAATGTGAGTGCAAAGCTGCCTATAATATATCCTATATCTTTTAATCTGTCTTCAGGAGGGTAGAAAAATGATTTCCTGTCCAAATCCTTTCTCCTTGAAAATACCAAAAGGATGAATATTATCAGATATATGCTGCTGAAAACCGAAATATCTCCGATATTTATATAAATCAGACTTATAAAAGACAAACAGGCGGCAAACCAAAGTGCAAACTGTGAGCGTCTCTTTAACAGCCTTCCAAGCAGGAAGAATAAGCTTCCAAGTAAGAAGCTTGGGAACTGGAAAAGCAGCTGACCATGTATAGGATCCATCTTTCCGATAATAGGTATGGAGTGTATACTGTCGGGAAGGATGGCTGTCGCCATCAGAAAAAATCCGAAGAAATTTGCCATAAAGTGGCTTACACTTTGCTTTACAAGTTTTGAAAGCTTATTCGGAATACCGGAAAACTTATCGTTGATTTGACCTCCCATGCTCTTTAAGAAAAGGATAAGTCCGATAAAGAACGGAATTATATAATAAAAAACTCTAAAGAGTAAGAGCCAACTTGCAGCTTCATTGTGATTGATTGACAGATGTAAAAGTCCGCTAATCATCATAAGATCAAAGCTTCCGAGACTTCCCGGTATCATAGAAACCATTCCTATGCATATGGAGATAAAATACAATGGAAGTATATTCACCAATGAAACATCATATCCCAAAGTTCTTCCGACATAGAAGAAAAATAACGATACAAAGCTCCAGTCAAGTAAAGATGTTACTATAAGTGCCGACATCTTTTTGCCGCTTAAGTTTCCGAAGTAATCCATATTTTTTCTGGTAGAAAGTATAAGTAAAACAGGAAGTATAAGTGAGGCAATGATAAGGACAAAGCTGTAAGGTCTAAGTGTGTCATTTTTTGCATAAAAAAAGATAAAAAACACTGAAAGCAGTGAGAGCAAAGAAAGTCCCGACATAAAGTAAGGCATTACCTTTGATATGCCCTGCATTGTCTTGCCCTCTTTTTCCTTTTCACTGAAATAGCTGTAGCGAAGTCCTACATCAACAAGCCCTGCAAATCCGATAAGGTTGTTCAGGCTGTTTATCGTCCAGCTGCTTTCAATAAGCTTGCCTACAGAAATCTCTTTGCCAAGTTCTTTTGTCAGTATATAGTCATAGAGCATCATCGGAGATACCGCAAGTATTCCGAAGATAAACAGGCTTAAGACCTGAAGAGGTGAGAGATGCTCTATTATCTTTTTTACGGCACTGAATGATATAGTCTTTCCCATATGGAAAAGTTCTATAATTACCAGAATAAGTATTGATATAAAAAGTATACCCTTTAGGATATTTTGGTATTTTTTTAGGAATGAGATTATACTGCGCATCCTACCTCCTTGAAATATATTGAACCAATTTATAAACAGTCTTATTAAAGTAGGTACTGTCTTTCTTAGGAATGTTATGTCCTTGATTTTTTCTTTCTATAAACTTTCCGTGTGGGAAGAGTTTTGATATAGAGATACTGTGACTTCTCTTTATCATATCGCACTCACCTACTAAAACGATGACAGGATAGTCTGCATTTTTGAAGGTATCTTTTGATATATCAAGACTTTCATGAAGTAGAGGAGATACCATAGACCTTCTTTTGAAAACAGGGAAAAATATGCCGAGAGCTTTGTAGAGGTATTCTTCAAAAAAGCAGGCATATTTTGGTAAAAACTTTAAACCGTCAAATGAGATATTGCCGCTGTTTGCAATAATACCTGCAACTCTTTTGCCGTGCAGTTTTGCGTACTCTATGGCAAGGTTTGCACCGTCACTATGTCCTACAAGCAAACACTTTTCTATATGCAAATGTGAGAGCAGCTCTTCAAGGCTGTCTGCCAGATAAGAAAAGCTTATTTTCCCCAAAATATCTCCTGATTTGCCATGTCCCAAGCTGTCCACAAATATAAGTTTGCAGTATTTACTTAGAACTCTTTGTTTTTTAAAGTATCCGCTTTCAAGGTTGTTACCGTGTAAGAAAACAACCGGAAAACCTTCTCCACAAATTTCATAATGTATATATTCACCGTTTCTTCTATAAAACTTCATATATAACACACTTTCATAGCTTTACTTATGAACAAGTTCTAGCACAAAGAAATAAAAAAGTCAAATAAAAAAGGACTTCTTTAAAAAGTCCTTTTAATAATCAGTCAAATACTATAGGATTACTTTGTTTAGGCCTTAGTGAGAGTGCGGCACCTATAGCACCTGCGTATCTTCCAAGCGGATGTGTATGAATCTTTTTATCAAGCTTTTTCGACATAAGTTCTACAAAATAAGGTGTGAAGCTGAGACCGCCTGTAAGCATGACTTCGCCTTTTATACCATGCTTTTTGGCAAGAGATATTACTTTATTGGCTACTGAGTCTATAACACCTGCGGCAATATTTTCTCTTTTTTCACCTGAACCTATATAGCTTATTACTTCAGATTCCGCAAATACGGTACACATGGAACTTATAGACAGAGCGTCGCCGGAGTATGCAAGTGCATAAAGTTCGCCAAAGTCACATCCCAGCCTGTTTGCCATAACCTCTATAAACTTGCCTGTACCTGCCGCACATTTGTCATTCATCAAAAAGTCTTTCACCATGCCTTCCTCAAGTGTAATAATCTTGGTGTCCTGTCCGCCTATATCTATAACGGTACCGTTTACTTTAAAAAGTGCATAAGCACCCTTGCCGTGACAGGTTATCTCCGTGATGTTTTTATCGGCATAGTCTACACATATCCTTCCGTAACCTGTAGCCGCACAAGCCATATCTTCACTAAAGCCTTTTTCTTTAAGCTTTTGTATTATAGCTTTGGCGGTTTCCTTACTGTTCCAACCTGTAGGCATACAAAATGAGTCAAGTAAAAATTCATTATCTGTAACCACAACCTTGGAAGCTGTAGAACCTATATCTATTCCTATGTAATATTTACAATCCATCAAAAACCTCTTTATACGGCTATTGTTTCAAGGAAAGCCTCAAGTCTGGTATTTATCTGTCCCGCATCCGCCTTTGAATAGTCTGTTTCCACCTTAAGATAAGGGATTCCCTTTGCAAGTATGGACTTTTTGACATTGTATGACTCTATAGAGAAAGTATGGCAGGCCTGAAGTATTATCTCAAGTACTCCGTCTACCTGATAATCGTCAATCATATCTGAGATGAACTTTAATCTGTTGGTATTCGGACTCATAACAGAACAGTTGATATTCAGATATTTTTTGGCAAGAGCCTCTGTCACAGGCAATGTTGTGTCAACTTTTTCGATTTTTTCTCTGTTACTGTTGCAGGTGTCAAATGCTACCACGTCCGCACCGAGTTCTTCCAATACTTTGATAGTTTTGTCTCTGACACCGCCGTTTGGACATCCTGTTATCAATATTCTTGGCTTCCTGCTTACCTTACCCTTATAGTTTGCTTCCCAGTCGGCCTTGACCTCGTCTATTCGTTCTCTTAACTGCTTGCAGCGCTCTTCCATACTTGGTATAAAGCTCAGTGTATCAAGCTTGGTTCCGAGTTCGTAGCCTGAGATAGGAGACGGATTCAGCTTGCCGAGGTCAAGATATTCAAGTACAAGGTCTCTTTCGGCATTTTTTTGTAATATTGCTTTTTTAACATCCTCTTCGGTTATTGTGACGCCGTAGAAGTCTTCAAGCTTTTTCCAAAACTTTTTGATTTCGGCTTCCCACATTGTAAGTGCAACTTCATCTCTTGAAGACGGAAGCTGCATAACATAGGTATTCTTGATGTCGTTCATAAGCTCAAACATCTTCTTTTTGCCGTCACAGGTGGTCTCACCTACTATGAAGTCAGAGAAGTAAAAGTACGGGCAGGTATCTGTAAGTGCAAATCCGTAACTTGCCTTGATAAGAGGGCAAAGGTTGCTTGGCAGATGTTCTTGTGCGGCAGCTATAGGCTCTTCACTTGTAGCACAGAGTGTAACAGGAATTGCACCTGCGGCCATGATAAGTTCTGTAGGAATAAATGAGCAGTATGTTCCTACTATTTTACCTCCGTTATCTTTATGAGCTTTCATCTTCATAAAGCCTGATTTTCTTGCTTCAGGAAAACTCTCAAAATTTTCCGGCAGTCGTAACATAATGAAATCCTCCGTAAAACGATATATTGTATAAATTGTATATAAAATAACTAAAGTTTACAATATATATATTCAATAGATTTGTTTTTTGTATAATTAGACAGGGTTTATTTGTTTTCTCAATAGTTATACTTTTGTTTTCAAGCTTTTAAACCGGTATTCTGCAAAAAATATTTTTTAATAAAGATATTGTAAAATAAGTATTTGCTATATTAGAAAAGTATTCTTTTACTTAATAAAGTATTTATACTGCCTCTAAAATATGACAGCTTTTACCAATGCATTAGAGTGTTAATATATGCAAAAGATAGAAAATTGTGTAGTAAACTTGACTTTTTATATATGTTTTGTTAAATTTATATCGCATTTTAGATATGCATAGAGACAATGATGTCGAGACGAGGATTCGCCATTGTCTTTTTTATTTGATGATATATAGAGAAACCATTGGAGGTATTAAAATGGGATTGATAGAAAATGAGTTTGTAAAGTTTATGGAAAAGTTTGATGAGCATCCGTTTGAGATGATAATCGACGGAAATAAGCATATGATAGGAGAGGGAGAACCTACATTTTCTATTAAGGTAAATAAGGTACCTTCAGTTGTGGATATGCTTACAAGTACGTCTATTACCTTGGGCGAGGCATATATGGACGGAGATATCGAGATAGAGGGTGACCTTTATAAGGCTTTAAATATGTTCCTCGGACAGATGAGTAAGTTTTCAACAGATCAAAACAAGTTGAAGAAGCTTATATTTACTTCACTTTCAAAGAAGAATCAGCAGAAGGAAGTTTCTTCACACTATGATATAGGAAATGATTTTTACAGTCTATGGCTTGATGATACTATGAGCTATTCATGCGGATATTTTAAGAATGAAGATGATACACTCTATCAGGCTCAGGTAAACAAGGTACATCATCTTTTGGATAAGATGCATCTGAAAGAGGGTATGACAATACTTGATATCGGTTGCGGTTGGGGATTTTTGCTCATTGAGGCTGCAAAGAAGTATAAAGTAAAGGGCCTGGGTATAACTCTAAGCCATGAGCAGAAGGCTAAGTTTGAGGAGAGAATAAAGGCAGAGGGTCTTGAAGATTACCTTGAAGTAGAGCTTATGGACTACAGAGATCTTCCAAAGACCAAGAGAACTTTCGACAGCATTGTCAGTGTAGGTATGCTTGAGCATGTGGGCAGAGGCAATTATGCGGAGTATTTGCAGTGTGCCAAGTCCGTACTTGCTCCGGGCGGTATATTCGTACTTCACTTTATCAGCTCTCTTAAGGAGTATCCGGGTGATGCATGGATTAAGAAATATATTTTCCCGGGCGGTGTTATACCGAGTCTTCGAGAGATTATATCTGATGCAAGTGATTTAAGACTTTATACATTAGATGTGGAGAGCCTTAGAAGACATTATAACAAGACCTTGCTTTGCTGGAATGCAAACTTCCAGGCTCACAGAGATGAGGTGGTTAAGATGTTTGATGAAAGGTTTGCCAGAATGTGGGAGCTGTATCTGTGCAGCTGTGCCGCTACTTTTTGGAATGGAGTTATAGATCTTCACCAGATTATATTTACAAATGATGTCAACAATGAGTTGCCGATGACCAGATGGTACTAATATAGTAAATAAGGAGCTTTCACTTTTGTGAGAGCTTTTTTATTTTAAAATACGGGATAAATAATATAAAACGGACCGGAGTTTATTTTATGTGTGAAATGTATTAGTACCTGCTCAAAAGATGTATTATAATATAAGCAGTTTATAAAAAGGTGGAGCGTATGAAAAAAGGAATAAAATTTCACAGTATATATTACAGATTTACATTATTTATGCTTATGTTTTTTACAATGGTAATATATTTTCTTTCGGGAGGTGGAGATATAATTATTGTAGGTCATCTGTTTAATTCAACAAAGCTTTGTACCGTATTAAATATAATATGGATTGTTATGTTTGTTGTATTTTCATTTGTATTTACAAAATGTGTTATCTCAAAGGACGGAATTTATTTGAAAAAGATAGATTTGACGGTACCGTGGGAGGATATATCAAATATTACATATACATGGATAAACGAACTTAGTTTATACCGACATGAATGCTCATTTTATAATGTAAAAACAATGGTAGTATATAGACATAATTATAAGCCTATATGTATTTCAAATATTTCGGTATTGTCATTATTTGCCGTGAAGTATTTTTCTCCTAAATCCAAAGTGGATATAGCATTTCCTGTACTTACCACATTATTTAATGTGGGACTGAATGTAAGTATATTTTATATAGGATACACCACAAAATTACTTACTGTTAAAGTAAAACCGGAACTTTTCTTTACTTTTTTAGGATTGTATTGCATAAAGTCTATAATCTTGCCTATAGTGATGTTAAAGCTGACAAATATGAGATACGGAAACTACTTAAGACATGGCAGCTTACGCAATCACAGCAATCCTGATACAATCAATATCTAAACATAAAAACTCTCAAACCGATTTTAGCGGAATGAGAGTTTTTTTGTATTTGATATACAGTATGGTGTGCATATACCGTATATTGTCATTTATACTATATAAAGGAACAGCTTTATATTATTTTTTAGGGTAGAAACCGCTTGGATTCTCATCAAGCTTGATAAGGATATTCTTCATCTGTGTATAGTGATCGAGGATAACCTTATGTGTCTCTCTGCCGATACCTGAAGTCTTATATCCTCCAAACGGAGCACCTGCAGGGATAGCATTGTAGGTATTTACCCAAACTCTACCTGTTTCGATGCTTCTTGAAACACGGAATGCACGGTTAAGATCCTTTGTCCAAACACCGCCGCCAAGACCGTATACGCTCTCATTTGCATATTTGATTACTTCATCTTCAGTCTTAAACTTGATGATAACTGCTACAGGTCCGAAGATTTCTTCCTGAGCTGCGTAAGAGTCGTTGGTCACATTTGTGATAAGTGTAGGCTTATAGAATGATCCGTTTGCAAGCTCACCCTCTGTATAGCGTGAACCTCCGCATGCAACAGTAGCACCGTCAGCCACAGCTCTGTCTACACATGCCTGAATCTTTGCTACCTGACCTTCGTTAATCTGTGAACCCATCTGAGTATTGATATCAAGAGGATTTCCTACCACAATCTTGTTAAACTGATCTACAGCTCTCTTCACAAACTCATCATAGATACCTTCCTGTACAAATACTCTTGAACCTGCACAGCAAACCTGTCCCTGGTTGAAGAGGATTCCAAGCTGTACACCGTCAATAGCAAGGTCAAGGTCACAGTCGTCAAAGAATATATTTGCAGATTTTCCGCCAAGCTCAAGTGTTGCCGGTATAAGTTTTTCAGCTGCTGCCTTTGCTACAGAATAGCCTATCTCTGTAGAACCTGTGAATGCAAGCTTTCTAAATCCGTTGTGATCAAGAATATACTGTCCTGATTTGCTGCCTGCACCTGAGATAACATTGAATACACCCTTCGGTATGATGTCCTTAACAAGTTTTGCAAGCTCAAGGATTGAAAGAGGAGTTGAAGAACTGCTCTTAAGTACTGTACAGCATCCTGAAGCGAGTACGGGTGCAAGCTTCCATGCAGCCATAAGGAAAGGGAAGTTCCAAGGAACTATCTGTCCAACTACACCGATAGGTTCTCTGAATACAAGAGAGAGAGTCTTTGAATCAAGGAAGTTTGAAGTATCCTCCTCTGTACGAATAGCGGATGCAAAATATCTGAAATGATCTGCAGCATAAGGTATATCTATATTTAATGTCTCACGAAGAGGCTTACCGTTGTCAAGACTCTCGATATAAGCGAGGTCTTCTTTGTTTGCATCTATAACATCTGCAATCTTTAAAAGAATCTCGGCTCTCTTTATCTTATCAAGGTTTTTCCAAGAATCAAAAGCTGCCCATGCCGCATTTACAGCATCATCTACATCTTCCTTGGTAGCCTCCGCCACACTTGCGATTTTTTCTTTGGTTGCAGGAGAGTATGTATCAAAAAACTTACCGTCCTTTGAATCTCTGAATTCTCCGTTAATAAAAAGTCCATACTTTTCGTCCGGTCTCTTTGCCATATTTAAAATACTCCTTTCGAGTTGTTAATCTTTAGTAAATTACTATAGATTGATTCTAGCATAAAAGAAAAATAAAAGCTATAGACTTTGCGAAAGTAGATAATTTAACAAATATAAATTGCTTACAACCAAATAAAAAGAGCATTTTTTATATTATTTGCTAATATTTTACAGCTATATTCGTCGTGTTTTTATCAAAGTACATAGGGATTGCATAAAATTTAAAAGCTCAAAATTGCAAAACATTGGTTAATATAGTCATATATACAGGCACAAAATAAAAATATATCTAATTTTATATATCTTTTAAACTTTTTGTAACTATTATTTTTTGCCGTTATGTCGTATATTAGAAAGGCACAAAAGATGGAGGAAGATATGCAGAAGAGATATATTTGGACAGCAATAACATTAACCACATGTATTACAATGGCACAGGCGATGCCGGTTTTGGCAGGCAGAATAATAGGTCATGCCTCGGCGAATTATGCGACTACACAGAATGTAAGTACGGATTTTAATTTTTTGGGAAGTGAGATGTATACATATCAAAAGATGGAAGGTGATATAAATCTTTTGAAACAAAAATATGAGGGAGTCACTTCAGATTCTATAGGCACAACACCTGACGGAAGAAATATGTACAGAATAACTATAGGTAACAAGGATGCAGGAAAGAAGATCTTGGTAGTGGGTGCAATTCATGCGAGAGAGTACATCACCACACCGCTTGTAATGCGTCAGATAAAGGAGATGCTTGATAAAAGAGATGAAGGTGATAAGAGTTTGGATGAGGTATGTATAGAGTATATTCCTATGGTAAATCCTGACGGAGTTGCAATATCACAAAGCGGTATCAACGGGCTGAATAAGGAAGAGTCAAAGAAGAAACTGCAGGAGATTATCGACAGCTGGTCGGAGTGGGGACTTAAGGAAAATCAGGACAAGTACAACTGGTTTTTGAACAAGTGGAAGAATAATTTAAACGGTGTGGATATTAACCACAATTTCCCGACTCAGGGCTGGAAGGACAGAGCGGACAGCAGGAAGAGACCTTCAAATGAGCATTATAAAGGACCAAGTGCAGGTTCTGAGAGTGAAACACAGTATCTCATAAATTTGGTAAATAATGAAAAGTTTGCGGCGGTATTAAATTACCACGCACAGGGTCAGATTATATACTGGTCAAATCAGCACGCCTCTGCGGAAGTGGCGGCAAAGGATAAGGCGATGGCCGATATAGTTGTATCACATACAGGTTACAAGCTTGTATCTCCCGAGGCTGACGGTTCAAAGTACGGTACAGGTTTTAAGGATTGGCTTGATTGGGAGAAGGGCATACCGAATGTTACAGTCGAGGTCGGTATCGGTACTTCACCTGTTCCTGAAACACAGATTGAGAATATTTGGCAGCAGAATAAGGGAGTATTACCGGATATTGTAAAGTATGTTCTCGGAAAATAGGCTTATATTATGAATTTTACTAAACTTAGAAATATTTTCCTTATATTTATGACCTGCTCTTTTTTGGGATGGATATATGAGGTATCGGTAGGTATATTTGAGACTCATGTAGGCTATGTAAACAGAGGATTTTTGTTCGGACCGTATCTGCCGATATACGGATTCGGAGGGTTGATACTGATTATACTGCTTAAAAGAGTGCGAGATAAAAGGATTCAAATAGGCAGGATCAATATTTCATTTATCTTGGTATTTTTTAGCACAATGCTTATCACTACAGTACTTGAACTTTTCGGAAGCTATTTTATGGAGTTTTTAACCGGAGATTGGCTTTGGGACTACAGCAATTATTTTTGTAACTTTGAAGGAAGGATTGCGCTTTGGAGCAGTGTTAAGTTCGGTATAGGCGGTTTGATAATACTATATTTTATTGAACCTCTGATAAATATTTGTATCAAAAAAGCAGATAAAAGAGCGATAAATGTATTTTCTTTAATACTTGCCATAATTTTTTTGATAGATTTGAGTTTTCGACCATTTTTAGGGAGCAATTTTCTCGGAAAGTGATATAATAGGACATTGGATTGAATATATTTTGATTCAAAACTAATTTTATTTTAAGTAAAGGAGTAAGTATGTCTAAAGGTATCGGATTTATTGGTGGCGGAAATATGGCCGCAGGAATAATTGGGGGACTTATAAAGAGAAGAGTTTTCCTGCCTGAAAATATATATGTAAAAGAGGCTGTAACAAAGAGAGAGTATGAGCTTAAAAGAGAGTTTGGCATCTCTATAGTTGAGAGTGCGGAGGACTTGGCTTTAAAGGCAAACCTGATTGTATTTGCGGTAAGACCTCAGGACGGCGAAGCGGCTGCAAAGGAGATTTTGCCATATCTTGACGAGAAGAAGATTATAGTATCTTTGCTCGCAGGAATATCAATAGACAAATTACATAAATGGTTCGGAGAAAAGACACATATTGCCAGAGTGATGCCGAATACAATGATAGAGTCTCAAAGAGGATACAGTGCTCTTGTATTTGACAAGGAATTTCCGAATGAGAAAAAAGAGAAGGTGACAGCTATTGTAGATGCTATAGGAAAGACTATGGAAATGCAGGAAAATCAGCTGGACGCTTTCACCGCTATAGGATGTGCAGGTCCTGAGTGGCTCACACTTATTACCGCTTCTTTGGTAGATGCAGGTGTAAAGATCGGGCTTTCAAGAAGCGATTCAAAGCAGATTGTAATAGAGAATTTGATAGCTACAGGAATGGTTTTGGAAAAAACAAACAAGCATTTCTATCAGATTATTGATGAGATAAATGCACCGGGCGGAATCAGTATCGAGGGATTACATGTACTTGAAAAAGCTGGAGTACAGGGCAGCATAATGGAAGCTGTAGAGGCTGCATACAAGAAGACAACGGAAATCGGAAAGTAATATGAGTAAAGTACCTTCCTTAAGTATATTTTTTATGGGAACGGCCGCTTTTGCAGGCTTTTTGATACCGATTGTTCTGTTCATTTTTTTCAGGAAGAATAAAAAGACGGATATATCGCCTTTTTTTGTAGGATGCTTTATATTTATATTTTTTTCTATGATACTTGAAACGTCGGTTCACAAAGTAGTGCTGGGTTCATCTATAGGTGCAAATATTAAAAATAATATTGTACTGTATGCGATATATGGCGGAGCGATGGCTGCTGTTTTTGAAGAGTGCGGCAGACTGTTTGCATTCAAAGTGATGCTGAAAAAACGCATGGATAAAGATATAAATGCACTTATGTACGGTGCAGGTCATGGAGGATTTGAGGCGGCGGCTATTCTGGGATTTACAATGATAAGTAATCTGACATTGGCTGCTATGGTAAATAACGGAAGGATTGAGTCGGTTTCAGGCAGTTTGTCCGGGGCCGCGCTTTCACAGCTTCAGACAAGTATCACCACATTGGCTACAACACCCTCTTATATATATTTGCTCGGTATAGTGGAGAGAATATCTACCGTAATCATACAAATATCACTTTCAGTTTTGGTTTGGTTTTCTGTAAAGGATAAAAAATCCTTGTTTTTTGCAGCGCTGCTTATACACTTTTTGGTAGATGCGATATCTGTAATTATGACAGGTACACATATACCTGCAGTCATAGTTGAGGTGGTTTTGGCGGCGATAGCGGTAGCGGCGGCACTGTTTGCAAGGAATATATATAGGAAAGAAGAAAATTAGGGTTTCATGTCAAGTATTAAAGTGGGTTGATTTTTCAGCCCACTTTTATATTGGAGTTAATCATAGTATAAAGTTAAGATGTATTTTTATATGGTACGTGTTATAATTTTGGCAGATAAAATGATATAAAAAGGAGCGGTTATGAAGAGGTTTTCATGGGGATTATCTATATTTTATCTTGTATTTTTATATGGATGGATAGGGTTTGACGTATTTTTGTTTAGCCGAATGGGGGCTGAGTCACGGGTTCATATTCCGGTTTTAATTATTGTACTTATAAATATACTGTTTTTTACGGCACTTATGATAGTAGTGATAACGCAGAGTATAAGAAGCATATCTGCCATAAGGAATAAAAATATAAATTACTGTATAAACAGTTACCTTTTTTATAAGTATGCAGCGGCTCCTGTTATATTGACCGCTATATTTATATCTCTATATATTATGCTTGGAGTAATCGTAATCACTCCGATGTCGTTTGTAATGCCTCAACTGCTGCTTATATTACCTTTTTTATGGGCTTTTGCATTTATAATGTTACCTATAGTATGGACATTTGCGATTATAGCGGATATACCAAGTTTTATAGCGTCTGTTTGTATATTGGCATTTACTAAGAGTGAAAATAAAATAAGTTTAGGGAAATGTATCTTGCATTTTATTTTACAAATAATTCCGATAGTGGATCTTATAGACGGTTTGTATATAAGTATAAAATATTGGAAGAGAGGTAAGGTCGCAGCTGTTGTAACCGCTTTTTGTGTTATTGTCGGTATGGCCGCATATTTTATTGTACCGGCATTGTAGGGTAGTAGCGTTTTTGAAACTGATAAAAATTGGAACCGGGTATGAGTGAAGATATGGATTTTGAGCAAAAAGATGATGTTGAAGTAAAAGAGATTTTTGATGATATGAACAGCAATGTTCAAGTGAAGAAAAGCAGACTGCCGATTATATTGTTGGCACTGCTATATGGAATGGCATTGTATGGTTTTATATTTTAGTTTATAGCAAACATTATATTGTTAGGTTTGTTAATGGCCTTTGCAGTTACTTTATTTATAACGTTTTTTGTTGTTATGGTATTACAGGTGCGAGGTATTGAATCTGCCAAAAAGATAGGAGATATAAATTATTGCCTGAATACATACTTTCTATATAAGTATATAACGGCTCCCTTTATATGGAGTTGTGGAAGAATAGTGGCATCTATGGTTTTAATAACCGTTAAGTCGTCAGATGATCCTATAGGTATTGCTGCAGCTTTTGGTTTATTACTTGTACCTTATATATTTACAGTAACTGTCTTAATAGGTTTGCCATGTATTATAAGCATAAATTTCGCCTTGTATATTGCAAAAGAAAAATTCGGAATGAGTTCTTTTAAAAAGATGATACATTTTTTCTTGCAACTGATACCGATATTGGATCTTATAGACGGGTTTTATATAAGTATAAAATATTGGAAGAGAGGTAAGGTCGCTGCTGTTATAACTTCTTTTTGTCTAATTGTCGGTATAGCCGCATATTTTATTGTACCTGCACTGTAGGGTAGTAGTATTTTGAACGGGATATGAGTGAAGATATGGATTTTGAGAAAAAAGATGATGTTGAAGTAAAAGAGATTTTGGATGGTAAGAACAGTGATGTTCAAGTGAAAAAAAGCAGACTGCCGATTATATTGTTGGCACTGCTATACGGAACGGCATTGTATGGTTTTGTATTTTCGATTATAGAAAATAATAGGTTGGGCGAATCGTCGATAGTTGTTGTATTTGCTTTATTTATAATGATTTTTGTTGTTATGATATTACAAATTCGAGGTGTTTTATCTGCTACAAAGATAGAAGATATAGATTATTGCCTGAATACATACTTTCTATATAAGTATATAACAGCGCCCTTTATATGTGGATGTGTAGGAATACTGTCCTATATTATTTTTGAGTGGATTTCAATGACGATTAAATCTGACAATCAATTGGTTACGTCAATTTTGATATTTTTATTTATTGCTTTTATTGTAGTAGTAGTACCATATATATTGGCATCATATGTTTTTATAGGATTGCCGTGTACTGTAGCGGTGAATTGTATGCTGGATATTACAAGAAAAAAATATGGAATGAGTTTCTCGATGAGGACGATACATTTTTTTCTGCAAATGATACCGATAGTAAATATTATAGACGTTTTGTATATAAGTATAAAATATTGGAAAAAAGGTATGGGGTTGGCTATTTTGACAGTTGTATACAGCTATATTACAATGGCCATATTAGCGCTTACATATTGGGTAATAAAGTCTTTAGGGTTGTAATATTATGGAATTGATTGAAATGATAAGAAAAGATGATGATTTGAATACAGTACTGATGAGAGAGTGTAATATATGCTTTTATAAGCAAAATCAGGATATTGCAATGTCCGAAAACGGTGAGGTATATTCAATGTCTGCAAAAGCGTTTGCAGTTGACGGAAGCGGAGGAGAGTTTGTTATTTTAGAGGACGGCAGTGTTGGACTTATAAGCAGTGAGGGCAGTGTCGGAAGAGTGGCGGACAGCATAAAAGAGCTTATGGAGTTTTTGCTTCATGCCGGAAATATTTTTGACTTTACCTGTAAGTATATATATAAGAATGAGAGTATATTAAAGAAGTTTTGTAACGGATACTTATCTTATATAAGAGAAGACTATAAGAAAAAAGGTATAGAATGGGATAATATAAGAAAAAGTATTGCAGACAGACTTGATATTACATTTAATCCTGAAAATTTGTATGAGTATGCAATGAAGTTTTATAAAGCTGCCAAAAGAGAGCCTTTATTTACATGTAAATTTAACTATGGAGAAGATGAGTATACCTGTGACGGCATACTTTGTGATATAGTAGGGGATTGGGAGCGCAAGCTTATGGGTATAAAAGATGAAGAAATAATATAAAGGACAGTTTTATGGATAGTATTGATGAGAATAATCCGGTCTTGGTGGAACTTAGTGAAGCGGAAGTAGCAACAAGGGTTGAAAGAGGTGAGGTAAATAAGGCGGATATAAAGACTGATAAGACTAAAAGAGAAATTGTGTTATCAAATGTATGCACATACTTCAACCTCATATTTTTGATTATTTCAATATTGCTGATAGTGGTAGGATCTTTTAGAAATCTTACATTTCTTCCGATAATTATAGGAAACACTGTAATAGGAATAGTACAGGAGCTGCGTGCAAAGAAGACACTTGAGAAGATGAACCTTCTTAATGCACCGCATGCGGATGTATTAAGAGACGGTAAACTGCAAAATATTTTGTCACAAGAGCTTGTAAAGGATGATATAGTTTTATTGTCGGCAGGAAAACAAATCTGCGCGGATGCTACAGTTATAAGCGGAAGCATCCACGTGAATGAGTCATTACTGACAGGTGAGGTGGATGAGATAGAAAAGACTCCCGGCAGTACATTGATGTCCGGAAGTTTTGTAGTATCCGGAGAGTGCTATGCAAAGCTTGAGAGGGTAGGAGCGGATTCATATATCTCAAGGCTCAGTATAGAAGCTAAGTCTATGAGCGGTAAAGAACAGTCACAGATGATACGTCAGATAAATCTTATTGTAAAGACTGTAGGTATTATTATAATACCTATTGCAATTATTTTGTTTTGGCAGAGCTTCTATGTAAATCATGATACCTTCAGTAAGAGTGTGACATCTACAGTGGCGGCGATTATAGGTATGATTCCTGAAGGACTGTATCTTTTGACTACGGTTGCACTTGCAATAAGTACAATGAAGCTGGCAGGTAAGAAGGTACTTTTACATGATATGAAGAGTATTGAGACTTTGGCAAGAGTTGATGTACTTTGTGTAGACAAGACGGGAACCGTTACCGAACCTGATATGAAGGTGGAAGATGTTTTCCTTTGTAAATCAGGCACACATGATACATTACATGAGGAAGATTTGAAGAGACTCTTGGCGGATTATGCCTTTGCTTCAAAAGATAATAATGCGACAATGAAGGCGTTAAAGTTATATGCAAGTAATATAAAGATATACGGGAGGAAAGTGCCTCTTAAGATATCGGCTTTTTCGTCCACGCTTAAATACGGAAGCATCACCTTTGATGACGGCTGCTATGTACTTGGAGCTCCTGAATTTATTCTTAAAAGTAATATAACAAAGTATGAAAACGATATTTTGCCTTATACAGAGAGGGGTAGCAGAGTACTGCTTTTTGCAAAGTATGAAGGTGACAATATTGAAAACGGCATCGAGAAAGATGTGCTTCCTCTCGGATTTATATCTTTTGCCAATCCGATAAGAGCGAATGCTGTAGAGACATTTAACTACTTTAAGAGTCAGGATGTGGCTATAAAGGTAATTTCAGGAGATAATCCGCAGACGGTTTCACAGATTGCAGTTCAGGCCGGAATAGAAAATGCACAGCATTATATTGATGCATCTTTACTTGACAGTGATAAGAAAATAGCGGAGGCGGCAAATAATTATACAGTTTTCGGGCGTGTGACTCCAAAACAAAAGCAGCTACTTGTAAAAGCGTTACAAAGTAGCGGGCATACTGTGGCTATGACAGGTGACGGTGTCAATGATATACTGGCTATGAAGGATGCCGATTGCAGTGTGGCAATGGCATCGGGAAGTGAGGCAACAGCACAGGCCGCACAGGTTGTACTTTTGGATTCGGATTTTGCACATATGCCTGATCTGGTATATGAGGGCAGAAGAGTGGTCAATAATATTGAACGTTCTGCAAGTCTGTTTCTTGTAAAGAATATATTCTCACTGCTTTTATCCGTGCTCTCGGCGGTATTTATGTTCACATATCCGCTTGAGCCTGCACAGATTTCATTTGTAAGTATGTTTACTATAGGTATTCCCGGATTTTTATTGGCACTGGAACCCAATAAGCACAGGATTAAGGGCGATTTTCTTAAGAATGTACTCATAAAAGCATTGCCGGGAGGATTGACTGATGTCATTGCGGTGTTTGCGATAGTGATGTGCGGAAGAGTATTTGAGATATCCGATGACAGTATCGGAACTATTGCCACTATGATAATGTCGGTTGTAGGCTTTATGATTTTATGTAAGATAAGTGAGCCTTTCAACACAAGAAAGTATATGATTATAGCAGGCAATATTTTCGGGTTTATATTTGCAGGGCTGTTCTTCGGCAAGCTGTTTGCACTTACAGATTTGTCCGGAGTAAGCGTCTTATTGATGGTTATATTCGGATTCGGAGCAGAGTCGGTATTTAGAAATCTTACCATACTGGTGGAAAATATACAGATATTGTATGTAAAAAATAAGGAAAGAAAAAATAAAACGGAGTAAATGTATGAGAAGCTGTCATATTATATCGACAGCTTCTTATTTTTACTGTAATATTCATTATAGTAATTGATGTTGAGCTGGAAGAGAGGAGGATACCTTGAGAGAATACAGTCCGAGTTTTAAATTGAGCGATAAGATGATAAATTTACTTACACAGATAAGTGAGGAAGTAGGCAGAGTAAGTGTGCTTTTTGAGGGAAAGGTAAGCGTAAATGCAAAGAGCTTCATAATAAATAAAGTCAATACTTTGCTGTCGCTTGAGGAGTACAGTCTTTCGCCGGAGTATATAGAGGATATTATAAGAGGAGAGAAGATTGCTAAAGATTATAAGGAAAGTACACTTGCGAAAAATCTTTTTGAAGTATATGAAATGTCAGCCAAAATAAATCCCTGTTCCATAAACGATATGCTCTTTGCGTATAAAATGCTTTTAGGTTCTATAGATACGCTCTCATATGAGTTTAGGGAAGACGGTAAGAATGACGGCACTATGTTTGAAACGGATTTGATACCGTCAAGATTCGTGTCGGGGGCTATAAGGGATGTGTTGGAGTGGTATAAAAGAAATAAGCTTCACCCTCTTATAAAGAGTGCCGTATTATATTTTGAACTTGAGTTTTTGAAACCGTTTAAAGAATATAACGGAATCATGTCAAGGCT
The DNA here is from genome assembly GCF_003862485.1 of Lachnoanaerobaculum orale. Taxonomy (GTDB): domain Bacteria; phylum Bacillota; class Clostridia; order Lachnospirales; family Lachnospiraceae; genus Lachnoanaerobaculum; species Lachnoanaerobaculum orale. Next base: position 1,476,126 of record NZ_RRCM01000001.1, on the reverse strand, counting down.
TTGGTTTGATATGCTGCTTTGCAGGTGGAAGGATATATTTTTGCTTGTATGCGTTTATGATAATCTGACAAAGAGAAGGGATGAATACAAAGAGGTATTGTATGATGCCTGTAAGACGGGAGAGTGTAACAAGTTTGTAGAGTTGATACTTGAGACGGTATATGAAAGATTAAAGAATGCGGATATGCCTAAAGACGGTATTAAGGTTGATGAACCTAAAAGTATAAATAAGATTTATAAAAAAGAGTGTATGGATGAGAGTGTCACAGTAAATATTGCATCTTCTTTTACAAGAAAGCTTTTGGAGGTTATGGGTGACGAGGTACTTTCTACAAATGAAATAATGCTCAGACTCGGTATGACTCATAAGCCTACCTTCAGGAAGAACTATCTTAATCCGGCTATAGAACTCGGCCTTGTAGAGATGACATTGCCCGGTAAGCCAAGAAGCAGACATCAAAGGTATAAGAAAATATCATAATCGCAGATTGTAACATCATATACGTTAAACATATTCGGCAAAGTGACTGCAATAAAGCGATTATAATAGGACAAATGCCGTATAGTATAGCGTACAAATAACGACTAAGATGCAAGATAATGCACGACATAGCGATTAAGATATAGACTAAGATTATAAATAAGCTAACGACCAAGAAAGAAGATGAAACGACCAAGGTCAAAACAGGCAATATAGATAGGTCTTTGTAAATAATATCAGAAATATGTATATTTTCATTCCATTTCTGTAGCTGTTGTGATATTATATAAAAAGTATTTTTTAGTGAAAATTTTGTAATAAAGACAGGAGATTATACAGATGCAGGGCTTAAGAAGCAATGAAGGAGAAGATTTTGAAAAGTTTCTTGGTATTGTAGAAGAAGAAGCCAAAAAACTCGGCGGTATCTTTTTTTGTGATACTTTTGAAGGAAGAGATATTTCGTTGAATGATATGAAAGTTTGCGATCTTGGAGGATGGCTTGTGCCTGAGAGTGAGGTTGAAAGCTTTGAGTCTATTTATGAAAAAGGTGAGGATGAGAAGCTTTGGGAGGACGACAAATGGTATGATATGTACATCTTTGTAAACTACTCTCTTGATGCCGACAATAATTTGGCTCTCAATTTTGATAAGAAATAAAATAAACATATTGACGAATCTGTACTTTGTGGTATAATGATATAGATTTTGAATTTCACAACCGGAGGGAGGTTAGATCTTAGATGTCAAACGTGATTGTGAAAGAAAACGAGAGTCTTGACAGTGCACTTAGAAGATTTAAAAGAAATTGTGCTAAGGCAGGCATTCAACAAGAAATTCGTAAGAGAGAGCATTACGAGAAGCCAAGCGTAAGACGTAAGAAAAAGTCTGAAGCAGCTAGAAAGCGTAAGTTTAATTAATTGCGTGTTTTCACAACCTCGGTCATTTGACCGGGGTTTTCTTTTTAAACAGATAATTTTAAGGAGAAAATATTGAGCATTATTGAAAATATTATAGATATACCTATGGAGCATGAAAGGAATGTCTGCGGCGAGTTTGACGTGTATTTAAAGAAGATTGAGAGAACTCTTAAAGTCAGCATGATTGCCAGAGATGGCAGCATAAAGATAATAGGACCTAAAGCCTATGTGGACAAGGCAAAATCCGTATTCAACAACCTTATCGAGCTTTCAAAAAGGGGCAATCAGATCACAGAGCAGAACGTGGATTATGCACTTTCATTATCATTTACATTGGAAGACGACAAGATACTTGAGATAGATCAGGATGTGATAGCCAGAACTATTTTGGGCAAGCCTATAAAGCCTAAGACTTTGGGTCAGAAGCAGTATGTGGATCTTATAAGAAACAAGATGATAGTCTTCGGTGTAGGACCTGCCGGTACGGGTAAGACATATTTGGCTATGGCCATGGCGATACAGGCTTTTAAAGACGGTGCCGTAAACAGGATTATTCTTACAAGACCGGCTATTGAGGCCGGAGAGAAACTCGGATTTTTGCCGGGAGATCTGCAAAGTAAGATAGATCCTTATCTGAGGCCGCTTTATGACGCGCTTTATCAGATAATGGGTGCGGACAGCTTTTTGCACAATCAGGAAAAAGGTCTTATAGAGGTGGCTCCTCTTGCATATATGAGAGGTAGAACCCTTGATAATGCTTTTATAATACTTGATGAGGCACAAAATACCACTCCGGCACAGATGAAGATGTTCCTTACAAGAATAGGTTTCGGCTCAAAGGTGATAGTGACGGGAGATCAGAGCCAGAAGGATTTGCCGCAGGGGCAGACATCGGGACTTGATATTGCGCTGAAAATACTTAAGAATATTGATGATATAGGTGTTTGTATGCTTACAAATAAGGATGTTGTTCGTCATCCTTTGGTACAAAAGATTGTAGAAGCCTATGATATATATGAAAAGAAAAATATGTCAAAGGATAAGGAAGATAAAAAAAGATTTAGAAGATAAGCCTTTAGGCTTTGGCGAGGGAGTATGACTATAGAGATAAGCTATGAGTCTGAAAAAAAACTTGATATACCGTATGAAGAGATAGTAAACAAGATGGTGGTATCTGCACTTGACTTTGAAAATTGTCCTTATGAAGCCGAGGTTTCGGTGACTTTTGTGGACGATGAAGAGATAAGGAAGATAAACAGTGAATACAGGGGAATTGATAAGTCTACAGATGTTTTATCATTTCCTTTTAACGAGTTTGAAATCCCCGGAAACTTTGATAATATTGAAGAGAGTGTGGATGCCTTTAATCCTGAGACCGGTGAGCTGCTGCTTGGTGATATTATACTTTCCACAGATCATATAAAAGAGCAGGCTATAGAATACGGTCACAGTGAGACCAGAGAACTTGCATTTTTGGTGGTACACTCAATGCTTCATCTTATGGGGTATGACCATATGGTGGATGAAGACAGAGTGGTTATGGAAGACAGACAAAGAAAAATTTTGGAGCTTGAAGGGATTAGCAGATAATGCCGGTTAAAAAGAAAAAGAGTGGATCTAATAATTTTTTGGTTCAGGGAGCCATATTGGCTGTAGCAGGAATACTTGTAAGACTGATAGGACTTGCGTATAGAGTTCCGCTTCTTAGAATTATAGGAAGTGAAGGTATGGGATACTATTCCACAGCATACAATCTATATGCAATCATTCTTTTGTTGTCCTCATATTCATTGCCGCTTGCGGTAAGCAAGATGGTTTCGGCAAGGATTGCAAAGAATGAATACAGGAATGCCGGAAAGATACTTAGAGCGGCTTTAATCTATGCAACTATAGTAGGCGGAATAGGATTTTGTGTAGTATTTTTCGGTGCGGATTATTTTGCAAGCAGTCTGTATCAGATGCCTTTGGCAAAGTATGCGCTAAAGAGCCTTGCCCCTACCATATGGATAATGGCTTATCTTGGAGTGTTTCGCGGATATTTCCAAGGACATTCCACTATGGTGCCTACAGCCGTTTCACAGATTTTTGAACAGATAATAAATGCTGCGGTATCTGTAGGAGCAGCATATTATTTGTGTGAGATGGCAATAAAGGGTGCAAAGGGAAACGATGTAAAGGCGGCTTACGGTGCGGCGGGAGGCACTATCGGTACAGGTGCAGGTACAGTAACGGCTCTTTTAATAATATTTGTATTCTTATTTTTGACCGCAGGAAAAAGGCGTAAGAGTCTTAGAGAGGACAATACTTCAAAGAAAGAGAGCTTTTCACATATCACAAAGGTGCTTGTGCTTACTGTTATACCTGTTATAGCTTCTACAGCAATTTACAATATAAACTCCGTACTTGACGGTATGGTTTTCGGACAGAGTATGAAGGCACTGGGTCTTGAGTATGAGACTTCAAGGCTTTACGGTATATATACCGGAGGGTATCTGGTGCTTGTAAATGTACCTGTGGCTATAGCGAATGCAATGTCGTCTTCTTTGATTCCTACCGTTTCAAGAAGCTTTTCAAGGGGCGATAAGGGAGATGTGAACTCAAAGATTTCTATGGTAATCAGATTTGCAACTATAGTAAGTTTCCCGTGTGCAATAGGTCTGGCGGTGGTTTCGGTACCTGTTATGGGGATACTGTTTAATTCTGCAGATGATGCAATTTTGGCTTCATATCTTATGATTATAGGTTCGGCTGTAGTTGTGCTTTATTCCATATCCACAGTTACAAATGCTATATTACAGGGTACAAATCTTATCAACAGACCTGTAAAGAATGCGGCCATATCACTTGTTATCCATTTTATTGTTTTGTATATATTATTGTTTGCGTTTAAGTCAAATGTAATAGGATTGGTATTTGGAAATATGGTATTCGCACTGTCTATGTGTATATTGAATGCAAGAAGTATAAGGAAGAATTTATACTACAGGCAGGAAGTTATAAAGACATTTTTGATGCCTTTTATCTGTGCCGGTATTATGGGAATAGCTGTGTATATGGCATATGCAGGACTTAGAATGTTTACACAGAGTAGGGCTTTGCTTACAATGATACCTGTAGCGGTAGGTGTTCCGGTATATGCGATACTTTTGATAGGTACAAGGACAATCTCAAAGAATGAGATATTGCAGATGCCAAAGGGCAAGAAGTTGGTAAGTATTTTACAGAAAGTCAGGCTTTTGAAATGAAAGTTGGGATTATTGGCGGTGGAGCAGCAGGTATAATGTCTGCTCTATTTGCGTGTAAGGGAAAGAATGAAGTTACCGTCATAGAACATAATGACAAGCTTCTAAAGAAGATACTGTCAACCGGAAACGGCAAATGTAATTTTACAAACACAAGAATGGAAGCTGCAAATTTTCACAACAATTACAAAGTGATTGAATTTACAGACAGATTCGGCCGTTTTGATACTATAAAGTTTTTTAACAGTATCGGAGTGGTGGAGTATATCAGAGACGGATATGTTTATCCGGCTTCGGAGCAGGCCGCTTCCATAAGAAATGCACTTTTGATGGAACTTAACAGATATGACGCGGATATACTTTTAAATACATATGTAAAGGATATAAAGTTCTCTGAGAAAGGTTTTTTTGTAGATGTCTGTGATACACAAAAAAAGATAAGTAAGTTATACTTTGATAAGCTTATAGTGGCGACAGGGCTTAAGGCGGCGCCTAAGCTTGGAAGTGACGGTTCTTTTTTACCTGTACTTGACAAGCTGAATATAAAGTATAGACCTCCTTTGCCGGCACTTTGCGGTATTAAGCTTGATGATAAGCTCTTTTTTAAGATGACATCGGGTGTCAGGGCAAAGTGTGAAATATCTGTATATTGTGATAATAAAAAGATTGCCGGAGACTTCGGAGAACTGCAGTTTGCTGACAGCGGTATTTCGGGTATCCCTACCTTTCAGGTGAGCAGATATGTAAGTAAACTGCTTTATGAAAGAAAAAGTGTAATTGTAAGGCTTGATATGTTCTCGCATATCGGGGATATAGAAAAGATACTTAACAGCAGAAAAAATATACCTTCATTTATTACAATTGAGGACATTGGCAACGGGCTTATAAACAGTAAGCTTTGGCTTGGAATACTTGAAGCTGCCAAAATTTCTCCTGAGATAAAAATAAAAAAGATTGATAAAAAAAGCTTTGACAGACTTGTTTTACTTTGTAAGAAGCTTGATTTTAAAGTAAAGGCAAGCGGTGATTTTGACAAGGCACAGGTATGCACGGGAGGAATTCCTCTAAAGGATGTGGATGAAAATCTGATGTATAAGTCTATAAAAAATCTGTACTTTGCAGGTGAAATACTTGATGTGGACGGAATATGCGGAGGCTATAATCTGCAGTGGGCATGGACATCGGGTTATATAGCAGGAAACGGATTATAAGGGTGAGAATATGTTACATATAAATTCTTTGCAACTGGGTGTACATCATGATGAAAATGATTTGAGAAAAAAGATAGCGAAGACTGTCGGTTGCAATATAGATGAGATAAAGAGTATAGAAATAAAAAAGAGATCTGTAGATGCCAGAAAAAAGCCTGAAATTTTTTATTCTTATTCTATAGATGTAAGTGTTTGTAATGAAGAGAAGTATTTAAAAAGAAATAAGAGCTTAAGCCTTGCAAAGCCTGTAATATATGCCTATAAGGATGCAAAAGGGCTGAAAGCGGCTGATATTAAAAGACCTGTAGTGGTGGGCTTCGGTCCGGCAGGCATATTTGCGGCACTCTTACTGGCTAAAAACGGGTTAAAACCTATAGTAATAGAGCGCGGTGAATGTGTAGAGGAAAGAAAAGAAAGTGTGGACAGGTTCTGGAATGAGGGCAAGTTGAATCCGGAATCGAATGTTTCATTCGGTGAAGGCGGTGCAGGTACATTCTCAGACGGCAAGTTAAACACCTTGGTAAAGGATACTTTCGGAAGAAATAAGTTTGTACTTGAGACTTTAGTGGAATACGGAGCTCCGAAAGAGATACTTTATGACAACAAGCCTCATATAGGAACGGATCTTTTGACGGGTATAGTTAAGTCAATCAGAGAAGAGATAATAAGACTTGGAGGAGAAGTAAGATTTGATACCAAGCTTATAGATATAGAAGATATAGATAAAAAAATCAAGAATATAAAGGTATTAAATACAAAGACAAATCAGACGGAAGATATACCTTGTGAGGATATAATTTTGGCACTCGGACACAGTGCAAGAGATACTTTTAAGCTGTTAAAAGACCTTAATATTTATATGGAACCTAAGGCTTTTGCACTGGGAATAAGAGTTTCACATTCACAGAATCTGATAGATGTATCACAGTACGGGAAAAAGGAAGCGGCATTTTTATCGCCGGCACCGTATAAGCTTACATTCAGATCAAGCTTTGACAGAGGTGTGTACTCATTTTGTATGTGCCCCGGAGGATTCATAGTGAATGCTTCCACAGAAGGTGAAAGAATTGCCGTAAACGGCATGAGCTACCATAAAAGAGATTCAGGTGAAGCCAATTCGGCCATAATTGTAAGTGTATCTGAAGAAGATTTTGACAAATATGGCGACAATGACGACCCTCTAAAGGGGATAGAGTTTCAAAGGCGACTTGAGGAAAATGCGTATAAGATGGGAGAAGGCAAAGTACCTGTACAAAGACTGGTAGATTTCTTAGACGGTGTGGAAAGTAAGGACTTTGAAACTGAAGACCTTAAGATAAAAGGAGCCACAAAGATATCAAGAGTTGACAAGCTTTTCCCTACGGAAATCTATGAGAGTATGAAAGAGGCTTTCAAAGATTTTGACAGGAAGATAAAAGGCTTTATAAATGATGAAGCATATGTGGCGGCTATAGAGTCAAGGACTTCATCTCCGGTAAGAATAAGTAGAAACGAGGTGCTTGAGTCAAATATTTCAGGTATATACCCTTGCGGTGAGGGCGCAGGATATGCAGGCGGTATAATGAGTGCGGCTATGGACGGGCTTAAGGTGGCCGAGAGAATTATTGAGAGTTACAAGGAGCTGTAATGGATATAAGAAAAAAAGTAAGAGATGCCAAAAGGATTGTTATAAAGATAGGTTCTTCAAGTATCACACACAGTGAGACAGGTGAGCTTAATCTTTCAAAGATAGAAAAACTTATAAGGCGGATAGCCGATTTGAAGGGAGCAGGTAAGGAGGTAATACTTGTTTCATCAGGTGCTATTGCAACAGGCAGACATTCACTCGGAATAAACGAAAAGCCGTCAACTCTATGTGAGAAGCAGGCGCTTGCCGCAATAGGTCAGGCCAGACTTATAATGGAATACAGAAAGCTTTTTTCAGAGTACAGTATAAGAATAGCACAGATTTTGATGACAAAGACCACTATCACGGATGATACCTACCGTGACAATGCAAAGGCTACATTTACACAGCTTTTGGCATACGGGGCGGTACCTATAGTCAATGAAAACGATACTATTTCAACATATGAGATACAGTTCGGAGACAATGACAGACTTTCCGCTTTGGTAAGCGCATTGACTGAAGCCGACCTTTTGATACTTTTATCTGATATTGACGGATTGTATACAGACGACCCGAATACAAATAAGGATGCAAAGTTTATCGACTATGTGGACGATGTAGACAAATATATGAGTATGGGTAAGTCCACTTCAAAGTCAAATCTTGGAACCGGCGGAATGTATACAAAGCTTTTGGCGGCACAGATTGCCACCAATTCAGGATGTGATATGGTAATTGCAAGTGCAAGCGATATGAGTATAATAGAAAATATTGCAAAAGGTGAAAAAATAGGAACATATTTTCCGGCTAAACAAAATAAGGATTTTGATTGGCTGAATTGTTTGGAATAAGAGGTGAAAGATGGATAATATAAAGATTGACAGAATAAATACATTGGCACATAAACAAAAGAGTGTAGGTCTGACCGAGGAAGAAAAAAAGGAACAGGCCGAGCTTAGAAAAGAATATTTGGAGGCTGTAAAAGAAAACTTAAGACAAAGCCTTAATAATGTGTCAATAAAGGAAGCCGACGGCAGTATTACAGACCTTGGTAAAAAGTTCGGAAATAAAAATGACTAAGAAAGAGGCTAGAGAACTTTTACTTAAAAAAAGGAATTCACTTACAAAAGAGGAAGTACAAGTTGCAAGTGAAAGCATTATAAAAGATATTGACTCTATATTAAAAGAGTCAAAAGATACAGTGGTGCTCGGATTTATGCCGCTTGGAAATGAAATAGATTTAAGGCCGCTGTTTGAAAAGATTCTAAGCGGATATTATAAGGAAAATTACAATATAGATATAGCTTTGGGGCTTCCAAGAGTCTGCGGAAAGGATATGAAGTTTTTCAGAGTATACTCACTTGACAATCTTGAAAGGTCAAAGTTCGGAATACTTGAGCCAAGCCTTTCATGTGAAGAGATTATTCCAAAAGGCGCAAAGGTATTGGTGCCGCTTATCGGCTTAAATAAGCACGGTAAAAGGCTCGGCTTCGGTGCCGGCTACTATGACAGATATTTCGGCTTACACAGTGAGAATACTCTTATAGGACCGGTATATGATTTTCAGACCGATATAGACTTTGAAGCAAATGAGTATGATATTGTGATGGACCATATTTTAAAAGCAAGATAGAAAGAGGATTATGGAGAATTTAATACCTACAGAGGAACCTTTAAGACAGGAATATTTCATGTCTGAGGTCAATGATATAATACACGCAGGGGCGATAGACAAGGGGAGATACCCTACATATAAGGTGGTCACTTTCGGATGCCAGATGAATGCAAGAGATTCCGAAAAGCTCTCGGGAATACTTAGCGGAATAGGATATATAGAAGTTGAGAATGAAGAGGATGCCGACCTTGTACTGTTTAATACCTGTACGGTAAGAGAAAATGCAAATGACAGACTTTACGGCAGAGTGGGACAGTTAAAAAAGAGCAAGGAAAAAAATCCCGATATGATCATAGGTATCTGCGGATGTATGATGCAGGAAGCCGAAGAGGTGGAGAAAATTAAAAAATCCTACCGCCATGTGGACCTTGTATTCGGAACACACAATATTTATAAGCTCGCAGAGATACTTTTCGATCATCTTAAGACCAAAAAACAGGTTGTGGATGTAATGGAAAGTGCAGATATGATTGTGGAAAAGCTTCCGAACAAGAGACAGTTTTCTTTCAAATCAGGTGTCAACATTACATTCGGATGCAATAATTTTTGCAGCTACTGTATAGTGCCTTATGTAAGAGGCAGGGAGAGATCAAGAAAGCCTGAGGAAATAATAGATGAGATAAAGGGCCTGGTGGCCGACGGAGTAAAGGAAGTTATGTTGCTCGGGCAGAATGTGAACTCATACGGTAAGGGGCTTGATGAAAAGACAAACTTTGCAATGCTTTTGGATGAAGTTTCAAAAATAGAGGGACTTGAGAGATTAAGATTTATGACTCCTCATCCCAAGGACCTTTCAGATGAGGTCATAGAGGTGATGAAGAATAATAAAAAGATATGTAAGCATCTTCATTTGCCGCTGCAATCGGGAAGTTCTTCAATTTTGAAAAAGATGAACAGAGTTTATACCAAAGAAGGATATCTTGATTTGGTAAAAAGAATAAAGGCGGCTATCCCCGATATTTCTCTTACAACAGATATTATTGTAGGATTCCCGGGAGAAACTGAAGAAGACTTTCTTGACACTTTGGATGTGGTAAAGGAAGTCAGATATGACTCCGCATTCACATTCATATATTCAAAGCGTTCGGGAACGCCTGCTGCAAAGATGGAGGATCAGATAGATCCTAAGGTCATTAAGGACAGATTTGACAGACTTTTAAAGACCGTTCAGGATATAGCGGCGGAAAATACAAAGAAAAATGAAGGAAAATGTATGCCTGTTTTGGTAGAGGGAGAGGATGAGCATCTTGAAGGATATCTTACAGGAAAGCTTGAAAACAACCTGACCGTACATTTTAAGGGCGGTAAAAGACTGATAGGTGAAATTGTGGATGTTTTCCTTGATGAGGCAAAAGGCTTTTACTATATGGGGCATATACAGACAAGTGAGGAATAAATGGCACTATCTCCAATGATGTCAAAGTATCTGGAGACTAAGGACGAGTATCCGGATTGTATACTTTTTTATCGCCTAGGCGATTTTTATGAAATGTTTTTTGATGATGCGACTATGGTGGCAAAGGAGCTTGAACTTACACTTACAGGTAAGGACTGCGGGCTTGAAGAGAGAGCTCCTATGTGCGGTGTGCCTTATCATGCGGCGGAAACTTATATAAACAGACTTGTGCAAAACGGACATAAGGTGGCTATAGCCGAGCAGATGGAAGACCCTAAGCTTGCAAAGGGGCTTGTAAAAAGAGAGGTCGTAAGGATTGTCACTCCCGGTACAATAACAAGCAGCGGAGTACTTGCAGATGATAAGAATAATTATATCATTTCGATATTTTATATTGATGAGAGATTCGGGCTTAGCATATGTGATATATCTACAGGCGATTTCTTTGTTACGGAGCTTGTTACAAGCAGAGAACTCTTTGATGAGATACAAAAGTATCAACCTACCGAAATTATATGTAATCACGCCTTTGAAATCAGCGGTATTTCACTTGATGAGTTGAAGAAAAAATACAATATAACAATAACTTCGCTTGACAATTCATACTTCAGTGAAAAAAGCGGTATTGATATATTAAAGAAGCATTTCAAAGTATCAAGTGTTGAAGCACTGGGACTTTCGGAGTTTTTAGATGCAACCATAGCTTCAGGTGCGATGCTTAAGTATCTCTATGAGATGCAAAAAAGCTCATGTGCACAGATAGTGAGTATATCCGCCTATAAAAACGGCGACTATATGATTGTGGATACAAGCTCAAGGAGAAATCTTGAACTTGTAGAGACTATGAGAGAAAAAAAGAAAAACGGCTCATTGCTCGGTGTACTTGATAAGACAAGTACGGCAATGGGTGCCAGAATGCTCAGAAGCTTTTTAGAGCAGCCGCTTATAAACAGAGAGAGAATACTTAACAGACAGGAAGCCGTAGCCGAGCTTTTTGACAGATATATAGACAGAGAGGAGTTAAGAGAGTATTTAAACCCGGTCTATGACCTTGAAAGACTTATGGCAAGGGTTGTGACAAAGAGTGCAAATACAAGAGACCTCTTGGCGTTGTCATCTTCCATGAAGATGATCGCTCCGATAAAGGAAGTTTTAAATACCTGTACATCGGGTGAGATAGTAAAGATAAATGAAGGCCTTGATAAACTTGAGGATATTATAGATATTATAGACAGGTCCATAAATGAGGACAGTCCGCTTTCACTGAAAGAAGGAAATATAATAAATACAGGTTATAATGCCGAGATAGATAAGCTCAGGCAGGCAAAGACGGAGGGTAAGAACTGGCTGGCTTCGCTTGAGGCGGATGAAAAGGAAAAGACCGGTATTAAAAACCTTAAGATAAAGTACAATAAAGTCTTCGGATATTATTTTGAGGTAACCAATTCGTTTAAAGATATGGTGCCTGACTACTTTGTGAGAAAGCAGACACTTACAAATGCGGAAAGATATACTACAGACAAGTTGAAGGAACTTGAAAATATAATTCTCGGTGCCGAGGATAAGTTAAACAATTTGGAGTATGAGGTGTTTGTAGAAGTAAGAGATATTGTTGCAGGCAATGTGAACAGAATACAGTCAAGTGCCAAGTCGCTTGCGTATATTGACGCGATATGTTCACTTGCGACAGTTGCATACAACAATAATTATATAAGACCTCAAATAAATACCAACGGGGTTATAGATATAAAAGACGGCAGGCATCCGGTGGTTGAAAGTATGTTAAATGATGATTCGTTTATTGCAAATGATACATATCTTGATCAGAATAAGAAGAGAATGTCTATAATTACAGGACCGAATATGGCAGGTAAGTCAACTTATATGAGACAGACGGCTCTTATATGTATGATGGCTCAGATAGGAAGCTTTGTACCTGCAAGTCAGGCAAGCCTATGTGTATGTGACAGGATATTTACAAGAGTGGGGGCTTCGGACGACCTTGCAAGCGGTCAGTCCACATTTATGGTGGAGATGACGGAGGTTGCAAATATTTTACGAAACGCCACAAGAAATTCTTTGGTTATTTTGGATGAGATAGGAAGAGGTACATCGACCTTTGACGGACTTGCTATCGCATGGGCGGTGGTGGAGCATATCTCAAATACAAAGCTGATAGGTGCAAAGACTCTTTTTGCAACACATTACCATGAACTCTCGGAGCTTGAAGGTACAATGCCCGGAGTAAACAACTACTGTATCTTGGTCAAGGAAAGAGGAGACGATATAGTATTCTTAAGAAAGATAGCTGCAGGAGGTGCGGATAAGAGCTACGGAATCCAGGTTGCAAAACTTGCAGGTGTGCCTGACAGTGTGACTGAAAGGGCGAAGGAGCTTATAGAGGAGCTTTCAAGTGCGGATATAGCCACAAGGGCAAGAGAAATAGCCGAGGCGACTCCCGCCGCTTCAAAGAGAAAGCCTGTGAAAAGGACCGATGAGGTCGAGGCGGGGCAGCTTTCTTTGTTTGACGCGGTGAATAATGACACAATTATAGATGAAATATCTCAAATTGATATTACTTCTATGACTCCTATGGATGCACTAAATACCTTGTACAATCTGCAAAATAAGATAAAAAACAGGATATAATTTTAAAAATCGGGTTTTTTAAAAGGAGACTTATGATAAATATACTGGATAAGGACACTATTGATAAGATTGCGGCCGGTGAGGTGGTGGAAAGACCTGCATCAATAGTTAAAGAGCTTTTGGAAAATTCAATAGATGCCGGAAGTTCTTCGGTTACGGTTGAGATAAAAAACGGCGGAATAGATCTTATTAGAATTACGGATAACGGCTGCGGTATAGCTTCAAGCGAAGTAAAGAAAGCGTTTTTAAGGCACGCCACATCAAAGATAGTCAGTGATAAGGACCTTATTTCAATAAAAAGTCTCGGCTTTAGAGGTGAGGCGCTATCAAGTATTGCGGCCGTTTCAAAATGTGAGATGATTACAAAGACAAGGGATGAGCTTACAGGGGTTCGCTACTATATAGAAGGCGGCAATGAGGTGGAATATGAAGAAATCGGCGCGCCTGACGGTACAAGTATAATTATCAGAGATATTTTTTATAATACACCTGCAAGAAGAAAGTTTTTAAAGACCGCTTCCACAGAGGGTGCACATATCAGCGAACTGGTGGAAAAGCTTGCTATGTCAAATACAGAGATTGCTTTTAAGTTTATCTCAAACGGTCAGATCAAATTGCAGACAAACGGAAGCGGCAATCTGAAGGATATAGTCTATCAGCTCTACGGCAAGGAGATTTCAAAGGCGCTTTGTAATGTGGACTATGAAAAAAACGGTATAAAGATAAGAGGTGTGGTTGCAAGACCTGAGGTCACAAGAAGTTCAAGAAATCTTGAGAATATCTTTGTAAACGGAAGGTATATAAAGGACAATATCATATCAAAGGCTGTTGAAGACGGCTTCGGAGACAGACTTATGCAACATCAGTATCCGTTTTGCGCTCTGAACTTTGATTTGAACGGAGTGGATGTAAATGTCCATCCCAGGAAGATGGAAGTAAGATTTTCAGACAGGAATTTTGTATATGACAATACAAAAGAGGCTGTAGAAGAAATATTTACAACACAGAGTGCGGTAAGAGAAGTACCGGTAGGTAAGACTTCCAATGAAAAAAAGGTATTTGTAAACACTCCGGAGCCTTTTGAAAACAAGAGAAGGGATATGTCTGAAATACCGGAAAAAGTCTCACAGTATAAGTACGAGGACGTTACCAAAGATACGCTTCATAGTACCGGTTCGGATGATGAGATAAAATGGAGAGTACCGAAAGAAAATATGTACAATCCTAAGGATGATATGTCTTTTATAAGGGATGAAAATACAAAAAGAGTTTACTCCGATATAAATGATTTATCAAATAAAAGTATCAAAGAGGTCAACATCGGAAATATTGATAATGTTAATCTAAACGGCATAAAGCCTTCACAACTTTCATTTTTTGAGAGAGAATCCAAAAAATATATGAAGGTCATCGGTCAGGTCTTTGATACATATTGGATTGTACAGTTTGAAAATGAGATGTATATTATAGACCAGCATGCCGCACATGAAAAGGTGATGTATGAGAGACTCTTAAAGGAGAGCAAAGCAAATAAGCTTTCATCTCAGATGATAAATCCTCCTATAATAGTGACATTGACAGATTTGGAACAAAATGTTTTAAATGAACATATGGATGAGTTTAGAGGTATCGGCTTTGACATAGAGGAGTTTGGAGGTAAGGAATACAAGATAAACGCAATTCCAAATATTTTCCCTTCAATACCTAAGGCCGAACTTTTTAATGAGATGCTCTCAGACAGTACAAACTATGATGTCATATCACCTTCGGAGCTGATACTTGCAAAAGTGGCGTCTATGTCTTGTAAGGCGGCTATAAAGGGAAATATGAGGATTTCTTTGTTTGAGGCAAATGAGCTTTTTGATGAGCTTTTGTCACTTGACAATCCTTATAATTGTCCGCACGGAAGACCTACAGTAATAAAAATGACTAAGCAGGAAATTGAAAAGAAATTCAAAAGGATAGTATGACAAAGGATAAATTGATAATCTTGGCAGGACCTACAGCATCCGGAAAGACTTCCGTATCCATAGATTTGGCAAAAAGAATCGGCGGAGAGATAATAAGCGCCGATTCGATGCAGGTATATAGAGGTATGGATGTGGGTACTGCAAAGATAAAAGCTGATGAAATGCAGGGAGTTAAGCATTATTTAATAAATGTTTTGGATCCGACAGAAGATTTTAATATCGTAAAGTTCCAAGATATGGTAAAATACTCTATAGAGGAGATAAGGCAAAACGGACATATACCTATACTTGTAGGCGGAACCGGATTCTATATACAATCTGTTATTTACGATATAGACTTTGATACACAGGATGACAACGGCGATATCAGAAAAGCACTTGAAGAAGAATATGATAAAAAGGGTGCTGATTTCATGTATGAAAAACTAAAAAAAATTGACAGTGTTTCTGCAGAAAATATCCACAAAAACAATAAAAAAAGAATAATAAGAGCAATAGAGTATTTTTTGATAAACAATGCGCCTATATCTGCACATAACGAGTCTCAAAGAAAGAAGGACTCGCCTTATGATTTCAGATTCTTTGTGTTAAATCCACCAAGAGATATACTCTATGACAGGATAAATCAAAGAGTCGACAAAATGGTGGAAGAAGGGCTGGTTGAAGAAGTTAAGGGCTTAAAGAATGCCGGACTTTCAATAGAAAATATTTCTATGCAGGGTATAGGGTATAAGGAGATACTTGAATATCTTGACGGAGAGATCACTTTAGATGAGGCGATAGATAATATAAAGCAAAATACGAGGCATATGGCAAAGAGGCAGGTGACCTGGTTTAAGAGGGAGAAGGATGTGATCTACATCAATCCTTTTGAGTTTGAAAACAATGAAAAGATAGTCGACTATATGGTTGAAAAAATTGATACGGAAAGAAAAGACAATGAGCAGTTTGAATGATATATATGCAAGTTTCGGGGTTTCAAAAAAGGTTATTGAACTTTCAGATAAAGTTTTGAAATCTTTGGAAGAAAGATTTTTGGAAATTGATAAGAATGCAGAGTACAACCAGATGAAGGTGTTGTCCGCTATGCAAAAGCATAAAGTAAGCGATATACATTTTGCGGCCACTACGGGATACGGATATAACGAC
Source organism: Lachnoanaerobaculum orale (assembly GCF_003862485.1). Classification (GTDB taxonomy): domain Bacteria; phylum Bacillota; class Clostridia; order Lachnospirales; family Lachnospiraceae; genus Lachnoanaerobaculum; species Lachnoanaerobaculum orale. Next base: position 1,459,827 of record NZ_RRCM01000001.1, on the reverse strand, counting down.
TTGGGAAGAGATGTGCTTGAGGATGTATACGCCACAACATTTAAAGGTGAGTCGGCTTTGGTCAGACCGCAGTTGGTCAGCGGTACACATGCACTTCATATAGCACTCTCGGGAAACTTACGACCGGGAGATGAGCTTTTATCTCCTGTAGGCAAACCTTATGATACCTTGGAAGAGGTCATCGGTATAAGAGAGTCAAGAGGCTCACTTAAGGAGTACGGAGTAAGCTATGCACAGGTTGATTTACTCCCTGACGGCTCTTTTGACTACGAGGGCATAAAAAATGCTATAAATGAGAGAACAAAGCTTGTTACAATACAAAGGTCAAAGGGCTATGCTACCAGAAAGACATTATCTGTAGAGCAGATAGGCGAGTTGATAAGTTTTGTAAAATCAATAAGCCCTAAGATTATATGTATGGTGGACAACTGCTACGGTGAGTTTGTACAAAGGATAGAACCGCTTGAGGTGGGAGCCGATATGATTGTCGGATCTCTTATAAAAAATGCCGGAGGCGGTCTGGCTCCTATAGGAGGATATATTGTAGGCAGCAAGGAATGTGTGGACAATGCTTCATTCAGACTTTCGGCACCGGGACTGGGAAAAGAGATAGGAGCGAGCCTCGGAATCAATCAGAGTCTTTTCCAGGGATTTTTCTTATCGCCTACAGTGGTTGCAGGAGCGCTTAAAGGTGCAATATTTGCGGCAAATCTGTATGAGAGCTTAGGATTTGACTGTCATCCGAACGCGACGGAACCGAGATTTGATATTATTCAGGAGATTACATTAAAAGACCCTAAAGCTTTATGTGCGTTTTGTGAGGGAATACAGGCGGCGGCACCTGTAGATTCATTTGTAAAGCCGGAGCCTTGGGCGATGCCGGGATATGACAGTGATGTAATTATGGCGGCAGGAGCTTTTGTAGGCGGTTCTTCTATAGAACTCAGTGCTGACGGACCTATGAAGGAGCCTTATTCGGTATTTTTCCAGGGCGGACTTACATGGTATCATGCAAAACTTGGAATAATGTTGTCATTACAAAAGATATATGATGCAGGATTGATACAATAATTTATGTTTTAATTTTACAATCGTATATTTTGTGATAAAATATGAATGCCTTTCATGCTTGGAGAGTGGAAAGGAATTTATGGGAAAAATAAAAGAATTGCCACTTGAACAAAGACCATATGACAGAGCGATTGAATATGGAGTTGAGTCACTTACTGATGTTGAGCTTTTGGCGGTTTTGCTTAGAAGCGGCACAAAAGATGTCAATGTTATAAATCTTGCTTACAAGATACTTGAGGGCAACGGTGAAGGTTTCGGTATAAACAGTATATTTCACCACAATATGGAAAAGTTGCTTTCAATAAAGGGTGTCGGTAAGGTAAAGGCGGTGCAGATACTTGCGCTTGGAGAGTTTTGTAAAAGAGCCTGGGAGAGAAAGAATATAAAAAAGAGTATTTCTTTTGCTTCTCCTGATGTCGTTGCAAACTACTACAAGGAAAGTATCAGACATCTTGAAGTGGAGGAACTTAGGATTGTATTTTTGGATACCAGACAAAGACCTATCTCAGATATGGTAATTTCTGTGGGTACCGTGAACTCGTCTTTAGTTTCTGTTAGAGAAATTTTAATAGAGAGTTTAAAACATTTGGCTGTAAATGTGATATTATTACATAATCATCCAAGTGGTGACCCGTCACCAAGCAAGGCGGATATTGATATAACAAAGGATATAAATAAAGCACTTGATAGCATCGGTATAGAACTTATAGACCATATAGTCATAGGTGACAACTGCTATTACAGCTTTAAGGAACAGGGGATTATTTGATGGAATCTAGGAACAAATTTGTACTGATAGTTTTGAGTATAATCAGCATTATTCTTATTGGAATAACTTCATTCAACGATTCTATTATTTCGCCTTTAAGACAGGCGGTAGGCATTGTGCTTCTGCCTGTACAGTCAGGTGTAAATACGGCCGGAAGAGCGGTATATGATAATATAGAAGAACAAAGAAAGATACATAGTGCGATTACCGAAAATATCGAGCTTAATAAAAAGATTGACGAACTTACACAGGAAAATACTAAGCTTATGGCGGATAACGGAGAACTTGCCAGACTTAGAGAATTATATAAGCTTGATGAGAGCTATTCGGACTACCCTAAGGTAGGTGCAAGAGTTGTAGCAAAGGACAGTACAAAGTGGTTCTCAACATTTACAATAGATAAGGGCAGTGACGACGGAATTGCTGTGGATATGAATGTTATAGGTTACGGCGGACTGATAGGCATTGTAACGGATGTAGGAAAAAACTACGCTACGGTCAGGGCTGTAATAGACGATATTTCAAGAGTGAGTGCGATGTCTTTAAGAACGGGTGCACTTTGCAGGGTTGACGGCAACCTTGAGCAGTACAATGAAGGCAGACTTATTTTAAGAGATGTAAAGTCTGATGCCGATGTCAATGAAGGCGATATGATAGTTACATCCAATGTGTCAACAAAGTATTTACCTAATATACTTATAGGCTATGCAAGAGATCTTAAGGATGACTCTTCAAGGCTTACAAAGAGCGGATATATAATACCGGTAGTCAACTTCGACACTATATCGGAGGTGCTGGTTATAACCAAGCTGAAGGAAGTGAGTGACCAATGAGAAGAATAATAGTAAATATAGCTTTTATTATATTTGCATTTGCACTTCAAATATGTATTTTTCCGTTTATACCTTTTTTATATGCTTCACCGAATCTGCTTATAATACTGACCTTTACATACGGATTCAGTCTGGGCGTGGAAGAGGGGATGCTCTACGGATTGATATGTGGAATATTAATGGACTTATATGTTGCCGGTCCTTTCGGTTTCTTTACCTTTTTGTTTTTATGGATCGGATTTATCAACGGCAAGCTTTCGACATACTTTTATGAGGAATATATAGTGCTGCCTGTAGCGGTATGTGCGGCAAGTGAGGTTATGTACAATGTATTTATATATATTTTTAAGTTCTTAATCAGAGAAAAATTCAATGTTGTATTTTATATAAAAAATATTATAATACCTGAAGTAGTAATAACGCTGATATTTACCTTAATATTATACAGATTTTTACTTTGGTACAACAAAAAACTTAGAGTATTGGACAGTAGAGGGATAAACCGGTGATAAGGGATTTTAAGGATTTTTTAGGAGAGTTTTTTGAAAAGATAAAATCCTCCAGACTATTTATACTTAGTGTAATATATGCGTTTATGGTATTTATTCTGGGCTCAAAACTTTTTACAATGCAAATGGTAAACGGTAAAGAGGCGCAGGAGGAATATGTACAAAAGATAAAAAAGACTGTGACCACCACAGGTGCCAGAGGCAATATATATGACAGAAACGGCAATCTTTTGGCGTATAATAAGCTGTCATATACGGTAACCATCACAGACGGCGGTTACTATAAAAAACCTAACGATAAAAATAATATGTACTATCGTCTTATACAGATTCTGAGGAAACATGACCAGAAGATAGACGGAGACTTTTTGGTGGCGGTAAATGAAAACGGAGAGGCTTACTACACTACAAAGTCGGATTCGGCAAGGCTTAGGTTCATTGCGGATATGTACGGACTTAAGTCAACCGATGAGCTGGATGATAAGGCGGGAAAGTATCCGGCAAATATCACGGCACAGGAAATGATTGATAAAAAAGCAAAGACTTACGGTCTTGATAAGATGAAGGATGCATCGGGAAATCCGATAGAACTTACAAATCAGGATAAAATAGACCTTATAAATGTCAGATACGAGATGGGTAAGAAACTTTACAGAAGATTTGAGCCTACTGTAATAGCTACCAATGTTTCGGAAGAGACAAAGATTGATATTATGGAAAATGCGGCTTCTTTGATTGGCGTCGATGTGGAAAACGATACCTACAGAGTTTACAATGATGCGGTTTATTTTTCGGATATTATCGGATATACGGGTAAGATGCCTGATGACAAGCTTGATGAGCTTTTAAAAGAAAGACCGGATTATACTCTTAATGATATAGTGGGTCGAACCGGTATAGAAGAGAGTATGGAGAGTACCCTACAGGGGTCAAAAGGCTCCAAAACTATGATAGTCGACAATGTAGGCCGTATAATGCAGACAATAAGCGAAGTTGAATCTTCGGCAGGTAACGATGTTTATCTGACTATTGACAAGAATTTGCAGATAGCCACATATCGACTTGTGGAGCAGCAGCTTGCCGGAATACTTGCAAGCAAGATTGTAAATGCCGACAATCCGAACAGTGAGGGAACGGACTCCACACAAAGACTTATACCTGTAAAGGATGCTTATTATCAGCTTATAGGTAATAATGTACTTGATATAACAAGATTTTCAAAAGAGGGCGCCTCGGCTACGGAGCAGGGACTTAATGCGAAGCTGAATGCCCAAAAAGATGCTATTTTGGTGGCGATAAACAATGAGCTGACATCAGGTGCGCCTACCGTGGTGAATGCTCTGCCTGAAGATACAAAGGCGTATATGAATTATATTCATACGGCGCTTTCCAAAAAAAATATTATAAAAAAAGACAGTATAGATACAAAGTCGGAGGTTTATCAGGCTTGGAAGAATGAGACGACCACTCTCAGAGATTACCTGTTTATAGGAATATCAAGCGGATATATCGATACGACCATATTCTCAGGCGATACCAATTACTCAAGTGCGGAAGACATATATACAAAGCTTGTTGAGTATATAGGGAATATGTTAAGAGAAGACCCTGAGTTTGACAAACTGATTTATAAATATCTGATAAAGAACAATGTGGTAACGGGCAGAGAACTTTGCCTTGCGCTTTTTGATCAGGGTATTTTAAATATGGATGATAATGCATATGCACAGTTGATGTCGGGAAATGAAGGATTCGCATTTAATTTCTTCATTGACAAGGTGTCAAGAATAGAGATAACACCTGCACAGCTTGCACTTGACCCATGTTCCGCGGGAGCGGTAGTAACGGATGTAAACACAGGTGAGGTAAGGGCGCTTGTTTCATATCCGGGATATGACAACAACAGGCTTGCCAATTCAATGGATGTGGCATACTTTAACAAGCTGCTTGAAGATGAGAGTTTGCCGCTTTATAACAATGCAACTCAAACAAAGAAGGCTCCGGGTTCCACATTTAAGCCTATTACCGCAATAGCCGGACTTGAAGAGCATGTTATAAATCCGAATGACATAATAGTATGTAACGGTATATATGATGCGATAAATCCTGCAATAAAGTGTTGGATTTATCCGGGAAGTCACGGAAGTGAAAATGTGGTTAAGGCCATACAGGATTCATGTAATGTATACTTTGCAGAGACGGGACACAGACTTTCTACAGATGCGAGCGGAGAATATTCGGCGGAGCTTGGTATAGAGAGGCTCAGAAAGTATGCTTCAATGTTCGGACTCGATCATAAATCAGGTGTGGAGATTGTGGAAAATGACCCTCAGATTTCAGATATAAACCCTGAGCAGTCATCACTCGGACAGGGTAATCACTCATTTGCAAATATACAGCTTGCAAGATATGTTTCAACTATTGCAAATCAGGGTACCCTATTTGAACTGAGTCTTTTGGATAAGGTATGCGACCGCTACGGCAATTTGGTAAAGGATTATACTCCTGAGGCAAAGAACCATGTGGATATAAGTCCTGAAACCTGGGCAAATGTAAAGGAAGGTATGAACAGAGTTATAAAAGAAGGATCCGCCAGAAGAGTATTTACAGATTTGAATGTAAATATTGCCGGAAAGACAGGTACGGCGCAGGAGTCAAAGACAAGAGCCAACCATGCATTCTTTATTTCTTTTGCACCTTTTGAAAGTCCTGAGATAGCTGTAACCGTAAATATACCTTACGGATATTCATCAACAAATGCGGCAGTTATTGCAAAGAATATTTACAAATACTACTATAATCAAATTAGTCTGGATTATATTTTGAATAATAGTGCACTTGATGTAAGTGATGTCAAAATTGGTGACTGATTTTTACGGAAAAAAGGTTAATTTTCAAAAAACACTGGATTTTTTTACTAAATTCGTGTAGAATTTGGAGAGTAGAGAATGTTAGACGGTTATAAACTTAGATATTATCCATTTAGACTATTGTTTTATATTTTAGTTCTGAATGTTATAGGCGTATTGGCTATTTATAGTGCTACAGGCGGAGACAAAAGTATGGTTGCTAAACAAATTTTCGGCATCGTCTTAGGGCTTGTGGTGGTAGTCTTTTTATCCCTGATACATTACAGAAAAATAATGGATTTAATGTGGATTATATACGGAATATGTATTATCTTATTACTTGCAGTTTTACTCTTCGGTTATTCTCCTGAGGGTGCCGGAGCGGTGAGATGGATTAAAGTACCGGTTATTGGGCAGTCGCAACCTTCTGAGATTGTAAAGATTGGCATGATAATATTTATCGCAGCTTTTTTGGGCAAGCATCAGGAGGAGGTTGACAGATTTTCGTTCTTACTGGCATTTGCCGTAGTTGCTGCCATACCATGTATTTTAATACTGAAAGAGCCTGATTTATCTACAACCATTGTAGTGTTTATTATGATACTCAGTATGTTGTTTGTATCAGGTATCAGTTACAAGTGGATACTTGGCAGTTTGGCATTTGTAATACCATCAGCAGTGATATTCATACTATTATTGCGCAGTAACTTTGTTCCCTTCCTTAGGGGATATCAAGCAAATAGAATACTTGGATGGATATATCCTGACAAGTATGCAGACATAAATGTACAGCAGGATAACTCGATTATGGCTATTTCATCGGGGCAGTTGATGGGCAAAGGACTTAATAACAATACTTTCGCTTCGGTGAAAAACGGCAACTTTGTGTCACAGGATCAGACGGATTTTATATTTGCAATTATCGGAGAGGAACTTGGTTTTGTAGGCAGTTTAGTTGTAATAATGCTTTTTGCACTTATAGTTATTGAATGTTTTCGCCTTGCCTCTAAGGCTAAAGATTTAGAGGGAAAATTGGTTTGTGTAGGTTTTGCGGCTTTAGTAGGTTTCCAAAGCTTCACAAATATATCGGTTGCGACAGGACTATTTCCCAATACGGGATTGCCACTTCCTTTCATCAGTTATGGAGTGAGCTCGCTTTTAAGCTTATATCTGGGTGTAGGTCTGGTAGCAAGCGTGGCTGTAAGACAGGGTAAGAACTAGAATTTTGGAGGTAATGATGAATATAGGGTTGATCGCACATGATGCTAAGAAAAAGCTCATGCAGAATTTTTGTATTGCATATAAGGGGATTTTATCAAAACATAATTTATCGGCAACAGGAACAACAGGAAGATTGGTAGAAGAGGTTACCAACTTAAATATACATAGATTTTTGGCAGGACATTTGGGCGGTGAGCAGCAGCTCGGCGCTCAGATAGAGAACAATGAGATTGACTTGGTTATTTTCTTAAGAGATCCGCTTACAAGAAAGAACCATGAGCCGGATGCGGATAAGGTTATGAGGCTTTGTGATATGCACAATATACCTCTTGCAACCAATCTTGCAACTGCGGAACTTCTTATAATGGCACTTGACAGAGGTGACTTTGAGTTTAGAGAGGCTTACAGATAGTCTCATGTCGGATTATATAAAAAGAGGTAAAAAACCAAGCAATAAATTATATCTGTTAATTCCGATTGCTATAGTAATTGCCTTGATTTTGGGCGGCACATACTACTACAGGTTTATGATGACTGAGTACGACTTTTCTCAAAGGTTGTCAAGTCTTGATATAGATACGCAGATAGTGCCGCTTGCAAAAGATTTGGCGCTGCCGAGCGACGATGAGGTCAATGCAGGAGATATATCCGCGCAGGCGGCAATTATAGCAAAAGATGACGGCAGTCTTTTGGCTTCAAAGGCGGCTACAACCAAGATGTATCCTGCCAGTACGACAAAGGTTATGACTGCGCTTCTTGCATTAAAGTACGGCAATCTTTCAGATGAGGTGACGGTACCTGAGGAGAGTGTGATAAATGAAGCAGGCGCCAGTCTTGCGGGGATACATCCGGGTGACAAGCTTACACTGGATGAACTTCTATACGGACTTATGTTGCCGTCGGGAAATGATGCCGCCAATGCAATCGCCGTACATGTGGGCGGAAGTATAGATAACTTTGTAAAGATGATGAATGATGAAGCCAAGAGAATAGGCGCGGTGGATACAAATTTTGTAAATGCCAACGGTCTTTCAAATGATAAACATTATACAACGGCATATGATCTTTATCTGATTTTGAATGAGGCCATGAAAGACTCAAGATTTGTAAACTATGCGGGAGCGGCTTCATACAATGTAACATATACTGCGGCGGACGGAAGTCAGGTTACAAAGAATTGGAGAAACGGAAACAGATATGTAACAGGTCAGGAAGCGCCTCCAAGCGGCGTGAAAGTAGATGCGGGTAAGACCGGAACCACATTTGCGGCGGGAAGTTGTCTTGTACTTGCGAGTGAAGATGCTGACGGAAAGAGATATATTTCAGTAGTGTTGAAGGCACAGAATAAGGCCGGACTCTATGACAATATGTCTAAACTTCTTTTGAAAATCGATAAATAGCATTGCACTATTCATACTAATATTTTATAATATCATTATAATGATTTATACTTGATAACATTAATTTTTAAGGAGGGCGTTACCATGGTTTCTATTATTGCAGGAGAAAAGGGTAAGGGAAAAACAAAAATTTTACTTGAGAAGGCCAATGAGGCTGTTTCAAAGGCAAACGGTTCGGTTATTTATCTTGACAAGAGTTCAAAGCATATGTACGAACTTAATAACAAGATAAGGCTTATAAATGTCAGTGAATTTCCTATAATGTCGGCAGACGGATTTATAGGATTCATATCCGGTCTCATTTCATCAGACCATGATATTGAGGCTATATTCTTAGACAGCTTTTTGAAGCTTGCCGTTCTTGAGGGAGCGGATATCACTTCAGCGATTGACCGTATAGAAACATTGGGCGAGAAGTACGGTATCACATTTGTTATCAGTGTTTCAGCTGATGCATCCAATCTGCCTGAGAATGCAAAAAAGAATGTTACTGTAGCATTATAAAGATGAAAATACCATATGATTTCAGACTTGGGATATACAGAGATTATTTGATTTAAATATATGATGGCAGGTTTCATATTGAGCCTGCCATTTTAAAATCATTTGAAAAATTCATCTTTGTGAAGTATAATGTGTTAGCTTGTGTTTGTGCAGGCAAGTGTCTATTTGCATTTTAAGGAGAATAAAATTGGCTAAATCAAAAAAGATTATTCCCTATAAAAAGAGAAGAGATTTAAATATGGGTATAGTCATCTTCCTGATTATATTCTTGTATATATTTGTCAATGTTATAAGAGGTTATACAAAGAGGCAGATAAGATACTATGAAGTCGTAGAAGGAAGTATGTCACATGACAAGACCCATACAGGACTTATACTTAGAGATGAAAGTGTTCAAACGGCACCTTCGACAGGATATATTAATACCTATATGAGAGACGGTAAGAGAGCCAGCGTAGGAGGTAGAGTATATTCACTGGATGCGACAGGAGATTTGAAAAAATTGATCGAGGCGTCTGCAGGTAAAGATGACAGTATATCAGATGCCAATATTGGCGAGTTGAAGAAAAAGCTGTCAAACTTCACATCAAACTATTCGGATTCGAATTTTGAATATGTCTACAGTACAAAGTATTTACTTGACAATGCCGCAAGCGACTATTCAAATGTTGTGAATGTGGAAAACATTGACAATATCTCAAATGAGAACGGTTTGAACTTGGATGTGGTAACTTCACCTGCTTCCGGAGAGATATCATATGCTATAGATGATATCGCGGATAAAAAAGAAGGAGATTTGACCAAGGCTGATTTTGATGCGGGTAAGCATCCTATAAGTTATATAAAAAATGAACAACTGGTAGAGACCGGTGCAAAGATTTACAGAGTGGTTAACAGTGAAACTTGGAGCATATATTTTGAGTTTGATAAAGGCGAAGAAGAATTATATGCCGAAAAGAAAGCTTTAACCGTAAAATTCAAATCAAACGGCTTGGAAATTACAGGAGATTATTCGGTTGTAGACACAAAAGACGGCTATCGTCTCGGTAAGTTGACCTTTGATAAGTATATGATTCAGTTTATTACAAGCAGATATGCGGACTTTGATATAGAGTCATCTTCTGTGAGCGGTCTGAAGATACCGTCAAAGTCTGTTCTTGAAAAAGATTTCTTTGTTATACCGGTTGAGTTTATATCAAAGGGCGGTGACGGAGTCGGTGACGGATTTTATAAATCTGTAGAAAAGGACGGTAGCGCTACCACCGTATTTGTACCTGCAAATATAATAAAGGTAACAGATACCAACTGTTATATCAGTACGGAAAATACCGACATAGCAGCAGGCGACAAGTTGATAAAACCTGATTCAAATGAAACCTGTGAGGTTTCAAATAAGGAAAAATTATTAGGTGTATACAATATAAACAAAGGATATACCGTATTTAAAACTGTTGATATATTGGACTCAAATAAAGAGTTCTATATAATAGATAAGGGAACAAAATATGGACTTAAAGTATATGACCATATTTTACTTGACCCTGAAGGCTTTAAAGAGGGAGATTTTATTTATCAATAGGAGAAAAAATGGTTAAAGAAAACTTAGAAAATGTTGAAAACAACATAAAGCTTGCATGTGAGAAAAGCGGCAGAGATATGAAAGATGTCACACTTATTGCAGTGAGTAAGACAAAACCGAATGAGCTTGTTATGGAAGCTTATGAAACCGGAATAAGAGATTTCGGCGAGAACAAGGTACAGGAACTTGTGAGAAAGTGTGAGGAGCTGCCTAAGGATATCAGATGGCATATGATCGGTCATTTGCAGACCAATAAAGTAAAGCAACTTCTCGGAAATACCGTTTTGATACATTCAATTGACAGTATAAGATTGGCGGATACGATAGATACCGAAGCCAGAAAAAAGAATATACATGTAGACGGTTTACTTGAAATTAATGTTGCAAAAGAGGCTTCAAAGTACGGCTTTGTGGAAGAAGAATTGGAAGAAGTTTTACCGCTTTTCGGCAGATATAAAAATTTACATATCAAGGGTCTTATGACAATTGCACCTAATGTGGATGATGCCGAGGATAACAGAAAAATTTTTAAGAAATTAAAAAAATTATCAGTTGACATAAGTGAGAAAAACTACGATAATATAGAGGTAAAATTTTTATCAATGGGGATGACCGGCGATTATATGGTAGCACTTGAAGAGGGTGCAAATTTTGTAAGAGTTGGTACAGGAATTTTTGGAAAAAGGTAAGATTGGAGAACGTGTTATGATGGATTTAATTCAGAGAATCAAAGAGTATTTACATGTTGACGATACCGACGATGCGTCGGATTACGATGATGTAAATGATACCGAAGATTATTATGATGACGACGACACAGAGATTAAAAACACAAGTAAGGTAGTAGAAGATGAGGTTGAAGAGGAAGAGCCTGCGAGACCTAAAGTTGCTACAAGAAACACAAAGGTAGGCAAGGTTATACCTATAAGAAAAGAACTTGAGGTTACTATGATAAGACCTGCTTCTGTTGAAGAGTCAAGAATTGTTGTTGATAATCTTAAGGGAGGCAGAGCGGTTGTACTTAATCTTGAGGATGTAAGAACAAATATCGCACAGAGAATAGTCGATTTCATTTGCGGTGCCGCTTATGATATGGAAGGAAATCTTCAGAGTATATCAGACAGCATATTTATAGTTACACCTCCGAATATCGGATTAACAGGTGATTTTACAGATCTTTTAGGCAGCTCAGGACTTTCACAGGACAGTGCTGATGCTTCAGGATTCGGTTCGAGGTTGTAATTTTGGAAAAAGAAGAGCTGATTCTAAGGAATAAGTTTTTAGATTTAGCAAGAAATGCATATTTTAAGAACATTATGACACATTCCACATTCTTAAATTTATATGAGCAGACAATATTCGAGATGATTCAAAATGAATTGCCAAATGTAAAAAGTATTATGTTTGGGGGTTATTCTGAAGCAGAAAGGAAGGTTGTCTGCTTTTATTGTGATGAAAAGCCAGAATTTGATATGCTTGAGTATATAAAAGTCGCACCGGCTAACAAAAAGTTTGCGGACGAACTTACGCACAGAGATTTTTTGGGTGCACTTATGAATCTTGGTATAGAAAGGCATATGATCGGTGACATATGTATTGTAGATAATGTTGCGCATATCATTACATTTAAGAGTATGGCCGATACAATAATAAATGAGCTTGGTACGGTGAAACATACCAAGGTGGTTCTTAATAAAGAAAGCATAGACGATCTGAAGACGGTAAATCGAGTAGAGTATAAGAAGATAAATATTCCGTCAGAGAGACTGGATTCTATTATCGGGTCAATCTACAATATATCAAGAAGTAAGGTAAATATGTATATTGATGCAGGCAAAGTCTTTATAAATTCAAGACAGTGCCTTTCACATTCGATGAAAGTAAAGGACGGAGATATTATAACAGTGAGGGGACTTGGAAGAGCCAGGTTTCTGGGTATAAGCTCAACATCAAGAAAGGGCAGATTATTTGCCGAAACAGAGGTTTTTAGATAAGGATATATAAATGTATATAGATAGATTGGAAGTAAATTTTGAAAACAAGCCTTGCTATGACATTGTTATTTCAGATGATTTTAGCAATTTGAGAGACGAACTTGTTAAACTTGATATAGAAAAGAAAAAGATTTGTATTGTAAGTGATACCAATGTGGCTCCTTTGTATCTGGAAGCCGTAAAAAAAGAACTGGAAGGCTTAAATGTCTTTGTACATATCTTTGATGCAGGTGAAAGAAATAAGCATCTTGGAACGGTTTCCGAGATATATGACACTCTTATTTATAATAAGTTTGACAGAAAAGATATATTGTTGGCACTTGGCGGAGGTGTTGTAGGAGACATATGCGGTTTTGCGGCTGCAACATACCTTAGAGGTATCGACTTTGTACAGATTCCTACGACATTGCTTTCACAGGTGGATTCAAGTATAGGCGGAAAGACAGGTGTGGATTTCAAGCATTACAAAAATATGGTGGGTGCATTCTATATGCCGAAGCTTGTATATGTAAATATAAACACACTTAATACACTTCCAAAGATAGAGTTTACTTCAGGAATGGGTGAAGTTATAAAGCACGGTTTGATATTTGATAAAGATTATTATAGTTGGCTTTTTGACAACAGTGAAAAAATCCTTGCAGGAGACCCGAAAGCATTGGCACATATGGTACTTGTAAGTCAGAAAATCAAAAAGCAGGTGGTTGAAAACGATCCTTATGAAAAGGGACAAAGAGCGATATTAAACTTCGGACATACACTGGGTCATGCCATTGAAAGAGAGAAAGAATTTGTATTATCACACGGTCAGTGTGTGGGGCTTGGAATGCTTGCGGCATTTGATATATGTATAAAGAAGAATAAGCTTACAGAGAGCGACAGGCAATTTTTAAAGCAGCTTATGGAAGTTTATTCATTTGATACGGATACAAATATGGATGTGGAGAAAGTGTTTGAAGCCACATTTAATGATAAGAAGATGGAAGCCGGAAAGATAAAGTTTATTCTTTTGGACGGTATCGGAAAGGCCTTTATTGACAGAGAGGTGTCAAAAATTGATATGTTGGAGGCGTTAAATAGCATATGCAAAAGAGTTTAAATAAGTTTATTTTATTTTTGGTAACAGTGGCGGTATTGGTAGGAGTTGACCAGTGGAGCAAATATGAAGCTATGACCAAACTTGGAAGAAGTGATGCATATCCTCTTATAAAGAATGTACTTTATTTTTGGTATTCTGAGAATGCGGGTGCTGCTTTCGGAATATTGCAGGGCAAGCATATTTTTTTCTTTATAATCACTGTGGTCGTTTTAATAGGTATACTGTATCTGCTCTTTAAATTGCCGAGTGACAGACATTTCTTGCCTTTGCTTTTTTGCGGAAGTTTAATCTTTGCAGGTGCACTTGGAAATTTTATAGACAGAGTTATAAGAAATTATGTAGTGGATTTTATATACTTTAAGCCGATAAACTTTCCTATATTCAATTTTGCGGATATCTGTGTTACTGTAGGAACATTTTTACTGTTTTTATGTCTGATATTTGTATACAAAGAAAACGAATTGGAATTTTATAAGAAATAGTTTGGAGATAAATGGATACCTTTGAAATAACGGTGGAAGAATCCGATATTGATAAAAGAATAGATTTATTTTTGGCAGCTAATCTTGAGAGCTTTTCAAGGTCGTATATTCAGGATTTGATAAAAAAGGGCAAAGCCACCATATCCGGTAAGACTGTAAAAGCAAATTACAGGCTTAGAGAGGGCGACAGTGTGGTGTTGAGTATACCTAAGCCGAAACCGCTTGAGATTTTACCTGAAAATATTCCTCTTGATATACTTTATGAAGATGACGATGTTATACTGGTGAACAAACCTAAAGGTATGGTGGTGCATCCTGCTGCAGGTCACTACAGTGATACTTTGGTGAATGCGCTTCTGTATCATTGTAAGGATAATCTCTCAGGCATTAACGGAGTGTTAAGGCCGGGGATTGTACACAGGATTGATATGGATACTACGGGAGTTATCATTGTATGTAAGAACGATATGGCACATCAGCATATCGCAGAGCAGTTGGCAAAGCACAGTATCACAAGAAAGTATGTTGCCATTGTAACAGGTAATATAAAGGAAGATGAGGGTGTAATAGATGCCGCTATTGCAAGGTCAAAAAGTGACAGAAAGAAGATGGCGGTGGATGAAAACGGCAAGAGAGCGGTAACACATTATAAGGTACTTGAGAGATTGAACGGTTATACCTATATTGAATGTGTGCTTGAGACCGGAAGAACTCACCAAATCAGAGTACATATGTCATATATACATCATCCTCTGCTTGGCGATGAGGTATACGGAGGTAAAAGCGGTATGAAATTACAGGGACAGTGTTTGCATGCCATGGTACTTGGATTTATTCATCCGAGAACAAATGAGTATATGGAGTTTAGTGCACCGATACCTGAATACTTTAATGAAATCTTAAATAAGTTTAGGAAAAATTAAATGAATATT
Source organism: Lachnoanaerobaculum orale (assembly GCF_003862485.1). Classification (GTDB taxonomy): domain Bacteria; phylum Bacillota; class Clostridia; order Lachnospirales; family Lachnospiraceae; genus Lachnoanaerobaculum; species Lachnoanaerobaculum orale. Next base: position 1,444,585 of record NZ_RRCM01000001.1, on the reverse strand, counting down.
CAGATATGTTAGCATAAACACAGGTCAAAAATACTGTATTTAATGACAAATATATACATTGTGCTTTTTTTGTTATATAATAATGTTATAGATTATCTGTAGTTTTGTTTTACTACAGCACTAAAATGTATACATTGATTGTTTAGGAGGTTGGTATGGACAAAAGATTGGTTATTACTATCGGTAGACAGTGTGGAAGCGGTGGAAGAAGGATAGGACAGATGCTGGCGGAGCAGCTTGGTATCAAGTGTTATGACAAGGAGATCCTTAACAGAGCTGCAAAAGAGAGCGGACTTGCCGCCGAGCTGTTTGAAACTCATGATGAGAAGCCTACCAGTTCATTTTTGTACTCTCTTGTAATGGATACCTATTCTTTAGGATACACATCATCATCATATATGGATATGCCTATAAACCATAAGATTTTTTTAGCACAGTTTGACACTATCAAAAAACTGGCTTCAGAGGAGTCATGTGTTATTGTAGGTAGATGTGCCGATTATGCTTTGGCAGACGATCCGAATGCTTTTTCAGTATTTATTACCGGAGATGATGATGATAAAATCAAGAGGATTATGGAAACAAATAATATTGATGCCAATAAGGCAAAGGATATTATGATAAAGACGGATAAGAAAAGATCAAGCTATTACAACTACTATTCAAGCAAGAGATGGGCTGATACAAGAAGCTATGATATGTGTGTAAACAGCACAAAGCTTGGACTTGAGGGCAGTGTGGAGCTTATAAAAACATACGCAAAGATAAAAGGTTTACTATGAGAAAAAAATTGATTTGTCAGGCAATTATCCTGGCGGGAATATTGGCTGCATGCGGTACAAACAATAAGAGTGCTAAAGTTGACGAGAGTAATGTAAGTGTGGAAAGCAGTGTTGCAAGCAGTGACGGCAGAGAAGCTACAGATATGAAGGTGGTTAAAAAGAATGTGACGTCATCAAAGGAAGAGACGAGTACACAGGAAAGTACTACAGAAGCTACTACAGCGCCTGTGACCACTGCTGCGGAAACTTCTACAGAGGCCAAGAAAGAAAGTGAAAAACAGGAAACTTCAAAGCCTGAACAGGAGACATCCAAAAAGAGTGAAGAAGCTACAAAAGCTAAGGAAGCCGGTGAGATAGGATTTGATCCGAACTGGGAGTATGCTTCATTTTCAAAGATACATTCAGGAAGCGCCGTATTATATAAACCGAGTGAGAAGGGTAACGGAATTACTATAGCGGTAAATGCCGGACACGGTACCAAGGGAGGTTCATCACAGAAAACACTTTGTCATCCTGACGGAAGTGCAAAAGTGACAAGCGGTACTACAAAGGCCGGAGCAACTACAGCCGTTGCGGTATCCGAGGGTATGACATTTGAAGACGGAACTCCTGAGAGTACTGTTACTTACGAGATGGCAAAAGTTTTGAAGGCCGAGTTACTCTCAAGAGGATACAATGTACTTATGATTCGTGACGGAAGCGATGTTCAGCTTGACAATATTGCAAGAACCGTTATTGCCAACAATAATGCGGCTGCACATATTGCACTGCACTGGGATTCCACCACATCAAACAAGGGTGCATTCTATATGGGAGTGCCTGAAGTGGATTCATACAGGAGCATGGAGCCTGTAGCTTCAAACTGGAAAAAGCATGAGGCGCTCGGCAAATCGTTGATAAACGGACTTTCAGCAAACGGTACAAAGATATTCAGCAAAGGCAGAATGGAGATGGATCTTACACAGACTTCTTATTCAACCATTCCGTCTATAGATATCGAGCTTGGTGATAAGAAATCGGATCACGGCAAAGACACACTTAAAAATCTTTCAAAGGGAATAGCGGACGGAATAGACAGCTACTTCGGAAGATAAATAAACACACTGGAGTATTATGAAAAACAAACTGAAATATTTAATATGTCTGCTTGCTCTTATATTACTTAGCGCATGTGGAGGAGTCGTGAAGACAGATATGAGTTTTGACGACTCTTTTTCGGGAAGCAGAGTGATGACATATACAATCTCAAACGCAGATTATACATCATATGTTCAAAAGGATTTGGCGACTGTAGAGTCTACGCTTAAAGAGCTGTGTCCGCCTGATATAGAAATTACTTCGCTAAATCAGGATGAAAACAACATAGTGGCGACATTTACTATAAACTTCACATCAAAGGACGAGTACGAAGAAAAAGTCGGCAATATACTTAGGGCTGTAGGCAGTGATATCAAACCGAAGGTAACCTTCCTCAGATCAAATACAGCTTTTGCAAAGGGAGTTGCATATCAGGAAAATTTCGGCAGTGACGATTTGTTAAAGTGGATGAGTGACGGAATTATACAAAATAATTACATTACATCATCTTATGAAGCATATATTTTCTCATCCGACTATATAAGTCTTCATATAAACGGAGATGAATATGCCAAGGACAGCACAATGAGTATCATTGATGTGAACTCGGCGAAGTATCTTCCGATAAACAGTGTGGACTTTAACACGGTCATCAACAAAGACAGTACTGTAGACAGAACTATTGAAGTGAATATTCCGGATTCCACATATAAAGAGGCAAAGGACGATATAGATCAGTTTATGTCCAAAAGAGTCGGAAATATCGGAAGCGGTAAATGGGTTGAAAAGGACGGTTCGCATATATTTACAATAGAGGGTAAGGCGCTTAGCCTTGACGATTGTAAGCAGATGACCGAGACTTTTACAGGCAAAAAAGAAGACTCGGGATTTCCGGTAGAGGATGAAACCGCTACAATAGAGCCGCATGAAAGTACCGCATCTACAGAGCCATCCGATAGTACTGAATCTATGGAGTCATCCGACAGCAGTGCACAGGATGAGTCGACATCTGAAGCCGAGTCAAAAAAAGCAGACTCCAAAAAAGACAAATCAAAGAAAGATAAGTCAAAAAAAGCGGATGAAAGCACGGATGCAAGTGAGAGCGGTTCACAAGGCGATGAAGCTAAAGATGATATAGACGATACTCTTGACAGAAAACATCTGTTTTCAAAGAATATATTTATAGATGAGAACATCAACCTTGAGGATTATATCAGTAACAGTGACAATACGGTAAGATTCAACTACTATGTCAATCCGCAAAACAACTACGGCGGAGATGTAATTGACGCCGAAGGTATGGAGCAAAATCTGTCAATGGCTTCGTTTGACAGTGATAAAAATGAACTCTTGTTTAGCGGTAACAGTTCGTTATTTGATATCAGCATGGATGTAAATATTGTTCCTACAGTGAGCAAATATAAGCATATTGTGACTATCAGTCCGACAGGTAAGATAAAAAGAAATATTACAGTTGTATTTAAAGATTCATTTACAGATGAGGATACAAAGACACTTGAAGACAACTTAAAAAAGGCGTTTGCGGATACCAAGATCAAAGTAGGCAAGTTGGCGCCAAAGGGTAAAGACCTTGAAGTAAAGATAACTTCCGTAGGTACTCTTGATGAAGATGTGAAGATGTGGGAAAAAGCCACAGATTATGACAGAAACAGTGCAGATTTGGATATTGATAAGAAGGGATATCTTGCAGACAAGCAAAAAATAAGCTTTACAGACGATTTTACACCTGAGATATTCACACTTGGAACAATAGGTTCATATGAGTACAGGGTAAAAGGTATCGGTAAGCCTTCATCAAGAGGTGATTACTTAGGAGGAGGTTTTGACGATGTAACCGCCAAGTTTAAGGGAAACGACTTTGTGGTAAAGGGAGATAATGTGGTGGCTACACATATAAGTTTCCCGGATTTTACAAGTGTTCGTACAAATTACTTCAGATATCTTATTTTCACCGTTGCTGCACTTATTGCAATCCTTATCTTGGTGATTGTGGTTATAGTTTCTATAAAGAAGTCAAAGAAAAAGAAAGTGCAGGCAGGTGGAAGTACTCAGGTCGACACAGGTAATAAGACAGTATTTTGTCCGCACTGCGGAGCAAAGAACAATCAAGGCGATAAGTTTTGCTCAAGTTGCGGCAAAGAAATTACATAAAGAAAAGGAGAGAGTTGTATGTTAAAGGGCATAAAAAGGACAAAAAATAACGATTTGGTTATTAACAGTAAAGGACTCAGTGTATTAAATATTTTATGTATTCTTTCGGCACTGTTTGTCTTATTTTTCTTTATACCTATAATCAAGGTGGATTTTGGCGCCGGCTTTTTGGGAGATGATTTTAAAAAGAGTTTTTCAATGTTCAGCGCATTGTTGATAGATCCAAGTGACAGTGTTGTAGGACAGCTTGCCGCAATTAAGGGGCCTATACTTTTATTTTTATTTTATCCTATTGCAAATATAGTGTTGTGGGCACTTAACAAAAAGTCTACAGGCAACAGAAGCTATATTTTTGTACATATAATTTATATTTTGAATGTGTCTTTAGGATTTGTGGAGTTCACTTCAACAAACGGCGTATCAGGTATGCATGCTTCATTTTTAAGTGCTACATTCTTTGCTTGGATATTGGTGATTTTACTTTTCATAAACCTTATACTTTCAATATACGGTATTTTAAAAACAGGTAGAACCGAGATAGATGAAAATGCAGTAGCACTTGACCTTAATGTTAACTATGCAAAGGAAATGTTAAATAAGGCCGGAAGCATGGCAAACAGTGTGGCAAGTAATGTATCCGCTGCAGCAAGTAAGGCGGGTACAAAGACTGTGGTATGTGATAAATGCGGTGCAACTTGTCCGGAGTCATCAACATTTTGTAATCACTGCGGAAATAATCTTGAAAATGCCAAGAAGATGCAGGCGCAGAGCAAGGCATCAAATGAGCCTGTAAAGAATACTGTAGTATGTGATAACTGTGGTGCCGTATGTGCAGAGGGCACAAGTTTTTGTACAAAATGCGGTAACAAGCTTGACGGTGCAAAAAATACAAGTGATATTGTAGACGAGACTGCAAAACTTGCAAGAGAGATGGCAGGTAACGAGACGGCAGTAGACAAAGAAGAGTCTGATAAAATTGATTTGACTAAGGATGATACAAATTCAAATGGGGTATCACTTTCTAAATAAAATATTAAGAAGTTGACTTAATGTTTATAGGACGGGCTTTGCCCGCCTTTTTTTATGGAAATATCCTTTTTTATTCTGTTTTTCTTAGTGTATATTATTTTTATCTATGATAGAATATAGAAGAATACTTCTTGAAAGGAGCATTACTCCAGATGAGAGATGATGATTTATACAAAGAGCTTAGTGAAGCTGACAGTGAGGATCTTGAAAAGTATTTGAGAGATCTGGCTAAGCTCAAAAAAATAAGAGAAGAAGAGAAACTAAAAGAAGAAAACGAAAAACTTAAGAAGACCATAAACGAAAATAATAAAAAGCTTGAAGAGATTGGAAAGAATATAAGAAAAGTAGAAAAAAAGGCTGATAAGATAAATATTATCGGGAACAGGTCTTCAAAGCCTAAAAACGGCAGGAATATAAAGAGCAATGTAAGCGAAGATGTTGAGCCGGACGGTATAAAGATACCTTTACCTAAAAGTAACCAAAAATCGGTAGTACGAAAAAACGACAGTTTAAGATTCAGCGAGCCACAAGAAGCTCCCAAAAAAACGGTAAAAAAGAAGGTACAAAAACCGGTTACAAAAAAGGTTGTAAAGACACAAAAGGTTACCAAGAAGGTGAATGTAGGCCCAAGTTCAAAGCAGCTTAAGAAAGCACAAAAGCAGGCAAAGGCAACTGAAGCAAGGCAAAAGAAGCCTAAAAAGAAGAGAGGATTTCTTGGAAGGCTGGTTTTACTTATACTTTTGTTTACTATAGTCGGAGGCGGTACCTACTTTGCATTTCACTATGTCAAAAACCAAAAAGGTTACTATACCGTAGCTGTATTCGGCGTGGACTCAAGAGACGGAAATGTAGGAAAAGGCGCTCTAAGCGATGTCAATATGATAGTCAATGTAAACAGGGAGACAGGAGATATACAGCTGGTATCTATTTACAGAGATATGTATTCGATGATAGACAGTGAAGGTAAGTTCCACAAGTTTAATCAGGCATATGTTGAGGGCGGTCCTGAACAGGCTATGCAGACGTTGAATCGAAACCTTGATATGGACTTAAAGGAATATATTACGGTGAACTGGAAGGCGGTTATTGACGCCATCAATATATTAGGCGGTGTCGACCTTGAGGTGACCGATGCGGAGTTTAAATACCTGAATTCATTTATTGCAAAGACAGTAGAGGCGACAGGAGTCGGTTCACATGAGCTTGAACATGCCGGAATGAATCATCTTGACGGTGTACAGGCTGTAGCCTACGCAAGATTAAGACTTATGGATACCGACTTTAACAGAACCGAGAGACAAAGAAAGGTAGTGAGTTTGGCATTTGATAAGGCAAAGAGTGCCAATTTCTCAACTTTGTACAGTATTTTGGTAGCCGTATTGCCGCAGACTTCCACCAATGTGGGTATAAACGACCTTATACCTTTTGCAAAGGATATATCAAAGTATCATTTAAGTGAGACGGCAGGTTTCCCTTTTGATAAGGATACCAAGAAGATGCACAGAAGAGATTATGTTGTACCTGTTACACTTAAGTCAAATGTAATTGCACTTCATCAGATGCTCTTCGGAAAGATTCCGGGATATACATATACACCAAGTGAGGAATTGATAAAGATAAGCAACAAGATAATCAAGGACTCGGGGCTTGGTGCCGACAAAGAGGATACGGATGTAAATGTGGATACCGATTTGGAAGGTGCTATCGGAATATCACCGCATAAAGATGACGGGGAAACCAAAGAAGGCGAACATATAGAAGACGAAAGTAAGGAAGACGGACAGGGTGATGAAACAAGACAGGATGAGAACAGCGATGAAACCGATTTGGAAAGTCAGAGTGAAACAGGTAGTGAATAAAGGAGAATAAGAGTGGATATAAATATTTTAGTGGTAGATGATGAAAAAGAAATAGCTGATTTGGTGGAGATATATCTGGTAAGTGACGGCTATACCGTTTTTAAGGCAAATAATGCGGAAGACGGACTGGCTATAATAGAAAAAGAAGAGATTCATCTTGCAATACTGGATATAATGATGCCGGGTATGGACGGACTTGAAATGTGCAAAAAAATAAGAGAAAAGCACAATTTCCCTATTATCTTGCTCAGTGCCAAGAGTGCCGACATTGATAAGATACTTGGTCTCGGAACAGGGGCTGACGACTATGTGACAAAGCCTTTTAATACTCTGGAGCTTACAGCCAGAGTGAAATCACAGCTTCGCAGATACACTCAGCTGAATCCTAACAGTACTGTGGTTGAAAAAGAGGACCCTAATGAGATTAGACTTAAGGGAATGGTTATCAACAAGGAAAACCACAAGGTCATAATAGACGGTAATGAAGTAAAGCTTACGCCTATTGAGTTTGATATTTTGTATTTGCTTGCAAGCAATGCCGGAAAAGTATTCTCTACAGACGATATATTTGAAAGAGTGTGGAATGAGAAGGTATATGAAGCCAACAATACCGTAATGGTACATATCAGAAGGCTTCGCGGAAAGATGAATGAAGATTCAAGAGAAAATAAGATTATAACTACTGTTTGGGGTGTTGGATATAAAATTGAGAGATGATTTAGAAAAGAAATTTCAGACTAAAGTCATAGTAAATATCCTCTTCAGTCTGGTGGTTTCTATTTTGGTAGAGACCTTGGTAGTAAGCAATATTTCGGTTTTTTCGGGATTACATATAATAAACCATGAAAACGATACTCTTTTGGTAAGAGGAAGCGGAAGTGATTTGGTAGTCATACTTGTTTTGGTGATTTTCGGTATAGGTGTGTTTACCGCAACATTTTGGGGTTTACAAAGGAAATCATTTATATATATAGATGATATACTTCATGCAATAAAAAAGATGTCTGCAGGAGACTTGAATACCAATGTTGCGGTAAAGGGTGACAACGAGTTTTCGGAGATAGCTGCAAGTATCAATAAGATGGCCAAAGAATTAAGGTCTCTTATGGACAGTGAGCGAAAAAACGAAAAGTCCAAAAACGAGATGATTACCAATATTGCACATGATTTGAGAACTCCGCTTACATCGATACTGGGGTATCTTGATTTGATAAACAAGCGAGATTTACCTGAGGATACCAAAAAGGAATATATAAATATAGTATATGAGAAGGCAAAAAAACTGCAGGATTTGATAGAAAGTCTGTTCAGCTTTACAAAGACCAACTCTTCAAAGCTTGTGCTGAAGGTGGACAAGATAGATATTATAAAGCTGTTATGTCAACTTATGGAAGAGTTTTATCCGAACTTTGAAAAAAGCGGTATAACCTGCAGTGTAAATACAAATATCGACTCATATGTGATAGACGGAGACGGTACTTTGCTTGCAAGGCTTTTTGATAATCTGATAAACAATGCCATAAAATACGGTGCCGACGGAAAGAGGATTGATATTAAGATTACCGCAGAAAAGAAGATAGTAAAGATTGCGGTGATAAATTACGGAAAGGTAATTCCTCAAAATGAATTGCCGCTGATCTTTGATAAGTTTTACAGGGTGGATCAGGCCAGAAACTCAAATACGGGAGGAACAGGCCTGGGACTTGCAATAGCAAAGAATATTACAGAATTGCATCACGGTGTTATTGAGGTCACAAGTGATCTTGGCGGAACCGTATTCAGTGTGACATTGCCGAAGGAGTTAGATGTTGAAAGAGAAAATTTTAAAGGATTTGAATAGGATATTTGTATTCTTATTGCTGTTCTTTTGTTTTATTGCAGGTATTCATATCAATTCTTTTGCTGCAGATAAAGAGAATAATAAGATAACCATGGATATAAGCTATGGTTACGGAAATATTGCAAAGGGAGGGAGATACCTCCCTATTCATGTATTTTACAGTAATTTCTCCGAACAAAAATTTGACGGGAAGATATCGGTTGAATTTACGGAAGAAGACAACAGGAGATATGCATACGAGTACAATGTAAGCTTGGATGCACAGAAGAGTCTGTTATCAGATTATTATATCAGAATAAGCAATGATGTGAATACAATAGAAGTATCTCTAAAAGATGCCGATAAAAAGACGGTTGAAAAAAAGGTGCTTTCTTTGAATATGGAGGCAAACAGGTCCAATTTATTGGTGGGGCTTTTAAGTGACAGCCAAAACCAAATAAACTATTTTAATGATGTTGCAATAAATTTTGGACTTATGAATCTGAAGACTGTCAATCTGGCGGCAGGCTCTTTTCCTAAATCATATTCAGGGCTTGAACAGTTGGATATGATAATTATCAGCAATTTCAGAATCAGAGATTTGTCAAATGAGCAGTCACGAGCGCTGATGGATTGGATAAAGCAGGGCGGAGTATTGCTTATCGGTACAGGCAAGAGGGCTGACGATACTATAGGAAGGTACGCACCTGAGCTTTTGGAGGATATGTATGAAGCACCAAGCATGAGGACAGTCAAGTTCAGCTTTAACAATGAAGACAAACAGATAGATTTGGATACTGTCAATATAAATTTGCATGGCGGCAATGTAATAATATCCGACGGCGATTTTCCGCTTATAACCTCTGTAAATAAGCAAAGAGGACTGATAGCCGTTGCAGGCTTTGATTTTTGCGATTTGTCACAGTTTGCCAAGGATAATACACAGTTTGCCAGATATATAGTGTCAAGTGTGCTTGGAGATGAGAGAATTGAAAAACTTGCAAAGCAGTATGAAGTATCCGACAACACATTTCAGAATGTGGAGCCTATACTGAATTCCTCAGAAATAAAAAAGCTTCCGGCCATGCCTGTTTATACACTTATAATAATAGCGTATATATTGATAATAGGCCCTGTTTTGTTTATTTATCTGAGAGATTACGGCCTTGCAATTTACTACAGGAAGGCTGTGGTGCTTATATCTTTTTTGTTTTTTGCTTTAGTACTCATATACAACGGCAGAACAAGGTTTACCACAACTTTTTATAATTATGTGACGGTATATGAAGCCGGAGACTCGGACGTTTCGGAGTCTACTTATGTGAATCTGAGAAACCCGTATAACAGGCCTTATGATGTGGTGGTTGACTCCAATTATTCTATTGTTCCGATAATAAGAGATATAAAGGGGAGTGAGAGCAACAGAGAACTCAAAAGAAATACGTCAATAACTATTGATAATACGGAGTTTACAAAGAATGTGCATATAAATCATATCGGTGCGTTTTCATCAAATATTTGGAAAATGGATAAAACGATTGAAAACCTCAATAATGAAGGCTTTACCGGTGAAATCAATTTTTTTGACGGAAACCTTAATGTGGAGATTACAAATAACTACGACTACAAGGTAAAGAACGCTACACTGATTTTGTACGGTAAGATTGCGATACTGGGAGATTTTGAAGCGGGAGAGACAAGGAAAATAGACAACTGTGAGCTTATAAACATACCTCTGACAAACTTTGATATAACCGCAAGACTTATTACAGGTATGGAAAAGTATAGTACAATAAATCAAAACGGAAATGCAAACGGAATTGATACTGAAAAGTATATGCAGCTTATGAATGTATCAAACTTTATATCATTTTACCTGAAAGAAAATTCAAACGGTTATACGGCGGATGCGAGAATAATTGCATTTTCGGAAGTGCCGTTGTCAAACCCTATCTTCTTTAGCAATACTATGGAGGGAAGCGGGTTGACACTTTTAACATCTGTTATACCTGTAAACTCCATTGAGGACGGAAAGGTATACAGACAGTCGCTTCTCAAGATGCCTTTAGTATTAAGCGGAGACTATTCGTATATAGACAATGCACTAAAAAGCAGTGATGCGACAGTTTTGGAATATTTTCTTGGGGATAATATAAATATTGAGGAAGTAAAGTTTGAACAGATATCGGATGTTTTCTCAAATCAAAGGTACAGTGATAAAATAAAACTGTTTAAAGGAAATATCGCTCTTTATAATTTTAAAACCGGAAACTTTGATTTTATTTCCCAAAATGAGTTTTCTATAATAGATCTGCTTACATATCTGTCGGATACCAACACTATAAGAGTGAGGTATTCAAATATAGAAAACAGTGATTTGGAGACGGCACTGCCGATGATATCTGTATTAGGTGTGGAAAAATAGATGTTGGAATTAAAAAACTTATGTAAGTCATACGGAAGGCATATTGCATTGTCAAATCTCAGTTTAACGATACCTGACGGTGCACTTTACGGTCTGGTCGGGCCTAACGGAGCAGGCAAGACAACAGCAATAAAGTTGATTTCGGGAATTATGTTGCCTGACAGAGGTGAAATACTCTTTGACAATGTAAATTTAGTTAAAGAAGAAAGAAGCGCAAAGGAAACTGTAGGGTATGTCCCTGATGTTTTGGGAATATATGACGATATGACAGTATTTGAATATATGGTGTTTTTTGCCTCTACATATGGGCTTACAGGCTATATAGCCAGAAAAAAGATTGAGATACTTTTAGAACAGGTGGGAATGACTGATAAAAAAGATTTTTATCTGAATGAACTCTCAAGAGGAATGCAACAAAAACTTTGTGTCGCCAGAGCACTTATACATGACCCGGCACTTATTATCATGGATGAGCCTGCAAGCGGACTTGATCCGAGAGCCAGATATGAATTAAAGGAGCTTTTGCAGGAACTTAACAGCGGAGGAAAGACTGTGCTTTTAAGCTCACATATTTTATCCGAGGTTTCCGAAATCTGTACGGATATAGGGATTATTGAAGGCGGTAAGATAATAATATCGGGAAGTGTGGAAGAAATACTTGATAAGGTGGAGGGTGCCAATCCGATAAAGATTAAGGTACTCAACAATGAAAATTCAGCACTTGAGATATTAAAAAATAATAAAAAAGTTAGAATTTTATCTGTAGATAATGGCTATTTTATGGTATACTTTGATGGTAGGAAGTTGGATGAAGCTAAACTGCTTGAAGACCTTGTAAGAAATAATGTTTTGGTCAGTGAGTTTATAAGAGAGCCGGGCAGCTTGGAATCATTCTTCATCAAAGTTACCAATCATTCCAATGAAAGTGTGATTTTTAGCAATGAATATTAATCCTATTTATGAAAGGGAACATAGAGTAAGTACGAGAAGCTTGAGACTTTCAACAGCTATCTTAGTTTTCAACTTTATTGTGGCGGGATTTACCTTGATAGAGATGAACGGAGTGGTGGACTATGCAAGGAAGACATCAAGTATCGACTATACATCCTTTTTACAAATCTTTAAGATAGTGGTATTTGTACCTGTTGTGTTGCTTATATTTGTAGGACCGAGTTTTATATCGGGTGCTATAAGTGATGAGAGACATAGAGGTACGTTAGAGATACTTCTCACTACCAAGATGACTGCAAAGAGCATTGTGGTAGGAAAGTTTTTAAGCTTGATGGCTTCAATAATGATTATTTTGGTGTCACAGCTGCCTATTAGTGCTATACTTTTTTTATACGGCGGTATAACTGTAGGAGATATTGTAAAGCTTACTCTAAACTTTATTGTGTTCGTAGTACTTTTGATTTCAATGGGTATTTTTTGCTCAAGTATTTCAAGGAAGACAAGCATAGCAACAGCATTGCTTTATTTGGCCGTCCTTATACTTTTTGTTGGAACTTTGGTTCTTTACTTTTTAGCAGCAAATTCATTCAATATGAATGATAAGAATTTTTTTAGTATAGTTTTTATAAAAGTCAGTAAGTTTATTTTGTTATTTAATCCTTTAGTTAGTATGGATTTCTTATTGTCAAAGATTATGGGTGAAGACAGCTCGGATGTGTTGGTAAGCCTCTTTTGGTACAATAACTGGTTTTACATAAATATGTTTTTGGACTTATCCTTATCTGTTATCTTTTTGGCATTATCTGTAGTAAAAATAAAACCACATGGTAAGACTTGGAGGAAATATGGCAACAGTAATTTATAAATGTAAAAATTGTGGTGGTCCTGTAAAATATTCGGCAACACTTGGAAAGTTCAATTGCGAATATTGTAATACGGTTTATACAGAGGATGAGGTAAAATCGCTTGAACGCTTGTCTGAAAGAGATGAAGAGGTGGTAAGCGGTAACGGTAACTATGTTGAATACCACTGCCCAAGCTGTGGAGCAAATATAGTTACGGATGAGACAACTGTAGCTACTACCTGCTACTACTGCAACAACCCTATAGTTTTGACAGGCAAGCTTGAAAGCTCGCAGATGCCTACAAAGGTAATACCTTTTAAAGTAGACAAAAAGAAAGCACTTGAGTCTTTTGATGCCTGGATGAAGAAAAAGAAATTTGTACCGAAGAGCTTTTACAATGATAAAAAAGAGATAGGAGAGATAAACGGAGTATATTTCCCTTATTGGCTTTACAACACAAGAGTATTTGTGGATTTGGACAGAGAAGGCAGCAGAACCTTTACAAGAAGTGAAGGAGATTATAGGGTAACTTACAGGAAGGATTTTAGAATTATAAGAAAGGGAGATGTGATCGTAAAGAATCTCCCGAAGCTTGCACTTGCAAAGTCGAATAAAGTCTTGGTAGAGTCTGTTTATCCTTTTGACTTTAATACGGCTGTAAAATTTGATGCATCTTATCTTAGCGGATTTGTAGCTGAAAAAAAGGATATTGAAAAAGAAGAGCTTATGTCGTCTATAGAAGATGATGTATACAAATACTCTACAAGGGTTGTGGATAAGTCTATGACCGGTGAGAAGGTAAGGATAGTAAATAATGACTTCAGAGTACAAAGAGGCAGTTTTGAGTATGCAATGTTGCCGGTTTGGGCGATATCTTATAATGATAAGGACAGCGATAAGCAGTACTTTTTCAGTGTAAACGGACAGACAGGTAAGGTGGTGGGCAAGTTGCCGCTTGATATGGCAAAGTTATGTCTTACCGCACTTTTTACAATATTGCCGATATTTGCAATAATTACGGCACTGCTGTATTTTACCGATAATATGAAGTCAAATCTGTTTATATACACTTTGATAGGATGTATAGCGGCATATGTTATATATATATTTAAAGTGACATCGGACTACAATATGACATCCTCGGCAGTAATAAACAGGGGTGTAAATCAGATTGACTTCAACAACAACTATGCGGAAAAGATAGAGTACTGTAAGGATATAGATCTTGGTACAAGAGTAATTGGAAGAGAGAGAATACAAAGCAATAAATAACGATATTAAAATATAAACTTTATTATTTTTGATATATGTGTTATAGTTTAAACGATCAAAAAACAGGAGTTTACTATGGAAGTCATAAAATATAAAAGTACAAGGGGTGGACAAGAGGTTGTTGACGCGTCATATGCGATTTTAAAAGGTCTTGCAGATGACGGAGGACTCTATATGCCTGAGAAGTTTCCCAAGTTTGATTTCAAATTTAAGGAGCTTATGCATAAGGGATATAAAGAAACAGCCTATGAGGTAATGAAGCTTCTTTTGAGTGATTATACAAAAGAAGAACTTATGAATTGTATAGAAAAGGCATACGACGATAAGTTTGATACAAAGGAGATTGCACCGCTTGTAAAGGCTGACGGAGCATATTTTCTTGAGCTTTTCCACGGTGATACCATAGCGTTTAAGGATATGGCACTTTCCATATTGCCGCATTTGCTTACTACGGCAGCAAAGAAAAACGGTATCAAGAATAAGATTGTTATTCTTACAGCCACAAGCGGAGATACAGGTAAGGCCGCAATGTCAGGTTTTTGTGATGTTGAAGGCACAGGTATAATAGTCTTTTATCCTAAGGACGGTGTCAGCAATGTGCAAAGACTTCAGATGGTTACGCAAAAGGGTGACAACACCGATGTGGTGGCTATCCACGGCAACTTTGACGATGCGCAAAGCGGTGTAAAGAAGATATTTGCAGATAAAGAGTTTGCCAAGAAGCTGGAAGAAAGCGGTATTCAGCTCTCAAGTGCAAATTCTATAAATATAGGTAGATTGGTACCACAGATAGCATATTATGTATATGCATACTTAAAGCTTCTTGCAAACGGCGACATTGATGATAATGAGAAGATAGATGTATGTGTTCCTACAGGAAATTTCGGAAATATTTTGGCCGCGTATATAGCAAAGCAGATGGGATTACCTGTGAATAAGCTTATATGTGCTTCAAATGAAAATAAAGTTTTATTTGATTTCTTTGAGAATGGGGTATATGATAGGAACAGGAAGTTTATACTGACTTCTTCACCGTCTATGGACATACTTATTTCAAGTAATCTTGAGAGACTTATTTATTTAAGTTGCGGCTGTGACGGTGAATATGTGAAGAAGCTTATGCAAGAGTTGGCAAAAGGCGGTAAGTATACCGTAACACCTGCCATGAAGGACTTTATGAAGGACTTTGTAGGCGGTTATGCCGACGAAAAGAAGAATTTTGCAGGCATAAAATCTCTGTATGACAGTACAGGTTATATAATTGATACACATACAGGTGTGGCATACTCAGTGTATCAGGATTATAAAAATGCCACAAAGGATATGACCGCTACAGTCATAGCATCTACAGCAAGTCCGTATAAGTTTGCAGACAGCGTGCTTGAAGCAATCTTGGGCGAGAAGCAAAAGATGGGAGATTTTGAAGTCATTGACAAATTGCATGAGATGGGAGCACCTGATATTCCGAGAGCAATCTTGGAGATAAAGGATGCACCTGTCAGACATACAAGAGAATGTGACAGTGCAGATATGCAAAAAGAAGTAGAGGATATTCTATTTAATAACAGGAGGTAATTATGTTAGTAACAGCTAAGGAAATGCTTGACAAGGCAAAAGCAGGTCATTATGCAGTAGGTCATTTCAATATCAACAACCTTGAGTGGACAAAGTCCATTTTGGCGGTAGCACAGGAGCTTAACTCTCCGGTAATCTTAGGAGTTTCAGAGGGTGCCGGAAAATATATGACAGGTTATAAGACAGTAGCCGCTATGGTAAAGGCTATGATAGAGGAGATGGGAATTACAGTTCCTGTAGCACTTCACCTTGACCACGGTTCATATGAGGGATGCAAAAAGTGTATCGAAGCAGGTTTTTCTTCAATTATGTTTGACGGTTCACACCTTCCTATAGAAGAGAATATTGAAAAGACCAAGGAGCTTGTAAAGCTTGCACATGAGAACGGAATGTCTATCGAGGCTGAAGTAGGTTCAATCGGCGGTGAAGAAGACGGTATTATCGGTGCCGGAGAGTTTGCAGATCCTGAGGAGTGCAAAAAGATTGCAGATCTTGGAGTAGATTTCCTTGCAGCAGGTATCGGAAACATTCACGGTAAGTATCCTGCAAACTGGCCGGGACTTAACTTTGACGTACTTGCAAAGGTACAGGAGAAGACAGGTACACTTCCGCTTGTTCTTCACGGCGGTACAGGTATCCCTGCAGACATGATAAAGAAGGCTATTACTTTAGGCGTTTCAAAGATCAATGTAAATACAGAGTGCCAGCTTGCATTTGCAGATGCTACAAGAAAGTACATTGAAGCAGGTAAGGACCTTGAGGGTAAGGGATTTGATCCTAGAAAGCTTTTGGCACCGGGTGCAGAGGCTATAAAGGATACTGTAAGAGAAAAGATTGAACTTTTCGGTTCAGCAAATAAAGCTTGAGAATAATTAAGGGGCAGCCGCTAAAACGGCTGCCCTGTTTTAATATGATTTTTTATAACTCAAAAAAGAAAGTATAAAGATAAGTACCGCATTGAATATAAGTGTCAATATTGCGGTATTTATACTGAAGTTGTTTGATATCACTCCTATAACATACGGTGTGAGTATACCTCCCATAGATGTAAGTGCCGTAAATACAGTCATAGCAAAAGCTGAGCCTTGCAATGAGCTTTTTGATATGGCATATACAAGAGGAAACACAGGTGCCATAAAGAGGCCCAGCAAAAACAGTGATATAACTATAACAAATATGTTTTTTGTGGCAATAAGCAGGCAAAAGCATACAACCAAACCGAATGAGTCAAAGGCCGTTATCTTTTTTGATGAGACTTTTTGACTTAGCTTTGCTACAAAAAGTCTTGATATCAATATGGCAATCCAAGTGACGGAAACCATTGTAGTAGCCAGTGAAATGCTCATAATTCCGGTATCCTTCAGATATGTGATAAACCATCCGTTGATACTGTATTCAAACCCGAGATAGAAAAATAACAATAATACATTGATATAAAAATCCTTATTATACAAAAAAGATATCTGAGATTTTGATGCCGTATTTGCGGTATTTTTTGCATGCATCTTGTAAAACTTCAGAGTATCTTTGTCGGCAGTAAAAAAGTTCGCCGTAACAAAGAGCGCAACTATTGCTATAAGTACAAGAATATATCTCCAGTTCAATCCGATAAGAAGAATGGATGAAAGCAGAAAAGGCGATATAAAGGCACCTACGGCAAACATTGCATTAAGTACGGAACTTTTCGGTGCCGGATTTTCATACATATTGTTGACATAGTAATTGTTAAAAAGAGTGATGGAACCCTTTGTAAGCCCTAAAATGAGCACACTGATATTTATTATAATCAGCGGAGGCGTGGTAATCAAAGTGACAAAACTTAGTACGGATAGGAATGTCATAAAGGTTATGGTAGCTTTATCCCCTAATTTTGCAGACAAAGCCGTATATAAAAAGCTTCCGCAAAAATTACCTATATAAAAAAATGTCAGAATACCGCCTGCACCGATATAATTAAGTCCTATTTCTTTCATAAGGTGAGGAATTACGGCACCTATAATAAGAGTTGCCGTTCCGCTGAAAAAATAACCGATACAACATCTGAAAAAAATCCGTTCTCTTTTCTTTTCCATAAATTGACCTCAATAAAAATGATATAATAGTATATTTTAGCATAATATTCTATAAAATAATAAGAATATATTTGACAAATCAAAAAAATGTGGTAAAGTAAAGTAGATAACCTGTATGGAGATAGTATGGACTTATTTGATTATATGAAAGAAGTTAACGAAAAGGAGAGTGCCCCGTTGGCTTCAAGGTTAAGACCTGATTCTTTGGATATGATAGTAGGGCAGGAACATATTTTAGGCAAGGATAAATTCTTATATAGAGCGATAAAGGCTGATAAACTGAGTTCAATTATATTCTTTGGTCCCCCGGGATGTGGAAAGACAACGATAGCAAAGGTCATTGCAAATACCACCAAGTCAAATTTTAAGCAAATCAATGCCACCACAGCCGGAAAAAAGGAGATGGAAGAGGCAATCTCAGAAGCTAAAGTATCATTTTCTATGTATAAGAAAAAGACTATTTTGTTTATTGATGAAATTCACAGATTTAATAAATCTCAACAAGACTACTTGTTACCCTTTGTAGAAGATGGTACAATAATACTTATCGGTGCGACAACGGAGAACCCGTTTTTTGAAGTTAATAAGGCTTTGATTTCAAGGTCAAGAGTATTGGAATTAAAGTCGCTTTCATATAGTGATATAGAATCAATTTTAAATAAGGCAATAAAAGATAAAGAAAGAGGGATGGGAAAATATGAGTTAGATATTTCCGAAGATGCTATAGAATTTATTTCCAGAAACGCGGACGGAGATGCCAGAAGTGCATTAAATGCGTTAGAATTGGCGATTCTTACAACGGATATTTCAACAGACGGTAAAATTCATATAGATATAAATATTATCAGTGAATGTATTCAGAAAAAGGTTTTAAAATATGATAAGGACGGAAACGGTCACTATGACACGATTTCCGCATTTATAAAGAGTATGAGGGGCTCGGATCCTGATGCGACCATGTACTATTTGGCAAAAATGCTCTATGCAGGGGAAGATATAAAGTTTATTGCCAGACGAATAGTCATATGTGCAGCTGAGGATGTGGGTTTGGCTGATGCAAATGCACTATGTGTTGCAACCAACGCTTTTTTGGCGGTGGAAAGAGTGGGAATGCCTGAAGCAAGGATTATTTTGGCTGAGGCGGCAAATTATGTTGCCTGTGCACCTAAATCAAATGCATCCTACCTGGCTATAAATGCGGCACTGAAGTTTGTACAGGAAAATGTTGATTATGATGTACCGAAACATATCAGAAATGCAAACTATGAGGGTGAAAAAGATTTAGGAACAGGTGTGGGATATAAGTATGCACATGATTATAAAAATCATTATGTAAAACAGCAATATTTACCGGATGAAATAAAAGATTCGGTCTTTTTAAATCTGACAGATATGGGTTTTGAAAAAAACATCAAAGAATATTTAGAAAAAATAAGAAAAGAAAGTTGACAATTATGAAGGAGAAGTTACAAACTTTATCATTAGTACAGTTGAAAGAAATTGCAAGAGAACAGGGATTTAAAGGAGTAAGCAATTTAAATAAAGCAAACTTAATAGATTTATTAGTTGAGTTTTCTGAAAATCAGAATAAACCGATAGCAAAAAGCGAAGGAGGTTCGTCTGAAGTGGCGACTAGAGAGAATTCTTATCAAAGAGATAATTATCAGAGCCAGAACGGTTATCAAAACCAGAATAACTATTCATCTCAAAATAATTATTCAAATCAAGGCGGCTATGCAAACCAGTCCGGATATTCAAATCAGAACAGGAACACATATCATAGCACACAGAGGAATAATGTTATGAATCAAAACAGAACAACAGGATATAACAATTCATATCAGCAAAGATATAACAATCAGCAGGGTAATAATCAGGGAAATACACCTAATTATTACAACAACCAAAATCAGTACGGCAATCAGTATAACAACCAGTATTCAAATCAGTATCAAAATCAATACGGAAGTAATCAGTACCAAAATCAATATCAAAATCAGCAGGGTTACAGAAATGATTTCTACGACCAGTACAACAGATACCAAAGGGACAGAGATTACACTACAGATATGAGAGAACTTGAGTCGGGTGAGATAGCTGAGGGAATACTTGAAATCATGCCTGACGGTTTCGGATTTATCAGATGTGAGAATTTCCTGCCGGGTGACAATGACGTATATGTTTCACCTGCACAGATAAAGAAGTTCGGACTGAGAACAGGAGATGTTGTGTCCGGAATGAAGAAGATAAAGACATCTACAGAGAAATTTGCGGCACTTCTTTATATAAATACGGTGAACTCAACACCTGCCGATGAGTTGGGAGATAGGCCGAATTTTGAAGATTTGACACCTGTATTCCCGGATGTCAGAATACATCTTGCAACTAATGAAACCAAATCCAAGGCTATGAGAATAGTAGATTTGCTTGCACCTATAGGCAAGGGACAAAGAGGTATGATAGTTGCACAGCCTAAGGCCGGAAAGACAACACTTTTAAAAGAGATTGCAAAGTCCATTATAGCCAATGAGAAGGATATGCATCTTATGATTGTACTTATCGATGAGAGACCTGAAGAGGTTACAGATATTAAAGAGGCTATTGTAGGTGACAATGTCGAGGTTATATACTCTACATTTGACGAGGTACCTGAAAGACATAAGAGAGTATCTGAGATGGTTATAGAAAGAGCAAAGAGACTTGTAGAGCAGGGAAAGGACGTAATGATACTTCTTGATTCCATTACAAGACTTGCAAGAGCATATAACCTTACAGTTGCACCGAGCGGCAGAACACTTTCAGGCGGACTTGATCCTGCTGCGCTTCATATGCCTAAGCGTTTCTTCGGAGCTGCAAGAAATATAAGGGAGGGCGGCAGCCTGACAATACTGGCTACGGCACTTGTAGATACAGGCAGCAGAATGGATGATGTAGTCTTTGAGGAGTTCAAGGGAACCGGAAATATGGAGATAGTACTCAACAGAAAGCTTTCCGAAAAGAGAATATTCCCGGCAATTGATGTATTAAAGAGCTCCACAAGAAGAGACGATTTACTTCTCAGCGAGAGAGAGGCTTTGGCTGTAAACGCGATGAGAAAAGCTACTGAAAATATGAGACCGGAAGACAGTGCGGAGCAGATTATACAGAAGTTCGACTCCACAGATAACAATGAAGAACTTGTTGAAGATGTTATTGCACATATGGAAGAATAAGATATAGATTTTATGTAACAGTTTGGCATTGCCGGACTGTTACATTTTTGTAAAAGAGAGGTTTTATGAAGGACTATAATGCAGGCAGTATTACAGTACTTGAGGGACTTGAAGCGGTCAGAGTAAGACCGGGAATGTATATTGGCGGTGTAGGTGTAAAGGGACTCAATCATCTCATATATGAAATAATGGACAACTCCATTGATGAACATTTGGCAGGATATTGTAAAAATATATGGGTGACTTTGAATGCGGACGGCTCCTGCACTGTAAAGGATGACGGTAGAGGAATACCGGTTGAGATGCATCAAAAGGGTATTTCGGCAGAGCGAGTTGTACTGTCCACACTACATGCAGGCGGAAAGTTTGACAATGAATCTTATAAGACAAGCGGAGGATTGCATGGAGTAGGTTCATCTGTAGTCAATGCACTGTCAAATTTTTTGGATATAAAGGTATATCGTGACGGTTATATACATCACGACAGATATGAAAAGGGTGTACCTGTAATCGAGTTAAAAAACGGTCTTTTGCCTACTATAGGAAAAACAAGAGAGACCGGTACAGAGATAACATTTTTACCTGATGATACTATATTTGAAGTAACAAGGTTTAGAGCCGACTGGTTAAAGTCAAGGATGCATGAGAGTGCATATTTAAACCCGGGACTTATACTGCATTTTGTCAATAACAGAGAAAATGAGCATGAGGAAAAGACATACCATGAGCCTGAGGGCATTGTGGCATATGTCAAGGAACTAAACAAGGGTAAAGAGGTGATGCATGCACCTATATCATATAAGGGTGTATGTGATAATATCGAGGTTGAGGCGGCTATACAGTTTGTGGATGCCTTTGAGGAGAATATACTCGGATTTTGTAACAATATATTTACTCAGGAGGGCGGAACACATATAGCCGGATTTAAGACCAAGTTTACAGGACTTGTAAATACATATGCCAGAGAACTTGGAATACTTAAGGATAAGGACAGCAACTTTACAGGAGCGGATACAAGAAACGGTATGACCGCAATAGTAAGTATCAAGCATCCGAACCCTATGTTTGAAGGACAGACAAAGACCAAGCTGGCCTCGGCGGACGCAACCAGAGCCGTACTTACCGTGACAGGAGATGAGCTTACAAGATATTTTGACAGAAATGTGGATGTTATAAAGGCTATTATTTCATGTGCCGAGAAGTCCGCAAAGATAAGAAAGGCCGAGGAAAGAGCCAAAACAAATATGCTCACAAAGTCAAAATTTTCTTTTGAGTCAAACGGTAAGCTTGCAAACTGTGAATCAAAGGACCCGAGTAAATGTGAGATATTTATTGTAGAGGGTGATTCCGCCGGAGGTTCGGCAAAGACTGCCAGAAACAGAAACTTTCAGGCTATCCTACCTATCAGAGGTAAGATTTTGAATGTGGAAAAGGCATCCATTGATAAAGTACTTGCAAATGCCGAGATTAAGACCATGATAAATACTTTCGGATGCGGATTTTCTGAAGGATACGGAAATGACTTTGATATATCAAAGCTTCGCTATGACAAGATAATACTTATGACTGATGCTGATGTGGACGGAAGTCATATTGATACACTGCTTTTGACATTCCTGTACAGATTTATGCCTGAGCTTATATATGACGGACATGTATACATTGCAATGCCGCCGCTTTTTAAGGTGGTACCGAAAAAAGGAGAGGGAATTTATCTCTACGATGAAAAGGCACTTGAAGACTATAGGAAAAAGCACAAGGAAAACTTTACACTGCAAAGGTATAAAGGTCTCGGTGAGATGGATGCCGAACAGCTTTGGGAGACTACGCTCGACCCTGAAAGAAGGGTGTTAAAGAAGGTGGAGATTGAAGATGCAAGGCTTGCAAGTGAAGTGACGGAACTTTTGATGGGCTCGGATGTGGCCCCAAGAAGGAATTTTATACATGAACACGCAAGAGAAGCCGTGATTGATGCATAGGAGGGTATATGGCTGAGAAAATATTGAGAACGGAATATTCGGAGGAGATGCAAAAGTCCTATTTGGATTATTCTATGAGTGTTATCACTGCAAGGGCGATACCTGATGCAAGAGACGGGTTAAAGCCTGTACAAAGAAGAGTTCTCTATGATATGAGTGAACTTAGGATATTCAGTGACAGGCCTCATCGTAAGTCCGCCAGAATAGTCGGAGAT
This sequence comes from Lachnoanaerobaculum orale, assembly GCF_003862485.1. GTDB lineage: Bacteria > Bacillota > Clostridia > Lachnospirales > Lachnospiraceae > Lachnoanaerobaculum > Lachnoanaerobaculum orale. The sequence goes on along the minus strand of NZ_RRCM01000001.1, from coordinate 1,421,301 downwards.
ACAATGGGTAAATATCATCCGCATGGAGACAGCTCAATATACGAGACCTTGGTAGTACTCAGTCAGGACTTCAAAAAGGGCATGGCTTTGATTGACGGACACGGAAACTTCGGCTCTATTGAAGGTGACGGTGCGGCGGCCATGAGATATACCGAGGCAAAGCTTGCAAAGTTTACAGAAGAGGTGTATTTAAAAGACCTTGATAAGACTGTGGAGTTTGTTTCAAACTATGATGAGACTGAAAAAGAGCCGCAAGTACTGCCTGTCAGGGTGCCGAATCTTTTGATAAACGGTGCGGAAGGTATTGCCGTCGGAATGTCAACATCCATACCCACACACAATCTGGCCGAAGTTTGTGATACCTGCATTGCCTATATAAAAAACAGGGATATAGACACAAAAAAGTTACTTGATATCTTACACGGACCGGATTTTCCTACAGGCGGTATTATTGCAAATAAAAAGGATTTGCCAGAAATATACAATACGGGAAACGGTAAGTTAAAGCTTAGAGGTAAGATAGAAGTAGAGCTTGGAAGAAGAAAAAGTGACAAGGACAAGCTTATAGTCTCAGAGATTCCGTATACTATGATAGGCAGCGGAATAAATAAATTTTTGGTGGATGTAGCCAATCTGGTGGAGAATAAGAAGCTTGGTGATGTGGTGGATATCAGCAACCAATCCGATAAGAACGGTACCAGAATAGTTTTGGAACTGAAAAAAGATGCGGATATTGAAAAGATAAAAAATATTCTTTACAAAAAGACCAAGCTTGAAGATACTTTCGGTGTAAATATGCTGGCAATAGTCGACGGCAGACCTGAGATTTTATCACTTAGAGATATCTTAAAAAATTATATTGAGTTTCAGTATGAGATTACTACAAAAAAGTATAACATTCTTCTTAATAAGGAGCTTGAGAAAAAGGAAATTCAAGAGGGTCTTATAAAGGCTGTAGATGTAATTGACTTGATAATTGCCATACTTCGTGGTTCCAAAAATTTGGCTCAGGCAAAAAAATGTCTGACAAGCGGTGATACTACAGGTATCACATTTAAGGTAAAGTCACTTGAAAAAGATGCAAAGAAGCTCTCATTTACTGAAAAACAGGCACAGGCAATACTTGATATGAGGCTTTATAAGCTTATAGGTCTCGAGATAGAAGCTCTTTTAAAGGACAATGAGACTACTCTTAAGAATATAGCGGAATATGAGAATATTTTGAAAAATCACAAAAATATGGATAAACTCTTTATAAAGGACCTTGAAAAAATCAAAAAAGAGTTTGCATTAAAGAGAAGAACTCATATTGAAGACGCCAAGGAAGCCGTATATGTTGAGGAGGAAGTTGCCAGTGAAGAAGTGATCTTTGTTATGGATAAGTTCGGATACTGTAAGCTTTTGGACAGGGGCACATTTGATAAGAATGCCGAGAATATAGAGACTGAGAATAAGTACGTATTCCCGATTATGAATACAGATAAAGTATGTATTTTTTCAAATAAGGGTATTTTATATAAAATAAAGGCAATGGATTTACCTATGTCAAAGCTTAGAGATAAGGGAGTACCTGTTGACAATCTGACAAAGTTTGACAGCGGCAGTGAAGAGATACTTTTAGCTTTAAGTGAAGACAGTATGCAGGGATCTTATATTTTGATGCTTACCAAAAACGGCTATATAAAGAAGGTGTCATCAAGCGAATTTAAGACAAACAACAAACAGGTGGCTTCCACCAAGCTTAATGATGATGATATTTTGGTGGGTGTAAAGCTCCTTGATGCAAGAATTAAGACGGATATATGTGTATCAAGCAGTGCAGGCTATATACTTAAGTTTAATGTCTCCGAGGTCAATGAATTTAAAAAGAGTACAAGAGGAGAGAAGGCCATAACTTTGGGTTACAATGAGTTTGTAGAAAATCTGTACATATTATCTGAAACAGGTATCGGAAATGTGAACGGAAAGGAAGTAAACCTTTCAAAAGTAAGGCTCAGTCACAGGGGATATAAGGGACAAAAAATCAAGTAAATAAAACATTTTAAAACAATTGTCTTTGTGTAACGTACAAATGTGCGTGTATTGCGAAAAAGTGCTTGAAATATTATTCGTGTTGTACTATGATTGCATGCAGTTAAAAAAGTTGTTCAAAAGTTTTGAATGGCTGTTACAAAATACAGATAGATATGGAGAAATGTTATGGATAGAAAATTAAAAGTAGGTGTTCTCGGTGCTACAGGTATGGTAGGACAGAGATTTTTATCATTACTTGAAAATCACCCTTGGTATGAGGTGGTAGTTGTTGCAGCCAGCCCGAACAGTGCCGGCAAGAGATATGAGGATGCTGTAGGCGGTCGTTGGAAAATGACTACACCTATGCCTGAGGCTTACAAAGACCTTATAGTTATGAATGTAAATGATGTAGATGCTGTAGCAAAGGAAGTGGATTTTGTATTCTCAGCTGTAGATATGACTAAGGATGAGATAAAGGCTATTGAGGAGGCATATGCAAAGACTGAGACTCCTGTAGTTTCAAACAACTCCGCACACCGTTGGACAAAGGATGTACCGATGGTTGTACCTGAGATAAATCCTGAGCATTTTGCAATTATCGAGTCACAAAAGAAGAGACTTGGAACCAAGAGAGGATTTATCGCAGTTAAGCCTAACTGTTCTATACAAAGTTATGCTCCTGTACTTAACGCATGGAAGGAGTTTGAACCTGAGGAGGTTGTTGTTACAACATATCAGGCTATATCAGGTGCCGGAAAGACTTTCAAGGATTGGCCTGAGATGGAGGGAAATATCATTCCTTTTATCGGTGGTGAGGAAGAAAAGAGTGAGAAAGAGCCTCTTAGAATATGGGGACATATTGAAGGTGACGAGATTGTTCCTGCAACTTCACCGAAGATTACTTGCCAGTGTGTCAGAGTACCTGTACTTAACGGACATACAGCTGCGGTATTTGTAAGATTCAAAAATAAGCCTTCGAAAGAAGAGCTTATAAAGAAGCTTGTAGAGTATAAGGGTGAGCCGCAAGAGCTTAATCTTCCGTCCGCACCTAAGCAGTTCATACAGTATCTTACAGAGGATAACAGACCTCAGGTTTCACTTGATGTGGACTTTGAGAACGGTATGGGAGTTTCTGTTGGCAGACTCAGAGAAGATACAATCTATGACTATAAGTTCATCGGACTTTCACACAACACTCTAAGAGGTGCTGCAGGCGGTGCCCTTCTTTGTGCGGAGTACTTGACAGCAAAGAACTTTATACAGGCAAAATAATTTTTTGAATATTCTATCAAAGGCATTTGCATGGCAGATGCCTTTTTCATTATCAAGTCACATAGTAATATTTACACTAAGTATTGCAAGGGAATAGAAAAATTTGTATAATGTATGGAAATAGCTGTCACATCAGGCTGTGACGGCTTTTTCTTTGTAGAGAGAGGAAAGTTATGGGTATTAAGAAAACTGAATTTGGAAAAACAAAAGACGGTAAGATAGTGAATCTGTATACTCTTACAAATAAAAACGGGTTGAGTGCGTCATTTACCGATTTGGGCGGTACATGGGTGAGTATGCTGGTACCTGATAAGGACGGAAACTTTAAAGATGTATGCCTCGGTTTTGACAGTGTGGCAGGCTATGAGGACAATAAGCCGCATTTCGGTGCTATAATAGGAAGATATGCCAACCGTATAGCAGGAGGCAGGTTTGTTCTTGACGGAAAAGAATTTCAATTATCTCTAAATAACGGTAACAATGCGCTGCATTCAGGTCCCGATTACTGGGATAAAAGGATATGGGAAGCCGGAACATTTGAAGATGAAGACAGAGATATGGTTACATTTATGCTGATAAGTCCTGACGGTGATCAAGGGTTTGACGGAGAAGCAAGAATAAGTGTAAGTTATGTGCTTTCGGATGACAATGCTCTTACAATAGGATACAGTTTTGTTTGTGATAAAAAGACAGCTGTCAATCTGACAAATCACAATTATTTCAACCTGGCAGGTGAGGATGCGAAAAATATATATGACCAGGAAGTTGAGATATACGCAGACAGCTTTTTGCCATGTGATGAGAATTCCATACCTACAGGTGAGATAAGAAAAGTTGAAAATACTCCTATGGACTTTAGAAAGTACAGAAAGATCGGTGACGGTATAGACTCCGATTATGAGGCGACAGTTCAAGGCGGAGGTTATGATCATAACTGGGTTATAAGAGATTACGACGGCAATCTAAGACTGATAGCCAAAGCAAGAGATAATGTAAGTAAAAGAGTTATGGAAGTGTATACGGATTTGCCGGGAGTACAGTTTTATACAGGAAATTTTTTGAATGATGAGATTGTAGGCAAAAACGGTGTACATTATAATAAACGAAGCGGATACTGCTTTGAGACACAGTTTTTTCCGAATGCTGTAAACAATCCCGACTTTATACAGCCGGTAGTTAATGAGCTTGAAGAGTTTATCAGTGAGACTGTATACAAGTTCAGTGTAGAAAAAGATTGATGAAGAAACTTTTTATTGCGGAAAAGCCCAGTGTTGCAGCCGAGTTTGCAAAGGCTCTGAAAGTACCTACAGGCAGAAAAAACGGATATTTGGAAGGAGACAGTGTTATAGTTACATGGTGTGTAGGACATCTTATAACTATGAGTTATCCTGAAAAGTATGATGAAAAGTTCAAACGCTGGTCGCTTGACACTCTGCCTTTTTTACCTAAAGAGTTCAAGTATGAAGTGATTGACGGAGTGAAAACTCAGTTTGATACAGTCTCAAAACTGCTTAACAGAGAAGATGTTGATACCATATATATCTGTACCGACTCGGGAAGAGAGGGTGAGTATATCTACAGACTTGTGGATATGATGGCCGGTGTAAAAGATAAGGTCAGAAAAAGAGTCTGGATTGATTCACAGACTGAAGAGGAGATACGCAGAGGTATCAAAGATGCCAAAGACTGGTCATACTATGACAATCTTTCAGCGGCGGCATTCCTTAGAGCTAAAGAAGATTATCTGATGGGTATCAACTTTTCAAGGATTCTTACACTTAAGTACAGCAGGAATGTGGCAAATTTTCTAAAGCTTGACAGAGCGGTATTAAGCGTGGGAAGAGTAATGACCTGTGTTGTAGGAATGGTTGTCAACAGAGAAAGGGAGATAAGAAATTTTGTAAAGACTCCCTTTTATAAGGTATTGGCAAAATTTGAGAATCAGGGTATGTTCATAGACGGAGAGTGGAAGGTGAATGAAAAGTCAAAGTACTTCAATTCTCCGGTGCTTTATAAGGATAACGGCTTTAGAGAAAAGATATATGCACAGAAGCTTATTGAACATGTGGAAGAAATCGCAAATGAAAACGGCAGAGAAGCAGAGGTACTCTCAAATGAGAAAAAGAAGGAAGTGAAAAATCCTCCGCTTTTATTTAATCTTGCCGAAGCACAGAATGAATGTTCAAAGAGATTTAAGATAAGCCCCGATGAAACATTAAAGATTATACAGGAGCTTTATGAAAAAAAGCTTGTTACCTATCCCAGAACCGATGCCAGAGTGCTCTCAAGCGCTGTAGCCAAGGAAATAGATAAAAATATCAGAGGACTTTGTAAATTCCCTTTGCTTGCGGATTTCGCAAATGATATACTTAATAAGGGTACATACAAAAATATATCAAAAACAAAGTATGTTAATGATAGTCAAATCACCGACCATTATGCTATAATACCTACCGGGTTTGGAAATATGAATTCTTTAGGCAGATTGCAGATGTTGATATATGAACTGATATGTAGGAGATTTCTTGCTATATTTTATCCTCCTGCCATATATCAGAAGTTTGCCATCAAGTTCGGTATAGGAGATGAGATATTTATCACAAATACCAAGGTTTGTATTGAAAGAGGATTTTTGGATGTATTAAGTCCGCTAAAGGAAGACGGCGATGATGACGGAGACTCACAAAATCCCGAATATATAAATATGATTTCATCGCTTAGAAAGGGTTCCAAGTTAAGGCTTGATTCTTTAAGCATAAAGGAGGGAGAAACTGTACCTCCAAAGAGGTATTCATCCGGATCCATAATACTTGCAATGGAAAATGCAGGTCAGCTTATAGAAGATGAAGAACTTCGAAGTCAGATAAAGGGAAGCGGTATAGGTACTTCAGCTACAAGAGCGGATATTTTGAAAAAGTTGTTTGCAATCAAGTATCTGGCTCTCAACAAAAAAACGCAGATAATCACACCTACACTTTTCGGTGAGATAGTATATGAAGTGGTGAATTGTTCCATTTCACAGCTGTTAAATCCCGAACTCACAGCAAGTTGGGAAAAGGGCTTAACAATGGTGTCAAACGGTGATATATCATCACAAGAGTATATGACAAAGCTTGAAAGATTTGTAGGTATAAGATGCATAAATGTGAAGCAGCTTAATAATCAATATAGTTTAAATGCCGTATTTGAAAAGATTTCAAAAGAATATAAGGGCATGAAAGGATAAAAAATGAAGAAAATCGATGTAAAAACAAAAAAACTTTTTGATCTTGAGGAAACTGTTGCAAAAGAACTTTTTGAGAGATACACATATCCTTGGGAAGTATTCAAGGAGCTTGGAAGCTTCATAGAGGAAGTAGGAGCTACATTGCCTGATACCGAGTATCTGAAGATCGGAAAGAACATATGGGTACATCGTTCTGTAAAGATAATGCCGACTGTAGCGCTTGCAGGTCCGCTTATCATCGGAAAGGACGCAAGTATTCGTTCATGTGCATTCTTCAGAGGAAATGTAATTATCGGCGAGGGCGCGGTAGCGGGAAACTCATGTGAGTTTAAGAATGCCATACTTTTCAACAAGGCGCAGGTTCCGCATTTCAGCTATGTTGGTGATTCAATTATCGGATACAAGGCACATCTTGGTGCGTCTGCAATCACATCAAATCTTAAGAGTGACAAGTCCGATGTAGTGCTTCACTTGGAAGATGCCGAGCTTGAGACAGGTCTTAGAAAACTTGGTGCAATAGTAGGCGATGAGGCTGAAGTAGGATGCGGTTCCATTCTGAATCCGGGTACAGTTATAGGAAAGAACACAACCATCTATCCGCTTTCAAGTGTAAGAGGTTGTGTAAGCAAGTCATCTATATATAAGAATGCAGATGATATAGTAACAAAGGCAAAGAAAAAGCCGGTTGTAAATAAATTATAAAATACAAAAGGTCTGAAATGCTGCAGTTTGCAGAGGTTTCAGACCTTTTTTGATTATCTTATATGATTTAAAATGTTTTCAAGCAGTGAGTAAGGCACTTTTAAATTGCCGTATCCACTTCCTATATCAAGTCCCGGCTTGTGTGCGCCGTGAAAGTCGCTTCCGCCTGTCGGAAGCAGATTATATTTAGTTGCCAAAGAGTGAAGTCTTTTAATATCTTCATCCGAATGTGTGGAGTGATAAACTTCTATACCGTTTAGACCGAGATCTTTTAAATGAATAAGCAGACTTTTAAGTTCGCTTTCGGAAAATTTATACTGGAACGGATGTGCAAGTGAAATAAAAAAATTATGTTTGCTTAAAAACTCCATACATCTGTTTGTTGTGATTTTCTTTACAGGCACATACTTGCCGCCGTATTCAAGATATTTAAAGAAAGCCTCGGATTTATCTGCAACAACTCCCATCTTTATAAGGGCGCCGGCAAAGTGTGCCCTTGTTATCTGAGTATTAGGATTGTCCCCGATCAAATCATCCATAGAGATTATAATTCCGTCTTTTTTGAACCTTTTCAGTATTTCATTATTTCTCTCGGCCCTTTCCTTTGCAAAAAAATCCAAGTCGGATAATATTTCCTCTTTGATATGAAGCTTTTTCGGAGGAAAAGTATCAGGCAAAAGATATCCCAAAATATGTATTTCCTTTGAGTTGTATACGCAACTCATCTCTACTCCGGCAATCACAGGCAAATCAAGTTCAAGCCCCTTTTTGAAACATTCGTCCACTCCCGCCATGGTATCATGGTCTGTAAGCGCTATTGCACAAAGGTTTGCTTTTTTTGCCAGTGTGGCTACCATAGAGGGAGAAAAGCTTCCGTCGGAAGCGGTGGAATGTGTGTGTAAATCAATATATTTCATATTATCCTCTGAAAATTATTCTGTTTTAATATTTGTCAATAAAAACCATAAACAGTCTAGCACAATGAATTGTTTAAAGCAAATCTTGATTGTTGTACCGGAATCATTTTCTTGGTATAATTTGACTTAAGAATATTACTTTTATTGTAAAAATAAAATATTATTGAGTGGTATTTTAATAATACATTCATAGGGAAATAAAATGTTTAAAAGACGAAAAAAGGAGCAGATGTCCGGTTCGGAAAGAGTAAGAGCAGCCAGAAGACGCTCACAAAGCGGTATATATCCGGCGGACATAAATATAAAGGGCGTGGCTTTGTTGACAGCTGTTTTTGTTATGCTGCTTACAACCTTAATACTTTGTGTAAAGAGGGTAATAAGGCCTGTAAATGCGGCAGGTGAGATAAACACAGAGTCGACTGTTGATATCGCAAATGAAAAGCTGAAAAAGCATATAAGTATTGATGAGGTGGATATAACGGGAATGAAGATGGCGGAGGCAAAATCCGCAATTAAAAGGGTATATCCCTGGAAAATGAAGTTGCATATAGATGATAATGACAGCTTGGAGCTAAGTAATATACTTGATAAAAAGCTTGATAAGCTTTTGAGTGAAATATATTCGGATATTGATAAGGCAAATACGCATTATGATATAAGTTTTGATGACGGCGATATAGAAGAGATGGTTAATGAGGCGAAGAAAAAGTGGGATATTCCTCCTCAAAACGGCTCTATATCGGGGTTTAACAAGGATACAAAGAGCTTTACCTACACACATGAGAGTGACGGCTTTTTGATAGATGAGAACAGACTGAAAGGTGATTTGAAATCATTTACAGACAGAAAGGATTTTCAGGCGGACATCCTGGTCGTAAGAAATGAAGCAAAACCGAGTGTTACAGAGGTAAGTGCAAAGGAGAAGTATAAGGTAATAGGAACTTTTACCACAAAGACTACAGACAATAAGGACAGAAATACCAATATTTCACTTGCAAGTGAAGCACTTGACGGACTGATAATCAAGCCGGGAGAGGAATTTTCTTTTAATAACACTACAGGTAACAGGACGGAAGAAAGAGGTTACAGACCGGCAGGTGCCTATGTGAACGGAGTTCTGTCTGAAGAACCCGGAGGCGGAGTATGTCAGGTATCATCTACACTTTATAATGCGGTCATATTTGCAGGCCTTACCACTACAGAGAGGCATGCACATTCATATGAGCCGACTTATGTGACTCCGGGAGAGGACGCAATGGTCAGCTATGACGGATATGCCGGACCTGATATGAAATTTGTAAATACTTGTGACACTGCGATAGCAATACGTGCAGTGCTTACAGGGCAGACACTTACCTGTTCAATCATAGGTATTCCTATTTTGGAGGACGGTGTGAGTATAGAGATGGAGTCAAAAAAGATTGCGGATCTTGACCCTCCCGCGCCTGAGTATATTGAGGATAAGAGCCTTAAAAGAGGGAAAGAAGTGGTAATAAGTGAGGCAAAGAAAGGTTCAAGGTGGGCTACCACTTATATTGTGAAAAAGAACGGAAGCATAATAAAGGAAGAACCTTTCCACAACTCCACCTATAGAGGTAAGCCTGCAAAGATAAAGGTAAATTCACAGAGTGAGACTACAAGTGCTCCAAAGTCAAGTGTTGAAACAAGTATAGAAGGTACTAAGGGCGTGAAATCGGATGAGAGTTTGAGTAAAAAGAATACGGAGACTACAGCAGAGAGTACCGTTGAGAAGATACCTACAAGCGATGTATCAAAAAATGAGGTGTCAAAGACTGAAGAGAGCGTTAAGCAAAAAGAAAGTGTTGAAGAAACTGTAGAAAAACTGACAACAGAGGCGGATACTGTCGATGAGACGGTGCAAAAGCCTGAAGATTAAATATTATAGGGGGTATTATGAATAGGGAGAATGTAAAGTATTTAAAGTTACTTAAGCAAAATTACGCGTCAAGTCAGTCGGTAATCAGAGAGATTATCAATCTGTCCGCCATCACAAACCTGCCGAAGGGAACCGAATTTTTCTTAAGTGATATACATGGTGAATATGAGGCATTTTTACATATTATGAATAACTGTTCAGGTGTGATAAAGGAAAAGGTCGACCTTATATTTACAGATACTTTGTCCGAGTTTGACAGGCAGGAACTCTGTACTCTGATATATTATCCGAGGGAGAAAATGACCATGCTTGCCGAGACCGGAAAGATAGATGCCGGATGGTATTCTATGACTTTAAACTATCTTATAATGCTTGCAAGACTGCTTTCACAAAAGTACACAAGGTCAAAAGTTAGAAAGGCATTGCCTGAGGACTACGCGTATATTATCGACGAGCTTTTACACGCACAAAAGAATGAAGATACCAATAAAGTCAGCTATCACAGGCATATTTTGCAAACAATCATAGATTTGGAAGATGCTGACGAGTTTATCATTGCACTTTCGGCACTTATAAAAAGACTTGCGGTAGACCATCTGCATCTGGTGGGAGATGTATTTGACAGAGGAGGACAGGCTGACAGGATAATGGATTTGCTTATGAAGTATCATTCTATGGATATTGAATGGGGCAATCATGATATTCTTTGGATGGGTGCGGTATGCGGTAACGATGCCTGTATCTGCAATGTTATCAGAAATAATTTAAAGTACGGCAATGTTGAAATCCTGGAAAACGGATATGGTATCAGCCTAAGGCCGCTTATTATTTTCGGGATGAATATGTACGGTATATCGGACGGAATACAGGCTGCGCTTGCGGCAATCAAGGTAATGCTTTTTAAGGTGGAAGGTCAGCTTATAAAAAGGCATCCGGAGTATGAGATGGACAGCAGATTGCTTTTAGAACATATAAATCTTGACAGAGGCAGCGTGACTATAGACGGTGTGGAGACTGCACTGAAGACAACACTTTTTCCAACTCTTGATATGAACGATCCGTATAGACTCACTGATGAAGAGGAAGAGATTCTTTTGAAGTTGAGGAGAAGTTTTGTATCAGGTCAAAGACTTAACAAACATATAAAGTTTTTATATGATAAAGGAAGTATGTACAATGTTTACAACAGAAACCTGATTTATCACGGTTGTGTGCCTGTGGATGAGAAGGGTACATTTGATATGCTTTCTATAGACGGTAAGTATTATCACGGTAAAGCGCTGTTTGATATATGTGATAAGAAGGCAAGAGCGGCTTATACGGACAATCCGAGTATGGATGATGTGGACTTTATGTGGTTTTTATGGGGTGGTGAGAAATCACCGCTTTGTGGCAGAATGGTAAAGACCTTTGAGAGAGACTATGTAGAAGATAAAAGCTTTTGGAAAGAACCGTCGAATCCGTATTACAGCAGGTACTATGATGAGAGTTTTTGCAGTCAAATCTTACATGAGTTCGGTCTGTATGATGTACATTCTCATATTATAAACGGTCATACACCTGTTCATGCCGTTGACGGTGAGAACCCTGTGAGAGCAAACGGCAGGCTGTTTGTTATAGACGGCGGATTTTGCCGTGCTATGAACAAGACTACGGGAATTGCAGGCTATACTCTGATATTTAACTCACACGGACTTAGGTTGATGGCTCATACTCCTTTCACATCTGTAGAAGATGCACTGATAAACAACACGGATATAAGGTCGGAGTCAGAGGTGATAGAAAAGGAGACATATCGTATGTTTGTAAAGGATACGGACATCGGTAAACAAATCCTTGAGGACATAGCCGACCTTAAGATGCTGCTTGAAAATTACAGGACGCTGTAAGATGCAGGTTGTGGGGAAGAAAAGGAGAAATATGGATTATAGGAGAGTCATAGAGAAACTAAACCCTATTGATGATATATTTTTTAGGAAAATGGCAGAAAATAAAAGCTTTTGTGAGGAGATACTTAGAGAGTTTTTAGAAGATCCCGGACTTGAAGTATTAGAAAATCATGCACAACACTCAATAACAAGTATCGAAAGAAGATCGGTAATTCTTGATGCTTTATGTAGGCTAAAAGACGGTAGGGTTATAAATGTAGAGATACAAAATGATGATAATGTGAACCATCAAAAGAGAGTGAGATATTACAGCAGTATGCTCACTACTAACATGATTGAAAAAGGTGTCAGTTTTAATGAATTACCGGATATATGCATAATATATGTATGTAACTTTGATATCTTTAATAAAAATAGAGTAAAATATGAAATAAAAAGGGTTGTAGACGGTTTTGATATAGAACTTGACAACGGATTAAGAGAAATATATATTTGTGCTAATATAAGAGATGGAAGCAGTTTATCGGAACTAATGAGAGTTTTTACAGAAGATGACAGCTATAGCAGGAATTTTCCGATAGTATCTGATATAAAGTATAGATTGAAGTATTCAGAGGAGGGAGAAGATATGTCAGAAGTACTGAAGCAATTATATGAAGAAGGCAGAGAAGAAGGTAGAGAAGAAGGCAGAAAGCAAGGTATACAAAAGGGATTTATCAGTGCCTTAATATCTTTAGTAAAGGACGGTATACTAAGTATAGCCGATGCGGCAAGCAGGGCAAATATGAGTGTGGAAAGCTTTGAAAAGTATATGCGAAGCATGAAATAGAAATTATAAGGAGGAATATATGAACGAAAGTATAGTAAAGGCGGTAAAGGAAATGATAGAGGCACCAAGCTGTTGTCCGGAGCTTGAAACAGCAGGTGAAATCTGGCTTGAGTCACTCGGTACGGATGCACAGGAAGCCGCTACAAAGGCATTGATAGCGGAAGCAAAGATGGATATATGTACAATAGACAGCGTGTATAACTTTTTTGTATCCGATGAAGGTAAGAAGGCGTTCGGTGAAGAAAAGGCAAATGAGCTTGCAGAACATGCAAAAGAGGTAAAAGCGGCAGGCGGAGAGTACTGTGACTGCGGTGCCTGTGCAGGTGCAAAGTTTATAACGGAACATGAGAGTGAAATGTATAATTAGATTAAAGGCATAGTAAAAGCCGTTGGAATCAATGAAAAGATTGGTTTTAACGGCTTTTTTAATGGGAAAAGTCTGTATAAGAGTCTTGTGTCGTTGCAATATACTCTGATTTGTTGCATTATCGCTTAAGAATATTGAAGACATACTGAGAAATAATATAATAACGATATAAAGAAAGGAGTATAAATGACAGAGAAGAAAAAAGAAATCCCTTTTTTATGCTTGAGGATGAAAGAACTCAGAGAAGAATATAAATGCAGCTTGGATGATATGGTAAAAAAGATACAAAACTATGAAGGTACATTAGTAGAAAAATCTTCTTTATCCCGTGCGGAAAACGGCAAAACACGTGAAAATACCTTAAAAGATTATGCAATAAGATATTGTAAGGCTTTTTGTATGTCGGATGAACAGATAAAGCAGTTCTTAAGGGGAGAAAAGACGGTTGTAGTGGACACCTCGGCAATACTTAAGAATATTCAACTGATAGATGAACTGAATGAGGAATATGACAAGGTTATTATACCTAAAGTTGTGGTAAATGAATTGAACAGTATAAAGGATTATAAATCATCATTATGTAAAAAGGCTTGGGAGGTACTTAGAGGTATAAGTTACGGAGACAAGATTGTGTCAATGGAGTATACGGGTAAAAATAAAAATATTAAAAATGATGAAAAGATTATATATATCGCAAACGAGGCTTCAAAAAAGTATCATACAAAAGTTGACATTATAACGGATGACATTGATTATTCGGTATACTTAAAGAATAATGAGAATATAGCGGCATTACATTTGGGTAAATATATAGCAACAAAACAACCGATAAGAGATACGGGAAGGCTTGACAATATAAAAGATTTTTTTGCGGATACTTATGAAAGCCTTGAAAGGATTGGCAAAGATGAAGTAAATGCCTATATGAGTGACGGAAATACATTGATTATTTCTACTGTAAGAGCAACATCAAAACCTATGAATCAAAGAAAGGAAAAAATAAGGTGGTTGATATCATTGGGAGGTGATGTAAATAAAAGAGATAATGCACGGAGATACTTCCCTCCGCTTTCACATGCAATACAGGTAAAAGACTATGAGATGTTTGGATTTCTGTTGGTTGAATGTAGAGCAAATCCGAATGTAGGCAGCAAAAATCCATATAGCGGCGAGAAACTAAGGCAAAAGAATGAAGGAAATATGCCTTTGATGATAGCGGCATGGCATGGAATGACGGAATTTGTAAAATTATTATGTGAAGATGAGAGAACAAGCCTTAATCAACAGGATGCAAACGGATTTAGTGCATTGATGAAAGCCTGTATGAACGGATACTTTAGAGACGGTAAAGATATAAGAAAAGTTTTGCTTGAAGCAGGTGCAGATACAAAGCTTGTAGATATGAGCGGCAGGTCCTATATTGATTGGATGAATGAATACAGGAAAAACGGACCTATGTTAAAAGATTACGGAAAGAGCAAAAGGTATAATGCAAATAGACAGAGTATGTATTTCAATAAATAACAGATGCAATTTAAGCTGCAAATATTGTCATTTTCATGAGAAAAAAGATGTTATTAAAAACGACACAATGGATGTGTTTGAAATTTTAGACAATATAATCACATATATTGAAAGTAAGGATATTAAACTGTTTAAAATCGGATTTGTAGGCAACGGGGAGCCGCTGCTTGAATATAATGATCTTAAAGAATATATATTACATATTTCCGGTTATATAAAGCGGGGAAAAATTATGGCATATTCTATTACAAACGGACTTTTGTTAAATGAAGATATGATAAGGTTCTTTGCTAAAAACAATGTAAATCTCGGCTTTTCGATAGACGGAACAGAAAAAATACATGATATGTATCGCTGTAATACACATGGAAAGGTTCTTGAGAAGATAGAACTTTATAAGCGGATTACAGGAAATTATCCGAGTATGAACTGTACCGTAGGAAAGGAAGTTATAAAAGAAGAGGATGCCACTATAAAATTCTTTGAAAAGTTTGATAACAGAATCACATTTTCAAGGATGATCGGGAAATACGGTATTTCTTTAGAAGAGTTCAACCGCTTTTTAGATAATGCACAGAAAAGCTTGAATGTGCGCAGAGGGGGCTATGACTGTACAATGTATGGAGGCATGTGCGGAGCCGGAATCAACAATTTCTTCTTTGCAAACGGCAAGGTATTTCTATGTGGAAACTGTGTTGATTTGGAACCTGTAGCAAAAAGTGATATTAAAATAAATGAACTTGAAAAAATACATTTGGACTTTGACAGAGAAAAATGTTATAAGGAGATGATATGCGATTAGGCTTATACGGGCTGCCTGCTGCAGGTAAGACCTATATTTTAGACAGAATAAAGGGGATTAAAGTCCTTCACGGAAGCGAGATGCTTTTTGATATTAACAAAGATTTTCATCATATGGATGAGAAGTGTAAAAAAGCTGTAAGAAAAGAATTGGCAAATATTTTGCTTAAAGAAGACAATTTCATTATGGACGGGCATTATTCATTCGGAGACAATGTGGTATTTACAAAAGAAGACGGTAAGCTTTATGATGCATTTTTATATTTATATATTGAACCGAAAGTATTAAGGTCAAGAATGGAGAAATCTTCCAAAAACGGTAAGTATCTGAAATTTGATATAAAAAAATGGCAGAATACTGAAATAGAAAACTTAAGAGAGTATTGCCATGAGCATAATAAGGATTTTTATGTCATTGACAATCAGGATTTGGGATATTTTGATGATATAAATACAGTATTAAAGTTTGTATACGCTGTTTCAAAAGGGTTCAGCTGTGTAAATTTTGCAAAAGAGGTGGCAAATGATATTTTATCAATGTCGGACGTTACAGATATTACACTTACAGACGGTGACAGGACATTGATAAGAGAAGATTCAAGTTCTTTGATCGGATATAAAACACATATATTTGACGGAAATTTTTATACAGGTTTTCAAAGCTTTTTACATCATAAAAATATGATTAAATATATAAACACTTCTAAGAAAACGGAAATACCAGATATTACATATAATGAATTTGTACTTAAATATATGGATAACGGATTTATATTGACGTCCGGACAGCCTGATATATGGAAAAATATTTCGGAAAAAATAAAAAGACCGGTATTTTTTGGAAATCAAATGTCGGCAGACACAAAGTTTTTTATTGCAAAATTTTTACAAGGTAATAGAAAAGTGAGAGCTTTCGGAGACAGTATGAATGATTACTTTATGTTAAAGAGGGCTGACGAGGCATTTCTTATAGCCAAACCGACAGGGGAGATTAGCAGCTCCTTAAAAAACAGAAATTTGGAGGGAATACAGATTGTTTGAAATAAAAAGGGATGAGAGAATAGAGAAGCTTATTGCAATTACAAAGTCGGATTCGGGTATAAGCGGACCGGAACTTGCAAAGGCTCATGTAGAATTGGGTATGGCGCTTGGAGAACAAATAAAGGAGCAGTTTTCACATGATACTACGGTCGTGGCGATACTTAGAGGCGGTATATTTATGGCTATGGGATTATATTACGCTTTAGGGTGCAGGTTTGATGTTTATGATCCTAAGAAGGATAAGTTTATCCGCCCGAAGACAAAGAATATAATACTGGTGGATTCAGTAATAAATACAGGTAAAACTATAGAAGAGATATACGGTCCGGACATCAGTGTGGCTTGTTGTGTAATCAATGAAAATGCGGTGGAAAAGTTTAAAGACAGGCTTTATACTGTACGTGTATCAAAAAACTCATATGTAGGCAGTAATACCAAGGTACAAAAGGGTAACAGAGGGCCTGATACTACTATGAGACTTTTTAATCAGATATAGTATAGAGACTAGGGGGATAAATGAATAATATTCGGAAATCGGGAATATACGGTCTTATTATCGGAGACGCGATGGGAGTACCTGTTGAATTCGGCACAAGAGAGGAAAGAGAGAAAAACCCTATAAAAGATATGACAGGATACGGAACATATAATCAGCCTGAAGGCACATGGTCTGATGACAGCAGTATGGCACTTGCAACTCTTGCAAGTATTAAGGATAAAGGAAAGATTGATTATAAGGATATTATGGACAGATTTCATGATTGGTGTATGTACGGAGAATACACACCTTTTGGTGAAGTCTTTGATATAGGAATAGCGACTTCAAGAGCTGTAATGAAATACAGTAACGGGGCAGGGCCTTTAGAGTCGGGAGGAAAAACGGAGTGGGATAACGGTAACGGTTCGCTTATGAGAATATTGCCGGTATGCTTATATCTTTTTGAACAGCAAAAAAGCTTAAATATATCGGATGATGAAGTTATAGATATTGCACATAATTGTTCAGCTTTGACACATGCACATATAAGAAGCCAATTAGCCTGTGGTATATATTATTTTTTGGTAAGGTCTGTTTTGGGAGAATGTGGAGAATTGACAGAAAGACTGCAGATAGGAATAGATAATGCATTTGAGTATTACGGTAAAAATAATGAAAACGAGCTTGGAAGCTATAACAGACTTATTTCACTCTCACAATTTAAAAATATACCGAAAGAACTGATAAAGAGTACCGGATATGTTGTATACACACTTGAAGCAGCCATATGGTGTCTGATAAATACCTCATCTTATAAGGATGCTGTTTTAAAAGCTGTAAACTTAGGGGATGATACAGACACTGTAGCAGCCGTAACAGGTGGGCTTGCAGGACTATACTATACTTATGATAAAATACCTGCAAGTTGGAAAGCCAAGGTGCAAAAAAAGGATTGGATTGACAGCTTGTTAAAAGCGTAAGCATGATAAGCTTGCGCTTTTTTATCATTATGTAGTAATATAGCTACTTAAGGTAGTTGATTGTAGAAAAGGAAGCTGTTTATGTGTACTAATGGTAACAGTTACAATAGTAGAATAGAAACCCTTGATATATACAAAGGTTTGCTTATATTCCTTGTAGTGTGGGGGCATTTTATGATGCCTTTAATAGACAGGGAATATCCGGTGGCAAGAAGGCTGTTTTTGCTTATTTACAGTTTTCATATGCCGGCGTTTATATTCCTGTCGGGTTATTTTTATTACGGTTCGTGGAAGAAAAGAGGTATAGTATTTAAGTCGATTTGTTCTTGGATAGTACTTTATTGTGTAATGAAGCTGATGCTTAATTGCAGTGATATATTATTTTACGGTGAGAAAAAGCTTATACCGAACTTTTTACATGAGTCATATGCACCTTGGTATATTTTGGTAATGATTATTTTCAAATTGTTGCTGCTGCCGATAGAATTTATTCAAAAGATAAATAAAAAAGATACTGAAACGAATAATCAAAATATTATGAAAGGTAAGGCAGATATGCCAAAAGAGCTTTTTAGTGACGGTATAAGCATATATTTAATGTTTTTAATTGTATTAAGTGCCTGCCTTTCAATGTTAAATATGCCTTGGCAGGAGAAAGTAGGAGACTTTTTGGCTTTGGACAGGGTGGTATCTTTTGCACCCTTCTTTTATATGGGAATGCTTTATAAAAAGTACCTTTCATCCGGAAGAGTTTCGGTATTTGAAAAGACAAATAAACCTCTTTTCATTACAGGTGCGGTTTTTGTCGGAACATTTATTATATTTTTTTCTATTATAGGACCGTATACCAGAATGTTTTACGGAACGTGGGGATATATATTGGTATATGAAAATATGGCAAGTATATTTAAGGGTGTTTTAAATCCGCTTAGAGTAGTATTCATTCCATATGCACTATGTATTGCATATTTTTTCTTTGTTTTGATAAACAAAAAGGAATTCTTTTTGACACCTTTTTTGAAAAAATTCGGAGTATACAGCTTGCCGATATATGTTTTTCATAGACCGATAAGAGATGCTTTTTCTTACTATGTATTGAATAAAGTAAGCTTTGGAAGATTTGAAGAAGAGATACTGATTATTATAATGGCTATACTCTCATTTGTCTGTTGCTACGTATTGGGAAACAGATTTACAGACAGGGTATGCAGGCCTTTTTAATAATTGAATGTATGTAATAATGTATATATATGAGAACAATTCATACCATTACAGTATGAATTGTTTTTTATTGTGAACATGAGAAAATTTTAACAAATATCACTTGAATTTGAAATTGATTGGTGATATTATCAGGGCATAGCGAGGTTAGTAAAGCCTAACTAATTGTTTTTATTTAAAAGGAGGTACTTATGTGCTGGGAAGGTTTTAAAGGAAGAAAATGGCGTGACGATGTAGATGTCCGTGATTTTATACAAAATAATTATACAATATACGATGGAGACGAAAGTTTCCTTGCAGGTCCTACAGATGCTACAAATAAGCTTTGGGCTGAACTTTCAAAGCTTCAAAAGGAAGAGAGGGCCAAGGGCGGAGTTTTGGATATGGAGACCGAAGTGGTTTCCACCATTACATCATACGGTCCGGGATATATAAATGAGAGTATGAAGGATCTTGAAAAGGTGGTCGGACTTCAGACAGATAAGCCTTTAAAGAGAGCGTTTATGCCTTTTGGCGGAATCAAGATGGCTGAGCAGGCGGCAAGTACCTACGGATATCAGACTAACGAGAAATTTCATAAGATATTTACTGAGTATCACAGAACACATAATCAGGCTGTGTTTGAGGCTTATACACCTGAAATGCATGCTGCCAGACATAATAAAATAATCACAGGGCTTCCTGATACCTACGGTAGAGGAAGAATAGTAGGAGACTACAGAAGAGTTGCACTCTACGGAATAGATTTTCTTATAGCAAAAAAGCAGGAAGACCTAGCTAATTGCGGTGACGGTACAATGCTTGACGAGGTAATCCGCCAAAGAGACGAACTTGGAATGCAGATAAATGCACTTAAAGAGATGAAGGAAATGGCGTCGGCTTACGGATATGATATTTCAAAGCCTGCAAAGGATGCGAAAGAGGCTGTGCAGTGGTTATACTTCGGATACCTTGCCGCGATAAAGACACAAAACGGTGCCGCAATGAGTGTCGGAAGAATATCAACATTTCTTGATATTTATATTGAAAGGGATTTGAAGGCGGGAAAGCTTACTGAGAGTGAAGCACAGGAGCTTATAGACCACCTTGTAATGAAGTTTAGGATGGTAAAGTTTGCAAGAATACCTTCATATAATCAGCTTTTCTCAGGTGATCCTGTTTGGGCGACACTTGAGGTGGCAGGTATAGGTATAGACGGCAGATCAATGGTCACAAAGAATGATTTCAGATTCTTACATACACTTGAAAATATGGGACCTTCACCTGAGCCGAACCTTACAGTGCTTTATTCAAGCAGACTTCCGAAATCATTTAAGGAGTATGCATCGGCTATTTCTATAAGGACAAGTTCGGTACAGTATGAAAATGATGATGTAATGCGTCCTGTATGGGGTGACGACTATTCTATATGCTGCTGTGTATCGGCTACAGAGACAGGTAAGGAAATGCAGTTCTTCGGAGCCAGAGCAAACCTTGCAAAGTGCCTTTTATATGCTGTCAACGGAGGTGTGGATGCAAAGACAAAAGAGCAGGTCGGACCTGCATACAGACCTATAACATCCGAGTATCTTGACTATGATGAGGTAATGGAAAAGTATGATGTGATGATGGACTGGCTTGCAGGACTTTATGTAAATACATTGAACCTTATACAGTATATGCATGATAAGTATTATTATGAGGCTGCCGAGATGGCGCTTATAGATACTGATGTCAGAAGAACTTTTGCAACAGGTATTGCAGGATTTTCACATGTAGTAGATTCACTTTGTGCAATCAAATATGCCAAGGTAAAGACAATACGTGATGAAAACGGAATAGTGGTTGACTATGAGACAACAGGTGATTTCCCAAGATACGGAAATGATGATGACAGAGCCGATGATATTGCGGTATGGCTTTTAAAGACTTTCCTCAAAAAGGTTAAGAAAAGACATACATACAGAAATTCGGAAGCGACAACATCCATACTTACAATTACTTCAAATGTAGTATACGGTAAGGCAACAGGAAGCATGCCTGACGGAAGAAAGGCGGGAGAGCCTCTGGCTCCCGGAGCAAATCCAAGCTACGGTGCAGAAAAAAACGGCCTTTTGGCTTCACTTAATTCACTTACAAAGTTGCCGTATGAGTATGCACTTGACGGTATTTCAAATACTCAGACTATCAACCCGTCAGCTCTCGGACATGGTGAGGATGAACAAAAGAAAAACCTTACTCAGGTAATGGACGGATATTTTGATCAGGGTGCACATCACCTCAATGTAAATGTATTCGGTACTGAAAAACTTATAGATGCTATGGAACATCCTGAGAAGGAGGAGTATGCAAACTTCACAATCAGAGTTTCAGGATATGCTGTTAAGTTTATTGACCTTACAAGAGAACAGCAGCTTGATGTTATTGCCAGAACATGCCATGACAGGCTGTAAGATATAAACTGATAATATTGCTTTTACAGTGATAAACGGCTATGTGAAGTTTCTTTACATAGCCGTTTGTTTTTGGAGGAATTATGGAAGTAAGAGGAAATATACATTCATTTGAAACATTCGGACTTGTGGACGGACCGGGAGTAAGATTTGTAGTATTTGTACAGGGTTGCCCTATGAGATGTCAGTTCTGTCACAATCCGGATACTTGGTCTACCAAGGAAAATCAAAGTTTCAGTGCAAAAGAGGTCTTTGACAAGGCCATAAGGTACAGGCCGTACTGGAAGGATAACGGCGGAATTACTGTAAGCGGCGGTGAACCGCTTTTGCAGATAGATTTTGTGACGGAACTTTTTAAGCTTTGTAAGGAAAACGGTGTGAATACCTGCCTTGATACTGCCGGAGGACCGTTTAGCAAGGATTATAATTTTTTTGAAAAGTTTAAAATATTGATGCAATATACAGATCTTATTATGCTTGATATAAAGGAAATAAACAAAGAGAGACATGAGGTGCTTACAGGTTTGAAAAATGACCATATCTTGGAAATGGCAAAGACTATGGATGAAATGGGAAAAAAGATGTGGATACGTCATGTATTGGTGCCGGAGAGAAGTGATTATGATGAGGACCTTAAAAAACTGAGAGAGTTTATTGATACATTAAAAAATGTAGAAAAGGTGGAGGTATTACCTTATCATACTCTCGGTAAGCATAAGTGGGATAATCTTGGAATTTTGTATAAGCTTGAGGGTATTGACCCGCCTACAAAGGAAAGAGTGGAGAATGCAAACAGGATATTGAAGGGGTAGGAGTAGTATAGTATAATAGAAGACAATGGGGACGTTTTTCAAATAAAAGTTTTTTAGTATTCTATGTATCGGTTTTTCAGGTTGTTAACAGTGTATGATATAATAAAGAGGTGAGTATGAAATCCAAGAATCAAAAGTATCCAAAGTAATATGTATAGTTGCTGCTATTTTGTTAGTTCATGCGGCAAGAAGGCAAAAAAGCAGCTTAATGAAAGCCGACGATGTTTCCACCGTTGGATGAGCAAAAGTTCAGCAATTTGATAGGAGACTATACCAAGGGCAGGGATACGGGAAATCAACGCATTATTGTAAAAAATACAGATTGCATTGAAAGCGAGGTGAAACGAGTGTTAATGAATTCGTCGGAGTATATCTCCATTGTTGAAAATATCAAGCGAGAGATAAAAGCTGCACAGTATCGTGCTGTGATTCATGCAAATGTGGATATGCTCTTGCTTTACCATGATATTGGTTGTGTTATTAATGAGCATAAATTGTGGGGAAACAGATTCATTGATAACCTGGCTACCGATATAAGAATAGATTTTCCGGAGAGCAAGGGATATTCTGTTCGCAATCTAAAGTATATGGCAAAATTTGCCGAGACCTATCCCAATCGTGAATTTGTGCAGACAGTGTCTGCACAAATTCCATGGTCTCATAATATTGCTATTATCGAAAAGGTTAAAGATCCGGAGCAACGCATATGGTATATTCAAAAAACAGCCGAAAATGGATGGTCTCATAATGTTTTGATTCATCAAATCGAAAGCGGACTATATCAGCGGCAGGTGCTGGTCGATAAGGTTTCTAATTTTGAGAGCCGCTTGCCATCACCGCAAAGTGAGTTGGCAGCGCAGACCATGAAAGATCCGTATGTGTTCGACTTTATCCCATTCCGTGATGAGATGCTGGAAAGAGATATTGAGCAGGCGCTTGTTCGCGATGTTACGAAGCTTTTGCTGGAACTTGGAACAGGATTTGCATTTTTAGGCAATCAGTACCATCTTAATGTTGGTGGAGATGATTTTTACATTGACCTATTGTTTTATAATCTGAACCTGCGGTGTTATGTAGTTATCGAGTTGAAGGCCGGAGATTTCAAACCGGAATATGCCGGCCAGCTGAACTTCTACCTGTCTGCAGTAGATGGAATCCTAAAGAAAGCGGAAGATAATCCATCAATCGGCTTACTGCTCTGCAAGAGCAAGAATAATTTGGTTGCGGAATACTCTCTAAAGGACATTTCTAAGCCGATTGGCGTAAGTGAATATAAAGTTACCAGCAGTCTACCGGATGCCCTGGAAGAGCAGTTGCCGTCGGTTGAAGATATTCTAAAGAGAATCAAGTAAATAGTGCAAGTTACGCTTGCACTGTTTAGAAAACGAAAACATAACAAGGTAAAAGGATTTTGACAAGCAAATGCCTAAGATTGTAAAGACTATTTGATAGAAAAGAAACAACATCTCCAATACTATTTTCATGAAAGGAGGTATGAATTTTGGAACTTGGTAAAAAAATTAAATATTAAAGAAATGAGAAATCACTCACTCAGGATAATCTTGCGGAAAGAATATTTGTTTCAAGACAAACTATTTCCAATTGGGAGAATGACAAAAGTTATCCGGACATTAGCAGCATTATCTTATTGAGTGAAGTCTTGGAAGTATCTGTTGATAATTTAATTAAAGGAGATGTTGAGCAGATGAAGGTTGAAATTAATTCAGAAGAAGTTAAGAAGACGAAGTTGTATTCTCTAATGATGCTAATTTTATTCTTGTTATCAGTGGGAGCACTTTTCCCACTACTTAAATTCATCGGGTTTTATGCCATTATTCCCTGTTTTGGCTTGTGGCTGAGTGCAATGATTTTTGCAATCAAAATAGAGCAAATCAAGAAAAATCATAATATTCAAAGCTATAAGGAAATTGTGGCATTTACAGAAGGCAAAAGATTAGATGAATTAAAGCAAATAGAAGAAAATGCAAAGCGCCCATATCAAAAAATTCTATCGGTACTGTTTACGGTGTTCATCACTGTATTCATTTGCGGATTTATGTATATTATCTTTAGATGACATTTGCGGTAAAAGGAGGCAGTTTATTGCAATATATACTTTTCCTTCGAGACGTCAATGTGGGCGGTAAGAATAAAGTTTCTATGGAGGAATGTGGCAATGTGTGAGGCATTGGATAAAATAGAGGAAATCGGAGTTAAAAAGGGCATTTTGATCGGTAGGGAAGAAGGTAGAGAAGAAGGCAGGATACTTGGTGTAGAGCAAGGTGAAGATATAGTGTCTAAACTAAGCGGTATTTTGGCAAGAGAAGGAAATATAGAAAAGATTCTTAAGGCAAGCGAAGATAGGGAGTACAGAAAAGTATTGTTGAGAGAGTATAAGCTTATATAGTTGCTTAAATTTGTGATATGCAAAATCTTTAATAATTATATCTGTTTTTAAAAAGATAGGGTTTGAAAAAATCCTGTCTTTTTCTATTTCAATGATGAATACCGGAAATAAACTTTTCACCCTATGAAATAAATAAGTTTGTCCCCCTTCCTTGACTTGACCGAAATAAAAAAGTATAATCAAATGCAAATGTCATAAACTGAATGGAGATGAAACATTGATAAAGAGTATGACAGGCTTTGGAAGAGCCGAAGAGATAACTGATGATTATAAATTGTCTGTAGAGATTAAGTCTGTGAACCACAGATATCTGGATTTGAATATAAAAATGCCGAGAAGATTTTTTCCCTTTGAAGCTGAGATAAGAAATATTATAAAAAAATATGTCTCAAGGGGAAAAGTGGACCTTTTTATAAATTATCTGGATTTTAAGGACAAGGCAAGCGGAGTATATCTGAATAAAAATATTGTAAAGAAATACCTTGATATAGGATTGGAACTTTGTAAAGAGTATAAAATAGTTGATGATTTGAAAGTGTCACATCTTTTAAATCTTCCCGATGTTATCAGTATTGATGAACCTAAGCTTGATGAGGACAAGGTAAAGAGTCAACTCTTTAAAGTATTGGAAGAGGCTTGTAAAGTGTTCTTAGGTACCAGAGAGTCGGAGGGTGAGAAACTCTTTACAGATATAAATTCAAAGCTTGAGCTTTTGACAGATACCGCAGATAATATCAAGGAAAGATATCCGCAAGTTTTGGAAGAGTATAAGAGTAAGCTTACCTTAAAGGTAAATGAGCTTTTGAGCGGAGCAAGTATTGAGGAGAACAGAATCGCAACGGAGGTGACTTTGTTTGCAGATAAGATATGTGTAGATGAGGAAGTTGTAAGACTTTTCAGCCATATAAAGGCTATGAATGATGAAATGAAATTGGATACCGGTATAGGTAGAAAACTTGATTTCCTTGCTCAGGAGATGAACAGAGAAGCCAACACCATTCTTTCTAAATCTACAGACCTAAATATAGCTAACTATGCTATAATACTTAAAACAGAAATAGAGAAAATAAGAGAACAAATTCAAAACATAGAATAGAGGGAGTATGGCTGACGGAATATTAGTTGTTGTATCAGGTTTTTCAGGTTCAGGGAAAGGTACTCTGATGAAAAAACTTATGTCAGAATATGATAATTATGCCTTGTCGATTTCTGCCACTACAAGGTCTCCCAGAAAAGGAGAAAAAGAAGGCAGAGAGTATTTTTTTAGAAGCAAAGAAGAGTTTGAAAAACTTATTTCAGGTGATGAGCTTATAGAGTATGCAATGTTTTGTAATAACTACTACGGAACACCGAGGGATTATGTTTTAGAGCAAAGAAAGAGCGGAAAAAATGTTATACTTGAGATAGAGGTGCAGGGAGCACTGAAGGTCAAGGAAAACTATCCTGATGCAATGCTTATTTTTATAACTCCGCCTGATGCAAATACCCTAAAGGACAGGCTTGTTAACCGCGGAACCGAATGTGAGAAAGATATAAAGGCGAGACTGAAGCAGGCCGCTTGGGAAGCGGGTTGTATGAGTAAGTATGACTATATACTTATAAATGACGACTTGGAAAGAGCGGTTAGAGAATTAAATCATATCATTGAGAGCCACGGTAACTTAAAAGTGGACAGCAAAGATTTTATAGAAAAGATAGAAAAAGACTTAAAGACAATGTTTTTGGAGGAAAAATAAATGTTACACCCATCATATAGTGAACTTATCAATGTTGCAAACTCAGATGTAGATCCGGGAGAGGCACCTGTAGTACAGAGCAGATATTCAATAGTTATTGCCAGTGCAAAGAGAGCCAGACAAATCATTGACGGTGAGATACCTGAGGTGAAGGCTGACGGTAAGAAGCCTCTTTCTATTGCCGTTGAGGAGCTGTTTGAGCAAAAAGTCAGAATAACAAACGATGATCCTAATAACGAAGCTTAAGAATCATTTTAATGTGCCATCATTTTCATGATGGCTTTTTATTAGTTTTTGAAAGGTTTTTATGAAAATGTCTATGGTGTCACTTGGATGTGACAAAAATACGGTTGACTCGGAGATGATGCTGGGTCTGATGAACGAAAAAGGTTTTGAATATACAGATATTGACGAAGAAGCTGAGGTAATGATAATAAATACCTGCGGCTTTATACAGTCTGCAAAGGAAGAGAGTATCAATGCTATTCTTGAAGCCGCAAGACTGAAAGAAGAAGGTAATCTTAAGGCACTTATAGTTACAGGATGTCTCGCACAAAGATATAAGGATGAGATAATAAAAGAGATTCCTGAGGTGGACGCACTGCTTGGTACTTCAAGTTTTGATAAGATTGTTGAAACTGTGGAAGATGTGCTTGGCGGTGAGATAAAGAATGAGTTTTTGGATCTTGACAGATTGCCGTCAATTTCAAAAAAGAGAAAAAATTCTACAGGCGGATACTATGCATATCTAAAGATTGCAGAAGGATGTAATAAGAATTGTACCTACTGTATTATACCTTCACTTAGAGGTAATTACAGAAGTTATCCGCTTGAGGACCTTATAACACAGGCAAAGGATCTTGCTTCACAAGGCATCAAGGAGCTTATTTTGGTTGCACAGGAGACTACTTTATATGGAGTCGACCTCTACAAAGAGAAGACTTTGCCGAAGCTTTTAAAGGAACTTGACAAGATAGACGGTATCGAGTGGATAAGAATACTTTATTGCTATCCTGAAGAGATTACAGATGAACTGATAGATGTGATAGCAAAAGAGGATAAGGTATGTAAATATCTGGATATTCCGATACAGCACGCTTCCGACAATATACTCAGAAGAATGGCAAGAAGAACTACACATGACGACTTGGTAAATATTATAGGTAAGCTTAGAAAAAATATACCGGATATTACTCTTAGAACCACAATTATAGCAGGTTTTCCGGGTGAAACTGAGGAAGATGTCAATACTGTAGTTGATTTTATAAAGCAGATGAAATTTGAAAGACTGGGAGTCTTTACATACAGTGAAGAGGAAGATACCGTTGCGGCAGGGTTTGACAATCAGATAGATGAGGATGAAAAGGAAGCCAGAAGAGACAGAATAATGAGAGTTCAGCAGGAAATCTCACAAAAAAATCTTGAAGAAAAGATAGGAAAGACATTCAAGGTACTTATTGAAGGCAAACTTCCCGAAGAGAATGTATATTTAGGAAGAACATATATGGATGTGCCGGGAGTGGACGGATATGTGTTTGTAAACACTGACAGAGAGTATATGTCCGGAGATTTTTGTGATGTGCTTATCACAGGCTCATCAGAGTATGATTTGATAGGAGATGCATTATGAATTTGCCTAACAAACTGACAGTTTTGAGAGTATTATTGATACCGTTTTTTGTGGCAAGCCTGTTATATAAAGGCGGTGAGGATTACAACTTCAGGATTGTCGCCTTGATTATATTTGCAGTTGCGGCGATTACAGACACTCTGGACGGCATGATTGCAAGAAAGTATAATCTTATTACAGACTTCGGTAAGTTTATGGATCCTCTGGCGGACAAGGTACTTGTATGTTCGGGACTTATTTGCTTTGTGGAACTTAGACAGTTGAGTTCTGTAGTAGTGCTGATAGTTATAGCAAGAGAGTTTATTATAAGCGGTATCAGGCTTGTAGCATCGGATAACGGTGTTGTTATAGCGGCCGCAATGTCAGGCAAGTTAAAGACTGTTGTGCAGATGATTACCGTTATTTTACTTATTATCAATTTGCCGCAGCTAAGTATTGTAACAAATATTTTTATTGTACTGATGCTTTTCCTTACAGTATTTTCACTATGTGAGTATATTATTAAGAATAAGAGTGTTATAATGAGCAGTAAATAGATGTATTTATAAAGGAGACAAAATGGATACAATTACAAGAAATAAAACGATAAAACTCATTGGAATAACTGAAAAGGAAATAAGAGCCGATATTTCAGACTTAATGGACAATGAAGATTTGGATATTGAAATAAAGCCTTTTGATTCTAAAACTTATATAATACTTACAGCAGATGCCGATACCGAAGATGAGGCAAAGGACATTATAAGACCTGTTTCAAAAGAAATAAAGAAAAGACTTCGAAACTATATTTATTCTACTAAGGAGAAAAAGTCTCTTGAGATGAGTGTGGTAAGTTTGCTTGAAAAGAATGAACTTACCATATCTACCGCCGAGTCGTGTACAGGCGGACTTTTGGCAGGAAGGATAATAAATGTTCCGGGAGTGTCTGATGTATACAAAGAGGGATTCATTACATATACAAACAAGGCCAAAAGAAAAACTTTGGGAGTAAATAAGGCAACACTGAAAAAATACGGTGCCGTAAGTGCTCAGACTGCAAGAGAGATGGCACTTGGTGCGGCTCTTGAAGCGGACAGTGATGTAAGTATATCGGTAACAGGCATTGCCGGACCTGACGGAGGTACTGCACAAAAACCTGTAGGATTGGTGTATATCGGAGTATGTGTAAAGAACAATGTCCATGTAGAAGAGTTCAGATTCACAGGCGACAGAGCAAATGTCAGGGAGCAGACCGTTATCTCTGCACTGGGATTGCTTAGAAAGTGCATTTTGGAGTATTTTTCTTAGGGACTTTATTTAAGTGAGGTATATATGGTATTTTCAAAAAATTTATATCTGTCTTCGGATATAAAGAATGACTATAGAAAATATGTGAGATCCTTAAAGTTTAATAAAACCTCTTTTTTATTACATCTGGTTGTATTTCTTGAAGGAGAAGACAAGCTTACACTGGTGCATAATGCCGTTTTTTTAAACAACTATAAGGATACAAATGTTTATATAGTCGGTCTTGCTTTAGGCAAGAAATCCGGAATCGAGCTTATTTCAAAGATAGTTGAAGATACCTATAAAACAAGAGGTGATTTTGAATATCACAGTTTTTTAAAATTGGAGGAAGGATGATAGGCGTATTACTTACTATATTAAAAGTTATCGGTATTATCATACTCGCTCTGATTGCCCTCGCACTGCTTATTGTTTTGATGGTGCTTTTTATCCCGGTAAGATATAGGGGCAAGATTTATTTTAAAAAGACACCTGATATAGATTTGAGTGTTACATGGTTTTTCAAATTCCTGAATATCTCACTTAAGTTTAAGGAAGAGCTTGATATAAGTGCCAAGGTGGCTTGGTTTTTTACAGTATTTTCCAACAAGGAAGATTCAAAGGATGAGCAAAAGGTAAAATCTGATAATAAAGATACTTTTGAAAAAGAAACTGAAGAAAAAAGTTTATTAAAGAAAGAAAACAGTGAAGAGAAAAGTGCTTCTTTAAAAGGCGATAATATAAAAAAACATAAAAAAGATACTGAAAACATACTGCCTGTTAAAGCAGATGAGCTTAACAAGCAGGAAAAAAAGCACACAAAGGCTGTAAAAAAAGCCAAAGATAAAAAGAAGGATAATAAGAATAAGAATTTACCTGAAAAAATTTTGGAAAAGGTGAAAGATATTCACTATATTATTACAAATGAAGAAAACAAGCTTATCTTTATGAAGATGCTTGAAAAGACAAAAAAGATTATAGTTCATGTACTGCCTAAAAAAATAGTAGGTTACTTTAAGTTCGGATTTGAGGATCCTTCCGTTACAGGTCAGGTGCTTGAAATTTTGGCTGTATTTTATCCGCTCTATAAGGATGATTTTAAGATTATACCGATGTTTTACGATGAGATTATAGAAGTGGATATTTCATTTAAAGGCAGATTGCGTATTGTTTATGCAGCATATATAGGACTGCTTTTATGGTTAAATAAGAAAAAGATAAAGACAAGACCCAAATAAGGGTCTTTCTTATTAGTATTTTGGAGAAAATATGAACATACAAATATTTGGTACCAATAAGTCTTCAGATACGAAGAAGGCTGTAAGATTTTTTAAAGAGAGAAATATAAAGTTTCAGCTTGTGGATATGAAGGAAAAGGGACTTTCAAAAGGGGAGTTTAATTCAGTTATGCAGGCTGTAGGCGGATTTGAAAATATGCTGGATGAAAAGTGCAAAGACAGTGAGACTTTGACACTGATAAAATATCTTTCACAAGAAGACAAAATCCCTAAGATTTTAGAGAATCAGCAGGTACTTAAACTGCCTATAGTAAGAAATGGTAAAGAAGCGACTGTAGGGTATACACCTGATGTGTGGAAAGGATGGACATAATGAATACAGGAAGTTATAAGATAGATGAATATTTAAAAGAGTTGGCGTCAAAAGCACCTGTGCCCGGTGGAGGCGGTGCAAGTGCCGTTGCAGGTGCATTATCTGCCGCACTGTCAAGTATGGTCTGCAATCTGACTGTAGGAAAAAAAAGCTATATTGCAGTGGAAGATGATGTAAAGAAAATACTTGAGAGTATGAATTCTCATATAAAGAGCTTTATAAAGCTGGCCGATAAGGATGCAGAGGTCTTTTATCCGCTTTCACAAGCTTACGGTTTTAAGCCTAAGGATGAAATAGAGAGGGCGGAGCATGAAAAGAACATGGAAAAGCTTTTATACGATGCAGCCATGGCGCCGCTTGAGGTTATGAAAGAAGCGGGAGAGATGTTGTCGGACATTGAGTTTTTGGCCAAAAACGGCTCAAAGCTTGCAGTTTCCGATGCCGGAGTGGCTGTAAGTTTGCTTAGAAGTGCAGTAAGCGGAGCTATGATGAATGTGATTATAAACTTAAAATATATGAAAGACAGAAAACTTGCCGGAGAGCTTTTGGATGAGGCAAGCGAGTTGCTTGAAAGCACCATGGAAAAGTCCGATATTATATACAGAACAGTTTTGGAGGTACTTTTATGATTTTACTATATGGAGCGGATACTGCAAATGTTATAAAAGAAGAGATTGAAAGTATGAAAAAAAGTTTAAACGGATATACTCCCACTCTCGGCATAGTAAGAATCGGAGCAAATCCTGCAGACCTTTCATATGAGAAGGGTGCAATCAAAAAGATGGAGTCGCTCTCATTGAATACCAAGGTATTTGAGTTTGATGAAAGTATCTCATCGGATGAGTTTTTGGATGAATTTAAAAAGATAAATGCCGATAAAAATATTGACGGAATACTTCTTTTCAGACCTCTTCCAAAGCATATAGATGAAAAAAAGGTAATTGACGCGCTGGATGAAAAAAAGGACCTTGACGGTATTTCATACAAGAATATAGCAAAGATTTTTGCAGGTGAGAAGGAAGGATTTGCACCGTGTACCGCTAAGGCTGTAATGAAGATTATTGAGAGCAATAATATAGAGCTTGAGGGTAAAAATGTTGTTGTAGTGGGTAGAAGCATGGTTATAGGTAAGCCTGTGGCTATGATGGCACTCAGTAAAAATGCTACGGTTACAATCTGCCACTCAAAGACAAAAAATCTGAAAGAAGTCTGTAAAAATGCCGATGTACTGATAGTGGCTGTAGGTAGGGCAAAGATGATAAATGAAGAGTATATAGGAGATAATGCAATTGTCATTGATGTGGGAATCAACTTTGTGGACGGTAAGCTCTGTGGCGATGTGGATTTATCCAATGTAGTCAATGCGGCTATGGCTACACCTGTTCCGAAAGGTGTGGGAGCGGTGACGACATCCGTACTGGCAGAGCATCTTGTGATAGCGGCAAAAAATAAATCTTAAAATTAACAAGTTAAGATATGAAAAGATATCTTAATATTTTAGATACTTGTTTTTAACTTTTAATTTGCTAGAATAGAATTATACTTACATGGCTGTCTGAAAGGAGAGCTGTGAAAAAGATTTTTTTGCTGATGTTTTTATGCTTTTTGCTTACGGCTTGTAAAGATAAAAGCGATATCAAATTTGAAAAAGCGGATATTGAGACCTCAGAAGAAAGCAGTGAAGCTTCTTTAGAGGAGAGTGTGCTTGAGACTGCCGCTACAGAAGAGTATATTGATGTATTTGTTTCGGGCTGTGTGAATAATCCGGATGTGTATACATTAAAGAAGGGTTCCATCATAAATGAAGCTGTCAAGATGGCAGGCGGTTTCAGTGAGGGAGCCTGTAAGGATTATGTAAACCTGGCAAAAAAGCTTGAAGGCGGTGAACATATAGTTATTCCAAGCGTGGATGAGGTTGAGAGTGCAAGCTTTCAAATGCCTGTGGATGAAGCAAAAGATTCACAGGGGGTTGCACTTGTAAATATCAACACCGCGACCAAGGAAGAGCTTATGTGTTTGCCGGGTATAGGAGAGAGAAAGGCCGATTCCATAATAGAATATAGAAAGTCAAAAGCTTTTTCATCCACTGAGGATATAATGAATATATCAGGAATAAAAGAGGCGGCATTTAATAAGATTAAAGATAAGATTTGCATAAATTAGGAGTTAATGATGAATAAGGCACTTGTTGTAGATGATGAAAAATTGATAGTCAAAGGGATTAAGTTCAGCTTGGAGCAGGACGGTTATGAGGTGGATGTGGCCTATGACGGTAAAGAAGCTCTAAGAATGGCTAAGGAAAAAGAATATGATATAGTGCTTTTGGATGTAATGTTGCCTGAGATGGACGGTATGGAAGTCTGTCAGGCTATAAGAGAGTTTTCAGAGATGCCTATTATTATGTTGACTGCAAAGGGCACAGATATGGACAAGATACTTGGACTTGAATACGGTGCCGACGACTATATCACAAAGCCTTTCAACATACTTGAGGTCAAGGCAAGGATAAAGGCTATAATAAGAAGAAATTCAAAAAAGTCAAAGGCGGCAGATAAAAACGACAGAATAATAGAGGTGTCCGACTTAAAGCTTGACCTTGACAGCAGAAGAGTCTTTGAAAAGGGCAAGGAAGTAAACCTTACCGCAAAGGAGTTTGATATCTTGGAGCTGCTTACTCAAAATCCCGACAAGGTGTATTCAAGGGAACAGCTTTTAAATATTGTTTGGGGCAATAAATTGCATGAGGCAGGTGATGTAAGGACTGTGGATGTACATGTGAGAAGGCTTAGAGAAAAGATTGAGCCGAATCCGAGCGAGCCTAAGTATATCCATACCAAATGGGGTGTGGGATACTATTTCAAGGAATAGTTATGAATATAAATATAGTTGTGGTGGGGAGCATTAAGGAAAAATTTTATCGTGATGCCATAGAAGAGTATGCAAAGAGACTCTCAAGGTATGCAAAAATGAGTATTACAGAGGTAAAGGATGAAAAGACTCCTGCAAATGCAAGCGCATCTGAAGAAGATAAGATAAAGCAGATTGAAGCGGAGCGTATCTTATCAAAGTTTAATAACAGCTATGTGGTGGCTCTTGCAATTGACGGTAAGAAGTATACCTCGGAAAGTTTTGCAAAGAGGATGGAAAATTATGACATCTTGTCAAAGGGGAATCTCACATTTGTCATAGGAGGGTCTTTAGGACTTCATGAGAGTGTACTTAAGAGAGCCGATGAGAGGCTGAGTTTTTCTGATATGACATTTCCACATCAGCTGATGAGGGTTATATTGCTTGAGCAGATATACAGAGCATACAGAATAAGAAATAATGAACCGTATCATAAATGAGGGCAATGCCCTCATTTTGATTTTAAGATAAAATCAACAGCCTTGAAAATAACTTTTTGATAGGATATACTATTGTAGAAAACTAGGAGGAAATATGGTTAAATTATACAATGGCGGTGCATACTTAATAAACGGTAATACACTTATTGAAGAAAATGATAAAGATAAAATAAAAGCGGTTACAGGAAAAGAGATAGATAAGGAAGAGGCAAGAAAGGGAAGTATTGCTTATAATATATTGAAGGCTCACAATACATCGGGAAATATGGACAAGCTCAGACTTAAGTTTGATGCTATGGCTTCACATGATATTACCTTTGTAGGAATAATACAGACAGCCAAGGCAAGCGGTATGGAAAAATTTCCGTTGCCTTATGTTTTGACCAATTGTCACAATTCACTTTGTGCAGTCGGTGGAACTATAAATGAGGACGACCATATGTTCGGACTTTCAGCTGCAAAAAAGTATGGCGGAATATATGTACCTCCTCATATAGCGGTAATTCATCAGTATATGAGAGAGGCGTTTGCAGGTTGCGGCAAGATGATACTTGGTTCGGATTCACACACCAGATACGGGGCGCTTGGAACAATGGCTATAGGTGAAGGTGGCGGAGAACTTGTAAAACAGCTTTTACAGGATACATACGATGTAAACAGACCTGAAATAATTGCAATTTATCTGGAGGGAGCACCGAAGGCAGGTGTAGGACCGCAGGATATCGCGCTTGCAATTATTGGTGCGGTGTTCAAAAACGGTTATGTAAAGAATAAAATAATGGAATTTGTAGGACCGGGAATCGCGTCCATGACCACAGATTACAGAAACGGTGTGGATGTAATGACTACAGAGACCACCTGTTTGTCATCCGTTTGGGAGACTGATGAGGATACAAAGAAGTTTTTAAGTGTACACGGAAGAGTCGGCGATTACAAACAGTTAAAGCCTGCAGATGTGACATACTATGACGGAGTGGTATATGTAGATCTTTCCACAATAAAGCCTATGATTGCACTGCCTTTCCATCCGAGTAATGTTTATGAGATAGATACTCTTAATGAAAACTTGGAAGATTTGTTACATGAGGTAGAAGTTGAGGCGATAAAGATTGGCGGTGAGGCCGGAAAGGGCTTAAAGCTTGTCGATAAAATCGAGAACGGAAAGCTTCGTGTATCACAGGGTATCATAGCAGGTTGTGCAGGCGGTACATATTCAAATGTAATGGAAGCCGCACATATACTTAAAGGACACAGTACAGGTTTTGATGAGTTTAACTTAAATGTATATCCTTCATCACAGCCGGTATTTATAGAGACTACAAGAAACGGTGCGGTTGCGGATCTTATGGAGAGCGGTGCCGTTGTAAAGACAGCTTTTTGCGGTCCTTGTTTCGGCGCCGGAGATACACCTGCAAACAACGGATTGTCTATAAGACATACCACAAGAAACTTCCCGAACAGAGAGGGTTCAAAGCCGGGTTCAGGACAGATGTCTGCAGTAGCGCTTATGGACGCAAGGTCTGTAGCGGCAACCGCAAGGAATAAGGGCATCTTAACACCTGCTACAGAGTATGCGGACGACTATGTTGTGCCTGAGTATCACTACGATGATACAATATACAAAAACAGAGTATATAACGGATTCGGCAATGCACATGAGGAGAGCGATCTGGTATACGGACCTAATATCAAGGACTGGCCTGAGATGACTGCGCTTACAGACAATATACTTTTAAAGGTTTGCTCAAAGATACTTGACGATGTGACAACTACAGACGAGCTCATACCTTCAGGTGAGACATCTTCATACAGATCAAATCCGCTCGGACTTGCGGAGTTTACACTTTCAAGAAGAGATCCTGAATATGTAGGTAGAAGTAAGAAGGTGGATGTTATAGAGAAGGCAAGAAGAAGCGGAGCAGACATTTTAAAGGACAATGCTGAATTAGCCGATGTCTTTGATAAGATAAAGACAATTGAAGGCTTTTCAAATATAATTGCAAACGATACAGAGATAGGCAGCATGATTTATGCAAAGAAGCCGGGTGACGGTTCTGCCAGAGAGCAGGCTGCAAGTTGCCAAAGAGTAATAGGCGGTCTTGCAAATATTGCTAAAGAGTATGCCACAAAGAGATACCGTTCAAATGTTATGAACTGGGGTATGCTGCCTTTCCTTTTGGATGCCGAACCTGATTTTGAAGTGGGAGATTATATCTTCGTACCGAATATCAAGTCTCATCTAAGGGGTGATATGTCAAAAATTCCTGCCTATATAATAGGTAATGATATAAAAGAAATCAGTTTAAACATCGCTGAAATGACTGATGCCGAAAAATCCATCGTAGAGGCAGGTTCTCTTATAAATTATAATAAGAGCAAAATAAAATAGAAAGGAAGTGTATGGATAAAAAAAACAAAAATGAATCCAATGGCCTTAATAACAGGACGATAATAATACTTATAATTGCGGCCGCCATTGCATTTTTTGCGGTAAGTCTGCTCTCAAGCAGATTAAAGAGTGCTACCACAAAGGAAGTACCCTATACCGAGTTTATGAAAATGGTAAATGACGGTAAGGTGGAATCTGTGAAGGTGATGGCAAATTCTATTGAAATCAAGGTTAAGCCTAATCTTTCAGATTACTCATCAATGACGGTTTATAAGACTGTCAGAATAGAGGATGATACATTGGTTGACAGACTTTATGCCGCCAATGTACCGGCTACTATGGAAAGGTTTGAGACAACCTCCGCGATATTGTCGTTTTTAAGCTTTATTCTGCCGTTTATATTCTTTGTACTCATGATGAATTTCCTGATGAAGAGAATGGGCGGCGGTGGATTCATGGGAGTCGGAAAGAGCAATGCCAAGGTATATGTTCAAAAAGAAACCGGTATAACATTCAAGGATGTAGCCGGTGAGGATGAGGCAAAGGAGTCTTTGACGGAAATAGTCGACTTTTTGCACAACCCTGAGAAATATACCAAGATTGGAGCCAAGCTTCCAAAGGGCGCTCTTTTGGTAGGACCTCCCGGAACCGGAAAGACCCTGCTTGCAAAGGCTGTAGCCGGAGAAGCGGATGTGCCTTTCTTTTCACTCTCAGGTTCAGACTTCGTTGAGATGTTTGTCGGTGTAGGTGCTTCAAGAGTAAGAGACCTATTCAAACAGGCACAGGAAGCGGCACCCGCTATCATTTTTATAGACGAGATAGATGCCATAGGTAAGAGCAGAGATTCAAGGATGGGAGGAGGAAATGATGAGAGAGAACAGACTCTCAATCAGCTTCTTTCAGAGATGGACGGCTTTGACTCTTCCAAGGGACTTATAGTACTCGGAGCTACAAACAGACCTGAGATACTTGACCCTGCACTGCTTCGTCCGGGCAGATTTGACAGAAGAGTGATTGTAGAAAGGCCGGACCTTAAGGGTAGAGTTGCAATCCTTAAAGTGCATTCAAAAGATGTGTTGATGGATGACTCTGTAGACCTTGAGGCTATCGGACTTGCAACATCAGGTGCGGTGGGTTCCGACCTTGCAAATATGATAAATGAGGCCGCCATATTGGCTGTAAAGAAGGGGAGAAAGGCTGTAAAGCAAAAAGACCTTTTTGAAGCTGTAGAGGTGGTACTTGTCGGCAAGGAGAAAAAAGACAGAGTACTTAATCAGGAAGAGAGAAGGATTGTGTCATACCATGAGGTGGGACATGCTCTTATATCGGCTCTTCAAAAGAACTCGGAACCTGTCCAAAAGATTACCATTGTGCCGAGAACTATGGGAGCCTTGGGCTATGTAATGTATGTACCTGAGGAGGAGACATATCTGAAGTCTAAAAAAGAACTTGAGGATATGCTTGTAAGTACTCTCGGAGGTAGAGCGGCGGAGCAGATAGTATTTGATTCTGTGACAACAGGTGCTTCAAATGATATTGAAAAGGCCACTTCTATTGCCAGAGCCATGGTTACTCAGTACGGTATGAGTGAGCGATTCGGTCTCATAGGTCTTGCAAAGGTTGAAAATCAGTATCTCTCAGGCAGAGCGGTGCTTGACTGTGGTGATACTACAGCTACCGAGATAGACAATGAGGTAATGAGAATCCTTAAAAACAGCTATGATGAAGCTATCAGAATACTCAGTGAAAACAGAGAGGTAATGGATAAGCTGGCTGAATTCCTTATAACAAAGGAAACAATAACAGGCAAAGAGTTCATGCAGATTCTAAGAGAGATAAAGGGACTTCCGGAAAAAGTGGAAATAAAAAAGGCTATATTGGTATAGTGATTGATGTCGAATCCTGTTTATGGATTCGGCATTTTTGCGTCATACTTCAGGAAACAAAAAAGCTTCGCATATGCAAAGCTTTTTATAATCTTATTTTTTCTTTTTTCTCTTTTCTTCACAGTAGATACAGCGATATACCTCGTTTTCCTTATCTGAAAGGTAGAAGATATGAGGAAGCTCCTGCTCTATAGAGGTGATACATCTTGGGTTCTTACACTTGATGATATTGGTTATCTTCTCAGGTAATGAAACAGTCTTTTTCTCAACTATAGCATTATTTTTTATAACATTGATTGTGATATTGTGGTCGATATATCCGATTACATCAAAATCAATCAAATCAAGCACATCACCCTCTATCTTTATGATATCTTTTTTACCCATTTTTTTTGACTTGGCATTCTTTATGATAGCAACAGGGATATCCAGCTTGTCAAGTCCTAAATTGTAGTATATATCAAGGCTCTTACCTGCCTCTATATGGTCAAGTACCACGCCTTCATTTAATCCGCTTATATTTAACATTATATTACCTCCAAAAGAGTGAGAATCAAAGCCATTCTTACATATACGCCAAACTGTGCCTGTCTAAAGTATGCGGCTCTCGGGTCGTTATCCACCTCAACACTGATTTCATTTACTCTTGGAAGCGGATGAAGTATGTACATATCTTTCTTTGCATGTGAGAGTTTTTTCTTGTCAAGTATATAGGTATCTTTCAAACGGATATAATCCTCTTCATTGAAGAAACGCTCTCTTTGGACTCTGGTCATATAGAGTATATCAAGTTCAGGTATAGCCTCGTCAAGGTTTGTCACCTCGGCAAACTCTATATTGTTGGCCTTGAGTACATCGTCTCTGATATAGTCGGGAACTTTCAGCTCTTCCGGAGAAATAAGAACAAATTTGATATTCGGATATCTGATAAGAGCGTTGATAAGAGAATGCACCGTTCTGCCGAACTTAAGATCGCCGCAAAGTCCTACAGTAAGATTTGCTATATCTCCTTTAAGTCGCTTGATTGTAAGAAGGTCTGTAAGTGTCTGTGTAGGATGCTGATGTCCGCCGTCTCCTGCATTGATTACCGGGATGGAAGAAAACTTGCTTGCAACCAGCGGTGCACCTTCTTTTGGGTGACGCATAGCCGCTATATCGGCATATGATGAGATGACTCTGATAGTATCTGCAACACTTTCGCCCTTTGCCGCAGATGACGAGTCGGCAGAATGAAAGCCAAGTACGCTACCTCCCAAATTAAGCATAGCAGCTTCAAATGAAAGTCTGGTTCGTGTGCTTGGCTCATAGAACAAAGTTGCTAATTTTTTTCCTTCACAAATTTTGGAATACTTATCCCTGTTGTTTTCAATATCAATAGCAAGCTCCAAAAGCTTATTAGTTTCTTCAACAGAAAAATCCAACGGGTTTAAAAGATGTCTCATACTTCTCCTTTACAAAAATCATTTTTCGTATTATAGTCCATATTTTATACTTTTACAAGATTAAAAATATAAAAACAATTTTATAGACAAGTGTCTATTAAAGTTCTGATGTTGATATTTACAAATGTGTCGATTTGCAATATACTTACATCCTGTTAATGAAGTTTTAGAGAGGTTGGATGATATGAAGGAAACAAACCAAAAGGATTTTGCAGGGTTTATTGTAGATCATAATAAAGGAATAAGAAGAGTTTTTTTGATTTTGCTCTTTATTTCACTTCTTTTTACACCGTTTGTAAATATAAACTATGATTTGACTAAGTATTTACCTGCAAGCGCGCCTTCAAAGGCCGCAATAAATAAGATGGAAAAGACATTCGGATATCCGGGAACCGCCAGACTTATGCTTAAGGATGTCACAATATACGAGGCCAACGCCATTAAGCAGCAGCTTGAAAAGGTCGAAGGCGTGGACAGGATACTTTGGCTTGACACTACCGAGAATGTCTATGAGTCAAACAGCTTTATGAAATATGATGACGTATCGGATTATTATAAGGATAATAAGGCTGTAATGGATATAACTTTTGTAAAAGGTGATTCAAGTAAGCTTACACATAAGGCAATTGATAAGATGGAAAAGATAATAGGCGACAGGGGCTATCTGGTAGGAAGCGCGCCACAGAATAAGTTTACCGAAGAAGAAGTTTCATCTCAGATGAATCTTATACTTGCAATAGGTGTAATATTTGTATTTTTGGTACTTTTGGTAACAACTTCCTCATGGTTTGAGCCTGTGCTTTTCTTAAGTGTTATCGGAACTGCGATATTTATAAACAGGGGTACAAATATATTCTTAAACAGTATTTCGTTTATTACAAACAATGTGTCGGCGGTATTACAGCTTGCGGTGTCTATGGATTATTCAATATTCCTATTGAATGCATATAAGGTGGAACAAAAAAAGGAAGCGGATAAGACAATTGCTCTAAAGAATGCGCTAAGAACATCTATAAAGACTATTTCGGCAAGCTCACTTACCACATTTGTAGGATTTATAGTATTTGTAATAATGAAATTCTCAATGGGCTTTGACCTGGGTATTGTACTTGCAAAGGGAATAGTATGTTCAATATTTTCGATAGTGTTCTTTATGCCTTCGCTTATACTCAGCTGGATGCCTATAATTGAAAAGACAAGACATAGAGAGTTTTTACCTGAATTTGACAAAACTTCAAAGTTTGTAAATAAGATCTCAAAGGGATTTTTTATATTTGCACTTGTTATACTGATTCCTTCATATATGGCACAGGGAATGACCAACTTTATGTATGGAAATGACGCTGTAGGTGCAGGAGAGGGAACCTCTTTGTATGAACACAGTGAGGAGATAAACAAGGTATTCGGCAGGTCAAATCTCAATGTTATATTGGTACCTTCTACAAGCAATGTCACGGAGAAGGCACTGGCGGAGAAGTTAAAATCTCTTGATTATGTAAAGAGTGTCACATCATTGGCTGATACACTGCCTGACGGTATACCTGAAAAGATTATTCCAAGTGATACCGTAAGCTTATTACATAAGGACGGATATGCCAGAATACTTGTATTCACAAAGACCAAGGGTGAGAGTAAGCTTGCGTACAGTTCGGCAAATGAGATAAAGCAGATAGTGAATGAGTATTATCCGAATGAGAACTATATTACAGGTAATACCTACGCCACTATGGATATGGAAAAGATACTTAAGGAAGACTATAATAAGGTAAATAATTTATCATTACTTGGAGTATTTTTGGTAGTTGCATTCTCGTTTAAATCTGTACTTCTTGCACTGCTTGCTATGATACCTATTGAAATGGCTATTTTTGTAAATATGAGTTTTTCATATATATATGGAACGAAGCTGGCTTTTATAGGATATATAGTAGTAAGCAGTATTCAGCTGGGTGCGACTGTAGACTATGCCATACTTTCAATTTCAAACTATAGAGAGCTTAGAAAGAGACTTAATAAGAAAGAATCGGCAATAAAGATGACTAAGTTCAGTATGCATTCGATACTTACTTCAGGTACAATACTTGTTATTTGCGGTTATGTGGTAAGTTTTATTTCAAAGCTTCCGGCAATAGGTCAGCTTGGACATCTGATAGGCAGAGGTGCGATAGTGTCTATGGCATTTGTTATCTTTTTGCTGCCTGCACTGCTTATGATATTTGACGGTCTGTTGGTAAAAGAAAATAAGATGTTGGCTGCTATAAAGCAAAAAATTGGAAGAAAGTAGATAATTATAAAATTTATAAGGCGTTATCATATGTGGATTATCCATATGATGGCGCTTTTTTATATTTTTATGAAAATATTTTCAAAAAATGCTTGACAACTTATAAGTACTCTGTTATAGTACATATATAACAAATAAAGAATAGAGGTGGTGAGTTAATGAACATTAGCAAATTTACGCAAAAGTCCATTGAGGCCGTTCAGAATATGGAAAAGGTTGCTGCTACTCATGGTAATCAGCAAATCGAACAGATACATCTGTTGGCATCACTGTTAGATATAGAGGGCTCATTGATAGTCAATCTTATTAAGAAAATGGGTATCAATGAAATTGAATTTAGAAATGAAGTTGAGGCTGCCATTGAAAAGCTTCCAAAGGTTAGCGGCGGTCAAAGCTATATAAGTAATGATTTAAATAAAATACTGATAACAGCTGAAGATGTTGCAAAGAGTATGGGAGATGAATATGTTTCCGTAGAGCATATTTTCCTTAATATACTTGAGAATCCTTCATCAAATGTAGCACAGATTTTCAGAATGTACGGCATTGATAAGGATAAGTTCTTAAAGGTGCTTTCAGAGGTCAGAGGTAATCAAAGAGTTGTTTCAGACAATCCTGAAGCTACATATGATACACTCAATAAGTACGGTTATGACTTGGTTGAGCGTGCAAGGCAGCAAAAGCTTGACCCTGTAATAGGAAGAGACAGCGAGATAAGAAATGTGGTAAGAATACTTAGCCGTAAGACAAAGAACAACCCTGTACTTATCGGTGAACCCGGTGTAGGTAAGACTGCGGTAGTTGAAGGACTTGCAGGCAGAATAGTAGCCGGTGATGTTCCGAACAACTTAAAGGATAAGAGACTTTTTGCACTTGATATGGGTGCACTTATAGCAGGTGCCAAGTACAGAGGTGAGTTTGAGGAAAGACTTAAGGCGGTACTTGATGAAGTGAAGAAATCAAACGGAGAGATAATACTTTTCATTGATGAGCTTCACACTATAGTAGGCGCAGGTAAGACTGAAGGAAGCATGGATGCCGGAAATATGTTAAAGCCTATGCTTGCAAGAGGTGAGTTGCATTGTATAGGTGCGACTACACTTGACGAGTATAGAAAGTACATTGAAAAGGATCCTGCACTTGAGAGAAGATTCCAGCCTGTACTTGTAGAAGAGCCTTCTGTAGAGGATACAATATCTATTCTACGTGGACTTAAGGAAAGATATGAGAGTTATCACGGTGTTAAGATAACTGACGGTGCACTGGTAAGTGCGGCAGTACTTTCAGACAGATATATCAGCGACAGGTTTTTACCTGATAAGGCTATTGACCTTGTAGATGAGGCATGTGCCCTTATAAAGACGGAGCTTAACTCTGTTCCTACAGAGATTGACGAGTTAAACAGAAAGCAGATGCAACTTCAAATAGAAGAGACCGCACTTAAAAAAGAGGACGACAATCTTTCAAAAGAAAGGCTTGAAGCACTTCAAAAAGAGTTGGCTGAAGTCAATGACGAGCTTAACGAAGCGAAGTCAAAGTGGGAAAATGAAAAGAAAAGTGTTGAG
Organism: Lachnoanaerobaculum orale; assembly: GCF_003862485.1. GTDB lineage: Bacteria > Bacillota > Clostridia > Lachnospirales > Lachnospiraceae > Lachnoanaerobaculum > Lachnoanaerobaculum orale. The sequence goes on along the minus strand of NZ_RRCM01000001.1, from coordinate 1,377,337 downwards.
GGACTTGCAAAGCTTAGAGGTGAGATAGATGAGGTTAACAGGCAGATAAGTGCCGCAAAACAAAGCTATGACCTTAACAAGGCAGCAGAGTTGCAGTACGGTAAGTTACCTGAACTTAAAAAGCAGTTACAGGCTGAAGAAGAGAAGGTAAAGAAAGAAGATCTAAGTCTGCTTCGTGAGGCTGTTACAGATGATGAGATTGCAAGAATTATCTCAAGATGGACAAATATCCCTGTTTCAAAGCTTAATGAGAGTGAAAGAGAGAAGACACTTCACCTTGCAGATACATTGCATGAGAGAGTAATAGGACAGGATGAGGCTGTAGATAAGGTTACGGACGCTATCATTCGTTCAAGAGCAGGTATAAAGGACCCTTCAAAGCCTATAGGATCATTTCTGTTCCTCGGACCTACAGGTGTAGGTAAGACGGAGCTTGCAAAATCACTTGCAAAGGCACTCTTTGACGATGAGAACAACATGATAAGAATCGATATGAGCGAGTACATGGAGAAATTCTCCGTGAGCAGACTTATAGGAGCTCCTCCGGGATATGTAGGATATGATGAGGGCGGACAGCTTACAGAGGCTGTAAGAAGAAAACCTTATTCCGTAGTACTATTTGACGAGATTGAGAAGGCACATCCTGATGTATTCAATGTACTTTTACAGGTATTGGATGACGGTAGAGTTACAGATTCTCTGGGTAAGACAGTAGACTTTAAAAACACCATCATAATTATGACATCAAATATCGGTTCCGCATATTTGCTTGACGGTATCAATACCTACGGTGATATAAGTGAAGACGCCAGAGGAAAGGTTATGAACGAGCTTAGAAACAGCTTCAGGCCTGAGTTCCTTAACAGACTTGATGAGATTATAATGTTCAAGCCTCTTACAAAGGACAATATCGGCGGTATTATCAACCTGCTTATTGACGAACTTAATTTAAGACTTAAGGATAAGGAACTTACAGTAGAATTAAGTGATGCTGCAAAGAGCTATATCATCGACAACGGTTATGACCCTGCATACGGTGCAAGACCGTTAAAGAGATATCTGCAAAAGAATGTGGAGACTATGGTTGCCAGATTGATACTTTCAGACGGAGACCTTAGTGCAAAGGATATCATTTATATAGATCTTGATCCTTATAATGAACTTAGTGCAACCGTAAAAAAATAAGATATGATTTAAAGAGTCGGGCGACCGGCTCTTTTTTCTATGCCAAAATTAGACATTTGTGGTATAATGAATCGGATTATATAATTTCAGATTGTAAGGCAAGTTTATAAGCCTAACAGTATGAACATTTAGGAGTTTTATGTTTGATTTTTTTAGAACAGGCCATATAGCATTTGTTCATTTATTCTACATCAACTTAGTATTGTCCATTGTGATTGTGTTCTTTCAAAGAAGAGAGCCGAGAGCCGTGTGGACATGGCTTTTGGCACTCAATTTTTTGCCTGTGGTAGGCATTATACTTTACCTGCTTATAGGTCAGGATTACAGAAAGTCCAAGATGTTTAAGATAAAAAATGTTGAAGACAGTATAAGTAAGGCGGCAATAAAGCAGGAAAAGTTTTTTGCAAACAATGACAGGGTGTTAAATGACCCTTATACAAAAAAATACCAAAGGCAGATGCAGTATAATCTGATATCCGGCGGGTCGCTTATGACAATGAAGAATACATTAAAAATATTCAACGACGGAAACGACAAGTTTGATGCACTGATTGAGGATATAAAAAATGCAAAGGAGTATATTCATTTACAGTATTATATAATAAAAAATGATTACCTCTTTAGGAATATATCAAGAGAGCTTATAAAAAAGGCTGATGATGGAGTGGAAGTAAGAGTACTGTTTGACGGAATGGGCGGCAGATTTATGTCAAAGAAGCTCTTAGACAATATGAAAGCCCATAAGATAAAAATAGGTGTATTCTTTCCTGCCGCACTCGGCAAGATAAATTTCCGTATAAACTACAGAAATCACAGAAAGATAGCGGTTATTGACGGTAAAATAGGCTATGTCGGAGGTTTTAATATAGGAAAAGAATATGTGGACGGCTCAAAAAAATTCGGACACTGGAGAGACACACATCTTAGAATAGTGGGTGAGGCGGTCAACGGGCTTGAACTTAGATTCGGTCTGGACTGGAATTATGCCACAAAAGAAGACATCTTTAACAGTGACAAATATTTTAAGCCGCTTGAGGAAATGAACATTTTGCCTAAAAACGGTGACGATGTTCTCAGAATGCAAATAATATCAAGCGGTCCGGATTCTGAAACAAAGCTTATCAGAGATAATTATATAGAGATTATAAATAATGCGAAGGACCATGTGTATATTCACACGCCTTATTTCATACCTGATGAAGCATTTATGAGCGCACTTAATGTAGCGGCAAGATCGGGTGTGGATGTAAGGCTTATGATACCATGTATGCCGGATCACCCTTTTGTATATTCAGCCACGTTAAGCTGGGCAGGCACACTGCTTGAGGCCGGAGGCAAGGTCTACACATATGAGAGGGGATTTTTGCATGCCAAGTCTGTAATGGCCGACGGTAAGGTGGCATGTGTAGGAACCGCAAATATGGATATAAGAAGCTTTGAGTTGAATTTTGAAGTAAACGCTATGATCTATGACGAGGAAGTCACTACGGAACTTGAAGATAATTTTATGAGAGATATTTATGATTCTGAGGAGTATACATTTGATATGTATAAGAATCGCTCACTTCTGCAAAGAATAAAAGAGCAGGTCAGCAGACTCCTAAGCCCGTTATTATAATGAGAGGATTTTTTATATGATAAAATTTATATTGGTAGCACTTGGACTGTTTTTGTATTTGGTACTTTTTATACCGGTAATGCTTATTTTGCTTATTGTAAGGAAGTTCAGACCTGATGTTTCGACATCTGTTGCACAAGGTATGGTAAGTGCGGTATTCAGGCTTATGATTTTTATTACAGGCTCGAAAGTGGAGGTGAGAGGAAGTGAGAATATACCTAAGGACGGCGGTGTGCTGTTTGTAAGTAACCATAGGAGTTATTTTGATATTCTTACAGGTTTCGGATACACAAAAAAGCCGCTGGGGTTTGTCGCAAAGTATGAGATGATCCATGCACCACTTCTTAAGCAGTGGATGGAGCTTGTAAACTGCTTGTTTTTGAACAGGCAGGATATAAAGCAGGGATTAAAGACTATTATAAAGGGCATAGATCAGGTAAAATCAGGCGTTTCCGTGTGGATTTGTCCTGAGGGCGGCAGAAATATGAACCCGGATGTAACGAATGTGAAAGAGTTCAAAGAAGGTTCATTAAAGATTGCGGAAAAAGGAAAAGTTCCTGTAGTTCCTGTAGCAATATACGGTACATATGAGATATGGGAAGAGCACCTGCCATATATGAGAAAGAGTAAAGTAATAATAGAGTACGGAAAGCCGATTGTTATAGATGAGTTGCCTGATGCTGAAAAGAAAAAGCTTGGAGCCTATACCAGAAGCAAGATAGTAGAGATGCTTGAAAATATGGTAGCACAAAATAAGGCTTAGGAGTGGTATGCAAGGACTTGAAGAGATAAAAGCAAAGCTTGATAAGACGGATGAAAAGATAATAGAACTGATAGATAAAAAAAGAGAGCTCATAAAGCTGATATCAAAGGCAAAATATAAAGAAATCACAGCCGAGTTTATTTGTAAGGAATATATGGACTTTGATATAAAAAGAGTTGTGTATCAGGGCGTAGAGGGTGCTTATTCACATATAGTTACAAAAAAACTTTTTCCTGATGTGGAGACTGAGAATGTAAATACTTTTGAAGATGCGATAAATGAGGTATTAAACGGAAATGCAAAGTATTGTATAATACCTATAGAAAACTCGTCAGCCGGAATAGTAAGTGATGTATACGATTTACTTTTAAAAAAGGATGTTGTTATTGTGGCGGAGTATGACCTTCATATCAGTCACTGTCTTTTGGGGGTAAGAGGTGCAAAGCCTGATGATATAAGGACTGTGTATTCTCATCCTCAGGCATTGATGCAATGTAGCGCTTATCTTAAGGAGCATCCGGGCTGGAGTCAAATAAGCCTTTTAAATACGGCTGTTTCGGCAAAAAAGGTAAGGGATGATAAAGACATATCACAGGCCGCCATAGCTTCAAGACTTTCAGGTGATTTATATGATCTTGATGTTTTGGATGAAGGAATTAACAGAAATGCAAACAACACTACAAGATTTGTAGTACTCAGCAAGGAGAAGATTTTCTCAAAAAAGTCAAATAAGCTCAGCCTTATTTTGGAGTTGCCGCATGAAAAAGGTATGCTTTACAATATTCTCGGAATATTTGTACTAAACGGATTAAACCTTGTAAAGGTGGAGTCAAGACCGATACCTGAAAAGACCTTTGAGTACAGGTTTTTTATTGATATTGAGGGGAATTTGAGTTTGTCCAATGTCTCAAATGTGCTTGAGATACTGAAAAAAGAAGTCACTTTTTTAAAAATTTTAGGGAATTATTGTTCAGTAAAGTAAGGAGTATTTATGTACAGTATAATTGATGATTTGATTTTATATAGAAATTTAAAATTTGAAGATACGATAAGAGAATTTTGTTCCTTAAATAAGGACAGTGTAGATACAAGTAAGACAATTGCTAAGTTGCTTGAGGTTGCGGGAGAGTACGGACTTGACGGTAACCTTTGGGAAAATGTCCTTGCACTTGCGCTTGCGTACAATGAAAATGTATATTCAAAAGCTACAGAAATTATAGGTGAGACTAAAGGCAGTATAAATACCTTTGCACTTCATGACTTTAAAATTTTTAAAGATTTATTTCACTTTGTACCTGATATAGATGATGAACTTTTGGATGCAATATCACACTATGTAGGTAACGGAAGAGATTCAAAGCTTGTAAATACAAGAGTCAGAGACAGAATTTTAAGATTGTCAAAGCAGCTTTCAAGCGCAAAGTCGGATGAGGAGTTTAAAAATATCGTTACAGAGTTTTATAAGGAGTACGGTGTAGGTAAGTTCGGTCTTAATAAGGCATTTCGTATAGAAGAGAGCAACGATCTTAATTCTGCAAATATTATACCGATTACAAGAGTTGAGCATGTATATCTGGAGGATATAATAGGCTATGATATTCAAAAGAAAAAACTCACACACAATACGGAGAGTTTTATAAACGGTAAGCCGGCAAACAACTGCCTGCTATATGGTGATGCCGGAACCGGAAAGTCATCAAGTGTCAAGGCGATTGTAAATGAGTACTATGATAAGGGGCTTAGAATTATAGAGATTTATAAGCATCAGTTCAGATATCTGTCGGATATACTTGAGCAGTTAAAAGACAGAAACTATAAGTTTATAATATATATGGATGATTTAAGTTTTGAGGAGTCTGAGCTTGAATATAAATATCTCAAAGCTATACTTGAAGGAGGTTTCGGAAAGAGACCTGAGAATATACTTATCTATGCTACAAGCAACAGAAGACATCTTATAAGAGAGAGCTTCAGAGATAAGACTGAGACTGATGAAGAGCTTCACAGCCGCGATACAGTGGAAGAAAAACTTTCACTCTCAGCCAGATTCGGTGAAAAGATCTACTACGGTTCACCTGATAAGAAGGAGTTTAACGGCATTGTACTTTCACTTGCTAAAAAGCACGGTATTGATATGGACGAGAAGGAAATACTTGCAAAGGCAAATATGTGGGAACTCTCACACGGAGGTATGTCAGGAAGAAGCGCAACACAGTTTATAACTTATTTACAGGGTCAAAAATAATATGGAGAGCGTATGGAAAAGGGAGACATAAGATATTTTGCGGCTATTGATGTAGGTTCGTTTGAACTTGAACTTGGAATTTATGAAATATCGGCAAAGACCGGTATAAAGAGAGTTGATTATATAAAGCACACCATTGCACTTGGCAGTGATACATATAAGTACGGAAAGATAAGCTATGAAATGATTGACGAGCTTTGTGATGTATTATCCGATTTCAAAAAAATAATGAAATCATACAGAGTGGACGATTATAAGGCATATGCTACCAGTGCTATGAGAGAAGCCTCCAACAATATGCAGGTGCTTGACCAGATAAAGGTAAGAGCGGGTATAGATATATCTATCATATCAAACTCTGAGCAAAGATTTATCAACTATATGTCTATTGATGCAAAGGGGGAGCTTTTTGAAAAGTATATAAGAAGCGGCACTGCGGTTGCGGATGTAGGTTTTGGAAGTATGCAGCTTACATTGTATGATAACGGCGCGATACAGAGTACTCAAAATCTTTCACTGGGAGTTCTAAGGCTTAGAGAGATGGTGGAAGAGATAGACAATATCACCGAAAAAAAGCACAATGTACTCACAGAGCTGATAGATAACGATTTGAATACTTTCAAAAAGATATATCTTAAAGATAAAAAGGTAAAGACTATTATAGGCGTCGGAGAGCCGCTGATGTATATGTTCAAATATATGAATCGCGACGCCGATGATATGATAGTAAATTACGAGGAGTTTATAGCGCTCTTTGATAAAATAAGGGATAAGAGTGTGGAGGAAATAGAAAATATACTCAGAGTAGGCAAAAACTACGCAAAGATGATAATACCGAGTGTACTTATTTTCCAAAGAATCTTTGATCTTTTCAATGCCAAGGAAATATGGTTGCCGGGAACTTTGCTTATAGACGGCATTGCGGCGGAGTATGCCAAGAAAAGTAATATAGTAAATACAGGACATGACTTCAGAGCGGATATTATTGCGTCGTCAAAGAGTCTTGCAAAAAGATACAGAGGTAACAGTAAGCACACTACAGTGGTGGAAAAGAATGCCCTGATGATATTTGATGCAATAAAGAGTCTAAGCGGTCTAAGTGAAAGAGACAGACTACTTGTGCAGATAGCGGCAATCTTACATAATATCGGTAAGTTTATCAATATGAAAAACAGTGATGTGGCCACCTACAATATTATTTCGTCAAGTGAGATTATAGGTATATCACATGATGAGAGAATGTTGGTTGCCGAGATGTCAAATATTGACACTGAAGAAAGTATCTACAATAAAAGAGATATCAGATTGGCGAAGTTAAGTGCTATATTACAGATGGCAAATGCGCTTGACAGGTCACATAAGCAAAAGATAAAGGACTACAGTTTGAAACTTGACGATAATAAACTGATTTTAGAGATAAGGTATATGGGAGATTTGAGCCTTGAGATGCTGAGCTTTAATTCACATAGAGACTTTTTTAGAGAAATTTTTGGAATAGAGTTTGTTTTAAAACAGATAAGGACTTTTTGATAGAAAGGAGTTGGCTTTATGGAAAAGTTTGACAATGTGGAATATTTTACCAACAGAGAGCTGTCTTGGCTTAAGTTCAATAAAAGAGTCTTACATGAAGCTAAAGATGATGATGTAAAGCTTTTTGAGAGGCTGAAATTTTTAAGTATCACATCATCAAACTTAGATGAATTTTTCATGGTAAGGATTGCATCACTTAAGGATATGGTGGATGCGGACTATAAGAAAAAAGATATTGCGGGAATGAGTGCGGACAAGCAGCTTAATGTACTTGCAAAAGAGACACATGATTTTGTAAGAAAACAGTATGAAATCTACAGTTCACTGCTTCCGCTTCTAAAAGAGAATCATTTGCATATATTAGGTCATGGCGATGAACTTTCACATAGTGAGAAGAAGTTTATAAATGAATACTTCGACGAGTTTGTATATCCTGTGCTTACACCTATGGCTGTGGATGCGTCAAGACCGTTTCCGCTTGTAAGAAATAAGACACTTAATATTGCGGCTCTTATCAGAAAGAGAAAGGATGAAAACTCAAAGAAGAAGAAAAAGGATGTCTACCTTGGAAATGTGGATGGAGATATGGACTTTGCAATGGTACAGGTACCGTCAGTACTTCCAAGAATTGTAGAGATTCCTACAGATTCTGAAGAAAGAAAGATAATCTATCTTGAAGATATTATCGAAAAAAATATTGATAAACTTTTCTTAAACTATGAGGTAATCTCGGCTGCAACCTTCAGAGTAATGAGAAATGCGGAGTTTAAGCTTGATGAGGACGAGGCACTTGACCTTTTAGAGGAAATCAAGAAAAAGTTGAAGAAAAGACAGTGGGGAGAGGCAATCAGACTTGAAGTGGAAGAGAGGATGGATGCAAGCCTTTTAAACTTTTTAAAAAACGAGCTGAATGTTGACGAAGAGGATGTATTCAGAATAGACGGACCGCTGGATCTTACAGTTCTTATGAAGATATACTCTCTTGACGGCTTTGACAATCTGAAGGATAAAAAGCATATCCCTGTAGCCAATGCAAGACTTTTGGACTGTGAAGATATTTTTGAGGAAATAAAGAAAAAAGATATATTACTTTCACATCCGTATGAGAGCTTTGACCCTGTAATAGATTTTGTATCAAAGGCGGCTGCAGACAAGAATGTACTTGCTATCAAACAGACACTTTATCGAGTCAGCGGAAATTCTCCTATTATAAAGGCGCTTGCAAATGCGGCGGATAACGGTAAGCAGGTTACAGTTTTGGTGGAGCTTAAAGCAAGGTTTGATGAGGAGAACAATATCAACTGGGCAAGGATGCTTGAAAAGGCGGGATGTCATGTAATCTACGGACTTGTAGGGCTTAAGACCCACTCAAAGATAACTCTTGTAGTGAGAAGAGAAGAGGACGGTATCAGAAGATATGTACACCTTGGAACTGGAAACTATAATGATTCCACTGCCAAATTGTATACTGACCTAGGTATGTTTACCGCAAGAGAAAGTTACGGCGAGGACGCTACGGCAGTCTTTAACATGCTCAGCGGATACTCCGAGCCTCCGTTTTGGAAGAGATATGTTGTAGCACCGCTTTGGATGAAGGATATATTCTTAAATAAGATAAATCAATGTACACAGGCTGCAAAAAACGGCAGTGATGCTCATATAATCGCGAAGATGAATTCACTTTCAGATAAGGATATTATAGAAGCGCTTTATGCCGCAAGCTGTGCAGGCGTAAAGATAGAACTTATAGTCAGAGGTATATGCTGCCTCAGAGTAGGAATAAAGGGAGTATCTGAAAATATTACGGTAAGATCGATAGTGGGCACATTCCTTGAACACGCCAGAATATTTGATTTCCGTATAGACAGTGAAGAGGAAATTTTCCTTGGAAGTGCAGACTGGATGAATAGAAATCTTGAAAAGAGAGTGGAGATAGTATTCCCGGTAGCAGATGAGGATATCATAAGGAGTATCAAGCACTACCTTGAGGTTGAGCTTGAAGATAATGTAAAGGCTTCAATACTCTTGCCTGACGACAGCTATGAAAAGGTAAAGAAAAACAATGAAGCAAAGAAAAACTCACAGGAAATCTTTGTAAAAGAGGCAAAGGCGGCCTATGAAAATGCCGTAAAAGCCGGCAAGGCTGAGGATGACAGAACTTTTACACCTTTAAAGGGGGAATAGACATAATTTAAAAATAAAAAACGGGGTAGCGCTTGCTACCCCTGTTTTTGTTTTAGTTGTTTATAAGTTTCTCATCATCATTGTTCCAGCTGTAAAGCTTTCTGATCTCTGCACCGATCTTCTCTGAAGGATGCTCTGAAGCAAGCTTTCTCATAGCCTTGAAGTGTACCTGACGACCTGCAGGAGACATATCAAGTAAGAACTCCTTAGCAAATGTACCGTCCTGGATATCTGAAAGGATCTTCTTCATAGCCTTCTTTGTATCATCTGTGATGATCTTAGGTCCTGTGATGTAGTCACCGTACTCTGCTGTATTTGAGATAGAATATCTCATTCCCTCAAATCCTGACTGATAGATAAGATCTACGATAAGCTTCATCTCATGGATACACTCAAAGTATGCGTTTCTAGGGTCATAACCTGCCTCACAAAGAGTCTCAAAACCTGCCTGCATAAGTGCACAAACACCGCCGCAAAGAACTGCCTGCTCACCGAAGAGGTCAGTCTCAGTCTCTGTACGGAATGTAGTCTCCAAAAGACCTGCTCTTGCGCCGCCGATACCTGCACCGTAAGCAAGTGCAAGTTCAAGTGCCTTACCTGTAGCATCCTGCTCAACAGCTACAAGACAAGGTGTTCCCTTACCCTCAAGGTACTCTGAACGAACAGTATGTCCCGGAGCCTTAGGAGCTATCATTGTAACATCAACGTCCTTAGGTGCTTTGATACATCCGAAATGTACATTGAAACCGTGAGCGAACATAAGCATATTTCCGGCCTCAAGGTTCGGCTCGATATCCTTCTTGTACATATCAGCCTGAAGTTCATCATTGATAAGAATCATGATGATATCAGCCTTCTTTGCAGCCTCTGCAGCTGTGTAAACCTTAAGTCCCTGTGCCTCTGCCTTAGCCCATGACTTGCTGCCCTCATATAGACCAACGATTACATCGCATCCGCTTTCCTTTAAGTTCAATGCATGTGCGTGTCCCTGGCTGCCATAACCGATGATGGCAATAGTCTTACCCTCAAGCATTGAAAGATTACAGTCTTCTTGATAATAAATCTTAGACATAAAATAATACCTCCTAAAAACTTTTATGATTAACCTGTTAGGTGAATCGTCAAAAAACTAATTTAAAACAACTACGTCCTCACTGCCTCTTGAAAGAGCGGTAAGTCCTGTTCTTGCAAGTTCCAAAACTTCATAATCTGAAAGAAGATTTGAAAGTGCTTCAAGTTTTGAATTATCGCCTGTAAGCATAACAGTCAGACAATCTTTTGCCACATCGACAATAGTGGCTCTGAATATGTCACAAAGTGCCGCAATATCCTGTCTTTGTGAAGCGTTTGCCTTAACTTTTATCATAATGATTTCACGGAAAACACTCTTGCCTTCCTCCAAAACCTTGATATCTCTTACATCTTCAAGTTTTCGCAGCTGTTTTACTATCTGATCAAGTGTGTCCTCATCTCCTATAGAGACCACGGTCATTCTTGAAAAACGCGGGTCGGCTGTTTCGCCTACAGTGAGTGAGTCGATATTATAGCCTCTTCTTGAGAAAAGACCTGCCACACGGCTCAGAACACCTGAAGAATTATCTACGATAAGTGAAAATACTCGTCTCATTTTACCTCCAAATATTTTAAAGTATAATAACAGTTTTGACAAAACAATAAAATAAATTGGTTCGCCCTTTACTATAGCACCATTATTATAAATGTCAATTTATTATATAATATAATACATATAACTATAAGTTATAGCATTTGACAACAGCTATAATTTTACCTGTGGTCCGCACCGAAATCAATACCGGATAAATCGTATCTTTGCGGCTCGTCATCATCATTTAACTCATAAGCATACAGAATGGTTCTGGTATCATCACCTTCATATGAGCAGGTAATAAAGGACCATATCTTATCAATTCCGCTTGCAGGAATATCTCTGAACTTACACTTTTCGGTCATCCGGTCAACATATTTATGGAAATAGTCCATATCGTCAAAATATGTCTGTCTTCTCTCAGGAGCGGAGTCTGAATAAAGCGCCGCAAAAGTCTTAAGCCTGTATGTCTTATTAGGTGTATAAATATATATCATCCTATGTTCTTTGAAAAAGTTTTCATCCTTAAACTTTGTTATATCCGTGAACATCTTGCCGTCCTTCATATGGTGTCCGTAGATGATATTGTTGAGTGTTGAAAAATCCGAATTGCTGTATCCGTCCATATATACGGAGTAGTAAGATTCCTTATGGTTTATATCGTGGTGCAGATAGTACTCAATATCGTATTCCTTCCATAGTATAGGATAATCAATAACTGTACCGGGGATATATACCCAGGCTATAACATCAGGGTTTGTAGCCTTAAGCGAATCAAAATCTATCTTTCTTTTATAGTTTTCATCCGTTTCATATGTTTTTGTAGGCGGCATAGTGGTAGTTTCCTCTACCGTGGTGGCAGCCTCCGTTGTAGTTTCGGGCTCCTTTTTATTTTTTTTATTTGAAAATATGACGGCAATCACGATAAGCAATACGGCGAATGCCAAAATAGGTAATAAAATTTTCTTTTTCATATATCTCCTAACGACTTTTAGGTAGAAGTATAGCATTTTTTTTTAGTATTGTATATAAATATTATGATTTTGATTGATTTAAAAAATAACCTCTACTATAATTAGTGGGAAGACGGAGGAAGAAGATGGAAGATTTGAATTTGAATCAGAGAGAAGAAACTATACTGGATAAGAGGGCGGTATTTATTTTATCCTTTTTTATACCGGTTTTTATAATGGTATTGATATTTGTGCAAAGAGGTATATTCCCCTTTGGAGATGAGAGCTTTTTAAGAACTGATATGTATCATCAGTACGCTCCGTTTTTCTCGGAATTTAAATATAAGTTAAGCCACGGCGGTTCACTTTTATACAGCTGGGACCTTGGTATGGGTATCAACTTTTCGGCACTGTATGCATACTATCTGGCAAGTCCGCTCAATTGGCTGATTGTACTTTGCCCACAGGCGTATGTTATAGAGTTTATGACATATATGATTGTGGTAAAGATAGGTCTTTGCGGTCTCAGTTTTACATATTATTTATCAAAGCATTCCACAAAGAAAAAATCTGGAATAGTCTTTTTTGGAATATTCTATGCACTTTCAGGATATATAGCCGCATACAGTTGGAATATCATGTGGCTTGATTGTATAGTATTGTTCCCTTTAGTATGCTTAGGCCTTGAAAGCCTTGTAAAGAAAAACAAGGGATTTTTATACGCTGTAAGCCTCGGCATATGTATACTTTCAAACTACTATATTTCCATAATGATATGTCTGTTTATGGTGATATACTTTATATTCTTACAGATACTTAAGCCTGAAAATAATTTAAAAAAATTTATCATAACATCAGTACAGTTTGCGGTATTTTCATTGCTTGCAGGAGGATTAAGCGCCTTGGTGCTTTTACCTGAGATATATGCGCTGAAGCTTACCGCATCAGGAGATTTCAACTTCCCTACAACATTTGAATCATATTTCTCCATATTTGATATGATTGCAAGACATATGGGTAATGTTCAGATAGAAATAGGACTTGACCATTGGCCGAATATTTATTGTGGAGTCGGAATATTTTTGTTTGTAATACTTTATTTGTTGAACAAAAAAATCGGCAAAAAGGAAAAGGCAGTGTATACTACATTGCTTGTATTCTTCCTTGCAGGATTTTCCATAAATGTACTTAATTATATCTGGCACGGACTTCATTATCCTAACTCACTCCCTGCCAGACAGAGCTTTATATATATTTTCCTTGTGCTTTTTATGTGTGCAAAAGCATATGACAGGCTTGAGGAAAATACGGCAAGAGACCTCTTTACCTCTTTTGGTATAAGTATGGGTTATATACTTTTGGCGCAAAAGATAGTGAACAACGAAGATTTCCATTTTGCGGTATTCTATGTAGCGATGATTTTTATCTCTGTGTATGCGATACTTACATATATGTATATAAAGAAGAGATTTTCAACTACAAGCTTATTTTTATGTGCGCTTGCTTTGGTGGTGATAGAGTCAAGTATAAATATGTCTGTCACCAGTGTAACCACAATAAACAGAAGCAATTATATAAACGACAACAAGGATGTAAGAGCACTTGTAGCCAAGCTCTCTAAGGATGAATTTTATCGTATTGACAAGGTGGACAGAAAGACAAAGGATGACGGAGCATGGATGAACTTCAGGTCGGTATCCATATTTTCATCAACCGCCAATGCGTCACTCTCGGATCTGTTTGAGAAGCTTGGAAATGAAGCGTCTACAAACGCATATTCCATCACAGGAGAGACGCCTTTACTTGATATGCTCTTTAGCGTGAAGTATGCAATATATACAGGTGAGACAAGAAATGCAAATATTTCACTGCTTGATGTGTCGGGTAACAGCTATCTGTATGAAAATCCTTATACATTGCCGCTTGGCTTTATGGTGGATGAAAGATTCAGTGATGAGTGGAATATAAACTTAGGTGACCCGATAGAGGTGCAAAACGACCTTGCAGCCGTATATGATTTACCTGATATATTTGAACAGGTTGAGACATTTAATGAATCAAATTCTGTAAACTTTACTACAGATGAGGACGGTGAATACTATGCCTATGTTACAAATCCAAGTATTGATGAGGTGGATTTCAGTTTTGGTGACGGTGAAAGCAAGAAAACTTTCAAAAATCTGAAAAGACATTATTTAATGGAACTTGGTACCTTGGATGCCGAAAAGAACGGACACTTTGTAAATAGTGACGATAAGAATAAGGATGAAAATCTTGATGTCAGAGTCTACAGAGTAAACTACGATTCATTAAAGAAGCTTTATTATATTTTGAACACAAATCCGCTTACCCTCAGTAAGATATCGGATACAAATCTTGTCGGAAATGTTCATTCGGTGGAGAGTACAACGCTTTTCACATCCATTCCTTATGATGAGGGTTGGAATGTGTATGTAGACGGGAAAAAGGTTGAGAAGATAAAGCTTTTGGACGCATTTATCGGTCTCAAGCTTGAAAAAGGTCAACATCAGATAGAGTTTAAGTATCAGACTGTCGGTTTTATAGAGGGTGCAATAATAAGCGGCGCTTCAATAGCGATACTTATTTTGATGTACTTATTTATACTCTTTAAAAATAACGGCTTTAAGTTCAGAAAAGAAGAACTTGGACTTAGAGAAGACGAAATAGAAGAGATAGATTTGGACGATGACGACGAGTCGGATGAAGATGACGAAGACGATGATGAAGAAGCCGATAATGATGACTTGGATAATGAAAACACAGATAAAGACTTACATGAAGAGTCGGATACTGTAGCAAAGTCAGGTGATGAGGTGTTATCCGAAACTGAGGAATTTAAAAATATAAACACTAAAGACACATCAAGAGACCCGAAGATAGTGGATGTTATGATGCATATCGCATCCGCCAATACAAATGAGGAAAGTAATAAAGAAGCCGATACAAATGGTGATGGCGATGATAAAGAATAGAGATTTGGAGAAAATATGAAACTTTGGGGTGGAAGATTTACAAAGGAGACAAATAAACTTGTTGAAAACTTCAATGAGTCACTTTCATTTGACCACAGATTTTATAAGCAGGATATAAGAGGCAGTATTGCTCATGTAAAGATGCTTGCAAAACAAAATATACTTACAGATAATGAGAGAGATAAAATCATTGAGGGACTTAATTCAATAGAAGCGGATATAGACGCCGGAAAATTAAAATTCGATGACGGGTCTGAGGATATCCATTCATTTGTAGAAGCACATCTTATAGAGAGAATAGGTGATACCGGTAAGAAGCTTCATACCGGAAGAAGCAGAAACGATCAGGTGGCACTTGATATGAAGCTCTATGTAAGAGATGAGATTGATGAGCTTAAGGATCTCTTATATGAACTGCTTAGTGAAGTCCTTAATATAATGGAAGAGAACAAGTCTACATATATGCCGGGATTTACACATTTACAAAAAGCACAGCCGACCACATTGGCACATCATTTCGGTGCATATTTTGAGATGTTTATAAGAGACTTTGACAGACTGGTTTCCACAAGAAAGAGAATGAATCTTTCACCTTTGGGTTCAGGAGCTTTTGCAGGAACAACATATGATCTTGACAGAGATTATGTAGCAAGCATTCTTGATTTTGATACGGCTACAAGAAACAGTATGGATTCCGTAAGTGACAGAGATTATCTTTTGGAGCTGTTATCAGACCTTGCCATAATATCAATGCATTTAAGTCGCCTTTCAGAGGAAATCATCATATGGAATACGGATGAGTACAGATTTGTAGAGATGGATGATACCTACTCTACAGGTTCATCTATAATGCCGCAAAAGAAAAATCCGGATATTGCCGAGCTTATAAGAGGTAAAAGCGGAAGAGTATACGGAAGTCTGATATCTCTTCTTACAACAATGAAGGGATTGCCGCTTGCATATAACAAAGATATGCAGGAAGACAAGGAGATGTCTTTTGATGCCATAGATACTGTAAAAAGTCTGATAAAGCTTATGAGCGGAATGCTTTCAAGCATGAAATTCAATAATGAAAGAATGGCAAAAAGTGCAAGAGGCGGCTTTACAAATGCTACCGATGCGGCAGATTATCTGGTTAAGAAAAATGTTGCCTTCAGAGATGCACATGAGATAGTAGGCAGGCTTGTACTCTACGGTATTGAAAATAATAAGGCGCTTGATGACTTTTCTTTGGAAGAGTTTAAGAATATCTCAGAGGTCTTTGATAATGATATTTATGATGCAATTTCTCTAAAGACCTGTGTTGAAAAGAGAAATACAAAGGGTGCTCCGGGACTTAAAGCTATAAATGATGAGATAGAGGCTTCAAGAAAGCTTTTGGAGAGTCTGAAATAATGAAGTTAAAGAAAAATGATATCATTTTGATTATTGTTGTACTTATTATAGGCATAGCAGCGGGACTTTATATTTTATTAAATAAAAAATCAGGCGGAAAGGCGGTTTTAAAGTATGGCAATAATCTAAGTCTGGATATTGATTTGTCAAAGGACAGGGAAATAGATTTGGAGAGCAACGGCATCAAAATACATTTGGATATTAAAAACGGTGCGATTGCATTTATACACAGTGAATGTCCCGATCATATCTGCGAAAGATTCGGTTATATAAAAAATGTAGGTGAGTCGGCTATTTGCCTGCCGGCACAGGCATCGGTTACTATAGTAAAGTAGGAGAAAAAATGGTTTCAAAAAAGATGCTTGACCTCGGTACAAAGAGGTCGGTTATTAGAGATATATTTGAGTATGGAAGCAAGCTTGCAAAGGAGATAGGGGCGGAAAATGTACTTGATTTCAGCCTTGGCAATCCGAGTACTCCGGCTCCGAGAGAGGTGGCAAATACTATAAGGTATATGGTGGAGGAGCTTTCACCTAGGGAGTACAACAGCTATACTTCATCAGCAGGTGATACCGATACAAGGCTTGCGGTTGCAAAAAACCTGAATCAGCGTTTTTCTACAGACTATAATGAGCAAAATATTTTTATGACCTGTGGTGCAGCAGCTTCACTTAATATTATATTTAAGGCGATTATAGAGTCGGGTGATGAGATAATAGTAAATATTCCTTACTTTCCTGAATATAAGGTATTTATAGAGGGACAGGGAGGTAAGCCTGTATTTGCAAAATGCAGTGAAAATCTTTATCTTGATATAGACGAAATTGAAAGCAAGATAAATGAAAATACAAAGGCCGTACTTATAAACTCTCCGAACAATCCTTCAGGTGTGATATATCCTAAGGAGAATTTGGAAGCACTGGCAGAACTGTTAAAACAAAAACAAAAAGAGTACTCGCATCCTATATTTTTAATAAGCGACGAGCCGTACAGAGAGCTTGTGTTTACAAATGAAAAACCTGAGTTTTTGCCTAATATATATGACAATACTTTGGTGGCTTATTCATGGTCAAAATCACTTTCACTTCCGGGTGAGAGAATAGGATATATTCTGGTTCCGAATAAAGTAAAAGATCATGGAGAAGTGTTTGCGGCGGTAGGCGGTGCCGCCAGAGTGCTTGGATATGTCTGTGCGCCTTCCATGTTTCAGTATGTAATAAAAAATTGTGTGGACGCACAGCCGAATATTGAAGTATACAGAACCAACAGAAATATTTTATTTGAATCACTGCCGAAGATAGGATATACCGTAGCAAATCCGGGAGGAGCTTTCTATCTGTTTATAAAGTCTCCAAGTGATGACGGAAATGAATTTTGTGAGAGAGCAAAGAAATATCATATGCTTTTGGTTCCGGGCGAAGGATTCGGAATGAAAGAATATGTCAGACTTTCTTTTTGTGTAGATACAAAGAAGATAGAAAAGTCAATAGATGTGTTTAAGAAATTGATGGATGAGTATAAACTTTGATAGAGGTTAAAACAACTTAATAATAGAATATTGGCAGATACTTATAAAGCTATAGAATTGGTGATATTGAACAGTTCTATGGCTTTTTATTATGCACTGTTCCGAAATTATACTTTCTTAGTAAAGTATATTGACTATTTTAAATAATGAAGTATACTTTACTTATAAAGTAAAGTATTACATAAGGTATATGATTGATTGTATGAAAATTACATTATAGTAAATATTCTATAATGATTTAGACTGCTGTGCAGTTTTATTTTGCCGATGTTTTATATCGGTGATAACAATATAAGTGGAGGGAATATATGTCTTATCAAACAACAAAGGAACATGAGTTGCTTAGAGAGAAGGTTCGTGAGTTTGCAGAGAGAGAAATAAAGCCTGTAGCTTTCAGTCTTGATGTAAAGAGCGAATTTCCTACTCAAATCGTGAAGAACATGGGAAAGCTTGGCATTATGGGACTGCCATATGAAAAGAAGTATGGTGGAGCAGGTCTTGATGTTATAAGCTATGCCATAGCGGTAGAAGAGCTTTCAAGAGTTGACGGCGGTGTAGGTGTTATCCTTTCGGCTCATACTTCATTAGGAACTTATCCTATAGCGGCTTTCGGTAATGAAGAGCAAAAAAAGAAATATTTACCGGGATTATGTAGCGGTGAGCTTTTAGGTGCTTTCGGACTTACGGAACCGAATGCCGGATCCGATGCGGGAGGCACGGAAACTACTGCTGAGGATATGGGAGATTATTATCTCTTAAACGGAAACAAGATATTTATCACAAACGGTGGTGAAGCCGATGTTTATGTAATCTTTGCACTTACCACACCAAATATAGGTACAAGAGGTATCTCAGCACTTATAGTGGAAAAGGGTATGGAAGGATTTACATTCGGTGATCACTATGACAAGCTTGGAATCAGATCATCTGCGACCTGTGAGCTTAACTTTAATAATGTAAAGGTTCCAAAGGCGAATTTACTTGGTAAAGAAGGTCAGGGATTTAAGATTGCAATGGCTACACTTGACGGCGGTAGAATAGGAATTGCAGCTCAGGCACTTGGTATTGCACAGGGAGCTTTTGAAGAAGCTGTTGAATACAGTAAGGAAAGAGAGCAGTTCGGAAAGCCTATAGCCGCACAGCAGGCAATTGCATTTAAGATTGCGGATATGGCAACAAAGCTCAGATGTGCAAGAATGCTTGTATATTCCGCTGCGGAACTTAAAGAAGCTCATGCTCCGTACGGAATGGAATCGGCTATGGCAAAGCAGTATGCATCTGATGTTGCACTTGAGATAACTTCAGAAGCACTTCAGATTTTCGGCGGAAACGGATACTTAAAGGGTATGCCTGTAGAGAGAATGTATCGAGATGCCAGAATTACTCCTATATATGAAGGAACAAATGAGATACAAAGAGTTGTTATAGCAGCCCATATATTAGGTAAGATATCAAGAGGTGAAACTGCCGCCGTTAAGAAAACAAAGGGACCTGAGACCGGTGAGAGAAAAAGAATGATCATAGGAGAAGGTTCATTAAAAGAAAAAATAGATGTACTTGTAGCGAATCTTCAAAAGGACGGCTATGACTTCAGTGTAGGTATTCCTATGGATACACCTATTGTAGCTGCAGAAAGAGTTGTCAGTGCAGGCCAGGGCATAGGATCAAAAGAGAATATGAAACTTGTAGAAGATTTGGCTAAGGCTGCAGGAGCTGCAATAGGCTCTTCAAGACCTGTAGCGGAGACTTTAGGGTATTTGCCGCTTGACAGATATGTAGGTATGTCAGGTCAAAAGTTTAAAGGAAATCTTTATATTGCCTGTGGTATATCAGGTGCATTACAGCATCTAAAGGGTATCAAGAACGCTTCTACAATAGTTGCAATAAATAAGGATCCGAATGCAAGAATCTTCAAAAACTGTGACTACGGTATAGTAGGTGATGTAAATGAGGTATTACCTGCACTTACAAAGGCACTTGATACAGGTGAAAAGCAGCCTGCACCACCAATGAAGAAGATTAAGAGAGCGGTACCTAAGAAACATACACCATCCAGAAAGCTTTATCTATGTAACGGTTGTGGTTATGAATATGATGTACTTCTGGGAGATGAAGAGGGTGATGTAAGACCGGGAACGGAGTTTAAGGATATTCCAAAAGAATGGGTATGCCCACACTGTGGTGAAGCTGCAGATAATTTCATAGAGATTGAAGTATAATAGGAGGAGAGTATGTATAATTACCGTAAAGTTACAGATGATTTGTATTGGGTCGGCGGAGATGACCATAGATTAAGTCTTTTTGAAAATATTCATCCTATATATCATGGAGTATCTTATAATGCATATCTTTTAATGGATGAAAAAACAGTTCTGGTAGATACAGCTGACTGGTCAGTTGGAAGACAGTTCTTAGAAAATGTAGAAGGTGTTTTAGGTGACAGAAACCTGGATTTCTTACTTATAAACCATGTAGAGCCTGATCATGCGGCTTCAATTCCGGAGATCTTACTTCGTTGGCCTAATGTAAAGATTATTACAACAGAGAAAGCTGCAATGATACTTCGTCAGTTCGGATTCAATATCAGACCTGAGCAGGTTGATGAGGTTACAGAAGGTGACAGCAGATGTTTTGGAAAACATACTTTAGCATTTGTAAAGGCTCCAATGGTACATTGGCCTGAAGCTATGGTAACATTTGATACTACAAGCGGAGTGCTTTTCTCAGCAGACGCCTTCGGTTCATTCAGAGCACTTGACGGAAAGCTTTTCGCTGATGAAGTAGAGTTTGATAAAGAATGGCTTGATGATGCCAGAAGATATTATACAAATATAGTTGGAAAGTACGGTCCACAGGTTCTACAGGTATTAAAGAAGGCTTCTACACTGCCTATTAAGTATATCTGCCCGCTTCATGGTCCGGTTTGGAGAAAAGATATTCCTTATATCCTGGACAAATATATGCATTGGGCAAGCTATGAGCCTGAAGAGAAGGGTATAATGATAGTATATGCTTCAATGTATGGAAATACAGAGGCTGCCGCAGAAGTTTTGGCAAGAAAGCTATGCGAAAAGGGCATTACAAAGACAAGACTTTATGATGTATCAAGTACTCATGTAAGCTATCTTGTTTCAGATTTATTTAAGTATAGCCATCTTGTACTTGCATCAGTTACGTATAATCTTGGAATATTCCCTCCAATGCACAACTTCCTTATGGATCTGAAGGCTCTCAATTTACAAAAGAGAACTTGTGCTATAGTTGAGAACGGCTCATGGGCACCTAATTCAGGAAATCTGATGAAGGCAGAGCTTGAAGAGATGAAACATATGGATATTTTGGATGATGAAGTGAACATAACCTCTTCATACAGAGAGAACAATGAAAGTGATATGGATGCATTGGTGGATGCTCTTGTTGCTTCATTTAATAAAAAGTAATTTGATATTGCTACAGTTTTAGGTCGGGGAGTATTCTCCGACCTTTTTATATTGACAAAAAATATTTTTGGTTTAAGAATATAGATATGTAATAAAACATTATCGGAGGCAAATATTAAATTACTTGTAGAGTGGTATATGGAAGTCATTGACGGTTAAGTCTATGGTGAGATATTGGATAAAAAAAATACAAATTTCCTCCGGTTAATCAGTACTATAAAATAAATTGGAGAGATTATGCAAAAATATACGAATAAAGCCGGAACCGGTAAAACTTATGCAAAGATAACTGCAGAAGATATTGAGAGAATTGAAGAATTTTGGGATATTTTAGATCCGATATATTGGACTATAGATATTTACAGTTCATATGAGGAGTACTTAAATTCCGCAGGGAATTTTACATTGGAGCAAAGATATCTTAACGCAATATCATGGTATTTTATGGAAGTAAATAACGGAGGACATTTTCAGTTTTTTGACAACTCCACAGGAATAGTATGGGAAGATGCCCTAAACGGACTTAAAGAGTTCGGCATGGAAGAACTGGCTGATAACTTTAAAAAGATTGTAGAACTGTTTGGAGGAAAGATTCCATTTGACAGAGAAGAGCGATGGGAAGCTATGGATAAAATGAGTGAACATTTTGAGGAACTTTTGGATAAGGCCGACAGTGTGGTATATGATTTGTATGACTATGACTATACATTTGAAATGAAATATATAAAAGAGCATCCTGATAAGTTTGTATTTGAGGGATATTATAATAAGATTGTCTAATGGTATATATAATATATAAGTAAAGATAAGGCTGAGATCATTTTTACATGTATTCTCAGCCTTTAAAATATATTATTCAAGCAGATATTTTAAGTATCCATATCCTCGTTCATCCATTTTTTCATATGGAATAAATTCAAGAGATGCACTGTTGATACAGTATCTTTTGCCACCTGATTCTTTAGGACCGTCATCAAAAACATGACCTAAATGTGTATCACCGCTCCGGCTTCTTACCTCAGTTCTGTTCATATTGAAGCTGTCATCTTCACTGTATTTTACTACATCCTCATTTATAGGTTTTGAAAAACTTGGCCAACCGCAACCTGATTCAAACTTGTCTGTTGAGACAAAGAGTGGTTCCTTTGTTGTAATATCTACATAAATTCCCTTTTCAAAATTGTTCCAATATTCATTTGCAAAAGGTCTTTCAGTATCACTGTTAATAGCAACTTGGTATTGCTCATCTGTAAGCTGTTTTTTGAGTTCATAATCTGAAGGTCTTGGATATTTGTAAATATCTATTTTTGGCTCCTTAGTTTGGGTTTCAGTTTTCTTATCCAATGGTTTATCTGCAAGAGATAAGTCTATATGACAGTATCCACCGGGGTTTTTAGCAAGGTAATCCTGATGATAATCTTCAGCATCAAAGAATTGAGCTAAAGGTAAAACCTCTATTGCGATAGGTTTGTCATATTTAGTTTGTTCAGCTGCCAGAATCTTTTCTATTATAGTTTTATCTTCTTCATTTGTATAATATACTCCGGTTCTATACTGAGTACCTGTATCATTTCCCTGTTTATTTACACTTACAGGATCTACTACACGAAGGTAATACTCCAGAAGATCTTCAAGGCTTACTATATCGGAATTATACATTACTTTTACAGTTTCAGCATGACCGCTTGTATGAAGATCTTGGTACTTCGGATTTTGGGTTTTACCGTTTGCATATCCGCTGACAGCATCCTCAACACCATCTATCTTTTGCATATAGGCTTCAAGCCCCCAAAAGCAACCACCTGCAAGATAGATCTCTTTTAGATTACCGGATTGAGATATATTACTTACTTTACCGGAATATTGTGTGGTTTCATCATTTGGAAAATTTTCTTCTTTCTTTTTCAAACCCGCAGTAAATACATATAAACTTACTGCAACAATAAATATCGGTATTATCAAAAATAATTTGTTTTGACTCATATCTATTCCCTCCTGTTATATTAAAATGCAACCATATTGGAATTGGTTGTAATATAGATTATAATACGACTTATGAGGTAAAGAATCGGTAAAACTTTGGATTTAAAAGGAGTCTTATATGAACTTAAATGAGATAAGAGCGGAATTGTTTAAAATGCAGGATATGGATTACAGAGATTTTAACAGTAAGTTGATACCTACAGTTAATAAGAGTCTTTTTATAGGGGTAAGAACACCTGAACTTAGAAAGTATGCCAAGCAACTTGCTAAAAGAGAAGATATCGAAGAATTTTTGCATTCATTACCACATAAATATTTTGATGAGAATCAGCTCCATGCATTTATTGTATCTGAAATAAAGGATTTTAAGAGCTGCGTTGATAAAGTGAATGAATTTTTACCTTATGTAGATAACTGGGCAACTTGTGACCAGCTCTCACCGAAAGTATTTAAAAAAAATCATAAGGAGTTGATTGCATATATAAAAGAATGGCTGGAATCTGATAAAGTATATACTGTTAGATTCGGTATCGGTATGCTTATGGAACATTTCCTAGATGAGGATTTTGATATAAGTTACCTCGAGACAGTTTCAAATATAAGGTCCGATG
Organism: Lachnoanaerobaculum orale; assembly: GCF_003862485.1. Taxonomy (GTDB): domain Bacteria; phylum Bacillota; class Clostridia; order Lachnospirales; family Lachnospiraceae; genus Lachnoanaerobaculum; species Lachnoanaerobaculum orale. Next base: position 1,353,303 of record NZ_RRCM01000001.1, on the reverse strand, counting down.
AATACTATGTAAATATGATGATTGCCTGGTATTTTGCAACGGCACTGGCAAAGCAGTATGAGAGAATACTTCCCTTTATTGAAAAAAGGAGCCTTGAAATATGGACCCATAATAAGGCTATACAAAAGGCGGTAGAAAGTCTTAGAATCAGTGATGAGAAAAAAGAATATTTAAAGAGTCTGAAAATAAAAAAATGATTATACTTATTAAATAATACTTCATATTTTAGGTTATTATGACGAAGTTGACTGTTGTGTATTCACATTTACTTTTAATAAGATAAAATAGAGGAATATTGTAGTTTATGGAGGTATATTATGACTATCAATAACGGAGATACAGCGTTTATGATGCTGGCAACCGCAATGGTTTGCCTTATGACGCCCGGACTTGCATTTTTTTACGGAGGATTGGCAAGAAAGAGAAATGTTTTGTACATGATGTTACAATCCTTTATATCTATGGGTATAATTACTATGCTGTGGATTTTTGGAGGATTCGGACTTGCATTCGGCAAGGATATTCATGGAATAATCGGTAATATTACAGACTATTTTGCATTCAGTCATATAGACTTTGTGCCGAGCGGAGTATATGCCGCATCAATTCCTTTTGCACTTTTCTTTGCATACCAAATGATGTTTTGTGTTATTACAGTGCCGTTAATGAGCGGTGCATTTGCGGAAAGACTTAATATGAAGGGATATATAGGTCTTTTGATTTTTTGGACAATTTTGGTATATGTTCCCGTTTGCCACTGGGTATGGGGACAGGGATTTTTGGCAAGTCTCGGCTTTGTAGACTTTGCAGGAGGTGCGGTAATCCATACCACAGCCGGATTTGCGGCATTGGCAGCTGTACTTTTCTTGGGAAAGAGAAATATCGAAAACAGAGAGATGTCACCAAGCAATCTTATGGCGGCTGCTGAAGGAACCGGACTTTTGTGGTTCGGGTGGTTCGGATTTAATGCAGGCGGTGCATTGCAGGCAGGTGTTTTGGCTGCTACAGCATTTGTAAATACCGCAATCGGACTTGCGGCAGGAATGGTTTCATGGTGTATATATGCACAGATTGTAAGAAAAAAAGTAAACTTTGTAGATGTACTTACAGGTTCCGTTGCAGGACTTGCCACAATAACCCCTGCAGCAGGATATGTGAATATGAGATCTGCAATAGTTATAGGATTACTTGCAGGAATCATCTGCAATATAGCCCTGTCATTCCAAGAGAAAAAAGGATGGGACGATGCACTTGGAGTTTGGGGAGTTCACGGAATAGGCGGATTTAGCGGAATTATTCTTACAGGTATTTTTGCAAGCAAGTCTGTAAACGGAGTAAGCGGCAGTGTACATCAGTTTTTGGTACAGACTTTGTCAGTTATATTTATTGCTGTGTACTCATTTATACTTACCGTAATTATACTTAAGGTACTTGGAAAATGCATGGATATAAAACCTTTAGATAAGCAGGTTCAAGAAGGACTTGACAGTGCATTACTTGATGAAAATTCTTATGATATGTTTTAAATAATATTATAAAGGGGTATATATGACGACTATAGAGGAGGCTGTAAGCTTCGGACTTTCGTTTAAAAATACATATATTGATACTCCGTTTAGAAAGGCTGATTGGAAACTTCTTAGAATAAAAGGAAGCAAGAAGGCCTTTCTTTGTATTTATGAAAGAGACGGTTTTGTAAATTTAAATGTAAAAGTTGACCCTGCTTGGAGAGACTTTTGGAGAAGTACATATGCTTCAGTCATTCCCGGGTATCATCAGAATAAGGAGCATTGGAATACAATAATACTTGACGGCAGTATAAAGGAAGATGATATAAAGAGGATGATTGCTGAAAGCTATGATTTGGTAACGGATTCACCTACAAAAAGAATATATGAGGCGGTAAAGAAAATACCGAAAGGCCGTGTGGCAACTTATGGCAAGGTGGCAGAGATGGCGGGGAATAAAAAGATGTCAAGAGCGGTAGGAAATGCTCTTCATAAAAATCCCGATCCTGACAATATCCCTTGCTTTCGTGTAGTCAATTCAAAAGGTGAGCTTGCACCTGAGTTTGCCTTTGGAGGAATGGGCGAACAGAGAAAGCTTTTAGAGGCTGAGGGAATAGAAGTTAAAGATAATAAAGTGGATTTATCAAAGTATGGTTTAGAATAGGAGTCTTATGAAGTTATTTGGCGGTGCGGACTTAATTATATATTTCTTTATATACGGGCTTTTGGCTTGGGTACTGAATACGGTTATATACAGTTTAAAAGAACAAAAGTATATAAATACAGGTGTTTTAAATATTCCGATTCTTATATGTCCTGCCTTGATTATGACTTTGATGATAATAGTATCATCAGGGAAAAATGTCAGCTATTACGGAATGCTTATGATGGCTTTTATAGATTATTTTATACTGGATAAGCTGGGATTGTTTTTCTCACAAAGGCTTCTTTTAAAAAAGGAAATAAGCCCTGAAAGGTTGGGATATGGTAAGAGCCTGAAGATTAGTTTAATAAATGCGATTATTATAATAGCCGTATGTTTTACCTGTTTAAAAACTTTACAGCCTATTATATTTTCTTTGGTATCGCTGATTCCAAGAATAATAGTAAATATAATTGCCCTTGTTCTTTTACTGCTTTTAATTTCGGATATTGTATTTACATATATTTTTGTCAGAAAATACCCTATGCAAAGTATGGACAGCAATATAGCCAAGAGAAAAAATACTTTTGGAGAATGGATTTCAAAAAACATCTGGAAGAGAATTTATAAGATTTACCCAAGTCTTTTATCAGATGATTTTGAAGACAGCAATAAAGGTATTTCAGATGCTGATAAATTACTTGAAGAACAGGGCATTATATTTGCAAGAGGAATAAATGCCGCTAAGCTTATTTGGGTGCTGTTTATATCCTCACTTATCGGAGATATCGTAGAAACCATATATGTACTTATTGTAGGCCATGAACTTATGAGACGCTCAAGCTTTGTACTCGGACCTTTCAGCCTTGTGTGGGGACTTGGTGCGGTAATACTTACCTTAGCACTTTCAAAAGTAAAAAGGCAGAATAATCTGTCTATATTTATATCAGGCTTCTTTTTTGGAGGAGTATTTGAATACTTGTGCTCCGTATTTACTGAAGTATTCTTCGGTATGAAGTTTTGGGACTATTCACATATGCCTTTTAATATTGACGGCAGAACAAATCTTTTGTTTATGTTCTTTTGGGGCATAGTGGCTTTGGTATGGTTTAAATTTATATACCCTCCTTTTTCAAAGTTTATAGAGAAAATTCCACCTGTCACAGGTTCAGTCCTTGCAGTTGTTATAGCACTGTTTTTTATCTGCAACGGAACGGTCACTTCAATGGTGATGATAAGGACTACAGACAGAAAAAAACATCCTGAAGCAAGGAATGTAATAGAGCAGTTTATAGACAATGAGTATCCGAATGAAGCGGTAAGAAAGCTTTGGCCGAATATGAATTTTTTGGAGGAGTAGATATATGAATAAGAGCAAAAAAAGTATGGCTGTAATAATGGCATTACTTGCGGCAACATTCTATGCGATAAATACTCCTTTTTCTAAAGTACTCTTAAAAAATGTCACACCGACATTTATGGCTTCATTTTTGTATATGGGAGCCGGAATCGGTGTAGGTATAATGTATCTGCTTAATTCAAAAAGAGAGAAGAATATTGAAAAGCTGTCAAAGACAGACTTGCCATATACTCTAGGGATGATTGTTCTTGATATTTTGGCACCTATATTTTTAATGATCGGAATAAATATAGGTTCGGCCTCAAATGCATCATTACTTGGAAATTTTGAAATCGTAGCGACCACACTTATCGCTCTTTTGATATTCAAAGAGGTTGTAACATCAAGGCTGTGGATTGCCATAGGATTTATTACATTATCAAGCATAGTTCTATCATTTGAAGGAAGCGGAAGTTTTAAATTCTCTTTGGGCTCATTGTTTGTAATACTTGCAACATGTTGTTGGGGGCTTGAAAACAACTGTACAAGAATGATTTCAAATAAGAGTACTTATGAGATAGTGATATTAAAAGGGATATTTTCAGGTACAGGTTCATTTATAATTGCAATAATACTTGGGGAGAGGATACCTGATATAAAATATATTTTGATTTCAATGTTGCTTGGGTTTGTGGCATATGGTCTCAGTATATTTTTATATATCAGGGCACAGAGAGATTTGGGTGCCGCCAAAACAAGTGCATACTATGCAATAGCTCCTTTTATAGGTACATTCTTATCATTTGTTGTAGACGGTGACAGATTGACAGAAGTTTATTTTATCGGACTTATATTTATGATAATCGGAAGCGTGATTGTTGTATATGATACGATGTTAAAAAATCATATTCATTACCATATACATACGATTGTTCATACACATAACGGCTCAACACATAAGCATGTAATTAAGCATGAGCATACTCACTCTCATTTGGTTTCAGAAGAAAAACATTCTCACAGTCATGATGATTATATAAACAGTGTGGAGCATAAGAGGATGCATGAGACGGGTGTGTAGATTTATATTTAATGTAAATGTTGACATTACATTAAATAGGCTATATTATTTTATTAAAAAAGGAGTATACAAATGCAGATATCAAGCAGATTTACAATAGCATTACATATTTTTGCATGTGTAGAATATTTTAAAGATAAAGAGAAGATAACCAGTGACTTTCTGTCAGGCAGTATAAGATCAAATCCGGTAATTATCAGAAATATTCTTTCTCAGTTAAAGAAAGCCGGACTTATAAATGTAGTCAGAGGAACCGGAGGTATAGAGATTTTAAAAGATCCGTCTGAGATAACATTTTATGATATTTATAAAGCGGTTGAAGCAGTTAAAGAAGAGGGACTGTTTCATTTCCATGAGGAGCCGAATCCTGCTTGTCCTGTAGGAAAAAATATACATGGAATATTGGACGGTAAGCTTGGTGAAATACAGGAAGCGATGGAAAACAAGATGAAAAGCTATACTCTTTTGGATATTGAAAAGGGTATAAAAGAGATTAAAGACTGAAAGATGCTTAAACAGGCATCTTTTTTTATATAAAGTATTGACAAGTTTGATGTAATTATTTATATTACAACTATTATATGTTCTGTTTTTGAAGGAGGCAAGTATGAATCAAAATGAAAGACTTGATTATCTCATAGAAGCTTTTAAAGAAGATTCCGTAGATTATAAGAACTTAAAAGTACCTGTAGATACAGAGGGGAAGAAAAGAATATTACGTTCTCTTATGAATATCAGAATGCCGAGGGAAATGAATACTGAGGTATTAAAAATACAGGATGAATATCTTAGAGAAGCTATAAATGAAAACGGTATAGTATATCTTTCGGATATAGATAAAGTGGAAGATGATATCTCTATATGGCAGGGAGATATTACAAGGCTGAAGGTGGATGCAATAGTTAATGCTGCAAACTCACAGATGCTCGGTTGCTTTATTCCTATGCATAGCTGTATTGATAATTGTATACATACATTTGCCGGTGTGGAGCTAAGAAATGAATGTAACAAAAAAATGAACCGGCTAAGGATTCGTTATGGCAGAGATTATGAACAACCTACAGCAATTCCTATGCTCACAGATGCTTACAATCTTCCCGCAAAAAAGATTGTTCATATAGTCGGCCCTATTGTACAAGGGGGACTTAGCAAAAGGAATGAAGAAGATCTTAAAAACTGTTATAAAAACACTTTAGATCTTTGCGTTGAAAACAGATTGAGAAGCGTGGCATTTTGCTGTATATCTACCGGAGTATTTCATTTTCCGAATAAAAGAGCAGCTGAAATTGCAGTAGCAACTGTAAGAGAATGGTTAAAAGAAAATCAAGGCAAAATTGATAGAATAATATTTAATGTATTTAAGGATGAAGATAAGAAATATTACGAGAGGGAACTATGGATAAAAAAGAATGTTGGTTACAGTGGGCAATAGAATTACAGAGTCTGGCACAGATAGGTCTTAATTATTGTAAAGATATATATGATAAAGAAAGATATCAGAGAATCAGAGATATTTCTGCAGAAATGGTTTCATTTATGACGGATATTCCAAATATGAAAGTTAAAGATCTTTTCTGCAATGAAAGTGGTTATCAGACACCAAAACTTGACACCAGAGCCGCCATTTTTAAAGATGAAAAAATTCTTCTTGTACATGAAAATGACGGCAAATGGTCTTTACCCGGAGGATGGGTGGATGTGAATGTATCAGTAGGTGAAAATGTAGTAAAAGAGGTTAAAGAAGAATCAGGATTGGATGTTATCACGGAAAAAGTAATAGCGATTCAGGACAGATCAAAACATAATCTACCCGTCTATGCATATGGAATATGTAAAATTTTTGTCCAATGTTCTGTAATTGGTGGTAAATTTGAAGAAAATAATGAAACGACGGAATATCGTTATTTTTCAATATCAGAATTACCTGAACTGGCAACAGAGAAAAATACTGTAGAACAAATCAAAATGTGTTTTGAGGCTTATAAATCAGATAATTGGAAAACATTATTGGATTAATTATTTTAGAAAATTCACAGAAAGGATCAGAACTATGGATATTGAAGTTTTTAAAATATCTGACGGTTACAGAGAGTCTATCAATAAAGGAATAGCTGCAATGCAGTATTTTAAGGGCAGAGTTAAGTATGGAACCGGCGACAGAGAAGAGCAGTTACAAAGATTAAAGAATGAAATTAGAAGTTGTGATGCAATTTTGATTGGAGCCGGTGCAGGCCTCTCCACATCTGCCGGATTATCATACACCGGTGAAAGATTTGATAAGTATTTCTTTGATTTTGCAAAAGCTTTCGGTATAAAAGATATATACTCAGGAGGTTTTTATCCTTTTCCAAAGAAAGAGATATTTTGGGCATGGTGGGCAAGGCATATTTATTTTAACAGATATGTTGATGCGCCAAAACCTGTATATAAGGACTTACTTGAATTGGTTAAGGATAAGGACTATTTTGTAATTACCACAAATGTAGACCATCAGTTTCAAAGAGCAGGATTTGATAAGAAAAGACTTTTCTACACTCAGGGAGATTACGGAGTTTTTCAAAGTACAAATCCGGATTGTAAAGATACCTTTGATAATAAGGAGTGGGTAGAAAAAGCCTTAAAAGCACAGGGATTTATTAAAGATGATAACGGTGTATTTATAGTACCTAATGATCGAGAGATTCTTATGGAAATACCTACTGAACTTATACCGAAGACTCCAAGCGGTGATGATGTGACTACAAATCTTCGAGCTGATAATACTTTCGTAGAGGATGAAGGCTGGCATAATGCTTCAAGAAATTATGCTGATTTTATAAGAAGACATGAAAACCTGCATATACTCTTTTTGGAACTTGGAGTAGGAGCAAATACACCTGTAATTATAAAATATCCTTTCTGGCAGATGACATATGACAATAAAAAGTCGGTATATGCCTGTTTAAACTATGGAGAAGCCTTCTGCCCTGAGAAGATAAATGATAGAAGTGTTTGTATTGACGGGGATATTGGAGAAATTCTGTCACAGCTTTAAGAAAAGTGAATTTTTTGATGTGGGCGTTTTACTTTAACAGTTTGACGTCCTTTTTTCATACCCATTCTCACCGGAAATGAGTGAAAAGCAATAGTTCTAAGGCGTATCTTAGAATTATGTCATGAATAATATACAATATTAGTGATATAATGATAAAAGTGAGATGGAAGAGTAAAGGATTAGATATTGTAAAAATATAGGGTATAGCCTATATTATACAAAAGGAGAAAAATTTATGAGTATACTTACACTTGATTCAACATTTGCGGATATAAAGAAACTTTTAAGTGATGAGGATATTTGCTTTAAGAAAACAATTGAAAAGACTTTTGAAGAAGTATCAAAAGATGAAGAGCGAAAGAATGCATTTTGCTTTTTTATGGCAATGGCTCTGGGTGGAGTGGGAACTCTGGATGATAATAATAATGTTGTAGATAATAATGACGTTCAGAAAAATTTCTTGGCTATAGTCGGAATAAGTGGTGATGAATGGTCAGGATATACAAGAAAATTTGTACAGCCGAGCAAAGACGAGAATCTAAGTGATGAATTCAATGATCGTTTATCAGAAATAGATAATAGCAGCCTTAAAGACATTTGTAAAAACGGAATTGAAAGCTTGAAAAATGGTAATGGACAAGGTTTATTGTATGGAAAAAACTGGTGTTTTGAAACACAAAAAGCAGGTGAAGAAAAAAAAGATTACTCTGCAAATGGTACAATACCTAAAAGAGTCAAACAAGGAATAAATGATATCATCAACTGTCTGATTAAACAGATGACAATAGAAAATACTCCTCAGTATGGTTTACTATTGTCAAATAAGCAACTTATTATGAACGGTGCACCGGGAACCGGAAAGACATACTCGGCAAGAAATATTATAGCGGATATACTGTTTGATACCTTATGCGAAACTGAAAATAAAAAAGAAGAAATCAAGAAAGTCAGAATGGATATGGTACAGTTTCATCCGTCATATGACTATACGGACTTTATAGACGGTATCAGACCCGACTTGTCAGGTAATGAGCTGAAGTATTCACTTAAAAATGGTTCTTTCAAGTCTTTTTGCCGCAGAGCAGGTGTAATAGAAAGAATACTTGCAGCAGGAGTTCAGGTTGATAATATAGATAAGTTTTCTGAAGTTATAGATGAGTTTCTGGTCGGAGAAGATGATTCAATTAAGGATTTTTGGAAAGCGAAAATAAAAGAATATGAACTTGGGGAAGAACTGGAAAAAATATTTAAGAGTAAGGATATTACAGAGTTTGACCTAAGTAAACTTCCAAGTTTCATCTTTATTATTGATGAAATAAATCGTGCGGAAATTTCAAAGGTGCTGGGGGAGATTATGTACTGCCTTGATCCGGATTACAGGGGAATAAAAGGGGCGATTTCAACACAATATTCCGCATTGGCAACGGATGAAACATTTTTTATAAATAAGGATAACGATAAATTCTTTATACCTTCAAATGTCTACATTATCGGTACTATGAATGATATAGACAGAAGCGTCGAGGTGTTTGATTTTGCGTTGAGAAGACGTTTTGCATGGTATGAGGTAAAACCTGATGAAGTGATGGATGATGTATTAAAGTCTATGGGAGTAGAAACCCTACTTGAGCAAAATTATGAAAATTATAAAACTAAAATAGACTATATTAATGATGCTATTGTGGACAAATTAAAGCTTAGCAGGCATTATCATCTTGGTCCTTCGTACTTTGCCAAAATTAAGCTGTACTATGATGAGAGTAAAGATTATGAAAAAGCAATAGAAAAAGTTTGGGACAATCATATATCACAAATTTTAAATGAGTATGTCAAGGGCAGAGGCAAAGAAAGTGAGGTTGAATATATAAGAAAAGGCTTTATCAGTATTCAGGATGATCAGGAGTAGTCTATGGGAGATAAAAGAGCAATTACTCTTACAGATAATCAACAACCAAATAAATACTATACTTTTATTTCTGAGAGTAAAGATGGAAGAAAAGATGGTCATATACATGAAGTGTGCAAAAGTTATATAGAATCTGTAAGTTCTGTAAACAAGCTTATGAAAGAGCATAATTCTGTCATTGTACCGAAAAGAGAGAGCTTTGAAAACGATACGGTTATAGAGATAAGAAACAGTAAGATATATACTTATAACTGGGTTGGAGTCATATCTATGTCAACACAAAATGAAAACAGTATGAGAATAGAAATTACTTCCCGATTTGATATCGGTGAAAAGCAATATTTCCTTCTTTACCTGTTGAGTAGTGTTTACGGTGTGAATATTTTTAATATTGATGTCAACAGTGAGAAAGAAAGTAATTATATCATTATTTTGATAATCCTTTTTCTGAGTAAAATCGTGGAAGCGTATGGCAGCGGACTGTATAAAGAATACAATAGTAGTAAGTACAATGACTACAATTTTAAGGGCTCTATAGATATTGACAGGCATATAAGGCTTAATACACCTTTTATGGGTAAAACAGCTTATAAAATAAGAGAGTATACCTATGACAATGAAATATTATGCTTAATGCGTCAGGTGCTGGATTATATTATCTGTAATCATTTTGAAGTGTGGGAAGCGTGTTTAAATAATGAACTGATGTTGAATGAGATAGTGAGTGTGATAGAAAATGCCACTCCATCATATAGAATGAATATCAACTATGCAGATACTATAAGTTGCAGAAGAGAAATCGCTCATCCAATGTACCGAGACTATGAAGAAGCGAGAAAACTTGCAATTATGATATTGAGCGAATCAGGACAAAATATATTTGACAATTCTAAAGAACTGTCATTTAGTCTGTTAATTGACATATCGTGGCTTTGGGAGGAATTTGTTGCAGAAAAGCTATTGAAAGAATACAAGTACAGACATTTGTTGACTGACGGATCTGCAGGAGCATTGGAATGGTCAAATAGAGAATATTGGTATCCCGATTTTATTGAAATGGGAGATGAATATAAAAGAAAAAATGTCTTTGATGCCAAGTATAAGTTTTGGGGTTGGGATAAAGATGACGACATTCATCAACTGTTATCCTACCTGCTTATATCAGGCGGAAATATATGCGGTATAATTTACCCGGATAATAAGTCAACGACATGGAGTTATAAAGAGATACATTCATATGAAAATGAACATCCTAAAATATATAAAATGCCTATATATATTCAAAATAGTGAGAATATAGGTTATTTGGAATATTGTAGGGTTATGGAGGAATCTATAAAGAAATGGAAGGAAAACTTTCAAAACTTACTATGTAAAATTTAGGAGATGATAGTGGATATTATAATAAGAGAAGCAAGAACTGAAGATGCAGCTAAGCTGATTGAATACACAAAGCTTGTAGGTGCACAAACCGATAATCTAAGCTTCGGAAAAGAAGGTATAGGAGATACACCTGAGGTAGAGAAAGAGTTTATCAAAAGAATCAATTCGGATCCGAAATCTGTGATGTATTTTGCATGGAAAAATGATGATATAGTCGGATGTGCAAATATAAGCGGTATGAAGCGAAGAATGAGTCACAGAGCAAACTTTGCTATAAGTGTTGCCAAATCGGAATGGGGAAGCGGAATTGGTAGTGCACTTTTAGAAAAATGTATTTCCTTTGCTAAGGATAATGGAATAGAAATCATAAACCTTGATACAAGGAGTGATAATATCCGTGCTATCAGCCTATATAAAAAGTTCGGATTTGTAAAAATCGGCCGGATGCCTGCTTTTTCAAAAATAAACGGCGAATATATAGATGCGGATTTGATGTATCTGGACTTAAGAGAGAAAAGTAATAACAGAAGAAAAATGGAAGCATTTGAAAGATTAGAGGCAATAAGAAGAGAAAATAAAGACGAAGTTGATTTTAATAAAGAAAGAGAGGAGGCAATTAATAAAAAACATCAAATACAGCCTCAATCTCAATAAGTATCAAGACTGTATTTTTGTTAAATCTTCCTCTACCTCCCCGTTTTTATATCGGCTCTGTTCAGATAAAGCAATCCTATAGCAAAAGAAATGAAAATATAAAGTATACAAGTTATTATTACAACAGGTAGATTTATTTCACCGGTTATATTTGTGCTGCCCATAGAGTATATAAGCATTGAAAACGGTGTTGCATAGAAAAATCCCTTTACTGTGAGGAGAAGTCCTAAAATATTTCCAAGGAAGGAAAGTCCTACAGGTATTGCAAATGACGGTATGATCAGTGAAAGCATACACTGAAAGCTTGAAACGGCAATTATACAAAGGATACTTGCAAGGATTCTTAAATAGAATTCTTTCGGTATGCTTCCGGTAATCCCGATAAGCTTTCCTGAAACAACATAGATAAATGCAATCCATAACATACAAACAGTTGAAATGACAGCTACGGTAAGCCACTTGTCTTTTAATACTTTGAAGCGTGAACTTGATGTAAGCATTATATTCCAGTTGGTTCCAAGATGTTCCATGCGAAAATCAAGGCTTGCAAGTATTGCAATTAAAGGTGACAGGAAGAACATACCTAAGAACAATGACTCCTGTGTCCAAAGATCCGCCCAATCAAATGATAAGACTCCTTGATTTGAAAGGAAATTTATAATACCGATACAGGCAGAAATTAACGGAATCAATGCAAAGGGAATCCATACAGGGTTTCGCTTCATCTTGACAAGTTCGGCCGGCAATATGGTATGAGCATTTTTGCTTTTCCTATGTACATGAGCAATCTTAAAATTACCTGTTTCAGGATCATTAAATACGGATAGACTAAGCTTATATGTAACAAAGAAATATAAAAAGCTTATAAATATCGCTTTTATATCTATTGCATTCCATGAAAGCAGCATATTTCTTGTAGCAGAGTCATAATCCATAGTAACGGTACTTAAAGAAAAAAGTACGGACCATGGAGTTAGTGCCGCTTTACTTACAAAAGCAATGAATACACCTGCAAGTGTACCTCCGAATGCGATTGAAAGTGCTGCAAATTGATTCCTGAACTTTAATGACAGCAGACATTGAAGCTGAAATATAATCATTCCGAAAATAATCTCTGCAAATTCAGTCTGAAGTAATGCAAAGATTGGGAATCCTCCACCAATCATAAATTTAATACCTAAATACAAAATCATTATTGTCTGTATAAAACAAAATAAAGCTATATGTATTAAGCCGAATAAAAGTTTGGAAGAAAAGAGTTTTTTCCTGCTTTCCAGTGTTGGAAGAGTATTCCACATGTTTCCCTTATTTTCTATATCAATACATCTGCTTGCCAGTACCGACATCATAATGGAAATCAACATTGTATTCAAAAACGGAATCGAACTGAAGATCATTTGCCATTCCTGTCCTTTAGGTAAATCTCCATATGAGATGTAGAAATAGTTTAGTCCTGTTACAATAAATAATAATGATGCGGAAATCAGGAATTTATTTTTTGTAAATTCAATGGATATTGACTTATTTAAACTGATTTGTTTCATAGTGACTCCTTTTCCCCTGTAAGCTTAAGGAAAATCTGCTCCAAACTCTTACCTGATGATTCAAGACTTGAGAGCTTTCCCTGGTAGAGCATTTGACCATGATTTATAATACCTACATAGTCAGCCATTTGTTCTATCTCATTGAGCAGGTGGCTTGAGATAATTACAGTTATATCTCTTTCTTTCGGCAGGGAAGTTATTAGTTTTCTTATCTCCATTATTCCGGCAGGATCAAGACCGTTGGTAGGCTCATCCAGTATAAGTAATTTCGGATCTCCGAGAAGTGCCATAGCGATACCGAGCCTTTGCTTCATACCGAGAGAATAGGCGGCAAGTTTTTTATCTCTTTGTTCATACAGTCTTACCGTTTTTAGAGCTTTTTCTATTTCAGTTTCTTTAACACCCTTTAACTTTGCTATGATCTGCATATTTTCAAGTCCGGTTAAATGAGGGTATCCACCGGGATTTTCTATAAGGCTGCCTGCTTGATGAAGCAGGTTTAACAGATTCTTGTTTGAAACTTTTTCACCGAAGAGTTTTATCTCTCCCGAGTCTTTCTTTATAAGTCCTAAAATCATTTTTAATGTTGTACTTTTTCCCGCTCCGTTAGGTCCTAGAAATCCGTATACACAGGATTTAGGTACACTCATGGATAAGTCATGTACACGATTCTTTTTAGTTAAATTTTTTGTTTCAAGTATTGTTTCAGTCATTGTTTTTCTCCTTTTGCTTGATATGTGAGTATGATAATGAATGAAGATTAAATGAAGATTATCTCTACATTATGATTACATTAAGAGTTTAAACTTGAAACTAAAAAACGATATGGAATATCCCATATCGCTTAGTTTTATCTTATGAAGTTTGTATGTGCGTCTTTTTTAGTATCAGGATAAGGGATACCATGTTCTTTTGCGAGTGCAAAACTTCTCATCATCCAAATCATATTTTTTGCAAGATTTCTCATTGTCTGCATTCCCTCTAGGTCTTTAGCGGCATCTTCGGCTACTGCCCCATGTGAGATATTCCAATAGGTTGAGCCGGCTATCGGCATCTCGGAAATACCGAAGTATTTATTGAGCACGTCAAAAGATGCTGTTGTTCCGCCTCTTCTTGCTACAGCAACAGATGCTCCCGGTTTAAACTTAAAAGGATTTTCTTCAATACTTCCTGCCGCATAGAAGACGCGATCAAGGAATGAAAGTATTCTTCCTGACGGGTGAGCGTAGTATACTGGTGTTGTAAAGATAAAACCGTCGGCTTCCTTTGCCTTTTCTATAAACTCGTTTACATCGTCATTAAATACGCATTTGGCATGTGTATAACAGTATCCGCATTGAATACAGTCTTGTATAGGCTTATTTCCAAGCTGAATTACCTCTGTTTCTATATTTTGAGCTTCGAATACTTTTTGCATTTCTTTTACAGCCTGCATTGTAGTACCGTTTTTGTGACTGCTGCCGTTTACAAATAAGACTTTCATTGATTTTCCTCCTAAAAATTTGAGCAAATTTATAGTGAAACATTATAGTATAAGTCTGTCCGGACAACAAGTATAACTCTTGTTTTATTCTAAGAACAATTTGATTCGATTATCTCCACATTATGATTACATTAAGAAAACTATTTTTATATAGCGACTTTACTTAAATACGATATAATAAGAAAACAAAACAATTTAGGAGTATATATGGAAAAGAAAGACTGTAAAATACTGATAATTGATGATGAAGCGGAATTATCAAAGGTTTTAGGAGACATTTTAAAAAATGACGGATATACTGATATAGAATATGCCGATAATCTAAAAGAAGGAAGAGAAAAAATAGACAGCACTCAGATTCATCTTATTTTACTTGATGTAATGCTTGGGGACGGCAACGGATTTGATTTTTATGAGGAATTAAAAAGGGTCGGCATATTTCCTAAACTTCCTGTAATCTTCCTGTCGGCAAGAGATGAGGATGAAGACAGACTCCATGGTCTTGGACTGGGAGCGGATGACTATATAACAAAACCCTTCCTTCCAAAAGAATTGTTACTGCGTATCGGTGCGGTACTTAGAAGATGTTATTCACTTGATGAAAATACATCAGATATTGTTTTAGGTGAAAGCAGAGTTTCTATAGAGGGAGGTATTGTAAAAAAGAATGGAGATGTCATAACCTTGACAGCCAAAGAACTTACATTATTCTCAATTCTTTATAGAAATAGAGGTAGGATAGTAACTACAGATATGCTTTGTGAAGAGCTTTGGCCGGACGGAAGCTTCGGACTTGAAAATTCTTTAATTGTACATATGCGTCATTTGAGAGAAAAGATTGAAAAAGATCCTTCAAAACCGATTTTTCTAAAGACGGTTAGAGGTTTGGGATATAAGATGGAGAAGATATGAGAAAAAGCCTGGAGAGAAGATTGCAATTTATACTATGGGTACTTGTTTTTGCCGTAGCCATATTGTTTGTGGATTTCATAATCTGTATGGCTGTGATGTATAAAAGCTCAGATATAAACTATACAGATGCAAGCGAAATAATGGACAGCTTATCATACAATACCGGTGAATATGTTTTAAGTGATGAAGAAAGCACACAGTTACAAAAGAATAACGAATTTGCATTTTTACTGGACAGTACCGGAAATATTACATGGTCTGAAAATATGCCTGAATCTTTGAAAAAATCAAAGTATACTTTACAGGATGTGGCCAAGTTTACAAGGTATTATCTGGATGACTATCCTGTACGTACTTATATAGTCAGTGAAGACAGATTACTTATAGTCGGAAAGCTGAATGCGGATATATGGAAATATACTTTGGAATATGATGCGAATAATGTTTTGACATTCCTGGAAATAACTCCTGTATTATTTATTTTTAACATAATTTTGTTTATCTTTGTTTCGATAAGGATGTATAAAGCAAGGCGAAGAAGAATAGAGGAAGAAAGGGTAGAGTGGATTGCCGGAGTTTCTCATGATATCAGGACACCGCTTGCCGTTATTTTAGGTAATGCACAAATGATTCCGAAAGAAAGCAGTATGGATGAAATAAAAAGAAAGTCCGAGATTATTGAAAGTCAGGGACTTCGCATCAGAGCATTGGTAGAGAATTTAAATATTACAAGTAAGCTCGACTTCGGTACAAAAAGATTTGAAAAAAGCAAGGTTTGTTTAAGTACACTTATCAGAAAGATTGTAAGTAATATGATAAATTCACTTGATATTGATGCACAGTCCAAGTATGATTTTGAACTGAACATAGATGACGAGTTGCAAAAATATGAAGTTTCATTAAATGAAGAATTGTTTGAAAGAGCCGTAATAAATCTTTTAAATAATGCTTTTCGTCACAATCCTGAAGGATGCAGCATCTATATAAATCTATATAAAGAAAATAAGAAAATATTTTTGGAGATAGAAGACAGCGGAAGCGGAGTACCGGAGGAAATTTTACAAAGACTTAATCAAAATGCATATGCTGAGACCAAAAGCGTCGGAAAACATGGACTTGGACTAAAGATAGTTAAGAAGGTAGCAGCATTTCATAGATGGAAGGTGAGATTTACTAACGGTGAGAATACAGGATTTGTTTGCAGGATGGAGATAAAATAAGAGGGCAAGCACCCTCTTATTCTTCTTCCCAGAACAATTCATCCAAAGTCTTATCAAGTGCGCGACAGATGGATAGACATAGGCGAATTGTGGGATTGTAGTCTCCCTTTTCTATAGCATTTATTGTTTGACGGCTGACTCCTACCAGATCCGCAAGCTGCTGTTGGGAGAGGTCTTTGGCAGCTCTGGCGGATTTTAATTTAAGGTTTTTCATAGTTTCCCCTTATTCCTCATCTTTTTTACATCTGTCTATCATCAATTTTATTACCAAATTTAAAGTTAAAATAATAAAGGCAACAGCTACGATAAGATTTATACCTTCTCTAAACTGTAATACTCCGTCTTTAAACAATGTGTGATCTGATACAGACCTTATTAAGTAGTAGGCATTTAATAAAAATATAATTATATAGGTGATAAAGTACTTTTTATAATTATTTCTTTTATAACTGCCGTAAGCGTCATTAAAAACAATATAAGTATTCAGCACAATACCTGATATAAAAAGTATTATGACACTTATAAGATCATTTGAAACAGGTAATGATAGGGTATCTTTTGTGAATATATGTAAAGGTGAAAGTATCATTACGGTAAAGTATGCATAAGCATAACCGCGTCCTCTAACAGCCAACTGCCTTTCATCATATTCTTCTTTCGACTTTTTTGAATTAAAAGCCAAAACTTCAAATACACCTACAATAAATAAACCAATCATAATATATTCCATAAAAACTCCCTTCAGACAAAATGTCATATATGTTTTACATCATCAATATAACTCTATAATTACATTATGTCAAGTATATTTTACCTTATGTAAGATTATATACTTGATTAAAACATTTATAATTGATATAAATAGGATGTACAACTATAGAAAGGAGTTTTCATATGAAGAAATTCGTGCTTATCGTCTTGGCTATTGTCTGCGGTATTGTTCTTTTTACTTTTGCTAAAGCTGATTTTATGTCGAATAAATATTACGGTGTATTTATAGGCATCAGCAAAGAAGATGGAATAAAGCTTAATAATTACCAAGTCCTTGTACTTGAATCTACAGAATATGATAAGGATGATATAAAGAAACTACATGAGAAAAATAAAAAGATATATGCCTATCTTAATATAGGATCTTTGGAAAACTATCGTCCATACTATGAGGAGTTTAAAGATAAAACACTTGGTACATATGAGAACTGGGAAGATGAGTCATGGATGGACGTATCTGATAAGAACTGGCAAAATCTTATAGTAAATGATCTTGGGAAAAGTATCGCAGATAAAGGCTTTGACGGTTTTTTTATAGATAACTGTGATGTGTATTATCAGTTTGAGAATGAAAAGATATTTGGCGGACTTTGTTTTATACTAAAGGCGCTTCGAAAGTATAATCTTAATACTATAATAAACGGCGGAGATATATTTGTAAGCAAATGTATAGATGAGAAAAAATCAAAGGAAATGTTTGACGGAGTCAATCAGGAATGTGTATTTACAAGTATTGACTTTGAAAACAAAAAATACGGTAAAAAATCAGCTAAAGACCGTGAATATTTTATACAATATTTGAATAAAGCAAAAATGGATGGACTTAAGGTGTTTTTAACGGAGTACAAAGCTGATATAGTGACTTTACAAGAGATTGAAAAATATTGTAAAGATAACGGATTTCATTGGTATAATGCAAGGAATTTGGAGTTGAAATAGAATTTTCACGACTTTTATATAGTATAGGGGTATAGGTATATTGCTTAAAATTTAATTTTGAATATTGACTTTTTTATTGGAAGTGTTAGAATATCTAAATGTTATGAATTGATATTCATAAGACACAATAACATTACTAAAAAGAGGTATTTATGAAAAAGTTGGCAATTTTGACAGGACTTTGTATTACAGCAGTGAGTATGTCTGCTTGCAGTTCTCAAAAGAGAGTAGTCGGTTCTAAAGGCGATCAGTACTCTGTGAAAAAGGATGTGGAGAAGGTCAGCAATGAGGCACAGTCAGGCGATAAGGCTTATGAGCCTTATACAATCACATTAAATCTTGAGAGATCGGGTGCCGGACAAAATATGGAAGAGACATTTACATCCGCACCGAAGAGAGTGGTGGCAGACGGTGACCAGATGGTGGATTTCTTTTTGGATCTCGGACTTGAGGATCATATAGCAGGATATACCAGAGGAGCTTGCCTTGATACTGTAAATGATTTTCCTGCAAGAGATAAGTTGAATAAGATAGTTCCTGACGGTCAGAATTTAAGTAAGGCGTCAAAGGAACAGATTCTTGCATTAAAGCCTGATTTTATGATAGGCTGGGATTCACTTTTCTCAGACAGCAACTTCTCTGTAGACTGGTGTCTTAAGAATAATATTATTCCGTATTTCCCATATTCATGTTCAGATAAGGCAACTATGGAAGATGTATATAAGGACTATGATACTTTAGGACATATCTTCGGTGTTACTGACCTTGCAAATCAGAAAGTACAGGCTATGAAAGACACTATAGAAGATGTAAAGAAGACACTTGGTGATGATGTTTATAAAAAGCCTGTTTCAGTATTTGTATATGACTCGGGTGAGGATGCACCTTTTACAGCTTGTCAAGGCATACCGGGAGATATGATAAAGCTTGCAGGCGGTCTTTCAATATTTAATGATATAGACAAGGGCTGGGCTACACCTTCATGGGAAGAGGTTGTTGCAAGAGATCCTGATGTAATTCTTATACTTGACTATGATCACGATACCGAGGCAAAGAAGCAGTTCCTTGAGACAAATGAGTTTACAAAAAACCTTCGTGCTGTAAAGGAAGGAAGGATCTACAGCGCTTGTTGTTCAGATATGCAGGGATCTGCGGGTTCAGCAAATGCCATAAAACTTATGGCACAGCAGTTCTATCCTGATAAATTCAAATAAGTTTTAGATTGGAGGCTGTCACTTTGGTGGCAGTCTTGTTTTAGGAGACAGTATGAAAAAATTTAAAAAGCATTTTTTACCGCTTGAGTCAAACGGTGCATATCTGTTTTTTATATTTATAATGATTGCCGCACTGATTGTATCCATTGCAGTCTCAATCGTACTTGGCAGCGTGGATATCAAGTTTGGCGATGTAATAGGATTTTTGGCAAATAAAATCAGCGGTAGGAGAGTAGTAGTACCTACATGGGATGACAGTATCGAGTCTATCATTTGGGATATCCGCACTCCGAGAGTTTTGACCGCATTTATTGTAGGAGCCGGACTGACACTTTGCGGTATTGTGATGCAGGCACTCACAAAGAATACCTTGGCGGATCCGTATGTCCTCGGTATTTCACAGGGTGCATCATCAGGTGCCGTATTTATGATTATGTACGGATCAATGTTTTTTTACGGACAGTACGGTACTGTATTGGGTGCGTTTATCGGTGCCGTTATATCTATAGTGATTGCACTTCAAATAGCTAAAATCAGAAATAAGGTTACAGCGACACAACTTATTCTTGCAGGTATAGCTGTTGCGGCGATGTTCGGAGCTTTGACAAATATAATGATTTATCTGCAAAGAACGGGATCCGATAAGGTAAAGACCGCTCAGTATTGGATGATGGGTTCACTAAGCGGTTCAACATGGGAAAGACTGGTCTATGTTGCCATTGTATTTGTTGTATGCTTTATCGTGATATATGCAATCAGAAAGATGCTTGATGCTATGCTTTTGGGAGATGATGTTGCACTTACACTTGGTGTAAATACAGGCAGATTAAAGCTCATTATGATTTTGGTGACAACATTGCTTACAGGTGCGATAGTGTCTATAAGCGGAGTAATAGGTTTTGTCGGACTTACAATTCCACATATAACAAGGAGTGTAGTGGGAAGTAAGCATACCAGACTTATACCTGCCGCCACATTGGTGGGAGGCACATTTTTAGTACTGGCGGATGTGATTTCAAGAGTGATTATTTCTCCTGAGGAGTTACCGATAGGAGTTGTATCGGCATTCTTCGGTGCACCTTTCTTTCTGTATTTGATCAGAAAATCGAGAATGGGAGGAAAAGGCTGATGAAACTTGAAACAAAGGGTATTACATATTCTATTGACGGAAAGCTTATAATAGACGGTATTGATATAAGTGTTAAAGAGGGCGAGTTTGTAGGAGTAGTCGGGCCGAACGGTTGCGGTAAGTCTACACTTCTAAAAAATATTTATAAGGTTTACACTCCGGACAGCGGTGCTGCATATATAGACGGCGAAGAGATTTTTAAAATGTCCAACAAAAAGACTGCAAAGAAAATGTCCGTAATGCAACAGGAAAATCTTGTGGATTTTGATATGACGGTATATGATATGGCAATGCTTGGACGATTTGCACATCAGAAGATGTTTTCAGGAGACAGCGATGAGGACAGAGAGATTGTACTTGAATATCTTAAGGAAGTAGGTCTTGAAGGATATGAAAAGAGGCACTTCCTTTCACTTTCCGGAGGTGAAAAGCAAAGAACATTACTTGCAAGAGCGTTAAGTCAAAAAGCACCGCTTATAATACTTGATGAACCTACCAATCACTTGGATATAGGGTATCAGTATCAGATAATGAATATATTAAAAAGACAAAAGCTTACCATGCTTTGCTGTGTTCATGATCTTAATATTGCGGCTACCTACTGTGACAGAATCATACTGATGAAAAAGAGGGAAGTATTCAAGATCGGAACTCCGAGAGAGATGCTTACAAGTGAGAATATAAAAGAGCTTTTCCATATAGATACTCAGATAGTAGAGAATGAAAAAACAGGCAGTATAAATATTATTTTCCTGCCTGAACTATAAAGATAAAAAGTCGTGTGAATCGGATTGAAAATTCATACGACTTTTTTAATGCATAAAAACGACATAAGGATATGATAGTGGTAATTTTAATAAAAGTTTAAGAAAATAATTTTCTATGTATCATTTGATAGTTCCAAAAACCTAAAAAATAGAGTAAAATAGTAGGGATTTTTAAAATCAAATTTTGATATAAGGAGGTGTAGGGTTAATCGGTTAATTTTATGATTTTCTACGATGCAAGATAGTAGAAAATATACAACTTTATATGGATAAGGGCTAGATCTATAGAAGTTGTGTGCTCTAGGGCTAAGAGCAATTTTAATATTATTGGGCAGTTTGCCTATGCAAGAGGGCAAACAAAATGTATAAAGAGATAAAATCGCAGAGTTTTGCTTGGGCTAGGTGAGGCTCTTTCTTATCAAGTGTATAAGTTTGATTTTATGTCTTTATGTTTAATGGAGGAATAAAATAATATAGTGATTTTATTTTGTACAAAAACTTATAGAGGTGATATATGACACAAAATAAGCACAAGGGTAAAAGACTGTTGGCAGGTCTCTTATCCTTTTTGATGGTGGCTACAGGGCTGCCTTTTGGGGAGATGGATGCAAGGGCTAGCAGCCTTGTCCCTAACACAAGCCTGACAGATAACGGGGACAGATATCCTTATATGACTACAAGTGGTTCAGGCAATAACAGAGTAAGCTACGGTTCTTCTTCATCTACAGGATTTACATTTCAGAAGATGGGAGCAGGGCTGACGACAGGTAGAAATACTAACTATGATCCAGCAGATGCTTACATGGAACTTGCTCTGGCAGAGACAAGATCAAATAATATAGGTAATACTAATTCATTCAATGTAGCTGCAGTGATAGATGATAGTGATTCTGCAAGAAATGCTGCACATAAAGGTTATAGTACTACAGTTCGAACTGCATTTGGAAAAGATTATTGGGCTACATACTATGGATTTGGAGAACCAAGACCTGATAGCGTAGGAGATGCTCCGGGTTATTTAACTCCCTTTACACCATATATGGGAGATAATATAACACCAAAAGAGGCTAAGCTGGATGGTGCTAATTATACAGGTACTCTTACAGGAACAGCACCAAACTACACATATAAAGTTATAGATCCAAATGTTTTTCCGATAAAGTTATTTCATGCTACATATAACGGTGGTATTACAGAAATTCCTGTACCGGGTAAACCTACAGGAACAAAAATAGAAGTTCGTCAGGAAATAAAACCGGATGATGACGATAAGAATTTGCTTGTAACATATACAGTAGCTAATACAACGAGTGATCCTGTAAAGTTTATGATAGGTAATGAGTCTGATACATTCCTATATAATCATGATAAGGCACCTATTTTAGTTACACAAGGTGGTAAACATCTACATATGATGGCGAATTTATCCGATGCTCAGGCACAAGATTTATATAATAAACCATCTTGGGATACGGAAAAGATTGATTCACCGGATAATACATACAGACTGTCTGACTTTGATGTAAAGGTAAAGTCAGGAGATGGAAGAGTATGGGCAGGTCAATTTGAATTTACACCATCATATATTACTAGTGGAAGTTATATTTATCATACTAGTTTTGCTTTAGCAAAATCTAAAGATAGCTTATTACAGGGTTATGACTCTGCAGCTGCTTTTTCAGCCTACTTTGATTTGGCACCTGGACAGACAAAGAGTGCCACATTTGAAGTTTCTATGAGAGTATCGGTTTACTATGTAGACCCTAATTATAGAGGTCAAAACGGTTCTTCTACCGGTTATGTAACAAGACCTTATACAAGTATAAACGATGCTGTAAAAGAAATTGTCGAAAGTGGAACAGAGAAGGCATATATTTATGTTATGGATGACACAGCTGTTTCAGAAACTATCACATGGGATAAAGATTCACATGGTCATACGGCTAAACTAAAAAGTCTTACAATCCAGACCAGTATTTATGATAAGATTGGCAATATGAGTGTAGGAGCACCTGCATCTGAACCTAATAAACCTGGATATTATAGTAATCATCCAAATGATATGCCGGAAGGTACTGTAAAGAAACTTATTCGTAAGAATGATTTTACAGGAAATCTTATAGATGTACCTGAAGGAACGACAGTAACTCTTAATAATATAGTGTTGGACGGTAATAAGGCTGCAACTGATACAGCAAATACAAAGGTAACAGGAGCACTTGTAAAAGTAAACGGTCAGCTGAATCTAAAAGCAGGTACTACACTTACGGGTAATAAAGTTCAGCCTGCAAAAAAAATAGACCCTACTTCCGGACAGGAAGTAGAAGTTATACCGACTGCTTCTGCTATAGATGTAGAAGGTGACGGAAAGATTGTAGCAAGTTCCGGTACAGGAAAAGTAATTATTACAGGTAATGAATCAACAAATAATGTTTCTGCTGTAAGCCTTGCAAATGCAAAAGCCATTACAGAACATACATCAACCACAACACAGATTGAATACCCATTTACACTAAGCGGAAATGTAAATGTAACAGGAAATACTACTATAGATACTACAAATACATCTGTACCTTCTAATATAGGATTGGGAGCAAACTATTTATATATTCCTAAGGGTGTAAGTTTGACAGGAGAAATAGGCATAAATGAGGCGGATAATTCAAGACTACCGGAATCCAATGAAGAAGGAAGTACAGTGCTTGATTACGCAGAAAGAGGAACTGTTTCGCCACCATATATTATAAATAAAATAAAGGCAGATAAGAGCCCTCTACAATCTATTGTTCCGGGAAATCCCGGAAATCAGGTTAAATCAGGTACCAAAATAGGTAATGAAACTAATCAAACACAAGGTGTCCTTTATCTGAAGGCTTCATTTTATACACTTAATATTAATTATATTGATGATGAAGGTGTGAATATACCATTTACAAGTATGGATTTCTCTTCATCAAGCCAAGGCGAGCATGTTGATAGTAATCCGTTTACTAAGTCAATTGCCGGAGGCAAAAGCATAAAATACGATCTTCCTAAATTAGAAAATGCATATGAAAAATATGTATTTGATAGAGTTGTTATACCTTCTTCAGTAAGTACAATTATTGCAGAAAAGGATCAAACAGGTAAGTATACAGGAAATATTATTGGTAGTATGGGAGCCGGTCCGGCAACTGTCAATGTTTATTTCAAAAAGAATGTTGTTCGCTATAATTTCGATACTCAGGGAGGTAATGCCTTGGCAAGTAAAGAAGAGGTAACGGATGAACATGCAACAGCAACTACTTTAGGTGAGTTGCCTATTCCTACAAAGCAGGGATATAAATTCGAAGGATGGAGGACATATACTAATAATAATGCTAATAAGGAATATGAGCCGGATGTAGATACAGACGGAGTTCCATTTGATGGGGTATTGGATACTGTACATAATATAAAAGTTTTTCCAAAGCCTACTACTCCGGGCAATGTATATTTATATGCCACATGGTCAATTGATCCGACATTACATAATGTTAGTGTAAAACATCAAAATTCAAATGTGACATTACCGGTAGACTTCGGTAGCGATGCTCCTGTACAACGCTATTTTTCACAGACATTTACTGCATTACCACGTTCTATACCCGGATATATAGTTAACACTATAGCACAAATTCCATATGCGGCAGGAAGCGTTGACAATAGAAATATCGTTACAGGAACAATGAAAACTGTAGATATTGATTTAACATATCGTTATAAGGCTGATCCGAATGTGAAATTTAAATATACTGTTGAACACCGTGATAGTGCAGGAAATAGATTAGCGCCTGATCAAACAGGAGATCTAAATGCAGAACAAATATTCTCAAGTCAGCCGGATACTTCAATCACAGGGTACAATTATACATCTTTTAATATTTTGGCAGGCGGTCATGGTAATTTGGTTTTTCCAAATAGTAATACAGGACTTGACACACCGGGGTTTGTAATTTTAAACGATCAGACAACAGGACAATTTTCTGCACATATGCCGAATCAGAATGTAGTAATCAGGTACATCTACACGGCGGATTCTTCAAACAACCTTGTGCGCAGATTCTATGACAGAGAGGTAGCAAACAGCGTACTTGCAAGCAGTGTTGACGGTATAGCACCGGGATCTACAATAACAAATATGCAGATACCTGCTGCAGGCAGCACGGTGGGAGATAAGCTTTACGGATATATCTGGGACAGCAATTCAACTGCCGATATCAATCCTGCAGGAAGCAGCTGGGGAAGTGTAAATCCGTCAGATGGAGCACTAAACGGTGCAATGCCTTTATCTGCAACAGGACCGATCAGTGTGGACTATAAGCTCAGTCGCGATCCGAGCAAGTGGAGAGCGATAAACTTTGCGGTTGCAGCGGCACCTAACAACGAAGGAAGTGTAAGCTCGGTAATGCTTGGAGCACCTACCACATTCCTCGGAGGTGACGGAAGTGCTCTCGGCAATGCAAAGGCGGATACATTCAATAAGCTCAGTGCTCAGGGAAGTATTCCGAGTACAAGTGCAAACAGATATTATAAGTTTGACGGTTGGTATATGGATGCGGCCGCAACCATACCTGTTGTACCTACAGATCCGCTGCCGAGCGGAAGTTTACCGCTAACATTGTATGCAAAATTCGTTGAAGATCCTTCTATGTGGATTGATATAAACTTTGCGGCAAATGCAAACGGTAGTGTGGGAACACCGACAACTCTTCACAAGCCTTATGATTATACATGGGGACAGATTCAAAGTGACTTACCAAGCACTATTCCTGTAGTAAACTATAACTTTGCCAACTGGAGTGACAGTACAAACCGTGCCATGACGGCAACAACCCCGCTTGTAAATCATGCGACATACTATGCAAACTTTACTAAGGATCCTGTTACTTGGGGTCTTACTATAGGTTCTATAGTACCTACAGGTCATCTTGGAAGTGACGGAAGCGGTGAAATAAGAATAAACGGTACAACGCCGGGCAATGTATATGTGATCAGTGATAAGAACGGTAAGATTGTAGCTGTAGTTACAGGTGAATCTGTAGGAAGTATTACAAATGTTCCTAATCTGATTCCGGGTGCACATTATGATGTGCAGGAAGGTACACCTGATACTATTGCAACGGTCGGAAATCCTACATCATCTGTTACAGGCAGCAATATTTCTTCACCGATAGATACCTATGTTCCTACAGTTGATAACAACTACAGCGTAGGTTATGATCCCGACAATGACGGAATGGCTCAGATTATTATAAATCCTGCCGATCCTGATGCGGATTATGCACTTATCGACGAAAGCGGAAATGTGGTAAATTATCCGGGAAGTAACAACGGATGGATAGGCTCATCAGGCAATCCGTCAAAGGTTACTTTCAACAATTTGAATCCTAATGAGACATACACTGTTGTGGCAAGAAGAAAGGGTGATACCTCAATTCCAAATCCGCTTACAAAACTTCCTGACGGAAACGCAATCACAGCCAATCCGGGAGATATGGCAGACGCACCGAAGTACATTGTTGAGACTGTAAACGGTGAGGTGGTAAGTGTAGGAAGCAACAGCGTAGGTTCAAACAGCTACACCGATGCCAAGTCAGGTGAAGTTGTAAGCTTACACGCAGACCCTGTAAATGCTGCAGGATACAACTTTAAGTATTGGCAGGTACTTGCAGGAAGAGCGGTAGGAGTTACCGGAAAAATACCTACAAATGATTACACATTCACAATGTCAAACTCAAATATTGTCTTTAAGGCGGTATATGATCTTCCGAATGTGGCGGCTGATGATGCTGATGCCGATGAAGAGATCAGAGGAGGAGCAGTAGGAGAGTTCGGACTTGATCCGAATCAGATACCTGCACTCGCACATGAACTGACAACACCGCAGGATCAATCACTTATCGGTGTAAACGGTGCCAAGGTTGACTACAGAGTTATATTCTCAAAGAGAAATGCAAGCAATGCAGAGAGTGCATTGGTAAAGCCTGTATCTGTTTCAGGTATGGATCATCCTGATGCATATACTCCGGCATATGCACTCGATATTGAGCTTGAAAGATATGTAGACGGCAGAAAGGTCGGAAGAGCGACAGCATCCAACGCAAGTATTGATGTTACGGCACAGCTTCCTGCAGCCGATACGGATCAGCTTGACTATGAAATCTTTGATGTGACTACAGGTACACCTGTTGCAATGAGTTATGTCGGAGATCTTGACAACAATGCGGGACTGTTCAAGTTCACGGCAAATCTCAATCACACCTATGTAGTGGTTTATTCAAAGGTATTCAAGGTGGTATTTGTGGATAACAAACCGGTACTTGACTATCAGTATCTGAATGATACAAGCAGAAACTTCTACCACAAGTTCAAGGTAAGAAGAAAAGAGGCGGTAGATGATACCGATTATTCTCTTGATTATTCTCTTGTTCAGGCATATGCGGACGGAGAGATTGCCGGAAACCTTGTAACACCTTTTGAAGATATATACGGTGTGGAACATAATTATAAGAACTGGTCAAAGAAGGAAAATACTCTTTCAGTATTTGATCCGTCAATGAAGATTACAAAAGCAACAACTATATACGCTTACTATGAGAATAATAAGCCTAAGGTTGACAAGGCCAGAGTAGACCTGGCGGATACCATTCAAAATGCCAAGGATTTACTTGGAAACCCTTATCTTAAGGCAGGTGAGGCTGATACTATCAGCAGCAAAATCCTTGAGGCTATGGATACGTTGGCATGGGCAAGAGATATACTTGATAAGGACGGTATTGACCACAGAAGAATGGCAAACTATGCCGAGCTTCAACAGGCAATAGACGGACTGCTTGATGTAATCAACAGATACAGCAATATATCAAACGGCAGATTGTCGGACAGAGTAAGAAGAACCGGCGGTGCAAGCGGTGGCGGAAACTCTTCAGCAGGAAGGGGTTCAATACTTTTGACACCGGGAGAGAAGAATACTACAAATAACAAGGCAACACTTGAAGGAAGTAACGTTACAAGCTTTGTACTCGGAACTGACGGAAAGTGGGAGACAAATCCTGTAACGGGAGGTTGGAGCTTTGTATTGAACGGCGGACTTCCGCTCAATTCTTCATGGGCTAAGATTCAGATTCCGGATAAGAACGGCAATCTTATCAGCAGATGGTATTTCTTTGATGCAAAGTCAACAATGGTTACAGGATGGATGCAAGACCCGTCAACAGGTAACTGGTATTATATGAATACCCAAAAGGGAGAACTTGAAGGACAGATGGTTCTCGGATGGGTACTTGATACCAATACAAACCTATGGTATTACATGGACGAAAACAACGGAGTGATGACAAGAGGTTGGCATCACGATCCGCAGGACGGAAGATGGTACTATATGAACAATTCAGGTGCTATGCTTACAGGTTGGCAACATATCGGAGGAAAGGATTACTTCTTCAACCCTGAAGTTCCTGCACCTACATATGAGTGGAATGCTTCCGATATGAAATGGGATTATGTAAAGACATCTTCAAGACCATATGGCTCCATGTATGAGAATGAAAAGACACCGGACGGCTACACAGTAAATGCCAACGGTGAAAAGCTTCAGTGATATCGGAGAAAAATATGAAAAAAATAAAAAGAAAAATTGCTTCCCTATTGGTGGGAACAATGGTTTTGACCCAGCCGGCAAGTTTGCCGGTTTGGGCGGCATCAAGTGCTCCAACAGGTCCAACTATTCAATTTAATTTTACAGATTTGAATCCTTCATTAGAAAATATTATTCAAAATGTAAATACAAGTGGTGGAATTGCCAATAAATTGATAGATATAAGTAGTAATGATTTCAACGGTATGTTAGTTGATAGGACCAATCAATATATATATTTACCTTTTGTAAAACCTGACTTAACGGATCCTAATAAGGGAAGTTTTGACAATGATACTTCAAGAAAATTGTTTGGTAAGTCTTGGAAAGAAATGGGGCTTGAGGGATATGTCATTAAAGAGTGGTTAACTGATACTAAAAATGGATTTCCGCTTTGGAGAATGGATAGTATTAATTATCCAAGTGATGGAAAAACATATTATGCTAGGCTTGGACCGGATACAACAAAGACATATAAATTAAAAGTTGAATATAAAACTGAAAATAATATATATGTGCCGGGTATCCCAACATCTGCACAGATTGAAAATAGACATGTTTTGGACGGTATACCTCAATTTCCGCTAGTACCTAATGGATTCAAGATAACCAATACAAATGTGAATGATACAGTGAAATTTTTTAAACCGGATACTGCTACAGCTTTTACAGATAGTGTTACAGATTTTAACGCTCAAGATGCCGGATTCAGTCTGGATTCAAACTATAATTTGAGTGGAACAATGATAAATAAAGATACGCACATAACATTTAAATATGATGTAGATAGTCAAATTAAAAAGACACTACAAGTTGTAGATGAGATTTATCCTGATTATTCACCAAATTCCACTCCTAAAACTATAATTAGGGATAATTTTGATTTACCGGCGTATACTGATGTAGGTACTAAGAATATAAAGCAAAGTGCTACAATAAGTAATGCGATAAGAGGTAATGCTACATCTTCAGACAGGTATTACCTTGGTGGTGTAACCATTAATTTTATTGACAGTGAAAAGAGTGGATCTGTAAATAATACATTGCTTAAAGACAGTGTAAGTATAGGCGATTTCACTTATGAAGGCTTGTCTGCAAACAGTCTTAGCTCCGGTACTTTATCTCCGGGCAAGATAGTTGGACAAATGCCGAATCAGGATGTAAAAGTAACTTATAAGTATTATCCTAATGAGTTATATGAAACAACACTTCGTATAAAATACATGGATGATAGAGGTAACGATATTACAAGGTTTGTAGTGAAAACGTTTGAAGGTAGTACGTCGCTCCCCCTATCTTCGCCGGCAGGCTCACTTAATGGTACGATTTATAAGGAAGTAGATCATAATGGAATACCTACATATCTTGATATGAAAGCGGGATATAATAATGGCTCATATTTTATAAAGATTCCTGTACCGATGCTTGTAGGTTATAAGTATGATGCCGGAAATACTCCAAAGGCACAGCTAAATGGTGATAATTGGGATGACTCATATAAAACACCGATAGCAAGTATTGCCTCTTCCTGGAGTGATTCACATCAATTCTTTGATTTAGAAACAGCTGACACAGGACCAACTAAAACAAAGGAAATTATAGTAACTTATACATCCAGTCCTGAGTCGACAGTTCAACTTATCCCTATTAACGGAGCAGGAGGAAGTATAAAGGTTGCAAATTCACCTACAGCTGCAGATTATAATGTAGGTACAGATGCTGCAATCAATCTTTCAAGAATTACTCCGACAGGAAGTACTACATACAGTGTGAATATAAATCCGAGTGATATGATTTATTATCCGGTACCTAATGCAGGATACAGATTCGATCATTGGGAGACATCGTCGGAACTTGGTTCACAGCAGGTAAACTTAAATCTCGGTACACCTCAGACTGTTACAGGAATTCCAAACAGCAAGAATACAATAATATTGACAGCAAAGTTTACAAAGATACCAAGTAACTTTAACACCTATCATTTCAATATAGGCGGTCATATCTCTCCGCTACCTTTGGGTAAGGATGCAGAGATTGCAAATGTAGATGCAAGCGGAAACCCTGTAAATCTTACATTCGGTGACTTAAGTGCATATACTGACGTAAACCCTGATACGGGATACACAATACAGTGGTTTGACGGTAACTTTAACCCTATTGATTCAACTACACCTATTAACAGTTTGAACGGACAGACTTTCACAGCGTTTGCTCAGCCGACATCACCTCTTGTAGCAAATGCGCCTGCAGCTAACGGACAGTTACATCCTTCAAACGGAACACCTTCAATACAGATAGACCCTACAACTATTGACAGCAGACTTCGCTATGTAGTCGTAGACCCTGTCAGCGGAAATGTAGTGAGTGTAGTAAACGGTGCAAACCTTGTTTCAACAGGCGGTGAGATAGCAGACCCTGCGCTTAATCCGGGACAAAATTATCAGGTATATACGGCACTGCCAAGTGCGGTGGTATCGGTAGGAATGCCTATACCAAGAAGCGATGTTTCGACACCTACATCGGCTACAATACCTACTGCGATAAATCCTCTTGTTGAGGTGGATGCAAATCACCGCGGTAAAGCAAAGATTACAGTTTCACCTCTTTCGGCAAATACAGATTATGCGCTGATAGGACCCGGCGGAGTGGTATATCCGTTTACAACACCTACAGGAAGTGACCTTGTATTTGAAAACCTTGATCCTGATGTAAACTATCAGATAGTGGCAAGACCTACAGGAAGTAATATAGACCTTGTAACAAGGCAGACTACTACAGTACCTACAGATGTAAGTACTGCAAATCTTTCAATACCTAATGCAAACAGTGATATCACAATCATTGCAGATGCAAATCCACAGTACAGTCTGCTTCGTTTCAACGGCAGCAATGCTACTGCAGCAAATCCTTTACAGGGAGTAGCGGCAGGTACAAATGTTGAGATCAAAGCCGCACCGATTGATACTAACAGCAATATTTTCCAAAGCTGGAATGTAATAAGCGGACTTAGAAGTTACAATATTTCAGGAGACAGAATTTCATTTACAATGCCTGATGCACCTGTAAGATTGCAGAGTGTATTCGCTTCACCGTCAGGAAATACATGGGCTAAGGATTATGTTGACAGTATACATTCAAATCAGGATGTAGGTGTGGTATATCCGATGGTTAATGAAGCCGGAGACTTCAGAATACAGATAATAAAATCAAGTATACCTGTAGCTACAAGAAATGCTATCGCTAACGAGACAGACGACAGCTTCAGATCTGTATTCTTACTTACATTCAATGTACAAAAGAAGAATCCTGTAAGCGGTGTATGGGAAGACTATACAGACCCTAGCGGAAACAATATCACATTTGATGCAAATATTGTAACGGGAGCGCTGCTTGGCAACAGAAACTACGGATTCTATGAGCTTGGAGGAAGTCTTGCTTCACCTTCAAACGCCGGAAGTTCAAGTATAAGTCCGTATACGGGAGTGGACTTTACATCACCTACATATAACGGTGAGTTTACACTTACAGTTTCAAACGGTTCCACTTATGCACTCGGATATACGCTTCCTGACGATGTAAGAACTGTTTTGGTAAGAGATGCAAGAGACAATCACCTTGTTTCGACTCTTCATATTGCACAGACAAGAGTAATTGAAGATTATGCAAATCTCTACACTGCAAATCTTACAAGAGATTATATAGATAACAATGGTATCACATGGCATTATGAGGGTGTAAGTGATGACAGAGATTCATTTGTACCTACCGATACAACTACAAGAGTTTTAGCGGATGCCACAGTTTATCTGTTCTTCTCAAATGACAGAGTCGACAGAAATCAGGCTGCAACAGATTTGTCAAATCTTATAAATCAGGCAAGAGCGGCTCTTCCTAATGTTGCCAATACAGGTATGCTGCAAAACGCTATAGATGCGGCTAAAGCTGTGCTTGATAAAATCAACAGAAAGGCTTCAACAGGAGAGTTAAAGGCGGCATATGATGCACTTGAGCTTGCACTTAAGAATGCAGGAAAGAAGAGTAACGGCGGAAGCTCAAACGGTTCTCATTCACGCGGATCTTCAGGCGGCGGTGGCGGCCGTGGAGGCTTGGGCGCTGCAGGCAAATCAAAGACCCTCGGTGCACAGACACCTATCGCTGTAGGAATTAGTGGAAACTGGGAACTTATAAATCCTGAAGAGGCGAAAAATAATCTTGATAATTCAAAGTGGATTTTTAAGTTAAACAGCGGAGAGAGAGTTACAGGCTGGCAGAAGTTAAGCTACACCTATGAGGGAAGAACCAAGGAAGAGTGGTATCACTTTGAAGAGGACGGTATCATGGACAGCGGATGGTTTTTAGACAGAGCCACAAATAAGTGGTACTACCTTTCAATGAACCATGACGGATTCTTCGGAGAGATGATAAAGGGATGGCATCATGATCCTGATGACGGCAGATGGTATTTCCTTGACAGAGCCGACGGACATATGCATATCTCATGGGATAAAATTGACGGAAATTGGTATTACTTCAATCCGAATCCGCCTGCTCAGACATGGTTCTTTGACAACAGCACAGGTCGTTGGAACTATGGCGACAACAAAGACATAAGGCCTTTAGGCTCTATGTTCATAAATGAAGATACTCCGGACGGATTTCATGTGAATGATACCGGAGCGTGGAAGTAAAATTCCACAATCAAACTACCTAAAAATTATTGCCCATGGCGTCCCGAGAAATCGGGGCGTCATTTTTTTGTAATCAATAATACTTGTTTTTTTAGCTGTTTGACTGTATTCTTATATACTGACAAGGAGAGAATATGAAGAAAATTTTAGTGATTGGAACCGGCGGTACTATTGCGTCAAAGCAGATGGGAGAAGGACTTTCTCCGGCACTTAGCGCACCGGAGATTTTGACATATGTACCTGAGGTGGAAAAGCTTTGTGAAATAGATGTGCTTCAAATCTGCAATATCGATTCGACAAATATTACACCTAAGATTTGGATAGATATTGCAGGCACAATAAAGAAAAATTATGATTTTTATGACGGGTTTGTGATATTGCACGGAACGGACACAATGGCGTACACATCGGCGGCACTAAGCTATATGATACAAAATTCAAGAAAACCTATAGTTATAACGGGAGCACAAAAGCCGATAAATATAGACGGTACTGATGCAAAGGTCAATTTAAGAGACAGTATACTCTACGCCTGTGACGATTACTCCCAAAATATAGTATTGGTATTTGACGGGAATGTTATCGCCGGTACAAGGGCAAAGAAGATGATGGCAAGATCTTTTAACGCATTTCACAGTGTGAACTTTCCTATACTTGCAAGAATACAGGAAAAACATATCATAAGGTATATTCCTTACATACCTATGAGAGAGAGGGTGAGGTTTTTCCTTGATCTTAATGATTCGGTATGTGTACTTAAGGTGATTCCCGGAATGAGGGAAGGGATGCTTGAGTACCTTTTTGAAAACTATGACTGTATCGTAATAGAAAGTTTCGGAGTGGGCGGTATCCCCGACAATGTACTTGAAAAGTTTTATGCGGAGATGGAAAAGTGGCAAAAGATGGGTAAGTTTATTGTGATGGCGACTCAGGTGGTCAACGAGGGTTCCAACATGGAAATTTATCAGGTAGGACAAAAAGTAAAGAAGGATTTTAATCTTATTGAAGCCTATGACATGACACTTGAAGCTACCATTACAAAGATGATGGTATTACTGAAAAGATACACATCTTATTCTGATCTTAGAAGAGCATTTTATACAGAAATAAATTATGATATACTGTGCGCCTTTGAAACAATATAATAGTATACATAATCTTTCTATTGTGTATAGATGTAAAGATGTGTTAATATATTCTTATAAATTACGAAAGATTTGGAGTTGGCTATGAGTTTGAGCAAGAAGATCTTGGGGCTTATTTTAGTTTTATTGACAAGTTGTTTTTTGTCGTTAATCGCACTGGCGGATCCTTTGGTACAGGGTTGGCAAAAAGATGAAAGAGGATGGTGGTATGTGCAGGTTGACGGTTCATACCCAAGTGATTCTTGGAAAAGTTTGGACAACAAGTGGTATTATTTTGATGACAACGGATATATGGTAGAGGATTCATGGGTGGACAATTACTACGTCGGCTCTGACGGAGCTATGCTTGTCAGTTCAAGGACTCCTGACGGACAGTATGTGCGTGAAAACGGAGAAAAAATAGAGGAGTCAAAATCCGCCAATCAAAAGAGTATTGTAAGCAATATACAAAAGCCTGCCGACGATGAAGATGAACTTAAAAATTTGGTAGGTCCGGGAGTGGAGACTGACAATACTGAAAGTACACAGGCACAAACTTCGGATACAAGTAGTATTGATAATAACGACTCACACAACGGTCATGTGGCCGCTACAGAAAACAATATAGGACCTGTTGCGGATACGGACAAGGTTTTAGAGAATATTTCACCTGACAGTGATGATCAAAGCGGTAAACAGCCTGAGAATAATGAACAAAATACAAGCACACAGTCAAATCAGGTAGTACCTGCCGGTGGAGTTGTTACAGATCCTATGACCACAGTTATATCAAATGACAATACAGGCGAGCAGGATGAAAGAACAAAGGTGGTAAACGAACTTAAAAAGCTTTCATTAAGCGATGAGGAAGCCAATCTTTATTATCTTATAAATGAATACAGGGAAAGCCTCGGTCTGTCCAAGTTGTCGTTTTCAAAATCTTTGACAACTGTTGCCAGAGCCCATGTAGAGGATTCTCATGACTACACTCCAAGGCTTCAGCTTGATGAGAGAGGTATACAGGGAAATTTACACAGCTGGTCACATTTCGGCAATTGGAGCGGCGGAGCATATACTCCGGATCACGCACACGCAGAAATAATGTGGGATAAGCCCGGTGAACTTACAGATTATAAAGGAAGCGGATATGAGATTTCCGTATATCACAGTATAGGTATCGACCCACAGCTTGCACTTGATCTTTGGAAGAGTTCACCGGGACATAATGCAGTTATTATCGGAGAAGGTGAATGGTCGTTTATAAAGACTGTAGGTGTGGCAATGGATAAGAACTATTCACATGTATGGTTTGGCGGTGACAAGGACCCGGCAGGCTATTACGATGTGGAAGGATATGAAGTAGTTCATCCATAAGAAAAATGTAATAAAAAAGTAAGAAAAGGCTATTGACTGCCGACTTTAGAAATGGTAGAATAACAAACGTTGAAAGAAAGCAGGTTCGCCTCACCAAGCACAATTGCGTGACTATGGTCTATAACGTTTGTTTATATCTGATAGATTGTGAATATATTTGTCGGATACAAGGTTATGATTATTTTTATGGGCGGATGGTTTTCTATCTGCCTTTTTATATTGGTAAAGAAAAT
Source organism: Lachnoanaerobaculum orale (assembly GCF_003862485.1). GTDB lineage: Bacteria > Bacillota > Clostridia > Lachnospirales > Lachnospiraceae > Lachnoanaerobaculum > Lachnoanaerobaculum orale. The sequence continues at coordinate 1,316,700 of NZ_RRCM01000001.1, read as the reverse complement.
GGAGGTATAAAGACATTAGCGAACAATTGATTAACGAACAGATAAAAGCTAAAGAGGTTCGTCTTATTTCATCAGAGGGTGAACAATTAGGTATAGTTTCAATAAACGAAGCAAGAGATAAAGCAGAGGAAGCAGGTTTGGATTTGGTTCTTATTGCACCAACGGCAAAACCCCCTGTTTGTAAAATTATTGATTATGGTAAATTCAGATATGAGCTTGCCAGAAAAGATAAGGAAGCAAAGAAAAAGCAAAAGACAATAGAAATAAAAGAGGTTCGTTTATCGCCGAATATTGACACTAATGATCTTAATACAAAAGTCGGTTCTGCCAGAAAATTCTTGGAGAAAGGAAACAAAGTTAAAGTTACTCTAAGATTCAGAGGTAGAGAGATGGCAAGAATGTTCAAGTCAAAGTATATTTTGGATGATTTTGCCGAGGCTCTTTCAGATGTGGCGACAATCGACAAACCTTCTAAGGCGGAAGGAAGAAGTTTGGTAATGTTTTTATCAGCAAAGAAGGCTTAAAGATATTGTAATAAAAGGAGGATTCATTATGCCAAAGCTAAAGACAAGTAGAGCAGCAGCAAAGCGTTTTAAGAAAACAGGAACAGGTAAGCTTGTAAGAAACAAAGCTTATAAGTCACATATCTTAACTAAGAAGTCAACAAAGAGAAAAAGAAATCTTAGAAAAGATATCGTAACAGATGCAACAAATGCAAAGGTTATGAAGAAAATTTTACCATATCTATAAGTTGACGAAGGGTTAGGAGGTTTTTAAATGGCAAGAGTTAAAGGTGCTTTAAATGCAAAGAAAAGACATAATAGAGTTTTAAAACTTGCAAAGGGATATAGAGGAGCTCGTTCAAAGCAGTACAGAATTGCAAAGCAGTCTGTAATGAGAGCTTTGGCAAGTGCTTACGCAGGTAGAAAAGAGAGAAAGAGACAGTTCAGACAGCTTTGGATCGCAAGAATCAATGCTGCAGCAAGAATGAACGGACTTTCATACTCAAAGCTTATGCACGGACTTAAGGTTGCAGGCGTTGATATGAACAGAAAGATCCTTGCAGATGTAGCTGTAAACGATCCTGCAGGTTTTACAAAGTTAGCTGAAGTTGCTAAGTCAAAGCTTGCATAATTTTAAATATTGTATTATACTTACCACGTGAGTTTCTCTCGCGTGGTGTTATAAGCAGAAATGGCGGAATTGGCAGACGCGCACGGTTCAGGTCCGTGTGATAGCAATATCATGAGGGTTCAAGTCCCTTTTTCTGCATGAAATGTATCTTTATATTGATAGGTATTACATTTTTTAAAAAGATTGTACATTTTGTGCAATTTTTTTTTTATTCAAGAAAGGAGAAAATATGTTAAAGGAATTGGCAAAACATATAAAAGAATTCAAGACCGCTTCCTTGCTCACAGTTGTGTTTATATTGGGTGAAGTGGTATTTGAACTTTTAATACCATATATGATGACCTTTATAATTGACAGGGGTGTCATGAAGGGAGATTACGGTGCGGTAGTAAAATACGGTTCCGTGATGATAGGACTTGCAATATTGGGACTGCTTTGCGGAGTGGCTGCCGGATTATTTGCCGCAAAGGCCTCATCAGGTTTTGCAAGAAATTTGCGTGAAGCGATGTTTAGAAATATTCAAAATTTTTCATTTTCAAATATTGACAATTTCTCGACAGCAAGTCTTGTAACCAGACTTACTACAGATATCACAAATATCCAAAATGCTTATCAGATGGTACTTAGAATGCTTATGAGAGCACCGGCAACTCTTGTATTTGCACTTATAATGACGGTAACCATATCCGGAAGAATGTCAATTATATTCTTTATTGCAACATTTTTCCTTTCTTTGGCACTGATCATCATAATGACAAGTGCCGTAAGACTTTTCAATCAGGTTTTTGAAAAGTACGATGCACTTAATGCAAATGTACAGGAAAATATCTCAGGAATAAGAGTTGTAAAGTCATATGTACAGGAGGACAGAGAAATATCCAAGTTTGAGGTTGCCGTTACAAATATCTATAGGCTTTTTGTAAAGGCTGAATCAAGGATAGTACTTAATAACCCTCTTATGATACTTACGGTATATGCCTGTATAATAGCGCTTTCATGGTTCGGTGCAAGCCAAATTACCTCAGGAAGCTTGACAACAGGTGCACTTACATCACTGTTTTCATATGTAATGAGCATACTTATATCACTTATGATGCTTTCATTCACAGTTGTAATGATTACAATGTCTGAGGCAAGTGCAAAAAGAATTGCAGAGGTTTTAAAAGAAAAAAGCGATATAACTTCAAAGGAAAATGCCTGCAAAACAGTAGCAGACGGAAGCATAGACTTTGACAATGTGAGCTTTTCTTATAAGGCCGGTATGGGTAAACCTGTACTTTCAGATATAAATATACATATAGCTTCAGGACAGACTATAGGAATACTGGGCGGAACAGGAAGTTCAAAGACATCCTTTATAAATTTGATACCGAGACTTTATGATGCAACAGCCGGAAGCGTATATATAGGCGGCAAGAATGTAAAGGACTACGATCTGAAAGCACTTAGAGACGCGGTAAGTGTAGTTTTACAAAAGAATGAGTTGTTTTCAGATACAATACTTGAAAATCTTCGTTGGGGTAATGAAAATGCCACATTGGATGAGGTAAAGAGAGCCTGTGAACTGGCTTGTGCGGATGAGTTCATAGAGAGAATGCCTGAAAAATATGATACATGGATAGAGCGTGGCGGTGCAAACGTTTCAGGCGGTCAAAAGCAAAGACTATGTATTGCCAGAGCTCTTTTAAAGAATCCCAAGGTGCTTATACTTGACGACTCCACATCAGCTGTAGATACGGCTACGGATGCCAAGATAAGAAGAGCATTTAGAGAAGAGATACCTGATATAACAAAGATTATTATTTCACAAAGAATATCCTCTATAAAGGATGCTGATAAGATAATTGTACTTGAAAAAGGTCAGGTAGTCGGATTTGATACTCATGAGAAACTGCTTGAGACAAATGAGATATACAGGTCCACAGCAAATGCACAGGCGGAAGGCAATGCAGATTTTGATAAGGTAGGTGCATAATGTCGGAAATAAACAGAGAAAAGGGTGGAATAAGCCAGACTGTACAGGTGGTTGCAAGTAAGAGCATGAAGCGTGTAATTTCACTTGTAATGAAGAATTATACAAAGAGTATTATTGCGGTATTTATTTGTATTATTATTTCCGCGATAGTAAGCTCTATAAGCGCTTCTTCCATGCAACAGATTATAGATAATTATATAACTCCGCTTACAAAGGAGACAAATCCTGATTTTACTCCTCTTGCAAAAGAGCTGTTAAGACTTATTTGCATATTCTTGTTAGGTGTGGTTGCAAACTATACCTACAACAGGATAATGGTAAATGTAGGACAGGGTACCATGAGAGTGATAAGAAGAAATCTTTTTGCACATATGGAAAAACTTCCTATCAGATACTTTGATACACATTCACATGGTGATATCATGTCGATATACACCAATGATACGGATACGCTTCGTCAGTTTATAGGTATATCGTTCCCACAGCTTGTGGAAGCACTGTTTTCACTTGTGGCGGTATTTATCACCATGGTTATTCTAAGTCCGATAATGACTGTAGTGTCGGTTATAATGATTTTTATTTCCGTACAGGCTTCAGGTAAGGCTGCAGGTCTTTCAGGAAAGTATTTCGGCATACAGCAAAGTACTTTAGGTAAGGTAAACGGATATATAGAAGAGATGATCAGCGGTCAGAAGGTCGTTAAGGTGTTCAACCATGAAGAGAAGAACATAGAGGGATTTGTAAAGATAAATAATGACTTATATGATGCGTCTACAAAGGCAAACGGTTTTGCAAATATACTTATGCCTATAGTTGCTCAGATAGGCAACCTAAGCTATGTTGTAATAGCTGTCGTTGGCGGATACTTTGCAATAAGCGGACATATGGGAGTTACTGTAGGTACTATTGCCGCATTCCTTTCACTTGTAAAAGCTTTTAACAGACCTTTTATGACTGTATCACAGCAGCTTAATGCCGTAGTTATGGCTGCAGCCGGCAGTAAGAGAGTATTTGACCTTATGGACGAGCCTGTGGAAGGTGACGAGGGCTATGTTACTTTGGTAAATGCCAAGGAAGACAAAAACGGAAATATCTCTGAATCTGATGAGAGAACCGGCATATGGGCATGGAAGCATAAACACAGTGACGGAAGCTTAATCTATACAAAACTTGAGGGAAATATAGATTTTGAGGATGTGGACTTCGGCTATGTTCCGAATAAGATAGTGCTTCATGATATAAATCTTTATGCAAATAAGGGACAAAAGATTGCGTTTGTAGGTTCTACAGGTGCCGGAAAAACAACTATCACCAATCTTATAAACAGATTCTATGATATTCAAAGCGGCAAGATCAGATATGACGGCATCAATATAGAAAAGATTAAAAAGGACGATTTGAGAAGATCTCTGGGAGTTGTACTTCAGGAGACCAACCTTTTCTCGGATACCGTTATGGAAAATATCAGATACGGGCGTCCTGACGCTACAGATGAGGAGTGCAGAGCGGCTGCAAGACTTGCCAATGCGGACGGCTTTATAGAAAGACTTCCGGACGGGTACAATACATTTTTACATGAGGGAGGCGCCAATCTTTCACAGGGTCAAAAACAGCTCCTCTCGATTGCAAGAGCGGCTTTGGCTGACCCGCCTGTACTTATACTTGATGAGGCTACATCATCAATTGATACAAGAACGGAACAGCTTGTTCAAAGCGGTATGGATTCACTTATGGTGGGAAGAACAACATTTGTTATAGCACACAGGCTCTCAACAATCAAAAACTCGGATGTAATAATGGTTTTGGAGCAGGGCAGAATAATAGAGCGCGGTTCACATGAAAGTCTTTTGGAACAAAAGGGGAGATATTATCAGCTATATACAGGAAAAGCGGTATAATTTTTGGATGTCGGGTATTTGTCCGACATCTTTTTAATATATTTTCAGTAAGGAGTAGGAGGGATAAATGGCATGATGAAGGGTGCATATATGGAATAAAGTCACAGACTTTATCGTAACCGTCTTTACATTTTTATTTAACAGTTTTAAAATACATCTATGGCATTATATGTGTCGTAGATGTTTTTTTGTAGAGTAAAAGGAGAAAATGTTATGAGAAAGGGTGTTTTATTTGCATCGGCGCTGTTGGCCGGAACTGTGGCTATGACGGTACCTGCTTTTGCAAGTGTAGGAAGCTGGCAGAGAAACGGGATAGGTTGGTGGTTTGAATATTCCGACGGTTCCTATGTACAGTCATCATGGATTGATATAAATAATACTTGGTATTACATGGGTGCTTCAGGGTATATGCAAACAGGTTGGCTAAATTATGGCGGCGGTTGGTATTATTTGGACGCTGTAAACGGAAATATGCGTGTCGGTTGGATCTCACTTAATAATGTATGGTATTATTTGAATCCTTCAAACGGCGGTCGTATGGATGCGAATACATATACACCTGACGGATACTATGTAGACAGTACCGGTGCATATCAGCCGAATATAGAATACACTAATTCATCGTATAAAAGAAATAATAACGCAGGTAATAATTCAAATACATACACATATACCTATAATTATTCGGATAACAGCGGTACTGGTAATAATAATTCGAACAATAGCGGTTTTGATTGGTCAAAGCTGTATTCCGATGAAAAACCTAAGCAAATATCAACAGACGAGTATGAGGATAAGGTTATAGAACTTGTCAACGCGGAGAGAGCAAAGCGCGGTGTTCCGCCATTAAAGAAGGATGACAGCTTGATGGATACAGCTCACTTGCGTGCCAATGAGCTTGCGGAGTTGTTCTCACATGACAGACCTGACGGTTCGGATTGTTTTTCAGCTTTTCCAAGCGGATATAATCATTGGGGAGAAAATATTGCAGAAGGACAAAAAGATCCTGCAGCTGTTATGGATTCATGGATGCATTCGGAAGGACATAAGAAAAATATTCTCAATAAGGACTTTGATTCTATAGGAGTAGGATGCTACAACAATAACGGTACTCTTGAGTGGGTACAAAACTTCGGCAGAAAGTCTGGATATTAGAGTTTAAAAATAAACATATTGACATTTCCATAAATAAAACTTACGATATTGTTTAGATATATTTAATTATTTACCAATCAATATAAAGTTTGTACCGTTATATTATCAGCTATATAACAAAGACAGTACTATGATAAAGCTTAATTATTGGTAATGATAACTTTATTTAATATAAAAAGTACCTTCGAAAATGGATAAGCCAAAACAGTAAGAGGGATATTATATTAAATACTATACAAAGCACAAAATTGAAAATCTGATTTTAATATCCGGCATACTTGGTGCCGGATATTTTTATGGAAAAATTATATCAAATAAAAGGAGTAAGTCATGATTAACTTTACCAATCATCCATATGATATGTGGGACGAAAAACAAAAAAAAGCAGCAAGTATTTATGGAGATATCAAGGAGATTCCTTTTCCTCCTGTAGATCCGGCGTATACGGAAGAACAATTGGATGCCATGGCAAGTGAATATAAAGAAAAAATATTAGCGCTTAATGACAAGGTAGTACTTTTACAAGGAGAGTTTACTTTATCATTCAGATTGGTAACTCTGTTAAAAAATGAAGGTATAGATCTAGTTGCAGCTTGCAGTAAACGCAATGTCAAAGAGTGGAAAGATGATGAAGGAAAATATCATAAAGAGATGCTTTTTGAATTTGTACAGTTTAGAAGATATTAAAAAAGAGCTTATAAAGGAGCAGACATGGAATTTAAACTATATTTTCAGATAGAGGATAAGCTTGCGTTACCTATTTCATATCATCATATTCTACAGGGATTTATTTATAAAAGACTCTCTGAATATCCTGAATTCTCAGATTTTCTGCATAATAAAGGATTTCAAACCGAAGGACAAAGTTTCAAACTCTTTGTATTCAGCTTGTTGAATGGTCATTTTCAAGTGTCGGGTTCTAAAATAATGTTTGACAATGTTATAGAGTGGGAAATAAGAAGTCCTGTTCCTTTTTTCTGCGAGGTACTTGCGCAGGCATTGGAAAATGAAGAAGTATTTGAACTGGCAGGACAGAGAATTTTTCTGATTCGATATGAGGTTACTAATACCAAGATATTGGATGAAGAGTTGGAAATCAGAATGCTGTCACCTGTTTGTGTAGATATTGCATATCGGGAAGGTGAGAAAACAAAAACAAATTATCTTGAACCGACAGATCCGTACTTTAATTACTACTTAACAAAGAACTTTCAAAGAAAATTTAAAGCTGTAGTAGGAAAAAAGAACAGTACAGGAATCTTCTTACTTCCACATAAGGATTTTAACATAGCAAGAAATAAATATGTAACAAAGTTCGGAGGTGAAATATTTATAACGGCTTGGAAGGGAAGTTTTACGTTAAAGTCGGATATAGAAAGCTTGCAGTTTTTATATGATACAGGTTTGGGCTCAAGGAATTCTCAAGGATTCGGGATGTTTGAACAGATCTGATACCAAAGTCTTAAAAGTGATATTGTTAAAGGAGAAGCTATGGCTGAAAAAGATTATGTCCTTTGTATGTATGATATACGAGGAAAACAGGAATTTATTTATAAGAGTTCAAAGTTAAAGGAGATTGTTGGAGCATCTTTAATAATCAGAGATTTGTTTAAAGATTACTTATATGATGCCGCAAAGGTATATAGAGATTGTATAAATGAAGAATTTAAAGGTAGTGATGCTGTTTTTAGGTATGATCCGAATGAAGATAAACTTAAGAAATTCAGCTTCAAGGAATTTGAAGAGAGAATGAACGGTAATCAGTATATAGGTGAGATTGTCTATGACGGAGGTGGAAACTTTTTGATGCTTTATAAGAATGAAGAAGCAATGAAAAAGACCACAGAGATTTTTACAAAGAAAATACTTAAAGAGATAGGAACTTTAAGAGTAGTTGCCACATATATCGGAAACATTAGAGAAGATAACTACCATAGTGATGATTCCAAGAATCCGGGAGATTATGAGAGGCTGTATCAAAGGCACAGATTTCGTGAAAGCACTGCACTTTGTACACAGCCATATGGAAGTTTGCCTATAGTACAGACATCTCCGGTATCATCAATGCCTTTGACTTATATGTATGATCATGCACCGAAAGATATCAGTGCTTCAGGAAAGTCATATTTTAAATGTTCTACAGAGACAAATGCCAAGCTGAAAAAATATTGGGAAGAAGCCGGGAAGCATAGTGATGAGATGGGTGAGACGATATTAGACAATATCGTGGCCGAGACAAAGGGTGAAGACAGCATGTTGGCAATATTTTATATTGACGGAAATGCTATGGGTGCCAAGGTACAGGCATGCTTAAATGGAAAGAAAAATTATGACGACTGCGTAAATTTACTTAGAGAATTTTCCAAGAAAATACAGAAAACTTTTATTGATGACAGAAAGAAGGATATGTTAAAAGAAGATGAGAAGCAGTCCTCAGATAAAAAACATTTTAGAAGCAGAATCCTAATCGGAGCCGGAGATGAGATGACTATCATATGTAGAGCCGATGAATCTTATGAGATTATAAAAGAATATCTTTCAAAGATACCTTCACCATATTCATCATGTGCCGGAGCGGCTATTTTCCACAGTCATACACCATTCTCAGATGCATACCGTATTGCTGAGCAGTGCTGTGAGGATACCTGCAAAAATTATATGAAGGAAAATGGCTTGACATTGGCCAATCTTATGGACTTTGAGTACTGTCAAGGCGGAATAGGCTTTAAGTTAAGTGATATTCGCAAAGAAAATGGAGATGATGATAATTCAAGACCTTGGTTGGTGGAAAGTAATATTGAAGAAAAGACATCATATCACTATAAACCTGTAAAAAATAAAAACTTGCCGCCTTGGGAAAAAGGAAAAGCAACAGAAGAGGCTGATAATAAAAAAATAATAGAAAAGCTGAAAGGGGATAATCTCCTTACATTGGGAGATGTTGAAGATTTCCATACAAAGCTTTCACTTCTTGGCAGAAGCAATATTAAAGGTTTGGCAATCCCCGTATCGCTTTCGGAATCAGCACTAAGAACAGAGCTTAGACGAATTATAGCTCATATGTCCAAAGATAAAAAGGAAAGCATGGGATTTAAATCAGATATTGAGAGTGTTGAGTATTTTATAAATAATAAGAAACTCCTAAAGGATCTTGTACGTATGTATGATACAGGATATGGAAAGGCAAAAGAAGAGGAAGAAGAAAATGCAGAATAAAAAACAAGGTGAAATACATATTACACTGTACTCGGATCTATGTTCGGGAAACGGATATTCATACTATGGAACTATTGACTCCGAGGTAGAGCATGATGATCTTGGACTTCCTTTTATACCGGCAAGAAGACTGAAGGGGTGTTTAAGAGAATGTGCAAAACTTTTAAGTGACTCGGGATTGTGGGAAGAATCTACAGATCCTTTAAATTATCTGTTTGGAGTAAGCGGCGATGATTCTACAAAGGGTATCAAAATTGAGAATGCGTATATATCAGGATATGAACAGATAAAGGTGGGTCTGAAACTTCTACAAGAAAATAAAAAAATTAAAAAATATATATCACCTTATGAAGTACTGGATCTTTTTTCCGATGTGAAGGCGCAAACAAGGATGGAAAACGGTGTTGCGGATGACAATTCACTTAGATTTACAAGAATCATCCATCAATTTTCACCTTTTGATAAAGAAAACAGACTTGAGTTCATTGCAAAGGTAGAATACCCGGATGGTCAAGAAGATAAATTAAAACAGATATGTAAGTCACTTCGTCATATAGGTATGAATAGAAATCGTGGACTTGGATGTGTAAAATGCGAGTTTAAGGCAGAGGATAAAGCAGCCGATACAAAAGATAATATTAAAATTGTTGAAAATGTAGAAATAAATAAAGATTTAAATCAAAAACTTAATATTACTGTATTTTTTGAAAATCTTGGGCCATTGATAATCAGTGGAGATGATAAAAATACTACACTTAAGTATATTTCCGGTAAGTCTGTGTTGGGGACTTTGGCAGGAAGCTATCTTGGTATAGAGGGTAACAGTGCAGATGATGAAGAGTTTGTTCGTTTGTTTTTAAACGGAGATACCATATATTCTGATTTTAATATTTCAGATGGAAAACATAATTTTTATCCGGCACCTTCATTCATAAACAAGATGAAAAAAAGCAAGAAATATGTAAACAGCTTAAAATATTCAGAGAATCAAGGTTATAGCAGTGATGACTATAATCCTGCAAACGGAAATCAACCAAAGAAATTAAAAGGCAAATATATACACCTTGAAAAATTAAATAAGTCCGGTTCATTGAATATTTTAGATTGTGAGCCGAAGCAAAGGGTCATCTATCACCACAGAAGAGGTGATGATGCCCTGCTGTATTCACAGACTGCATTGAAAGAAGGACAAATCTTTGCAGGAAATATTATATGCGGCAGAAGGGATTATGAACTTATTTTGAACCTTTTAAGAAAGACAAATTTCAGTTTCGGAAAGTCAAAGACTGCGCAGTATGGAAAATGCCGTATTATATCGCTAAATACCGACATAATCAATGATTTTAATGTTAAAAAAGGCGAGCTGATATATGTTTCATTGGCTTCAAGAGGTATTTTTTCTGATGATTACGGATATACACAGGAGCCGAAGAAGGTATATAAAATTATAGGAGAGCAGCTTGGCTTATTAAATGAAAAAGCGGATGAAGATATTCAAATAGGAGAGACTGATTACCCGTTCTGTTCCATACAGCCTGCAATGATATATGGTTATTCGGGTGTTTGGAATCTTAGAAAAGCTCCTATTGCAGGAATAGAGTCAGGTTCTACATTTGTATATAAAGCAGAGAAAGATGTCGATATCAAAAATTATTATGTAGGCGAACGAAATTTAGAGGGCTTCGGGAAGGTCAGTATTTATAAAGGAGATGAACTTCCATACGAATTAAAAGTGGATAATGAAGATAATAAATCTACAAAAGCTGATAATGAGCTTTCTAATATTAATGATGAGGTCAAAGAGATATTAAAACAGAGCTTATATAAAGTACTTTACCAAAATATACTTGAAGATATGCTTGTAAAAATGGATAAAGACAATTCAAAGCTTATCATGTCTCCATCTACCATAGGGCGTGTGAATCTTATGGTAAAAGAGACTTTACCTGACAGTGAATCGGTTGCAAATGAGAAGTATATTGATTTTGCAAAACGTATTGTATCTATAAAGCGTGATACGGAAAGAAATGAGATCGGAAAAGTTGCAGAGAGATTCTTCGGGACAAAGCTACCTGATAAAAATGATTTAGGCAGTTTGGATATTAAAAAGATACTTGGAGCAAACACGGATAAGTATAATGAATCGGAAAAATGCAGAATATACAGCTTGTTATGCCAACTGACGGATGAGAAAAAAGTTAATTCACATATTCTTGGTTGGTGGGGTAACTTGATGCTTGAGTTGTTGGCAAATCAAAAGTATTTGAAAAAATTTAATTAGCAGGAGCAGTGAAATGGGGAAAATTATAAAAAAACATTATTTAAAAATAACCTTTCAACCGGACTCTCCTTTATGTATCGGCAGTGGAAGAAATGATATTACAGATCAGGATATTTTACGTGATGCAAGGGGGATTCCTTATATTCCTGGAAGTGCTGTAGCCGGAGTGCTTAGAGAAGCCTGTCAGGGGATTATGGATGAGAAGGCGTGGAAGTATTACTTTGGATATTCACCAACCAATACAGGAAATAAGTTCAATAGTGACGACGATATTATAGAGAGTAGAATCATATTTTATGATGCCACTTTAGTAGGAGATAATAAAGATAAGGACGGAAATCCTAAATACCGTATTTCTCAAAGGGACGGTGTTGCCCTAAATGAGTATAAAAGTGCAAAAAAACAGGCAAAATTTGACCGGGAAATTTTGGAAGGTGATTGTAAGTTTCAAACTTTTATAGAGATATCCGAGGAACAATCGGACATAAATGAAAAAGTAAAAGCTGATGAAGTGCTGACAAATATTGCAAAAATCTGGAAAGAAACGGATATCAGATTCGGTGCAAAGACTACCAGGGGATATGGCAAAATATGTGATGTAGAAATCATCAGAAGAAGCTTTGAACTTGTAAAAAATCCTGATAATGGTATAGAGGATTGGTTGGAATTCAATCTTTTTGATGACGAGTCATGGAAAGTTGGCGATTCATATGAAGATATGATAAAGACTCTAAATGAAGATAAAAAATGGACATTAAAAGATAATAATAAGCTTTCATTAAAACTAAGATTGGAAGGAGGACTTTCTATAAGAAGATACAGCACAGAATGCAGTGATGAGGAATCTTCTCCTGATCAAGAGCAGCTGACAACTGTAAAGTTTGATAAGAACGGATCGGAAGAGGTGGCGGTTATTCCCGGCACCACTTGGGCAGGAGCTATAGGCCATAGAATGGAAGAGCTGATTGATTGCAGTAAGGTCAAAAAATTTGAAAGAGGTAAAGATGATATTCAAACTTATTATTATTTCGGTACTGTAAACAGTAAAGTAAAAGAGAAGTCACTTATTTATTTTAATGAAAGCAAACTGACAGGTGGGCAGTTTAAAAAAATCTCAAGAAATGCTATCGACAGATTCCTTGGAAGTACTGCAGAAGGCGCATTGTTTACAGAGAAAATATATATAGGTGGGGAAACTACATTGGATATAAGTTTTGGAGATCCTTATAATACAGCTGTGGTATATTCGGATGATTTTATCAATGCTTTGGCGGCCACATTAACCGACCTCCATGAAGGATATTTGGCAGTCGGAGGAGCAACATCTGTGGGAAGAGGTATTTTTTCCATACTGGAAATAAACGGAGTAAAACTGAACGAAGGTAAGCTTGAGGGTGAAACAAACTCTGTAGTATTTGACAAGCTATATGAGACTTTGAAAGCATTGATTGGAAAAAAGGAGACAGAGGATGGAACACATACAGGTCAAAAATAATGATATAGAAAAAGTGTTAAATGAGATAAATGAAGACTTTCCTGATGCTACAGACGGTACATTCTTTGTTGCACAGTATACGGATAAATTTGATATAGGTATTTGGAATAAAGACATTATTAAAAACGTGAATAAGCTGCTGGAACTTCGTGTTTTTGACAAGAACAAAGAATGGAAGCTCTTTAGAAGTGATATAGGAAAAGATTTCAGTTATAGATGCCAGAAGGAAGATGACAACAAAGAAGAAGGCGTGGACTACTTTGATGAAGTACAGCTTCTTGACATTGATACAAGCAGGTCAAACAAAGCTCCCGGGGTAATGAATACAACAGCCGGCGGAAGTTATAATCTTCCAAAAGATATAGCGGATTTAGACAGAGCCGCAATAAGAATTCGTCATTATTTTGGAGTGGATAATGAATCAGGTCAGGCGTTTATAAGGGATTACCGCTTGGTTGACTTTGAAAGTGCTGATAAAAGGGACTATAGTAAGGATTTGAAAGGAGAATAAGGATGCCCGAATATAAAAATAAGTGGAATGGGAAAAATAACAAAATAAAATATAAGTATGAGAGCAGCGATAAAATTTTCTTTATAAATCCATATACTTTTTCAGAAGGAAGCAAAACAGTAAATAGAGAAGAACAGGAACAAGAGCTCGAAAGTCATACAGGAGTTTTTGTTTGTCGTATATATCCCAAAACTCCATTATTGATTCCGGATGTGTTGGAAAAAGAAGAGATAGAAGATAGAAAAGAAAAGAATACGAAAAACAGGGAGATAAAACATTTTTCATATCCTTTTTTTAAAGTTTGGGATAAGCCTGTGATACCCGGAAGCTCGATAAGAGGTCCTCTTCGCAGCATTTATGAGGCCTTGACAGATTCATGCTATTCTACTGCAAGAAGTGGGCAATATGTTACTGCAAGGACAAAGAGCCCTTTTTTGCCCGGATTACTGGTAAAAGAAAATGGAAAATGGGAATTATACTCAGCTACAAGATATTTGCTTCCTATAGAAGAATATGGTGCAAAACCGTTTGATAATGGGATAACAGTAAATTATAGTGATGTTATTGGTAATTATGGTGAAGCTGTTTACTTTAAAGGAGTAGTTAAGAATATTGAAAATAGGCAGGGAAAGAGAATACCTCAATATAGAGTACTTGGTACTTCAGCGGATGAAAAAGACGGATATATATTAGGTTACTACTGTATCGGCGAATATATTAATAGAAAAAAGTATGAAAGTATATTTGAAAAAAATAATGTAGAATCACAAGAATCTAAAGTTATTGAGAAGTGCTTTGAGCAATTAAAAGAAATACAGAAAAAATATATGGATGAGAAGACAAATCAAAAATTTGTCAGTTCTCGAAAACCTGGAGACAAAGATCAGCACAGTGGGTACACACAAGTAGACTTGAAGAGATTTGAAGAAGCAACTAATGCTGTACTTCCGATATGGTATAAGAAAAATAAAAGTGAAAATAAAAAAGTAAAGTACTATTTTTCTTTTGCCAATATTGGAAGATTTCGTTATGAAACATCAATAGATGAAATTTTGGGAACAAATGATGAAGGCAGAATGCCATGCCATGATGTGAAAAAACTTTGTAAAGCTTGTAGTTTATTTGGTATGGTAGGAGATGAGGAAGGTTTTGGTAGCCATATCCGTATCACTGATGCCATATTTGATGGTAATATTGATAAAGCAATTAAGAAATACAATCTTACTGAACTGCGTACACCACATCCTTCATATCTACCATTCTATGCAGATGTAAACGATTATTCTTTGGGATATGATGCGGCTGAATGCAATATAAAAGGAAGAAAATTTTATAGACATTTTATTCCTGATTACAAAGCCCTAAGAAGTTTGGACATTAAAAAAATCGACTCAAAAATGGAAGGCATTGATGAGGGAAGCTTTAAATTTAAAGTCTATTTTGAGAATCTGACACAGAGACAGTTGGATGAACTTGCTACTTTATTATGTTTGGGTGAAAATAAAGCGGACGGAAATTTTTGTTTTAAGCTTGGACATGGAAAACCGCTTGGATTTGGAAGTGCAAAGATTGTGATAGAAAGTCTTGAAGAAAGAATTTTCAATGATTGTATAGTTGATGAAAATGAAGAAACCCAAGAGCATTATAAGTATACGAAAAAAATACACAGTGATTTGGAGAAGTGGAATATTCATAAAGAAGAACTCTCTGATATGCAAAAATCAATAGAAGCCATGAGAAGTATATTAGATATAACTGTTTTTACTAATTTGGATGCAAATACAAAAGTAGCTTACCCATATGTGGTAGATAAACGAAAAGATAAGAGTCAGACTCCGGCAATAAATGACTTGGCTTCTTCAAAGTGGTTTTCTGAGAATTTAAAATTGGGAGGCAATAAACCTAAGTATATTTTAAACTCCGGTAGTACAGACATTAATGAGCAGAAATTACCTGTAATGGAACTTAAGGAAGATGAAAAGAGAAAGTAGGTAAAATATTATAAGAGGAGGAATATATTATGTCATCCACAATACTTATGGCTGTCAGCACATTTAACGGTAGAAACCACCCGAGAATGGAAATTGGAGATCAATTTCAAGGTATAGGAAACGACGGAAAAGATATTATTATTGAGGACTGCAAATCTCAAGGAGAAAGTATAGTACGTTATTTTTTGAAGCGAATGCCTCCTGAAGATGAGGTAAATATTATAATGCTTTGCAGCAGGAAAACCTTGGAAAAGGATGAAAAGAATGGAACAGACAACAATGGTAATATACACAGTGCAGTGTCTTACCTAAAAGAAAGAATTGATGAATCACCTGAAAAAGGAAAACATAAAATAAACTATCAGGTGATAAAATTATATAAGAATCAACTTCCAACTGAACATAGACTTCAGGAAGAGGATATAATTGATCCGTCTGTTCCTTTGATACCTGCATCTAAGGAAGAGGAATGTTATTTTCCGGATGATGAATTGGGAGCTATTGCAATGGCAGCAGAGTTTATACGCAGTCAAAAGAATCAGGAAAAAAGATCGTTCAGACTATATATTGATACTCATGGAGGACTAAGGGATGTAGTAATTGCTCTAGGTGCAGTTATCTCATTGTTATCAGTGGGAGAAGCAATAAGACCAAAGATGATAATGGGTATAAATATGGCTTCAGGCAGAATAGAAGACCAAAGTGCTGCTTTTAATATTTTCAGTTTTTTCTCAGGTATCAATGATTTTCTACACTTCGGTAATGCAGATGTATTATCGGAATACTTTGACAGTAAAAATGAGTTTTCATATCTAACCGGAGCGGATCCGGCTGTACAAAATACCGCAAGGCAAATCACAAAGCATATGCAAAAGATTTCATTAGGTGCGCAGATGTCCGACTCAAAACCGTTCCTTGAGGGATTAAAAGAACTTGGAGAAGAGTTTGAAGCCGGAGTAAGTGAAGACGGAAACAGTATATTAAAGGGTACATCATTGGGAATCTTTGAGCAAAAAATAAAAGATGAATACGGTGATCTGCTAAAAGACCCCAATATTTTGGACCTTATTATCTGGTGTGTAAACAGAGGATTGATTCAGCAGGCTCTTACATTTATAGAATCCATGCTTCCTTATTATTATCAAGATAAAGAAATATTATACTTTAATAGGGAAGAACTGAAAAATTTTGGAGAGGATGAATACAGTGCATTTAACAAATATTTGAATAAATTCAGGTTTGAAAATCAAGACAGAGGCAAGGAATTGGCTTTTTATGTATATCATTTGATAGAGGGAAGTAGAGAACCGAATGTAGAATGGAGAAATTTAACAAATCATGCTTTGCGCTATTATTATCCCGGAAGCAATAACCAAGGTGATAAGTTGGAAATAAAAAGCAGATATATTCACAATGATAGGATTGGAAATATAGTGTTAGATGATTTTAGAGCTAAAGTGGTTCCTCTGTTGCAAAGCCACCGCACTCTGAAAATAATCAGAAATGTGTTTAACCACGGAAATTCCAACTATAGAGTAAGTATGATTAACTTAAAAAATTTTATTGTAAATTATATTAAGAATTTGAAGAGGCTTGGATAATGGGAAGAGTGGAAATTTGAATAAGCAGGATTTAATACAGTTTAGGATTGACAGGGATTTAAAAATTGATGCTGAAGATATTTGTAATCAGCTGGGCATTGATTTATCAACTGTTCTCAGAATGTGTCTAAAACAAATGGTCATACAAAAAGGCATACCTTTTTCAGTACATTTATCAAATCATAGTTATTCAGATTCTGCAAAGGATATAAATTATTTGAAAAGTAAGGACATAGAGGATAACTGTGAGAAGGGATTTGGAATAGATATTAGAGGAATAAATGAAGAAGTAGACAGTATCAGAAAAGAAAATAAAATATAGACAATACAAAAAGGCGGTAGTATCAAAATGGTGCTACTGTTTTTTGTTGTTTAAAGGTAAGGTAGAGCCAACAGATATATCAAAATACCGGTTGGGGTGTATTCCTTATAGGTAAGGTACTCACGGAAACTTCAAGAGAAGGAATCTGATACTTATAATGTTTCCATTCCTTATAGGTAAGGTACTCACAAAATACCCTCATATCATAAGCAGATAGCAAAGGGCGAGTTTCCATTCCTTATAGGTAAGGTACTCACCAATCTAAAGCAAAAGGCAAAGAGGTGGAGAGAATAGTTTCCATTCCTTATAGGTAAGGTACTCACGTGAAACCTACACTTACTGAAGTGGAGGTAAAATGTTTCCATTCCTTATAGGTAAGGTACTCACAACTGCATTTAAGCCATAGTAATAGGTGAAAACCCTTGTTTTGACCTAAAACCATTGTATTACAGGATAAAAAGTCTGTCAATCTGTTTCTGAGAATGGCTTAAATGGGGCTTTTTATGATATTGTGATTGTATACAATCAGTGACAGACTTTTTCGTTAAATATAAAACATGAGCATATGGAGTTCATACATCTTATATCTCTATCGCTTTCCCCAGTGACATAAATGAAAATATACCGACCGCAAGCTCGACATCGTCCTGATCTTTTACAGATATGCTGTATACGGAGATTTTCTTTCCTTTCTTTATTTCGGTGGCTGTAGCGGAAAGTTCCTTAGTGTTTATTCCCGCACGCAGATAGTGGAAGTTGCCGTCTATTGTAGTAACATGTATTCCGTAGGAACTTGCGGCGGCACCGCCTGCTATGTCGGCGATGGTATAGAGGCAGCCTCCATGTATTGAGCCTATGGGATTTAAAAATTCTTTTGTGACTTTCATTGTGGCTTTGGCATAGCCGTTTGAAAGCTCGGTAAGCTCTATGCCGAGTAATTTTGCAAAGTTGTTGTTTATATTTCTAAATGATTTCAATTTTTCAAAATCCATGATTGATGCTCCTCTAATTTTATTCTAACGATTATATAACAAAATACATAATCCCGTCTTTGACAGTTTTGAAAGATAAAATACCCTTCAAACCCTTTGTTTTAGCGGCTTTGGAGGGTATTTACATTTCGTTTTGAAACTAAAAAAATAGTATTTTATTTTCCCTTACTTTGTTTTTTAATTGTTCTCATTTGACTTTTTGTTATAAATTCAAAATCTGTATTAAAATGACAAATCTCATGTAGCTTATCTGTAAGCTCCGTTCTTTTATATAGCGGTATAAAACCTTGCTCTTTTACATACGCAAAATTAAAATCCTTTAAGGTTTTTAGAATCTCTTCACATGTATATTTGTGTTCTAAAGCTTTCTCAAGATATCTGTAAATAATCAATGCTAAAAAACAAGTTAAGAAGTGAGCCGTAATTCTGTCAACTCTTTGTAAGTACACAGGCCTTGCCTCAAACTCGGTTTTCATAATTCTAAAGCACTCTTCGATTTGCCATCTCTTTTCACTTATACTTAGTATTTCACTTACATTATCGTCAAGTAGGTCTGTTGAGACAGCATACATACCGTCATACTTAGTTTCTTCATCTATTTTATCTGTATTAAGAAAGTTATGTACATTTGCCTTTTCTCCATCATCAGTCACCGCAAGGCTACTAATAAACCTGGCAGGGTCATTAGGATTTCGCCTTTCTTTTTTGATGCTACCTTTTTCAAGCATTAGCTTAGCTCTGTCAACTTGTTTTTCT
>NZ_RRCM01000001.1:1082327-1297364 GCF_003862485.1 Lachnoanaerobaculum orale | reverse complement strand
ACTAATAAACCTGGCAGGGTCATTAGGATTTCGCCTTTCTTTTTTGATGCTACCTTTTTCAAGCATTAGCTTAGCTCTGTCAACTTGTTTTTCTCTAATAGTTTTTTGGTATTTGGCATATTTAGGTGAATATGTGATGATAAGTCTCTGAGATAAATCTTTAGGCGTATACGGAGCATCTTTGTAATATATAGCCTCATCATCCCTTGATATTTCTGATAAATCTACTACTTTATCATCAGACAAACGTTTAAATCCTTTAGTGTCTAAAGCCCATTGTCTATCTTGTGCATTAAGCTTTTTTATAGATTGTGTAACGACAAAGGCTCTTTCGCCCATATGATTGTATTTTCTTATTTTTTCCGAACCGAGTCCTGCATCGCTACAGTAAATAAACTTTTGACAGTCAAACTCGTTTAAAATCTTTTCTTCAAGAGGTTTAATAGAAGTTTGCTCATTAGCATTACCCGGAAATAGAGAAAAAGCAAGAGGAATGCTGTCACCATCCATAAACATCCCCATTTGTACTATAGGGTTTGGTCTGTGTTCCTTACTTTTGCCATATTTCTTAATTCCGTCTTCATCTTCAATCTCAAAATAATAATTGGTGCAATCATAAAAAAGAATCTTATCATTGCGTTTTCCTAATAAGTGGCTGTTTTTATAAGTTTCAGATTGTATAAGGTCACATTCTTTAGCAAGTACATTTAAAGAACGGTACACGTCATGTAGTTGGTAAGACGGCGGCTCCAAAAAGTCCAGTGCACATTTATAACTTGAGCGTTTACTGGAAGGTTCAAGTATTCTTGAGTAAATCAAATCTGATAATATCGAGTTGATATCAAACTTGAAGCTATATTTATCCCTTATTTTTCTGCAAACTTTATCCAAGCCAAGTTTATAATAAAAGTATTGCAAAAACAGATATCCCCCACGATAGAAGACTTGTTGTTGAGGTTGAAGTCTTTTATTGGAGTTAAAAGAAATATTTACTGTTTTTTCTTCTTTATATTTTTGTGTTTCAAGTCTTGCCTCAGCACGAGCCCATTCCATTACATCATCTCTGGTAGGTCCGTGCTTTTTTAATAAATCAGCAAGCGTACCAAGTTTGCGTACATTAACAGAGGTGCTAACACCTTTGTCATTAATGAAACTTTTAGAAATATAGAATGACTCAGCATTTTTTGATTTTGATGTAGTAACTTTCATAGGGAACCTCCAACCCCTATTATACCACACAATACTATAAAATACTATATAATAAAACGAAAATTTTGACAAATTTTTCAACTAAGAAATATAGGCTATATGCGGGTTGTGAGACTTTTTTGAAGCTTATTTATGTAAACAAACTGTCAAAGACCCGCGAGTAATTTTGCAAAGTTGTTGTTTATATTTCTAAATGATTTCAATTTTTCAAAATCCATGATTGATGCTCCTCTAATTTTATTCTAACGATTATATAACAAAATACATAATATAAAAAGTGCAATAATAAGATCTACTTGTATTAACTCCGGATTTGTGCTAGTATGGAGTAGTAAAATTTAACAGGTATATTTGTAGCCATTGTTTTTAGAATGAATCGTACTACCCAGGGGGTAGTGCGTCAATTTTAAAAGCAATGGCTTTTTGCTGTGCTTTTTTGCACCTTGAAAATTAAATCCGCAGATGCAAATGACGTCCGGCCGGGGAAGTATGCGATGACAGACAGTGAGCATGCCAAGGAAGCGCCATTGCAGACTGCGACTAAAAAATAACTTAAAAACGAAAAGAGGTATGGCAATGAATAAAACAAATGAAATACGTAAAGAATATTTAAGTTCAACATCAATAGTATATACAGGTGCATTTAACGGTGAGGTATACAATGTCAGTGACAGGTTTATGACCTATGGGATGTATTTAAAAGAAGGTGAGACTTTGGGATTTGAGATTGTAATGAAGTCCGGTGAGCCTTATAAAAACTACATATATTTGGATTCTGACAAGGAGGTCTGCGCAGATGAATTTGACTGGATTTTCGGTAATTATGCAAAGGTAATTCCTGATAAGTATATTTTGGAAGATAAAACACCAAAAAATGATAGAATAAAGTATAGAGCGGTTGCCTGTGAGAGTATGAATATGAATTTTATAGATGAAGATATACTGTATACGAGTCACAAATCCGAATATTTTGAAGCAATGTGTAAAGAGATAAGCGAGGTTGGCGGACATATCAGTGTGATTATTAAAGCCGGAGGAAATAAAGACGGTAATGCCGGAAGTATTATCTTTGATTTTCCGCAAAGAATATCCAAAAAGCTTAAATCACTTATAAGTATGGTCTTTTACGGTTGTGTCTTGGAAGAAGTGAGGGATGAAGTAAGTGATAATAGTATAAGTAAAAATAATTTAAGGGGTTATATTATTATTCTTTTGAAAATACTTGGCTTGCAACAAAAGTTGGATAAAGACTCCATCGACAATCTTGAACTTGGAGTTCGCTCCTACAATGCATTAAAAAAAGCGAATATAACATCTATAAAGAAGCTTCTTGAGATGTCCGATGAGGAACTTCTTAAGGTCAGAAACCTTGGCAGAAAGAATGTTGCAGAGATCAGAACACAGCTTATTGAAAAGAATTATATAAGTTCATGTGAAGATGAATTCTTTGAAAATATGGAAATTCTCGAATTTCATCCAATACCTGAAGACATTTTTGATGATATAGTTGATAAGCGTAACTATATGGATGAATTGCAGGCTTTGGTAGGTATAAAGTCCGCAAAGGATCAGGTAAAAAAGATTTTGGCATTTGCAAAGATGAGAAAGGCTATGGAAGAAAAGGGAGAACAATTGGAACCTATAACTTTGAATATGGAGTTTGTAGGAAATCCCGGTACAGCCAAAACCACTGTAGCAAGGATTGTGGCAGGGGTATTAAAAGAAATCGGCATTATAACATCAGGAGAGTTCATAGAGGTGGGAAGAGCCGATCTTGTGGCACAGTATGTGGGTCAAACAGCCCCGATGGTAAAGAGTGTATTTCAAAGGGCCAAGGGAGGAGTGCTCTTTATAGATGAGGCATATTCTCTTTTAGACAAAGGAAATGGAAGATTCGGTGATGAAGCTCTAAATACGATTGTTCAGGAAATGGAAAATAACAGAAAGGATACTATAGTAATATTTGCAGGTTATCCTGATGAGATGGATGAGTTTTTCTTGCGAAATCCGGGTCTTAGATCAAGAGTACCTTTTAGAGTGAGATTTGATGACTATACGACAGATGAACTTAGTGATATCTGTGAGCTTGAAGCCGGTAAAAGAGGATTTTTAATAGATGTGAAGGCAAAGGAGCTTATCAAAGAAATATGTGAAAGCTCTACTGGGAATATCGAAAACGGTAATGGAAGATTTTGCAGAAATCTTGTAGAAAAGGCTGTTTTAAACTTTGCACTTAGAAATTACGGGGGTGATGAAGCGGCTGAAAATATTGAATACATATTAAAAAAGGAAGATTTTAATGATATAACCGTTTTTAATAGGAAGAAAACAGCTATAGGTTTTTAAAATTTGCTTCGTAGGCCAATTAGAAGCGGATTTACATAGAAATATATTTTTTTCTTTATAAATTATTTCTAAATATTGATATTGGCTAAATTGATTATTTGTTGTAGAATAGAAGTCAGTGTATTAAATTAAATTTTTAAGAGTAGTTTGGAGGAGAATATGTTTGGGTTTACATCCAATGATATTGGTATAGATCTTGGAACAGCGAGCATCTTGGTATACATCAAGGGCAAGGGTGTTGTACTTAAAGAGCCAAGTGTTGTTGCTATAGATAGAGAGAACGGAAAGATACAGGCAATCGGTGAAGAGGCAAGACTTATGATTGGTAGAACACCGGGTAATATAGTTGCCGTAAGACCGCTACGTCAAGGTGTTATATCAGATTATACTATTACAGAAAAGATGCTCAAATATTTTATAGATAAATCAGTGGGCAAGAAGACATTCAGAAAACCTAGAATTGCAGTATGTATTCCGTCAGGTGCTACCGAGGTTGAGAAGAAGGCTGTAGAGGATGCTACATATTCTGCAGGTGCAAGAGAAGTAAAGATTATTGAGGAGCCTGTAGCGGCAGCTATCGGTGCCGGAATCGATATTTCAAAGGCTGTCGGAAATATGATAGTTGATATCGGTGGCGGTACTGCAGATATTGCGGTTATCTCACTTGGAGGTACTGTAGTAAGTACTTCAATAAAGATAGCAGGTGATGATTTTGATGAAGCTATCGTAAGATATATGAGAAAGAAGCACAATCTTTTGATCGGTGAGAGAACTGCCGAGGATATAAAGATTACTATCGGTGCCGCATACAGAAGACCTGAGGTACTTACTATGGAAGTAAAGGGTAGAAACCTTGTAACAGGTCTGCCAAAGACTATAGAGGTAAACTCAGACGAGACACTGGAGGCACTTCGTGAGCCTGCAATGCAGATCGTGGATTCAGTTCACAATGTTTTGGAGAGAACACCACCTGAACTTGCAGCCGATGTATATGAAAGAGGTATCGTGCTTACAGGCGGCGGTTCACTTCTTTCAGGTCTTGATGCACTTATTGAAGAGAAGACAGGTATCAATACCGTTATTGCGGACAATCCTTTGACAGCCGTTGCAATCGGTACAGGTAAGTTCATCGAAGGTGTAAAGGGAGAATTAAAAAAATAATATGCAGACAGTATCGGGCTATATTGAAAAAATCATTTATAGAAATGAGAATAATGGCTATACTGTACTCAGCGTGGAAGGCGACGGTGATGATTATGTTTTTGTCGGGACTTTCAACTATATCGCTGAGGGCGAATTTATAAAGGCAAAAGGAAATATGAAGCTGCATCCAAACTATGGAGAGCAGCTTTTTGTCGATGAATACGAAATCATAGAGCCGAGAGAGCTTGACAGTATTGAGAAGTATCTGGCATCTTCCGCAATAAAAGGAGTCGGCGAGGCACTGGCAAAGAGAATTATTAAAAAATTCAAACTGGACACTCTAAGAGTAATGGAAGAAGAGCCTGAAAGACTTGTGGAAGTAAAGGGAGTGAGTGCCAAGCTTGCCAAGTCTATAAGTGAGCAAATACAGGAAAAGAAGTCGATGCGTGATGCCATGATTTATTTGCAAAAATTCGGTATCAGCATGAAGCTTGCGGCAAAGATATATCTTGAGTATGGCAGCAAAGTCTACAATATCGTAGAGACCAATCCATACAAGTTGGCGGATGATATTGACGGTATCGGCTTTAAGATTGCGGATGATATTGCAAAAAAGGTGGGAATTACTGCAGATTCAAAGTTTCGTGCTGTTGCAGGTATAGAGTACATACTTTCAAATGCCATGCTCTCAGGTCATCTTTATCTGCCTGAGAGTATACTGCAAAATGAGTTTTTGGAGCTGTTTGGTGAGAATATATTTGACTTTACTTCGCTTCTTATTGAAATGCAGATGGAAAAAAGAATTGTTGTAAAAAAATCCACTGAAAATAATGTATATCTTACACAGTCCTACTATACGGAAGCTGCCGTTGCAAAGATGCTTGTGGATATCAATATCAAAGAAAAGTATGATTCAAACAAAGTGGAAGAAAAAATACTTGCTATTGAGAAAAAAGAGGGCATTGTCCTCGACGATTTGCAAAGGCAGGCGGTAATAGAATCTATAAGCAGCGGTCTTATAATTATTACAGGAGGCCCCGGCACAGGTAAGACAACCACTATAAATACTATTATAAAGTACTTTGAAAGTGAGGGAGAGAGTATCTCCTTGGCTGCTCCTACAGGAAGGGCGGCAAAGAGAATGTCCGAGGCGACTTCTTATGAAGCCAAAACTATTCACAGATTGCTTGAAATCACTCCAAACAGCAATGAAAATTCGACAAGCATAGGCACACATTTTGAGAGAAATGAGGACAACCCGCTTGAAGCCGATGTACTTATAATAGATGAGGTCAGTATGGTGGATATTTTCCTTATGAATGCTTTATTAAAAGCCGTTGCAATAGGTACAAGACTTATTCTTGTAGGAGATATAAACCAGCTTCCAAGTGTAGGACCGGGAACCGTACTTAAGGATATTATAGAGTCTGATTGTTTTAATGTTGTGAGACTGAATAAAATCTACAGACAGTCAAATCGAAGTGATATTGTAATAAATGCCCATAAGATAATGACAAATGAAGAGATTGACCTCTCTAAAAAGAGTAATGATTTTATCTTTATCAAGCAGAGCAATCCCGACAATGTGATGGAGTCCGTTATATCACTGGTTCGCGACAAGTTACCTTCCTATGTAAATGCTGCAAGCAATGAGCTTCAGATAATGACACCTATGCGAAAAGGTCCTTTAGGTGTGGAAGCCCTAAACTCATTTTTGCAAAAAAGCTTAAATCCTTCAAGTAAGCAAAAAAAGGAAAAAGAGTACGATGCTACAGTCTTTAGAGAAGGCGACAAGGTAATGCAGATAAAGAACAATTACCAAAAGGAGTGGTTTGTATACAATGATAAAAAGATGCCTGTAGATA
This sequence comes from Lachnoanaerobaculum orale, assembly GCF_003862485.1. Classification (GTDB taxonomy): domain Bacteria; phylum Bacillota; class Clostridia; order Lachnospirales; family Lachnospiraceae; genus Lachnoanaerobaculum; species Lachnoanaerobaculum orale. The sequence goes on along the minus strand of NZ_RRCM01000001.1, from coordinate 1,290,801 downwards.
AGGGACTTGGTGTATACAACGGCGATATCGGCACTATAAGTGAAATAGATATGCTCTCTGAAAGTTTTTGCATTTGCTTTGATGACGGTAAGGTCTGTGAATATGAATTTTCAGAGTTTAACGAGATAGAGCTTGCCTATGCCATTACAGTACATAAGTCACAGGGAAGTGAGTATCCGGCAGTGATTATCCCTATATATAAGGGTCCTGCCATGCTTATGAACAGAAATCTTATCTATACCGCCATTACCAGAGCTAAAAAATGTGTGGTACTTGTCGGTATACCTGAAGTATTTTATACAATGGTACAAAATACAAAGGAGATGGCAAGGTACACCGGACTGAAAGAAAGGATAACAGAGCTTGTGGCGCTCCAGGAAGATGACTGATATTTTAGGTAAAATAATTGATGAGATAATTGAATCCGTATTCCCTAGAAGATGCCCGGTATGTGGTGAAATCGTAAAAGAAAAGGGGCATCTGATATGCAAAAAATGTATTAAAAAGCTTCCTTTTGTAAAATCCCCCTACTGTATAAGATGCGGTAAGGAGATGATTTCTGAAGATGATGCTTACTGTGACGACTGTAAAGGGGAAAGAGAGTTTACAGCCGGAAGAGCTCTCTGTAATTATACCGATGATTTGGCACATATTATACTTAAGATAAAGTACGGCAATAAAAGGGAGTATATTGAAGGGTTTGCAAAGCTTCTGGCTCTCAGATACAAAAAGTTTTTGTATGTTGCAAATATTGACTGTATTATGCCCGTTCCGCTGAATAAGTCAAGGCTAAGACAGAGAGGATTTAATCAGTCTGAAATACTTGCCGGATGTCTTTCAAAGTATCTTGATATTCCTGTATATACAAAATGTTTATACAGGATAAAAAAGACTAAGGACCAAAAGGGACTAAGCAGAGCGGAGAGACTTCATAATCTTGACAATGCATTTGTAGTAAAGGAATTTCCTAATAAAGTCAAAAATGTTTTGATTGTGGATGATGTTTATACCACAGGTACTACCATAGAAAAATGTGCGAAAATCTTAAAAGATGCGGGAGCAAATGAAATTTATTTCTTAACCATATGTACAGGAGGCATAAATTAGTAGTAAAATATCCATAGGTCAGTAGTTTTAGACATAATAATTTACTTTTTGGAGGACATATTTTATGAAGAAGAGTTTGTATCTGTTACCGGTTATGCTTTTAATGCTTTCTGCTTGTGGAAATAAACAGGCAGATGTGGGGACATCTGCCAAGGTAGAAGACAGCACTGTAAATACTTCACAAAACGAAAACAGCAGCACAAAAGAAGCTTCACAAAAGGATAATAACACTACCAAAGACGGGCAAAGAGTCGATAAGGATTTTGGAAGCTTTGTTGTGGCTGACGGATTTGGGGAAGCTAAGGAGCAGTCGGGAAACGGAAGATATTTTTATGTGGTAAAGGGACATGAACATGATATGAGACCCGATAATATCTCAATAAATGAGGGACATCAAAATTATAATCTTGATGAAAGTGAAAAGTTTGCACAGTCTACCACATGGCAGTTAAATACACAAATAAAACAATACGGTATGGATGCTTCAGTTTACGGTTCATCAGGAAAAACCGATGTAGGCGATATAATGTATATCTTTGATATAAAGTTTAATGACAGTGATGAGATAGATCGTCAATACTATATATTAAGAGATAAAAAATATGTGATGGTCTTTATGTCAAACTTTGACGGTGATGAATCTGTAAATAAGGCGGCCGAGCTGATGGCAAAGAGTTTTGAATGGAAATAAATTTTCTACTTGCAAACTCCAAGGGTTTATTTTGACATTGTATAACTATTTCCCCTATGGTATACTTGACACATATTACAAGTAAAGGATAGAGGAATCTATGCAAAATAAAAGAGTAATGTTGAAATTAAGTGGCGAGGCCCTTGCAAAGCCTGAGGGCGGCTACAATGAAGAAAAGGTAAGAGACATTGCAAGGCAGTTAAAGCCTTCACTGGCTGAGGGGTGTGACATAGGTATTGTAATCGGCGGAGGTAACTACTGGAGAGGCAGAACATCTGAAGCTATTGACAGAACAAAGGCTGACCAGATCGGAATGCTTGCAACTATTATGAACTGTATCTATGTGTCTGAAATATTCCGTTCTGAAGGAATAGATACCGCTATATACTCGGCATTTGCCTGTGGAGATATGGCTGAGCTTTTCTCAAAGGACAAGGTAAATGAGAGCTTTTCAAAAGGCAAGGTGGTATTTTTTGGAGGCGGTACAGGACATCCGTATTTCTCTACAGATACAGGCATTGTGCTTAGAGCTATCGAGATGGATGTGGATATGATACTTTTGGCAAAGTCTATAGACGGAGTTTATAATGCAGATCCTAAGCTTGACCCTAACGCCAAAAAGTATGATAAGCTTACTATTCAAGAGGTTATTGACAAGAGACTTGCCGTAGTGGATTTGACGGCGTCTGTTATGTGCCTTGAACATAAGATGCCGCTTGCGGTATTTGATTTGAACGAAGAGAATTCAATAAAGAATGCACTTGAAGGCAAAATAAACGGAACAGTTGTGACAGTGTAAGCTTTGCTTATGCATAGTAAACATAATATTAAGGAGAATTTATGCAAGAGAGTATCAAAAAGTTTGAAGAGAAGATGAATAAGTCTATCGAAGTTTTGCTTGAGGAGTATGCTTCCATAAGAGCCGGAAGAGCAAATCCTCATGTACTTGACAGAATAAAGGTGGAGTACTACGGAACACCTACACCTCTTCAGCAGGTAGGTAATGTTTCGGTTCCTGAGCCTAGAATCATCCAGATTTCACCTTGGGAGAAGTCTCTTTTAAAGGAAATAGAGAAGGCTATAAATATGTCGGACCTCGGTATCAATCCTACAAATGACGGCTCATGTATCAGACTTGTTTTCCCTGAGCTTACAGAGGAGAGAAGAAAAGAGCTTGTAAAGGATGTAAAGAAAAAGGGCGAGGCATGTAAGGTGGCTGTCAGAAATATCAGACGTGACGCTATAGATGCCATAAAGAAGCTTGAGAAGGCCGGGGATTTTACAGAGGATGATGTAAAGGACGGCGAAAACAAAATACAAAAGATCACAGATAAGGCTATTGAAAGAGTAGATAAGGCTATTGAAGACAAATCAAAGGAAATATTAACAGTTTAATTAGCCGACTTTATATAGTAGGGACATAGGTTTCTAGAGTTTAAGAAGGTGGGCTTCCACCTTCTTGTTTTATAGTTTAAAGTGAATGGAGTACAATGGAGAACTTAGTTATACCAAAAAGCATCGCCATAATACTTGACGGTAACGGAAGATGGGCAGAAAGAAGAAATTTGCCAAGAGCAATGGGGCATAAAGCAGGATGTGAGACGCTTGAAAAAACTGTGGAAGACTGTGTACGTCTGGGTGTAGAGTGCCTTACAGTATATGCCTTTTCCACCGAGAATTGGAAGAGGTCTGCGCTTGAAGTGGGTGCACTTATGAAGCTTCTAAGATTCTATATGGTCAAGCTTATTGATGTTGCCAATAAGAATAATGTAAAAGCGGTGATGATAGGCGATGAGAGCAGATTTGAACCCGATATAAGAAAGGGAATAAAAAAGCTTATTGAAGCCACAAAGAATAATACGGGAATGGTTTTTGCCTTTGCTATAAACTACGGCGGCAGAGATGAGATAAAAAGGGCTGTGGAGAATATAGCAGATGATGTGGAATCGGGCAAGATTTCAAAGTCCGATATCAGTGAAGAACTTATATCATCATATCTTGATACAAAGAATTTGCCTGACCCCGATTTGCTTATCAGAACAAGCGGAGAACTTAGAGTGTCGAACTTTTTGCTTTGGCAGATAGCCTACAGTGAGTTTTATATTACAGATACACTGTGGCCTGATTTTGACAAGGAAGAGCTTTTAAAGGCTATAGAAAGCTATAGCCATAGGCAGAGGAGATTTGGAGGTCGTTAATGTTTTTTAAAAGACTGATAAGCGGAATAGGCCTTTTGATAGTTGCCGTTTCGGCTTTTTATATCGGAAGTATTCCGCTTGCAGTGTTATCTGCGCTTGTTTCAATCATAGGTCTTTTTGAGTTTTACAGGGCTCTTGGTTTGGATAAGAAAAATATTGCATATTTGGGATATATATACTCACTTGTATACTATTGCCTGGTATATTTTAAGCTGAATCAATATATTTTCTTTTCAATAATTGCATTTTTAATGATTATATTTGCGATATATGTCTTTACATTTCCGAAGTATAAGACTGAAGAGATATCACTTGTATTTATGGGAGTGATTTATATTCCGGTACTGTTTTCTTATGTATACAATACCAGAACATATGCCGACGGCAAATATCTGGCATGGCTTATACTGATATCCAGCTGGGGCTCGGATACCTGTGCTTATGTAGTTGGATCGCTTATAGGAAAACACAAGATAGCTCCTGTACTAAGCCCTAAAAAGTCTGTAGAGGGAAGCATAGGAGGAGTATTGGGTGCGGCTCTTATAGGAGGCATAGTAGGCTTTATTTTGTCCAAGCATTTTGTAAATATAGGATCGCCTGCATTTACCTGTGCCGTTTCATGCGGTATCGGTTCCGTTATATCACAGGTGGGAGATGCTCTTGCCTCGGCTATAAAGAGAAATCACAATATAAAAGACTACGGAAATTTGATTCCGGGGCATGGCGGCATACTTGACAGATTTGACAGTATGATTTTTACAGCCCCTGCAGTCTTTTTTGCAATATATTTTTTAGGATAAGATAATGAAAAGAATATCTATTTTGGGATCTACAGGATCCATCGGAACACAGACACTTGATATAGTAAGATTAAATAATGATGTAAAAGTGGAGGCGCTCACCGCACATAAAAATATAGATTTGCTTGAAAAGCAGATAAGAGAGTTTCATCCGAGAGTGGCTGCCATATGGGAAGAATCGGACGCAAAACTTCTTTGTGAGAGGATAAAAGATACCGATACCAAGGTGTACTTCGGTATGGAAGGACTTATAAAAGCGGCTACCGTAAAAGAAGCCGATATTGTAGTAACCGCAGTTGTGGGAATGATCGGAATAGAGCCGACCGTTGCCGCAATAAATGCAAAAAAGGATATTGCACTTGCAAACAAAGAGACTTTGGTATGTGCAGGTCATATTATAATGCCGCTTGCAAAAAAGACAGGTATAAATATATATCCTGTGGACTCGGAACACAGTGCCATATTCCAGTGCCTTGATAAGCACAATCCTATAAAGAAGATTTTACTTACAGCTTCAGGCGGTCCGTTTAGAGGATACACTAAAGAAGACTTACAAAAAGTCACATTGGAGGATGCACTGAAACATCCGAATTGGAGCATGGGCAAAAAAATCACCATTGACTCGGCTACAATGGTCAATAAGGGGCTTGAGATAATAGAGGCCTCACATCTTTTTGATGTGGATATAGATGATATAGAGGTGGTAATTCAAAAAGAATCCATTATCCACTCTATGGTGGAGTTTATGGATAACGGTATCATTGCACAACTTGGTACTCCCGATATGAGACTTCCTATTTCATATGCACTGTTTTATCCTGAAAGAAGATATATATCTGATGAAAGGGTTGACTTTGCAAGTCTGGCTACACTTAACTTTTCAAAACCGGATTTGGATGTGTTTGAAGGACTTAAGCTTGCCATGCTTGCAGGCAAGAGAGGCGGAAGTGCTCCTACAGTTTTGAATGCGGCTAACGAGTGGGCTGTTGCAAAGTTTTTGGAAAAGAAAATACGATTTACAGATATACCTTATCTGATAGGTAAGGCATTGGATGCTCATGAGTTCACAAAAAATCCATCAATTTCTGATATTCTTTCACTGAAAAAATGGACTGAGGAGTATCTGGAAAGGATAAAGATTTGAATATAGTTATAGCGCTTATTATTTTTGGAGTAATAGTATTGATACATGAGTTTGGACATTTTTTGTTTGCCAAGCTCTCAGGTGTAAAAGTGGTTGAGTTTTCCGTAGGTATGGGTCCGAGACTCTTTTCAATCAAAGGAAAGGAGACAAAGTATTCACTGAAACTTTTGCCTCTTGGAGGTTCATGTCAGATGTACGGAGAGGATGAAGATGAGGACGAGCCGGGAAGTTTCAACTCAGCCCCGCTTATCGGCAGGATCGCAACCGTGGCGGCAGGGCCGATTTTCAACTTTATATTGGCATTTTTTGTTGCCATATTTATAGTCGGAAATGTAGGTGTAGATAAGCCTGTTATAAGCGGACTTATGGACGGATTGCCTGCACAAAGTTCGGGGCTTCAAAAAGGAGATGTTATAGAAAAAATAAACGGCAGACATGTTGATTTTTACAGAGATTTGTCCACATATCTTTTTTTACATCAGGGAAAGGACATCACACTTAGTATCAAGAGAAACGGAAATGAGGAGAAGAATATTTCAATAACTCCTGTATACAATGAAAAATATTCTCAGTATATGATAGGTATTGAAAGTTCGGGATATCAAAAACTTAGTAGTCCCATTGAGGTATTAAAGTATTCGCTGCTTGAGGTGAAGTATACGGTTTCTACAACTGTTGATTCACTTTTGTACCTGCTTCACGGTAAGGCAAATGCAAATGAAATAAGCGGCCCTGTAGGTATTGTTTCAATGATCGGTAACACTGTGAATGAGTCAAAGCCTTACGGCATATTTGTGGTTTTATTATCACTTTCACAGATGGTACTTTTATTAAGTGCCAATCTGGGTGTTATGAATCTTTTGCCGCTGCCGGCACTTGACGGAGGCAGACTTATCTTTTTGTTTTTGGAGGGTATCTTCAGAAGACCTTTAAACAGAAAGGTGGAAGGGTATATACATTTGGCAGGTTTTGCGTTTTTGATGCTTTTGATGGTTTTTGTAATGTTTAACGATATAAGAAGAATAATATTATGAGAAAGAAAACAAGATTAGTACAAATTGGAGATAAAAAAATAGGAGCGGGTAATCCTATACTGATACAGTCAATGTGTAATACAAAGACTGAGGATGTTGGTGCTACCGTAGATCAGATATTAAGACTTGAAGATGCAGGCTGTGATATTATAAGAGTTGCGGTACCAAACAGCGAGGCTGCAAAAGCAATAGCAGAGATTAAAAAACAGATACATATTCCGCTTGTAGCTGATATACACTTTGACTACAGATTGGCACTTGAGGCTATCAAGTCGGGCTGTGACAAGATAAGGATAAATCCCGGAAATATAGGAAGCAGTGAAAGAATAAAAGCGGTTGTAGACGCCTGTAAGGAAAGAAATCTTCCGATAAGAGTGGGTGTAAATTCAGGCTCTCTCGAAAAAAATCTTATAGAAAAATACGGCGGTGTGACTGCAAGGGGTATTGTGGAGTCCGCACTTGATAAGGTAAAGATAATAGAGGATATGGACTACAACAATCTGGTTATAAGTATCAAATCTTCAGATGTAATGATGTGTGTAAAGGCGCATGAGCTTATATCAAAAGAGACTGATTATCCGCTTCATGTAGGCATCACGGAGTCCGGTACCGTAAAAAGGGGTATGATAAAGTCATCTCTCGGACTTGGCATTATTTTATATCAGGGAATAGGTGACACTATCAGAGTTTCATTAACCGGAGACCCTGTGGAAGAAATTTTTGCAGGAAAGCTTATCCTTAACAATCTGGGGCTTAGAAAAGGCGGTATTGAAGTTGTATCATGTCCTACTTGCGGCAGAACCAATATTGACCTTATAGGGCTTGCCGGAAAGGTGGAAAAGCTGGTTGAAAACTATGATTTGAATATCAAAGTTGCGGTTATGGGCTGTGTTGTGAACGGACCCGGAGAGGCTAAGGAAGCCGATATAGGAATTGCAGGCGGTATAGGCGAGGGCTTGCTTATAAAAAAGGGTAGAGTGGTAAAGAAATTACCTGAGGATGAGCTTTTGCCTGCTTTAAAAGAAGAACTGGATATGTTGTCAAAAGAGGCATAGAATGGTTAAAAAGTTCAAAGATGTTTTTCAAAGTTTGGAATGTGCACCGCATATGGATGAGCTTTTAAACTTTGTTTCTGTTGAAAAGGTAACTGCAAGCAGTGATATGACTTTGATAAAGGTAAATATCATTGCAGAAAGAATAATTGAGAAAAGAACTATTCTGGAGTTGGAAGCACTTATAAAAGATACTATGTTTCCCAAAAAGAATATTAAAATAAAAATATTTGAAAAATTCAAACTCTCAAGTCAGTACACTCCAAAAAATTTGTTTGACGCATACAAGGACAGTATATTGCTTGAGATAAAAAACTATAAGATATCGGAATATTTGATTCTAAACAACGCCACTATAAGCTTTGACGGCGCATATATGGATATGACTGTGGAAAAGAATCCGATAAATGAAAGCGTTATAGATGAGCTTGTAAGAATACTTGAAAAAATCTTCAATGAAAGATGCGGAATACTTTGTACAGTTAGACATAAGTTCATCGCCGCTAAAGAAAAGAGTGAAGAGATAGAGTTTGCAACAAGGACTGTAGCCAAAAAAACAGATACAACCGAGTTTGTAGGCGGTGGCAGTACGACATGGGAAAGCACAGATTCCGGTAAAGAGGACTCTAACAAAAGTGATTCAACCGGTAAAAAACAAGGTAATAAGAGCTTTGATAAAAAGAGCTTTAATAAAAAAGGATTTGATAAAAAAGGCTTTACACCTAAGTATCAAAAGACAAATAATCCTGATGTCATATTCGGAAGGGATTTTGACGATAACTTTATAAAACTTTCGGATCTGGTAGGTGAAATAGGCGAGGTCGTTGTAAGAGGTAAGATAATAGAGGTGGATTCAAGATATCTTGAAAGAAGTGACTCTACACTTTATATTTTTGCAATTACAGACTTCAGCGATTCTATTTATGTAAAAATGTTTGTCCGCGGTGAGCAACTTGATGTTATCAAAGAGAACATAGTAAAGGGAAACTATGTAAAGATAAACGGACTTGCACTGGTTGATAAGTTTGACAGTGAGCTGACCATATCATCTGTAAAGGGCATCAAAAAGTGTGAGAAGTTTGAAGATAATATTCGTGTAGACAATGAACCCATAAAGAGGGTGGAGCTTCACTGTCACACTAAAATGAGTGATTTTGACGGTGTTTCATCGGCTTCGGATATTATAAATCAGGCAAAGAACTGGGGAATGGACGCTATAGCCATTACAGACCACGGAAATATACAGGCTTTTACGGAAGCAAGTCATGTTAAGAATCCGCCAAAGATTATATATGGTGTGGAAGGTTATCTGGTAGACGACTTAAAGGAGCTTGTAAGTAATCCTTCAGATAAGACTTTGGATGACGGATTTATAGTTTTTGATATTGAGACTACCGGATTTTCAGCTAAAAATGACGCCATTACAGAGATAGGTGCCGTAAAGGTGGTAAACGGTGAGATAGTGGACAGATTTTCCACATTTGTCAATCCGAAAAGACCCATACCTTTCAGGATTGAGGAGCTTACACATATAAGTGACGCCATGGTGGTCAATGCACCTGTAATAGAAGAGGTTTTACCTAAGTTTTTGGACTTCTGTGAAGACTATATTATAGTGGCTCACAATGCAGGATTTGATACGGGATTTATCAGAGAAAATGCAAAGAGAATAAATACAGAGTACAATCCGTCCATTATAGATACTGTAGCAATGGCAAGGCTTCTTTTGCCTGATCTTAACAGATTCAAGCTTGATACAGTATGTAAGGCTTTGAATATTTCACTTGAAGGACACCACAGAGCTGTAAATGATGCCGAGGCTACAGCACAGATTTGGGTGGAGTTTATAAAAAGGCTTAAAGACAAGGGGTTAAGCAAGCTTTCGGATGTGGCAAGCTTAGGAGAGACCAATGCGGATATTGTAAAGAAAACCAAATACAATCATGTTATTATACTTGCAAAAAACGATATAGGCAGAATAAATCTTTATAAGTTGATTTCACTCTCACATATAGATTATTTTAACAAGAGACCCAGAATTCCGAAGTCAATTCTTGCAAAGATGAGAGAAGGACTTATTATAGGCAGTGCCTGTGAACAGGGAGAGGTTTATAAAGCAATCCTCGATGATGCTACAGATGATGAATTGAACAGAATAGTATCATTCTATGACTATCTTGAAATACAGCCTATAGGCAACAATATGTTCCTTTTGGAAGATGAACAAAATGATATTCATTCTATAGAAGATCTTCAGGATATCAACAGAAGGATTGTAGAGCTTGGAAATGTATATGAAAAGCCTGTTGTTGCCACCTGTGATGTGCATTTTTTAAATCCTGAAGATGAGATATACAGAAGAATTATTTTCTACGGCAAGGGCTATAAGGATGCGGATACACAGCCGCCTCTATATCTTCGTACAACTAAAGAGATGCTTGATGAGTTTGAGTACCTCGGCAGTGAAAAAGCGTATGAAGTCGTTGTTACAAACACAAGAATGATTGCGGATATGGTGGAGGTTATATCTCCGGTAAGACCTGATAAATGCCCGCCTGTTATTGAAAACTCGGATGAGGATCTTACCAATGCCTGCTACAAAAAGGCGCATGAACAGTATGGTGAAAATCTGCCTAAAATAGTTGAGGACAGACTGAAAAAAGAGCTGAACTCAATTATCTCAAACGGTTTTGCCGTTATGTACATTATAGCAAAAAAACTTGTGGAAAAGAGTAATGAAGACGGCTATCTGGTAGGTTCAAGAGGTTCCGTAGGTTCTTCCTTTGCGGCATATACCTCAGGAATTACAGAGGTAAATCCGCTTCCTGCACATTATTACTGTGACTGCAAATATGTGGATTTTGATTCTCCTGAGGTTAAAGCTTTTGCAGGAAGAGCAGGTTGTGATATGCCTGATAAAATCTGTCCGAAATGCGGCAAGAAGCTTAAAAAAGACGGCTTTGATATACCTTTTGAGACTTTCCTCGGATTTAAAGGAGATAAAGAGCCCGATATCGACCTTAACTTCTCAGGAGAATATCAGCCGAATGCACACGCCTATACTGAGGTAATCTTCGGTAAGGGGCATACTTACAGAGCCGGAACGGTTGGAACACTTGCAAATAAGACCGCCTACGGATATGTAAAGCATTATTTTGACGATAAGAATGAGAGTAAGAGAAAATGTGAGATAAACAGACTCGCTACAGGCTGTGAAGGTGTAAGAAGGACAACAGGTCAGCATCCCGGAGGTATTATAGTATTGCCGCACGGTGAGGAGATATATACCTTTACTCCGGTACAAAGACCTGCAAACGATATGACCACAAATATTATTACAACTCATTTTGATTACCACGCTATTGACCACAACCTTTTAAAACTTGATATACTTGGACATCAGGATCCTACTATGATAAGGATGCTTCAAGACCTTACAGGAATCGACCCGGTAAAGGATATTCCGCTTGACTCAAAGGAGACAATGAGCCTTTTCCAAAATACCAAGGCACTTGGTATTGAGCCTAAGGATATTCTTGACTGTCCGCTTGGAGCACTAGGCGTTCCTGAGTTTGGTACCGACTTTGCTATGCAGATGTTACTTGATACCAAGCCTGAAGGACTGTCAGATCTTGTGCGAATAGCGGGACTTGCACATGGTACCGATGTTTGGCTTGGAAACGCACAGACTCTTATATTGGAGGGCAAGGCAACCATCAGAACCGCTATCTGTACCAGAGATGATATTATGATTTATCTTATTGAAAAGGGACTTGATGAGGGAGAGTCCTTTAAGATAATGGAGAGTGTCAGAAAGGGTAAGGGACTGACCGATGAGTGGGTGGAACATATGGAAGCACATGGCGTACCTGACTGGTATATATGGTCATGTAAGAAGATTAAGTATATGTTCCCTAAGGCTCACGCCGCCGCCTATGTTATGATGGCATGGCGAATAGCATACTGTAAGATTTTTTATCCTTTGGCATATTATACGGCGTATTATACTATCAGAGCTACAGGCTTTAACTACTCGCTTATGTGTATGGGCAAGGAAAAGCTTGAATACAATATAGCGGAATATAAGAAAAAAACCGATCCTACGGCTAAGGATGCCGATACTTTGCGTGATATGAGAATAGTGCAGGAGATGTATGCCAGAGGCTTTGAGTTTGAAAAGATTGACCTTTTCAAGGTTCATCCTACCAAGTTTCAAATAATGGATAACGGCAAGATAATGCCTTCACTTTCATGTATTGACGGACTCGGTGAGACCGCCGCAACATCCATAGTAAATGCAACAAAGGCGGGACCTTTCATATCAAAGGATGATTTCATGTCCAGAGCCAAGGTAGGAAAGAGCACCTGTGAGCTCTTGGACAGTTTGAACTTGCTGGGAGATCTGCCTGAGAGCAATCAGATATCGTTTTTTGATTTGATGGGATAGGATATGTTTATCTGTTGTGTATTTTACAAGAATAAATTGGCAAAACTTATAAAAGTGACAAAATACAATTATAGAAAGGTAATGGTGGTATAAAAATGATTGGATATAATGCTGCAGAGAGATTAAATATTACATTAGAACAAGCTAATTATTTTTTTGGTATTTTAGCATCAATAGTTGTAATTTTAGGTGCATTGGGTACAATGATTTTTATTATAAAAAAATCAAGTGAAGTAGATCCTTTTTATTATATATTTGAAGAGGAAGAGACAAAACTAAAAAACATACTTTCACGTTCAATATTAATTACAATAAGCATATTCGTTATTATATGTAGTTTGATTTTTATTTTATATAATGTGTATATTTCCTCATATAAGGAAAATTTTATAGATTTTTCTTATATATGTATTATTATTGCTAATACATTTTTTATATCAAGCCTTACCTTATTAATTATTCCAATAAAGATTACAGATTTATTCTTCGATTTTATTTATAAATCTAAATTTATAGGAATAGTTTTATGTTTTGTATTTACATATATATTATATGTAAGTACAAATTTTGTTCTAAATAGTTTTTGTAATATTAATATAAAAAATATATTAAGTATTATTTTTAAATCTATTATATTATCATTGATTTTTGTTTTTTTAATTTATTATTTAAAAAAAATGATGTTTAAGAAAATAGTATCTGTTTTTTTTGGTGGGGTAAGTTTATCGTTTTATATTGTTTTTGTTTACATTCTGAAAAATAGCGGAAAAATGAATTTCATTTCTACTTTAGAATTAGTGTTCATCTTTTTTATTATAATAACTATATTTCATTACTACGTATATAAAGTGATATTTTCAAGTTATTATTGCAAAACAAAGCTTTCATATGCATATATTAACACGAAAGAGAATAACCATAAATTATATATTTTTAATAATATAGGCGGAAATTTTTTGTGCTCAAATAATGATTATATGAAGTGTAACAAAAATGAAAAGATAAAATTTCATAGTAAAATTTTAAAATCTAAATTTATTATTAAAGCATATTTAAGAAAATACAAAAAAATATTACTCTATTTAAATAACAAGATAATTGAAAATGAATATAATAAATATCGTAATAAAAAGTTACTGTATATTAAAAACAAGAATATAGCAATATTCAGAGATTTGTACAAGTTTATTGTTTATAAAATATATTTTTCTAAAGAAAAAAAGGAGGCTTTCGAAAGATATTACACTTTTCATTATAATAATTTTAAAAATGAGAATAATGAGAATAATGAAGAGGTAAATGAAATCAATGAAGGAATAGATGAAATGGAGGAAAGATTTAGTCCAATAAATATAGAAATAGGTGAAATAATTAAATATTCAGCTGAAAATAATGATATAATTAACAATATAATTGTGAACATACTTAAAACATGTGAAGGAAAAAAAACACTATTGGATTATGTTGATAACATGTTTTTTTATAGTGAATATTTTAGATTAGAACAAGAAGAAATACAGAGTTTTTTTAATAAAGTAGAAGAATTAAATAAAGAAGATTATTATTCAAAAGAAGAAATAGATAGTAATTTAATTTATGTTTTTGAATCTATAAATAAGGGAATTAGTTATAGTTTAATAAGTGTAGATGATATTAAAAAAAATAAAATAGTACTTCATTTGGAGAATATAAAAAGATTTTATGAATTATAGAGAGATATGTTTAATAATTAAGTTCTTTGTATTTGAATATATATGTTTTTAATATATTTTAGTAAGTATTTATAACTTAACATTATTGGAATAAATCTATTTTATTTTTTTTGCAAATAAGTCCAATAATACACTTAAAGCAAACAAAGCTGTTATAAGGTACTATAAGTACTACACGTGGTATTATGGCGCTTGATTGATTCTATATTTAAACAATAGGAGCGAATTCATTTACTGAATTTTTAAATATAAAAAAATATGATAATAATTAAAGGGGGAATATATGGCAAAAAGACCCATATTTATTTCAAAGGATAAGTATCCTTTTTATACGGAAAGATTAATTGAATTTGAGTATTTTGCAGGATTTTCTGAAATTCAAAAGAAAAAATCAATTAACTCACTTCACAATTCATATAAAGAACAAGGTGGAGGTAATGTTTTAGAGATTTCAACAAAGGGAGATAATAATCTTGGAATAAACCTAAGCGCCTTTAACCTGTTGACCTGTATAAACGGGAGTAAATATAAACTTGAATGTGTCTTTCAAGGAAGCAAAGTGTTTGAACATGGCGGACCGTATACAGATTTATATGATGTAAAACCGTGGGAGGCAAAGAAAGATAGCCGCCTGCGAGAAAGTGGAAAAGTGATAGGCTTCAATTTGTTCGGAAAAGAATTTAAAAGTGAACCTAAGGATTTTTTCTACAATTGGATTTATATAAATGCCTTAGCCAAAAATAAGGAATATTTGGAAGAACTTGATATGTATGAGGCATTTACAGATATTGAGTTCAATCCGAAAAAATCCATCAACTGCCAGGCCAGATCTGTTGCAATTGCAGTCGGATTAAAAAAAGCAGGTATATTGGATAAATGCATTTCGGATGAAAAAGTTTTCTTAAGTGAGGTGTATAGGGTAGAGAGTTAAGGGATAGTAGTACTGTTAAAATATTATAAATTTGTATGAGGAAGTAGCTTATGAGAGGACTGCGAACAAATGAAGGGGCTAAATTTGAAAAATACTTTGCTATTATAGAAGAGGAGGCGAAAAGACTTGGAGGAGTTTTCTTTTCTGAAACAGGTGAAGGAAGAGATTTAGACCTTGAAGATATTGAAGTATGTGATTTAGCAGGATGGCTTGTTCCATTTGATCAGGCAGATGAGTTTGAAGCTCTGTATTTGGGCAGAAAAGATAAAGAAATATGGGACAGTGACAGATGGGATGATATGTATATTTTTGTAGACTATATACTTGATGGAGATAATGTAAGTGTAAAGTTCGATAAATATGAATATGACACCCAAATATTTGAAGAGTACGAGTCGCAAAAAGAAGCAGGTACTTTGTCCACACGTCCTATAGAAGAACTTTGGAAAGAACTTAAAATAAATGATCCGGATCAATAATTTGTTCCAACTTTTCCAAGCTGTCAAGTAAAAACACTTGACAGCTTCTTTTTATGCTGTTATACTCTCACAGTATGGAAAATAACGATATTGAAAAATATATCAATCAAGGTACTTTATATGACTTTTACGGCAAGCTTTTAACGCAGCATCAGCAAAGGATTTATGAGGATGTGGTGTTTAATGACTTATCACTGAGTGAGATTGCCGAGAATGAAGGCATAAGCAGGCAGGGGGTCAGCGATCTTATAAAGAGATGCAATAAGGCTCTGGTGTCTTATGAAGAAAAGCTTGGATTGATAAGAAAGTTTGATGAAACAAAATCTTATGTAAAAGAGATACAAAAGATTGTTAAGATATATCAGGACACAAAGGATGAGGGACTTGTTGCAAAGATTGATGAGCTTTCGTCCAAGATACTGGATGTATAGGAGGTTTTAAATGGCTTTTGAAAGCTTATCCGAAAAACTTCAAAATGTTTTCAAGAATCTTCGCGGCAAGGGCAGACTTAGTGAGGACGATGTACGAATCGGACTTAAGGAAGTAAGACTTGCGCTGCTTGAGGCTGATGTAAGCTTTAAGGTAGTGAAGGATTTTATAAAGAGTATTCAAGAAAAGGCGACAGGTAGCGATGTACTCAATTCACTGACACCGGCTCAGCAGGTTATAAAGATTGTTAACGATGAGATGGTTTCACTGATGGGAAGTGAGACTACAGAACTTAAGATAAAACCTTCAAGTGATATAACCGTTATCATGATGGCAGGTCTTCAAGGTGCAGGTAAAACAACCACTACCGCAAAGCTTGCCGCAAAATTAAAGAAAAAAGGCAATTCTCCGCTGCTTGTAGGTTGTGATATCTACAGACCTGCCGCTATAGAGCAGTTGAAAAGAAACGGTGAAAAGGTGGATGTACCTGTCTTTGAGATGGGAACAAATCATAAGCCTGTAGAGATTGCAAAAAAGGCTATAGAGTATGCTAAAGAGAATCGCCACAATATTGTATTCCTTGATACCGCCGGACGTCTGCATATAGATGAAGATATGATGGACGAGCTTATTGAAATCAAGGACAATGTAAATGTTGACGACATCATCTTGGTGGTGGATGCAATGACAGGTCAGGATGCTGTAAATGTAGCCGAGACTTTCAATGCAAAGCTTGATATCACCGGAGTAATACTTACAAAGCTTGACGGTGACACCAGAGGCGGTGCGGCTCTTTCAGTACGCGCAGTTACAGGTAAGCCGATACTCTATGTAGGTATGGGCGAGAAGCTCTCCGATTTGGAGCAGTTTTACCCTGACAGAATGGCAAGCAGAATTCTCGGTATGGGTGATATACTTTCGCTTATTGAAAAGGCCGAGATGGATATGGACTCTGAGAAGGCAAAGAAACTTTCACAAAAGATTGCCAAGGCCGAGTTTGATTTTAACGACTTTTTAGACCAGCTTGAACAGCTTGAAAAGATGGGCGGAATGGCAAGTATACTCAGTATGCTACCGGGAATCGGAGGAAAGGCTTCACTGCCGCAGGTGGATGACGGACAGATGGTAAAGATAAAGGCCATAATACAGAGTATGTCTGAAAAAGAAAGACTTGATCCGAGTCTTTTAAACCCTTCCAGAAAAAACAGGATTGCAAAGGGTTCAGGAGTAAATATCGGTGAAGTCAATCGTCTGGTTAAGCAGTTTGAACAGATGAAAAAGATGATGAAGCAGTTCCCGGGAATGATGAAGAATAACAAAAAGCGAGGAGCCCTCGGAGGTCTTTTCGGCGGGAAGTTAGGTTTTTAAGGATTCTATTCTAAATATTAGAATTGATCATATATAGATTTTTATAGCTATTAGGAGGATAATAAAATGGCAGTTAAGATGAGATTAAAGAGAATGGGACAGAAGAAGGCACCTTTCTACAGAGTAGTAGTTGCTGACGCTCGTTCACCAAGAGACGGTAGATTTATCGCTGAGGTAGGTACATACGATCCTACAGTTGATCCAAGCGTAATCAAATTTGACGAGGAGAGCACAAAGAAGTGGCTTTCAAACGGTGCACAGCCTACAGACAGAGTTGCTAAGCTTTTAAAGAGTGCCGGTTTATTATAATAAGGACTGAATATGAAAGAAGTCATTGAAGTTATAGCAAAAGCTTTGGTTGACGACCCGGCTTCAGTAAAGGTTGAAGAGACAATTGACGGTGATACTACTGTTTGTACACTGTCTGTAGCCGAGGCTGATATGGGCAAGGTTATAGGTAAGTCAGGAAAGATAGCCAAGGCTATACGTTCCATAATAAAGTCAGCATCCATAAGGGCTGAAAAGAAAGTAGTATTAGAGATAAAATAACAAGCAAGCTGCTACATATGTAGTGGCTTTATTGTTATCTAAAGGCTTATTAAATAATTTTGAGAGTGAATAAAATGACAGATAGATTTAGAGTGGGAGTCATTACAAGTTCTCACGGAATAAAGGGTGAGGCGAAGGTTTATCCTACATCCGATGACTCAAACAGATTAAAAAAGATAAAAAAGGTATATGCAAATATCAAGGGAGTTGAGACAGTACTTGATATTGAAAGTGTCAGATTTCAAAAGAATATGGCACTTGTAAAATTCAAGCAGTTTGATAATCCTGAAGCAATACAGGCTTTAAGAAATGTAGACCTTTTTGTTGACAGAGAGAATGCCACACCGCTAAAAAAGAATGAAAACTATATTGCGGATCTTATAGGGCTTGATGTGATAGATGAAAACAATACTCAGATAGGAAAGGTTACAGATGTTTTCCCTACAGGTGCAAACCATGTAATGGAAGTTGATATGGGTGAAAAGAAAGTACTTTTCCCATATATCAGACAATGTATACTGGATGTAAACCTTGACGAGGGAAAAATTAAAGTCCATGTTTTGGACGGACTTTTGGATTTATAGATATGAAGTTTTTTTGTTTAACATTATTTCCTGAAATGATAGAAATGTGTATGAACACAAGTATAGTCGGCAGAGCCATAAAAAACGATTTATTATCAATGGAAGCTATAAATATTCGTGATTATACACTTGATAAACATAGAAGAGTGGATGATTATCCTTACGGAGGCGGTGCAGGCATGGTAATGCAGGCGGAACCTATACATAAAGCCTATGAAAGTATATGTGACAGGCTTGGTAAGCGAGCGAAGCTTATATATCTTTCACCACAGGGCAAGGTATTTAATCAAAATGATGCCAAAGAACTTGCAAAGCTTGATGAGATAGTATTTCTTTGCGGTCATTATGAGGGTGTTGACGAGAGAGCACTTGAACTTACAAACGCGCAGTGTTACTCCATAGGTGATTATGTACTTACAGGAGGTGAGCTTCCGGCTCTTGTAATGATGGATGCCATTGCAAGGATGGTGGACGGCGTGCTTACCAATAATGAAAGTGCGGATTTTGAATCGTTTGAAGACAATTTGCTTGAATATCCGCAGTATACAAGACCTGTAGAATATGAAGGACTTAGGGTGCCTGATATGCTTCTTTCAGGGCATCATAAAAATATAGAAGAATGGCGCAGAAAAGAGTCTATAAAGAGGACTTATCTTAACAGACCGGATTTATTAAAAAATGCCGATCTTTCAAAAAAAGATTTGGAGTATCTGGATGAGTTAAAAAAGGAAGGCGGTGAATGTAATGATTAGAGAAGAGATAAATGAGATAAAAAAGCAGTTTAATAAGGATACAAATGTTATTACAAAGTATGCAGGATGCTATGTTGATGCTGAAAAAAATATAAAATTTATGACAAAGGATGCTTTTTACTCACTGCCTGAGGAAGACGCCTTCAAATATGAAGAGATTTTCAGAAAAACTCTATCAGGTGCTGTTGGAAAATCTTTGCTGACTTTGGATTTTTCTATTGGTGAGGAAGGTGAAGATACTCCGCATGCATTTCTTATGAAACTTAGAGAGAGCAGACTTGACGATGAGTTGATTTTGGATGAATTTTTCAGAAAAGTTATTGACGCATATGAGTATGCTGAAAACTACTACATTATACTTGTAGATATGATGTATGACATACCGGGTAAGTCAAGTGATAGGCTAGAAATGGATGATGCTTCAAATGAAGTTTATCACGGTCTGCTTTGCAGTATCTGCCCTGTTACATTGTCAAAGCCGGCACTCAGCTACTTTGCAAATGAGGGTGTAATTGCAAACAGAATCAGAGATTGGATAGTAGGTATGCCTATGCACGGATTTTTATTCCCTGCATTTACGGACAGAACTACAGATATACATGCTGCACTATACTTCAGCAAGAAAAACGATGCTCTGAATGAGAGTTTTATAAACGAGATTATAGGTGTAAACCCTCCGATGTCGTCAGTGATGCAAAAAGAGACCTTTGAAGCCGTATTGTATGACGTTTTAAGAGATGAGCTTACAATGCCTGTGATGTCGGCTCTGAGTTCAAATATGCTTGATCTTATTGCAGAAAATTCAGATAATCCCGAACCGCTTGTACTTACCAAAAACGATATGGTAAAACTTATATCAAAAAGCGGTGTCTCCGATGAGGCTGTGGAATCATATGAGAAAAGCGCGGATGCGGATATTGAGGTACTCGCAGACAATGTGGTCGATACAAGAAAGTTTGAGGTAAAGACGCCGGGTATCACCGTAAAAACTGATACGGATTCAATTGAGAAGCTTGAAACCAGAGTGATAGACGGCAGAAAATATCTGCTTGTGCCTATTGAGGATGATGTGGAAGTAAACGGAATGCCTGTAAAAGCGTAAATTCACAAAATCAAGCTGTGAAAAACTATTTTCATATTGACTTTTCTTACAAAAAGTTTTAAGATTAAAGAAATAAAATAATAATTCTTCGGGGCGGGGTGTGATTCCCTACCGGCAGTATAGTCTGCGACCTGCATAGCAGTTGATTTGGTGAGATTCCAAAACCGACAGTATAGTCTGGATGAGAGAAGAGTGTTTTCAAGATTCGTTTAATCGCCCCCTATTCTTAGGGGGTTTTTATTTTGGAAAACACACTCCGAAGCATATGCTATGGAGGTAGTTTATGTTAACAGCAGTAGTTGATAATTTGGTTTTTGTGGCTGAATTCCTTGGAATTGTATTTGCCACATTTGTAGTCGCATTTGTTTTTGAAAAGATAGCAAATAAAAGGTCGGGGTATGACGGGCCTGTTATTACCACTCAAAAGATTGCCATGATCGGTCTTTTCGGTGCAATAAGTACAATACTTATGATGTTTGAGGTTCCGCTTCCTTTTGCACCTGCATTTTATAAACTTGACTTTTCAGAATTGCCTATAATGATAGTTACCTTTGCTTTCGGTCCGGTGGCAGGCGTGCTTACAGAGTTTATAAAGATTTTACTTAAGGTGATGTTTAAGTCTACATCCACAGCCTTTGTAGGTGAGCTTGCAAACTTCTGTGTAGGTGCTTCACTTATTCTTCCTGCAAGTATTATCTATATCTTTAACAAGACAAGAAACGGTGCTTTGGTAGGCAGTATCACAGGTACAATTATAATGACCGTATTTGGTTCTGTGTTTAATGCAGTTTATCTTTTACCTAAGTTTGCACAGCTTTTCGGAATGGATTTAAATGCTATTATAGGTATGGGAAGTGCGATAAATCCTTCAGTAAGCAATATTCAAACATTTGCACTTATGATTGTGGCACCGGTAAATTTATTGAAAGGTACTTTGATATCAACACTTACTATAGTTTTGTACAAGAAGTTTTCACCTGTCTTAAAGCAAGGCAAAGCCTTCAGAGAAGTGAATATGGCAAAATAATATTTATAGCTTTTAGGGGGTTATATGTTTAAGAACAGTAAATCATCACAGGCTTTCGGCAAGGCTTTACACACTTTCAGTATGGTTTTACTTATAATAATAGCATTACCGATTTATGTTTTACTTGAGCTTTGTAAGATGGAAAAAAGAAGATAATATCTGAAACGATTAAGACCGGCATATTTTTGCCGGTTTTTTATTTTGGTATTATTGCTTTTTTTACATTATATTCGTATAATGGAATCTTAGACAAATATACAACAAGTTGCAATATTTAGCCTAAGAGTAAGGAGTTTGATGAAAGAGGACAATTTTAATTTTCTAAATGAAGATATAGAAACTCAGATTGATAAGCCTGCTGATTTTACATCACCGGAAAGCTTACACAAAAAGCTTATTGAAATCATATTGCATTATCATCCGTCAGATGATATCTCTATGATAACCAAAGCTTATGAACTTGCAAAAAAAGCACATAACGATCAAAAGAGAAAGTCAGGTGAACCGTATATAATTCACCCTATTTGTGTTGCAATAATCCTTGCCGAGCTTGAACTTGACAAAGAGACGATAGCTGCAGGGCTTTTGCACGATGTAATAGAGGATACAGCCATAACATATGACGAACTTGCAGATATGTTCGGGGTAGATGTTGCAAATTTGGTAGACGGTGTTACAAAGCTGACACAGCTCTCACTGAAGAATGACAAGATTGAGATGCAGGCTGAAAATCTTAGAAAGATGTTCCTTGCTATGGCAAAGGATATAAGAGTCATACTTATAAAGCTGGCGGACAGACTCCACAATATGCGTACTCTTCAATATATGAAGCCTGAAAAGCAAAAAGAAAAGGCAAGGGAGACTATGGATATATATTCTCCTATTGCACAAAGGCTGGGTATTTCAAAGATAAAGGTGGAACTTGATGACCTTTCATTAAAATATTTGCATCCTGATGTATATTATGATTTATCGGAAAAGCTGGCGTTCAGAAAAGAACAAAGGCAGCAATTTGTAGATGATATAATAAAGAAGTTTTCACAACATTTATCCGCAACAGGAATGAAATTTACAATCAACGGCAGAGTGAAGCACCTCTTTTCAATATATAAAAAGATGGTAAATCAAAATAAGACACTTGATCAGATTTATGATGTATTTGCCATCAGGATTATTGTAGAGAGCGTTACGGACTGCTACCTTGCACTGGGCACGGCACATGAGATATATAAGCCTATACCCGGCAGGTTTAAAGATTATATTGCTATGCCTAAGCCGAATATGTATCAGTCACTTCATACGACTTTGATATCAGATACAGGTCAGCCTTTTGAGGTACAGATAAGAACTGTAGAGATGCATAAAACCGCCGAGTTCGGTATTGCAGCACATTGGAAGTATAAAGAGAGCGGAAGCGGCTCTGTAGCCAAGGGAGCTGAAGATGCCAAGATGAATTGGCTCAGACAAATCCTTGAATGGCAAAGGGATATGTCCGACAACGCCGAATTTTTGAAGGTGATAAAGAGTGACCTTGACCTTTTCTCAGACAATGTATACTGCTTTACTCCTGACGGAGATGTAAAAAATCTTCCTGCAGGTTCAAACCCTATAGATTTTGCATATTCCATACATTCAGCTGTAGGAAATAAGATGGTGGGCGCCAGAGTAAACGGCAGACTTGTAAATATCGACTACGAGCTTAAAAGCGGTGACAGAGTCGAGATAATCACTTCACAAAACTCAAAGGGACCAAGCAGAGACTGGTTAAATATCGTAAAGTCAAATCAGGCCAGATCAAAGATACAGCAGTGGTTTAAAAATGAATTAAAAGAGGACAATATCCTTCGTGGAAAGGATATGCTTGAAAGATATTGTAAGGCAAAGGGTATAAACTGGTCTGAAATCAACAAGCCGCAATTCCAGGAAAAGGTAATGAAGAGATACGCCATCAAAGACTGGGATTCCATTCTGGCTTCTTTGGGTCATGGAGGACTTAAGGAAGGTCAGATCATCAACAAGATGGTGGAAGAGCGAAACAAGATTGCAAAGAAGGAATTCAATGACAGTGCAATACTTGAGAGCATAGGTGACGGCAGTGATAAGGAAGTTATTGTAAAGAATTCCAAATCGGGTATTACCGTAAAAGGTATTGACGACCTTGCAGTGAGATTTTCAAAATGCTGTAATCCTGTACCGGGAGATGAGATAGTAGGATTTATCACAAGAGGCAGAGGTATATCCATCCACAGAACAGATTGTATAAATATTATGAATCTGCCTTCAGATGACAGAATCAGAATTATACCTGCCGAGTGGCAGGAGTTTGAGGATTCAAAGCTTGCAGAAAAGTATCAGACAGAACTTCAAATTTTTGCACATAATCGTACAGGGCTCTTTATGGATATAACCAAAATTTATAGCGAAAATGATATTTCAATTACATCTATCAATGTTCGTACAAATAAAAACGATATTTCAACTATAAATCTTGTTTTTGATATAAAGGGAAGAGAGGAACTCAACTCGCTTATAGGAAAACTTCGACAGGTGAGCGGAGTAATAGATATTGAAAGGACTGCAGGTTAATGAATAAAATCGGAGTATATGTACTGACACTCGGTCCGGTACAGACCAATGTATATATAGCATATAATAAGGAAAGCCTGGAATGTTTTATAGTGGATCCGTCCGCACAGGCCGGGAATATTATAGATACAATAAAAGAACACAATTTAAAGCCGGTTGCGATTTTGCTGACACATGGTCACTTTGACCACATAATGGCGGTAAATGAATTGGTAAAAGAATATAATATTAAGGTTTATATTTCAAAGTTTGACGATGAGATGCTTTATGACAGCCGCAAATCAGGAGGAAGCTCTTTTATCGGAAGCGGATATGTTACAAAGGCTGATGTACTCTTAAATGACGGTGATGTATTACATCTGCTTGATAAGGATATAGTATTTATTGCAACTCCGGGACATACAAAGGGATCGGGTTGCTACTATATTGCGGATGAAAAACTGCTGTTTTCAGGTGATACGGTCTTTAGAGAAGACTGCGGAAGAACAGATCTCTATGGGGGCGACAATCCGTCCATTATAAAGTCGATATATGAAAAGGTGTTGACTTTGCCTGATGATGTCAATATACTGCCGGGGCATATGGATATGACTACCGTAGCACATGAAAAAAAGTATAATCCCGTAGCAATATATGTAAAAAAGCATGGTATTGACAGATGATTTCACTGCTTTTAGAGGATATGACCTTTGAACAGGATATAAGAGAGCTTTTAATGGCATTTTATCCGGGTGAAAAGTATATTTATACAGACGATACCGCTGTGTTAAGACTTCATTTATATAAGAAAGAGCATGAGTATCATATAGGGATAAATACAGACAGTGAAGTTTTAGAGTTTT
Organism: Lachnoanaerobaculum orale; assembly: GCF_003862485.1. Classification (GTDB taxonomy): domain Bacteria; phylum Bacillota; class Clostridia; order Lachnospirales; family Lachnospiraceae; genus Lachnoanaerobaculum; species Lachnoanaerobaculum orale. The sequence continues at coordinate 1,265,967 of NZ_RRCM01000001.1, read as the reverse complement.
GTTCAAAGATAAAAGATACCAAATTTGATACCAAAAATGAGTTGAAAAGAAATATCTATCAGAATCTTTTAAAACTCGGAAACAAAGAGTTGCCTTGGGGTACACTTACAGGTATAAGACCTACCAAGATAGTGATGGATTTGCTTGAAAAAAATATGCCGCTTGAAGAAATAAAAAAGCATCTCAAAGAGGTATATATGGTAGGCGATAAGAGAATGAATCTTTGCATAGATACGGTTTTTAAAGAGTTCAATATTCTAAAAAAAATTGATTACAAAGACGGCTACAGCCTGTACATAGGTATACCGTTTTGTCCTACAAGATGCCTTTACTGTTCTTTTACTTCCTATTCTATTGCACAGTGGAAAAAGGATACGGATACTTATGTGGAGGCACTCTGTAAGGAGCTTGTTGCCGTATCAAAGATGTATAAGGGAAAGAAACTTCAAACAATATATATGGGAGGTGGAACACCTACTTCACTTGAAGGCTGTCAGCTTACAAAGATTTTGGATACGGTAAAGACAAACTTTGATTTTTCAAACCTTTTGGAGCTGACTGTAGAGGCCGGAAGACCTGACAGCATAACAAGAGAAAAGCTTATTGCGCTTAGAGATATGGGAGTAAACCGTATCTCTATAAATCCGCAGACTATGCAGCAAAAGACTTTGGATTTGATAGGCAGAAAGCATACTGTAGAGGATATCTGTAACAGTTTCAAACTGGCAAGAAAGGTGGGCTTTACCAATATAAATATGGACTTTATTATCGGACTTAACGGTGAGACATTATCCGATATAAAGGACAGCTTTACAAAGGTAAAAGACTTTGTGCCTGAATCGCTTACCATACATTCATTGGCACTGAAAAGAGCCGCAAGATTAAACACGGAAAATAAAAGAGAAATCATGGACAATGACTTGATGTTATCTATGATTGATGTGGCAACAGAAACCTGCAATGAACTGGGGCTTAAGCCTTACTATTTGTATCGTCAAAAAAACATGGCGGGAAACCTTGAGAATATAGGCTTTTCAAAGCCGGGGAAAGAATGTCTTTATAATATATTGATTATGGAAGAAAAACAGACTATCATAGCTTGTGGCGCGGGTACTTCAAGCAAGATTGTTTTTAATGACGGTAGAATCGAGCGAATTGAAAATGTAAAGGACCCGAAATTATATATTGAAAGACTTGATGAAATGATAAAAAGAAAGGAAAATATGCATGGCATTGATTAAAAAAAGTGTCACCGGAATGAAGGATATTCTTCCTGAAGAGATGTTTATCAGAGATTATTTGATAAATATTATTAAAAAAACATACGGAAGCTTCGGCTTTACCTCTATAGAGACTCCGGCTATGGAGCATATAGAAAATCTTCTCAGTAAGCAAGGCGGTGACAACGAAAAGCTTATCTTTAAGATTTTAAAAAGAGGAGAAAAACTTAAACTTGAAAATATAAAGGATGAGAACGATTTGGTTGATGCCGGTCTAAGATACGACCTTACATTGCCTCTTGCCAGATACTATTCAAACAATCAGGCAAATCTTCCGAATCCTTTTAAGGCATTGCAGATAGGTAATGTATACAGAGCCGACAGGCCTCAAAAGGGCAGATTCAGACAGTTTACACAGTGTGATATAGATATTCTCGGTGAAGCTTCAAATCTTGCGGAAATAGAGCTGATACTTGCAACCACAAAGGCACTTAGTGAGATAGCAAAAGGAAAGCACTTCAGCGTAAGAATAAATGACAGAAGAATCCTTATGGCTATGGCGCTTTATGCAGGTTATGACGAGGATAATATAGGTAATGTGTTTATAATCCTTGACAAGATGGATAAAATAGGCATGGACGGTGTGAAAAAGGAGCTGACAGAGCTTGACGGCGAGGAAAAATGTTCAAAATATCTGAGCCTGTTTGAGGGACTTAAAGATAATACCGAGGCTGTTTTATCTTTAAAAGATAAGCTTAAAGGATTTATTGAAGACGGAGTACTTGACAGTCTTTGTGAAATAATGGATACGGTGCTTGAAGTAAATACAAATGATTTTTCACTTGTATTTGACCCTACCTTGGTTCGAGGTATGGGATACTACACCGGAACCATATTTGAAGTCAGTATGGAAGGATTTTCAGGCTCTGTTGCCGGTGGCGGAAGGTATGATAAGATGATTGGAAGATTCACAGGTAACGATACACCTGCTTGCGGATTTTCTATAGGTTTTGAGCGTATCATCACCATACTTTTGGATGCAGGCTTTAAGATCCCCGATGAGAGCAGGAAGATTGCTTTCTTATATGAAAAGAATATAGACGGCAATGTTTTAAAGGACATATTAAAGGAAGCCGCATCACTTCGTGAAGACGGAAATATTGTATTGGTTTCAAAGATGAATAAAAATAAGAAGTTCCAAAAAGAAGGACTTGAAAAACAGGGCTATACGGAGTTTAAGGAATTTTATAGAGAAGCCTTAAAATAAATACAGTTAGGAGATAAAAATGGCAGAATCAATGCTTGGCTTAAAGAGAAGTCATAGATGTGCAGAGGTGGTAAACGCACCGCTTGAAAGTGAAGTTACTGTAATGGGTTGGGTTCAAAAGAACCGTAACAAGGGAGGAATCATATTCTGTGACCTCAGAGACCGTTCGGGAATATTGCAGATAATATTTGAAGAGGACGAGTGCGGAAGTGAAGTGTTTAATAAGGCTATGAAGCTTAAACAGGAGTTTTGTATAGCCGTAACCGGAATCTTAAAGAAAAGGAGCGGAGCTTTTAACGAGTCACTGGCTACAGGTGAGCTTGAGGTAAGAGCAACAGGACTTAGAATACTTTCAGAATCCGAGACACCTCCTTTCCATATCGAAGAGGATTCAAAGACTAAGGAAGAACTTAGATTAAAGTACAGATTCCTTGACCTTAGAAGACCTGATCTTCAAAGAAATCTTATGGTCAGAAGTAAGGTGGCTACAACTACAAGAAACTTCCTTGCAGAGAACGGATTTTTGGAGATTGAAACTCCTACACTTATAAAGAGTTCACCTGAGGGTGCAAGAGATTACCTTGTACCGAGCCGTGTATATCCGGGAAGTTTTTATGCACTTCCACAGTCTCCTCAGCTTTTTAAGCAGCTTTTGATGGTATCGGGATATGACAGATACTTCCAGCTTGCAAGATGCTATAGAGATGAGGACTTAAGAGCTGATCGTCAGCCTGAGTTCACACAGATAGATATGGAGCTTTCATTTGTAGATGTTGACGATGTTATAGATGTAAATGAGAGACTCTTACAAAGACTGTTTAAGGATGTACTTAATATCGATGTAAAGCTTCCTATTCAAAGAATGACATGGCAGGAAGCTATGGACAGATTCGGTTCGGATAAGCCTGACCTCAGATTCGGTATGGAGTTAAAGGATGTTTCGGATATTGTAAAAGACTCCGAGTTTGCCGTATTTAAGAATGCACTTGCAAACGGCGGAAGCGTTCGCGGTATCAATGCAAACGGACAGGCAGGTATGCCTAGAAAGAAGATTGACGCTCTTGTTGAGTTTGTAAAGAGCTATAAGGCAAAGGGACTTGCATATATGGCTGTTGAAGCTGACGGAAGTATCAAGTCATCGTTTGCAAAGTTTATGAAGGAAGAAGAGATAGAGGGCTTAAAGAAGGCACTTGATGCAAAGCCCGGAGATATGCTTTTCTTTGCCGCAGACACCAATAAGATAGTTTGGGATACACTTGGAGCTTTGAGAGTTGAGCTTGCAAACCAGCTTGGACTTTTAAAGAAAGATGACTACAGATTCCTCTGGGTTACAGAGTTCCCTCTGCTTGAGTGGTCGGATGAAGAGAACAGATTTAAGGCAATGCACCACCCGTTCACCGCACCTATGGATGAGGATTGGCAGTATATAGACTCGGATCCGGGCAGAGTGAGAGCAAAGGCATACGATATAGTACTTAACGGTACAGAGATCGGAGGAGGTTCGGTAAGAATCCATCAGGCCGATATTCAGTCAAAGATGTTTGATGTACTCGGACTTTCAAAAGAAGTTGCCAATGAAAGATTCGGATATCTTTTGGAAGCATTTAAGTACGGTGTTCCGCCTCACGCAGGCCTTGCATACGGTCTTGACAGAGTGGTAATGCTTATGGTAGGTGCGGACTCTATAAGAGATGTAATTGCCTTCCCTAAGGTTAAGGACGCATCGGATCTTATGACAAATGCACCTGATAAAGTGGATGATGCACAGTTAAAGGAACTTGGAATAAAGATAGAAGAAAAATAATACATAGGTCTGCTGATTTGGAGATTATATGGAAGATATAAAAATATTGGTGGTGGATGATGAAGCCAGAATGAGAAAGCTTGTAAAAGACTTTCTAAGCATTAAGGGCTACATAGTGTTGGAAGCACAAGACGGAGAAGAGGCACTTAAGGTATTTGACGCCAACAAGGATGTCAAACTGATACTTTTGGATGTGATGATGCCGAAAATGGATGGCTTTGAAGTCTTGGAGGCCATAAGACAGTATTCAAAAGTACCTGTTATGATGTTGACTGCCAGAAGTGAAGAAAGAGATGAGCTTGAAGGGTATAAGCTCGGTGTGGATGAATATATCACAAAGCCGTTTTCTCCAAAGATACTTGTGGCAAGAGTTGAAGCCGTACTTAGAAGGACTGTGGGCGAAGCCGAGGACAGACTTATAGCAGGTGCCATAGAGATAGATAAGGTTGCCAGAAGTGTATATATCGACAAAAAGCCTGTAGATTTAAGCTTTAAAGAATATGAGCTTTTGACATATTTTATTGAAAACAAAGGTATTGCACTGTCAAGAGAAAAGATTCTAAGCTCGGTGTGGAACTATGACTATTTCGGTGACGCCAGAACCATTGATACTCATGTAAAAAAACTTCGTGCAAAGATGGGTGAGCGAGGTGACTATATAAAGACTGTATGGGGCATGGGCTATAAGTTTGAAATTACACCATGATTAAATATAGATAAGGAGTCAATATGACAAAGATAAGAACAAGATATGCACCAAGTCCAACAGGAAGAATGCATGTTGGAAATCTTAGAACGGCACTGTATGCATACTTGATTGCAAAGCACGCAGGGGGAGATTTCCTGCTTAGAATAGAAGATACCGATCAGGAAAGATATGTAGAAGGTGCTACAGAGATAATATATAATACACTTAAAGAAACCGGCCTTACACATGATGAAGGTCCTGATAAGGACGGAGGCTGCGGTCCTTATGTACAGAGTGAAAGACAAAAAGAGGGTATCTATCTGAAGTATGCAAAAGAGCTTATAGATAAGAAGCAGGCTTATTATTGCTTTTGTACTCCAGAGCGTCTTAATTCACTTCGCTCAAATGTAAACGGTGAAGAGATAATGAAGTATGACAAACATTGCCTGTCACTGTCTGAGGAAGAGATAAGAAAAAACCTTGAGAGCGGTATTCCTTATGTTATCCGTCAAAACAATCCTACTACAGGAACCACTACATTCCACGACGACATATACGGAGATATCACAGTGGATAACTCGGAGCTTGACGATATGGTACTTATAAAATCTGACGGATATCCTACCTACAACTTTGCAAATGTGGTAGATGACCATCTTATGGGTATCACACATGTAGTTAGAGGAAACGAGTATCTTTCATCCTCACCGAAGTATAACAGACTTTATGAGGCGTTCGGTTGGGAAATCCCTACCTATGTACACTGTCCTCTTATAACAAATGAAGATCATAAGAAGCTTTCAAAAAGAAGCGGTCATTCATCATTTGAGGATCTGATAGAGCAGGGATATGTTGCCGAAGCTATTGTAAACTTTGTAGCTTTGCTTGGCTGGTCTCCTGAAGATGACAGAGAGATATTCTCACTTAAAGAGCTTGTAGAAGCTTTTGATTATAAGCATATTTCAAAGTCACCTGCCGTTTTTGATATGGTAAAACTTTCATGGATGAACGGTGAGTACCTTAAAAAGATGGATGAGGACGATTTCTTTAAGCTTGCAAAACCGTATATAGATAAGGTTATTACAAAGCCGCTTGATATAAGAAAGATTGCAAATATGGTAAAGACAAGAATAGAGGTTTTACCACAGATTGCAGACCATATAGATTTCTTTGAGAAGCTTCCTGATTACGACATCTCAATGTACACACATAAGAAGATGAAGACAAACTCTGAGAATTCACTTTCACTTTTAAAAGAGGTATTGCCTATTTTGGAAGCTACAGATGACTACTCAAATGACAATCTCTTTGGTATACTGTCAGCATTCGGCAAAGAGCATGAGTATAAGACAGGATTTATTATGTGGCCGATAAGAACCGCACTTTCAGGAAAGCAGATGACTCCTGCAGGCGCTACAGAGATTATGGAAGTTCTCGGAAAAGATGAATCAATAAGAAGGATTAAGATTGGAATTGACAAATTACAGCAGTAATCAAAAAAAAGCCATAGAACATGGGGCAGGTCCCCTTATGGTATTGGCAGGACCCGGCTCCGGAAAGACCTTCGTTATCACACATAGAATAAAATATCTTATAGAGGGGCCGGGTATAAACCCGGCCCATATTTTAGTTGTAACCTTTTCAAGGGCGGCTGCAAAAGAGATGAAAGACAGATTTGAAAAACTCTGCCAAAAAAGTTTAGTTACATTCGGAACATTCCATTCAGTTTTTTTTAATCTCTTGAAAACGGCTTACGGATTCAGCTCCGAGCAGATAGCCTCAGATGAGTTAAGGTACACTCTTATTAAAGAACTTATAAAAAGAAACGCCATAGAAAATGAGGATATAAATACACTTGCCGGCAATCTGTTAAATGAGATAGCGCTTGTAAAACAGGACAATATCAGTATAAAAAACTACTACTCAAACAGTATATCAAGTGACACATTCAAAAAAATCTACATAGATTATGAAAGTGAACTTGAGGCAAGAGGAAAGCTTGACTTTGAAGATATGCTCTCACTTACCTATGAACTTTTAAGTGAGAGGAGTGATATTTTAAAGGCCGTTCAAAACAGATATCGCTACATACTGGTAGATGAGTTTCAGGATATCAACTTCTTACAATACAATATAATAAAGCTGATGGCAGGTGAGAAACAAAATATTACAGTAGTAGGAGATGACGACCAGTCCATCTATAGATTCAGAGGGGCAAGACCTGAGATAATGCTCGGTTTTGAAAGAGATTTCAGAAATGTAAAAAAGGTGTTTCTTGATATAAATTTCAGATCAAGCACACAGATAGTGAATGCTTCAACCAAGCTTATATCATTTAACAGTAAGAGATTTCCAAAAAACTTTAAGGCAAAGAACGGAGACGGTGCGCCTGTATCCTTGATAGAGTTTAAAAATCCTTTCCTTGAGGTAAACTCTATAATAAAGGATATTAAGGATTATATAAAATCCGGTCAGGATATAAACAGTATAGCCGTACTTTATCGAACCAACCTTTCACCGAGACTTTTGATAGAAAGACTTATGAGAAACAATATTCCTTTTACTATAAGAGATGCCATACCGAATCTGTTTGACCACTGGGTAGCAAAGGATATTATCTCATATATAAAGCTTGCCATGAAAACAGGAGATAAAAGTGATTTACTTCGCATCTCCAACAAGCCTAACAGGTATATAAGCAGAGATTCGCTTTCCTCTTCAAGAGCAAATATAGAGACACTTTTTGACTATTACGATGATAAAAGTTATATGATAAAAAGAATAGTGGAACTTAGAGAGCATTTAAGGACTATAAAGAATCTTAAACCTGCTACAGCCCTAAGATATATAAGAAATGTGGTCGGCTATGATGAATATATAGAGGAGTACTGTGATATGAACGGCGTTGAAAGTGATGACTGCTACAGTATACTTGGCGATCTTGAAAACAGCGCCGCAGAGTATAACACCTTTAATGACTGGTTTGTACATATGGATGAGTACAAAGATGAGCTTATAGAGGCAAGAAAGAAGTCAAATGAAAACGATAAAGGTGTAAGACTTATGACTTTTCATTCATCAAAGGGTCTTGAGTTTGATATAGTCTATATAATTGATGTGAACGAGGGCAGTGTACCTTATAAGAAGGCGAAGGGGGTTGACGAGATTGAAGAAGAAAGAAGAATGTTTTATGTTGCAATGACAAGAGCAAGAAAAAAGCTCTTCATATGTTATTGCGTGGAAAATTTCGGAAAATCTATCGGCAAATCCGACTTTGTCATAGAGCTTTCCTCCAAATCTAAGTAAGGGATATATATGATTAAAAAATTCAGTCATTCACTGCGTGTGAAGATAACTCTTATAATACTGCTCCTTATTTCCATACTGCTTTTGTCTATCGGAATTTTAAATAATTTCGGTCTGACCTGGTATTATCAGAATGAAAAGGTCAGTGAAATACATGAAGCATATCTTAAACTGGATAATGAAGTAAAAAAGCTTTCAGAAGACGGACAGACTGTTATCGGAGAAAGTGAAGACAGCGAGTCTGTTGTCAATGAGAGGGTATCAAATATTATATTGGATTATTCAAACAAACACAATATAACTATCGCTTTGGTGGATTCAATGACGAATAAGGCGATATACTCTTCTCAACGAGAGGGGGATATGTTCCTTGACAGGATACAGGAAGGCTTTATAGGTAATAAAAACATTAAAAAGAAAGATATACTGTATAAAAGTGACAACTATACCATAATACTTCACAATACACAAAAAAACAGTTCTTTTATAGAAGGTTTCGGATATTGCAGTGACAATCAGACCATTGTTATAATGTCCACACCGGTAGCGGGACTTAAAGAGAGTGTGAATATCTCAAACAAGTTTCTTATATATGTTGCAATAATAGGATTTATTATAACGGTAATAATCACCTTCCTTATCACAAAGATGATTACAAGCCCTATCCTTCAACTGGCGGAAATCTCAAATAAGATGGGAAAGCTTGACTTTACCGCCAGATATGATGGTAAGAGAAGCGATGAAATACAAACTCTCGGTCAAAATATGAACTATATGTCAGACAGACTGAAAAAAGCAATAAGCAAACTTCAGGAAGCCAATGAGGTACTGAAAGAGGATATAAAGAGAAAAGAAGCCATTGATGAGATGCGAAAAGACTTTATAGCCAATGTATCACATGAGTTAAAGACGCCTATTGCACTGATACAAGGATATGCGGAAGGGCTTAATGAGGGACTTTGTGAGGATGAAGAGAGCAGAAAGTACTATACCGAAGTCATTATGGATGAGAGTGAGAAGATGAACAAGATGGTAAAGCAGCTTTTAACACTATCATCTCTTGAGTCCGGAAACAGTATATTACATAAAGAAAACTTCAATATGACCTCACTGACAGAGGGTGTTTTAAGTTCCATATCTATTCTTATCGGTGAAAAAAATGTGAAAGTTGATTTTGATAATTCAAAGGATGTATTTTTATATGCCGACGAGTTTAAGATAGAGGAGGTTGTAACAAACTATATAAGCAATGCCATTCATCACGTTAACGATAACGGTACTATCAAAATAGATGTATCTGAAGATGAAAGCAATGTATATTTTAGTGTATACAATACAGGCAATCAAATACCTGAAAAAGATTTGGCCAATGTATGGGAGAAGTTTTTTAAGGTGGACAAGGCACACTCAAGAAGCTATGGTGGCAGCGGTATAGGACTTTCTATAGTAAAGGCTATAGTAGAAGCTCATGGCGGAGCGGTAAAAGTAGTCAACAAATCTGACGGAGTGGAGTTTGGTTTTAAAATACCAAGGATGAAAGAATGACAATTGATGAGTTTAACAATAAAAACGGATATACACAAAGATACGGATTCACAACAGGTACAACCGCAACCGCAGCAGCAATAGGTGCGGCGTATCTGTATCTTAAAAAAGAAAAGCGGATTGTGGATGTGGATTTACCTTACGGCATAACACTTAGTATTCCGATAGAGTACTCGAAAGTGGAAAATAACGAATATATCTGTCGTGTAAGAAAGGATGCCGGAGACGACCCTGACGTTACAGACGGCATCCTGATAAGCACTAAATTGGAATTTATAAAGGGCGATAAGCTTGAGTTTCATTTTTTTGCGGGCGAGGGAGTCGGTACATTTACAAAAAACGGACTTGCGCTGCCAAAGGGTGAACCCGCCATAAACCCTGTTCCAAGGCAAATGATGATTGACAATCTGAGTAAAATTTTTGCAGAGAATAACCTGACCGGAAGAGTAAACATTACAGTTATGGTTGAAAACGGTATGGAGGTTGCAAAAAAGACCTTTAATGAAAGGCTTGGTGTAATAGGAGGTATCTCAATACTCGGCACTTCAGGTATGGTCTTGCCTATGAGTAAGACCGCGCTGCTTGAAACGATAGAAGCGGATATAAAGTTCAGAATACAAAATTCGGATACAAATACCGTATATATGTCACCCGGAAATATAGGTGCGAAATACTTGGAGAAAAATTTTGCTACAGACGCTTCTACAGTTGCAATTATCAGTAACTTTATCGGAGAGAGTATTGACTATGCCATATCACATGATGCAAAAAAGATAGTGCTTTGCGGAGATATGGGGAAGCTGATAAAGCTTTCAGGCGGAATAATGAATACACATTCAAATGATTCTGATTCAAGGCTTGAACTTTTGCTTGCGGCAGTTATAAAAGATGTGCTGGAGGATGATGATATAGATTTTTCTTTGCTGACTCCGATTCTTTTGGATATCTTAAAGCAAAAGACCACGACAGCAGCCATCGCCATAATAAAAGAATATAAATTGGAGAGATGTTTTGATATAATTGCAAATAAGATGCTTTATTATGCATATAATCGTGCATTTAAGGCGGAAATATTCTATCATAAGAATAAATTTGCAAGTATTGACGAGTTCAAAAAGAACTTACAAATAAGAATTATTGCATTCAGCGATAATGAAACGGTAATAGATACAGGAGAAGAAAATGAGTAAATTATATGGAGTAGGTGTAGGTCCGGGAGATCCCGACCTTATGACTGTAAAAGCTTTAAATGCTATAAAAAAATCAAAAGTTATATGTTTTGCAGGTAAAAGTGAAGATACATCAATCGCTTTTAATATTGCAAAAAAGGCAATGCCTGAGATAAACAAAAAGAAAAAAGTATGTATTGACTTTCCTATGACTAAAAACCAATATGTACTTGAAGAGTCACATTCAAAGATATCCGCACAAATTAAGGAGCTTTTAAAAGAAGGTGATGTGGCACTTCTTACACTTGGAGACCCGGGGATTTATGCCACATATTCATATATTGCACAAAGACTTAGAGCCGATGATATAAAGGTGGTTACTATACCGGGAATTACATCTTTCAGCGCTGCGGCTGCAAAGCTTGGAATACCGCTTACCTTGGCGGATGAAGAACTTCATGTTATTCCTTCATCATATTCTTTTGAGGAAGCCTTCAGCCTGAAAGGTACTTTGGTACTTATGAAGTCGGGAAAGAGTTATGAAAGTCTGGTATCATATATACGTGAAAATAAACCGCATTGTGATGTATACATGGTGGAAAATTGTGGTATGGAAAATGAAAGACTGTTTGTTGGAGCAAATAATCTTCCTGAAACAAGCGGATATTTTACAACAATTATAGTAAGGGGACTGAAATGAAAAAAATTTATATAGTAGGTATGGGACCGGGTAAGTATGATCAGATGACAATCGAGGCTGTTAAGAAGATAGAAGAAAGTGATGTTGTCATAGGATATACGGTGTATACAGATCTTATAAAGGAGATTTGGCCTGATAAAAACTGTCTTTCAACTCCTATGACAAAGGAATATGACAGATGTGTGCTTGCTTTTGAAGAGGCAAATAAGGGGAAAACCGTAGCACTTGTCTGCTCGGGAGATGCAGGAGTCTACGGTTTATCAGGACTTATGCTGGGTATAGCGCCGCAGTATAAAGAAGTTGAGGTAAAGACTGTAGCCGGTGTAACTGCGGCACTTTCAGGCGCTGCACTTATAGGAGCACCGCTGATACATGACTTTGCGGTAATCAGCCTTAGTGATCTTTTAACACCTTGGGAAAAGATAGAAAAGAGACTTGAATGTGCCGCAATAGGAGATTTTTGTATCTGTCTTTATAACCCCGGCAGCAAAAAGCGTGCAGACTACCTTGAAAAAGCCTGTGAAATACTTTTAAAGCATAAAGATGCTTCTACTCCATGTGCAATAGCAAAGAATATAGGAAGAGACGGAGAGGATTATACCGTCTATACTTTAGAGGAATTAAAAGATATTAAAGCCGGAATGTTTGAAACCGTATTCATAGGCAATTCAATGACAAAGGTAATTGATAACAAACTTGTAACTCCAAGAGGCTATACCAATGAGTAAAATCCTGATATTCGGAGGTACTACAGAGGGCAGAGAACTTGCAACGGTATGTGATAAACTGAAACTGGATACAATACTTTGTGTGGCTACAGAGTACGGCAGAGAAGTTTTACCACAGTTTTATCATGTAAAGGTCAGTGAAAAAAGACTTAATACAGATGAAATAGTAAGTCTGATAGAAGAAAACCGGATTGACTGTGTTATAGATGCCACTCATCCCTATGCTTATGAGATTTCAAAGAATATACTTGCCGCTATAAAGTCTCTCTCAAAAGAGGTTAAATTTTTCAGAGTAAAAAGGGAGTCTATGGATGTTACTAAAGGACATAATCTTGAGTTTAATTCAAATAATGAGGCTATAGAATACCTTTTAAAGACAAAGGGAAATATACTCCTTACAACCGGCAGCAAAGAAATCGCGCAGTTTGCTAAACTTTGTGACCGTATATTTGCAAGAGTACTCCCAAGCGTGGATTCTATAAATGCCTGTATAAGCGCAGGTGTGGCGTCTAAAAATATAATAGCTATGCAAGGTCCGTTTTCAAGAAACCTGAATGAAGCAATAATAAAGGAATTACACTGTAAGTATCTTGTTACAAAGGTTTCAGGCAAGAGCGGCGGCTTTGATGAGAAGATAGAAGCCTGTGAGAACACAGGTTGCATACCTGTAATTATATTGCCGCAATCAGAGGATGTGGGAATAAGCCTTGATGAATGTATACAAAATGTAAAAAATCTTTAAAGAGGGAAAAGTATGAATATTAACTTGATAGGAATAGGACTTGGAAACCCGAATCTTTTGACAAAGGCTGCATATACAGCCATATCAAATTCAAATATCATAATAGGTGCAAAAAGAATAGTGGAGAGTATAAAGTCCGATTTTTCCGATAAGACTTACTTTACAGAATACAACACAGAAAAAATACTGGATATAATAAAGTCAAATACAAGCAGTGAAATTGCTGTAGTGTTCAGCGGTGATATTTCACTCTTTAGCGGCAGTTCTAAACTGTTTGAAAGATTGAAAGCTTTTAAGAACTGTAAGATAAATACATTCCCCGGTATATCAAGCCTAAGTTATCTATGTGCAAAGACAAATACGGATGTGGCTAAGGTTAAAATACTGTCTTTTCACGGAAAAGATGAGCTTTTATATCACAACATAGACTCAAATGAGTATACTTTTATAATCACATCAAAAGGTGAGGGAGCAAAGGAAATCTGTAGAAAACTTATAAGCTTCGGATTCTTTGATCTTGATGTTACAATAGGTGAAAATCTCTCCTATGAGAATGAAAGAATCACTACCGCAAAGCCAAATGAATTCCTTGATATGGATATATCTGATTTAAACTGTATGATCATATATAATCCCGACAGTGAAAAATCTATAAGTTTCGGTCTTCCTGATGAAGTTTTTATAAGGGATAAAGTGCCGATAACAAAGTCTGAAGTAAGAGCGGTAATCTTAAGTAAACTTGATATAAACGCTGACAGTATTTGCTATGATATAGGTGCAGGCAGCGGCTCTGTAAGTATAGAGATGGCAGGACTTGCCTATGAGGGTAAAGTCTATGCTGTAGAGAAAAATCCGGTGGCTGTCGAGCTTATAAAAAAGAATATACATAATTTCAATGCTGAAAATATAGAGCTTATTTTTGCCAAAGCACCTGAGGGCCTGGAGCATATCCTTGAAGCGGATAAGATATTTATAGGCGGAAGCGGCGGCGAGCTGAATGCTGTAATGGATATAATATTTGCTTCACAAAAACATCCTACAATAGTCATCTCGGCTATTACATTAGAAACGGTTGCACAGATAAGTGATATTTTAAAAAAGGCCAAAGAGTACGGCTATGATACGGAGGTGACTGCAATCAATGTTTCAAAGTCAAAGGAAGTCGGTCCCTACAATATGATGATCGCACAAAACATGGTATTTATAGCAAAGCTGTGGTAGATAAATAACGGGTATAGGTGATGGAAGAAATAAAGTCATATTGGTACAAGTTACAAAAAGAGTATGAAAGTAAATATAATGAAAAATTCATGAATGATTTTGAAAAGTCAAAGGAATATCTTGAAAAGATGGAAGGCTATCTTCAAAAAAGGCTTGATAAGAATCCTTTTGATATTGATTCTGTCTGTACACTTGCATCTGTCATACTGACTCTTAGATATGCCGAGAGTGATTGCAGTAAGCTGTTAAAAGATTTCTTAGATAACTTTTCCAATCGCTTGAATGACAAACAAAAGGCAAGAATATATACAAATATTGCATTTTATGAGGACAACACTCCACTTTGCCTGAAATATTTATATATGGCATACAAGCTGAAATCACCTTTTATAGAGACATATAGGGGACTTGGAGAGTATCACTTCAGTCAATATCAGGACAATGACTCGTCAGACAGTCTTTATCTTGGTAAAAAATATTATAAGATTGCAAAGGATATGACAGAAAGTTATGAAGATACTTTCAGCTATGCCGTATGCTTATATGAGCTTAAGGAGTATAAACAGGCTAAGGATATATTCACAGAGCTGTTAAGGCAGTATAAAAACAGAATGAGACTGTTATTAAGCATCGCCTATTGTGATATATTTCTTGGCAATAAGGAAAGTGCAAAAAGATATTTGGAACAGGTAAAACCTGATGAAGACAGTAACTATTCTTTAAATACCGACAATATTTCAGAGTGTGATATCTTTGACGCCTACTATGTAATGGATGAATATGATATCTTTTTAAAATACCTTAACGATGAAGATGTATATACATATTACTCTATTGCGGACTGGGACTATTATTTTTATGCTCTCTGGATAAATGATGAAAAGGACTTCTTTAATAAACTTGTGGAAGAAAATCGCAAATATTTTAAGGATGCCGTCAAAGAAGCAAAAGAAGATGATGATTATGAAAGTGAACAGGACAGAGAAGAAACGGTTAAAGCATGGGAGAGAGATGCCTGTTATTTTGAGGAAATGATATCCCGTATAAAATCAGGTATAAAAAAGCCTAAAATAAAGCTTTCACTGTATCCTGAGTATTCATGTTATTTGACAGACTGTGTGGTGCATAAGTTTTAATTAAATGTTTTATGGAGGTGATTATGTCACAGCAACAACTACTGCCTCAGAATACACGATTTATGGCTGTACTCTTAGGTTTTATAGGCGGAGCATTGGATGTGTTTTGTCATATGCACTATGATGTATTGGTAGCTACACAGACAGGTAATATTATACTTTTGATAGCTAATGTTAAGAGCCAAAATATATATGACTTTGTATTAAGATGTCTATCCATAGTTTTCTTTTCAACAGGATTTATTGTCGGTATTTTTATAAAAGACAGACGAAAGACTGCATATTGGCGTGCTTACTCATTGCTACCATTGCTTATAATAACATTATTATTGCCTCTGTTTGACTTTCACAAGTATATCAGTGTTTCTCTAATTGCATTTGTAACCGGTATAATGATGCTCACATTTTCAGGAAGCCTTATAGAAGATCACCCTTTTACCATATTGATGACTTCAGGAAATTACAGAAAGATGCTTATGGCTATATACAGGTTGATACAAGGAAAAGGAGATACAGCCGAGTTTAAGCGTCAGGCAATCAACTACGGACTGATAGTTATAAGCTTTATAAGCGGCGGAGTAATTTCCGCAGCTTTTACTTCAATTTTTCAAACCAAATCTGTTTGGCTTATATCAACAGCACTGACAGTAATGCTTATATATTACTGCTACAATATAAAAAAAGCCGATATCAAATACACCGATATTTGATATCGGCTTTTTTATATCCGGATAAGAGATTCTGTAATTACACATTATACCCAAGGGGGTTTTGGTATAATTTTATAAATATTTGCTCTTTATATGCTATAAAAACATATAAAACGTTAACTAAACCTAACTATTAAAATTTTTTTATGTCATTTTTATTATAAATACAGAAATTATACTTGATTTTAATGATATATTGTGGTATTCTAGGCATCGTTGTACATGGATTTTATGTTTCGACATAGGAAGTTGGGTGAGAATCCCACACAGGAACGCTACTGTGATAATAATAGATCCTATATACCACTGCCAAAAGCGGGAAGGTCGGATCTTTCGATGTCTTTATCGGAATTTAAGTCAGGATACATCTGTGTACTGTTATATATGGAATTTTTCGATCTCAAAAATATCCGGTTAATTTTATAGTTAGGTTTAAGATACTGTTTTTATGGTGTCTTGATTTTGTATGTAAATAAACTGTATACAATGAGTTTCGAACCCATTGTGTACAGTTTTTTTGTAGGAGGTTTTATGGCACATCAGCATGGTGGATATTATTCCATAGACTTATACGCTTTTCATTCAAAGCTTAAGGGGATAAATCCCGAGTTTAAGTTAATATCCGCTTTAGTTGCACTCATTTTGACAATTACATTAAACAATATATACGTCAGTGCTTATGCATTTATCACTATGTTCTTTGTAAGTGTTTTGCTTGGCGGTATGGATGCAAAAGAGTATCTATCAATGTTTATAGCACCTTTCAGTTTTATAGTTTTAGCAAGTATCGGCATTGCACTCGGACTGTCTTTTCATGAAAGCGGAGACTTTAATTTAAAGCTTGGAAGTCTGTATATTTATACTTCAAAAGCTCAGATTGTAATGACTCTCAAACTTGTAATAAAGGTATTTGCCTGTGTAAGTATTATGCAAAGCCTGATACTTTCCACAATGCCTTATGAGATAATAAATGCTCTCAGAAATATGCGTTTACCTAAACTTTTGGTGGAGCTTATGAATCTTATATACAGATTTATATTCATACTTATAGAAAGCTATATGAATATGCAAAACTCGGCCGCTTCAAGGCTTGGCTATAGAAACTTCAAAACTTCTATGACAAGTTTCGGAAATATTGCAAGTAATATCCTTATAGTCTCACTGAAAAAAGCCAACGCATACTATACGGCTATGGAAGCAAGATGCTTTGACGGAGATTTGAATTTTTTACAGGATGAAAAGAGACTTTACGGCAAAAATATATTGGCAGTATTTTTATTTGTATTATTTATGTTTTTTATATGGATTGTCAGTTTAAAACTTAAGTTTCCATTTTCAGTATAGTTTTAACATAAGGAGATTGGTTATATGAACGATGTAATATTAAAAGCTGAGAATATTCATTATTCTTATGATAGTGATAAAGAAGCTCTAAAGGGTGTTTCCCTTGATATACATGAAAAAGAACGTTTGGTTATTCTAGGTGCAAACGGCTCCGGAAAGTCGACATTTTTCCTAAATATCAACGGAGTATTAAAGCCTGAGAGCGGAGAGGTTTATTATAAGGATAAGCTTATAGACAAGTCGAGTATCAAAGAGCTTCGAAAAAATGTCGGTATAGTTTTTCAGGATGCGGACAATCAGATAATAGCCTCAAGCGTAAGGGCTGAGGTGAGCTTCGGTCCTATGAATCTTGGACTAAGCAAAGAAGAAGTCAAAAAAAGAGTCGATGATGCGCTAAATTATATGAATATTCATCATTTGATAGACAGGCCGCCACATTATCTAAGCGGAGGCGAGAAAAAAAGGGTCAGTATTGCAGATATTATCGCCATGGACTCAAAGATAATTATTTTTGATGAGCCTACCGCGTCACTTGATCCGAAAAATGTCGCTATATTTGAAGAGGCTCTTGATAAGATGAGCAGCGACGGCAAAACTTTGGTTATATCCACACATGATATAGAGTTTGCTTATCGTTTCGCCGACAGAATTGTTGTGTTCTGTGACGGAAATATAATAGCCGACGGTAAGCCTGTAGATGTATTAAGTGACAGTAAGGTTTTAAAAATGGCAAACCTTAAAAAGCCTATTCTTCTTGATGTTTTTGATATTCTTGCCCAGAACTCCATAGTTAAGGAAGACTGTGTTCCGGTAAGAAGCGTCGAGGAGTTTAGAGATTTGATTATTTCTCAGGCAAAGGCTTGAGTTAATATAAATTTTTTATAGGAGGATTATATGAAGAGAAAAGAAAAAATTTTCATGAGCTTGGCAATTTTATTTGCTTTCAGTTTTGCACTGCCTTTTAACGGCAACGCTATGCATATCATGGAGGGTTATTTACCTGTAGGATACTGTGTGGCTTGGGGTCTTATTTCATTACCTTTCTTGATAGCCGGATATCTGTCTATCAAAAAGACTGTAAGTAAGGACAGAAGAACAATTACACTTATAGCTATGTCAGGTGCATTTGTCTTTGTTCTTTCTTCACTTAAGATTCCTTCAGTTACAGGATCTTGTTCACATATGACAGGTACAGGACTTGCAGCCATTCTTTTCGGTCCGAGTGCGGTAAGTATACTTGGTATTATAGTACTTATATTCCAGGCAATTCTTTTGGCACATGGCGGTCTCACAACACTTGGAGCAAATACTTTCTCTATGGCTATAGCAGGACCTTTTGTTTCATTTGCCGTTTATAAGATTTGCAAGAAGGCAAAGGTAAGTGACAATATTTCAATATTCCTTGCAGCATTCCTCGGTGATTTACTTACTTATGTTGTTACTTCATTCCAGCTTGCACTTGCTTACCCTATGAAGGAGGGCGGTGTTATGGCTTCTGCAGGAAAGTTCTTACTTGTATTTGCGCCTACACAGGTACCGCTTGCTATAATAGAGGGTCTTTTGACTGTAGTTATTATCATCGGTCTCAGAACATATGCACAGTCTGAACTTAAGGAAATCGGATTTTTAGAGGGAGGTGCAAACTGATGTCAAAGAATAAAAAGATTGTAATAGTTTCACTTATAATAATAGTATTATTGGCACTTGTTCCCCTTTTAACTCTCAAGAATGCGGAGTTCGGAGGTTCGGATGATGCCGGAAGTCAGGTCGTTTCAGAAATTCAGGGTAAAGAGTACGAGCCTTGGTTCACTCCTGTTATAGAGACACTGATCGGTAAGGAGCTTCCGGGTGAGGTGGAGAGCTTACTTTTCTGTGTACAGACAGGTATAGGTGTAGGCGTCTTCGCATTCTTTATGGGTAGATTTGTAGAAAGAAAAAAACAGGAAGATAAAAATAAATAACCTACAAAAGGATTTTAGGTTCTTTGAGCTTGAAATCCTTTTTTGTATATAAACTATTTATTATCATCATATTGTGTTGACATTGCACGAATTTTAAACTATATTTTAGATATTGGAGGTAGATATATGACCACAAATCTAAATATAAGAACTGATAAAAATATAAAGGATCAGGCTGAAGAAATTTTCAACCAGCTTGGACTCAACATGACAACAGCTATAAATATGTTTTTGAGAACCGCAGTCAGAGAAAACGGCATCCCTTTTGAGCTGAAGCTTGACACACCTAACAAGGATACAAAGGCTGCAATTGAAGAAGGACGTAAGCTCTTTAATGACAATTCGGTCAAAGGATATAAAAGCATTAAAGAACTGAGAGATGCGCTGGATGTATAAGGATAATATAGAGTAAAATTAAATATTTTTCAGGAGGGGACTGTGAATACATTTGAACAATTAAAAAAGATTATTGAAGACTCGAATTTAAGTGATAATGCCAAGGAGTTTTATTTATCGGGTATCGCTAATTTGGACGCTAAAAAGCAAAAGGCGATACTTGACCTTGTTATAAAGATGGATAAGGCCGGCTTTAGAAACAATATACCTGCCGCATACAGTGAGGTGACAGAGAATATACCGCAATTTGCCAGGATGTCCGTATTTAAGGAAATGCAAAAGATTGTAAGAGATATTGAAGGCAATCTGGAGCTGGCTGATGACTTCTATGAGGATGATAAGGATCTTCTTGACAAATTTAATGCCTGCTTTACTGATGAAGAAGCCGAGAGATTTTTACAAATCTATACAAAAGCTGTAATATCAAAGTTTTATTCTTTTCTTGACGAAGGAAACCCAAGGGCTGAGGAAGATGATTTAAACTGGGTATTGCTTGAAACGAAGGCTGACGGCAGTCATAATGACAGGGTTATTGAAGGCTTCCTTGAAGATGACTTTAATGAAGATGACTATGATTGGGATGTTGAAGATGAATCTTAAATAAAATATACTATTATCAGAGCTTGCATTAGTGCAGGCTCTTTATTTTATTGTATTTTTATTATATAATTTTATGGTAAATTCTATAAAAAGGAGCATTATTACAATGAACTCTAAAAAACAGGCCTTTATGGTTTCAGCAATGAAATCAGGCAGCGGTAAGACGCTTATTACCCTAGGCCTTATAAATATATTAAAAAGAGCGGGCAAATCCGTTTCCATCTACAAAACAGGACCGGACTATATAGATACAATGTATCACGAGAAGATAGCAGGTTCACCGTCCACAAATCTGGATCCGTACTTTTTGGAGCCCTCGTTTAAACCGGGTGAACTGAAGAAACTTTTTTTTAGAAACCTTAAAGGAGATATCGCCATAATAGAAGGAGCAATGGGACTGTTTGACGGCATCTACGGAGAGGGAAAAAGATGCAGTGCCTGTATTGTATCCGAAGAGCTGAATATAGATGTAATTATGGTTGTCGATATGGATGAGCTTGACAATCTGTCTGCATATTTGCAAAGCTTTACACACCGTGTAAAAGCTGTGATAGTAAATAAAGTTGAAAAAAATGCAGACATCAATATGATAAGATCAAGGTTAAATGAACTTGGACTTTTTCTGATAGGATACCTGTATTTTGATACAAATTTTCATATTGAAAGCAGGCATCTCGGTCTGTATGAGCCTCAAAAAGATATTTTCAATATAGTAGATAAGGTATCTGATGAACTTTCAAAGACATTGGATTTTACTATGCTTGAAGATTTCCAAGTTGAAGTACCACATTACACAGATGTCACTGCTGAGGCTTTAAATATAAAGCAAAAAAAATATCGCCTTGCCTTTGCCTATGATGAAGCTTTTTCTTTCACCTATGAAGAAAATATAAAGGTTTTGGAAGAATACGGCTTTGAGATAGTGAAGTTCAGTCCGATACATGATAAAAAACTCCCTGACAATATAGACGTGCTTTGGCTCTCAGGCGGTTATCCGGAGCTTTATGCAAGAGAGTTGTCTTCAAATACCTCCATGCTTGAGAGTATTTATAATGCCGACATTCCTATAATTGCAGAATGCGGAGGCTTTATATATCTGCATAAGAACTTTGAAAATAATGAAGGTGAAAGTTTTAAAGGTGTAGGTCTGATAGCCGGAAATGCCTTTAAAACAAAGAAACTTGTCAGATTCGGATATATTGAAATAGAAGCCCTATCTGAGAGTATCTTGATGAAAAGAAACCAAAGGATTCGCAGCCATGAGTTTCACTACTATGACTCCACCTGCAACGGAGACTATGCTCATGCTATAAAGGCCAATAAGAGTAAGGAATGGGACTGTATCAACGCCCACGACAATATATTTGCAGGTTTTCCTCATATTTATTTGCGCGGTTATGAATTTTTATTACAAAATCTGATTTCATTTTTAGAAAGGAAAAAAGATGTATAGACTACCTGATTTGACAATGATACAAAGTGATTTATTACTTGAATTTGAAAATCTCATAGCTTTAGTAACTACTACATCACAAAGTCACAGACAGCTGGCAAAAAAGCATTGGGACAGTATTGCAAAACCGCTTGACAGTCTGGGTGAGTTTGAAAAAATCTTCCAGAATTTTTCTGCAATATATGAAAATGAAATCCCCGATATTTCAAACAAATGTATCACAGTAATGTGTGCCGACAACGGAATTGTAAAAGAAGGCATATCACAGTCCGACAAGGATGTTACCTTAGCCGTTGCAAAGAGTATGGCACTTGGAACTTCAAGTATTGCAGTGCTGTCAAAAGCTGCAGGCTCCAAAATGATGGTCTTTGATATGGGAATTGACAGCTTTGATACTGAGATATATTCACTTGGTGTAATCAATCACAAACTGATGCACGGCACAAACAACTTTATAAAAGAAAAAGCGATGCCGCTTGATATTACACTTAGAGCACTACTTACAGGTATAAGCACAGTAAGTGAACTGAAAGACAATAAGACTAAAATTATCGGTACGGGTGAGATGGGAATAGGAAATACTACCACATCATCCGCACTTTCCGCCGCCATACTTAATTTGCCTGTTGAGGATGTAACAGGTCGCGGTGCAGGACTTGACGATGTCAAATTAAAGAAAAAGATGGATATTATAAAAGAGGGTATAGAAAAGTACGGTTTTAGAGATAAGCTTTTTTTAGACAGCATAAAGTCCGAAGATAAAAGTGTAAGAGTCTTGGCTGTGCTTGATTTACTTTCATCTTTAGGCGGACTTGATATTGCAACACTTACAGGTATCTTTATCGGCGGAAGTATATATAAATTGCCGATAGTTATAGACGGTGTAATCTCGGAGGTTGCAGCTTTGTTTGCGTATTTTATCAATCCGCTCTGTAAGGAGTATATGATTGCCTCACATCTGAGTCGTGAACCTGTAGCAAGCATTATCTTTGATATTTTAGGCTTAAAGCCTGTTATAGATGCTTCATTGGCACTTGGCGAGGGCAGCGGATGTGCCATGCTTTTTCCGCTCCTTGACATGGTCTTGGAGATTTATACAAAGAATGCAAGTTTTTCGGATATTAAGATAGAAGAGTATAAAAGATTTGTATGATAGTATATATTTACGGCGGCGTATCAAGCGGAAAGTCGGAGTATGCCGAAGAGTTGATTTCAAAAAGTTTTGAAAATAAAATTTATCTTGCAACAATGGAAAATACCGGAAGTTATGCAAAACAAAGGATACAAAAGCACCTTAAGCAAAGAGCTGATAAGAACTTTTTCACCGTTGAAGAGCCCAGATATCTAAGCAACATAAATATACACAGTGACAATAATATTTTGCTTGAGGATTTGACCAATCTGCTTTCCAACAATATTTTTGATGAAAACGGTATGAAATCCGACTCCAAAGAGATTACAGAAACAATTTTTTCTGATATAATTGAACTTGAAAAGAGATGTAATTCTCTTTTTATTGTGGGAAATGATATTTTCTCTACAAAAAGAAACCAAAGTAAAGAACTGGATATGTTTATAGACTGTCTTTTCTCTTTACATCAAAAAATAATTGATATTGCAGATAGAGTGGTCGAAGTGATTTACGGGCTGCCCTATGACAGAAAGTAAAGATGATAAATATAATAAAGTCGATGGCAATAACCTTTGCCATGTACTCAAAGCTTCCGGTCAGGAGTTTTGAGTGGAAAAAAGAAAATATGAAATATTGCCTTTTATTCTTACCTGTTGTGGGTATAGTGGAAGGGATTTTTTTGGTTTTATTTTCTATATTTTTCAGTAAATTAAAAGTGAATGAATTCCTTGTTGCGGCGATACTTACAAGTTTTCCGATATTGTATACAGGCGGCATACATATGGACGGGTTCCTTGACACTATGGACGCACTGGGTTCAAATCAACCCAAAGAAAAAAAACTTAGTATAATGAAGGATTCCAATTCAGGCGCCTTTGCCATAATCGGTGGGCTTGTATATATAATTTTATACTTTGCCGGTATGTTGTCTATAAAGAGTTTTACAAAAATATGTATACTTGCCGTTGCATATATGCTTATAAGGGCGTACAGCGCACTGGCTTTGACAGTATTTAAAAATGCAAGAGGCAACGGTCTGGCTTTTGAATTTGCCGATAAGAGCCTTATTTACATCAACAGAATAGTATTGCTTTTATTTATCGGCTTTGGAAGTGTGGCTATGATAGCGATAAGTGTAAACTACGGTCTGCTTTGTGCGATAGCTATATTTTTGGTCTTTTTATTTTACAGGGTAAAATCTTTTGAAGAGTTTGGGGGTATTACAGGTGACCTTGCAGGCTATTTTTTGCAGCTGGCAGAGCTTGTAGTTGTTTTGGTACTTGCATTGGCACCTTAGAGTAAAATGATTCATTTTTTTGCTTTTTTATGTGGATTTATATTGGATTTTTTTATCAGAGATTTTGAAAATTTTCCACATATGGTAAGATTTATAGGTAATACAATTTCAGCTTTTGAAAAGCTTTTCAGAAAAGTTTTCAAGTCGAATACAGGACTGCTTTTTTCAGGCTTTCTTATCGTCTTTTTTAACATCCTTATTTGGGGTGTGGCAGCATACCTTATAGATACTTTCTTATATAAGGTGAATACTTTGCTTGCCTTTTTATTGGAAAGCTTTCTGTTCTTTCAAATATTTTCAAAGGCTTCACTTAGATTTGAGAGTATGAAGGTGTACCATGCTATAAAGGGCAATGATATAGAAAAATCAAGAAAAGCACTCTCCATGATAGTGGGCAGGGACACCGACAGACTTGACTATGAACATATCATAAAGGCGGTTATAGAGACTGTTGCCGAGAATATGTCGGACGGTATTGTGGCTCCTTGGTTTTATGCTACACTGGGCAGTATAATAGCGGCGTTTAACACCGAACTTATATGGCTTATCTTGGTACTTCCTATAATATATAAGACTGTAAATACTATGGACTCCATGATAGGATACAAGGATGAAAAATATTTTTATATAGGTAAGGCGGCTGCCAAGCTTGATGACATAGTCAATTTCTTACCTGCCAGATTTTCCGCCATTATCTTACTTTTTGTGATATTTATATTATCTTTGTTTAAAGGCAGTTTTATAACATTTACAAACTCATTACAGGCCTTTATTAAATACAGATATGTACATTCCAGTCCGAATGCAGGGCAGACAGAGAGTATTATTGCAGGCTTTTTTAATACCAAGCTGCTTGGTGATGCATATTATTTCGGCAAGCTTGTCAAAAAGAAAAGTATCGGAGACGGTAATGCAGCCATAAAGGCTGATGATATAATAGAAGTAAACAATATTATGTATTTTGCTTACACGGTATTGCTTATAATAAATTTAATAATTGGAGGCATAATATGCTTTATTTTATAGGTGCAGGCTCAGGAGATCCTGAACTTTTGACTGTCAAGGGCAAAAGAATTATTGACAGTTCGGATGTTATTATTTATACAGGTTCTCTTGTAAACAAAGAATTATTTACAGATATTAAAGAAGGTGCAAAGCTTATAAACTCCGCTTCTCTAAGTCTTGACGAGGTGCTTGATATTATATTTGATTCAACCGCCAAAGGCTTGAGTGTTGCACGAGTTCATACAGGTGATCCGTCTATGTACGGAGCTATCAGAGAACAGATGGTTGCTCTTGATAAGGAAGGTATAGAATATGAGGTAATTCCGGGAGTAAGTTCCGTTTTTGCAGGCGCTGCCGCAATGAAAAAAGAATTTACTCTGCCGGGAGTCACACAGACTCTTATTCTTACAAGAATGGCAGGCAGGACACCTGTTCCTGAAGCTGAAAGTATTGAAAACCTTGCAAAGATACAGGCAAGTATGGCGATTTTTCTAAGTATAGCAAGTATAGATGAACTTGCAAAAAAGCTTATGACTTCATATCCTAAGGATACACCGGCTGCTGTAGTATATAAGGCAAGCTGGCCTGATCAAAAGATAATAGTGTCAACTCTTGAATGTATTGCAGATAAGGTTAAAGAAGCCGATATAAATAAGACGGCACTTGTATATGTAGGCAGATTCCTTGCAGATGAGTTTGAACTCAGCAAGCTCTATGACAAGCATTTTTCTCATGAGTTCAGAGAGGCTCAAGATGCACGGAGGTAGATTCTTAGAATATGCCAAGACAGGAAAAAAATTTATCGACTTTTCCGCAAGCATCAATCCATACGGACTTGACAGTAACTTAAAAAAAATTCTGACAGATTCCATCTTAACTTTGGAGCATTATCCGAACGGAAATTATAGTGAAATAAATGACATAATAAGTAAAAAACATAATGTGGATACAGGTGATATTTATCTTGGAAACGGTGCAAACAGTATTATATTCAGGCTGTTTCAAACCTTTAAAAAAGGGATAAATATATGTATACCGGTACCGAGCTTTGAATCATACAGACTGGCTGCCGAATCAGTAGATGCAAATTTAATCTACTACAATATGCCAAATCTTCATATAAGTGAAGATATATTTGATATATTGTCTGATGATATTGATATACTTGTACTTACAAACCCCAATAATCCGACAGGATTTATTGTTGAAAATAAGTTATTGCATAAAATAATCAAATACTGTAAGCAAAAAGATATTTTTGTTCTGCTTGATGAGTGCTTTTTGGAGTTTGTAGAAAACGGTGAAAATTACTCGATGTGCGATAAACTGAATGATTTTGAGAATATAGCTATACTAAGATCCCTTACAAAGCTGTATGCTTTTCCGGGGCTTCGCTTCGGATATTTGCTCACACATAATAATACAATAATGAAGAAGCTTAAAAAGCTTACACCGTCATGGGATATAAATACACTTGCGCTTGAAGCCGCCAAGTACTCACTGACACAAAATATGGACTCCGTTGTCGAGTCTATCCAAAAAGAGAAGACTGTTTTAGCACATAAATTAGAGGATTTAGGTATAGTTACTTTTCACTCCATGGCAAACTTTTTACTTTGTAAGTATAAAAAGAATATGTCAAAAAAGCTTTTGACATATGGAATAATAGTCAGAGACTGCTCGGATTTTGTAGGACTTGATGATACCTACTTCAGAGTGGCGGTTAAAACAGAGGCTGAAAATAATATACTTGTTGATACAATACATAAGATACTTAGGGGGTAGTTTATGGCAAAGGTTATAATGGTTCAGGGAACCATGTCAAACTCAGGTAAGAGCTTTTTGGTTGCCGGACTTTGCAGAATGTTTAAAAGAATGGGCTTTAAGGTGGCGCCTTTTAAGTCACAGAATATGGCTCTAAACTCCTTTATAACAAAAGACGGCTTGGAGATGGGGCGAGCTCAGGTTATGCAGGCTGAGGCGGCTAAGGTAGCGCCTGACGCCTGTATGAATCCGATACTTTTAAAACCTACATCAAATACCGGAAGTCAGGTAATATTAAACGGTAAAGTCTATGCAAATATGAGTGCAAGCGATTATTACGCCAACAAAAAGAGCTTTATCCCTTATGTAATGGATGCTTACAAAAAACTTGACAGTGAATACGACATTATTGTTATAGAAGGTGCCGGTTCACCTGCAGAGATAAACTTAAATGAAAATGATATAGTGAATATGGGGCTGGCAAAGCTTGTGGATTCACCTGTACTATTGGTGGCCGATATTGACAGAGGTGGCGTATTCGCATCTGTTTTCGGTACTGTAGCTCTTTTGGACAATGAAAGTCAAAAAAGGATAAAGGGTATTGTGATAAATAAGTTCAGAGGTGATAAAACTTTGCTCACTCCGGGCTTTGATATGCTCAAAGATCACTTTGCTAAAATAGGTGTCAAAATACCTGTAGTAGGTGTTATACCTATGACAAAGATTGATATAGACGATGAGGACAGCTTATCTTCAAGACTTGATACTGCAAGTACCGAATTTTCAAAGGATAAGATAAATATTGCGGTAATAAGACTGCCGCATATTTCAAACTTTACAGATTTCAATCCGCTTGAGCGAAGGTCTGAGATTGTACTTAAGTATATCACCTCTCCGAATGAGATGGCAGATGCGGACCTTGTAATATTACCCGGATCAAAAAATACACTCTATGATCTTCGATGGCTGAAAGATAAAGGCTTTAATCGTAATAATCTGATAAATAAAAATCTTATCGGCATATGCGGAGGTTTTCAAATGCTTGGAAACAACTTAACCGATGAGGTAGGAGTGGAAGAGGGAGGCTCTGAAACAGGACTTCAACTCCTAAACTTCAGTACTGTATTTGCCAAGAAAAAGACTACAAGGCAGACTAAAACAAAGATAATGAATTTGCCGGATTTTATTGATAATCTTAGCGATACTGCCATAACAGGTTATGAGATACATATGGGCAGCACCATAGATGCAGATGAAAAGTATTTTACAATATCAGATATAAGTGAAAACGGAGGCTTTGTAAACAAAAATATACTTGGTACATATATGCACGGTATATTTGAAAATGATAGGTTTGTAGACTGTCTGATAAGCGGTCTTATCAAAAAGACAGGTAAAAAGATCAGTCTTAATGATAATATAACCGATTTTGAAAGCTATAAGGACTCACAGTATGAGCTTTTGGCAGATCTGGTGGAAGAGTCTTTGGATATAGAAAGAATAATGAATATTTTAAATATCGAAAAATAGAAAGGTGATTTATGCTACAGATAAAACCTGAGGATATAGAGAAAAAGAGTTTTGAAATACTTACATCACAGATGGATAAGGACAGACTGAAGTTTTATACCGATGATGAGCTTTTGGTTGTAAAAAGAACTATACATACCACGGCTGACTTTGACTATCAATACAATGTTATATTTCAAAATAATGCAATTGAAACTTTAAAACATTGTATACAATCAGATGCAATGATTTTTACAGATACAAATATGGCACTAAGCGGTATCAATAAAAGGATATTGACAGGCAAGTTTTCTATAACTCCGCGCTGTCTTATTGCGGAGCCTGATACGATTGAATATGCAAAGAAAAACAACACTACAAGAGCGACGGCCTCCGTTGATTTGGCTTATCAAATTCGCGATGAAAAACAGGATTTAAATAAAGGCAAAAAGATCCCTATAGTATTTGCTGTAGGTAATGCACCTACGGCACTGATAAGAATCCATGAGCTTTTGGACAAATATACACCTGATTTTATTATCGCGGCACCTGTAGGCTTTGTAAATGTTATCGAAGCCAAGGAGCTTATAAAACAGAGCAATATACCTGCAATTATTTGTGACGGCAATAAGGGCGGAAGCAATGTCTGTGCCGCAATAATAAATGCTGTATTATTGCAAATGGTATGATAAAGACTGTTACCTGATGAATGAACTTATCGGGTAACAGTTTTTTAGTTTTAAAAAAATTATCATATGTTACATATTTTAAAGTTTTTATTGTACAATGTAACGATAAATGTGATAATAGCATACAATTATTGAAAGACTTTTGTATCTGTAATATAATATTTATAAAATATTAAGGATATTTAAATCTTATATTTTAAGTATCTGCGTGGAGGTATATATGGTCAAAAAACTATTGTCACTGGTTGCAATCAGCCTTGCCGTTGTCGGGCTTTACAGCATGGATGTTGCAGCATATCCGTTTACCGTAGCCGGAACGCCGTCTAATGCAAAGATGGCTACACAAAGAAGTGAGGAAGATATAAAAGCTTACCTAAGCAGTCATCCTTTCGATGTTACAAAACCTGATACTTGGAAGGTTACACCTGACTACAAGAACAATATAGCAGGAGAGTTAAGTGATGCTTCAAGACAAAACGCTCTCAACACTTTAAATGTCATGAGGTATGTTGCCGGACTTAATGAAGCAAGCTATGACTATGATACCGAAAAGTATGCACAGGCATCATCAACACTTATGATCGGAATAGGCGGTATCACACATAATCCTGAAAGAAAAGCCGGTGTATCCGATGAGTTATACATCAATGGTGCCTACGGTGCAAAGCATTCAAATCTAGGTGCAGGTTATGATACAATTTCAGAGGCCATACTATATGGTTGGATGGGAGACGGAGACCCTTCTAATATAGATAGAGTAGGACATAGAAGGTGGGCAATTTCCCCGGGACTTGAAAAGACATCATTCGGTATTTCCGTAGGGCCTGGACGCAACAATGAATATACATCCATGTATTGCATCTATACAGGTACAGACTTGTGGAATTCGTTCTTCGGCAGTTCAAGTAGCGGTAGTGACGTGGACTTTTTGACATGGCCTGCAAGTAAGATGCCTGCAGAATATATGTACGGCCCTTGGTCTATCTCATTGAACTCCGACTACTTCAGTGCAAATGAAAATGATGTAAAGGTTACTCTTACAAATTTAAAAACAAACAAGTCATATTATTTTGATAAGAGCGATAAGAGTACTACAGGCGAATTCTTTAATATAAATACAGGCGGCTACGGCTCATTACATCAGGCTGTTATTTTTGACGCAAAGATAAAATATAATGCAGGTGACAGATATCTGGTCAAAGTTGAAGGACTTAAGGATAATCACGGAAATGCATATGATCCTATAGAATATACTGTAGATTTCTTCAGCTTATATGGGAATAAGAGTTTCGGCAAAAAAGGTCTTATAGTTGAAAAAGACGGCAGTACAAGTGTACATACAGGCGGCTCAGGTAAGTCAGGCAAATCCGGTGGCGGAGGTGGCGGTCGCTCAGGCGGCGGCTCATCAGGCGGCGGCTCCGGAAGGTCAAAAACTACATTCACATGGGGATTTATCAATACAGACAGTAATACAAGTCAATCCTCCGGCGGAACCTGGGTTAAATTAAGTAACGGAAGTTGGAATTATTTTAGAAACGGATCAGCTTTACCTGTAAGAAATGATTGGGTAAAAGATAACGGACATTGGTTTTATCTTAGTGCAGACGGCAGTTTGATTGAGAACAACTGGTTGAAAGTAAACAATTCATGGTTCTATGCAAAGGCGGGAGGATATATATCCGAGAATGAATGGCTTTACTTAGGTAATAAGTGGTATTATACACAGGCAGGAGGATATAGCGCAGTCAGTCAGTGGTTACAGATAAACGGAAAGTGGTATTGCTTTGACTCAAGTTGTGCGCTGTATGTAAACACTACAACACCTGACGGATACAGAGTGGATGCAAACGGTGCATGGATTAAATAAGCTATAAACATATTTATGTTTGTATAAACGCAATATTGGGGAGTTATTATCATAATAGCTCCCTATATTTAAATTGCATAACTATGCGTTAAACTTGAGTTTTGCGAATAGTTATATATTGAATATTTACCGGGCAAACTACTCTTCAAATAAAAATAGTATTTAAATAATCAGCCTAAACCAACTATTTAAATACTATTTTTAGTAACAAATATAATTATACAAATTGATTTCTATCTTCGT
This sequence comes from Lachnoanaerobaculum orale, assembly GCF_003862485.1. Taxonomy (GTDB): domain Bacteria; phylum Bacillota; class Clostridia; order Lachnospirales; family Lachnospiraceae; genus Lachnoanaerobaculum; species Lachnoanaerobaculum orale. The sequence continues at coordinate 1,234,471 of NZ_RRCM01000001.1, read as the reverse complement.
TATAGTGATAATCAATCATCTCAAGCTTTTTCTTTATCTCATCCTCATTTAGATTATTTTCTTTACAAAAATCATCCAACGAAGAATTAAAATCTCTAAGCTTGGTATTTATAAGTGATAATAACATCACGGGATCTTTTGGCAATGTCATATTACTCATCCCAGCTATGATATACATTCTGTACATCATCCTCAACATCCAAAAGGTCAAGAATACGATTCATCTTCTTGATATCTTCCTCATCTGACAATGTTACCCAGTTTTGCGGAATCATTGTAACCTCTGCATCAGCCATCGGAATACCCAGTTTTTCAAGTCCTTCTCTTACAGCTGAGAAATTATCAGGATCTGTTAAAATCTCATAGCTGTCTTCTTCCTCATTGAAATCCTCGGCACCAAGGTCAAGTGCAGTCATCATAAGTTCATCCGGGTCCATATCACATTCTTCCTTATCTATGATAATCTGTCCCTTCTTGTCAAACATAAAAGACACACATCCCGGTGTTCCGATATTTCCGCCACCCTTTGTAAAAGCCGCTCTTACATTTGCCGCAGTTCTGTTCTTATTATCTGTTAAAGTTTCTACAATAATTGCAACTCCGTTCGGGCCGTAACCTTCATAGGTGTTCTGCTCATAGTTTACAGAATTGACATCTCCTGCCGCCTTTTTGATACCTCTTTCAATTGTATCATTTGGTACATTGTTTGCCTTTGCTTTTGCAATAACATCTCTAAGTCTTGAGTTATTGTTCGGGTCCGGTCCGCCCTCTTTTACCGCAACTGCAATCTCTCTTCCGATTACAGTAAAAATTTTGCCCTTAGCGGCATCATTTTTCTCTTTTTTATGTTTAATATTTGCAAATTTTGAATGTCCTGACATATTTTCTCCTTTATATACTAATCCAAAAAACTATTTTATACTTAAATTATTTTGCTGTCAATTCTATAGCTAAGTTTTTCAACCACTTTCCCTGCTTATACCTTATATATCCCAGTACTGTCTTATAAATTTCTGCAGAAAGCACCATTCCATATACTATATATATAGGAAGTTTAAAGTACAGACCTCCGATAAAAGCCATAGGTACTCCGATAAGCCAAACTCCTGACAAGTCCATAAACAGACAAAAAAGTGTATCCCCACCGCTTCTGAGTATACCTACCAAATTCACTGTAGCCACCGCCTTAAACGGTAAGAATATGGCAAATACCAGTAAGCAAAGCTTTATATCACTCATCAAATCATCAGACACATTGTAGAGTCTTACAAAAGGTACTCTAAGTAATACTATAAGTATTGAAACTGATATGCTGACTATGATTGTAAGTATCCAGGTATATGAACCGTATACCTTCGCCTTTTTCAGATTGTCGGCTCCCATCTCGTTTCCAAGTATTACTACAGCGGCAAGTGCAATTCCTTGGAATGAAACCACCAATAAATCCTGCAAGGCGGTGGAAATGGTTATTGCCGCTATGGCCGCATCTCCCATTCTGCCGTATACTACGGAATAAAGCGTGGTGCCAAGCCCCCACAGCGACTCATTGATTATTACGGGGAATGCGGTTACAAAAAACTGATTTATCAAATCCTTTGAGAAAGGATTCAGATTCTTCAAAGAACAGATAAGCGGTGAATTCTTTAGCTTTATAAGTATAATCGTCAATAAAAATTCAAATATTCTGGCTACTACAGTTGCAATCGCCGCACCTACCACACCAAGTGCCGGAAATGTAAACTTTCCGAATATCAGTATATAGTTTAGAATGATATTTACCACAATGGCAAAGATACTTGATATAACAGGTACTTTAACCTCTCCCACTGCTCTCATTATCGCAACATAGATGTCTGTCGCCGCCGTAAACGGATATGAAATACATACAACTCCAAGATATGCGGCACCTATTGTTATGGCATCTTGTGAATTTGTAAAAATTTTCATCAACCTGTCCGGCATAATAAAAGCCGTTGTTGCAAAAATTATTCCTCCGACCACCGACAGCAAAAGCCCGAGTCCAAGTACCTTCCTGATATTTTTTATATCATTATTTCCCATGTACTGTGAAGCCAACACTCCGCTACCGCTTTCAACGCCGAATACCAGCAATACAAATACAAAAAAGTATTTGTTTGCCAAACCTACACCTGCAATGGCGCTCTCCCCCAACTTGCCTATCATTACAGTGTCAATAAAATTGACAATCATCTTCAATAACATTTGAAGTGACACAGGCAGTGCAATAGACAAAACCCTGCCTATATACTCCCTGTCTTCAAACATACCAAGCGGACCAAGCAATCCGCTATTCTTCTTTAAGCTCCTCATCCTCTTTTAATTTTGTTACTTTAATGGTGTTAATCGTCCTGTTTGACACCTTCAGCGCTTTGAACTCATATCCATGCATTATAATATCAAACTTCTCATTATCTTCAGGTATTCTGTCAAGTCGGGATATCATAAGACCGTTTATAGTATCAAAATTCTCCAACTCCTCTTCATCAAATTTTATATCAAGAATATCTTCAATATCAGATAGAGGTGTCATTCCTTTTATTATATATGAACCGTCTGCAAGCTTTTTTATAAGCTCTTCATCCACATCGTACTCATCCAAAATATTTCCTACAATCTCCTCAAGTATATCCTCCATTGTGACAATACCTGATGTCTGACCGTACTCATCCACTACCACTACCATATGATTTTTATGTGACTGCATCTCTTTAAATAATGTATTCAGATTTTTATTCTCCGGAACGAATATGGTCTTTCTGAGTATGTTCGGAATATCCTTGATGGCTGTATTTTGATAATTGGTAGTATTCTCACATATAAGAGCATCCTTCATATTAAGAATACCCATTATATTGTCAATGTTTTCATCGTATACAGGATATCTTGTGTTATTACCTGTAGTCAGCATGAAGTCAATAGCCTCTTGCAAAGTATCTTTACTGTCTATAAATACAACACTTTTTCTGTGTGTCATTACATCTCTGGCCTGCTTATCGTTAAGCTCAAAGATATTTGTAATCATTTCGGCCTCAGATCCTTCAAAGATACCCTGTTCATGTCCCTCGTTTAACATACTTACTATATCTTCTTCACTTACTGTCTCCGCCTGTGCCTTTATATCCACTCCGAAAAGCTTTAATATAATATATGAAACTCCGTCAATTATAAATATAATCGGTGACAATAAAAACATCAGTACAGCCGATATCCACATAAAGGTATATACACTTTTTTTCGGTACCTTCCTTGCAAGCTTATTTGGCAATGATATCCCGAATATAACAAACAGAATACAAAAGATTACAACAACAATAAGTATTGAAATACCGCTTGAGAGTGATACAGGTAAAGTATTCGGCAGTTTATTCTTTATAATACTTCCGAATGTCCTGACAAAATACCATCCGAGGAAACTTACGGAAAGTATATTTACTATATGTGTACAGTAAAGCACCTTATCCTTTTTTTCTAAGAATTTCCTTAACCTGTCCTCTTTCTTTCCCTCTTTACCCTCTTCTTCTATATCCGAATTATCCAATTCACGCAATGCGGAATTGAATGAGTGAATTGAAAAATTGACAAACAATACAATTATAATACTAATAATCAATAATGCCGAATGAGCATCGTCCATGAAAATCTCCTACTTATCCAATATTAAAATTTAAGTACACTATATCACAGTATACAAGTCTCTTATATAGTCCTTTTTCCCTATATATTCATCTTTGCAATAGTAAAGCCTCGGTACCCTTTTGTTGATACCGCAGATAAACTCATAGGAAAAGGTATTGGAACTTTTGGTCAGTTCATCCACAGTAATTACGCTGTTTTCGCTCTTTCCCAAAATAACCACTCTATCTCCTATCTTTACATCCTTAACTTCGCTGACATCCACTATTGTCTGATCCATACAGATCCTGCCAAGTATATTACATTTATTGCCGTGAATCAGCACATATCCTTTGTTGCTTAAATCTCTGGGATATCCGTCTGCATATCCGAATGATATCGTTGCGACCTTCATATCCTTTTTTGCTGTGAATGTGGCACCGTAACTTACACTTTCTCCGGCACAGATCCGCTTTATATATGTAATTGTTGAATAAATACTTAAAGCAGGCCTGTAATCAAAGTCTTTTAAATCAACATCACTTGAAGGTGCGATACCGTACATCGTGATGCCGCATCGAACCATATCCAGGTCCGTTCCGATGCCGTTTACAATGCCTGCCGAATTGGAAGCATGTGCAATCTTAGGTTCAACTCCCATACTGTGTAACAGCTCCAAAAAGTCACTAAAAAGCTTCTTTTGTTTGTGGGCGGAAGTCAAGTCACTGTCATCCGCACTGTGAAAATGTGTGAAAATACCCTCCACCTCGATATTTTCCATATCATTTATTTCTTTTATGATATCTGCGCTTTCCTTTGTAGGCTTAAATCCTATTCTGTTCATTCCGGTGTCTATTGCGATATGAACAGCCATCTTCTTGCCCATCTGTTTTGCTTCTTCATTGATCTTTTTAGCCTGATCAAGTGTAAATACCGATTCTCTTATATCAAAAACTATTGATTCCTTGTAGCTTTCTCTTGGAATACAGGCAAGTATCAAAATAGGCTTTGTGATCCCGTGATACCTTAAGTTAATTCCTTCTTCAAGTGTAGCCACACAGAAAAAATCCACAATATCTTCTATATACAGTGATACCGGAACACTTCCGTGCCCGTAGCCGTCCGCCTTTACAATCGCAGCCAACTTCATGTCCTTTTTCAGTGCATTTTTTGTCACTGTCAAATTATGTTTTATAGCATCCAAATCTACTTTTGCATAAGCTCGTTTATATGAGTCCATTTCTCTTCCTTCTATTCAGTACCTCTCCTATATTGTCCAGTATATCTCTTGCAATAATACTGTGCTCTCCCTGCTTTTGTCCTGCCAGATTTCCTGCAAGTCCGTGTATGTAAACGCCAAGTGCTACAGCCAAATCATCTTCTATTCCGAGGCAGAACATTCCCGCTATTATACCGCAGAGTACATCTCCGCTTCCCGCCTTTGCCATAGCCGGAGTCCCCGATTCATTGATAAAAGTATCTTCTTTGGCGGCAATCACACTTCTATGTGATTTTAAGACCACTGTGATACCATATTTATTTGCATACTCCTTTGCGTACTTTTGTGTATCTGCAAGTATATCCTCGATAGGTATATTTATAAGCCTTGACATCTCTCCGATATGAGGTGTGATAATAATATTGTCTGTATAATACTTGGTAAGCGAATTATCATAAGCAATTATATTAAGTGCATCGGCATCTATTATCATAGGTACATAGCACTCAGACAAAACATATTCCACAATAATCTTTGAATAGTACTCCGTGGAAAGCCCCGGACCGAGTACTACAACACTTGCCCAGTCAAGACATTGCTTTATCTTACTTAATAAGCAGTCTTTACTTTCAAACGCCTCTCTCTCATCGTAAGTTGTAATAATTGCTTCAGGCAGCAGTGTCTGCAAAATCGTTCTGTTTTTGCTCACTGTAAGTATTCTTACAAGTCCGGCACCGGAACGATACGCTGCCATAGAACTGAGAAAAGCGGCACCGCTCATGCCGTTGCTCCCGGCAATCACAAGTACATGTCCGTAACTGCCCTTATTTGCATCTTCTATTCTGTCAGGTATATATTTTAATGCAGTCTCATCAAGTATCCTCATATCTATCTCCACATATCAATCAACTTCTATTACCACCATTGCAACGGCTAATGAATTTGTATTGCTTATAGATACATAAATATTTTTCTCATTGATATCCATAAGATGAATATTTTCAGGATTGCAAATCCTTATAAAGGGTTTGCCGTATTTATCCCTAAGCACTTCCAAATCCTTCAGTCCGATACCTCTAAAACCTATTCCTAATGCTTTGACAAAAGCCTCTTTTACAGCAAAATTGCCTGCAAGAAAAACATCGGTATTCCTTTCCTTAGCCATAACAATTTCGCTGTCAGTAAAAGCCCTTTTCAAAAAATAATCTTTTTTTATTGCTCTTGATATTCTGTCTATTTCTATTATGTCGGTTCCTATACCTCTAATCATACTTTCCTTCAAAAGGTATCGCATCCATATTGCTGACTCTGTATGAGAGTCTCATTAAGGACTCCGACAGATGTACATTTTCAACTATTACATCGTCAGGAACCGTAAGATCTGTATGTGCAAAATTCCAAATCGCCTTTATACCTGATTTTACAAGCCTGTCAGCTACTTCCATGGCTCTTGCCTTCGGTATGGTAAGTGCCGCGATTTGAATATCGTTTTCCGAAATAAACTTCTCAAGGCTGTCAAGTGAATAAACTCTTGCACCCCTTACAGTCTTTCCGAAAAGATTCGGGTCCACATCAAACATTGCCTGAATCAAAAATCCTCTTCTCTCGAAGTTTGCATAATTTGCAATAGCCTGGCCCAGGTGTCCGGCACCAATTATAATAATATTGTGCTGGCGATCAATGCCCAATATCTTTGCTATCTCATTATACAAATATCTTACATTGTAGCCGTAGCCTTGTTGACCGAATCCGCCGAAATTGTTAAGGTCCTGCCTTATTTGAGAAGCGGTTACCTTCATCCTTTCACTAAGCTCTTTTGAAGAGATTCTTTCAACTCCTTCTTCTGAAAGTTCTCCCAAATATCTATAGTATCTTGGCAGCCTTGAAATAACCGCTCTTGATATTTTTCTTTCTTCCATTATATCTCCATCTAAACTATGCATATAATGCATAGCTATTTCTTTGTTAAGAATTCTACAATTAGTATATTATTTATCAATATAATTGTCAATACAGATAATAACGGCATTCTTTACCCTTGCATTCAATTGCATGTATAGGATATACTTATGTGTATTATATAGTAAGGAGGCAAATTGTTTGATTTTAAATGCCACTAATATATCAAAATCATTTGGAAGTAATGAGATAATAAAGGATGCAACCTTTCTTGTCAATGAACATGAAAAGGTAGCCATTGTAGGTGTAAACGGTGCCGGAAAAACCACACTTTTGAAAATACTTACCGGAGAAGAGAGCGCCGATAGCGGCAGCATTACACTTGCAAAGGACGCAAAACTCGGATATTTACGCCAGATCAATAATGTGGACTCTGCACTAAGCATTATTGATGAATTATATACAGTTATAGAACCTATATTGAATATGGAAAAGAGAATGTCACAAATGCAGGAAGATATGAAGCATTTGACAGGCAGTGAATTGGAGGAGTTATACTCTTCTTACACCGCTCTTACACATAGCTATGAACTTATGGACGGATACGCCGCCAAAAGCAGAGTTGTAGGTATCTTAAAGGGACTTGGCTTTGAAGAAATCGACTTTGACAGAAAAATAAACACATTGTCAGGAGGTCAAAAAACAAGAGTTTTCCTTGCAAAGCTTTTGCTTGAAGAACCTGACATTATACTTTTGGACGAGCCTACAAACCACCTTGACTTAAGAAGTATAGAGTGGCTTGAATCATATCTTTTAAACTATAAGGGTGCTGTAATTATTGTATCTCACGACAGATATTTTCTTGATAAGATAGTAAGCAAGGTTATTGATATAGAAAACGGTAATGTACAGATGTATCTCGGTAACTATACAGACTTCTCAAATAAAAAGCAGATGCTCTTGGATGCCAAGATGAAGGAATATCTGAATCAGCAGCAGGAAATCAAGCATCAGGAAGCAGTTATTACAAAGCTTAAGCAGTTTAACAGAGAAAAATCAATAAAGAGAGCCGAAAGCAGGCAAAAACAGCTTGAAAAGATAGAAAGGGTAGAAGCACCGCAGACATACAGTGAAAATATGAGACTGTCTTTAGATATCTCAAAGGAAAGCGGCAAGGATGTTTTAACCGTACACAATCTTTCAAAGAGCTTTGATCACAAAAAACTATTTTGGGATATAAACTTTGAGATAAAAAGAGGTGAAAGAGTCGCTATAATAGGTGACAACGGTACAGGAAAGACTACACTTTTAAAAATTATAAACGGTCTTTTAGAACCGGATACAGGTGAAGTCATCTACGGATCAAATGTATCCGTTGCCTACTATGACCAGGAACATCAGGTACTTCATATGGACAAGACTTTGTTTGACGAGCTTTCAGATACCTATCCCGAGATGACAAATACTCAGATAAGAAATATTTTGGCGGCATTTCTCTTTACCGGGGAGGATGTATACAAAAAGATAGCAGATCTCTCAGGTGGTGAAAGAGGTAGAGTATCTCTGGTAAAGCTTATGCTCTCAAAAGCAAATTTTTTACTTTTGGATGAGCCTACAAACCACCTTGATATAGTAAGTAAGGATGTACTTGAAAATGCTTTGAACAACTTTCCGGGCACTGTCTGCTATGTTTCACATGACAGATACTTTATCAATAAGACCGCTACAAGAATACTTGACCTTACTGAAAACCGACTTTTAAACTATATAGGAAACTACGATTATTACATTGAAAAAAGAGAAGCCGTAGAGGAAGCCGCAAACCTTACAAGCACCGAACAGGCTGAAAAACCGGTAGATGTTTCAGAGTCAAAGAAAGAATGGATTGACAATAAGACCGCACTGGCTCAAAAAAAGAAAGTAAAGAATGCTCTAAACAAATGTGAAAAAGAGATTTCAGAGATTGAGGATAAATTACAATCGATTGATGAGGAATTTGCAAACCCTGAGAATGCTTCAAATGTCGGCAAACTTATGGAACTTCAAAAACAAAAAGAGGCTCTTGAAAAAAGGCTTGATAAGCTGATGGAAGACTGGGAAGAGCTTACCCTACAGATGGAGGAATAGAATGAAGAGAATTTTTGCAATAATACTGCTTTTGATACTTATTTTCAGCTTACTTGCTACAGTCTATGTCGCAATATTTACAAGTAATACAAAGTTGCTCTTTGTCTTTCTTTTTATAGATATTGTAATGCCTGTAATAGTCTATGCGTATATAATAATAACAAAACAGATAAGAAACCTTGATAAAAAGGATGAGGAATAAAAAAGCCTGTGAGAAAATCTCTCACAGGTCTTTTTATTACTCTTTAGGCTTATTTTCCGTATATCCGCATTCTTCATTCATACATAGAAGTTTGTTTCCCTTTTCCACCATATATGAACCGCATTTCGGACATTTTATTGCTGAAGGCTTATTCCATGACATAAAGTCACATTCAGGAGCATTGCTGCATCCGTAATAGATTCTGCCCTTCTTTGTCTTTTTGATAACCACATCACCGCCACATTTCGGGCAGGACACCCCGATCTTTTCAAAGTAAGGCTTGGTGTTCTTACACTCAGGGAAGCCCGGACAGGCTAAGAACTTTCCGTGCGGTCCGTATTTTATAACCATATTTCTGCCACAGTTCTCACAAATAACATCGGTAACCTCATCGGCTATCTTTACATTCTCAAGCTCCTTTGAAGCCTGATCTACAGCAGACTCAAGATCCGGATAAAAGTTTGATACTACAGTCTTCCAATTTACCTTACCGTCTCCGACAGAGTCAAGCAACTGCTCCAAATTGGCTGTAAATTCCTTATCCACAATACTTCCGAAGTAATTTACCATCATAGAGTTCACTATCTGACCAAGCTCAGTGACATACAGATTTTTTTGCTCTTTTACCACATAATGCCTTGCCATAATAGTTGTAATGGTAGGTGCGTATGTAGACGGACGACCTATTCCCTGCTCTTCAAGTGCTTTTACAAGACTTGCCTCGGTATAGTGTGCAGGCGGCTGTGTAAAATGCTGTAAATCTATAAGCTTTACAAGCTCCAGCTCATCTCCGACTTTTAGCTTACCTATGACGGCATCCGAACTTGCCTTTTCTTCATCGTCATCTGTATATACACTCATAAATCCGTCAAATACAATCTTTGAACCTGACATTGTAAAAATATATTCACCTGCACCAAGCTTTACTGACGTTGTTTTATACTTTGCATTTTCCATTCTGCTTGCAACAAACCTTTTCCAGATAAGTTGATACAGTCTGAAAAGTTCTCTGGGTAAAGATTCTTTTACCATAGCAGGAGTAAGTGTAACATCTGTAGGTCTGATAGCCTCATGCGCATCTTGAACATTTGTCTTTGCATTCTTTGTGACAGTATTCTTTGATACATATTCATCGCCATATGTCTTACCGACAAACTCTCTTGCTGCAGTATCCGCCTCTGCGGCAACTCTTGTAGAGTCTGTACGCAGATATGTGATAAGTGCAATCGTACCCTTGCCCTCTATATCCACACCTTCATATAACTGTTGTGCAAGTCTCATTGTCTTTTGCGTGGAATAATTTAACTTCTTGCTGGCTTCCTGTTGAAGAGTGGATGTTGTAAAAGGAATAGGCGCCTTTTTTACTCTCTCACCCTCATTTATCTCTGAAACCACATATTTTGCATCCTTTAAGGCTTCAAGGATTTTATCCATCTCTTCTTTATTATTTATAGCAAGCTTCGTATTGGTACCGTAGAACTTGGCATTTACACTTTTTTTGGAATACTCGGTCAAAAGCTCCGCTTCAAGGCTCCAATACTCCTCAGGTATGAACGCATCTATCTGCGCTTCTCTGTCACAAATCATTCTAAGCGCTACAGACTGAACTCTACCTGCGGAAAGTCCCCTCTTTACCTTTGCCCAAAGAAGCGGACTTATAGAGTAACCCACCATTCTGTCAAGCACTCTTCTTGCCTGTTGTGCATCTACCAGATTCATATCAAGCTGCCTTGGATGTTTGATGGCATCCTTTATAGCATTTTTTGTAATCTCATTGAAACTGATACGGTATACCTTCTTGTCCGTATCGTCAAGCTTAAGAGCCTTTGACAAATGCCAACTTATAGCCTCTCCCTCTCGGTCGGGGTCGGTCGCAAGATATATCTTATCAGCCTTTTTGACATCTTTTTTCAGTTTAGCAAGCAACTCGCCTTTTCCCCTTATAGTAATATATTTCGGCTCAAAATCATGCTCCACATCAATACCCATAGTTGACTTGGGTAAATCCCTAACATGTCCGTTTGAGGCTGTAACCTCATATCCGGTACCCAAATATTTCTTTATGGTCTTTACCTTTGCAGGCGACTCCACTATCACTAAACTTCCAGCCATTTTAACCCCTTACTTAATTTATCCTCTTACAATAATAATTTGATGAAACCTGTACTATAAAACCTTCCAATTCAAGTAATAAAAGTGAGCTAAGCACTTCCGATATATCTAAAGCACTCTCCTTAATTATGTCATCAATATACTTCGGTTTTAAATCAAGGCAACTATAAACCTTTTTATCATTCTTTGCAAGCATATTAAGGTTTTTTTCATTATATACTTGAATTTTCCTATCAACATTCAGGTCAAGTGCCTCTAAAATATCACTTGGCGAAGAAATAATACCTGCTCCGTCCGCAATCAGCTTATTACATCCGAGGCTCATACAGTCTGTTATTCTGCCGGGAAGTGCAAATACTTCTCTGCCCTGATCAAGAGCATGTGAAGCCGTTATAAGTGAGCCCGACTTTAATCTTGCCTCTATCACCACTATAATATCCGCAAGCCCCGATATTATACGATTTCTTATAGGAAAGTTTAGCTTAAGCGGATTCGTTCCAAGCGGAAATTCAGATATTACACCTCCGAAATCCTTTTCACACAGTTTGTTGTACAGATTAAAATTACTCTCAGGATAACATACATTTACTCCCGTGCCAAGTACGGCATAGGTTTTGCCGACTCCTTCAACCGCACCTTCATGAGCCTTTGTATCCACCCCGAGTGCCATACCGCTTATAATATCCACACCGCTTTGAGCAAGCTCTCTTGCAATAAACCTTGCCATACCAAGTCCGTATTCACTTGCACTTCTGCTGCCGACTATTGCTACACTTTTTTTATTTTGCGGAACATCTCCTTTTACAAAGATTCCGAAGGGATAATCCCTTATATTAAGAAGTTTTTGTGGGTAATCGTCTTCAAACGGCAGAATAAATCTTATTTTTCTATCGGGAAGTGATAAATATTCCTCATGTAATTCATCTGTTTTTAACTTTAAACTTAAGATAGCCCTTATCTGCTTTTCACTTAACTTAAGACTTGTCTTTAATGTGTCAAAATCCATTTCAAAAATCTTATTAACCGGCCTTATTCTTTCATAAATCATTCTTTTTGAGCAATATCCAAGCTCTGTAAGTGAAGAAAGTAAAAATAAGCTTTCCTTATCCGACATTTCACAAATTTGCATATTCCCTCCTTACCAATATTTATCCTCCAAAGAGCGATATGATATCGCCTCACATATATCCGCATGTTCAATATTTTCATGCTCGTTAAAATCCGCTACCGTTCTTGCTACTTTCAATATCTTATGCAGTCCTCTTACACTCATCTTTTTTGCTTCATATAGATTGGAAAGAAAAATATCATCCTTTTCACTTAAAGCGCAGAACTTGTTTATTAAATTTGGAGGAATCTCTGAATTATAAGAAAAATCATAATCTTTATATCTGTTTAACTGAATATCTCTTACTTTTTCTATATACTTTTTCATCTCTTCACTGCTTACATTGTGAAAATCACCCTTTAACTCTTCATACTTTATCATGGAAGTCTCTACAGTAATATCAACCCTGTCAAGCAGAGGCTTTGATATCCTTGACAGATACTTTTTCACCTGCGCCTCATTGCAGCTGCATTTACTTCTGTCAGGATAGTAGCCGCATTTGCAAGGATTTGTCGCCGCCACCAGCATAAAATCGGCAGGATAATCAATGCTTGCATTCACTCTTGCAATACTTACAGTCTTATTTTCCATAGGCTGTCTTAAAACCTCTATTGTATTTGTCTTAAACTCTGCAAGCTCATCAAGAAAAAGTACGCCTTTATGTGCCAAAGATATTTCTCCCGGCTTTGGAACTCTGCCTCCGCCTGACAATGCCTGTGGCGAGACCGTATGATGTGGTGCTCTGTAAGGTCTTATCTTTAAAATAGGCTCCTTTGAGTTTAACAGTCCGCATACACTGTATATTTTAGATACTTCAAGTGCCTCTTCATCAGTCATATTCGGCATTATTCCGGGGATTCTTTGTGCGATCATACTCTTACCTGTACCTGCAGGACCTATGAAAAGAATATTATGTCTGCCTGCAACTGCGATTTGAACTGCTCTTTTTAACAGAATTTGCCCGTTAACATCACTGAAATCGCTGTATTTTCTTTCTTGTGGGGGTAATACTGCTTTATTGATATTTTCATTATAAGTCTTTTCATTATTCAAAATTTCAATAAGATCTTTTAGATTTTTTATACCGATATTTTTTATACCTGCTACTATATTTGCTTCCGCCAGATTGTCATATGGGAGAAATATATTTTTAAAACCCGCCTCCTTTGCAAATATAACTATAGGAAGCACGCCCCTTATAGGCAAAAGCTCACCGCTTAATGAAAGCTCTCCTACAAACATAGACTCGTTTAGAATATCGGATTTTATAACACCGAGTGCCTCAAGTATTGATATGGCAATAGGCAAATCATAGCCGCATCCTTCTTTTTTTATTTCTGCAGGTGAAAGATTTATAACAATTTTTCTGGGATAAAAAGAAATTTTAGAATTTTTTATAGCGGTCTTTACTCTGTCCGCCGCCTCTTTGACTTCACTTGATAAGGAGCCTATCAGAATGATTCCGGGAAGTCCGTCTCCTATATCGGTCTCACAACAGACATGAAATGCATTGATACCCAAAAGACCTGCTGTATTTATTTGACTTAACATAATCTCCTTTATTTATTAAATTGTACAAAGCGGTCAGGGACTTTATGGATAATTACCTTAAAGCCCCAAAACCTACACTAATTTACTTTCTCATAACTGAAGCGTCTTTTCTGACAACTATATCCGAATTGTCCTCTTCAAATCCGTTCGGATTGTTCTTTTGCCATCTGAACGAATCTCTGCACATATCCTCTATGTTCTTTTGTGCCTTCCATCCAAGCTCTTCGGCTGCCTTTGTAGGGTCGGCATAACAAGCCGGTACATCACCTGCTCTTCTGTCCTTGAACACATAGTTGATCTTTAAGTCGTTTACCTTTTCAAAGGCGTTTATAACATCGAGTACACTGTATCCTATACCTGTTCCGAGGTTATAAATATCCACCTTACCCGGACTCTTCATCATCTTCTCAAGGGCCTTAACATGTCCCTTTGCAAGATCTACCACGTGGATATAATCTCTGACACATGTACCGTCCTTAGTATCATAGTCATTACCGAACACTCCAAGGCAAACCAGTTTGCCTACAGCCACCTGTGTAATATACGGTAAAAGATTGTTCGGAATACCCTTAGGATTTTCACCTATTCTGCCAGACTCATGTGCTCCGATAGGGTTAAAATATCTAAGCAACATTACGGAGAAGTTATTGTTTGCAGTATGAATATCCGTCAAAATCTGCTCAAGCATACCCTTGGTTCTTCCGTAAGGGTTGGTAATAACACCCATAGGCGCATCCTCTGTTATAGGCACTACCTTAGGGTCTCCGTATACTGTGGCACTTGAAGAGAATACTATTTTTTCAACACCGAACTCTCTCATAACTTCACATAAAATCAAGGTACCTGTGATATTGTTGTGATAGTACTCAAGAGGCTTATATACGGACTCGCCAACGGCCTTAAGTCCTGCAAAGTGTATAACCGCATCTATCTTATTTTCCTTGAACACTTTTGTTAAAGCGTTTTTGTTTAATAAATCCACCTCATAGAAACGCAAAGACTTTCCGGTAATCTCTTCAACTCTTTTTAGAGATTCCCTTGATGAATTTACCAAATTATCTACTACAACTACTTCATATCCTGCATTCAAGAGTTCAACGCAGGTATGACTTCCAATATAACCGGCACCTCCGGTAACTAATATTGACATAAATCCTCCAAAATATCAGTTTTTTAAACTGTAATAAATATATTGATTATTTAAATTTTATAATAAAATATATATTAAATCAACAAATATTTATTTGAAAACTTAGTGGTGGAAAAGCCTGATACCTGTGAAAGCCATTGTCATATTGTACTTGTCACAACACTCTATAACCGCGTCATCTCTTAGTGAACCTCCCGGTTGTGCTATATACTCCACACCGCTTCTTTTTGCTCTTTCTATATTGTCGCTGAAAGGAAAAAATGCATCCGAGCCGAGACAAACTCCGCTTAGATTCTTTAACCACTCTTTTTTTGCTTCCCTTGTAAACTCACTAGGCCTTTGTGTAAAAAGATGCTCCCACATACCGTCTAATAAAAGTTCTTCCACACTGTTGTCGCCGATATATACATCTATTGCATTATCTCTGTCGGCTCTTTTTATACCGTCTTTAAAAGGAAGATCAAGTACACATTTTGCCTGTCTTAAAAACCAGTTGTCGGCCTTATTTCCTGCAAGTCTTGTACAATGAATCCTTGACTGCTGCCCGGCACCTATACCTATTGCCTGCCCGTCTTTTACATAGCATACGGAATTTGACTGAGTATACTTTAATATTATCAATGAGATGAGCAAATCAAGTTTCTTATCTTCAGGAAGATTCTTATTTTTTGTTACAATATTTTCAAGTAGCGACTTATTTATATCCAGATTGTTGTGCCCCTGCTCAAAAGTAATACCGAAGACCTGCTTTTTTTCAATATCGTCAGGACTGTAATTTTCATCAATTTGAATAATATTGTATTTGCCGTTTTTCTTTGCCTTAAGTATCTCAAGTGCTTCATCACAAAATCCCGGAGCTATCACACCGTCCGATACTTCTCTTTTTATAAGCAGTGCGGTCTCTTTATCACAGATATCACTAAGTGCGATAAAGTCTCCGAATGAAGACATTCTGTCCGCACCTCTGGCTCTTGCGTAGGCACTTGCAAGCGGACTGAGTGTAAGATCGTCTACCCAATATATCTTTTTTAAAACCTCATCAAGCTCTAAACCTATGGCAGCTCCTGCAGGTGAAACATGCTTAAAACTTGTTGCTGCAGGCATATTACTTACCTTTTTAAGCTCAGATACCAGCTGCCAACCGTTCAGCGCATCTAAAAGATTGATATATCCCGGATTGCCGCATAATACCTTTATAGGAAGTTCGCTGTCGTTTTCCATATAAATCTTTGCAGGCTTTTGATTCGGATTGCAGCCGTATTTTAAAATCAGTTCCTTCATTAGATACCCTCCAATTTATTCTTGATTATTTGCTCATACTTGCCTGTAGCCATATCAATATATCTTACCGCAAGTGATATTTTATTGTCGGTATTAAGAGAATTCCACAGTGAATTACAAAATTCATCTATGCTTCCCTTTAAACTTACCTTAACAGGCTCGCCTTCAAAGCTTTTTAGCGGATCCGAGTTTTCTTTGTAGGTGTGGATTAAAAATCCTTCACCCGGTTTCGGGTTGTCATAGTTATAGAAAAATCTAAGTGCTTGAGACTCGTCTCCCTCATCACTTTTTAATATGGAAAGTTTCAGTTTGAGTCCTGATTCAATGTCTATAAGCCCTGATATTCTCGGAGTGAAATTCGGTGCATCAGGTTCAAAAGTTCTTGTATACAGCGCATCCTCAAAAGTCTTTTTATCCTTAAGATACTCATATATTGTATCTGTCTGATCTCCGTTTGTTACAATGATTTTCTTTCCGAGAACACGTACAGGTGAGTATATTATAAGTGAAGGATCGCTTAAAAGACTCTCATCAAAAGCCTTTGTCTTTATATCGTCATTACTTACCTCAAATACTCTGTTTCTCGAGTTGGTACTCCTTCCCATGATAAAGTACGCAAATACGGCCCTGTTATTCTCAGATTTGCCTAATATGATACCTCTGCCCGGATACTCTTTAGCTGCCAGATAATCAAACATAAAACCTCCTAATCGTTTCTAAGTGCTGTAAGCGGACTCAGCTTCATAGCCCTAAGTGAAGGGAAAAATCCTGCCAGCATACCTATTATGACTGCAAAGATTATTGCGGATACTACAAACCAAAGCGGTATTCTGGAAATATCTCCCTCAACTCCCGAAACTGAAGCGGCAACGCCTAAAGCATTTATTACAATTGAAATAATAAAACTAAAAATCACTCCGGTCAAGCCGCCTATAAGTCCTATGGCACCCGACTCTATAAGAAACATATCTCTGATACGGTTCATATCACAGCCTAAGACCTTCATGATTCCTATTTCTTTGGTTCTCTCATATATACTCATCATCATGGTATTGGCGATACCTATAGATGCAACAAAAAGTGATACCGCTCCTATGCCGCCAAGCACCATCTGAATCATATTTGTAGAAGCCTTACTCTGCTCAATCCACTCCATCTGTGACTCGGCCTGATAACCCATCTCCGTGATTTGTTTTTGCACCGCCATTACATTTTTCATATCATCCACATAAACCTTTGCCGAATCATATACGAGATACTTTAGAGGTTTGCCTTTTTTTGTAGTGGGCTGATCCGGGATAAGTCTGTTTTTATATATTTTCTTTAATATCACCTTTAGAGCATCTATATTACAGTAGATTCCGTAGCTGTAATTATTATAATTGTCATATTCATCCATAGATGCACCGCCCTTTACAACACCTGCCGTTTCAATGATGTATTTCTTTGGAGGCTTTGGTGCATTCTCACCGCCTGCATTTGCCTTTTCAAAGGAATCCGTATCAAAAATAACAAACATAGGCTTATAGTAGTCAACATTCGGAAGCTTATTTGTATCATAAAAAGACTCACTTGGCTTCTTCTGATTAAAAAAATCTCTTATTACAAAATTCCCGTACACAAACTCAAGTTTTTTCTTATCTTTAGGCAGGTGACCGCTCTCAAGCTGTATCTCATCCATGTAGTCGTCACCTACACCGTATATCTGTTCTCTCAACATATACGGACCCTGCATTACAATAACGGATGTTGACAATACAGGCGATACTCCCTCTACATGTTCAAGCCTTGAAAAAGATTTTATCGTTTCATCTTTTATGTATATGGGCTCTGACTTTTTGCTTGTATCATTCTGTCTCGTATACGGAACGGATACATCAATCGCCTTTAAAGATCCCGACTGTGCGATACTCTCTTTGTTAAGCTCGTCAAGTCCTATACCAAGCGAGAGCATCGTAACCACGGAAGCGGTACCTATCATTACACCAAGCACTGTAAGCACAGTTCTCAGCTTTCTTCTTTTAAGATTTGAAATACTTAATTTGAGTAAATCAAGTACTTTCATTATACCTGCTCCTTCTTATTCTTTCTCTTCTTCAATACAACAATCAATATAACAGCCGCAACTAAAGCACCTGCAATAATAAAAGGAACTACATTAAAGTGATTAGTTTCATTATCCGCTATATCAGGTTCTGCAATATCGGTTTCTTCCTCGGCTGCTTCCGTGACATTTAATATAAAATCTTTAGTCTCCTCGGTTACATTACCGTTTTCATCCTCATAACTTATAATCAAGTTTATCTTACCGTCATCGCTTGTTACCGCTTTTCCCGTCAGATTCACATCCACATTTCCGCTTTCACCGGGCTTTATATTACCTATATAAGCTTCATTTTCTTTGATTGAATCCGCTCTGAATTTTGCCATAAGATTATAAAGTACCACTTTTCCCGTGTTATTTATCTGAAAAGTGACATTTGAGTCGTCCCCTACGCTTATTGTATCGGGATTTATATCAAAGCTTCCGACATTCATCCTTGCCACCTGCTTTACAGGAATATCTACAGTTACCTTGTCTGTAGCATTTTTAAACTCAGGCGAATCGTACTGTTCATTTATCGTTATAGAATATGATCTCTGATCGACACCTGCTCTTGCAGTCATTCTAAGCTTAAGTTCCGTAGTCTGATTGGCAGGCAGTGAATTGACCGCATGAGAACTTGAACCTTCTTCCATGCTGAAAACCGCACTGTCATTTGCCTTTTCGGATTCCAATGTAAATAAGATATTGCTTGCCGGCACACTTGCGGAAGCGTTCTTCATTGTTATAAAGAGCTCAAAGCTCTCTCCGGCAAAGACGTCCTTAGGCTCCGTTCTGTAGCTGTCCACCACTATTCTTGCCTTGGTTCTGTCATTAGGGTTAAACTCACCTGCAGCGGTCGTGGTCTCATCCTTATCCTTATTATCAATATGTACAAAGAACTGCTCCTCAGCCTTTTTTAGTTCCCCTTCGCTGCTGTCACGATAATTTATCTCAAGTTTTATAGGATAGTATCCGGTATAGGTGTTTTTTTGTATGGCAAAGCTGTAGTCAAGACTTACCATACCGCCGCTCTCTATCTTATCAAAATGTCTGTCATAGTTTGCATCGTTTATCTCAAAAGGAAAAACCGTACTGTCCTTATCCATTACCATATGTGCAGTAACGTCAAATGCGGTAAGTTTTCCGGTATTTGCCATATTCAGGCTGAAATTAAGAACATCGGGATACTTTCCCCTTGGTGTAGCCTGTCCCTCACCTATAGTAAAATCCACATCTTTCACAGCTTCGGATTCATTACTGCTTTCATTGGCGGCAGATTTTTGAATATATACATTTATATATTCCTGTATGCCCCTGCCGCTGTCCTTATCATCTGCCAGATATACAGGTATGCCGTAGTAACCTTCGGGAATATCCCTTCTTACTCTGGCTGAAATAGTGATATTTTTCTTTTTACCCTTGGTTATCTTACCCACATGCTTTCTGTCCGTGGTCTCTGAGGTAAGTTCAAAAGGAAACTCCACATCATCTTCATCATCTCCGTCATCATATGCTATACCTGCCCAAGCGTCACCGTAGTCGGAACCTGTCTCCACATAGAAGGTAACGCTCATTATCTTACCTGTCTTACCCACAGGTATCTTGTCCTGATGAAATACTCCGTTGCCCTCTATGTTTTTGGGCTTGCCAAAGCTTTGCAAAGGCAAAAGCAATATCGTTATAAAAACTAAAAATATTCCGAAAATTTTCCTGATACTTCTCATACTCGTTATACCGCCTTTCCATCCACGATCCTTATTTGTCTGTCCGCAACCTTAGCTATATCATTGTCATGTGTAACCATAATAAGTGTCTGATTCTCTTCTTTTACTATATGCTTCATAAGTTCAAGTACCTCCGCACTTGTTTTTGTGTCAAGGTTTCCGGTAGGCTCATCTGCAAATATAATTTTGGGCTGCATCGCCAATGCTCTGGCAATTCCCACTCTTTGTTGCTGCCCGCCGCTCATAGCATTTCCGTTTTGATATATCTGTTTTTCAAGTCCCACTAATGTCAGATATTTTTTTGCAATTTCAATTCGCTTCTTTACGTCCACCCCTCTAAATACAAGCGGAAGCGCCACATTGTCAAGCGCATTCATAGTGGGCAAAAGATTATAAGATTGGAAAATAAAGCCCACATTATTTCTTCTAAACGCAACAAGCTGGTTTTCTTTAAGTTTCTCAAGATGTTTACCGTTTATTATTATCTCGCCCTTTGTGGGCTTTTCAAGTCCTGCAAGCATATTTAAAAGTGTAGACTTTCCTGAACCTGAGGGACCGACTATTGCCACGAACTCACCCTTATTTATAGTAAAATCCAGTCCGTCAAGAGCATGTACCACCGTCTCACCTGCTTTATAAAACTTATACAGTCCTTTTACTTCTATGATTTTTTCATTCATCATACTCACCTTAAATATAACAACAAATCTCTGTGTAATATCTATCATATCATATTTTTTATATATTTGCTTTTATATTTCCTAACTTTTTTATAAAAATAAAAAGCCGACTGAAAATTGTATACATTTATCAGTCAGCTTATATTTTTTCAAAATACTGTTAAATTAAATTGAGTTTATTCTAAAAAGAATCTGTGATCATATGCTTAGGCTTTGATCGCTTGATAACAGGCTTAAATGTAAGTTCTCTATCCTTACCCTCTCCCTTACAATCTATCTTTATTTTATCGCCCTGCTTTATATTGCCAAGCAGGATTTGCTCAGCCATTCTGTCCTCTATCTCATTTTGCAATGCACGCTTTAGAGGCCTTGCACCGTACTTTTTATCATACCCCTTATCTATAAGGAATTCCTTTGCCTTATCGCTAAGTCTTAGATTCATCTGCATCTGCTCATCCAGTCTTGAATTGATTTCATTAAGCAGTATATCAAGAATCTCTTTTAAGTTTTCTTTAGTCAACTGATGGAATACTATAGTCTCGTCAATTCTGTTTAAGAATTCAGGCTTGAACATCTGCTTAACTTCTTCCATAACACTGTTTTTCATATCGGAATAGTCCTTTTTATCATCGGAGCTTGAAGCAAATCCAAGCTGCTTAGGCTCAACGATCCTTTGAGCACCTGCATTTGAAGTAAGTATTATGACGGTATTTTTAAAGTCTATCATCCTGCCGCTTGAATCTGTTATATGTCCGTCATCAAGCACCTGCAAGAGTATATTGAACACATCAGGATGTGCCTTTTCTATCTCGTCAAAGAGTATTACAGAGTACGGATTTCTGCGAACTTTCTCAGAAAGCTGTCCGCCCTCCTCATATCCTACATATCCCGGAGGTGAACCGACCATCTTTGAAACGGAGTGCTTCTCCATGTACTCACTCATATCTACACGAATAAGTGCATTTTCAGAACCGAACATACTGTAAGCAAGCGCCTTTGAAAGCTCCGTCTTTCCTACACCTGTAGGTCCCAAAAATAAGAACGAACCTATAGGCCTCTTAGGATCTTTAAGCCCCACTCTGCCTCTTCTTATAGCTCTGGCTACCGCACTTACGGCTTCTTGTTGTCCTACCACTCTTTCATGAAGCACCTTTTCAAGGTTACTTAGCCTTTGAGAATCATTTTCAGTTATCTTCTTTACAGGAATCTTTGTCCAGAGGGCTACAACATCCGCTATTTCATCTTCATCGACTACAAGCTTTTTATTTCTCTTGTCCTCCATCCACTTTTCTCTTATTTTATCCTGCTTTTCTCTAAGCTTTTCCTGCTTTTCTTTTATCTCTCCGGCTCTTTCAAATTCTTCGGCACCTACGGCGTCTTCTTTTTCTTTTTCCATCTTGTCGATTTCGGCTTTCAGCTCTTTGATCTTTTCAGGCTCCATATAGTTGCTGATTCTTGTCTTTGAAGCCGCCTCATCCACAAGATCGATAGCCTTGTCAGGCAAAAATCTGTCCGAGATATATCTTTTTGAAAGTTTTACCGCACTCTCTATAGCTCTGTCGGTAATGGAAACAGCGTGATGCTCTTCATACTTGTGCTTAAGCCCGAGAAGTATCTTCGTGGCATCTTCAAGTGAAGGCTCCTCCACCATTATCGGCTGGAATCTTCTCTCAAGCGCGGAGTCCTTTTCAATATGCTTTCTGTACTCATCTATAGTCGTTGCGCCTATAAGCTGCAGCTCACCTCTTGCAAGCAGCGGCTTTAATATATTGGACGCATCAACGGCACCTTCAGCACCGCCCGCACCTATGATTGTATGAAGCTCGTCAAGGAAAAGCAATACATTTCCCGCATTAAGCACTTCATTTATTACTTTTTTAATTCTTTCCTCAAACTCACCGCGATACTTTGAACCTGCAATCATTGCCGGAAGGTCAAGTGTAACAAGTCTTTTATCAAGCAATGTATCAGGTACTTCCTTTGAAACGATTCTCTCCGCAAGTCCCTCTACAACCGCAGTCTTACCTACTCCCGGCTCACCTATAAGTACAGGGTTGTTCTTTGTCCTTCTTGAGAGTATCTGCATAACCCTGTTTGTCTCATTGTCTCTGCCTATCACAGGGTCAAGCCTGCCCTCTCTTGCAAGGTCTGTAAGATCTCTTGAGTATTTGTCAAGTGTAGGTGTTGAAAGAGAACTTGATTTACCCTGTTTTCTCTCATAATTTTCTTTTCGCTCAGTGTCCTCACCCATTGCAGACAGTATTTCCATATATATCTTTTGAATATTTATGTTCATAGTCAAAAGCAGCTTATGTGCAATGCAGGCACTGTCTTTTATGATTGCTATAAGTATATGCTCGGTACCTATAAGTGCGGACTTATATCTTGTAGCCTCTCTGTAAGCATTCTGCAGCACACCTATTGCAAGCGGAGAATAATTTTGCTTACTCTCTATTGCAACATTATAGTTTGACACTATAAGCTGATCTATTAAATTCAATATCTTTTCTTCTGTTATTCCGTTATTCTCAAGTATCCTTGCCGCTACTCCGCTACCTTCCTGTACAAGTCCGAGAAGCAGATGTTCAGTACCGACATAGTTTTGCGACAATTCTGCGGCTGCCGTTTCAGCACACCTGATTGCCTCCTTTGCTTGAGATGTATATCTTTCCGCCATTATTTTTCCTCTCTACTTTAATTTTCCTATATTTTCTCTTATATATTCCGCTCTGCGTATCTCTATATAATCTTCACTTAAAGGACTGCCTGCCATATTTAATATATTTGATGTTTGTATGCCGAGCATTATTGAATACAGCTTATGCGGAGATTCTATCTGTATAAAACCGTCGGCACAACCTTTCATAAGAAGGCTTAGGCAGTTCATAGCATCTCGTAAGTTGAACTTTCTTGCATATTTTAAAAGTCCGTATGCCTTATAAGCCTCATCTTCTCTTGCAATCCTTTGCACTTCTCCCAAAGCCTCGGCTTCTCTAAGCTTTCTTTCATTTTCATTTAATTGATTGGCAACCTTTGTTACAGTATCAATTATCTCTCTTTCAGAAATACCCAGAGTCTTTGAATTGCTTATCTCATACAGTGTACCGAAGTTTTCTCTGCCTTCTCCGTGCAATCCTCTTATGGATACACCGAATCTTCCGGCATTTGCGATAAGCTTTGAAAATCCTTTGTTTTTATTGGATGCAGGCAAATGAAGCAATATTGATGCACGCATCCCTGTTCCTATATTTGTCGGATATGTAGTCAAATATCCGTACTTGTCATTAAAAGCATAATTAAAATGTTCCTCTATGTAGTCATCAATTTTGTTTGCTTTATCAAGCAAGTCATATAGTTTAATACCTGATGACATAGTTTGCAAGCGAATATGATCATCTCCGTTAATAATTATACTGATGTCTTCACTGTCGTTTAATATAAGCCCTGTAGGAGTCTCCTTTTTTGCCAATGTGTCGTTCAATATCTTTCTTTCACACATTGACATTCTTTCTATCTCAGGAATTCTGTTTAACATGGATGAACTTGTATTCATCCCCAAATCCACAGAGATATTTGACAACTCGCCAAGAGTATTTTCTACAAGTTTTTTTGCTTCAATATCAGTCAATTTGTTGGGAAATAATGTATCATCAAAGTTTCTTGCAAATCTTATCTTACTGCTTATGTAATTATACTCCGTACTGAGTTCCACATTATCATACCACATCGCCGTTGTCCTCTTTGATAGTTTTTATCTTGTCTCTTAATATTGCCGCCTGTTCAAAATCCTCTATTTTGATTGCATCCTCCAATTTCTGCTTTAATATTTCAAGTTCCTTATCCTCATCACTGAAAATAGCTTCAATACTTTCAGTAACTACCGATTTAGGTAAAATCTTGTCGCTTTTGTGATAATTTTTCGGTATTTTACCTACATGCTTATCATTGCCGTGAATCTGCTTGATATTGTCATTTATAAGCAGGTTAAATACCTCAAAACAGTCCTTACAGCCGAACATTGAGTTTTTTATAAAGTCGTCATAACTTGTATTACACGTAGGGCATACTATCTGTCTGTAGTCTTTATTTTCATCATTCTCAAATACATCTCCCAGTATTCCCGAAAGCAACTTTGAAAGACTGAAGTCCTTATCAAACAAACCGGTATATTGGTCCAAATCCTTAGCACATTGTGAACACAGATGATGTTCATTTTTCTTGTCTCCGTCTACTATCTCAGTGTAAAAGACATTTGCTTCTCTTATTTTGCACTTCTCACATAACATCTTTGTCTACATCTCCTCGATTTCTTGTACATCAAACTCATTATACAGTTCATCTATCAACTCATGTGCCTCGTCTCTGGTAACACCGTTGCATATACCTCTTGCCACTACAGTGCCGAATTCTTTTCTCATATTGCGAAGCACTCTAAGCTTGTCCGCATCCACTTTTATCATTGCGCCTTTTCTTCTGTCAAGTTTTACAAAGCCCTCTCTTTTAAGTGTAGCATATGCTTTGTTCACCGTATGCATATTTATGCCGATATCCTCAGCCATCTGTCTTACTGAAGGCAACATATCACCTTCTCTGTACTGATTGGTTGCAATGCCGATTATTATCTGATTACATAACTGTATATATATAGCCTCTTCACTATGAAAATCTATTATTACATCCATACTCACACTCCAAATCAAAAATTGTCTATAATATGTTTTACAACTTGCCAAAGGCTCGTTGCTATATAAGTAAGTTATAAATGTTCTAGCGATAGTATAACACAATGATGTTTTAAACACAATATTTATAGATTTTTGCAGCTTACAAAAGGCTTACAAAAAAATAAATCTTCGCATAAACCTATCAGTACTCTATGTAATTGATGATATGCAACATAGTTATACCTTTTCAAGTTTTTATATTCACTCACCATTTTTATATATTTTAACCAACATTTTTATATTAGAAGTTGACAAAAAACATATAATATTATTTACTCGAGTTAAGTTGCACAAAATAATTGTACTCTTCACTGTACTTATGTCACTATTATTACCTAATGTTCATAATTTATTAACTTTTTTCCTATTGCATAAACTTCTCAGTTATGCTATTATAATACCCGTAGTTGAGAGTTTTCTTGCGTTGACCTCTCACTACAAAATGTGCATTATGCACTCCTATATCACTCTAACAGGGAAGCAGCAGTCGTGAGACTGCTGTTTCTCGTTGTATAAAAGAAGCTGTCATTTGACAGCCTCAAAACTATATTTTAAGTTCTCTTCTAAGAATCTTTGCCATTTCTTCGTATTCATTTTCCTTTAAGTACTTCTTATCAGGATTCATAGTAAAGGTAGATCCCCACTCATCTCCCCCTTCATACTTAGGAACAAGATGCATATGTAAATGGCATCCCGTATCTCCGTACATTCCGTAATTTACCTTGCTAGGTGAGAAAATCTTATGTATAGCCTTTGCAACCTTATTGACATCTTCAAAAAATTGATTTCTTTCCTCATCTGAAATATCAACTATTTCACTTACATGATCTTTGTATGCAAGTATCAATCTGCCCATCTTACTTTGTTCTTTAAAGATATAAAGGTATCCGCTTGGCATCTTACCTACCGGATAACCGAATTTTTCTACAAGCTCTCCCTGCATACAGTACGCACAATTGTTGTCCTTCATATTGTCTCCTTAAATTTTATTCCAAGTTCTCATATACCACATTTCCGTGACAAATAGTATAGACTATCTTACCTTGTAAAGTGGCACCAAGCCAAGGTGAGTTGCTTGACTTACTCTCACTTTTATCATACTTCCACTCTTTATTAACATCAAAGACTACAATATCTGCTATCTCATCTTCTCTTAAAACCCCTCTGTCCATATTGTAGAGTCTGGCAGGCTGATAACTCATCTTATTTATAAGCTCCATAAGTGAAAGATATCCCGGTTTTACAAGATTCATAATCCCCAAAGAAAAACTTGTCTCAAGACCTATTATACCGCTTGGTGCATCTACAAAGTCTCTGTCCTTTTCTTCTTTAGAGTGAGGAGCGTGGTCCGTAGCAATAATATCTATAGTGCCGTCTTTAAGTCCTTCGATAATAGCCATCCTGTCCGCTTCCTCTCTTAGAGGAGGATTCATCTTTGCCAATGTGCCGTATTTTATTACATCTTTGTCAATCAGTGAAAAATGATGCGGTGTAGCCTCTGCAAATACACGAAGTCCCATTTTCTTTGCCTTTCTTACAAGTTCCACACTCTCCTTTGCGCTGATATGTTGAATACTTATTGTAGCGCCGGTTTCTCTTGCAAGCTTACAGTCTCTTTCCACCATTGAGATCTCAGCCATTCTGTCGGACCCGTATATATGCATCTCATCTGAAGGGTATCCGTGATTGATACCGTTTTCCTTGATATATTTAGGGTCTTCTTCATGAAATGAAAGAGGCATTTTTATACTTCTGGCACATCTCATAGCCTCTCTTGTTAGATTCTCATCAAGCATCGGTCTGCCGTCATCTGTAAATCCTACAGCTCCGGCTTCTCGCAGTTCCTTCATATCCGCCAGTTCCTCACCCTTCATACCCTTTGTGATACAGGCACAGGTCTTTACATTGATAGGAGTCTTTTTTCCCTTTTTCAGTACTTCAAACACTCTCTCAGGCGTATCAATAGGAGGTTTCGTATTTGCCATTGCCACAATAGTTGTGAATCCTCCCCTTGCAGCAGCTCTTGCACCGCTTTCTATATCCTCTTTGTATTCAAAACCCGGTTCTCTAAGGTGAACATGTACATCTACAAATCCCGGAGCGGCACAAAGACCTGTGCAGTCATATACCTTAAGTCTCTCACCGTTGGCCCTTGCCATAAGTGTCGCATCAAGATAGAGGTCTTTATCTATCTTTCTAACTCTTCCCTCAGATATCAGTATATCTCTTATATCATCGGTTCTTGTCTGCGGATCAAGAAGTCTGACATTTTTGAGCATTATCATAAATATGCTTTCCTTTCTAATCTTAGTGGGAACATTATATCATATATCGGCACAAATAAAAAAGGCGACTGCAACGCAATCGCCCGAAATTTTATTAAATTACTTAAGAGTAACCTGTGCTCCAACTTCTTCAAGCTGCTTCTTGATACCCTCAGCCTCTTCCTTAGAAACCTCTGTCTTAAGAACCTTAGGAGCTCCGTCAACAAGATCCTTTGCTTCCTTAAGTCCAAGTCCTGTAACCTCACGAACAACCTTGATAACCTTAACCTTCTGGTCACCTGTTGCTGTAAGCTCTACATCGAACTCTGTCTTCTCCTCAGCTGCTGCTGCGCCTGCACCTGCTGCTGCTACAACAACGCCTGCTGCTGCTGATACGCCAAACTCTTCCTCACAAGCCTTTACAAGCTCATTTAATTCAAGAACTGATAATTCCTTAATTGCATCGATAAACTCTGCAGTTGTTAACTTTGCCATTTAATAATCCTCCATTATATGTTTTTTTATGCTTCCGCTTCTTTGCTCTCAGCGATCTGATTAAGCACACGAGCGAAGTTTGTAATAGGTGACTGAATGCTTCCAAGAAGTCTTCCAATCAACTCGTCTCTTGACGGTATTGTAGCTATAACCTTGATTCCGTCCTGGTCATATGTAACACCGTCTACTACACCGGCCTTTAACTCAAGGTCCGGAGCTGTCTTAGAGAAATTGTAAAGTATTCTTGCCGGTGCAGTTGCATCTTCTTTTGAAACTGCAATTGCTGTAGGTCCTTCAAGTGAACTGTCAAGTGTCTCAAATGGAGTACCCTTAGCGGCTATACGAATCATTGTGTTCTTATAAACCTTATAAGTTACACCTGCTTTTCTAAGTTCCTTACGAAGCTTTGTATCCTGCTCAGCACTAAGGCCACGGTAATCAACGACTACAGCTGCCTGTGCACCGTCTAAAAGCTCAGCAATTTCCTTAACTATAGGCTGTTTTAATTCGATTTTTGCCATTTCTAACCTCCTTTATAGTTTCAGTAAAACCCGTAAAAGCTCTATAAGTGTAACAAAAACTCTCTGCCGCAAAGACAGAGAGTGATAATACATCAAGTACTTAGTCACTTCCTCGGTAGGCGATACAATACTTACGCCTAAGGCACCTACTGTCTACGGTCGTTTTACCTTAAAGAGGATACCAAATAAAAAAACATTTGTCAAGCGACTTTTTACTTTTTATTAAAATATTTTATATCATTGCATCCGTTTTCCGATTGTACTTTTATAAGTAGTTTCCTAATGTAATAAGCTTGCTACTATATACAATATATAAATATGTACAGGATAGAATATATAAAAGAAATTTTTATCTCCTCTTCCCTTTTCTCCGTTATAAAAATATAGCGGAATAATTGCAAATACCATCATCCACTGTACTCCTGTACGATTGGTATAAAAAACAAGAAAACTTAGAATTATCAATACTAAAAATTGTACTTTTCTGTTTGTTCTGAAAATATAAAAAATCAAACCGAGCAGAACCATAAAGATTCCGCCTTCTACTGTGAATAAATTTGGAATCATCAACATTACAATTGCAAACACCTGAGTAAGTACAGGTGATATTTCACCTTCACCTCCAAGCATTGTGCCTAAAAGTAATACCGGTATTGACAATATAACCGGTAAAATAATAATTCCGAGCCCTATAAAAAATGCTTTTATTTGTCAATTGTAAGTATTAGAGAATTATTAACATATTCTCCTAAAAATACATCACTGTATTTTTCTATACCTTGCTTTTTCAGCTCTTCAAGAAGCCAATCCTCGTCCTTACCTATTACCTCGAGTATATCAGATTGTACCTGACCGTCTGTAATAACAGGGAACTTAGGGTTTTCCTCACCTGACTGAATTAAAATCAATTGTCCGTTTTGCTCAAGTACGGCCCTCTTTACATCCTTTGTTGAATAAATTCCGTTTGTACGCAATTTAAAAGAAACATCATGAGCGGATAAGCCTGCCTTTTTACAATTTTCAACAATTATTTTTCCGCCATCTATTATTGTTAAGGCCTTACCGTCTATTAACTGTTTAGCCTTTACATTATGTGTCTTTATCCATTTTAAGCCCAGCACCAGAATGCACCATATACATAATATTGCAATAAAATCAAGTATACGTACACTGCTGTTATATATAACACCACCGATAATGCCACCAAGCACATAATTTACAATCTGGTCACTTGCTGATGAAGGTGCCAAGTTACCCTTACCTGATATGTTTATTATTATTACCAATGCAAAAAAGCCTATTAAAAGCTTTACAGCTACCAACAAAAACGGATTCATAAAAACCTCCTGTTTGAAAATAAATCATAAAGCTGTATTATATTATATACATTTTATAAAATCAATTCAAAAGTCTAAACAATATACTCTTTAAATGATTAGTAAATTTTATTCTGTATTCGTTACCATATTAAAATATACATTAAAATAAATAATATCATTCTTATATGTGACATGTATTTTACCCTTGTGCCTGTTTATAATATTTCCGGCGATGGAAAGTCCTACTCCGTAACCCGAAACACTGCTGTTATGTGACTTGTCCTCTCTGTAGAATCTGTCAAAAAACTTTGAATAGTCCACATTCTTACCGTCTCTGTAAGTATTACTTACTACAAGCTTCGCCTTTTTAAAGGTGATACCGTGCACCATAAGCTTAACTCCGATAGTTCCGCCCTTATCACAGTATTTGTTTGCATTATCTATCAGTATATTTACAAGTTCATATACGGCACCGTCATCTCCCATAATACAGATATCATTTTGAATATCCGATTCAAAATTCTTGCCTCCTTTTATAGCCAATGATTTGAATGATTTTGATGACTTCGTTACTATATCTGAAAAATTTATATTTTTTTCAATTACATTTGATTTTTCTTCAAACCTTGCCAGCACCACAAGCCTGTTTATCAGATCCGTCATACGCTCGACCTGCTCTTTGGTGCTCTTTGTCCACTCATTTTCTCCGCCTATCATCTCACAAAGCTCATTGTTTGCCGAGATTATAGCCAAAGGAGTCTTTAACTCATGCCCCGCATTTGTAATAAAAGCCTTTTGATTTTTGTAGTTTTCCATAAAAGGCATCATTACTTTACCTGAAAAAATCACAAATATAATGATGAAAAAAACAAGATTTGAAAAGAAAATAAAGACCGATGTATCTATCAAATCCGCTCTGTCCTCTATATAGCTTGTAGTATCAAGCACCACAATCAGCTTGCTTTCATCATCATGTAAATTCAACTTATATGCAAACTTCTGTCCCTCTGTGGTCGTGAAGTTGCCGTATTTATTATTACCCGATAAAATCTTTTTTACATAAAAAATAACATCGGTATCCGAAAGATTCGCTATATGCTCAGTGTTCATAGTGATTACCTTATTGCTGCTGTCCACATAAGCACTGAAATATCTGTACTGAACTATTATATCCGGATTTGTCTTTCTGCCGAGAATCTTCTCCACTACTTCTTCATCGGGTAGAACTCCGTTATTCTCAGACAACAAATCCAAAATTTTATTTATTCTTTTTTCACTTGTTGCATACTTTGAAGCATTCAAAATGCCTATTACCGATATAAGCATTATGCTTACCGCTATCGTAGCTACCACAATGAATTGTAAACGAAGTCTTCTAAACAAATCACACCTCTACAAGTTCAAACTCTCTGTTTTCCTCTCCTAAAATATCAACATTTGCATTGATTGCCTTTAACTTCTGCTTCAGATATGAAATATATATCCAAACATATCCTGTATCGGAGTCATCATCCTTGCTCCATACATGATTGTATATATACTCGGTCGAAAGCTTTTTATTCTTGTTCAACATAAGAACTTCCATAAGCTTGGTTTCTTTACCTGCCAATATTATGGAATTTTTGGCCGACAGCTCCTGTTGTGACACATTCAGCTTCACACTGCCGAATGTAAGTACATTCTCGTTATAATTTGTGTCTATTCTTCTCTCAAGAGAACGAACTCTGGCCGCCAACTCTTTTAGCGGTATCGGCTTTGTAAGGTACTCATCCGCACCTGATTCAAGACCTTCAATCTTGTCATCAAGTTCACTCATAGCGGTAAGCATAATAACATATGTAGTATTTCCGGCCTCTCTTAATGCCCTTAATACCTCAAGTCCGCTCATCTTAGGCATCATAACATCAAAAATCATCAAATCATATGTGCCGCTGTTTGCAGCTTCCAAAGCGGCTTCTCCGTCATATACCGGCTCAACTTCATAGCCTTGCATTATAAGTACTTGCGCATACGCCTTTGACAGTGCCGCTTCATCTTCCGCCAATAAAATTCTCATCTCTATCCTTCCTCTATCAATTTTCTTATTGTCTGCATATTCAAATCACAGGAAGCAAGCTCATCAGCACATCTTTTAAGCTCCTTTGTGATTCTTTCATGGTTGGTTATATTTTTCTTATACTTCATCTGATGTTCAAGCGACGCCCATGAATCCATTGCAATAGTCCTTAACTGAATCTCAATGTAATATATTCCGTTTTCATTGCTGTCACAATCAGGATAGGGTGTAATCACTTCAAGTATCATATGATATGAACGATAGCCGTTCGGCTTTACATTAAGTATATAATCTTTTTCCTCTACAACATTGATATTTTCCATATCCTTAAACAGACCTACAAGAGTATATATATCATCTACAAAGCCGCAAACTATCCTTACACCTATTGCATCTTTGATTTCTTTGAGTGCACTGTGCGTACTTACCTCAAAGCCCTTTCTTTTACACTTTTCAATCATGCTTTCATCAGTCTTTATCCTTGAGATAAAATGTTCAAAGAGTTTATATCCGGTTTTTAACTTGTATTCATCATTAAGTTTATAGACTCTCTTTGAAAATTCGTCCAATATCATGTCCAAATATTTTTCATAGTTGCCATATATATTCATTGCATATATCCTTTTTATATTGATATATATATTCTAACACAAATAAGTGTATAAATAATGAAAAAAGGCTAAACTTTTCGGAGTTTAGCCTAAGAAAGATTTAAAAATTATTTGATATGTAAAAGTTCAACCGCAATCTGGAAATAGATCACAAGCGATACCGCATCAACTATTGTCGTGATAAGCGGAGCAGCCATAATAGCCGGGTCAAGATGCAATTTCTTTGCGGCAATAGGAAGCATACCGCCTATAACCTTGGCCACAAATACCGTAGCAAAAAGTGCCAGTACTACTGTAAGTGCTACAAGAGGCTGTCCCGGATACTGTGCTACAAGCCTTATAAAGTTGACGGCACCCAAAATTATACCTACGATAACAGAAACCCTTGCTTCTTTCCAGATAACTTTCAGTATATCTGAACTTGCTATCTCACCGATGGTCATACCACGGATAATCATTGTAGATGACTGTGAACCGGCATTACCGCCTGTATCCGTAAGCATAGGAACAAATGATACCAAAAGAGGCATTACCTTAAACGCATCCTCGTATCTTGTAAGTATACCGCCTGTAAGCATTGAACTTATCATAAGTACAAGCAGCCACACGATTCGATTCTTTGCAAGCTCAAAAACGCCTGTCTTAAGATAAGGCTTTTCAGACGGGTGCATAGCCGCCATCTTCTCAAAGTCCTCTGTGGCCTCTTCTTCCATTACATCCACAGCATCGTCAATGGTGACAATACCTACCAGCCTGTTTTCATGGTCGACCACAGGAAGCGAGAGCAGATCGTATTTGTTAAACAGGTCTGCTATTTCCTCCTTATCATCTGTAGTAACGGCCTTTATGACATTTGTGTCCATAATGTCTTCCATCTTGACTTCATAGTCACTCATCAAAAGGTCTTTTACTGTTACTACGCCTTCCAGCATTCTTTTTGCATCCATTACATAGCAGGTATATATCGTCTCTTTATCATAGCCGTGTTTTCTGATATAGGCAAAAGCTTCCTCTACGGTCATACTCTTTTTCAAACCTATATACTCCGCAGTCATTATAGACCCTGCCGAATTTTCAGGATACTTTAAAAATTCATTTATCTGAAGTCTTGTACTTGGAGCGGCATTTTGTAAAACTCTTTTTACAACTGTAGCCGGCAGCTCCTCAAGCATATCTACGGCATCATCCACATACAGCTCTTCAATTATATAAGCCAACTCTTTATCTGTAATGCCGTTTATTATATGTCCCTGAGTATCCACCTCCAAGCAGGCAAATACATCACTTGCAAGCTCTTTTGGCAACATTCTGAAAACAATTATCTGCTTTTCGGAATCCAGCTCCTCCATAAATGAAGCAATATCAAACTCATTCATATCGCAGAGTTTTTCTTTTAATTGTCGGAACTGTTTTCTTGATACAAGATCAAATAGTATTTCTTTTATATTCTCTTCCATAGTCCCACCTTTCTCTGCAAAATTTATTTTAGATAATGTCTGAAGGCTTCATAGAAAGATCTATTCTTCCCTTTATAGGGTCAACCTTAATTACCTTCACTGTCACATCATCGCCTACCTTTACCACATCTTCAACCTTCTCGACTCTGCTGTCTGAAAGCTTTGATATATGAACCATGCCGTCTTTACCCGGTGCCAATTCTACAAACGCACCGAACTCAAGTATACGGACTACCTTGCCCTGCATAACCATTCCGGCTTCTATCTCTATTGTAATACCTCTTATAATGTCGATGGCCTTGTCAATCATAGCCTGATCAGTACCTGAAACGGATACCAAACCTTCTTCGCTGATATCAATCTTTACGCCGGTGTCCTCAATAATCTTATTGATAGTTTTTCCCTGCTTACCTACAACGTCACCGATCTTTGAAGGATTTATCTGAATCTGTGCAATCTTAGGTGCATACTTGCTTATTTCTTTTCTAGGCTCCGCAATACACGGCTTCATACAAGTCTCCATGATAAAGTCTCTTGCCTCATGGCATCTTCTTATTGCACCCTCTACAATGTCCTTTGTAAGTCCGTGAATCTTGATATCCATCTGTATAGCTGTAATACCGCTGTCTGTTCCGGTCACCTTAAAGTCCATATCTCCGAAGAAATCTTCAAGTCCCTGAATATCTGTAAGTAATACATAATCGTCATCTGAATCACCTGTTACAAGTCCGCATGATATACCTGCCACCATCTTCTTTATCGGAACACCGGCAGCCATAAGAGACATACATGATGAACATGTGGACGCCATAGATGTTGAACCGTTTGACTCGAAAGTCTCAGACACTGATCTGATGGCATACGGGAACTCTTCAGGAGTAGGAAGTACAGGAATAAGCGCTCTCTCAGCCAATGCACCATGTCCTATCTCTCTTCTTCCCGGTCCTCTTGAAGGTCTTGTCTCTCCTACAGAGTAAGAAGGGAAGTTGTACTGGTGAATATATCTCTTTGTAGTCTCGGATTGATTAAGTCCGTCAACCTTTTGTGCCTCTGCAAGCGGTGCAAGTGTAACTATATTGCAAATCTGAGTCTGTCCTCTTGTAAACATAGCCGAACCGTGTACTCTAGGTATAAGGTCAACCTCCGCTGCAAGCGGACGAATCTGAGTCATAGCTCTTCCGTCAGGTCTCTTCTGATCCTTTAGAATCATCTTTCTTACAGTCTTTTTCTGATACTGATAGATTGCCTCACCAAGAAGCGGCAACCACTCTTCCTTATCGGCAAAAGCCTCTTCAAGCTTCTGTGTTATAGCTTTGATGTTTTCTTCTCTTATCTGCTTTTCATCTGTAAAAACAGCCTTTTCCATCTCATCCTGCGGTACAATCTCCTTGATTGCGGCACTAAGTTCCTCAGGAATGGTGAATGCCGTATATGAGTGCTTTTCTTTGCCGACTTCCGCAACTATCTTGTCGATAAATGCAATAATTTCTTTATTTACGGAATCGGCCTTATAGATAGCCTCCACCATCTTTTCATCAGGTATCTCATTTGCACCCGCTTCAATCATTATTACTTTGTCTCTTGTAGATGCCACCGTCAGCTTAAGGTCTGATACTGCCATCTGCTCTTCATTAGGGTTTACAACAAAGAAACCGCCTACCATACCTATCTGTGTTGTAGCACAAGGTCCGTCAAACGGAATGTCTGAAATAGCTGTTGCTATTGCAGAACCGAGCATCGCCGTAAGCTCAGGTGAACAATCAGGGTCTACAGACAATACAAGATTATTAAGTGTAACATCGTTTCTGTAATCCTTAGGAAAAAGCGGACGCATAGGTCTGTCAATTACTCTCGAGGTAAGTATTGCATTCTCACTTGCCTTACCCTCTCTTTTGTTGTATCCTCCCGGCATCTTTCCTACAGCGTACATCTTCTCTTCGTATTCTACAGAAAGCGGGAAGAAGTCGATACCGTCTCTAGGTTTATCAGATGCCGTAGCTGTAGATAGTACCGTTGTATCTCCGTAGTGCATAAATGCGGCACCGTTTGCCTGTGCAGCCACTCTTCCGATATCAACTCTCAGAGTACGACCTGCAAGTTCCATTGAATAACTCTTAAATTCCTTACTCATTTCATCTCCTTTTGGCTTGCCGATATTCGAGAAGTGCTCTTCTTGAAACATAAAAATATGAACTAGTGATAAGTACTAAATCGTTTTAGTATTTATCACTAGCTTCGGCTACAAGCCATAAATAAAATTATAAAAAAGGTGGAGAAAAACTCTCCACCAATGATACTATAATCACAACAGGTTTCTAAAGAATTTTCCTTGAACGAAATCTGTGAAACCGAAGACTTTTATTACTTTCTAAGTCCAAGCTTCTCTATAAGTGCACGATAGCCCTCAAGATCCTTATTCTTAAGATACTGTAAAAGATTTCTTCTCTTACCTACCATCTTCAAAAGACCTCTTCTTGAGTGATGGTCCTTAGGATTTGCCTTCAAATGCTCTGTAAGCTCTGTGATTCTTGCTGTAAGAACTGCTATCTGAACCTCAGGTGAACCTGTATCGCCTGCTTTTCTTGCATACTCTTCCATGATAGCTGTCTTTTTCTCTTTTGTAATCATTTTCTTTCTCCTTTAAATAAATCTTACCGTATACATAAGGTAAGGTTGGAGTATCCATATCTCATGTATAGGCGTTACTGCCACTCCATAATACCAAAACCCTAAGGCAATGTCAATGGAGAAAATCACGATATGGATGCCTGTTTATTACAGTTTATGATCCCTAATAAATGCTCCTATGCATTGTCCTATTACGCTTACTATAAAATATCCTACACAAAACATAAGTATACCGATACCGGTAAACAGCATATAAGCCAAACATAAAATAAATATCCTAAATGAAAAGTACCAATGAAACCTGTTACTCATTGCAAATATTATAGATAAAACAAGTAAAATAAGCGGTATAGCGGCTATTACGATATAAGCAAATAGAATGGCTCTGTCAAACGGGTCTTCTACCGGTACTATATAAACCAAAAACGGCAATATATAATATGATATCGCTATTACGATACTGTATTTATATTTCTCAATAAATACCTTTTTCAAAATCTCTTCCATACACACCCCACAAAATTATTTACTACTAAAATAAACCGGATAATTTATAAAAATTATATCATAAAATCATAGTCTTTACATTAAAAATAGGGGGTGTGAAAAAACTCTATAGAGTTTTTTCGCATCTCCCTTTTGTAATTATTGTGTATAAATGACTGAAATCATACGCAAGAAAAGCGCACTTTCCCTACCCCATAGAAATTCTTTTTTTAAATCTATGCGGCAGTTCTGTTTCTTGTCTTTTTTTCTGATATTTATATAAATTATGGCCTATCGCCACGAGTAAAACTTCCAGTTTGACTGAATGAATACCTCTTCGGACAATTCTCTTGTACCAACGGTCGCTTTTCATAATTCCGAAAGTACCTTCTGCTTGTATCGAACGATTCATTCTCAATAACGCACCGTGGATACTTTCAAGGTTTTCTATTACTTCCTTATGCATGGAAGTTAGTTCCTGATTGATCCGAACAGTTCGATTCTTATCTGTCTTCTTACATTTCTTTGCATATGGACATCCGCTACAGTCTTCGCATTCATACAGTTCTTCCTTGCGTCCGTACTGATTTCCCCTCACACCTTTTCTGCATAAAAAATGGAATGCTTTATCGTTAGGACATCTCATGACTCCTTGTTCATCAATTCTGAAGTTAACTGCACGAAATGGATCTTCATGATATTTCCGATCCTTAGTTTCCTTTTTAAACATTGGAAATTTCATATACTTTTCAATTCCGTTCTGTTCACAGAAAATATAATTATTGTATGAGCCATATCCGGCATCTGCCACAGGATATTTGGGATAGAATCCATAAGTTTGTTTGAAGTGATCCATCATAGGAACGAAACAATCCATATCTGAACGATAATGGTTAACGTCAACAACTGCAATATATTCATCTGCTACACCAATCTGTACATTATATGCCGGCAGAAGCTGATCATTGCCCATGTAATCAGTTTTGATACGCATAAAGGTAGCTGAGCTATCTGTTTTAGAGTAACTATTTCGGTCAGGACCACAGATTTCAATTTTTTGTATGTATTCTTGAAGTTTTTGACAGAAAGTAGTTAAGTGTTCATAATGACGCTGTTCTTTGGATTTTCGCTTTCCGCTTCCTTAAACGAATGTACTTGTATCCAGTTCCCATAAAAGTACCAGCTGCTCAACGATTTCATTCAGATAATCCGGTACATACTCTGTGTTTGTTGTGATCTGCACCCCACTCCATGCGATTTCTGCATTAATTTCCTCAATCTCCGCAGTGATTTTTTCGTAAAGCTTGTAACGGAACTTTTCGGTAGCCTTCTTCCATACCCAGGTATACTTGTTTGCGTTTGCTTCAAACTTGGAGCCGTCGATGTAGAGATGTTGCAGATCTACATGCTCCTCGTTAAAGATAGCATGATTGATATCGTTAAAAATGTTTTCAATCTTATCTTTAAGTATTTTATTGATGAAATATCCAAAGGTTCTGTATGACGGAGTCCGGTAATCCATGAGATAAATGAACCTGATATTAACTTTGCAGTTGTCTTCAAGTTTTCTCAGAGAGCAGTAACCGCTAGTCATAAATCCGAAAAGTACTGTCTTTAACATGTTGACCGGATTATATCTGCGTCGTCCGGTTGTGTACTCCGGAATATCCGTCAGATACTTGTTTAAATCGATTCCTCCTATCAATCTGTCAAATGTTAAAACAGGATCCATCAGATCCAAACAATCTGAAAGAAACAGTGGAAAATATTCTTGTTTTGAATTACAATAGGTATTGGGTAAATTTTTCATTCCAAGTTAATTTTACCACAAAAATAGGACCTTTCGCATGAGCGAATGGTCCTATTTCTTTTGGGGACTTATTTCACAGCCCCTAAACNNNNAAATTTTTCATTCCAAGTTAATTTTACCACAAAAATAGGACCTTTCGCATGAGCGAATGGTCCTATTTCTTTTGGGGACTTATTTCACAGCCCCTAAACATTGTTATATTACAGCAGATGCGCTCTTATCTCATCGGCACTCATATCAAGCAGATAAGCCGGTGCCACATCAAATACCGTATGTGCTCCGATCTTTCCGTCTTTGTGCATACGATATGCGGCTCTTGCATATGCAATAATTACGGAAGCTGTGAACTCAGGGTTTGAATCAAGCTTTAAGCGATACTCGATAACATGATTGTTCTCATCCTCCCAACCTGTCTTTCCGCTTCTGATAACAAATCCGCCGTGTGGAAGCTTTGAATGATTCTTCTTCATCTCCTCAGCTGTGATGAAATGAACTGTTGTATCATAGTCTGCAAAGTAGTTAGGCATTGTCTTTATCTCTTCTTCAATCTTTGCCTTGTCCGCACCGTCTGCAGCAACTACATAGCACTCTCTTGTATGCTTTTGTCTTGTAGTAAGCTCAGGATTTTTACCGCTTCTGACAGCTTCAAGAGCTGACTCTACAGGTACTGTGTACTGTCTTGCATCTACAACACCTTCAATTCTTCTGATAGCATCCGAATGTCCCTGACTTACTCCCTTACCCCAGAAAGTATAGTCCGCACCGTTTGGAAGGATTGCATTTGCATATACTCTGTTAAGTGAGAACATACCCGGGTCCCAGCCTACAGATATTAGACCGAAGTGACCTGTTGCCTTTGCAGCATCGTCAACCTTTGCAAAATGCTCAGGAATATTTGCATGAGTATCAAAGCTGTCGATAACATTGAAATACTTGGCATATTCAGGTGTCTGTACAGGTAAATCTGTCGCACTGCCGCCGCAAAGTACCAAAACATCTATATCATCCTGATAACTTAAAATATTTTCAACACTGTCCACCTTGGCCTCGGATGTAAGAATCTTAACACTTGAAGGATCTCTTCTTGTAAACACCGCTACCAACTTCATATCCTTTGTATGCTTTATAGCACACTCGATTCCTCTTCCAAGGTTTCCATATCCCAAAATACCTATTCTTATCATTTTCTCACCGGCCCTCAACCAAATAAATTATTCGGGCAAATCCTTTCATTTAATATCAACCAGAATGCCTTAGTATTAAAAAAGATAGAATGCTCCCAAGACTCGCCTTTGAGCATTCTATCCAAGAAATAAATATCATTCATAGCAAACTGAGTTGTTAGCTGTGTAATATTATACAGGAATTTTTTTATATTGCAAGTACAAATTTAAAAATATCTATATTACATTGCAAACAAATCATTTAAACTTTCAGACATTGTAGGATGTGTGAATATAAAGTTTGCTATATCCTTTGCTTTGATACCGTGGTCCATTGCAAGCTTTATAAAGTTAATCATCTCATAAGACTCTTCACAGAAAAGCTCCGCACCCAAGATAGTGCCGTCCGCTTTAACCAAAGCCTTTAACAAACCGTCCGTTTTTCTTAAAACCTTAGCCTTTGGTATAGCATTGGCACTAAGGCTTAAGACTTTGTATTCCACTCCTGCAGCCTTTGCATCCTTTTCGCTCATTCCCACTCTTGAGAACGGAGGATTTATAAATACCGAATAAGAGAAAGCTCCTCTATTCTCAGTAGTTCTCTTATCCTCTCCCATTATCTCATCCCAGATAATTCTGCTGTCATCAAGTGAAATATATGTAAACTGGAGCTTACCGCAAACATCACCTGCCGCCCAGATATTATCTGCACTTGTTTTTAAATGCTCATCGGTAACTACACCACCTCTGTCAGTGAGCTTAACACCTGCATTTTCACATCCAAGACCGTCAGTATTCGGTCTACGACCTACAGCAAGTAAAATCGCATCAGATTCCAAAGTCTTTGCCTCTCCTGCAACCTCATAATATAACTTACCCTCTTCGGCCTTGGTCACCTTTGCACCTGTAACTATCTCTACAGATTTTGCTTCCAATACTTCACGGATAGCTTTTGCGATATCCTCATCTTCTCTAGGCAAGAATACATCTCCGTCCTGAACTACAGTTACCTTACTTCCGAAATCTGCATACATTGAAGCAAACTCAAGTCCTATATAACCGCCACCTACAATAGTAAGTCTTTTAGGTAATTCCTCAAGATTCATAATAGACTCTGATGTATACACACCCTTACTGTCAGCTCCTTCAATCTTCGGTATTACAGTAACAGAGCCTGTATTGATAATAAACTTCTCAGCCTTAATCTCCACATTTCCGTCTTTAGTTGAAACAATAATATGATGATTATCCTTAAATGACGCTGTTCCGTCAATAATATCCACACCTGCACTTGCTATCTTGTCATAATTAGCCTTATTAAGAGCGGCTGTAAGTTTCTTCTTTTCAGCAACCGCCTCCCTATAGTACTGTGCTTTTTTGTCAAACTCTCCGGTTGTAGATTTGGCTGCATCCGTTATAAGTCGCTTTGAAGGAATACAACCTACATTTATGCAAGTACCTCCATACATATTTTTGTCTTTCTCAATCAAAGCAACACTTTTACCTGATTTACTGAACTTAGCCGCAAGTGTCTTTCCCGCCTTGCCGAAACCTATAACAACTATATCATAATCAGCTTTCATAGCTTAACTCCTTTTCATTATAATTTTAGATTATTATACACCTAATTTTACACAATTGAAATACTTAAAATTAAATTATTATTCTTTCCAAAAATAATTATAATCTTTTCTGTAAATTTTGCGTCTAATAGATTGATTATGCAATGCACCTAATATATAATATAAGTGCAATAGCAAGGAAAGGAGTTGAAATTTATGGCTACCACAACTAATTTCAGTGTCCGTATGGACAGCGACATCAAGAAACAGTGCGAAGCGCTGTATGGTGAATTAGGCATCAACCTTACTACCGCTATCAATGTATTTCTTCGCCAGTCGCTCCGTGTCGGCGGTTTTCCTTTTGATGTTCGCATGGAGCAACCGAACAAGGAAACGATGGCAGCAATGCTGGAAGCAGAACGCATTGCCCGTGATCCGTCTGTAAAACGCTACTCTGATGTAGAGGAAGCATTGAGGGCGTTAAAAGAATGAGTAAACATTTAGACATTGTTTGGACAAATCAATTTAAGAAGGACTACAAGCTGGCGATGAAACGTCATCTTGATATTGACCTTCTGGACGACATCATTCGCAAATTGGCAAGTGGCGAACAGCTTCCGGAAAAGAATAAAGACCACGCTTTAACCGGAAACTGGGGCGGTCATCGTGAGTGCCACATTCAGCCGGATTGGCTATTGGTCTATCGGATTGAAAATGATTTGCTCGTCTTGACATTATCCCGAACAGGAACGCACAGCGATTTATTTGGAAAGTAAGAAAATGCACTCGGTACAAACGCCGGGTTCATGTTTCATTCGATACTGCTCCTTTCGCAAAAAAAATTAGCAGCCAGGCACCGAAGCGCATGACTGCTATGTAAGGAACGGTATTCTGTTTTAGGTCTACAAACCGGAAGTTATCTGAGCAATTTATATATTTCGTAGTCAACCGGCTCACACCACTCATTCGATGTCTCTTCACCCGGCACTTCAATTGCCAGATGAGAAAACCATTCATCCGGTGCGGCACCATGCCAGTGTTTCACTTCTGCCGGAATATTGATACAGTCACCAGGCTTAATTTCTACAGCATCTTCTCCCTCTTCCTGATAATATCCTCTTCCGGCAATACATACTAAGATCTGCCCACCTCCACTTTTTGCATGATGGATGTGCCAGTTATTTCTGCATCCGGGTTCAAATGTCACATTGAAAATTCCAACCTGAGAAGTGGAGATCGGTGCAAGAAAACTTCTGCCGGAAAAATACTGTGCAAAGCCATCATTTGGTGTACCAATTGGGAATACCATCTCTTTTGCATGCGCCCGCATTGCTTCCTCTTCGTATGGTAAATCTCCTTCACCTGTCTCCCACACTTCCTTTGCAAGATTGAAAACAGCCCATGCTTTTGGCCATCCTGCATAGAATGCGACATGTGTAATCACTGCAGCAATCTCTTTTTGTGTCACACCATGATTTTTTGCATTTTGAAGATGATATTTTAAAGAAGAATCCGTAATTCCGGAAGCCATCAGAACAACCACTGTAATGATACTTCTTGTTTTTACATCAATATCCCGGTTGTTCCAGTTTTCACCGAAAAGCACATCATCATTAAAATGCGCAAACTCCGGTTCAAATTCACCAAGTGCATTTCGTCCTGCTGTCTGTACTATTTTTCCATATTCTGTATACCTCCATAGCACTGTTATTTATAAAGATTTCACCCACTCACTGATTTCCTGTTTTGTTCCACGATTTAACAGGCTGCCTTCTGTGATCACCGCATCCGGTGCGGATAGCTGCAATTCCTTTACAGTATTACCGAATCCACTTCCACCGGATGTTGCAAAAAGGACGATCTTTTTACCGCTGAAATTATAGGCTTCCAAAAATGTATTGATAATTGTTGGAGCTACATACCACCAGATAGGAAATCCCAGAAGGATCTCGTCATAAGAAGCCATATCTATCTCTTTCTTCATAATCTCTGGTCTGTATTTCTTATCACTCATTTCCACACTGCTTCGGGATTTTTTATCCATCCAGTCAAGATCAGCCCTTGTATACGGAACTTTCGGCTCAATCTCAAATAAATCAGCTTTTGCTTCCTCTGCAATCATCCCTGCTACTTTTTTTGTTATTCCACTTGCACTGAAAAATGCCACTAATTTTTTACTCATAATAAAAAGCCCCTTTCTTTGCGAATTTCTTGTATAAAAATAGATGTATAAGATTTGAATTTCTCTTATACATCTA
The DNA here is from genome assembly GCF_003862485.1 of Lachnoanaerobaculum orale. GTDB lineage: Bacteria > Bacillota > Clostridia > Lachnospirales > Lachnospiraceae > Lachnoanaerobaculum > Lachnoanaerobaculum orale. The sequence goes on along the minus strand of NZ_RRCM01000001.1, from coordinate 1,190,345 downwards.
TATTATACCCCATTATTTTATTGTATCTAATGCTTATATCGAATTCTATTCTATGCCTGACTTCACCCTCATGTTCTACTTCTTCACTGTTTACATATTGAAATAATGAATCAACCTTAAGGTTAAGCATTTTATTATGGAATTTTATTTCCTTTACTCTGCTGCCGTTAAGGCTGAAAACAATATTTTTTTGTCTGATAAATTTATCCATGGTCCTCCATCGGTCACAAAACTATATTACATGCACTCCTATACGCCTAACAAATACTTTCTCTATAAAAGATTTGAAAGCGACCTCATCACAAGGTCAATATCCTGATTTTCCAGCTCCTGTATCACATGTAAATATGTTTTCTGTGTGGTAGTCATACTTGCATGTCCGAGCCTTCTTGCTACACTGGCGATAGATACTCCTGCATATAGCAAAATAGAAGCATGTGTATGACGAAGCCCATGCACAGAGATAACCGGAATATTCAGCTTCTTACAATACCTCACCAAAATATCGTTAACTGTAGAATTATAGACATTATTGTCCCTTACAAATATAGGCTTATCTGCCGGAAGATCCTTTACAAGTGTGGCAAATTGCATCACTACCTGCCAGTCAATCTGTATCTTTCGCACTGACGACTTATTTTTTGTAGGTGAAAAACCACCGCCTTCCTTATAATTCCAAGTCTTATTCACCGATACTGTCTGATGTGCAAAATCAAAGTCATTCGGTGTAATCGCAAGTCCTTCAGAAAATCTCATTCCTGTCTTTGCCAAAAGTAAAATGAACCAATCCCAACTCACTTCATCTGAAAGAGTCAGGCTCTTTAAAAGACTGTGAAGTTCAAATTGGTTCAAATACTTAACTTTCTTTTTTGACGGAATCTTCCCCTTGATAATAACCTTCCTTGTAGGATCTCTTGGAACAAGCCCCTCATCCACAGCATCCAGTATAGCTCCCTTTAGCTGGTGATGAAAATCCATAGTCGTCTGACGCTCATGCTCCTTGGCATAATCATTGATAATCTGCTGATATTCAACCCTTGATATATCACATAGACGAAGAGTTGGAGCCAGTTTCTCCACCCATATAAGACTCATCTTATACTTTGACAAAGTTACATCCCTGATAGCACCTTCCTTATATATTGCTATCCATTCCTTATAAAAATCCTTCAATAGATCTGTTGATTGAAAATCCTTAGGCATATTTCTCCTTCCTACCGATGAAGGACCTGTCTAAGGATACTATAAATATTTGATATTAAGTTGGGTCTTCACCGTCAGGATCTTTAATATCTACATCATATAAAATATAGTCTCTCAATAATTTTTCAGCATTATTTCTGACTACAAACGGAGGAAGCTTCTTTCCCTCAAGCTTAGTATAATATTCCGTTGCAGGCTCATTTGCTATAGATTTTTTCAATGCATCGTATCTTCCGAACTCATCAAGATTTGACTCTGTTACCTTGGACTTTTTGATTTCTACAAGCAGACCTTCTTCAACACCCAGATATTTTACAAACTTTTTTATTTGTGACATTTCCTTATTCTTTGCATACATCACTATATAATCTCTAAAAGTCATATCTTTGCCAAGCTTTGCATCTCCGGATTGTATATCATGAAGAAAAATATTTGCATACTTTTGTTCTTCCTGAGAAAGCATTGCAAAAGATTTATGAAGCTCCTCCAGTGTAGCCTCTCTCTCTTCCTTACTTACATTAGAATCATAAAGCTGTTTTTGCCACTTCTCAAATCTGGAATTCATATAATCATTATCTATAATACCTGTATTTTGCTCACTCAAATACGGATCGACAGTAAACGTAACCGCATTATCATCTCCGTCTGTAGAATCTGTAGGTTTACTTAATTCCTTATATCTTTGTAAAAGTATATTATAATCTTCTTCACTTGGAATTACTGAGATACTGCCTGTATGATTATCCTCATCATCAATCTTGACGGAATATTCTTTTATATCCCAGCTAAATCCCTGTATTTTTGCAGCCTGTAAATATGTAGAAAATTCTCTGAAAAGCTTTGCAAACTTTGCCTTTGACTCCGTATCATCAGGAAGCTTTTGCATATCTGCAATATTTGCCTGCTTGAAAACAGCCTCCATATCCTTAAATGATATATTCATATGCTCTATATTATCAGGCAGATGATCCGCAAAAAGTCCTTGAGGCCTGTCTCCGGAATAAAGCTTCATGGCGTTTTCTATATTATTTTTCATTGTATGCGGCATTCTATAGTATTTTATAGAGCCGAAAGGTTTTTCATTTATATTAAAAAGTCTGTTTGTTCTTGAAAATGCCTGTATAAGATTTTGATACTCCAAAATCTTATCAAGATACAATGTATTTACCCACTTAGAATCAAAGCCTGTAAGCATTTGATTTACAACTATCAGTAAATCAAGCTGAGATTCCGCTTTCATGCGGACAAACTGTCCCTTGTGAGCAAGTCTTTCTGATACCTCCAACTTAAATTTTGCATATCTTGCAATATCCCAGTTTGTAGAATACCAATTATTATAATCATTAAGCATTTCTACAATACCGTCCTCTTTTTCCAAAGCCTTGTCACCGCTTGCATTATCAATAGTCGGATCAAACAGACCCGTTACCTTCAATTCAGGATATTTTTCACGAAACTTCCTGTAATAACTTATAGCTTCAGGTATGCTTGAAGTTGCAAATATGGCATGGAACTTATTATTTCGACTCAATCTAAGCCAATTTTCCTTTATATTATCAACTATACTGTACTGATACTTGTCATTTTCCCAGGCATCTTTCTTTATATAATCTTCGATACCCTTTTGATATGTGCCGTCTTCAAGTAATCTTCCTGCCATAGGTACTTCTGATACTGTCATAAACCTATAATATATCTTTTGCATCTTCGGATCTGATATAGCCTCCACCTCGGAACTTGCGCCGGCCTCTTCTATAGCCACCTTTTTTCTAATTTCGATATCAGGATATACACACACCATAATAGGATCAAATCCAAGTACATTCTTATCACGAATACCGTCTGCGATACTGTATCTGTGAAGTTCGTCACCGAAGATATCCGTTGTGGTGCTCAAGCTCTTTTCATTCTCGGAAAATACCGGCGTTCCTGTAAAACCGAAGAACAGTGCATTGGGGAAAGTATTCTTTATTGTTATAAGCATGTCTCCAAATGTGGAACGGTGACACTCATCAATAATAAATACCAACCTTTTATTTCGCATATCTTCAATATCCTTGGCGCGCATCCTGCCAATCTCATCTTCCTTGATTCTACTCATCTTCTGAATAGATGAAACTATCAAAGTATTCTTAGGATCTGTACTCTTCAGCTTTGAGATAAGCATATTTGTATCATCAGTCCCTTGAACGTCATCTACATTATCTGCAAATCCTTGATATTCTGTTAAAGACTGCGAACCCAGTTCCTTACGATCCATTAAAAATACAACCTTATCGGCATCTTTTGAATTAGCTATAAGCTGTGCCGACTTAAAAGATGTCATAGTTTTTCCTGAACCTGTAGTATGCCAAATATATCCGCCTCTTTGATTATTATCCTTCCAATCATTCCTTGATACTCTGTCGGAGATCTTATTTGATGCATAGTACTGATAACTGCGCATTACCTTAAGTACACCGTCACCTCCGTCAGCTACAGTGTAAAATCCTATAAGCTGATGTGCCATAGGAATTGACAAAAGCCTTTCCACAACATCTTTCCAATAGTTAATCGGTTCATTATTTGCATCAGCCCAATGGAAATAAAAATCAGGCTTGAAATCACCATCCGGTCCCGGATTTGCAAAATAGAGTGTTTCATCAGGATTCATAGCTACAAATACCTGAACAAGTGCAAATAATCCTGTGAATACACCCTCATAGGCATACTTTTTGATTTGATTTGCCGCCTCCGCTACAGGAACACCCGATCTTTTCAACTCAATATGAAAAACAGGCATACCGTTTATAAGAAGCATCAAATCTCCACGCCTGTCCTGACGAACGCTGTCCTTTCTAAAAAACTTGGGCTGCTGCACTATCTGATATCTGCTCTGTCCTGCCGCTATCTCATTTCTGTCATAAATTTTTAAACTGACCTCTTTATTGAAATGAAGCTTATCTTCAGGATTCTTTCTTGTGATTGATACAGTTTTTCCATTGATAAAACTGTTAAGTGCCAACGGAGTCTTAAGCTCTCTGATTTTTTCTATCAGTTCATCCATCTCCTCATCTATTAGAGGAATATTGTTTAACCTGTCAATATTTCTATTATTCTCAAACAGTATATTAGCCCAGTTTCTTATAAGGTCTTTTTCAGTATAATTTTTAAGTACATTCTGCTCCCAGCCGTAGTTTTGCAACAGGGCAATAACTGCACTTTCAAAGTCTGCTTCTTTTGTAAAATAATCCATATTTACTCCAATAATATTTATTGTAAAACTAAATATCCAAGCTGTTTTTATTCAGTAAAAAATCGTATATGCTCATGTTAAGTATTCCCGACTCACTGTAATGTGGCACAGGCGTATCCCTTGTTATTATAATTCGTTTAAAGAAATCTCCTGTAAGCATCAACGGCCTCTGTTCCTGCATCAGTTTAGCCTCATCAGGTATAGCATATGCCGATTGTATATAATATCTCTTCGAAGCCTTATTACATACAAAATCAATTTCAAGTTGCTTGCGAATGCTGCTTCCGTTTTCATCTTTGCCGTTTTGTACAATCACCCCTACATCCACATTGTAACCTCGGATTTTTAATTCATTATATATAATATTCTCCATACTGTGAGTTTCTTCAATCTGCCTGAAATTAAGTCTTGCATTCCTTAATCCCATATCATTAAAATAATACTTTACCGGACTGCCTATATACTTTCTTCCCTTTATATCATAACGAAATGCAGTATCAATCAGGAAAGAATCACTGAGATACTCAATATAGCGTTTAATAGTATTGCTGCTTATATTTTTATTTTTTACCGACTTGAAAGTTTTTGACAATTTCTCCGGATTAGTAAGTGAACCTATTGCTGAAGAAATTATATTTAATAAATCCTCAAGTTCGGCTTTATTTCTTACATTATGTCTACCGATAATATCCGATATATAAGTCTCCTCAAATAAGGATTTTAGGAATGCAACCTTTTGTTCGGGGCTTGAAATATTCAATACCAAAGGAATACCTCCGTATAACATATATTCATTCCAACCGTCAAGCTTTTCACCCTGATATACAGACATAAACTCTGCAAAGCTTAACGGATACATATGTATTTCATCACCTCTACCTCTAAATTCGGTAATAACATCCTTAGAGAGAAAACGTGCATTACTTCCTGTAACATAAACATCTACATTTTTCATTCTGATAAGACTGTTTAAGACAGCCTCAAAATCACTCAGCAATTGTACCTCATCCAACAATATATAATACATCTTTTCATCTTTTATAGACTCTTTCAGATGTGGATATAAAACATTAGGATCACAGAATTTTTTACTTTCAAAAGTATCAAATGATATTTCTATTATATGATTTTTGTCTATTCCTTCGGAAATAAGGTGTTCTTTAAATATATTAAACAAGAGATATGATTTTCCACATCTTCTCATACCTGTCACTACCTTGACCAAGCCGTTGTGCATCTTGCTAATCAGCTGCTCCAAGTAATGATCCCTTTTAATCTCCATACCGCCTCCTATTTTATATTATAATTTTGCATATATACGCACTTTTCATCAACAGTATTATATCCTTGATATAATATAATTTCAAGGAATACATGTAAATATATTGCGTATATACGCAGTTTTCATAGATAGTATTTTATAAATGATATTATAATTTCATATTTTGTATGCCTTGGAGGCTTACTCTTAGCGTAATCTATAATTCTATAAGCTATTGCCTTGAAAATAAGTTGAAAAGGCTCCAGTTGATGAAGGGTGATAAGGTGGTCGAGACCATTAAAAAATAGTCCAAGCACTTTTTGTTCTTCGTATTTAGGAATTAAAACATCAATCTCATTTATAGCTGCTTTTGATAAACTCGGAACACCTGTAGACTCATCTTTCTTTTCCCAGTCGATATTTTGGAATATACCAAAAGCAAAAATCAATGCAATCTTATCTTTTGGAATAACATAAAATAGTGTATCTACAGTCCAAAATGGTGCATTCAAGATATATGGTTTATCAATTGTACCTTTTCTTCCAATTCCAATTGCATCTCTATCATAAGACAAAGCTTTATTTACACTAATCATATATCCACCCGTTCCATAAACAGGTATATCACCTTCTAAGAGATGTTTGTAATCTCTACCATTGCATACATCAACTATCTCCCCTAGCTTACGCTGTTCCCAATATATCATGTATTTTATAAAAAATATTTCATGTTATTTTAATGAATTAACAGGAAATAAAACTTATATGACTTAATGTTGGTTAAAGTTATAGTTTTTCTTCTCTAAAACACTTTATATACTTAACCATTCTACTTAGCAAGCTACACAAACATACTTTCTAGCATGGATTTCTTTATTTTTTGCAATTTTTCCAACTTACTTTGATGAAGGGTGATAAGGTGATTGATAGACTCAAAACATATTCCAACTTTTGATTGCTCTTCACGTGATGGAAATGGAATTGTCATTGCATAAAATAATTCTGTTTTAATACTAAAACGATCTGATCTAGCACCTGAATCCCCATTATATTCCATAAATTTATGCCATTTATTCGTTTTAAAATAGAATTCTAGGAATGTTTCATTCATGTTTCGTGGATGAAATACTGTGTATAATGGTGACATTATGCCCCTTTTGCAAAGTTTATTCCTGTTAATTGGACCAACAGGTGCAGTAACAGAAATCCTTGGATTATAAACAAAATCATTAGGACTGACTATATAATATCCACCTATATTATTTTTATTTACTATTTCATGGTCAAAAAAATCCTTCTGATCTATAATTCCAAATTCAGCTGAATTTGTAAATACATCTCTTTCTTGTAATTGAAAATTCTTTTCTACTACCTTATCTGCTATCTCCCCCAGCTTACGCTGTTCCCAATCTTTAGTAAATCCTGAAAATCTTATTTTTGGAGTTTTTTCTCCATTTTTTGAAAAAAGATGTTCAAGCATTGATTTTTTAATAATTTTTAGTTTTTCAAGCTTTCGTTGATGAAGGGTGATAAGGTGGTCGAGACAAAAAAGAAATTCTCCAATAGCTTTTTGTTCTTCGTAATTTGCTGGTATTGGAATATTGAAATCTGCAAGGTTGCTACGACTTATTCTTTGTCGAGTTCCGCCAGCGAGACAAGTATTTACATCATCAAAATATGATTGCGATGACAGGTACTGTAGCAAGTATTTTGAGTTGATTTGAGTTGCCACTCTAACTATGGTGCAATCGACTGCTGCTATAATTTTCGTTCCTAAACTTGGCACTATACATGCTCTTCCAGCAGGTTCAGGCAAACGAGAAATCAATATATCACCAGCAAAAACTTCCTCACAATTTAGCCTTCCAAAAGTTTCTTCTGAAATCCATTTTTTATTATTTGATTTATCAATGTATTCACCCAATCCAATATTTCCAGTTTGAATAAGTCGAACCCCAAAATTACTTTGGTCTTTAGATTCAATCCAATCTCCATCTGTGAACTTTTCGCAAAGTCTTACCAACTTACGCTGTTCCCAATCTTCTTCAAAGCCTTTAAATCTTATCCTTGGTACTCTACTCATCTATACCTCCCAAGAGCTTTATCAGCTCATTGATGCCTTCCATATCTCTCTCTGATCCGGTAAGTTCTGAGAGCATACTTGCAAGTGACTTTTCTGTTTCTTTGATTTCTTTTTCAAGATCATCCATGGTTACAGCATATTTTGTAGAAAGTGCTTCTACATCCTTTGTGAAGACTTTTAGCATATCATCTGATAAATCAAGTATTCCGTTATAAATAGGGCTTGACCATTTTTCGTGCAAAAGATTATTTACCTCTTCCTCTGATAAGCTCTCTATCTTAGCCTTTGTCTCCAAATGAAGTTCATCTTCACCCTGTTTTATTTCAGTCTTCAGCTTTTTCTCTTCATTATTAAGTTTTTCAGCTTTTTCTAAGGATTCTATAAGCTCTTTTGACTCACCGTCAGCCTTTAAAGACTTTATAACAGCCTTTATATTCTTGAATACAAAAGCGTCATTGGTATCATTTAATGCTTCCGTTATAATTTCCTTATCATCTTCACTTAATGATTCCAGAATCTCCTCATATGAAGACGGTATTTCAGCCAACTTTTCCTGTTTCTCTTTTAAATCTCTTTTTCTTTCAGAAAGACATATTTCCTGTACCAAATCAAATGGCAGTATATGTCCTTTCCATCCCTCCTGTACTTCTACATCCTTGCCGTTCTTTTTCTTTATGACCATATTCGGGTCTACCTGTGTTACAGCTTTTATCCCCTCTGTCTGTATAAGCTCCAAATCTCCCGATATTTCAGTGAATTTATCTTCAAATATCTCATATGCTCCATACGGATCTATCAATGTGATATCTACAAATCGCATAAAGATATTATTGGCAATAATCTCCTGAGTCTTCGGTATATTTATAGTTGTCGCGTTGGCTATTAGGATACTATCCAAGTATGCTCCCAAATCACCAAATCTCAACATATGATTTTTTTTAAATTGCAATACATCCTTATTGTTTTTTATCGTCTCCCTTATATTCTCAGACTTTAACGATAAATACTCTTCTCCGGCAAAAAGTTCTCCTTTGAGTGAAGGAAATACCTCCCAGTATTTATCAAACTTTCCAAGCTCTGTTTCAGGAATTCCACCAAACATTGAAGCATATATATCATAGCTTTCTGCCGCTTCAGACGAATCCACATAACGAGGAATATTCAAATTGTAGTCATTGGCACGAATATCTTCAAGACTTACTACTTTTGAATATTTTTCTATATCCTTTCTTGACTTTATCGTATCGACTATTTTTCTTATATCACATGCACGCAGCTTATTGTTCTTACCTTCTTTTATAAATCCTTTTGAAGCGTCTATTATCAATACATCTGTATTTTCTCTCTTTTGTCTAAGTACCATCACTATAGTAGGTATACCTGTTCCGAAGAAAATATTTGCCGGTAGTCCGATTATGGCATCTATATTGTTCTGTTCTATCAAATTTTTTCTAATATTACCTTCTTCACCACCTCTAAAAAGTACACCATGTGGCAGCACTATTGTCATTATTCCATCCGGCTTCAGATGATAAAGGTCATGCAAAAGGAAGGCATAGTCAGCCTTTGACTTTGGAGCTATTCCATATCTCACATATCTTGGATCACTGTCCTTACCTGTAGAATCCCATCTTTGAGAATAAGGAGGATTTGATACTACAGCATCCACATACAGCGGTTCATATGTACTATGAGGATCGGACTCATCAAAGTATGGCCAATCTTCTTCCAGAGTATCTCCATTTCTTGTCAATATATTTGCAGGAAGTATACCACGCATTACCAGATTCATTCTTGTTAAGTTATATGTATTAGATTTCAACTCCTGCGCATAATACTGTATTCTGTTGGCATCATCCATATACTTTGCAGCAGTTTTTCCTATATTTATAAGCAAACTTCCGCTTCCCGACGTCGGATCATATATTTTAATTGTATCACGACCTTTTAAATGTTCCGCTATAATTTCAGACATCAAAAGAGACACCTCATGAGGTGTATAAAATTCTCCCGCCTTTTTTCCTGCATTTGCTGCAAAGTTGGAAATCAAGTATTCATAGATAAATCCCAAAACATCATAGTCCTGTTTTCCGTTCATAGGGATTTCATTTATAAGCTGAATCAGATCGCTTACTGCCTTTGTCTGTGACTTTGTATCTGCACCAAGCTTTGAAAGACCTGTTTCAAGTGTTGTAAATACACCTTCAAACAGCTTTTTATGTGACGGCGATATATTTCTACTAAACGATGATAATCCTGTTCGAACATTGTCAACCGAAAAATCAGATCCCATATTTATCCAAGTTGAAAACAAGTCCTTATATGCTATAAAGTATCCCAAATCCTGCTTTAGACTTGACATACTTGAGTAACTGTCATCCGCCTCTTCATTAACATATTCCTTGATATTATCCGCATCATATCCTCTATTATACAGGTCCTGCTCTTCTTTGTCTGAAAGATACTTATAAAAAATAAAGCCCAATATATAATCCTTATATTCATTGGCTTCAATCTTTGATCTCATTTGATTTGCAGACTCCCAAATCTTTGCCGCAAGCTGTTGTTTATTCATTTTACTTCCCCATTATCCCTTCATATGCACTATAACTTTAACTAAGTAAAAGTCCTAAAATATATTATATATTATTTCTTCTAAATAGATAGTCATTTTAAGGCAAATGCTGATAATATTTTGACCGTTTAAAAGGGGTTCTACCATAGCGGCTCAGATGTCAAAATTGTAGATTTTTATAATGATATAAAATCAAATAACTATTTCCGGCTGATATCAAGCTTCTTCTTCAAAACAGTCTATAACTGTTGACGATATCTTTATGGTTACCTACTTCTTAAGCTCTTTAATGTATGGATTTTTTATAGCTTTACTAAAATCAAATTCCTTTTCAAGAAATTCATCTCTCATAGACTCACTCATGATAGAATACTCCATATCCCCACTGTTCCAAATATACATAATAGCTGATACAGGGTTTTTCCCTTCTTCCCAAAGCCATCCTGAGTAAGTAGTTGAATTTCCAAAGTAGCCTTCTGTAATAATTTCAAACTCACAATTTCTATGAACATCCATAAATTCCTCTAAAAAAATAGCATCTCCGGTAAAATGACCTTTACCTAAGGTTTTATTAAAAATCAACACACTGCAAAGCCTTAAATCACAATCTTTAAAACAGACTTCACCCTCATGTTCTACTTCTTCATTGTTTACATATTGAAATAAGGAATCAACCTTTAGAGTAAGCATTTTATTATGGAATTTAAGTTCCTTTACTCTGCTGCCGTTAAGGCTGCAAATGATATTGCTTTGCCTGTCATATATAAATTTATTTATATTTTTGTCCATGATTTACTCCTGAATGAATCTATAGCAGCAGAATTTTTTAACTCTACTGTCTACTTATCTTTAATCTGCAATTTATTATAATTATTATACATTATTCTATTATATATTTGGATTCCATTTGTTATAATATGAGCTGGAAAGTGAAATTATCTTATAAAAAGAAGGGAAATACTAATGGAAATGAATTTAAACCCTGAAGAAATACAGAAAATAAATAATCTATGGAAAACCTCACGATTTCAGCGTAGTTGGAGAGCCGTACAAAATATAGTCAATTGTAAAGATAATGTTACGAATTATTTTGTTAGGAATATTATTCTTATATTTATAAGCATTATTGTCGGTATAGGCCTTTTCTTTTTAGAAGAACAAGGCATCCTTCCGGACAGTGTTTTGATAGACAAACTTATGAAGTTCATCGCAAGACTTATTCTATTTCTTATAGCACTACAAATCATAAGTGTCCTGGTTTATAGCTTATTGGGTCCGGGCTTTGAAGAAAAGCAAAGAAGCAGACTGCGCGTGCTTTATGAGAGTGAAATTCTTGAACCGATACTGCAATCACTTTATCCTTTAGCCAAAATCGATACGGAACATGATATTTCACCAAGTAATGTAGCAGAGGTAGTCCCTGCTGCAAAATACTATGTCCAATCAGGGATACTTAAGCTAAATAATGAAAAAGATATTGAAATAGTGGATTTATATGCATATACTGTCACAAAAGGATTGGCAACAGGAAAGGATGAGATAAAGAACCTTCGTGAGATTACGGGCTTTATCGGACAAGTTTACTCTATTAAGAATACACACTCTTTAAAAGGAAATTTGCGAATTATTCCGACAAAGCATTTCCTTAATATCAAGACTCAAGGGGGCTATCTTGGTAATATGTCAGGCGGAAAGAAAATTAATGTAGACGATTTATGGCAAGGCGAGCACTACAACATCTACTGTACTGACGAACAATCAGCAAGGATGTTCTTAACTCCTGCTGTTATTGACCTGTTTAACAACAGTACTTCGGACTGTGGACTTTCTCTATACAGCACCGAATCTCGAATTTATATTGCAGCTTATAATAATAAGCGGCTTTTTGCAGCACCAAGGAACAAAGATAGCCTCAGGTCATGGAGTATAGAAAAAGCAGCAAGGAATATAAAATATGCTTTTGATTTTGCAGACAAAATAGCCGAGATTATGTAAGCATTAAAATAAATATGAGTTAAAAAATAGTCACAAAATAGGAGTCTACATTCCTATTCTGTGACTTTCTCATTGTTTAAAATAACTACTCATTCCGACCTTTTTGGTATGTAGCTTAAATTTTTTTAAATCCTAGATTTATATGCCTATTTCCTGTAAGCTGATATTTCTTCCATTTAAATCTGTAATCTCAGCCTTTTCATCATCAGTAAGGTTATCAATAAAAATACACCATTCATTAGGATATCCACCGACAAATTCCATTTTGGGAATATGAATTTGGCTTGGGTTTTTCGCGAATAAACATAATCTGTTATCACCCCAAAATCTTGTGAGTGTTAAAATCTGTTTCTTGTATATAACATCTATACCTTTCAATTTTATCTCCGTAAATTCTTTATTTTCATACCGTATTCTAAGTGTTCTTAAAAAACTTGAGTTAATGCCACTATCTTATCTTTGCTAAGTCCATTTAATTATCTGAACTTTTTCATAATATACTTCAGCTTTGGTGTTTCAATCACTTCATAAATTTCAAATCCAAGCTTATCATAAACTCTCTTTGCACTTTTATTAAAGTCAAACACAGTTAAAGAGATACTTTGAATATTCTCATCTTTAAAGATAAAATCTATAAATTCTTTCAAAGCCTTTGTTCCAAGACCGGCTCCTGTTTTTAAAGGGTTTAATACAAATCTACCTATGTGAATGTTATCATCTTCGACTCGCACCTCTTGTATCATTCCGATAAACTCTTCACCATTAAAAATCGAAAATTTGTTTTCCAATTTTTCTATTTTTTCATAAGTTAGCGGAAAAGAAACTTCTATTCCCATCCATTGCTCTTGAAATATCTCTCCTCTTTCATTTGACCACTTGCATAAAAGTAAAATATTATCTTTATCAATACCTTTAGTAAATCCAATGCTCATAGCAATCTCCAAAACTTACTATATCTCATATTGCAGCAACTCTTTTCTCAGCTCTTTTACAATTTCCGCCATCTCTATGATATCATCACCTATAATTTCATATAAATCATATGACTTCGGATCTTTTACAAAATCTTCCAACGCAACTTTTATAGCTGTATATTCTTCTTCTGTTGCAACAACTCGTATGAATCGATTTTGTTCATCTTCATTGCCATACAATTCTCCAATGTTTACGTGTCCGTTATTTTTACATTCCAACAAAATAGCGGCAAGATCTGTAACAATATCTATCGCATAATTAAAGTATATTTCAAGTCTAATCGAATTGGTAAACTTGAGATTATCGACTGTTTGCCTAAAATCCATATTCTGCCTATCAAGTCCTATACCTGTAAATATTTCTTTAAGTGAAATCTCTTCTTTATTCAGGCCATCTAAAAACTCTACGAGACTCAAGCTGTCATCAGAACCACCGATAAAGTCTCCCCAATATTTTGATATATACATACTTTACCTCTTTTTAGTTTCAAGTCTGTCTTAACAAACTCTTCTTCATTTTCTCTGTTATGATATCTACAGATATTTACTTACGTCCAATAAACTTATCTAACACAACTAATATATTACTTGTATTGTGCCTATACTCCAATACTGATAAGTCCTGCTCTTTTATATTATTAATCATGCATCTGCTTTTAAATCTTGCAGATTCTTCTCTCTTCTTGCCGTCATTCACCTTTTTTCCTAAATACACTCTTTCAATATCTTTACAGAACCATACAAACTCATATTCATTATCTTTACAAAAGCACCTTGCCTTTTCAAGAAACTGCATATCTTCTTGTTTATTATCATATTCATCACAGTCAAAACAGTATATAACTTGGCTTTTGTTATTCTTTGATACATTAAGATATTGAGAAACTAAAGACTTAACTTCTTTTTGCTTTTTGGTATAATTTGACTTTCCATCCATATATACCGTCGATAATTTGATATGAGCTTGATCAATTGTATAGAATCTGCTTATTGTATCCTTTATATATATCCAATCTGATTTACATGTCTTATTTGTCTCAACAGCAAAAATCAACTGTAATCCCATACTAATCCTCCTCATCAGTATCAAATATACCAATAAAATCGATTGAATCAATATTGAATGGTGACCCCTCAATCATTCCGGTTCTGTATAACTTTGACGGTGAGTAATTTCCATTGCTTGTCCATGAATATATTTTATTGTCAACCGACAGAAAATCAATAGATTTCTTGTGTTTTTTTAATATATCCATCGGACCTACATTATGTGTTGTAAAACATAACTGACCTCTTCCAAAATCCATCAAATACTCAAGCAACGCACATAAATATACATCATGGAGATTTGAATCCAATTCATCTATAAATACTATTCCACCCTTTGTCATAATATCTAAGTATATAAACAATTTTATGAGTTTTTTAATTCCTGTACTTTCAAATTCTGTACTGATAGAATAATTATCATAGACCATATTTAAGCTACATACATACATATCTCCATTTTCTTTTCTGTCAATATCAATACCGGACAGTTCAGGTTTAAATATTTTTATAAAATTACATAATCTTTTGACAATACTCTCATATTTACTATAAGCATTCTTCTCTACCGTATCAAAATTAGTATGGAATATATTTAGCCTGTTTGCATTTAATCTTTTCGCCTGATTTATTATTGTGGTAAAATCTAATTCTTTTTCCCCTAATAATATATCACCCAAAAAATAATTTATATGATTATCAGATTGATCCATATAAATATATATATTTTCTGCAACTATATTCAATGCTAAAATACACATTCCAAGAGAACTGACCAGTCTGTTTTTAAATTTATCTGAATTTGACATTACTTCCAGATATGATGCTAGTGCAGAAGAGTTTGAAAGCAGATTCATTGTTTTCTTTATAAAATATTCCTTTAAATCATCTTCTTCATTGTATATTTCAATAACTTCACCATCCTTTATATGAATCAAAGTATCCAATACATCTTTCCTGGATGTAGCTCTTTTATATAACAGCTTTTCTTCATCAATAATATATCTTTCCGCTGCATTCTTTATCAGGTTTATATTATATCTGAATAAATATATGTTTTTACTACCATTTAAAAAAAAATCTTTTACTAAAAAATCTGCACTTATCGACAGCCTACTTATCTTCTTGTTTATTATTTCATTTAAATTTTTTTGTACCATTGGATCATTTAAATAATTGCTATCAGTCATAAGGCTTCTCATTATGTTCACAGATTCTAAAATAGCAGATTTTCCTGAACCGTTTACCCCATATATACCTTTTATATTATACTCTTCAGTATGTATAGGAGCAGTTATGGTCTTTTTATAAAAAGAAAGAGATACCTCATCTGTTAAATTCTTAATACCGCTTACTCTATAATTTAATAAAAATCTATCCTTCATACTTTATAACCTCCTACATTATTAGAATAACATAATATTTTGTAAAAATAAATACATTATGTATTTTTATTTTTATGATGTAGATTATTAAAAAAGTGTCAAAACCCTTCAACTTTAAAGAGTCTTGACACTTTCTATTATCTGTTCATTATCAAATTTTTATATCTTGCCAGTTCTTCCTTGGCCTTGTTAAAATCTACCATATGCCATTCCCAGTTCGGGCTTCCGACTGTTCCAGGTGTATTGATATGACCTTCTTTACCAAGTCCTATTATATCCGCCAAAGGTATAATGGCATACTCTGCCTTGCTCTTTAGCACATATGTCAAAAGTCTGTCCTTTATATTGCCTGCCTTTATACCCTGCTTCTTTAAAAACTCTCTGACCTTTCTCTTTGCAGCTACAGTCAAACCGTCATACCACTGCATTAGAGTATCATTGTCATGAGTTCCTGTATAGAAAATAACATTCTCTATATCATTTGATATATCTCTTGCATACTTTCCTTTTGTATTGATAGAGAATAGAAGAATTCTCATTCCCTTTAGGTGATAGTGATCCTTCAGCTCCAATACCTCAGGACGCAATTCTCCCAAATCCTCAGCAACAAGATTTACACCCGGCAGTTCCTTATTTAAGGTATCTATCACTTCATATCCCGGAGCCTCAATCCACTCTCCGTCAATAGCGGTAGGGCATGAAGCCGGTATCTTCCAGAAAGTATCAAATGCTCTAAAGTGGTCGATACGAATGATATCAAACAATTTATTGCTATATCCTATTCTATCTACCCAGAACTTATATTTGTTTTTCTTTAAGTAGTCCCAGTCATAGATAGGATTTCCCCATCTTTGTCCTGTAGCACTGAAATAATCAGGGGGAACTCCGGCGATAAATATAGGTCTTCCGTCGGTATCAAGTAAGAAATTATCCTTACCTGACCATACATCTACAGAATCAAGTCCGACATAGAAAGGCACATCACCCATGACTTCAATGCCTGCTTCATTGGCATATTTTTTTACAGCCATCCACTGAGTATAGAAAATATATTGAATAAAGCATTGGTATCTTGCTTCTTTTTCTACATTCTCAGAAAGTACACTCTTATCTCCTGACCAATTCTTGTAATCAGCCTTCCAATCATTCCAGCAATCACCATTGTTGTCAAGCTTTAGAGCACGAAATACGCCATAGGTATATACCCAATCCTGTGACATAAAGTCTACATATGCAGGATCTTTTTGTCCGTCTCCGGCTACAAACTTTTCAAAGGCTTCTCTCAAGTAACTCTCTTTAAAAGCTCTTACAGCTGTATAATCAACTCTTTTAGCATTTTCTCTAAATTTATCAGGTTTCTTATCAAGCAATCCGGCTTCAAAAAGTAAGTCAAGACTGATATAAAGCTCATCACCTGCACATGAGGAGTATGGCTGATAAGGAGAGTTTCCAAATCCGACAGGGTTTAAAGGTAAAATTTGCCAGATCTTTACCCCGTTTTCCTTCATTATATCAATCCACTGATAGGAAGCCCATCCAAGCTCTCCCACGCCTGTTGTGGAAGGGAGAGCTGAAACCGGCATTAAAATTCCTGTTTTTTTCATTCAATACTCCTTATAAATGCCAGATATCCTTATTGTACTCTGCAATAGTTCTATCTGATGAGAAGAATCCTGCCTTTGCTATATTTACAAGAGCCTTCTTTGACCAAGACATCTCGTCCTCATAGTCATTTAACATCTGCTCTTTTGTCTTTATATAATCCTTTACATCAAGGAGTGCCATAAACCAGTCTTTACCTACAATTTCCTTATAAAGTCTGCACAGATTCATCGGATCTCCGATACGGATAAGTTCTTTGCTGATAATGAAGTCTACCAACTCCTCCACCTCAGGGTCGTTATCATAGATATCGGCAGAACGATATGAAGCTGTTTCATAAAGCTTTATTACATCTTCAGACTTCTTACCGAAGATATAGATATTGTCATCGCCTACAAGCTCATGAATCTCTACATTGGCACCGTCCTCTGTACCAAGTGTTACAGCACCGTTTAACATAAACTTCATATTTCCTGTTCCTGAAGCTTCCTTTGATGCAAGTGAGATCTGCTCGGAAATATCACAAGCAGGGATAAGCTTTTCAGCCTTTGTAACATTGTAGTTTTCCACCATAACTATATTAAGGTATGGACTTACAGACGGATCATTCTCCACCAACTGCTGCAGGCAAAGTATCAAATGAATTATATCCTTTGCAATAGTATATGCAGGTGCAGCCTTTGCTCCGAAGATCATAGTAATCGGACGCTTAGGTAAATGTCCCTTCTTGATCTCTTTATATTTGTAAATAGCATAGAGTGCATTCATCTGCTGTCTCTTGTACTCATGCAGACGCTTTATCTGAATATCAAATACAGAGTTCTCGTCAATATCAATGTTCTGAGTCTGCTTTAAATACTTCTTAAGCTCGATCTTGGCATCCTTTTTGATTTCTCTAAGCTTCTTTAACACCTTCTCGTCGTCCTTGTAAGCCAAAAGCTTTTCAAGATTTTCAGCATTATCCATATACTCAGGTCCGATAAGCTCGTTTAAATACTCTGAAAGCTCATGATTGCAGTGAATGAGCCATCTACGGAATGTAATACCGTTTGTCTTATTGTTGAACTTCTCAGGATAGATATCATAGAAAGGCTTAAGCTCCGAGTTTTTCAAAATCTCTGTATGTAGAGCTGCAACACCGTTTACTGCATATCCGAAGTGAATATCAATATGTGCCATATGTACACGGTTCTGATTGTCTATTATATACACTCTCTCATCACTAAACTCTTTTCTTACCCTTGCATCAAGCTCATAAATAATAGGCAATAACTGTGGTACTACCTTCTCCAAATAGCTGATTGGCCACTTCTCAAGTGCCTCTGCAAGTATTGTATGATTGGTATAAGCACAGGTCTTTCTTACCACATCGATGGCTGTATCCATGTTAAAGCCCTTTTGCTGTGTCAAGATACGGATAAGCTCAGGAATAACCATGGTTGGGTGAGTATCATTGATCTGAACACATACATGCTCATGAAGTCTGTAAAGATCTACACCTCTTCCTTCAGCCTCTCTTATAATTAACTGTGCCGCATTGCTTACCATAAAGTACTGCTGATAGATTCTAAGTAGCTGTCCCGCCTCATCACTGTCATCCGGATACAAGAACAATGTAAGGTTCTTACCGATGTCATGTTTATCAAAATTTATACCGTCTCTGATAATAGACTCGTCCACACTGTCAATATCAAAAAGATGTAATTTATTACATTTGCTCTGATGATATCCCGGAACATCTATATCGTACATAGTTGACTTTAATGTAAAATCTTTGAACGGAACTTCAAAGCTTACATCTGTTCTTGTAAGCCAGCTGTTATCTGTTATCCAAGGATTCTTATCCTCATACTGCTTGTTATCAATGAACTTTTGTAAGAAAAGTCCGTCGTGATAGTTTAATCCTACACCGTCACCATTTAATCCAAGTGTTGCGATAGAGTCAAGGAAACATGCAGCCAAACGTCCAAGACCACCGTTTCCAAGTGAAGGCTCCGGCTCGACCTCTTCAACGGCTGTTATATTGTGACCATTCTTGTCAAGAATATCTCTTACTTCATCAAATAAACCAAGATTTATAAGGTTGTTTGATAAAAGCTTTCCGATAAGGAACTCCGCTGAAATATAGTAGAGCTTTCTGTTTCCTGTATTATGCTCCATGCCTTCCATCTTCTCTTTTGTAATTTTCAAAAGTGCTGTATAAATTTCCGCATCTGAAGCTGCCGCAATTTCCTTACCAAGCTTTTTCTTTAACATCTCTTCTAATGACATACCTTTATTCTCCTTTTTATATTAAATCCTGCGGATTAAAGTTCCGTTAGCTCCAAGTGTTTCCCCGTCAAATTCTCTTGAAAATAAGACATCTTTTCCCGAAGTTACTTTGATAGGCTCATCTGAAGCGTTGATAAGAACTTCCATCCTATTTCCATATTCATCAATTTTGATATATTCCACACATCTTTCATTTTCATAGTTATGTGGAAAGTGGAAATACGGACTTCTGCACATCTTCTCATTTCGCCTTAACATTATAAGGCTTCTCATAGTAGAAATCTTTTCTACATTTTCACTGCTGTTAATCTCACTCCACGGCATACATCTTCTGCAATCCGGATCATGTGCACCTTCCATGGCTATCTCCGTACCGTAATAGATACATGGACTTCCCGGAAGGGTAAAAAGAATTGCAAGCTGCTGATAAAACTTATCCAAATCATGGAATCTGTTTATAAGTCTTTCCGTGTCATGCGAATCAAGCAGATTGAATAATACATTATTACTCTGCTGCATATACATTGTATAACAGCGGTTTACCATGTACTCAAACTCATGCTTTTTCATTGTCTTATCAAGGAAAAAATCATGAATTCCGCTAAGCAGAGGATAATTCATCACAGAATCATATTCATCACCTTGTAGCCACTGTATTGCATCATGCCAGATTTCTCCAAGCAGATATATATCAGGCTTTATAGCTTTTAGATGTTCTCTTATCTTTTTTAAAAACCTGTGTGACACCTCATTGCCCACATCAAAACGAATACCGTCTATATCAAACTCTCTTATCCAATCTTCACAGATTTTACAAAAATAGTCTATAACCTCATCATTGTTGGTGTTTAGTTTCGGCATACCGTCCGTAAAAGCGAAAGTATAATACCTTTTATCCCTTGTATCACCTCTTTTTGCAATATCTTCCCAGTTTTCCACCATAAACCATTCCGCATACTTTGAGGATTTACCTTTTTCAAGCACATCAAGCCATGGCTTAAATTTTCTCCCACAATGATTAAACACCGCATCCACCATGATACGAATACCCTTGTCATGCGCTTCTTTGCAAAGTGACTTCATGGTATCACTGTCTCCAAAAGAAGGATCTATCTTTGTATAATCGGTTGTATCATACTTATGATTTGATTCGGCCTCCATTATAGGATTCAGATAAATACCTGTTATTCCAAGGTCATAAAGGTAATCAAGTTTGCTTTTGATTCCTTCCAAATTTCCGCCGAATTTCTCATAATTGGTAACACTTCCATGATCTCTCCAAGGCAGAATATCTTCTGTATTTTTCTCCGGAGTGCCGTTACAAAATCTGTCGGGAAATATCTGATACCATATGGTGTCGTTTACCCACGCAGGTGTAATATTTATATCCGACGGATTCATCCACGGCATAATGAAGCACTGCAACATCCTGCCGTCCATATGGAACTGTTCTTCTGTTAAAAATCCGTCTTCAAAATAATACCAGACACTGTCATCTGTATGCAGTTCAAAGAAATACTTACATCTTTTATATATCGGAGTAAGAGTTGTAGTCCACCACAACTGATTTGATAATCGTTTTTTGTATACTATTTCTTCTCTTTTTCCGGTCCACTTCTCGCTTCCGCCAAGTATTCCGGCTTCAAACGGATCACCATAGTGGATAAAAACCTGCTTAACATCATATCCTGTTTTTAAATTTATAATAAGTCTGTCCTCATCTATAGGATAACTCATCTGTTCTGATGTTCTATGGTATACACCGGTAAATTCCATTATATCTCCTCTATTCTTTTCTTACCAAGTATCAATACACTTTGTTTTCCTACTTTTATAGGAGCCTTTGCAGTTATATTCTTTTTCCAAAGCATACTGTTATTGCCGTCACAAAGTACTTCAAAATCTCCGTCTAAAGACTCAACTTCAAAGTCCTTCTTTGAAGCATTATAAATGACTTTAACCTGACTCCATAAAGAATCCTTATCATTATTTACACTAAATCCTACTACCTGCTTTTGTTTCCACATATCGGTGATATGTTTATAGCTGTTTTTGGATTTATCACAAAGACCCGAAATCTCTTTTCTAAGTGCAATCAGGCCTTTATAGTAGTCGACAAGGTCAGTATTCTTATACGCAAGTTCCCAGTCAAGTTTGTTTACTGAGATTGGCATATTGTAGGTGTTGTCAAGTCCGCCCTTTGTTCTGCCAAACTCCTCACCTGATAAGAAAAACAAAGTTCCCTGACAAGTCATATAAATTGCGGCTGCCAGCTTGTTTAATCTCATTACCTCATCTTTACCGGCCGTATCACTTAGTTTATCCCAAAGTGTCTGATTGTCATGTGCCGAAACATATGAAACTATCTGCGACGGTGCTTTCACACCTTCAAACTCTTTGTTGTATTTAGGATCACACCATGCACTTACACTTGAGAGTATATCGTCTTCTTTTTCCATGCCTCCGTTTACAAATCCGGCTTCTTTAGGTCTGAGAGCGGAACCCTTTATAGAATCTCTGGTGTTGTCACAAAACGCTCCTATATTTTCATCTAAAAGAGCAATATTGTCTTTGTTGGCAACTTTCTTATTATATTCTATGGCTGTATCCGTTGCAGACCAAGGTTCACCGTAGATTATCTTTTCGCCCTTACCGTATATGATATCAAGTTCTTTTCTGATATTGTTCATCAAATCAGTATCAAGAAGTCCCATCAAATCAAAGCGAAATCCGTCAATATGATACTCCCTTGCCCAGTAAAGTACAGACTCCAGAATATATTTTGAACACATGGCTCTCTCACTTGCCACATCATTGCCGCAGGCGGAACCGTCAGATACCTTACCGTCACTAAATGCTCTGTAAAAATACCAAGGCAGAGTTCTTTGAAACCATGAATCAAGTGAGTAAGTATGATTATATACCACATCCATAATTACGCCAAACCCGGCTTCGTGGATAGATTGTATCATCTCCTTCATCTCTGTGATACGAACCTCACCGTGAAATGCATCTGTAGCATACGAACCCTCAGGTACATTGTAGTTGACAGGGTCATATCCCCAGTTGAACTCAGAGTCCTTGGTTTCATCCACAGAGCCGTAATCATACATCGGCATTATTTGAATATGTGTCACACCGAGTTCTTTCAGATAATCAAGTCCTGTAGGATGAATACCGTCATTATTTAATGTTGTGTGCTTGCAGGTAAAAGCCTTATACTTTCCGCGATACTCTAAAGGAAAACCTCCCGACTTGTCAAAGGAAAATTCTTTTACATGAAGCTCATACACAACTCTTTCTTTATCCTTTTGCGGTGTCTTATCATTCTCCCATCCTTTAGGGTCGGTTTTTTTTAAGTTTACCGCCATACTTCTGATACCGTTGACTCCGGAGGCTTTTGCATACGGGTCCGCATTTAAGACTTCTTTAGAGTCTCTTTTTATCAAATAGTCATAGTACACCTTATGAAGCTCTTTATCTGAGTGATAACTCCAAACTCCCTTATCCTCTTTTTCCATAGGAATCTGCTCATAAGCCTTACAGCCGTCTCCTGCTTCATAAAGATTTAGTAATACACTCTTTGCACCCGGTGACCACAGTTTGAATGTGGTCCCGTTTTCATTACATTCCACACCTAGGTCGTTTCCTTCATAAATATAGTTTTCAAGAAACTCCTTTGATGAGTAATATTTTTTAAGTTCAATTATATTTTCCATTATTATCCCTTAACAGCACCTGAAATGCCGTCTACATAGTATTTCTGCATGAATAAGAATAAGAGTGCAATCGGAATGGAAATAAGAACTGCACCGGCAGCAAAGCTTGTGTACCAGCTGTCGATATATTCTTTTTCAAGCATCTTCCAAAGTCCTATGGCTATTGTATACTGGTCAGAGTTTGCTCTGCATATAACTCTCGCAAAAATAAAGTCAAGCCATGGTCCCATAAATGACGTTAAGACAGTGTATACAATAATAGGTTTACTAAGCGGTAAAGTAATCTTATAAAAAATCTGCCATCTGGTACATCCGTCCAAAAGTGCCGCCTCATCTATCGCTGCAGGAATTGTATCAAAAAATCCCTTTGCTATCTGGAATCCAAGCCCCGCACCTCCGGAGTAACATAAAATAAGTGCCAATTTGATAAGATTTCCTTCTGTAAGTCCCATTGCCTTTAATATAAAGTATACTGCAATCATTGACATAAATCCCGGGAAGAGTCCAAGTACCATTGCCATGTTCATATAAGGCTTTCTGAGTTTAAACTTTATTCTTGAAAGGCAGTATGAAACTGCAAGTACATAAAATGCCGACAATATACATGAACATATTGCGATAAACAAGGTGTTCATAAACATCTGCGGGAAGTTCAAAATAGTTGTATCACTAAACAGCTTTGCATAGTTGTCAAGTGTAAACGCCTTTGGTAAGAAGGTTGATACATATGATCCCTTTTCCGCTCTGAAGCTTGTTAAAACTACCCAGAATATAGGGAAAAGCCAAATAACGGCCAATATAGCAAGAACGATATGTACAATAGTGTTGTTTATCATTCTATTTTTCTTTGCAGACTGAAATTGCTTTGCCATAATTAGAATCCTCCCTCTTCCTTATATGATTTACTGTTTCTGTATGTGAACAGTGCACCGATTGCCAAAATAACAAATGTCATAATACCGATAACCGCGCCGATATTGTAATACTGCTTGTCAATTGTCAACTTATAAAGCCATGTAACCAAAAGGTCTGTCTTACCTGCTGTTGAAGAGAGGTCTGTAACAGGATCTCCTCCCGACAAGAGGTAGATAACATTGAAGTTGTTGATATTACCTGTAAATGTAACTATCAAATAAGGTGTTGTAACATAGAGCATGTAAGGCAATGTAATCTTTGTAAATGTCTGTATTGCATTTGCTCCGTCAACTCTTGCAGCCTCATAAAGATCCTCAGGGATATTTTGCAATACACCTGTAAGCTGAAGCAAGGTATACGGTACGCCTACCCAGATATTTATTATAATAACGGTCACTCTTGCCCATGTAGGATCAGTAAAGAAAGGAAGACTCTTATCACTTGCTATAAGACCTAAGTTTCTGAGAAGTACGTTTACCGCACCTTCAGGCTGTAACATTGTACGCATTATAAGAAGTGATACGAACATAGGAACCGCACATGAAAGTACGAAACAAAATCTCCAAAATCCCTTTGCCCTTGTTCCTTTTCTGTTTATAAGGAGTGATAAAATCATTCCGAAAATATAGTTACTGAATGTTGCAAAGAACGCCCAGATAACTGTCCATGCAAGCACCGACCAGAATGTACTTCCGAGAATACTTTTTGAATCAAACAAAGTCTTGAAATTATCAAGTCCCACCCAATCAAACAGCATTAAATGGTTGTCTATACGGCTGTAGTTTGTAAATGCCATACAGATCATAAATACTAAAGGAAGTATTGTAAATATAAATACAAATGCTGTAGGCGGTGTCATAAACAGACGATACAAATTTTCATTTAAAAGTGTTTTCAAATCTTCTGAAAAGTTATTTACATGCTTACCTTCTTTGCGAAGACATTCAGCCTTGTATGCACTCTTTAATGTACCTCTCCAAATAACTATCATAAGAACGGTAATTAAAATCGCGGCCACACCGTACAGCAATATAAGTATGGACTGGTCACCCTTTGTATAGGTATAAATCTGCTTTGCCTCATCCCATATTTCCTGCTGCTCTACGCTTCCAAGTGTTTTAAGACCCGCTATAAAGCCGATTCCGTTTACAAACATAAAGACAAGATATGCGATCTCTATAAAAAGATATATAAGTCCTTTTATAACCTGTCCGTTTACTATATTTCCAAATCCCATCAGGATCATGGAAAGCTTCGTTGATAATCCGCCCTCTTTTATTGCATTGGTGCAAGTGTATGGAGTCGGAAATTCATTAACTCTTTTTTTTAATAAACCCATAACATTTACCCCTTAATTTAATCCGTTACTGTTCATTGCCGCATTCATCGCTTCTGTCTGTTCTTTGGCGTTATCATGTGTCACGCTCTTGTTTCTGATTCCCTTACCCATGTTTTCAACCGGAGTCCAACAGTTACTCATCGCCGCTACAAAAGGCTGAAGTACTGAAGTATTGTTAAAAGTATCATTCTGTGCCTCAACAAGCGCATCTGCCGCAACCTCAGGCTCTTTGAGCAGTTCGGTATTACAAGGGATAACGTTTCTAAGCTCATAGTGAGATTTTTGTGCTTCCTCACTTCCAAGGTATACCGCAAGTGCAACCGCCTGCTCCATATGTTCACTGTGTGCATTTACGCCTATTGCTTTTGAACCTGCATATGCAAGCATCTGCTTTTGTCCACCATTTATATTAAATGTAGGAAGTGAAGTAACACCCATCTTATCTCCAAGTGCTTCTTTGATGGCATTGGCATCCCATGAACCTGTAAACATTGCACTCACGCTGCCGTCACGAAGTCCTGCAAGTGCCGAACCGTCAGCATCAATTTTAAAGTTCGGATTGGAGGCAAGGTCTATAATGTAGTTTGTAACATCTACAGCCTTGTCTCCTCCAAAGTCTACACCCTTTGACTCGTCGTTTTCGTTTCCGAACAATGTACATCCGTTTCCCAGATAGAATGCCGGGAGATACCATGAATTGACAAGCGGGAAAGAAACCGTACCCTTTTTTAACATTGTATCAAGATTTTTCACATCATCATCAGAAAATACCGACTTGTCATAGAACATATACCATGTATTTGTTGTAAACGGAACACCGTAGATTTCATTATTTACTGTCAGTGAATTCAAAAGCTCTTTTGAATTTGTCGACTCGATTTCTTCTTTGTACTTTCCGCCAAACTTTACTATAGCTTTTGCATCTATAAGATTAGTCAAATGATCGTTTGCATACATAAACACATCCGCACTGGCATCCGGGTCCTGTGACACCTGGTCTGTAGCTGTTGCCTCATCCGCAACTCCGTAGACAAATGTGATATCCCACTCCGGATGTTCACTTGCAAATTTTTTGCACATTGTCTGAAGCCATTCACCGCTTTCTTTCGACTGGTCTTCAGACGGTGACCATACCATCAGTCTGACCTTTTCAGCTCCGGCGGCACTCTTACTGTTACCACAACCTGTAAGACCGGCACCAAGAGTCAAAGCCATGATTCCTGCCAGAAATCTCTTAAGACTTCTTCCCATAATCTTACTACCTCCTGATTGAATTTTCGTATTGTTTCGTTAATGTAAATATATAACTTTTTTAATTTTTAGTCAATCAATTTTCATGTATTCTCCATGTTTTCATAAAATACGTTCAACATATTTTAAAGTATTTATGTAATATCCATTATTCGGTTTTCAAAGATAATTTAAAACATACCTTATAGTGATGTTATTCGTTGCTTTTTACAATTTTATTCTTTATAATAGTATAAAAGTGATTCTCTTTTATGTGAAAGGATATTAAATTATGACAACAATACAGGATATTGCTGACAAACTTGGCATTTCCAAGAGTACTGTGTCAAAAGCATTAAACGACGCACCTGATGTTAGTGAAGCATTACGTAAACAAGTTTTAGAAACTGCGGTTGCACTGGATTATACGAAGCTTAGACGATATAAAAAACCGGTCAAAAAAATCTGTGTTTTAATCGAAAAAGAAAATATTGAGTATGAAAAGCCCCATCATTTTGCATATGATATAATCATGGGCTTTCGCCAGCTTGCGGAGCCTGCAGGCTTTGAAGTCGAAACTGTAGCTGTTGATACCGCTTTTCAAAAAAATACGGCATATGACATATTTATGCTTGAACACGACTATGTAGGTTCCTTTGTGCTTGGATTCTCACTCAATGATCCCTGGCTGAAGGATTTTGATAACAGTAAAACACCTACCGCACTTTTTGACAACCATATAACAGGAAATCCGTCAACAGCATATGTAGGTATTGACAATGATGAAGGTATGGATTTGATGCTCTCTCACCTCACAAGTCTGGGCCACAGAAAAATAGCTTATCTTAGCGGCTCTTTAGGTTCTTATGTGCTTAAGGCAAGACACTCCGCTTTTGTGCGTGCCATGCATCACTACGGACTTGTGACAGACTTTGAAAATATAGGATGTTCTTACTATATTTCAGAATGCACAGAAAAATATCTTCCAAAATTTCTTGAATCAGGTATAACTGCAGTTGTCTGCAGCCATGACAATATAGCTTCCGCGGCAGTCACAAAGTGTAAGCAGCTTGGCTACAAAGTGCCTGAAGATATAAGTATTGTAGGTTTTGATGATTTACCGATTGCAACCTCCACTTCACCTAAACTTACCACCGTAATACAGGATAGAATTGAACTTGGAAAAAGCGGTTTCTTTGCACTTTCAAGTCTGTTAAATGATATACCCATAAGCACATTTTTATTACATTCAAAACTTATTATAAGAGAATCCACCTCATCGGTTCGTACAAAAAAAAGCAGCAATCTGTAATATCACAGATCGTTGCTTTTTTTATCAGTCTTCTCTTGCGTATAAAATAAACAGTGCAACTCCGATAAAGAGCATACCGCCTACAATATTTCCGAGAGTAACAGGAAGTTCATTTTTTATAAAGAAATTCTGCCAGTTGAGTGTAGCAAGCTTTTCAGCTGTTATACCGTACTTTGTCATAGCGACTTCAGCAAACTTTGCATTGCCTGCCGCAAAGATACCTGCAGGAATATAGAACATATTTGCAACACAGTGCTCAAATCCTCCGGTAACGAAAGTCATTATAGGCAAAAAGCTGGCTAAAACCTTACCTGAGATATCCTTTGAAAGTCCCGCCATAACAACGCCGAAACATACAAAGAAATTGCAAAGTATACCTGAGATAAAGGCACTTCCGAATGAAATATTTGCCTTTGAAAGTGCAAGCTTTATTGTAAAAGCACCCATTGCACCGTCACCAAGCTTAAACTGTCCGCTGTATGCAACAAGTATTGCAAGGATAATTCCACCTATAAGGTTTGAAATAAATATAGTGATAAGCACTCTTATCATGCTTGCAACATTGTACTTTCCTTTTAACAGTCCCATAATCATAAGGCAGGCACCTGTGAAAAGCTCTCCGCCAAATAATACCATCATAACGAAGCCTATAGGGAACACAAGTCCGGCAACAAGTCTTGCAAGTCCTACATTTGCAATATCGTGCATAGCTACACTGCTTGCCATAGCACCTGCACCAATAAGCATACCTGCAAATATTCCAAGGATAATCATCTTATGCAGCGGACGCTTTACTTTAGCCTCACCGGCAGCTATGAGATTTGAAGTAACCTCAGCAGTTGTATTGGAAAAATTCATAATACACTCCTCTTCTTTTTTGTCGGTTATATTTTTAAATAACTTCATATATTGTACAAAAAAAATCTTTTATGTCAAGGACAAATCACAAAAATTTTGATAATATAAACATAACAAAAGAGACTCCGCACACCCGGAGTCTTTTCTTGATTTATTTTATGTATCTGTATACTTTACAGCTTTACTATCCTTGTGCCATGTACGGCGGTAATGCTTGGAAGCTTTTTGAGCAGCTTATCTACATTTTCAAAGGTTACTCCTCCGCCAGGCATTATATTCACATTGTACTTCTTTGCAAAGGAGATATATTTTTTCAGAGTGTCTATATTATCGAAAATATCATTATTTTCGGCACTTCCATGTGTAAGGATTGTATCCACTCCAAGCTTTGACAAAGTCTTTATAGCTTCAAGTCTCTTTTCAAGAGCCTCTTCAGTCTCAAGTCCTTCACCGATACGATCAAATGCCATATGGAAAGTAAAATTCATCTCTTTTCTGAAAAACTTAGGTGCACCTATAAGTTCCTTGATATAGTCCTTATCAAGCTCACCGCTCTCTGTGACGGCACCTATAACGGCTCTTTTTACACCCTGCTTGGCCATCTCTTTAAGATCGTTGTACATAATGGATTTTTCTATATTGTTATATACAAAGTCTCCACCTCTGACTCTTATCATAACAGCCAGCTCAACATCATTGCTGTCGCAGATAAACTTTGCATAGTCTCTTACCGCCATACTTACGGTAGTACCGCCCACTGCCAAATTGTCACAAAGCTCAATCCTTGTTGCCCCTGCATGAATCACATCTTTCAAATAAGTAACATTTTCAATACAAGCCTCTAAAATCATGTTCTCTCCTTATTTCAATTCTATCTCCACCACGAAAATCTCTATAATCCCACGGTGGATAACACTATCATTTTGGGAAAACTTCCCCCTGTTATGTCTATTATATTCTACAATTATGCATTCGTAAATACTAATAAGATTTTTGCCAAAAAAACCACCCGGTAAAGTTATGCTTACAGGTGGTTTTTCCTTTTCCTAAAAAACAATAATATGAAAACACATAGTGAGACAATAAAAAGTGTTATATAAAACTCGATACCGCTCTCATCCGCCGTCTTTACTATCGCCTTTTTCATTCTCTTTACAACCTTTACAATTGTTCCGGCATTCTTGGAATCCGAAGGCTTTATAGGAGGCTTATTGTAAGGCTCGTCAATCTCAATAGTAGGTGCGACATTCTCCTTAGTCTCATTTTTATTATTTTCCGTATTCTTTTTTTGTCTTATTTCGTCTCTGCTGCTTGAGCCGTCATTATATCCCTTATCATTAGGATTCGGATATTTTATTTCTACAAGATATTTTACATTAAAATCTACTGATGCAGGCTTTGCTGGTTCCAACGGGTCTTCAAGATAAGTGTTTGTATACAGACTTCTTCCGTTTGTCAGCACCTGTATATGTACAATATAATTTTTTCTGTCAAAGTTGAACTTCTCATTATCCGCATTTGCAAGCGATATACTGTACTTATACTCTCCTACATCATCAAATTCTCCAAAATCATATGTCAATGTAGCGTTTTTTCTCAAATACACAGGAATTACACTGTTTGAAACCACATTGTTATGAGAATCCAGTCTGCTCACATTTATCTCATATCTGTAATAGATAGGATTTAAGCCCGATACATTTATATTTATCGGCAATTTTACATTTGCAGCCAAGGCGTCCCTCGGCACAAGTATAAAATACAGTGTCAAAAGGAAAAATACGATTTTTTTCATATCATCTCCTTATCAGTTCACCAAAAAGTACGATTCTACCGTTAGTATAGGACTCTGTACATGTGGACATAGCAATGACTTTATTATTCCTGTCTACATCTCTTATATTTACCGCATTTTCACTCAGATACTTATAGAAAGCATCTTTATCATTATTGGCAAAATAAGGAAAATAAAGCTTCTCATTGTAGGCATCCGTATGCATTACGGCAAACACCTTGACATCGTATATTTCTTTCCTGGTATATAAAATTCCGTTGATATGTGTATCAAAAAATTTCTTGTCCAAAAACTTTTCCACATCTCCAAACATGGAACCGTTATCAATATGATGTCCATAAACCAAGGAATAATGCTCATTTAAAGCACCGTCACACAGACTGCTTAAGAAAATAGACCCTGCAAGTGAAAAGTTGCCGTCTATATCCTTATTCAGATACTCGGCATCATCGACACCCTGAACTACCGGATAGTTTATATTTGTATCAAAGATGTTCAGCCACGCCCTCATATCCGGATATTTTTCAAATAATGCTTCCACATTTACGGCATCATTCTCATTTCCGGCGGTACCGGGGGCATTCTTTAATATTTCACTTGAAAGAGATGCCCCTTTGTACACATGGAAAACATCATAGAGTGAGTATGCACCGAATAAGAACATTATCACCGCCATAAGAATAACGATTATATCTATAATCCTATTTCCTATGTATGCACATTTTCCTATAACATTCATTCTTAGTTCTCTTCTTCTCTTTTTCTTCTTCTAAAGAATACAAGAATAAATAAGATGCCTGCTCCGATCATGATTGCAAACGGTGCAATGCTCATTACAACACCTGTAGGTGTAGGTGTATCACGATAGTTTAAGAAGAATATTGTATCTGCAACGGTATCATCAGCCTTTACAGGAGTAACTGCAGTCACAGCTGCCACATTTGCATACTGAGCGGTAGATGTAGGCGCTGTAATTCTTGCAACATTGATACCGTGAGTTGTCTTATATCCTGCAGGTCCTACAACACTCACATCCTCAGTAACTTTGTACTTGGCTGTAGAAGGAAGACCTGAAATCTTTATAGTCTGACCGCTCTTTAACTTAACATTTGTCAAAGAATAAGTATTGGCTGTAACACCGGTGATAGATGTAGGGTTTGAAGCGTTTGTAGAAGATACCGCATAGTCCATACCTACACCGATATTGCTGAGGTCGATAGTAAACTTAAACTCTTCTGTCGTAGAACCCATGTTACCTGCAACATCCTTTTGAAGGATAATATCTCTTGTCTTGAATGTACTTACATCATCCTTGTTATCTGTTGTAAGCGCACCGCTTAAATCATCAATATAACCTGTAGTCTTTGAGTTATCTGTAACTGTAGTATCCTTTTTCATCATAACGGCTGTCTTTACTTCAAGCTTTCCTGCCGCATTGTATCCTACATATACATCAAGATATCTCTTCTCCTTACCTCCTGTAAGCTGGCTCACATCTCCTGTATAGTCATGCTGGCTTGCAGTAAGGTTAAAATCACCTGTCTCTGTAATCTCATATCTGTAGATACCCGGTACAGTTATATCGTCAATACCGTCTTCGTTGAACTGCTCTGTAAAGTCTACAGTAACATCTTTTTTAATAAGGTGGTTTGTAATTGTATCATTGTGACTGAACTCGGCTGATGAAATGGTAGGCATTGCTGTTCCCGGAATAACGGTAAGTCCGCCGTCTGTACCGCTGACAGGAGTCTTTCCGCCACCGCCGTTACTTCCTGTGATAGTATATGTATACTTTACATCAGGTGCCTTTGCACTACCGCCTGTAGTGTCGTCTACATTGTATATTTTCATTTCCTTGGTGAACTTAATCTTATTAGGTACACCTGTTGCAGGCTTTAACTGCTTTGTTGTCTCTGCTGCCATGGCACTGCCTGCCAATGCAACTGTCATGGCGGACACCGCCGCAAAAGTCATAATTCTTTTTAACATCATATATTATCCTTTCTTATAACAATAATTATTTTACCCTCAATACTCTTCTTGTTTATAACTCCGAAATACCTGCTGTCCTTTGCAAGTGTTCTGTTGTCTGCAAGTATAAAGTATTCATTTTCTCCAAGCACTATCGGATATGTAACATTTGTGTCGTATTTTCCTGTGCTGCCTTTGATATCATTCTCTACCAGTACTGCCCCGTTTAATATAACATTTCCGTTGTCGTCTATATCAATACTGTCTCCGGAAGCACCTACCACTCTTCCAACATACTTTTCACCGTCTACTTTATAACAGACGGCATCCCCCGACTTGAACTTATTTTCAAGTCTATAGAAAAACAGCAAATCTCCCGCTCTGACTCTTGGCAACATCTCATTATTCGGTGAAATCCTTACACCGAATATAATGAATATCAGTACATAAATCATCACAGCAAGTGTTATCAGTCTTAAAATAAAAGACTTCAGCTCCGCCATACTTCTTTTTTTGATTTTTTCCTTTTCCTCTATATATAAAATCCTCCAATCTTTTTATATTTTTATTTATGTACTAATCTCTCTTTCTTCTAAAGAAGAATATTAGAACAGAAAAAATTGACGCTGATATGAATATTATAGCATAAGTCATCTTGAATGAGACCCCTGTAGGTACAGGTTTGATATATGGCTGTATAACAGGCTTTTTGAACGTCTCAACTATTTCCTTGTCCTTATATTTATATGTAAGTGTGGCCAAATCGTTTGAATAAAATCCTTTTTGATTTGATGACTTTGAACCTGTTCCCGGGTCTCCCACCACATCACTTCCGTTACTGTTTTTTTTGGAAATGTCCTGTACTTGAGTATATGGCATTTGCCTGCTGTGTAGTCTGTATCTTCGCCTTAATCATATATGTATACCCGGTCTCCAAGGTATAAGCATACGGAAACTCAAGTCTTATAGTCTTTGTAGAAGCATTATATGACGATACAATATCGGCGAGGCTGTTTCTCGGAGTAGAAAACAGTCTGTACATATTTGTAGCTATATAATTACCGGTATGTATACCTGTCGGTCCCAACACTTCTATCTCAAGCGGATACGGATTACCTGAAGGATCTTTGGCAATCATTGCATATTGACTCAGTTTATCCTCCAATACAACATTACTCACCCTCGGATTTTTTAAAACATTGACTATTTCCCTCATCCTGTTTAAAAAATCATTTTTACTTCCTGCCGAATATGGACTTGCACCTACCTCCACTCCCGGAGTAGGCAGGGTGATACCCTTATATCCTCTTACAGGACTGTCAGAGTCATTTGAATTTGTCAATAATTTGAGCTTATCATAATCTCCTTGATTTCCAAGACCTATTGAAAAGAAATAGTCCAAATCTATAGCATACAATGCGAACTGTCCGTGAAGCATCGCCATTGTACTGTATCTGTTAATTACATGAC
The DNA here is from genome assembly GCF_003862485.1 of Lachnoanaerobaculum orale. Lineage (GTDB taxonomy): Bacteria > Bacillota > Clostridia > Lachnospirales > Lachnospiraceae > Lachnoanaerobaculum > Lachnoanaerobaculum orale. The sequence goes on along the minus strand of NZ_RRCM01000001.1, from coordinate 1,156,105 downwards.
CTTCATTCCAACCTGTATTATGATTGGTATAGTAAGTAGGGTTTCCGTCCGTAATAAAGATAAGAACCTTTTGCGCATCGCTTCTACCGTTTCTAAAAATCTCGTTTGCCTTAACAAATCCCTTTTCATAATTTATTCTGCTTACATTATTCGGACTTACAGGAATTTTACTTATAAGTGTATTTCCGTTACTTGTCCAGTTCTGATAAAGATGCGGATCACTGTCAATTCCTACCAATGCATAGTTAACATTATATTTACTGCTGTCAAAATAATTATTTCTTATTACGTTTCTAAGTACACTGTAAACTGAAGATATTTTAGGATCCGTACCGCTGCCTGAGATACCCTCACTCATACTGCTTGTAGTATCAAGTAAGAACAGTACATCCATATTCGTTCTGTTTGAGGTACTTCCGGTCTGATTATTTATTGTAAGTGTAAGGTCATAGATTCCGTCCTTATCCGGATCTTCTACAGTTTTGCTTATATCAGTCCTTATTCTTCGGTTTGAAATAGTCCTGCTTTCAGGCTCATATACAAGTTCAAGATTTCTCATTTCAGTGGATGAAAATACTACCCAATTGGTACCGTCCACCGTATACCTGAGTCCCTTTATAAGGCTTGTTTCTCTTTCTATTTGCAGTACATTATTTACTACAGTTCCGTTTGACATTACAACCCTGGCATATTTATACCTCATACCGACAATGCCGGTATCAAGTTCTCTCGGGGTTATTTTATCATTGTCATTGCCGAATACTCCGTTATTATTGTTTTTAAACAGTTCAAGCTTACTCGGATCTGCGGTTATCTCATTTCCGTTTGTATCGACATATTTTACATTTACATAGAATCTGCTGTTTGCCGATCCCCAATGTAATGCAAATGTTGAAAAGCTGTCGGTACTGAAATTAGTGGTGATACTGTCATCATCCTTATCTTTGGTAAGAGCAATATCATCTACTTTACTTATACTCTCATCATCCTTTATATGATATATTTGCACATCCTCAGGATTTATTCCTTTAGGTATCAGTCCGCTGTCAAGCTTTATATTTACATACACCTGTTTTAGCGGTTCCACCTCACTACCGCTTTCATCTTCAAAATGAATATCTAAAGATATGGTGCTGTCTACATATTCTTCACCCTCAGTCACATCGCTGTCTAAACTTCCTTCATCTGTAAAAGGCTCCTCGGTAGCCGAGTTTTCTACATTATCTATATTTTCTTCGGTATTTTCGCTTTCTTTATCTTCAGACTCGGTGAGTGTTTCTTTTGAATCCGTATCAATATTTAAATTTTTTGAAAGTAATCTCTTTACATCTTCGTTATCATCCACTCTGGATGCCTTAAGAAAAACTTCTCTGTCAAAACTTCCTTCAGGTGCACTGACTATTACACTTATACCGTCAAGATTTACCTCATACCTTCCGGCATTTGTCGGTGTTGCCACTGTGCCGTCAGGTGTTATCACCATATCCCTAAACTCGGAGTTTGACGGTGTTGCTATATTTGCAAGTGTATCTTTAAACAGGTAAGCAAGTAAACATACAAAAAAGACCGCTAAGATCTTCTTGAAATGTTTATATATAAAATTTAAAATTCCTACTCACCTCCCTCTAACAATTTATATTGTATCCAATATAACATATGTCTATAAATTTTTAAATAGAAAAATTTAAAAATACTACCGGATTTTTTACGGTAGTATTTTTACATACCCTACACTATCTCAATCGGATTTGTATTCTTATACTCAAAAATCTCTATATTATTAAGCCTAATCAAATCTGATTTTACTTTTTCTACAAAAAGATGCTCAAGTCCATAATGTGTTGCATCTATAATGCAGACCCCGTCATTGGCTGCATCAAGTCCTTCATGATGTGTAATATCACCTGTTATAAGGACATCCGCTCTTTTTATAGCGTACTTATACATTCCCTTACCTGAGCCCGGGCTTATTGCAACTCTTCTTATTTTAGAGTTTATATTTTCCCTTCCAAAGACACTTACATGCTTCAAATTAAACTTTGCCTTTACAAGTTCGATAAGTTCATCAAGTGACATATCTTTTTTTAAGTCGCCTATTTTACCTACACCAAGCTCTTCTCCGTCACATATATTTGTTATTTCAAATACACAGGTATTGCTCAGTCCAAGCCTCTCACTGCAGATATCCGCCATGCCGCCCTTTGCAATATCAAAATTTGTATGCATTGCAATCACAGAAATATCATTTTTAAGTATCTTTAAAATATAGTTTCCAAGGAGTGTGTCATCTGTAATTCTCTTTATATCTGAAAAAATAATCGGGTGATGTGACACAATCAAATCAATACTCTTTGCTCCGGCGTAGTCAAGTACTTCATTTGTAATATCAAGTACTACCAAGACATTTCTTACCTCTTTATCACTTTTTCCAAGTAAAAATCCTGAATTATCCCAGTCCATAGCAAGCTCAAGAGGATATAGCTTAGTTAAATATTCAAAAATCTCACTGCATTTCATTTATTGTCTCCTCAATTATGTCAAGTCTGTCTTTAAGTTCCCTTCTTCTTGTATCATTTATGCCATCAGCTGAAATGATACTTAAGTACTTTTGCTTTTCCTTTTTGAGATACTCAAAAAGGACAGGATTTTTATTATCAATCAGATATTTTCCAAAAAGCAGTTCACCCTTTGTATAAGAAAAAGTCTTACCCATATATACGGCTTCCATAACGGTATAGAACTTGCCCTCGTCAATACACATATCTTCTTTCAGTATTTTAAGACCTTTTCTTAAAAGGTAATTTCTTACTTCTTCTATTTTTGTATGGGGTGAAAGTATAAAAGTATTTTTCTTGTCGAAGAAACCTTGTCCTCTATCTAAAATATCAATAATAAGTTCTCCTCCCATACCCGCTATAATAAATGTATCAGCCTCATCTGTTTTAAGTTTTTCAAGGCCGTTTGAAAGCCTGAGTTCAATATTTTTTACTCCGTAGTAATTTATATTTTCCTTTGCTTTTTCCAACGGCCCTGCATTTATATCACAGGCATAGGCTTTAGATATGATATTATTTTTTATAAGATAAATAGGTATATGTGCATGGTCTGTACCTATATCTGCAACTACTGCACCTTTTTTCACAAAATCGGCAATAGTCTGCAACCTCTTTGACAACTTCATCTTATCCTCTATTCCAAAAAATCTTTTAATCTTTTTACCTTTGACGGATTGCGAAGCTTTCTGAGTGCTTTTGCCTCTATCTGTCTGATTCTCTCCCTTGTGATACCGAAGACCTTTCCGACCTCTTCAAGTGTTCTTGGCTTCCCGTCCTCAAGTCCGAATCTTAGGAGTATGACCTTTTGTTCTCTTTCAGTCAGTGACTTTATAACCTCCATCAACTGGTCATGTAAAAGCACATCCATTGCAAAATTGACAGGAATTTTGGCGTTTGCGTCCTGTAAAAAATCTCCAAGGTGTGAATCATCCTCATCCCCTATAGGAGTCTCCATAGATACCGGCTCAAGTGCAAAACTCATTATTTCTCTAACCTTAGCCACAGGAATTCCCATGACTTTAGCCACCTCAATAGGCTTAGGTTCTCTTCCAAGCTCCTGAACAAGCTTTCTTTGTATCTTTATAAGCCTGTTGATAGTTTCCACCATATGTACCGGAATCCTTATAGTCCTTGCCTGGTCGGCAATAGATCTCGTTATTGCCTGTCTTATCCACCATGTGGCATAAGTTGAAAATTTGAATCCTTTTTGATAGTCAAACTTTTCAACAGCACGCAAAAGTCCCAGGTTTCCCTCCTGTATAAGGTCCAAAAGCTGCATCCCTCTGCCCATATATCTTTTTGCAATACTTACTACAAGTCTGAGATTGGACTCCGCCATTTTCTTTCTGGCTTCTTTTCTGACATTCTCATCCGGAGCACAAATTTTCTTTGCAAGATTCATCTCCTCATCCACACTTAGAAGAGGTATTTTGCCGATTTCCTTCAGGTACATCTTTATAGGATCTTCTATTGCGACATAGTCATCCAAACTTTCCAAAATATTCAAATCTATATCTTTCAGATCCTTGATATCTTCTTCGTCAAACTCATCTTCAAATTCAGTATCCTTTAAAAGTATATACTCCTCAGGATCCGACTCACAGTCAAAATCTGTCGGTTCCTTATCATCCTCTTCTTCTACAGTAATATCTTTTTTTTCAAGGAATTCTATAAACTCCGGAAGGTATTCTTTCGGGATATCATTTTCAGAGAAGATTCTTTGAATTTTCAAAGTGGTCAATTTTCCGTCAACATCTTTTTTGAGTATTTTTTCAAACTCATTTTCTATATTCTTCCCCCTCATACTTCCTCCACTAATCTAAATCCACACGAAGCTTTCTCAAAATCGCCTGTTCTTTTATGATTTCTTGAAACTCCTCAATTCCTTTTGCATTTTTACTCTTCTCGTCTAAGCTCGCCTGTCTGATTTTTAGTATACTTTCAGTGATTGCCTTCTTCTTCTCGTCATCACTGAGGTTTGTCCCAAGATTAGTGTTCAGTATTTTTGAAAGCAGTTTCTGCTTTTCTATATCATCTGTATAGTCGTCACAAATATTTGAAAAATTAAAATCTCCATGTTTTATCTTTTCAAATATCCTTGTTGCAACATCTCTGTAAAATCCTTCACCAAAGTGAATCGGTGAAACATATTCACTTATCTTGTCAAAAAGTTCCACTTCTTCAACTATCCATGTAAGTAACAGTCCCTGTGCCTTTGTGTATCCGTCATCCGTTTTTTTCTTCTCTTTCGGTTCTTCTTTTTTCAATGTGTTTGAAGCAAAGCCGTAGGAATTTACCATATCAAAAAGTGATTTGTAGTCAATCATCAGCCTGTTTGCTACCGCATGAGTATAATTTTCTCGTTCAAGTTTCTCACTGAATGTACTTAACATCCTTGCAACTTCTCTATAAAAGTTTGTTCTCTCATCCGGTTCATTCAGATTATAGTCTTTTTTCAGTATTTCCACTTCCCAAAGAAACGCATTGTCGGCGGCATCGATCCTCCTCTCAAATTCCTCACTGCCAAGATTTTTGATAAACTCATCCGGATCCTTGTACGGTGCCATTGAGAGTACTTTTGCATTTATATTCTCTTCTTTTAAAAGTGGAATTGCTCTTTTTGCGGCATTTATACCGGCTCCGTCAGAGTCATATGTAAGTACTACTTTTTTTGTATATCTTGATAAAAGCTTTACATGAAGTGGGGTAAGTGCGGTACCCAGACTTGCAACCGAGTTTTCAAAACCTCCCTTGTGAAGTGCTATAACATCCATATATCCCTCACACAGTAAAAAGAAGTCTCTTTTTGTTCTCTTTGCAAAATTCAAGCCGTACAGATTCCTGCTTTTATCAAATGCAATCGTTTCAGGTGAATTGACATACTTTGGAAGTCCGTCGCCTATCACTCTTCCTCCAAAACCTATTACTCTGGAGTTTGCATCTATTATAGGAAACATTACTCTGTTCCAAAATCTGTCTCTTGCACCTCTCTCATCAATATTTATAAGTCCGCTTTTTTTGAGTATAGCATCATCGTAGCCCTGCTCTTTCAGATATTTATATAAATCGTTTGGAGTCTTTTTTGAAAATCCAAGTCCGAAATGTGTTATATCTTTAGCGTCAAGTCCCCTTAAGTTAAAATAGTCAAGCCCTTCCTTGCCGTCTTTTGAAAAAAGAGTATCATAGAAGTATCTGGCTGCCGTCTTGTTTATTTCAAGTATGATATTTTTTTCATCGTTTTGTGCTCTATCACTGTCACTTAACTGCGGCAGTTCAATATTTGCTCTCTTTGCAAGCAGTGAAAGCGCCTCGCCAAACGAATAGTTCTCATACTGCCTGATAAATGTGATTACATCTCCTCCTACACCGCAACCGAAGCAATGAAAAAGCTGTTTACTCGGTGATACCGAAAATGAAGGAGACTTTTCTGAATGAAAGGGGCATAGCCCCATATAATTTGCACCTTTTTTTTGTATTTTCACATAGCTTGAAATCACATCCACTATATCATTTGCGGACCTGACCTCATCTATTATATCATTTGAATAATACAAGCCTCGCCTCCTTAATATACATCCCAAGACTTCGGAACAAATAAATCTTTAAACTTTTCAATCGCATATAAATCTGTCATACCCGCAATATAGTCACATACTACAAGTTCCATATCCTGATTTAACTCTTTTATAAAATAGATATATTCATCCGGAAGCTTGTCTGTATGCAACATATAGTAATCAAAAAGTGACTTTATCATAGCCTTTGCCTTGCCTTCCTGTGACTTAGGCACTTCATTGTGGTATACCTTCTTAAAAAGCCATGTTCTAAGCCCCATCATTGCCTTATACTTCTCTTTATTCATAGAGATTTGCGGTTTATCTATACTTTCTTCTATAACTCCATGTATAAGATTATTCAGTCGCTCTCTGACCGAATGTCCCAATATATCGCTGTATTCACCGGGTATATCATCTTCCACCAATATATGTGCCCTGATAGAGTCGTCAATATCATGGTTGATATATGCGATTTTATCTGACAACCTGACTACATGTCCTTCAAGTGTGGACGGATTTCCACTGGTTCTGTGATTTAATATGCCGTCTCTTACCTCTTTTGTAAGGTTGAGTCCCTTTCCGGATTTTTCAAGAAACTCAACTATTCTTACGCTTTGCTCATAGTGTGCAAATCCGTATGAACAGACTTCATTTAATACATCTTCTCCCGAGTGACCGAAAGGTGTATGCCCGAGGTCATGTCCAAGTGCAATAGCCTCTGTCAAATCTTCATTAAGTCTAAGTGACTTAGCTATGGTTCTTGCAATCTGTGCTACCTCAAGAGTATGTGTAAGCCTAGTACGATAGTGGTCTCCCTCAGGGGCTAAAAATACTTGAGTCTTATGCTTTAATCTTCTGAAAGCCTTTGAATGAAGTATCCTGTCTCTGTCCCTTTGATATACGGTTCTTATACCACAGGGCTCTTCATATCTGTCTCTTCCCAAAGTATTCTTACTGAGAGCTGCATATTTACTGAGAGTCAACTCCTCTCTAAGTTCTACATCTTCACGTATATTCATATTTTTATAATTTGAACAGTGTGGAAAGTATACCCCTTCCAAGGCTTGCTCCAAGATTTCCACCCAGACTTGAGCCGAACTTTCCACCTGATTTTCCAAGTGTTTTACCCAATTGTCTTCCTATAGTGCCTGCGGCAGTTCCTGCCACGCTTGCTACGCCCTTCTTTATGGCGTCTTTTTTCTTCTTTTCTTCCTTCTCGGCCTCTCTTGCTTGCTTTTCAGCTTCTTTTTGTGCAAGCTTTGCCTGCTTTTCGGCCTCTTTTTTGTCTATCTCGGCCTGTTTTTCTTCTTCCTGCTTTTTTGAAGTTTCCACCTGTAATCTCTGTAAAAACTCGTATGCTGAATCCCTGTCAACCATATCCTTATACTTAGCTGCAAGATCCGACATTGAAATAACTGTTGCTCTAAGCATATCGTCGATTACTCCGAGATATGACTGCGGCGGAAGTACTTTCGCTTTTCTGACCATGGCAGGAGCACCGTCATCACCTATAAATGAGACTACCGCCTCTCCTATGCCCAAGTTTGTAATAGCTTCCTCCGTATCAAAATCCGGATTTGATCTATAGCTTGCTGCAGCAGCCTTTATAGCTTTTTGATCTGCAGGTGTATACGCTCTAAGTGCGTGCTGTACCTTATTTCCAAGCTGTGAAAGCACTTCACCAGGTATATCACTCGGACTCTGTGTGATAAAGTATACACCGATGCCCTTTGATCTTATAAGCTTTACAACCTGTTCTATCTTTTGAAGAAGTGCCTTAGGCATATCCTTAAACAAAAGGTGTGCCTCATCAAAGAAAAATACCATCTTCGGCTTATCAAGATCGCCTACTTCAGGCATTATTTCAAAAAGTTCCGCAAGCATCCACAGCATAAATGTAGCATATATGCTCGGATCGTTTATAATGGTTGTGGCATCCAAGATATTTATCATACCTTTGCCGTCCTTTGTCACAAACCAGTCTCTTATATCTATGGCAGGCTCACCGAAGAATATATCTCCGCCCTTATCTCCAAGTGATACAAGTCCTCTCATTATCGCATTTACACTCTGGGGTGCTATATTTCCGTATTCGGCCTTATAGTCTGCCGCATTCTCACTTACATAGTTTAACATACTCTTGAGATCCTTAAGATCAAGCAGCAAAAGCCCCTCATCATCTGCAATCTTGAATACTATATTTAAGATATCACTCTGTATCTGATTAAGTTCAAGCAGTTTTGATAAGAGCATAGGTCCGAACTCGGATATAGTCGTTCTAAGAGGTAACCCTCTCTTGCCGAAAATATCCCAAAAACAGGTAGGATAAGCCTTAAAATTAAAGTCTGAGCCAAGTCCGAGCTCAGATACTCTCTTGGTAATGCTCTCCTTTTCTTCTCCCGGCTTACACATACCTGACAAATCTCCCTTAATATCTGAGAAAAATACCGGCACTCCGGCATCCGAAAATGACTCCGCCATAACCTTTAGGGTTACTGTCTTACCTGTTCCGGTTGCACCCGCTATCAGTCCGTGCCTGTTTGCAAAATTTGTCTTTATACATAATTTGGTCTCGCCGTCGCTTGCCACCCATATTTCATTATCTTTATACATATTGTCTCCCAGTCTAACTTTATACTTCTATTTTATCCCAAGTTCACAATTATAACAAGTAAATAAAACATTTTAATACAAAAAGAGCCGGCACTTAAAGTACCGACTCCCTTTGACCGCAAAAGCGGCTTCCGTTTGTACACTTAACAGAATCTATCTGTTACTTTATATAAAAATATCAATTTATCTTATTTTGAATAAAGAGTTACAAGCTTCTCAAGGTATGTAAATCTTTCCTTAGCATCTTCCTCATTCTTCTCGAAGAGTTTAGCTGCTCTCTCAGGATCCTTGAGTGCAAGAGATGCGTAACGAACCTCACCCTTAAGGAACTCTTGGTAGTCACCTGTAGGTGTCTTTGAATCAAGAGTGAACTTGTTCTCTGCAGCAGGGTTGAATCTGAAGTTGTTCCAGTAACCTGACTCAACTGCAAGCTTCTCCTCTGTCATAGCCTTGCTCATACCCTTCTTGATACCGTGGTTGATACATGGAGCATAAGCGATAATAAGTGACGGACCCGGATAAGCCTCAGCCTCAGCTAATGCCTTAACAGTCTGGTTGTAATCAGCACCCATAGCGATCTGTGCTACATATACATAACCGTAGCTCATTGCAATACTTGCAAGATCCTTCTTCTTTGTATCCTTACCGCCGGCAGCAAACTGTGCTACAGCACCTGTCTTTGTTGCCTTTGAACTCTGTCCACCTGTATTTGAGTAAACCTCTGTATCAAATACCATGATGTTTACATCCTTACCGCTGGCAATTACATGGTCAAGACCGCCGAAACCGATATCGTAAGCCCAACCGTCACCACCGAATACCCACTGGCTCTTCTTTGATAAGAATTCCTTATTGTCAAGGATTTCCTTAGCCTCAGGTGTATTAAGCTTCTCAAGCTCAGCTACAAGTCTGTCTGTTGCGCTTCCGTTGAGTGCACCTACTGTAAATGTATCAAGGTACTCTTTAGCTGCTGCCTTAAGCTCATCTGAACCGTTCTCGGCAATTGCCTCTACCTTTGTCTTAAGACCGTTTCTGAGTGCCTCGTTAGCAAGGAACATACCGTAACCGAACTCGGCATTATCCTCAAACAATGAGTTTGACCAAGCAGGACCCTGTCCCTTAGCGTTTACTGTATAAGGTGTTGAAGGTGAAGAGTTACCCCAGATTGATGAACAACCTGTAGCATTTGAAATGTACATTCTCTCACCGAAGAGCTGTGTGATAAGTCTTGCATAAGGTGTCTCACCACAACCTGCACAAGCTCCTGAGAACTCAAGTAAAGGCTTCTTATACTGTGAACCCTTAACTGTAGTCTCCTTAAACTTGGCAATAACCTCAGGCTTCTCAGGTGTAGCTGTTGCATAGTCAAACCACTTCTGACGCTCAACATTCTCAGGCATGCTCTGCATTGTAAGAGCCTTCTCGCCCTTCTTTCCAGGACATACATTAGCACAAGAACCACAACCTGTACAGTCAAGAGCTGATACAGCTACTGTAAACTTGTAGTTTGGCATACCTGTCATTGGAAGTACGCTCATTCCCTCAGGAGCACCATTAGCCTCATCTTCTGTAAGAGCAACTGTTCTGATAACAGCATGAGGACAAACATATGAACAGAAACCGCACTGAATACAGTTATCACTGTTCCAGATAGGCATATTTACAGCAATACCACGCTTCTCATATGCTGATGTACCTACAGGTGTTGTACCGTCAACGTAGTCAACGAATGCTGATACAGGAAGATTGTTACCCTCTTGCGCACTTACAGCTGTCTGGATAGTATTTGCAAACTTTATTGCATCCTCTCTACCCTCTGTATGTACAGGATAATCAAGTCCCTCATCCTTTGCATCAGCCCAGCTTGCAGGAACCTCTACCTTATGAACGTTCTTAGCACCTTCTTCGATAGCTGCCCAGTTCTTCTTAACTACATCCTCACCTTTTCTTCCATAAGTCTTTTCAGCAGCCTTCTTCATAAGGTCAATTGCTTGATCCTCAGGAATGATAGCTGAAAGCTTAAAGAATGCGGACTGAAGAATTGTGTTAATTCTTGTAGGTCCCATACCTGTAGCAATACCGATCTTTACACCGTCGATTGTATAGAAGTTGATCTTGTGGTCATAGATATACTTCTTAACCTGTCCAGGGATATGCTCTTCAAGCTCTGCATCAGACCATGTACAGTTAAGCAGGAATGTACCGCCGTCAACAAGTTCCTGTACCATGTTGTACTTTCTGATATATGCAGGATTGTGACATGCTACAAAGTTTGCCTTATGAATAAGATATGTTGACTTGATAGGCTTCTTACCGAAACGCAAGTGGCTCATTGTAACACCGCCTGACTTCTTTGAGTCATAGTCAAAATATGCCTGTGCATACATATCTGTGTTATCACCGATAATCTTGATAGAGTTCTTGTTTGCACCTACAGTACCGTCGGCACCAAGACCCCAGAACTTACAGTTTGTAGTTCCCTCAGGTGTTGTAACAAGTGAAGGACCCTGCTCAAGTGAAAGATGTGTAACATCATCGTTGATACCGATTGTGAATCTCTTCTTCTCTGTGTTGTGGAATGTTGCAACTATCTGAGCAGGTGTTGTATCTTTTGATCCAAGACCGTAACGACCGCTGAATACAGGAACAGCATCAAACTTAGTTCCCTTAAGTGCTGCAACAACGTCAAGCCATAACGGCTCACCAAGTGATCCCGGTTCCTTTGTTCTGTCAAGAACTTCGATTCTCTTAACGCTGTCAGGAATAGCATCAACAAGTGCCTGTGCATTGAAAGGTCTGTAAAGTCTTACCTTAACAACTCCGACCTTCTCACCCTGCTTTAAAAGGTAATCAATTGTCTCTTCTATTGTATCGTTAACTGAACCCATAGCGATGATGATTGTCTCAGCATCAGCAGCACCGTAGTAGTTAAATAATTTGTAATCTGTACCGATTTTAGCATTAACCTTGTCCATATAGTCCTGAACAATTGCAGGTAATGCATCGTAATAAGGATTGCTTGCTTCTCTTACCTGGAAGAAGATATCAGGGTTTTGTGCCGATCCTCTCTCTACAGGATGATTAGGATTAAGTGCATTCTTTCTGAAAGCTGCGACAGCATCCATATCAGCCATATCCTTAAGATCTGCGTAATCCCAAGTTTCAATTTTCTGAATCTCATGTGATGTTCTGAAACCGTCAAAGAAGTTGATAAACGGAACTTTTCCCTTTATTGCTGAAAGATGAGCAACAGGTGTTAAATCCATAACTTCCTGAACTGATGATGAACAAAGCATTGCGGCACCTGTCTGACGACAAGCATAAACATCTGAATGATCTCCAAAAATACTAAGTGCATGTGTTGCAATAGCACGAGCAGAAACATTGATAACTGCCGGAAGCTGCTCTCCTGCCATCTTATAGATATTTGGGATCATAAGAAGAAGGCCCTGTGAAGCTGTATATGTTGTTGTCAAAGCTCCAGCTGAAAGAGAACCATGAACTGCACCTGCAGCACCTGCCTCTGATTGCATTTCTGTTACTTGAACAGTGTGGCCGAAAATATTCTTTCTACCGTCTGTTGCCCACTCGTCGGTGTGCTCTGCCATGACAGATGATGGTGTTATCGGATAAATTGCAGCAACATCAGTATAAGCATACGATGCATGAGCAGCTGCCTGATTACCATCCATGGTCTTCATTTGTCTCTTAGCCATTTTATTCCTCCTACTAAGTAATTGTTTATAATAAATAATATATAATTATTTCTTCGATTCTCATTATACCAATTTAAAAAATAAATGCAAATGATAAACATTGTATTTTGTGTACTATTCTGCATACAATGAGGTTTGTTTTTGTTTTTAAACAAAAATCTATTCGTGGTCGTAATGTTTTCCGCCCCAGTACATAGTTTTTGCAACCTCAGCCTTAGGTCCTAAGGTTACACCTTCCATAATCCACTTATAGAACTCTTCAAAACCTGTTCTGTCTACAATATATCCGACATGTTCCTTACCGTCAGGAGCATTTGTATCAATATATCTCTCAACATAGGCATACGCATTCTTTACAATCTTTAAAATGCTGTCTTCATCAACCCATTTGATAAAGTCCTCTGCAAGTCTCGGGTTTTTCTTTCCTGTTCTTCCAAGCAAAACAAGTCTGTAGTATTTTTCCTTACTTCTTGTCCATGCTCTTGTAGGACATACTGTAATACATACACCGCATCCTATACATTTTTCGGTATTTCTTTCAATCTTGCCGTTAACTACTCTTAAAGCCTCGACACTTTTTTGCTTACATCCCTTTACACATGCCTCACAAGTTACGCATCTGTCAGGATTATACTGCGGCTCCGTCATTCCCATAATACCGAAGTCATTCATACGAACTTTTGCGCAGTCGTTTGAGCAACCTGTAAAAGCTACCTTAAAGTGCAGGTTGTTAGGGAAGATCTGCTTCTCCATCTTTCTTGCAAACTCTGTGGTGTCATAGTTACCAAAAGGGCAAAGTCTCTTTCCCGGACAGGCAACCACATTTCTTGTTCCGGATGCGGCATAGCCTGTATCTCTCTTTTCCTGATTTGTACCCTCATGGTCGATAATGAGCTGAATTTCCTTGTTTACGGCATCCATATCTGTAATCTTAATTCCCGGAATCTCAACACCTTGACGGTTTGTTATAAATATACTTCCGTTGCCGTACTTATCGGCAATTTCAGATATTCTTTTCATACTTTCGGCATCTATATAACCGCCCGGCATTCTTACTCTTGATGCTGTTTCACCACGCACTTTAGATACACGAAAGGCGTTTTTCTTAAGTTTTTTTACATTTATATCCATTATTCACCTCTCTAATCAATCAAAGCTTTACTGTCAACATAGTTAAATACCGGTCCGTCCAAGCATATATAAGTGTCATTTACCTTACAATGTCCGCATTTTCCTATACCGCAACACATCTTTCTCTCATAAGAAACCCAAATGTTCTCCTCTTTAAATCCAAGCTTCAAAAGCTCTATTACCGAAAATTTCATCATTGGAGGAGGTCCTACCACTACAGCCTGTGCCGTTTCAATATTCTTCAACTTAAGCTCAGGAATAAACTTGGTTACAAGTCCGACATTTCCGGTGTAACCTTGTGCTTCCTTATCCATTGTTAAGATAAGGTCAATCTTATTTTCCCAGTCTGCAATATCATCTCTGAATAGCATATCCGAAGGGCTTCTGAATCCCAGTATTACATGCTTATCTTTAGAATCTTTACTTGCAGCAAGAGCATTTATAACACCGCGAACAGGAGAAACACCTGTACCGCCTGCTACCACCACACACTCACCGTCCGTATATTTATCTACATCAAAGCCGTTACCGTAAGGTCCGCGAAGGAATAATGTATCTCCGACATAGTTTTCAAATACCTCATCTGTAACTCTACCTACCTTACGTATAGTCAAATCCACACTGTTTTCGGTAATTCCGCTTACGGAAATAGGCGCCTCACCGAACTTAGGTATAGAAACCTCAAAGAACTGTCCCGGCTTTACATCACCGTGAAATTCCATTCTGAAAGTGTATTCTTTCTTTGTATGTTTAATAACATCTAAAATTTTTGACGGAAATGGAATATAAGGATTAGTTCTCATTTTGCACCTCCTCTACCTTAGCTGTTACTTTGTTAATAATATTTGAGAATGAAATATACTCAGGGCATACCGTATCACATCTTCCGCAGCCTACGCACATATTGTAGCCGAAACGCTTTCTAAAGTCATAAATCTTATGCATAGTCTTAAATCTCATACGGTCTCCGTGTTTCTTTCTGTATTCTCCGCCGCCTGCCACATTGGTATATCCGTCTACCATACATGAAGCATTGACTCTTCTTCTCTCACCGACTTTGCCGTTATCCGTATAGTATACATCCTGCATTGTATAGCAGGTACAGGTAGGACAAACATAGTTACATCTTCCGCATCCTATGCACCTTGCAGTATATTCATCCCACATATCGGATGTAAATATCGAAAGAGGTACCTCTCCCGGCAACTTAACTCTTGTCTCATTCTCTGTTACAAACATAGGTGTAACATCTTCTTCTTTAAGAGCATTATTTTCAAATATAGAACTGAGAGTCTCATCCTTAAGCTGACATCTGAATTTGTTGTCAATATAGTCAACCGAAAAACTGAAATCAAGGTCATCAGCTCTGTTTGTACCCATATCCACACAGAAACAGTCCTCATATGAGTGAGCGCAACCCATAAGTACAAACTTCACCTTATCTCTGATACGGGCATAGAAATAGTCTTCTTCTCTACCGTTTTTAAGATAAATCTGATCAAGTCTTTTTAATGCATTCAAATCGCAACTTCTTAAGAATACCAAGACCTCTCTCTCATCAACATTTGCTTCCTTCACATCATTTTCCGTGAAGAAAAATAATGTCTGTGAAAGCGGAGTTAAAATCTCCTTAAATGAATAATCGGACTTCTTCTCAAGCTCAATGTCCGCCACTTCATTTACAAAATCATATCGAACTACATCGGTATCTGTAAATCTGCCTTCCTTTTCTTTGAGCACAGGTGCATATATACGATACTTTTTTGATAATTCTTCAATTACACTATTGAATCCACCGGGTAAAAATATAAAACCCTTTTTCCCCATACTTTCTCCTTCATTACTAAGCTAATCCGCCAATGATATACTTTTCAATTTTAGTAAAGAATCATTATGGCAAACAACACTACTACCAACATTGATAATTCCTTATCACTGTATACAAAAAACATTATAACATGAATTTTTTAAATAGCAAATGTGAGAAGGCCTATAAATACAGTGATTGTTGCATATTTTTAAATACAAAAAAACTTATACACATAAAATCATGCATATAAGTCTCTTTAAATCTTATTTATACCATATAGTCAATAGCCACTCTTGAGTTTGTGTTCGGTTTTATCAATGTATCTGCAATCTCTACATGTTCTCTTGAGGTTGCATACTTTTGCAAAGCCGCCTTATCCAATACATCCATCGAAAGTATCATATCATGTGTACTTGTAGGAAGCGTGTTGTATACAACATCCGCTCTTACCACTTCATCCATCTTTTCACACAGTGCCAGTAAGCTTGTCTTTATTTCCTCGCCTACTCTCGGGATATTTATCCCCTCATTAAACTTCCACATTACGATATGTCTTAACATAAAAATCTCCTTTTTATTTTTTAATGTCAACCTATAGTCAGACATTTTGTTTTGCTTTTATAAAAAATTCATTTACCGCAACAGCCGCCTTTTTATTCATCCCTTCCACACTCATAAGCTCCTCCACAGTGGCATTCTTTATATTTTCAATATCCTTAAAATGCTTCATAAGAGCTCTTCTTCGCACACTGCCTATTCCCTCTATATCATCAAGTATAGACTTTACCTGTGTCTTTGACCTTAAACTCCTGTGGTATTCTATTGCAAATCTGTGTGCTTCATCCTGTATTCTTGTTATAAGTAAAAAACCCTGTGAGTGTGTATCTATAGGTATTTCTACATTATTATAATATAATCCTCTTGTTCTGTGGTTGTCATCTTTTACCATTCCGCAAACCGGGATATTAAGTTTAAACTCCTCTAAAACCTGAAGACAGATATTTACCTGACCTCTGCCTCCGTCCATCAAAATAATATCAGGCAATTTATTAAAACCTGTACTTGATTCATCGGTTCCATGCTCAAATCTTCTGGTCAAAACCTCTTTCATTGAAGCGTAGTCATTAGGGCCTATCACCGTCTTTATTTTAAACTTTCTGTAATCGCTTTTTTTCGGCATTCCGTTCTCATATACTACCATAGAACCTACAGATTGAACACCTGAAATATTTGAAATATCATACGCTTCCATTCTGTTTAAATTTTTTAATGATAAAAGCTCTTCAATTTCTTTTACCGCTCCTGTACTTCTTGCTTCCTGTCTTTGAAGCTTTTCTCTGTCTTTAGTCAGTACAATCTCTGCATTTTTTACTGCAAGTTCTACAAGCTTTTCTTTTGAGCCCTTCTTAGGCACAATGATATTAACCTTTGAACCCCTTTTTGTAGAAAGCCATTCGCAGATAAGCTCTGAATCTTTTAACTCATACTGTGACACTATCTGACTTGGTACAAAAGGTGTTCCGGCATAGAATTGTTTTATAAAACTCTCCAATATATCCGCTTTCTCATCATCCATTGCCACCTGTACATAGTGATGTTCTCTGCCGACCATCTTACCTTCACGGATAAAGAAAACCTGCACTACCGCATCCCTGTCATCCTTTGCCATAGCGATAATGTCTCTGTCCTTGGCATCGTCAGAGGTTATTTTTTGCTTCTGTGTGACATGAAGCACGGAATTCAACAAATCTCTTTGTTTTGCAGCCTCCTCAAACTTAAGTTCCGATGAAAGCATTTCCATCTCACTTCTTATCTTATTTACAATAGGTTCAAAATCTCCGCTTAGAAAATGCAGTGCCTCGGAGACATTTTTATTGTACTCCTCTTTTGATATATAGTTTTGGCAAGGTGCATCACATTGATGTATAAAATAGTCAAGGCATGGACGCTGTGCACCTATATCCTTTGGCAGATTTCTGTTGCAGGTTCGCAACTTATATACTTTATTCAAAAGATTTATAGTATCCCTTACCGCATTACCGCTTGAAAAAGGGCCGAAATATTTGTTTTTGTCTTTTTTTATCTGCCTTACCATCAAAAGCCTCGGATAATCTTCTTTAACGGTAAGTTTGATATATGGATAGGTCTTATCATCCCTAAGCATTGTATTATATCTGGGTCTGTTCTCTTTTATAAGATTATTTTCAAGTACCAATGCTTCCAATTCAGAGTCCGTAACTATATATTCAAATCTTTCAATCTTTGAGACCATTTGCTTTATCTTTGCACTCTTGTCCTTACTTGATTGAAAGTACTGTCTGACTCTGTTTCTTAACGAAATCGCCTTACCTACATATATAATATCGTCTTTTTTATCATGCATAATATATACACCCGGCTGACGCGGCAATTTCTTCAACTCATCTTCTATTACAAATGCCATTTACTTTCTTAGTCTTTTCCCCTCGTATTGCTGTTGCATATCAAAATAACCTATAAGATCGGCTATATCCAAATCTCTGTCTATTTTTCTGCGCTTAAGCCCGTATATCTCATAAATTGTATCCAGCTCTCTCTCGCTTATAAGTTCTCTGTTTGCTATAAGTATTTCCTTTTTCGTACTTAAATCGTCCGCCTCCAGAAACTCTATAAAATATCCTTTTCCGAAGTCGGCATCCTTATCCGTCTTTAAAGTATTGTCATTTGATACGCTGTCTTCTTTAAGTTTCTTATCCTGTTCAATTACCTTAGAGTCCGATGCTTTATCCGACTTTGATTCTTTAGCTATATCTTCTATTCTCTCAAAGCGATATTTCTGTTTCACATCCGAATACTTTTCTTTATCCACCTCACTCATAAACATATCCATCGGTCTGGCATACACCCCATACTCACCGTAAAGTGCCTGATATATTACCAGCTTTTCCCTTGTTTCGGAATGTGTGGCCACTGCAACTATCTGATACAATTTATTCTTAAAATGCCTGTAAAACTCTCCGGGCTTCGGTTCTTCTCTCATATTACTCCTCTTTTATATCCCATGTTTAATCCTGCTTATCAAACATATCCTTAAGCAGAGTCAGTTCATCATCTATAAGTTTTTTCACACTTTCCGCCGCATACACCACTTCGTCCGGATCATGTATATAGCAAATCACCTGTCCCGACTTACCGTCCTTATCAGGATTAAAGTCAAGCATCAGATAACAACATTCACAGTATGATGCAAACGGAAACCACAATTTATTGAAAATATACGGCTTTATTCTTGAGTCTTTCTTTGATTCAAGCTCATTACCGTCAAAATAATTACTAAGTAAATCATCTACATTTTGAAAAAAGCCTTTGATCCTTTTCATCTCTTCAAGGCTCATCAATGTAAACGACATATCTCTGCCGTCAACATCCGACTGAATAAGTTCAAAATATCCGCTTCCGTTTTTGTAACTGTACAGTTCTTTAAAATCATCCGGAAGCTTTATATCAAACTCTTTTTCAAAATTGTAAAACTCATTATCATTTGCTCCTCTTATCTTCTCATACTCGTCAAAGTACCCTTCTTCCACCGGATCATCCATATCCAGCCCATCAAAATTCTCACAGATATACTTCTCTATATCTTTTAGTTTTTCTTTTATCGCTTTCTCCATCTTTTACCTACTTTTATACTGATACATATACTTAAAAAATGCTATATAGGTATATTATAGCACATTTAAGTGACTTTACATCTTATCATTTTCGCTTCCTTATTTATATGCAAAAATATAGCTGTAACTCATATATAAAAGATATTAGATACAGCTATATTTAAAATATAATTTTTATGATGATTACAATGCCAAAATCTTATCCTTTGATAATCCTGTAATTTCCATAATTAAACCTATATCAAGGCCCTTTTTCTTCATGGTCTCTGCTATAGTTTTCTTTTCAATCTCGGCTCCTTTTTGTATTCCTTCTTCAAGTCCTTTTTGCATTCCTTCTTCAAGTCCTTTTTGCATTCCCTCTTCAAGTCCTTTTTGCATTCCCTGTTGCATTCCCTGTTGCATTCCGCTGTCTATAGCTTCCTGCCATCCGTTATTCAGCATAATATCAATAACTTCACACATATACTTTGCCTCCTTTTCATGTACCTCTTCTATCACTTCTTCAAATCTGTTGTCACTTGTCATTGCAGACATCAGATTCAATACTTCGTCTATATGTTCTATCTTATACATCTCAGGTTCATATTTATTATTTTTTCGAACCTGATACAGATAGTCAACCACCACCCTGAAATCACTTTTAAACAGCTTTCTCTTTTCCTCAGGCAGATAAGCCAACTCAAAAAGATTTATTTTATAGTCATTTACATATGGCTTTAATCTCTCATCCACATCCACTACACCCATTATATTTTTCGGATAATTCCATCTGCCTTTATGTCCCATGTACAATACCAATGTGATAACCGGATATTTCGGCTTGTCTCTGTTTTTTCTGCTTGATTGCCACCCATACTCCGCACCGTCGTAGCTTATAACTCTTAGCGGCATCAGCTTGTCAGGGTCTGTCTGATTTTCAAGCCCTAACATAGCAATATTTATCTTATTTCCCTGCCAATACTTTGCTACATCTCTGTCTTGATAGTTGATTTTTCTGCCTATCTTTTTTGAACTGCTTGTAGGCAAATCAATCAAATCATCCTCTCTTACCACCATCTCACCGTTAAACAGCAGTACATTCACTATGTCCATAAAAACATCATTGTACTGCTCAAGCACCTTTTGTGTTATGTCTTTCTCCGCCATACTTCCTCCTGAAAAAATTGTTAAAGAAACTGATTAGAATAAAATAAAGAATAAAACCACGTACTATAAAACATTGACTTGGTTTGCTTGAGTTAATTATATCAATTTATGAATATGTTTACAAGACAAAACTAAAGGTGGGCTAAAAATAGCCCACCTGAACTTGGTAAAATATTATATTATTCAAATCTTGCAGATTTTATAACTAAATTAGCACCTGCCTTGCTGGAACATGTAAACTGAATTTTACTCTGTCCTGATATATCTATATCTATATCAAAAGGTTCTGTTTCTCCTTGTACCATTTCATCGCTTCTATATAGTACACTACCATTATCTCCATATACTATTAGTATACAACTATTTTGTTCTGAACTATACTGAGGTGCGACTTTGGCTCTAAGTCTGGTGTACCCCTTTTCATTTGAAAATTCAAATATTCCACCCGGATATATATTTAATGTGTCTGTCCATGTCTCACCATCTGTAACAGTTATATTTTTTTCCTTATGAGCAAAAATTCTATATGTCGGCTCCAAATCAAACAAAACCAGCTTCGGTCTGCTACTTGTTGTCTGACTGCTTGCCCTCAGATTCTTTGTCTGAACCGCACCGTTTTGAACCCATGCACCTGATGCATTTACCTGATATCCGTCAGGTGTACTTGTATTTGCCAACATATATCCTGCACGGTCGAAATAATAGCACTCTGCTATACCGTCATTGTTGCCGTCTATCCACTGCCATGTACTTGCAGGATAAGTGCCGTTACCATTGTCAAACCACCAGCCTACATTGTTCTGCTTCCATGTACCTGCCCAAGCACTTGATGCCATAATGCTGCTGAAAGCTGCCACTGCTACTAAACCGATAAATTTCTTCATATAATACCTCCTAATGTGTATATAAAATTTTAAATGTTACCAAAACTAATATTGTATATTGTTTAATTATTTGATTGCGTACCAAAGACACTTAAATCACTGCTGTTATGCCATTCGATCTCTAACCCGTCTAATTCAGCAGGTATATCATCACCGAGCTTACCTGTGTATACATCCTCTATATCTAGATTATCCCCCTCAAGTGTGACCTTTTGAATCAATACGTCTCCTCTCCCTCTACTGACACCAAATATACGAAGGCCGTCTCCGTTAGCCATCTTATTGAAATTTTCAACGACAGAATTTCTGCCACCTGAAAAGTTAACTACTATATAAGGCTTATATGGTTGATGCATAACTTTCGTATCAGTATCATATTTAAAAAGTCTGACATAACTGTCTCCATTGCTTACCTCCTGAGCTAAAAGCAAAGTTTGAACCGGATCATCTGATTTCATCTTTACTAAAGCATACTGATAATTACCTGTTGGAGAAAAATCGTAATCATCATCGAATTTATATGTGGAAGCTTGTTCTACAACTATTTTGTATTGCTCCAGCGCCTCATCATTAGGAGAAATACTCTCTGCGGCTTCGGTACTCGATATAGCTTCGGTACTTTCTTTTGCCTCGGTCTCTTCCATTGTAGATTCCACCTTATCCGATAAACTGTTTTTATCTATAGTATCTTCTACGACCTCCTTACCTGCACTGCTTCCGCCAATTACCTTTGATATTCCAAAGATACATCCGCCTATAACAGTAGTACTTATCAAGGCAATCAATATGATTTTTGCAGCGCCCATACCGCCTGTAGCTGCAGCTGCTCCCACACCGGGTGCTTTTATATTTCCCTTACCTGTATCCTTTATATGTCCGGTCTTTGTCGGATTATGAGAAATACCGTCAATACTCTCTATTACATTATGTAATATATTTGCATCCGGTATAAGTTCAGTTGTAAAACCTTTCATATTGCGTATGAGCAATAACCAGAATGTAAACGGTGCAAGACCATATAGATTTGTACCCTTGCTTTTAAGTTCCTCAACCTTTGCTTTGATCTTATCTCTACCATATTTAAGTCTGCTCTTTATAGCACTTTGAGATGCACCCATAGCACTTGCGATATCATTTACCGACTTATTCTCATAATAGTACATACCTATAACCGCTCTTTGATCATCCGGCAAACTGTCGACAATTTCCCCGATAAGTCTTATAGTTTCTTTGTGCTCTATAAGTTTTTCAGGTATATTCTCTTCTCTTTCATCCTCGATTTGCTCCTCGAATACCATGTCATCATCATCATTTAAATCTGTAAAAAGCATGGGCTTCTTTTTCTTTAGCCAATCTCTTGCTGTATTTGCCGCAATTTGTTTTATCCATGGTAAAAACTTATCATCACCTTTGAATGAATCCATATGCAGGAATGCTTTAACATATGAATCTTGCAATATATCATTCACCGCATCATCGTCTTTAATCATAGACTTTACAGTATAAAATGCTTGATTGTAAGTATTATTATATAAAACTCCAAAAGCATCTTTGTCTCCGGCTCTTGCTTTTCTTACAAACTCCGCTAATTCATTTTGAGGTTTTTGTAATTCTGTAGGTTTACCACAAAAAACACAAAAGTTTGAATCTTCAGAAATCTTCTTACCGCAATGACCACAATACATATTTGCCGTCTCCCAATCACATAAATCTTTTAATATACAACCATATGTCTTTCTTTTGTTTATTATCAATAATAAACGATTCCACTAACAATTTTACAATACGTCTGATTATGTCTTCATACATATATTACTCCTTTCTTTTGTCCTTCACTTATATAACGAATGACAAGCGGAGTCGGTTGCATATAATAAAAATATTTTTAATCTCCTTTGCCCTTCACTTATATAACGAATGATATACAGAGTCGGTTGCAGGAGATTTTAAAATTATAAGTATTTTTATAAAGTACTATAGATTTCCTTCTTATTTATTTTCCACAATACTACCACCCCCCCCCGAAAAATTGTCAACATATTTTACCAATAGTGTAATATAATTTAAAATAAAAAGGAACAAACTCTAAGCATATTTTGATATGCTGTCTTAGTTTGTTTCTTTTTATAGTTTTAGTAATCTTGACGCCATATTATTCTTCAATATTTATCTCTCTATATCGTACAACTGCATCTTTTACCTTAACAGAAATACCAATTTTATTCTGTTTCGGGTATATCATTGACGTAAAATCATATTTACCGTCCAAAAGGTATAGCTCCAGAACATTTCCGTCCTTTAACACAGTAAATTCTATATCCGATTTATCTTGTATATCAGCCTTGTAAATTCTTGGACCGTTATTTATATATTTATCTGCTTCGGTATAATCTGTAATAATATTTCCAAATAAAAAATCCAATGTAATCAGAATTCTATGTCCTTCCATATCAAATATTGAAATACTTAAATCTGTACTGCTCCTGCTTCTGGACACGATTCCGTTTATATAAACATGCTCTTTTAACTCGTTAAATAAATTGGATTTCAATCTATCCGATACCCTTAGTTTATTAGGATAATCCGATTTATCCCTTGTATCATTACCGCTATTATATGGCAATAACTTCAGTCTTCCATCCTCAATGTATACAAGCCTTGGATATGACATAATTCCTCTATAACCATCTTCAGTAGACGGTCCATGATCCTTTATCCAAGGCATCCATTCCCATCCTCCAATCCAAGCTATAGAAATATACCGATTATATTTGTCCTTGTATACTTGTGATGCATAATAATGAGGTCCAAAATCCAATGTATCGGTATATTCATGACAAAATATACAGTTTTTAAAATTTATATCTCCCACCATATATATTGTAGGTAAAAAATCTGTGCGATTCATAGGCGAAGCGGTGATAACCCATTTTCCATTTAATTCAAATATATCAGGGCATTCAAACATTGTCCCTTCTCCATCTTTAGCTTCATACAATATTCCACCGTATGTCCAGTTATACAAGTCATCAGAATGAAATAAATATATTCTTCCATGGCTGTCACGGTCCAAAGCACTTCCGTCAGAACCACCAACAACCATTTGCCACTCACCGTCATGATATATAACTTTAGGGTCCCTAAAATCAATACCTATGGATTCTATAATAGGATTTTTATCGTATTTTATAAAATTATAGCCGTCAAAAGAATATGCCATACATTGCCTCTGAGTAATCTCACCATTCACCAATGTTACAGCCGTATAAAATGCATATATCTTATCTTCATACACTACTACAGAACCTGAAAAACATCCGCCTTTAGAATAATCTTCATATATTCTGTCAGGAACCAAAACAGGCTTGCACTCTTCCCAATGTATCAAATCATCGCTTACAGCATGACCCCAATGCATCTTATCCCAATTATTACTGTACGGATTACATTGAAAATAAAGATGATACTTGCCACAAAACCAAACCAATCCGTTCGGATCATTTATCCAGCCTTTATTTAATGAAAAATGATATTTCGGTCGAAAAATAAATTCACAATCACTCATGATTTTACTGCCCCCAATGTCATGCCTGCCGTCATCTTTTTATTTAATCCGAAATATATAACTAAAGTAGGGAATATTGATGTTGCAATTGCCGCATATGTAGCTCCCCAGTCTTTTAAACCTCTTGGACCTATAAAGTCCGCTAATCCTATAGATATTGTTTTCAACTCAGTACTGTTTATAAATACAAGGCTGAATGTATAATCATTCCATACAGTTATAAAATTCATTGCAAGCACGGTCATAATCGTATTCATTGACAACGGTATAATTACCTTAGCGTATATACCATATATACTTGCTCCGTCAATAACTGCCGCCTCTATAATTTCATTAGGAATAAATGAATAAAAGTTTACAAATAACATTATCGACACAGGTAATTGAAAAGCAAGCAGCGGCAATATAACGCTTATCCTTGTATTTATAAGTCCAACCTTTGCAAACATAGTAAAAAGCGGAATCAGCGTAACTGCATATGGAATTGTTAAACCTATAAGAAAATATCTATATATCTTTTTTCTTCCTGCAAACTTCATTTTTGCTATAGCAAATGATGCCATAGAACTTATTACAACTATAAATATTAGAGATATTACAGATATTATCGCACTGTTCTTTATATATGTCACAACATTACTCTGTGTAAATATTTTAATAAAATTTTCTAATGTAAGACTCTTCGGGATACCAAACGGATCTGTAAGCAATTCTATATTCGGTCTAAACCCTGCCAAGATCAACCAAACAATAGGATAACCTTGGATTATTAAAAATAAAATCATAACAGCCCAATATACTGTCTTCTTCACATTTTTCTTCATCTGTTCACCTACTCGCTTTCATTATCCATATATTTACTTATCAGCAATACACCGATAATACTAAGTATGACAATAACAACCGCTATTGCACTTCCATATCCATAGTCTCTACTTGTAAAAGCTTTTTTATACATATATGTTGCAAGTATTTCAGATCTATGATTCGGTCCACCCTTTGTCATATTCATTGGAGCTGCAAATCCCCTAAGTGCCCCTACCAAACTAAGTATACAAGACAGCATAATTACATTTGAAATTGCCGGTATTCTTATATTAAATAAAATTTGCAATTCACTTGCTCCATCTATTCTTGCCGCCTCAAGTATATCAGGTGAAACAGATACAAGAGCTGAATAAAAAATAATCATATAAATTCCGATATACTGCCATCCTTCTACAGATGCTACAGCCCATAATACAGTTTTGTACTCACTGAGAAATGCTATAGGTTTTAATCCTAATAACTTTCTAAATATATTAAACAGCCCCATCGGCTCATATGAATAAAATCCGGTAAATAATTGTGATATAGCAATAACCGTTATTACTGAAGGAATATAGTATACCGTCTGTATAAATCCTCTTCCCTTTTTTAAATATGTTAACAATACTGCAATTGTAAACCCAAATCCCAACTGCAATACCATAACAATAATAATATAAAGTATATTATTAACAAATGCCTGTTTAAAAACATTGTCACCAATCAGTTTTATGTAATTATTAAGTCCTATAAAAGTCTTTTTTCCAATTCCGTTCCAATCGAGTAAACTATAATAAATTGAAACTATTATAGGGACCATAACGATAAGAGAATACACAATGAAAGCCGGCAATAGAAAAATAGCAATTGCCTTTTTATCTCTTAAAATTTTCATAAATCAATTCTCCAATAATTTAATATATGGGGCAAAGACTTGCCCCAATAAAATACTTTTATTTATTTGCATCCAATGCCTCATCCACAGCCTTTACAAATTCATCAGGTGTTTCCTCATCCATACATAATCCCGGGAGATTATCATTAATCGTTGCTATAACGTCCTCATTCAATACAACATCCCAAGGTCTTGCAGCTGTAGTACCTATATTGTTTGTATCCTCCATTATTTTTAAGAAAAGCGGATCAAATTTACTGTTGTCACTCATCTCCACTTTTTGCGGTGCCAGATGTTCGTGTGCAAAGTATGCAGGACTATAATTTTTTACTATAAATGTCAAATAATCTTTATATTGTTCATCAAAAACTTTAGGATTTACAGATAATCCTATTCCGCCGAATGCCCAATAATCATTAGTACTTGTTTTTGCATCTTTTATTGTCGGCATATAAAAATAATCCACGTTCAGTCCTTCAGGTCTGTTCTTATCTGTAAAATAATTTAATTCCCATGTTCCTGTAGGATACATAGCACTTTTTCCGCTTAGAAATAAATTCAAGCCTGTAGCTACATCTGTAGTGGAAAATCCGGGTTGAAAATATTTTCCGATATTAGACATAAACTCGGCCGCTTTCATTCCGGGTTCATCAGACATCTTTGCCTTCCCTGTGGAAAGGTCATTTAAGAAATCATTACCTGTCATTCTGAACGGATATGTTGCAAGAAGACGAAGTAAAGGCCAACCGTCTCCTCCACCTATTCCGAAAGCTGTA
Source organism: Lachnoanaerobaculum orale (assembly GCF_003862485.1). Taxonomy (GTDB): domain Bacteria; phylum Bacillota; class Clostridia; order Lachnospirales; family Lachnospiraceae; genus Lachnoanaerobaculum; species Lachnoanaerobaculum orale. The sequence goes on along the minus strand of NZ_RRCM01000001.1, from coordinate 1,129,000 downwards.
TATCCTTTATCATTTAATGCCTTACAATCCTCCAAAAGTTCATCCAATGTCTTTGGAGCCTCAATTCCCGCATCTTTAAACATATCGACATTGTACCAAATCATCTCTGTAGAAAGCTCAAGCGGTAAAGTATATAATTTACCGTCAGCAGTCCTTCCGTAATTAAGTGCCAAAGGAATATAACTGTCCTTTTCACCTATCTCATCTAAAAATGCATCCATATCTGTCAGCATACCCTTTTCTCCCAGCTCAGCGGCATATGGTGTTGCATCCAAGTCAAACATATCAGGCATCTGTCCTCCGGCAATCATAGTACGAAGCTTTTGGTCATATGATGTTCTGTCTGCATTACTGTCAATGACAAGCTTAATATTTCCGCCTTGCTCATTATATTTATCGGTAATTTCCTGTAATGTCACTATTGTATCATCTGACGCAGATCTTGATGAAAAATAGTGGATTTCTCTTGCCCCACCGTCTTTACCTTCCGCTTGCGATGAACTTTGTGTACTTTGTGACTTTGTTCCACAACCAATCAATACCATGCTGACTATAAGCCCTATTACTCCTATTTTCCTATACATAATTTTCCCCTTTACAAATATAATACATACAAATATCCGATACTTTTATACTTCCGTCATTTACAAAAAATCCCCAAAAAGGCCTTTCATTATTGTAGGCTCTCATCGTCAAAGCCATAATGTCATTTACATAAAGACAAAGTATTGTATCATCCGCTATAACTCTTATGTCTACCTTATTATTCTCCAAACTTCTATAATCAAAAGGTCTTTCAAGTTCAACCATAAACGGCTTATCGCCGTCAACATACCACTGATTCACTCCTTGTATACACCTTGGCCACATATCGGCAACAACCCTATTATAGAACGGCTCAAATCTTAAATAGTAACCATTTGAAAAACTGTTATCCTGCCTTAACCCTATACCAAATGACCTTGTATTACTGCCATACTCTATCTTAGCCTCTATCATACAAGTACTATTCATCTCACCAATTACATAAAACGATTCTCCTTCATTATTTTGTATTTCTATCGGACTTATATCTGCCGATTTCATTTCATTACCAAATACATTAAATATTCCTGATACAGGCTTTACACATAAATTTCCGTTTTCTTTTTGATTTATTTCATGCGCAATAAAATCACCGCCCCACTCATATTGTCCAAAATCACTGTCACCACGTTTGGTCGGAACCCATGCAAAAGCTACCCTTTTTTCTCCTGCCTTTGCAGTCTTTGCAGCATAGAAAGCTCTTCCGTCAAATGTATCTTCTATCGGTGCGACCCATGGACCTTTCAAACTGTCCGCCATTCTGTAGTGAGTTACAAATTTTTCTGAAAATGTGGAATATATTAAATACCACTTATTCCCCATCTTAAATAAATCAGGACATTCATGTGTCATATAAGACTTAGGATTATAAAACGGACTCATTGCTTTCCAATTAACCAAATCATAAGATCTACACAGTCCGACACATCCTCCGTTCTTTTCACTTGCTCCTTTTAACCTTGCTGCCAATAACATATCAAAACATTTTTCTTCTTCATTGAAAAAAACATACGGATCACGCCAATCAAACGGCTCATATATAGACTCATCCGCACCGAAAGTAAGCTCCGGAAGCTTCTCCCAATGCATAAGATCTTCACTGACAGCATGAGCAACATATTGTAAAGGTCTACCGTCTCTATGATATTTAGGATTATAATTATTTTGTGCCGTATAAAACATATGAAATTTACCGTCATTTCCTTCTATTACAGAGCCTGTATAACAAGCATAGTCGGCATCTTCATATTCACCTACCGGCAGTACAATGCCGCAATCTTTTATATTTACTCCATCCTCTGTAATCAAAAGGTTCCAACTTGTTCGGTAACCATACTCATCCTGTGTTTTTCCTTTTCGCTCATCATGAAGATAAAATATGTAAAATTTACCGTCATATGCAAAAGGTATAGTGTCACCTACCCAACCGTCCTTCGGTCTGTAGAAAATCTGCCCCATCTTCAACCTCATTCCATATTTTTTCTTTATTTATGCTCATATACTATACTATTTAAAAAGAATATGATATTAGCAAATGCCCCAAAGTTTTTATAAATGATTATGCAAGTGTGTGTTTTCTTGCATTTTCTATGCAAATATGCTATTGTTTTCATAGTTTTTCATTATTATGATTTGATTTTCATTTTTATTTTCATAAGGGGGAAATATGGTCAATATAAATGATGTTGCGAAGGCGGCCGGTGTTTCTATCTCAACTATCTCCAGAGTGATAAATCAGAGTAGTTCGGTATCACCTGCCACCAGGAATAAAGTAATGAAGGTAATAGCTGAATTGGGATATTCACCAACCGCTTCTGAGAAAAAAGATAGAAAAAAATCAAATAAACTGATAGGAGTTTTATTTCCGGATATATCAAATAATGTATTTGGAAGAATTTTACAAGGTATAAACAGTGTACTGACTCCTCTTGGCTACAACACCGTAATATGTGAAACAAACGGTGAGTTGGATAAAGAAATCCATTTTTTAGATGTATTAAAGAACAAACAGGTTGAGGGGATAATAATGGCTAATGTTCATATACCTGAAGAACATCTGCTCTGGATACATAGAAATAACAAGCCTATAGTATATGTTTGTCAAGATATTCCTGATTTTAGCTTAAAGATACCTATAAGTTCTGTAAACATGGACAATCAACAGGCGATTTGTGATATGGTCCATTTTCTTTATAATATGGGACATAGAAATATAGCTTTTATAGGTGGACCGTTACATGACCTATCCGCCGGAAAGAAACGATATCAAGGCTATATGAAAGGCCTCAGGGAGTGCTCACTGAATACATCACAAGATTTAATCAGCTTTCAGGAATCTTTTACAATTGCTGACGGATATGAAGGTATGCATCAAATATACGAAAAATCATCTATACTTCCTACAGCTGTACTCTGTGCCTGTGACAATATAGCCGTCGGTGCTATAGACTTTATGTATGATAATAATATACAGGTACCTGAACATATATCCGTAACAGGTGTTGACGACAGCAATCTTGCAACAGCAATAAGACCGTCCCTTACTACTATAAGACATGCAACATTTGATACGGGTATAAAAGCTGCTCAAATATTGCTTGAATATTTCGCTTCTCCTTCATTTACCGAAAATGCATTCAAACTGCCTTATCAACTCCTTCGAAGACAAAGCGTAAAACATCTATAAAAACAGGACCTCTTTTTAAGAGGTCCCATTTTTATCCTGTTATTCCGTCGATATTCTTTATTCTCTTTTTGTCACCTATATTCTCAAATCTTATAAGTAACTGTTCTTTGTTCTCGAAAGTCGCATAGATATTGTTGTCTTCCCAGTGGTAGTCACAGCCGTTCCATGCCAAAAATCCCTCAACCAATATCTTATGATCAAGCTCATACAGACTTATCGCCTTCATTATATTACTGATAAATCCTGTAGAGGATACAGGTGCAAAGAACTTTTCAGGCAAATCATACAGTGCTACAAAGGCAACTCCGCCTGAATGTTTACATGGATAGTATCCGTAGTTCTCATCACTTATACCGCAGGCAATCATAGAAAGAATATATCCTGTAACACTCTGTGTAAGCGGCAGATTCGGAGTTGTTAAAGCCTCAAATCCCACTTTCTCTCCAAAAGCCCTTGCCTCATCCACAAGCTCAAGCAGACTGTCATCAAAACCGTTTATATTCTTCCAGCCCCATAGCCAATCATTTGACTGTATAGACTCACTTCCTATGAATTGAATCGGATATGTGCTGTTACCGATTTTTATTTTATGTGTGGCAAAATCAACATTCCAGCCCTGTCCCTTTGCTACATACATCTCGATCATATCCTGTACACGAAGCATACCTCCAAAGACTGCAGATACGACCTGTGTCCAGTCGGTGCGATCCATTTCATAGTCTGTTTTTAATATATTTATTCTCTCAGCCATAACACCTCTATAATAATAATATTTCGGTCAAAACATAAGAACACCGATATTGTTCCAATCCATAGTAAATACCGATAATCAACTTCTGACCATGCTATTATTTAACCAAAATAGTTTAATAAATGCAAGCATTATTTTAACACTCTGTACTCTTTCATTACATGATTGTCTTCAAATATAATAGGCTTTGCGGTAAGCCCCTCTGCATCGTTGTCATAATATCCCATCAAATAGTCATTAACATCCTGCAGATTGTCAAACTCATCTACCTGATACGGTAATTCAAATGCAAGTTTTTCAATAAACAGATATTTATCTCCGTCATTTACCAAAACGCCTGTATGTCCTATAAATTCCTGAACCGCATTCTTGCCGTCATCCATAGTCATAAATACTGAAATCATATGCATCTTGTCATTGTCAAATGAAATCTGCTTATCATTCCATGACTTCACTATCTCATCGGCAAGTTCATTTGTATCATGTGTATTGTTTACATCTATATATGAGAATATCGTATCAAACTTTTCTTTGTCCTCACCCTCAAATATCTTTTTTGCATCTATTGCGGCAAAATCATTGAATAACATAGTGGTATCACCCGGAGTTTTATTTCCTACCTTAATAAAATCTCCCATCAAAGAATATGATGTTATCCTACAGTTTCTGCCTACAAAGCCTTGATTATTATTAAGCCATGCATCTATTAGTTTATCTTGATCAAATGTAGGGAATGCAGCCTCAATACTTGTCATCTCCTGTACAAGATTTTTACTTCCTACGGCATTATTGTACTCGTCTACAGCCTCAAAAAACTTATTTATCTTATCCTCACTCAAACCTGCATTTGCCAGCGCCTTTTTTACTCTGTCTCTTGTTTCATTATCTGCCAAATTTGAATAATTAAGATGAATCTTTGCCTTACTTAGAGCCATACTTGTTTCTGTAGTATCGGTATTATCTACAGTCGTATTCTCTGTAGCCACCGTAGTGCTTTCTCCTACCGTACCTGCATTATTTGCCTTATTTGAACATGCTCCCAAAACAATCGCCAATCCGATTGCAGTTACTAAAAGTTGCTTTTTCATATGCTAACCTGCTTTCTTTCTTAGTCGCCTTAGTATATCACTTTCGCCGTATTAAAAATATATATGTTTTTAGATTTATTCTTTAAAATTTAGATAAAAATTTATTACTTACTATATAAGAAAATCTATTTTCTCCCTTTTATCTTATATTGAAAAGTGCTATAATGTGTCTTTGATTTTTATAATTCAGTTTTACAAAGGAAGGCATATTATGAAGGTTGGTTTTGACAATCAAATGTATTTGAAGACACAGTCAGAGCATATCAAGGAAAGAATTGCAAGTTTCGGTGACAAACTCTACCTGGAGTTTGGAGGAAAGCTTTTTGATGATTACCACGCATCCAGAGTACTTCCGGGTTTTGAGCCTGATTCAAAACTTAGAATGCTTCTTCAGCTGAAGGACCAGGCTGAAATTATCATTTCAATATCTGCAATTGATATAGAAAAGAACAAGATTCGTGAGGACCACGGTATCACCTATGACGCGGACGTTTTAAGACTTATAGACGCATTCCGCGGTAAAGGACTCTTCGTAGGAAGTGTTTGCATTACACAATACTCAGGACAAAAGAGTGCGGATACATTTAAAGAAAGACTTGAAAACCTCGGTATAAAAGTTTACAGACTTTATTTGATAGACGGATATCCAAGCAATGTATCACATATAGTCAGTGAAGAAGGCTACGGTAAAAATGACTACATAATTACATCCAGACCGCTTGTAATAGTTACAGCTCCTGGTCCCGGTTCAGGGAAAATGGCAACCTGTCTTTCACAGCTTTACCATGAAAATAAAAGAGGAGTTAAAGCGGGATATGCAAAATTTGAGACCTTCCCGATATGGAATCTTCCGCTAAAGCATCCTGTAAACCTTGCATATGAGGCTGCAACCGCCGACTTAAATGATGTGAACATGATTGACCCGTTCCATCTTGAAGCATACGGAAAAACCACAGTAAATTATAACAGAGATATTGAAATCTATCCTGTACTTATGGCTATCTTTGAGGGAATATTCGGTGAGTGCCCATACAAATCACCTACAGATATGGGCGTAAATATGGCTGGAAACTGTATTATAGACGACGAGGTATGCAGAGAAGCAAGTAAGCAGGAAATCATCAGAAGATATTATAATTCACTTTGCAGATTTGCCAAGGGTGAATGTAAAGCCGGTGAAGTTTATAAGCTTGAACTTATCATGCAGCAGGCAAAGACAAGCATTGACGACAGAAGGGTCGTATCCGCTGCACTTTTGAAAGCTGAGACAACACAACTTCCCGCAGCCGCAATGGAACTTGAAAGCGGCGAACTTATCACAGGTAAGACATCCGAGCTTCTCGGTGCAAGCGCCGCTCTTATCCTTAATGTACTTAAAGCTCTCAGCGGAGTTGACGATGAAATCAAGCTTATTTCACCGACTGTTATAGCACCTGTTCAAGAGTTGAAAACCACTTATCTTGGCGGCTCCAACCCAAGACTTCATATAGACGAAGCTCTTATTGCTCTGTCAATATCCGCCGCAACTGATGAAAATGCAAGAAAAGCTCTGCATGCCATTCCAAAGTTAAAAGGACTTCAGATGCATTCAAGTGTAATGCTTTCCGATATTGATATGAAAACTATAAGTAAGCTTGGTATAGGTCTTACCACAGAAGCAAAATACGGAAACAAAAAATAAAAGATACAAAAATTGGCTGTTGCAAAAAGCAACAGCCGTGTTTTTAAACATCTACATCTTCAAAGTCGTCCGAATCTTTTTTCTTTTGTTCTTCATTTGACTCTTTATCATTTTGTTCAAATTTTATTTCTTCTTTTTGTTCATCCTTTGTATCAGGTGATTCATCCGTTCCGTCAGATATATCCACTTCAGCAAATCCGTCATCTGTATCCGGTTGACTCTCCTTCGCCTCTTTTACCTCTTCCTTTTTCTGTCCCAGAGGCATATATTCAAGAGGAGCCTCATCATCCTGGTCTTTGTCGGAAATAAGATCTACATTCTTTGTTATATTACTCTTATTCTTCTTTTTTGTAACCTTCTTACTTACCTTCTTGGCTTTCTTTTTATTTGAAGCTTTTGAAATAAGCAGTATTATTACAAATACAGCCAATATAATTGCCAAAGCTACTACATTTCTGAGCCATTCATTGCTTCTCTCGTACTTCTTTTCAAGTACATCATATTCAGCCTTTGACACTCCGGTATCCGCATTAGGATCTACAAAATATCTTTGTATGGTACCTTCTTCCATATCATATCTGTAGAAATCTTTTCTACCGTCGGAATTCATAGCATATACTACACAGTATCTCTTTTCATTGTCACTGCCCCATATCCAACCGCGAATTTTCTTACCGTTTATTACCAATATACTCTCAATAAATCCCTTAGGTACTTCCACACCCTTATCAAGAGGCATTACCGTGATGCTCTTTGCATTGGTATCTATCTGAGTGTATACAGACCATTTATCTGAAGCATCGTCATAGATATAAAAATCTCCCGAACCGTCATTACCTACAAGATATAAGATGTATACATCCTGATTCTTCATCTTACCGGCTTTGACTTCTCTGCCCTTATATGTAAATGTAGATTCCTCAAAACCTTCAGGCAAAATATTCTTATCAAATGAGTCGGATACCTGATAATCTATTCCTCCGATTGTGAGACCGTTGGCTGTAGAAACAATATCCATCGACTCTTCACTTTCGCCTTCACTCTCGGCAACAACACTCTCTCCGGCAGTAGTAGACTCTTCCTGAGTCTTTTTCATCTCACTTTTCTTTACATTTATTATGTAACTTTCCACTACAGACCCGTCAGGTGATGTTACCTTTACGGCTACCGCATTGACACCTACCACGAGATTATCATTTCCGGTAATAACAACCTTTGAACCGTCCTGCCTAGGCTTTGCACTTACCGCAATATTTGAAATATTTCCGGCAACATTCATGTCGTAATTTTTCACATTACTCTTAAAATCAGGATTAAGTTTTCCCGGGCTGACCTTCAAAGATGAAAGTGAAGCGTCTTTTTTATCTGCCGCCGCAGTAGTAGACTCTTCCTTGCTCTTTTCCGCCGTACTCTCGACAGTTGTACTCGGAGCGGCCTCAGCCTCCTTTATTTTTATCTTACCGCTGCCCTGTGACTGCATTGTAGCCATCTTTGCGTTGGTATCATATACTTCCCATGAACTTACCACTACTGTAGTATCTTTGGCAGCTTTAGCCTTAAACTTTAAAGAATAGTTTTGACTGCTTGAATTGGTTCCGGTATTTGATGTTACCTTTATGCTTCCGGCACCTCCCTGTGCATTGGTTCCTCCTACAAAATCAAGTACACTGTCATCATAGCTTAACATCACAGTTGCACTGTCTATATTTCCGTCACTTGACGAAAGTGTCATCACCAAATTTACTTCATCACCCACTGATGCATTAACATCTGCAAAGCTTATACTGATACCCATCGCAAAAGCATTAAAAGTCAATACTATTGAAAATATTAGGGCAAGTAAAAAAGAAGGTATGATGACATTTACATTAGAATTTTTTAAATACTTCATCTTATTCTCTGACATTACTGCATAAAACTATGTAAATACAGTATTACTTTCCTCTCTTTATATTTAGTTACCGTCAGGCATCGCAGCCGGTATATCCGGCATATCCCTGTACACAGGTATGTAGAATGTAAATACTCCGTTCTTATCTTCTTCAGAGTATGCTCTCGCCAGCATAGCACCCTCATTCTTTGCACCCTCTATATTGGTCATATACTGATGTTTGTACCTGTTATCTCCAAGTACATTGAACTTCTTAAGGTAGAATGAGTTCTGTCCCGCCTTTGCATAATTGGTACCGTAGTACAAAGCACCTCCTATTATAGCTTTAGCCTTTGTATTCCACGGTCTGAGGTATGTATCTCCGCTTCCTGCCCAAGCAAGTCCCCTCTCCGTAGCCGACTGATTTCCCGACTGATACGCTTCTATATTGAAGAAATTATATATACCCCCGGCTCCGCTTATGAGCCCTGAAGTTCCTTTATAACCCTGTTCCTGTATAAGCATAGCTGAAAGCACATACGGATTAACACCCGATGTCTTTGCGGCATCCATAATCATATCTACATAAGTTGTTCCGTTTGAGAGCGCATTCAGATCTTCAGTCTCTGCAGTCGCCGCACTTGATGCATAAATACTGTCCGATGAACTGATACTCTCTTTTATAGCATCACCGTTCACCACACCCGGCCCGTGCTCGGGATCTGAAAACTCTGTTGTCGGAACATAAGCCGTTGTAGTCGCAGGCTCCGTATATCCCGGACCTTTATCACTTTCACCGATAGAGCCGCTTTCTTTAGCAGGAGAATCCACACTTGATTCATGCTCTTCCATGGGTCCCACAAGCTGTGCACTTTCATTAGGGTTTGCAATCGGACCGTCCACCTTCACATATTCCCCGGCACTTGTGCTCTCATCCGGTGCCTTTGCACTTGAATAGTCAACACCGCCTTTGCTCTCTTTAACCGATTTTGCGGCGGAAGTCTCACCGCTTTTATCAGCTGTCGTAGCCTCTGTAGTACTTTTTTCTGTGGCCTTTGTTGCAGCCGCACTTGTTTGAGTGACAGTCTTTTTACTTGACTTACTTTCCATAAAGGTGCCTTTAAGCATCTTTTCAATACCCTCTTCAGTCTGCTCACCTGTAGAATAACCGTGATTTAAAAACTGAAATATATTTGTGGAATCAAGGAAATTTCTGGGGTCCATGTAGTATCTTATAATCCCTTCACTTGCAGATACCCACTTATCCGAATCATATCCTATCCAGGTTCCGCTTTGCGAATTATATGCACCTTTTTCCATTGATTTCCAAGACGGCTTTGCTTCTTTTGACACCAGGTTCAAACCGACTTTTGATTCATTTTTTATTACTTCATCCCACGGGATATCTACATTCTGTACAACAAACTTCCAGTTTGGGTATTCGGCATGTAATGCCCTGAGTCTGTTCTTATAGCTCTCAGGGAAACCTGCAATTGAAGACTCGAAATTTGCATCTGTTTTATAACTTGTTGTAGCCTCGGTTCTTATATAGCTCTTTGCTACATATCCTTCCTTATCTCCCGAGCCTATATTAAATGAAATCTTGTACCAATACATTCCGTCACTGTTTACCTCATCAAGTACAGTGACTGATGTGTTTCTTTGCAATGTTGCAACCGTATTGTTTCCGGTGCCGGCTTTTGATCTGACATTTAAGTTACTTACATCTACATATCCCTTTTTAGTTGTAAAGGCATTGATTTCTTTTATAAACAAGTTTCTTCCGGCACCTGTAACAAGTATTGCACCCAATGTAGTAACCAATATAAATTTATTTAAAAATGTTTTTTTCATTAAACCATCCTATATCATTTTTATTTATTCAGATTATCAGGTCCAAATCCAAACGGCAACAGTTCTTCCAATTTCATACTTCTTATATTTGCACCGTCAGCCATTATAATCTCAAACTCTTTCGGATTGCAAAACTCCTGCATCACCTGTCTGCATACTCCACATGGAGTACACATATTGTCGAAATCTGTTTCTTCAAATCCTCCGACAACGGCTATCTTACAAAAATCATATATTCCTTCCGATATTGCCTTAAAAAAAGCGGTCCTTTCCGCACAATTGCAAGGTGTATAGGCGGCGTTTTCAATGTTGCAGCCATGTATTACTTTCCCCGACTTTGTCAAAAGTGCGGCCCCTACTTTAAACTTTGAATAAGGAACATATGCCATCTTTCCGGCCTTCTTTGCCTCATTCAGCAATTCTAAATCCGACATAATCCTCCTAAAATTGAACCAAACCGTCTATCGGTCCTGTAAGCAATACCTCAGTTGCATATATTACAGGTCCTTTTGCACGATACTGTTTATTCATCTCGAACTTGATTTTACCCTTTACCTTAACCCAGTCCTTATTTTTAAAGTTCTTTGCGCCTTTATATTTGCATACAAAACCTAAAAACTGGATATCCGCTTCACAGCAAGTCATCGCTCTTCTTCCGGTTATAAGTATATCATCACCTATTCCGTTCGGTCTGACAACCTGTGCCGTAAACTCCACTTCTTTGCTGTCATACTTTTCCGGTCTGTCCATAGTATCAACATAGAAAACACCGTAATCTTCAGGCTTTATGACAAGTTTTGCATCATCAAGGTCATACGGTAAGTTTATGCTGAAATCTCCGGTTATCTCACCCTCTTCACCTTCAAATATAATCTCGGCATTAGGAGCCATAGCCTTTATCTGAAGATGGTATGCACTCAGTGTATCCTCATCAATATCATCAGCCCTGTTGCAGATGACAAGTTCCGAATTTCTTAACATTTTACCCATATATGCTTTCAAGTCCTTGTTCTTGATATAAAGATCAAGTGTGGATGTGTCAAATATGGTAATCATCTGATTGATAAACCAGATATTCGGTATTTCAAGCTTATCCTGCTCCCAAAGCCCGTTCCACTCTATAAGTATTCTCTCAGGATTTACTTCTTTTGTAAGCTCCTCCATCTTTTGCAAAGTTAAGTCGTTTATATCATCTATATATTTTGCAGTGGTATGAGTGGATTCAAGCAACCCTTCATCATACTCTTCCTCGCCCTCTTCACAAACAATCAAAAGAGTATTTCCGTCAGTTCTGAAATACTCCTGTTGCATTGTGAATTTCATAAATTGTGTCTTTCCCGCCTCCAAAAAGCCGTTGATGACAAAAACAGGTAATTGTTCCATAATATCTCCATTCAACAAGCACTATGCTCTAAAACACTTCTTCAGCTCTTCACTCTTTAATCCGGCACCGATAACACATACCTTACCTGTGTATTCGGCATCTCCTCTTCTTATATCGTTCTCTCCCGGAACCAAATCGAAGTAGAACCAGTCGTCACTGTTTGCATCCTTTATCATACCTTTTGCTCTAAGTACAACACCATACTTTTCTTCATCGGCAAATCCGTCTAAGATACTCTTTAACTTGTCTTCACTGATTGCAGGTACCTGTTCCATACCCCAACTGTCAAATACATCGTCTGCATGATGATGGTCATGGTGGTCATGTCCGCATCCGCAGTGGTCGTGATGGTCGTGGTGATGCTCATGCTCACAGTGTTCATCATGGTCGTGGTGGTGTTCATGTTCGCAGTGTTCATCATGATCGTGATGGTGTTCATGTTCACAGTGTTCGTCATGGTCGTGATGATGGTGATGGTGCTCGTGTTCCTTTGCCAACTCCTCCAACAGCTCACTCTTTAAATCTATAGGTTTTGACAACATCTCCTCTATCTTTTCATCACTCAACTTATCAAGCGGAGTTGTAACAATAGTCGCCTCAGGGTTTACACCCTTTATAAGTGCAACCGCCTCTTCAATCTTTTTATCATCTGCAAGGTCTGTTCTTGAAAGTATTATTGTATTTGCAAACTGAATCTGATTATTAAAGAACTCACCGAAGTTCTTCATATACATTTTGCATTTCTTTACATCTACTACGGTAACGGCGGAATTTGACTCAACCGGTAAATCTTTTTCCACATCGGATACAGCCTTTAAAACATCTGAAAGTTTACCTACACCACTAGGCTCTATTATGACTCTGTTCGGTGAATATTTTTCAAGCAGTTCTCTTAGAGAAGCTTCAAAATCTCCTGCCAAAGAACAGCATATACAGCCTGAGTTCATTTCTTTGATTTCAATACCTGAATTCTTCAAGAAGCCTCCGTCAATACCTATCTCTCCGAACTCATTCTCTATTATTATTGTTTTACCTTTGTCCTTATTACCTTCTACAAGTCTTTTTATAAATGTTGTCTTTCCGGCACCGAGAAAGCCTGAAATAACATCAATCTTTGTATTTGCCATATTTTCTCCTTTACTCTCTAAAAAACAAGCCTGATTAACATCAAGCTTGTATATTAAATACATCCTACTACCGATAACTTTCAGCCGATTTTAACATTTGTCAGCCTTACTGAAATAAGTCCGGCAACTATACCTATCAGTGCTCCGCTTACCAAACCTGCTATCATAAGTACAGGTAAATATGTGAACACGCCGTTAGTCCTTACCACAAATGCCGCACATATAATCTGTCCCACATTGTGCATGATGCCTCCGACAATGCTTACGCTTATAAGCGAAAAACTTTTAATCTTTGATATCGCAATCATACTCAGTAAGCTGAGGCTCGCACCTGCTATAGAATAAAACATCATGGACATATTTCCAAATGTCATCGCTATAAGTATAATTCTAAGTATCGACACCACAACGGCGGTCTTTACGTCAAACAAAAATAATGCAATAACCACCACAATATTTGCAAGTCCGAGCTTCATGCCCGGTATGCCTAAGTTTATAGGTATCAGCGTTTCTACAAATCCTAAAACCATTGCAAGTGCTACAAGCATACCCATAGTAGTTATTTGCCTTATATATTTACCTGACCTCATTACTTTGCTACAACAGTAGCTATTTTTATGTTCACCTCAAGTACTGTAAGTCCTGTCATATTCTCAATAGCGTTTTTTACTCTTTCCTGAACTTTCTCACTTACTTCAGGAATATTGTAATTGTAGCTTACATTGACAGATAAATCTACACAGACTTTATCATCATTTACTTCTACATTTACGCCTTTCATACTCTTTGCTATCTTACTTCCTGAGAGCTTACCCATAAAATCTCTTGTTATATTTCCCGCCATTGAGTCAACTCCCTCGACCTCAGTTGCGGCAATACCTGCAATGACAGCCACTACTTCGTCAGCTATCTTTACTTCACCGAGCTTATTATCCTCAGTAGCCTCAATATTATCTTCTTTATTTATATCCACTGTATCAGCCATAAAAGCCTCCTTGTATTCTATGATTATCAATTATATCAAATATTGTATAAAATTAAAAGAGAGAAGAAAACAGGATTGTCCGACCTTATAACCTGCCTACTGTGTCGGTAGTGCATACCATGTTCTGTTACCGGTCTCATCAAGCACATATAAATTTTTTAATGTAGCTTGAACATACAGTAAATCATCAGTATACATTATTGTATCTTTTTCACTGTACAACCCCACTTCTCTTAGGTACTTGTCTATTCTGAGATTATGCTCATAGGTTTCTCCGCATATTACAAGCTGCGGAACAGTTTTATATCCGTAATAGTTATTTTCTTTGTAATCTTTATCATTAACAATTTTGTAATAACGACTTACCTTATCGGCAAGATTATCTAAGGCATCAGGTGTATTTCTGACAACCTCATACAGTATATGTGATTCGTCATCTATATGAACATTGGACGCCGTACGAATGATAACATTTTTAGCATCAGTACTGCCTTTGATACGCATTGTCTCAAGGATACCGAATCTCTTCATTTTTACACCGTTCATAAGCAATCCGAGAATAATCATATTACCTACAACTACTCTTTTTATGCCTTCAGCCGTGTCATAAAGATTTTCTGTTTGTTTCTTATATTCACTTATTATCCTGTTCCCTCTGTTGAATATCACTTTACATTCATTAGCTATCGGTATCGCCTTAACATCCAAGTCATAAAACCTTAAACCGTTTGTGAGTTCATCATTTTTCAGGACATACTCCCTGATAAGTCTGTACTTTAAAAATTTGTTTATTCTGTTTCTTATGCCGTCTCTTGAAACATACAGTCCTCTAAGCCTGATATATTGGTAAATCTGTATTGAACTCAAATATTTACTTCTTCCGAGCTCTTCCACTATAGCAAAATCTACAGCATCAAAGCCCTTCATAATTTTTCTTACTCCGATACCGTTAAAAGGGTATTCCACCATTGTTACCTTTTCATTCTCAATTACGCCCAAAACATTCTTAGTCGGAGCTGTTTCAGCGTTAAATCCGAAATCAAACATCCTGTTGTTGTAATTTTTCGCATCATTATATATTTCCATAATACTTCCAATCCTATCAGCCAAATGAAATCATTTGGATTATTTTATTGCGCAAACTTGATGTATCACAAATATAGTATTCACAAAAATATTCAATACTTTGAATATCTTCTTCAGTAGCATATGAATATACCAGACACATTCTCTGCGGCAAAATACCGTAGTCAACTGCAATCTCTGATAATCTGTTCCAATCATCAAAATTTTTTCCCGATTTACACTCAACTATGTAAAATTTATTTCTTATAACGATTACGATATCAAATTCATTTTTTACAGTACCGTTCAGACTTTCAATCTTTACATTGCGATAAACTTTATAAGGTATGCCTTTGCTCCCTGCCCATTCGCTTAATATGTCGTTCACAACGCCTTCCACCGCAATCTCCAAATACTGTCCTGTAATAAATCTTTGTGCTTTTTGTGTCATCGTCAAAGAACATTTAATTGTATTATTTTCTCTGTTATACCTTACTCCGCTTATTATTCCCGACATTTTCCTGAACAGCTCAAGAATCTGATATTTTTTGTATTCCTCCACATCATCCAGTGAAATCTCAAAATCTTTATCCTGCCTTTGATACTTTTGTCGGATTTCTCCAAGTATGTCCTTTATCAAATCATGATTTTTCATTATCTCAACTGCCAATTTACGTACTTTAGGCGGAACATAATCCTGAATTCCGGTAGAATACATGATTACATTTTCCATACGTTCAAGCAGGTTTATAGTACCGACTCTGTCAGATACCTGAATCTCATATTTTTTAGTTTTATCTTCCGTAAGCGGTACCGCTTCCAAAGGTTTATCTTCGTCCTCTTCCACTTTATATATTGACGCCAGTTTTAGCATATACAGACTCCTTTTTTCAAACTGTAACAAGAATTATTTATAACAAAATAAAATAACCTCTTATCTGTAGTATTATATCATACATTTAAGAGGTCTGAATATTATGTTTTATTCCTTTGTGTATATTTACGAAGTCAAAATTTATTATTTCTTTAACTTTGTTATTCCAATTCCTGTAAAAGCCCATACTAAGGCAAAAATCATTCCGGAATAATTTAAAATTGCATACGGTAAGTAATGTAACGTTGCTACACCTAAAGTGCTTGCCATATACGCGCCGGCTGCAGTCCATGGAATAAGACACTCTGTACATGTCACAGAATCTTCCAATGTCCTTGATAATACCTTTGGATGCAATCCCATCTTAAGATATGCTTCTCTAAACGCCTCACCAGGCATCAATATAGAAACCTGTCCATTACTTGTAACTCCCGTTATTATAAGACATGTAACTATTGTTGATGCGACAAGTTTGAATGTGGAATTTACCTTCTCTAACATCTTTGAAATTACGACACCTAGAGATCCTGTCACTGTCATTGTTCCTGCAAATGAAATAGCACAAACAGCAATAAGAAGTGTATTCATCATAGACATCATACCACCTCTATGTAGCAATCTTATAAGTTCAGGTGCTACACTTTCTTCACTCATTCCTACCATACCGACATTAAATCCGTTTAAAGTAACATCTACAATATTCTTTAAATCTGCTCCTTGGAATACAGCTGCATTTATAAGTGCCACTAATGATGCTAACAGCATAACAGGTATTGTAGGCTTTTTAGTTATAGATCCTATCAATACTATTGCAAGTGGAATCAATAATATGACGTTCCATTTAAACATATTATCAAGTGTACCTGTAAGTATATTTATAGTTTCAGGTACTACAATATTGTTTTTAGCACTGATTTGACCCATTATAAAATAAAATATTGAAGCAAGAACCGCAGAGCTGCCGGTTGTCCATAATTGATTATATACATGTTCATATAGATCAACTCCACATACGGCTGAAGATAAATTTGTAGTATCTGACAGCGGTGAAAGCTTATCACCAAAATATGCACCGGAAACAACAGCACCTGCAACTAATGCAAGATTTACATCCATTCCTATTGCCACACCCATAAAAGCTACGCCGATAGTTCCTGCTGAGCCCCACGATGTTCCAGTTAGTACAGATACTATAGCTGTAAGTAAAAATGCTGTAAGTGCAAGATATTTAGGACTTATTAGCTTTAATCCAAAATATATAAGCATAGG
Organism: Lachnoanaerobaculum orale; assembly: GCF_003862485.1. Taxonomy (GTDB): domain Bacteria; phylum Bacillota; class Clostridia; order Lachnospirales; family Lachnospiraceae; genus Lachnoanaerobaculum; species Lachnoanaerobaculum orale. The sequence goes on along the minus strand of NZ_RRCM01000001.1, from coordinate 1,111,781 downwards.
TATTGTACCACCAAGCATCCATGATCCTATCATAAATCCAACTATAACTAAAATTAACAATGCTCCCCATACTTTAGCTATTTTTGTTGCTATTTCTTTCATTATCTCATCATACGAATATCCTAATATCCTTGCCTGAATACCTGATATTACTGCTGCTAAGACAATCAACGGCTCCGCCGGTAAGCTTAAAAAACCAATTCCAATACCTAAAATTACAAGCATCACCAGTATTGGAAACATTGCTTGAAATATTGTCGGTTTCCTTTTTGTATCACTCATAAATTTCTCCCCAATTTATATTATTTTTAAATCTTAATAAAGCTTCTTCTAACTTTTCTTTTGGTAGTGCAACATTTACTCTAAAAAATCCTCTTCCATTTTCCCCAAATCCACTGCCTAATGAGAATGAAATATGTGCTTTATATAGCATCAAATCCTTTAACATTTCCTCAGAAATTCCAGTATCTCTATAATCAACCCATAATAAATATGTTCCCTCGATATCTGCCACTTTAAATCCTATCATTTGTGTCTCAAAGAATTTCTTTGCAAAGTCTATATTATCTTTTATCTTTTCTTTTGCAATTTTAAGCCACTCACTTCCATATTCATAAGCCGCTATAACTGCCGGTATACAAAAATAACTCGGATTATGTATTCCTGCCTGCCTTAGTAAGTATTTAAAGGAATCCCTCAGATCTTTGTTCTTAATAACTATATTACTGGCTTCTAAACCAGCAATATTAAAGTTTTTAGATGTTGAAAGTCCTATTATTATATTATCATAATAGTCATAAAATGAAGCATAACTTATAAATCTGTTTTTCCAAATAAAATCTGCATGTGTTTCATCTGATATTATAAGAACATTATATTGTTTGCAAATCTCTACTGTCTTTCTTATTTCTTCTTCACTCCATACTCTTCCAACCGGATTATGTGGTGATACTGAAATAAATATTTTTGCTCCACCCTTTATTTTTTTCTCAAAATCCTCAAAGTCTATCTCATAATGCCCTTTATTCAACAACAGAGGACATTCCACAAGCTCTCTACCGTTTATTCTTACTGCATTTTGTATAGGATCATATAGTGGTGTCAATACAAGAATCTTGTCATTTATATTTGTATTATTTTGTATTATTAAGGATATAGCCTGAATAATTCTTGGACAATATACTATCCATTCATTTTCAGGACAAAAACCATAATTATTTTTTGCCCATATCTTTGACAGTTCTATATACTTTTCACTGACATTAGTGTAGCCATAAATTCCGTGATTTGCAGCGTCTATAACTGCATTTATAATCTCAGGTGCTACTCTATAATCCATATCCGCTACTGTTAACGGTATTAGATCCTCAATTCCGTATTCGTCAATTATTTCATCCCATTTTGCACAATTTGTATATCTTCTTGAAACTATATTATCAAACAATTGTTCCCCCTGTCTGTAATTCTATTATTTATGATTTTCCCGTTTTATGATTTGATACCACATCAAAAACTACCGCTCCTAAAAGTACGGCTCCCTTTACAATGTACTGGAACTGGTCCGGTAATCCGAGTATTGACATTCCCTGATTGATTACACCTAAAAGTATAGCTCCAATCATTATACCCTGTACCGTTCCTGAGCCGCCATACGCTGATGCTCCGCCTATAAAGCATGAAGCAATTGCATCCATCTCATATGAATTACCCATATTTCCGTCAACGGAACCGATACGCGCTCCTACTAAAAGTCCTGACAATCCTGCCAAAAGGCTTATTAAAAAGTATGCCCAAAAATAGACTTTTCTTGGGTCTATTCCCGACAACCTTGTTGCCTTTTCATTTCCACCTACAGCGTAGAAATATCTTCCAAATACTGTTGAACTTGTAACAAATGCAAATATAGCCACTACAACAAGTATCCATATGAGCATAATCGGAATACCTTTATAGCTCATAAGTTTATATGCATAAAATAATATTACCAAATCAAATATAGCTACTCTTATCGCTGTTGATGTAATGCTTGCACTGTCATAGCCTTTCTTTATTTTATTATGTTCGGAAATAAAAGTATAAGCTGTGATTATTATAGCAACTACTATTCCTACTGCCATTGATGAAATAACTCTCTGGTTTACATCAAGTCCCGGTATTTGTATATATGATGTAAACAGGCTAAGAAACTTCTTATCCATAATGGCAACAGTCTTGGAATCAAGTATTACTCTTGCTACTCCTCTAAAAAGAAACATTCCTGCCAATGTACATATAAACGGTGGAATATGTACATATCCTATAAGCCAGCCTTGCCATATACCTATAACACATGCAACTGCAAGTGACAATAATATAGCAATAAAAGGATTTGTTCCGACACTTAATAATTTTGCCGAAAGCGCCGCAGATAAACAAAGCGTCGATCCTACAGATAAATCTACATTACCGCCTGTAAGTATACATAGAAGCATTCCACAAGCCATTATAAGAACATATGCATTTTGTAAAAGTAAATTTGATATATTCTGTGCAAGAAGAAGTCTTCCACCTGTCAGATATGTAAAGAATACAAATACAACTAAAAGTGCAAGCACCATAGTGTATTTTTTTACAAATTTATTTGCATTCATCTTTAACCTCCTATTTAACCACAGCACAATCAGACTTTAGTATTGTACTCATTATTTTTTCCTGTGTTGCTTCCTCGGCACTGAATTCACCTGTTATCTTTCCGGCATTCATAACATATATCCTGTCACACATACCTAAAAGCTCTGTAAGATCTGAAGAAATCATCACAACCGATTTACCTTCCTTTACCATATCATTTATAATTGAGTAAATCTCATATTTTGCTCCAACATCTATTCCTCTTGTAGGTTCATCAAGGAATAAAACCTCCGGGCCTGCAAACATCCATTTTGCCAGTAATACTTTTTGTTGATTTCCACCTGACAAATTTCCTACCTTTTGATGTATCGACGGCGTCTTGGTTTTCATTGCTTTCACATATTCTTTTGCAACATTATTTTCCTTTGATATATCAACAATACCTTTTTTATCAGCTATCTTCTCCATTCGGGCAAGTGTAGTATTCTTTGCAATTGATTCTGAAAGTATAAGTCCGTCAGTTTTTCTATCCTCTGTAACATATGCCAAACCGTTTACAATAGCATCTCTGGCGCTGTTAAGAAACACCTCTTTATTTGCAATAAATTCTTTTCCTGAAATACGGCTTCCATAGCTTTTACCGAAAAGTGACTTTGCAAGCTCTGTTCTTCCTGCGCCCTGCAGCCCTGAAAATCCTACAACTTCGCCTTTCTTAACATGAAAACTTATATTATCTACAACACACTTTTCTGTATATATCGGATGATATACGGTCCAATCTTTGGCTTCAAACATTATCTCATCACTTATTATATGGTCTCTCTTCGGATATCTGTCCTCCAATTCACGTCCTACCATACCTTTTATTATTCGTTCTTCATTTATAGCATGATTGGAATTGTCTATAGTCTCTATAGTCATACCGTCTCTTATTACCGTTATCTCATCGGCGACATATGCAACTTCCTGCAATTTATGAGTGATTATTATTGAAGTTATTCCCTTTTCCTTTTTAAAACGAATAAGCATATCAAGTAACATCTTGGAATCCTCATCATTCAGTGATGAAGTAGGTTCATCCAATATCAAAAGCTTTACATTCTTTGATATTGCCTTTGCTATCTCTACAAGCTGCTGTTTTCCTGTTCCGATATCCTTTATCAAAGATTGTGTACTCTCTTCCAATCCTACCGCCTTCATCGCAACAGCAGCCTGATGAAATGTTTCATTCCAGTCTATAATACCGAATTTGTTTTTTCTTTCATTGCCAAGGAACATATTTTCAGCTATTGTAAGCTCAGGAATCAATGCAAGCTCTTGATGTATTATTACAATACCTAGGTTTTCGCTGTCATGTATCTTTTGAAATTTACACTCTTTATTATTATAAAGAATCTGACCAGAGTACTCACTATACGGTATTGTACCTGAAAGAATATTCATAAGTGTTGACTTTCCGGCACCGTTCTCTCCTACCAACGCATGTATACAGGCTCTTTCAATTTTTAGATTGACATTATCTAAAGCCTTCACTCCGGGATATTCCTTTGTAATATTTTTCATTTCCAAAATATAATCTTTCAATATATCCGCCTTTCCGACAAATATGCCAATGTTATGATTTTGGAGGCAAATGCTTTGCCTCCAATAATGTACTACTAAGAAAACCTAGAGTATAAATATTTATTGTACAGGATGTGGGTATCCGTCACTTCCCATTGTATAATAGCCTGTATCAATCAATTCCTTTTGAATATTGTCTTTGGTAACCGTTACAGGAACTAAAAGATATGAAGGTATTACGGCAGAACCGTTATTATATGATGATGTATCATATGTACAATCAAAGCTCCAGCCTGACTTCTCAATCAATGATGCATCCGGTTTTTCACCCTTTAGTATAGCTTCTCCCAAATTAAGTGTAGCAACCGCTTCATTTGCAACCGCCTTATATACTGTCATTGTCTGCTTTCCGTCTATAATATTTGCCAGATTTGCCTCATCACCGTCCTGTCCTGTGATAATGATTTCATTGTTTCCTGCATAATCCGATTGAATGGCTTGAGTAACTCCAAGTGCTGTTGAGTCATTTGAACATATTGCAGCATCAAGCCTTGTTCCGTTTGAATAATAAGAGCCTAAGATATTTTGGAATCTTGACAAAGCCTTTGAAGTATCCCACTGCGCCGTACCGACCTGTTCAAATGTAGTCTGACCTGACGGTACCACTACTGTTCCCTTATCTATATAAGGCTTTATAACGTCCATTGCACCGTTGAAGAAAAACTTTGCATTATTGTCAGCCGGATCACCACCGGTAAATTCTACATTAAACTTTTTATCTCCTGCATTTGCAAGTCCGAGCTTATCTGCTACAAACTCTCCCTGGAGTTTTCCTACAGTATAATTATCAAACGATACATAATATGATATAGCATCTGTATTCATAATAAGTCTGTCGTAAGCAATAACAGGAATATTCTGATTCTTTGCTTCAGATAATACCTGTGCTAATGACTCTCCGTCAATTGCCGCAACTACCAAAAGGTCAACCTTGTCCGCAATAAGTCCCTCTATATCCTTTACCTGCTGGTCAATCTTATTGTCGGAATATGTCAAAGATACATTATATCCGGCTTTCTCAAACTCTTTCTCTAAGTATGAACCGTCTCTGTTCCATCTCTCAAGTGACTTTGTAGGCATTGAAATACCTATCTTATTTCCCTTTGCATCCGTCTTTTGTGAACCGCTCTCCGCATTTGAACTCTCAGTCTGTGACTGTGCATCCTTTGACGGCTCAGGTCCGTTTCCGTCTGTACATGCTGCCAATGACACAGCCATCATACCGGCCAATACAAAAGCACATAATTTCTTCAATTTCATAACTTCCTCCTTAACATTTCAAAATTATATTAATCATTTTTATTATTATCCGAACAATATATTATTTACCACGCTCTCAAGATATTCCTGCTTGCCTGAATCAGGAAGCTCAGGCTTCTTTAACTTAGCCGCATACTCCGCACACTCTACCAGTGTAACGGCTCTTTTTCTTATCTTTTCGCCTATTCCGGAATTATAGCTTGCATATCTTTCCTTCACGAACTCATCTATTCTTCCGTCTTCTATAATTTCCGCCGCTTTAATAAGTCCAAGTGCAAAGGCATCCATACCTGCTATAAATCCGTAGAACATATCATCAGCTGTATTGCTTGGTCTGCGGTTCTTTGAGTCAAAGTTTAATCCTCCGCGAAGTCCGCCCGCCTTCAGTATTTCATACATAGCCAAGGTAGTGTCATAGACATTTGTAGGGAATTGGTCGGTATCCCATCCAAGCAATGTATCTCCCTGATTTGCATCCACAGAGCCTATCATACCGTTTACCGCACATACTCTAAGCTCATGCTGGAAGGTATGTCCTGCCAGTGTAGCGTGATTTGCTTCAATGTTCATTTTAAAGTCCTTATCAAGACCATATTTTCTTAAAAAACCTATTGCGGTTGCCGCATCAAAGTCGTACTGATGCTTCATAGGCTCCTTCGGTTTCGGTTCAATATAGAAATCCCCCATAAATCCGATACTTCTGCCATAATCTCTGCACATTGTAAAGAGTGTCGCTATATTCTCTTCTTCAAGTTTCATATCTGTATTCAGAAGTGTCTCATAACCTTCTCTGCCGCCCCAGAATACAAACCCCTTTGCTCCAAGCTTTACCGCATTTTCAAGGCCTTTTTTAGCCTGTGCGGCTGCAAAGCAGAATACATCCGCACTGTTTGAGCTTCCGGCACCGTTCATAAATCTCGGATTACTGAACATATTGCAAGTTGTCCAAAGACATTTAATATCTGTGCCCTTAGTCTTTTCCAAAATATAATCTGTAATCTCATCTAATCTTGCATTTGTAACATTGATGTCTTCCTGATCCTCAGGTACGATATCCGTATCGTGGAAACAATAATACTTTATTCCAAGTTTTTGCATAAATTCGATTCCTGCATCCACTTTCGCCTTTGCATGCTCCATTGTGCCCGGTAGCGCTCCGAATGATTTATCTATAGTACCCTGTCCGAACATGTCTACACCGCATGCACAAAGATTATGCCACCATGCCATAGCAAATGATAAATGCTCTTCCATTGTCTTACCCATTATCACCCTTTTAGCATCATAATATTTGAAGCTTAGCGGATTTTTACTGTCTTTACCTTCAAACTTTATAGTTGGTATACTTGGAAAAAATTCTTTCATAAATATCTCTCCTTTAAAAATAATAAATATAATGTTGTTCTTTATTCCACACTCTTCTTTCCATGTATAACTATAATAACCGCTTTTTATATGTAAATGTTGGTAATCTTGTTATGTATTGACGTTAATATTGCTATTTTATATTGCTATAATATATAGTTTGAAATATACTTGAATTGGCATCAAAGAAACAAAAAATTTTTACTTGGTTTTTAAAATGCCGGATTTTATAATATAAGGATTTTTTATGGATTTTGACTTCAACAAAAGTATAAAAACAGAATATGAGATTATCAGACATACAAAAACAAATTCACTTGCTATGTTAATGATTGAGATACTTTCAAGATGTGTACACTGTCACTCCGATTTGGAAATCGGTATGCTTCTTGACGGCAGCATCGATCTCGTAATTGATAATGAAGTATTTTCACTAAAGAAAAATGATATCTACATAGTCAACAGATATCAGCCGCATTCATTCTACAGTCATAAAAACCACAATAAAATAGTTATATTTTTGATAAATCACGCTTTATATAAAAATATCGCTCCTGATATCATTTATAAGACAAACCATATAAAATATGATGAAAAGTATAATTCACTGTATAAAACTGTTTTTGAGTGTGCCATGTGCTATGCAAGTGACACTGATTTTACTGAAATCGGTGCTTCTGCAAAGGTACTGGATCTCATATATCAACTTACTAAAGTAGCCAATCCATTTATTGATGAACAAAGTACAAAGCAAAGTAAATCAAAGGCAAAGCATCTTCAAAAAATTACAGACTTTATTTTTGAACACCATGCCGAAAATATATCCCTGACAGATATAGCTGATTTAGTGTCCCTATCTACTTATTATGTATCACATTTTATAAAGAAAATGACCGGAATGACATTTACCGCATACTTAAACAGCATCAGATTTGATCATGCATTCTCATTGATTACCAAGACCAATCTTAGAATAAATGATATTTGTTGTGAAACAGGTTTTTCCGACAGCAGATATTTAAATAGAATATTTAAAGAAAAAATGGGAGTAGATTTACAGGAATACAGAAAAAATATGGATAGGATTGAACTTCCGCTTACAGACCAGCCGTATATGACTGTGCAGACACATGTACCACAGAGTAAGTTTATGTCGGAGCTTGAAAAATATTATGAAGAGAATTTGAAAGAATGATATTATTATTAAGTTAAATACGTTCCTGTATACAAAAAGCCCACCAATGCTTTATGTCATCGGTGGACTTTTATATTTAATCAATTACTTCTTCTGTATATATTTTCTGATATCAAGTGCGATAGCCACAACTATGATAATACCCTGTACTATGAACTGGAAGTCAGGCTTGATGCCGAGGAATTGCATTGATGATTTCAAAAGCTCGAACACCAAAACACCGATTACACAACCTGATATTCTACCGATACCGCCGTTTACGGATACACCGCCGATAGTACAAGCCGCGATTGCCTCAAGTTCGTATGAAGCACCCATGTTTACAGATGAACCGCCTGATTTTGCACCAAGTAAAAAGCCTGCCACTGCATAGAGTACCGCTGCAGATGTGTAGATGATAATCTTTGTCTTCTTAACATTAACGCCTGAAACCTCCGCTGCAGCTTCGTTTCCACCGATTGCATACATATACTTACCATGTCTGGTCTTGTTAAATACAAACCACATAATAAATCCTATTATAAGTGCATAGATGAAAAGATAAGGTATTTTAAGGAAATTACCTGTAGCAACTGTAGTATAAGCTGTTCTGTATCCTCCGATAGGCTCGGCCTTTGTATAAACAAGGCATACACCGTATACTATAAGCTGCATTCCCAAAGTTCCGATAAATGCAGGGACATTAAGATGTGCTACAACTACACCGTTGATAAATCCGAATACCGCACATATTGCAACTGAAATCAAAAGTACCAAAAAGATATTCATGTCGCCAAGGTTCGGGAACATCTTGTTTGCATAGTCCTTGTTCTGCAAAAGAGTACCTGCGATACATGCTGAAAGTCCTACTAGACGACCTGCTGAAAGGTCAGTACCCTTTGTTATAAGACAGGCAGATACACCAAATGCGATTATAACTCTCGGTGCCACATTTACCAAAACATTTCTTAAGTTATTTGCTGAAAAGAAATTGTCCTTCATAATACCCGTGAAAAGTACAAGTAAAAGCAGAACTATTATTATACCGTTATCAAGCAACAATTTCTTTATATCTAAAGATTTTGTATTCATCAGTACTCCTCCTAAAACTTTGTTGCAAGTGACATGATATTTTCCTGTGTTGCTTCAGATTCTGAAACCTCACCTGTGATTTCGCCATTGCACATAACAATTATTCTATCTGACATTCCGATAAGTTCAGGCATCTCGGAAGAAATCATTATGATGCCCTTTCCCTGTTTTGCCAAATTTATCATTATCTGATATATTTCATATTTTGCACCTACATCAATACCTCTTGTAGGCTCATCCATTATAAGCACATCCGGATTGTTCGCAAGCCATCTTGCAATAATTACCTTTTGCTGATTACCTCCCGATAATGACTGTATAAGAGTCTTATTGCTTGGAGTCTTTATACTGAGCTTGCTTACATTCTCATCAACTACCTTCTTTATCTTACCGTCATCCAAAGCAATACCTGCTATAAGATAGTTATTGAGTGAGGAAATAGCTACATTATCGGCTATTGAAAGGCAACCGAGTATTCCGGTACCTCTTCTGTCCTCTGTAATCATTCCAAGTCCGTCCTTTATAGCATCTTTCGGCCTTGCAATGGTCTGCTCCTTTCCCTTCATATATACTTTTCCGGATTTAATACTTCTGAGTCCGAATACGGCTTCCATAAGTTCACTTCTACCTGCTCCTACCAGCCCTCCGAATCCGAGTATTTCACCTCTTCTAAGTTCAAATGAGCAGTTTCTGAATATATTTTCATGTATACTTGTAAGGTTATCCACCTTAAGTATAACTTCACCTTTTTCTACGTCATTTTTCGGCGGATAGATATTTGAAAGTTCTCTACCTACCATCTGTTTTATGATTTCACCGTCACTTATATCTTTTACTTCCCATGTTCCCACATAGGTACCGTCTCTCATGATAGTTATATCATCTGCGATCTCTCTTATTTCCGCCATCTTATGTGAAATATATATGAGAGATACGCCTTTTTGTCTTAATTCTCTTATTATCTTAAATAATCCACTTACCTCATTTTCTGTAAGTGATGATGTCGGCTCATCCAAAATGATGATTTTTGCTCCCATTGAAACAGCCTTTGCTATTTCTACAGACTGCATCTGTGAAATAGACAATGTCTGAAGTAATTCATTGGGATTTACATTAAGTTTTACTTCTTTAAGCCATTTAGAGGCTTCACTTTCCATCTTCTTATGGTCTATTACTTTAAGCGGTCCGAAATTGATTGTAGGATATCTTCCCAAAAACATATTTTCAGCAATAGATCTTGCAGGTACAGGCTGTAACTCCTGATGAACCATTGCAAGTCCCTTATGAAGTGCATCATCGGGATTTAGTATATTCATTTTTTCGCCGTCTACATAGACCTCTCCGGTATCCATTGTATATATTCCGAACAGACATTTCATAAGTGTGGATTTGCCTGCTCCGTTTTCACCCATAAGAGCATGTACGCTGCCCGGTCTTACATTAAGATGGATATTGTCAAGTGCTTTTACACCCGGGAAACTTTTTGAGACCCCTCTCATTTCCAATCTGTACTCTGACATCCCTTGCTCCTTTCAAAAATCGGGTGTGCAGGCGCACACCCGAAAGATGTTTACATAAATTAATTTATTATTTTACAAGTTTTAAAATATCTGCCGCATTGTCCTTTGTAACTTTTACATAGTCTACAGGAATCTTTGTGTCAACCTTCTCATCGTTTGTAAATGATATAGCCGCCTTTGCTGCCGCCTGTGCCTGGCTGATAAAGTCATTAAATACTGTACCTGTCATCTTGCCTTCAGATACGTTCTGTACAGCCTCTGCAAGTGCATCAACACCTACGATATAGATGTCTTCGCCGACTTTTCTGCCTGCCGCATTGATAGCCTGAAGTGCACCAAGTGCCATTGCATCATTGTTACAGAAGATAACTTCGATGTCTTTTCCATACTGTGTAAGTGCGTCCTGTGCAATCTGCTGTCCCTTAGCCTGATCCCAATCACCTCTTTGGATAAGAAGCTCATCAGCCTTTAATCCGCTCTTCTCTGTAAGTGCCTTAACTGAATACTCTGTTCTGTACTGTGCGTCAATGTTCTCAGGGTCACCCTGGATCATGATGTACTTAACTGTTCCGTCACCGTTGATGTCACCCTTGTTGTCAAGTTCTGCGATTTCTTCACCCTGGAATGTTCCTGACTGACGAGCATCAGCACCTACATATGTAGCCTTGATACCGTCTGAAGCCCATCTTGACTCCTCTGTCTCATCCGGCTCACGGTTGATATAAACTACAGGAATTCCTGCTTCTTTTGCAAGATCTGTAACTGTAGGAGCTGAAGATGACTGTACAAGGTTAAGAATCATAACGTCAACCTTTGTTGCGATAAAGTTGTTGATCTGGTTTGTCTGCTCAGCCTGATCGTTCTTACCGTCCTGAACTACTATATTATCTTTCGGAATACCGCAGTCTTCTGTAAGATATCTAACCAGCTCGTTACGATAAAGTGTCATAAAGTTGTCATCAAACTTGTAAATTGAAATGCCTACTTTGATGTCCTTTGCATCCTTACCTGTAGCAGCTACAGCCTCTGAAACGCTCTCGCCGGCTTTAGTCTCTTCCTTTGACTCACTGCTTGCTGCCGCTGTTGTCTCGGCACTCTTGCTTCCGCCACATGCAGCTAATGAAAGAGCACACATAGATGCTACTGATACCGCTAATACTTTTTTAAACAATCTCATTGTTTTTTCCTCCCTTATATTCGGTTCGTTTAATTTGTAAGCTTATTTTAATATTGATTACGATTATTTTACATAGATTTTTTTTACGGTTTTTATTAAATTTTTTGCTATTTCAGAAATGATTCCTAATAATTTCGGATTTAATTATATGCAAAAAAGTTGTATAATTATAGACAAACGGTGATAATAAAAATCATCGTATACTTATATAGAAGGAGGCAACTATGGTATACAATCAAAAGATAACAAAGGAAATAGAGGACTTGACAGCCAAATGTCTCTCTAATCTGTCCATCAACCAAGCTTTGTACAAAGAATACGATGTACAGAGAGGACTTAGGAATCTGCAGGGAGAAGGTGTAAGAGCAGGCCTTACAAGAATTTCCGAGATTACTTCATTCAAAAAGGTAAACGGAGAAAAAATTCCTTGTGACGGCGAGCTTAGATATCAGGGTATTGATATACATGAGATTACAGACGGCTTTCTTAAAGAAGAAAGATTCGGATTCGAAGAAGTGGCATATCTGATGCTTTTCGGAAGTCTTCCAACTGAAGCACAGTTAAAAGCTTTCAGGACCCTACTTGGCGAGCAAAGGACATTGCCGAAGAACTTTACAAGGGATGTAATAATGAAAGCCCCAAGCAAGGATATGATGAATACTCTCTCAAGATCCGTACTTACATTGTATGCTTACGATACAAAGGCTGATGATACTTCACTTGCAAATGTCCTCAGACAGTGTATCAATCTTATAGCTACTTTTCCTATGATGTGTGTATACGGCTACCATGCATACAATCACTATATAAGAGATAAAAGTATGTACATCCATCGACCTTCAAATGAGCTTTCTACCGCTGAAAACATTCTTATGATGCTTAGAGAGGACAGAAAGTATACAAATCTTGAGGCAAGAGTACTTGATCTGGCAATGGTTTTGCATATGGAGCATGGAGGCGGTAACAACTCCACCTTCACAACTCATGTAGTAACTTCATCAGGTACCGACACCTACTCTGCTATCGCCGCCGCACTTGGATCATTGAAGGGACCTAAGCACGGAGGAGCCAATATAAAGGTTGTGGAGATGTTCAAGGATATGAAAAAGAATATCAGCGATATAAATGATGAAGAAGAAATAAAATCATATCTTTTAAAATTGCTTAGAAAAGAGGCCTTTGACAAATCCGGACTTATCTACGGTATGGGTCACGCCGTATACTCACTCTCGGATCCTCGTGCAAATATTTTCAAGCAGTATGTAAAACAGCTTGCCCATGCAAAGCACAGAGACAATGATTTCAAACTTTACAGTGCCGTTGAGAGGCTTGCTCCTGAAGTTATCGGAGCCGAAAGACATATCTACAAGGGTGTCAGTGCAAATATTGATTTTTACAGCGGCTTTGTTTACGGTATGCTTGACTTACCTACCGAACTGTATACTCCTATATTTGCCTGCTCAAGGATAGTGGGTTGGAGCGCTCACAGAATTGAAGAGCTTATAAATACCGACAAGATTATAAGACCTGCATATATGGCTGTAAAAGAGCATGAAGAATATGTTGAGATGAAAGACAGAAAATAAAAAATTGCCTCATATAGCATATAAATCGCTATATGGGGCAATTTCTTAAAACAACACCTTAACTGAATTATTCTTTATCTGCAGGTGCTATTTCCATATTCTTTAAATTATTTACTATACCTGCATTAAGCGGCAGGCTCACTCCCATAGGGTTGATAAGGAATCCGTCACACTCAGGTGTAAGCGGGAAGTTTATAAGATTCTTTGCATCAATAATGGTCTTTTTGACAGTTTCGTCATTTGGCATCTTGTCAAACTCAATATTGTCTGTAAATACAGGTATCATACTGCCGCCGTCTTCACCGAGCTTTATCATAAGCATCTGCATCTGAGTCTTACCGTCAACCTCAGTCTCTCTTACAGGAACCAAAAATCTCGCCTTAAGGATATTGACCATCATCTCCTCTTCCATATCATGTATAACAGGAGTATTCGGATTGTCAATATTTGCTCTGATTTCCTGAGCAAAATAAAGCATTGTAAGTTGCAATGTTCTGTTCTCTATAGGTCTTTTCTCAGGTGGAAGCTCACTGAAATCTGAAATCTTTATAATCTCATCAAGCTGAATTATATAATCCTCACCTTGACAATTGTACTTGATTGCATTCACTCCCGCTATAACAAGATGTGTGAACGCTCTGAGTATTCCCTCCTGAGTAAGCTCTACCACAACATTCTTTTGTTTTTTTTCAAGCAACTCCTGTGATTTCTTGTCCGCATTTTCTTTTATATCAAAGAAGAATGCTACATCATCAAAGGTCTTATCGTCACACTCAATATATGGCAATCTTGTAAACTCCGAATGAATCATATAAAGATTGACTGCCTTAGGTATACTTGAAAGTACTTCTCTTCTGTCCATTTTTATCTCCAAAAAAATATATTTCTTGACACTAATATATACTTTTTGCTTATCAAAGTCAAATTACAATATCTTTACAATACCTACTCGGCAAGTTGTTCCTTTGCTCCGTCAGAATACACTATACTGTAGTCCGACAAAATAAAGTATCCGTAGGTATCCGGTATTGAATTTAACAGTTTTACCCCTTCTTCCACTCCCAGTGAAAAACAGGTGGTTGAAAGTGCGTCGGCATCTGTAGACGACTTTGTAAGTATACTTACCTCTACAAGTCCGTTGTCATAAGGATATCCGGTCTTAGGATTTAAGATATGGTGATAGTTTTTACCGTCTATCACAAAATGTCTCTCATACACTCCTGAAGATACCACAGATTCATCATCCACTGTAAGCAGCGCCACAGTCTCATTCCTGTCGGCATAAGGCTTTTGAAGTCCTATAGTGAAGTTTTGACCGTCAGGTTTCTTACCTATACAAAGTACATTTCCGCCAAGATTTATTATGGCACTGTCCACACCCTTACTCTTCAAAAATTCCTTGGTCTTATCCGCAATATATCCCTTGGCAATAGCTCCAAGGTCAATCTGTGTATCATCCGAGGTAAAATTTATAGTATCTCCCTCCACACTTACTCTTGTATAGTCCACCTTAGGCAAAGCTTCTTTTATGCTCTCATCGCTTGGAAGCTTCGGATCGTCCGTATTGAAATCCCAAAGTTCTTTAAGCGGCTGTGTAGTAATATCAAAAGCTCCGTTTGATACCTTACTGTAATATAATGCCTTATCTATTAGATAGGCAAGGTCCTCACTTGCTTTAACACTCATTACACCCTTACCCCTGTGATTGAGCTTATAAAGCTCCGCATCAGGATTGGCCGCTGAAAAAACCATCTCATACTTTCTTATAAAATCAAGTGAATCTTTAAGTACATTTTCATCACCGCCATGGTATATAGTCACCGTAATGAATGTATCAAGTGCAAAAGTGGTATCTGTCAAAGGTTCATCGCTTTTTTTATCAAGTGATAAGTCAAAGTTATTGGCAACAGACTTCATACTGCTGTTTTTACCCGCTATTGCTATAATTGCAAGTATCACCACTATGGCAAGTACAGCTACAAGAGTCTTCTTATTAAAATTCTTCAAAATAATCTCCCGGTCTTTTCATATATTTAGTTAGGTCAATATAACCGTCAACTTTTAAATAATATTACAGAAAGTATATTTCGTCAACTACAGTCTCCACTCTGTTTTCATCACCTCAAGCAGACTCGGCTTTCTTTTTCTTCTGGTTATCTCAAAAAGACAAAGCTTCGTTATATCTATTGCCACGGTATTGAGCCTGTCCTCTTTTAAATAATCTTTCATAGTGTGGTACAAAAGGTCCACTTCAGACTTATCTGAAGTATTTATAAGGTCAATGACTATAATACCTGAAATATTCCTTAGACGCATCTGCCTTGCACTCTCTTTTATAGCCTCAAGATTTGTCTTCAACTTGACAGCCGCCGCATCCTTTTTTTGCACATTCTTTCCGGTGTTTACATCAATAACTGTCAGTGCCTCGGTGGGCTCTATAAAAAGATACCCACCGTCCTTTAACCAGACTCTTTTATCAAGTGCGCTCTCAAACAATGTATCTATAGAGTAGAGCTTATTCATTGAAATCATCGGATCTTCATAAAGTCTGACTCTGTCTGCAAGCTCGTTATGATTTTCTTTTAAAAAACTCAGTATTTTCTCATAAACTTCCTCAATGTCGGTGACTATATCAAATGTAGTATATTTCAATCTGTCTTTTATTATCTCAATATAGTCGCACTCCCCTGCATAAAGCATACTCGGTGATTTGATATAATTTTTTCGCGCCTTTATATCATCAAGCACTTCTGTACTTACATCTGAAATATTGGCTGTAGCACCTGCAAGCTTATTCTTTATAGGAAGCTTTGAAATCTTTATTACAATATCGTCGCCCTCATGTAATGCTGTATGCTCTTTTTCATCGGCAAATATAATATATTTTACATCCGGCATATCAAAATACACCGTCTGACGCTCTTTATTGTATTCAATCTCCACAAATGCTGCATTTATATTCTTTGATATCTTTTTTACTCTTCCTATATGTATGCTGCCCAGTAAGGAATTATTTTCAATATATTCTATCTCATTGGCAATATTGCCGTCATAGGATATTGCAAAAAGTTTATTCTTATATCTTATGATAAGAAGCTTAGATAATTTCACAGCCGTACTCATCTAAGGCCTTCCCTTCATCTGTATACATATCAAGCCTGTACAGATAGTATTCATTCCTCTTCGCATTTTCAAGACCTTCCTCCGCCAAAAAATCCATCACAAATGCAGGCTTTATATTGTTGGTACTTCCCTGAGATAAATGCATGAATACTCCGTTTTCTAAAGCTTCAAGCTTATATATATACGGCTTTATATCCGTTACGCTTGTAGTCTCAACCTCAACAAACTTACCGTACTCATTTTTCTTTTTCTTCTTTGAGATTTTTGTAAGTAAAATTGATTCTCTTGAAAGTAACTTGTCTATGGCTTTCTTTATCTCATCCTGTGATACACTCTCTTTAAACTCCGCCTTAAAATCGGCAGTGTCCATAAGTGCCATAGCAGGCTTTGAGTCATCAGGTATTTGTAGGAACTTTTTAACCTTCATACCTGTACACATCACGGCATTCAATCTTTCCAGTGCCTCTTTTGAAGAGATATAACTTCCGTCTTTCAGTTCGATATCCATATATTCGCCAAGCCCCGACACTCCCATACTTAGAGGAGCTCCGAATGACATTATTTGATGAGGTGAAAAACCCTCACTATACTTTATAGGAATATCCGCTCTTCTCATAGCCTTTTGAAAATATCTCATCAGATCAAGATGTCCGATAAAACGCATCTGATCCGTCTTTTCAAACTTAATTCGCACTTTCAAGACAAACACCTCCGTTATACTTTCTTGCACCGCATCCCAAACACTGCTGTCTGCAGTTCGGTGAAATCTTATCCTCATGTGCCGTTTTCCACTCTCTGATAAGGAAGTTTTTTGTAACTCCCGAGTCTATAAAATCCCAAGGGAATACTTCATCAATACTTCTTTCTCTGAGTGTATAAAAGTCAGGGTCGATTCCTGTTTCTTCATACGCCTTGTCCCAGTATTCCATACTGAACTGATCGGACCACGAGTCATACATTGCGCCGTTTTTATATGCACTTACTATAACATCGGCAATCTTTCTGTCACCTCTTGCCATAAGTCCCTCAAGCAACGTAACCTCAGCATCGTGGTACTGATATTTCATACTTTTTTGATTGAGCTGTTCTCTCATTGTATCCTTGACCAAGTGCGCTCTTCTTAGGTATTCATCTCTTGTCTCCATCTTTGCCCACTGGAAAGGTGTAAAAGGCTTAGGTACAAAAAATGATGAACTTGCAGTAATTGAAACCTTACCTATTCTTTGATCTTTCGGTATTGAATAGTAATTCTCTGCTATTTTCTCACAAAGCTCAGGTATTCCCTTTATATCTTCATCCGTTTCTGTAGGAAGTCCAAGCATAAAATAAAGCTTTACCTTATTCCAACCTCCCTTAAACGCTTCCATAGACCCGTTTAATATATCTTCTTCAGTAATACCCTTATTTATAACATCTCGCAGCCTCTGTGTGCCTGCTTCAGGTGCAAATGTAAGTGAACTCTTCTTTACATCCTGTACCTTACTCATCACATCAAGTGAAAATGCATCTATTCTGAGTGAAGGCAATGAAATATTTATACCTCTCTCCTTGGTATATTCAAGCAAAAAGTCTAAAAGTTTTCCTAGGTTGCTGTAATCACTTGAGCTCAGTGAGCTGAGTGATATTTCTTCCGCCCCCGTGATATCAAGCATTGTCTTTGCATAGTTTATAAGGTAGTCAAGTGAATGTTCTCTCTGAGGTCTGTATACATTTCCCGCCTGACAGAATCTGCACCCTCTGATACAACCCCTCATTATCTCAAGTACCACTCTGTCTTGAGTGACCTTGATAAAAGGTACTACAGGTTTTGACAGGTATGAAACGGTATCCATATTTTGAACAACAACTCTGTGCACAACACTTTGGACATTCTCATACTTCGGTGTAAATTTATCTATTGTGCCGTCAGGCTTATATGTCACATCATAAAACTCGGGGATATACATTCCCTCCATCTGTGCCGCCTTCAATAAAAACTCATGCTTTGACAACTTGTTTTTCTTACATTCCTTGTAAAGGTCAAGCAGTTTATCATATACCACTTCTCCCTCCCCTATATAGAATATATCAAAGAAAGGTGCCAAAGGCTCAGGATTATAAGCACACGGACCTCCACCTATCACTATCGGATACTCTTCACCCCTATCCTTTGCATACATCGGTATATGTGAAAGTTCAAGTACTTGCAATATATTGGTATAGCACATCTCATACTGCAATGTGATTCCGAGAAAATCAGCATCCTTTACATTTTCCTGACTCTCCAGTGAAAAAAGCGGTATATTCTTCTCCCTTAGTATTTTATCAAGGTCCACCCAAGGTGAAAAAAGTCTCTCACAGAATGTATCTTCTCTCCTGTTTAACATATCGTATATAATCTGCATTCCGATATGGCTCATTCCGATCTCGTATACATCGGGAAAGCACATCACAAATCTTATATCCACATCATCTAAATTTTTATCTCTTGAATTCAACTCGCCGCCTATATATCTTGCCGGCTTGTCAACGCTAAGCAGTATATCATCGCTTAGTGCCAATTTTCTCATATATTCCTCTTTCTTTAAACCGCATTGTTAAGTTCATAATAGAAGCCCTTCATATCCATAAGCTCCTTATGGTTACCCTGTTCTATTATATGTCCGTCTTTAAGCACCAGTATCATATCCGCATTTCTTATTGTAGAAAGTCTGTGTGCCACTACAAAGCTTGTTCTTCCAACCATCATCTTATCAAATGCCTTGCTGATTCTGGCTTCAGTCATAGTATCAATACTTGATGTGGCTTCATCAAGTATCAACATCGGAGGTATTGCAAGCATTATTCTGGCAATACATAAAAGCTGTCTTTGACCTGCCGAAAGGTTCTCTCCACCCTCACTGACTACAGTATCATAGCCGTCAGGCAATCTCTTTATAAAGCTGTCGGCATATGCTTCCTTGGCGGCCTTTTCCACCTCTTCAAAGCTTGCATCAGGCTTTCCGAAAGCTATATTTTCTCTGATTGTGGCATTCTTTAACCATGTCTCCTGTAAAACCATACCGAAGTTCTCTCTGATGGATTTTCTTGTCACATCATATATATTCTTGCCCTCTATCTTTATACTGCCGCTATCCACATCATAAAAGCGCATCAAAAGATTTATAATAGTTGACTTTCCGCTTCCCGTCGGTCCTACTATGGCAATTCTTTGTCCCGCCTTTACATCCAAGTTAAGATCCTCAATAAGCTTCTTTGACTTGTCATATGAGAAGTAAACATGTGAAATCTCCACATTGCCGTCCACATCCTTCAAGAAATTATTGGAATCCTTGTCAGGCAATATCTCTTTTTCATCTATCAGCGCAAATACTCTTGCTGCACAGGCAAATGAATTTTGAAGCTCAGTCACCACACCTGATATCTCATTAAAAGGCTTTGTATACTGTGTAGCATAACTGAGTACTGAAGCCAGCTGTCCTACACTCATCTTTCCCGTTATGGAAAGCAGCGCTCCTGCAATAGCCACACCTGCATATACAAGCGCATTTACAAATCTGGTAGCAGGAAAAGCTATGGCTGAAATAAAAATGGCATTTTGACTTGCCACTCTAAGCGCCTCATCTGATTCCTTGAAATTATCTTCTACCCTGCTCTCCATAGTGAAGTTCTTTACAGTACTTAATCCTGCAATCATTTCATCCACTATTCCCGTCATCCTCGCCCTTCTTTCGGACTGTGACTTGAAATGCTTATAAGTATTCTTTGCAATAAAGCCTGCCACAAGTACTGCAAGCGGTGTGACAAGCAGTACAACCAAAGTTACATACACATTTATTGTAAACAGTATTATAATAGTAAGTACTATAGTCAACGCACCGGTAAAAAATTGTGCAAATCCCATCAGTAGTCCTTCTGAAAACTGATCCACATCATTGATTATCTTATTTATGATCTCTCCATGGCTGTTTGAATCAACATATGATATAGGCAGCTTCATAAGCTTTTTAAAAGCCTGATTTCTTATATCTCTGACCATATGATAGGCAACACCATTGTTTATAGCGGTCATACACCACTGTGAAACTGCCGTAACAGCCATCATTATAATCATCAATATTACTATTTTTGAAAGTTTTATGAAATCAACATTTCCCTTTGAAACTATGGTATCCACGGCTCTACCTGTAAGTATCGGCAAATAAAGTGTAGTAAGTACAATAACAACCGCCAATAAAAGACTGACTACCATTCTCAGTTTGTACGGGCTTAAAAGATTCAAAATTCTTTTTAATGTATTTTTATTATTCTTCATTTGAATCCTCCTTAAGACATAACCTGTGAACTATATATTTCTTTATATATAGGACTGCTCTCCAAAAGCTCATCATGAGTTCCTATTCCTACTATTTTTCCGTCATCAAGTACCACTATTCTGTCGGCATTCTTTATAGAAACTATTCTCTGACTTACAATAATCGTGGTAATATCTTTTATCTGCCTTATCGCTTTTCTAAGTCTTGAGTCTGTAGCGTAATCAAGTGCCGATGACGAGTCGTCAAGTATCAATATACCTGCCTTTTTAACTAAGCTTCTTGCAATAGAAAGTCTTTGTTTTTGACCTCCTGAGAAATTATTGCCGTACATTGCGACCTCGGAATCAAGTCTTTTTTCTTTTGAATTTATAACATCGGTTGCCTGAGCGATATCGGCAGCTTCAAAAAGTTCACTATCGCTTGCATTTTCATCTCCCCAAAGCAGGTTATCTCTGATATCTCCTCTAAAAAGCCTGGATTTTTGTTCCACCAAAGCAACATTTTTTCTTACAGAATCCAAGCTGTACTCTTTTATATCTTTACCGGCAAGTTTTATACTGCCTCTGCTTATATCATAAAATCTGGGTATAAGATTTATAAGTGAACTTTTACCTGAACCGGTACCGCCTATAATTCCTACAGTCTCACCCTTTTTTATAGAAAGCGAAATGTCTGAAAGTGCTTCTTCCTTGGCCTTCGGATATGCAAATCCTACATTTTCAAATGTAATTATATCTCCGTCATATCCTGTCAAATCAAGTTCACTGTTTCCGCCTGTTATAGAAGACTTAATATCAAAAATCTCATTTATTCTCTTTGCACAGGCACTTGCTTTTGACAAAAGAATAATCAGATTTGCAAACTTTACAAGTTCAACCAAGATTTGTGACATATAGTTGATTAAAGCCACCACCTGACCTGTGGTAAGGTTTCCGATATTTACCTGCACCGCACCTGCCTTAAGTATTGCCACAATACCTAAGTTTACCACTACATATGTGAGCGGGTTTAAAAGTGCAGATATATTACCTACCGAAACCTGATCGTTATACAGATCCTTTGTTGCCTTATCGTACTCGTCTACCTCTCTGTTTTCCTTTGAAAAAGCACGAATAACTCTGATACCTGTAAGGTTCTCTCCTGTTTTTCCAAGTACTCTGTCAAGCTTTCTTTGCACATTTCTGTAAAGCCCTATGCTTTTTGACATTATAAGCGCAACTATTATTGCAAGTATTATTATTACGGTAAGTGCAATCATTGACATCTTCGGGTCTATATGAAAAGACATTATAAATGCGCCTGCCACTATAAAAGGCGACCTGAGCACAAGTCTGAAAAATCTGTTCACACCGTTTTGTACCTGGTCGCTATCATTTGTAACTCTGGTTACCAATGTATCTCTTCCAAGCACATCTATCTCTGCATGCGAAAAGCTCAAAATATGAGCAAACAAATCATCTCTCAGCTTTGTTCCGAATCCTGTCGCAGCCTTTGCGCTGAAATACTGCGCTACAATCGCAGAGGTAAGTCCTATTACCGCCAAGGTTACAAGCAATATACCCATCTTTATAATGTAGTTCGAATCCTTATTTGCAATACCTACATCAATTATTCTTGCTATAACTATCGGCACCAAAAGTTCAAACGCCGCTTCCAAAAGCTTAAACAAAGGCGCAAGAGCGGACTCCAATTTATATTCCTTCAAATAACGAGCTAATCTAAGCATATTCCTCCTATCAAACTGCATACAATTTCTTTATGATAATGCTTTTTTACATTATTGTAAAGAAAAAAGGCATATATTTACAATGAAAAACTTCATATATAAATATATGCCCTTAATTATTTCATCAAAGAAGATACAAAATACCACACGAGTACTATAAGTCCGAGTACTATTCTGTAGTATCCGAAGAACTTGAAATCGTTTTTCTTTATCCAACTTAGCAAAAAGCTTATGGAGAAAATAGATACAAGGAACGCGACAATCATTCCTAAAAGCAGATAGACAATCTCCGCCATACTGTAGTGGAACCCGAACTTTACAAGCTTTAAAAGGCTTGCACCGAACATTATAGGAATACTCAAAAAGAATGAAAACTCGGCCGCCACAGACCTTGACGCACCTAAAATCATACCGCCTATAATAGTCGCTCCCGATCTTGAAGTTCCGGGTATAAGTGCAAGAACCTGAAACGCTCCGATAAAAAGTGCCGTCTGATAGTCTATAGAATATACCTTGGTAATACTGTCCACCCTCTTTTTATTTGAGTTCTCTATAAGAATAAACAGCACACCGTATACAATAAGTGCCATCGCCACTATAAATCCGTTGTAAAGATGCGCATCCAACCAGTCGTCTATCAATACGCCGAGCATTGCGGCAGGTAAACAGGCAACTATTATCTTCTTCCAAAGTTCAATGGTAAGATACCTCATCTTTAAACTCTTACCCCTGCTGAAAGGATTCAACTTTCTAAAATACAGTACTACCACCGCCAAAATGGCACCCAGCTGTATAACAACCATAAACATTGATTTGAACTCTTCACTTGCATTCAGCTTTATCAGCTCGTCCACCAAAATCATATGTCCTGTGGAGCTTATAGGCAGCCACTCCGTAATACCCTCTACAATACCAATAATTATAACCTTCAGTATCTCCAGTATATTCATACTATCCCTTTCTATGATTATATATTCTCTATCTGCCAGTCAATCGGCGAGATATTATTATCCGTCAAAAATTTATTTGCCTTTGAAAAGTGCTTACATCCGAAAAATCCTCTGTATGCCGAGAGCGGACTCGGATGTACCGTAGTCAAAATCAAGTGCTTGGGATTATTAAGCATCTTTTTCTTTGCTATTGCGGCACTGCCCCACAGCATGAAGACTATCGGCCTGTCGGTTTCATTTATTGTCTTTATTATAGCATCTGTAAACTGCTCCCATCCCTTACCCTGATGTGAAAATGCCGCATGAGCTCTGACTGTAAGTATTGTATTCAACATAAGAACCCCTTGCTTTGCCCATTTTATAAGATTTCCGTTGTTGGGTATATATGTACCCACATCATCATGAAGTTCTTTATAGATATTCACAAGTGAAGGAGGAATCTTTCTTTGTGAGGTGGGAACCGAAAATGACAGACCATGAGCCTGATTTTCATTATGGTAAGGGTCCTGTCCCAATATAACCACCTTGATTTCTGACAGAGGTGTAAGATGCAACGCCTCAAACAGCTTATCTGCAGGCGGATATATGATATGTGTAGCATACTCCTGTTTTACAAAATTGTATAAATCTCTATAGTACGGCTTTTTAAACTCAGGCTCAAGCACAGCCTTCCACTCTCCGCTCAACTCACTCATATGAATCCTCAGTTCATGTAAAATCATATAAAATATGTGCACTGTCACATAAAAAACAGACCACATACTAAAGTACATGGTCTATTTTAGCATAGCCGATAAAGGTATACAAGGTAGTAAATAAATCGAAAGAAAGTCTATTCGAGATTTCTTAAAACCTCTTTTTTATACTCCAAAAAACTTTCACTAAGTTTGAAATCATTATTTCTGTTATTTACCTCTATTTTAAGTTCAGCTTTTATAGTTGACGGTGTATTACCTAATATATAAATCCTGTCCGATAAAAGTATAGCCTCATCCACATCATGAGTAATAAATATGGTGGAAGTATTGTATCTTCTCCTCATATTCATATACCACTCATGCATCTCATCCTTTGTAATGGCGTCAAGTGCTGAAAAAGGCTCGTCAAGTAAGGACAAATCTTTTGAAAAAAGATAAGTTCTAAGCAGTGCAATCCTCTGTCTCATACCTCCTGAGAGTTCCCTCGGATAATTACTTGCATATGCATCAAGCCTAAACTCTTTTAACATCTCTTGTGCTTTTTTTATGGCTGTACTCTTTTTTTCTTTTTTTATCAGAAGAGGTAATGCCACATTCTCCTCAATTTTTAAATACGGAAGCAAAAGATCTTTTTGAAACGAGTAACTTATAATACCCGATTTTCCGGTTATATCCGCTCCCTCATATACTATTTTTCCTGTATCGGGTTTTAAAAGACCTGCAATTATATTAAAAAGAGTACTTTTACCGCTTCCGCTTACTCCAAGCAATGATACAAGCTCATTTTTATGCAATTTTAAATTTACACCCGTAATTATCTTTCTTTTGTCATATGCAAAGCCTATATCCTTAGCCTCTAAAATAGGCTCACTATTTTGTGATAAATTCATTATCAAGTCCTGCTCCCTCATCTATCTGACTTTCCAACAGATTATTCTCATTCAGCCATCTATAGAAGTTTTTCCATCTGTCACTGTCGATATATCCCCAAGGAACATCCTTATCAATATAGCAGGCGGATAAGTACTCCTGTGATGCGTTTGCAAGCTTTTTATCAATCTCCGGTGCATATTTAAGTAAGATTTCAGCCGCATCCTTAGGATTGCCTGCCGCAAACTCATATCCCTTTTTAGTCGCATCCAAAAACTTCTTGACGGTATCTTTGTCATTCTTTATCATATTGTCATTTGTAATTATTACCGGAGTGTAATAGTCAAATGTCGGATTGATATCTTTAAATGCAAAATAGTCAAATTCAAAATTCTTTACATTGGCTGCAATACCTGCCCAACCGTAGTATACCCACACAGCATCTATCTGCTTTGTACTAAGTGCCGATACCTCATCCGTGACTGTAGAAGGCACAAGCTCAACCTTTGAAAAGTCGCCTCCGTCTTTTTCCACCACATTTTTTATAATTGCTTTTTCTATCGGAAGATCCCATGTAGCATACTTTTTACCCTCAAGTCCTTTAGGTGTGGTGATGCCGTCTCCCTTTCTTGACATTATTCCCGAGGTGTTGTGCTGTGCTATTGCGGCAACGGCCTTTATAGGAAGCGGTTCGGCCTTTGACAGTGCACCTGCCAAAGTGTCCTGAAACGATATACCGAAATCGGCTTTACCGCTTGCAACCAAAACCTCCGCACCGTCTTCAGGCGGCTGTACTATCTCAAGCTCAATACCTGCATCCTTATAATATCCCTTATCCATTGCCACATACAGGCCTGTATGATTGGTATTAGGTGTCCAGTCAAGCACCAATTTTAATTTTTTCTCTCCCGAATCCGACTGCTTTTGAGCAGTGCAAGCCATACTTGCCACAGCTATTGCAAACAAACTTAAACCCACACATAAATTCTTAACTGTCTTTTTCATTTTTCCTCCCACGGCATGGATAATTTTTGTAACAAATCCACCGCCTTTAATAATAATAAACTGAGTATTGAAATAATAATAATTACTGCAAACATCTTGTCAAAGGCATATGCCTTTCTGACTCTGGTCATATACACTCCGAGTCCTCTAAACCCGCCAAGCCACTCAGATATCACTCCTCCTACCACAGAGTATGAAGCTGAAATCTTCAGTGCCGCAAAAAACTTCCCCATAGAAGACGGCAACTTGATAAACTTATATATATCAAACTCACTTGCACCCATCGACTTAAGCAGATTTATCTCATCCTTATCTGCACTCTTAAAGCTTTCCAAAAGCCCTATCGTTATAGGAAAGAATGTAACAAGTATTATAAGTATAACCTTCGGCAACAAATCGTATCCGAACCAAAGTACCAAAAGCGGTGCTATGGCTATTGTCGGTATAGTCTGAGAAATGATAACAAAAGGATAAAAGGTCTTATATACCTTTATAAATCTGTCCATCAAAAGTGCAAATATAAGCCCAAGCAAGACGCCCGCTATAAGTCCGATCAGGCTTTCCGCCAATGTGACGGCCAGATGGTACATCAGCAGCGGAAAATCTTCCACCAATGCCTTTATTATCTGAATGGGTGACGGCATCAAAAACGCCGGTATCACCTTCAATGTACAAAGTATCTGCCAAACCGCCAAAAATACAATGCCGAAAGCAATCGGATATATACTGTCTTTTTTATTTTTCATCTAAATGGTGTTTTGTTACCTTTCTGTCTATTGTAAGTAAATCTCCGTCCGGTTTGAAGCTTACCTTGATATATGCCATTACCGCAGGTGCCCCTGCCCTTATCGCTATATGCTGACATTCTTTTACTATGTCCATAAGCTCGTCATAATCGCCCTCAATAGTCGTCTCAAACGGACCAACATAATACTTATATCCTGTACTCTTTATATAAGCTATTACCTCGTCCACTATCCTGACTATCTCATCATTGTCATAAACCTCCGGTAGTGTCTGTATCGCTACGCTTGCATTCATATGTATCCCTCCAAAAAAACAGACTGCTATACGGCAGTCTGTTTTACTTCCCTACGCTAGCATTACCTAGATCAGGTTATGGGTTAAGGTAAAACCTCTCTCAGCCGTATAAGCACCCCTTTGATATATTACTTAGATTATAATACTAATATAATTTTTTTCAACAAAAACTTTTTTTGAAAAAATCAAAAATAATTTTTTTGAAAAAATCAAAAATAATTGTTGACATATTAAAGCTTTACTGATATAGTATCAAAGTACCTTGCAGAGGGGAATAGTTCAATGGTAGAGCAACGGTCTCCAAAACCGTAAATGGGGGTTCGAGCCGGGAGTTTGACAGCTACCGATTCCCTTTATAAACCTCAAACCCTTATAAAGACTGGATTTCAGTCTTATTTTTTTGTCAATTTATTATCTATTTTATGTAGCTATTTGTAGCTATTTATGGTATAATATGAACATGGAGGTGGAATACTATGAAGCTTACTGTAAGTAAATCAAAAAACTCTGCTACATTCTATGTTCAGAAATCTATACGTAAATCCAATGGTTCTGTTACTACAGTTACTATTGAAAAACTTGGAAATCTTGATATGGTTAAAACTAGAGCTAATGGAAAAGACCCTTATATTTGGGCTCAGGAATATGTAGACGAACTTAATCGTAAGGAATATGAGGAACAAAAAGAGATTTTAATAAAATGTTCTCCTTCAAAACTCCTAAAACCTGATGAAAAACATTTGTTTAACTGTGGATATCTATTTCTTCAGAGTATTTACTATTCACTGAATCTGGATAAAATCTGTTCTAAAATTTCAAAGAAATATAGCTTTGAATATGACTTGAACGATATTTTATCTCGACTAATTTTTACTCGTATACTTTATCCATCTTCTAAGTTGGCCTCAAACCGTTCTTCAAAAATGTTTATTGAGCAGCCTACCTTTAATTTACATGATATATATCGTTCGCTTTCTGTTTTAGCTAAAGAAAGCGACTTCATTCAATCTGAACTTTATAAAAATAGCCAAATAATACTTCCACGAAGGAACGACATTCTTTACTATGATTGCACAAACTATTACTTTGAAATCGAGCAGGAAGATGAACTTAGAAAATATGGAAAATCAAAACAACATCAACCACTACCTATCGTAGGAATGGGAATGTTTATGGATCATGACGGTATTCCTCTTGCTTTTGATATTTTCCCGGGAAATAAGAATGAGCAACCGACACTAAAGCCTCTGGAACAAAAGGTAATCGATGATTATGGTATTGATAGTATTATTATCTGTACAGATGCAGGTCTTTCTTCAAATGCCAATAGAAAGTTTAACGACAAAACTTTATTTGGCGAAAGAATAAGAAGTTTTATAACAACACAATCTATAAAACAACTACCGAAATACTTAAAGGAGTTTGCCCTAGACCCTGAAGGCTGGTCACTACAAGGTGAAACAGGATTATTTAATCTAAATAACCTTGATGAACAGACAGACTATAATAAAGTCTTTTATAAAGAACGATGGATTAAAGAAGACTTATCCGATAAAAAGGTCAAAGAAGGTGATAAAGCGTTAGAGCAACATCTTATCGTATCATTCTCCTTAAAGTACAAAAAATATCATCAGAAAATCAGGCAAAGCCAGATTGACCGTGCCAATAAGCTTATTGAGAAAGGGGAATATAAAAGAAATCAAAAAAATCAAAATGATCCACGCCGTTTTATTGCTACCGAAACAATGACATCTTCAGGAGAAGTATGTGACAGAGAAATCCCTTATATAGATTCGAACCTCATAGCTGAAGAAGAAAAATATGACGGTCTCTACGCCGTTTGTACTAATCTGGAGACAACAAGTGCCGAAGAAATAGTTCGTATAAACAAGAAGAGATGGGAAATCGAAGAATGCTTCAGAATCATGAAAACCGAGTTCAGTGCACGCCCTATTTATCTTCAAAGAGAGGACCGTATAAAGGCACATTTCATAACTTGTTTTGCCTCATTAGTAGTCTTTAGGATACTTGAGAAAAAACTTGGAGAACAATATACATGCGATGAAATCATTAACGTACTACGCTCTATGATGATGTATCGTCCGGGAGAAAAGCTAGGATATCTGCCCGCTTACACAAGAACGGCCATAACAGATGCACTTCATGAAGCATTCGGATTTCGTACCGATTATGAAATTTTAACCGATTTGAGTATGAAAAAAGTCTTTCGAGACAGCAAAAAAAGTAGGTAGTTCTAGCTACACTTTTACGAATTAAAAAAGGTCTGAAACCCTTGATATATACGGGCTTCAGGCCTTTTAGCTGTCAAAGACAGGATT
>NZ_RRCM01000001.1:964279-1082318 GCF_003862485.1 Lachnoanaerobaculum orale | reverse complement strand
TAGGTAGTTCTAGCTACACTTTTACGAATTAAAAAAGGTCTGAAACCCTTGATATATACGGGCTTCAGGCCTTTTAGCTGTCAAAGACAGGATTATAATACTAATATAATTTTTTTCAACAAAAACTTTTTTTGAAAAAATCAAAAATAATTTTTTTGAAAAAATCAAAAATAATTGTTGACATATTAAAGCTTTACTGATATAGTATCAAAGTACCTTGCAGAGGGGAATAGTTCAATGGTAGAGCAACGGTCTCCAAAACCGTAAATGGGGGTTCGAGCCCCTCTTCCCCTGCTTGATTTTCTCGAGGTGTGGCTCAGTTTGGTGGAGTGCAGCGTTCGGGACGCTGAGGTCGCAAGTTCGAATCTTGTCACCTCGATTTTTTAGGCCAATTGGTCAAGCGGCTAAGACGGCGCCCTCTCACGGCGCAAACCCGGGTTCGATTCCCGGATTGGTCATCTAAAAGTTAATATCCCGATTTTTCGGCCAATTGGTCAAGCGGCTAAGACGACGCCCTCTCACGGCGTAAACCCGGGTTCGATTCCCGGATTGGTCATCCAAGGAAGAGATAAGCTCTTCCTTTGTTTGTATATATGCTTGTGTAGCACAGTTGGTAGTGCAACTCATTCGTAATGAGTAGGTCGTCGGTTCGAGTCCGATCGCGAGCTTAAAAAAAGCTGTCACTTCATCATGACAGCTTTCTTTTATGTCTATATTTCCACTTCCGTTCCGTCTCTCCAGATTCTGTCCAGATCATAGAACGCCCTGTCCTCTCTAAGGAAAATGTGTACCACTATATCTCTGTAGTCAAGCAACATCCACGTAGCATTCTTATTTCCCTCAACAGCCTTCGGAAGTATTCCCTCTTTTCCCAAAACAAAATCTATCTCATCTGAAATAGCCTGTACCTGATTTATATTGTTGGCACTTGCTATTATAAAATAATCTGCAATCGAGCTTACTTTACTGATATCGATGACCTTAATATCATCGCCTTTTTTATCCTCAACAATATTATAAATCTTTTTTACAATCTCTTTTAATTCCATCTACACCTCATCACTTAGTTCATATGTGAACTTATCAATATACATCCCCTGACTGCCTAAATATTC
This sequence comes from Lachnoanaerobaculum orale, assembly GCF_003862485.1. Taxonomy (GTDB): domain Bacteria; phylum Bacillota; class Clostridia; order Lachnospirales; family Lachnospiraceae; genus Lachnoanaerobaculum; species Lachnoanaerobaculum orale. The sequence goes on along the minus strand of NZ_RRCM01000001.1, from coordinate 1,081,203 downwards.
AATAGTCGACTTTGCTGTCACCTTCACAGCCTCAGATATATCATGAAAAGAAAGAGTTCTTATCCTGTCAATATCAGGCAATTTCTTTCTGTTCGGCTCAATATAATCTGCAACAAAGACAATCTTTTCCAACATAGTCATATCTTTTTTACCTGTGGTATGCCATCTTATCGCAGAAAGAATATCCTTATCTTCTATTTTGTAGTCTTTTTTTGCCAAATACGGTGCATATATCGCATGAAGAATCTGCGGTGCCTTATCAGCTATCAAAGCCACATAATCTCCGTCTGTATAAGGATCGATATATCCTTTCATATCATCCTTAAGCTCAGATGATTTTTTAGCCTTGGCAACATCATGTAAAATTCCTGCAAGTTCCGCCTTCAATATATCCTCACCGTAGCACATGGCAAGCGCCGCCGCCGTATACGCTACTCCAAGAGTATGTTCATATCTTTTTTCCGGTAACTTTTCTTTTAAATCCGCCTTTATAAGGTCAATATTTTCACGACTGAAATCAAACATATATTTTATTCTCTTTTATATACCTGCACACACTTTTCGGAACATATTTTTCTATATCTTCTCCCGCTTTTGACATCTCTCTGATCATAGTTGAAGATATATCCACATCCATAGTATCAATAAAGCTGATTCCTTTTATCTCATACTTATCTTTCAAATACTCAAAGTGACTTTTTAAGGTCAAACTCTCATTTGAATAATCCCTTGAAGCCACTATAAGATTTGCAATCTTTAATATAATCTCAGGATTTTTCCAAGTCTCTATTTCATAAAAGGAATCCGCTCCCATGATAAAGTAAAAATTATCACCTGCAAATCTTCCTTCAAGCTTTTCAAGTGTATTAAAGGTATATGAATTTCCTTCCAAAGTGTTCTCAAAATCCGAACAATAAAAACCTTTATGGTCTTTTATTGCAAGTTCGATCATATCCTTTCGTACAGAAAAATCACTCACAACCTTATTAAGTTTATGTGGAGGAGTCTTTGCAGGCATAAACCATATCTCATCAAGCTTACATTTTTCCTTAGCTTCTTTGGCCAGTATCAAATGCCCTAAATGTATAGGATCAAATGTACCGCCAAGAATACCTACCCTTTTCATACTACTTCGGAAGAATTATTTTTCTGTTCTTCGGTTCATCAGCCTGCTTATATAAGACTATCTTCTTACCGATAACCTGAACAACTTCACTTCTTGTAAGAGATGCAATCTCATTTGCAATAATCTTAGGATCGTCGGCACAATTTTTTAATACCGATATCTTTATCAACTCTCTGGGCTCCATAGCCTCCGCAACAGCCGCTACATTTTCATCTGTCAAAGATGCCTTACCGATTTGCATTATCGGATCAAGCGTCATAGCCAGCCCCTTTAAATATGCTCTTTGTCTACTGTTCATTTCTCTCCTAATTATTTATAATAATCAAATTCATGGCCGTACATACGAACGGTATTTCCGTCTTCTATTCCGGCTTCTTCAAGCTTTTCAAGCACTCCTGATGTCTTAAGGAACTTTTGGAAGAAATCAAATCCCTTCTCCGAATCAAGATTGGTATATCCGAGCATTTTCTCAATTCTCGGTCCCTCAACCACAAATACTCCGTCCTCATCTATCTCCACTGTAAACGGAAGATTCTTATCACTTGAATAATCTATTTCAAATTCTTTTTCAAAGACTGTAGGAGTCCTGTCGATAGTTGAAAGGATATTTACAAGCTCATACAAAAGCTCAGGTATACCCTTTCCGCTGACACCCGATATAGGGAATACCTTAATATCCGGAAAAGCCTCTCTTATTCTCTTTATATTGTCGTTTTCTTCATCATAGATTGCATCTATCTTGTTTGCGGCTATCACCTGCGGCCTGTCAAGCAAGCTCTCGTCATAACCCTTAAGCTCGTTCATGATAGTCTTTATATCCTCTACAGGATCTCTTCCTTCTGTAGATGCGGCATCCACCACGTGCACAAGCACCTTGGTTCTCTCAATATGCCTAAGGAAATCATGTCCGAGACCGACTCCCTCGCTTGCACCTTCTATAAGTCCCGGAATATCCGCCATTACGAAGCCGCCTGCGCCTTTTACATCCACGACTCCAAGATGCGGATCAAGCGTGGTGAAATGATAATTTGCAATTTTAGGTTTTGCATTGCTTACTCTGGATAAAAGCGTGGACTTTCCTACATTCGGAAAGCCTACAAGGCCGACATCCGCAATCACCTTAAGCTCTAAAAGGACAAACATCTCTTTTCCGGGCTGACCCGGTTTTGCAAACTTCGGTACCTGCATGGTGGCTGTAGCAAAGTTCATATTTCCGAAACCGCCTTTACCGCCTCTAAGTATTACCTCTCTCCTGTTTTCTCCGGACATATCGGCTATGACCTTGCCGGATTCAAAGTCTTTTATTACAGTACCCTCAGGCACCTTTATAATCAGGTTCTTGGCATCTGCGCCGTGGCATCTTCTCTTGCCGCCCGGCTCGCCGTCACCTGCCACATACTTTCTCTTCATTCTGAAATCGGTGAGGGTATTAAGGCCTTCATCCACTTCAAAGATGATATCTCCGCCTTTTCCTCCGTCTCCGCCGTCAGGACCGCCGGCCGCCACAAAAAGCTCTCTTCTAAAGCTCACATGTCCGTCTCCGCCTTTGCCCGACTTTATAAAAATTTTTGCACTGTCAGCAAACATAAATACCTCATTTTAATAAAACAGGATACACCTGCTTATACAAATTCTTAACGTCCCTACAATAGTAAATAAGGCCTCATACATCCGTATGAAGCCTCATGACTCTTATTCAGCAATAGCTCTTGGATAAACAGAAACCTGCTTTTTGTCTCTGCCTTTTCTTTCAAAACGAACTACACCGTCAACAGTAGCAAACAATGTATCATCACCGCCACGACCTACATTAAGTCCCGGATGAATCTTTGTTCCTCTCTGTCTGTATAGTATATTTCCTGCTAAAACAAACTGTCCGTCTGCTCTCTTAGCACCAAGTCTTTTTGACTCAGAGTCACGACCGTTCTTTGTAGATCCAACTCCCTTTTTATGAGCGAAAAGCTGAAGGTTCATTTTAAACATTTACTTGACCTCCTGTAAATTGATATTGATAAAATCACTGTACTCTTCTCCTATGTCCATAAGACCAAGAATACATGAATCCAGTAATAGCCCCGATTTTTCGCTTCTGTCCTGCAATGTCAGATGAAAGAAACCTTCGCTGCAATCGACAATAAATTCGTCATCACAAAAGTGTTCTATAGAGTTTGCCAGATTCAACGTAAGCACTGAAACCGCCGCACAAACTATATCCTTACCTTCTTCATCAAAACCTGCATGCCCCGAAACTTTCAAACCGGTATATTTGCCGTTTTCGGCAAATGCAACAACGTTAATCATAAAGATTATGCATTAATCTTTTCAATCTTAACTTCTGTAAACTGCTGTCTGTGACCGTTCTTCTTGTGGTGACCTTTTTTAGGCTTGTACTTGTATACAATAACCTTCTTAGCCTTACCTTCTCTAAGAACTGATGCACTTACAGTTGCTCCTGTTACAGTAGGTGTTCCAACTTTGAGTTCTCCATCGTTTAGTGCAAGAACCTGATCAAATGTAACAGCCTCACCGTCTGCTTTTCCAAGTTTCTCTACTCTAATGATATCTCCTTCTGAAACCTTATACTGCTTACCACCTGTAGCAATAATTGCGTACATAAGGATACCTCCTATTATCATTACTCGCCAAAATTGGTGCTTAAAATCAAGCTTGAAACCAACATTGAGCGGCATACTGTCTTAGTATACACTAAACAGTCACCCTATGTCAATCAATATATTTACTTTCACTTTCATTTAACATGGTTTCAGCCTTTTTTGTTGTTTCCTTGTCTACATCGGACTTGTTGGTTATCTTATTTATAAGGTCCGGAACCATATCAAGTATCTTGCTGATTGCATCCTGATTTTTTACATTTACAACCTTTGTCCTGCCGTCCTGTATTATAAGCATTGCGGTAGGTGAAAGTTTTGCGCTCATTCCGCCTCCGCCGTTTGATTTTGAAGTGTTGTCAAAGGTACCTGCCGCCATACCGCAGCTTACATCAACCAACGGTATTATCGTAGTATCACCTACAACAATAGGCTCTCCCACAACGGTCTTGGTTGTAAGAAAAGTGTTCATACCGTCAAAAATAGCCCCTGCATTATCTAAAAAATGATTATTCTTCTCCATCTTTTTCCTTTCCATATAAGATAATCATATATACTCTCTTAAAGACTTCATTATAACACATTTTAATTATATCAGCCATATTGTTTACATTTATTTCTATATTTGATATGATAATGTCAATTCCTAGTCAGATACTAGACATTGAATAAAAGCCGGTATATCAATAACGGTTTATATAGAAAAGAGGATTCAAATGAAAATTTCTACTAGAGGTAGATATGCACTGAAAATGATGGTGGAGTTTGCCATAAACTCTGAAACACCCACAAAGATAAATCAAGTTTCAAAATCATACGGTATTTCCGAAAAGTACTTGGAACAGATAGTCTCCATACTTTCAAAGGCAAAACTTGTAAAAAGTATCCGCGGTGCTCAAGGCGGATATTTACTTATAAAGCCTGTCAAAGAATATACTGTAGGTGAAATATTAAGACTGACCGAAGGCTCACTCTCTCCGGTTGACTGCCTTGACGGCAACGGAAATTGTGTGCACTCCGATTTTTGTGTGACGCAAAATCTTTTCAAAAAGGTGGAGGATGCCATCAACAATGTGGTCGACAATATATCTTTGCAGGATTTAGTCGATGATGAACTTGATATAAGAAGACGCGAAAAAGAACTTTTATCCAAATAAAAAGGTTGCCATAAAATCACATAAGTGATATATGGCAACCTTTTATCATGTTCTGATAAATATATACAGCGTAAATAATGTTACAAAAATCAGCAAAACTATAAGTGATATCCTTAAAATACGCTTATTCTTAGAGTCTTTACAATGTTCTGAAAGCAATATGTAGCCAAGCATTCCCAAACACTGAATCAAATTTAACAATACTGCATGCTTTTCATCAAGTGCAAACAGCTTTGTAGTGTGGCATAAAAGCAATACTACGGCACAAGCTACAGATATTGTACTGCATATATTACACAATACCTTTCTCATAACCCACCTCCATTTTACCTTGTTAAAAATGTATAAAGAGAAAGCACCGAAAGCATACCCGACAATATTATACAGGCGATTCTTGCAGCTCTGAATTTAAATTTGCCTTTCATAATATTTGCAAACACCATTGTTCCGAATATTCCGACCGTCATCAAAAAAACAACAAATTCAAAAGCTTTATCACTTAATTTTACCGTTTCGGTAGAACTGTTTAAAGTAAGTAATATAATACAAACACACCAAATTGCTCCGAAAATGCAGGATAGTACCCTCTTCATGTTTTCTCCTTCATCGTATCTGATGTCCATATTATATCATTTACAGGCCATATATTCCACCTGGGTTATTACAATATACTTAAAATAAAAGGTATGGTGTCTTGCTTCACCATACCTTTTACCTTACTCTAACATTTTATCACTCTAAACCTTTGTAAATATCACTCTAAAAAATCACTCCAACCTTGTTATACGCTCTAACTATATAACAAACTCCTTAATCACCATTAAACACTCCCGATATCACTGTCTTCACTATATCACTGTAACAATCACTCTAAAACTTACACATTGATATTACTGAAAGTTTGATTCCTCAAACATTCCTTAGCTTTGACAATTATGATTATATCATTAAAATATACTTTTTAATAAAAAAAGTATAAACAGCAGTTTTTAAGGTATGAACGACAATTTAATTATTCTTTATTTTTTTATTAATGCAAAAAAGCCGTCATAACGACAGCTTTTTTACAGGGGTCCTATATCCTCTTTAAACCTATATCACTTTTTATCACTCTATAATCGGATGGAACTCCCATATCACTCTGTTCATCTGATTTCTCTAACGATTGCCATTATATCAGCTTATCTATGATATATACATAAAAGGTATAAACAGCAGTTTTTGCGGTACAAACTACAGCTTTTTATTTAAGTATATTTAAACTATAATGATTTTAAAAGGAGGTAAGAATGAATATACTTATAACCGGCGCTTCAAGAGGTATCGGAAGAGCCGTTGCAATTGAATTTGCAAAAAACAATCATAATATTGCCATATGTTCAAAATCAGATCTTGAAGGCTTACAAAACACAAAGCGGCTTGTTGAAAACGAAGGTGTTTCCTGCTATATAGGTCTTTGTGATGTTACAAACGAAGACTCAGTAAAAAAGTTTATATCGGATTCTGCAAAAGCAATCGGTAAAACAGATATACTTATAAACAATGCAGGTATATCATATATCGGACTGATTCAGGATATGTCGCTTGAGGATTGGAATAAAGTACTTAATAACAATCTTACATCTGCATTTCTGATGTCAAAATATGTTATTCCCGAAATGTTAAAAAAACAAAGCGGTCATATAATAAATATATCTTCTGTCTGGGGAAATATCGGTGCATCTATGGAGGTTGCCTACTCCGCATCAAAAGGCGGCATCAATTCATTTACAAAAGCACTGGCAAAAGAACTGGCTCCAAGTAATATTTCAGTAAACGCCATATCTCCGGGATTTATAGATACAGATATGAACAAGGTATTTGAAAAAGATGAATTGGATGCAATCTTTGAAGAAATCCCCATGGGCAGAGCCGGAAGCCCGAGTGAAGTGGCAAAACTTATATATAAAATAGCAATGTCGGACTATATTACAGGACAGATTATCACAATAGACGGCGGATGGACATAAAAAAGGAAGGCTTTCGCCTTCCTCAATTTATCTTTTAATACTGTGATCCGCTCTCTAAGAATACATTTCCACGATACTGTGCATCTCCAAAACCTAAGATTAAGTAGAATACAAACGGCAGGAAAAATAACCCTACTGCAAATCCGACATCATATCCGAATGATTTTGCTATCCAATAGCAGAATCTTCCTCTCACAACTATAAAGAAAAGCCAGAGTATAAATCCTACCAAAGAAAACAGTATTCCTATGAATCCTCCTGAATGTGATATAGGCGAAACAATGACCAAATTAACAATCCAGGCAATCCAAAAATACAGTACATACTTAGGTACCCAAACTTTTTCCGAAAAAACGTAGTCATTGTAGAAAGGAATTATTGCCTTCCATCCTTCCAATCCGCATTTTTCGAAAATCTTGAACATTCCTATAACGCTGATAATGTAAATAATAGCTGAAAAACAAATAATACCGACTGCAAATGCTGCTATTGCTGCAAAAAATGTTGCTCCCATAATTTGCCTCCTCAAATGTCTTATTGTCGGTAAAAATATATCAAATTTTTACCGATACTTCATAAAGTATATAGTATTTTTTATTATCTTGCAACAAGTTGGAATAAACTAATTTCTTAATTTTTTATAACGATATATTTATTGTTATATTATTTGAGTTCTTCTATATGCTTATTGTACTCATTTATTGTATCGGCTTTCCTTATCTTCTTTAAGGTCTTGGCATATATTTCATCCGATAATACCATTCCCCAAAGCTCCTTTAGTTTAAATAAAGTGTTCCTTTCTCCAAAATCAAGTAACAAATACTCTTCTTTTATATCATCCAAAAACTCTACCGTCTTTTTTAAATCAGTCATATCCACACCGGTTTTTATAGCCTCAGGCAATAGAGGATTTCTTACCAACCCTCTTCCGATCATTACAGCATCAACTCCGTTTTTTCTTAACTCTTCATTTAATATCTTAAAGCCTTTTTGAGTATTTATATCACCGTTGTATACAATTTTTACTTTTAAAGTTTTACAAGCCTGCGTAAATGCCTGCATATAAACATTATTTTTATAAAAATCGCTCCTCAGTCTCGGATGTATAATGATTTCATTAAAGTCGTATTTTTCATATACCCTAAGCAGAGCATCCCACTCATCATAGTCACAAAATCCTATTCTGGTCTTTACGGATATTTTTATACCCGTACTTTTTTCAAATATCTCATAAAAAAATCTGTCCAGTGCTTTTGTATCCTGCAAAAAGCCCGAACCTCTGCCCTTTGAAGTCACGGTACCTGAGGGGCATCCTAAGTTTATATTAAATTCACTATACCCCATTTCTTTTATCTCATCGGACAGCCTCAAAAAATCTCCCGCACTGTTTGTAAGTATCTGCACAATAAGATTCTGCCCTTTATTATAGTCTTTATCAAGTTCCATACGCTCGGATCTTGAAAATCCTTTTTTCATATGCGGTGTAATAAAAGGTGTAAAGAACTTGTCCACTCCGCTAAAATGCTTTATATATGCCTTTCTGAAAACATAATTTGTCACACCCTCCATAGGTGCCATGTATATCTCCATAAATCTCCTCAAATCAAAAGATAGAGGGCAACCAACCCTCTATCTAAGTTTATCATTTTATATGCATTTATCAAATATATTTTTAATTTTTTTCAGTCTGTGATGCACCACTGCTTTGTGGCTCCGGCATTTCAAGCTCATTTCCGTTTGCATCTGTAGGCTTTTGTGGCGGCTCTCCTGTAGGAGGATTTCCTCCCGGACCTCCGTTTCCGTTAGAACCGCCCGGTCCGCCTGCGCTTCTCTCACCTATAGTACTTCCGCCTGCAGTTATAGTTACTTCATTGCTGTTATCTCCTGCAGTTACAGTATATGTTTCACCTGTAGAAAGCTTATCTGAAGATATAACCGCAAATGTAAATTCTTTATCCGCATTATAGCTTAATACAGTGTTGCCGTCTTTATCGGTTACCTTTATCTCACTGCCTGCCACAACCGCACTGTCATAGTATACGGTTATAAAGTTTTGTGTAGAACTGCTGTCAAATGTCTGCGCCATCTCCTGCATACCTGTACTTACAAATGTTCCTCCTGTGATAACGGCCTTTCCGTTGTAGTCAAGTGCCACATCAGGACCTGAAGTTGCACTTGATACAATTACTGTTCCGCCGTCAATATATACCTGACCGTTTGAATCTATACCGTCAGCGCTTGCATTTACATTTACAACTCCGCCTGTGATTCTCAGATATGTATCGGCCTGATTTTCCTCACCGTAAGCTTCCTTCTCGGCATCTGTAGCACTGTCATCGATAAGACCTCTTGCATTTATACCGTCATCTGTTGCAACAATATCAATATTTCCGCCGTTAATATCAATGGTGACACCTTCAAGACCTTCTCCCGCCTTTTCTATATTGATATTTCCGCTGTTTATTACCAGCGCACCGTCTGTAGTTATGCCGTCATCTTCAGCATTTATAGTGATATTTGCATTCTCTACAGTTACAGAATCTTTTCCCTTTATCGCCTTACCTACAGAATCAATATTTATCTTGCTGTCCAGTATAATAAGGTTATCCTTTGCCTTTATCGCTGTAGCATAATTTGAATCGATATTTAAGCTGCCGGTTCCGTTTATGGTCAAATTATTCTTTACAAAAAGTGTTGCATCAGGCTCATCCTCACCGTCAGCATACTCATAACTTGTACCGTCGCTTAAGGTATTGGTTGTTCCGTCTACAAGTGTTATTACAACTTTCTTTCCGGTAGCTGCATTGACAGCTGCAGATTTTGTATTTGTAATATTTACACCGTTAAATACCAGGTGTACCACGTCTTCATCTCCTACTTCCGTAATTATCTGTCCGTCAAATTCACCGCTCAGTACATATGTACCGGCTTTTGTAATCTTTACATTTCCATTTTCAAATGTAGCACCGTCACCTGTAATATCGGCACTTTGGTTGCTAAGTTCTATCTTTGTATCCGAATCCGAGTATGAAGTATTAAGATCTTCATCCGAATATGCACCTTTAGTCGTACTGCTTGAAGTGTTTGCCGCTGTAGTCTCACTCTGCTGCACAGTAGTTTCTGTTGTGGTTGTCATCTTTGCATTTGAACATCCTGCTATTGCAAGTCCAAGCGCCACAGTGATAAGCCATGCACACATTTTCTTTTTATTCTTTTTCATATTGCACCTCGTTTCTAAAATGGGGTTTTTGTTTATGAAATATATTATCTGATGAAATCATGTTCAAAATGTGTGCTCCAAGTGTAAAGTTTGTGTTCTTATTACATCAATTTTATTTCTGTTATAGCAATTATGATAAGCCGATTTACAGATTCAAAAAAAGCGGATAGGCAACAACCTATCCGCTTAATCAGCTTTATTAAATTATCTTGCTACATAAACTCCGTCGTTATTTACATAGTATCCGTCAGGAGTTGTTGCATTGTACCACATAGCACCGTTAGCATCAAAGTAATACCACTTATGTGTATTCTCTGTCAAAAGCCATCCGATGTTCATATGTCCGTCGTCATGTAAGTAGTACCAGTTGTTATTGATATGTAACCATGAAGTATACATATAACCGTCTGCATTGAAATAATACCATTTAGAATCCTTGAATACCCAAGTATTCTTTGCATAATTTCCTGCACCATAGTTTAACCACCAGCCATGAGCATCCTTCACCCATGTACCCGCTGAAGAGCTTAAAGTTGATACTGAGCTGCTTCTTCTGTTACTTGATCCTGAACCGCCGCCTGAAGAACCGCCATGTCCATGTCCATGTGAATTTGAGCCTGTTGCTCTAGGCACTGAAGGTGTTGCTACAGATGATGTTGCCACAACTGTATGAGCACCCGGTGTTATTACTACTGACGGAGCTGCTACAGATGATGTTGCCACAACTGTATGAGCACCCGGTGTTATTACTACTGACGGAGCTGCATTTGCTGCAAATACAGCACCTACTGTCAATCCAAATCCTAATGCTAATGTTGTTAATACACGTTTCATATATCCCTCCATTTATTATTAAAACTTTCTTAACCAAACAGTAGGATGATACCACCGTTACTAAAATAATTCAATGTAAATTATCTTTCTAAAAGATTACAAAATTCTTACATCGCAAAAACAGTATATAAAAATATATATTATTATCAACACAAAAAGAGCGTATTGTTAATTTATATATTCTTATTTAAAATAACAAAAGGGAAGATACAAATCTTCCCTAAAAAAATCTTATTATATAGATATTTTTATTATTTTCTATCAAACTTTTCAAGTGCATCACATACACCAAGCGCTCTGTCATACAAACCGTATCCCGGTCTACACTTCTCATCCCAGATATGTCTTCCGTGGTCAGGACGAATATTTGTATCTTCCTGCCTACCTGTATTTTTCTTTCAAAGGCTTCAAATACTCCACCTTTTTCTATTTTTCTTTTGAAATCTGCACTTCTTTTTAATTTGTTTTGCTTTTAAGTCAGTAATCACATTTAATACAAAACTACCCTTCTTTAATCTTATTATCTACAAACACCGTTAATGCAATCATACTAACAATACAAATAGATGTAGTAATCAGAGAATTCCATTCCATAGGAACTACTTTAATGTATCTTATTAAAAAAACCAAAATAAATAAAACTATCCCTACTCTAAAATAATATTTTCCACATAGCAAATTGGCTTTCTTCCAGTTTTCTTCGTTTTTCATTGACAAAGAAGTCCTCATTCCTGAATACCTGTTAATACCACCATTGGCTATTTTTTTCCACCATGGAGGTGAAATAATCATTAGAATAGGTATAATATAATCAACAATCATAAAAAAATATTTCATACTAAATTACCTCTACCTGCCTAATTACTCCTAATTGTTCTAATTTACTACATGTATCCAATATTGAACAAATGAACGCTGCTTTCTTATATTTCAAATATTTTTTATCATTTTTATACTTATCATACATTCATCTGCACTCCAACATCACTTAAAATTTTTATTTATTATCGAACTTTTCAAGTGCATCCCATACACCTAGTATATACATTACACCAAGTGCTCTGTCATACAAACCGTATCCCGGTCTACACTTCTCATCCCATATATGTCTTCCGTGGTCAGGACGAATATATCCTGTATATCCGCAGTCGTGATAAGCTTTGATTATATCTAAGATTCCTACATCTCCGTCACAATCTCTATGTGAAACTTCCGAGAAATCTCCTCCCTCATAATGCTTTACATTTCTTATATGTGCAAAGTAGATTCTGTCACAGTGCTTTCTGACTATGTCTGCAACTCTGTTATGTTCATTTGCACCAAGTGAACCTGAACAAAGTGTAAGTCCTGAATAAGGATTATCTACAAGCTTTAAAAACTTGTCAATTGCGGCTTCATCAACCAAAAGTCTTGGAAGTCCGAAAATATCCCATGGCGGATCATCCTGGTGAATAGCCATCTTGATATTACATTCCTCACAAGTAGGCATTATCGCTTCAAGGAAATACTTTAAGTTTTCCCAAAGTTTTTCTTTGGTAACAGGCTTATATGCCTCAAAGAGTTCCTTCAGATGCTCAAGTCTTTCAGGTTCCCAACCCGGCATTGTGTATCCCTTTGATCCTTCTATGATATATCTTGCCATCTCAATAGGATCTTCTCTGATAACTTTCTTTTCATAGAAAAGTGCATTTGATCCGTCAGGCAACTCATGATGTAAATCAGTTCTGGTCCAGTCAAATACCGGCATAAAGTTGTAACATACAACCTTTACACCGAATTTTGCAAGATTTCTTAGAGTTGTTTTATAGTTTTCTATAAGTGCATCTCTTGTAGGTAAACCTATCTTTATATCATCGTGAACATTTACAGATTCAACCACATCCATATTAAAGCCATATGGTTCCAGTTGCTTTCTTACTTCTTCGATTTCGGCCACTTCCCAAACTTCTCCTGCAGCCTTGTTGTGCAATGCCCAAACAATGCCTTCAACACCGGGAATCTGCTTGATTTGCTTTAAGGTAACGGAGTCATTTCCTTCTCCGTACCATCGCCAAGTCATTTGCATAAATTTCTCCTTACTATAGTATCTATAAATATAAGTAACCTAAGTCACTGATATTATCCCACATATTTCTTCAATGTCTCCCTTACAGCTCCCTTTCCTGCTATAAGTTCAACAAAGTATTTTTCTGCAAGCTCTCCAAGTCCTGCTTCATATAAGTTTACTCCGAATATGGAAGCATCGCCAAACAACTTCTCAAGCTTTGAATGTACATCGCTGTCTCCAATCTTTATATCTTCCACCATCGGGACCACCTTTTCAAGTAAAGGATCCGGACTTAGTTCAAATTTATTTAAATTGTCATCTATTCCCATCAGATATCTTGCCCAACCTGCAAATACAAGAGGTATAAGCTTCAAATCTGATACTTTTAAGTTTTCACTCTTTTCATATGCCTTTATTGTCTCACCGAATCTTATTGCAAGCTTTTGTGATGTATCACAGGCAATTCTTTGCGGTGTATCAGGCATAAACGGATTTGGAAGTCTTACTTCTACTACAGTATCTATGAACTCTTTAGGATTGATGATTCCCGGATCTGTAACTACCGGAAGCCCCTCTTTATATCCTATAGTTTTTATAAGTTTTGTAAGCTCACTGTCTTTCATCTCATCGCTGATTTTTTCATATCCCAAGAGACAACCGTATATTGCAAGTGCAGTATGAAGAGGATTAAGACAGGTGCATACCTTCATTCTCTCCACCATATCTACAACTTCACGCTTTGTAAACATTACTCCCCCTTCTTCAAGCTTCGGTCTGCCGTTTGGGAAGCTGTCCTCTATTACAAGGTATTCCGCCTCTTCCGCATTTACAAAAGGTGCCACGAATGTGTTCTTGCTTGTCTTTACAAAGTCTACATCCTCTATTCCGTCTTTAACAAGCATATCCATTACGGAGTCGGCAGGTCTCGGTGTTATTTTATCAATCATAGACCAAGGGAAACTTACCTTTTTTTCATCTTCCACATATGCTAAAAAGCCTTTATCACAGACATTGTTATCACACCAGTTTTTTGCAAATGCTACCACAGCAGCCTTAAGTTTGTCACCGTTATGTGAACAGTTATCCATGCTCACCATAGCTACAGGAAGAGCACCTGCCTTAAATCTCTCATAAAGCATGGCACATACCTTACCCATGTAACTTGTGGCTTTATCAGGACCCACCTTAAAGTCCGCCTCTATGCCTGCAGGAGTGTTTCCGTTTCCGTCAACTACTGCATAACCTTTTTCGGTTATTGTAAAACTTACCATTTGAAGTGAAGGCTTTCTAAATAACTCCTTTAAAGTTTCGTAGTCTGAATTTTCCGGATCCACTCTCAAAGACTCTACTACAGAGCCTACAATATTCTTCTCAACCGTTCCGTTACAGCAAAGTTTCATATATATTGTCAGATCGTCAAATGACTTGAATGCCTTATCTATTATTTCGTAGTCGAATCCTTCAGCAACGAGAAGACCTATATCGGTTTTCTTTTCATTCAAAAGATTGTTTAAAACATTTGCCTGAAATGCTCTGAAAATGTTTCCTGCACCGAAATGTATCCAGTTCGGATTTGCAAGTGTATTCTTTTTCACCTGCTCTCTGTCATACTTTGGTAGAGAGTATCCGAGTTTTTCCCAAGCTGCTGCATTTTCTAAAATACTTCTTTGATTGAGTTTCATTATTCTTCTCCTCATTTTGACCTAAAAAACTTATAAACGATATTTATAAGCCACGACTCCGACCTTAAAATATATTACAATTTACTTTGTCAGACATTCAATATTTTATCATTTTTTCCATATAAAAAGCAAGGCTGAACCGTTACAAAACTTCACTTTTATAACACTGTTCAGCCTACCGAATTCAATATTTAATTGTTTATATACTCAAGGACTTCTTCTATGCTCTTCTTACCGAAGAATACCTTGTCTTCATTCATTACCAAACATGGCACACTCATTACATGATATTTTTCTCTGAGATCCCCGAAATGATTTATATCATAAACTTGTGCATCAATATTCGGATTTAGAGAAGCAATTCTTTGTACCGCTACAACAAGGTCAGGACACATTGTACAACTGAGTGATACTAAAATCTTAAATGACACTTTATCCTTTATTTTTAGTATCTTTTCTCTTATATCATCACTTAATCCCTGTCCCGGACCTGATACATTGTATATACCAAGAATAAATGAAGTAAATTCATGTCCTCCCGGAACGCCGTGGAAAGCTAATCCGCTGAACTCTCCGTCTCTATGTATTTCTACAACAGGCGCCTTTGCTTCATCTTTTATCTCTTCAACAGATATCTTGTCTGTAAGTTTACCAAGCTCGGTCATATATGAAAGCAATTCTTTTGATACATCATCATCCTTCACAAATACCTTAAGTAAGATATCTTTTTCCATCTTACCGAATACGGTATTTAACTGTGCAAGCATATCAGATGAGAATAATCCTTCTTCCTTAACTTCTTCTTTCGGCAAACTTCCCTTTCCGGCTCCTGATTGCCTTATAGGAACTACCGGCTTGATACCTGTCTTTTTATGCATTACAGAGATATACTTTTCAAGTTCCGTTGCTGCAATACCTGCATCTCCGACAGTTGTTACAACCTGTCTGAGCGGCTTTATACAAACATCTCCGGCCGCATAAAGACCGTCAATTGCAGTTTTCTTTGATGCGTCTGTAATTACATATCCTCTTTCATCAAGCATTCCGAAGTCCTTTACCAAAGAGGTTGCCGGCTCATATCCTGCAAATACGAATACACCGAAGCCTTCCTTGTCTTCAAATACTTCTTCTTTACCTGTTTCATTGTTCTTATAAACAATTCTCTCAAGGACGTCTCCACCTTCAACTTTCACCACCTCGGTATGTGTAAGTACGGTAATTTTCTCATTATCATATGCATGTTGTGCTGTTGTTTTTGCACAGGTAAAGTCAGGCTCTCTGATAAGAATGGTTACATGCTTTGCATACTTTGTCAGGAATACGCTTTCTTCCGCAGCCGCAAAGCCTCCTCCTACAACAAAGACTTCCTTTCCTTTAAAGAATTCTCCATCACATGTAGCACAATATGCAACACCATGACCCTTAAACTTTGCCTCACCTTCAAATCCGATCATTCTGGGTGATGCACCTGTTGCAAGTACTACTCCGAAGCACTCGATATCTCCCTTTGATGTATGGACCTTCTTGATATCGCCGTCCATATCAATGGAGTCAACTGTAGCAAGTAAGAATTCGGCACCGAAGTTTTCCGCCTGTTTTCTCATCTGCTCTCCGAGTTTGGCTCCTGAGATATGCTCTATACCCGGATAATTTACAACTTCAGCGGTCAGAGTAATCTGACCGCCAAATTTTTCTTTTTCTATAACAAGTACACGATAATATGCTCTGGCTAAATAAATAGCCGCTGTCAGACCTGCAGGACCTCCGCCCACAATGACTGCATCATACATGTTTTTACTCATAATGTCCCCTAATATTATAACTGACCTACAAGATCAAGACTTGGCTTTAATGTCTCAGCACCCGGCTGCCACTTAGCAGGGCAAACCTGATCGCCATGCTCATGAACGAACTGGCAAGCACGAAGCTTTCTTAAAAGCTCTTCCGCATTTCTTCCTACGCCACCTGCGTTTACTTCATAAGAAACGATCTTTCCGTCAGGATTGATGATGAAAGAACCTCTCTCTGCCAAACCGTTCTCCTCGATATATACTTCAAAATCTCTTGAAAGTACATGTGTAGGATCTGCAAGCATCGGATACTCAATCTTTGAGATACGCTCTGAATGATCATGCCATGCCTTATGTGTGAAATGTGTATCTGTTGAAACTGAATAGATCTCACATCCTGCCTCTTTAAACTCCTTATAGTTCTTCTGTAAATCCTCCAACTCTGTAGGACATACAAATGTGAAATCTGCAGGATAGAAGAAGAACACACTCCACTTTCCTAAGATATCCTTCTTAGATACCTCAACGAAATCTCCCTTATGAAATCCCTGTACGCTAAACTCTCCAACTTCCTTGTTAATTAATGACATAACTGCCTCCTTATATAAATAAAATATTTTTTGTTCTAAATCAGTATAGGAAATATCTTTACTCAAAAGGTAATTGATAGGTTTTCCTAACCTGTTATTATTATATTTAACATAAAATTATTGTATACACAATAGCATTTTTGTAATTTCGTCGTTTTAACTAATAATAATTCCTATTATTATGAATTATTTTACACTAAAAAGCAAACAATATCTTTGTTATAAAAAAGGATGCGATCATCTCGCATCCTGCTTAAATATATTCAATTTCAACTAATGTCAGTCCCTTTGCCGGCATTGTCTGCCCTGCAAATTTTCTATCTCTTGCTTTCATTATCTCTGTTATATAACTTGGCGGATAAACGCCCATACCAACCTTTATCAGAGTGCCTGCTATAATACGAATCATATTGTAGAGGAAACCGTCACCTCTTACCACAATTGTAATCATATCTTCATCCTGTAATATTTCCAGAGAAAAGATGGTTCTTACAGGTGATGAGGCCTGAGATTTCTGTGAGCAAAAGCTTGTAAAATCATGTGTTCCTATAAAGTACCCGCTTGCCTCTCTCATCTTTTCAACATCCAGATTGAAATAGCAAAAATGTGCATAAAGTCTTTCTGTAGGTATATCAATCTTTCGATTCAAAATTCTATAGGTATAGGTCTTTATACAGTCATTCTTTCTCGGATGCCAACCTGCTTCCACCTCGTCGGAATATTGTATTCTGATATCATCCGGAAGTCTTTGATTTATTGCAAATGCAAACTTATCTGCCGCCATTCTTGCATTGGTATCAAATACGGCCACATTTCCATAGGCATGTACTCCCGAGTCTGTTCTTGAAGCTCCTATAACCTCTATCTCCTCACCTGTAAGTTTTGAAATGGCATTATTTAATACTTCTTCTATAGTTATTCCGTTAGGCTGCTTTTGCCAGCCGCAATAATTTGTACCGTCATAGGATACTATAAGTCTTATTCTTCTCATTACCCTACTTCCTAAAAATAAAAACCAAAGCAATACATATAAGCATATATATCAAATAATATAAATATGCAATTATATCAATCTTCTTATATTTTAAAGGTTTGAGCTTAGTTCTGCCCTCACCGCCGTGATAACATCTGGCTTCCATCGCCATAGCAAGATCTGTAGCTCTCCTCATTGCAGAAATGAAAAGCGGAACCAAAAGCGGAACCATTGCCTTTGCTTTTTGTATTATATTTCCCGACTCAAAATCGGCACCTCTTGCCATCTGAGCCTTCATTATTTTATCAGTTTCCTCTATCAATATGGGAATAAATCTAAGTGCAATCGACATCATCATTGATATCTCATGCACCGGTATCTTTATAACTTTCAAAAATCCCATGCTTTTTTCAAGACCGTCTGTAAGTGCATTCGGAGTTGTGGTAAGTGTCATTACCGAAGAACCTACTATAAGGAAAATCAGTCGCATTCCCATAAACAGCGATATTCTGATACCTTCTCTTGTTATCTTAAATATCCAAAGCTTAAAAACCACTTCTCCATCAGTCAAAAACAGATTAAAACTTACACTTATTATAAGCAGAACAAGTACCGCCTTAAGTCCCTTCAGCATAAACTTTACAGGAACCTTTGACAGTCCTATCGCAATTACCAAAAAAAGTGTTGCAAGTCCGTAACCCGGCCATGAGTTTGCCAAGAAAAGAGAAATAATAAAAACCATAGTTCCGAAAAGTTTTGTTCTCGGGTCAAGTCTGTGTACAAAAGAATCTACAGGATAGTACTGTCCCAATGTAATCTCTCTAAGCATTTTTATCCTTTCTCTTAATATATTCTAATATTTTATCCCTGGCTTCTTCTATTGTAGTAATATCGTCCCCCAGGTCTACACCTTCTTTTTTAAGTCTCTCCACTATATATGTTATTCCGGGAGCGCTGAGTCCTATACTTTCAAGGAATTTATACTGTTTGAAAACTTCCTTCGGCGTACCGTCTAAGACAAGTTCACCCTTATTCATAACAAGCAACCTGTCGACATACTTTGCTACGTCCTCCATACTGTGTGAAACAAGGATAACGGTCATATTTCTTTTTTTCTTAAGCTCAATGATTTCATCAAAGAGCTCATCTCTTCCCTTCGGGTCAAGTCCTGCTGTAGGCTCATCTAAAATAAGTACTTCAGGATTCATTGCCAAAACTCCGGCTATGGCTACTCTTCTTTTTTGTCCTCCGGAAAGTTCAAAAGGTGACTTCTTATAAAAGCTTTCGTCAAGCCCAACAAGTTCCAAACTTTCCTTTGCTCTGGCTTCCACCTCAGTTTCCGGAAGCTTTTGATTTCTCGGTCCGAATTCCACATCTGAAAGTACGTCCACCTCAAAAAGCTGATGCTCAGGATACTGGAAAACAAGTCCTACCTTCTGTCTTAAGAGTCTTAGGTCATATTTTGGAGCATATATATTTTCACCGTTAAAGAAAAGCTCTCCTGAGGTCGCCTTAATCAGTCCGTTCAGATGCTGTATCAAAGTGGATTTACCCGAGCCTGTATGTCCAATAATACCTACGAACTCTCCCCTTCTTATCTTGAACGAGACATCTTTGATGGCATACTGTTCAAAAGCAGTTCCTTCTCCATATATAAAGTTTAATTTCTTTGCTTCTATTTGAATATCTTGCACATTTTCTTGCATTTTCTTCTCCAAATGTGTTTATTTTAGTATAGGTAAAAGGTTATCTACAAGCTCATCCAATGTAAGTATACCGTCAGGCAATTTTAATCCTGCCTGCTTCAATTCATATGCCAGTTCGGTTGTACTCGGAACATCAAGCCTCAGCTTCTTAAGTTCATCGACGTGAGAAAAGACTTCTTTCGGTGTTCCGTCCATTACTATCTTACCCTCATCCATTACTATAACTCTGTCGGCTTCTATAACCTCTTCCATATAGTGTGTGATAAGTATTACAGTAATATTTTCCTTTTTATTAAGCTCAAGAACCGTCTTTATAACTTCTTTTCTTCCGTTCGGATCAAGCATCGCGGTAGGCTCGTCAAGTACAATACATTTAGGCTTCATTGCCATAATACCCGCTATAGCCACTCTTTGCTTTTGTCCTCCTGAAAGTTTGTTCGGAGATTTGTATCTGTAAGCGGTCATTCCTACCGCCTCCAGTGCGGTATCAACTCTCTTCCACATATCATCTGTCGGAATACCGATATTTTCAGGCCCGAATGCCACATCTTCTTCCACCACATTTCCTATGATCTGATTATCCGGATTTTGGAATACCATTCCCACCATCTTTCTCAAATCAAGAAGTGTTTCATCATTTGCCGTATCCAAATCAGAGATAAATACAGTACCTTCTGTAGGTAATAATATACCGTTTAAATGTTTTGCAAATGTAGATTTTCCCGAGCCGTTATGTCCTAAAATCGCCACAAAATCACCTTGAGTGATGTCAATATTTAAATTATTGATGGCTCTTTTTACATCCTCTACATTGTCCGCTTCATCTCTTGTTATATAATCAAATATAAGCTTTGTTGCTTTTACTATTCCCATATTTTCCTTTTACTTACTTTTTATAAAACAAAAACCTCAGCAAGGTTGCTGAGGTTCTAATAACGTGCGTGAGAAGATTCGAACTCCCGACACCTTGGTCCGTAGCCAAGTGCTCTATCCAGCTGAGCTACACACACATTGCAAGTATGTATTCTACATGAACGGTATGTATTTGTCAAGAGAATTTTTTATTTGACTTGACTTTCTATTTTTTATTTGACTTGACTTTCTGTTCCACATATAATGGAACAATCACCCGAAACACTTAATTTTCGGATAATTTGATACGGAGGATTGATATGCATAACAACTCTTCTTTTAATAAAGATATAGTAAGACTTGCAATACCTATAGTCATACAAAATATTGTTACAACCGCTGTAGGTTCGGCGGATGTTATAATGCTTGGCTTTGTAGGACAAGATGCACTTGCTGCAGGCTCACTTGCAAATCAGATAATGTTTATTTTAAACCTGGTATATGCAGGCATTGCATCCGGTGTCATTATGCTGGCGGCACAGTATTGGGGCAAAAATGATACAAAGACTATTGAAAATATAATGGGTATCGCAATGCAGCTTTCAGTTGCCATATCAAGTGTGTTCTTTATACTTGCATTCTTTTTCCCCGGATTTTTGATGAATATTTTCACAAACGATACCAATTTGATAGTCTCAGGTATACCGTACTTAAGAGTTGTAAGCTTTTCATACCTGCTGATGAGCTTTTCACAGGTTTACCTTTGTACTATGAGAAGTGTCGAAAGGGTAAACTTCTCTACCGCCGCATATACGGTGGCATTTTTACTCAATATTATTCTGAATGCAACTTTTATATTCGGATTTTTCGGTCTTCCGAAACTGGGTATCATAGGAGTGGCACTTGCAACAGTTATTGCAAGAGCTATAGAGCTTACCATATGCATAATCGACAACTTCATACCTAAGTCTATACACTTCCGTATAAAGACAGTCTTTAATACAAATAAAGTTCTGTTTTTAGACTTTTTAAAATACTCCATGCCTGCCTTCGGCAATGAAATAGTTTGGGGAATTGCGTTTTCAATGTATTCTGTAATAATGGGACATCTTGGAGGTGATATAGTTGCCGCAAATGCTGTTGTAGTTGTGGCCAGAAACTTCGGAACTGTCGTATGTTTCGGTATTGCAAATGCAGGTGCAATAATACTTGGTAAATCTATAGGCTCAGGAAATAGTGACACTGTAAAAGCAGATTCTTCTCATTTCTTAAAAATAACCGCACTGTCGGCTTTACTTGGAAGTATTGTTATATTTGTTTTAAGACCTGTGTTTTTCAATATGGCAACATTGACTCCGACAGCAAGAGATTACCTGAGTATAATGCTTTATATAAGTATGTACTACATCTGGGGACAGGCTCTGAACACAGCCTTTATATGCGGAATTTTCCGTTCAGGAGGAGATTCAAAATGGGGATTTATCTGCGATGTGATTGATATGTGGGGATATGCCGTTCCGCTTGGCTTTATATCTGCTTTTGTTCTTAAGCTTCCGCCAATGTGGGTATATTTCCTCATATGTACCGATGAGTTTGTAAAGATTCCATTTGTTTATAAACATTATAAGAGTTATAAATGGCTGAAAAATATTACAAGAGATTTTTAAAATAAGGGGCGATAATCGCCCCTTATAATTATAATTGTATCCATTCCAATCCGTCTACATCCTTTAATATCAGTGTACTCTTTTCAAACCTGTTTTTAAGTACAACTTCATCTTCTACCGATATATCACTATACCAATGATTAAGACTTGCATATTTTCCTCTGTGAATATCAACGACTACAGTAGTTATGGGATCCCAGGTTTTCTTTTTAACACTCTCTACAATTACATAATATGCATCTAAGAATACAAGATTTCTTCCATACATCCAAAACGGTAGTTCTTTATCTAACAGTGGAAGCTTTGCTGAAAAAATAAAATCCCCCATCGGTGGCTCAGTCTCATAGTTTAATACAATCTCACTTCCATAATATGCGATTTCTGCTCCATATGCACCTACACTTACAGGCACACCCTCTTCGGCTA
The DNA here is from genome assembly GCF_003862485.1 of Lachnoanaerobaculum orale. Taxonomy (GTDB): domain Bacteria; phylum Bacillota; class Clostridia; order Lachnospirales; family Lachnospiraceae; genus Lachnoanaerobaculum; species Lachnoanaerobaculum orale. The sequence goes on along the minus strand of NZ_RRCM01000001.1, from coordinate 1,058,515 downwards.
TTATAAAATCCATTTCTATATCCCCTCCGCATTCATTCTGATAGCAAAGAACTCTTTAAATGTATCGTCTTCGTTTTCTATAGTTTCTTTCATGGATATAAGTTTTCTTTTACCGACTCTTCTGTCCAAAACAGCAAATATTCTTACAAGCATATTTTCACTGTATAGACTCTTTTCAATGCTTTGGTTGTCAAACTCATCAAATGCCCTATAAAAGCACCTCTGATCGAAAACTCCAAGCTTTATGGCGGTATCGTCAATATAGGCAAATTCTTCTCTCATACGTCTTTCATACTTTTCATCTTTTGGAAAAGACGCCGCTTTTGTCCAATTATAATAATAACAACCCTTTATAATCTCTTTACCTTTATATCTTATAGCTGCCCTACCTTCATGATCCGGAGACCTGCTGTAGGATGTTGCAAAGTAGCTGATATCACCCTTTAAACTTTCTGCCAGATATTCGCTTTCCATTCTTTTTCTAATACCGCTCCAAGTTGACATTTTTCCTCCAAATCATAAACTATACACTGTCTGACTTTTCAAAATATTCATCCAAATGATGATATATCTTCATATCCTCATCTACATCATCTCTTAAGACAATACATATACTTTTATTCTCATTATCCGTAAAAACATAATTATGCTCACCGTAGTAAGCCTGATAACCGCATCTTTTTAGAGTCAATATCTGACCGACACTAAGTTTAAAAATATTCTTTTTGACAATATAAGCCTTACCTGCCTCCATGTCAGTCCCTCTTATAAAAATATAAATATGGGTAGTTTACAATCTCTTCATGCCAGTTATCATCATGCTTTATTATAACCTTTCCATTTTCATCATAACACCTTGCAACTATCGGTGCTCTCTCTCCGGATTTTATTTTCCAAACCAATATTCCGTCCTCAAGCCCTGAATCAGGTGAATCGGTCTTTATATAGCTTCCCAAATAGCAATCCCACCTTCCAAAAGGCAACTTATCATGCACAATATTTACAAACTCTGCCAAGGTATCCGGCAAAATAAATGTATCTGGATTAGGTGCGTTTACATCATCTCCCATGCACATACTGCTCCTGCCCATATAGACTTTTATTTGCATACTCTTCTCCTTAAAATTTATATAAAAGAGGGAATACCAATCCCACATCAATAGCCATAAATCCCAGTATAATACTCAAAACACCCAAGAATATAGTTATACCTCTAACGTTTTCACGAATCTGTATGGAAAACTTACGGTAATCAATACCTCTGTTATTTATAATATTCTCTCTTTCTTCCGCTCTATCCGTTAATGAGATATTATAACTTCCGCTCTCCGCACCAAATGTATACAGCTTAACTCTTACATCCTTAAAACTGCTTGCCGTAGTCCTAAAAAAATCCGGATATAATATTACAAACTTTCCTGTAGCGTTATTTTTAAGTTTAATATCCAGATTATATATAGGAGATACTGAATACTTTTTTCCACAAAGCCATATATCATATTTACCTCCATCCTCAAGTCTAAAGCTTCCGTCTATTAAGCTTACAGGCATTTCATATATCATCTTAGCCTTGGCAAATCCGCTTGCCTTTTTAATGCCGATAACCATCAGATATATTCCCACAGGTACAAGCAATAATAATAAATATTTCAAATCCTTAACAGATTGTAACCAGGACATTTCCGTCCGCCTCCAAAATTTCCTTATAAAATTCTTTCATTCTTTCAAAACAGTCAAGAAGATCTTCTTTTATTTCATCTTCTTCCTCTTCATAGTCCCAAATATTAGGGTATAAATCCGCCTCTTTACCTTCTTCCAAACCAAAGCTTTCCAAAGCACTTTCCATATCAAAATCTTCAAGTGCTTTTAATATATCCTTAACTCTGTCCTTTTTTGTATAGGCTATAAAATCTTCTATTTTTTCTATCGAAGTTACACCCACCACAGCTTCACTGAGAGGATCTTCCCATATAGGATCTGATGCACTTACTCCTGTCAGCATATAGTGAAGCAGATCCCAGTTCTTATCTATATCAAGAAGTATCTCCGCCTCTTCATTCCAGTCTTCCACCGTTTCAAAGATATCTTCCTCATTGTCAAATTTTTTAAGTGCTTCCAACTCTTTATCACCTAAATATTGATAGTTTGCTCTAAGTCCCATTTTTATTTTCTCCTTAAATATTAAAATATTTTATAAATCTTTTTTGCAGCTTATCACATTTGTATCCTATATTCTCATAGAATTTATGTGCTTCTACACGATGATTGGCCGAATTCAGTCTGATAAATGAAATACCGTTATCAATAGCATATTTTTCGATATAACACATTAATTTTTTACCGAATCCATTGCCCTTGAAATCAGGATCAACAGCCAACCCCAATATATTAAGTCCGGTATCACTATACACACTTTCATACACCTGTGCATGAACAAATCCGATAACCTTCTTTGTATTCTCATCTTCATATACTGCAATAATATGATTTTTATTATCACATGACAATTTCTTTATCTGATTCTCAACCGTACTTATATCAACATCATACCCCAGAGATGTTTTGCATATTTTTTGTATTTCCTTTGCATCGGATATATTTATTTCTCTTATCATATATGTTAAACTATCCTCTCAACCACCCATTCTTGCATACTGAATACCCTTTTTCAAGCTTCCGTTCACAATAATACAATGTCCTGCAAAAATATCATCATCTCTAAAATATGCACTAAATAAACCGCCGGATGTCATAGAAATCGACTCAATACCTATTCTATCGGCAAAGCTCTCTTCCGTGATTTTTAAGGCTTCTTCCTCGGATTCACACCAATCTCTTGCAAGATCTATAAGATTTTCTGCTGCAAATTTTCTCATATTCGCATCCCATTTTTCAGCACTCAAGTACATTTCTTTTATAGCTTTTCTTGCCTTTGTGATTCCTGATTTGTTGTCTTTATCAACATCCAAAGAAATATCAATTTTTTTGTCAAGCCAAGGAATATGCCCTTCAAAGCTGTTTATAGTTTTATCATACAAAAGCTCACCCAATATATCATCCTCTATGATTATTGGCTTTTTATACTCTGTAAGAATTTCTTCAAGCTCCGGACTTTGTACATTTTTTTCTATTACATCCACTAAAAGAAAATCAATTCTTTTTATCATAATCTCCGGCAGTTCTTCAGGTAGTTTCTTCCGTACTTTTAAATGATAAACAGTTTCTTCATCAAATTCCGGTATCAAATGATTTTCATACTCTTTTTCACTTGCTGCAAATACAAATCTACATTCTTCTTTATGTAGCTCTCCGGTTTCACAATCTATATAGCCCAGGCAGCAAACCGCCACTTCCCAAAATCCGTTTCTCTTACTCGTAACATCACCTTCATGCCTAAGTACAAGAATTTCCTGTTCTTTTTTATCAAAAGAGTTTTCCCATTCGTTCTCAGTCATTTGGTTTCTTTTTCTCATATAATCTATGAGTTCCATTAAGATTCACCCCCTATAAGCTCTGATAATTCATTCTCATCAAGCCTACCGTCAGTATATAACTTTTCAAGCAAATTTTCATCAAAATCCATTTCATAATAGTCTGTTACAAATTCCTTGAAATCATCATATGTTTCACATATATATCCCATCATCCATTTACTTCCGTCATCATCAGACAATTTATTTTGATGAATTTTCCCGTCATACCAAATGAAAAATGTTGTTTCATCTATTTCCCGGTCATCAAAGAGAGAAATATATTTTTCATCAACACCTTCATATATCTTTTGTATAACACTTTTGTCAAATTCTTTCTTAACAAACTGACTTAAACTGCTTTCATGTGAAAATCCCTTTATTAAGACAATATCTTCTGTAAAAATAACATATAGAGTATCGCCTGAGCCGTTATCAACAATATACTTTAAATAAGTTTCATTTTCTTCTTTATCGATTATTCGAAGATATTCCTCAGACGGGTCAGTCAAGGCATTGTCAAGAAAATATAATGCCTCAAGTCCGGTTCGCATATTACCCCAATCCATATTTTTTTTTCTTTCACTCCTATCTTAAATCCGCTTTTTTATATCTTCCGGAAACATATCCTAAAATACAAATCTGAGCTATATTCCATTCATTTGCAAGATAGATGCTGCATCTGACTTCATCACCTAAAGTATTTTTTGCAATAAACTCATATCTTCCCAGTTCTTCATTATTTGAAATTCTTTCAATATCTGCTACATATGTTTCCTTGAAAAACATATTAAATTCATCCCAAGTGGTTAGTGCATTCGCTTTTGTAATTTCCACCTTTAGACAGTATCCGATACTGACCTTGCACCTTTTCTTTCTTCCGGTTTCATCAGCTTTAAATACTTTTGTACTGCCCTTATCAAATTCCCAATTCTTATCCTTCAGTGCATCTACCTTTTCTGTCAATATATCCTTAAATTTGACTATATTATCCGAAAAGTATTTACAGGCATTTTCAAAAATTTCAAGGTTTTCCATTTTTATAATCCCTTACATAGTATTTATTTTGTTTAGTCCGCATCTACATAAAGATGATATTTTTTGCAATGTAAGCATCTGAATAAGTATCCGCAAATATGTCCGTCCTTTACCAGATATTTTTCTACATCCGCAAATTCATTACGTTTATTGTACTCTTCAAAGACTTCTTCTGCAATTCCCATTTCATTTAATTCGTTTGTTCCTACGCTGCCAAGATATGCACAGTAATCATTACAACAGGAAAGCCAATATTCACCCTGCCAGCTCAAATACCCGGGGGTTCTATAGAAAAGTTCCTCATTCTTTTCTTTATCCTCTTCAAAATTCCATTCGGCATCCTGAACAAATTCGGCATCAAACTTTTTTGCGGCTTCTCCGTTTGAAATACATACAGGGCAAAGATAATCAACATCATCTACAGCATATGGACTTTTTACATAGTAAACACTGCTTTCATTACCGCAACAAGGGCATACTTTTGCTTCACCTTCTATAAATGAACCTGTTTCCAAAGGATCGGGGTGATATCTGAATTTCGGCAATAATTTTTTACGTTCTTGCCTTTTTAGCCTTTCTTTTTTATTTAGCGGCCTTGGTGTTGCAAATCTGTCACCATGGCTCTCATTTAAATCTTTTAAACCTAAAAACTTTTTAATCTGTTTTCTGTCCGTTTTATCATATATACTCTCATACAGTTTATATGCACTCTCCATCATATACAGCTGTTGATAGACATCTACCAATACTTCTATGGCTTCTTTTTCGGTTCTTTCTTTCAGTCTGTCTGCAAATTCATATAATGCCAATACACTTGCCTCATTTTCATGATACTTTACAAAGTTTTCTTTTAAGCTGATATATTCTTTTAAAAATTCGTTCATGTTTCATCCTTATATAATCAAAGCATCTCATAATGTTCTTTTACATACTCTATAAACTCGTATATATCTTTAGATACCTCTTCCATTTCACATGATCCCAGTGCTCCTAAATCATTTTTATATATGGTATCGTCCGAGTCCTTTTTTATAAAAAAAGCCAAATCTCCATCTTGACCTATCATAAAAAAATCAGGCTCATATTCAAAAACTTCATATGTCAGATTTCTTTCCGGCAAATCTTCTTCTTCATAAAGTATCACACCTGTATCGCCTACTGAAAATCCTTCACTTCCTCTTATTTCTTTTAAAAACTTTTCATACATTTTTGGAAGATTAAAATTTATATTATCCATAGTATCACCTCATATTTTATAGTTCGAACTTTTCCCAATCATCTACTGATTCTATTATCGGTATCAGACTGTCAATTTCAAAATATTCTTTTTCAATAGGGTCGGCATAACCGTCAACAATCAATACTCCGGTGCATCTTATATGAGCATTATCATCTTTTATCTCTATAATTTCAAGCCTATATGAGACCATAGGTTCCGACTCATAAATATAAAATGTATCTTCTCTTTCATCACATTCTTCCAATGTATTTACACTAAAAGTTTCTCCTACAAGATCTTTTGCACTGCTTTTGTTTGAATCTATACTGTTTATACAAATAGACGGAGCTGCTAATTCACCACGAAAGTTCCCCTCTTTAAAACCTATATCTACAGACCACAAGCCGTTATCTTTATCAAATATAAGGCAACTCTGTCTGTCACTTAAATCATCTTCAAAACGATACTTTTCACCTATCTTTAACATTTTGTACTCCTTTTAAATTTATTATATGATTTCTATTCTAACCTTTCATCAAAAGTAACCCCGATACATGGCCATTTTTTTAGAAATATCCAGTTTTTATCTGTTACTACTTTAAGTATATCTGTATCAAACTTCTTTATTTCTTCTATATTTGTTATCTCACCGCTATAAACTGTACCACTTTTATATGAAATATCTATACTCATATAGTCTTCATAATATGATAAAGACACATATATTTTAAAACTATCTTTTTCATATGAATAACTGCAAATTCCCGCCTCTTTTTCAAAAAGATAGGAAGGCTCACTTTCAAAAAATTCAAAAAAATCAAGTTCATCATATTTCATATACATTCACCTCACACATATCTACTCTACTATATCATTAACATACAATCTGTATCTACTGTACTTTTTATAAAAAAAGAACCGGCAGTGCCGGTCCTTAGTATGTTAACTTTATTTGATACCCTGATCCTTCTTTACCTCTTCCAGCTCTGCAAATACCACATCATTTATTACCTTGATGTAAGTACCCTTCATGCCGGATGACCTGCTTTCTATTACTCCTGCACTTTCAAATTTTCTTAGTGCGTTTACTATCACCGATCTTGTGATCCCTACTCTGTCAGCTATCTTACTTGCTACAAGTACACCTTCGTTGCCGTTAAGCTCTTCAAAGATATGTATTATAGCTTCCAGTTCTGAAAAGCTTAATGTTGATATGGCGGATTTCACAATAGAAATCTTTCTGTTTTCCTCCGCATTCTCCTCATTTACACTTCTCATCATTTCAAGTCCTACCACTGTTGTACCATATTCGCTTAATATTATGTCATCTATATCAAAGCCCTTTTCCTCTTTGTAAATGAATACGGTACCCAGTCTTGAACCTGCAATATCAATCGGGCTTATAATAGCCTGATATCTGTTTACATTTTCCTCGTCAAATCCAAGTGTTGCAAGATTAACATTTTCTTTGGTGGACAATATTGAGAGCAGTCTTTCATTCAGCATTTCATCTATAAATCCTCCGACTTTGTCGGCAATCAACTCTGTGATTTCAGATGTACCATTATGTGTTCCAACTCCTAATACCTTACCCTTTTTACTAATAACAAGACTGTTTGCCTCGAGTATTTCTGATAATACATCACATATATCATTAAATACCACTTTTTGTGAATTATTATTGTGTAATAACTTGTTAATCTTTCTAGTCTTATCCAATAATTGTACACTCATTCAAGAAAACCTCCCCTTAGAAAACAATGTATTTTCAATAAAGCTCACACTTAAATTTTAGCACAATTTGAATAAATGTACAACTTTTTTATGTGATAATTATTATTATTTGCTTATCTAATCCTATTAAAGGCAAATGATACATTATTTATATTTTTGAAAATATCAGAATAATATGCACAAAATTATATATAATCTGATAACAAATAAAAAAGAGGTAGAGTTTTTGCTCTACCTCATACAATTTATAATTCACTATATATTTCTTTACCGTGTACATATACAGCCTTTATGTGGAGTGACTTGTCCATCAATACAAGATCTGCATACTTTCCGTCCTCAATGCTTCCAACTTTATCAAATATTCCTATCTGCCTTGCCGGATTTATTGTAGCCGCAGCTATAGCGTCTTCAAGTCTGATATGCATATCCTGTACGGCTCTTTTCATACATTCAAAAAGGTTTGTAACCGAACCGGCTATAGTACCGTCTTCAAGTATAGCCTTTCTGCCTGTAACAAAGACTTTTTGACCGCCCAGAGTGTACTCTCCGTCTTCAAGTCCGCAAGCTCTCATGCTGTCACTGATAAGTATAACTCTCTCATTTCCAAACATCTTGAATGTGGCTCTTACAACTGCCGGATGAATATGTATACCGTCACATATAAGCTCCACGCATACAGTATCATTATCAACAGCCGCACCTATAACTCCCGGAGCTCTGTGTGTAAACGGAGGCATAGCATTGTAAAGATGAGTCACATGAGATGCTCCCTCTTCAAAAGCTTTGCTTGCGGTGTCATAGTCCGCCATTGTATGTGCAATAGAAACTATCACTCTGTCCTTTACCTCTTTTATGAACTCCATAGCACCGTCATTTTCAGGAGCGATATCTACAAGCTTTATGATATTGCCTGATAAATTGTTGAGTTCATCAAAAAGCTTTGCATCACATTTCAAGATATACTTTGATGACTGTGCGCCTTTTTTTGCTTCACTTATAAAAGGTCCTTCCATATTTATGCCTACAAGCTTTGCACCCTCTTCATTATCATATGCGGCGGCCTTTTTCATGATTTCTCTAAGTTCATCCTTTGAGATGGTCATGGTTGCAGGACAAATACTTGTAATTCCCGACCTTGCCTCATATTTCGCTATATTCTTTATAGTGTCATCATTTGCATCACAGAAATCATCGCCCATACAGCCGTGGAAATGTATATCTACAAGTCCCGGGATTGCGTAGAGTCCTGTAGCATCTATCTGTTTTTTATCACTGTCCGGCGAAAATCCCAGATTCATAAAAGACGGTTCTACGAATTTTTCTCCTGAAATATTTATCTCTCTGTTTCTAAATACCTTGTCAGGGTCAAATACAATAGCATTTTTTATAAGCATGACAGAGCCTCCGCATCACCTATCAAGATAAAATCATTGTGAAGCTGCAGCACCGATGCCGGCACCTTAGGTGTCACAGGTCCGAAGAATGCATCCTTTACTATCTGAGCCTTTCCCTTGCCGCTTACAAGCATAAGTACTCGCTTTGCTCTCATAATGCTTCCTATTCCCATAGTATATGCCTGCTTAGGAACATCATCAATGCTTTCAAAGAATCTCTTATTGGCCTCTATTGTGCTCTGTGTCAAATCCACCACATGGGTCTTATCAATAAACTCGTCACAAGGCTCATTAAATCCTATATGACCGTTATTTCCAAGTCCTAAGAGCTGTAAGTCGATACCGCCGAAGTTACTTATGATGTTCTCATAGTCCTCTCCCGCTTTAATCGCATCAGGCTCCATACCGTCAGGCACATTTGTATTGGACTTATCTATATTGATATGGTCAAAAAGATGTGAATGCATGAAGTAGTAATAGCTCTGATCGTTGTCCTTTGTAAGTCCTCTGTACTCGTCAAGGTTTACAGTCTTAGTCTTGCTAAAGTCAAGTCGGCCCGACTCATATCTTTTTACCAATTCTTCATAGGTTCCGATAGGTGTGGAACCTGTGGCAAGACCAAGTACGGCGTCAGGTTTTAATAAAACCTGTGCGCCTATAATGTCTGCCGCCATCTCACTCATCTCTTTATAATCTTTTGCTTTTAAAATTCGCATAATAGCCCCCTAATTCAACTGTGATTTGAATACTTCTCTTGCTTTATCAAGTGCGTCCTTAATACCTGCAGGATTCTTTCCTCCTGCCTGTGCGATATTCGGTCTTCCGCCGCCGCCACCGCCTACAATTGCGGCAATGCCTTTTATAATATTTCCGGCATGTGCACCCAAAGACAGTGCCTTATCGCCTGCCATACACAGTAAGTTAACCTTACCGTCCACATCCGATGCAAGAACTACCACTCCGCCGTCTACATCTTCTTTTAACTTGTCTCCGAGATTTCTAAGCTCATTCATCTCAACACCGCTTACCTGCATTGCAATGAACTTGACTCCGCCAATCTCTTCGATACTTTCCTCACTGTCTCCAAGCGCTTCACTTGCAAGCTTTGCTTTAAGCTTCTCATTCTCGGACTTAAGAGCCTTCATCTCATCCAAAACGCTCTCTGTCTTTGATACAAGTTCACTCTCGTTTGTCTTTAAAAGCTCGGCCACTTTTTGCATTCTGCTTTCGATGTCCTGATAGAACTCGATAACGCCGTCACCTGTAAGAGCTTCTATTCTTCTTACACCTGCAGCAATACCGTTCTCTGAAAGTATCTTAAAGAGCTTTATATCGGATGTATTATGTACATGAGTACCTCCGCAAAGCTCCTTTGAGAAGTCTCCCATACTTACAACTCTTACATCACCCTGATATTTTTCGCCGAAGAGTGCCATAGCACCGCTCTTTTTAGCCGACTCCACATCCATTATATCTGTAACAACAGGTAATGCCTTATTTATCTCTCTGTTTACAAGTGCCTCTACATTCTCAAGTTCCTCTTTTGAAAGGCTCTTAAAATGTGTAAAGTCAAATCTGAGTCTTTCGGCATCCACATAGCTTCCGGCCTGCTCAACATGGTTTCCGAGCACTTCTCTTAATGCCTTATGTAAAAGGTGGGTTGCGGAATGATTCGCAGCGGTCTTTCTTCTGTTCTTTTCATCTACAACAGTTTCCACCATGTCGTTAAGCTTGAACATTCCCTGACTTACATAGCCTACATGACCTATCTTGTTGCCGCCAAGTTTTATAACATCCACTACATTAAATACCGAGTCCTCTGTCTTTATAACACCGATATCGGCATTCTGACCGCCCATGGTAGCATAGAATGAAGTCTTATCAAGGAAAATCGTTCCGTGATCTCCCTCCGCAATAGCCTCAACTATCTCATCTTCAGTAGTCAGCGCGATAATCTTTCCGCTGTCTGTAAGACTGTTATAGCCTTCAAATACTGATTCAAGCTTAGGATCAAGTGACTGGTATATTGTCACATCTGCGCCCATGTAGTTGGTAGCTTTTCTTGCAGCTCTTGCCTGCTTTCTCTGAGCCTCCATAGCTTTGTTAAAGCCGTCTTCATCTACACTAAAGCCCTTTTCCTCTATTATCTCCTTTGTAAGGTCAAGAGGGAAACCGTATGTATCATACAATCTGAAGGCATCCTCACCTGATATTATCTTCTCTTTATTTTCTGCAAGCTTTTCTTCTATATCGGCGAGTATTGAAAGTCCCTGATCGATAGTCTTATTGAATTTGTTCTCCTCTTCTGTAAGAACCTTCAAAATCATCTCTTTCTTTTCTTCAAGCTCAGGATAGCCGTCCTTAGAAAGTTCAATAACTGTATTTGCAAGATTTGCAAGGAATGTGTCCTTGATACCCAGCATTCTTCCATGTCTTGCAGCTCTTCTTAAAAGTCTTCTAAGTACATAACCTCTACCCTCATTACTCGGCATGATTCCGTCTGAAATCATGAAAGTACATGATCTGATATGGTCTGTGATAAGACGAAGTGAAACATCCTTGCCTGCATCTTCTTTGTATGAAGTATTTGCAAGTTCAGCCACTCTGTCAAGAAGTGCCTTGATAGTATCCACTTCAAATATTGATTCCACATCCTGAAGTGCTACCGCAAGTCTTTCAAGTCCCATACCTGTATCTATATTCTTCTGTATAAGATCCGTATAATGTCCCTTGCCGTCAGAATTGAACTGTGAGAATACATTGTTCCAGATTTCCATATATCTGTCACAGTCACAACCTACCGTACAGGTAGGCTTTCCACAGCCGTATTTTTCTCCTCTGTCATAATAGACCTCTGAACAAGGTCCGCAAGGTCCTTCTCCGTGCTCCCAGAAGTTATCTTCTTTTCCGAACTTAAATATTCTTTCAGCCGGAATACCTATCTCTTTATTCCAAATTTCAAACGCCTCATCATCCTCCAAATACACTGAAGGATAAAGTCTGTTCACATCAAGACCCGCCACTTCTGTCAAAAACTCCCAAGTCCATGCGATAGCCTCATGCTTAAAGTAGTCTCCGAATGAGAAATTACCGAGCATCTCAAAGAATGTACCATGTCTTGCAGTCTTTCCTACATTCTCGATATCTCCTGTACGAATACATTTCTGACATGTACATACTCTTCTTCTCGGCGGTATCTCCTGACCTGTAAAGTACGGCTTAAGCGGTGCCATACCTGAGTTGATTAGCAGTAGTGAATTGTCGTTGTGCGGAACCAAAGAAAAGCTCTTCATAGCCAAATGACCTTTGCTTTCAAAGAACTCCAAGAATTTTCTTCTTATCTGGTTTACTCCGTTTTCACTGTTTACACTTTTGTTACTCATATATCTGTTACTTTCCTTTTCTCATATCACTTGCTTTTTTGCCCAATTTGATGCCTATTAGTGCTAATATTCCAAAAATAATAGCCTTAATTACGCTTCCTACTAATGTTGATAAAAAAACTGCCATAATACACCTCTCTTATTCTTAGGCAATGCCTTATAATTATAGACAAACTGTTTTTATAATATCACAGTTGACGTTAAAACTCAACTTGCATGAACTATATTTCCTAGGTTATACTGTTCTACAGATAATTATATTTATTTTTAGAATAGAGGTACAAAATGGCTTTTGACGGTATAGTCATATCAAACTTGACATATGAGCTTAATACAAACCTTGTGGGCGGAAGAATATCAAAGATTTCCATGCCTGAGGATAATGAGCTTATTTTTACAATAAAGAACAATGCAAAGACTTACAGGCTTTTGGTATCTGCAAGCGCTTCACTGCCGCTTGTCTATCTTACCGATGTCAATAAACCTGCTCCTAAGGTGGCTCCGGCGTTTTTGATGTTGCTTAGAAAATATATAGGCACGGCAAAGATAAACAATATATTTCAGATGGGCCTTGAGAGAATACTTTGCTTTGAACTTGAACATTTAAACGAGCTTGGCGATCTCAGCCACAAGCGAATGTATATTGAAATAATGGGTAAGCACTCAAATATTATATTTACAGACGAAAACAATAAAATAATAGATTCAATAAAAAGAATCTCCGCAAATATGAGCTCTCTAAGAGAGGTACTTCCGGGAAGAGAATATTTTCTGCCTGAAGAACTTAAGAAAAAAGATCTGTTAAATACGGAACTTGAAGAGTTTATAGAGATTTTAAAATCAAAGGAATACCCTCTTGTAAAGTCGATATACATGAATTTTGCAGGTATAAGTCCGCTTATAGCTGAGGAAATAATCTTAAGAGCATCGCTTTTATCACAGGCTCCTTCCACATCTCTTGGTGAACTTGAGTACACTCACCTGTTTCATACAATACAAAATCTCCTTGAAGATATAAATACTCACAACTTTACTCCGAATATAATATATAAAGGTGAAGAGGCGATTGAGTTCTCTTCAATAAGTCTTTATTCATATGAAGGTAAAGAGTACAAAAAAGAATCTTTTGACTCAGTAAGCAAGATGCTTTATGATTTTTATTCATCCAGAGAAGCATTTGTACTTAACAGACAGAAAAGTTCGGATTTACGACGTATTGTAAATACGGCACTTGAAAGAGCAAGCAAAAAGTATGACCTTCAGGAAAAGCAGCTTCAGGATGCCGACAAAAAGGATATATACAGAGTGTACGGTGATCTTTTAAATACCTACGGCTACAGCCTAAAGGGAGGTGAAAGCTCCTTTACCACCGAAAATTTCTACGATGACAATAAGGAAATCACCATACCGCTTGATAAAAATAAATCTGCAAAGGAAAACGCCAAGAAATACTATGACAAGTATGCAAAACTCAGCAGAACCACAAAAGCTCTCAGCGAAGAGATTTTAAAGACAAAAAATGATATGGAACATCTGCAATCCATTCAAACCGCCTTGGAGGTTTCAAGTGATGATGAGAGCCTTTCTCAGATTCGTCAGGAGCTTGTGGATTTCGGATATATCAAAAAACACTCCTCAGCCAAAAAGCAAAAGATTACCTCACATCCTTATCACTACATCTCAAGTGACGGATATGATATATATGTAGGTAAGAACAATTACCAAAATGAAGAACTTACCTTTAAGGTGGCTACAGGAAATGACTGGTGGTTTCACGCCAAGGGAATACCCGGTTCACATGTTATTTTAAAGTCAAACAATGAAGAAGAACTTCCTGACAGAGCTTATGAAGAAGCCGCCGCCCTTGCAGCCTTTTATTCCAAGGCAAAGGATGCGGATAAGGTGGAAGTTGACTACATCCAAAAGAAAAATATAAAAAAAGTTGCAGGTGCCGCTCCCGGATTTGTAATCTACCACTCCAACTGGTCAATGGTAGCCACACCGAAGGCGAATCTGCAACAAAAATAAATTATATGGGCTTTATTCACTGCTACAGCCACTCTTTGTGGTAGCGAATATAAGCCTTTTTTACCGCCGTAACAAGTATCATATATGCTAATACACATGGTATAAGATATAAAAAGAATGATAAAGGCAATGAAACAAACCCTATCGCCTTACCTAACACAGTAAACGGTATTATTGTAATGACTATGATTCCGAAGAAATTAAGCATTGTAAGCGGAGCCGATGCTCTACTTTGTATAAAAGGTAACTTCATAGTACGAATCATATGTATAACCAGTGATTGGCTCCACATGGACTCGACAAACCAGCCTGCCTGAAACATTGCCACATAGGAAGCTCTTATACGGTTGAGTTCATCACCGCTAAAATGACCGGCAAGATTATTATATGTAACTCCGTGACTTACAAAATGAGGGCAGAACACAAAGTACATAAATGCAAATGTCATAAAGTCAAAAATTGAACTTGTAGGCCCTATCCATACCATAAACTTACCGATACTTGAAGCGTCCCACTTCTTCGGCAACTTGATAAACTCCTCGTCCACATTGTCCCAAGGAATTGCACTGCAACATGAATCATATATAAGATTCAGCAAAATAAGGTGCATACTCTCCATAGGCAGGAAAGGTAAAAGTGCTGAAGCACCCAGCACGGAAAACATATTTCCAAAGTTTGACGATGCGGTCATCTTGATATACTTTATCATATTTGCAAAGGTCTTTCGTCCCTCTATGATTCCCGACTCCAAGACCATAAGGTCTTTTTCAAGAAGTATAATATCTGCAGACTCCTTGGCCACATCCACTGCAGTATCTACAGAGATACCTATATCCGCCACTTTCATAGCCGCAGCATCATTGATACCGTCACCCATAAATCCTACAGTATGTCCGTTTTCTCTAAGTACCGATACCACTCTTGATTTCTGACTTGGAGTGAGCTTTGCAAAGACGTCCGTTACCTCGGCCACTTTCTTAAGCTCCTCATCATCCATCTTTTCGATATCACCGCCAAGCAGCATATTTTTTACTTCAAGACCTACCTGATTACATATGGTTTTTGTAACCTTTTCATTATCTCCTGTAAGAATCTTTGTTCTGACACCATGTTCTCTTAATGCCTTTATTGCACCTGCAGCCGACTCCTTCGGCGGATCCAAAAATGCAAGATACCCCATAAGTATCATCTCACATTCATCATCCACACTGCAGCTTTGTTTTTCTATATCTTTTCTTGCAATCGCAAGTACACGGAATCCCTTTACATTAAGATCATCCACCGTATCAAGGATCTTTTTTCTGAAGTCGTTTGTAATAGGTTCCACATTTCCGTTGTACTCGGCATATGAGCATACGGCAAGCATCTCTTCAACAGCACCCTTTGTAACCATCTTTATTGTGCCTGCGTGATTTTGTACCACTGTTGTAAGTCTTCTTCTACCAAAGTCAAACGGTATCTCGTCAATCTTTTTATAGTTTTCAGACAAGTCAAGAAGCTGTGAGTCGTTTGCCTCCTCTTCCTCAGTCCTTTGAATGATGGCAAGGTCCATAAGATTTTTATAACCTGTCTGAAAATAGCTGTTAAGATAACCGTATCTAAGTACTCTTGAGTCCTCATCTCCTTTTATATTAAGGTGATATTCAAGTACCACTCTGTCCTGTGTCAAGGTCCCGGTCTTATCCGTACACAAAATATCCATAGCACCGAAATTTTGTATTGAATTCAAATTCTTTACAATAGTCTGCTTCTTGCTCATTGATACAGCACCTTTTGCAAGACAGCTTGTTACAATCATAGGAAGCATCTCAGGAGTAAGCCCCACTGCAATGGATATTGCAAACAAAAATGCCGAAATCCAGTTTCCTTTTGTAACACCGTTAATTACAAACACTAAAGGCACCATTACAAGCATAAATCTTATAAGTACCCATGAAACGGCATTTACGCCCTTTGTAAAGTTGGTCTCCACAGACTCCGTGGCTATTGCCGATGTCATAGAACCGAAAAGTGTGTTGTCTCCTACAGATACAACTATCGCAGCAGCACTTCCCGATATGACATTGCTGCCCATAAAAGCTATATTTGTATACTCTGTGATATTGTCTTTTTTCTCACATACGGCTGCCAGCTTTTCAATAGGCTCACTCTCACCGCTAAGACTTGACTGGCTTACAAATAAATCCTTTGCTTCTATTATCCTAACATCTGCAGGTATCATATCTCCGGCTGAAAGATATACAATATCCCCTACCACCACTTCATCAAGCGGTATCTCTATATGACTTTTATTCTGTCTTGTAACCGTACAGGTGGTGGTAATCATAGCTAAAAGCTTAGCTGCAGCATCACCGCTTCTGCTCTCCTGAATAAACCTTAACACACCCGATACAAATACCATTGTCAGTATTATAATAACCGTTACAGGATTGAAGTCCTTTTTTGTATTTCCGAACATATGAAGTATAGGAAATATAATATCTGTAACTGTGGAAACTACAGCAAGGCATATAAGCACCACCGTAAAAGGATTTATAAATGCCTCGGCCAATCTTTCCACAATGGATTTTTTCTTCTCTTTTTTTACCTTATTTGAGCCGTATTTATCTCTGCTCTCATCCACCTCTTCTTCAGTCAGTCCATTTAAATTTATATTCAAATATTCTTTTATGTCCTCAACCTTGTGAGTGGCCATATATTCAATATTTGTGTTCATATTATATTCCAATCTTTTCTACTGCCTTATCCCTAAGCATCAGAGCATCCACCGCCTGTTTCGGATCTTTGTTCTCAAAGAGTACGGCATTTACCTCATCCACTATAGGCATACAGATATTATATTTATTTGCAAGAGCCTTGGCTGCCTTGGCCGAATAAACGCCCTCAACCACCATGGCAACTTCCTTCATGGCCTCATCCATACTCATTCCCTGTCCCATAAGCATACCGGCTTTTCTGTTTCTGCTGTGCTTACTTGCACAGGTCACTATCAAATCTCCGATACCTGAAAGCCCGTAGAATGTCTCTATATTTGCACCCATTGCAATGCCCAGCCTGCTTATTTCCACTATTCCTCTGGTAATAAGTGCCGCTTTGGCATTATCTCCATATCCGAGTCCGTCAGATATACCTGCCGCCAGTGCTATGACATTCTTTAGCGAACCTCCAAGCTCTATTCCAAGCATATCTGTAGAAGTATAGACTCTGAACACCGGACTCATAAATGTTGACTGGATAAGTTTTGCGGTCTCCATATCCTTTGCACCTGCCACACATGTGGTAGGAAGAAGCCTTACAACCTCCTCGGCATGGCTAGGGCCTGAAAGTACCGCAACATTGGCATTCTTTATCTCATCCAAAATCTGCTCTGTAAGTATTTCAAGAGTATTTTCTTCAATACCCTTTGCAACATTTACAATGATTTGATCTTCTTTATAAAACGGTGCCATTTTCTTTGCTGTAGCTCTTGTGAAAATAGAAGGAACTGAAAGCACACAGATATCTGCATTCTCCATAGCTTTCTCTAAATTACCTTCAAACACTATCCCCTCATCAAAGATAATCCCGGGCAGATTTTTATGCGTACGTTTTTCTCTAAGTTCCTTTAATTCGCTCTCAATAGCTGACCACACCTTAACTTCATGACCGTTGTCAAATAAAAGTCTGGCAAGGGCCATACCCCAAGTACCTGAACCAATAACAGCTGTTTTCATTTTTCCACCTTTTTCCCTATTTTATTCTCAGTTCCGCCAAGTAGCCTCTTTATATTTGCTCTGTGCATAAATATAGAAAGAAGTCCTACAGCGGCTGTCAAAAGTCTAAACTCCATAGGAGATGCTCCCTCTCCGAATCCATAGCTGAATTTGACAAGGAAATGTGACATTCCTATCAAAATAATCATTACAAATATAGAGCCGAGTGAAACATATCTTGTAATTGCAACTGTAATTATAAATACTATCAGACATACAACGGCTATCCTGATATCCAGTGCCATTATTATGCCTGCCGTAGACGCCACACCCTTTCCGCCTTTAAAACCAAGATAGAAAGGAAAGTTATGCCCAAGTACCACACCAAGCCCGATATATAACATATAGATATAGCTTAAGCTTACATTATCTCTGAAGATAAACCTTACAACCAAACATGGTATCAGTGACTTACAAAAATCTCCCAAAAATACAACCAAGCCGGCTTTGGCTCCCAGCACTCTGAGTGTATTTGTCGCTCCGGCATTTCCCGAGCCGTAGTTTCTGATATCCATTTTATGTATTTTACCAAATATATATCCGGTTTCAATATTTCCTATAAAATATCCAATTATTAAAAGCAGAATCCTAAGCATTACTTGTTGTCCTCTTTTCTCTCTCTGATAATAAATCTGATAGATGTACCCTTAAATCCAAATGCCTCTCTTATCTTGTTTTCCAAATATCTTTGATATGAGAAATGCATAAGCTGCTTTATATTGACAAATATAACAAATGTAGGCGGCTTTACAGCTACCTGTGTAGCATAGAAAATCTTTAATCTCTTGCCCTTGTCTGAAGGCGGCTGCTGCATTACCGTAGCTTCGGAGATAATCTCGTTTAACACACCTGTCTGTATTCTGAGAGTCTGATTCTCTCTTACAATATCAATAAGCTCAAAGAGCTTTTGCAGTCTTTGACCGCTTAACGCCGATATAAAGATAAACTCCGCATATGGCATAAATGAAAGTATTCTCTTTATGTCATTGGTATATTCATAAATAGTCTTATTATTTTTTTCAATCAAATCCCACTTATTTACCGCAACTATTATGCCCTTGCCTCTGTCATGTGCAATACCTGCAATCTTTGCATCCTGTTCGGTAACACCTTCACTTGCATCAATAACAAGTACTACAACATCCGCTCTGTCTACAGCAGTTACAGTTCTGATTATTGAATATCTTTCAATATCCTCTTTTACCTTTGATTTTCTTCTAAGACCTGCCGTATCAATAAATACATATTCCTGCTTGTTATTTACAACTACAGTATCTATAGCATCTCTCGTTGTACCTGCAATATCGGATACTATTACTCTGTTTTGACCTGTAAGTCTGTTGATAATAGATGATTTACCTACATTCGGCTTTCCGACTATTGCAATTCTAGGTCTGTCATCATCTTCCTCATCTTCGGTGTCCTTATTTTTAAAGTGTGAAGCCACAGCCTCAAGCAAATCACCAATTCCAAGCCTTGACGCTGCAGATACAGGTATCGGGTCTCCGATACCTAAGTTGTAAAATTCGTACACATCATTTCCGAACTTAGCCATGGAGTCAACCTTGTTTACCGCAAGTACAACAGGTTTTCTTGACTTTCTTAGCATATCACAGACTTTGGAATCCGAATCCACAAGACCTTGGCGCACATCTGTAATAAATACAATCACATCCGCCGTCTCAATAGCTATCTCGGCCTGTTCTCTCATCTGTGAAAGTATAACATCACTGCTGTCAGGCTCGATTCCGCCTGTATCAATCAATGTAAAATTCATATTAAGCCATGTACAATCCGCATAAATCCTGTCTCTGGTTACTCCCGGGGTATCCTTAACTATGGAAATCGGCTCCCCTGCTATGGCGTTAAACAATGTAGACTTTCCTACATTCGGTCTACCTATGATGGCAACTACGGGTTTACTCATTTTTAACTCCTTTTTCATATGCCTTATAGGCATTTTCTTCTATATAATTATCAGATACTATGGCATTTACAAGGTCATAGCCTGACTGACCTACTATTACCGTCTTTGTGTCCAGCTCTCTTTCGATATCACTTCTTGTCAAATCGTCAAGCAATACTTCTTCACCGCTTCTGAACATATTTACAGATAACAAAAGTCTGTCACCAAGTTCTTTACCTTTCAGCTGATTTATGATATCAACTCCTGTCAAAAGCCCGGCCACTGTAATTCTCTCACCGAAAAAATCATTCCTTATAACATAGAGATTGATCTTTTTGCTTGGAAATTTTTCTTCTATCTCCTTTAAAAGTTCTTCCATAGAGTGCGCCGGCAATATGGCCGTGGCAATACTTATAACTTCTTCTTTTTTTATATCGGCTTTCGAAACTTTCAATGTCTCTACAGCATCTCTTACCTCTTCACTTAGAAGTCTTAACATACCTACACCGTTTTCAAGCTGTATATAGCCGTCATAAGTATCTTCAGATGGCATCTGCCTTCCTGCTATCAGATAAAACTCATCACTTGCCTGTGCAAAATGCATTCCGCACTTTTTTATCGCCTTTTGTTGGATTTCTTCTATTATATTGATAGTCTCTTTGGCCTTTTCCTTATCTACCAAGGTCAGTCTCGGTAAATCGTCTCTAAACTTTGTAATACCTACCGGCACTACGGATACGCTCTCCATTGTAGGGGCATATTTTAATAAATCATTAAGTGTACGCCTAAGCTCTTCACCGTCATTATACCCCGGACACATAACCACCTGCCCGTTCATAGGTACATTCTTCTCATAAAGCTTATCTATATACTTTAGAGACTCACCTGCAAAGCGGTTGTGAAGCATCTTTTTTCTAAGTTCTGGGTTTGTAGTATGTACGGATATATTTATAGGTGCCAGATTAAATCTTATTATTCTGTCTATATCCGCATCCTTCATATTTGTGAGTGTTACATAATTGCCCTGTAAAAATGATAATCTTGAGTCGTCATCCTTAAAATAAAGTGTCTCTCTCATTCCTTTCGGCATCTGATCTATAAAGCAAAAAATACAGTTGTTGGTACAGGACTTATAATCACTCATAAGTCCATCATCAAATTCAAGCCCTATATCTTCATAGTCATTTTCAATATCCAGCTCCCACTCTTCACCATTTGCCTTTTCAATCACCATGGTGAACTCTTCGGCATTTATATAATATCTATAATCTAATACATCTTTTATTTCATTGCCGTCGATAGATATAAGCTTATCTCCCGGCTCTATTTCCAGCTCCTCGGCTATAGATCCTTTGGCAATGCTTTTTATTATATGAAAATTCATTTTACTCCATTCATTTGTAAATAGCAAATAAAGTGCAACAATAATATACAATTTCTTATATCAATGACAATTCTAAGGTTTAAGCCACCTTGCCAAAACGGAAAAGAAAAAGCCACGAGATACGAGCTCGTGGCTTTTTCGCTGTAGCACTGTTACGACTACATATCTTAACTTCATTTGCCTCTTTCAGTCTAACATATTAAATTTTAGATTTCAACATCTTATTTTTTCATTTTCTGTAATCCTATAACATCTATTACATCATTAAAGATTTTTGTTTCTAAACCTCATATGACAACAAATTTTCTATTCCCACAATTTTTTTTGTAAAATTGCCTCTTTCCATATTTCTTGGAAGTACAGTTTCACATTTCATTTGAAAGTTTTTATCTCCCTTTCTTTCAACCTTTATCATACTTACTTCAATACCCATAGCCTCAAGCTTATGAACTACTGTTTCTACATCTTCTTTTCTGTCTCCAATTGAAAACATTACCTTTGCTCTTAACGGATCTTTTAGTATTTCGAGTTTTCTATGGAATAAGCACTGCATAAAAAGTATAAGGATTGTACCTTCAAAACCCAGTACATACATTCTTGCACCTATAGCCATACCAATGCCTACTGTCATCCATATTCCGGCAGCTGTTGTCATACCTCGAACAAGCCCTTGTTTGCTGATGAAAATCAATCCTCCTCCAAGTATGCCTATGCCTGATATAATTCCTGCTGCAACTCTGGATATATCCACACTTGCACCTTCAATCGAGATAACATCTAAAAAACCGTATTTTGATACAATCATCATAAGTGCAGATGCTACGGATACTATGAAATGTGTTCTTACTCCGGCAGACTTCATTCTACTCTGTCGTTCCACTCCTAAAGCTGTACCACAAAGTCCGGCACATATAAGCTGAAATAAAAAAATACTATCATTAATTACATATTTTTCCATTTAGCATCTCCTTATATTTATATACTATCGACACATTCAACTTTTTTGATGTTTCCCGTATATTGATCATATTCGATAATCTCTTTATAAGAATCTTGAATACAATCGCTGTTATTCCATAATAACTTAATCTGTCCGTTATCAGTGTCATTTTTTACGGTAATATTACCAATATACCTTTCATCACAATATACTTTTACACCGTCTTCCCTAATATAAGGGGCAATTTTATAGGTATTTCCACCTGGAGAAGTAAGCTCCATACCTCCATCTTCTACCAGTCTAAAAGCAATTACATCCGCACCGTACATATCAACCATCTTGCACCATTCTAGAGTCTGATACTTTCTGCATACTCCACTTATGCCGTCAATATAAGTTACATTTGACTCCATCTTTCCTTCTTTATCAATGTATATATGAGGTGCCTGTGAGCCACAAAAATATGGCCATCTGAATATCAAATGCCAATGCGGTGGATAATCAGGGTGTAACTCATTACAAGTTTCAAATCCAAGAAGCAATATATATCCGAGATGATTGTCATGCAAATATTTTCCTATACCCATATGCCTTAAGACTTCTCTTGCCGCAAATGTATAGTGAACCGAAGCATCGATTTGAGTTTGCGGATATGTATCTTTATCATATTTTCCCGCACACCTTCCAATATCGTTCTCTTCAACTCTAAGAGTAATGCCGTCTTCTCTTAAAATACTATGTGCATATAATGTTCTTGTCGGACCAAGAAGTCCACTAATTTCAATTTGAAATATATATTTGTTATTACTGTGATCAAATGCTATATATTTGCCTTCACATAATATATACTTTATTTCATATTCTTCACTGTCTTCTACGTATATAGAAATCAAGCAAGCATCCTTTAAGATAAAATGCTTTATATAAATTACAATTTCTCCATCTGTTTCATAATATAAACCGTTTTCTTTTGTAATCTCACATTCAAAATCTGCACTTATATTAATCTTCGGTATTCCAAATATACCTTTTTTACTTTTAATAAATCTTATTGCTGTATATCTATATTTACTTGATTTATAAGGAAAATCAGACATTTAAAGCCTCCCTCTGCATATTAAAGTTTTTTCTTTTTCAAATTTTCATAATCAGTCATAGCAGTTTCAAGTATTTCATCAATATCTAAATGCTCCATTATACCTTTTTTTATTGCCACACCTAGTAAATTCTGCAACTCTTTTAATCCAATATTATCTCCATCTACTATAGGATAGTAGTTGGTCTGAGCATTTTTAAAACATTTTTTTGCATAATCAAGCCATGGATAAGCATCATTTACTTCAGCATCATCATATGCCGTTTTTTTTGCAGACATACCGCCAAGTAATACAGTAGCTGTACCTATATCATCTCGACTAATCCATTTCAAAAAGTCTAAAGCAATATCCTTATTTTTTGAATATTTAGAAATACCAAGAACACTACCACCAAGCATAGGATTATCTCCGGGTACAATAGACCACCCTATTTTCCCTCTAATCTTTGAGTCGGGTCCGACAAATCCACTAACATGGTTTATCATATAAATACCCATTGCCGTATCACCTTCCGCAAACTCCTGAGCTGAATCTGTCCACCAATTGTGCTCTATTTTTGAGGAACAATTCCAAGAGTCTTTAGTTTCTCTTAATGCATCTCTTGCTGCCTCAGTATTTAAAAGAATATTTCCATTTTCATCAAATAATCTTTTTGAATGACTAAAATATCGCATCAAAAATTCAACACCGACAGTTCCGTGTTCTCCTGATGTAAAGCTACAACCATACTTAATCGGAGATTCATTGTTAAATTCATTTGTAAAAAAATACGCAATACGATTATACTCTTCAAAGGTCTTTGGAACCTCTAATGATTTCTTGTACATCTCATAATATAATCTTTTTAATCTTGTATCTTCAAACAAATCCTTTCTATAAAACAGTAATTGAATACTTGGTGTTCCCGGTAATGCATAAATATCACCATCAAGATAAGAATAATTTTTTAATGCATTAGGCAAAAAACCGTCTAAGCTGTTACCGATATTGGATTCTATATTTGTAAGTGGCTCAAATACCGATTTAGCTAAAACCGGAAACCAATCCTTATCCATACGAACTATATCATATGGAAGTTCCGCCCCTCGGTTTTTTACCAGTTTATACATACTTTCATAATCTGATTCTATTATTCGTATCTTTATTCCGGTATTAAATTCATACAAATTTACCACTGTCTTAAGTGCTCGTGTAGTAGGGCTTGCAATCGATAAAATATTCAATACATTTTCTTCATTTTTTGAATTTATTTTTGGCCAATCTGAAAACCCTTTTGATTCTATAATCAGTTCATTTCTATTTTCCCAGTTACGGTTTATTAGATATGAAGCGGCATCTATACCCATTTTTCTATAGTCTATTTCATATCTAATGATATCTCTTTCAGGAATAGTATATACAGGAGAAAGTGAAACGATATCTACCGGCCTATTTCTATAGAAGTTTTGATATACACTTTTTACTGTTTGAGCCAATGATATACTGTCAGTAACGACTGCATCAGGTTGCATATGAGTAAAAACTCTCACTACATTCTGATATTTGCACTGCTCAGTAGTAACTCTCTCATATACTTCTGAGATCTTATCTGATTTTACAATACTCTCTAAAAATGAATTACGAAAGTCCATTTTCCCTGAATATGTAAGAGGTCCTGTTAAAAGAGCGACTTTTTCATAATTGCCTTGCAATATTTTTTTTGCGATCTCTTTTCCGGCCTCTATATTATCATATCCGATAAACTTACAACTGTATGGCTGTTTATTAGATATAAAAACAACATCTTCATTTGAAAATCCTGCTTCATAGTAAGCCTCACTTCCATCTGATATGGATGTAAAAACAGCTACTCCCTCCGTCATTCTGGATTTTATTTTCTGAATCTGCTTCCTCTCATAATCATCATCGTCATTTGTAATGTATAAATCTACTGTATATTCTTTTCTTTCCGCATAATCTTTAAAACTGGAAAAAAAATCTATGTATGTTTTATCATATAAATTTGGAACTACAACTGCTAAAATCTTTGCAGTACCCTTTCTGAGGTTTTGAGCCTTTTCATTTATAACATAGCCCATATCCTCAACTGCTTTCATTACTCTACGTATTTTATCACTGCTTACATTATCTTTCCCGTTTAAAACATTTGAAACGGTTGCCTGCGATACTTTTGCCACCTTGGCTATATCTTTTATAGTTGCCATTTTCTATACTCCAATCTGATTTGTAAGTATTAATGGTTTATTCCTCTATCCTTTAAATACTTACAGCATTGATATGTCCAATCAGTTTGAATTATATCAAAGCCATGGTCAACTAACCACCCCCATCCTTTATCCGGATCATCAATCATTGAGACATCATCCGTATGCCCGGCTGAAAGAGGTACTTTATAACTGTATAATACTGCATTCCCCCATAAAGTCTTGCCCCTCTTCTTCATACTCTCTATATATTCAGGTTGTATCACAGGGGACTCTTCTGTTTTAAACACAAGTTCAGCACCGATATAATTTATATTCATTTTTTCAATTATTTCTGAAGCATTATCTTCTTCCATATATATCGGCATAAACATATAATCAGGTGCCACATCTTCAATTATCTTTAAAACACTTGGAATCGGGGCATGCTTAAGTAAAACCTGATCTTTCATGTTATGTCTTTCAACTGCTTTTATGACATCGGGTATACATTCCCCAATACGATCAAGATTTAAAATACAACGACCTTTAAAATGCTCTAATATGTCATCAAAAGAATTTATTCCCCATTGTGTAGGATTAAAATCAACATTGATAAGGCGAAGTTTTTTTATCTCTTCACTGTCCAGTTTTGTAAGATCAATGTTTTTATTAAGTTGATACGGTTCTTTACCTGTATGAAAAATAAATATTTTACCATCAGTACTTTTAAAAAGATCCATCTCTAAAATTGAAGCACCGCCTTTTAGAGCGATATCAAATGCAGGTATTGTATTACAAGGAATATTGGAACCTGCCGCTCCACGATGAGCAACAATCTGTACATTATCATTATTGTATAAATGAAGTGTATTTTTCATTCTAACTTACCTCCGGCATTCCAATTTATACTACTTTCGGAACACGAAATCCTGCTTTAACAATATCATCATCAATATCATCTCCTAAATGCATGCAATAAACACGTTGTCTTTCTTCATAAGGAATAATCTCACATAATTTCTTAAGAGAAAAATGTGATGTACTGTCTGTATCTAGGAATGTACATTCTTGATACATAGTCTTTATTTCTCCTGATAGAAAGGCATTTAAAATATCAGACGGAATATTACTTGTATCACCACTGTAGTATATCTTTTCTCCATTACATTCAAAAATAAATCCGCAACATAACATATCTGTAGCATGGCTTTCTCTCTTCACATAAATAGATAATCCGTTCGCTTCGCATTCTTTAAAATCTGTTGTGAAATTATATTTATCAGTGTGAACTCCACTTTGAGCCAATATATTTACAATGGTATCTTCCTCAGCTGCCAATAATACTTTTTTATCAAGTACATTTTTACAAAAAGAAAGAAAAGATCCCAGACTACCGATATGATCAGCATGAAGGTGTGTAAGCAGTACAACTATATTATCATAATCATATATTTCATTACGTGAAAACATAGCTTTAAAAGTACTCTCTCCACAGTCTATTAAGTATAGACAGTTATCATGCTCAAAAAATGCACAATTACTTCCCAGTACCGGATAATATGCCGCTCCTATTCCGGTGAATTTTAATTCCATTTTATCTCCTTATTTTACTATAATAAAATTTTTATATAAATCACCATAAGATTTCTCTATCTTGTACAGATGCACTCAAATCCTCATCACACCCCATATCCAACGGACTTGGCTTTATAAACTCTCCCGATTTTCCTTTAATATAAGCCCCTTTGCTATTTAATTCTACTACTGCATACAACGGGCTCTTATATGGAAATGTATACTGAAGATTTGGAAAAGCCGCTTCTATTTCATCTGAAAATCTATGTTTTGCAAACTTTGTACCGATCCAATGATTTGACATACTGTTTAGAGTATAGTAATACACTCCTTTATCACATTCCAATCTATCTACATGTATATGTCCGTTTATACAAAGTCTAACTTTTTTACCGCTTCTATTTGCCTTTATGAATAAATTTGAAAGTTCGTCAGCATTTTTTATGCCTCTGTGGCCTTCATTTAGAGGTTGATGTGAAAATATTATTATAGGCATATCAGATTCCAACAGTTCTTTTTCAATCCATTCCATTTGTTCCGAATCAATATATGGTAAATCTTCAGAATCAAAATAATCCCCATAATAATAATCTTTAAGTTCTCCGGTCTTTGTTTTAAAATTATTACCGTCAAGCACTAAGAATTTCCAACCTTTACATATGAAAGAGTAATATCTCTTATCCATTCCATAGAGCTTCATCGCCTGTTCCTTTGAGCAAAAATCGAACTCATGGTTTCCAAGTACATGATAATGTGGTTTGAAAAATTTATTAAATTTCTCCAACAGTTCAATTTTAGGTACATCAGCCGGTACTCTCATCGCATTTTTAAGATTTATAGGCATATTCTTTTCTGAACATAGGCATTTACTTGTATCCTCCGGGTAACAAAAATCTCCCAGTTGAATGATAAAGTCAACATCTTCTTTCTTCATTTGTTCTATGAATGTATCCAGTCGTATTCTTCCATCATGCATAATATCAAGATGTAAATCAGTAAAAATCCCAAATTTCACATTACTATAATGCATTTTGCCACCTCAATTATTATTAAATTAACCCTTAACACCACCTGACGTCACCCCTGCCACAATTTTATCGGAAAGGAATAGGTATATAATTACAGTTGGCATAAATACAATTACTACAGATGCAAACATTCCGGCCCAATCACCTGATTGCATCATTGATTGTACAGTCTGATAAAGACCTACACCTACAGGGCGAAGTTCAGATTTATTGGCAAAAATCAATGCCATAAAATATTCATTCCATCTGCTTATAAAGTTAAAAATTGTTACTGTCACAATTGCAGGTTGTGCCAATGGAAACATGATTCTCCAAAAGCATTGTATCGGACCACATCCGTCTATTGCCGCCGCTTCTTCATACACATCAGATATCCCCTGGAAAAATGCCATTAGAAAGAAAGTTGTGTATGGTACTGAAGTTGCCGTATATATAAAGATCAAAGTCAAATGTGTTCCACTCAATTTTAATGTACTGACAATTGAAAATAGCGGCATAACAATCATAATACCCGGGATTCCAAGTGCTGTAATAATACTCTTTTTAATCAAACCGTTAAATTTAAACTTAAATCTGGTAAGGCAGTATGCTGCAGGTGCACTCACTATAATAGTAAGGATACATGACGGTACTGTATAAATCACTGAATTTAAAAGATTCATCAATGCCTTATTTCTAAAGAAAGCTTTAGTATAATTTTCAAAATGTAATCCTGTAGATAATACATTTCCTGTAAAAACCTCTTTTGTTGATGACAGTGAAGCTGCAATAATCCAGCCAATCATAAATATTGTAAAAAAGGCCCAAATAACTCCAATAATGTAACTAGGTAATAAAGTAATTTCTTTTCTCCATCTGAAGTCGGACTTTCTTTTATTATTCTTCATCACTTCACCTCCTATATCTCATAGTTATCATCTTTAATTGCATGATTTAAAATCATTGACACAATAACTACGATAACTGTCATTAGCACTGCCGCAGCGGCAGCCATTCCTGCATTTACCGACTCTGAGGCTACTTCCGTTCCAAACAAAGTCTGATATGTAAATAGCATAGGTGTATATGTATTTACACCTGAGAAAACTTGTGATAAGGCAAAGAATCCCATAGTTCTTGTTGTCCATAACACTATCGCAGTTCTTAAAACACCTTTTGTCAAAGGAAAAATAATATGTCTAAAACGTTGAAATCCTGTAATTCCCTCTAATGATGCCGCTTCAAAGTAATCTTGCGGTATCTTTTCAATTCCTGCTATGAACATCATCATAAAGTATCCTACATTACCGAATACATTTGCAATACACATTGAGAAAAACATATGATCTGAATTTAGCCATTGATAATCTGCTAAAGCTTTTAATCCAAGTCTTGCAAACATAGTTGTAAGAAGTCCAAATCTGCTATTGTATACGTAAAGTAACCACATATAACCTACTGCAATAGCTGCAATTACATTTGGAAGGTAAACTATAGTTCTAAAAAACTTTTTGAATCGAATATCCTTTGTGAAAGCCAGTGCAAACAACATAGATAAAACCATTGTAGCAATACCGTTGTAAATCCATATTTTTAGAATATTTACCATGGATCTGACAAATAAAGGTGTTTTAAATAACTTAAAAAAATTTCCAAAACCGACAAATTTCCAGTCCACTAACGGAGTAGTTACACTCTTTACCTTAAACAAACTCATGGCAATAGTTCTTAATGTCGGATATAAAAATATAACTACCATAAGTACTACAGCCGGTAACATAAACGTAATAATTGATCTTTTCGTCTGTTTCATAAAATCCTCCTTATGAAAAAATGTAAAGGCAAAATGCCTTTACATTTTAGCAATGATTTTATCACTGATATATACTAGAACTTAGATGCCATTTCAACAAATTCTTCTGCGGTGATACTTCCACCCATCAGCTTTAAACAAGCATCTGCAATAATCTGCTTACTGTTACTATTTAGGATAAGCGCTGTCTGTGACGGATATCTGTTTGTATACTTTGACATAACTTGTTGTGCATCTTTTAAACTATCCGGCCATACACCGTCAACACTGACAGGAATAGCATTTGCCATATCTGAAAATTTCTGGTCAAACGCTGTAGTTACATAAACTCCAAAAGCTGCTGCCGCCTTAGCTTCTTCCTCTGTTGCATCCTTATTGATTGCAATACCATAGCTGCTGTAGCATCCTGATGTCTGATCATCAACTCCGCCTTCTACAGTTGGGAATGCAAAAGAACCCCATTTGAAATCATCCGGTGTTGACTCTTTTACTTCGTTAGGAAGCCATGTTCCATTGATGTACATTGCTATTTTTTCATTTATAACCATACTTTGCTGTGCATTCGGATATGTATTGGTTTCTATAACCGGATCAAAGTATCCCTTCTTTGCCATATCCTCAATAGCTTTAGCCGCCTCTAATACCTTCGGATTACTCCATGCTGACGGATCATTGCTCAATTTTGTGACCTCATCATTACCCATTAAGCGGCTCATATAATATCCAACCCAGCTTGTAGCATAATTGCTGTCTGTAGTAACCGGAGTATATCCTTTTGCTTTGATTTTTTCGCAAGCATCCATAAATTCTGTCCAGGTTTCAGGATATTTTGTTATCCCGCAATCATCAAATATGTTTTTATTGCAGAAAATCATAAATGCCTGCGGTGCGTAAGGAAAATATGAATACTTTCCATCAAAAAGCTTAGCAGACAATCCCGACATACTTGGCATAATTCTATCAACATACTTCTCTCCACCTGTTGATTCATATGACTCTTCAAAATAAGGTGTAAGATCCATTGTCATTTCAGACCACATAGACTTAATATTATCAGCATTAGCATCCATCATTGTAACCTTTGTTCCTGCCGATACTGCTGAGCCAACCAGGTTTCTGTTATCACGACCGTTAAATGTAAAATTAATTTTGACACCCGGATTAGCTTTCATAAATTCATCTGCTGCTTCCCTTAATGCATCTGCTTGAGCTTCAGTTTCACTCCAACTTGACCAATACTCAATGTCTGCGTTTAGTTTTGTATCACCACTTTCTGCCTTATCTGCACCTGATTCTGCAGACTTTGTAGTCTCCTCTGCAGGCTTAGATGATCCACCACCACAAGCTGCCAGTGACATTCCCATTGCTACCGATAATGCAGCTGCCAACAATTTTCTCATAATTTTCCTCCTATAAAATCAAGGTTCTCTTTTTAGTAATTTTATTATAACGTTTAAATTGAAACGTGTCAATATTTTTAACTTCTATGAAAGCTTTATATTATTCGCTTATGCGTCCTTAATAGGCTTAGTAATCTACAGCTATAAAACCAACACTTCTTTCGAATATAATGCAAATAAAAAAAGCCCCGGTTTGATGCTTTTAAATAGATTATCTTTTAAATAATCATAATTTTACTTAATATCTTATTTCTTAATTTCCTGTAACTTCCTATTCAAAAGTGCAAAGACCTTCTCACTATCCGCCTTATCAGGGCTGAAGAATGAAGACATTTCTTCTACAAGCATGCCACCCATTATTCCAAGCATACTCTTTTTAACCTTCATTATTCCAAACTGATTTACAATAGATACTAATATATCTCCTGCTTCATCATTTCTGAATACATCTTCCACTGTATCTTTTATGCTGAAGAATTCAGGGTTAAATTCAAGCTTTTCTGCTTCAAGACTCTCCTTGTCCATATCCTCAAACCGGTTCTTAACTCCTTCTGCTTCCTCTTCATCCGCAGGTCTTACATATCCGGCAAAAGGCTTCTCCTCTCTGATAAATGTGGTTCTGTCAGATATTTCTTCATCATCACTTATGCCTACCGCCTTTATATAATTTGCTCCCATATTAAGGCTTACATTCTCAAATACAAAAATCTTTCCACCTTTCTTTTCGCCAAGGTCAGTGCCGTTTACAAATAATCTTACCTTTTCCATATTTGAATAGATTTTTATATTTATCTTTTCATCACTTCTAATGGCAAATCTCTTACTTGCGATATGAACAAATTTCTCATCTGACCAATATGCCTTATATACATAGAAAGCGTCTTTCTTTATTTTTCTGTCTATTGTTACAAGACCTTTGTTGTTTCTACCCTTAACACCGCCTTCATCTCTCATATCACAGCCAAAGTCAAACATATTCCAAACATATGAGCCCCATATCTCAGGTCTTTCAGCAAGAAGCTTTGCCATATGCTCATGATACTCAGCCTGATACTCCTCTGTATAATCCTTACATTCAGGTGTATTTGAATGCCAACTTATAATACCATCACAACCATACTCTGAAAGTCCTACCGCTCTGTTTGGATGCATGGCTCTAAACTTATCAAACCATACTTCATTATCTGTATACTTTCCGCCATACCATCCAAAGTATAGATTGTATGCCAGTATATCTGTGATCTGATTGTGTTCTGAATCCATTGGAAGCATTGATACCTGAGCCATTGTTGTAAGTCTTGTTTTATCAATACTCTTTACAAGTTCATCAAGCTCTCTTAAATTATCTGCAAGTCCCGGAACATCTCCCGCAATCGTTATTTCGTTTGAAATTCCCCAAAAGCATATACTGCTATGATTGTAGTTTTGATAAATAAGCTCTTTCATCTGCTCCATAGCATTCTCATGTGCCTTCGGATCCTTATTCATTCTGGATATAAAAGGAATCTCCGCCCATACTATAAGTCCGTATCTGTCACAAAGCTCATAAAAATAATCATCCTGCTGATAATGAGCAAGTCTTACACTGTTTGCACCTACATCCGTTATCAAATCAAGATCGTCAAAATGATCAAGCTTTTCAAGTGCATTACCCTTGCCAAGTCTGTCCTGATGTCTGCTCACACCTCTTAAAGGAAAGCTCTTTCCGTTTAAGAAAAATCCCCTATCCGGATCTACATAGTACTCTCTGATACCGTGATTTAGCTCTACATTATCAAGTACTTCATTATGTCTTATAAGCTTTATGCTCAAACCATATAGAAACGGATCTTTCACACCGTTCCAAAGATGTACATTATCTATCTTAAGACTCAGTTTTGTTATATTCCTTGCAGGTGCAAAAACCGACCCGATATCTTCATAGCTGTCACCGTCTCTTACCTCGACCATAACCATATCTGATTCCAGTGGGTCTTTTACATAAGCGGTAATATCTATTATTGCATCCTCACCGTATATTTTTGATGTAACGGCTACTCCGCTGCCTGCATAATACTCTATATCAAATCTTGTCTTAGGTACTGAAATAAGGCTTACGTTTCTGTAGATACCTCCATAGAATGTAAAATCGGCCATTTGAGGGTATACATCGGAATGATTGGCATTATCAACTTCTACAGCAAGCATAACAGAATCTTTTTTCTCAAAAAATCTTGTAATATTAACTCTAAATCTTGAGTATCCGCCTCTATGCTCCTTCACGAACTCACCATCAATATATATTCTTGCTACCGAATTTACGCCTTCAAAATTTAAGATAAAATCACTCTCAGGTGATACAAAAGGTCTTATTAGCTTCTTTATATATACAGCTTTTCCTTTATAATAGTCATTTCCTCCGTTCTGTCCGTCAAAACTGTTATAGGTATGAGGAAGATTTATCATATCAAAGCTCTCATCTACAACTAATGTATCATTTACTTCAGTATTCTTTTTAAAAAGCCAACCGTCATTCAAATCATCAACTGTTCTCATATTTTCTCTCCTAAAAATATCCGTTTTGTTATACGGCTTCATTCTGTGACTTTTTCTTTATTTCAGCTATTTCAGCCTGGATGCTTTCCATCTTCTCCTTTGTTAAAGGATAGAATTTCATAGCAATAAGATTACAAACCAGTCCTATTATAAGAAGTCCGTACATACAAAACATTGCGACTGCTTTGATTGCCGGAGACATCGGTGTGTCCACAGTCGGAAGAGCATCCTTAAATCCTATAGCCGCACAGCAAAGTCCGACAATAGTGGCTCCAAGTGATGAAATAAGCTTATCTACAAATGAAAAAAGTGTTCCCATAAGACCCGGCACATACTTACCTGAGCGATATACCTCATAGTCAGCACAATCTGCAGTCATAGGTATTACTATATTTCCCGATACTCCTGTGAAGCCCTTCATAAGCAGGAATAATACAAGAAATACTATTGTAAATATGTTCCAACCTGTAAAGCCCTCTCCCGGGAATCTCAAAGTTGTAGGATCGAAAACATAAAATGATGCTATCGAAAGGATACATGTTATAAGTCCGCCTATAGAACCGAAGAGCATTGCCTTTCTCTGTCCGAGATATTTTGCAATATAACCTACACCGAAGAACAACATAAGTGCAGTAGGTATTGCGGTATAAGCGGCAACCTGACCGCCTGCTGCGGTATTTCCGCAAACTATTGAGTAAACCATAATTACAACAACCGCATTGGTCTGTGTGGTAATCGCAAGCTTATCTGTAGATGCGGATACCACAAGCATCTGTATTGCTCTGTTCTTTGATAAAACCTCCCAGTAATCTCTGAGCCTGATCTTTGTAGGTTTTCCAAGTCCGAAGAATTCGGTTCTGTCCTTTCCCGATATTGCAATTATTGCAATAATTGTAAATATACCTGATATAACTGCGGTTATAAGCCAAAACTCATGGTAAAATTCTTCTGTGAATTTTCCATACTTCGGTATAAGATTCTGGAATACCAAAACAGGTATCGCCGCAAAGAGTATGGTGTTGTAAATACCGTCAAATATTGTAAACATAGGTCTTTGCTTCGGATCGTTTGTAAGACAGGTCTGTGCCGACTTTGTAACAACACATTGGAAAGTATACCCTATGATATAAATCATATATAAAACAATAAATACCAAAAGTCTGCTTTTCTCAGGTACAATATGTGTTACATGAACTATCAAAAATGAAAATACCGCCAATATGATATTTCCTATCAGCATAAAAGGTCTGTTTTTTCCGAATTTGGAATCTGTCTTGTCAACCACATATCCTATAAAAGGATCTGTAACACCGTCCCAAATTCTCATGTTCATAATGATAGTGGAAGCCAATACAACTCCTACGCCTACGAATCCTACCAGATAATAACTGATAAAATTCATAAAAAATAGATACAAATTTGTAGCTGTGTTATTTAAGGCAAATCCGGCTATCTGCCATAACTTAGCTCTATGAACTCCGTTCTGATTCATAAATTACCTCCGTTCTTAGTTTACCAAGATATTATATTTACTTAATATTATCTTAAATTTACCTATTTAGGAAGTGAATCATTATCTTTAAAGTAGCATAATATTATGGTATCATTGTAGTATAGACGAGTTTTGAACTGCTATTGGAGAAAAACATGGATCATCAGGAATATAAAGACCGAGAAATACTTGAGATAAAAAATATTGAGGAAAGATATGAAATTGAAGAGAATTTTTTAAATATGCTCTCATCCGGTGACTATTCAAAGGCAATGAGTGCCTATAATGCTTTGTGTTCAATGAAACTGGACGGAAGAAATATGGATTCATATCAGGATGCCAAGTATCTGGCAATAGTTTTGGGAACACTGTGCAGAAAAACTTTGCAACACAGAAATAAAGTCCATCCGTACTATCTTGACAGTGTATCTAATGAGATGGCAATTGATATAAATAATACCAAACTCAAATCTTCATGTAACCAAAAACTATCTAAGTGCCGTCTTTAAAAAACAACTGGGTAAAACAGTTACGGAGTTCATACATGAAGTCAGGATGGATAAGGCTATATTTCTTTTGAATTCCACAAAACTTCCGATAAATGATATTTCCATAGTCTGCGGATATGATGACAGCAATTACTTTTGTCGGGTATTTAAAAGACGATACAAAATATCTCCAAGGCAGTACAGAAACAA
The DNA here is from genome assembly GCF_003862485.1 of Lachnoanaerobaculum orale. Lineage (GTDB taxonomy): Bacteria > Bacillota > Clostridia > Lachnospirales > Lachnospiraceae > Lachnoanaerobaculum > Lachnoanaerobaculum orale. The sequence continues at coordinate 1,022,461 of NZ_RRCM01000001.1, read as the reverse complement.
TTTATTTAACAAATAAAATTCACATATAATATTGCCAATTTTTAAATAAATTTCATATCTGAATCTAATTTTTAGACTTAAGAGATTAAAATCCATATTATTGACTTCACATTTTCCATAGTGTATAGTATCTTCGTAAGTAAATATTCGTGACGGTTCATCCGAACTGTCTATAATCTTAATCACCTAGGAGAAAGAAATGCCAAACGATTTCGTATTTAAAGACCAATTGCCGGTAGCACCGCTAAAGATTGCCGCGCTTGAGAGTTGTTATGACTTTGCAAAGGGAGTCAATGACTATATAGTTGAATTCAGAAGGAATGATACTACTGAGCTTATGAACTGTCAGGCGGATTTGCACTACAGAGGCTATGACTGTGACAACTACCTGCTTGATATTGCCTGTCCGAGGTTCGGCTCAGGCGAAGCAAAGGGTGTTATCAAAGAGTCTGTTCGCGGTACAGATGTATTTGTAATGGTAGATGTACTCAATCACTCTCTCAGCTACAAACTGAACGGCTTTACAAACTATATGTCACCTGATGACCACTATCAGGATCTAAAAAGAATTATCAGCGCCTGCGTTGCAAATGCAAAAAGAGTAAACGTTATCATGCCTTTCTTATATGAAAGCAGACAGCATAAAAAGACAAAGAGAGAATCTCTTGACTGTGCACTGGCACTTGAAGAGCTTGTAAGCATGGGTGTCAGCAATATAATTACATTTGACGCACATGACCCGAGAGTACAAAACTCCATTCCTCTTACTGGATTTGACAACTTCATGCCTACATACCAGTTTGTCAAGGCAATGTTTACAAATATCTCCGATATGAAAGTAAGCAAGGATGATATGATGATTATAAGCCCTGATGAGGGAGCTATGAACAGAGCCGTATACCTTGCAAACAACCTCGGTGTGGATATGGGTATGTTCTATAAAAGACGTGACTATTCAAGAGTTGTAGACGGCAGAAACCCTATAGTTGCACATGAGTTTTTGGGCAGCAGTGTGGCAGGTAAGGATGTCATTATTATGGACGATATGATTTCTTCAGGTGAAAGTATGCTTGATACTGCAAAAGAGCTTAAGAAAAGAAATGCAAAGAGAATTATTATCTGCGCCACATTCGGTCTGTTTACAAACGGGCTTGAAAAGTTCGATGAATTCCACAATCAGGGAATTATCGACTATGTATGCACAACCAATGTACACTACAGAAATCCTGAACTTTTAACAAGACCTTGGTATCTTGAAGCCGACATGACAAAGTATCTTGCAGCTATTATAAACTCATATAACCACGATGTTTCAATCAGCAAGAGCTTGTCACCAACCACAAAAATACAGAAATTCGTATCAAAATTCAAATAAAGAAAAAGGTCGCCTTTACAAAGCTTAAGGGCGACCTTTTAATATTAAACATGGAATGCACTTCCGCCTATAAATTCCCTCAATATAGAGTTGGAAGGTACATTGTCACTTGGTACTCCAAGGAAATAATCCAAAAACTTAAGAAGCCTTTTTGCCTCTGGATACTCCTTAGAGTCTTTTTTTACACTGAATAAAACCGGTTCGACATACTGCTTTAATACCGCAATTTCATAGTTTAGAGCGGAGTTAAATGTCGCATCCGCACTGCTTTGATATGGAAAAATATTTCTCTCCTCACCTCTTCTGACCGAATCCCACATAGCAAGAGTTTTTGTTGGGGAAATTCCTCTCTTTCTGACGTCTCTGATCATCCTTCTAAGAAGTCTTCCGTCTGTAGTAGGTATACGATTGTGTTCATCAATATTAAGCTGTGTCAATGCGCTTATATATATTTTATATCTGCTGTCTTTAGGCAATTTATAAGATAGCTTGTCGTTAAGGCAATGGATACCCTCAATGACCAGTATATCATCCTTTTCAAGTTTTAAGAAGTTTCCGTTATACTCTCTTTGACCTGTTTTAAAGTTAAAGCTTGGAAGTTCCACTTTTTCGCCGTTTAAAAGAGCCGACATATCCGCATTGAACTGTTCAATATCCATAGCGTCAAGACTTTCAAAGTCAAGCTCACCCTTCTCATCTCTTGGTGTATCTTCTCTGTTTTTAAAGTAATTATCCACCTCAAGCGGATGAGGCTTTATACCGTGTGCCATAAGTTGTATGCTGAGCCTGTGTGAAAATGTAGTCTTTCCCGATGAAGAAGGTCCTGCAATCATTACAAGCTTTACATTCCCCCTCTTTATAATATCCTCGGCAATATCTCCTATTTTCTTTTCCATATATGCTTCAGAGATAAGAATCATCTCATTGGTCATACCGTTTGAAATCATCTCATTGAGTGAACCTACATCGGATACTCCCATTTCCATAGCACTGATACTTGCATTGTTCAGTTCATTAAAAATCTTTTCTTCAGGTACAAACTCTTCCACAACCTCAGGATTTTCTTTTCTGGGTATAACAAGAACTATTCCGTCCTTATACTTTGTAAGAGAAAATTTATCTATAAACCCTGTAGAGTAGACCATGTATCCGTAATTATAGTCTATATAGTCTTCAAGCTTATATATATTCACTCTTGATACTCTTCTAAATCTGAAAAGCTTCTCCTTTTCAAAAAATCCGGCATCGTGAAACATCTTCAGCGCCAAATCCGTGTGTACATTAGTCTTTTCGATTCTGATGTTTTCATCAACAAGTTCTCTCATACGATTACTTATCTTCTCCACATCATAGTCTTGTTCACTGCCGAGTCTGATAAAAAGTCCGTTACCTGTGGAAAACTCCACTCTCGGACTTATACTCCTACCGTAAATATCGTCTATAGCTTTTAAAAGTATCAGTATCGCACTTCTCTCATATATTGCTCTGCCTATGGCATCACTCAATGTGACAAACTCAAGGGCAATATCACCATTTACGCACTTATGCAATTCCTGAAGCTTACCGTTTACTTTGACAAGCAGAGCTTTTTTCTTTTGCTCCGTTACAATATCAAAATAACTTGTACCTTCCTCGTATAAGTAAGTTTCATCTCCTATCTTTACTTTAAACTTTTTCATTTCATTCTCCTTCCTATGAAAAGAAAAGACTGAATACTCAGCCTTTCCTTTGAAAATTTATTTGATTTTTCTTATCCAACCTTCCGGCGCTTCAAGCTCACCCATCTGTATTCCTGTAAGTGTATCATAAAGCTTCTTGGTAATCTCTCCCATACCTTCCATTCCTGACGGTATGTTTATCACTGTTTCACCTCTACATATTCTGCCTACAGGTGAGATAACCGCAGCGGTACCGCAAAGTCCTACCTCTGCAAAATCCTTTACCTCATCAAATGCAACAGGTCTCTCCTCTGTCTTTAATCCGAGGTAATGCTCTGCAACATATAGAAGTGACCTTCTTGTAATAGAAGGCAGTATCGAATTTGACTTAGGTGTAACCACCTTTTTGTCCTTTGTAATAAAGATAAAGTTGGCTCCGCCTGTCTCCTCTACATATGTTCTTGTAGCGGCGTCAAGGTACATATTTTCATCAAATCCGTTTCTATGAGCCTCCATAAGAGGATGAATACTCATAGCATAGTTAAGTCCGGCTTTGATATGTCCTGTTCCTCTAGGTGCGGCTCTGTCAAAATCACTTACCGTAATAGTGATAGGCTTTGCACCGCCTTTAAAGTAAGGTCCGACAGGTGTTGTAAACATTCTGAACTGGTACTCCGCAGCAGGCTTTACACCGATTACAGGTGATGAAGCGAACATATAAGGTCTTATATAAAGTGTGGCTCCCGAACCGAAAGGAGGTACCCAAGCTTCATTTGCAAGTACTACCTTATCAACAGCCTCAAGGAATCTCTCTTCAGGGAAAGGAGGCATCTCAAGTCTCTTTGCCGAATCATACATTCTCTTTGCGTTAAGGTCCGGTCTGAATGTGACGATATGTCCTTCCTTTGTCCTGTACGCCTTAAGTCCTTCAAAGACCTCCTGACAGTACTGCAAAATACCTGCAGACTCGTTTATAGTAACATTTGAGTCGGTTGAAAGCTCTCCGTCATCCCATTTTCCGTCTTTAAAATTGCTGATGTATCTGTAATCGGTAATTCTGTAGTTGAATCCTATATTTCCCCAATCCAAATCCTTTGTTTCCATGATTATTGCCTCCTATTGTTCATTGAGTTTAGCAAGTTTTGCCGCCTGATCGGCTGCAATACAGCCATCTATAAGTTCCTGAATGTCTCCATTCATTATCTTATCAAGCTTATATAATGTCAGATTTATTCTGTGATCTGTAACTCTTCCCTGTGGGAAATTGTAAGTTCTGATCTTTTCGGATCTGTCTCCGGTACCTATCTGACTTCTTCTGTCCGCCGCCTCGGCACTTTGCTTTTTCTCAAGCTCAATCTCATACAGCTTTGATCGTAAAAGTGCAAAAGCCTTTTCCTTGTTCTGCAACTGACTCTTTTCAGTCTGTGAATAGATAACTATTCCTGTAGGATAGTGTGTAAGACGCACAGCGGAGTCTGTAGTGTTGACACACTGTCCGCCGTTACCGCTGGCTCTCATAACGTCTATTCTGACATCATTCATATCAATCTGAACGTCAACTTCCTCGGCCTCAGGCATTACCGCAACAGATGCTGTAGAGGTATGTATTCTTCCGCCCGACTCGGTCTCAGGAACTCTTTGTACTCTATGCACACCGGACTCATACTTAAGCTTGGAGTAAGCACCCTTGCCGCTTACCATTGCTACAACTTCCTTATATCCGCCTATACCGTTCTCATTAACATCAATCATCTCGACCTTCCAGTTTTGAGACTCCGCATAATGGGTGTACATACGATACAGCTGCATAGCAAAGAGTGCCGCCTCATCGCCGCCTGCTCCCGCTCTTATTTCAAGCATTATATTCTTATCGTCATTAGGATCTTTTGGCAAGAGTAAAATCTTTAACTTTTCGGAAAGTTCCTCTTCAAGTCTCTTTCCCTCGGCAAGTTCTTCCTTTGCCATCTCCTTCATCTCTTCATCATTCATCTCAAGCATTTCAAGCGCATCTTCTTGAAGTTGCTTAGCTTTTTTATATTCACCATAGGTCTCTACAAGCGGTGCCAAGTCAGATTGCTCCTTCATGAGCTTTCTGAATCTGTTCTGATCGTTTGCCACATCACCGCCGGCAAGCTCCGCCATTATTTCATCATAATGTACTACTATGTCCTCTAAATTATCAAACATCTTTTCCTCTTATGTTAATTTATTTTTGATATGACCGCCACCCTGTCAAGATTTGCCAAATCCTTTTTTATAATTACATCAAAGCCTTCAAAAAGCGCCTTGATATCTGCAGCCTCATCACATCCTATCTCAAGTGCCAAAATCCCTTCCGGATTCAAATATTTTATAAATTCATCTCTGATTATCTTATAAAACTTCATACCGTCTATATCGCCGTCAAGTGCAAGCCTCGGCTCAAAGTCTTTCACTTCACTCTCAAGGCTGTCAACAACATGACTCTTTATATATGGCGGATTGGATACTATGATATCATATTTATTTTCAGATGTTAAGCCGGAAAACATATCGCTTTTTAAAAAATTGATATCGCAGCCTAAGCTTTGTGCATTCTTTTTTGCAACTTCCAATGCACCATCAGATATATCAAGCGCATCCACTTTTTCAAATCCTCCAAGGCTTTTCAATGCTATGGCTATAGCTCCCGAACCTGTGCACATATCAAGTATTTTTTTACTTTTATCACCATCGGCAAGTTTTAATACTTCCTCTACCAAAACTTCCGTATCAAACCTCGGAATAAGTACATTCTCATTTACAAAAAAAGGCAGTCCGCAAAAATATGCCTTATTTAAGATGTACTGTATAGGCATATTTTCAAGTCTTTTTGCCACATAGCTTTCTATTATATCAAGCTTTTTGATATCTTTTATCTCATCATATTTAAACATTGTCCACTTTGAAAAATCAAAGTCAAACACCTCATATATTAATAATAAGACATCACTTTTTGCATCCTTAAAGCCTTTTTCATCTAAAGCCTTTACATATTTTTCAAAAACTTCTATATATTTCATATCAGAAATTTTCCTTAAGATATTTTCTCCAGTCAAATACCTTCTCTACCGCCGCAATTGCAACTTCCACCATGTCAGGAGTCGGCTCCTTGGTGGTAAGTCCCTGCATCCAAAGTCCCGGCTTGCTGAGAATATTTACAAGCCAAAAGTCGCTTCTGCCTGCAATTCTTAAAAATTCGTAGCTTACACCGGCTATGGCAGGTACCAATACAACTCTTGATACGGCCCTCAGCCAAAGGTTATCAACTCTTATTACCATAAAGAATAGTATACTTATCATCATTACTATGATAATAAAACTTGTACCGCATCTTTTATGCTCTTTTGAGCTTTTCATTACATTTTCGACATTCAGCTCAAGACCGTGTTCTATACAGTTGATGCATTTATGCTCTGCACCATGGTACATAAAGGTTCTCTTTATATCTTCCATCCTTGAGATCATCTTTATATAGAAGATAAATATCGCAATTCTTATTACGCCCTCAAATATGGCAATAACATAGTAGTTATCAATTTTAGCTTTGATGATATTGCTGAGCAACATCGGCAATACCATAAAGATTGCTACAGATGCCAATATTGAAATAAACATTGTGACACCCATTATTACCTTGTCAAGCTTATCTCCGAAAATTGCTGTCAGCTTCTCTTCAAACTTTGACGGCTTTGAATCTTCATCATCTTCAAAAAAGCTTGCTGAATATGCCAATGTCTTCATTCCCAATACCAATGAATCTACAAATGCAAATATTCCTCTAAGGAACGGAAGTCCAAGCACGGGAATCTTTGTAGTAAGACTCTCATACTTATCCTCCATAACTGCAATTGTTTTATCCGGCTTTCTTACCGCTGTAGAGTATCTGTCACCGTTTTTCATCATGATGCCCTCTATCACAGCCTGTCCGCCTATTCCTGAATATTTCATATTCTCTCCTGTAATCTTAAAAAAGAGTCAGACACCTGCCTGACTCCCCCTAATAAATCGTATATCTTAATCTTATTATTCAGCCTTAACACCATACTTACGGTTGAACTGCTCAATACGGCCACGTGCCTGAGCTGACTTCTGCTGACCTGTATAGAAAGAATGGCACTTAGAACAAATTTCTACGTGGATATCTTCCTTTGTTGAACCTGTAACAAATGTGTTACCACAGTTGCAAGTTACTGTTGCCTGATAATAATTTGGATGTATTCCCTGTTTCATAATTTCACCTCTTTAAAAAATTTAACGGTTACATAAAGTAGACTCGTTACAAAGTACATCTTAGAATAGCATAAATGAAGGTAAATTGCAAGAGTGTAATTTAGAATGTCTTAGGGTCTTAATTTAGAATGTCTTAGGGTCTTCATACACCCATATCTCATTCCATGGTACTTTTGCATATAACTTATCTATATCATCCTTTGTATAAAGGTACTCCTCCATAAATACATCCTCAGGAAACAGCTTAAAATATCTATGAAAAAATTCCAGCAAAAGTCTTTCTCTACCTGAAATATCATCAAAAATAATAAAACTTGGTACTGTTTCTCCAATACTTGGAATATAGTATTCATGTGATTCCTTCGGCTTCGGAAAAAAATAAATTATAATATGATCATTATCATCCAGCGAATCCCATTGATAATCGTCATCATCCCATCTTCTTCTCCAATGATCATTAGTAAAGCTGATACTGAAACTTTCGCCTGTACTTAATTTTTCTATTTCTTTACCACCTCCATAAAACTTCATCTTTTTAAATATATCAATTATTATATCCAAGTCTTTTTCCGTTGGATATTCACCTTTTCTAAACAGCGATGCCGATACTCCCATATCTTAATGTACTCCCTAAATTATTTTTTAGTGTTTACTCTCCTTTTTGTATTTATCCGGATTTTTGTAAATCCAACCTACATCAGGCTCAGGCATATTATATATTGCGTCAATATTATGTTTCCTGAATGTATAACCGTTATCAACATAGAATGCGGTATTTGGATATTCCTCCATATATCTGTGTACTATTTCCAATATGATAAGTTCTTTTCCAATCATATCCGGAAAACGAAAGAAGGTCTCAAGCCCCTGTTTCCTTGATTTTCTTAAGAAAATCTCTTTTATATCTACATAAGAATAAATCTGAATCATTGGTGCAGGATCTTTTTTATCAAAAAAATCATATTCACTGTCTTCTTTAGACAGTATAATATCATAATCTCTTTTACCTATCATCAATCTTCTATTGTAGTTCATAGCATCAAGTATTTTCCACATCCTGACACCGATAGATGTTTTTCTACCCTCAGATTTTTGTAATATTCTTCCCTCACATATCATATATAAATCTCCATTTTATACTGCTGCCACAAAATAGTCCTATTAAGCATATAACTTATCTATATCATCCTTTTTTATACATATCTGGGCTTTTATAAATCCACTCTGCATCAGGCTCAGGCATATTATATATTGCATCAATATGATGTTTTCTGAATGTATAACCGTTATCAATATAGAATGCGGTATTTGGGTATTTTTCCATATATCTGTGTACTATTTCCAATATGATGAGTTCTTTTCCAATCATATCCGGAAAGCGAAAGAAGGTAACAAGCTCATTTTTTCTTGATTTTCTTGTGAAAACCTCCTTTATATCTAAATAAGCATAAATTTGAATCATTGGTGTGGGATCTTCTTCATCAAAAAAATCGTATTCATTATCTTCTTTAGACAGTATAAGACTACAATCGCTTTTATATATTGTCACTATTCTATGGTAGTTCATAGCATCAAGTATTTCTTGTATCCTGTCATCAACAAATATATTTCTGCCCTCAAATTTTTCCAATATTCTTCCCTCACATATCATATATACATCCCCTTCTTATACTGCTGCCACAAGAGAGCTTTTTTACAAAGCATCCGGACTGCTGTATATCCAATTTGAGTCTTTATTACAGTATACTTTTTCAATGTCTTCTTTTCTATAAACATATCCGGACTCATTTAAGAAAATATCCTCAGGAAAGAATTTAAAATATCTATATAAAAACTCTGATATTATCAATTCTGTTCCTTTAATGTCATCAAAGTAAATATATGCATAATAATAGCAATTTTCTCTTGGATAAAAAAACTTATACACCCCTTCTCTATCTCTCTCCACTAGGAACATACTTAAATGCATATTATAAACTCTTTTTTTATATTACTTTCATCATCGTCTTCAAGTATACTTGCGGACAACCAGTAATGATCATTTGAGTCATGAATCGAACAATGTGTATATCCCATTGACATTAAAATGTTTATAACTTTTTCCATGTCTTTTTTATCAGCTGTTATTCTTTTTCTTAATATACCTGTGCACCACATTATAAAAAATCTCCTTTATCTCCTCAAATCTATTTATCAATTTAATTCCCTTATATAGCAAGGCGATATTTTATCTGCAAGCCATACTTTTTCATTTCCATGATAAAATACCACTCCATCCTCATATGCTCTCTTAGAATCAATTTCCAATATACATGGACTCTTGTCACGCCTAAGACCTACTTTTTTTGCTGTATCTATATCAGCTGACAGATGTACATATTGTCTGCTCATAGGTAAAAGTCCGTTCTTTTTTATGCTCTCAATAAATCTCCTTGCAGTACCATGATATAATTTATTAGGCGGAGTCTTCTCTTCCTTTACTATATGCATCGGTATGGAATGCCCGTACATAGCTCTTATTTTTCCTGCCTTTATTTCATGTCTTTTCTTTTCAGACTTATCAATCATAACAGCCAAATCGTTTCTTGTTATATTTCCAAACTTACCTTCTGTATTCAGCGCATTCAAAAGCTGTTCAATACTTACCCAGCCTTCTTCGTCCATCTCAAGTTCATACTCCCACGGTGCATGTCGAAGTGCGTATGAAACTTCCTTACTTAATTCTTCATATTTCATCGCATTCCCCTTCTTCTATCATCTCGTCTATCGCTTCTCTAAACCAATCCCAAAAGCTTTCATAATCCTTTCTCTGTTCCCATCCTGCACTTGCAAAATCGTGGATTTTTTGCACCCTTCCGCCTCTGTCGATATCAAAGCAAACTATATCATCATTGTCACCTCTTCTTGCAAAGGGTACCAACTTTCTGTCGGGGTATCTTTCTTGCAATCCCTTTATTCTCCACACAGCCTGTTCATAATCCATCAAATACCAAAAATCAAAATCCGTTAGCCCCAAATGAACAATTTTTAAAAATTCTTTAGGATATTCAAATCCTTTATATATACTGCCAACATCTAATAATTTCAATTCCACGCTTTCCTCCTTTAAACATTTTAACAGGTATATAAAATATAACTTGACTCAAGAACTGTTTATTTATAGAAAAAAGAAACAATCTAAGAGCATTTTTTGTATGCTGCCTTAGCTTGTTTCTTTGACTTGATTAATTAAAACTATAGTGACACAATCTTATCCCTTGATAACCCTGTAAGTTCCATTATAATGTTTATATCAAATCCCTTTTTCTTCATGCTTTGAGCAATATTTATCTTTCCCTTCTCTTCTCCGCGCTCTTCTCCACGTTTTTCTCCTTCACTAATCCATTCAAGCTTTAACTGCTCTATAAGTCCGCTCATTTCCCTGATTCCTCCTTCTGTTTCTTTATATCTCCTTTTTATGCTGCTTGTCTTAGGAAATTTATCATTGTAGCAATCGCCTTCAGTAAACACCTTCATCAACTGTGAAACATCTGAGCCGTTATCTACTACAGAATTTACATAAACCTCTTCAAATCCGTTATTTATTACTTCACCTGTCTCTCGTATTACTCTGTCAACATGATATAGCGGCAGTTTCCCTTTAAATATATCAAACCTTGATATAAATACTACACATACATCAGGCACAAATTCAAATTTTATTCCTGGATCCGCAATATTTGTTGTAATAACAGCTCCGTTATAACGCACTCTCTTTTGATGGTTATCATCATCAGCCTTTTGAACTTCTATATTGATTTGTCTGCCGTCTCCTGTCATACATTTAGTATCAAGTATTACAGAACGTCCCTGTAAATTTTTTCCTACCCACTGAGGCATACTCTCAAGCACTGTCAGCTTGTTATCGCCTAATATAACTCTCAATACTTCTTCACAAAACTCCTTCTCCTCAGCCATTTTGCAAAACATGGTATCATCCATAGGATTAAGAGCCTTTGCATACTCACGAATTTTTGCCTTTACAGACATATGACACTCCTTTTTGTCGTAGTTAACATAGTCCCCATAGGTCTATTATAGCATATATAATAAATTTATTGCATTTTAATCTTTCTATATACAAAAAAGCGTAGCCAAAGCCACGCTTGAGATTATTCCTCTCTTCTCCTATAGAACCTGCCAAGAAGCTGCTGAGTCTTTATAAGATTTATAAAGGCTGACTTATCAATTTCTTTGATTGCTTTTACCACCTTGTTTGCTTCGGCACTTGATACTATAGAATACACCAAAGTTCTGTCAGTGTGATTATAATATCCCTGTGCCTTCCAAGTTGTCGCACCATGGTGGCTGATATTTGAAATCAGATCGCATATCTCGTCAGGATGATCTGTGACGATGAATAGAGTAATCTGCTGATATTTTCTATACAAAGTATGTATAACCATTGTGGTAACATACTGGAAAATAATAGAGTACAGCGCTCTGTCCCATCCGAACAAAAGTCCGGCAACCACAAGAACCACCGCATTTGCGCCCAAAATAATATTAAAGGCGTCAAAACCCTTTCTCTCAGACAGAAAGATAGATATAAAGTCGGTTCCTCCGGTAGTTGCATTCATCAACAGACAAATACTGATAACCAGACCGTTTATCATTCCTCCGAAAATAGTTATAAGCAAAATATCCTAAGTTATCACATATCCCGGAATAATATCAATAATAAAACCGTTCAGCAATATTACCCAACATGAATACAGTGTAAACTTCTTTCCGATATACCTAAATCCGATATAAACAGGTATTGCATTAAGTAAAATATTTACAACCGTATACGGCAGTTTTACATGAAAAAACATATCCGCCGATCTGGTTATAAGCAAAGTAATACCTGTAGCACCTCCCGGAAAAAGGTCTCCGGTCCTTACAAAAGTCTTTATATTGACAGCCATCAGTACAGCCGCAAATGTAATAACAATAAATCTCTTTAAATCTTCTTTTAAATCAAATTTCATAACTATCTCACAAATTATTTTACTATATGACAAGCCACATATCTGCCGTTTGCTTGCCTTAAATCAGGCTCCTTTGTTCTGCAAATTTCACTGCAATAAGGGCATCTGGTATGAAATCTGCATCCGGTAGGAACATCTATCGGGCTTGGTATATCTCCCTTTAATATTTCCTTTTGTTTGCCTGCATTTTCAATACTTGGAATTGCATCAAGCAAAAGCCTTGTATACGGATGAAGCGGCTTTTCAAAAATATCATCTGTATCACCTATCTCACAAACCTTACCGAGAAACATCACGCAAACTCTGTCCGCAATGAAATTGACAACAGACAGATCATGTGAAATAAACAGATACGAAGCTCTTTTTTTCTCCTGAATATCCTTAAGGAGATTTAAAACCTGTGACTGTATGGACACATCAAGTGCAGACACCGGCTCATCACATACAATAAGCTTAGGATTCAGTGCTATTGCTCTGGCTATTCCTATTCTTTGCCTCTGTCCTCCTGAAAACTGGTGCGGGTACCTGTTGTAATACTCTTTCCTGATTCCCACATCTTCCATCAGCTCAAGCACCTTTTCTTTTACCTGTGCTTTGCTAAGCCTCTTTTCATGTGTGATAAGAGGTTCAGCAATAATCTCACCTACAGTCATTCTCGGATTAAGTGAGGCATAAGGATCCTGAAATATAATTTGAAGATTTTTCTTTATCTCCTTCAGCTCATTGCCGCTTTTATTGTAAATATTTTCACCCAGAAAAATACTCTCACCTTTATCAGGTGATATAAGACCTATTGCACATTTACCCAGTGTGGATTTGCCGCATCCGCTTTCTCCCACAAGTGCCAAAGTCTCATTCTCATATATATCAAGACTTATATCGCTTACCGCATGAACTTTTTTATTCTTCTTTGATGTAGGAAATTCCTTAACTATATTTTTTAATCTTAATACAACTTCTCTCATCTTCAATCCTTTTATGTAAGAAACATGAAACCATATGGCTGTCCGTAATATAATCATCCTTCGGTCTGTCACTTAGACAAATATTTTGAGTCAGATCACATCTGTCTGCAAATCTGCAACCCTTCGGTAAATTTAAGATATTCGGAACATTACCCTTTATGGTATAAAGTCTTTTCTGTTTTTTGCCGATAGTAGGTATTGACTTTAAAAGTCCGCTTGTATAAGGATGTGCAGTTTCATTAAAAAGAATCTTTGTAGGTGCAGACTCCACCACCCTTCCTGCATACATTACATAAACATAGTCACATATTTCAGCAACGACACCCATGTTGTGTGTAATCATCATTATAGAAGTACCGCTCTCCTCACAAAGTCTTTTCATAAGCCTTAGAATCTGAGCCTCTATAGTAACATCAAGTGCTGTAGTAGGCTCATCGGCAATCAAAAGCTTAGGCTTACAAATCATTGCCATACCGATCATCACTCTCTGCCTAAGACCGCCTGAAAGCTCATGCGGATATGAATTGAATCTTTTTTCGGCTTCAGGTATTCCGACTTCATTAAATATTTCTATTACTCTTTGCTTTGCCTCCGCCTTGGATATATGTTCATGTAAAATAATAGCTTCCATGACCTGTTTGCCGACCTTTACAACAGGATTGAGTGAGGTCATAGGCTCCTGAAATATCATGGATATATCCTTACCTCTGATATTTGCATACTCCCTTATCCCCATCTTTGTAAGCTCATTTCCGCAAAAATCAATACTTCCTCCAACTATCCTGCCCGGGCTTTTTATAAGTCCCATAATACTCATAGCCGTCATAGACTTTCCGCATCCGCTCTCTCCGACTATTCCAACTATCTTTCCCTTGGGAATATCTATATTTATGCCGTCAAGTGCATAGGCATCTCTTCCTCTGACTTGAAATGCAACCTTCAAATCTCTTATAGTCAAAATATTGTCCATATCATTGCTCCTTAAGGTACGGATCCAAAATATCTCTCAGACCGTCACCCAAAAAATTGAATGCCAAAACCACTATCATTATCGCTATGGCAGGTGACAGTACAAGTACAGGCTGTGTAAACAGATATTTCTTTGCACTGACAACCATAAGTCCCCAGCTTGCTGTAGGAGGCTGTGCACCGACACCCAGGAAACTTAGCGAACTCTCTGAAAGTATCGCAGACGGTATGCTTAAGGTAAATAATACCACCAAAGTAGGTATGCAGTTCGGTAATATATGTCTGAAAATAATCGTAGCATTACCGACACCCATACTTTTAGCTGCTTCCACATACTCTTTTTTTGACAGTGAAAGTGTCTCCGAGCGTACAACTCTGGATGTGGACGCCCAGTTGACTAATGACAATGCTATAAATATATTTATCAATCCTCCGCCCATTGTATACATTACAACCATTGCAAGAAGTAGTGAAGGAAATGCAAGCATTATATCTGCCAGTCTCATTATTGCAAAATCTATTTTACCTCCGAAATACCCTGCAATAAGTCCGAGTATTGTACCTATAATCATCGAAATAAGTGTAGGTATCAGTCCTATTGTCAGTGATACCCTCGCTCCGAATATTACTCTGGTGAGTGTGTCTCTTCCAAGTTCATCCGTACCCAGCGGATGTGCAAATGAAGGGGCCAAAAGTCTGTCCTTTAAACTCTGCGTATAAGGATTATACCTGCATACAACATTTGCAAAAATTGCACATAGTATAATCAGTATAATTACAATCAAAGAAAAAAATGCAAGCTTATTATGCTTTATTATATTTTTACATTTTTCAAATAAGCTCTCTTCCGTTCCAATCTCAGAGCCGAAACTTTGCTCTGTCTGTTTAGTATCTTTATTCATTGATTTCTTATATTTCCTTTCTAATTCTCGGATCAAGAATAGAATACAATGAATCTGCTATCAAATTTCCGAATATTACCAATATAGTTGTAAAAATAACCGTTCCCTGTAAAAGCGGCATATCTCTGGTCTCTATCGCATTGACCGCAAGTCTGCCTATACCGGGTATTCCGAATATGTTCTCTGTAATAACCGCACCTGAAAGCATTGACGATATCTGGAGCGCCATCATTGTAACTACAGGAAGCATAGCATTCTTCAGTGCATGTGACTTCATTACGGCAAACTCTAAAAGTCCCTTTGCTCTGGCAGTCCTTATATAGTCTTCCTGCATTACCTCCAAGATATTTGATCTTGTCATCCTGGCAATACTTCCTGCCGAGTTCCATCCGAGTACTATTGACGGCAATACCATAGATGCCGCAGTTTCATATCCCGATACAGGAAAAATTTTTAACTTGTATGCAAAAAGATACTGCAAAACAAGTGCAATCATAAATACAGGCATGGATACGCCAAGCAATGCTCCGCCCATAAATAATCTGTCTAAAATATTGTTTTTATTTACCGCTGCAAATATACCCGCTGCAATACCTACTATCCACGAAACAACCGCCGCACATACGGCAAGTCTCACAGTATTTGGAAATGCATCCAAAATAATACCTGTAACATTTCTGTTCATTCGATAGCTTGTACCGAAGTCACCTCTGATTGCATGTGAAATATATGTAAAAAACTGTATATACAGAGGTTTATCAAGCCCCATCTCCTTGCTTATTTTATCAATTACAGTTTGATTGACATGCTCACCGAGCATTGTGGTTACAGGATCTCCCGGTACTACTCTAAGCATTATAAATATAATCAAAACCACACCTATCAAAACCGGTATGGATATCAAAATTCTTTTTAAAATATTTTTAACCAAGTCTACCTCCCAAAATACTCCAAAAAAAAATGGAGCGGTTCACGCTCCATTATAGCAATTATCTTTTTTAAGTTCCATATCTATTTTTTTGAAAATCCGACAAATCTCATATCGGATATTCCGGCCCAATTCGGCTTGAATCCTTCGATATTCTTACTTACACCGTAATAATGCTCCTTTGAGAACATAGGAAGCCACGCGAAATCTTCCGTTACAATCTTCTTCTCAAGTTCATCGTACTCAGCCATTCTCTCATCCGCATTTACAATAGTTCTTGCAGCGCTTACTCTGTCCATTACGGCCTTGTCAGGATAATTAAGCGATCTCTGCTTTGTATTTTTCTCATTTCCGAAGAATGTATAAATAAAGTTGTCAGGATCATTGTAATCTGCAGTCCATGTAGACATAAATGAACCCAGTGTACCGTCTTTTCTTGTTGCAAGCCATGTCGACTCGTCATAATTCTTTATGGTTGCATTGATACCTACTTCATTAAGCTGTGATGCTATTACCTCAAGCACTGTCTTTGTAGTATCCGATGATGAAGAATCTACCGAAATCTCCATATCAAATCCGTTAGGATAGCCTGCCTCTGCAAGCAGTGCCTTTGCACCGTCAGGATCATACTTAATCTCAGGAAGTGAACTGTCATAGCCTATAAGACCTCTTGGGAATATACCGTTTTCAATTGTTGCTACACCGTTCATCAGTGAATCTATGATTTCCTGACGATTGATTGCCTTACATACAGCTTCCCTTACTTTTACATTGTTTAGAGGTTCTATATTCTCATTAAATGTAAAATATGTCACGCCGACTCTCGGTGTGTGATGAAGCACATCAGGCATCTCTTTTTTGTATGTGTCGATATAGTCAATCATAAAATCAAAGTCAAGTATATCAAGCTCACCGTTCTTAAACATCATATTTCTTGTCTCGGAATCAGGTATTACTCTTATAAGTACTCCCGGAAGCGATACATCACCGCCCCAATATGTATCATTCTTTGTAAGTACTATAGAGTCGTTTACAGTCCACTCCGCCATCTTAAATGCGCCTGTTCCGACTGTAACCGAAGGGTCGATACCGAATTTGTCTCCGGCAGCCTCTGTGGTATCCTTATCAAGCATACATACTGGTGACGCTGAAAGGCAAGCCAAGAAACCTGCATAAGGCTCTGAAAGTGTTATCTCCACAGTATAATCATCTATAGCCTTGACTCCGCTAAGCTCCTTACTGCTTCCGTCCATGACTTTATCCGCTCCTTCTATCTGGCTTACAAAGTCACCGTTTACAGCACCTGTTACTCCAAGCATTCTTGTAAGTGAATATACAACATCATCAGACTTGAAGTCCGCACCGTTTGAGAACTTCACTCCCTCTTGCAAATGCAATGTATATACCTTTCCGTCCTCAGATATATCCCAACTCTTTGCAAGTGAAGGTACCAATTCACTTGAACCGTCATCCTTGACCTCAACCTCAACCAACCTGTCAAAGATATTAAGAGGTACCATATAGTCCTTAGATGTCTTATCCGGGTCTGCAGTCTGGATATCCGCATTGATAGAAGTTACCAAAAATCCTGTAGTATCAATACTTGTCTTTGCCTTACTGTCTGTTTTGGCAGTCTTATCATCCGCCTTTTCAGTACCTTTTGATCCGCATGCACTAAGAGAGAGTGCCAAAAGTACACCCAACAATATAAATTTTTTTTTCATATTCTTCTCCCATTTCTTATTACTATTGTAATTATAATACTTTTTTTATGGCTTGCCAAATATTTTTTATAATACTTCATTAAAAAAAGTCAGGCTGTAATCACCTGACTTTTTTAATTATTTTATCAATCTTACCGCCTTTACAGGAGTACGATGGTTCAAACTTCCTATTCTGATTCCAAGCTGCTTATTTGCGGCATGTACAATCTGTCCGTCACCGATATATATCGCAACATGGTTTATCTCTCCGCCTGAAGAATAGAATACCAAATCTCCCGGTTTTATCTGCGATACAGGTATCTCAGTACCGTTGTTTGCCTGGTCCCTTGAGACTCTTGAAGTACTTATTCCGAACTTCTCATATACTCTCATTACAAATCCGGAACAATCGGCACCCTTTGTCAGTGATGTTCCTCCGTACACATACGGATTACCGACAAATTGCTTAGCATAAGCTACTACCGCATCTCTTGATACTTTTTCCTTAGCCGCCTTTGTAGCCTCTGTCTCAGCCTTTGTAGTTTCCTTTTTCTTGCTTACACCCGGTCCGCCCTTTTCGCCTGTAACAACTGTGGTCTCTTTTTGAGGCTTAGCCTTCTGTGTTTCATTAGGCTTTTCAGTACTTCCGCCCGGTCCGTAAGGAGCTGTTGTCTCTGCAGGTTTTGTGGTTTCTGCAGGTTTTGTAGCCTCTGTAGTCGCCTCTGTCTGTTTCGGAGCCTGTGTAGTAGACTCAGTCTGCTTTGGAGCCTGTGTAGTAGACTCAGTCTGCTTTGTAGTATCTTCAACGGCGCTTATAGTTTCAGCCTGTGTTGTTGCTGTCGGAGTCTCTTTTACTGTCTCTACAGCCTTGCTTGTCTCCGGCTCTACACTTGCTTTAGTTGTTTCCTTTGCGGTCTCACTTGCCTCAGGGCCGTTGACTGTTTCTATCTTTACCTTGGAAGGTGATGAAACGGTTTCTTCAGCCTTACCTGACTCTTTCACAGTCTCGACTTTTTGCTTTGTCTCGGCAGGCTTTGTATCCTCTATTGCCTTGATGGTCTCCGCCTCGGTTCTTGTCTCCGGCACTGTCTCTACCTTCTGCTTTGTAGTCTCTGTCTGCCCGTTATCCTTTGTGGTTGTTTCAACAGGCTTGGTAGATCCCTTTGTAGTATCCGGAACCTTAATCTCTACTTCCTTGCTTGCAGGTGTCTCTCTCTTTTCAGCTGCAGGAGACTTGATTGTCTTTGCTTCCTCACTCGCCTTAGGTGTAGGAGCTTTATCCGGAGTTTTCTTTGCAGCTGTAGTTGTTTCAGCCTTTGCAGTAGTTTCCTTACTCTTAGCTGTTGTCTGATCGTCTGCAACCACCATGTTTTCATATATGGCCATCGCTTCTTTAGCCTCAGTTTCCAGCTTTGCCTTGTTCAAAGCTTCGATAGTGGACTCTTCCTTAGTCTTGGCAGTCTTATATGATACATCTGTCTTTATAAAATCCTTGTATACATATCCTGTCAAGTCATCATCCACCTGAACCTTTAAAAAGTTTTTGTCCTGACCTACTACAACATACTTCTCTCCACCCTCAAGCATCGTGAGTGTATTTGAAGTTATATCCGGTGTCTTTCGCAGTCTGACATTGTCAATGTCTACTACCGTACCGTAGGTCACGACAGAATCTTTTGCCATTTTCTTCGCTTTATTTCCGGTTGCCAAATCTGAGGCTTTGACATAGCCCTCTACGTTTCCGGAATTTATCTTAACCCATTCTCCGGTCTCGTTGATCTCAGAACCTACGACGGTAGCTACTGAACTGTATGAAATGCTTCCCACTTCTTCGCCGGTCTCTTTCGGATCTGCGTGTACTACAGTATCCTTTTTGTTCTTTGCCACCGCAAGGTCATCCTTCATTACCTCTTCTTTCAGCCTGTCCTGAATCGACGGTCCCTCATACTTGACCACATCCTTTACAAGCCTGTTGCGCGCATCGTCAACTCCTGTTATCTCTATTGTATTTGTTGTCGCAGTCTTTAGCGACTCTCCTAATGCTGTCTGCGGCGATATGGAACTTGCCTTATAATTGTTTAGAGCTACGGCTATTCCTGAGACTGCGTTACTTGTCTCCAAATCCATATCTGCATATGCATTAAAACTGTATAGTGAAACAAAGGTTAGAGCTGATGCTAATGTTAAAAATTTCTTTTTCATTGAGCACTCCTTACTTTATTTAGAGTACTTAAATTATACCAAAGTTTTATAGATTGAACAATTGCTTTACACCCGTTGAAATATTACAATATATTAAACATTTAATTACAGTCATAGTCATAAATATCTTTTATTAAAGTTACGGCAATTATATCCTATTTTTTAACTATATTTTAATTTAGTTGTAAGTTTTTTCATGCCATTAATAATATTCGGTTGAAACAGTAACTCTTTTTGAGCATAAAAAAAGAGCAACATCAGTTGCTCTTTTAAAGTGCGGGAAAAGGGACTTGAACCCTCACGTCTATACAGACACAAGATCCTTAGTCTTGCCTGTCTGCCAATTCCAGCATTCCCGCAAGTGATTAGATTTTCTAATCAAGGCGACAACCAGATTTGAACTGGTGATCAGGGTGTTGCAGACCCACGCCTTACCGCTTGGCTATGTCGCCGTTGTCCATGCTTTCGGACAACGCCCTGAACAGGGCTCGAACCTGTGACACTGCGGTTAACAGCCGCATGCTCTACCTACTGAGCTATCAGGGCAAGTACTCATATACTATATCAGATATTAACTGATTATGCAAGCACTTTTTTTAAAAGGTAGCACTATGACTTTACTTCGTAAAGCCAAGTGTACTTTTCTTCTAAAACTCAAACTGCACTTCGTTTGTTTTCGTTAAGAAGAAAATGCACCTTCAAAACTGCCTACCAAATGCTTCCGATTATATGAATATCAAATCATAAATTTTCCTATCTTTTGGTTAAACCCTCGACCTATTAGTAACCATCAACTCAGTACATTACTGTACTTACATCTTGGCCCTATCTACCTCGTAGTCTTCAAGGGGTCTTACTGTTTTCACATGAGATATCCCATCTTGAGGGGGGCTTCACGCTTAGATGCCTTCAGCGTTTATCCCTTCCCGACATAGCTACCCTGCCATGGAGTTACTCTCCAACAGGTACACCAGCGGTCAGTCCGTCCCGGTCCTCTCGTACTAAGGACGGCTCCTCTCAAATATCTTACGCCCACGCCGGATAGGGACCGAACTGTCTCACGACGTTCTGAACCCAGCTCGCGTACCGCTTTAATGGGCGAACAGCCCAACCCTTGGGACCTGCTACAGCCCCAGGATGCGATGAGCCGACATCGAGGTGCCAAACCACTCCGTCGATGTGAACTCTTGGGAGTGATAAGCCTGTTATCCCCAGGGTAGCTTTTATCCGTTGAGCGATGGCAATCCCACTTTATGCCACCGGATCACTAAGTCCTACTTTCGTACCTGCTCCACCCGTCGGTGTCGCAGTCAAGCTCCCTTCTGCCTTTGCACTCTTTGAATGGTTTCCGACCATTCTGAGGGAACCTTCGAGCGCCTCCGATACTCTTTCGGAGGCGACCGCCCCAGTCAAACTCCCCGTCTGGCATTGTCCCCCGGCCGGATAACGGCCGCAGGTTAGAAATCCAGCAATACAGGGGTGGTATCCCAACGGCGACTCTGCATAAACTGGCGTCCATGCTTCTTAGTCTCCCACCTATCCTGTACGAGTATTACCGAATCCCAGTACCAAACTGGAGTAAAGCTCCATGGGGTCTTTCCGTCCTGGCGCAGGTAACCAGCATCTTCACTGGTACTTCAATTTCACCGGGTGCATTGTTGAGACAGCGCTCAAATCATTACGCCTTTCGTGCGGGTCGGAACTTACCCGACAAGGAATTTCGCTACCTTAGGACCGTTATAGTTACGGCCGCCGTTTACCGGGGCTTCAATTCAAAGCTTCGTTTCCTGACTTCTCCTCTTAACCTTCCGGCACCGGGCAGGCGTCAGCCCATATACTTCACCTTGCGGTTTCGCATAGACCTGTGTTTTTGCTAAACAGTTGCTTGAGCCTTTTTTCTGCGACCACTGTTTCCAGTGGCACCCCTTCTCCCGAAGTTACGGGGTCATTTTGCCGAGTTCCTTAACAATGCTTCTCCCGCCGGCCTTAGGATTCTCTCCTCATCTACCTGTGTCGGTTTGCGGTACGGGTACATATAACACAATAGCGGCTTTTCTTGACGGCTCCCTAACCGACTTCCCTACTAATTTTCGGTACGCATCACGATTTCCCCTTGTATGGTGGGTTTTCCTCCCATACAGGTACTTCGCTTGCCCCGGTTTTTGTCCTCCCGGGTTCGGTTTTAGTCTCCGTGTCCCCACAGTTCTGATTATATGTAGTACAGGAATCTGTACCTGTTATCCATCGACTACGTCTTTCGACCTTGCCTTAGGCCCCGACTTACCCTGAGTAGATCAGCTTTACTCAGGAAACCTTAGATATTCGGCCAAGAGGATTCTCACCTCTTTCTCGCTACTCATTCCGGCATTCTCTCTTCTTATTACTCCACCATTCCTTACAGTATGACTTCTACGCTTCTAAGAATGCTCCTCTACCAATGTATTACTACATTCCCAGGCTTCGGTGTTGTGTTTAGCCCCGGACATTTTCGGCGCAGGACCTCTCGACTAGTGAGCTGTTACGCACTCTTTTAATGTATGGCTGCTTCTAAGCCAACATCCTAGCTGTCTTCGAAATCCCACATCCTTTTCCACTTAACACACACTTTGGGACCTTAGCCGTAGGTCTGGGCTCTTTCCCTTTTGACTACCCAACTTATCTCGTGTAGTCTGACTCCCGTCAATCATCTAGCCGGCATTCGGAGTTTGATATCTCTTGGTAGGCTTTGACGCCCCCGCAAAAATTCAGTGCTCTACCTCCGGTAGACTATAACGAGGCTAGTCCTAAAACTATTTCGAGGAGAACCAGCTATCTCCGGGTTCGATTGGAATTTCTCCCCTATCCACACCTCATCGCCACCCTTTTCAACGGATGTGCGTTCGGTCCTCCATTCACTTTTACGCGAACTTCAACCTGGACATGGATAGATCACCCGGTTTCGGGTCTACACATACTGACTTCATCGCCCTATTAAGACTTGGTTTCCCTTCGGCTCCGTATCTTTAATACTTAACCTCGCCTGTACATGTAACTCGCCGGACCGTTCTACAAAAAGTACGCGGTTCACCTTTCGGTGTTCCACAGTTTGTAAACATAGGGTTTCAGGTTCTTTTTCACTCCCCTCCCGGGGTTCTTTTCACCTTTCCTTCACAGTACTATACGCTATCGGTCACTGACTAGTATTTAGCCTTGGGGGGTGGTCCCCCCTGCTTCCCACAAGGTTTCTCGTGTCTCGTGGTACTCCGGATACTGCTGGATTCAATATATTTTCCCTTACACGGCTCTCACGCTCTTTGGCCCGCTTTTCCAAAACGGTTCAGGTAATATATCTTACTCGTATTGCAGTCCTCTACCCCGCAGTGCACGCACCACGGTTTGGGCTCTTACGATTTCGCTCGCCGCTACTTTCGCAATCACTGTTGTTTTCTTTTCCTCCGGCTACTTAGATGTTTCAGTTCACCGGGTTCCCCTCTGTACGTTATGTATTGGCGTACAGATACTTGGAGTTCTTCCAAGTGGTTTTCCCCATTCAGACATCTGCGGATCACTGAATATGTGCTTCTCCCCGCAGCTTTTCGCAGCTTGTCACGTCTTTCTTCGGCTGTCAGTGCCTAGGCATCCACCCTACGCTCTTTATGTTTAACCTCTTAAATCATATAGATTTAGTGTTTATGTATGACACTAGCGTGTATCATACACTATGTTTAAAAATTTATTTTTGTTATTTAAAATATTAATTACTTACAGCAATTAATACCTCGGATGTCTAATTATAAAATATTTATATAATTTCTCGTTTGGTATGCAGTTTTCAAGGTACATTTGAGCCAAAGATATTCTCTGGCGAGTCGATTTGTAAGTTCAAACTTCGCTCACGCTCGTTTTCACTAACAGCATCGACATGCCTACGACTAAACTCAAGCTTCGTTTACACTCGCTTTCGTTAAGTTCTCTGGCAATGGAGATGGAGAGATTCGAACTCTTGACCCCCTGCTTGCAAGGCAGGTGCTCTCCCAACTGAGCTACACCCCCGGTGTTGTAACACCATCATCTCGCTTCGCTCGATGAGGTGTACTTTTTCACTAAGATTCAAGCTTCGCTTCGCTCGCTTTCATCAAGTGAAAAATGCATTGGCATCCACCTACTCTCCCATACCGTCTCCAGTATAGTACCATCGGCCGACCAGGTCTTAACCATCGTGTTCGGAATGGGAACGGGTGTTTCCCCTAGACGCATCGACACCAATAATGTTTGATTTTAGTACCATTTTAATTTAGTACTAAACAGTACTCACAACCCTTACTTAAACCTTCATTAGGTAACACCATCATCTTATTCGATGAGTGGTAACACTATCTTCTTAGATGATAGGAAGTTCTATCATACTCACTTCGTTCGTATGAAGAACTACTTTTTCACTAGAATTCAAACTTCGCCTTCGGCTCGTTTTCATTAAGTGAAAAATGTATAGAAAGGAGGTGATCCAGCCGCACCTTCCGATACGGCTACCTTGTTACGACTTCACCCCAGTTATCCTCCCTGCCTTCGGCAGCTCCTTCCTTACGGTTAGGTCACTGACTTCGGGCATTGATGACTCCCATGGTGTGACGGGCGGTGTGTACAAGACCCGGGAACGTATTCACCGCAGCATTCTGATCTGCGATTACTAGCGATTCCAGCTTCATATAGTCGAGTTGCAGACTACAATCCGAACTGAGACGTTATTTTTGTGATTTGCTTGGCCTCGCGGCTTCGCTTCACTTTGTTTACGCCATTGTAGCACGTGTGTAGCCCAAATCATAAGGGGCATGATGATTTGACGTCATCCCCACCTTCCTCCGGATTATCTCCGGCTGTCTCGTCAGAGTGCCCATCTTACTGCTGGCTACTGACGACAAGGGTTGCGCTCGTTGCGGGACTTAACCCAACATCTCACGACACGAGCTGACGACAACCATGCACCACCTGTATCCCTTGTCCCGAAGGACTAGCTTCATTACAAAACTATTCAAGAGTATGTCAAGATTTGGTAAGGTTCTTCGCGTTGCTTCGAATTAAACCACATGCTCCACCGCTTGTGCGGGTCCCCGTCAATTCCTTTGAGTTTCATTCTTGCGAACGTACTCCCCAGGTGGAATACTTAATGCGTTTGCTTGCGGCACCGAAGAGTTTACCTCCCCGACACCAAGTATTCATCGTTTACTGCGTGGACTACCAGGGTATCTAATCCTGTTTGCTCCCCACGCCTTCGAGCCTCAACGTCAGTTGTCGTCCAGTAAGCCGCCTTCGCCTCCGGTGTTCCTCCTAATATCTACGCATTTCACCGCTACACTAGGAATTCCGCTTACCCCTCCGACACTCAAGCCAAACAGTTTCCAAAGCAATTCATGGGTTGAGCCCATGCATTTCACTTCAGACTTGCTTCGCCGTCTGCGCTCCCTTTACACCCAGTAAATCCGGATAACGCTTGCCCCCTACGTATTACCGCGGCTGCTGGCACGTAGTTAGCCGGGGCTTCTTAGTCAGGTACCGTCATTTTCTTCCCTGCTGATAGAGCTTTACATACCGAAATACTTCTTCACTCACGCGGCGTCGCTGGATCAGGGTTTCCCCCATTGTCCAATATTCCCCACTGCTGCCTCCCGTAGGAGTTTGGGCCGTGTCTCAGTCCCAATGTGGCCGTTCACCCTCTCAGGCCGGCTACCGATCGTCGCCTTGGTGAGCCTCTACCTCACCAACTAGCTAATCGGACGCGGATCCATCTTATACCTATAAATATTTTACCCCTGCACCATGCGGTGCTGTGGTCTTATGCGGTCTTAGCGGAAATTTCTCTCCGTTATCCCCCTGTATAAGGCAGGTTATCCACGCGTTACTCACCCGTCCGCCACTAAGTCTACCAAAATTCCACCCGAAGGCTTCCTTTTAGCAGCTTCGTTCGACTTGCATGTGTTAAGCACGCCGCCAGCGTTCATCCTGAGCCAGGATCAAACTCTCATATAAAAGTTTAATCTAGCCTGTCGCTAGCTTGCATCTGTTTTCACAGATCTACTGTTTTTTAAGGTTTTAAATTCTGTTCGAATCTAAACGTTGTTTTCTGAAACCTCATTACATAATCATATGTAACACCATCGTCTCGCTACGCTCGACGAGGTGCACTATTTTTCTAAACTCGAACTTCGCTTCGCTCGTTCTCGCCAAGAAAAATATGTGAATTTTCAGGGTTGTGTGTACTGTTTAATCTTAAATTATCATGGATCATTGTTTCACTGTCTCAAACAGCTTAATTATTATATCAAACTCATTTTATCTTGTCAATAACTTTTTTAAAGTTTTTTCAGATTATTTGAAGTTTGTGCTGCTCTTTTCAAACAACTCTGATATAATACCACCTATTCAATATCTTGTCAACAACAATTTAATTTATTTTTAAATTGTTCAGATATTCGAATTGAGTCATCTGCAAAAGCAGTGTGTTAATTATACGGTTTTCCTATTTCAAAGTCAAGCTATATTTAAAATTAATTGTAAAACTTATAAGCAAAATTATAGGCCCTATATTATAAAGTCCTGACATACCCTAAATAAAATTTGACTGCAGCTTAGATATTACTTTTATATCCAACGCTGCAGCCATATAAAAAGTAATTTACTACTCTTTCAAAAGATAATCGTTATTAAGGACTTTCATAGACAGCGGGCCTGCTATGGTATTTGAATACACCGCCTCTATAGGTCTTATTACAATACCTTCCTTATTCTTACCTGAAGCGTACTTTCCCTTTGCTCTTTCCAAAAGTTCATCAACGTTTTTATACTTAAACTCTTCTTCCACTTCCTCTATCGGAACCATATTTAAGCCAAGCACTTTACATATCTCCTCGGTCTTATATAGGGAAAGCCTTTTATTTGTGTTCATATCCGTTACTGTAAATACATACCACTCCGGTTCGGTCAGCTTCAACCTGTTTTTTTGAATGCCCGGTCCGCAAAATTCACCTTGAATAGCTATGTTGTCAAGATTATTTTCCTTTAATCTCTCTTCTATTCTATGCTTATGGGCATATTTCCACATAGCACATTTATCATCATCTGCATATTCATAATTTCTGCCGCATACGCCGAAATGTTCACCTCTTTTGTACATAGTTACACTGCAGCCGTCCATTTTGGTACTTATATAGTATCCCTTTACAGCTTTAAACTCTTCTATCAACTCCGGATATGACTGTACTCTAAGTTCATCGGTTTTTGAGATTTCACTTGGAAACTCCGCAATAACTGTACCGTCATTACTTACTCTCTCCTCTATCTCCCATTTTCTTATTCCAAGAAGCTCAGTTACATCATCTCCTATTTCATATTCACCTTCAGGAAGTATTTCTAAAGGTTGTACCAGACCCTGTGAAATCTGTCCTCTGAATTTCATGGTCTTCAGTCTGAATCCCTCTCCCATTATTTCATTCTCTTTAAAGCTGCTTGCCCGGAGGAATTCAAAGCGTTCACATACGGGAAGAAACGAATCCACTTCCATGTATACACATTTATCGCCTATGCTGAATTGATCTTTGTTTGCAACACATTGCCATCCCAATACATGTACACATTCTATCTTTTCGGCGCCTTCTATAGGCGTGATATTATGTACATACTGTATGGAGGCCAATTTTCTTTTTCCCATTTTTCACCTCAACAAAATAAAACTTTTTCTTTATACTCATTATAACAAAAATCAATCCGCTTTACATTATACCTGTAGTATACTCCCCTTTTCAGGCGGATATATCGGTGCAACAAGCTCAATACCTTGATTCATTTTCTTTATACATTCTAATATGTACTCCGATCTAAAGACTCCGCCTATATAGCTTAACTTTATTCTTTTGCCTGATTCAAAGTTTTTGCCTATTGCCTTTATATGCAAAGAAATCTCTTTGGCCGCAGCCAAAAAAATATCTCTCACACTCTCACTGTTCTCTACATACTTTGATGCGGCCGCTGCCAGCCCTGCAATTTTATCTCTTCTAAAGTCTGATGTAGCTATTATATTAATGCCGATATTATCAAAATAATCCGCCACAAGATCTGATATTATACTCTTATCCAACCTGCCGTCAGCTTCCTTTAACGCTCTTGATATAAGCGCCTTTCCTATGCTGTAGGCACTGCCCTCGTCACCGTATCTGTAGCCAAATCCTCCACACCTGAAGGTCTCATCACCTACCTTAGCCAAAGCAATGCTCCCTGTACCTGCAATCATAAGAATACCGTCTTCTCCGGCAAGAGCACCAAGCATTGCCGCATATGCATCCGAATAAAGCTTAAACTCATCAAAAACCGTACTGAATTCATCTTCCAGTTTTTTTCTGTAATCGGCGTTTATACCGTATCCGCCAAGCCCCGCCCCGACTTTCAAAACATAATCCCTGTCATTTATATTCGCAAGTAATTTTTCTTTAGCTGTGTTAAGAACAGATACGGCTTCTTTAAAGCTTGTCTGTGCCGGATGAATTGTAGCCATAGTGATTGATGCAATACTGTTCTTATCAGAGTCAAAGAGGTCAAACTTTGTCTTTGTTCCGCCGCCGTCTATCCCTATATAATAAGTTTTTGTCATTATACTTCCTCTATCTTTGCTTCCTTCATCGCAAACTTCTGCCACGGTCTGATATAATCCAAAAGGAACAACTCATCCTTATCAATATGACCCACTACCGAGCTCATACCTGAATTTTCCATATCGCTTAGAGCAATCTGCAACTCACCTGCATAATGGCCGTAGAGAGAACTCTCTATTATAATATCACCTCTTTTTATAGGTGCCGGATTTATCACCTCAAACTTTTCGCCCTTATACTTTACTCTGGAGGCGGTTGACCTTATAAAATTCTCAGATTTATCGCCTCTATTAAAATGCATCTCTTTAAGTACTATAGTCCTTTCAAGTTTTGGAAGTTCCGGCAATAACTCTACATCAAAGCATACTCTGTCAAGAGGTATACATTTAATCTTCTCAAGTTCCTCATCGCTCGGATAGCAGTTTGATATGATTATATCGTCAATATCTCCAAGGGCAATCATATGCTTAAGCTGCTTGTCAATGCCCATATTTCTATGCATCTCAAGACTTGGCAGGCCGAAATCGGTAGGCCAAGGTCCGAATGAACCTGTATTCCTCGTAGTTATAAATGCTGCAGTATTAAGCCCGTATTTTTTAAATCTGCCTGTACAACTCTTAAAAAAGTCCAGTCCGAGTCCGCTGTAATTATGCGGATAAAAGTTGTGACATCCGTAGAGATTGTACCTGTTCGGCTCATAATTCATTATGGTATCTATAGTTGACACATCATTTGACATATTTATCTCTATCTTAAGATCATATTCATTGAAAGTCATCAAAGACTCTTCAAGTCCTGTAAAGCCTATATCAAGTCTCAGACCGTCCGCACCTATCTCCTTAAAAAATCTCAGATCCTTATAAGAAATATCAAGCTTATCAAAAACAGCCGGTGATACATCGACTATTATTTCAAATCCCAATCTTTTTGCATACAGGTTAATCTCTCTAAAATCATTTATTATCTCTTCTTTTGATTTATTCACCGATAAAAGGCATGAGAAAATACGAGAAAAGCCGGAAGATCCGGCTTTCTTAATGTATTCAACAATATTTTCCACACTGTCTTTTTCAGGATAAATCGATATTCCAAGTCTACGCATAACTCTCCTTATCCCTATCTTTTTTATGCGGAAACTTCTCCGCTGTCCTCCTGCTTCTTCAAATCCGCATCATACTTATTGAAGAAAGGAAGGTAAATGAGTATTGACAATATTATCAACAGTACATTCAATATCAACGCTCTGATATCTCCGTTTGTTGCAAGGAACGCACCTATAGGTCCCGGCAAAGTCCACGGCACTGAAGCCACAACCCTGTTTACAAGTCCAAGCTCTGTTGCAATCCATGCGATTACGGCACAGATAATAGGATTGAGTACGAAAGGTATCAAAAGTACAGGGTTTAGAATGATCGGGCAACCGAAAATCATCGGCTCGTTGATGTTAAACAATGCAGGTACAAATGCTACCTTACCGAGTGTCTTGCCATACTGTGATCTTGATTTTAAAAGCAGTAAAATTGCAAGTCCGATAGTTGTTCCTGAACCTCCGATGTAAATAAACCACTGATAGAAAGGCTCCGGAGCGATATTAGGAATAGCTGCTCCTGCTGCAAATGCATTTGAGTTCTGCTCAAGAAGCATAAGCCAAACAGGTCTTGTAAGGCTTCCTACTACACTGCTTCCGTGTATACCGAAACACCAGAAGAATGAGTCAAGGAATGTAAGAAGCAATACTGAAGGTAGTGTATCTGCAACATTTACTATAGGTCTGATAATAGAACCTACGATATCATGAACCTTTATACCGAGCCACATTGTGACTGTTGAGAAAAGAAGAAGAATGATAACTGTAGGTGTAAGTGCCTCAAAACTTCTTGCAACCGATGCAGGAACCTGCTCAGGCATTCTGATTTTAAAGCCTGACTTCTGTGTGAATCTGTAGATTTCTACAGCGATAAATGCTGAAATAATACCTACAAACATACCGTCTGAACCGATATACGACATACCCAGGTGCCATCCTTCAGGAACAGCCTTGATATAATCCGCCAAAGCCTGATTGTTTGCAGCCAGGTTTGTAATTTCATCAGTTGCCTCAGGCAATGATACAGGTACAACTGTCAAAAGAAATGCAAGCTCTGAAAGAATGGCACCTGAAAGTCCGTCCAAATCATAGCTCTTTGCCAGTGAAAATCCGATTCCGAATACGGCATACAATGTCATAATATACATCGCCATACGATATGGAAGCAGAATTCTGCCTGCATTTGCCTTTATGAACTGTGCAATACCCCAGCTTGCCGGCATCTGGTTAGGTAAGAACGCAATTACAAGGAAAAGTGAACTTACTACTACGATAGGCAAAGTGGCGATAATACCGTCCCTTATAGCTCTTAAGTGCCTTTGCTCACTGAGCTTTGCCATTGGTGTACTTAGATTTTTATCTAAGAATGCAGCAATTTTGTCAAACATTTTAGTTTCCTCCTGTTAACCCTTTCATTTGTGTATAAAGCTTAGGTCCACCAAGCGGTGAATAAGCCATAGGTTCAATAAGTGCACACGGAATATTCTGTGCATCAGCTGCAGCCTTGATGTTGTCAAATCTGTGACGAATCTGCGGTGCAACCATTACACAATTCCAACCGTTCTTTACCTCATCATCAACAGCCTGAGTGCCGATTGCAAGAACATCAATGTCCTCACCATGCTTTGCAGCCTCTTTTTTCAAAGCGTTTACAGCGATTGTTGATGACATACCGCCTGAACAAACAAATAATACCTTCATATATCTCCTTCTTTCCAAATCTGATTTTGCTTTCTTTTTATATCAGATTTTATGTTTTTAATGTAAAATATTTTACCACATATCATAAGAATTTACTAAAATATTTTAAATCATTTTCAAACTATTTATTAGCTTTCAGTAACCGGGTCTTTGACAGTTTGTTTACATAAATAAGCTTCAAAAAAGTCTCACAACCCGCATATAGCCTATATTTCTTAGTTGAAAAATTTGTCAAAATTTTCGTTTTATTATATAGTATTTTATAGTATTGTGTGGTATAATAGGGGTTGGAGGTTCCCTATGAAAGTTACTACATCAAAATCAAAAAATGCTGAGTCATTCTATATTTCTAAAAGTTTCATTAATGACAAAGGTGTTAGCACCTCTGTTAATGTACGCAAACTTGGTACGCTTGCTGATTTATTAAAAAAGCACGGACCTACCAGAGATGATGTAATGGAATGGGCTCGTGCTGAGGCAAGACTTGAAACACAAAAATATAAAGAAGAAAAAACAGTAAATATTTCTTTTAACTCCAATAAAAGACTTCAACCTCAACAACAAGTCTTCTATCGTGGGGGATATCTGTTTTTGCAATACTTTTATTATAAACTTGGCTTGGATAAAGTTTGCAGAAAAATAAGGGATAAATATAGCTTCAAGTTTGATATCAACTCGATATTATCAGATTTGATTTACTCAAGAATACTTGAACCTTCCAGTAAACGCTCAAGTTATAAATGTGCACTGGACTTTTTGGAGCTGCCGTCTTACCAACTACATGACGTGTACCGTTCTTTAAATGTACTTGCTAAAGAATGTGACCTTATACAATCTGAAACTTATAAAAACAGCCACTTATTAGGAAAACGCAATGATAAGATTCTTTTTTATGATTGCACCAATTATTATTTTGAGATTGAAGATGAAGACGGAATTAAGAAATATGGCAAAAGTAAGGAACACAGACCAAACCCTATAGTACAAATGGGGATGTTTATGGATGGTGACAGCATTCCTCTTGCTTTTTCTCTATTTCCGGGTAATGCTAATGAGCAAACTTCTATTAAACCTCTTGAAGAAAAGATTTTAAACGAGTTTGACTGTCAAAAGTTTATTTACTGTAGCGATGCAGGACTCGGTTCGGAAAAAATAAGAAAATACAATCATATGGGCGAAAGAGCCTTTGTCGTTACACAATCTATAAAAAAGCTTAATGCACAAGATAGACAATGGGCTTTAGACACTAAAGGATTTAAACGTTTGTCTGATGATAAAGTAGTAGATTTATCAGAAATATCAAGGGATGATGAGGCTATATATTACAAAGATGCTCCGTATACGCCTAAAGATTTATCTCAGAGACTTATCATCACATATTCACCTAAATATGCCAAATACCAAAAAACTATTAGAGAAAAACAAGTTGACAGAGCTAAGCTAATGCTTGAAAAAGGTAGCATCAAAAAAGAAAGGCGAAATCCTAATGACCCTGCCAGGTTTATTAGTAGCCTTGCGGTGACTGATGATGGAGAAAAGGCAAATGTACATAACTTTCTTAATACAGATAAAATAGATGAAGAAACTAAGTATGACGGTATGTATGCTGTCTCAACAGACCTACTTGACGATAATGTAAGTGAAATACTAAGTATAAGTGAAAAGAGATGGCAAATCGAAGAGTGCTTTAGAATTATGAAAACCGAGTTTGAGGCAAGGCCTGTGTACTTACAAAGAGTTGACAGAATTACGGCTCACTTCTTAACTTGTTTTTTAGCATTGATTATTTACAGATATCTTGAGAAAGCTTTAGAACACAAATATACATGTGAAGAGATTCTAAAAACCTTAAAGGATTTTAATTTTGCGTATGTAAAAGAGCAAGGTTTTATACCGCTATATAAAAGAACGGAGCTTACAGATAAGCTACATGAGATTTGTCATTTTAATACAGATTTTGAATTTATAACAAAAAGTCAAATGAGAACAATTAAAAAACAAAGTAAGGGAAAATAAAATACTATTTTTTTAGTTTCAAAACGAAATGTAAATACCCTCCAAAGCCGCTAAAACAAAGGGTTTGAAGGGTATTTTATCTTTCAAAACTGTCAAAGACGGGATCATAAGAATTTACTAAAATATTTTAAATCATTTTCAAACTATTTATTAGCTTTCAGTAACTTCTTTATTGTGGCACTGACATTCAACTCATTATCCGAAAGTGTCTGTCTTGCCTTTATGGCATCCACACCTGCAAGTCCCATCACTATGGCCACCTTTACATCGTATCCGGATTCCTCCAAAAGTCTTTTTGAGTTTTCCTTATCTATGCCTGTAGCTTCACTTACTATATTGAGCGCTCTGACTCTAAGCTTTTCATTGGTTGTCGCAACATCTACCATAAGATTTTGGTATACCTTGCCGATTTTTACCATAGTTGTGGTGGAAATCATATTTAACACCATCTTCTGTGCCGTTCCGGCTTTCATCCTTGTAGAACCTGTCACAGCTTCGGCACCTACAACCACCTCTATAGGAGCATCTGCAAGTGCCGATATTTTTGCATTCTTTACACAACTTACAGCTACAGTTTTTGCTCCGAGACTTTTGGCATATTCCAAACCGCCTATTACATATGGTGTCCTGCCGCTTGCCGCAAGTCCTACCAAAGTATCTTTTTCACAAAGTCCCAGTTCCTTTAAATCATTTACGGCAAGTTCTTTTGAGTCCTCTGCACCCTCTACAGCCTTTCTCATCGCCTTATCTCCGCCCGCCATAATACCTATTACCATATCAAACGGTACACCGTATGTCGGAGGACATTCACTTGCATCAAGTATACCAAGTCTTCCGGAGGTGCCTGCACCTATATAAATAAGCCTTCCGCCTCTTTTTATACTGTCAACCGCAAACTCTACCGCCTTTCCTATCTCAGGAATGGCAGGTTTTACACAGTCGGCTATCTTTTCATCCTCTTGATTTATCTTTTCAATAATTTCTACAGCGGAAAGTTCGTCAAGATTCATCGTGTTAATATTTCTTCTCTCTGTATCCAAACTGTCAAGACTTAACACTGTTTTTCTCCTTTTCTATAAAATCCTTGTAGAATTTAAAACTCTTCTTTTTATATCTTTTATATGTACCGTTACCGAGGTTGTCGGCGTCCACATATACCACTCCGTATCTCTTTGTCATCTCAAGTGAACCGGCAGATACTATATCGACAATACCCCAAAGTAAATATGCCAGACATTCCACACCGTCATCTATGGCAAGCTTTATCTGCTCAAAGTGGTCGTTTAAATACTGTATTCTGTAGTCGTCATTTATGATATTGCCCTCTTCCAATACATCATTGTATCCGAAGCTGTTCTCTGTAATCATTACAGGCTTTTTATATCTGTCATAAATCTTGTTCATGGAAATTCTCATGCCCACAGGGTCAATCTGCCATCCCCACTCATTTGCTTTCAGATACGGATTCTTTGTACTTACCACAAGATTACCTGCAGTCTTTTCCATTTCCTCGGATGCGCACACATTTGACTGATAGTATGAAAATCCCACAAAATCTGCTGTATTGTTTTTCAGAAGTTCTTCATCTCCCGGTAAAAACTCCACCTTTACATTGTTATCTCTAAAGTACTTCTTCATATAGTAAGGATACTCGCCTGCCGCCAAAACATCTGTAAAGAACCACTGATTTACCTGTTCATACTGTAATGTCTTTAACTGGTCAAGCGGATTACATGAGTAACCGTAGTAGCAAAAGCATGCCGCCATACATCCGAATTTAACATTAAGCATCTTTCTTCCAAGTTCTATCACCTTTGCGGAAGCTATAAACTGATTGTGAAGTCCTGCAAATATATCGTTCAAATCATATCCGCTGCCGCCCAAGTTTTCGTCTCTTAGAAGTCCGAGACCGTTAAAAGGACTGAAAAAACCTGTATTTATCTCATTGAAAGGTACTACAAAATCAAGATACTCTCCGAACTTTTCAAATATAACCTTCGCGTACTTAAGGTACAAATCAACAAGTTTTCTGTTTTTCCATCCGCCGTATTTTTCCACCAAAGCAAGAGGAAGCGCATAATGTGTAAGACTCAGATATATCTTGATTCCCTTTGACTTAAGTTTCTTTAAAATATCTCCGTACATCTTAAGAGCATCTTCATTCGGTGTCTCCTCCTCACCTGTAGGAAATATTCTTGACCACGCAATTGAAATTCTGTATATATCTATTCCGAGCTCACTGAGGTACTCTATATCTTCATCTATATGTGAGAGTCCCTCACTGCCCTTTCTTCCCGGGAAAAAGTCTCCCTCCAAAGGATGTTTTGCCCTCTCTATATCGGCCTTTGTTAAAAGTCTTGTAGATGTGGTTGCGTTGTCCGTTCTTTTTACATATCTTCTGCAGTCCTGTGTATCAATACCTTTATTAAAAAGATCAAATCCGCCCTCATATTGACTTGAGGCGCTTGCACCTCCCCAAAGCATTCTCATTTTTTCACTTCCTTTATAAAATCAGTCTCTAAGTTTCTTAATCAAATCTCTTGTAGATTCGATATCATTAAGCACATCCGGATAATGTCTGTGTGTTATAGCCAGATAAATGGTATCCAAAAGTGTAAGTGTTGTATTACGGCTTGAAATAGCACCGAGTCTTAATTCTCTCTCATCATGCGGAACTCTCAAGGTGATATCACAAATCTTTGAAAGCTCGTTTCTTCCGTAACAACATATACCTACCGTCTTTGCACCGGCTTTTTTTGCAATCTCGGCAACAAGTACGGTCTCCTTTGTATTGCCGCTGTAGCTTACACAGACACAGGCATCTTCCTTCGTTATGAAGTTTAAGTTTACCAATTGCAAATGTATGTCGTTGTTAAAGACTACATCCTTACCGATCCTTGAAAGCTTATAATTGATATCATAACAAACAATACCGCTTGCACCGACTCCGAAAAGATACACTTTTTTTGCGGAGTCTATGGCGTCCACACTCTTTTCTATAAGCTCCAAATCCATAAGTGCGTACAGCCTTTCGATACTGTTTATCAGATTTCTCTTATTCTTTTCAACTATCTCACTTAGTCCGTCCTTTTGATGTATTATCTCATCCGTAATATCCGGCTTTTGTGAGTCCATATCCGCCGCAATCGCAAGCTTAAGCTGTTGAAGTCCGTCAAACTTCAATGTTTTTACAAATCTGATTACGGTAGCCGGAGAAGTATCTGTAGCAACCGCTATAGACTGCGTGCTCTCATTTATAGCATCCTTATAATTCTCTATAAAATAATCAGCCACTTTCTTTTCAGACTTTGTAAGTTTCCTATATTCCTCTTTTATTCGCAATACTATGTCCACGTACTACCCCCAATTATAGAATATAGTTATTTTATCTTTTTCTTCAGCTCCTCGATCTCAGCCTTCATATCATATATCGTTTTATAAAGTGAAACCATTTCCTCGGCCAACTCTTCGGCTACATTCGCCATAGTCAAGTGATCCTGTGAATGTATAAGAATAATGTTTACAGGAACAGGATCTCCACCTGCTTCCTGTGCAATCATATCGGTCTGAAGCTCATGTGCTTTTAGAAGTCTTTTGTTCGCCTCATTGATTTTTTCATTTGCCGAGTCAAACTTGCCGTCTCTTGCATCACATATCGCATCCATTGAATATCCCTTGCTGTCACCTGCAGTAGCAATTATTTCAAAAGAAACCTGATAATCTTCTTCTCTCATAAAATCTCCTACCATTCCAAAATAAAATATTGTTTCAAAAAATATTTTATTTAAAGAAATATTATTTCTAAGTGTATTTAATCACAATCCTGTTTAGATGTCAATATATTATATAATCTTTTATTAAAATATATTTAAATAAAAAAGTCACCTATGTTATGAGTAACTCATAACATAAGTGACAAATAATCAGTTTGTATATCCCATCAATGACTTGTCTACAGCCTTTGCCACGGCTCTTCCTTCAGCCATTGCCCATACAACAAGTGATTGACCTCTTCTTACATCTCCTGCCGCAAAAATATTCGGCCTTGATGTCTCATAATTTGTGTTGTCCGCCTTTACATTACCTCTTGCATCGGACTCCGCATCAAATGCCTTCTTTACATAATCCTGTGCACCTGTAAATCCTGCCGCAATCAACACCAAATCCGCTTTAAGCTCCTTTTCACTGCCTTCAACCGCAACCATATTCATTCTTCCGGTCTTTTCATCCTTTTGCTGCTGTAGTAAAACAGTGATAACCGACTTCACATGGCCCTTATCATCCGATAAAATTTCCTTTATTGTAGTAGTATAAACTCTCGGGTCATTACCGAATTTTGCGATTGCCTCTTCCTGTCCGTAATCCACATTAAAGACTTTCGGCCACTCAGGCCAAGGATTGCTTGCACTTCTTTGTTTTTCAGGCTTCGGCATCATCTCAAGCTGTACAACACTTGCCGCACCCAGTCTGATACTTGTTCCTACACAGTCATTACCTGTATCTCCGCCGCCTACAATAACAACATTCTTATCCTTCAGGCTTTGAAAGCTGAAATCATTACTTGCAATAAGCCTTTTACTGTCATAGTTTAAATCCATAAGCTTTTTACTTACTTCAGATAAGAAGTCCACCGCAAAATATATACCCTTTGCATCTCTGCCTTTAACGGCTAAATCTCTCGGCTGTGAAGCACCGCAGCAAAGTATAACCCTGTCAAACTTTTGCTCCAACTCCTTGGCGCTTATATCTACTCCTACATTTGTATTACAAATAAACTCAACTCCGGCATCTTCCAAAAGCTTTACTCTTCTGTCAATGATTCTCTTATCAAGCTTCATATTCGGAATACCGTATCTAAGCAATCCTCCGACTCTGTCATTGCGTTCAAATACAGTTACAAAATGACCTCTGCGATTTAATCTCTGTGCCGCTGCAAGCCCTGCAGGTCCGCTTCCGATTATTGCTATTTTCTTACCTGTACGTACACTCGGTACAGGCTCTTTTACCAAATCATTGTCAAAAGCATATTCTATAATCGCTCTCTCATTTTCTTTAGTTGAAACCGGCTCACCGTTTAAACTGCAGGTACAGGCCTTCTCACAAAGAGCCGGACATACCTTACATGTAAACTCTGCAAGTCCGTGAGTCTTTGCAAGCCTTTCATATGCCTGCTCCCATCTGCCTCTGTACACAAGGTCATTAAACTCAGGCACAAGATTGTGTAGAGGACAACCTGAGGTCATCCCCGCAATCGCCTCTCCGTACTGACAGAAAGGAACACCGCAGGCCATACATCTTGCTCCCTGTTCTTTCTGCTCCTCAAGTGAAAGAGTGCCATGGAACTCATCAAAGTTTTTTATTCTTTTATCTGCAGGAATACTCTCACCGTTCCTGCGCTTATATTCCAAAAATCCTGTTGTCTTTCCCATAATTACCCTTTCTTAATTATTACCGGTTGCGGCATAGAACGCCTCAATCTGTGCATCTTCACGGCTCATACCCTGCTCCTCATACATAACGGTAAGTCCCATCAGTTTTTTATAATCTTCAGGAATAATCTTCTTAAACTTTGACAAATTCTCATCAAAATTTGCCAAAATACTCTCCGCCTTCTTTGAGCCTGTATATTCAAAATGCTTTTCTATGATAGCCTTTAATTCTTCTCTGTCGGTCTTATTTTCCACCTTCTCCATCAAAACCATACCTTTGTTAAGATTTCTGTAGAGCTTATTGTCCTCATCATATACATAAGCGATACCTCCGCTCATACCTGCGGCAAAGTTCTTACCTGTACTTCCAAGTATAACCGCTCTACCGCCTGTCATATACTCACATCCGTGCTCACCTACACCTTCAACAACCGCAACTGCACCTGAATTTCTTACACAGAATCTCTCACCTGCCATACCTGCGATATAAGCCTCACCTGAAGTTGCACCGTAAAAGGCAACATTTCCTACAATGATATTCTCATGCGGATCATAACCTGCATTGCCTGGTGCTTTGACTACAATCTTTCCTCCGGAAAGTCCTTTTCCGAGATAGTCGTTTGCATCGCCTGTAATCTTTAATGTAAGCCCCTTCGGAATGAATGCACCGAAACTTTGTCCTCCTGCTCCGTTACACTCTATAGTTATAGTATCATCGCTAAGACCATCGTGGTGAACTCTTGTAAGTTGTGCTCCGAGCAGAGTTGCAAATGTTCTGTCGGTATTTGTTACATCTATAGAAAGCTTTGTCTTTTTTCCCTTTTCAATCGCCTCCAGGATTGATTTGTTCTTTAGCAGTACAGTTTCATCCTTTGTTGTATTAAGTTTAAAATCATACTCGGCACCCGGATCAAATGTTATATTTTCATCCGTTTCCTTATATAAAATACCGCTCAAATCAATTCTTGCAGCCTTACCTGTAAGTTCACTCTTTTTCTTTAACAAGTCCGTTCTTCCTACAAGCTCATCTACGGTTCTTACTCCAAGCTTTGCCATGTACTCACGAAGTTCCATCGCAATAAAACGCATAAAGTTCTCAACATACTCAGGCTTTCCGATAAATCTTTTTCTAAGAGTAGGGTTCTGTGTTGCTACGCCCATAGGACAGGTATCAAGATTACAAACCCTCATCATTACACATCCTAAAGTAACAAGAGGAGCTGTTGCAAAACCGAACTCCTCCGCACCGAGTATTGCCGCAATAGCCACATCCCTGCCCGACATAAGCTTTCCGTCAGTTTCAATAATAACTCTTTTTCTCAGTCCGTTTTTTATCAGTGTCTGATGTGTCTCGGCAAGTCCAAGCTCCCAAGGCAAACCTGCATTGTGAATTGAACTGAGCGGTGCTGCACCTGTTCCTCCGTCATATCCTGATATAAGCACTACCTGTGCGCCTGCCTTTGCAACTCCGGCAGCTATGGTTCCTACACCTGCCTCACTTACAAGCTTTACGGAAATCCTTGCTCTGTTATTGGCATTCTTTAAGTCATATATAAGCTGTGCCAAATCCTCAATTGAATAAATATCATGGTGTGGTGGCGGTGAAATCAGACTTACACCCGGTGTTGAATGTCTTGTCTTTGCAACCCACGGATAAACCTTCTTTGCAGGAAGATGTCCGCCTTCACCCGGCTTTGCTCCCTGTGCCAGCTTAATCTGAATTTCCTTTGCGGAAGTTAAATATCTGCTTGTAACTCCGAAACGACCTGACGCTACCTGCTTAATGGCTGAGCTTCTGTCATTTTTAGTGCCTGCCGATTCAAGTCTTTCATCAGACTCTCCTCCCTCACCGGAATTTGATTTTCCTTTAAGACGGTTCATGGCAACGGCCATTGCCTCATGAGCCTCCTGTGAAATGGAGCCGTAAGACATCGCACCTGTCTTAAATCTTCTTACTATACTGTCCACACTCTCAACTTCTTCAAGCTTTACTCCTTTTTCAGGGTAAACAAAATCCATTAAGCTGCGAAGATATCCGGTCTCTTCCTTGTCAACCATCTGTGTGTACTGCTTAAATTCTTCATAATTTCCGTCTCTTGTTGCCTTTTGCAACATATGGATTGTAGCAGGATTATATCTGTGTTCCTCTCCGCCTGAACGCATCTTGTGCATTCCTCTGCTTGCAATAGTCAAATCCGTATTCAAACCGAGCGGATCAAACGCCTTTGAGTGTTGCTCATCGGTTGCTCTTTCAATATCCTCAAGTGTAATTCCGTCTACCGGACTTACAACTCCTGTAAAGTATTTGTCAATAACATCCTTGGATATACCTATAGCTTCAAACATCTTACTGCCCTGATATGACTGTATTGTTGAAATTCCCATCTTTGAAGCAATCTTTACAATACCTGTGGAAACCGCCATATCATAGTCACTTACAGCCGCATAATAATCTTTTTCAAGCAAATCACTTGCACAAAGCTTTTCGATAGCTGCATGTGCCAAATACGGATTGACCGCACTTGCACCGAATCCGAGCAATGTTGCAAAGTGATGAACCACTCTCGGCTCTCCGGACTCCAATATGATTGACATTGCAGTTGCTTTCTTTGTCCTTACAAGATGTCCGTGCACCGCCGCTACAGCCAAAAGTGACGGAATAGCGACATGGTTTTCATCCACTCCTCTGTCTGAGAGAATAAGTATATTTGCTCCTTCTCTGTAAACCTTATCCACCTCGACAAAGAGATGATCAAGTACTCTCTCCATCGGAGTACTCTTATAATAGGTAATCGGTACCTGTGCCACCTTAAATCCCGGAGTTTTTATATTCCTGATACGCAATAAATCAAGGTCTGAAAGTATCGGATTGTCAAGTTTTAATACATTACAGTTTTTCGGCTGCTCACATAAAAGATTTCCGTTTTTTCCGAGATATACGGACATTGAAGTAACTATCTTCTCTCTGATAGAATCAATAGGCGGATTTGTAACCTGCGCAAAAAGCTGTTTAAAGTAACTGAATAAAGGCTGATACTCCTTTGAAAGTACCGCAAGCGGAGTATCCACACCCATTGCACCTACAAGCTCATTACCGGTCCTTGCCATTGCTTCAATCTCTTCAGTGTACTCCTCATAGTTATATCCGAAGGATTTCAACAATCTTTTAAAATCCTCATCTTCAAAATGTTTTACCTTTGCATTAGGCATCTTGATTTTATCCATTGTGAGCAGATTCATATCAAGCCACTCACCGTAAGGCTCTTTAGTAGCATATCTTTCTTTCAGTTCTTCATCTGTAAAGAGTCTTTTTTTCTTTGTATCTATAAGAAGAATTTTTCCCGGATGGAGTCTTTCTTTCTTTATTATCTTGCTTTCATCAATCGGCAAAACACCCACTTCGGAGCTGAGAATAAGTCTGTCATCATTTGTCAGATAGTAACGTGACGGCCTAAGTCCGTTTCTGTCAAGTATTGCCCCCATTACATCACCGTCCGAATAAAGTATTGATGCAGGACCGTCCCAAGGCTCCATCATTGTTGCATAATACTGATAGAAATCACGCACCTCCTGTGAAATCGTATCATTATGTGCCCAAGGCTCCGGAATCAGGATACTTGCTGCAAAAGGCAACTCCATCCCGGACATAACCAAAAATTCAAGTGTGTTGTCAAGCATTGCCGAGTCCGAACCCTCTGAAGATATTACAGGAAGTACACTTGTCATTGCTTCATCCGAGAAGTTTACACTTGACATTGTCTCCTCCCTTGCAAGCATCTTATCAACATTTCCTTTGATAGTGTTGATCTCACCGTTGTGAACAAGCATCCTGTTCGGATGTGCTCTCTCCCAGCTTGGATTTGTATTTGTAGAGAATCTTGAATGCACCATTGCAATTGCAGACTTGTAGTCCTTATCCTGCAAATCTTCAAAGAATGTTCTAAGCTGACCTACTAAGAACATTCCCTTGTATACAATAGTTCTGCAAGAAAGTGAAAGCACATATGTATGTGTACTGCTCTGTTCAAACTCACGGCGAACTATATAGAGCATACGGTCAAAATCTATATCTTCCTTTGCTTTTTTAGGTCTCTCTATAAATCCCTGACAGATTTCAGGCATACTCTCCAATGCCTTATTTCCAAGTACCGCCTTAACAACCGGAACCTTTCTCCATCCCAAAAATTTCAGACCGGCTTTTTTTGTAATAACCTCAAACATCTTTTGAGACTGTCTTTTTTGAAGCTCGTTTTGCGGAAAGAAGAACATACCTACAGCATAGCTTCTTGCCTCACCAAGCTCAATTTTTTCAAAAGCACATACCTTCTTAAAAAAATCATGTGGAATCTGAGTCAAAATTCCGACACCGTCACCTGTCTTTTCATCTGCATCTTTTCCGGCTCTATGCTCAAGATTTTCTACTATTTTCAAGGCGTCATCCACAAGAGCGTGTGTCTGATTTCCTTTAATATTTACAACAGCACCGATACCGCAGTTGTCATGCTCAAATTCGGCTCTGTATAATCCTTTGTTACAATT
The DNA here is from genome assembly GCF_003862485.1 of Lachnoanaerobaculum orale. Lineage (GTDB taxonomy): Bacteria > Bacillota > Clostridia > Lachnospirales > Lachnospiraceae > Lachnoanaerobaculum > Lachnoanaerobaculum orale. Next base: position 979,106 of record NZ_RRCM01000001.1, on the reverse strand, counting down.
CAAAATATTTCCTCCAAACTATACTTCATTATTATATGAAGATTTTATTTATTACACATAAAACAACATATCTGCATATGTCGGATATGAAATGAATTCCTTAGGCATCTCTTCTTCAATCTTATCACTTAACATACGAATATCATCCATTACCGCCAAGATATTTTCGTGATAATATTTTGCCTGAGCAAGCAAATCCGCTGTCGCATCCGCCACCTTTATTTCTTCTTTCAGCTTATCACAAAGCTTTGACAAGGTCTCATATCCTACAACCAGCTTTCTCATTCTAAGCTCATCAGACTCTGTAGGTATATCCGATACCTGTCTTCTCTTTATTATACTGTCGGCTATACTGTCGGTGTACTTTGAGATGGAAGGTAAAATATCATGAATAAGCATATCTACCAATGTTCTTGCTTCTATATGCAATGTCTTACAATAGGTTTCCACTTTTATTTCATATCTTGATTCAAGCTCTCCGTCACTGTATACTCCGTGATCGTTAAAAAGCTTTCTGTTCTTATCCGCAAGGAATACAGGCAGTACATCAGGTGTTGACTTATAATTATAAAGACCTCTTTTTGTCGCTTCTTCTATCCACTCATCCGAATAACCGTTTCCGTTGAATATTACTCTGCTGTGCTTTTTAAATGTTTCCCTAATCAACTCATGGATTGCATCGCTCTTATCTCCTTCTACACTTTCCAATCTGTCTGCAAATCTCTTTAAAATTTCCGCAACAGCCGTATTGAGCACAATATTCGGTTCTGCAACAGATGCGGATGAACCTAGGGATCTGAACTCAAATTTATTTCCGGTAAATGCAAACGGTGATGTTCTGTTTCTGTCCGTATTATCTCTTGTAAAATGAGGTATAACGGCAGCTCCCATCTCCATCTTTACCTTTTCAACTTTTCCGAAGAACTCATCGTTTTCTATCGCATCCACCACTGACTTTAACTCATCTCCAAGGAATATTGAAATGATTGCGGGAGGTGCTTCATTTGCTCCCAGTCTGTGGTCGTTTCCCGCACTTGCAACCGAAAATCTCATCAGGTCGGCGTATTCATCCACAGCATTAACAACCGCTGCTAAAAATACCAAAAACTTTATATTATCTCCCGGTGTCTTTCCCGGATCCAGCAAATTTATACCTGTATCGGTACACAGTGACCAGTTGTCGTGCTTTCCCGAACCGTTGATTCCTTCAAAAGGCTTCTCGTGCAATAAGCAGACATATCCGTGCTTTTTAGCAACCTTTTTCATCATCTCCATTGTAAGTTGATTCCTGTCAACCGCAACATTACAAGTATCAAATACAGGAGCAAGCTCATGTTGGCATGGTGCAACCTCGTTGTGTTTTGTCTTTGCAGGTATTCCAAGTTTCCAAAGTTCCGTGTCCAAGTCATGCATATAAGCAGATACTCTCGGCTTTAATGTACCGAAATAGTGATCATCCATTTCCTGCCCCTTCGGCGCACCTGCTCCAAGGAGTGTTCTTCCTGTAAATATAAGGTCTTTTCTTTTCTTATAATCGTTTTCATCAATCAAAAAATACTCCTGTTCGGCTCCTACTGTCGTTATTATATGATTGACGTCACTAAGTCCTATTGCGTGCAATACTCTGACAGCCTGCTTGTTAAGAGCATCCATTGAGCGAAGCAGCGGAGTTTTTGTATCCAGAGCCTCACCGCTGTATGAGCAAAATGCTGTCGGAATGCAAAGTGTTCCGTCCTTTATGAATGCCGGAGATGTCGGATCCCATGCTGTATATCCTCTTGCCTCACAGGTTGCACGCAGCCCTCCTGAAGGGAATGATGATGCATCGGGTTCACCCTTTATAAGCTCCTTACCTGAAAATCCCATAAGTACTTCTCCGTTCTCCATCGGAGAAATAAAGCTGTCATGTTTTTCAGCTGTTGAACCTGTAAGAGGCTGAAACCAGTGTGTATAATGTGTTGCACCGTGATCAACCGCCCACTCCTTCATAGCAACCGCAACCGCATTAGCTACGTCAAGTTCCAAATGTGTATTATTTTCAATTGTCTTTTTCAATGCCTTGTAAATATCCTTCGGCAACTTTGATCTCATTACACTATCGTTAAAAACTGAGCTACCATAAATATCGGGTACTATCATATTGCTATCCTCCAATGAAAAAAGGTGCAACAGAAAATAATTCCGTTGCACCTTTGCAAATATGTGCTACATTCTATCCTCACAAACAGCATTTGTCAACCTCTTCTTTCAGATTTTTTAAATGCAATTTTTTAAATTCTTATTGACATTCCAAAAATTTAGATTTAAAGTACAGACTTAAAAAGTCATAAACTTCAATATAAAGGAGCAATAAATGTTAAAAATCAATACGAATTTTCAGAAACTTCCCGGCAGTTATTTGTTTTCCGCCATTGCAAAGAAAATAGAAAATTATAAAAATGCAAATCCTGACAAGGATATTATTCGCCTCGGTATCGGTGATGTTACAAGACCGCTTACAAAAAGTGTTATAGATGCGCTTCATACTTCAGTTGACGAGATGGCACATGAGGAAACTTTTCGCGGCTACGCTCCCGACCTCGGTTATAGCTTCCTTCGTGAAGCTATTGCAAAGAACGACTTTGAAAAACGCGGCTGCGATATTTCGGCTGACGAAATCTTTGTATCCGACGGTGCAAAATGCGATTCGGGAAATATTCAGGAACTTTTTTCCCTTGACAACACTGTAGGTGTATGTGACCCTGTATACCCCGTATATGTTGACTCCAATGTTATGGCAGGTCGTGCAGGCGACTATATCGCAGATTTGAGTAAGTTTTCAAATATCACATATATGCTGTGCAGTGCCGAAAACAACTTTGCTCCGAAGTTGCCGTATATCATGCCTGATATTATCTATCTTTGCTTCCCGAACAATCCTACCGGTGCAACTATGAAAAAAAGTGAACTCCAAAAATGGGTTGATGCAGCCAATGCAAGCAAGTCTGTGATTATATATGACGCCGCATACGAGGCATATATAAGAGAAGACGACGTTCCGCATTCAATCTATGAATGTAGCGGTGCAAAGACCTGTGCTATTGAACTTCGCTCTTTCTCAAAGACTGCAGGTTTTACAGGTTTGCGTCTCGGATATGCGGTGGTTCCTAAGGATTTGATTATGGACGGCTGTTCACTTCATGATATGTGGGCAAGACGTCACGGTACAAAATATAACGGTGCGCCTTATATTGTACAAAGAGCCGGTGAAGCGGTTTACTCTGCACAAGGCCAAGAGGAAGTTAAAGGATTGGTCAACTACTATATGCAAAACTGTGACACCATATTGAACGGATTAAAGGATACAAACCTTAAACTCTTCGGAGGTATCAACGCTCCTTATATTTGGTTGAAGACACCTGACAATATGACAGGATGGGATTTCTTTGATTTTCTGCTTGAAAAGGCAAATGTTGTAGGAACTCCGGGAGAAGGATTCGGTCCCGGCGGAAACGGCTACTTCAGACTTACAGCATTCGGAAAACATGAGAATACCGTTGAAGCTGTAAAAAGAATACGAAATGTACTTTAATATTTTTTCGCCTCCACATTATATGGAGGCGATTTTTTTAAAAACTTTTTATATCCGAATATTTTAAAAACTCTTTAATCTCTTTATGCTCTCCTATTATCTTCTCCATCCACACCATATGATACCATCTACCGAACTTATGACCGCAGTTAGTGAACTTTCCTATAAGTTTATAGCCCATATGTTCATGAAAACTTGCACTGTTATTGGTCAAATATTCATCCTCATTATCCGTATATCCTATACATGAATAAAGATTGGTTATATTCTGCTTCTTTGCAGCTTTTTCTATTTTGGAGTAAAGTGCCTTACCTATGCCCTTATTACTGTTGCCGTGTTTTAAATATATGGTGGTCTCCGCACTAAGATCATAGGCGCTTCTTCCTACAAAAGGACTGAGATATGCATATCCGAGTATCTCTTTATCTTCTACGGCTACAAAATACGGATAATTTTGCAATGTTTTTTCTACTCTGCCCTTAAAATCTTCATAACATGGAACCTTTGTTTCAAAAGAAATTGCCGTTTTCTCTACATAATATGAATATATATCAAGCAACTTCTCCGTATCATATATACTTGCCTCTCTTATACATATGACATTATCCACGATCTTTACCCCCGTTATTTAAATTACGTGACTCAACCTCAAAGAATTTTTCAAGATCTTTATTTTCTCCATACACCAATATACTTTGTTCATCCTCAAATATGATACTCGGATTAATTCTCATATTCCAATTACCGTCCAGTTTTATTGCCATTATATTCAAATTATATTTTTTTCTTATTTCCAACTCCAATATACTCTTACCTATCCAGTCCTTAGGCACTTTAAATTCAAATATAGAGTTATCTCCCGGCAATTCAATATAATTTGAAATATTATTTGAGCTGTATCTTATAGCACTCCATTCAGCAAGTTGTCTTTCAGGATAAACAACCTCATCGGCACCGTTTCTTAAAAGAAATTTTGCTTGCGTATCTCTGGATGCTCTGGATACTACATACTTTGCTCCACACTCACTAAGCAGTGATGTTGTTTCAAGTGAAGTTTGAAAATCATCACCTATTGCCACAAAGCAAGTGTCGAAATTTCCTACACCTATTGACTTTATAAAATCTCCATTTGTACTGTCTCCTATTATGGAATTGACGGTATATGGCAATACTCGCTCTATACATTCTTCATTTCTGTCTACTGCCATTACATCATATCCCAATTCAAACAACTTCTTACAAACATGTCGACCGAATCTGCCCACTCCTATTACTAAAAAACTTTTCATATTACCTGTCATCAGTGATTTCTTAATTTAAACCACTACACCGCCTTTCTGTATTTGATATGACTTTTTCTCTTTATCCTACCGCTATCTGATCCTTCGGATATCTTGCATTTCCGTTTTTCTTAGGTGAAACAGCAGCAAATATCAGTGTTATTCCTCCAACTCTTCCTATATACATCATAATTATCAATAAAATCTTTGATATAACACCCAGATGTGGAGTTATTCCCAATGTAAGTCCAACTGTTGCTACTGCAGATGCACTCTCAAACATAGTCTCCTTTAATGAAAATCCTTCTATTCCGCTTATAATCATTGCTCCCACAATAAAAAGAACTATGTCCAATACAAAGACACTGATTGCATTCTTTATTATATCAGGTTCTATTCTCCTATTATATATGGCAACTTCTTTATCTTGCTTAAATACTGAGAACAATGTTGCAAACAAAATAAAAACAGTACTCATCTTTATACCGCCTGCCGTAGAACCGGAACCGCCTCCTATCAACATCAAAATTATAGTTATGGCAATTCCGTTGTCACTGAATTTTGAATAATCTGCCGTATTAAAACCTGCCGTTCTCGGAGTAACCGCTTGAAAAACACTGGATAAAAGTCTTGTTTTAAAGTCGAGTCCTTTAAATTCCGTAAAGAAGAATATGACACTTGGGAATAATATTAGAATAAGACTCATAGTCAAAACAACTTTGGTTTGAGTGGAATATCCGGACACCCTAAATTTATGCTCAGCTATATCCTGCCATACCAAAAATCCCAGACCTCCTACCAAAATAAGCATAATTATCGAAACATTTATTGCTATATCAGACTGATACATTGTAACAGATGAAAATTCACTCACGTCACCCATAAGATCAAATCCTGCATTACAAAATGCCGATATGGAATGAAATATTGAATAATATATGCCCTTCATAACTCCGAAATCTTTCAAAAAAACAGGGAACATAACCAAAGCACCTATCATCTCTATGATTATTGTGCCTTTAAATATAAAGCTTGTCAGTCTTACAATTCCACCTATTTGAGGTGTTGACAATGCGCTTTGTAAAGTAGCTCTGTCTCTAAGCCCAATTTTTTTACCTGTAACCCTGCTAAATATTGTCAACATAGTTACAACACCCAAGCCTCCACATTGAATCATAGCAATTATTATAATTTTTCCTATAACTGACCAATGTGTTGCCGTATCATACACAACAAGACCTGTAACACAACTTGCACTTGTTGCCGTAAATAAAGTATCAATAAACGGAGTCCATTCTCCGGTTCTTGATGAAATCGGTAAACTCAAAACTGCAGCGCCAAGAAATATCATAATAATAAATCCGAACAAAATAACTCTTGCGCTTGTAAAATATTTTAATATGTGTTTCTTTAATTCTTTCATTTTATAAATATACTCACTCAAAAATCCCTTACACTATGTAAGGGATTTTTTATATTTTATACCGGATATGCCCCTGCATCCTTGTCTGCCTTAGTCATATCCACCTTTGTCTTTTGTGCCGCTCTGTACTCAAAGAACTCTTCAGCAACCTTAGGGAAAAGTGCATATGTAAGCACATCCTCATCCTGCTCTTTCCACTTTGCAACCTTTTTCTCAAATTCAGGAAGCTGTGGCGGAATAAGGTCTGCCGGTCTGCAGGTAATAGGCTTCTCATCGCCTATTATCTTCTTTTGTACTTCTTTATTAAACGGCTTGATAGTCTGTCCGAACTCTCCAAGCATTATCTTCTTTGATTCCTTCGGAACTATCTTATACCTCTCGCCTGAAAGTACATTCATAACAGCCTGTGTACCCACTATCTGTGATGAAGGTGTAACAAGAGGCGGCTCACCGAAGTCTTTTCTTACTCTCGGGATTTCTTCCAAAACCTCTCTATACTTATCTTCTTTTCCTGCTTCTTTAAGCTGATTGATAAGGTTTGAAAGCATACCTCCCGGAACCTGATACTTTAATGTGTTGATATTCACACCGAGTACCTTAGGATTTAGAAGTCCGCTCTTTAAAAACTCTTCTCTTATCGGTCTGAAGTAGTCTGCAATCTCGGATAAAAGATTGATGTCAAGACCTGTATCATAAGGTGTTCCCTTAAATGTCTCAACCATAACCTCTGTAGCAGGCTGTGAAGTACCAAGTGCAAAAGGTGAAATTGCAGTATCAATGATATCGCATCCCGACTCTACAGCCTTTAAAAGTGACATTGATGCAAGACCTGCCGTATAGTGAGTGTGAAGTTCTATAGGCAGCTTGGTGGATTCCTTAAGGCTTCCTATAAGTTCCTGCGCCGCATAAGGTGTCAAAAGACCTGCCATATCCTTAACACAGAGTGAGTCCGCACCCATATCCTCTATTCTCTTTGCAATATCCTTCCAATAATCAAGAGTGTATGCATCACCCAAAGTATAGCAAAGAGCTATCTGAACTTCCGCATTCTTTTCCTTGTTTGCGGCATTTACAGCCGTCTTTAAGTTTCTGATATCATTGAGCGCATCAAATATACGGATAATATCAATACCGTTTGCAACAGATTTTTGAACAAAGTATTCTACAACATCATCTGCATAGTGATTGTATCCGAGGATATTCTGTCCTCTAAAGAGCATCTGAAGCTTGGTATTTTTAAATCCGTCTTTAAACTTACGAAGTCTCTCCCAAGGATCTTCATGTAAGAATCTCAGTGAAGCGTCAAATGTAGCTCCACCCCAGCATTCTACAGCTCTGTAGCCGACTTTATCCATCTTATCTATTATAGGAAGCATCTGTTCCGTAGTCATTCTGGTAGCTACCAAAGACTGATGTGCGTCACGAAGCACGGTCTCAACTATCTGAACAGGCTTTTTCTTAATTTCTGCCATAATCCCTCCTTATACTATTCCAAATATTGCCATAAATGTTCCCGCCGCTACAGCCGTACCGATAACACCTGCAACGTTAGGTCCCATAGCATGCATCAAAAGGAAGTTTGTAGGGTCATACTCCGCACCTACCTTTTGTGAAACTCTTGCCGCCATCGGCACCGCAGATACGCCTGCCGAACCTATAAGCGGATTTACCTTGCCGCCTGTAAGCTTGCACATAAGCTTACCGAATACTACACCCGCCCAGGTACCGAAGGCAAATGCTATAAGTCCGAGCGCCACAATCTTTAATGTTGTAACTTTAAGGAACGCCTCGGCACTTGTTGTAGCACCTACACTGGTTCCAAGTAAGATAACCACAATATACATCATTGCGTTCGCTGCAGTTTCTGTAAGCTGCTTTACAACACCGCTCTCTTTGAAAAGATTACCGAGCATAAGCATACCTACAAGCGGAGCCGTAGTAGGAAGTATAAGACATACCACTACCGTAACTATTATAGGGAAAAGAATCTTCTCAAGCTGTGATACGGGACGAAGCTGCTCCATCTTGATTCTCTTCTCCTCATCTGTGGTAAAGAACTTCATAATTGGCGGCTGAATGATAGGTACCAAAGCCATATATGAATATGCAGCCACCGCAATAGGTCCGAGGTACTCTGTCTGTCCGAGCTTACCTGCAAGGAATATTGAAGTAGGTCCGTCTGCACCGCCTATGATGGATATGGCCGCTGCGGCCTTATCATTAAATCCCATAAGTATTGCTATAAAGTAAGCCGCATAGATTCCGAACTGTGCCGCCGCACCAAGTAAGAACGACTTGGGATTTGCAATCAGCGGACCGAAATCCGTCTGCGCTCCTACACCCATGAATATCAGTGAAGGCAATATACTCCACTCGTCCAAAACATAGAAGTAATGAAGCAGGCCTCCCACTCCATTTGTAGAATTCTCAGGCTTTATCATTATATCCGGATAGATATTTACAAGTAACATACCGAAGGCAATAGGAACCAACAAAAGCGGCTCAAATCCCTTTTTGATTGCCAAATAAAGGAATATAAAGGCAACAAAAATCATTATAAGATTGCCGAAGGTAAGATTCATGAATGCAGTCTGAGCAATCAAATTGGATAATGTATTTAATATATAATCCATTTTTCTCCTCCGGTTACTAGTTGATTGTTACAAGAGTTTGATTGGTCTCAACGCTGTCTCCAACATTTACATTTATACTTGCAATAGTGCCGTCCTCAAGTGCCACTATATCATTTTCCATCTTCATAGCCTCCAAAACGGCTACCACTTCACCTTTTTTAACCGCTTGTCCCACACTTACCTTTACTCCGAGGATTTTACCGCTCATAGGTGCAACCACCTTTACTCTGCCTTCACTGCCGCTTGATGCAGGTGCCGCCTTAACTACAGGCGCCACAGGTGCTGACGCGGTTGTAACAGGAGCTGCTGCCCCCCCTCTTTCTTCTACAGATACTTCATATGATTTACCGTTTACAGTAATAGTATAATTTTTCATTTTAACCTCCACTATCTCTTAACTCTCTTTATTGAGCGAACAATTAAGCTTGATGCATCGTTTCCGCTAAACTCGGCTATAGCCGCCGTAATCACCGCCACCAATTCCAAATCGTCACAAAGATTCTCACTTTCAGTTTTTACATCGACTACTTCTTTTACAGGCTCTTTTGTCGCTTTTGACTTTAACTTATTTTCAAATTTATTGATATGCTTAAACAAACTTATAAGGAATGATATGAAAATAAGTATAACAAATACCGTTCCCATTCCAAGTACGGTGTTTAATGCTGCCTTTTCCATATTTTCAACCACACTGTACTTAGGTGTAATTGAAAATACGGATACATTATTGGTCTTTGAATCAAATCCAAGTGTCATCTCCGACTTTCTCTTGTCTCCGGTATACTTTATCTTAACAACATAGTTACCGTCAGAAAGTGTAACCTTGGTATCATCAATTTCCTTTAAGGCTCCTACCGTCTCTTTACTTGCTTCAAAGCTTTTAAGTCCCTCTATGAATGCGGCCTGATCACTTTTTTGTGCACTGTCTATTACCTGAGCAAGCTGTTTCTCATCCATCTGATAGAGCTGGGTTAAAAGCCCCTCACCTTGTTGCTTAAGCTGTTCATTAAGTTGATCGGGAATTTGTGTATCACCGTTACTTTTCTTTCCGCAGGCACCAAGCGTAAGCATTGCAATCACAAACAGACATAAATATAAAAATCTTTTCATTCTCTTCATGATTCACCTCTAAAATGATCCGTGCTTCTTATATGGATTTTCTTCCTTCTTTGTGAAAAGCATCTCAAATGCGGCTAAAATTCTCTTTCTTGTATCTGCTACAGTGATAATATCGTCTACATATCCTCTTCTTGCGGCATATACCACAGAGTTTTGCAGATTCTCATACTCCCTAGTCTTTTCCTCAATAGTTGCAACCGCATCGTCACTTGCATCAATCTCTTCTGAATACATGATCTTTACAGCTTCACTTGCATTCATCATGCCCATCTTTGCATTTTCCCATGCAAATACCATATCCGCACCGATTGACTTTGAGTTCATTGAAAGTGAAGCGCTGCCTATTGCATCGCCTACTATCAGACTTACCTTAGGAACTGTTGCATTTGCATATGCATATGTAAGCCTTGCTCCGGCCTTAGGTATTCTCTTTTCAGTACACTTTGTGGCTCTGTATCCCTTCACATCCACCAATGTCAAAAGAGGTATATTGAAGGCGTCGCAAAAGTTTATAAACTCGGCAGCCTTATCCGCTCCCTGATGTGACAATACATTGTCAAATTCCTGTAAAGTCTCACCTTTTTCATCAAACAAAGCTCTTCTGTTTGCAACAACACCTACAGTATTTCCGTTGAGTCTGATAAATCCGGTAAACATATCTTTTGCAAAATTTTTCTTTACTTCAAGCAGATAGAAACTGTCTGAAATTATCTTTGCCGCAACAGCAGGGTCTTTTATACTTGCTTCAAGCTCAGGTGTAACTCTGTTTAAATCATCATTGCACTCAATATATGACATATCGTCTTCATTGTTTGCAGGGAGTATGGATATAAGTTCTCTGATACCTGAAAGTATTTCACTCTCATTTCCGATAAAATCTATAAGTGCTGTCGCCTCAGACTGAAACTTTGCACTTGAATAGTCGTTTTTATCCTGAGAGTTGTTATCAATCGCATTCGGTGAATTCACAAATACTCTTGCCTTATCCTGCTCCATAAATACAAAATCGCTCAGTCCGTTGCTTAGGGCCATTCCGCCGCCGCTAAGACCGAAGACCGCCTGAATTTGCGGTATCACTCCGCTTGCCTTTGTCTGTGCCGCATATATCTGTCCGAATGCATCCAAAGCGTCAAAGGACTCTTCAAGTCTAAGTCCCGCACAGTCGATAAGTCCTATAACCGGTGCTCCCGTCTTCATAGCCATATCATATAGTGAAACTATCTTCTTTGCGTGCATCTCTCCTATAGAGCCGCCAAGCACCGCGGCATCCTGACTGTATATATATACCAACTTACTGTCAATCGTACCGTAACCTGTATACACTCCGTCCTTCGGGGTATCTTTATGTGACAGGTTAAAATCTGTGTTCCTTGCGCTTATATATGAGCCAATTTCCACAAAACTTCCGGTATCCAGCAATTCTTCAATTCGTTTCATAGGCAAAACGCCTGTTTGAGCCATATACTAACCTCCATTACCTCAGTATAATTATATTGTTAAATACAAAACAATCTTTTATTATTTTATAATGAATTCACTAAAAAGACAAGGGCAAAAGCATTGAAATAATATTCATTTCTATCAAAATCTTTACCTTCATATAAAGCCACGACATATACACAATAATAAAACTCACAGAACCTGAAACTTTCATTTTCCGTGAGTTTTTATTTAAATCAATAATAATTAAGACTTTAGATACTGCTTAAAACTTTCTTCACTCATATCCGCCCTTTTCGCAGCTTCAGATATACTTAATATACCGTCCTTTACCAAGGAGATAAGCACACTTATCACACCTTCTTTTCTGCCTCTTGCTTCCACCTTATCAAGTACCTCACACATTGTTACACTCTCCTTTCTGCTAAGCTCATTTATTGTTTCTTCAAATCTGTCATCCTTTGTCATTGCAGACATTAGCATCAAAAGCTCATCTACATGTTTTATTACTGTATCACCTGCTATATAATCATTATTTACACGCATCTGATACAAATAATCAGCCAATATCCAAAAATCACTCTTGAACTTATCTATTGTCTCCCTCTCCAGGTACGCTATCTCAAAAAGATTCATTTTAAAATCATTTACATATGGCTTGATTTTCTCATCTATATCTAAAAGTTCAAACAAGCTCCTTGGCTGATTCCATCTTCCGTTATATCCAAAGTATAACACTAATGTAATCACCGGATACTTGGCTTCTTTCTTATTCTCTTTTTTGGATTGTCTTACATACTCCGCTCCGTCATATCCAAAAATTCTAAACGGCATAAACTTTTCCGGTTTGCTTTGATTCTCCAGCCCAAACATTGATACATTTATTTTACTGTTATTCCAATATTTTGCAATATCTCTATACTGTGATTTTATTTTCCCTTCCATCTTCAGTGTACTCATCGGCAGTGCATCAATCAAGGAATCTTCCAAAACCACATTTTCTCCCTTAAATAAGAGTACATTTATAATATCTGCAAACACATCATTATATCTTTCAAGTGTCTTTTGAGTAATATCTTTTACATTGCTTCTTTTAGTGTTACTCCTTACCTTATTACTTGTTCTCATAATTTTCCCTCTACATTTACGTCCCATAAAACTGCTTCTGAAATATAATTTAAAATTAGAAATATATAAAAATGCCATGTATATAATATTATTCTATGATAAAATAATCAGTTTTTCAATCATATTATTAAATATTACCTAAACATATAAATACCGTACATAATCTATTTAAATCTACACCGTAATACAAACAAAAAGGAGGCTCGCAGCCTCCTTTTTACATATTCTTTATTATATTTTTTCCCGTCTTCCGTCGAAGTACTATGAAATTTCCGACGTTTCAAATTTTTAGCAAACTATTTAATTTTATGCAATTCTTTTAGATCCTTTATTTTAAAGGCTTTTCTCACATAAAAAATATTTCAAAAAATTTGAAAAAAATTTTATAGTATGTTATAATCATAGTACTTCATAGTACTTTAGATTTAGAGGTGTTTATGGCTTATTTTTTGAGAAAAGAAAAGAAGAAAAAAGGTACTTATCTTCAGATGTATGAATCATTTTGGGATAAGGATAAAAAGCAACCAAGAACAAGAAATGTAAAATCTTTTGGTTACGTTGAAGATCTGACTTCAGATGAGATTCCGGATCCGATTAAATTTTATAGCGATTATGTAAAAGAGCAAAATGAGAATAGAACAAAAGCTCTTTCTGAAGAGTCACGTCCTCGTGCATTTTCCAATCCTGTTGAACTTAATATAGGACACTTCTTGCTCTACTCATTGATTGATGAGCTTGATGTTAAGGAAACTATTGATATACTTGCCTCTCAAATGCGTTTTCAGTTCTCTGTATTTGATTTAATTACGCAACTTATTTATGCAAGGGTTATATCTCCATGCTCTAAGTCAAAGACGGCCTCTCATGTATTTCCATACCTTTATGGCAGTTCAATCATCTCTGAAGACCAAGTATATGACGGGTGTTCTTTCATAGGAGAGTCCTATAAAAAGTACATTGATTTGTTTAATCACTCTTATGAAAAGTATTTTAAAAGAGATTTAAGCAATGTATTTTTCGATTGTACTAATTATTACTTTGAAATTGATATCCCCGGCGATGACAAGCAAAAGGGACCTTCAAAAGAGAACAGGCACTCTCCGATAATAGGGCAAGCTTTACTTTTAGATGCTGATCTAGTACCTGTCTCCATGCAAATGTATCCCGGAAATGAATCGGAAAAGCCATATATTAGAAAAGTTATTGAAGAAATGAAGCAACGACATAACGTATCAGGCAAGACAATTCAGGTGGCTGATAAAGGACTTAATTGTGCAAGAAATATTTATGCTGCAGTTAAAGAAGCTAGTGACGGCTATATATTTTCAAAATCAATACATGGTAAGAATCTAAGTGAAAAGGAAAAGAAATGGGTTCTACTTGAGAATGATACAAATGTCTTTTCTAATTACACTGATGAAAGAGGTAATATATCTTTTCGTCTTAAATCATGTATTGACAGCTTTGATTACAGTTTTAAAGAGATTGATCCGGAAACAGGAAAAGAGAGTGTTACAAGGTTTTCTGTAAAAGAAAAGCGTATCGTCTCTTATAATCCTAACCTTGCAAAGAAACAAAGGCTTGAAATAATGAAAATGGTCGATAAAGCTTCAAAGTTTTCTACATACAAAAATATCGCTAAAGATGAACTTGGAGATTGTGCTAAATATGTAGACATTATAACTAAAGATAGTACAGGCAAGACAATAAAGCCTATAATAGATTTAAATAAATCTAAGATTGATGAAGATCTTAAATATGCAGGATATAATCTTTTAGTGACATCCGAAATAGATATGGAGCCATTACAGGTATATAAAACATACCATAGCCTATGGAAAATCGAGGAATCTTTTAGACTTACAAAATCATACCTGGATGCTAGGCCTGTTTATTTACAGAAAAAAGAAACAATCTATGGGCATTTTTTGATATGCTACCTTAGCTTGTTTCTTTTAAGAGTATTAGAAATCAAGTGCTTCAAAAATAAAATAAGCTCTTATGACTTGATCAACTTTATGCGTGATTTTAGGGTAGTAAATAAAGGTGACAATACATATATCAATATATCAAGAAACCAATCTGTTAACGAAAAGGTTAAAAAATTGGTTGGCTTTAGTAACCTTGATGCTCTCTATTTAACAAAAGCTGAAGTCGACAATTTCTTTCAAAACTGCATGCTCTTGGATACCTAGAGTACTAGGTTTTGAGAGAAACGACGGAAGTCAGGTAA
>NZ_RRCM01000001.1:811811-964272 GCF_003862485.1 Lachnoanaerobaculum orale | reverse complement strand
TTTAACAAAAGCTGAAGTCGACAATTTCTTTCAAAACTGCATGCTCTTGGATACCTAGAGTACTAGGTTTTGAGAGAAACGACGGAAGTCAGGTAAAATAATCAGTTTTTCAATCATATTATTAAATATTACCTAAACATATAAATACCGTACATAATCTATTTAAATCTACACCGTAATACAAACAAAAAGGAGGCTCGCAGCCTCCTTTTTACATATTCTTTATTATATTTTTTACAAGTCCTTCAAAGATATTTGCGACTTTATTTGCTGCTTCCGATACTTCCTTGTGGTCTAACGGCTTGTCAAGGATTCCGGCGGCCATATTTGTAAAACATGAGATACCGCAAATCTCCGCACCCATATGGTTGGCGGCTATCGCTTCGATAGCTGTCGACATACCTACCGCATCAGCACCCAAAATTCTTGCAAGCTTTACCTCTGCAGGTGTCTCATAAGCAGGTCCGCTAAACTGCATATAAACACCTTCTCTTAAAGTAATACCGACTTCTTTTGCGGAGTTTCTTGCAACATCAAGTAATCTCTGTGAATATACATGGCTCATATCAGGGAATCTTGTGCCGAACTCCTCAATATTGCGACCGATAAGAGGTGACGGAACTATAGTTGAGATATGGTCTGTAATAAGCATCAAATCTCCCGGCTTATATTCTTTATTTACCGCTCCTGCCGCATTGGTAAGTATAAGCTTCTTTGCGCCGAGCATAATCATAAGTCTGGTAGGAAGTACAACATCTGTTACAGGATAGCCCTCATAGTAATGTACTCTACCCTTCATAATGACTGTCTTCACACCCTCTACAGTACCGAAAAGAAATCTTCCGTCATGACCTGCTACAGTGGACACAGGGAAACCTTCAATATCACTATAAGGTATCTCACATTCCACTTCCATATGCTTTGCAAACTCACCCAGTCCTGAGCCAAGTACCAGCGCAACCTCAGGTGTAAAATCTGTGACGGTTCTTATGTAGTCATAACTTTTTTTCACTTTTTCAAAAATAGGATTCATAAAACCTCCCTTATAGCTTGTCTAAAATACTGTATCCTACTGTACCCTCAGGCATCTTTAAGTCAAAGTTATCCACGACACTTGCGCCTATTACGGCAAATGTATCTGTAGTATCAAGCAGCTTTCCCCCGTCAAACTTCTTTGAGTATGACATAAAGAATACAGCCTCTCTCGTGTGATCCGTTCCTGTGTGAGTCGGATCGTTTCCGTGGTCTGCCGTAAGTATCAAAAGATCGTCATCATTCATCTTATCAATGAACTCACCCAGCTTTTCATCAAACTTCTCAATCTCTTTTGCATAGCCTATCGGATCTCTTCTGTGACCCCAAAGTGCGTCAAAATCCACAAGATTCGTAAAGCAAAGACCTGTAAAATCTTCTGAAAGCATATCAATAGTCTGTTCCATACCGTGAACACTTGAATCCGAGTGAAGAGCCTTTGTTATACCCTCTCCTACAAATATATCGTTTATCTTTCCTATAGAGATAACATCAAGTCCGTTATCCTTTAATACATTGAGAGCGGTTCTACCGAAGGGCTTCAGTGCGTAGTCATGTCTGTTGGAAGTCCTTTTAAACTCACCCTTTTTCTTACCGATATAAGGTCTTGCAATAACTCTCCCGACCTTCCACTCATCCTTCATTGTCAGCTCTCTGGCAATCTCACAGCATCTGTACAGATTTTGAAGGTCAAAAGTCTCTTCATTTCCGCAGATTTGAAGCACGGAATCGGCAGATGTGTATACAATCATCGCTCCCGTATTTATCTCTTCTTCTCCGAGTTCTTCAAGTATCTCCGTGCCTGAAGCCGACTTATTGCCTATTACTCTCTTACCGCATCTTTTTTCAAGCTCGTCTATAAGCTCTTTCGGGAAACCTGTATCTGTAAATGTCTGAAACGGTTTTTCAATTCTAAGACCCATCATCTCCCAATGACCAGTCATAGTATCCTTACCGTTACTCATCTCTTCCATTCTGCAAAATCTTCCAAGCGGCTTTTCCACTCCGCTTTCTCCTTCAACCGGATGAAGATTATACATTCCGAGCTTCCTTAGATTCGGAATATTCAGTTTGCCGTATTCTCTTACTATATGTCCGAATGTATCGGTATTTGCATCTCCGAACTTAGCCGCATCAGGCATTGCACCGATACCCAAAGAATCCAAAACAACAACAAAAACTCTCTTATATTTCTTCATAATAATACCTGTTTGCCAAGCTCTTTTAAAAGCATATCTTTAATATCATCACTTGCAAATGAAACTTCTATTGCATTCTTTATTCCCTGCAATATCTCGGCATCATTTATCATATTCTTGTTTTGCAAAAATAATATCTCATCTGTAATGCTTGTATTGCTTACCAATCTGTTATCGGTATTGACAGTGGCAAGCAGACCTCTTTTTATATAGTCCGAATAAGGATAAATATCCTTCTTACCTACCGCCTTTGTCTGATAATTGCTTATCGGACACATCTCAATACCGATGCCTCTCTCCTTTGCGAGATTTAAAAGCCTTTCATCATCTCTCATGGCGATACCGTGTCCTATTCTTTTGGCACCGTACTCTATAGCGCCCTCTATATTGGACTTAGGCCCCGCCTCACCTGCATGAATTGTAAAGTTCATACCGAGATCTTTGGCGTACTTAAAAAGCTCACTAAACTCTTTTATAGGATGATTTGCCTCATCTCCTGCCAAGTCAAGTCCTGCAACACCTGCATTGTAGTACTCTCTTGCGACCTTAAACATCGACTTGCTTGCTTCTATATCATGGTGAGTCATAGCACAGCATATGGCATTACCATATATACCGTAAAGCCTGTTACCCTCATTGATACCTGCTATTACGGACTCTATAACATCTTCAATGCTTAGGCTGTCCGTAACCGACAAAAGCGGAGCAAATCGTATCTCGATATACCTTACATTTTCATCTGCTGCAAGCTTCATCACCTCAAGAGCGGCCTGCTTTATATTTTCCTTTGAATTCATAGCGCTTAGCGGAATATCAAATTTCTCAAGATATTCCACCAAACTTGAACACTCCATACTGACTGAGAGTTCACTCATACTGAATTTTCTGCCAAGAGTATTTTCAAGGAATGTCTTTGAAAGTGAGCCGTCCAAGTGACAATGTAAGTCAAGCTTTGGCAACTTTAAAATTTCTTCTTTATTCATAGACTAACCCATATCATAAAAGGCTGATTCCACTATCTCTATGGTTGCGCTTGTTCCAAGCCTGTTGGCACCTGCATCCACCAATTCCTTGGCAAACTCCTTATCATGTATTCCGCCGCTGGCTTTTACACCCATATCAGGACCTACAGTCTCTCTCATAAGTCTGACATCCTCAACCTTTGCACCGGCGCTGCTAAAACCTGTAGAAGTCTTTACAAAATCGGCACCTGCTTCCTTTGCAAGTTCACATGCCTTTACCTTCTCATCATCGGTAAGCAGACAGGTCTCTATAATAACTTTTAAAATATGCTCTCCACAGGCTTCTTTTACAGCCTTAATATCTTCCAAAACAACGGAATAATCTCTGTCCTTGAGTGCGCCGACATTTATTACCATATCTATCTCATCGGCACCGTCCATCACGGCAATCTTTGCCTCAAGCGCCTTGGCTCTTGTAGACATTGCACCCAAAGGAAATCCTACCACACTGCAAATCTTTACATCGCTTCCGTGCAAAAGATTTGCAACATAAGGTACATAGTATGAGTTCACACATACCGAACAAAAACTGTATGCCATAGCCTCATCACATACTCTTTTTACATCTTTTCTTGTGGCGTCCGCCTTCAATATTGTATGATCAAATAATTTTGTTGATAACATTTTTCCCCCTATCTTGCCTTTAAGAAAGGCTTACCGTTTGCTGCCGGTACTCTTGTACTTCCTACTACAAATACCAGCGCGAGTATTGTAACTACATACGGAATCATTGACACAAGGTTCGGTGATACCGCATTACCAGCTCCAAGCAAAGCCTTGATACCGTTACAAAGTCCAAAGAGCAGACAAGCCTTGAATGCTCCCTGCGGCTTAAACTTTCCGAAAATAACCGCCGCAATGGCAATGAATCCCTGTCCGACTATTACCGCCGGTCTGAACTGGCTTACTGTAGCCAGTGTAACAAAAGCTCCTCCAAGTCCTGCAAGAAAGCCCGAAAGTATTACACAGATATATCTTGTACGATATACATTAACTCCCAAAGTGGCACAGGCCTGCGGATGCTCTCCTACAGCTCTAAGATGCATTCCGAACTTTGTCTTATAAAATACAAACCAAACTACGGCAACCAGTATAAAACTAAGATAGGCTACAATGTATGTTGAAAAAACATTGTATCCGAAAGATCCTGAAGGGAACATTCCGTCAAAGAGCTTAGGCAACTTTGAAGCCGTATCAAGTGCAGGTGAATCCGACGAGTTGTCAAATATCGCCTTGCAAAGAAATACCGCAAGTCCCGGACCTATAAAGTTTATTGCTGTACCCGATATAGTCTGGTCCGCTCCGAACTGTATACAGGCAACCGCATGAATAACACCAAGTATTGCACCGCTAAGTCCTCCTGCAAAAAATCCGAGCCAGCCGTTGCCGCTGAAATACGCCACACAGGCACCTATAAAAGCGCCTATTGTCATCATACCTTCAATACCGATATTTATAACACCGCTTCTCTCCGAAAAACATGATCCCAGAGCCGCCAAAAGAAGCGGAGGAGTTGCTATCAATATAGCATTTATCAAAAGCCCTAAATCCTTTATTAAAACTTCCATTATACCGCTCCCTTCTTTCCGTGACTTAAGAAAATACTTCTGAACAAACTTGATATTGCAATAAACAATATGATTACACCCATTATAATATCCACAACCTCTGAAGGTGCATTTACAAGTGAAAGCTTACTTCCGCCATACTTCATAGCGCCGTAGAAGATACCTGCAAATATACATGCTATCGGATTTGAAGAAGCTATCAGCGCTACTGTAATTCCCTGAAAGCCGTATCCTTCCTGACCTGAAAACTGTGATATTCTTCCGCTCATACCCATCAGCTGTATCGCACCTCCGATACCTGCCAAAGCTCCTGAAAACGCCATTGCTGTAAGGAATGATTTTCCGGTATCTATACCTGCATACTGTGCGGCTGTGTTACTAAAACCTACCGCACGAAGCTTAAATCCGAGTGTAGTCTTATTTATCACAAACCAAACAATTATTGCAAATACAACAGCTATTATAAATCCCCAGTTTGCAGCTGATGCACCGGTTGCCTCTATTATAGACTTAGGCGCCAGGATTCTTGCGGTATCTGCAATATCCTTTGTAGCCTCACCGCCGCTTTCCTTATGTATTACAGTCAAATTCACTATAAAATTTGACAGATAAAATGCAATCCAGTTAAACATAATATATGATAAGACTTCATTCACACCCTTTTTTATCTTCAAAAGCCCTACTATCGCTCCCCAGATACCTCCTGCAAGTGCGGCACCTATAAAACAAAGCGGTATATGTATAATTGCAGGTGCTTTTATAAGAATACCTATTACACAGGCTGTAAGAGAACCTACTACAAACTGTCCCTCGGCACCTATATTAAATACGCCTGTCTTAAATGAAAAAGCCACACTGAGACCTGTAAATATAAGCGGAGCGGCATATATAAGACACCAAATCATAAACTTAGGCTTACCGAAGATACCTTTTAAAAGCTGTCTGTACGCCTCAAGAGGATTTATCTTTGCCACTGAAAGCAGAATCGCACCTACTATAAACCCCAAAATTATTGATAAAAGAGTATAAAAAGCATTGCTTGAAAGTATACCGTTTTTCTTACTCATCTTTTTTTCCTCCTGCCATCAAAAGTCCAAGTTCCTTCTCATCGGCATCCTCACCCATGACTTCACCTGTAATCTGACCTCCGAATATAACCTCAATCCTGTCTGATAGGTTCATAATCTCGTCAAGCTCAAATGATACCAATAAAACCGCCTTGTTCTTATTCCTTTGCTCTACCAGATATCTGTGCACAAACTCAATAGCACCTACATCTAGACCTCTGGTCGGATTGACCGCAATCAAAAGATCTGAATCGTTGGTCACCTCTCTGGCTATAATTACCTTTTGCTGGTTTCCTCCCGATAAAGTCTTTGCCGCCTTTTTGGCGCTGTCTTTCGGTCTGATATCGAACTTTTCTATAAGCTTGTTTGCATGTGATTCTATATTTTTCTCATTGAGTATGCCGTTTTTTGAGAAAGGCTCATTTTCAAAGTTTTGAAGTATAAGGTTTTCCGCCACACTGAAATCAAGCACAAGTCCGTGCTTTTGTCTGTCCTCAGGTATACTTGTAATACCCATATCAAAACTCTGTCTCGGTGTTACATTAAAGGCATCCTTTCCAAGTATCGTAACGCTTCCGGACTCGGCCTTTTTCAGTCCTGTAAGTATCTCCACCAATTCGGACTGTCCGTTACCGTCCACTCCGGCAATACCTACTATCTCACCTCTTCTTACATCAAGACAAAGAGATTTGAGTATATCCGCCTTTCTGTAGTCCTTTGCACAAAGATCCTTCACACAAAGTACCACCTCTCCCGGCTCTCTTTTTTCTTTCTCTACGCTGAATGAGACATCTCTACCTACCATCATTGCGGCCAGTTCGCTCTCACTTGTGGTCTTTACATCTACAGTATTTATATACTTTCCGTGTCTTATGATAGTACATGAATCGGCACAGGCCTTTATTTCCTTCAGCTTATGTGTGATAAGTATTACGGACTTTCCGTCCTTTGTAAGACTCTTTATGATATCTATAAGTTCAAGTATCTCCTGCGGTGTAAGTGAAGCGGTAGGCTCATCAAGTATAAGAGTCTTTGCACCTCTGTACAATACCTTCAAAATCTCCACTCTCTGCTGCATACCTACAGAGATATCCTCAATCTTGGCGTCCGGATCCACTGCCAGACCGTATTTTTTTGAAAGTTCCACTATCTTTTCTCTTGATTTTTTCAAATCCAATACAAGTCCCTTGGTATCTTCCATGCCCAGTGCAATATTTTCGGTAACGGTAAACGGAGGTATCAACATGAAATGCTGATGCACCATTCCTATTCCCAAATCTATCGCTCTTTGTGGAGTACCGATGACGGTTTCTTTACCGTCTATGAATATTTTTCCTGAAGTGGGATGGTATAAACCGTATAAAATATTCATAAGTGTGGATTTACCCGCACCGTTCTCTCCCAAAATAGCATGAACCTCTCCCTTTTTTACCGTGAGATTGATACCATCATTTGCAACAAAATCGCCAAACTTCTTGACTATATTTTGCATTTCGACAGCTGTGTCCATTCTCCCTCCTTATCATCAGGTCTTTTACATACTTGCTATATCAGCACAATATCACTAAAACCGTTCTTTATTGCTATATCTTTAGCTTCATTCATCTCTTCATTTGTCGGACTTCTAAAGTCTCTGTATTCTTTTCTTACACCGTTTTTCCTGTACGCTATAATCTTATATCTTATATTTGATATCCTAAGGAAAGGAGCCAGCTCCCTTGATGTGTCCTCAACAGTCTTTCTAAAGTCAAAAAGCTCAGGTACAACCACAGTCCTTACTTCAAAAAGCTTGCCTATTCCCGCCAAATATCTTGCATTATCCAGTACAATATCGTTTCCGACATCGGTAACTTTTATATGTTCATTATAATCATATGCCTTAATATCAAGCATTACCCCGTCACAAACTTCCAATAAGCCGTTAAACTTTCTAAAGTCTATGCTTCCGTTACTGTCAATCATTGTACCTAACCCTGCCTGCTTACAAAGAGTAAATACCTCTCTCATAAAATCAGGATACAAGCTGCATTCACCTCCCGAAAAAGTAATCCCTCTGATAAAAGGTACATTTTCACATATCTTATCAAAAGTCTCTTTAGAGGTCATCCTGACAATCCTCGGAGTTGCGCCGTGCTTGCAAACCTTGATACAGGTATCACAGGCTATACACTTTTGCGGTTCAAAGACCACCTTGCCGTCTTTATTGCTAAGTGCGGCTGTGGGACAGGTAGGCACACAATCCATACAATTTATGCAAAGATTTCTTGTCTCCGGATTGTGACAGTATTTACAGTTAAAATTGCAGCCCTGCAAAAATATGGCTGTTCTGTTGCCCGGTCCGTCCACACTGCTGAAAGGTATTATCTTGTTGACATCGGCACTGTACACTAACGCACTTTCCTTTCAAGGATCTTGCCGTTATGCTTTGCGCCCATACCCAGTGCCGTGGTATCCTGAAGAACACTCTCTCCCTTTTCAAGCTTCTCTATCTCGGATCTCTTTACAAGATATCCTGTGATTCTGATTACATCGGAGTCTGATGAATAGAATGAAAGGTATCTGATATTTTCTTTCATTGCACCCTTTATAATATCAAGTACATATTCATGATTCTTGTGTACGGTAAGGTCTATAGGGAATATATCACCTGTTCCCGAAGGGAAATACTTGTGGAACTTGGCACAATGCTTAAGGTGATCCAAAAGATTGGTAGGTTCCTCACCTATCGGTATTCTTGTTCCCGGTGATACCTTGACATCACTTGCAATACCTACCTGTGCGTGAAGAAGGAAATGTCCGTCTGTACCCTCACAGTACTTGTTGAAATGATTTTTATTAAAATCATCTATTATATCCATTATCTCTACAGCCAGCTTATCTGCCGCCTCGCTGTGACCGTATCTGCCCTCTATTCCCTCTTTTTCAAGAAGAATGTTTACAGCCTCGGCAAGACCTACCAGACCGAACATGGCGGAGAATCTCTCCCTGCTTATAAAGCCTTCCTTTGCGAGGAAATTGTTTTCAAAGAAACCGCTCTCCTCCACCTCAAACTTTATTCTTTCATCCATATATCTAGCCATAATATCCATGACATATGGCAGAGTGTTTGTCTTAAAGTCTTCGATATTCTTCGCTCTCTTTGCAATATTTCCCAATATCATTCTTGAAAGTGTATAAGAACCGCCTCCAAGCAAAAGTCCGTTATAGCAGCTTGCAATAACATACTTTTCTCCGAGCTCACCGCAAAACATCTTATGGTTTGCAAATGAAGGCTTTGCACTGTGAAGTGCGGTATTTATCGCCATAAGTGCAAACTCGTCACTTGTCACCTCAGGGTCATACTTCAATGTGATATTCGGTACCGCCTGCTCAAGCTCGGCCTCCACCTCAAGTATTATTCTTCCCGCCAATGTGTCCTTAGGTCCGATATT
Source organism: Lachnoanaerobaculum orale (assembly GCF_003862485.1). GTDB lineage: Bacteria > Bacillota > Clostridia > Lachnospirales > Lachnospiraceae > Lachnoanaerobaculum > Lachnoanaerobaculum orale. The sequence continues at coordinate 954,953 of NZ_RRCM01000001.1, read as the reverse complement.
TGCGTGTGAGAATGAGTCCAAAATAGTTCTGTCCATATTTATAAAGAACAGCTTTATCATCTTCTTTGCCAAATCTCTGTCCATATCCTGTACGAAAGGATCCAAAAGTTCATCTAATTGACCTACATAAACAGGGAAATTGGTTACGCTCGGAACATGGCGATAGAAAATAAGCAGTGAATTCAATGCTTCATACAAATCCTTTGGAGGATCAAGCTGCAAAAACTTGCTTCCCTCTCTCATAAACTTTGCATAGTCAGGTATTATATATCTCGGTCTTAGCGGTGCGTGTCCCTCAAACAAATCACAAATACACTGCCTGTCTATATCTGCATTAAGAAGCTCATCCAAACCTTCAGGCAAATCAAGCACTTCAAGAAGTGAATCTGCATGATTGGCCATGGTAGCCACTTTCTGCTCATGAGTAAGGCTCGGACTTTTTACAGTCTCCAGCATACTCTCTCTGATTTTGTTAACTTTATCTAAGCTGATATCTCTCATATTACTCCATTCTATAAGGGTTTACCCTTAAATATACCTACGAAATTCATAGATATATTTAAGGGGGCAGCAATAGATTGCTGCCCGATAGAATATATTGTTTAGTCAAGCTCGTAGATATCACCGTACTTAGCTTCAAAATCAGCCTTTGTCTTAGGTACTACAATATCGCCTGAAATGATCTTAGCCTTTACATCTTCAACTTCCTTCAAAACCTCAGGATCAAGGTTGTCTGTTGTAGGTGCTATATCAACACCGCCATCCTTTAATGTATAAGTCTTAACACCTGATTTGTACTCTCCGTCAAGTGCAGCCTTAGCCTCATCATATACCGCATTGTCAACTCTCTTCATAGCTGAAGTGAGGATAGTCTTAGGTGCAACCTTAGACTGGTCGGAGTCAACACCGATAGCCCAGATGCCTGCTTCCTTACATCCGTCAATAACACCGAGACCTGTACCGCCTGCAGCATGGAAGATAACGTCAGCCTTGTTTGCCACCATATTGTTGGCTGCCGTCTTACCTGCACCTGTATCGGCGAAGCTGTTTACATTGTTCTGTAAGATAGTTGCATCCTTATTGGCATCCTTAACACCTGCAAGATATCCGTATCCGAACTCATTCATAGTATCTGTTGACATACCTATAACAAGACCTACAGTGTTTGACTTGGTTGTCTTTCCTGCAACATAACCTACAAGGTAAGAAGCCTGTGCCTGCTCAAACATAAGGCATGCTACATTGTCAAGTTTTATTGATGCATCATCAACAATAGCGAACTTCTTATCAGGGTTTTTCTCAGCCTCTGACTTAAGAGCATCTGCAAGCTGATATCCTATACAGATAATAAGGTCATAATCGTCATCAACCAATGTCTCGATGTTAGGAACATAGTCTGAATCAGTCTTAGACTCCAAGTACTTTGCCTGAATGCCGAGCTCCTTCTGTGCTCTTTGAAGACCTTCCCAAGCCGACTGGTTGAATGAACCGTCATTAACACCGCCCACATCGGTAACCATACCTACCTTAAAGTCTGTTGCGGCCTTCTTCTCACCTGCATCAGCCTTGCTCTCGTCAGCCTTACTCTCTCCGTCCTTGCTTTCCTCAGCCTTTGAAGAGCCGTCTACCTTAGGTTCCGATGAGCCTGATGAGCAGGCTACAAGTGAAAATCCCATAAGTGTTGCCATAGCGATAGCCAATAATCTTTTCTTCATTTTTCCTCCTTAAAATGAACAAACATTAAATAAAAAATATCAATTTAAGTATAAACCATAAGTTATTTGTAATCAAGTTGTTATATTTAAATAAGATTTATATATTTTTATTTTTCCTTATCATTATTCTGATAGCTTCCACAGCCGTCTTGATAGCGGCGCTTGTATCATGTACCTGCTCATTGCTAAGACCTTTTTTGGCTCTTTCCTGATTGGCAATCGCCAAAAAAATAGATCCGATTTTCACTCCGAGATATGAAGCTACAGTGAAAAGTGCAGCAGACTCCATCTCCGACGCAAGTGTGCCAAGTCTTAACCAAGCTTCCCACTTATCCATGAGCTCATAGCTTACAGGCTTATTCTCCGGCTCATGCTGACCGTAAAAAGCATCCTTGCACTGTACCACTCCTATATGTGACTTAAACATAAGCTCATCGGCGGCTTCCTTAAGCGCACTCAACACCTCAAAATCCGCCACCGCCGGGAACTCTATCGGCGCATACTCCTTACTTGTGCCTTCCATCCTTATGGCACCGTTTGCTATAACAAGGTCTCCTCCGCATACATCAAGCTTCATACCTCCGCAGGTACCCACTCTGATAAATGTATCCGCACCGCACCTTACAAGCTCTTCAAGTGCTATAGCCGCCGACGGTCCTCCGATACCTGTAGATGTCACCGACACCTTCTCACCGTCAAGATACCCGGTGTATGTAACAAACTCTCTGCTGTCCGCCACAAGCTTTGCATCATCAAAATATGCCGCAATCTTCTCACATCTTTTCGGATCTCCCGGAAGAATCACATACTTTCCCACTTCGCCTTTACCTACTCCGATATGATACTGTACTCCTGCTCCCTCAGTATAATCAATCATACTATTTTCCCTTCAAATCTTAGAATTTAGCTTAATTATATCTGCATCTTATGTAAGCGTCAACATAAGTGCGTAATACGAAATGTTATTTAATATTGACTTTTATATCATAAATACATAGAATCATATTTATACAGTTCATATAGACACTTTATCTGATATGGTTTTGTGATTTTAACCTTAATTTGGCAATTTTATTATAATAATATAATATAAAAATTTTGACCTACAGTTTCAAACATTAATGTTAATAATCTGAACATAAAAAATAAGTGTTTTATTGTATGAAATATAAGGAGAAACGGTAATGAAAACTATAACGGCAAAGCCTGAAGATATTAGAACAATATTTTCAAGGGAATATCAGATTCCAATGTTCCAAAGAGAATATTCATGGGAACAGGAGCAATGCGAAACTCTTTGGGATGATTTGATTTATTTTCATAATGAAAAAGATAAAAAAGATAAATATTTTTTAGGGAATATTGTAGTACATCCAATTGATGAAAGTGAAAAATTTTCAGTTATAGATGGGCAACAAAGACTGACAACTCTTCTCTTGCTTATCAGAGCACTTTTTGATAATGCGGGTACAGTAAAAGCATTGGAGGAGTGTTTAAAGATAAAAGACAAGCTAAGTTCAGAGCTCACAAATAATATAAGATTAAATTCAGATGTTATTGAGAATGATAAGAAAAATCTTGAAAAAATTATCTTAGAAGGCCGCTGCGATGATGAAAATTCGAGACTTTATATAAATTATGATATGTTCAAGAAGAAAATTTCAGATTGGAAGCAAGGAAAAACTTCTGATGAATTAAATAAACTTATTTTGACATTCTTAGATAATGTAGTATTATTACCGATATTATGTGAAACAGAAGATGATGCTTTGAATATTTTTGAGACTATAAATAACAGAGGTCTTTCATTAAGTGATGCGGATATATTTAAGTCAAAGCTTTATGCCGGAATTGAAAGTTCAAAGCGAAGTGAGTTTATAGATGAATGGAATGAATTATATGATCAGGAAGACCTGTTTCGTATTTTAATGTACATCTGTAGAGCACAAGAAAATGATATTTCCAGGGAAAAGGGACTAAGGTCTTATTTTTCATCTAAAACAGGTAGACTACAGAATCCAGGCGATGTAATGGCTTCTTTAAAAAAAATAAATGCAATAATAGATACAAAAACAGGTATCTATAATGATTCATTATGGAATATTTTGGAAAATTACCCTAATCAATATTGGAGATATCCCTTATATGTATTCTTGCATAAATATCTGATATGGAAAAAAGACGGTGAGTTATACTTACCGGAAGAATATTATGAAGAATATAAGAAGCTGGTAATGTTAACGACAGCATATTACTTTGTAAAAGGTGTTGTGTATAACTCTGTTAATACTGTAAAAGATACAACATTTAAGGTATGTGCAAAAATAGAAAATAATGATGATTACCTGTCTGAGTATATAGATAATATGGGCAATGATTTAAAAATATTCTATGACAAACTTAAAAGTGCGGATTTGGGTAGATGTAAAAGAGGAATTATCTTACTAAGTGGATTTTTGAATGAATCGCAAAGTGTTGAAGATTTTTATGACTTGATTTTAAACTCTAATATAGAAATAGAGCATATCTTACCAAGAAAGTGGTCTGATAATAATGACTGGGATGAACAGGAAGCAAAAGAAGTAATGGAAACTTTAGGTAACCTTGCACCATTTGAGAAAAAGCTAAATATAAGTGCAAGTAATGAATTTTTCAAAAAGAAAAAAAATGCCTATAAAGAATCAAGGTTTGCAGATATTCAAGATTTAGTAAAACTTGATAAATGGGACTATGATGAAGTAAAGATAAGAGAAAAAAATATTATTAGTAGAATAAAATCTTTTATAAAAGAAGTATCTGAATTTGTATGAATTTTTTAGCTGTCGGGAAATGATAGTTATACAAAAGGGGTGGCGTACTAATTTTGAGTCACGCCATCCCTAAGCTTTTTTTAACTCCATATCTACGAGTACTCATATCAGTACGTTTTCTTACACCCTACTTTCTATTCATAGGTTCTCTTTGAGCATCCACCTTCATTGCAGCAAGTGATAATGCTATATTACCGTTATCTTCATAATAAAGACCTGATCTGGCCATCTTCCACGAAAATTCTTCGTGTGATAAAGCACTAAGCTTCCATGGTGACAAACTTCCATATCTATTAAAGACTCTTCTCAGTAAACCCCTTGTATACTTCGAGACTTGAGACTGCAAATTTAATGAACCTTCAAAGCCCGATTTCTTTTTAAACTCAGATCTGACCTCTTTTAGCACCGGTCCATATTTCCATCCATAAAAAATTGCATCAAACAGAGGTTCATTATTATACATTAGAGATTCTCTTTGTGCAAAATACATAAGCTTATGCATTCTCATCTCATCCATATGTTTGCCGTTTTTTTCATAAAACATGTTGTCTAAAGCCGTTGCAACACTCATTGTATTCTCCATATAAAACCTCCTATTATTTTTTCTATACATCTTCCTACATTTTGATTCTTCAATAAAAACTATAATATTGCCTTTATTCCCTTTGCACTGCGAAGAATTGTATCTGTGAAATGATTACCCGGATTTAATTCAAATATCACCTCACTCCCAAGTATCTTAAAATACTCTGAAAGCTCTATTGTTTTATCCTGCACAGTTTTTAATACAGGATTTCGTGTATTTGCCTCTTTATCCCCCAGAGAAAAATAAATTTTATCAGGCAATCTCTTATACTCATTTCTTTTGCAATATTCTATAAAGTTACTAAACCAAAGTGAGCCTGACATGCTTGCCACTCTGTCAAATACATCAGTTTTATACATAGCATAAACAGCAAAAAGTCCTGCAAGTGAATATCCGGCAATCCCTGTAAATTTAGGCTCTCCCTCTATCAGCTCCTTTGCCTTCAGCAAAATCTCATCTATAAGTAATCTCAGATACTCATCTGCACCGCCGCTAAAAGATTTCTCTTTAGAATAAATTGAAGGCATATACCATGGTGACATATCATGGTTCCAATCAATATTTCCAACTACAAGTAAATTTATGGAAGTGCAACCCATATTCTGTAATGCTTGATATACATCTTCACCGTCACCCTCAAAAGTATTAAAAACAATCAAAGGAGCATTTTTGTCAGTTGACTTGTATAGGGTGATTTTTTTATCTTTTATATTTAATTTTTCTTTGTTCAAGTCAATCATAATAAAAACATAATCCCCCATCAAACAATATTTAATCCAACCCTTTTGCTATCCTAATCAATTTATCTACATCTTCCTGAAGATCCAGAATATGCATTTTACGATGACAATTCGGACACAATGCACAGGTATTATCAATTGTGTCGGTTCCACCTCTACTGAGCCACACAAGATGATGATTTTCTAAAAATGGTTCTCCGTCCTTATCCTTAAATGGAGCAGGCTGTCCACATAACTGACATATTCCTGCCGCTCTTATCTTTGTATAAGCGGCAACCTTAGAATTTCTGATATAAACCATTCCCTCATAACTACGTCTATCTGCTTGACTATGTGACTCTTCCTCAGCCTGTCGCCTCAAGACTTCCACAGGAATCTTTTTTGCCTCTTGAATTTCTATTGTTAAATTGTTCCTCTCCTTTTCTAAAGAATAAGGTGCCAAGTCTATTACCTTGTATATTCTCCTAAATATCCTTAAATTCGGCTCAGACTTCTTTTCATCAAACTTATATACTCCAAGGAATCTATATTTACCGTTTAAACATGTAAATGTAACTCTGATGTTACTGTTAACAATATCACTTAACCCTATCTTTCCTTCAGAATCCTTTTCAATAATAGTATCTCCATCATCTTCCAACTTATTTTTCCATCGTGTTTCTTTCTTATTATATCCAAATTTTGGTGCCCAAAAAGCAGTTCCTTTATTGTCTAATACAATAAAAGCCCTTTGAAATCCCTTGTAATTTTTCCCAAAGCATTTGTTAAGTATTTCGACAATTGTATCAAATTCTACCGTTTTATCTGCATCAAGCATTGAATATACAATGTTTGATCTGTATCCGTTATCAGTATTATTACTCATCTTAACCCTTCCACACCTATAATTTTATTCAATAAAGCATTTTAAACATTTAAATTACTAACTTCCTCTATAGAAAATATCAGATGAAATTTTCCATATATCTGCATCTTATGTAAGCGTCTACATAAATATATAATGTAAAATCCTCAGCCCCAATCAAACAATATGCTCTGATGTACGGCTGCATCTCCTTTATTGACATACTTTATTTCTTCAGTACCTCCTGTCACAAGTGCAGTGGTAAAGAAATATATCTCATTTAAAGGCAAAACTCCAAATTTATCTTTCGTCTCATCAAAAAGTTTACGTCTTAATATCTTTTCTTCAACCTCACTGTCAATAAGATATTCTACAAACTCCTCCACAGTATATGCTGCCACAGAAATATTTCTGTAGTGTATATCCAAAAAAGATATATCATATTCGCCGTTACCGAGATTCCTGAAATAAAACAAATCTCCAAATCCTGTCATCATAAACGGGATCCTCGAATAGTCCTCTTTTCCAAGCCATTTATAAAAGCTATCCATATAGTCTTCAGGGTCTATAAGCTTTATAATGCCGTCACCGTAGTTACCGAAGCCATAATTTTCCATAAACCAAAGTATCCTCTCATCCACTCCGGCACTCCTGCAGGCACCTATTATATGCTCTGAAGGCTTTACAAGCTCTTTACCCGGCTTATATTTTTCTACAAAATTTTCCCAGACTGATTTTTTGTTCTTTTTAAATGAATCAAATATTCCCATAGTATACCTCCATAAATACTATAAAATACTTATTTCTCTATTTTACTCATAATATTCTTTGAGTCTGCCAATACTTCATAAAACTTTCCGTCCGTTCCGGTTTGGATTTTCCTATAGTTTACCTTTACACCGTCGTCAAGATCCAATTCTATACGGCTTAGTGCCAAGTGGGCAATCTTTTCATCATATTCGCGACATTCCTTCAGCTGCTTTTGCAGTTTTTCTTTACGTTTTTTTGCTGCCGCAACATTATTCCCTCTGTAGTTATTCCCATCAGCCCTGCACGGTAGCTTATATCGGCAATCAGCTTATTCCTTGCCTGTATTGCAAAGTTTTTGATGGCTGTCTTATTCATACAACCCTCCTGTTATTATGTATTTTATATAGAAATATACTCTGTATAATAACATAATAGAGGCGCTTTTAGCTACAGAAAAAAGGTTGTCGCAATCTTTGCAACAACCTTTTAATATTAGAATATTCTCCAAGCTACTATGAAGTTGTTTCTCCACCAGCTTGACATACCGCTTCTCTTTACTCTACCTCTTGAAGATGAAGCATCTATGATCTCACCGCCGCCTGCGGCTATTCCTACGTGACCTGAAACCACCACGATGTCTCCTGCCTGTATATCTGAGAAGGAGCTTATTCTTGTATATCTTCCCGGATTTCTCCAGCCTGAAGATGTGATATAGGACTGTCCTACACCCATCTGCTTTAGAACCCAATAAACAAAGCCTGAACAGTCAAATGAGTTTGAACCCTTTGCACCCCAAACATAAGGACTTCCTATCTTCGAAGATGCGATGCTTATCATATTTCCTACACTGCCTGAATATGAACCGCCGCTTGGCTTACCGCTCTTTTCGGATTTATTTGACTTGGCATCATTCTTTGAAGGTCCTCTAAGTCCGTCCGAATTCAGCTTTGCAAATGTCTGTGCTCCGGCTCTACCGTCGGCATCAATACCGTTATTACTCTGGAATCTCTTCAGTGCGGCCTCTGTGATCTCACCGAAGTATCCTGTAGCATTTGACTCGTTTAAATATCCCGCCTTGGCAAGGAGAGACTGAAGTCTTGCTACCTGCTCGTTCTGGTCACCGAGTACAAGTCCGTTTGCCTTTGCATCACTTGAAAGGATGACTGCTCTTGTGGAAGGTCCTAGGTAACCGTCCACTACAAGGTCGTTCTTTGACTGGAATGTTCTTACGGCAAGCTCCGTATCGCTACCGTAGTTACCGTCAGGGCTTGATGTAAGGTATCCGAGCTGGAACAATCTGTTTTGTATTGCCTGAACCACCTCACTGTGCTCACCAAGTGAAAGCGTATTTGCTTTTATCTCGTCTGAATAAAGCAAATTCATGGTCTCACTTCCTACCTTACCGTCCTCAGAGAGCTGATTTATCTGCTGAAGCTTAAGTGCGGCTTCCTGAGTCTTTTCATCATATGTACCTGTTATCATATCTGCAGACGCCAAGTAGCCCAGCTCGTAGAGACGGTTTTGTATTCTTTTTATGTCTTCGCCCACATCACCGAGCTTTGCCGCATAGTGCTTTGCATTGGCATCCATCAAAAGCGGCAATGTGGAAGGTCCTATGATACCGTCCTGTGCAAGTCCGTTTTGTCTTTGGAAAATCATAACGGCAGCCTTTGTAACCTCACCGAAGTAGTTGGTCGGCTCATCGTTGTCCATAAATCCAAGCTCCATAAGTCTTGACTGTACCTTGGCGATATATGAGTGCTGCACGCCCTCTTCCAAAAGTTCAGGTCTCGGCTCCTCTGTCTCGACTGTAATATCAAGTGAAGGGAACTCATTTCCCGCCTTTTCCATAGGCATTACATTGGCGGAAGCTACTGCTGCCGCTGTAGTTGAATCTACCACTGCGGTTGTAGTTGTAGCAACACTTCTTGCACTTTTTCCTGAGAGTGAAACACCGATTATAGCGGCTATAGCCACTATACCGATTACACCTCCGGCCATTATTTTCTTATGTTTGTCCATATCTTGGACAGCTTCTACTCTGTCCTTTACCCCTCTTAAAAATTCATTCTTTTTTTTCTTGCTCATCTTCTTTTCCTTGTCAAAATTTATTCTTGTAAATATTCTGCCAATTGTGCAAACTCTTCCAAGCTAAGAGCTTCTCCTCTTATCTTTTCAGACTTTCCAAGCAATGACAAAGCGTGAATTATTCTTTCCTTTGAAAGCTTCAGTCCCTCAAAATTTGCCAGTGAGTTCACCAAAGTCTTTCTTCTTTGGTTGAAACCTGCGCGAATAATTTGAAACATCAACTTTTCATCTACAGTCTTTATAGGCTTATCTTTATAAATATCAAGTCTTATAACACTTGAGCCGACCTTAGGCCTCGGAATAAAACAATTTGGCGGAACAAATGCCACAACATAAGGGTTTGAATAATATTGCACCGCCAGTGACAATGCGCCGTAATCCTTACTTCCCGGTGCAGCCTGCATTCTGTCTGCCACTTCCTTTTGAATCATGACTGTAATGCTGTCAATATGTGTATGTGACTCCAAAACATTCATGATAATGGGAGTTGTAATATAATACGGCAAATTTGCTACAATTCTTATGTTCTCAAATTCGCCATACTTTTGCCTGCATTCGTCAATCAGATTTTCCAAATCTATTTTCAAAAAATCAGCATTTATTATACTCGTATTTTTATAATCTGCCAATGTCTCATTAAGTATCGGCAGCAAATTTTTATCAATCTCAATCGCCACAACCGCCTTTGCCACATTTGCAAGGTACTGTGTGAGCGCTCCTATTCCGGGACCTATCTCAATGGCCAAATCATTTTCTTTCAGTCCCGACTCCGCACATATCTTATCAAGAACATGTGTATCTATCAAGAAATTCTGACCGAACTTTTTTTGAAAGTTGAAGTCATATTTTTTGATTATATCTATAGTATTTGCCGGATTAGCAATTTTTGTCATCTTAATCTCCATATGAAAATCATTTCATCTTAGGATACAATTTTCTTGCATTTTCAAAGGTCTTTTCTATAATAAAATCCCTTGAAACTCCCTTTATCTCACCTATTCTGTCTACTACATAAGTCAGATTCAAGGAAGAATTTCTCTTACCTCTGTTCGGCACCGGTGAAAGATACGGGCAATCAGTTTCCAGTACAAAATCATCAAATGAAATATCTTCCACGGTCTCTTCAAGTTTTTTTGCATTCTTGAATGTAACAACACCGCCTATGCCGAGTACATATCCAAGTTTTATGAACTCTCTTGCCATCTCCTTACTGTAGGAATAGCAATGTATAACTCCTTTTACTCCCTCAAACTCTTTTAAAATATCCAGTGTATCCTTTGCGGCATCTCTTGAATGGATAACCACAGGATAATCATACTTTTTTGCCAACTCAAGTTGAGCAATAAAAGCCTCTTTTTGTATCTGTCTTTGCGGCTCATCGTAGTAATAGTCAAGTCCTATCTCCCCGACTGCCACACATTTTTCATCTGAAAGCATCCTCTCCAACTTGGCAATACTTTCAGAGTTTATCTCCTCACTATAAGAGGGATGAACTCCTAGTGCCGCATAAACAAAGTCATATTTATGTGCAAGTAAAAGACTGCTCTTTGCACTTTCCATTGAAGCGGCAATATTTACAACTCTTTTTATACCTGCCGCATTAAGTTTTTCCAAAAGCTCGTCTCTGTCTTCGTTGAATGCATCATCATCATAATGTGCATGTGTATCTATTATATAAAATTCTTCTTTTTTGTCCATGTAATATTTTCTTAAAATTTATGTAACTTATTTTATCGCAGCATATTCCTCAGTAAAACCAGTATCAGCAAATGCACAGGATAGAAAAAATAAAACAGATATTTTAAACTTCTTCCTTTTTCGCCGTTGTACATATTTATAGGTATCAAGGCAAAAATTGCCGCAGGTTCAAATGAAAAAATAAGCGCCGTAGCAATATTTTTATACAGTGTTCTTTCTCTGAGTAAGTACATACAGGCCACAGCCAGCGGTCCGTAGTACTCGTAGTCACATTTGATACCCCATGCTATGGCACAGGCTATACCTGCAAATACCACACTGAAGTCTCTGTACTTTTTCATAAAGTACAGCATTATAACTGATATAAGAAGTGACCACATTACATTTTGGTGTTGGATATTCACCACTCCGCCCCAAAACGCCAAATCAAAAGGCACTTCAGAGAGTACTGCAAATATTGTTAATCTTATTATATATTTTTTTATGTCCTTTGTGTGAACAAAGCCTTCCACAATCAAAAATAAGAATATAGGGAATGATACTCGACCTATCATCCTTGAAATATGATAAAGTCTGACTGCCGTGAGCGGACTGAACATTAAAAAGATCAGTCCCGAAGCACCTATATGGTCTATGATCATTGTCACCATCGCAATATACTTTAAAGTTGCGGAAGAAAAATACTTTATCGGTATGTTTTTCAATACTTTCACCCTCAAAACTTTTAAAATTTGGGAAATGCCTATAAGACATTTCCCTCTTTACTATGCTATCTCTGAACCCGGCTTAATGTTTTTCTCAGGTGAAACCAAGCATGCATTTCCCTCATTATCTTCAGCCAAAAGTATCATACCTTGACTTTCAAGTCCTGCAATCTTTTTCGGTGCAAGATTGGTCACTACCAAAACCTGCTTGCCTACCATATCCTTAGCCGAGTACCACTGCCTGATACCGCTTAGAATCTGTCTTGTGGTATTACCTACCTGAACCTGTGAACAAAGAAGTTTCTTTGACTTAGGAACTTCTTCACATTTTATTATCTGTCCTACCTGTATCTGAAGCTTTGCAAAGTCTTCATACTCTATGGTATCCTTCGCCTCTACATCTACGCCCTCTGTCTCACTTGATTTTTCTTTATTTCCGTTCAGGTTAAGTTCTTCGACCTTCTTTAAAACTTCTTCAAGCTCAAGTCTCTTGAACAAAATTTCAGGATCCTTTGCTACTGTAGTACCGCTCATAAGAAGTCCGAACTTGTTCATATCCTCAAGGCTTCTCTTATTTGTTCCGAAGTACTCAAGTATTTTCTCCGAAGTCTCAGGCATAAAGCTGTGAAGCAGTGAAGCTCCTATTGCAATAGACTCTGAGAGATTATAAAGCACTGTTTGAAGTCTTTCTTTTTTATCTTCTTCCTTTGCAAGTATCCAAGGTGTAGTCTCGTCAATGTACTTATTACATCTTTTGAACAAGGTCCATATCTCGGTTATAGCGTCGGCTACACGAAGCTCGGACATCTTCTTTACCACCTTCTCGACAGTCATAAGCACGACATCCTTAAGTTCGGTATCCACTTCCATTGCGCCTGCTACGCTCTCGTCATTTGCATCTGTAAGCACTCCGTCAAAGTACTTGTTTGTCATGGATATTGTTCTGCTTACAAGGTTTCCGAGTACATTTGCAAGATCGGAGTTGAATCTTTCAACCATCAGCTCCCAGCTTATTACACCGTCATTATCAAAAGGCATCTCATGTAATACAAAGTATCTTACTGCATCCACACCGAAGAAATCCACCAAAGTGTCCGCATATATTACATTTCCCTTTGACTTGCTCATCTTTCCGTCACCCTGTAAAAGCCAAGGATGTCCGAATACCTGCTTTGGCAGCGGCAAATCAAGTGCCATAAGGAATATCGGCCAGTAGATTGTATGGAATCTTATGATATCCTTTCCTATAAGGTGAAGATCGGCAGGCCAGAACTTTTTGAATCTCTCGCTGCTGTCGCCGTCCACATCGTATCCTATACCTGTAATATAGTTTGAAAGTGCGTCAAGCCAAACATATGTTACATGCTTAGGGTCAAACTCCACAGGAATACCCCATGTAAAGCTTGTTCTGCTTACACAAAGGTCTTGAAGTCCCGGCAGGAGGAAGTTGTTCATCATCTCGTTCTTTCTTGATACAGGCTGGATAAACTCAGGATGCTCATTGATATACTTAATAAGTCTGTCGGCATATTTGCTCATCTTAAAGAAGTAAGCTTCTTCCTTTGCAGGGTATACCTCACCTCCGCAGTCCGGACATTTTCCGTCTACAAGCTGTGAATCTGTAAAGAAAGACTCACAGGCGGTACAATACATTCCCTCATAGCATCCCTTATATATATCACCCTGATCATAGAATTTTTTGAATATCTTTTGAACCTGCTTTTTGTGGTCCTCATCTGTGGTTCTGATAAACTTGTCATATGATGTGTTCATCAAATCCCAGATTCTTCTTATCTGTCCGGCAGCATTGTCCACGTACTCCTTCGGAGTAATTCCGGCTTCTTTTGCCTTATTCTCAATCTTTTGTCCGTGTTCATCGGTTCCGGTCTGGAAGAACACTTCCAATCCTTCTTCTCTTCGAAATCTTGCAATCGCGTCTGCGAGTACTATCTCATAAGTGTTACCTATATGCGGCTTACCTGAAGCATAGGCAATGGCAGTTGTTATATAATACGGTTTCTTGCTCATCTGTTATTCCACCTTTTTATGTATTTGGTGCTTAGTCTATGCTAAAACACCTTGATATTGATTTCACTTGTCTTTAGTTTTTTCCAGTCTAATCCAAGAATTTATTTTTTGCAAAGCACTCATCAGTGTATCACTCTCTATATCATCTAAGTTTTCAAGCATTGACCTGACCATCTCATCATGGAACTCCTCGTACTTAAGGAATGCATTCTTTCCTCTTTCGGAAAGCCTCACAAGGACCACTCTTTTGTCCTTTTCGGACCTTTCTTTTATTACATACCCCTTTCTTACAAGGCTGTTTATAGAAATGGTCAATGTTCCTATAGTGACTGCAAGTTCCTTTGCAATCATAGACATGTTTTTCTTGCAATTCATTCCTATCGCACTTATTACATGTATATCATTATTGGTCAAATCCTTAAATTCAGAGGTACAAAGAGCACTCTCCTGATATTCAAGTATATCATTAAATAACTTTACAAGGATTACTTTAAATTCACTTGAACTTTTCAAAATACTCATCCTTTTTTGCATTGGACATAAAAATCCCCTGCTTAATTTATCAAACAAATATTATACTAAATTTAGTGAATAATATCAAGCACACTAATTATTCCCTGCCGTTCCAGCAGTAGGTACAAAGCTTACAAGGCGAAATACCGATTGATTCTATAAGGTCGTCAAGTCTGTGGAATCTAAGACTTGAGAAGTTTTGTATCTTTCTTATCTCTTCCACCATCTCGTTATAGTTTTTACTGTCAGGGTCGGCATAATCAAAAAGCACTTCCTTACTTACATTCTCGCCCTCTCGCTCTCTTATAATCCTTCTGGTAATAAGATCGTAGTCCGATTTTGACCTTGAAAAATTGAGATATTTGCATCCGAAAAGTAAGGGAGGACAGGCAGGTCTTACATGAACTTTTTTTGCACCTGAGTTATATAAAAATTCCGTGGTCTCTCTTAACTGTGTACCTCTGACTATCGAATCATCTATAAGCAGTATATCATTGCCGCTTATAAGCTCCTGTACCGGAATAAGTTTCATCTTCGCTATCAGATTTCTCTGGCTCTGCTTTGTCGGCATAAACGACCTCGGCCATGTAGGCGTATACTTTATAAAAGGTCTTGCAAAAGGTATACCGGATTCGTTCGCATACCCTATTGCGTGTGCAGTACCCGAATCAGGAACCCCCGCCACTATATCGGCATCTATATCATCCCTCCTTGCAAGGAGTTTTCCGCAGTTGTATCTCATGGTTTCCACGTTCACACCCTCATAGGATGCTGTAGGATAGCCGTAGTAAACCCACAAAAATGAGCATATCTTCATCTCTTCTTTGGCAGGTGACACTTCTTTTACTTCATCCGCAGTTATAAATACAATCTCAGAAGGCCCAAGTTCCTTATAAAAACTGTATCCCAAATTCAAATACGCGTGATTTTCAAATGTAATACATAAGGTATCTTTCTTATGCCCTATTACAAGAGGAGTTCTTCCAAGCCTGTCTCTGGCGGCATATATACCCTCCTTTGTCAAAAGTACCACACTTATAGAGCCTTTGACGGTATCCTGTACATACTCAAGTCCTTCCTTAAATGACTGCTTTGAGGATATCAATGTGGCAATCAACTCATTGTCATTGATGCGACCGCCGCTCTGCTCCTGAAAATGTACTTTCCCCTCGGTATAAAGCTTATTGACTATATCGTCATGATTGTCCACCTTACCTACCGTAGTTATGGCATAGCTTCCGAGGCTTGACTGTATAAGTAGAGGCTGAGGATCTTCATCTGAAATACATCCTATTCCCATAGGTCCATGCAAGTCGTCAACATCTCTTTCAAACTTCGTTCTGAAAGGTGAATTTTCAATATTGTGGATGACTCTGTTGAAATACTCACCGTCAAATACAGCCATTCCTCCTCGTCTTGTGCCCAGATGTGAATGATAGTCCACACCGAAAAACAAATCCATTACACAGTCGTTTTTACCTACTACACCGAAAATACCGCCCATTTTTATCTCCTTATAACTACAAAAAGCAGATATAGAAAATTCTATATCTGCCGGAATTTTATTGATTCAATACTTCCTTAGCTGTCGCTACTACATTTTCCTTTGTGAATCCGAACTTTTTGAAAAGCTGATCCTGTGGCGCACTTGCCCCGAAAGAATTCATAGATATAACTCTTCCGTCAAGTCCGGTATATTTATCCCATCCGAAGCCTGAAAGCGCCTCTATTGCAACTCTGTTTCTTACTGCCTTCGGTAAAACTTCTTCCTTATATTCCCTGCTCTGATTTTCAAATACATCCGTACAAGGCATACTTACAACTCTTGTGGCAATGCCTTCATTTTCAAGCTCTTTTGCCGCATCTATTGCAAGTGAGACCTCTGAACCTGAAGCGATCAGTATCATATCTGCAACTGCCTTTGATGCCTCTTTTATTATATATCCTCCCTTAAGTGCCTCTTTAGTGCTTCCTTCAAGCTGTGGCAAATTCTGTCTTGTAAGCACAATTGCGGTAGGAGTTGTCTTTGATACAAGCGCCGCATACCAAGCCGCAATAGTCTCTTTTGCATCAGCAGGTCTGAATGTGTTGAAGTTCGGCAATGATCTGAGCATTGCAAGTTGCTCTATAGGCTCATGTGTAGGTCCGTCTTCGCCCACTCCTATAGAGTCATGTGTAAATACAAATATTGTAGGAATATTCATCAGTGCGGAAAGTCTTGCCATAGGTTTTGTATAGTCACTGAATACAAAGAATGTGGCACAGTATGCTCTAAGTCCGCCGTGAAGAAGTATACCGTTTGTGATTGCCGTCATTGCAAGCTCTCTTACACCGAAATGTATATTTCTGCCTGAATAATCTCCCTTTGCAATATATCCCTCATTGTTCATTACGGTCTTGTTGGATGGAGACAGGTCCGCAGAACCGCCTATAATATTCGGGTAGATGTCCTTTAATCTGTTGATTATGCTTCCTGATATATTTCTGGTAGCGGCAGGTGCTTCATCCCAGCTCCAAAACTCGTCACTATCTATCAAAGACTCGTCTATATCATTGTAGTATTTCTCCCAAAGCTTTGCCTTATCAGGATACTTGGCTGCATACTCTTTAAAGAGCTTATTCCACTCATCCTCCACCTTTGCATTCTTCTCGTTTACAGACTTGAAGTTTGCATAAACATCGTCATCCACCTTAAAGCCCTCATCAGGATTGAATCCGAAACCTGACTTAAGCGCTGCAAGTGCCTCACTTCCAAGCGGCTCGCCATGTGATGATGCACTTCCGGCCTTCTTTCCGGCACCGTAGCCTATTATAGTATTAACCTTTATAAATGACGGTCTTTCTTTGTCCGCCTTAGCCTCTTCTATCGCTTTTCCTATAGCCTCGATATCATTGCCGTCTTTTACCTCTATTGTCTGAAATCCGAATGCTTTCATTCTCTCAACTACGTTCTCTGTAAACGCAATATCTGTGCTTCCCTCTATAGAGATGCCGTTTGAATCATAGAATACAATAAGTTTTGACAGTCCGAGTGTACCTGCAAGTGAAAACGCCTCAGATGAAATACCCTCCATCATACATCCGTCTCCGCCTAAAACATAGGTGTAGTGGTCCACTATATCAAATCCGTCTTCATTGAACACACTTGCCATATGTGCCTCGGCCATAGCCATTCCTACAGCCATACCCATTCCTGCTCCCAAAGGTCCTGTGGTTGCCTCCACTCCTACTGTATGTCCGTACTCAGGATGTCCCGGAGTCTTTGAATCAAGCTGTCTGAACTGTTTCAAATCGTCTAAGCTAAGGTCGCCATACTCAAAGAGATGGAATAATGAATACAAAAGCATGGAACCGTGTCCTGCAGATAAGATAAATCTGTCTCTGTTTGCCCAAGTCGGGTTCTTCGGATTGTGCTTCATATGATGTGCAAAAAGCTCATATGCAATCGGAGCCGACCCAAGCGGCAATCCCGGATGACCTGATTTTGCTTTCTCAATACCGTCTGCACTCAATACTCTTATGGTATTTATGGACTTAATGTCAATATTACTCATTTAAATACTCCTTTTATATATGTATCTTGGCATAAAGATTACATTATTCAGAACTCAGCCTGAACTTTAATCCGTTATATTGTACCACAATATAATAAATTATAAAATGTCTTGCAAATAGTATTTTTCTTTGGTAAAATATAGCCGTTATGGATTTTGCACGGGTTTTTCCCGATTGTGATGAAGTCCAATCCAAAATAATTATAAATATTTATAATTAATGTCAAAGGAGGTGTAACCGTGGCAAAATGTTCAATATGCGAAAAAGCTGCTCATTTTGGTAATGCAGTAAGCCATTCTCATAGAAGATCCAACAAAATATGGAAGGCTAATGTTAAGTCCGTTAAGGTCAAGACTGAAGGTGGATCTAAGAAGATGTATGTATGTACTTCATGCCTTCGCTCAGGTTTTGTAGAGCGTGCTTAATTATATTGGAGAATGCGTATTTAAACACAATAAAAGAGCCATATCGGCTCTTTTTTGTTTGCTTATTTTATTGATTTTTCATAGTCAGCTACAAACTTTTTGATACCTGCATCTGTCAAAGGATGGCTAAGCATCGACTTAAATACTGAATACGGCACTGTCGCAATATCCGCTCCCGCCTTTGCACACTCAAGCACGTGCATATTGTTGCGCACCGAAGCTGCTATTATCTGTGTACCGATACCGTGTATATCAAAAATCTCCACAATATCTTCTATCAAAGATACTCCTCTGGTTCCCACATCATCAAGTCTGCCAAGGAAAGGTGATACATAGGTAGCACCTGCTCTTGCAGCCAAGAGTGCCTGCAAAGGTGTAAAAATAAGCGTACAGTTGGTTGCAATGCCCTCTTTACTTAGTGCGGCAATTGCCTTAAGACCTTCAGCAGTCATAGGAATCTTAACGACCATATTCTTATGAATCTTTGCAATCTCTTTACCTTCCGCTATCATATCCTCAGCCTTTGTAGTAGTTGCCTTCACTTCACCGCTTATAGCACCGTCTACAATATCTGTAATCTCTTTGATAACATCCTCAAATTTCTTTCCCGACTTGGCTACCAAAGAAGGATTGGTGGTCACACCTGAGAGCACTCCCCATGATGCGACCTCTCTGATTTCATCCACATTTGCAGTGTCAATAAAAAATTTCATACACCCACCTCACATATACTTTTTATTCTATTTTACCACTTTTGTATGTTATTTCAACAACAAAACTATTGATAATATATTTTTGCACAGTATATTGTAAGGTCTTTATATGCAATACTATTTCATCTTTCTCTGCATTCTATTCAATCTGAAGAATCTGAAAATATCTACAATCGCCTGTATTATAAGTGCAATTGCAATCAGATATGCTATATAATTTGATATCGCTACTGGCCTTGCTACGGCTATTATTCCGAATATTATCTCTACAATACCTGCAACAATAAGTCTTTTTGCTATATTTCTTTCAAATTCCATTACTCTTTTAGCCATCATAAGTCTGCTTATACCGATAATAATAAGCCATATGCCTATAACGGTTATAAATGCAAGAGGCAGTCCGATTGAATCACCTATAAAAAAGTATATTCCGATAACTATGGAAATAATACCCTCTATCAGTCTCCAGATACTTCTGCTCTCATGTTTTTCATAAATGTATGCACTGATCTGTGAAACTCCCTCTATAATCAGCAATATACAGAATATTATATTCATTGTATAGGCTATAAATAGAGGATTGTATATCATATAAATTCCGGATATAAGAAATAATAATCCGGCTAAAAGTGAAACGTATTTTGCCTTGGATATATCCATCAGTAACCTCTCTCTCTTTGTGCTTCTTTTGCAAATTTGTCCTCAGGTGCTGCCGTGATAATCTCCGTAAAGAGATTGTTGGCGGTCTCCACATCTCCTGAAGTCTTATATGCCAATGCCTTCTTATACTTTGCTTCCAAATAATCAGGCGCTATCCTAAGTGCCGCATCATAGTAACCTATGGCACCTGCATAGTCTCCGGATTTTACAAGTCCGTCCGCTACCGCAGTCAAAAGCTTCGGACCGTCAGCCCTCATCTTAGGTGCAATCTCTCCGAATATACCTGTTATTGAAATGCCCGGACCGTTGTCCACATCGGTAAGCTGATTTGTATCAATACTTGAGAAAATCTCAGCCGCCTTGGTATAATTTTTTGCATTATACTCTTTCACAACACCTACAAAGTACACATACTGCAAAAGCTTATAGTTCATATTCTCTGTAGAGGTATTGTTCACCTCATTGAGCTTATTTACCTGGTCGTTTAATGAATCGTTTTCACTCTTTAAAGATTCCATAGAAAGGTTTGCATCGTTTAACTTCTGCGAAATCTCAACCACCTCTTTATTATGTGCGTTATTAAGTGACACTTTCATAGTAGGCATATATAAAAATACCATGGCGCAGGCACCTACAATAAGTCCGATACCTACATTGATAGCTGTAAACATTCCCGAATAATTCTTATATATCTCGGTTACAGGCATATTTGCGCTTGTATTTTCCACAGGCTTTTCTTTTTTTACAGGTCTTCCTATAACTGAAAGTCTTCCTTTTTGGGACTTTTTTTCAACCATAGGCTTCATCTCATCCAGATAGGTGATAGCCTTTGTATTGAATCTGTCGATTGAAAGCACGGTATCCAAAAGTTTTTTTGCCTCGCCTGCCTTACCCTCTTTTATATCCAAAAGTGCAAGTGCAAGCATAGCCTTTACAAAATGCGGCCTTATATCCACAGCCTGCTTAAGATTCATCCTCGCCATATCGTAATTTACGGTTCTTATCTGCGATATCGCCTTATTATATTTTGAAATAGCATCCTGTGACTTCTCAAGATATGCGGACTTGTTTCTGATTTTCTGCAGATAGTTCTGTGCCGGATTGCCTATTTGGCTGATATTTATACTGATCACCCAAGAAATAAGCGCCTTGGTCTCTTCTCCCATCTCAAAGCAGATAAGTCCGTAGAGATTCCTTGCATCTATATTTTTCTTGTTCAGTCCCAAAGCTATACTCAGTGCATTAAGTGCCGAAGATAAATTTCTTTCCTTTGCTAAAGACAGACCCAAGTTGTAGTAACCGTTTGACATCTGCTCCAGTTTTCTTCTTCTATTTATACCGGCCATTTTCATCCCTTTACCTGTTCTTTTAACAGTTCCATCAATATATCGTTCAGATCTGAAATATCACTTTTTGCAATGATGTCCTCCACTGACGAAATATCAGGTGACGGCTTAAACTTACTTAATTCTTCTTCAAAATCTATCATCTTTTAATATCTCTCCTATCAGGTACAATGAGCCTACACAAAATAAAATCTCATCATCCCTTTTCTCAAACTCGGCCTCAGATAAAGCCTCCTCCACTTTATTATAGCAGGCAATCTCTGCGACTTTTTTATTTTTTTCTAAAAGTATATTTAAGCTGTTATAAAGCTTTTTTATATCATTGCTTCTGTATGAATCAATTGAAGTTAAATAATATTTTTTTACATCCAAACCGGCTGTAATTATATCAAACATCTCTTCAATTTCTTTGTCCTTTACTATTGATATCAAAAGCTTTATCTCTTTGTTTCTGTTTTTTGAAACGATAAGAGCATTATCTACAAACTCTTTAATTGCAGGTACATTATGGGCACCGTCTATAATAATATCTCTTCCTATTTCTTCCATTCTGCCGTGCCAAACGGTAGATTTTATACTTTTCGTATCTATATCCGATTTGTTAAGAATCACTCTTGCCGCCAATATGGCAAGTGCCGCAGCCTTTTTCTTATAATTTACATATGTAAAATCAAAGCTCTCATAATCTATAGTTGAGAGTGCAATTAACCCTGCATTTCTTATTTTTGCCGTCTCTTTTATAACCTCATTTGACTCTTCATCACCGTCATCAAAGATTATAACAGAATTATTTTTTATAATACCGGCTTTCTCAAATGCAATCTCTTTTACAGTATTTCCAAGATACATCATGTGATCCATTCCTATACTTGTAATAATACCAAGAGTTTCATCAAATATATTGGTCACATCAAGTCTGCCTCCCATACCTGTTTCAAGTATGACAATATCAAGATTTGACCTTGAAAAACAGACCGCCGCTATATAGAAAAGATATTCAAAGTATGTTGGAGGAGTCAAAGCCCCTCCAAGCTTTTCTCTTACATACTTTGAAATATCCTCCAACTCTTCATCAGATATAGGTTTCATATCAAGCAATATTCTTTCATTAACTTCTATCAAATGCGGCGAAATGAAGGTTCCCACCTTCATTCCCGCATCAATCAAGATATTGCTAAGATATGCACATACAGAGCCCTTCCCGTTGGTACCTGCTACATGAACAATCTTCGGAAGCTTAACCTCTAAAGTTCCTATGTTTTTCTTTACTTCCGAAAGTGAGTTCTTTTTCTTTGCCCACATGGGTATACTCTCTATATATTCTTTTTCATTCATATCATTTAGACAGTCTTTCAAGCTGCTCTCTTACCTGTGAAAGCATCTGCTCATAGTTTTCAAGCTTTTTCTTTTCTTCATCTATCTTAGCCTGTGGCGCCTTACTTACAAACTTCTCGTTTGAAAGCATTCCTGTCGATCTTGCCACCTCGCCGATAAGCTTTTTCTCTTCTTTTTTCAGTCTTTCAACTTCTTTTTCAATATCTACAAGCTCTCTTAACGGCAAATATACAGACGCGTTAGGGATTGCAACTCTTACAGAGTCTTTTTCAACGGTACTGTCATCCGAATCTATTATAAGCTTATCAAGTCCTGCAAGCTGCTTAAAGAAGTCCCCGGCACTTTCAAATGTATCTCTTATTTTCTCATCCTCACTTACTACAATGCCCTTTGCCTTATGTGAAGGAGGTACATTCATAGAAGATCTTACATTTCTGACAGCTCTTACGGCTTCCTTTATAAGCTCCGCCTTATTCTCATCCTCTGTAAAATTATAATCAGGGTTTTCTACAGGCCAAGGCTCAATCATTATAGTCTTTACACCTTCATTAACGGTGCAGTAGATTTCCTCTGTAATAAAAGGCATGAAAGGATGTAAAAGCTTAAGTATATTGTTAAGAACATATATAAGTACCGCAAGTGCCGTATCTCTGGTTTCATCTTCCTTATTCCAAAGTCTTACCTTTACCATCTCTATATACCAGTCACAGAACTCTTCCCATGCAAAGTCATAGATCTTTGAAAGTGCGATACCCAGTTCATACTTGTCAAGATTTGCGGTTACCTCATTTATAAGCTTATTTGTCTTTGAAAGAATCCACTTATCTGAGAGCATAAGCTTTGACTTATCTATGTCGCCTACTTTTTCATCTCCGACATTCATCATGATAAGTCTGGCTGCATTCCAAATCTTATTGGCGAAGTTTCTGGCACTTTCCACTCTCTCATAGTAGAATCGCATATCATTTCCCGGTGCATTTCCTGTGATAAGCATCATTCTCAGGGCGTCCGCACCGTACTTATCTATTACTTCAAGAGGGTCTATACCGTTTCCAAGGGATTTGCTCATCTTTCTTCCCTGTGAATCTCTTACAAGTCCGTGTATAAGTACCGTATTGAAAGGCGACTTACCGGTCTGCTCATATCCTGAAAATACCATTCTTACTACCCAGAAGAATATGATATCATATCCGGTTACAAGTACATCCGTAGGATAAAAATACTTCATCTCAGGTGTATCGTCAGGCCATCCGAGTGTTGAGAAAGGCCAAAGTGCAGATGAGAACCATGTATCAAGTGTATCCTCATCCTGCACAAGCTCATGGCATCCGCATTTCGGACAGGCATCCGGTTTTTCCTTTGCTACAGTTATCTCACCGCATTTACTGCAGGTGTATGCAGGTATCTGATGTCCCCACCAAAGCTGCCTTGATATACACCAGTCTTTTATATTTTCAAGCCAATGCAGATATGTCTTTGAATAACTCTCAGGTACAAACTTAAGTTCCCCTGTCTCTATCGCCTTTATGGCAGGTTTTGCCATCTCGCTCATAGATACAAACCACTGCGGCTTGATAAGAGGTTCCACTACAGTCTTACATCTGTCATGTCTTCCTACATTGTGACTGTGCGGTACGACCTTTACCAAAAGTCCTTCATTCTTAAGATCTTCAACTATAAGTTTTCTTGCCTCATATCTGTCCAGTCCGTCATACTTACTTCCCGGGCAGTCGATTGTGGCATCGTCATGCATTATGTTGATTTCAGGCAGATTATGTCTTTTACCTACCTCAAAGTCGTTAGGGTCATGTGCAGGTGTTATCTTCACACAGCCTGTACCGAACTCCTTGTCTACATATTCATCTGCTACTACAGGAATCTCTCTGCCTACAAGCGGAAGTATAAGTTTCTTTCCAACTATGTCCTTATATCTCTCGTCTGAAGGGTTCACTGCTACGGCGCTGTCACCTAAAAGTGTTTCAGGTCTTGTAGTCGCAATCTCCACAAACTTACCCTCTTCACCTGCTATAGGATACTTGATATGCCAGAAATTACCCTCCATCTCGATATGCTCAACCTCTGCATCTGAAATGGATGTCTTACATTCAGGGCACCAGTTTATGATTCTGTTGCCTTTGTAGATATATCCCTTTTCATAAAGCTTTAAAAATACTTCCTTTACAGCCTTTTGACCGTGCTCGTCCATGGTAAATCTTTCTCTGTCCCAGTCTGCCGATGAGCCGAGTCTTTGAAGCTGATTGATTATTCTTGTGCCGTAGTCATTTCTCCATGCCCAAGCCTCTTCAAGGAATTTTTCTCTGCCAAGTTCATATTTGTTCTTGCCCTCGGCCTTTAATTTATCAATGACTTTTACCTCTGTAGCTATAGCCGCATGGTCTGTTCCCGGCTGCCAAAGTGCCTCATATCCCGCCATTCTCTTATATCTGATAAGTATATCCTGCATTGTGTTGTCAAGTGCATGACCCATATGCAGCTGTCCTGTGATATTTGGCGGAGGCATAATGATTGTAAAAGGCTTTTTATCCTTATTTACCTCCGCATGGAAATATTTTCCTTCAAGCCATTTTCTGTATATTCTGCCCTCTATTTTTTCGGGGCTGTATGTCTTTTCCAATTCTTTCATAAACACCTCTTACTTCATGTTTCTGTAATCTGATTTGAGTTTTTTGATATACTCACTTATCATCTTTTTCTTTTCTTCTTTATCTTCCATATTGAAGATATGATCTATATATTTTAATCTGTCACCGTCTTTGATACCGCTTACCGCTATATCAAAAGCTTTTTTTGCTTCTACCATTAAGTCTTCTTTAAAAGCATCATTTATTTCCGCACTCTTTTTCTTCTTTCCCTCAGAGTCAAATATCCTCTTTAAAAAGTATATTTCCATCAAAATGACTTCATCACTTGTAAGCTCATAAGATTTTTTGAAAGCGTCATATGCCTCTTCATATAGGAAAAGATTTGCATAGGTCACACCCAGATTGTGATAGATGCTTCCGACAAAGTTGTTGTCGGCCTTTTTTTCCATATCAAGTATTTCAAGGTAATATTTCTTTGCGACTCCGTATCTTCCTATATAGAACATATAGTCGGCTCTTTGCTTGCCGACTTCCCATACGCTCATCTTTTTTATCTTCGCAACGGCATTTCTAAACAGAATGGATTCGGCATTATTATATAAATCACATGAATCAATAATATAGACCAATATATCCGTATCATCCACTCCGTTTGACTTTTTTCTCCTGATACCCTCAGCCAAAGCGCTAAGACCAAGTTCATTTTCAATAAAGTCTACAAGTTCATCACTGACAATCCCCTCAGTCACCAGAATAGGGTTTTCGTATATTATATAGCAAAGCTCCTCAAAGCTGTATATATTAAGTGACAACACCTCAATATGGAAAGGATTTTTTGTTCTCAAATTCTCACATAAAATCAATCCCATATACTCACCTCAATATTTCTCTTTGCATCTGTCGCAGGATACATATCTCCAAATCCTGCATCCGCTATCTCCAGATTCATTATTTTGTTGTTCAAAAAGCTTGATTTTAAAAATATTCTTCTGGTCTTTATGGGTCTCTTAGGCAAGAAATCGAGCAATATAGGTATGTTTTTCTTATCTTTTCCGTCCACACTTACAACATTTATATCAATAATCTCGCTGTTGTCAGGTACAAGCAAAAGCTCGGTAGTAGGCTCGTTCCAAAAATCTCCGGCCTTACCCAGATATATCTTTGCTTCCTTGCCGCCGCTTACCACATCAATATATATATCGGATTTTAATCTTCCCTCACAGGTGGCTACAATATTGTAGATGGAGTTTTCATTTGCAAGGTCAACTCCCTTAAAAGCCGCACCCTTGGCAAAAATATTTGTATCCAGATATACTCTGCCTCTTGAACATAGAAAACTTATAAAATTCTCCGCCCAGTCATGCTCTGAAAATACCTGACCTGTCAAAAATATAGCTGAAAACTGCTTTTTATCCATCACCTTTTCAGCTACCGAAGTCAAAATCTTATCTGCAAGCTTCGCACCTGAAGGATTGCTTAAAATCTGAAGATTGAATGCCTCATCCATATTTTCAGATTCCGCACTTACAAAGAGCTTCCTTGCATTTCTGTTTGCAAGCATCTCATAGTATGTAAGGCTTACATCTGATAAGTCAAACATCCCCACTCGATTGTTCCATATATCTTTTTTCAGCGAAAGCACAAAGTATATAAAACTTTCTTCCTTACTTATAATATGTATATGATTCGGTTGATATCCAAGTCCCACAAAGGCTTCCCTGATATCTCTCATAATATTTTGATCAAGACCTGCCAAAGCTATTACCACTTCTTCAGGCTTTTCCTTATAAAGCTTCTCCATACCGACCTGTATTATCTCTTTGAAAAAAAGCTTCAGTATATCTCTACCCTTATATCTTGTACCGTCAATGGTTGCAATACCGTTTTTTCTGGTCAACTTTAATAATTTATCAGTTATTATACCTTTTCCGTCCAGTGCCAGTGCGTAGGCTTCTTCTCCCACCACCCAGGCATCTTCATTCTTTTTCTTACTTATAACAGTAGGAAATGTCAATGCTTCATCATCAGGATAAAATATAAGACCGGTACTTATATCCGATAAAGCGATTCCAAGTACCTTTGGATTCATTGTTTCTCCCATCCTAGATAAATTTTAAATGCAAATATTCGCATTCCTTTCTTTTTTTATATCAACGCAAACAAGTTGTCCACCAACTCATCCTTATATATAAATTCCGTCAGCTTCTCCTTCATTTCCTCGTCTTTTCCCTCAGGCAAATCCTCAATATCGTTTATAAGGATAAACCTGCTCTCTTTTGCGTCCTCATCCTTGTTGAATTGAACACAATCATTTGCCAATACCTTAATATTACCGTCTGTATTCTGCACAACCTGATACTCCCAAATTTCATCCGCAAAGATTTTCTTGTACTTTACAAAAATATTTTTGTAAACATTAGGAAATTCCTCTTCAAAGAAGTCATCACTTATCGGGAAAATCTTTGACTTAAGTATAATATTTTCCTTTTCGCCCTTATACTCTACAAAAGTTGACTCCAAAATATCTCTGTCAACATAAACAAACTTTGCAAGTGCCTTAAAATATGAGAAAACCATATCTTCATCACAAAGATTTTTCACAATCATCTCACAAAGCCTTGTCTGCTTGAAGTTAAGTTTTTCTTTCCTTGAATAATATTTTGAAAGTGCAAGCATATAGATGTTCGGAAACTCTTTTATATCGTCCACATCATTGAGTCCGTCCTCAAGATACTCAAATACGGCATCCTTTGTCTCCTCGTCATTCATAAAGAACGCATCGCTCTTTACCGTAAAATATGCCCTGATAATTGTATCCGTCACTCTTTTTCTGTCCGCATATATGCCGAAAGCCTCATCAAGCTTTGATGTCTGATTTGAAAACAGCATCTGTATCAGGATTCTCTCTTCAAAATCATAGGTCTCAACATTTTGTTCGACACAAAGCTTCAAACAGTCAAACATATCCTTTGTCCTGCCGTTATACGCCCTTGCGATAAATTCAAGAGTCTTATCACAAAATACTCCGTTCTTATATAGTGTAAAAGCTATATCAACCAATATCTTGTTTTGTTCAAAGACATCATCCTCAATCGCCTTTGTAACCAAAGTCAATAAGTCTTCTTTCTTTATATGCTCTATACCGAATGATTTTATGATCTCTATAGATTCAAGCTTATTGCCTATATTCATAAGAGTATCACAGTACATGAATATATTCTCCTCATTAAGACTCATTGTACCTGTTTTATTGAGAAGGTCAAAATCTATGTCATCATCTTCTTTTGACGACTTCCAGAAGTACTCTATCAGTCTTGACATAAGCTTGTTTCTGAATCTTTGATCAATATCTATCTCTTCAACGGCACTCTCAATCAGTGACACATCCTCAAGGTCTATTCCGACTCCGTCCGCTATCTTGTCAAGCTTTTCAAGCCTTTGCATATCATGGTTTTCATCTATCTCATATGCCCTGTCGATAAGGTTTTGCATATAGAATATCTTATCTACCACCATATCCTTTGAATAGTATCTGTTTCCGAATTCATCTTCAATCAAAATAACCGCATTCTCCGAATAAAGCGCCACATATGCTCTTTTGTTCTTCAATTCATATATTTTCTCGCCGTTTAACTCAGGATATACCACTATAATGGACTTCGCTCCGTCTTCAGGAACATATATATCATATGAATTCATCAAGAAAGGAATTATCTTTGCAAGCCTCTCATCTATATCGTCCTCTTCAAGTATTCCCGAATATATATTGGTGAGATGTGAATCCATCTTAAGCTTCATCGCATTGTCAATTGTAAATATCTTTATTCTCTTTATATATGCTCTGTATATCTCACTGTTGTGAGGGTAATACTCCACAATATTTTCAAATATTCTAAGCTTAAAGTCCTCGGCCATTGAGTTGATTCTCTCAAAGTACTTAAGAACCTCCTCAGGCATAGGTGCATCATATCTTTCAGGCAGTGAGTAGATAAAATACTCATATATTCTGTCTACTTCAAGCCTCTTCTCAATACATTTTTCATACCATTTATTGACATAACTTTTTCTTACATTGCCGTTTATAAATATCTCACAGATATCTGAAAGCAGTTCATTGCTTGGAAGTGCATTATATATTGAAATCAAAATATTTAATATCGCACCGTTTACCTTCTTTGTATCTCTTACAACTTCCAAGATTCTTTCAGACAGACTTATGGATATCAAATTGTTTCTTATGCCGAAGCTTAGCGCCAATACCTCCAAAGTGCCGCAACTGCTTAAAAGATGGGGATTCTTACACAGTAATCTCGCATACTCCATCATCAAAATACATGACCTGTCGCCAAGCTCAAAGGCTCTCTTTAAAAACTTCTGCTTTTCTAAAGGATTGTCGGCAAGTGTCGGGTCCAGATTAAGTATAAGTATAAGCTCTATTATTGAGTGATCTTTTTTATATAAATCTTTTACAAGCTTGCAAAGGTCTCTTATCTTTTCGGCATCCGGATACATATATGTGTCAAGATACTCCAAAATCAGATACTCGTCTCTAAGCTCATGTTTATTTTCTTTTATCTTCGAGTCGATACTGTTTATAGTGGACTTCGCTCCTGCCTTATCTCCCTGCATAAGGAATATTTCTGCCTTTAAGAGCTTGACCAAAAGACTCTTATATGTGCTTACAAGCAATCTGTCAAGTACTGCAAGCATCTTAAAGAGTATCTCATTTTTTTTGAGTTTTTCATTGCTTAGCTCAAATTCCATCCTGAGCTTAAAGTAGTTTATCCACTGTTTTCTTTCAAACAGTCTGGCCTCTCTTTGATATTCCTTTTCGAGATTTTTATTTATTACTATCTCAAGTTTCTTTTCGTTAAGTCCGTTTTTAAAGTTTATATTTGCGATATTTTTCTTATCGTCCAAGAGATTAGGGTCTATAGTGAATTCAAGTTCGTATACATTGTCTACAAAGTCTTCATTCTTTATTTTATCCTTGCCAAGCTTTATAAAGCCCGCATTTGTGGAAACATCTATATCAAGGAGTCCCCAGTTTTCCTTGTAGACTTTTATCGAAGATGTCTTTTCCTCTTCCACACTTGCAAAATCAAGCTGACTGTTCTCAAGCTGAAAATTTACAGCCTCCTTATTGCCTGCTGCCTGTAAGAAGTTTTCCAGATTCGATCTGAAATCATCGCCCCTGCTGAGGGTTTCATATAATTTTTGCAGTTTTATATCTCTCATAAAGCTTGAGCTGCAAAAATCTTTGTACATAAAAATAGCCAGTGCAATACTCATATCCTCTTTTGCAATGACCATAAAGTCATCTACAGTCTTTAATGAATCAAGTACCAACACTGTATCTGTATTTTTTATATAGAAAATATAGGGTATCTCTCTTTCACCTGCATTTGTAACCAAGGTGATACTGCCCTCTATCTTTTCATCACTGTTCAGATTTTTAGAATTGATCTCAAGTACAAGTACATTTTTTATCCCGCCGAAGGTCGCATCTACCACTTTTACTCTTATATTGTCAGAGTAGGCTACTCCCTTTAAAGGTATCTTATTGTCACTTCTTACTTCTATTTCAAAGCGAACTGCTTCATCCACCTTTATAGGCAGGTCTATATTACTCGGCTCACAGACCAACATCGGTAATTCTTCTTCTATAATACCCTTTGCCAAACGATTGATTCGCTCTCTCATCTATACACCTCTTCTATAAACCATAAGTCACATTTTAACATAAAAATATCCTAATTACTATATCAATTATATAAGTCGGCATTGTGCTTTACAGACCTATGTATTTGTTGTAAAATCTTTATAATACACAGGAGGTCACATGATGCTCTCAGAACCTATGACATTATACAAATTGATGATACTATATATGTTAAAGCAAGTGAAATTCCCGCTTACCAACTCAAATATATCAGACTTTTTTGTCAGCAAGGAATATACCACATATTTTATTGTTCAGCAGGCTCTTACAGAGCTGCTTGAAGCAAACCTTATAAGTGTTGAAAATATCAACAATACTTCAAGATATGAGATGACAAAAGAGGGTGAAGAAGCTCTCTCATTTTTCGGAAATCAGATTTCACCTGCCATTATCACCGATATAAATGAATTTATACAGGAAAACAAGTTCCGTATGCGAAACGAAGTTTCCACTACCGCCGAATATTATAAGCTTCCGGGCAATGACCTTATCGTACACTGTGAAGTGCTCGAAGGCAAAACCCCTCTTATAAATATAGAAATCAACTCACCTGACGAGGAACAGGCCACCATTATGACCAACAACTGGCGTTCATGCAGTCAGGATATCTATCAGTATATTATGAAAAAACTTCTCGGAGGTATAGAATAAAAAAGGACACAAATGTGTCCTCTTTTTATTCTCCGAGATATGCCTTTTTTACACTGTCGTCATTCATCAGTGTCTTGGCGTCTCCGTCCAATACTATATTTCCGGTCTCAAGTACATAGGCCCTGTCTGCAATACCGAGTGCCTTTTTAGCATTCTGCTCCACCAAAAGTACGGTGGTTCCACTCTTATGTATTTCTTCTATAATATCAAATATCTCATTTACATACAGCGGCGAGAGTCCCATTGAAGGCTCATCCATTACTATTACCTTAGGGTTGCTCATAAGCGCTCTGCCCATTGCAAGCATCTGCTGCTCACCGCCTGAGAGAGTACCTGCAAGCTGAGATTTTCTCTCTGCCAGTCTTGGAAATCTCTTATATATTTTCTCAAGACTCTCTTCTATACCGGATTTGTCATTTCTTATATACGCTCCGAGTTTCAGATTTTCAAGTACTGTCAAATCTCCGAACACTCTTCTGCCTTCAGGAACATGTGCCATACCGAGCTTAACAATATCATGCGCCTTGGTTCTTGTGATATCCTTACCTTCAAACTCTATATTTCCGTCTTTTGCGCTAAGAAGTCCTGTGATTGTATGCAATATGGAAGTCTTTCCGGCACCGTTTGCACCTATCAGCGCCACTATCTCACCTTGATTTACAAAAAAACTTGCACCCTTTACAGCCTTTATCATTCCATAGTTTACGACCAGGTTATTTACTTTTAATATTTCCATAGTCCCTCCTATT
The DNA here is from genome assembly GCF_003862485.1 of Lachnoanaerobaculum orale. GTDB lineage: Bacteria > Bacillota > Clostridia > Lachnospirales > Lachnospiraceae > Lachnoanaerobaculum > Lachnoanaerobaculum orale. The sequence goes on along the minus strand of NZ_RRCM01000001.1, from coordinate 922,718 downwards.
CTCCCAAATACGCTGTAATAACTTCAGGGTTGTTAAGTACCTCACTCGGTGTACCGCTTGCAAGCTCCGTACCGAAGTTAAGCACGGAGAGTTTCTCACAGATACCTGCAACAAGCTTCATATCATGCTCTATCAAAAGTATTGTCAGATTATATCTGTCTCTTATCTGTCTGATAGTCTCCATAAGTTCTTCAGTCTCATTCGGATTCATACCTGCAGCCGGCTCATCAAGCAGTAAAAGTGAAGGACTTGTAGCAAGCGCTCTTGCAATCTCAAGCTTTCTTTGCTCACCGTAAGGCAGATTGCCTGATAAAGTGTCGCTCTTATCATCAAGTGAAAATACTTTAAGTATATCGGTTGCAAGCTCATCCATCTCTTTTTCTTTTTTATTAAAGCCGAACATATGAGTCATGGATGCAAGAAGCGGATATTTCACCTTCTCATGAAGCGCCACCTTAACATTGTCAAGTACCGACATATTTGAAAAAAGTCTTATATTCTGAAATGTTCTGGCAATGCCAATATTGTTGATTTGAGTAGGTGTTTTTCCGTTTATCAATTTACCGTCAAGTCTTATAGTTCCGGTTGTAGGCTTATACACTCCTGTAAGAAGGTTAAATACTGTAGTTTTACCTGCACCGTTTGGTCCTATAAGTCCGTACAACATTCCTTTTTCTATATTCAGATTAAAACTGTCAACGGCTTTTAATCCGCCAAACTGTATTCCGAGATTTTTACACTCCAGCATTATTCCTCCTTTCCAAGCTTTCTGAAAGTCTTATTAAGAGATAAGCTTGACTTAAATTTACTGTTGTTGAATATCATCATTACAATAAGTACTATTGCATAGAGTAACATTCTCAAATTATCCGCACCTCTTAAGAACTCAGGCAGCAATGTAAGTATTATTGCCGAGATTATAGAACCAGGAATATTGCCCATACCTCCAAGTACCACGAATACAAGTATCTCTATAGACTTGTTGTAGTCAAATATACTCGGCTTTATAATACCTACATTGTGAGCGTAGAGTGCGCCTGCAATTCCTGCAAATCCCGCAGCAATAACAAATGCACTTACCTTATACTTACTTATATTTATACCTATAGATTCGGCCGCAATATCATTGTCACGAATGGACTTTATCGCTCTTCCGTCTCTTGAATTTATAAGGTTTGAAATCAAAACTATGGTTATCACCGTTATAATAAATACTACGGTAAAGTTTCTGTAATCCGAATAAAGCGGTATCTTACTTAGCCCCTTTGAACCGCCTGTAAACTTAAGGTAGTTGATAATAGACTTTATTATCTCACCGAAAGCAAGAGTCACTATCGCCAAATAGTCTCCTCTGAGTCTAAGTACAGGCACACCGATTATGAATCCGAAAAATGCGGCCAATATTCCTCCGCAAAGCAATGCTATAAAAAAAGCAAGTGCAGGAGGCAATGTATTGCTTAATGCAATAGAAATAAGGGCACTTGAATATGCACCTATTGACATAAAGCCTGCATGACCGAGCGAAAGCTCTCCCAAAAATCCGGTTACAAGGTTAAGTGACACAGCCAACATTATATTTACACATATCGGAACTATAAGCGACTTATACTGTCTGCTTAACACACCTGAATTTATCAACACAAATACCAATGCATAGGCCAGCAACATTATTACTATATTTATTATAGTTTTTTTATTTACCTTCATATATCACCTATACCTTTACAATCTTTTTCTTACCCAAAAGTCCTGACGGTCTGAACAGTAACACTACAATCAACACGCCGAAAACAATAGCATCTGCAAGCTCAGTTGAGATATATGCCTTTGAAACACTCTCAATAAGCCCAAGCAGTATTCCGCCAAGCATCGCACCCGGTATGCTTCCTATACCGCCAAGTACCGCCGCTACGAACGCCTTGATTCCCGGAAGTGCTCCAAGTGTCGGCTTCATAGACTGATACTGACATATATACAGTACACCTGCAACTGCGGCAAGTGCGGAACCGATAGCAAATGTAAGTGAAATAGTACTGTTTACATTGATTCCCATAAGTTCTGCAGCACCCTTATCCTCAGATACGGCTCGCATCGCCGAACCCATCTTTGTCTTATTTACAAACAGTGTAAGAAGTATCATAGCTATGGCCGTTACTATCAAGGTAACCACCGTTATACTTGAAATAACCACAGGCCCTACACTTATATTCACATTCGGAATTACAGACTGGAAAGGAATCGGTGTCGATCCGAATATAAGAAGTGAAGCGCTCTGTAAAAAGAAGCTCATACCGATAGCGGTAATCAAAACCGCAAGCGGAGGTGCACTTCTAAGCGGCTTATATGCCACCTTTTCTATTACCACTCCAAGTACCGCACACACAATAACAGTTATTACAAGCGCTACCGGTACAGGAAGTCCCAAAACGGATATACTAAAGTAAAGGGCGTAAGCACCTACCATTATTATATCTCCATGGGCAAAATTTATCATTTTGGCTATACCGTATACCATTGTATAGCCTATAGCAATCAACGCATAAATGCTTCCGGTCCTCAAACCGTTTATTAACTGCTCAATAAAGTTAATTAACATTTCATTACCCCTCTTTACCTAAACTACGGAAAACTCCCGACTGATGCCGGAAGCTTTCCGAGGTCTATGTTTAAAAAAGAGGATGGGACATATATCCCGTCCTCTCGGTTTTTTTAGTTATTATCAAAAAGCTGATACTCACCGTTTGTTATAGTAACAAACTTAGGCTCTTTGTTAGGCTCACCGTCAGCTGAGAATGATACCTTTCCTGTGATACCGTCAACCTGAATCTCAGTCATAGCCTTTATAAGGTCTTCACTCTTAATGCTTCCGGCTTTCTCCATATCCGCCTTGATTACATATACAGAATCATAACCGTCAGCTGCGAACTGATCAGGAGTTGCATTGTATGCCTTCTTATAAGCGTCTGTAAACTTGGCTGCAGAAGGATCTGAAGCAAGGAACGGACTTAAGAATACGGCGCCTTCAGCCTGTGTCTTGTCTGTAAGCTGTCCGAGTATACCGTCCCAACCGTCTGAACCTACAAAAGCCGCATCAATACCCTGCTGCTTTGCCTGCTGTACGATATGTGCAGCCGCCTCATAGTATGCAGGTACGAAAATAATCTTTGCGCCTGAAGCCTTGATCTGTGTAAGCTGTGTTGTAAAGTCCACATCATCGTTTGTAAATGACTGCTCATTTACTATAAGAGCAGACTGACCTTTTGTATTAAGCTCGTCTTTGAAAGCCTCATAAACACCTGTTGAGTACTCGTCCGAGTTGTTATATAAAACCGCTACGCTCTCATATCCCTGGTCAAGTACAAAATCCGCAATCATCTTTCCCTGAAGAGGATCTGTAAAGCAAAGTCTGAATGCGTTAGGATTCTTTGTGATATCCTTAGCTGAACCTGAAGGTGTAAGCTGTAAGATATTGTCCTTTGCTGTCAAATCTGTAAGTGCAAGTGAAGAACCGCTTGTTACGGCACCCATATATACATTGATACCGCTGTCCATAAGCTTGTTATATGCGTTAACGGCCTTATCTTCCTTTGCCTCGTCATCCTGAAAATTAAGAGCAAGCTTATATGTCTTATCTCCGACCTTTACACCGCCTGCCGCATTGATCTCGTCAATAGCTACAGTTGCACCGTTCTTTACAGAGTTACCGTAAGATGCCGCAGCTCCTGTAAGAGGACCTGTAGAACCTATAGTAAATACATCTCCGTCCACCTTTGCAGCTTCCGTTTCACTCTTTGAACCTGTATCTGCCGCCTTATTAGAACCTGAGTTTCCGCAGGCTGTAAGTGCCAATCCAAAAGTTAATGCCAATGCTGACAATAATACTCTTTTCTTCATAATACCTCCATAAAATTTAAAAATTTAGTCAAACTCATCTCATTATATTTATTTCATATAAGTCTGTCAATAAACACATTTGAAATGCCTATATTATTTTTTTATAGTAGCTATAACAAATAGACATACTAAAGCCTTTATCACAGTTATTTTTTATAAAATACTATGATAAAGGCTCAAAATTTATATTATTTATTTATATATTATTTTCCTGAAAGGTACTCATCTATTCCCTTTGCACCCGCTCTGCCCGCCTCCATGGCAAGGATAACGGTTGCGGCACCTGTAACGGCATCACCGCCTGCAAATACACCCTCTCTGGATGTCTGACCTGTCTTTTCATCAGCTTCGATACATTTCCACTTGTTGATATCAAGTCCGTCTGTAGTCTTTGCAATAAGCGGATTCGGTGAAGTACCAAGTGACATGATTACGGTATCACAGTCAATAACGAACTCACTGCCCTTTATAGCAACCGGTCTTCTTCTTCCGCTTGCATCAGGCTCACCAAGTTCCATCTTGACAACCTTCATTCCCTTTACCCAACCCTTCTCATCTTCAATGATCTCTACAGGGTTTGTAAGCAGGTCAAAGATAATACCTTCCTGCTTTGCATGGTGAACTTCCTCTGCTCTTGCAGGTAACTCGGCTTCACTTCTTCTGTATACGATATGTACTTCGGCACCGAGTCTGAGAGCTGTTCTTGCAGCATCCATAGCAACATTTCCGCCGCCGACAACGCATACTTTCTTACTCTTTATGATAGGTGTATGATAGTCGTCTCTGTATGCCTTCATAAGGTTGTTTCTTGTAAGGTACTCATTTGCAGAGAACACACCGTTTGCGTTCTCGCCCGGAATACCCATAAACATAGGAAGTCCGGCACCTGAACCGATAAATACCGCATCAAAGCCCTCTTCATCAAGAAGTTCATCAATAGTAACGGTCTTACCGATAATAACGTCAGTCTCAATCTTTACGCCAAGGTCGATAACGTTTTGTATCTCAGGGAGTACCACTCCGTCCTTAGGCAACCTGAACTCGGGAATACCGTAGATTAAAACGCCGCCCGGCTCATGTAATGCTTCAAATATGGTAACTTCATATCCGAGCTTTGCAAGGTCTCCGGCGCAGCTGAGTCCTGCAGGACCTGAACCTATTACAGCTACTCTCTTACCGTTCTTATTAGGATTTGCCTTAGGCTTGATGCCCATCTTTCTTGCTGTATCCGCTACATATCTCTCAAGCTTACCTATAGAAACGGCCTCACCTCTGTTTCCTCTGATACATACGCCCTCGCACTGTGTTTCCTGCGGACAAACTCTACCGCATACTGCAGGCAGTGAACTTGACTGTGCTATAACATCTGAAGCACCCTCAATATCGTCCTTTAATATCTCCTGAATGAATCCCGGGATGTTGATTGATACGGGACAACCCTGTATACACTTTGCATTTTTACAGTTGAAGCATCTTGCAGCTTCTTCCATAGCTTCTTCTTTGGAGTATCCAAGACATACCTCATCAAAATTCTTAGCTCTTACCTCAGGGTCCTGTTCAGCAACAGCAACTTTCTTCCACATATCCTGTGCCATTATTTGTCACCTCCACATACGCCACATCCACCGTGATGTGTTTCGCCTTCTATAACCTTCAAAAGTTCCTTGCCTTCTTCCGTCTTATATATCTGCAATCTTTGAAGTGCCTCATTGAAATTGATCTTATGAGCATCAAACTCAGGACCGTCAACACATGCAAATTTGATTTCATCTCCGACAGAAAGTCTGCAGGCACCGCACATACCTGTACCGTCTACCATAATGGTATTCATACTGGCAATTGTAGGTATACCAAGTTCCTTTGTGAGAAGTGATACGAACTTCATCATAATCATCGGTCCGATAACAACACAATGATCATATTTCTTTCCTTCATTTTGTACAAGATCTTTTATCTTGTCTGTTACAAGACCCTTAAAGCCGTAAGAACCGTCATCTGTACATACATAAAGATTGTCGGATACCGACTTAAGCTCATCCTCAAGTATTACAAAGTCCTTACTCTTGGCACCCTGTACCACGTCAGCCTTAATGCCCATTTCGTGAAGCCACTTAACCTGCGGATATACAGGAGCGGTTCCAAGACCTCCGGCTACAAAAAGGATCTTCTTTTTCTTAAGCTCTTCAATATCCTCAGATATAAGGTCACTCGGGTTTCCAAGCGGACCCACAAAGTCCATGAACTCATCGCCTTCTTTGAGGTCATCCGCTATCAGTCTGGTTGAGCCGCCAATAACCTGAATAACGATGGTAACAGTTCCGGCTTCTCTGTCATAGTCACAGACAGTCAAAGGGATTCTTTCACCCTGCTCATTCTGTTTTACAATAACGAATTCGCCGGGAAGACATTTTGATGCCACTCTCTTAGCCAAAACATCAAAAAGATAAATATTTTCAGCTAATTGTCTTTTTTTTACAATAGGAAACATATTGCTTATTCCTCCAAATAGATAAAATCTCATGTCTATAGTAACATAAAAAAAAGAAAAAACCAACCCTGTTCAGAGCAATATATCAGAATACTTCGTTAATTTTTTGTTTATTTTAAAAAACAATCGCCTTTATACGCTATCTGTTCATTTCAGATCTATAGCCTTCTGTCATATTGTGGTCTGCAATAATATTATCTATATCGTTAAGATTTGAGGAAGGAATATCACCCGGTATAGTATTTTTTACTGCAGAATATGCATTTCCGTATGCTATAGCCTTCCTGCAATCCAGTCTGTAGTGTAAAAGTCCGTAGAGTGCACCTGCAATATATGCGTCGCCGCTGCCTATCCTGTCCACAACGTCAATGGACTTATACGGTTCTTCGGTGTAAAACTCATCCTGATATGCATTGTATATTACAGATCCGAAGTCATGTACCTTAGGAGAATGTACAACTCTCTGTGTGGATGCCACTATCGATATAGGGTATTCCTGTGTAAATGACTTCATAATATCTTTTACATCGCCGCTTTTATCAAAAGTAAGTCTGGCGGTGTCCTCCGAGCAAAAGAAAATATCCACAAAAGGAAGTATTCTCTCTATAGTTTGTCTTGCTTCATCTCCTGTCCAAAGATTTGCCCTGAAATTCACATCAAATGATATAATGGATCCGTTTTCTTTGAACTTTTTTATCATCTCAATGGCTGTTTCTCTTGAATTTTTACAAAGTGCCAATGTGATACCTGTTGTATGAAAGCAGGTTGTAGACTTGTACATATCATCCTTAAACTCGTTTATATTTATATTTTCAAAACATGAGTTTTTTCTGTCATAGATTACATTAGGCTTTCTTGGATACGCTCCGTGCTCATAAAAATATATTCCGACTCTTGCATCTTTACTTTTATCATATATTATATAGTCATCGCTTATACCGTAGGATCTGACAGTATTTTTTATATAAGCTCCCATCTCATGTGAAGGTAATTTGGTTATTACGCCGGTCTTAAGTCCAAGCAGTGAAGCTCCCACCGCAACATTAAGTTCCGCTCCGCCTACCTGTCTGATAAGAGTTTCTCCTCTTACCAGTCTGTCATCTCTTATCGGTGAAAGTCTTAAAAGTGCCTGCCCGAAAGTCAACAAATCAAATTTCTTATCCATCTTTTTGCCTCTCAAAAAATATTTATATTAGACCCTTATGTAGCTAAAGCCTATTTACTTTCTCTTATATAATCTGAATGTATACGGTATATCAAAATATGTCTCTTCCTCTGTTTCAAGAACAAGACTCCATTCATTACTGATATCCAAATTTAAAAAATGTCTGTCCGCTTCATACTCATAGTCTATATATGTAATATGCGCAATATCACAATAGGGCAAGAAATCGTTATAAACACTTTCTCCCCCTATCACAAAAACATCACTGTCTTTTATATTGTTTTTATTTAAGTAATCTATGCAGGCATCTACACTGTTTAAAACAGTAGCGCCTTTTATAGAAAGAGAGCTATCTCTTGACAGTACTATATTTTTTCTTCCTGCAAGCGGCTGTGAGCCGGGAAGTGATAATAATGTATTATGTCCCATTATTATCACCTTTCCTGTAGTCTCTTCTCTGAAAAGTTTTTTATCTCTGGGTATTGATACCAAAAGTTTTCCCTTGTTACCGATACCCCATTTTTTATCTACCGCAACTATTATATTCATCTTAATCCTCGGCTATAATGATTTCATTTGCATACGGTAATGTCTTTATCCAATCACAAAAACTTCTCCACTCATCAAGCTTGTGATTTTTTCTTGACCTGTATATATTCACCAAAGTCTCATAATTAAGTGTACAGGTTCTCATCTGATTGTAGCTTGAAGGCAGCAGCTGTATAAGCTCATACCAAAGTGCCTTATCCTTAGTCTCCACATATAAAAGTCTTATCTTCTCAAGTTCATCTATAAGATTTTTCAAAATATTAAGACCGTTTCCCCCAAGATGATCATGTGAAAAATCATCAAGTTCAAAAGGTTTTGAATGAATCTTATGCATTGTGGAGGTGGAGTTTGCTACCGTTGCAACCTTGTAAGTGTCATATTCTTTCCACCAATACATAGGAGCCGTAATATCTATAGAAACCATTATCTGTCTTAAATACTTTCTGTGATCGCTTGTTCCGGCATTTCTAAGCCTTTTTGCAAGTGAAAGGTCATTCTCACCCAAAATATAATTACCTTTTTCATCATAGTGACTGTCGGACCTTGCCCATGAGTTCATAGGATTTCTTGCTCCCCTCATGGCGTTTTCAAAATTCATTACATAACACTCTTTAAAATCTATCATTCCATCTCCCAATTCTCTTTAATTCGGTATAAATATTGTAACCTCGCTCAAGCATCATCCTCTCATTTGAAAACTTTAAAAGATGAAAGGATTCATGGTATTTATAATAACCCGAATCCACAAAATACTCTTCTCTTTGCGGCCTTGAAAAGTAGCTGTCCGCCTTCATCAAAAACCAGTGTACTCTTTTATCAATCAAATCCGTACTCGTATTGAATGTATAATGGCTTGTTCCTATGAATTGTACTATTCGGGCCTTCGCTCCGGTCTCTTCATATACTTCTCTTAGTGCAGTCTGTTCAAATGTCTCACCATGCTCTACAGTTCCCTTTGGCAAAACCCATCCCTCATACTTATTTTTATAATTTTTAAATAAGGTCAATATCTTTCCATGATATATAACTACACCACCGCAGCTAGTTGCTTCTATCATTGCACACCTCCACTTTAGTGATAACTAAAAGAAGTATAAACCAATGATGCATTATAGTAAAGGACATATCACTCTATGCCCCTTTTAAGATGCCCTCTTGTAAAGTCATCTATATTTAAAACGCTGACATTATTACAAAAATCATCCAAATATTTTCTCAGCACATTCTTTGTTTCACCTGCATTCTCCGTGGTAAACCAAAGCCTTAAAATACTTGGTGATATCTTTTTTACTTCCTTTTCCATGCCGAGAATTGATAAAGGCTTTGAATTTAAAATAGTGTTGTAGCAAAAATCACAGTGAGTCTTTACCTGCATCTCACTGTTTTTTCTGTCCTTTAAAACAAGTATCTCTTTTTTGTGATCACATCCCTTTGTAGTCTTCTTTAAGCACTGTGCAGACACCATCATAGGTATCTTTCCGTATGCAATCATCTCATTGCCCGGGTTGTCAAGCTGTCTTATCTCCGAAAGATTAAGCTCAAGCGGATATGTAAGTCTTTTTATATTGAACTTGTCATTATAAAAGTCTACTGTATTCTTATTGTAAGCATAAACGCTGTAATCAAGGATAATATTCGCATTATTATCTATATTGTCATTAATATAGAAGATTTCTTCCAAGCTTCTTACTATAAAATTATCAAACTTAAGCTCTCTTATCCTTTGTAAATATTTGTTAAAAAACGCCTTGGCCTCATCTCTGAAAATATGCGGCATATAAAGATTAAATGCGGCACAACACTCTCTTATCGAGTTTAGCTTATCATATAGTGAAGACTCCGATATCAGCTCGCTTTCTATACTTATTTCATCAAAGACGATTCCCTCACTTTTTGCAAAGTCGACTGTGGCATCTATTTGCTCTAAAGTTTCACAGAGTATATTAAACTTTGTTTCTGTCTTATTTTCGTCCTTTATAGCGGAATGTGGATATATAAAACCGGTATAGTCGACTACATCGCTGTCATCTCTTCTGTATCTGTCCAATATCTTTTGATATAGCTTATCAAGTGCATCTCTTCTTAATTCATTTAAAGTCTTTACAGGGATAAATAAGCCCTCATCCATATCAATATAAAGACTTTCAAATGTAAATAAGGTATTACCTGTCTTTTTAAGCTGTTTTTCCACATCACAAGCAGAGCTTGCTCTGGTCTTTGCAAGCTGCGGTACCTCACCTGATACTTCTATGGATATACTCTTTACCTGCTCTTGCCTGCCGTAAGCATCTCTCAGATTGTTTACACTCACTTCAAAGCTTATAGGCATATTTTTTTTAATCTTTACCGCTCCCAAAACAGGCAGTACTTTCTTGCCCTCTACAAATGTCTTATCAAGGTATTCAAAGTAATCGGCATTCACATCTTTGTTTGCAGGTTTTTCATGTACCGCAATCATATCCCTGCCGTTATGTTCCTTATAATAGCCTTCCGTCTGTCCGCCTCTGTCAAAAAGGTCAAGCAAAAGTTTTCTGTCTTTCTTATCTACCTTATATCCGACTCTTTTCTTTGAATTATACAAATCAAGATACTTTCTCCATATACTTACAACTCCGGCTGTATACCTTGGCGCCTTCATTCTGCCCTCTATTTTCAGTGAGTCAATCCCTGACTCTATCAAATCCGGCAAAATATCAAGGCTGCATAAATCCTTGCAGCTTAAAAGATTACGCTCATCGGCCTTATTTAACTTCTTACCGTTTTCATACAGGTCATAAGGCAGTCTGCAAGTCTGTGCACATCTGCCTCTGTTGCCGCTTCTTCCTCCTATTATGGAACTCATAAGACATTGACCGGAGTATGAGTAACAGAGCGCTCCATGTACAAAGCACTCTATTTCTATATCACATTTACTGTCGATATCCTTTATTTCTGCAAGTGATATCTCTCTGGCAGGGACTATTCTGCTCGCACCTATATTTTTCAAAAATATTGCACCGTAACTTCCTGTAATGGTCATCTGTGTGCTGGCATGTATAGGAAGCTTTTTAAAATGCTTTCTGATAAACTCAAATACTCCCAAATCCTGCACAATTACGGCATCAATACCTGCATTGTAGTAGGTCTTTATGTAGTCAAAGAGTTCATCCATCTCACTTTCTTTAAAAAGTGTATTGATTGTCATATATACACTTACACCGAAGGTATGTGCATATTCAATCCCCTTTATAAGCACATCCTCATCAGGATTGTTTGCATACGCTCTGGCGGAAAACTTCTTTCCTCCGATATATATCGCATCCGCTCCCGCATTGACCGCCGCCACCAAGCTCTCATATGAGCCGGCAGGCGCCAAAAGCTCTGTTATCTTCATCATCAACCTTTCATTTCAATACCCAGGTGAATATATGCATTCTCAGTCGCAACTCTTCCGCCCGGCGTTCTGTTTATAAGTCCGTTCATCAGCAAATACGGCTCATATACCTCCTCAAGTGTGCCTGCATCCTCTCCGATTGCGGCACTTAAGGTATTAAGTCCTACAGGACCTCCGCCGAATTTCTCTATTATAGTAAGCAAAATCATTCTGTCGTTGTTGTCAAGCCCAAGCTTGTCCACATCCAAAGTATCAAGTGCAAAATCAGCCACACTCTTATCAATTACTCCGTTGTATTTTACCTGCGCAAAATCTCTTACACGCTTTAGCAGTCTGTTTGCAAGTCTCGGTGTACCGCGACTTCTTCTTGCGATCTCTATGGCTCCGCTCTCATCTATCTCCACACCCAGCACTGTTGCTGAACGTCTCACTATCTCCTTAAGCTCGTCCGTATTATAAAACTCAAGCTTTTGTACCACACCGAATCTGTCACGCAGCGGTGCCGTAAGCAGCCCGGCTCTTGTAGTCGCTCCCACCAAAGTAAACTTGGGCAAATCAAGTCTGATACTTCTGGCTCCGGCATCCTTACCTATCACAATATCTATCACAAAATCTTCCATAGCAGGATACAACACCTCTTCCACCTGCCTGTTGAGCCTATGTATCTCGTCTACAAAGAGCACATCGCCCTCATTCAGATTGTTAAGTATAGCTGCCATATCACCCGGTTTTTCAATAGCCGGGCCTGAAGTCACCTTAAGATTTGTACCCATCTCGTTTGCTATTATATTACAAAGAGTAGTCTTTCCAAGTCCCGGAGGTCCGTAAAACAGCACATGGTCAAGGCTCTCTTTTCTAAGCTTGGCGGCATCTATATAGACTTTAAGATTTTTCCTAATTTTCTCCTGACCGATATATTCACTCAAAAACTGCGGTCTAAGACTCTTTTCTATCTGCTTATCTTCTTTTGTTATTTCAGTTGAAATTATCCTTTTTTCCATCTTCACACTCACTTCACTTAGAATATAGCCATCTTCTTTAACGCAAGCTTCAATACATCCTCAGTCGTATCACCGTCTTTAACCTCGATATCTTTTACAGCCTTATAGGCTTCACTGCTTGAATAACCGAGTGATACAAGTGCTTCCACAACCTCGGATGCGACAGAGCTTACACCGGTATTATCTGCTTCTATGGAAGCTATACCGTCTATATCCACCTTTTCTTTAAGTTCAAGGATTATCTTTTTTGCAATCTTTACTCCTACACCTACAGCCGCACTGATAGCCTTGTGATCTTCAGATACTATTGCCATCTTAAGGTCAAAGCCGCTTAATGTGGACATAATGCTTAGAGCCGCCTTCGGTCCCACTCCGCTTACACTGATAAGCTTTTTAAACATATCCATATCGTCCTTATTCAAAAAGCCGTAAAGCGTGTGCGCATCCTCTGAAATCCTCAAATATGTATGTATAAGTACTTCACCGCCCTTTGACAGCTTATCAATATCTCTGCCCGTAGCGAAAATATCATATCCGATTCCGCCACACTCCACTACCACGGTATTTATATTCTTTTCAGTTACAATTCCTTTTATATATGCAATCATAGTTCTTCCTAAAATCTGCTACATTTATTTTCTTCTTTATTTTATCATAACATACTACAGGATTATAAATCAATTGAAATCGAACATACTTTCGTGATTTCTTGATTTACCTATAAATAACTATTATAATATAGATATGAAAGAGATAACAAAGAAATTTAAAAATAATATAAAATACGATTTATCAAAAATCGGTGATGTCAAAAGGCTGCTGTTTTTTGATATAGAAACTACCGGACTCAGTCCCAAAAACTCAAACCTCTATCTTATAGGCAGCATAAATATCGATAATGATACTGTTATATTCAAGCAGTGGTTTTGTGAGAGCCTCTCCGATGAAACCGCCGTGCTGCAAGCTTTTTTTGAATATGCCGCAGACTTTGATACACTGATAAATTTCAACGGTGACGGCTTTGATTTGCCTTATATCAGAGAATGTTCAAAGCAGTACTATCTGTTTAATCCGCTTGAAACCTACAAAAGTCTTGATATCTACAAAGAGGTAAGATATTTAAAAAAGCCTCTCGGACTTGAGAGAATGAACCAAAAGTCCTTGGAAGAGTTTCTGGGGCTTTACAGAGAGGATAAGTATGACGGAGGTACGCTTATAAGGTTTTACTACGACTATATAAACAGTCGTGATGAAAAAATTCTTCATCTTTTACTCTTACACAATGAAGAGGATTTACTTGGTATGCTTAAGGTCGTTGAGATGCTCTCCTTTGTGGATTTTTTCAATTCGGATTTTACACTCTCGGATATAAAAAAGAATGAGGACTTTCTCACGCTTTATTATACCTGCAACGAGTACCTTGATTATAAACTAAGCATTGAAGATGAAATATTTTTAAACGCTTCAGAGAATAAACTTATACTTGATATTCCCATACTGAAGTCTGAGCTGAAGTTTTTCTTTGAGAACTACAAAGACTACTATTATCTGACAATTGAAGACTACGCCGTACATAAAAGTATAGGTGAATTTGTAGATAAGAGTGTAAAAAAGAAAGCCACAAAACAAACCGCCTATATAAAGCAAGTTGCCGAGTATATTCCATGTTTTAATACAGGATTAATTGGTGAAATCTTTAGAAAAGAATATAAATCTAAAGAAAAATATATAAATTTAGCAAAGCTTGATTTTTCAGACAAGGTCTTTTTCAGAGAGTATGCCATCGAAATGCTCAAACAATTCAAACTTTTAAAACAATGATTGGATTATTCAGAAAATTGATATAAAAATTTACAAATACAGCCTCTAATTTATAAAACCCTTATAAAATCAGATTATAAGGGTTTTATATTACTTTTAATTGTATATCTCAAACAATTTTTAATAAGACATAAATATTTTTTAGTATAAATATGGGTGTTTCAGCATCCATCTCATATAGGCCAAAGCCTTCTTTTCTCCCTCATTCTTATTTATAAGAAGAATCTTTTCAAGCAAAGCTCTTGTATCCTTATGTATATCCATATAGTCTTTTCTTTTACTGTAATAATTCCAAGGAACGTCTGTTGTATATTCACTTCCCGAGTACACTCTTGAGGCCGCTATTCTGTCACAGCACATCTCAAGCACGTATTTTAAAGGCATTTTCATGCCCTGAAGGCCGTCTTTCATATCTTTTCCGTAGTCAATCCAGTACTCGAAGTGGTGTTTATTTCTGCCTTTGTGATGTAACCAGGAGCTTGAATATCCCTTTTCAAGCTTCTCTGCAGAGTTCGGACTCTTGTCACCTTGGTAATATTTGATACCGATTAAGAACTCTTCCGGCGAGTATTTGCTTAAATCGTGTAGTAAACCTTGCTTAATTAAGCCAATTTTAAAACAAAGGTCCATTACAGTTAGCTTATGTTTATTTATTGTCTTTAAATGATTAAATACACTGTTATTATGCATAAATATCTATCTCCTCTAATTAAAATATTTGACAATACATACATTCTATGGTAACATAATATTGCAGATAAAAATTACCACTAGAATGCTTGATGATAGAAAGTTTTACTTTCATCAAAACAAAGAACGACTTATAATTATCCCTGAATCGGATTATTGAGCCTATAATCTTGCAAGCTATTTAACTTTTTTCTGTAGTTACACTTATTTATTTGGAGGCATTATTATGAACAGAGGTACAGTTAAGTGGTTTAATAACCAGAAAGGTTACGGTTTCATCTCAGATGAAGGTGGAAACGATGTATTCGTACATTTTTCTGATTTAAACATGGACGGATTTAAGACTCTTAATGAAGGCAACTCAGTCGAGTATGATTTGACAGAGGGTGCCAAGGGTCCGCAGGCTGTAAATGTTACAGTCGTTAGGTAATCATATATGTTTAAAGAGCTCTTTACAGAGCTCTTTTTTATTTCCACTACCACATTGTAACTACTTTGATGTAGCTTTCCTTAACATATCCTCAAGCTCATTTACCTTAAACTCATATGCTTTATTACAAAAATGACACTTTACCTCTATAGGCTTACCATCGTCTATCATTTCTTTGAGTTCTTTTTCTCCCACACTTATAAGTGCCTTTTCTATTCTTTCTTTATTGCAGTTGCACTTAAATGAAAGGTCAAGACTTTCAGTAAACTCAAGCTCCATATCACCCAGGATATGCTTTAATATATCATTTGGCGACATTCCCTCACTAAGCATTGTTGTAACCGGACTTAAGCCGTTTATCTTTTCTTCCAGTTTATCTATTACCTCGTCAGGACATCCCGGCATAAGCTGTATTATAAATCCGCCTGACGCCTTTATAGTGTTGTCCTTATTTAACAGCACTCCAAGACCTACACTTGACGGAGTCTGCTCGCTTGTCGCGTAGTAGTATGTCAAATCCTCAGCTATCTCACCTGATAGCAGCGCAACCTGACCTACATACGGTTCTTTCATGCCTGTATCCATTATTACACTCATAAGTCCGACACCGATAGCCTCAGCCACATCAAGCTTTCCCTTGGCATTGGCAGGTATAAGCACTGTAGGATTGAAAGGATATCCTTTCACCTCTCCATGATTGTTTGCAGTGGCAATCACTCCGCCAAGCGGACCGTCACCTTCTATCTTCAGTGTAAGAAGGTCCTTTTCCCCCTTCATCATACTTCCCATCATTGCGGCTGCCGTAAGCATTCTGCCAAGTGCCGCTGTGGCTACAGGTGATGTGTTGTGGTCGTCTTTCGCCTCTTCAACCAAATCCCTTGTAGTTGCTGCAAACGCTCTTATATAGCCGTTTGCCGCTGTGGCTTTCACCATATAATCTTTCATTTATTTACCCTTCTCTCTAACTACAAAAAGTATCCTCTCCGTACTCTCACTTACAGACTTTTGATTATCCGCATCCACATAGCTCTCAAGCACCATTTTGCTTGCTTCTATAGCGGATACTATCTCTTCAAATGTGAATGCCTTTTGTACATGTCTCTCTTCAAACCTCTGATATGTATTTCCTTCAAGCTTTATAAACAGATTCAAATCATATTCATTTATCCTTTTTTCACTGTCATATGAGTTTTCCCATATAAAGCCCGCCATATCTCTTACTTCCGCAAAAGTATTGTCACCCAGTATATTTTTATACTTATATACAGTATTCATATCAAAGATAAACAGACCGCCCGGATCGAGATAATTGTTCACAAGCGCAAACACTTTTTTCAAATCCTTCAGACTTTGTATATAGTTTAAACTGTCACATCTTGAGACTACGGCCCTTACCGTACCGTAAAGTTCAAACTCTCTCATGTCCTGACATAAGTACAATATATCATTTCCGGACTCGTATTTTTTCTCGGTTGCAACCTCCAGCATATCGTATGAATTATCTATACCGATCATATCATAGCCGCTGTTTGCAAGACTCTCTGTTATAGTACCTGTTCCGCAACCCAGATCACATATAAGTCCGTCATATATATTTTCAGCCTGTAATATATCTTTTATCTGCTTTACCCATTTTTCATAGGGTACATTATCCATGAATAAGTCATATACTTTTGCAAAGTTTGTATACTGTTCCATTATTTATCCTTAAAATTTTAGGTGACAGTCAAACCGCCACCTAAAATGCTACCTCTATTTAGTTTTTACCGCAGCAGAACTTGTACTTCTTGCCGCTTCCGCAAGGACAAGGATCGTTTCTGCCGACTTTCTTTTCTTTTACTACAGTTCCGCTCTTCTTTTGAGCCTTATAAAGTTCTTTTCTCTTATCTTCACTCAAAAGGCTGTCCCACTGCGGTAAGTTGTAAAGCCAATCCGCTTTAGCTTCCACCATATTGTAGTAGAGCTTTTCAAGGTCGATATCAAGACTGATTGTAGTATCCTCTTTCATCTCTTCAATAGGATTAGGCTTGTTTAGTGAATCATTTATTCCGTCTAAGAAGCCTGTGATAGTCTCTATATCAGTATCAAATTTTGCCGCCAACTCAGCTACAGTGCAAGTGATAACATCCTTAGGGTTACAAAGAATCTTTTCATAGATTCCTTTTTCCACCAAGAAGTAATTCTTCCAAATCTCTTCTTTTTGTTTATTATCTGTTGCATCTCCGTAAGCTTTATTTCTCCAATTTTCCAATAAGGTCATTGTTATTTCCCCTTTTTTCTTAAACTTGATTAGTTATTATATACTAAAAACCTCTTAAAAGCAAGCTAACGGATTTTGGTTGAAAACAATCATATAATCATTGTATAATTTGTATAGTTAGTACTACCTTACTAGCTTGTATTTTATTCAATACATCGAAAATACCTCTTGCCATTTTCTAAGATATATATTAGAATGGCATCAAGTAAGAGAAACATATAAATTTTAGGAGGAAAATTCAATGGCATATACAATTACAGATAAGTGCGTTAGTTGCGGAACTTGTGAGGGAGAGTGTCCTGTAGGAGCTATTTCACAGGGAGATACACAGTACAACATCGATGCTGATGCTTGCATCGACTGCGGAACTTGTGCTTCAGTTTGCCCAACAGAGGCTATTATAGCTTAATTATTACTTGCTCAGGTAATAATTGCTTATCATAAGATAAGGATCTGCTTTGCAGGTCCTTTTTTATTGTCAAAATATTTTTGTGTACAAAAAAGCGAGACAAATTATCTCGCCATATTTACAAACTTTGTTATGTCCGGCTTCCATACAAGATTTATAGTGCCTATTGCACCGTTTCTTTGCTTTGCAATAATTACTTCAGCTTCATTGGGATGCTCGGTATCTTTATTGTAGTAGTCATCTCTGTATAGAAACATAACGACATCGGCGTCCTGCTCTATAGCTCCCGACTCTCTAAGGTCTGAAAGCATGGGTCTGTGATCGGGCCTTGTCTCACAGGCTCTTGAAAGCTGTGACAATGCAATCACAGGAGCTTTCATCTCTCTTGCCAACGCTTTAAGGCTTCTTGAAATATCTGAAATTTCCTGCTGTCTGCTTACATTTGATTTGCCGCTTCCACTCATCAGCTGCAAGTAGTCAATTATTATAATATCAAGCCCCTTTTCAAGCTTCATCTTCCTACACTTTGACCTGAGTTCATTTATGGAAATACCCGGAGTATCATCAATAGCAAGCGTGGAAGAACCTACGCTTACAGCACCGGCTATAAGGCTGCTCCAGTCATTGTCGTTAAGATTACCTGTACGAAGTTTTTGCGAGTCCACATTGCTCTCCATACTCAAAAGTCTGTTGACAAGCTGCTCGGCACTCATCTCAAGTGAAAATACCATGCAGGATATTTTCTTTTTCATAGTGATATTCTGTACTATATTCAGCACAAATGCGGTCTTTCCCATAGAAGGTCTGGCGGCAACCAAGACAAGATCTGAAGGTTGCAACCCGCTTGTCTTATAATCCAAATCGATAAAGCCTGTAGGAATACCGGTAACAGTCTCACTGTTTTTTGATGCGGCTTCAATCTTATCCAGCACATTCAGCACAACTTCATCTATAGGCACTATATCCTTAGTCTCTTTAGTCTCCAAAAGCTTAAATATTTCATTTTCAGTCTTTGCAAACAGCTCATCGACACTCTTTTCACCGATATAGCAATCATTTACTATATCCTGTGACACCCTTATAAGCTTCCTTAAATTTGACTTGTCCTTCACTATCTTGGAATAATTCTTTATATTTGCCGAGGTAGGCACCGAGTCCATTATTCCTCTGAAAAAATCAAGGCTCGTTATATCGGGAGGCACCTGCTTTTCAAGCAATTTGTTTTGAATAAGTACCAGGTCTATCGGCTTTCCCTCATTGAAAAGTTCCACCATACATTCAAATACCAGACCGTATGCCTTGCTGTAAAAATCCTTTCCTTCAAGCATCTCTATAGCGGTTGCCGTAGTTTCTTTATCAAGCAGCATAGAGCCGAGAACAGCTTTCTCGGCGTCCATACTGTTGGGCATCACCCTGTTAACCGGAACTTCTTCCATTATTCTTCTCCAACTTTTACATTTAAGTTAGCTGTAACATCCTTGTGCAGCTTTACCTTTACCTCGTGATTTCCGAAAGTCTTTATAGGCTCACCTATAACAAGCTTCTTCTTATCTATTTCAAGACCGAGCTGCTCCTTTATAGCCTCCTCAATCTCCTTTGAAGACACAGAACCGAAGGCTCTTCCGTCCTTTCCGCCCTTTATTGTCAAAGATATGCTCGCTTCATTAAGTTTTGCAGCAAGTTCCTTTGCAGCCTCAAGCTTTTCTTTTGCTATCTTTTCCTCGTTTGCCTTTTGTAACTTTAATGTATTTAAGTTCACATTATTGGCTTCCACACCTTTTTTCTTAGGTATAATAAAGTTTCTGGCATAGCCTTCACTTACTTCTACTATTTCTCCCTTTTTTCCTAAAGATTTTACATCTTCCAATAACACAACCTTCATTATATTTCACCTCTCTCAATCAATTCCTTCAAAACCTTCTTTACAAGATTCTTAGCATCTTCTATACTTCCCTCTTTTATCTGTGCTCCGGCAACGGAGCGATGCCCTCCGCCTCCAAGCTTCTCCATGATTGTTTGTACATTTACTTCATCCATGGATCTTGCACTTATATATATGACATCATTATATAATGTCAAAACAAAACTTGCCTTTATTCCTTTTATATTCAAAAGGTCATTTGCAGCTTGAGCACATACCAAAGTAGGTGATGCCGTATTTGCGGAGTCACATTCGCTTATAGCATAATAATTTTCATATATCTCCGCATTATGTATAGCCTCAGCCTTAGCAAGGTAATCTGCGGCATCCTCTCTGAACATCTTTCTGACTCTTGTAACATCCGCGCCGCTTCTCTTCAAAAATGCGGCGGCTTCAAAGGTTCTTACACCTGTTTGAACATTGAAATTTTGTGTATCTATAACAATGCCCGCATACATCGCATCGGCTTCCAAAGTCTTGAGCTTAATATCATCCGATATATACTGTACTATCTCAGACACCATCTCACAAGCAGACGATGCAAATGTCTCCACATATGACAGTGTGGCATTTGTGATAATTTCAGAACTCTGCCTGTGGTGGTCAAGTACCACTATATTCTTTGCCTTCTTTAAAAGCGAAGGCCCCTCCGTTATACTCGGTCTGTTAACATCCACTACCACTACCAAAGAGTCGTTTGTCAGACTGTTCAGTGCTTTTTCTTCAGACATAAACAAATCTTCAGGGTACTCAGGCGCCTTAAACTTTTCTATCATAGGCCTTACAGACGGATTTACATCACTTCTTAGTATATATGCCTTTTTATTAAGATGTGTGGCTATTCTCCAAATACCTATTGCAGCACCGAAAGCATCCATATCAAGCATCTTATGTCCCATTATGATGACCTTATCCTTATTCTCAAGCAGTTCTTTGAATGCATGAGCCTTTACTCTGGCTTTTACTCTGGTCTGCTTTTCCACAGTCTGAGCTTTGCCGCCGAAGTACCTGATATCATCCTCAGTCTTTACCACGGCCTGATCTCCGCCTCTTCCAAGCGCCATATCCATAGCCATTCTTGCAAGTTCATAGTTTCTTGCAAGATTCTCACTTCCGTATCCTATACCGATACTCAAAGTGATACTCATTTCATTGCCGATATTTACAGTCTTTACATCCTCCAAGATGTCAAACCTGACGCTTATTGCCGAGTCCAGATCTCCCTTTTTTATAATGAAGAAAAACTTATCCTTTTCAAGTTTTTTTACAATACCGTTGAATCCGTTTATATACTGATTTATCTTTCTGTCAATCAGAGCCTCCAAAAGTGAGCGTCTTACCTCTTCCACACTTTCCATAGCCTCATCGTAGTTGTCCATATACATAAGTCCGACTACAAATTTTGAATTTTCCTTTTGAATCCTAAGATCAACCAAGTCAGTCTCATCAAAAAGACAGACAGTATAAACAAATGATTCTTCTATATATAATCTTGTTATTCTGATCCTGTATTTCTTACCTTGATATTCACCGTGAAAATCCGCCTTGTCGGAAATATTTTCTATATCCGAAGGTGTGATATTTTCAAACATTGCATGAATATCCTTTTTTGAAAGCCTGTCCTTTTGCACAAGTCCGTTAAAGGCTCTGTTTCTCCACGCAATGATCCCCTTTTTATCCATCAGGGCATACGGTATATCAAGATCCTGTGAAAATATATTCTGCGTATTTTCACTTGCCATAGAATACTCCACCATATAGTTTGACATATTTTTAGATAATCTGATATACCATATGGCAATGTAGGCTATTGCCAACAGTGCAAGTAAAAAAATTATTGCACCACAGCCTTTACCCGGTGCAACAAGTAATATTACAAGTAAAAATACCAAGACTATAAGCGAATAACTTATATTCTTTACTAATAGTGCTTTTGTATTTTTTTTATTTTTCATAGCATCTCCATTGTATCAAAATAATGTCTTAATTCATATAAGACAAAACTCTTATACTTTCATTAAGAAAGCTCAGTCTGATTATATCAGGAAAACTCCAATCTATCAAGCTTAGTAAAATTATATAGAACGCAAACAGGGGCTGTTTACACAGCCCCCAAAAAACTTCATTATATAAATTTCACACTCAACAAATTATACATTTACGTCTGCTGCCCCTTCAAGCAACATTGCTTCATACTTTCCGATGACTGTCTCTGAAATAAGTTCTCTTGTCTGAGAATTTATAGGATGTGCGATATCTCTGTACTCGCCATCTGCCGCCATTCTGCTTGGCATAGCAATAAATAATCCTTTTTCACCTTCAATCACCTTAATATCGTGAATAACAAACTCATTATCCAAAGTGATAGAAACAACAGCCTTCATCTTACCTTCTTTATCAATTCTTCTAACTCTGACATCAGTAATCTGCATTATTTGAATCCCCCCCTTAGTCTCCTTATAGAGTGTATCTTTCGTTTTTTTCTATTACTATTTTGATCTGCTCTGCTGTCCCAATATAAGTCGAATTTGCACGTATTGTATCACGGCTCTCTACGATACAATTTTCAATAACTGTATTGTCGCCGATGTATACATCATTCAAAATAACAGAATTCCTAATTATACAACCGTTTCCTACGTACGATTTATTAAAAAGAACTGAGTTTTCAACTGTACCGTTTATGATACAGCCACTTGCAATAAGTGAATTTGACACCTTAGCCCCCGGATTATACTTCGCCGGCGGCAAATCGTCAACCTTAGAATAAATGCCGGGATATTCTACAAAGAAATGATCCCTCACCTCCTTCTTAAGAAAGTCCATATTAGTCTTATAATACGATTCTACCGAAGCTATATTGCTCCAATATGTATTAAGCTTATATGCATAAATTCTTTTTAAATTCTTGTATCTGATCAAGATATCTTTTACGAAGTCATATCTGTCCTCCGCTATGCTTCTCTCAATCAATTCAATAAGCTGTCTCCTTCTGATAATATAAATACCACAAGATATATTTACAGAATCTGTAACTATCGGTTTTTCCTCAAAACTGACTATTCTTCCGTCATCATTTATTGAAACCATACCGAATCTCGTCAAATCTTCTGTATCATTCGCTTTCTTGCATACTACAGTAATATCTGCCTTCTTTTCTATATGATACTCCAATACTTTATTATAGTCAAGTTTATATACACCGTCACCTGCACATATAATAACATACGGCTCATGAGATCTTTTTAAAAAAATCAGATTTTGGTAAAGCGCATCTGCAGTACCTCTATACCAATCTGAACTCTCAGCGGTAATAGTCGGTGTAAAAACAAACAATCCACCTTGTTTTCTTCCAAAATCCCACCACTTTGATGAACTTAAATGTTCGTTTAGAGATCTTGAATTATACTGTGTAAATACAGCCACTTTCTGTACATGTGAATTTGACATATTGCTGAGTGCAAAATCTATACTTCTATAGCTTCCGGCGATAGGCATTGCAGCAATAGCCCTCTTGTTGGACAGTTCTTTCATTCTCTTTGAGTTTCCACCCGCCAATACTATTCCTATTGCTCTCATAACCTGCCACCTACCTTTACAATGAAGTCACCGCTTAAAAGTTTCTTATCCACATAATCATCTATGGTTGTATTTCCCAAAATAGCCGTGTTTTTACCGATAACCACGCCATCAGGGATATTTGTTTTTTCTCCAATAACTGCCAGATCACAATTATATACTTTTTTATCGTAATTGCTTTCACAATAATCGAAAGCACCTATCTCGCAATCTTTTCCAACTACAGAATTCTCAGCGATAATAGCCTTATTTATCTTGGAGTTTGCTCCTATTCTACTACCTTTCATAACTATGGAGTCGTTAACTACAGCCCCCTCTTCAATAACAACCCCGGCACCTATAACCGAGTTGTTGACTTCTCCATAAATTTCAACACCTTCTCCGATGATACTCTTATTTATAGTAGAAGTAGCCGATATATACTGTGGAGTGATAATATCTCCCTTTGTATATATCTTCCAGTATTCTTCATAAAGGTTGAACTCCGGTATAATATCTACAAGTTCCATATTGGCTTCCCAATATGATTCAAGAGTACCTACGTCTTTCCAATAGCCGTTATACTCATAGCTGAAAATTCTTCCGCCGTTATTAAAAACATGAGGAATAATATGTTTACCAAAATCACATCCGGCTACATTTGACAATTCTATCAAAGAATCCCTAAGCGCCTTCCATGAGAAAATATATATACCCATAGAAGCAAGATTTGATCTCGGATGTTTAGGTTTCTCTTCAAACTCCGTCACTCTGCTATGTTCATCGGTTATCAATATTCCAAATCTTGATGCCTCCTCCATCGAAACAGGCATAGCTGCTATAGTCACGTCTGCATTATTTGCTTTATGATAATCAAGCATTACCTCATAGTCCATCTTATATATATGATCACCCGAAAGTATCAAAACATAATCAGGATTATAACTCTCCATATATTCAAGATTCTGGTAAATTGCATTGGCAGTTCCTGAATACCAGTCACTACCTGAAGCATTTTCATACGGCGGTAAAACGGTTACGCCACCCATATTCCTATCCAAATCCCACGGAATACCTATTCCTATGTGGGTATTCAGTCTCAGAGGTTGGTACTGAGTCAAGACTCCAACCGTATCAACACCTGAGTTGATACAATTGCTCAATGGAAAATCTATAATCCTGTACTTACCACCAAACGAAACTGCCGGTTTTGCTACATTATGTGTCAGTACACCAAGACGACTGCCTTGACCTCCTGCCAACAACATAGCTATCATTTCCTTTTTAATCATGTACACACCTCGTTGCCTAATGCTAATTCCTTATGTTTACATTTAGAATTATAGCATAAATTTACTCGATTGTGAATAAAAGATTTTATTTTAACACGATTTTTTCTAAGTTTTAGCGAAATTTCATATTCAATCTATATACTTACCTTTCAATTATTCAATACAGAGATTCTCAATAAAAATTGCACAAATTTTTCAAATAATTTTTGTTAGATTTCACCAGAGCATTTATATCGTATAAAACACAAAATAATATCCGTTCTTAAGTTGTCGAAACAAAGTCTTTTATGCTATAATTAGATGTTACTAAATCTATGCCTAAGTGGTATTAAGGAGGAAATCTAATGAAGCTGACAACAGTGAGAGAAATATACAAAAACAGGGATAAGTATATTGACAGTGAAATCACAATCGGTGGATGGGTAAGAAGCAACAGGGATTCAAAGTCATTTGGCTTTTTAGTTATAAGTGATGGAAGTTATTTTGAACAAATACAGGTCGTATACCATGATACACTTCCCGAATTCAATAAATTGACAAAGATAAATGTCGGTGCCGCGCTCATTGTAAAGGGGATGCTTGTTGCAACTCCTAATGCAAAGCAACCGTTTGAGATTCAAGCTACACATATAGATGTAGAAGGTGAGTCAACCCCTGACTACCCTCTTCAAAAGAAAAGACATACGCTTGAGTATCTTAGAACTATTCCTCATCTTCGTCCGAGAACAAATACATTCCAGGCGGTATTCAGAGTAAGATCTCTTATCGCATATGCAATACATAAGTTCTTCCAGGAAAGAGACTTTGTATATGTACATACTCCAATAATTACAGGAAGTGATGCGGAGGGTGCAGGCGAGATGTTTCGAGTCACAACTCTTGATCCTAAGGATATACCTTTTAATAAAGACGGCAGTGTGGACTTTTCACAGGACTTTTTCGGTAAGGAAACCAACCTTACAGTTTCAGGACAGTTAAACGGTGAGACATTTGCTATGGCATTCAGAGATATCTACACCTTCGGTCCTACATTCAGAGCTGAAAATTCAAATACTACAAGACATGCTGCGGAGTTTTGGATGATTGAGCCTGAGTTTGCTTTCGGCGACCTTAACGACAATATGGATTTGGCTGAAAGTATGTTAAAATATATAATAAACTATGTTCTTGAAAATGCGGCACCTGAGATGGAGTTTTTCAATCAGTTTGTTGACAAGGGACTTTTGGAAAGATTACACCATGTTGCAGAGTCCGACTTCGGCAGAATTACATATACCGAAGCTGTTGAAATACTTGAAAAGAACAATGACAACTTCGAATACAAAGTTTCATGGGGATGTGACCTTCAGACTGAGCACGAGCGTTACCTTACAGAGCAGGTATTTAAAAAGCCTATCTTTGTGACAGATTATCCTAAGGCAATCAAGGCATTCTATATGAAGGAAAACGAGGACAAAAAGACTGTAGCCGCTATGGACTGTTTGGTTCCGGGAATAGGTGAGATAATGGGCGGAAGCCAAAGAGAGGATGACTATAATAAGCTTTTAGCAAGAATAGAGGAACTCGGTATGGATAAAAAAGACTATGACTTCTATCTTGACCTCAGAAAATACGGTTCCACCAGACATTCAGGCTTCGGTCTCGGATTTGAACGTTGCGTTATGTATCTTACAGGAATGTCAAATATCAGAGACGTACTTCCATTCCCAAGAACAGTAGGCAATTGCGAATTATAATAGGGAGGTAAACTTTAGCCATATGAAATTTATACATACAGGTGATATTCATTATGGTATGAAACCTGATTCAAATAAACCTTGGGGCAAGGAAAGGGCGGACGCCGTAAAAGCTTCACTTCAAAAGATTATTGAGGTTGCAAAAAAGCGTGAAGTTGACCTTTTGCTTATCGCAGGAGACCTCTTCCACTCCCAGCCCTTCAGTCGTGATTTAAAGGAAGTCAATTTTCTTTTTTCCACAATACCTGATACAAAGGTGGTTATAATAGCCGGAAATCATGACTGCTTAAGAGAAAACAATAATATACTTACCTTTCCTTGGGCGCAGAATGTGGTTTATTTGTCCACTCCTACTATCAGCAGTGTATATTTTCCGGACATCAATACGGAAGTCTACGGCTTCTCATACCATGACAGGGAGGTAAAAGAAAATATCGTTTCAGGACTTTCTATTCGTGAAAACGACAGAATAAAGATTCTTCTTTTACATGGCGGAGATGCCACACATTTGCCGTTTGATAAAAATGAACTCAATAAGATTTCTTCATCTTATATAGCTCTTGGACATATACATAAGCATGAGGTACTTTTTGACAGGCATATGGCGTACTGCGGTTCACCGGAACCTCTTGATATGACTGAAACCGGTGACCACGGAATTTATTACGGTGAGATTGACAATGAAACCAAACTTATGAAGTCTTTTGAGTTTATAAAGATTTCAAATACTTCATATATATCGCTCACCATCAATGTGACTCCTGAGACTACCAACTCGGAGCTGCACACCTCTCTTACAGAGACTATAGACAAAAAAGGTAAACAAAATATATACAGATTCAAAATAAAGGGGCTTAGAGATCCTGATATCGAATTTGATTTGGAATCTTTAGCCTCCACACTGAGAATTGCGGAAATTATAGACGACTCCGAGCCCAAGTATGATTTTGCAAAGCTTTTTGCGGAACATCCTTCAGATATGATAGGATTTTTTATACGTGAGCTTGACAGGCCGAATATGAGCAAACTTGATAAAAAGGCGCTATACTACGGTATCAATGCACTTCTCAGAACTACTGATGAAAGGGGGAAGACATGAGACTGCTTAGCCTACATATAGACGGCTTCGGCAAATTCAAAAATAAGGATTTGACCTTCAGTGACAATATGAATATTGTCTACGGATACAATGAAGCCGGCAAATCCACTATATTTATGTTCATCAAAGCAATGCTCTACGGACTTGAAAGAGCCAAGGGCAGAGCAAGCAAAAGTGATACATGGACCAAGTTCAAACCTTGGGGCAACGGTGATATATACGGCGGAAATCTTCGCTTCTCATACCACGACAGGGCATATCGTATAGAGAGAGACTTTACAAAGACCGCCACTACCCCCTTTGCAATCATCAACGAGACTGACGGCAAACCTGTTGAGGGTGCATCCGAATTTTTAAAAGAAGTACTTTGTGGCCTTACTGAGACAGCCTACTCAAATACTGTAAGCATCTCACAGTTAAAATCCGCTACAGATGCAAAAATGGTTGTAGAGCTGAAAAACTACATTGCAAATATGAACACCACCGGAAATATGTCTTTGAACATCAATAAGGCGTCGGATTTTTTGAAAGAAAAGAAAAAGGCATTTGCCGCTACTCTAAATCCTGATGCCGCAAAGACTTATAACCAGAATCTTACTGAAATCAGGGTTTTGGAAAAGAAGATCTCCTCTCCTGAATTTTCAAGCCATTTGAAGACATTAAAAGAAGCCGATGCCATAACAGATAAAAGAATTATGGACTTGAATGCTCAAAAAGAGACTCTGATAGAGAGTATCGCCTCCAAAAGGCAACATCTTTCAGACCTCGGCTTTGTGGATAAATCCACTATAGTACAGCTTCAGGACGAACTGAACAAGGGTTACAACGACTACCTTTCAGCTTATGAGTCTGAAAAGAAGTCTATAAATAAGGTATATTCTGTGATTTTCCTGATTTTATCAATACTGAGTGTGATAATGTCTCTTTATATCTTTAAGACCGGTAAAACCAATATAATTACCGCATCCACAGGTGTAAGCTATCCTTTTGCTATGGTACTTTTCATTATCATATGCTTGGCATCTCTTATATTTGCGGCATATATCTATACCGTATACAATAAAGACAACAGGCATCTGACGGAGCTGAAGGTCAATTTGATGGCTACAATGGCAAGAGTAGGTTCATTTGACTCTATTACTGAAGAAAATATACATCGTGCCAATAAAAAGCTCAGCTCAAAGATAAGTATTTTTGATGAGATGGCTGCCGATATTGCAAAGAGTGAGGCATTGAACGTAGATATTGAAAATCTTCGTGCAAAAAAAGCCGCCTATGCCAGCGGTATCGATGCTAAAAAGCAGAACGAGTGGGAACTTGAAAAACTTATGGAAAAGCTTGCAAAGATGAAGGACGACAATGCGGCTCTCAAAAACATTATTGCAGAAAACGATAAGATAAGATTTGAGATAGATGCTATAGATCTTGCAACGGAAACTCTAAGAAACCTTTCCGAAACCATCAAAAACTCTTTCGGTCTGTATCTGAACAAAGACGCTTCAGAGCTTATTGAGGGTATTACAGGAGGCGTATATGACTCCATCTCTATCGATGAGAACTTCAACGTATTCCTTAATACACCTAACAGACTTGTTCCTATCGAACAGGCAAGCTCAGGCACTATGGATCAGGTCTATCTGGCGCTTAGAATTGCCGCCGGCAGACTTATGCAAAATCGTGCCAAGGAATTACCTTTTATATTTGATGACAGTTTTGTAAATTACGATTCAATCAGACTTAGAGCTGCACTACTATGGATTGCCAACAATGTTCCGGAGCAGATTATAGTATTCAGCTGCCATATGAGAGAAGCTCAACTTATGACGGCTACAATGCAAGATTTTAATTTAATAGAATTGTAGGGAAGTTTATGCGTTTTATCAGACAATTTCTGATTATATTATTAGTAAGTTTTTTTGGGGAAGTGCTAAAAGCAATTTTACCGCTTCCCATACCGGCAAGCATCTATGGACTGGTCATTATGCTTGCTTTACTTGTTTCAAAGAAAGTTAAATTACATCAAGTGGAAAGCGGCTCAATGTTTCTTATTGACATAATGCCGCTTATGTTCATCCCGGCTTCGGCAGGACTTATTGATGTTTGGCCAAGCTTAAAGCCTGTGCTTATACCTTTGCTTATTATGACTCTTGTTTCAACCATACTTGTAATGGCGGTTTCAGCTAAAGTGACTGAATTTGTTATAAAGTTTGATAAAAAGGTAAAAAAAGAGGAAAAACAAAGAGAGGAAGAAATAATAAAAGAAATGCAAGAGGAGGCAAAAAAGAATGACTAACTTTTTGAGTAATTCTGTATTTTTCGGTCTGTTACTATGCCTTGTATCATACCAAATAGGTGTATTTTTAAGGCAAAAGACCAAGATAGCGGCTTTTAATCCGCTGCTAATCTCTATCATTATAGTAATCTTTGTACTTGTTATATTCCATATCAAGTTTAAAGATTTTTATAACGGTTCAAAATATATAAGCTATTTGCTTACACCGGCAACTGTAGCGCTTGCTATTCCTCTTTATTCAAAGCTGACACTTTTAAAGGACAACTTTAAAGCTATTATGTCCGGCCTTATAGCAGGCGTATTGACATCACTTATCTCAATACTGGTTATGTCAATACTCTTCCACCTGAAGCATGAGTACTATGTTTCAATGTTACCGAAGTCCATTACTACCGCTATCGGTATCGGTGTATCTGAAGAGCTTGGCGGTATTTCCACTATCACTACCGCAGTCATCATTGTAACAGGTGTGTTCGGAAATGTTATGGCGGATATTGTATACAAAGTATTTAAAGTTACAAACCCTATAGCAAAGGGTATCGGCCTCGGTGCCTCAGCCCATGCTATCGGTACATCAAAGGCCCTTGAAATGGGTGCAACCGAAGGTGCTATGAGTTCACTCTCCATAGCTGTTGCAGGTATTATAACAGTTATCTTCGCTTCATTCTTTGCGAAGATTATGTAATAAAAAAGTGCCGTTTGAGAATAAACTCAAACGGCACTTTTCTTATACTGTAGCAAGTATTTCATTTATCTGTGAAACCAATGTATCACAGTCAATTCCATGTACCATACAAGCCTCTTCAAGTGTTTCCATCTGTGATGAAGGACATCCCAGGCAGTGCATACCTGCTCTCATAAGCATAGGTGCAATCAAATCATTGGTTATCAAAAGCTCACCTATTGTCATATTCTTGTTTATTGTCATAAAGACTCCTTTCTTCTTTCCTCTAATATGGAAAAATCTTTTATTCCCTTTTTTATATCACCTTCCGTCAATGAGGCAAAGCCTACCAAAACAGTTGATTTCTTTATATTCTTACCGGTATAAAAAACCGATATCGGATAAAACCTCACTCCTGCATTTACCCCGTAGTCAAGTATCTCTTTTTCACTTAAATCTTCCAAAGTCATTAAAATATGCAACCCTGAATTATTTTCTGCTACTCTCGCCTTAGGAAGGTGCTTTTTTATACTTTCTATCAAAATATCTCTTTTGATTCTGTAGTTTGTCCTCATCCTGTTCAGATGCCTCTCAAAATACCCTTCTTTTATAAATATTTCAAGTATATCCTGATCGGACCTCGGCACTGTGCATGAAAAGAAATCAAGTCTTGAACCGTACTCCTTTATAAGCTCATCCGGAAGCACCATATATGCCACTCTTATTGCAGGTGCAACCGACTTTGAAAATGTACCTATATATATAACCTTTTGAGGGTCAAGCCCCTGCATTGCAGGTATAGGTTTACCTACAAATCGAAACTCGGAGTCATAATCATCCTCTATAATATATCTGCCCGACTTTTCATAACTCCATGCAATCAGCTCTCTTCTTCTTTTTATAGGCATTATAACACCTGTAGGATATTGGTTGGCAGGCATCAAATAGCAAATATCCACCTTAACACTTTCAAGCTTGTCTATATCCATACCTTCATCATCCATATCAACGCTTATGATATCCCAATCCATAGATTCAAAAATCTTTCTTGCCTTGATATAACCGGGATTTTCAAGCGCTATATGCTTCCTTCCGAGTAAAAGCCCCAAAAGCAATATAAGATACTCACTTCCGGCACCTATTATGATGTTTTGAGGAGTACATTCCACTCTTCTTGCAGTATGCAAATAGTCCGCTATCTGTGCTCTCAGTCCGTACTCACCCTGCTTATCTCCTGCCGTGAATACATCCGAGCCGGAAAATACTTTTCTTGCAATACTTCTCCATGAAGCATACGGAAAACTCTTTGAATCGATTTTTGTCGGAGAAAAGTCAATTAAATTATCATCTTCTTTACTGTCAGTCTTACAACCTGAAAGTATGGAATGTGACCTTTCTCCGTTATCCGGTACCCTTTTTAAAATATCCATATCATCAAGCTTATTTACAATATAGCCGCTGCCGCCTCTTGACCTTAGATAGCCTTCAGCCAAAAGCTGTTCATATGCATTGACCACTGTAGTCCTTGATATCTTAAGGCTCTGTGAAAGCCTTCTTGTGGACGGAAGTTTGGTATCGGGCAAAATCTGTCCGTTTTTTATTTCATTCTTTATAAATTCATAGATTTGCTCATATATCGGGCAATCGGCTCTTAAATCTATAAGAAGCTCCATCAGTCATTCTTAGGAAGCTTGAATGAACTCTTAAGTGAAACAATCCTGTTGAATACAAGTGCATCAGGTCTTGAGTCTTTTGCATCCGCACAGAAGAATCCGTTTCTTACAAACTGGAAGCTGTCATATGCCTTGGCGTCTTTAAGACAGCTTTCAACATAGCAATTTTTCAGTATTGTAAGTGAGTTCGGATTTAGGTTAAGATTTCCGTTCTCATCAAGCTTACCCTTCTCCTCGTCAACGATATTCTCATAAAGTCTCATCTCAACATTAAGTGCGGTCTTTGCATTTACCCAATGTATTGTTCCCTTTACTTTTCTGGCATTGAATCCCGAACCTGACTTGGTTTCCGGATCATAGGTTGCATGAACTGCAATAATCTCGCCGTTTTCATCCTTTTCTACAGAAGTACAGGTCACAAAATAAGCACCCATCAGTCTTACTTCATTTCCCGGGAAAAGTCTGAAATACTTCTTTGGAGGAACTTCCATGAAGTCCTCTCTTTCGATATACAACTCTCTGCCGAATTCAATCTCTCTTTCGCCAAGCTCGGGATTTTCAAGATTATTAGGCATTGTACATAATTCAGACTGACCTTCAGGATAATTGTCTATTATAAGTTTTATAGGATCCAGTACAGCCATTATTCTGGACTTCTTAAGCTTAAGGTCTTCTCTTATACAGTATTCAAGCATTGCGGATTCTATAGATGAATCGGCCTTTGACACACCTGCAAGCTTTACAAAGTTTCTGATAGCCTCAGGAGTATAGCCTCTTCTTCTGAGTGCGGCAATTGAAACAAGTCTCGGATCATCCCATCCGTCCACTATACCGTCTTCTACAAGCTTTTTTATATATCTCTTACCTGTAACCACATTTGTAAGATAAAGCTTTGCAAACTCTATCTGCCTTGGAGGATTCTTGTACTCACATTCCCTTACGACCCAGTCATAGAGCGGTCTGTGGTCTTCAAACTCAAGTGTACAAAGACTGTGTGTAATACCCTCAATAGCGTCCTCTATAGGATGTGCAAAATCATACATCGGATAAATACACCACTTGTCACCTGTGTTGTGATGAGTCATTCTTGCCACTCTGTAGATTACAGGATCTCTCATATTGATATTAGGTGATGCCATATCTATTTTTGCACGAAGTACATGGCTTCCGTCCTCAAAAAGTCCGTTTTTCATATCCTCAAAAAGTTTTAAATTTTCTTCAACGGATCTGTTCCTATATGGACTCTCCTTACCCGGAGTCTTAAAGTCGCCTCTGTACTCTCTTATCTCATCCGCACTTAAATCGCAGACAAACGCCTTTCCCTTCTTGATAAGCATTACAGCCTTCTCATACATCTCTTCAAAATAGTTTGATGCAAAGAAGAGTCTGTCCTCAAACTCTCCTCCAAGCCACTTCACATCCTCAATTATTGAATTGACAAATTCTTCCTTTTCCTTGGTAGGATTGGTATCGTCAAATCTTAAGTTGAACTTTCCGTTATACTCTTTTGCAATATCATTGTTTAAGATAATCGACTTTGCATGACCTATATGCAAATATCCATTAGGTTCCGGAGGAAATCTGGTCTGTACATGATCAAATCTCCCGGACGCCAGGTCCTTGTCTATCTCTATCTCAATAAAATTCTTTGAAACTGTCTCAGTATTCTTAATCTCTTCCGACATAAGTTTCTCCCATCTCTTGCTTTATTAACTAAGATATCATTATATCATTGATATAAATCTATCGCAATCCCGGAGACACTTGTATACAAAAATCCCCTTTTACCGGACAATGTAAAAGGGGATAAAATATTATTCTGTAAATAAAGGTGTTGAGAAGTATCTGTCACCGCTGTCAGGTAAAAGAGCAACTATTGTCTTTCCCTCATTCTCAGGCTTCTTTGCTTCCTTGATAGCTGCAAATAATGCCGCACCTGAAGATATACCTACAAGTACACCCTCTCTTGATGCTATAAGTCTGCCGTACTCAAAAGCCTCTTCGTTCTCAACTGTGATTATCTCATCATAAATCTTTGTATTAAGTGTGTTAGGGATAAATCCTGCACCGATACCCTGAATCTTATGAGGGCCGCTCTTTCCTTCTGAAAGTACAGGTGAACCTGTAGGCTCTACAGCAATAACCTTAACATTTGGCTTTTTCTCCTTAAGGAACTCACCTACACCTGTAATAGTACCGCCTGTACCGATACCTGATATGAAGATATCAACCTCACCGTCTGTATCATTCCAGATCTCAGGACCTGTTGTAGCCTTATGTACTGCAGGGTTTGCCTGATTGTCAAACTGTGCAGGAATAAAGCTTCCTTCAATGCTTGCTGCAAGCTCCTCAGCTTTTGCAATAGCACCCTTCATTCCCTTTGAACCTTCTGTAAGCTCTATAGTAGCTCCGTAAGCCTTAAGAATGTTTCTTCTCTCAACACTCATAGTCTCAGGCATTGTAAGAATAACCTTATATCCTTTGGATGTACCTACTGAAGCAAGACCGATTCCTGTATTTCCTGATGTAGCCTCGATGATAGTTGCTCCCGGCTTTAACTTTCCTGCCTTCTCAGCCGCCTCTATCATAGCAAGTGCTATTCTGTCCTTTACGGAACCTGCCGGATTAAAGTACTCAAGCTTAACCAAAACCTTAGCCTTAAGTCCAAGCTCCTTCTCTATATTTGACACCTCCAAAAGTGGTGTGTTACCAATCAACTCGCTGCTGCTCTTATAAACTCTAGACATACAAACCTCCATTTTCTGTATTCCTGTTTTCCTACTTGTTTTATGGGTTTATAATAATCTATTTAATTATATTTGTCAAGCGGTTTTTTATTTTTCTTGATATTTATATTTTTTTGCCTTAAAGTACTTATAAAATATATGTTTAGGAGATACTATGTTAGATAATGCCGGTATAAAAATAGCTTTGGGTGAAAAAATATCCTGTGAGCAAATAGAAGGTATCAATGACAATATGAACGAAGCGCATTACCATGAATTTTTTGAATTATATTATCTTGAAAGCGGCGAAAGATGTCATATACTGAATAATGAATACATTCCTATAAAACCCGGAGACTTTATATTATTTCCGCCATACGCAATGCACCGCTCGTTCGGTAGAGAAAATATTCCTTTCAAAAGGATAGTACTATACTTCTATACAGATCAAATAGAATCGGAGTCTATGTATCAAAAGCTGCTAAATAACTGTGGCTACTACCACTGCAACAAAAATAACAGCTTCTCAATTCACCGCATTCTTGAAATGCTTCTTGCTGAAGAGGAAGATACAAACAAATTTTCAAAGGAATATAGGAAAACATTGCTTAATCTACTGCTTATTACCATATTAAGGCAGGCAAAACCTGAGGAAAGAGTTAATGATAAAAACAGAATAAGTCAGATAATACATTATATACATAATAACTATAAGGAAAATTTGAGTTTGGAAATATTGTCAGAGAAATTTTTTATATCAAAATATCACTTATCCAGAGAATTTAAAAAAAGAACAGATAAAACTATAGTTCAATATATAAATAAAACCAGAATAATGCACGCACAAAGGAAGATAATGGAAACCAAAAAGTCACTTACCGAAATATCTCATGAGACCGGCTTTGCTTCTCTCACTCATTTTAACAGGATTTTTAAAGCCGAAACAAATCTGACTCCAAGTGAGTACAGAAAAATTTATTTCTGTAAAAAGAAAAATTCACTTGCATAATATTCTTTTTTATTGTATATTTATAAGCGTATTTTATAGCAAACAGTATATATAAAGTATATTACTATATTTTATTCGTATTTTTATACATAGGAGGCTTTATGGCAAAGGAAAAAGTTGTATTGGCATATTCAGGCGGTCTTGATACTACCGCTATCATACCTTGGTTGAAAGAACATTTTAATTATGATGTAATTTGCTGCTGTATAGACTGTGGTCAGGGAAATGAGCTTGACGGTCTTGAAGAGAGGGCTAAGCTCTCAGGAGCGGAAAAACTCTACATTATAAATATGATTGATGAGTTCTGTGACGAATATATAGTTCCATGTGTACAGGCAGGTGCGGTATATGAGAACAAATATCTGCTCGGAACATCTATGGCAAGGCCGGGTATTGCAAAGAAACTTGTGGAAGTGGCAAGAAAAGAAGGCGCAGTTGCAATCTGTCACGGTGCTACAGGAAAAGGAAACGATCAGATACGATTTGAGCTTGGTATCAAGGCATTGGCTCCCGATCTTAAGATTATCGCACCTTGGCGTATGACTGATATATGGACAATGCAGTCACGTGAAGACGAGATAGAATATTGTAAGGCACATGGAATCAATCTTCCGTTCTCAGCAGACTCAAGCTACAGCCGTGACCGTAACCTTTGGCATATCAGCCATGAGGGACTTGAACTTGAAGATCCTTCACTTGAGCCGAACTACGACCATGTACTTATGCTTGGTGTTACACCTCAAAAGGCTCCTGATAAGGAAACCGAGATTTCACTAAGCTTTGAGTCAGGTGTTCCTGTAGCTCTAAACGGTGAGAAGATGAAAGTTTCAGAGATTATTACCAAATTAAACGAGCTTGGCGGTGCAAACGGTATCGGTATTATAGATATAGTGGAAAACCGTGTTGTAGGTATGAAGTCAAGGGGTGTATACGAGACTCCGGGAGGAACTATCCTTATGGAAGCTCATGACGCACTTGAAGAACTGGTACTTGACAGGGCAACATTTGAAGTAAAGAAAGATATGGGAAATAAGTTTGCTCAGATAGTTTATGAAGGCAAATGGTTCACACCTCTTCGTGAAGCTATACAAAGCTTTGTGGAGTCCACACAGAAGTATGTTACAGGTGAAGTTAAATTAAAGCTTTATAAAGGAAATATCATAAAGGCAGGTACAACATCCCCATACTCACTATACTCCGAATCCCTCGCTTCATTTACTACAGGTGATTTGTATGACCACCACGACGCTGACGGTTTTATCACATTGTTCGGACTTCCTCTGAAGGTAAGGGCTATGAAGATGGCAGAAGTTAATAAAGAGAAATAAAAAATCGGGGCTGATTGCAGCCCCTTAATTTATTTATTCTTATTGTTTACATAGTTTATAAGTCCGCCGGCATTGATGATGTTTTGCATAAACTCAGGGAATGCCTGACCCTTATATGTCTTTCCTGTATTGATATCGGTTATGATACCTGTATCAAAGTCCACTTTTACCTCATCACCTTCATTTATCTCTGCTGCCGCCTCGGGACTTTCTATAATCGGAAGTCCTATATTGATAGCGTTTCTGTAAAAGATTCTTGCAAATGTATCTGCAATTACCACACTCACTCCGCTTGATTTGATAGCGAGCGGTGCGTGCTCTCTGGACGATCCGCAGCCGAAATTTTTTCTTGCTACTATTATATCACCCTTATGCACCTTATTTACAAAATCCTTATCGATATCTTCCATACAATGCTTTGCAAGTTCCTCACCTGTTGTTGCATTAAGGTATCTTGCAGGGATTATAACATCAGTATCTACATTTTCACCGTACTTAAATACATGACCTCTTGCTTCCATATTTCTCTCCTATTCTAAACTGTCGGTCCTACTATCTTACCTGCTATGGCGCTTGCTGCAGCCACTGCCGGAGATGCCAGATAAACCTCGGACTCCACATGACCCATTCTACCTATAAAGTTTCTGTTTGTAGTGGAGACACATCTCTCACCTGCAGCCAAAACTCCCATATATCCGCCAAGACAAGGTCCGCAGGTAGGAGTGGAAACTATTGCACCGGCATCAATAAAGATATCTACAAGTCCCTCTTTGATTGCCTGCTTATAAATCTTTTGTGTTGCAGGAATTACAATACATCTTACATTCTTGGCTACCTTCTTGCCCTTCATCTGTGCCGCCGCACTTCTGAGGTCTGAAATATGACCGTTTGTACATGAACCGATTACAGCCTGGTCAATCTTTATATCCCCGAAAGTTCCGATTTCCTTTGTATCCTCAGGCAAATGCGGGAATGCAACCGTAGGCTTAAGTGCAGACAAATCAATATCTATCACCTCGTCATATACCGCGTCCTCATCGGCTTTAAATATCTTCGGAGTTCTGTTTGAATGTTCCTTAATATAATCCAAAGTTATATCATCTACAGGGAAGATTCCGTTTTTTCCGCCTGCTTCTATTGCCATATTGCAGATAGTAAATCTGTCATCCATAGAAAGTGATGATACACCCTCTCCTGCAAATTCCATTGATCTGTAGAGTGCGCCGTCCACACCTATCTTTCCTATAATATGAAGTATTACATCTTTACCACATACATCTTTATTTAACTTGCCCTTTAAGTTGAACTTAATCGCACTCGGCACCTTAAACCATGCCTTACCTGTCACCATACCTACAGCCATATCTGTAGAACCCACACCGGTTGAGAATGCTCCAAGCGCTCCGTATGTACATGTATGTGAGTCTGCACCGATTATACAATCTCCTGCAACAGTGAGCCCCTGCTCAGGCAAAAGTGCATGCTCAATACCCATTCTGCCTACATCAAAGAAATTTACTATACTGTTGTCATCTGCAAAATCTCTGCAAGTCTTACAGTTTTGTGCCGACTTGATATCCTTATTAGGAGCAAAGTGATCCATTACAAGCGCTATTTTGCCGCCGTCAAACACATCCTTTTTTTCAAATTTCTTTATCTCATTTATTGCTACAGGTGATGTGATATCATTTCCGAGTACAAGATCTAAATCCGCCTCGATAAGTTGACCCGGCTCCACGAAGTCCAGACCTGCATGGGCAGCTAAAATCTTCTGCGTCATAGTCATTCCCATAAATTTTTCCTCTTTTCTTTCAAATAATGTTGATTGTAACATATCAAATGATATAATAGCGATATAAATTAAATATATCAAGTATTACATATAGTTATACTGATTTTATTTTTATCCGGAGGAATATGGAACAGCACTTAGCACAATATCGAATATTTTTTGAAGTGGCAAAAGCCGGCAGTATCTCAAAAGCCGCCAAACTTCTTTATATAAGTCAGCCCGCCATCTCAAAATCTATTCTAAGATTGGAAGAAAACCTTGAAATCGCCCTTTTTACAAGAACATCAAAGGGCGTGAGCCTCACACCTGAGGGACAGATATTCTATGAGTATTTGCAGAATGCATTCTCTGCAATAGAAGCAGGCGAGACTCATCTGGCCAAAATAAAACAATTTAATATAGGGAAAATAACTGTAGGTACCAGCAACACACTTTGCAAATATATACTGCTCCCATATTTGAACAGGTTCATGAAAGAAAACCCGCATACAATGGTAAGTATTTTTACACAGTCATCCGATGAGACATCTTTTCTGCTTTCAGAGAACAAGATAGATATAGGACTTGTAGCAAAACCTGCCAGAACACAGAGTATGTCATATATAAGCATTATGGAGATACATGATATATTTGTCGCATCACCTGCATATCTTAGCAGTCTTAAACATATCTTTAACAACAACTTCGACCCGCTTAGAGACGGCAATATAATGATGCTTGATAAGAACAATGCAACCAGAAGATTTATAGACAGCTGCATAGAAGGTTCAAAATTACAGCTCAACCAGTCCATAGAGACCGGAAATATGGAACTTTTGATAGAGTTTGCAAAAACCGGCATCGGCATAGCCTGTGTTATCAAAGAATTTATACAAAAAGAATTGGAAGAAGGCACATTGATTGAAATCGAAATGCCGCCTGACCTTTATATACCGAAAAGAGAGATTGTATTCCTCTACGACGAGAAGAATTTCAATCCCTCACTTATCAAATTTATATCCATGATAAAAGAATAAACTTAAGGCTTTATTTTAAATTTTAAGATAAAGCCTTATAATTTTTTATTATCTCAAGTATCTCACAAGGACTCTTCACAATATAATCGGCCTTATTCTCTCTCAGCTCGTTCTCATCTCTAAAGCCCCAAAGCACTCCGATACTTGTCACACCGGCACCAAGAGCGGTCTTCATATCTGTAGCGGTATCACCTACATAGAGTATCTCATCTTTTGAAAATCCCAGTTCCTTTATTATAAGATTCAATGCGGTAGGATCGGGTTTTTTCGGGATACCCGGCCTTTCTCCGTATATACGGTCAAAGACTCCCTCTCCGATAATCGTATGAATGTTTTTTTCAACCCCCGACTGTGATTTGTTTGAGAGTACCACAGTCTTTATATCAATTTTTTTTAAATCACTCAAAAGTTCTATGATACCGTCATAAGGCTTGACATCCTTTAGACAATCCCTTGCAAAAATCTCATCATATACTTTGTAGGCTTCATTTGCCAGTTTAAGTTCCTTGTCTCCGTTATATATCAAAGACCTGTCTACAAACTTTCTTGCACCCTCACCTACAAAATATCTTGTATGTTCCTTATCTATCTTTTTAAGTCCGAAATGCTCCATTGTAAGGCTCATACAGTATGACAACGCCTCCAATGTATTAAGTAATGTTCCGTCCAAGTCAAAAACAACAGCCTTTATCATTTTACACCTCAAATAAAAGATCGCCGTAGCTCGGCATAGGCCAAAGATCCTTATCCACAATCATCTCAAGCTCATCAACAGGCTTTCTAAGTTCCTCCATAGCAGGTACAATCACTTCTCTCATATACCTTGCATGCTTATCTACTCCTACAACCTCACCTGCATCATCCATAAGCTTTATCAAATTTTCAAGTGCAAGCTTTGCACTCTTTAAATGTGCATTCACATCTATAAGAATAGAACTTTGTGCATAAGTATCTATATCCGCCATGGCGGTCTTTAACTTTATAATAGAGTCCGCAAGCCTTGTTGTATACCTTATAACCGCAGGTATTATAGACTTGCCGGCTATATCAATCATAGCCTTGGCTTCTATATTGATTGCCTTTGAATATGCCTCATACTCTATCTCGACCCTTGACTCAAGCTCTTTTCTTGTAAATACCTCAAAACTCTCAAAAAGCTTTATCGAACTTTCAGAAACCAAAGCAGGGATAGCGTCAATCATACTCGGCAGATTGGAAAGCCCTCTTTTTTTGGCCTCCTCTACCCATTCATTTGAATAACCGTTACCGTTAAATATAATTCTTCGATGATCGGTAAAAAGCTGCTTTATCATATCATGTACGGCTTCGTCAAAATCCTCCGATACTTCCAGTATATCAGCCGCCTCCTTAAAGCTTTCCGCCACTATAGTATTTAGTACAATATTCGGAGAAGCTATGGAATCTGAAGAACCTACCATTCTGAACTCAAACTTATTGTTGGTAAATGCAAAAGGTGATGTTCTGTTCCTGTCCGTGGCATCCGTTTCAAAGTTCGGCAATGTAGCCACACCTGTTCTTAACTTGCTGCCCTGAATGGAATGTGTAGCCTCACCTACAGAACAAAGCTGGTCTATAACATCCTCAAGCTGATCTCCCAAAAATACCGATATGATTGCAGGAGGCGCCTCATGTGCTCCAAGTCTGTGGTCATTACCTACACAGGCTGCAGACTCACGCAGCAAATCGGCATGCCTGTCAACCGCCTTAAGTATACATGCCAGTACAAGTAAAAACTGTATATTCTCATGCGGTGTATCTCCCGGATTTAACATATTTATTCCGTCATCACTTGTTAGCGACCAGTTGTTGTGCTTTCCCGAACCGTTCACGCCTGCAAAAGGCTTCTCATTAAGCAAACAGGTCAGCCCATGTCTTCCGGCCACCTTTTTCATAGTCTCCATAGTCACCTGGTTGTGGTCTACGGCTACATTTACCTGCTCATATACAGGTGCAAGCTCGTGCTGTGCCGGAGCCACCTCGTTGTGCTGTGTCTTTGCCGGCACTCCGAGCATCCAAAGCTCATGGTTGATATCATTCATATATGAAGCTATTCTCTCTCTGATAGAACCGAAATAGTGGTCTTCAAGCTCCTGTCCCTTTGGCGGCATTGCTCCGAAAAGTGTCCTGCCTGTATATATAAGGTCTTTTCTTTGCAGATACTTATCCCTGTCAACAATGAAATACTCCTGTTCCGCACCGACAGACGGCACTACTCTGTGCGATGTGGTATTGCCGAAAAGTCTGAGTATTCTAAGTGCCTGTGTATTTATAGCCTGCATGGAACGAAGCAGCGGAGTCTTTTTATCAAGCGCCTCACCCTTATATGAACAAAACGCCGTAGGTATGTATAATGTAACACCCAGTGAATCCTTCTTTAAAAATGCCGGAGAAGTGCAATCCCATGCGGTATATCCTCTGGCTTCAAATGTCGCTCTAAGACCTCCTGAAGGAAAGCTTGAAGCATCAGACTCTCCTTTTGTAAGCTCTTTGGCTGAAAACTCCATTATAACCTTGCCGTTTTTCGGTGCGGAAATAAAAGAATCATGTTTTTCTGCGGTTACACCTGTCAGTGGCTGAAACCAGTGAGTATAATGTGTAGCTCCCCTGTCTATAGCCCACTCTTTCATTCCGTGAGCAACCGAATCCGCTATATCATTGTCAAGCTCAAGCCCGTCTTCAATAGTCTTTTTTAACTTTTTAAATACAGCCTTCGGTAAATATACCTGCATTGCTTCATCATTGAATACATTAGCTCCAAATATCTCTGTAATTGTATCTCTTTTCTCCATATGCACCTTTCATAACCAATCTGTAAAACCGACACCGTGTGTCCCAAAGTTTTCGCAAAGATTATAGCACAATAAAACAAAAATTTCATCAAAAAAGGCCGCCTGATACTACATCAGTCAGCCTTTCAGTTAAACATTCATATTAACTATTATTAACTTCTTTACCAAATACATGCTTTGCAAAGCATAGAGCCGCAAATACCACTCCGATTATCGCAATTACAAGTTCAATCTTAAAAAGCATCGGAAGTACAGGTCTTAGAGACATCTGTATATCCGCCCTGGTAAGCACCGCATTAAACTGCTTTGTCGCAATAGCACTGATTACAAAAGGGAAAGTAAGTCCTGCAAGACTCGGATAAAACTTAAATTCCTTATTCTTTAAAAAGCTTCCGAAAAGATCTATTGCCACCACTATTCCGACCAAATACATAAGTAATGAAAAGATATAAATTCCTGTAAGCAGTGACATATTCTTTTGCTCAAACGAACTTATATAACCTGCCACACAAAGACTT
This sequence comes from Lachnoanaerobaculum orale, assembly GCF_003862485.1. Taxonomy (GTDB): domain Bacteria; phylum Bacillota; class Clostridia; order Lachnospirales; family Lachnospiraceae; genus Lachnoanaerobaculum; species Lachnoanaerobaculum orale. The sequence continues at coordinate 879,203 of NZ_RRCM01000001.1, read as the reverse complement.
GCAGGTGCTGCATATATACAGGCAAGCGCCTTAGCCTCAATCTTTTTATTTCCAAGCTTTATATATCTGTATGAAACATATATAAAGAAAGGTATATAAAGTATAAATCCTATCCAAAAACAAATCTGACCGAGCGCTATATTTTTAAAAGCCGGTGCCGTAACAGAAGCAACTACTATTCCGACATATACGATAAAAAAGCTGGCTGCAATCTTCATCATCTCATCAGGCAATTTTATCTTCAAAACTATATTTAATGTAAAATATACTATCAATATAAAATGAAGTACAATCGCTATATACCACACTACAATAGCAAATGCCGGCAAAACAGGCTTTATATAACCTGCCAAAAGCATTAAAGCCATAGTATATGTGCCTGAAACACTTGCAATTACAGGATTTTTCATATCCGTAGCAAAAACTTGCGGATTTGACAGATATTTCCCTGCAACAAACAAAAGACCTACAAAAGCCAAAATCCCACAGATTATCTTAAAAGACATATTATAAGCTGCAAGCAGATTTCCAAGTGCGGCAAATCCAAGTGCAACACCACTTAAAGGCAGCGGTACTCGTTTCAAAAAATTCATATCACCCTCTTACTCTTCGTCTAAGTTTTTTAATCCCTTTTCTCTTATTATAATCTCTGCAACTTTCTTGGCTGCAATTCCTGTAAATCTTATACACTGCTCCTTATGTTCACCTGCACCCATATCAAACTCTCTTGTCAGTACTCTGCAGCAGTTTGAATGCTTGCCGTTTGCCTCTCTGAAATAGTCGTGAAGTTCATGTGTGAGCTCCATACACTTCACAACCTTAGGATCCTTAGGACCTTTTTGTTCTGTTCTTCCAAATACCATACCTAAAGCCATGATTCCGCCGTTTAGAGCACCGCACATACAACCGCTCTTTCCTGCACCTACAGCCATACCTGATGACATGGCTATAACTTCTCTCGGTACATCCATCTCAAAATTGTCTACAATTGCCGCCATCAGAGCTTCGCAGCAAAAATATCCGTTTCTGTAATTGTCCTCAGCGTCCTGTCTTACCTTGTCAACACTTATTTCACCTTTAATGTTCATAATTTCCTCCAAAAAAACATTTTCATATATTCTAACACTGAAAAATATTTTTGTATACTAAAAAAAGTGCAGATTTTGGGTATCTGCACTAAAAATGAGGTATTTTATATAGCTTTTTTGAATATATTTATAGCATATATTCGTTTTATAGATATATTCATTGCTATTATCTATATATATTTTTTATCTATTTACTTTCCTAATATATGTCTTGCCACAAATACGCCGCTTGCTGAAGCATGTGAAAGTGAATGTGTAACACCGCTGCCGTCACCTATTACATATAAATCCTTATGGATGGTCTCAAGATTGTTATCAAGCTCAACTTCCATATTGTAGAACTTAACTTCGACACCGTAAAGCAATGTCTCATCACCTGCAGTACCCGGTGCAATCTTATCAAGCGCATAGATCATCTCAATGATATCGTCAAGAATTCTCTTTGGAATAACCAAAGACAAATCTCCCGGAGTAGCAGTAAGAGTAGGCGTCATAAATGACTTGTTAAGTCTGCCTGCACTACTTCTTTGACCTCTTATAAGATCTCCGAACCTTTGAACCATTACACCGCCGCCAAGCATATTTGAAAGTCTGGCAATACTCTCACCGTAGCCGTTACTGTCCTTAAAAGGCTCTGTAAAATGCTTTGAAACAAGCAGTGCAAAGTTGGTATTTTCAGTCTGAAGAGCCGGATCTTCATAGCTGTGTCCGTTTACAGTAACGATACCGTTTGTATTCTCATTTACCACCGCACCCTTAGGATTCATACAGAAGGTTCTTACAAGATCCTGATACTTCTCTGTTCTGTATACAATCTTACTCTCATAAAGCTCGTCTGTAAGATGTCTGAATATTTCTGCAGGAAGTTCCACTCTCACACCGATATCTACACGGTTTGACTTGGTAGGAATCTTCAGTTCCTTACAGATTTGTTCCATCCACTTACTTCCGCTTCTACCTACAGATACTATACACTTGTCACCCTCAAACTCAGCGTCCTTTGAGTAAATCTTATATCCCTTCTCAAGCTTTTCTATCTTCTTTATAGGTGTTGAGAAGTGGAATTCCACCTTATCCTTAAGATAATTATAGATATTCTCAAGCACCTCGTAGTTTATGTCTGTTCCAAGGTGACGAACGCTTGCATCAAGCAAATGCAAATTGTTCTGAAGACAAAGTCTTTTTATATCGGAATTGGCTGTGGAATACAGCTTTGTCTTGCCTCCGCCGTATTTTACATTGATACCGTCAACATAGTGCATAAGTTCAATAGCTTTTTTCTTTCCGATATACTCGTGCAAAGTACCTCCGAACTCATTTGTAATATTGTACTTTCCGTCTGAGAACGCACCTGCACCACCAAATCCGTTCATAATACCGCAACTCTTACAATTGATACAGGACTTTATTTTATCACCGTCTATCGGACAATGCCTCTTCTCAAGAGGATTACCGTACTCAAAGACTGCAATTTTTAGTGAGCTGTCCTGAGTTATAAGTTCATAAGCAGAAAATATTCCTCCCGGACCTGCTCCTATTATCATTACATCATATTTCATATCTTTCCCTTTCACAAAAGCAATATATCTTACATAAAAGATGCGATATCTCATTTGAAAAATCGCAATGCAGTATTCCTATTATAATATTTCTTTGTCATACCCGCAATATGGAATTGATAATTCGTGCAACTTTATCAGCTTTGAAAATATTCAGCTGTAAATATTTATAATTCTTTTACTTTACTAATTTAAACAATAGATGCATAATATAAGAATGAACGCAAAAATAAAAAACCTAAAAAAATTAACTCTAATACTTTTTTTAACACTGATTACCATATTGAACATGCCCATGAATGCATTTGCATATGTGGACTGGCCTGAAAATGTAAACGTTTTATCAGAGGGCGCCATACTGATGGATGCAGACTCGGGAGCGGTTATATATGGTAAAAATATGCATGAGCACTACTATCCGGCCAGCATTACAAAGCTTTTGACAGCACTGATAGTAGTGGAGAATTGTAACTTGGATGACACGGTAACTTTTTCAAAAAACGCAGTTTATAATGTGGAGCCCGGTTCATCAAGTGCAGGCATAGATGCAGGTGATACTCTTACTGTAAGAGATTGTCTTTATGCCATGCTTTTACAGTCTGCAAATGAGGCCGCCAATGCACTGGCGGAACATACTGCAGGCAGCATTGAAGCCTTTGCAAAAATGATGAATGATAAGGCTGCTTCACTCGGATGTAAGGATTCACATTTTGCAAACCCAAGCGGTCTGAATAACCCCGAACACTACACAAGTGCCTATGACTATGCACTTATAAGTCGTGCGGCATTCAAAAATCCTACAGTTACGGAGATAGACTCCGCAACATATTATAATCTGCCGCCTACAAGCAGAGTACCTACCGGTCAGACGCTTTACAGCCACCACTCCATGCTTAGGAAAAACTCGGGCAATTACTACCAAAACGCCATCTGTGGAAAGACAGGCTATACCACCTTGGCAGGAAATACACTGGTGACCTATGCAAGAACCGACAAGATAGGACTTATTACAGTAGTATTAAACGGCAACAAGACGCATTATGTGGATACACAAAGCTTGCTTGATTTCGGTTTTGCAAACTTCAAAAATGTAAAGTTGAAATCATCCGATATCGGTACAAACTTTAAAAGCAATCTCGCACTGATACCTAATTTTAATGAATACACTATAGAGCCTGATGACAACGCATCCATAACACTTCCAAACGATGCTGATGTATCTGAAGTGGAGTCGGCTATGGACTTTGAGCAGTCTGAAAGCCCTGCCTCCAATACACTTTGTAAGATAGATTATAAATACAACGGCAGGCCTATCGGTTCTGTAGATGTAATTGCAAAAAAGAATGCAAATTATGAGGCAAACACAAATAATAATACAGGTGAGGTCGCTTCAACAGCAACCGGCAATTCAAACCCTACAAGTACCGCTAATACAGGTACTCAAGGTTTTTCAAATGTAATGCTTAGTATTTCAAAGAAAAACATGATTATAGGAGGCGGCATCGCAGGCATTATACTGCTTCTTATAATTATCATCTCAATCAGAGTTCATCTGGCTAAAAAAAAGAGCGATCTCAGTGACCGTGAGCTTAGAATATACGGGCTTTTGAAAAACGGATGGAGTGCTACAGATTGCGGTATAAGCGAGGACGAGGCAAAATATATAATAGAAAAGCACTAATAAAGTGCTTTTTTATTTTTTCTTCAAGAAATTGTAATATCTGTTTTGCCAATTTACTTGAATTATTTTTCATATGGCTATACAATCAATTAGAAAATGTCTATTGATATGTAAAATAAATAGGGGAGATATTATGAAAAAAATAACAGATTTTTTGAGAAAGTATAAACACGCATGGGTTTTTTTATATAGTTTCATATATTTACCATGGTATATGTATCTTGAGAGAACTGTAGTCAGTGACTATCATATAATGCACACTTGGGTAGATGATCTTATTCCGTTCAACGAATACTTCATAATCCCATACTTCATCTGGTTTATATATGTATCATCTGTGCTGATCTTTTTCTTTTTCAAAGATGTGGATGAGTTTTACAGATTCGGCCTGTACCTGGCGCTCGGCATGAGCATCTCACTGTTCATCTGCCAGATATTCCCGAACGGAACCAATTTAAGACCTATGAACCTTAACCCGGGCAAGAATATATTTACACAGTTGGTGACTTTCATATACAGAAGTGATACACCTACCAATGTGTTTCCAAGTATTCATGTCTTCAACTCAATAGCGACTCATGTAGCCGTTGTAAGGTCAAGATTCTTCTACAACAACATGAAGGTAAAGGTAATATCATTTATAATAATGGTATCCATATGCCTGTCCACACTGTTCTTAAAACAACACTCTTTCCTTGATGTGGTAGGTGCCACCATACTCTCATATGTTATCTATCAGCTTATCTACGCAAAGATACCGCTGCCGATAAACCGCGAGGCAAGAGAAAATATAAGGATATAAAAGTCCGGCTGTAGGAAAGCTCCTACAGCCGGTTGTTTATTTGTCTCTGTAATGGGAACCACATTGCCAAATTTCTAAGTAATTTTTATTTATACTAAATACAATTCTATTTTTATTATCAATCCTTACGCTCCAGTATCCTGATAAATCTGCCTTTAATGGTTCCGGCTTTCCACTACAGTTGTAACCATTTCTTTCAATATCCTTTATTAACTGATTTATCTTCTTTAAAGTTTTCTTATCCTGCAATTGCCAGTATAAATAATCCTCCCATGCTTCTTCGCTCCATACTTTTTGCATAAACTATACCTCTATAATTTCATGCTCAGTTAACTTCTTTTCTCCGTCTCTTACCTGCCTTATAGACTCTCTAAGTCTTGACATATTTTCATCTGAATAAAAAGGATCGGCAGACAGCTCAAAAGGTATACGATTCTCACGCACTACTGTTTTTAAATAAATATTAATTGCTGCAGACATACTAATTCCAATATCATCAAATGTTCTCTCTGCCTTCTTTTTTATTTCATCATCAACTCTAAAGCTAATTTGTGCCATAATAGAACCTCCTCATATATTTATACTACCACAATTGCCATTATTTGTATAGTATTATGCTGTACAATAGTTATTACATTTACTTGTACTGATATGAGTAAATTCTAGTCTCTTCCGAACAAATCTCTTGTATATACTTTTGCATTTACATCATTTAAACAGTCATCATATCTGTTGGCAATAATAGCATCACTTTCTTCTTTAAAGGCTTCAATATTATTCACAATTTTGCTTCCGAAAAAAGTGGTACCGTCTTCAAGCGTAGGCTCGTAGATAACCACTTTGGCACCTTTTGCCTTGATTCGCTTTATAACACCTTGTATGGATGACTCTCTGAAATTATCCGAATTCGACTTCATAGTAAGCCTGTAAACGCCTATGACCACATCTCTTTCCATTGCAGGATTAAAATCTCTGCCTTCACCGTAGTCATAATATCCCGCCTTTTGCAAAACCTGATCTGCAATAAAATCTTTTCTTGTCTTATTTGACTCTACAATAGCTGAAATCATATTCTGAGGGACATCCTCATAATTGGCCAAAAGCTGCTTGGTATCCTTGGGCAAGCAGTATCCTCCATATCCGAAAGACGGATTATTATAATGTTCTCCGACTCTTGGATCAAGGCAGACTCCGCTTATAATCTCCTTAGTGTTAAGTCCCTTCATCTCGGCATATGTATCAAGCTCATTAAAATAAGATACCCTAAGTGCAAGATATGTATTTGCAAAAAGCTTTACAGCTTCAGCCTCAGCAAATCCCATAAGTAAGACATCAATATTCTCCTTGACAGCACCCTCTTTCAAAAGCTTTGCAAAAGTATCCGCAGCCTTCATAAGTCTGGCATTCATAGTGTCGGTACCTACGATAATTCTTGACGGATACAAATTATCATAAAGTGCCTTTGACTCTCTCAAAAACTCAGGCGAGAAAAGAATATTGTCACAGTGATACTTACTTCTGATACTCTCTGTATATCCGACAGGAATGGTTGACTTAATCACGATGACAGCATCCGGATTGTAAGCTATAACAGACTCAATCACATTTTCAATAGCTGAAGTATCAAAAAAATTCTTCTGACTGTCATAGTTTGTAGGAGCCGCTATCACTACAAAATCCGCATCACTGTAAGCCTCCCTTGTATCCAAAGTGGCTTTCAGATTAAGCTCCTTTTCCCTAAAATACTTTTCAATATACTCATCCTGAATAGGACTGATTCTTTTGTTTATCTTCTCAACCTTATCTGCAATAATATCCACCGCCACCACCTCATTGTGCTGCGACAATAATGTTGCGATTGATAAACCTACATAGCCTGTACCTGCTATTGCTATTTTCATATACCCCTCCTAAAATTAAATTTTATAAAACTCTTTATACCACTGTGCAAACTTTCTAAGCCCGTCTCTTAAGCTTGTATACGGTTTAAAGCCGAAATCTTTTTCTAATGCCTTAGTGTCCGCAAAAGTAATAGGAACATCCCCGGGCTGCATAGAAACTAATTTCTTATGACTTTCAAAATCATAGTCCTTAGGTAATACCCCTGCACTAACCAATTCTTGTTGTAAAATATCTACAAACTCAAGTAAATTCTCGGGTTTACTGTTTCCGATATTGTAGATAGCATAAGGTGGTATCGGTAAACCGTCATTTCCATTCTGCTTTTCCGGTGCCACTTCCATAACCCTTTTTATACCCTCTACAATATCATCCACATATGTAAAATCTCTTTTACAATTTCCATAGTTGAATATCTCAATAATCTTACCTTCAAGCAATTTATTGGTAAAACCAAAATAAGCCATATCAGGTCTTCCTGCAGGACCATATACAGTAAAAAATCTAAGACCTGTAGACGGAATATTATAAAGTTTACTGTATGCATGTGCCAATAACTCATTTGACTTCTTCGTGGCGGCATACAGCGAAACCGGATTATCTACCTTATCTTCTGTAGAATATGGAACCTTTTCATTAGATCCATATACTGACGATGATGACGCATATACCAAATGTTCTACACCTATTTTGCCATCGTCATATGAGTGTCTGCACGCCTCCAGTATATTGTAAAATCCAATTATATTACTCTCTATATATGCATCAGGGTTTGTAATTGAATAGCGAACTCCGGCTTGTGCCGCCAAATTCACTACTACCGCAGGCTTATACTCACTAAATACTCTGTCTATGAGTTCTTTATCCGCTATATTTCCTTTAATAAATTTCCAAACTGAATTCCTATGCTCACCTGCCACCTTCTCAATCTGCTCTAAACGCCACTCCTTTATAGATACATCATAGTAATCATTCATATTGTCAATGCCTATAATATTCACACAAGGTTGTTTTTTTAACAGTTCCATAACTAAGTTGCTGCCGATAAAACCTGATGAACCTGTAACCAGTATTGTCTTATTTTTTAAAGTTATATTCTCAATCTTCATACTGCCACCTCAATACATTATCTATGTAATCATATGTCAAATCTTTTGTTATCATAATATACACCATTACTTTGCTTAAATTTTCTATAATATATATTTTTAGCGAAGTTAGTAAATTTCATTCTCAATTCTGCAAAGACTCTATATCTAAAGAATAGAATAATGTAAATGACATTAATAGATAAAAACAAGCAAATAGCTTTCAATATCCACCATATCAATGAAGATATTTTCCATTTATTAAATATAAAAGATAAAGCAAAACCAACAATGAATGTAACTATATGGTAGATACTATGTGACTTATAGTAATTTATCAGCGGCATTTTTAATCCGTGCTTAAAAACTATGTATGGATCAAATACACCAACTGTAAAAACTCTACTTAAAATTGTACCTACAAAAATACCTGTAATACCCATATATTTTGCCAATATTATTGATGATACTATATTCACTACTATCATACATGCCGGCCTGTATCTTCCTTCATAAAACAGTCCATATGCATTTCTAAAGTTTGAATTAACCCCTTGCGTTCCACATATATAAAAATTTATACATAGAACAACTACAGTACTAATCCCAATTAAATATTCTCTTCCTAAAACCAGTTCTATAAATGGGTTCAACAAAATAACCATGCATATCCCACAAACCGAATATACCCAAAAACCTATAAAATCAAGCCATGAATATATCTTATATGTATTTTTATTACTTTCTGTTGCTATAACATTACCTATTGAAGCTGTTGCAGCTGCCATTGCTCTCATCAATACACTTGTTACTGATTTAATGATAAGTGTGTAATTTGAACAAATACCTGTAATAATTATTCCACACATCGCAGTCATTATTAAATTATCTGTCCCATTCTCTACTGCAATTGATACCTTATAAATAAATAATGCATATATTTTCTTAGATAATGTTTTTATCTCAGAAACATCTAAATTATCAGCTAACTTTACTTCTTTTAAAAATGGATAATATTTATCACATCTTCTTGAAATAAACATATTTTGTGAAATAATAGCAATTATTGACACACTAAGATACAATAAGTAATTATGGGTTAATAATAATACAAAAATCTGACATAAGGTTGATATAATACTTGTAGCAGATTCTATAAATGTAATACAATAATCTTTTTGATCAGCAGCAAAAAGAGTTTTCTTATAAATAAATAAATACGAAGAAGCTGATTGTAATATAAACAATATATAAATAATATTTATATATTTAATTCCATTCGTACCTTTATCCGCTATTATCCATCTAAGGAATGGCAATAAAATCAAACCGACAGCAATTACGGCTATTGAAATTACTGTATAAACCTTTGAGTAAAATTTAAGTATTTTACAAATACTTCTCTCATCCTTTTGAGCTAACGGCTTATATAATGCCTGCGGCAGGGCAATACCAAATCCCAAATCTGCTAACGAAAGTATTGTTATAATACTTGAAAAAAGTGCACTAACGCCTAAATACTGTTTTCCAAGTGTAAAAATAAATATATATCTGGACGCAAATTTGATCATAATTATTACAAAATGATCCATTAAACTTGCAATTGCATTAAGCATGGTCTTCTTCGTTCTTGAACAGTTTAATTCCATTTATTATCAGATTGACTCATCTAATACTTCTTTTTAGTATTTTTTGATATGTCAATATACCATCCTCTCTCCGATTAGTTAAATATGAAATATTTTCTATATATTTTTTAATATATAGGTTTTAATAGCTTCCCCAAAATCATTAATATGATGAAATATTGGTATTAGTATTTTTATTTCTACCTACCCTCATATAATTCCTTATACGAACTTATTACATTTGTTATTGCATACCCGGATACATCATATTCTGTTTTACTATTCCCATATTTCTTATATGATTCGACAATTTTATCAGCCCACACTTTAGCACCATCCTCTAATGTTATAAATGTAACACCACCACAATCAGTTGCTCTAGGAACACCGGTTGAAGCAAAACATCTTAGCCCCATAGCTTGTGCTTCAATAATTGCAATGCCAAATCCTTCATGTAGTGATGGAAAGATGAAACTTGTTGATTTTGAAAGTAATCTTGGGATATCTGCATTACTCGGATAAAACGTTACATATTCATCTAATTGCAAATATTTTATTTTATCTCTGATTAGTTTTTCATAACCTTCCATATCAAATCCGACAAACGATAGATGTACATTTTCAACTTGTTTTCGTATCTGGCAAAGAACATCTACAGTAAACAATTGATTTTTAGTATCACAAAATCTTCCCACCTGAAGAATATGTAATCCATCCTCATCTTGGTAAACATGCTGTTTAGGATTAAACCTGCTGTCATCATATGTATTATTGATAACAGTAGCTTTTTTACTATCTAAAAAGAATGATCTACATGCTTCAACTGAACATCCAATACTTTTGGTTGCATATATATTTATAATTTTTTTTCTATAATTTTCTAAACATGTAGCAACAAAGTTATTTTTTTGAGAAATAATATGTGTATGCGTAATTCTTACCGGTATCCCACACTCTGACGCAGCCTTCATTATTGGAGCACTTTCAAACTCCGCATTACAATGAATAATATCAAAAGGCCCCTTTACATCCAGCAACTCCTTAACCCTTCTGTATAAATTTCCACCTCTAATGTAATAATCTATTTTTTTCCTTAATTTATTACTTCCTTCATATCTTGGAATCCTGTAAATTTCACCACCATATGTCAGAAATTCATCATCATAGTATCTTTTCTCTGAAGTAAATAAAAGCATATCAAAAAGGTACTCTTTATGCATATTTCTAACAATATTCATCATTACTGCTTGAACACCGCCATTTCCCAAACCCTCGCAGGAAACCATAAGTACTCTCTTCATTTCAGTCCCCTTTTTCATTTATTCCTACAAGTTTATCTTTGGTAAACTTATCCAACTTCCTAATATTTCATCCCACTTAAATGGAGTAAATTCTTCAAATCCACTTCCGGGATAAAATGTCATCTCACCAAAAAAGATTTCATTATTGATAAGATAAAAATCTACTCTAACAAACGGAATATCTTTAGATAGTATCTCTGCCAGTCTAATCATCTCATCAAGCCTATCCGGTTTCTTCTCAGGCTCTTTACGTGACTTATAGTGCCTCTCAAACGGCAGTATATTCCACTTAGTATCATAGAATGTTACTTTTAAACCGTCCTTTGAATATCTGTCTGTGCATGTGAAAATACATTTACAAATACCGTTAAAACACATAAATTTATAGTCTGTTAAATTATCACTATTTTTTTCAGACATATATTTCTCTGCAATCACTCTCCTTGGTACATTCTTATATGGCCATTCACGATGTAACATATAGTAATCACGCTTAATACTTTTTTTCAATATGTGAACTGCCTTATTTACATCAAAGCAATTCTTATCTTTACATATGATAATCCCTCCTGAATCATGTGTAACCTTAAGTACAAATTTATTCGGTAGGCTATTCCAATCTATATCATCTATATTATCCCAATAAGCAATTGTTGGAATAATATACTTTTTTCCGATTACTGATGCTACATATTCTTTTACTTCGTATTTATCAACCATTTTTACATAATCCAAGTTTCTGTCATATAATTTAAGCCACTGCATTTTTTCATTAAATGTCTTAGGATTTGACAGGTCAAGCTTGTAAGCCATTTTTGCATAAAATTTCTTTTTTAGATATTCATCATCTGCAATCTTGTTATATACTCCTTTACCGGACAAGTACACAAATCTATATTTTGAATCAAATATAAACTTTATACCACATTTAATCAGATGAAACAGTTCCACTCCTCTTCCTCTCCTTCATTTTTCTTATACATATAAAGAAAATAAGAAAATAGAAAATTGTATTCTTATAGTAATAACTTACACTTCCATAATCCATTATAAGTTGCATTAACAGTAAAACAATTACTACAACTGTATACTTTTCTCTATATTTAAAATATTTAATTAAATCCCTTATCACTACATAATATATATAATAATAGATTACAAAACCTACTATCCCACCATCAGCTAAAATTTCCACATAATTATTATGCAAATATGCATCATACCCATAATTACTGGAAACAAACAAACGTGCATTTCCCATTCCAATACCAAAAATAGGGTTTCTTTTAAATATATCCATACCTAATTTTATATATTCATATCTAAGCAAAGACGACGAATCAATAACTCCCTTTCCTGTAAGCAATGCTATCATTCCATTCATTCTTTTCCCTATTCCTGCAAAAGCCTCCAAAGACATCATCCAACGTATCAGGAAAAAAGCAATTATTGATATACTTATAACTCTAAATACAGTCATAAATATATTCTTGTTTAAATTTTTAAATATGAATAACAAAAATACACCGATAAATACCATTATTAATGCTTTTCTACTGGATGTGGCCAATATTAAAATAACTGCAGGTATATCTAAAATCAGATACCACATACATTTATTATAAATGACTTTAAACATTGTAATGATAATCATTACCCCGCTTACCATACCTATAGCATTAACATTAGAAAAACTGTTACCTAATCTTTTCCCTTTCAAAATAACACTTATAATTAAATCTTTTCCATAAAATATGTAGGAATAAAATACTACTACCAAACTGGCCCACAATAGTGCTGAAAATAACTCTTCAAGTGCATTTTCCCTCACTGAATAATATGAATACAATATCGACATGCATACCAATATCTTTATTAACGTTAATCCTTTTTCAATTGCATAACCTGCTCTTAATGCCCAAAATGCAGATAAGAAACAAAATAACGCAAATAAAAGTATAACAGTGTGAAAACTTTCAATCTTAAAGGGTATTTTAAAATTATACTCAACAGCCATTGCACTAAAAATCATGATTGCTATAATAAATAAAATTATAGAACCGAATGAATTTTCTCCAAAAATATAGAATGAAGCTATAAGTGACGCCATCAGTATTTGAATCAATTTATTGCTTTTTTCTTTTAATTTCATTATTTCTACATCCCTTTATCCAATAAAATTCAAATACTCTTCCCACTCTTTAAATATTTTTGAGGATTCAAAACTTTTTGCTGCTTCTCTTACTGCAACTGACATCTGTTTCAGTTTTTCTTTATCATATATGACTCCATTTATTGCTTCTTCCAATGCCTTGACATCGTCACACCTTACTAAGATTCCTGCATTTCTACCTTTTATCAACATTTTTGGACCACCGCAGGGACAATCTGTTGATACAACCGGAGTCCCTGATGCCATAGCTTCCATTAAAGCATTCGGAAGTCCTTCAAAATCGGATGACAGTATAAAAAGCTTTGATTTTGAAAGTATTTCTGCAACATTGCTTACTTTACCCAAAAGATGCACCTTATTTTTAAGTCTATTTTTATAAACAAATTCTTCAAGTTCCCCTTTTAAGCTTCCGTCACCGTAAATATATAAATCTTCAATATCCTTATCCCTTTTTAATAAGTTGGAATATGCCTGTAAAAGTAATTTATGATTTTTCTGTGCTTCCAGTCTTCCTACTGTGACTATCCCACTACAAGATTCACTTCTTTTTGTTTTAAAAAAGATTTCATCTACCGGATTTAGAATAACTCTTGATTTACATTGTAGCTTCTTATTGAAATAAGACTTGGCATCCTCTGTTTGAAAAACACATCCATCCACATATCTAAATAGTAAATTTACAGCAATCTTACTTATTTGACTTTTTCCATATTCATATTTTGGATCATTCCTAACAGATACAATTTTTTTTATATCTAAACCTATAGTCGCCAGTACCGATCTAATATTTGGAGCTCCTAAAAAAGAAAGTAATATATCAGGTTTTTCTTTCTTAACTAATTGCCTTAACTTTACTATTCTCTCAATATTTTTTGATATCGGATTACCTTTATTATCTTTTCTTAAATAGACTCTTTTCACTTTATCCGGTATATCAAATGAATTTTCATTTCCAATATCAAAATCATTGACCAATACTACACTATAGCCCTTATCAATCAAATAAGTTACCAAGTTCTTCATAACTCTTTGTGCTCCACCGGTACTTGCCATAATATCTATATAACATATTATTTTTTTCATACAATCACTTACTTTCTATTAAATTTTACAATTTTCAAGCAATGAATGTAAAACTACCTCAGGTACATATTCTTTTGCTTTTCTTATACAATAGCATTTCTTATCAACAATAATTTCCGGAGTATTGCTAATCTGTTCAAGTAAATTTTCCAATTCCACCTTGTTGCCAAACTCATATCCAATTCCTGTGTATCCATCATCAACAACATCAAAAAAACTTTCCCATCGTGATGAAATTACAGGTACTCCCGCTGCATAAGCATCTAAAATAGTTCCGGGTATTCCTTCCGTGAAAAATCTTGTCGGAAATACCAACAAAAAATATTCTTTTAATACTTCAACACTCTTATCAAAACTGACTGTTCCTTTATAGGATATATATTCAGGAAAACTTTTTTTTAGATTTTCAAACCACTCCTCTTGTCCTGTCTCTACCTGCCCATATATATCCAACCTATAAATTTCATCTCGATTCTTTTTATTTATAGATATAACCGCATCAACAATATCTTCAATCCCTTTTTCTCTCATTACCCTTGAAAATGTACATATTTTATATGGCTTACTATAGCTACTTTCCAATTCAGTATCTGAAATTATTGTTAAATTCTTGAAATTTTTCAATATTTCAACATTATTCAATCCTAATTTAACAAGTGCTCTTTTCATCGTACTTGTCTCTACATAAATACTGTTGAAATATCTCAATTCAAACTTAAGTACTCCTCTTTTTTTTAGGAATGCAGGCAGCCATCCGCCTATCACTATATAATGCAGTTTCCTCCTAAAAAATATATTTATTACATTACACAATGGGACAAATATATTTATACCGTTATGAGCCGGCAATATAATAATATTTTCAGAATATTTAAAAGCCTTAAATATCTTCAAAATAATATTAAACAGTTTTTTTATACCTCCATGTGTATCAATTTTAATAACATTATCTTTACCACAAAGCTTCTCAAGCTCATACGTTATATTTTTTGTCTTAACAGTCTGCCCATTCAGCAAATTTTCTCCGAATCCGAAGTGTCCGACAATACATACTTTTTTCATAGGTAATATCACCCTCTTTTTTCATATAGTATTTTCTTTAATACCCCATAAAACATATTTCTACATGTGTAAAACACTGATGTAATTACCGACCTTCCGTCACATATGTGAAACAGGTCATAATGACTCTTCAGTTTTTTTATAAACTTGTCGTGGCTAATGCTTGCCCTTCTTATCCTATATCTAGCCAAGTTTTCTTTTAACCTATACGCATATGTATTAGGTCTTCTAAATAACTTGAGTAAAATAGCATAGTCATTATTCTTCCTTATATCCTTAATTTGAATCGTTCCAAACACTTTTGCATTGTACATAACAGTGAGTTGTCCTATATAATCATACTTATAAATTTTACTCCTATTTACTTTATGTGGACCGGAAACATAAATATTCATAGGCTTAGACTTTTCGTCTATTTTTTCATAATCTGTAAATGATAAATTATATCCATTTCTTTTCATGAAATTGAGTTGATGTTCCAACTTTTTGGGTAACCAAATATCATCAGAATCAAGGAAAGCTATCCATGTGCCTCCTGCTTCTCTCAAAGCCTTATTTCTGGTTAGTGCAGCTCCTAAATTCTTTTTATTCTTCAAATACTTTATTCTGCTGTCTTTAAAATTATTTACAATCTTATCTGTATCATCAGTTGAACAATCATCTACAATTATCAACTCCCAGTTTGTATATGTTTGATTTAATACAGATTCTATTGAATCACCTATAAACTTTGCAGTATTATATGACGGCATTATTATAGAAACTAAATCACTCATTTGACTCCCTCCAATATCCTTTCAGCTTTTTTCTGTCTTTTATCATATTCTGTTTTGCTAATTCGGTTATTTAAGAGTAGATAGTCTCCATAATCTGTTGCGGTCACCTTTCCTTCCTCTGTAATCCCCTCCTTACTTATAAAAGCTTTTAGCACAGTTTTTATAAGAATAAATAAATCGTTTCTAAATGAAATGTGACTTAAATAATGTAAATCATACTTTAACTTCTTATCCCATGAAATAGCATTTCTTCCCATTATCTGTGCAAGGCCTGAAAGTCCGGGTTTTGCAGTATGTCTCATTCTTTGCTCATTTGACATGAATACCATATCTTTTATAAGTTGCGGCCTCGGTCCTATAACTGACATATCTCCATTTAAAATTGATATCACTTCAGGTAGTTCATCCAGAGATGTTGACCTTAGCCACGCTCCAAATTTTGTTATTCTAAAATCATCCGGCAACAACTCTCCGCTGTTATCCCTCTTATCTGTCATTGTCCTGAACTTATACATTTTAAATATCTTTTCTCTACCTGTTTTCGGATCAATTTTTCCCGGTCTATATTGAGTGAATAATATCGGACTGCCAAGTCTTGCCCTCACTAATATTGCAATAATTGCATATAACCACCAAAATACACTAATTGCCAAAATAGAACAAACAATATCAAATATTCTTTTTATATACCTCTCATAAAATCCAATTCTTCTTAACGGCCTTTTATTGTGCGTGGCTTTAAATAATTTTTTATTTTTTCTCAACAATATACACCTCTTTAATTTTTACCCAAAACAGCTCCTTATTACTTCTATTATCCTATCCTGTTCATCCGTTGTCATCTTTATATCGCTTGGTAGGCAAAGTCCTCTGCTGTATATGTCCATGCCGATATCCGTTATTTCCCCTGATATGTAGGCATTTGTCCTTGCTCTGCCGCTTCCCTCTTTTGTGATAAAAGGGTTCATCCTGTATATAGGTTGCATATGCATAGGCTTCCATATCGGTCGACCCTCCGCATTGATTTTAGAAAGGGATTCCAGTATTTCTGTAGTACAAGTCTTACCTGTTTCTTTTATGTAGCAGGTTTCATTTTCACTGCGTACCTGTCTGCACATAGCATCACTGTCCACTATTAAGCATGAGAGCCAAAAGTTCGGATTTGAATTCTCGTTATCAAAAGGATTCAGTAAAAGCGGTAAGTCTTTTAACCCGGCCTTATATCTTTCATATATGGCCTTTTTTCTTGCTATATGCTCATCAAGATATGGTAACTGCCCTCTTACCACTCCTGCAATCACATTGCTCATACGGTAGTTATATCCGAGTTCTTCATGTTGATACCAATGTGCATCCTCTCTTGCCTGTGTCGACCACTTGCGAACTTTCTTTGCAGCTTCCTCGTCATCTGTAAGAAAACATCCTCCGCTGCTTCCTGTGATTATCTTGTTACCGTTAAAAGAAAGTATATTATAATCACCGAATGTACCTGTCTGCCTGCCTTTATATGTAGCACCCAAAGATTCCGCCGCATCCTCAACCAAGACGGCATTATGTTCCTTTATTATTTTGTTAAGCTCTTCTATTTTTCCCGGCGTTCCGTACAAATGTGCAATTACCACTATTTTTACATCAGGATATATCTCAAATGCTTTTTTCAGCGCCTTCGGATCCATATTCCAGGTATCACATTCACTGTCTATAAATACAGGTTCTCCGCCTTCATACACCACAGGATTTACCGTTGCCGCAAATGTCATATCAGAGCAGAACACTTTTTTACCTTCAAGTACATTTGCTCCTGATTTCGGCATACCGTACACTTTTATACCTGCCGCCTTTATCGCCAGATGAAGTGATGCGGTACCTGCCGAAAGTGCAACCGCATATTTTGAACCTGTATACTCACAAACCTTTTTCTCCACCTCATTGATATTTTCACCGACTGTGGACATCCAGTTTGAAGTGTACGCTTCTTTCATATACTTAAGTTCATCGCCGTGCATAGTTGGGCTGCTCAACCAAACTCTTTTTTCAAATTTTTCAAATACCTTGTCTCCTCGAAACATCTTTCACCTCTTTTTAGAGCCTATCAACATACAAAAACACAGTAAAAAAGCCTACAAGACCTCTCCTGTAAGCTTCTTAAGTTGATAAAATCAATTTGCTGCCTGTGGTAAGTCTTCATGATGTAATACATTTGCAATTTCTCTTTTATTATCAAATAACTCACTATTTATACTGTCAACATGTGCTGTATGATATGTTGTCACAATGCTCCTTATATGCTCTCTGATATTTCCGCTGTTTTCTCCCATGTATACAGAGAGCAGTCTAAGCTGCCTTAAGAATTTATCCTCATCAAATTCAAGCGGTTTTCCTATGCTTATCAATTTGTTAGGCGTCATCTCAAGTCCCTCTTCAGACATCAATCTTTCTTCAAAAAGCTTCTCTCCCGGACGAAGCCCTGAATATTCTATCTTGATATCTATATCCGGACGAAGACCTGAGAGTCTTATCAAGTTTCTTGCCATCGTATCTATCTTTATCGGAGTGCCCATATCAAGTACGAATATTTCTCCACCCTTTGCATAGTTACCTGCCTGTAATACAAGTGATACCGCCTCCGATATTGTCATAAAATATCTTATGATATCAGGATGTGTGACTGTAACCGGTCCGCCGGCTTCTATCTGCTTTTTAAACTTCGGTATAACTGAGCCGTTACTTCCCAGTACATTTCCGAAGCGCACCGCTGCGAACTCTGTAGCAGGATTATTTGAATGACTGTAGCAATATTCATCCATATCTATGATTCTCTTATCCCTTTGTAATCCGATATGTCTGAGGTCATTTACTTTTCTCTCTTTAACCTTCCTTGCAAAGGTCTGGATAATCATCTCACACATTCTCTTGCTGGCACCCATCACATTTGTAGGGTTTACCGCCTTGTCTGTTGAAATCAGTACAAATCTCTTGCAATTATTATGCAGTGCCGCAAGTGCGGTATTATATGTTCCCATTACATTATTTTTTATAGCCTCACAAGGACTCTCCTCCATAAGCGGAACATGCTTATGTGCCGCGGCATGATATACCACATCAGGTTTATATGTAGCAAATACCTGCTCAAGCTTGTTTAAGTCTCTGACAGACCCTATTATGGTATCAAGGCTCAGATTCGGATAATTCATCAAAAGTTCCTGCTCTATCTCATAAGCGTTGTTCTCATATATATCAAATATGATAAGTCTCTTAGGTGAATGTGCCGCTATCTGCCTGCAAAGTTCACTGCCTATTGAACCTCCTCCGCCTGTTACCATAATGGTCTTTCCGTTCAGGTATTCAAAAATCTCTTCCAAGTCTACTTTTATAGGAGGTCTGCCCAGCAAGTCTTCAATATTTACATCCTTTAAATCTCTTATCTTTACCTTACCGTTTGCCAGCTGGCACATTCCCGGAAGGTTCTTTAATATACAGCCCGACTCCTTGCAAATGTTCAAAACTTTGCCCAGTTCTTCAGGCTTACTGCTCGGCATTGCCACATAGATTTTATCTATGCGATAATATTTTACATTGTCAAGTATACGATCTCTTCCGCCTGCCACAGGTATATTATCGACCGTTTTACCCCATTTATTTGTATCGTCATCTATGAAGCATACTACACTGTCATTACAGTCCTTAGTTCTTTTTATGTCACGAAGAAGTAATCTTCCTGCATTGCCGGCACCCACTATCATCACTCTTGCTACATTACCCTTGGCTCTTTGTATATTCTCTCTGTCCGAGCGAAGCAAAAGTACAAAACGATATGAAAATCTGCTTACTATTATTGCTAAAAACTGTATTATAGCGCCCAGAATATAGTATGAAATAGGCATCCTGCCAAACAACAATGTTATAAAATATGTGTGTAACATAGCTGTTATTAAGCTTGTATACATAACATGTTTCAGCTCCGTATAGCTTGCAAACTTCCATATACTTTTATACAGCTTGAATACAATAAACGTACTCAAAACTATGACGGTATATATCGGAATAAACTTTGCCCAAGCTGTTATATATCTGCTTTCAATATGTGAAAACTGTAAGTCAAATCGTAGCCACAATCCTGCAAGATATGAAAAATTTACCGCAATCATATCATAGATAAGCAGTATAATGACTGCTCCATTCAAGTACTTCAGCTTAAAATTCTGTTCTTGCATTGTCCCCCCTATTAACACAATCTTCTTAGATTTTATTTATATATCGGACAAATTGTGGATGAACCGTTTATTGTAATATCCATTGTCTTTGCCTGATAGTTTATATTGTGTACCGGTATTGCCGCCCATGTTCCTGTAATATTGGCATAAGCTATTACTTTTATATCCTTACCTTCAATTATATTCGGGACATATATCGACAACTTTGTAGGAATATCCGCAATCTTTCCGTTTGCATCTGTTGTAATTATCGCCATAGTCTTATCCATGGCCTTATATTCGGCAAATTCCTTTAAGCCTGTTGCATCACTTATACTTCCTCCCTGATTGATACTGTTGATGCTTGCCACAACCTTTTCAGGAAGTCCTGCCGTTTCACTGCCTGCACTCGGAGTTATCGCGTGTCCGCCTTCAATCGCACCTATAAATCTTACCGCTGTGGAATTGTTCTGTGTATTTATTGCGGATGCCTGAGTATTTGTCTGAGTGTTTGCACCTGTATGTGAACTTGATGCTCCTCTGTGGACGCTTCCACCTCCACCGCCTCTGCTGTGGCTTCCACCGCCACCTCCGCCGCCTCCGCTTCTTCTTGAGTGTCCTGTATTTGAACCTGAACCTCCTTGTACACTTGTGGCTCCGTATGCTCCTCCTGCTATTGACATAGCCAATATGCATGACAACACTGCTATACCCTTTTTATTCATACTTCTATTCCTTTCCCTATTGATGTCCTACTCTTTCGTGTAAAACAAATCAATAATTTTATTCATTGCCTTATCATGGTCAACATAGAACTCATCATAAAGCTCTGTTTTTTTATTTTCCCCTTCAAGTACATATATCTTTTCTTCGTCAAAGTCATCATCCGATATTGCACAGGCACCAAGCTTTAAAATCATATCTTTTTGCATATCGGTATATGAATACGGCTCAATATCATTTAAAATATCAACAATTATTGAATCTCCTTTAAATTGTTTTAATTTCTGTTGATATGCCCTTAAATACTTCTTATGTGCCTCTATTCTTTCCATAGCTGAAAAATCCTTGCTTGTGTCTCTGAATCTTAAGAATTTTTCCGCCATATTTCCTTTCAATGTAACCGTATCTCCCTTAATAAATGACTTATCGACACTCTGCATTCCGTCATACGGTATTACTACATCTACTCCTCCGACCGCATCATTTATCTTTTCAATGGCTGATGTATTCATAGCAAAATAATTGTCTATATTCAGTCCGTCAAACAGCTTACTTACAGACTCCTTCATAAAGTCTGAGCTTATTTCATTTCCGTCTCCGAATGCAAAGGCCAATGTTATATGTTGCAATGTGCTTCCCATAATATTTCCGTTAAGGTCGGTTACAGGTATATCCGCCATAGTATCTCTGGGTATAATTACCATATTTAACTTGTCGCTGTTTGTATCCCACGCTATCAGTCCTATGCTGTCAGCCTGTCCTCCCGAGCCTGCATCCTGTATATAGTGCATATCCACCGTTGAATCTATACCGAGAACAAGTATTGCCTTTACATAGCTTTTTCTTCTGTAGCTTTTTCCTTTATAACTTAATATATTAGTATCGTCGGATATATCCGCTTTTTTACTCAAACTTGTAGCTATCACACTGTCTTTATTTTTCTGCCAAATATTTACAGCTATAACCGATACAGCCAATATAAGCAACACAAAAAATCCTATTATCTTTTTCTTTATATGTGTTCTCATTTTTTATTGCCGTAATAATCTCCGTAATATTTGTAGTGATAGCTGTTCTTTTTCATTTCAACTCCGTTTAATACCGCCCCTATTATTTTACAATTCACCTTTTCAAGCTGGTCTTTTACTCTCTTTACCATTCTCTGACTTACAGTGGCGCTCTTTACTACTATTACCGCACCGTCTACACATCTTCCTATAACTGCCGCATCCACTATATTTGCAAGAGGCGGAGCATCAATTATAATGTAGTCGTATTGAAGTCTTTGTTTTTTTATGAACTCATCCAACTTATTTTCATACAAGAGTTCTGCCGGATTAGGAGCATACGGACCTGCAAATACCACGTCCATATTTTTTATATTTGTCTTGTATACAATATCTTCAGTATTTTGTCCGCTCAGATACTGGCTAAGTCCCTGCACATTCTCCTTTATCTGATATCTGGTAGTAAATACCGACTTTCTCATATCCGCATCCACATATAAAACCTTTTTATCCAGTTTTGCAAAGCTTATCGCCAGCTGAAAGCTTGTCTCCGATTTTCCTTCATCCTGAATTGAGCTTGTAAAGAGTATCACTCTTAAGTTTCCGCCTGAAAACTGTAGATTGGTTCTAAGCATTCTCATGGATTCCTCATATAGAAATCCTTTTTCCGTCTCATCTATGTTGAAAAATATTTCCATCTGTCTCCTCCAATGTTATTTCTTTTTATGTTCAGGCAAGCTTGCAAGTACTATAAGGCCCAGATTCTTTTCAAGGTCTTCTTCAGTCTTTATAGTGTCGTCAAGCAGTTCTATTGCAACAATAATAAATACTACAAGCATTGCGGCCGCCACTCCTCCAAGTACGGCGTTCTTTTTTATGCTCGGCCCCGACTTTTCTTCCGGTACTATTCCAAGTTCTATAATCTTTGGCGGTACCACCTCCATCAAATCTCCTATATATTTTGAAGACGATGACGCTATCTGATTGACTATCTCCATAGCATTTTTCGGATTCGGATCTGTTACTGTCAGTGACAGTATTCTGGTATCGGGAGGATTATCAATCTTTAATTTGGCTCTGAGTTGCTTATAGTTGATATTAAGTCCCAGCTTTTCTATCACTTCTTCAAGCACAGGTCTGCTCTGTATCATAACCTTGTAGTCCTTTGTCAGCTGACTGCCTATCTGAAGGTCCGCCAGTGAGTTTAATGTAGTCTCCTTTGACAGTACATACATCTGAGATGTGGACTGATACTGCGGTGTAATACAAAAGATGCTGAAGACAATTGCCAGTGCAAATCCTGCTATACCTGCAAGTACAATCATCCACCACTTTCTCTTCAGTATAAAAAAAAGTTCAAGTAAGTCTATCTCCGTCTCCTCGTTTGTCATTCTTTCCCCCATTTATCTACTCCATTCTATTTGCTTATTTTCTATGACTTTATTTGCATTGTCACAGACCAGTTTACTTAAGTCGTCATTTACATACCTGCAAAGCCAATTAAGAGCCTTTTTGGTATCAGGTTTTCTCATATCTGTTCTATGCATATCCGTTGCCATAAAGGAGATATAGCCTTCCTTTATTTTTGCTTTACACCACGCCGTATTTTTATTAAATACACCCCCGTTTAAACTTGTATAGTTCATCTGAAACAGCGCACCCATGTCTCTTATCTCATCAAGTCTGTCATTCTTTTGTAGACAACTATATCTCTCCACATGTGCAAATATCGGTATAAACCCTGCAAATGTAAGATCCCTTGTCGCCATTTTTATATAACTGAAGCTGCTTCCGGGATCAAACTCCACCAAGATATATTCACTGTCTGCAAGTGTCAGATACTTACCGCTTTTCAGGTTTTCTATCGCCTTTTCCGAATAAAATATCTCCTGCCCTGTATAAAGCTTGCAGTCGATATTTTCTTCTTTTACTTTACTCTTTATTATATTCAGTTTTTCTGCTATCTCATCGCTTGTAAGCTCAGGCACGGTATGCGGGGTTGCAATTATCTTTTTTATACCCTGTTCTGCTGCCATACTTATAAGCTTAAGAGACTCCTTTGGTGTCCTTGCTCCGTCGTCCACACCGTAAATAATGTGGGCATGTATATCTGTTAAACTCTCAATACCTTTCATATTCATTTATTTTAAATTGATTTTTTATTAAGTTTTATTTTAATTACTTTTTAATTATACAACGCTATATGATTTATTCAATCAAAATTTTAACAATGCTTAATTATAAATTTATATTTTTTGTAGCTTATATGCAAATAATATTTTTAAATTTCAGTATATTATCTTTGCTCTCCTATTTTTCTTATTTTTATACTGCATTTTATACAACACGATAATATACTGATTATTTCTTTCAAAAATTTTGGCAAATCGCAAAAATAAGAGTATTGTTATAGGTGGATTTAATTGATATACTTAAACTTAATAAAGGATAACTGTTATATATTCGGGAGGTAGTATGAGACTTTTGATATGTGAGGATGAAGAAGATATATTAAATGCGCTTGCCAAGGGGCTTCGCAAGCAAAACTACTATGTGGATACCGCAGCTGACGGTGAAGAAGCATTGGAGCTTTATTTTGAATCAAAATATGATCTTATTGTACTTGATTTGAATATGCCTAAGCTTGACGGAATAGAAGTGTTAAAGGCTGTAAGGGAGGACAATGCGGATTGTAAGGTCATTATATTGTCTGCCAGAGATACATTAAACGACAAGGTACTTGGGCTTGACCTCGGCGCAAACGACTATCTGGTAAAACCTTTTCACTTTAAAGAACTTGAGGCAAGAATAAGAGCGCTGCTTCGCACTTCATATAATAAAAATGACGACTGTATAAGACTTGAATCTCAAGGCATAGAGCTGTTTCTTAATAAGAAGCAGGTACAAAGAAAAGGCGAGATTATTTCTCTTACGCCTAAGGAATACGCCATATTTGAGTATCTGTGCCTTAATAAAGACAGATTGGTTTCAACCGCCGAACTGCTTGAACATAATATTGATATGAATGCAAGTGATGCATCGAATGTTATCAAAGTCCATATAGCGGCTATCAGAAAGAAACTTGGAAGTGATGTTATAAAAACAAACAGAGGAATGGGATACACTGTAGCTACTTAGTGCCCATTCCTCTGTTAATATTACATTTTTGATAATAAATCGTCCACTATCTGTGTGAATCCTTCAAGATTCTTTGAACCCTGTATTGCATAAACTATCTTTCCTTGTGAGTCTACAAAGAAAGTGGTAGGAAATGCCTGAAGACTCATAACAAAATCCTCTGTAGGTCCTGACGGGATGATGTTTTGATAAGTTACCTTGCTCTTATCAAGTACTTCTTTTACCGCCTGGAAGTTGCTTCCTGCATCCTGAGCTATTCCTATTACATTGACGTTCTTATCTTTCATGTTTTCTGACAACTTTTGCAGCTCAGGGATTTCCTGTACACATGGACCGCACCAGCTGCCCCATACATTGACTACTGTAAGCTTGCTGTCTTTGAATACATCGTTACTTATCTCCCCGCCCTCAACAGTCTTTGCACTGAACTCAGGGAAGCTTACATCTTCCTTTTTTGAATCTGCAGCTTTACTCTCATCAGCCTTCTTTGAATCTGCCGACTCGCTTGTATCGGCCTTCTTTGAATCTGTCTGTGCCTCTGTGCTTACGGACTCATTAGCAGTCTTATTTCCTGCATTGCAGGCACTTATTGCTCCCGCCATCATAATTGCCATACCTAAAACAAATAATTTCTTCATATAATTCTCCTTATCCTATTCCTATACATTCAAGGCAGATATTTACAGCCTTTTGCAGTACCACAAGGTGCTCACCTCTGACTACTCCCACACCTATCATAATAACTGCAACCGCCAAAAAGCAAAAAGGCACCGCCTTGTTTTTTTCTATTTTTTTTATAAACTTACTCATTTTTATTCTCCGAAAAGCTGATTGATATTTCTACATATTCATCGACTTTACTCTTTGCGTTAATAGTAAATCCGTGTCTGTCCGCTATATCCTTTGCTATAGCAAGACCCAGACCGCTGCCGCCGTATTTTTTCGATCTGGACTTGTCAATACAATAAAATGGTTCAAACACTCTGTTTAAATCAGCCTGTGCAATTCCTGTACCGAAATTTTTGATACTCAATATATTACCTGTCTGCGAAATCTTAATAACCGCCTCATTGTCCGAATATCTTATTGCATTATGTACTATATTGAAGACAGCCTGTTTTAACAACACTCTGTCAGCCTGTATATTAAAGTCTGTATTATCAAATAACACCTCTACTTTTTGATGTCTGCTTTCTATATATGTCTTTAAATCAGTCAAAATATCATCTATCAAATCTTTCAGGCATATTTTTTCGAAGTTTAGACTCTCGCCGCTGCTTAACAGTCTTAATCCCTGTACTATGGAGCTCATCATATCTATCTGCCTTGACACCACATTTACAAAATCTTTGTAATCTGAGATATCGGGATTTTCGTCCATATTTAAAACTTCAAGATTTGTCTTTATTGCGGCTACAGGAGTCTTTAGCTCATGTGCCGCATTCTGTGAAAAACTCTTCTGCCTTATATATGAATCCTTGATATTCTCAAGCATAAAGTTAAAGGAATCCTGCAACTCCCCCACCTCATCTTTGCTTTTTACCACTGATATATTTTCGCCTACATTATTTATATCAATATCCTTTATAGCTTTTGTAAATGTACTTAACGGCTTTAATACCCTTCCGCTGACAAACCACATAAGTGCCGTTCCGAATACCGAGCAAAAAACCGTGATATAAAAGCAGTTTATCCTAAAGGTTTTCTGCGCGATATCAAAGTCAAGCTTAAAGCATCTTCCGCCCATAGTATTTGTTACATTAACACCGTCAGGTATTATAAAGATATTTGAGGCATTATCTATATTTATACGAAACGATATCAGAGATATTATGCAAAGTACTATGGCTGTAAGCAATGTCAGCTTCACTCTGATAGATAACCTATTCCACATTTGCACATCCTTTGCACTTACTGTTACATAACTTTACATTAACAGGCTTTTCTTCTTTTTTCTTGCCAAACCCTGCATATGATGTGGTCAGAGCGCCGTGTCTGCAAGCTGCAGTGCAGGCCCCGCATCTTATACATTCCAATGAATTCGGGTTTGCTCTTACACTTATATCCATCTTGCAAGCTCTTTCACAAAGTCTGCAGTTTACACATTTATCTGATACAAACTCCATCTTATAAAATCCGACTTTGTTAAAGAAAGAATACAATGCTCCGAGCGGACAGATATATTTGCAAAAAGGTCTGTATGTAAATATGGAAAGTGCCGCTACAACTATCAGTATACTCAGTTTCCAGAAGAACAAAAATCCTATTGTGCTTCTAAGTCCTTCATTTTTTGCAAGTAAGGGAAGTGCTCCTCCAAGCGTTCCTGCCGGGCAGATAAGTTTGCAAAAGTAAGGTGCTCCGTTACCGAAAGCATCAACCAAAAACATCGGCAAGAGTATTACAAATGTAAGCAATATCAGATATTTCATATATCTGAGTACTCTGTCCACTTTTGCAGGAATTTTAAACTTAGGTGTAGGTATCTTATACAGTAAATCCTGTACAAAACCGAACGGACATAAAAGTCCGCATACAAGTCTTCCAAACAGTGCACCTATAAGTATTATTATACCTATTACATAGTATGATATGCTAAACTTATTACTTCCTATAACCGCCTGAAGTGAGCCTATCGGGCATGACCCTATTGCTCCCGGACATGAGTAGCAGTTTAATCCCGGTACACAGGCCACCTTCGTATTTCCTTTATATATCTTTCCGTCAAAGAATCCTTTCAGATTGGCATTTGTCACCAATGTGGCTACTGCCTGTATGACATTCTTTTTTATTTCCTGAAATCTTGTGTATTTATTCTCAAAGTATTTCATTCCCCTCTCCTAAAATAATTTCTTTGTATATTCTAGCATATATAGGTTAAGATAAGGTAAAGTATTGCAATAAAATAGGCCCCCTACGGGAGCCTAAGCAAAACATAAGCCGGGTTATGTATTAAACGGTCATCTATCTGGTCCTTATGTTACCACAAGGCTCTAGCAACCTACCTGAATATCGGACGGGCAGCCCTTATTCGCTTTGGTCTTGCTTTGGATGGGGTTTACACGGCCTCATATGTTACCATACAAGCGGTAGTCTCTTACACCACCTTTTCACCCTTACCTTTCGGCGGTTATTTTCTGTTGCACTTTCCTTGGAGTCGCCTCCACCGGATGTTATCCGGCATCCTGCCCTATAAAGCCCGGACTTTCCTCACACTTGTGCGACCGTCTGTTTTACTAAGTGATACTTTAACATCCGAGATGCTTTTTGGCAAGAAAAAATTATAAAATAACAATCTTTCTCCTGTACGGATTATCAAGTATCTCACCATATTTTTCAAAATAAATCGAATTATACAAAAAATCGGAATATATATTGTTTTCAAATAATTTAAAAGCGCTCTCACATAAAAGCTCTTTTGCACTGCCCGTTTTACTGATAAAATGCTTTTTACTTCTAAGCTTAAGTTCGGATAAAAGATTGGATGAAGCCTTTTTAAATCCCAGTAATAAAGGATATGCCGCCATATCAGGCTGTGACTTTAACTCTTCCAAGGTTTTCTTTTTATGGTTTAAAAGAATATGAAAGATTGCTCTGCTTATTCTGGTATATGTAAAATTCTTACTCTTAAGGCTTAAAATAAAATCTTCAAAACTCCTACTTTTAATCTCGTTTATACTTTTATTTATTGTATTTTTAAGCTCATCCGATACATCACAGTATGCACATAAGTCTTCTCTTTTATATAACTTATCATATATATTCCTTTGTACGGTAAATAAAAAATCATCTTCAAATATCGGCTTTGATGACTTTAAAATATCTATATTTTCCAACGGTATTCCTCCGCTAATATTATCAAATATATCTTTCTTACCGCTATATAATGCATTTCTTATAGCTGTGGCTGAGGCAAATTTATCCTCTTCTATATTCTTTTCGTGATAAGTGCTTCCGTTCCTACTTATTATAACCGGTTTTATATTTGATTTTATAAGTTTTATATTCTTAAGATATTCTATTGCAAGTATATTGTTGGGGGATGAAAGTATATCTTCTATCTGCATTCTTTGCTGCAGTGATATACTTTCACTTGCTAACTTCTCCATTATCGCACTATGTCTTGCTTTGGCATAGTTTAAACCTGAAGCCAAATATTTTTTTATTGAAATCTCAATCTCTTCTCCCGACAGAATACCTGCTACGCTGCAAAGCAGATCATAATCATTGTTTTCCGCACCGAATGATATATAATCAACTCCAAGTATATCCAGCAAACTTATGCCGTACCTTGCAAAGTCGGCTGCACTTGCACCGCTAAAAAAGCTCGGTATTTCAAATACGGCGTCTATTCCTCCGTTTAAAGCCATCTTTGTCCTTATACTTTTTTCAAAAACCGCCGGTGCCCCTCTTTGCACATAGTTACCGCTCATTATAGCTACAACATATTCGGCTCCTGAAAGTTCTTTAGCTTTTTTAATCTGATACTTATGCCCCATGTGAAAAGGATTATATTCCGCAATAATCCCCAAAATCTTCATATTCACCTCTAAAAAAGGCAATCAGAATACTGATTGCCTAAAAATTTATTTAATCACATCGCTCATATCATAGAGTCCGCTAGATTTTTCCATTAAGAACTTGGCCGCCGCTATCGCACCGTTTGCAAAAATCTTTCTTGAATATGCTCTATGGTTAAATGAAATAACCTCATCTTCTCCTGCGAAGATAACATCGTGATCACCAACTATTGTACCGCCTCGCACAGATGAGATGCCTATCTCATTCTCTCTTCTTTGTTCATGTCTGTCGCTTCTGTCATAGGTATAATCAAGCTTCTCATCCATACTTGAATTTATAGAGTCTGCAAGCAAAAGCGCTGTTCCGCTCGGAGCATCCAGCTTTCTTCTGTGATGTGCCTCCACTATCTCTATATCAAACCCTGCTTTCTTCAGTGTAGGGGCTACTTCAGCCAATACCTTTGACAATACATTGATTCCAAGTGACATATTTGCGGAACGAAGAATCGGACTTACTGATGAAAGTTCGTTTATTCTGTCAATCTGTGCCTCACTTAGACCTGTAGTACAGATAACTGCAGGAATCTTTTTTTGCTCTATAAAGTCAAGCAATGTATCCGCAGCCTCTACAGATGAGAAGTCGATAACCACATCAGCAGCCACATTAACTTTATTTATACTATCCATTATAGGAAATGCAGCGTCCATATCGGCTCTGCTATCCACTCCTACAACCACTTCCATATCAGGGTCTGCAGAAATAAGGTCTGCAACCACCTTGCCCATTGCGCCGCTCGCACCGTTTAAAATAACCTTAACCATTATAAAATACCGTACTCCTTCATAGCCTTAGCCAAAACTTCCTCATGTGCCTTCTCCATAGGTGTAAGCGGAAGTCTGAGCGGTCCTACATTCTTTCCCTGAAGGTTCATAGCCGCCTTTACCGGTATAGGATTTACTTCGGCAAACAGATTGTTGATAACATCAAGCGCCTCTATCTGCATCTTTCTTGCCTTAAATATATCTCCGTCAAGCACAGCTTTACACATTTCATGGGTCTGTCTAGGTGCCACATTTGACAGTACGGATATAACACCCTTTGCACCTATACTCATAAGAGCCACTACCTGATCGTCATTTCCGGAGTACATATCTATCTGCGGACAAAGTCTTAATGTCTTTATCGCATTTGAGAAATTACCGCTTGCCTCTTTAACACCTACTATATTCTCCACATTGTTTACAAGGTATGCAATAGTCTCAGGCTCGATATTCACTCCTGTTCTTCCCGGAATATTGTAAAGAAGCACCGGTATATCTATACCCTCAGCAATAGAAGTAAAGTGCTTAATAAGACCTTTTTGTGTTGCCTTGTTGTAATAAGGTGAAACCACCAATACTCCGTCAGCTCCGTACTTTTCGGCTTCCTTTGAAAACTCCACTGCAGTCTCTGTAGAATTTGAACCTGTACCTGCAACTACCGGTATTCTCTTGTTTACTATCTCGATAGTTCTCTTTATAGCATCCAAATGCTCCTCAACCGTAAGAGTTGACGCTTCACCTGTAGTACCGCAGGCTATAATGGCATCTGTACCTCCTGCAATCTGCTCCTCAATTATTTCTTCCAATTTATTATAATTTACACTTAAATCCTCATTCATCGGTGTAATAAGTGCAACACCTGCACCTTCAAATATAGCCATAAAATCCTCCTAACTATTTTGTCTTTTCTTTCTAATGCTCACCGCATCCGAGCCTACATATCTTGCTTCAGTTTTTGAATACGCAAACTTTTGTGAACTGTAAAGTCCATAATAACCTGACAATACAAAACTTACTCCTACTACTATAGCATAATAGTTTATGCCAAGGCTACCACAAAATTCAAGACCCATAAAAATGGATGCTATAGGGCAGTTGGTAACTCCTACAAAGCAGGCAATCATACCGCATGCGGTACACAGTTCATACGGAAGTCCGAAAAATTTTGCAAATGCTCCTCCGAAGGTCGCACCTATAACAAATGTAGGTACTATCTCTCCTCCTTTGAAGCCTCCTCCCATTGCCACCGCAGTAAAAAGAATTTTCATAAGAAATGCCTCATACCTTACATTTCCGCTCATGCTTCTTTCTATAAGCCAAAATCCTCCGCCGTTGTAGTCTCTGCTTCCTGAGAGTATAGTTAATATTATAAATAAAACTGCCGCAACTACAATCCTTATATACGGATTTTTAAAAAATCTTTTGTAAATATTTGCACTTTCATGCATTGCCACTGAAAATAATATTGCAACAATGGCTGTAAGTGCCGCAAGCAGTATCATAAACCCTACAAGTCTGAAGTTCCAATCAGGCGCTCTTTGTATTATGAACTTCTCCACAGGTGTATTCATAAGTTTTGCCACATATACTGCAATATATGACGACAGCAGGCACGGTATAAGTGCCGCATGATACATAACGCCTACACTGAATATTTCCATACTGAATATGGACGCCGATATCGGCGTTCCGAAAAGCGCTGAAAAGCAGGATGCCATTCCGCACATTATTGCAATATTTATATCCGCCTTATCTGAAAATGAAGTCTGTCCAAGCTTTAACTTCCTTCCTATAAAGTTTCCGAGGCTTCCGCCTATCTGTAGTGCCGCACCCTCTCTTCCGGCACTGCCCGCTCCAAGGTGTGTCAAAAATGAAGATAAATATATTGTAGGTGCCATTTTTAAAGGAATGGTCTCACCTGAAGATATCGAATCTATTACCCAGTTGGTTCCTCTCGGATTGTCCGCATGTATAAAGTGATACAAGGCTGAAATTATAAGTCCGAATATCGGTAAAAGATAGAGTGTGTAGCGGTGGCTTTGCCAAAAATCCGTGGCAAAGCTTATCGCATGTCCGAAGCTGGCTCCGGCAAATCCTACAACCACTCCTATTATGACTGAAAATATCCCCCATTTTATAAAATATATTATATTAGTTTTAAAATTTAATGTTTTTAAAAACTCGTTAATATCTATATTCACTTTTTCATCAAGCATTATATGTTCCTTTACTTCTTACAAGTTTTGGTCTATATCCCTCTTTATTTAGTCTTTCGACTATCTGTTCCTTATGCTCCGTTCCGTAAGCTTCTATAGTAATTCTAAGCTCCACGGCGGCATTTCTGTTGATACTGATAAACTGATTGTGCTCAAGCTTTATAACATTTCCTCTCTCGCTTGCCAGTAAGTCGGCCACCTTTGCAAGTTCACCCGGCTTATCAGGTAAAAGTACGGATACCGTAAATATCCTGTCTCTTTCAATAAGTCCGTGCTGTATAAGTGATGCCATTGTAATAACATCCATATTTCCGCCGCTAAGTATTGCAACAATCTTTTTTCCCTTTACATCCAAATGCTTTAGTGCCGCAACTGTAAGTAACCCCGAGTTTTCCACTATCATCTTATGATTTTCCACCATATCAAGGAATGATACTATAAGCTCATTGTCGTTGATTGTAATTATATCATCCACATTTTCTTTTACATAGTTAAACAGCTTATCTCCCGGTGTCTTTACTGCGGTACCGTCTGCAATCGTGTTGGCTGAAGGCAATGTAACTATATGTCCCTCTTTGATAGATTCTTTCATGCAGGCCGCATTCTCAGGCTCCACTCCTATTACATGGATATTCGGATTCAACATCTTTGCAAGTGTCGCCACACCGGCACAAAGTCCGCCGCCTCCTATCGGTACAAGTATTATATCTACTGTAGGGAGTTCTTTGATTATCTCCATTGCGATACTGCCCTGTCCTGTAGCCACTGTAAGGTCATTGAAAGGATGAACAAATGTCGCACCGCTCTCCTTTGCATACTCCATAGCCTTTGTAGCCGCTTCATCAAATACATCGCCGTAGAGTTCTACCGTTGCACCGTAGTTTTTGGTTCTGTTTATTTTTATAAGAGGTGTTGTTGTAGGCATAAACACTGTAGCTTTTATACCTGCAAGCTTAGCTGCGTATGCCACACCCTGAGCGTGGTTTCCTGCCGAAGCCGTTACAATTCCCTTTGCCTTTTCTTCATCGGAAAGTGTTGAAATCTTATAGTATGCTCCTCTAAGCTTATATGCTCCCGTATACTGCATATTTTCAGGCTTGAAATATACTTTATTTCCGGACTGCTCCGAGAAAAACTCACTGAATACAAGTTTTGTCTCCGATGTCACCTTTTGTACAAGTTCGCTCGCCTCTTCAAATTTTTCCAATGTAAATTCCTTCATTACTTATTGCCTCGATTCTATTTTAGATAGCTTTGTCTTACTCATTACTAAAAAGTGCATCCACAAATTCTTTTGAGTTGAATTTTTGAAGATCGTCTATTTTCTCACCTACCCCTATATACTTGACAGGAATGGAAAGTTCCGCCTGTATTGCCACCGCAATACCTCCCTTGGCACTTCCGTCAAGCTTTGTCAGTATAATACCTGTTATATTTGCCGCCTCGTTAAATACCCTTGCCTGTTCAAGTGCATTTTGTCCGGTAGTACCGTCAAGTACCACCAAGGTCTCCCTGTAAGCGTCAGGATATTCTCTTTCAATTATTTTATTTATCTTTTTCAGCTCTTCCATAAGATTTTTCTTATTGTGAAGTCTTCCTGCGGTGTCCACTATCATTACATCTGTATTTCTTGC
The DNA here is from genome assembly GCF_003862485.1 of Lachnoanaerobaculum orale. Classification (GTDB taxonomy): domain Bacteria; phylum Bacillota; class Clostridia; order Lachnospirales; family Lachnospiraceae; genus Lachnoanaerobaculum; species Lachnoanaerobaculum orale. The sequence goes on along the minus strand of NZ_RRCM01000001.1, from coordinate 844,813 downwards.
TTTTGCCGCCTTGCACGCGTCAAATACCACAGCTCCCGGGTCTGAACCTTCGTTCTGTGCTATTATATCCACTCCGGCTCTTTTAGTCCACTCTTCAAGCTGCTCAATAGCCGCCGCTCTGAATGTGTCAGCAGCCACAACCAAAACCTTTTTACCCTCGTTTTTTAGCTGACTTGCAAGTTTTCCGACAGATGTGGTCTTTCCTACACCGTTTACACCTATGACAAATACTACAGACTTCCTGTTTTCAAACTCATAGGCGTTCTCGCCCAAATCCATCTTTCTTTTTATTGTGTCAATAAGCACCTCTCTACACTGTGCAGGCGAGTTAAGATGCTCTTCCTTTACTCTCTTTCTAAGCTCTTCTATAATATCTGTAGAAGCTCTGATTCCGATATCTCCCATAATAAGAGTCTCTTCAAGCTCCTCATAAAAGTCCTCATCTATTACATCATATCCGAGGAATACATTCTCTATTCCGCTGACTACGGCATTTCTCGTTTTTGTAAGTCCTTCTACAAGCCTTGAAAAAAATCCTTTTTTCTTTTCTTCCATTATCTCTCCTAATTATCCAATTCATTTTCTATCAGGTTCACTGAAACAAGTGCGGAAACACCTTTTTCCTGCATTGTAATTCCGTAAAGTCTGTCCGCAGATACCATTGTACCTCTTCTGTGAGTAATTACTATAAACTGTGTATGGTCTGTAAGCTTATGTAAATACTTTGCAAATCTGTCTACATTTGAATCATCAAGCGCCGCCTCTATCTCATCAAGCAATGCAAAAGGTGAAGGCTTAAGATTTTGTATTGCAAACAAAAGTGCTATGGCTGTAAGCGCCTTCTCTCCACCTGAAAGCTGCATCATGTTTTGAAGCTTCTTTCCCGGCGGCTGTGAGATTATTGTTATACCGGCCTCCAGCATATCGGAGCTTTCTTCAAGTACAAGCTTTCCGCTGCCTCCGCCGAAAAGTTCTTTAAACACTTCATTGAACTCTTTTGCAATCTCTTCAAACTTCTCGGCAAACTGCTTTTTCATAGCCACATCCAGCTCATCGATAATATTTATCAAAGTAGCTTCAGCCTCCAGGATATCCGTATGCTGCTTTTTCATAAGCTCATATCTTCCGGAAATCTCATTGTAGTCTGAAATAGCATTAATATTGACATTTCCAAGTGCCTTTATCTTTGACTTCAGTGAAGATATATTTGCTCTGATATCATTTAAAGACATATCCGTATCGGTTTTCAGCTCCAATGACGAATTATATGTAAGTTCATATTCATTCCACATATAATTGGTTCTCTCGGACATCCTCTCTTCAGACTTTTCTATCTGGCCTTTCAGTCTGTAGATATCTCTGTCAAGAAGTGAAACTCTTTCACTGTAAACATCTCTGTTGTCAAATATCTTATTCTGTGACTTTGACTTCGCTTCTTTAAGCAAAATAAGTTCTTCTTCTCTTTGCTTAAGTTTTTCTATCTTTTTAGCCAACTCGTTTTTTGAGATATGTTCATTTTCTATGATTTTATTTTTCTCATTGATATTTCTTACAATATCCTCGGCTCTTGTCTTTAAGCCCGACTTTTCATCAAGCAGCGCTTTGACATCCTCTCCGGTTCTGTTTACATTCTCATCAATAAACTCAAGTCTTTGTGAGATATTGGCTTTTTCAAGCTTTGAAGCATTCAGCTTTTCCACCAGCAGCTCTCTTTTATTTCTCTGTTCTTTGATATCACTTTCTATATCCGAGATATCCCTTCCCAGCTTTCCGAAGTCCTCACCTACATTTGAAAGTTTGGCATCAAGCCTTTTTGTCTCAATTTCTATCTCCGAAAGTTCTTTGTCTATATTGTCAAAATCTGTCTGTACCGAAACTGATGAGGCTTTAAGTTCTTCAAGCTTTTCAATTAACCCTGATCTTCTGTTTGATATATTGTTTTTCTCAATGACTAAATCCTGTATTACTTTTCTGTTCTCATCAAGCTTAATCTCTATATCATTTCTTTGTAAATTAAAGGATTCAAGCTTGTCGTTTGCCTCATTGTAATTTTTCAAAAGTACGGATACACTTGCCTGTGCCTCTTCTATCTCTCTTTTCTTACTCAAAAGATTGGTACTGTTTTTAAAAGCACCACCGCTTATGGAACCGCCCGGACTAAGTGAATCACCGTCAAGGGTTACAACTCTGTATTCATATCTGAACTTTTTTTCAAAGGCAATCGCATTATCTATATTGTCAATAACTACAATTCGTCCAAGCAGGCTGCCTATAAGGTTTTTGTATACACTATCGTACTCTACCAGCTCACTTGCTATTCCGACTACTCCCTTTTCTTTCAAAAACTCGGTATTTGAAAATGTATTATTCCTCATAGCGGAAAGAGGCAAAAATGTAGCCCTTCCAAATCTGTTTTTCTTCAGATAATCAATCAAAACCTTTGCGGTATTTTCGGAGTCGATAACCACATTTTGTATCCTGCCTCCAAGAGCGGTCTCTATAGCTACCTCATACTGTTTTGACGCTCTGACTATATCCGCAACAACACCATGTATACCGCCGATTCGATCTCTGGTCTCCATAATTTTTTTTATTGCAATACCGTAGCCGTCATATTTTTCCGCAAGATCCTTTAATGATGTCAGCTTTGCCGACTCACTCTGATACTTCATCTGAAGCTCGGATGCCACTTTTGAAAACCTGATTATCTCACTGTGTATAGCAGCCTTTTTACTCTCAAGCTCGTCTTTAGTACTCTCGGCACCGTGAAGTGATCCATTCACCGAGTTTAGGCTCTTATTTTCCTCATCAATCTTTAATTCGATTGTATTTTGACCTGTCTTACTCTCCAAAAGTCTTTGAGTCATCTGAGATTTTCTGAGGCGAACCTGCTCCAGGATACCCTTATATCTCTCTTTTTTCGCTCTCAAATCCGCATTTCGTGAATTAAACTCCTCGGATGAAAGCCTCAAGTTATCAAGTCTTTGTGCAAGCTCATCTATTTTTTTGTCAATGTCTTCAAGTTCGCTTAAAAGAGCGTTTTCCCTTTCGTTCGCTTCTTTTAAAAGATTTTGCAATGAGGCCTTTTCTTCTTTTAAAGTTTCCAGCTCTTTTTGCTTTTTTTCAATATCACTGTCTATATTTTCACCTCTGTATGAGAGGTTTTCATTGTTCTTATTCTCGGAGTTTATCTGCTCTTTTAAAATCTCTATATGTGAGTTTATCTCTTGCAGTCTTGTCGTGTTATTTCCTATAAGATTTCTCACGTCGTCAAGCTCTTCGTCAAGCCTTTTTAACTCCGCCGTGATATCTTCATAGTCGGTTTTTGACTTTTCAAGTAAATTTCTTGCATCCGCCAAATCGTCGGATAAGAGCTTTTCACGCTTTTTATATTCATTAAGATTCTGAGTTATACCGTCATACTCCATAATATAACTGTTAACATCAAAAATCTTTAATTCTTCACGCAGATTCAAAAACTCTTTTGCGACCTTGGCCTGTTTTTCAAGAGGACCGACCTGTTTTTCAAGCTCCGCCAATATATCGTTTACTCTGACCAAGCTCTCTCTCTCTGACTCAAGCTTTTTCAGCGCAAGACCTTTTCTTCTTTTAAACTTTGTGATTCCTGCCGCTTCGTCAAAAAGCTCTCTTCTTTCTTCAGGTCTGCCGTTTAGTATCTTATCTACCTGACCCTGACCTATTATGGAGTATCCGTCTTTTCCGATACCCGTATCAAAGAAAAGCTCACTGATATCTTTTAATCTGCAGGCTGAACCGTTTATCAGATATTCACTCTCTCCAGATCTGAACAGTCTTCTGGATACGGTCACCTCTTTAAAGTCAATATCCAGCTTGTGGTCAGAATTGTCCAGGGTGATTGCAACATAGGCAAATCCGAGCGGCTTTCTAAGCTCGGTACCTGCAAAGATTACATCCTGCATATTTCCGCCTCGAAGCTGCTTGGCACTTTGCTCTCCCAGCACCCATCTGACCGCATCGGATACATTACTTTTTCCCGAGCCGTTAGGTCCCACGATACCTGTTATTCCGTTGTGAAAATCAAATACGATCTTATTTGCAAAGGACTTAAATCCCTGAATTTCAATACGCTTTAAATACATCTAAACTTTCCCTAATTTTTTCAATGCTTCATATGCCGCCGCCTGCTCGGCAGACTTTTTGCTTACGCCTTCTCCCACGCCCACTCTTTCACCGTTTATTTTCACAGCTACGATAAACTTCTTCAAATGGTCAGGTCCTTCCTCCGACAAAAGGTCGTACTCTACCGGTCTTGAATCCTGTGATTGTATCACTTCCTGTAAGATAGTCTTGCTATCATAAAAGAAGACTTTATTTTCATATCCATTCAAAATGAATTTTAAAATCACCTCTTTTGCATTAGCAAAACCACCGTCTAAATATATGCTTCCTATAACCGCCTCAAAGGTATCGCTGATTATACTCGGTCTGAATCTTCCGCCTGTATGCTCCTCACCTTTTCCAAGCTTTATAAACTCACTGAGTCTTATATTCTTTGCACAGTCCACAAGTGCAGGCTCACATACAAAGCTTGCTCTTATCTTTGTAAGTTCTCCCTCAGGCTTGTCAGGATAAACTCCGTAGAAAAACTCACTGCTTACAAGCTCTAAAACGGCATCTCCCAAAAACTCCAATCTTTCATTGGAACCGTTTTTTCCAAGCTGATGCTCATTGGCATATGAACTGTGTGTAAGCGCCTGATTTAAAAGCTCTGTATTCTTATACTCATATCCTAATAATTTCTGTAACTCATTTAAATTATTATTCATAACAACCCTCAACAATCTATATTTTATAAAGAGGCTACCATTATCTGATATCTTAAACAGTAGCCTCGTAAACACTATCTGGCGTCTGTAGCCTTCTTTATCTCCTCAACGGCATCGTTTACAGTGTGGATATTCTCTGCAACTTCCTGAGGAATCTCAAGTTCAAACTCTTCCTCAATGCCTGTAATTATCTCAAACAAGTCCAAAGAATCGGCTCCCAAATCATCTACAAAAGAAGAACTAAGTTCAATTGTATTCTCATCAATATTTAAAACCTCGGCGATAATCTTTTTTAACTTCTCAAATTCCATTTTTTTCTCCATTCTAATCTTTAATCATTTTCTCTCTTATAATATCACTCAAAGCTTCTTCTTTAAAGCTCTTACATTGTAAAATCGAATTACAAATCTCGTTTGCCTTTGAATTGCCGTGTGCTTTGACTACAAGTCCGTTAAGTCCGAGTAAAGGAGCACCGCCGTATCCGCTTGCATCAAAGGACTTCAATGTAGCCTTCAGTGAAGACTTTATCATCATTGCACCTATCTTTGTGAAAATGTTCTTTGTCAGGGCTTCCTTTATCTTACCGATAAGTGTAGAACCTACTCCCTCATAGAGCTTTATTATTACATTACCTACAAAGGCCTCACACACTATTACATCGGCTCCGCCTTTCGGTATCTCTCTTGCCTCTATGCTGCCTATAAAGTTTATATCCTTACATTCCTTTAATAAAGGCATTGTCTCCTTGACAAGCGCATTTCCCTTTTCTTCCTCGGCACCTATGTTTACAAGGCCTACTCTCGGATTTTTGATACCTATAACCTTTTCCATATACAAAGAGCCTATCTGTGCAAACTGTACCAGATTATCCGCCCTTGCATCCACATTGGCACCACAGTCAATCAACAAAGAAACACCTTTTTCAGTAGGTATAAGCGGTGCAAGCGCAGGCCTTAAAACTCCTTTTATCCTGCCTACTATAAGTTGTCCGCCTACAAGTACGGCTCCGGTACTTCCCGCACTTACAAAGCCGTCCGCTTTTCCCTCTTTTACAAGATTCATGCCTACCACTATGGATGAATCCTTCTTTGCTCTGATGGCCGCTACCGGTGCTTCTTCATTGGTTATTACCTCGCTTGAATAGACACATTCACATCTGTCTGCAAACTCGTCACTTACTTTTTTCTCCAAAACCTCCTTCTTACCAACTAAAATAATTTTAATATCCTTATCTTTTTTTAAGGCATCAAATGCCCCCTTTATTATTTCGTCCGGTGAATAATCTCCACCCATTGCGTCCAATGCGACTGTAACCATAATACACCTCAAATGTTTTTTCTATAACACCTCTGTATCATAACCAAATATTAAGTTCTACGCAAGACAAAATTCAAAATCCGTCTTATATTTTAAAATAAAGCTATAAGCTGTCTTTTAAAACTATAACTTCTCCCTCTCTGCACAGATAAACAGCTTTAGCATCCGGGAGTTTTTTTCTTATCTCTTTTCCCTTTTCTTCCATGGCTTTACCTTCAAGTCCAAGCGGAGTTATAACTCTGTTGTCTTCAATGATACATTCCACATCGTCATGATATAATTCCTGCAAAAAACATTTATAATATTTTATCTTTTCCTGACCCTCAAGATCTTTATCCGCTATCAAATATACCATCTTATTCTCGTCCTATTGCAACAGTCATTCCGTCTTTTGCCGTCTTTTTTACTATAAGATTCTTGCATTGTATACAAACGGATCTTTCACATACATTGCCGACTCCGACAACCTTTTTTACAAACTCGGACTCACAAAAATCCCCTTTTACCAAGTTTAATTCGTCTTTGGTAAATGTCACAAAAGGTACATCAAGTTTGCTTGCAAGACTTTTTATAGCTTCTTCATCTTTTTTTATATCAATACTTCCTATAGATTTCACCGCTCTTATATCAAGGTCTTCTTTTATAAACACTTCATTTACAAAATCACTAAGCTTACTTGCATCAGTATCTTTTTTACAGCCAACTCCTATGTACAAATCCTTAGGTATTAAAGTCAGGACACTCTCATCATAGATTCTGTCACTTATCCTCACTTTTATATCACAAGATTTATTCTCAGGATTAAGTTTTTTCTTAAGCTCTTTTACATCAAACTTTTCAATATCACTGTCAATGTCGACATATTTTTTATCAAGCAGTGCGGCACTTACATCCTTTGCAAGTTTTCTTGATGATATAAAAAGATTGTGTTTTTTGGCAAATACATCTACCGCAAAGGCTCCGTTTATATCTGTCGCAGTTGTAATAATAGGAGTGGCAAATAATGCCCCTCCTATATATTGCGCCAACTCGTTGGCTCCGCCCACATGACCTGAAAGCAGCGGTATAACATACCTTCCGAGTTCATCTATTACAAGTACCGCAGGATCATAAAATTTATCCTTCACATATGGTGCTATAATCCTTACCGCTATCCCTGTCGCTCCTACAAAAATGATTGCATCATCACTGAAATGTTTCTTCACAGTCTCTTTAAGATCTTCAAGCGGCTTCATTCTGTTATCTGACAGATATTTTTTTAGCGTATACGACGATATATTCGCTTCGCTTAAAATATCAATCAATTTTGTATTTATATCTCCACCCTTTGCGGTAAATGATATAATTGTTATATTTTTCATAAGCTGTAATAACTTTGACTGTACTCTTTTTTCTCAGGCTTTGTATTCCATAAAACTACAATCAGTACTATAGCCGGTATAATCATTATATATGATATAGCTGTTATAGCATTGTTTATCAAATCCGTATTGAGTGCGGCAGGCAGATTGCCTATAGTATTGTTAAATATATGGATAAACATTGTGACAAATATATTTCTTGTCTTGTAGTAGATAAGTCCCATAATGCAACCCATACTGGCTGTATACACGCTTTGTACAAATATCATATGCCATACACCGAAAGCCACACCTGATACGATAATGGCAAACCAAGGGTTTTTCGTCACTCTCTCAAGTGAGTTGAATATAAGCAGTCTGAAAAGTATCTCCTCCACAATCGGTCCTACTATTGATATTGAAAGTAAAGACCAGATATATGCACCTGATTCAAGGTCGTCATATACTCCTGAAAAATACTCGTTATTCTTTGCTATAAAAGGTATAACCACCAAAAATCTGTCGACTATCTCAAACCACAGACCTGCTATACCGTAGAATGCAAATCCCATTACAATACCGAATATAATACCTTTAAAAAGCCCTATCTTCACTCTTTCATCATGTCTTTTTACTATAAAAATTGCCAAAATAAGATATATGACAATAAGCACTAAAGATATGAATGTGTCTACAACCGCATTTATACTCGGCAAAAGCACATCAGGTATTATACCGAATTTTACATCCAGGTAATTGATTTTATAAAATATAATATTGCTTATCCACTCATAGCTCAAACATAAAATAAGAGCAAGAGCGCACCAAAGTACTATTTTTATATATTTTTTCATTCGACTCCTCTTTTTATTATCTAAAAAAGGTCGCAGATGAAACCACCTACGACCTTATAAAAATTATCTTATTCCTCGTTAGACTCTGAATTTCTTGCATTCTCTTTCTCAAGCTCTTCATTAGCCTGTGTCAAAGCCTTAATGCTGAGTGATATCTTCTTCTCAGGCTCGTTGAACTCAACGATAACAGCCTCAACTTCATCACCAACTTTAAGTACATCTGAAGGCTTCTCTACATGGTCGTGTGAAATCTGTGATACATGAAGTAATGCATCAACACCGTTTGAAATCTCAACGAATGCACCGAAGTCAGTCATTCTTGCGACTTTTCCCTTAACTACATTACCGCGTGCAAACTTCTCTTCAGCGTCAAGCCACGGGTTCTGATCAGGGAACTTCATAGAAAGTGCAATCTTCTCACCTGAGATATCTTTGATAAATGCTGTTACCTTATCTCCTGATTTGAAAACTTTCTTAGGATTTTCCACTCTACCCCAGCTCATCTCTGAGATATGTAAAAGTCCGTCAGCACCGCCAAGGTCTACGAATGCACCGAAGTCTGTAACATTCTTTACTGTACCTTCGATAACATCACCAGGTGTTATCTTCTCAAATAAAGCTTTCTTCTGCTCTTCTTTTTTAGCAAGAAGAAGCTGCTTTCTGTCACCGATAATTCTTCTTCTTCTCGGATTGAATTCTGTAATAATGAATTCAATATCTGCATCTTTATACTTAGATAAATCTCTTTCAAATGTATCTGATACAAGTGATGCCGGTATAAACACTCTTGCATCGTCTACAACTACACTAAGTCCGCCGTCAACTACCTGTACTACCTTACCTGTGAGTACTTCCTTGTTGTTGAAAGCGTCCTCAAGCTTCTTATTACCTCTATCCTGAGCCAATCTCTTGTATGAAAGGAGAACCTGTCCTTCTCCGTCGTTTATCTTTAAGACTTTAGCTTCCATCTCGTCACCGACATTTACAACTGTTCTTAAATCTAAACTGTTGTCATTACTATATTCACTTCTTGTGATGATACCATCTGACTTAAAACCAACATTAAGGATTATTTGATCTTCCTTAACATTGATTACCTTACCGTTGACAACTTCTCCAGTGTGTAGAGTCTTGAATGACTCATCTAACATTTGTTCAAAACTTAGATCTGACAATATTTTGAACCTCCTCAATGATATGTTTTGGGGTCGAAGCCCCTGCCGTAATACCTACACTATCCACAGAAAGTAAAGCATCATAATTTAGGTCCTCAAGAGTTTGAATAAATACCGTATTCTTACATTCTTCCTGACATATTTCCACAAGCTTGCCTGTATTGGAGCTTTTTTTGTCTCCAATAACTATCATGGCATCCACATTTGATGCTATTTTTTTTGCCTCAGCTTGTCTTTCCTGTGTTGCATTGCAAATCGTATTAAAACATCTTACATCATAACCCAAAAGCGATATTTTATCAATGATTTCTTGAAATTTTTTATGATTAAATGTCGTCTGAGCCACAATTATTATTTCTTCATCTTTTTTTAAGTCTAAATTTATGAACTGCTCTACATTTTCCACCGCATAGGTGTTTTCATCACCCCAACCTTTAATTCCCATTACTTCAGGATGATCGGGGTTTCCGATTATTACCACAGTTTTACCTTTGCCGCTTTGTACGGAAACTATGGCATGAATCTTTTTTACAAACGGGCATGTGGCATCCACCACTCTGTGTCCGCTTTGTTTTACAAAATTGTATACATCCCTGCTGACTCCATGTGAGCGGATAATCACCGTGCCCTTCGGCAGTGAAGCCAAATCTTCCATCTTCACAGCCTCCACACCTCGTTTTTTCATATCCTTCACCACTTCTTCATTGTGTATGATAGGTCCAAGTGTGTATACAATCTCATTTTCCTTTTTTGCTTCTTCATATACGGTATTTACCGCCTTTTCCACTCCGAAACAAAATCCTGCACTTTTTGCCAATTCTACTTTCATCTTTCCTCTTTTACCATATCAAGTATCTTTGATACGACCTCTTCTAGTGTCATATCGGATGTGTCCAGATAATATGCATCATCAGCCTGCTTTAGAGGGGATATCTCTCTGTTCATATCTGCCTCATCTCTTTTTATGATTTCGGCTTCTATTTCCCCTTCATTAAGTGTGGACTTATCAAATCCCTTTTCTATAAGCTCAAGATACCTTCTTCTTGCCCTGACGCCGGAGCTTGCACAAAGATATATCTTAAGGTCTGCATCAGGCAGTACCACCGTACCTATATCTCTGCCGTCCATCACTACATTTTCTCTCTCTGCCAGCTTTCTTTGCAGCGCTACAAGCTTTTCTCTTACACTTTTTACGGCACTGAACTTACTTGCAAGCTTGCCTATTTCTTCAAGTCTTAACTTAGAGCTTACATCTATGTTGTTTAAAAAGACTCTTTGCTCACCGTTCACATACTTTATACTTATATCAAGGTCTGCTAAAAGCTTATCTATTCTTTCATCGTCACTTTCCTTTATCCCTTTTTCCAAAAAGAAAAGTGCCACCGCTCTATACATTGCACCGGTGTCTATATATACAAAGCCCAGCTTTTTGCTGAGAGACTTTGCTATAGTCGACTTTCCCGCTCCTGCCGGTCCGTCAATCGCTATACTATACATTGCCTGCTCCTTCTCCTGCCGCATATCCGCTTGACCATGCTATCTGAAGATTGTATCCGCCTGTAAGGGCATCAAGGTCAAGCACCTCTCCTGCAAAGAAAAGTCCCTTAACACTCTTTGACTCCATAGTCTTAGGATTTATTTGTGATACTTCCACTCCGCCCTTGGTTATAATGGCCTCGTTAAAACCTCTTGTGGAGCTTAACCTAAACTCAAGGTTTTTGGTTGCGTTTACAAGTCTGTGTCTTTCTTCTTTGGTAAGCAGATTCACCTTTTTTTCAGGGTCTATTTTGCTCTGATATATTACCTCGTCTATAAGCTTTGTAGGAAATAGCTTGTTTAGAGAGTTTTTAAGTTGCTTGTTTTTTTGCTCGGAAAAATCTCTAAGTATTCTCTCGTCAAGCTTTTCATTATCAAGTGCCGGCTTTAAATCAATACTCAGTCTGTATCCCTTTATATCCTTGTTTCCGATAAGAGCCGATGCCGATATTATCACAGGTCCGCTTACGCCGAAATGTGTGAAAAGCATTTCACCGAATTCGTCATACACAAGTTTTTTGTCGTTATAGATGTATGCATGAATATTTCTTAGTGAAAGCCCCTGTAAAGCTTTTACTCTTTCACCTTCCACATTAAAAGGTACCAGCGAAGGGTAGAGCTTACTTACACTAAGTCCGGCTTCTTTTGCAAACCTGTAGCCGTCTCCGTCGGAGCCTGTAGCCTGATATGACATTCCTCCTGTAGCCACTATTACGGCGTCCGCCATAATTTTATTTTTTCCTACAATCACACCGACACATCTGTTATTTTCTATTATCAGCTCATCAACTTTAGTGTTTAATCTTATATCCACACCCAAATCTCTTATAGCCTTTTCCACAGATTTTATAACATCTGATGAGTGATCGCTGACCGGAAAGACTCTGTTTCCTCTTTCCACCTTCAGCTTGGTGCCGTTGTTTTCTACAAGGTTCATTATATCTTCATTGGTAAAATTTCTGAAAGCACTGAATAAAAATCTCTTATTGCTTACCACATTTTCCATTACAGTATTCATATCGGATGCATTGGTCAAATTGCATCTGCCCTTTCCTGTAATATAAATCTTTTTTCCAAGCTTTTCATTCTTTTCAAGGAGTATAACCTTGTTTGATGTTAAAGCAGCGGAGTATGCCGCTATCATTCCTGCTGCACCTCCGCCTATTATTACCACTTTGCTCATTTTATGATACCGATTTTACAAACATATCGTATATAGCCTTTATAGTTGTTTCAAAGTCATTCTCTTTGACACCTACGATGATATTAAGCTCCGATGAACCCTGATCTATCATCTTTACATTGACTCTTGCATGTGCAAGTGCCGAGAAAATTCTTCCGGCAGTACCTCTGTTTGCCTTCATTCCTCTACCTACTATGGCTATAAGTGCAAGTCCGGACTCCATCTCTACCGTATCCGGAGCTACGGCTCTGTGTATACCTGAAACTATCTGCTGCTCATGCTCCTCAAACTCGGACTGGTGAACAAGTACAGTCATTGTATCTATACCTGAAGGCATATGCTCTATAGATATGTCGTTCTCTGCAAATACATTGAGTACTCTTGCGCAGAAACCTACCTCGGAGTTCATCATCGCCTTATCCACATTGATTGCACAAAATCCCTTCTTACCTGCAATACCTGTGATTGTGAACTTTGAGCTCTTGCAAGTGCTCTCTACAATCATTGTACCCTTGTCGTCAGGCTTGTTTGTGTTTCTGATGTTGATAGGGATTCCCTCTTTTCTTACAGGGAAGATGGCATCCTCGTGAAGCACTGAAGCTCCCATATAAGCTAGTTCTCTAAGCTCCTTGTATGTGATTGACTCTATAGGCTCGGGATTAGGTATGATTCTCGGGTCCGCCACTAAAAATCCTGATACATCCGTCCAGTTCTCATACAAATCGGCTCTTATACCTCTTGCAACTATAGATCCTGTGATGTCCGAGCCTCCTCTTGAGAAAGTTCTTATCTTTCCCGAGTGGTCGCTTCCGTAAAATCCCGGTATTACGGCTCTGCTTACCTTTTCAAGTCTTGCCGCAACCTCGACATTTGTAGCTTCGGCGTCAAATGTACCGTCCTCAAAGAAAAATATCATCTCCGCCGGATCTACAAACTCCACTCCGAGGTAGTTTGCCATAATAAGACCGTTTAAATACTCGCCTCTTGAAGCGGCATACTCTCTGCCCGCTTTATTTAAAAACTCTTCCTCAATCTTTGCAAATTCATGTTCAAGATTCAGATTAAGTGAAAGACCGTCTATGATCTCCTCATATCTTGCCTTAATCTTTTCAAATTTTTTCTTATATGCTCCACCTTCTGCCGCAAGATCATATGTCTCATACAAAAGGTCTGTTACTTTTTCATCTTTAGGGTTTCTCTTACCCGGTGCTGAAGGTACGACAAATCTTCTTGATTTGTCGGCCTTTATTATATCTCCCACTTTTTTGAACTGATGTGCACTGGCAAGTGAGCTGCCTCCAAACTTTACTACTTTTATCATTATCTTCTCCAAATTTTTTTTATCTGAAATATTTTACACCAGATTCAAAAATTTGCAAATCCTGTTTTTTGAAAACATTTATATATGTACCGTCTTCTCTTCTCTCCGAATGTGCCATTTTTCCGAATATTCTGCCGTCCAAACTTGTGATTCCTTCTATAGCGGCATATGAGCCGTTAGGATTGTACTCGCCGTCCATTGTAGGATTTCCGGATAAATCCACATATCTTGTAGCAACCTGACCGTTTTCAAAGAGTTCCTTTATCTTTGCCTCGCTTGCCACAAATCTTCCCTCACCGTGTGAAATCGGATTTGCATATACATCTCCAAGTTTTGCGTTCATAAGCCAAGGTGATTTATTGCTTGTAACCTTAAGGTAAGCCATCTTTGAAATATGTCTGCCTATGGTATTTGTTGCAAGTGTGGCTGAAGTCTCCTCCTGCTCTTTTATAACTCCGTCAGGCAAAAGTCCAAGCTTTATAAGAGTCTGGAATCCGTTGCAAACTCCAAGTATAAGTCCGTCTCTGTTAAGCAAATCTTCTATCTCTTTTTTCAAAATTTCATTTCTGAATACGGTGGCAAAAAACTTTGCCGAACCGTCAGGCTCGTCACCTGCCGAGAAACCTCCCGGGAACATTATAATCTGAGAATTTCTTATCTCATCCCTGTACTTTTCAACCGATTCCTTTATAGCTAAAGGTGAGCCGTTTCTGAATACAAACGCCTCTGCCATAGCTCCGGCTCTGTTAAACGCTCTTATTGAGTCATATTCACAGTTGGTTCCCGGCATAACAGGTATAAATACTCTCGGAGCCGGATGTTTTTCTTTTGCTATATAAATACTGTCCGCTTTATATATCTTATCCTCTGCGCAATCCTTGTTATCAGGCTCTTGTACGGAAGGGAATACTTTTTCAAGCGGCTTTTTCCAACTTTCAAGCAACTCATCAAGTGAAATCTCAATGTCTCCTACAACCAATTTAGGCTTATCTGTAACTTCACCCAAGTATAGTGCATCTTCAAAATTAAGTTCATTTTCACATTCCACAAGGAAGCTTCCGAACTCCGGAGCAAAAAGTGTGTCTTCATCCGCAGATAAATTTGCTCCGAGCATATTTCCGAAGCACATCTTTGAGATTGCCTCAACACATCCGTTTCGCTCCGTTACAAATGCGCTTACTATATTTTCAGCCTCAATTTCTTTTTGAACATACTCATAGAGCTTCTTTAAATACTCAAAATCAGGAAGATTATACTTGTCTTTCTTTACTCTAAGTAAATAAAGCTTGTTGCCTGCCTTCTTTAACTCCGTGGATATTATATTTTGATTTTCTCCCACAGCCACCGCAAATGAAACCAGTGTAGGAGGCACATTTATATCGTTGAAAGTACCTGACATGGAGTCCTTGCCTCCTATAGATGCAAGCCCAAGTCTCATCTGTGCTTCATATGCTCCAAGCAGTGCCGCAAGAGGCTCTCCCCATGTGGCTTCACTTGTCATCCTTCTAAAGTACTCCTGGAAAGTAAAATGTACCTTCTTATAGTCACCGCCTGCCGCTACTATTTTGCTTAATGAAGTGACTATTGCATACATTGCCCCGTGATAAGGGCTCCAACTTGATAAGTACGGGTCAAATCCGTAACTCATAATGGTGACCGCATCGCTCTTTTCATTTAGAAGCGGCAACTTTGCAACCATGCTCTGTGTCTCTGAAAGCTGATATTTTCCGCCATAAGGCATCAATACGCTCTTTCCTCCGATGCTTGCATCAAACATCTCCACAAGTCCCTTTTGTGATGCCACATTTAAATCAGAAACCGTATTAAGCCATCTCTCCTTTAAAGGTAATTTATCATCCCTCTTATCAAAGATATTTTCATCACTTGGAGTGTTTACATATACCTTGGTTGTAGCGGTTGCACCGTTTGTATCAAGGAATGCTCTTGAAAGGTCAACTATTTTCTTTCCTCTCCAAGTCATTTGCAGTCTTTTTTCTTCCACAACCTTTGCTACAATACTTGTCTCAAGGTTTTCTTCCTCTGCATACTTGCAAAATTCATCTACAGACTTAGGATCCAGTACTACAGCCATTCTCTCCTGTGATTCGGAGATTGCAAGCTCGGTACCGTCAAGTCCCGCGTACTTTTTAGGCACCTTATCAAGATCTATAATAAGTCCGTCCGCAAGTTCTCCTATTGCTACAGATACTCCTCCGGCTCCGAAGTCGTTACATTTTTTTATAAGTTTTGTTACTTCAGGTCTTTTAAAGAGTCTTTGTATCTTTCTCTCTGTAGGTGCATTACCTTTTTGTACCTCTGCGCCTGCCGTAACTATTGAATCGGTCTTATGTACTTTACTTGAACCTGTAGCACCTCCGATACCGTCTCTTCCGGTTCTTCCTCCAAGAAGTACTATGATATCTCCCGGATCCGAGGTCTTTCTGATAACATTTTCTCTCTTTGCGGCACCCATCACCGCACCGATTTCCATTCTCTTTGCCACATAGTCCGGATGATATATCTCTTTTACATACCCTGTAGCCAGTCCTATCTGATTGCCGTATGATGAATAGCCGTGTGCCGCTCCTGTAACTATCTTTCTCTGCGGCAACTTGCCTGCAAGGGTCTTTTCAATAGGAAGTGTAGGGTCGGCAGCTCCTGTGATTCTCATAGCCTGATATACATAGGTTCTTCCTGACAGCGGGTCTCTTATCGCACCTCCAAGACAGGTTGCGGCACCGCCGAAAGGCTCAATCTCCGTCGGGTGGTTATGCGTTTCATTCTTAAAGTTGATAAGCCACTCTTCTTTTTTACCGTCCACAACTATAGGTACGACTATGGAGCAGGCGTTTATCTCGTCAGTCTCCTCCACATCATTAAGGATGCCGTCAGCCTTCAGCTTTTTCATAGCTAAAAGTGCAATGTCCATAAGGCATATCTTCTTGCCTGATTTATTTTGATAAAGCTCCTTTCTGTCATCCAGATACCTCTGATATGACTCCTTTACAGGTACGCCAAAAAATCCCTCCTCAAAGTCCACATCGCAAATCTCTGTAGAAAAAGTCGTATGTCTACAGTGATCCGACCAATATGTGTCAAGTACTCTTA
This sequence comes from Lachnoanaerobaculum orale, assembly GCF_003862485.1. Classification (GTDB taxonomy): domain Bacteria; phylum Bacillota; class Clostridia; order Lachnospirales; family Lachnospiraceae; genus Lachnoanaerobaculum; species Lachnoanaerobaculum orale. The sequence goes on along the minus strand of NZ_RRCM01000001.1, from coordinate 828,171 downwards.
TCTCAGTGATAGAGGGATCTCTTTTTTCGTCGTTTTTTAAATAATTTTGTATAAACTTAAAGTCGTCAAAAGTCATAGCCAATGAAAGGCCCTCATAACACTCTCTTAAAGCCTTTTCATCCATCTTTATAAAGCCGTCAATTATATCCACGTCTTTAGGTACTTCAAAGTCAATTTTTAAAGTTTCAGGTAGGGACTCATTTGCAATTCTTGAGTCTACAGGATTTATGCAGTAATTTTTTATTTTCTCCTTGTCCTCACTACTGAAGTTTCCAAAGAAAACATATGTGGTTGCCGAACGAATATCAATGTCGTCTTCGCTTCCTAAAAGCTTAACACACTGTATTGCGGAATCCGCTCTTTGGTCAAACTGTCCCGGCAAATATTCTACAGTAAAGAAAAAGTCTCCGTCTTTATGTGGAAAGCTGCCTTCATAACAGTTATCAAGAGGCGGTTCACAAAAAATCGTATTGATGCTTCTTTTATAGTCATTATCCGATATATTTTCAATATCATATCTGACCAAAACCCTTACATCCAAGAGGTCTTTTAAGCCGCAATAATTCCTAAGCTCACTTAAAAGTTCCTTTGCTCTGATGGCAAAATCACTCTTCTTCTCTACATAAATCCTTCTAACGCCCATTTTTCCTCCATTTCCCAGAAAAATAACTGCAAACGATTAACAGGTTTTAAGCTTATAATTGTAAAACCTTATGCTATAAACTTTTAATATGACTTTGTATACCGTCACATACAATATTTGAAAGTTCGCCCATGATAAGCGGTTTTGCGTACTGAATAAAATGTTCGTTCACATAAAATCCGTCCTCACTTATCCACTCTCCGGGTATACACTTTTCAATATTTGCAACTAAATTTATATCACATTTTTTAACAATAGACAAATATGGAGAATTTTCCACTCTTTCAAAGTTCATCATGACACCCGTGTTACCGTCAATTCCCGCCTTTGCTCCCAAAAATCCGATATTAAACGCCTCATCAATATCGGTCTTACTCTGAAGATGTGCGGCAGCCCTTTGAAGTGTGTTTATCTCAACAGCTCTGGTCTTTACACCTAATTCAGTTTTTATCTTTTTAGCCAAAAAAGCGGCCGTCCCCGAAAGCATCTTATGTCCGAATGCATCCACATTGCACTCGTCCTCACTGATATGATGTCCGTTCGTATCCTTAATGCCTTCCGAAACCGCTACTACTATATTGCCCTTTGTCTGCATCCTGTCGGATAATATACCGATAAATTTCTTTAAATCAAGTCCTATCTCAGGCAGCAGTATAAAATCAGGTCCGTCATTTGATTTATTCTTTGCCAAAGCCGCTGCGGCCGTAAGCCAACCGGCATTTCTTCCCATTATCTCAACAAAAGTCACACTCTTTAAATCGTATACATTTGAATCTCTTACTATCTCTGAGATGGATGTTGCAATATATTTTGCGGCACTTCCAAATCCCGGAGTGTGATCCGTTACAGGCAGGTCATTGTCAATAGTCTTCGGTACTCCGACAAATCTTATCTTACTGCCGTTTATTTTTGCATAGTCCGACAACTTCTTTATAGTATCCATTGAGTCGTTGCCGCCGATATATATGAAAATACCGATATTGTATTTATCAAGTATTTCAAAAATCTTCTCATAAACTTCATCGCCTTTTTTTACTTCAGGCAATTTGTATCTGCATGAACCGAGGTATGAACTCGGTGTCCTCTTTAAAAGTTCAACATTAAGCGTAGATTCAAGCGTATCGTCAAGGTTTATTATATTTTCTTTTAAGAGTCCTTCTATACCGTATCTCATGCCGTATACCGTATCAATTCCAAGTTCCTTTGCACCGACATAAACTCCTGCCAGTGACGAATTGATGGCCGCTGTAGGACCTCCCGACTGACCTACAATCAAATTCTTTCTTTCCATAGCTTTTTCATCTCCTAATTTATTTTTTCCAAATCAATTGCATTAAGACTTATTTTCAAAAGTTCCTCCACTTCATCCTTTGGAATCTGTAACCTTTTTGCCAGTTCCTCAACGCTCGCTTCTTTTCCATGCTCAGCCGCCAATTCACTTGAAACGTCCATAAGTTCATTTACCCTGTCGGCAAGCTTATTTGAGGCATCTTTTTTCACTTTTTCTTCATCCGCAATCTCACGCAATCTCTCTTCAACTTTTGATTTTATCTGAGATTTCAAATCGCCTTCACTGTATTCCATAACAGCCATGGTAAGTGCCAGATGACTTTCACTTATAAGATCGCTAATCTCCTCACCGCAGCCTATAAAGGGCTGTATAAGTCCTGTAGCATACATCATATGACCTTCAATAAGTCTGTTTCTTGCACTCTCATCTCCATGTAAAAGAGCGGCTGTAAGCTCATTAAGCTCTCTTTCATCTATCTCTTTTATCGCCTTCATATCCTCAAGATACATCTCAAGAACTGTCTTATCCTTCATTATCCGATCCACTCTCTACCAATGTAATATTTATCTTTTTGAACATATCTTTTACATATGTATCAAAGACATTCAGTATATCTCTTTCAAGTAAAAATGTCTTAGGTGAAAATGAGCTTATAAGCTCCAGCTTCTTATCCGCATACCTGATATTTAAGTACATATCGGCCTCTATATCTTTTGCGGTATTCTCACTTACCCATCTTTTACTGAATTCTTCTGAAAATTTTAACACCAATTTAAAGGCTGTGGGAGTCCTCTTCCCTTTGATAATCTCAAAGCAGATATGTCTAAGCTCACTCCAGGTACAAAAGCTCCTATCCTGTACCTCATCAAAGTAAGCTTTGTTTAACTTTCCTCCGATATCAAACTTCACAAAGGTTGTAAACTCGGCCTCAATAACACTGAACTTGTCAAAAAGATCCGTCATAAAGAGTTTTTTGGTAAACTCTTTTACATCTAAAATCTCAAAGGCCTCCATTGTTATCCTCCGCCCAGAGTGTAAAAAAGTCCTTACCTGCAATTGTAAAGAACGCATTCTTACATACTTTGTCAAACTCGGAATCGTTTATATCTATAGGATTTGACTTTACAAAGTCGTTATACATATTCAAAAGATATGCGGACTCTCTCTCATTTTTTATCTTCTCTTTATTTTTCTTTGTAGCCTCTTCGTCATTACTCTTTACACATTTGTAAAGTATATATTTTCCCTTGTTTGTAAGGATAGGGCTTACACCTCCGTCTTCCAACACTCCAAGTGCACTCTTTATATCTTCAGGCTCATTATTAAGCTCCACACTCCTTGATATATCTGAATTTTCTGAAAACTGAGTTGCAAGTTTTACACAATTTTCACCGTTGTTCAGTCTGTTCAAAAGATCTGTAGCCAGATTGTAATCCGAAACCTCTATAACATTAAAATCCATTATTCTGGCTTCACTCTCACTGACTTCTTTTACATTCTTTGCAATCAGCTCTTTTTTTGCCTTCATAACCAAAAAATAGTCTAAGAAAACATTATCACACTCTTCCTGACTTAGCCCCTTAAACTCCTCACTGTTTGCCGCATTTTCATCATAAAATGTCTTTGAAAGCTTAAGTGCGTCGCTTTTTTGCGATTCGGAAAGTGTGATATTATTTTTTCCCGCCAATTTTTTCAATACTACAAGCTCTTTATAATAATTCTTTAAATCATTATAAAAGTTGTCTTTGTATGTAATGTTTTTATCTCTGTCTATATAGCTGTCCCATATTGAAGCACTGTATGTATTTGTAATAATTTGGCTCTCCGAAACGGCCGGAATAAGCATCTGAGCATAGCTGTAACCAAGCTTGTTGTCTGTAAGATTTATTTTTATATTTTCACTTATGTTCTCCGTCTTTATCCCGCAGCCCATAAGACATACCGCCGCCAAAAGCCCGACTAAAATTTTTCTTTTCAACTTTGTCTCCTAAAGCAGATAGTTTAATATTTTCAAAACACCCAGATTTTCATTGCTGTCCGCCATGAATCTTGCATTGTTTTTTGCAACCGGTGCCGCATTTTTTACTGCAAATGAATAGTATGCCGCCTTAAACATCTCCACATCGTTTTCCTGATCTCCGAAAACCATTGTCTCATTTTCACTTATTTCAAAAGCTTCCTGAAGCTTTCTAAGCGCATTGCCTTTGCTGACACCCTTTGCGGTGCAGTCAATCCACATCTTTCCGGCATAGTTTACCAAAAGTTTATCACTGTACTTGTCGATAAGATAATCCGCCTTACCGTATATATTTTCAGAATATGCGGAAATCTTTATCAGATTTTTAACCTTTGTCAGGTCGTCCACCACCTCTATTCTTCCTCTATATCCGCCTCTTATCCAGCTGAGCAAAAAGTCGTTTTTTTCTTCTATATAATAAGATGACGCATCAGCCACTACGGCAACCAGATTTTTATCCTTTCTTATATCAAGTATCAACTCCTTTGTGACTTTATCATCCATAGTGCTGACAAAGAGCTTTCTGCCGTTGATACCTATATAAGCTCCGTTGTCCGAGATATAAAATATCTTATCCTTCACCTCTTCAAAGACATTTTCAATACTTATCCACTGTCTTCCCGAGGCAACCGCAAAGTGTATACCTTTATCATGAAGAGCTCTTATAGCCTTTACTATCCTTGTGTCAAGCTTACCTTCTCCGTCACCTACCAAGGTTCCGTCCACATCCGAGGCAATAAGTTTTATCATTTAATACATTCCTCCAATTACAAATGCTATCACTATACCTAAAATCGCACCCATAAATACCTGCAAAGGTGTATGTCCGACAAATTCCTTCAGTCTCTCTTCAAAATGTTCAAAATTGTCTTCAAATATATTGTTCTCCAAAATCATATTCAGGAGTTTTGCCTGTTTTCCGGTCTCTCTTCTCACACCCATAGCATCGTACATAACCACAAGCGCCAAAATAAAGCTTACCGCAAACTCATATCCGCCAAATCCGTATTTTAAAACACTTGAGGTTGCAAGTGCACAGACTGTAGCCGAATGTGAACTTGGCATACCGCCGCTTCCCCAAAGTCTGTCCGGAGAAAAGGACTTGTTATACCATATATCAATAAGTGTCTTTAAAAGCTGTGCAACCAGCCAACCGAGGGCCGCACTGACAAGTACTTGATTTGAAAGTATCTCATCTAAAACACTCATACAACTCCTCCCTCCGGTTTGAAAATCTTTTTCATATTGCTGATAATCTCATTCACAGATGTGGATTTATCCGCCATAGTAAGCACCCATCCCTCTCTTGAAAGAGGGGGAATAGGTGTAAAAGGAAACATATGAGTCTTTATCATTCCGGCTTCCTTGTCAGTTATGCCGAAGTATTTCTTGGCATTCTTTGCAGCCGTATACGGATGTGTAAATCCGTGAAAATGTGTGCCTATCTCCTTTGCGGGTCTGTGCCAGTCATAGAGATAAAAATCATGTAAAAGCGCCGCTCTTGCCGCCGACTTGTAGTCCAAGTTAAGTTTTTTACATACCAAATATGTAGTATACGAAACATTTATACTGTGCTCCATAGTGGAGGTGCTGCCGTGCTGTACAAAGCCCGCCAGCTTTTTAAAGATATCACTGCTTAGTATATCCTTTACAATGTCCATATACTGTGCATCATTTATATATTCTTTCATCCTATCAACCAATCATACAGAGCCTGGTACTCAAGTGCGGACTGCTTCCATGAGAAGTCCACCGCCATTGCCCTGTCAATCATCTTATTCCATTCTCTCTTTTTATCATAATAAATATGCCTTGCAAAATTTATCCTGTCCATCATCTCATGTGCATTGTAGTTTGCAAATGAGAATCCTGTACCCTTTGACTCAAACTCATTGTAGCTTTCAACGGTATCACAAAGTCCGCCCGTCTCACGCACAATAGGAAGAGTTCCATATCTAAGTGACATAAGCTGGCTGAGTCCGCAAGGCTCAAACAGTGAAGGCATAAGGAAGGCATCCGCTGCCGCATATATCTTATGTGACATATCCTCCGAGTAATAAATATTTGCAGATACTCTGTCAGGATACTTCCATGCGTAGTGTCTGAACATATTTTCATACTTAGGATCTCCTGTTCCAAGTACTACAAGCTGAGTGTTCTCATCACAGATTTGATCCATCATATACTCAACAAGGTCAAGTCCTTTTTGGTCTGTAAGTCTTGAAACCATTGCAAGCATAAATTTCCTGTCATCTACAGGCAAGCCCAAATCCTTTTGCAACGCTCTTTTATTTTTTATCTTTTCTTTTCTGAAATTTTTACTGTTGTAATTATTATAAATAAGCTTATCAGTCTCAGGATCAAACTCATTGTAATCTATACCGTTTACAATACCTCTTAAGTCATTGTCTCTGGCCCTCAAAAGTCCGTCCATTCCCTCACCGTAGAAAGGATTTTGTATCTCCTTGGCATAGGTCTTTGAAACTGTGGTTATAGCATCGGCATACACAAGTCCGCCCTTTAAAAGGTTGGCGTCTTTAAATGCCTCAAGCTTATCAGGTGTAAAGTAGTAATCGCTGAGTCCTGAGAAATACTTTATTGTCTTTACATCCCAAGTACCCTGGAATTTTAAATTGTGAATTGTAAATACCGACTTTATTCCTCTAAAGAACTCTCCGCCTGCAAATCTGTCCTTCAAATATACAGGCACAAGACCTGTCTGCCAGTCATGGCAATGTATCAAATCAGGTCTGAAATCAACAAAAGGCAATGCACAAAGTGCGGCCTGTGAAAAGAATATAAACTTCTCTATATCATAAAGCCAATCTCCGTATGGAGTCGGACCGCTAAAATACTCCTCATTGTCAATAAAATAAAAAGTTACTCCGTCAAGCTCTTTTTTGAGTACTCCTACGTACTTACTTGTACCTGCATAGTCAATGTAGAAATCTCCTATGTACTCCAAAGAGTTTCTGATTTCTTCCTTCATGCACATATACTTAGGTAGAATAACTCTCGCGTCAAAATATCTCTTGTCCAAATATTTCGGCAAAGAACCCACTACATCTGCCAATCCGCCTGTTTTAATAAATGGCACTGCCTCTGATGCAACAAACAATATTTTCTTCATAGTATCCACTTACCTCCTTAAGTCCGCTTCTTGTATCATTTCCCTTGCGGTTTTTAGTACACCTTCAGTTAAATTATTACCGCCAATCAATCTGGCTATCTCTTTTATTTTACCTTCTTTATCCAGTAAATCAATATTTGTTTGTGTAGTCTTTCCGTCTGTAGATTTTGATATGAACAAATTTTGATCCGCCATAACCGCTATCTGCGGCAGATGTGAAATACACAAAACCTGACGCCCCCTTGATATATTCATAAGCTTTTCGCCTACCTTTACAGCAGTCTTTCCGCTGATTCCCGTATCTATCTCATCAAATATCAAAGTCTGTATATCATCACTGCTTGCAAAAACCGTCTTTAATGCAAGCATTATTCTTGAGAGCTCACCTCCGCTTGCCACCATCTGAAGCGGCTTCATGGGCTGTCCCGGATTTGTACTTATCAAAAAATCCACCGCATCATATCCGTCTCTTGAGATTTTGTCCTTCTTTGTAAATCTTATTTCAAACTCAACCCCAAGGAAGTTCAAATCTTCAAGTTCTTCCTTAATCTTCCCGGTAAGTGTGACCGCCACTTCTTTTCTCATAGCACTTATAAGTGTACATCTTTCCAATATACTCTCTTCAAGCTTTGCCGCACTCTTTCTAAGTAAGACGACCTCCTCACCGAAATCTTTTAAGAAATTCAGTCTGTTTTCCTTCTCTTTTAGCAACTCCTGTATCTTATGGTAGTCGTTTGAATACTTTGACTTTATATGTCTTATAGTATCCAATCTTTCTATAACTTTATCATACTCTCTTTCATTATATTCCAAGCTGTCAAGGTATCTGTTTGTATAATGTATTGTCTCCGATATTAAATCCTCTATAGTATTAAGATTTGATACCACCACATTCAGACTGTCATCAAGTGTTGCAATATCAAAGACATCTCTTATATTGTTTCCGATACTTTCATTTTCAAGTTCCGAAAGAAGTTCTACAAGTACATCATTTATCTTTGATATATTCTTGCCTTTTTTGAAAACCTGTTCAAGCTCTTCTTCCTCATTTTCCTTTATCTTGGCATCTTTTATTTCATTTATCTCAAAGTCAAGTATATCAATCTCTCTTTTTCTAAGTCTCTCATCTATGCCTTCCTGAATCTTTTGATTGATTTTCTTTAACTCACCGTAGTCATTTGAAAGTTCACTTTTGAGCTTACTAAGCTCTTTGGGACAAAATGAGTCAAGCAAAACAAGATTGTTCCCCGCACTTAAAAGTGACTGATGTTCATGCTGACCGTGTATATCTATCAAAGTATCTGTAATCTCTCTGAGCTTACCAAGAGTTACGGTCTCATCATTGATTCTGCACACACTTCTTGAGGTGCTTATCTTCCTTGTAAGTATCAGTATATCATCCTCAAAAGAGATATCCATCGCTTTCAGTTTTTCTTTTCTTTTTTCGTCCAATGTGAAAATCAGTTCAACAAATCCTTCATTTTCACCTACTCTTATAATGTCCTTGTTGGCCTTCGCACCCAATGCAAGATTTATTGAATCTATCAAAATAGACTTACCTGCACCTGTCTCACCGCTTAGTACACTGAGACCTTCTTTAAAGTAGATATCCGCTTTCTTTATCAGTGCAAGGTTTTTTATATGTAACTCTATCAGCATAATCCTCCTTTTTAGATACTACCCTGATACTTATACATTATTCTTTATAAATAAGTTTCCTTATTCTCTCCATAACGGTTACGGTATCATCCACACTTCTTATTGCCGCCATTATAGTGTCATCTCCTGCAATACACCCCACTATCTCACTCATCTGTAAAGAATCAAGTGCCGCCGCAACAGCCATAGCCATACCCGATACGGTCTTTACCACCAATATATTCTGTGCCATATCCATTGATATAAAGGCTTCTTTGAGTATTTTAAGATATTTTTCGGAAATACCGTCCTGCTTAGGCATAAGTGAATACTTTTGTTTTCCGTCTCCGTATACAACCTTTGAAAGCTTCAAGTCTCTTATATCTCTTGAAACCGTAGCCTGTGTCACAACAAACCCGCTGTCCTCAAGTCTTTGTGCAAGTTCCTCCTGAGTCTCAATGTCATATGTGTTAATAAGTTCTATAATCTTTGAATGTCTTTTTATTTTCATATCAAATCCTGTTCATCTTATTCCTGATATTATCAAGAAAACTCCCCTTTTTTAACTTTATCAATCGGGCAAATATTTCCGACTCCCTAAGTTCCACAACATCCTTATTTTCAAGGCTTACACTTTCGTCTCCGTCCACTACAAGCTCTCTGTTTGACTTTATATTATCGCCGAATGAAATACGTATTACCTTTGATGATGAAAGTACTATGCTTCTTTGACTGAGTGCATGCGGACAGATAGGTGTGATAAGCATCATCCTTGAGCTTGGCTCTATAATAGGTCCTCCGGCGCTCAGATTGTAGGCTGTTGAGCCTGTAGGTGTTGATACAATTATACCATCAGATGAATATTCATTCAAGAAATCTCCTTCAATATACACATTACATCTTAGAGTTTTAAGCACTTCTTTTCTTGTAATAACAGCCTCGTTAAGTGCGGTCAAAGTCTTTATTTCTTTTCCGTCACGTATTACGGTTGCGGATATCATCATCCTGTTTTCTATAAAGTATTCGTCATTTATAAGTATATCAACCATGTACTCTATATCTTTGGCCGTATTTATACTTGTAAGGTATCCCAGATGCCCCATGTTGATACCGATAATAGGGATACAAAGATGTGATATATCTCTTGCGGCTCTTATCAGTGTACCGTCTCCGCCTAAAGTAATCACACAGTCCACATTTGGAATATTGTCCAAATCTATATAGCCGAAGGATTTATGACATATACCGCCTCTTAAATTTATCTCTTTTTCAAGATTATTAAGTGCTTTTTTTATACCCTCTTTTTCACTATTTCCTACAAGAAAAAAAGTTTTCATCCTTCCTCCTACAGCTTTTCGTGCGCAGTATTCACTACGGCTTCTATGTCAATATCACTGTCGATATCACCCGATTTTACAAGATGATATAAATATTCAATATTTCCTTCCGGTCCCTTTACAGGTGAAAACTCAAGTTCTCTTACAAAAAAACCGTTCTCCTTTGCATAGGCAAAGCAGTTTTGTATCACTTCAATATGTGTGGACTTTTCTCTTACCACACCTTTTTTGCCTACCTTTTCTCTGCCTGCCTCAAACTGCGGCTTTATAAGCGCCACTATTTCACCGCGCTCGCCCAAAAGATTATATGCGGCAGGTAACACCTTTGAGAGTGATATAAAAGAAACATCAATGCTTGCAAAGTCTATACTTTCACCTATGTCCTCAGGTTTTACATATCTTATGTTGGTCTTTTCCATAACAACAACTCTCGTGTCATTTCTAAGTTTCCATGCCAACTGTCCGTGTCCCACGTCAACCGCATAGACTTTCTTTGCACCGTTTTGTAACATACAATCAGTAAAACCGCCGCTTGATGCACCTATATCCATGCACACCTTATCCTTGACACTTACGTCAAAGCATTCCATAGCCTTTTCAAGCTTCAGACCGCCACGACTTACATACTTTAGAGTACTTCCTCGCACTTCAATATTTGCGGTATCGGCAAAAGTCTGTCCCGCCTTATCCTCTTTTTGTCCGTCAACATAAACTATACCTGACATTATTACAGCTTTAGCCTTTTCTCTGCTCTCGGCAAGTCCGCGCTTTACCAAAAGTACATCCAATCTATCCTTCATCTTTTATCTTCTCATATCTATCTAAAACTTTTTTCAGTACCGAATCCGAATCAATCTCAAGCTTCTTTCTCAAAAGGCTCACATCTCCATGCTCAACATATCCGTCAGGCAATGCGATATTTAATACATCCGTATCATAATTTTTATCTTTTATATATGCCTTTATCTTTTCACCCATGGAGCCGTTTATTACACCTTCTTCCATAGTCACGATAAGGTTATGATTTTCACACAGCTTATCCACCAATTCAAAATCAATCGGTTTGAAAAATCTGGCATTTGCAACGGAAACATTAAATCCTTTTGACTTTAACTTCTCTCTTAAATTCTTTGCCGTACTCACCATACTGCCTATTGCCAAAAGTGCAATATTACTCTCTTCAAAGAGCATTTCTCCTTTGCCGAACTCTATCTTACTTTCAAACTCGTTCAAAGAGTCATAGGCAACACCTCTTGGATACCTTATTGCAATAGGACCGTCAAAATCTATGGCAAATTCAAGAGCAGCCTTCAATTCATTTGCATTTTTCGGAGCAAGTAAGGTCATATTCGGTATGCAGGTAAGGAATGATACATCAAATATTCCTTGATGAGTCTCGCCGTCGGCACCTACAAGACCCGCTCTGTCTATTGCAAATACCACATGAAGATTTTGTAAACAAACGTCATGTACTATCTGGTCAAATCCCCTTTGTAAAAATGATGAATATATACATACAACAGGTATAAGCCCTGCCGCAGCCAGCCCTGCCGCAGATGTTATGGCATGCTGTTCGGCAATTCCGACATCAAAAAATCTCTTCGGAAACTTATCTCTGAATTCAAGAAGTCCGCATCCCTCAGGCATTGCCGCTGTTATTGCAACTATATCCTTATTCCTGCCTGCAAGCTCCACTATCTTCTTTGAAAAAATATCTGTATAAGTAGGAGCTTTACTTCCCGACTTGGCCTCTCCGCTGGCTATATCAAATGCTCCTATGCCGTGGAAATTTTCAGGATGCTTTTCAGCCGGAGTATAGCCTCTTCCCTTTTTGGTAAGTACGTGTACAAGCACAGGTCCTTCAACCTTTTTTGCCTCTTCAAATACTCTTAACAGCGCCGAAATATTGTGTCCGTCCACCGGTCCAAGATATGTAATACCCATATTTTCAAAAAGCATTCCCGGTATCAAAATCTGCTTTATGCCGTTTTTTGTCTGTTTAATGCTCTTTATTATAGGCTTTCCTATATAGGGCAATCTCTCAAGTGAATTGTTCACAGCCTTTTTAAGGTTGGTATAGCCGTCCGCAGTTCTGATACTGTTTAAATACTCATTCATACCTCCGACATTTTTTGAAATGGACATATCGTTGTCATTGAGTACCATTATAAAGTTTTTCTTTATCTGTACGGCATTATTAAGTGCCTCATATGCCATTCCGCCTGTCAGAGCACCGTCACCTATTACCGATATAACACGGTAATTATCACCTTTTATATCCCTGCCGAATGCCATTCCAAGCCCGGCTGAAAGACTTGTGGATGAATGCCCGGTATTAAATACATCAAACTTTGACTCACTTGTCTTCGGGAATCCCGATATACCTCCGAACTTCCTGAGATTGTCAAACGCATTCTTTCTTCCACTGAGTATCTTATGTGTATATGACTGATGCCCCACATCCCATATTATCTTATCCTTTGGCAAATCAAAAGCTATATGCATCGCCATTGTAAGCTCCACCACTCCCAGATTGCCTGCCAGATGTCCGCCTGTAACGCTTATTTTTTCGATAAGAAAATCTCTTATCTCTCTTGCCAGTATATTAAGTTCTTTTTTGTTAAGTTTTTTTATATCACTCGGTTTTTCAATATTTTCAAGTATCATATTATTTTTATGAAGTTCTATTCACCATCATATCAATGATTTCGATAATAGAGCTCATATCTCCCCTTACCTCACTTAAACATTTCTTGGCATTTTCACTTAGTGAAGCCACCCTTCTTAAGCTTTCATCTATGCCTACTATATTTACATAAGTGATTTTTTGATTTTTTTCATCAGAATGTGTAGGCTTTCCAAGTTCCTTCTCATCCGCCACTATATCAAGATAGTCGTCTCTTATTTGGAATGCCTCACCTACGTAAGCTCCCGCCTTCTCTAAAAGACTCACTTCTTTATCATTTGCACCTGCAAGTATTCCTCCTATCACAAATGAAGCTCTAAGAAGTGCACCGGTCTTTAGTGCATAGGTATACTTCATCACCTCTTCACTCATTTTCTTTCCGGAGTATTCCACATCCACACATTGACCGCCGATCATTCCGAAAGCACCTGTGTCTTTTGCAAGTGTATACATTGCCCTTGACATTCTCTTTAAAACGGTAAAGTCATCCGTTTCCTGCATTTTCTTTGATATTATCTCAAAAGCCTGCACAGAGAGCATATCACCTGCAAGTATCGCCATATCCTCGCCATGGCTTACCCAGGTGGTCGGTTTTCCGCGCCTTAATCTGTCATTGTCCATTGCAGGCAAATCATCATGTATGAGTGAAAATGTATGTATCATCTCAATTGCGGCTAAAAACGGCGCTATAATTTCTTCACTGTATTCATTACCTGCGACGGCCTTATACACTTCAAACATTATCAGCGGTCTGAGTCTCTTACCGCCGTTTTTTATGGCTTCATTTGAGGCTTTTATAACTTTTTTATTCAGATCGTCCTCACTGTAAAAAAACGACTCTATCAGTTTTTCTATCTTATTTAAATTCTCTTTATTCATCGTCAACATCCCCTGAGAGTATTTCCATCTGTCTTTCCACATGAGATATACTCTCACTTGCCTGTTTTACCAGTTTGATTCCTTCCTCATACAGTACAAAAGCTTCCTCAAGTGTGGTCTGCGGCTCTTCAAGCCTTGCAATAACACTTTCAATATTTGCCAGATTTTCCTCAATACCTGCTTTTTTTTCCTGTTTTTTCGGCATAACTTACCTCTCTATTATAAAACCTTTGCCCTTATCTTTCCATCAGAAAAAAATACATTTATCTCATCTTCCTGATGCAAAGAGGCCGCACTTAATACCTTTTTGTTGTCTTTATCACTGATATAGGCATAACCGCCCGACAATCTTTTTAACGGTGAAACCGTCTCAAGTCTCTTTGACATATTTATAAGTATATTCTTATTGTTTTCCAAGATATTTTTAAAATCATTCTGCAATATCTTTGAAAAGTTTTGTAGTCTTTGCTTTTGTTCTCTAAGTTTTATCTGCGGACTGAGTGTATTTAATCTTATCAAAAGCATATCCAAATCTCTTTTGGTATAGTCAACCTTTCTTCTTGCACATTCATCAAGCTTATTTTTATAAAAGTCCAATGTATACATATAATCCGCATATACAAAATTGGCTATTTCCGCCGCAGCACTCGGTGTAGGCGCTCTCAAGTCCGCAACAAAATCCGCTATTGTAAAATCCGTCTCATGGCCTACCGCACTTATTACAGGAGTCTTTGTGTTAAAGATAGTCTCTGCCAGCTCTTCATCATTAAAGCAGTACAAATCCTCTATAGAGCCTCCGCCTCTGCCCACTATTATTACATCCAAATTCATCTTATCAAGTTTTTTTATGGCGGAAATAATGCTCTTTGGAGCGGATTCTCCCTGTACAAGACATGGTGCAAGCACTATCCTCACATACGGGTTTCTTCTATAGCTGACATTTCTTATATCATTGATAACCGCACCGGTCTGTGCTGTTGCCACTCCGATACTTTGCACAACCTTGGGTATCTGCCTTTTATAGCTTGAATCAAACATTCCCATATCTTCAAGCTTTTCCTTCAGCTTCAGATATTTCTCATACAGTTCTCCCTTGCCGGTTTCTTCTATCTTGGTAGCGTAAAGTTGATATCTGCCTTCTTTTTCATAGCATGAAATACTTCCGGTAACTATGACTCTTTGCCCTCTTTTCATATCAAAAGAGAGACCTCCTCTCTGACTTGCAAACATCACGGCAGATAAGGTCCCTCCTTCATCCTTTATGGTAAAATATATATGATTTGAGCCTGCATATGTGCAATTGCTTACTTCTCCCTCTACTGATATCTTATTTAGTACAAAGTCCTGCATAAACATATTCTTGATATATGCATTCACTTTTGATACAGAATAAACCATATCACTGCTCCTCTGCATTCGCCCTTGAGAGTATCGCATTTACAAATGAATATGACTCGTCTCTTCCATATGTCTTTGCAAGCTCCACAGCCTCATTTATAGCTACACTTACAGGTATATCACTGTCATATTTCATTTCAGCAATTGCAAGTCTTAAGATGCTTTTTTCAACTCTTCCTATTCTCTCAAGTTTCCAGCCCTGTGAGAGTTCTCCAATCATCTTGTCAATCTGTGCCTGATTGTCTCTAACCAGCATTGCTTTTGACCTTATATATTCTATATCCCCTTCACCGTAGTTTGCATCATGGATAAGCACATCATCTTCATCCTCCAAAGACGGTGATTCAAAATAATTATCTATCTGAACTTTAGCCTCCTCTTCAGGATAAAAATCCAAACCGAATAATATTTTAAAACAATGTTCTCTTAGCAAATGCCTTGTCATATGATCCTCCATATCCTTTACATATAATCACATAATTATATCCTATAGAAAGTCTAAAAGCAAGGAGAAGGGTAGCGTATACCTTTATCGGGTCTAAAACTTATGTAGACAAATATCTTTAATATTTATTTTGCTTTTAAAGTGATAATATCTTCTCTTTTGTCAGCCCTGTAAGCTCCATAATCAGGCTTATGTCAAAGCCTTTTTTCTTCATGCTCTGTGCAATATTTTTCTTTTCAAGTTCAACACCGGTTACAATACCTTCCTGTCTTCCTTCTTCAAGTCCCTTTTGCATTCCTTCTTCAAGTCCCTTTTGCATTCCCTGTTGCATTCCGCTGTCTATAGCTTCCTGCCATCCCTTACTCAGCATAATATCAATAACTTCACACATATACTTTGCCTCCTTTTCATGTACCTCTTCTATCACTTCTTCAAATCTGTTGTCACTTGTCATTGCAGACATCAGATTCAATACTTCGTCTATAAAACATCATTGTACTGCTCAAGCATCTTTTGCGTTATGTCTTTCTCAGCCATACTCCCTCCTTAAAAATTTATAGAATTTAATTACATACAATAGAATAACTATATAACCGACATATATCTTTAGAATGAAAACACGTGTCACAAACTCTTAACTAAGTATATGCTCATTATATCAATTTATAAATATATTGACAAGCAGCTGTTAAAGGTTAAATAAATATCTTACCAATCTTAATATTTACCTTAATCCATATTACATATATAATATTCACATTAAGTTTTAAGGAGAATATATGCCAAGAGAATTGAATCTGTACGGGAGTTTGACAGCTACCGATTCCCTTTATAAACCTCAAACCCTTATAAAGACTGGATTTCAGTCTTATTTTTTTGTCAATTTATTATCTATT
>NZ_RRCM01000001.1:716156-811804 GCF_003862485.1 Lachnoanaerobaculum orale | reverse complement strand
TACGGGAGTTTGACAGCTACCGATTCCCTTTATAAACCTCAAACCCTTATAAAGACTGGATTTCAGTCTTATTTTTTTGTCAATTTATTATCTATTTTATGTAGCTATTTGTAGCTATTTATGGTATAATATGAACATGGAGGTGGAATACTATGAAGCTTACTGTAAGTAAATCAAAAAACTCTGCTACATTCTATGTTCAGAAATCTATACGTAAATCCAATGGTTCTGTTACTACAGTTACTATTGAAAAACTTGGAAATCTTGATATGGTTAAAACTAGAGCTAATGGAAAAGACCCTTATATTTGGGCTCAGGAATATGTAGACGAACTTAATCGTAAGGAATATGAGGAACAAAAAGAGATTTTAATAAAATGTTCTCCTTCAAAACTCCTAAAACCTGATGAAAAACATTTGTTTAACTGTGGATATCTATTTCTTCAGAGTATTTACTATTCACTGAATCTGGATAAAATCTGTTCTAAAATTTCAAAGAAATATAGCTTTGAATATGACTTGAACGATATTTTATCTCGACTAATTTTTACTCGTATACTTTATCCATCTTCTAAGTTGGCCTCAAACCGTTCTTCAAAAATGTTTATTGAGCAGCCTACCTTTAATTTACATGATATATATCGTTCGCTTTCTGTTTTAGCTAAAGAAAGCGACTTCATTCAATCTGAACTTTATAAAAATAGCCAAATAATACTTCCACGAAGGAACGACATTCTTTACTATGATTGCACAAACTATTACTTTGAAATCGAGCAGGAAGATGAACTTAGAAAATATGGAAAATCAAAACAACATCAACCACTACCTATCGTAGGAATGGGAATGTTTATGGATCATGACGGTATTCCTCTTGCTTTTGATATTTTCCCGGGAAATAAGAATGAGCAACCGACACTAAAGCCTCTGGAACAAAAGGTAATCGATGATTATGGTATTGATAGTATTATTATCTGTACAGATGCAGGTCTTTCTTCAAATGCCAATAGAAAGTTTAACGACAAAACTTTATTTGGCGAAAGAATAAGAAGTTTTATAACAACACAATCTATAAAACAACTACCGAAATACTTAAAGGAGTTTGCCCTAGACCCTGAAGGCTGGTCACTACAAGGTGAAACAGGATTATTTAATCTAAATAACCTTGATGAACAGACAGACTATAATAAAGTCTTTTATAAAGAACGATGGATTAAAGAAGACTTATCCGATAAAAAGGTCAAAGAAGGTGATAAAGCGTTAGAGCAACATCTTATCGTATCATTCTCCTTAAAGTACAAAAAATATCATCAGAAAATCAGGCAAAGCCAGATTGACCGTGCCAATAAGCTTATTGAGAAAGGGGAATATAAAAGAAATCAAAAAAATCAAAATGATCCACGCCGTTTTATTGCTACCGAAACAATGACATCTTCAGGAGAAGTATGTGACAGAGAAATCCCTTATATAGATTCGAACCTCATAGCTGAAGAAGAAAAATATGACGGTCTCTACGCCGTTTGTACTAATCTGGAGACAACAAGTGCCGAAGAAATAGTTCGTATAAACAAGAAGAGATGGGAAATCGAAGAATGCTTCAGAATCATGAAAACCGAGTTCAGTGCACGCCCTATTTATCTTCAAAGAGAGGACCGTATAAAGGCACATTTCATAACTTGTTTTGCCTCATTAGTAGTCTTTAGGATACTTGAGAAAAAACTTGGAGAACAATATACATGCGATGAAATCATTAACGTACTACGCTCTATGATGATGTATCGTCCGGGAGAAAAGCTAGGATATCTGCCCGCTTACACAAGAACGGCCATAACAGATGCACTTCATGAAGCATTCGGATTTCGTACCGATTATGAAATTTTAACCGATTTGAGTATGAAAAAAGTCTTTCGAGACAGCAAAAAAAGTAGGTAGTTCTAGCTACACTTTTACGAATTAAAAAAGGTCTGAAACCCTTGATATATACGGGCTTCAGGCCTTTTAGCTGTCAAAGACAGGATTATATCAATTTATAAATATATTGACAAGCAGCTGTTAAAGGTTAAATAAATATCTTACCAATCTTAATATTTACCTTAATCCATATTACATATATAATATTCACATTAAGTTTTAAGGAGAATATATGCCAAGAGAATTGAATCTGTACTCACTGATAATCCGCATAGTTCTGTCTTTATGTATAGGCGGAATACTGGGCTTTGACCGCGGCAGGAAAAACAGACCTGCCGGTTTTAGAACATATATGCTTGTATGCCTGGGGTCCACACTTGTAATGATTACCAATCAGTATGTATTTCAGGTATTTAAAAGCGGTGACCCTGTACGGCTTGGAGCTCAGGTTGTAAGCGGCGTAGGCTTCTTAGGTGCAGGTACTATAATACTTACAGGACGCAATCAGGTAAAAGGTATCACTACGGCAGCAGGTATATGGACTGCCGCCTGCTGCGGTCTCACTATAGGAATAGGCTACTATGAGGGTGCAATTGCGGGCGGAGCAGCCATATTCATTGCAATGGTATCGCTCCAAAAGCTTGAAGTATTTGTAAGAAAAAACTCTCGTGCGGTAGAGCTGTATATAGAATATGACAACTCTATGCCGCTTAGCGACCTTTTCACATATATCAGAAAAAACGATCTTGATATAGTGGAGATTGACCTTGCCAAAAATCCTTCGCTTATGAACATATGCCAATCGGTCACCATGACTATAAAGGGTAAAACCAAAAACAGCCACTCAATTATCTTAAATCTTATCAGTCAGGCTCCCGGTGTCATATATTTTATGGAATTGTACTGAATTGCCATAAATATATGTTGAAATGATATTTTTAAATCGCTATAATGTCACTATAATGTTTTAACTTTGGAGGCTTATGAAAAGATTTATACCATTTTTATTACTATCATTTTGTCTTGGTAGCGGTACTTTAATAACAGGTTGTACAAACCAATCATCAAATACTGAAGGCAGCTTCACTAATGCCGACAACTCAAAAAGCGGAGAAACCATAAAGGAATTGGTAAGTTCAACAGATATAGGTGATGTTTACAACGGCGGGGGAATCAACCTTGAAGACAGCTTTGATGTGGATTCTATTGAGAAAAAAATGACGGAGCTTGCACTTGCCAACTCAGGCGTTGACTCCGAGGATAAACTGGATCATCATCTTATAGTAACACCAACAGATATGGATATGGAATTACAGTTCGGTGTGTCTGCAGAAGCTATATTCTTGGAAGGCGGTATTTACACCAATGTCAGTCAGATTGCGGAGTGGACATCTGAAAATTCCGATATAGCCGATGTAACGCAGGGCGAAATCCATGCCAATAAAGTAGGCGAGACCAATATCACGGCGACATATCAGGGAATTACAAAATCCATCCACATAAATGTTATCGAAAAAGCGAATTGGGAAGAAAAGGACGGCTCATGGTACTATGTTGATGCTACAGGTAAGAAGACCACAGGCTGGAAAGTAATAAACGGCAACTGGTATTACCTTGGCAACAACGGCTCAATGCTTACAGGTTGGCAAAAGATAAAGGATACATACTATTATCTGCATTCTTCAGGAGCAATGGCACAGGGAGAATGGATAAAGAATAAAGATGACGGTGCATGGTATTACTTCAACTACAACGGTGAGATGGCAAAACATAAATGGATAAAGGACGGCACAAATACATTCTATATTCACTCAAACGGTAAGATGGCAACAGATGAATGGGTCAAAGGCGAAGGCGACTCCTGGTATTATTTCCTCTTGGACGGCAAGATGGCAAGAGACCGCGCTATTGATATAAAAGGTGTAAGCTATCAGTTTGACAAAGAAGGAAAATGTCTGAATCCTAACGGCAACTGATTTTAACTGGGGGCTGTCGGGAAATGACAGCTATAAGAAAGGGTGGTGTGACTCATTTTGAGTCACACCACCCTAAGTTTTTACATAAAAAAAGATGGCTAACGACAACCATCTTTCTTCGTTACATGTTATAATGTAACTATGCTTACAGTTAATTATTATAACGACTTTTTTGAAATAGGTCAACAGAAAATCAACTTTAGCTTCTATGAATTGAGTTTACCTGATGACGATCCTGTCTATACCCTAAAAAAAGTTATGGAGGATTTAAATTTTTCCGGACTGCTAGCCAATTGTTCGGATAAGGGAAGAACAGGGTACAACCCGATCATGATGCCCGTCTTCCGTCGAAGTACTATGAAATTTCCGACGTTTCAAATTTTTAGCAAACTATTTAATTTTATGCAATTCTTTTAGATCCTTTATTTTAAAGGCTTTTCTCACATAAAAAATATTTCAAAAAATTTGAAAAAAATTTTATAGTATGTTATAATCATAGTACTTCATAGTACTTTAGATTTAGAGGTGTTTATGGCTTATTTTTTGAGAAAAGAAAAGAAGAAAAAAGGTACTTATCTTCAGATGTATGAATCATTTTGGGATAAGGATAAAAAGCAACCAAGAACAAGAAATGTAAAATCTTTTGGTTACGTTGAAGATCTGACTTCAGATGAGATTCCGGATCCGATTAAATTTTATAGCGATTATGTAAAAGAGCAAAATGAGAATAGAACAAAAGCTCTTTCTGAAGAGTCACGTCCTCGTGCATTTTCCAATCCTGTTGAACTTAATATAGGACACTTCTTGCTCTACTCATTGATTGATGAGCTTGATGTTAAGGAAACTATTGATATACTTGCCTCTCAAATGCGTTTTCAGTTCTCTGTATTTGATTTAATTACGCAACTTATTTATGCAAGGGTTATATCTCCATGCTCTAAGTCAAAGACGGCCTCTCATGTATTTCCATACCTTTATGGCAGTTCAATCATCTCTGAAGACCAAGTATATGACGGGTGTTCTTTCATAGGAGAGTCCTATAAAAAGTACATTGATTTGTTTAATCACTCTTATGAAAAGTATTTTAAAAGAGATTTAAGCAATGTATTTTTCGATTGTACTAATTATTACTTTGAAATTGATATCCCCGGCGATGACAAGCAAAAGGGACCTTCAAAAGAGAACAGGCACTCTCCGATAATAGGGCAAGCTTTACTTTTAGATGCTGATCTAGTACCTGTCTCCATGCAAATGTATCCCGGAAATGAATCGGAAAAGCCATATATTAGAAAAGTTATTGAAGAAATGAAGCAACGACATAACGTATCAGGCAAGACAATTCAGGTGGCTGATAAAGGACTTAATTGTGCAAGAAATATTTATGCTGCAGTTAAAGAAGCTAGTGACGGCTATATATTTTCAAAATCAATACATGGTAAGAATCTAAGTGAAAAGGAAAAGAAATGGGTTCTACTTGAGAATGATACAAATGTCTTTTCTAATTACACTGATGAAAGAGGTAATATATCTTTTCGTCTTAAATCATGTATTGACAGCTTTGATTACAGTTTTAAAGAGATTGATCCGGAAACAGGAAAAGAGAGTGTTACAAGGTTTTCTGTAAAAGAAAAGCGTATCGTCTCTTATAATCCTAACCTTGCAAAGAAACAAAGGCTTGAAATAATGAAAATGGTCGATAAAGCTTCAAAGTTTTCTACATACAAAAATATCGCTAAAGATGAACTTGGAGATTGTGCTAAATATGTAGACATTATAACTAAAGATAGTACAGGCAAGACAATAAAGCCTATAATAGATTTAAATAAATCTAAGATTGATGAAGATCTTAAATATGCAGGATATAATCTTTTAGTGACATCCGAAATAGATATGGAGCCATTACAGGTATATAAAACATACCATAGCCTATGGAAAATCGAGGAATCTTTTAGACTTACAAAATCATACCTGGATGCTAGGCCTGTTTATTTACAGAAAAAAGAAACAATCTATGGGCATTTTTTGATATGCTACCTTAGCTTGTTTCTTTTAAGAGTATTAGAAATCAAGTGCTTCAAAAATAAAATAAGCTCTTATGACTTGATCAACTTTATGCGTGATTTTAGGGTAGTAAATAAAGGTGACAATACATATATCAATATATCAAGAAACCAATCTGTTAACGAAAAGGTTAAAAAATTGGTTGGCTTTAGTAACCTTGATGCTCTCTATTTAACAAAAGCTGAAGTCGACAATTTCTTTCAAAACTGCATGCTCTTGGATACCTAGAGTACTAGGTTTTGAGAGAAACGACGGAAGTCAGGTATTATAACGACTTTTTTGAAATAGGTCAACAGAAAATCAACTTTAGCTTCTATGAATTGAGTTTACCTGATGACGATCCTGTCTATACCCTAAAAAAAGTTATGGAGGATTTAAATTTTTCCGGACTGCTAGCCAATTGTTCGGATAAGGGAAGAACAGGGTACAACCCGATCATGATGTATGCAGTTATTACTTATGCAAATATGCGAGGAATACGTTCCATCGATCGTATTGTAGATTTATGTGAACGAGATATAGCTTTTATCTGGCTTACTAGGGGCAAAAAGCCTAAAAGAGATGCTTTCTATGAATTTAAAGGCAAGAAACTTACTTCAGACATTCTTGACGATTTAAACTATCAGTTTATGAGACGTTTACAAAAAGAAGGGCTTGTAACATTAAAAGAATTGTTTATTGATGGAACAAAAATAGAAGCAAATGCTAATCGTTATACTTTTGTATGGCGTGGAAGCATTAATTATCATCTTGCAGGTCTTTTGGATTCTATTGATAAGCTTTACTCGGACTATAATTCTTTTTTACAAGATAACGGATTTGGCGAGAAGTACGAGCTTGGAAATGCACAAATGTTTGTAATTGACGGAATTGATAAAGTTAGAGATATTATTGAAAAGAATAGAAAAAGAAAGATTACAAAACATAAAAAGTTATCTAATAACTGTATTATAGAGATTGATAACTGCTCGCCTCTTGAACTGCTTAAACTTCAGAAAAACCTTATGGCTATTGCTGACGGAGAAGGCATTGCATTTGTTAACGGAAAGGGCAAGAGAAAGTCGAAACTTCAACAACTATATGAAGAACTTGAACATTGTGGACAGCGATTAATGGGCTATAAAGAATGTTTTAAAATCATGGGGAAAGATAGAAACAGCTACTCCAAAACTGATTTGGAAGCAACCTTTATGCGAATGAAGGAAGATCATATGCTGAACGGGCAGCTAAAGCCGGCATACAATGTACAGATAGCAGTAGAGAATTATTTTATTGTACATGGTTATGTAAGTAATGATCGTACAGACTATAACACACTGATTCCTGTCCTTGAAAAACATAAGAAAGCATTTGGAGAAGTACTGGAAGAAGTGACAGCAGATAGCGGCTATTGTAGTGAGAAAAATCTATTATATCTGGAAGAGAATAAGATAGATAGTTATATAAAACTACAGGATCATGAAAAGCGAAAAACACGAGCATACAGTAAAGATATAGGTAAATACTACAACATGAAGACAACGGTATTTGAGGACGAGCAAGTCTATATCTGTCATGACGGTCGTGAACTGAGACATATCAACACAGAGAAGAAAAAACAGAACGGTTATACACAAACATATGAAGTATATGGATGTTTTGACTGTAGTGGATGTGAACATAAGCCTAAATGCCTGTATAAATATAATCCTGATAAAGATGTTGATAAGAATAAAGTAATGAAGATCAATGAAGTATGGGAAGAGCTTCGAGAGAAGTCACATGCTAATATACAGAGTGAAAAAGGAATTCTGAAACGACAGACACGCTCTATTCAAACAGAAGGTCATTTTGGAGATATTAAAGAGAATGAAGATTTCCGACGCTTTAACTATCGTTCTTCAGATAAGGTATATAAAGAATTTATGCTTTTTGCAATAGGAAGAAATATAAATAAATATCATCGTTTTCTCCATGCAAAACTAAAGAAATTTGAAGGGAAAATACAGGAGAAAACAGCATAAGAAAAAATGCAAAAGCAAAATTTATGCCAAGGGGATTTTATGCCCAAAAATAGACAGCATTATAGAAAAATAAAATATCCTGACAAAGTCACAAAGCAAAATGCCTTGTATTTGTCAGGATATTTTTGTTTAGTTCTGTGGGAAGTAGAAATGCTTATTTCCCGACAGCCCCTTTTTCTTTATAATTCTTTTAAATACTCTCTGTAGAGTCTTCCTACGGGAAGTCCCATTACATTGTAATAGTCTCCCTCTATTCCCACTATATACCTTAAAAAATATCCCTGTATTGCATAGGCTCCGGCCTTGTCATAAGGCTCTTTTTTCTCCAAATAATCTTCAATCTCTTCACTTGAAAGACTTGCCACTTCCACAGTAGTATCCTCTACAAAACTCTCATAACTGTCCTTCAAGGAATTGTATACACATACTGCAGTATATACCCTATGCGTTCTGCCTGAGAGAGCCTTAAGCATCTTTCTTGCATCGGATTTATCCTTAGGCTTTCCTAAGATTTTTTTATCTATCGCCACTATGGTATCTGCAGATATAACCGCAAAATCCTTATCACCATATTTAAGTTTTGATTTTTCTACAATATCCACAGCCTTATTGTAAGCCTGTGTCCTGCACGCCTCTACCGGGTCACCACCGTCAATTGCAGTTTCCTTATCGGATACCGCTATCTCAAAGCCTACACCGATTTGCTCCAAAAGCTCTTTCCTTCTTGGTGATGCCGAAGCCAAAATAATCTTAATATTATTCATAAAGTCTTATCTCCTTACCAAGTGCAAATGAATATATAAAAATTTCACTTACATTTTTTCCTGTACTCATTTCAAGAGATTTCTTATAAAGTTCAAGCTGAACTTTATATCTGTTTATCAAAGTTCCTGCATCTTTTACATTATCCGTCTTATAATCCACCAAAATTATGCCGTCTTTTGTATCTATATATGCATCAATAACACCCTGTATCAGTACGGTCTCATCACTGTCTCCCATATTTGCTTCTCTTGCGGATATGCCCATTATAAACTGATTTTCTCTCTTCAAGTTTTTGTGATACCTGATAAATATCTCTCCAAGTTTTGTATCCAAAAACTTTACAATATCCTCAGGATTTATAAGCTCTCTGTAAGAGACATTCTTTAGCAGTGCAATCTCAGATTTTACAAACTCAAGCCTGTTTTTAAAGTTTTCTATATTTTCATAGTGAAGTCTTTGCATAAGTTTGTGGTAGGCATTACCGCGCTCACCGGCATTGTTTGCGCCCCCTGTCTTTTCTTTATTTTGCTTTATCTCAAATTCTTCACTCTGTGACATTCTCTTGATTTCAGATACAGAAAACTTGGTTTTCAAATCCACATTTACACTGTACGGATATGTATAATCAAGTCTCTTCTTTAACTCAGCATATTTTTTGATATCGCTTCCTTCAAATACCTTGTGCAAATCTCCAACTTCTTTTTGAGTCAGTTTTTCCTCATCCAAAAGAGTCTTATAATCATACAGCTTTAAATCAAAATGTATTCTGTCAAAACTTAAAAGTATCAGGTCAAGATATGAATTACAAGATCTTATATCCAAAAACCTCGGATTTTCCTTATTTGTTTCCAAAGCCTTTTTAACATCCTTACAGGTACCTGAAATAATCATCTTTTCCATGGCTCTTGTAAGCGCCACATAAAGAACTCTAAGCTCCTCACCCATAAGCTCCGTACCAAGCTTATATTTTATAACATTTTGCTTTATGGAACTGTCTTTTATATTATGTTCACTGTCCACATACTGCACACCGAGTCCGAAGTCGTTATCTATTACAATGCCCTGTTTCAAGTCGGTCTTATTAAAGCTTCTGTTTGCATTTGCAAGGAAACATACCGGGAACTCAAGCCCCTTTGACTTATGTATTGTCATAATCCTTACAATATCATCATTTTCAGAAAGTATTCCGGCTTCCCCGAAATCGTTGTCAAAGTCCTTAAGCTTTGCAATATATCTTATAAAGTTATAAAGCCCGCTGTAACCTGAGTTTGCAAAGGTTCCGGCCTTACTTATAAGCAACATCAAATTGGCCTTTCTGACCTGTCCTCCCGGCATTGCGGCTGTTATATTCAAAAAGTCGGTTTTATTGTAAATATCCTGTAAAAGCGCCTGAATATTCATATATGTCGACTTTTTCCCATACTCATCTAAAAACTCAAGTGCTTTTCTTATCTTTTTCTTTGTAGCCTCTTCAATGCTTCCTTCACTTTCCTCAAATATGATTGCGTCCATCATTCTGATTTTTTTAGACTTTTCAATATTTTGCTTTTTCCTGTAATCGGATACAATATTTGCAAGCTCCAAATCAGTCATTCCTACAATCTCCGAGTTCAAAAACGCGGTCAAATCCACATCGGAGTAATGATTATCCACAGCCGCCAATATGGCAAGTATCTTTCTAACCTCAAATGTCTGAAAGTAGCCTTTGTTGTTCTCCGCATATGCCGGAATATTTTCATCATTCAAAACCTTGGCTATGCTCTCACCGATACTTGCACGCACCAAAATCACTATGTCGCTGTACTTTAAATCTCTGCCGCCGTCCACCTTCAGCTCTTTTTTCAGTTCCTTGATTCTCTTTGCAATGGCTCTTGCTTCAAGCTCTATCTCCGATGTGTCATCTTCAATACTGCCAACATCCGTAAGCATTAACTCGCTTACATACTCCTTGTCTCCTTCATCAAAGCTTGCTCCAAGATATAGCGCCGCATCATCATCATACTCAATTCCGCCTATATCCTCTTTCATTATCTTTTTGAATAAGACATTTGCACCGTCAAGTACATTTTTTCTGCTTCTGAAATTCTTACTTAGAACAACCTTCTTCGCATCTTCATCATCAATATTATCAAAACTTTTAAAAGTTTTGTACTTTTCCATGAAAAGCTTTGGCGAAGCCTGTCTGAATCCGTATATTGACTGCTTCACATCTCCCACCATAAAGACATTGTTCTTTTCTATCGCATTCACTATGGCTTCCTGCAAATAGTTTGAATCCTGATACTCGTCAATATATATTTCACTGAATTCCTTTTTATATGCCTCTGCAACTTTTGTAGGATTTTTATTCTCATCTACAAGTATGCCAAGTGCCAAATGCTCTATATCTGAAAAGTCCACCAGATTTTTTTCTCTCTTTTTTTCATTAAAGAGTGAAATATACTTCTTTGTCAAATCCACAACAGCTCTTATCTTCGCCTTTTCACTTTGCTCTTCAAGAAAAACCCTGTCTTTGTCAAAGTCATAATCCTGTGCCAGCTTTGAAATATTATCTTTATACTTATCTCTGATTGCCTTGGCTCTTTCCCTTAAGTCTTTGTCTCCGCCCTTTGCAGCCTTAAGCTTGTCAAAACTTACCAAGTTAAGCTTTTTTGAGAGTTCAAATATATCTGCCGCCTTTTTTATACCGCCTATACTTGAACGCTCCTCCAATACATTATCCAGATATGAAGCCGGTCCCTCTTCCTCATTACATATATCAATCATCTCATCAATATCTTGTAAAACGGAGTCCACACTCTTCATTATCTGATTATATATATACTCCTGCCATTTATCATCGCTCTCATTCAATGAATCAAGCCACTCCAAAGGCCAAGGTTTGCTTACGGCAAATCTGTAAAGCTTTTCAATAAACTCGACGATACTCTTATCACCCTTACTGTTTGCAAAGGCGTCACTTAGTTCCATAAAGTCCTTATTTGCGGCTTCATACTCACTTTCCAAAAGTTCATCCATAGTATCAGCCTTTAAAAGTGAGATTTCACTCTCATCCGCCACACAAAAGGCAGGGTCTATATCAATCTTATCAATATTTTCTCTTATTATCGAAAGGCAGAAACTGTCTGTAGTCATTATCTTGGCTGATGCCAAAAGTACGGACTGCTCCTTCAGTCTCTTAAACTCTACAGTATTTGTTTCATGCTTTTCCATCTCTTTTAACAGGGCATTGTAGATTTTCTCCTTCATAGATGCGGCTGCAGCCCTTGTAAATGTCATTACCAAAAGCGAATCCACATCAACAGGATTATCATTATCCGTTATCTTTTTTATTATTCTTTCTACAAGTACCGCAGTCTTTCCGCTTCCGGCCGCGGCAGATACCAATATGCTACCCTTTTTTATATCAATTGCCGCCTGTTGTGCCTTCGTCCACATGCTCATCCTTCTCCATCATTTTCCAAATATCATCGTCATTTATTTTAACCAGGTTGTTGTATGCAAATCCTTCTATTCCTTCATCAAATCCGCATATAGCACTGTATGGACAGTACTCACAGCTTGATTTTCCCTTCCTTATTGCAGGTGTAATGCCGATATTTCCGCTTAAGATATTTTCAGCGGTATTCTTTACCTTTTGCTTTACATACTTTCTAAGTAATTCTATTCTCTTTGTACTTGCAACGCTCGATGTCTTTGAAATGCTTCCGTCCTTTTTTAACATTACAGGTATGACATCACTGCTTGTCTCAATACTTTTATCCAGATGCTTTATTATATTAAAATCCGTATTGACTATACCCATAGGCTTTAGCTTACTTAAGAAAGCGTTTTCTTTCTTCGCCTCATCTCTTGTAAGAAAAGGTGAATCTATATGGTAGTAAAAAAATGCCGCCGGCAAAACCTCTTTACCCTCTTTTGTGAGCTGTTCCATCACCGCATCCAGATATATCACAAGCTGCAACGCCCTGCCGTAAAAAGGCATATCAAGCTCCCACTTCATATTTCCTGTCTTATAGTCGATTATTTTTACCAATGTCTTATCTTCATCAACATATGTATCCACTCTGTCTATCTTTCCTCTAAGATACATCTTGGCATTATTTTTCAGTTCAATATTCAAAGCTTCAAGATTATCCCTTTCACCGAAACTTTTCTCGAAAAAACTCGGTTCAAAGTCGCCTGCCGCAAGCTGTTTTGAAAGTACAAGCATTGTAAGTTTTGTCATTCTTACAATCTTTTCAAGCTGATACTTTGACTTATTGCTCTCTTTAAATATACTGTTTTTTTCTGAAACCATGTTTTCGTTTACAGCCTCATCTACCAGTGAGAACAAATCATACTTCTCCATCTTTGCAATCACTTTATCCCTTGACTTTGCATATCTGAAGCATTTTTCAAGCATATCATGCACCAAAGTACCTATATCCGACACTCCCAATGAATGTATCTGTCTTTCCCCCACTCCAAGCCCATAGCTTATAAAATGCTCAAAAGGACATTCATTGTAGTTTTCAAGCCTTGTCACACTTACACGAAGTTCATCACCGAACAATTCTCTTGCCGCACTCTCACCTATTCCGCTGTCCTTATATACATACATTGCGGCCTCTGTGAGTCTTTTTATAAACTCCTTATCAAAGAATGTCGCAATATATCTTATAAAGTCTTCATCTGTCACTTCCTTTGCGCGAAGCCCTCTTAAGTTTTCACTAAGATATTCCTTTGCTTCAAACCTTGAATATATATTCTTCTCTTGGCTTCTTTTTATCTCTATAAGAGGGAATATCGACTTTATCATATTTATAAGTATTGACGGACGCAAAGACTTCCCCTCAAAGTCCATACCTGCAAAACTTATAAACAGCTTGTCTGAAGGCTTTGTAAGCACCTGATACAAATAAAATCTGCCTGTATACAAATCCTCTCTGACTGTATCCGAAAGATTAAAGCCCAAAGACTTAAGTTTTCTTTTTTCTCTGTCATTTATAAGTCCGCCGGAATCCTTGACTGTAGGCAGACTTCCGTCATTTGCACCGCATACAAACAGTGCCTTTATACTGCCAAGTCTGGTTCTCTTTAAGTCACCTATTACCACTCTGTCCACCCTGTCAGGTATCATTCCAAGCTTTATCTCTTCAAAGCCAGTATGTAAAAGGTCACTTAATTCTTTTTTGGTCAGACTCTCACCTTCAAGTACAAGCTCCAATCTGTCAAACAGACTTATAACCTCGTCAAATATGCCCTCATACTCTCTAGCTCTTTTAAAGTCACCTTTTTCTTCAAGTGATAACTTTATCTCTTCAAGCTTTTCTTCCATATTCTCTTTTGTAAATATCTCTCTGAAAGCACCTAGGGCATCCTTTATGCTTACCTTGCTCTTACTTATTACCGTATAAAGTGTATCAATCTTACAAAGAGCAAAGTCCTTGAACTCGTTTATCTCTTTTAGTTCAGTTTCGCTAAAACTTTTCGGCAAATATGTGAACTCAGAATGCAGCCTTTTATATCCCTTTACTCCCGTCTCAAGCAGGTAATTGTCAAGCAGTGATACAAGTCTTTTATCAAAATGTAAAAGTCCAAGTCTTAAAAATCTGTTTACCGCATCATATGAAAAATTCTCACTTATAACTCCGATGCAGGCATTGATAAACTCCACCAACTCATTGTTGTCAACATCCATTTTTTCATCCAAATAGTATGGAATCTCCAGCTGATGAAATCTGTTTATCAGTGCATCGGACACATCCTCAAGGTCGCCGTAAATTATTGCAATATCCCTATATCTATAGTCATTGTCCTTTACAAGACTCAGTATCTTATTGGCAACAAAATCTATCTCGTCCAAAGGATTCATACAGTAATTTATCTCAATATCAGAGACTTCTTTTGATTTTTTTCCGTCATATCTTAGAAAATGCTCTTCAAAAAATTCAAGATCTTTTGAGTTCTTAAATCTGTGTACCGCTCCGGTATTCAGATTTATGTTAGGCAATCTCTTTATATTCTCCTTATTTGCCATCTCATTTATCTGTGAAATCATCTTGCCGCTGATAAAAAAAAGATCGCTCTCCGAAAGTCTGATATCCGGATTAACTCCCTTACCCAAAGTTACACTGAATCTAAGCTCGTCAGCCACCTTCATAAGGTTTGAAATTATTCTGTTTTGAATAGGTGTAAATCCTGTGTAACCGTCAAATAAAATAACACTGTCCCTTAATAATTCACTGTTTGCTATATTTTCATTCAAAACATCAAGTATCTGCTCATTTGTGAAATATTTTCCTGCAATATATTCCTCAAATCCTGTCTTTAAATTATATATATCCTCAAGTTTTATCTTAAGAAGCGAGTCCACTTCACTGTTGTTTACCTGCTCTCTTATAAAGTCGTCACTGATATCATACTGCATAAACTCTGAAATAAGCGACTTTATACTGTCAATAAATCCCGCCTTTTGAAACTGTTTTTTCCACGCCTTAAGCTCTACCTTGTTTGCAATTCTTCTAAGTATAAGCGCCTTGTCAAGTTCATCCAAAACCTCGGGATTTTCTATATCAAGTTCTTCAAATATTCTGTAAGCAAGCCTGTTAAAACTAAGTACATCTATATTGTTTACTGCATGATTAGGATGCATCTGTACTATATCCTTTTGAGTCTGCATCGTAAACTGCTCAGGCACTATAATAAAAAACTTTTTGTCCAAGTTTTTTACAGCCTCGTCTATAATATCCTTAAAAGCCCTGTAGGTCTTTCCCACACCTGAGGCGCCAAAATAAAATCTGTATCCCATCTCTCTCCTAAAATATGTAGAATGGCAGCTCCCGAAAGGAAACTGCCATATATTTATTGCAAATGCTTTGCAATCTCATGTATAAACTCTTCACTGTTTAAAACTGTTATATTCTCCAATGTTGATATTGCACCGAGGTCTCCTGTCATCTTGCCGGACTCTATAGTATCAATTGTAGCCTTCTCAAGTCTGTTTGCAAAGTCAATCAAATCAGGAAGATTATCAAGTTCTCCTCTTTTTCTTAGTGCACCGCTCCATGCAAATATGGTTGCAACCGAATTGGAAGATGTAGGCTCACCCTTCAGATACTTGTAATAATGTCTCTGAACTGTACCATGTGCCGCCTCATACTCATAGCAGCCGTCAGGGGAAACCAGTACCGAAGTCATCATAGCCAGTGAACCGAAAGCGGATGAAAGCATATCGCTCATAACATCTCCGTCATAGTTCTTGCAAGCCCAGATAAATCCGCCTTCGGACTTCATCACTCTTGCCACGGCATCGTCTATAAGCGTATAGAAATATGTAATTCCCGCCTTTTCAAACTTCTCCTTGTACTCTGCATTGTATATCTCTTCAAAGATATCTTTAAATGTATGGTCATACTTCTTTGATATGGTATCCTTTGTAGCAAACCACAAATCCTCTTTTTGATTCAGAGCATATTCAAAGCAGGCCTTTGCAAAACTTTCAATGGAAGAATCCAAATTGTGAACTCCCTGTGTAATTCCCGCACCCTTAAACTCATGTATCAGACTCCTTGTTTCATTGCCCTCACTGTCTGTGTACACAAGCTCAACCTTACCCGGTTTTTCAATAATCATCTCCGTATTTTTGTATACATCACCATAGGCATGACGGGCAATGGTTATAGGCTTTTTCCATGTTCTGACATTCGGCTCAATCCCATTTACCAATATAGGTTTTCTGAACACCGTACCGTCTAAGATAGCTCTTATAGTACCGTTTGGAGATTTCCACATCTCCTTTAAGTCATATTCTTTTACTCTGGCGGCATTCGGAGTAATGGTAGCACATTTTACAGCCACACCTAGCCTCTTTGTAGCATTGGCGGACTCTACAGTTACCCTGTCATCAGTCTCATCTCTGTGTTTTAATCCAAGGTCATAGTATTCACTCTTTAAATCCACAAAAGGAAGTATAAGTTCATCCTTTATCATCTTCCACAGGATTCTTGTCATCTCATCTCCATCCATCTCAACAAGTGGAGTAATCATCTGTATCTTTGCCATATTTACCTCTATAATTTACTTGGTACAATCTCAATCCAATATCCGTCAGGGTCGTTTATAAAATAAATACCCATATCAGGGTTTTCATAGCATATAACGCCCATCTTCTCATGAAGCTCATGAGCCGCCTTCATATCCTCTGTAGCCATAGCAAGGTGATACTCAAGTTCTCCGAGATTATAAGGTTCTTTTCTGTCTCTTAAATATGTAAGCTCAAGCTCAAAGCCTGTCTTTTTATCTCCAAGATATACTAAAGTAAATGAACCGTCCTGTGCGTCTTTTCTTCTTACAGGCTCAAGTCCGAGAGCTTCTTTATAAAACTTCAAACTTCTTTCCAAATCAAGAACGTTAAAATTAAAATGTGCAAACGAAAAATTCAAAAAAGTCTCCTTTCAAAAATACACCCTGCATACACAGGGCGTAAACCATTATTTTCCTATAACTGCTTTTCCACCCATATAAGGTCTTAAAACCTCAGGTATTCTGATGCTTCCATCCTCATTGAGATTGTTCTCAAGGAATGCGATAAGCATACGAGGCGGTGCTACAACAGTATTGTTAAGTGTATGTGCAAAGTACTTGTTGCCGTCGGCATCCTTTACTCTGATTCTAAGTCTTCTTGCCTGTGCATCTCCGAGGTTTGAACAGCTTCCTACTTCAAAGTACTTTTTCTGTCTTGGTGACCATGCTTCAACATCACATGACTTTACCTTAAGATCCGCCAAATCACCTGAACAGCACTCAAGCGTTCTTACAGGAATATCCAATGATCTGAAAAGATCTACAGTATTTTGCCACAGTTTGTCATACCACATCTTTGACTCTTCAGGCTTACAAACAACTATCATCTCCTGCTTCTCAAACTGGTGGATACGATAAACACCTCTCTCCTCGATACCGTGTGCTCCCTTCTCTTTTCTAAAGCAAGGTGAGTAAGATGTAAGTGTATAAGGAAGCTTAGCCTCGTCATTCATAGTATCAATGAACTTTCCGATCATTGAATGCTCACTTGTACCTATAAGATAGAGGTCCTCTCCTTCAATCTTATACATCATGGCATCCATCTCGGCAAAGCTCATTACTCCTGTTACAACTTCTGATCTGATCATGAAAGGAGGTACACAGTATGTAAATCCTCTGTCAATCATAAAATCTCTTGCATATGATATTACTGCAGAATGAAGTCTTGCTATATCTCCCATTAGATAATAGAATCCGTTTCCTGCAACCTTTCTTGCACTGTCAAGGTCGATTCCGTTCAGTTTTTCCATTATGTCGGTATGATACGGTATCTCAAAATCAGGAACAAAAGGCTCACCGAACTTTTCGATTTCTACATTCTCACTGTCATCCTTACCTATCGGTACGCTCGGATCGATAATGTTCGGAATGGTCATCATATCCTTTTTGATCTTCTCTTCAAGCTCGGCTTCAACAGGCTCAAGTTTTGCAAGTTGCTCTCCAAGGCTTGCTACAGATGCCTTTACCTGCTCGGCCTCTTCTTTCTTGCCCTGTGCCATAAGTGTACCGATTTCTTTTGAAATCTTGTTTCTCCTTGATCTAAGCTCATCAGCCTCTACTTTTGTCTTTCTGAGCTTCTCATCAAGCTCGATAACCTCATCAACTAACGGGAGTTTGAAATCCTGAAATTTATTCTTGATATTCTGTCTTACGACATCCGGATTTTCTCTTAAAAACTTAATGTCAATCATGGCTTCCCCTTCTTCTACATATCTGTTACTTATTTAGACGATATCTGACGATATCCCATATGAAAAAAGTATACATCAAATAAGCTTTTATGTCTATTCTAAGTTGGAAGCAAGTTGACTGTGATATAGACTTGATAAACTCTTTTCCATATTGTATTAATGTCATATACTTTACAACATTTAAACGCAATAAAAAGTACATGTTATTTGTTAATTTTATGGTTCAGGTAAATTATTGTTCACTACATATGCTGTTACTCTAATGTAGTAACATCTTTACCGAACCATTTCTCAGAAATACTCTTTAATGTACCGTCTGCCTTCATCTCTTCAAGTGCCATCTGTACCTCATCCCTCAACATTGTATTTCCAAGTTTAAATCCTACCGCATATTCTTCACTTGAAACCGGCTTATCCAAAACTTTGAAGCCTTCTCCACCTCTTTTTGTGATCTGATAATTTGCCACTACGCTATTCATAGCCAAAGCATCCACACCACCCATTTCAAGATCCATAAAACCTGTGTTAAAATCAGCCACAGTCTGTAATTTACCGAATGTACCTGACAGTTCTGTATTTTCTTTTAATACCGCTTCGGCTGACGAATCCATCTGAACCTCCACCGTTTTTCCTGCTAAATCCTCAAACGAATTGATATCGGAATCAGATCTTACCACAAATACCTGATCATTTTTCATATATGGCTTTGTCCATGTATATTTATCTTCTCTGTTCTTTGTACTGAAGCCGTTCCAAATACAGTCAATATTACCGGATGTGAGTTCCATATCTTTTGCATCCCAGGCTATAGGCTGATACTTTATCTTTTTTCCCAGTCGCTTTGCCACCTCCGCTGCCAGGTCCAAATCAAATCCGGTAAATTCCCCGTCATCTCCAACAAACCCCATAGGTGGAAAATCTTTATCAAATCCCACCGTAAAAGTTGTATTAGCGTCTGTGCCTGCAATAGAAGTCTCATCTGTCAACTTACTTTCTGCTGCACTTGTGTCCGTTGATGCTGATGAACAGCCTACCAACATAATTGTTGCTAAAATTCCAAGTAAATAAATTTTTTTCATAAATACACCTCATAACTTTCTTTACTGCATTACCTTAACGCTTTCTTATGGTAGCATGCTAAAGTGTAACTGTCAACGTTTTATTTCTCTACTACGGTAAAGCGTTGAAATATTATATACTCATATGAAAAAATCTGTTATACTAATCATATTTAAATACATATTGTATTATTCATTTATTATAGAAACGGAGGTTTTCATGGACACAATAAAAGAATTCAAAAGAATTATGGATACACAGACTGAAATTGCTTTGGCAACTATAGGAATAGACGGCACTCCGAATGTAAGAATAGTCAACTATTACTTTAACCATACAAATAATGTCATATACTTTGCGACATTTAAAGATAATGAAAAAGTACATGAAATGGAACAAAACCGAAACGTCGCCTTTACCACAATCCCCAAAAAAGACAATGAGCATATAAAGGCAAGAGGAATTGCACTAAGAAGCGAAAAAACCGTTTTTGATTTGGCGGATTGCTTTTGTGACAAGATACCCGGCTATAAAAATACTATAGACTTTGCCGGAGATTCATTGATATTATATGAAATACACTTTAAAACAGCCACGGTTACTTTGGATTTGTCCGATATTCAAACTGTTACGTTATAAAAGAGGGGCTGACAAGGCAACCTAAATATAAGTCAAAATGTAACGGTAAAAGATATATTGGAAGGAGGATAAATAAAAGTATAAAAAAATAATAGGACAGGGATAAGTGATTTTAGTTTTTTTGAGGAGAAATTATAATGAAAAAAATAAAGCTGTTTTCTAATCTGATTTTAACAGCAGGTCTTATAATACTTATAACGGCTTTTATGGAGCAAGTCGGTATTATACATTTCGCACATATATCTATAAATCCTTATGATGTGAATACTCTTGAACAAATGAATTTTCATGATAGATTTATAATTTGTATAATTCTTGTAGCATATTTAATGATAGTTTTATCTGCAATTTTAAAAATATATTTCTTATATAGAGCTGCTAAAGTTAAAGATGATGTTATTCAAGTAAAAAAAAAAGACATTCAAAGTATTTATGGTTAATATTTAAATCTATAGTGATTGTATTTATACTGATAATGATAGTCCTCACTTTACTTATTATTTTATTAAATTCAATTGATTGTGGCAACATTCCAAGCTAACATAATTCATAATTCCACAGAAAATACATTAAAATGCTAAAATAATAGAGCACTGATTAATCAGTACTCTACTATCTTAGTAATAGGTCTACCATAATCACGGCCTTTAAAAGTTATAGATACATGGTGAGAATCTATCCACACAATTGAAAGGCGGTTTGATGGTTTTGCTAAAGCCGACCCTTCATCTTCACCAAATTCCACTTCGGTTTTAAATAACTTATTTGAGTTAGGGTATTTGATGTATATAGTACTGGTCGAGGAACGCATATCACCTGTTGTTTGTGCAACAAGATATACTCCATACGGAGATTTTGGTTCAAGTTTTGTATATGAATTAAAATCCTCCCATAGATATATTCCAAAAACAATAATCAATATCAAAATAAAAATAGTGAGTTTTTGATACCTTTCTATAAATGCCATCTTAAAACTCCTTCCTTAGGAATGATTATTCTAATATGATTTTTCAAAAAAATCAATATTCTCACTTTTAAAAACAAAAAACCTAGCCACTGTCACTTTGGATTTGTCCGATATTCAAACGATTACGTTATAAAAGAGGGGCTGACTGTCAGCCCCCTTTTTATACTGTTATTTACAATCGTTCGTATAATGAAACTATATTATTCCCCGAACTGCTTTAAACCGTCACTTACCTGATGCTCATATATTTTATCGCGACTACTTATAAGATTCTTGTACATTTCATTACCGTCTGTATATCCTCTTGTTGTATCCCAAGTGTTTGGAAGACTCAAAAAGTTAAGAGCAACATCCGATCTGTTTGCCGTTAAAAAGTCCTCATCACTTAATTTCATTACATATGAATATTCCACCGGATAATAAATGGTAGTGGTAGGGAATTTACCGTTGGCATCGGATAAATTTGCAGAGAACACTACATAGTATATATTTGTACCGTTGAACTGTTCCTGATCGTCTGAAGTATACAGCAAATACTCTCCTACAAACTGTATATCGGATACCTGCATATTCGGTTTATAATCCTTGGCAATGTAAGCATCCAAAGTCAGTCTTGCCTGATCCTGTAAAGACTTTCTGTACTCATCCGTCATATCCTCAAGCTTATGCACATATGACTCGTGTTCAAACTTTTCAAATCCGTCCCCTGCCGTCACACTTTCACTTCTATATCGCTCAAGAAAATCATGTGGACGCTTATATCCTTTTGATTCCTTTGAATCTCCTGTGACATAGCTTGACTTTCCTATAATCTCAGGACCGCTCTTATAAGTTACTTTATCTGTCAACATCAATGTCCTGAAAGCTACAGGATAATACATCTTGGTGGTTACATACTTACTGTCTGTACTTGTAAGTACTCTGCTGTAGACAATATACAATCCGTTATATACTTCATCCAAATCGGTCTTCAGTACATAACCCTCATACTTAAGATCTGAAAGTGTAGTACCTTCGCCGTATGCACTGTCCGTATATTCCTTTACAACCTCTTTTGCCTTATCGTTTACTTCTTTTATGAAATCCTGAGGTAATTCACTGTACTGTGTTACATAAGTTTCAAGCCCGGATACAGTGTAAGTTTGGCTCATTTTCTCAGGTATTCTTCCGTATCTGTCTGCCATAGAAGCTATTTGATCTTCATCGAGATTAAGGCTTACGGTAACAGTATCATTATTTTTCAGTTTATCAAACTTATCAAGTTTAAAATTGTTTTTATTCAATGTATCATTACCGCTGTAAGCAATCTCGGCCTTACCGTTCGGTGCAATTCCCGAAAAACTTAACTTTACATTTTCAAACGGATCGAATTTACTCAATTCATTTAAATTTTTTATTTCAAATTCTCCGTCCTTATACTTTAACTTATAATTTATACTTTTTGTTGTATCATCAGATACCTTCCATGTGTACTTAACCTTGTCACCGTTACTTAATTTCTCAGACTTGTCAAGACTTATTTCCGATACGGCATCACGAAGAACCGACATCGGTTCAAATGCATAGGTCAAAACTCCGTACTCTTTCTTACCCTTACTGCTGTACTTTACCTTTTTCCCGTAATCCTTTTCAAGTTTGTCCCAATCAACACTTATACTTGCCTTTCCGTATCCGTCATACCCGCTTGACTCGAAACTTATATACTTGTTCAGATCAATTACTTTGCTCGAATTCATAGCGAATGCAACTATCACTATAATAAACAGAACCGCTACGGCACCTACCGCACCGAAAATAATATTCTTAGGTAGTTTTTTAGGACTTCCCGGACTACCTGTAGGATTAGATACCTTAGATTCGGTGTTACTTTGGCTTTGCTGCTTATTCACGCTCTCAAGGGCAGCACCACAACTCTCACAAAACTTTGCTCCGTCAGCATTCATAGAACCACAATTTTTACAACGCATGTCAAACCCTCCTGTGATATTTATTGTTGCTAATATCATACTATAAATTGTCTGTTTTTTCAATCTAATTATATTTTTCTAACAATGATATTTTCATTACTATGTGAGTTTCTTCTAT
Organism: Lachnoanaerobaculum orale; assembly: GCF_003862485.1. Taxonomy (GTDB): domain Bacteria; phylum Bacillota; class Clostridia; order Lachnospirales; family Lachnospiraceae; genus Lachnoanaerobaculum; species Lachnoanaerobaculum orale. The sequence continues at coordinate 788,584 of NZ_RRCM01000001.1, read as the reverse complement.
ATTATATATAATTATTGTGAAATTCTTAATATTTATTAAGGTTGATTTAATGCGCATTTTAATGTATAATATGTCTTGGAGGTGTATCGAAGCGGTCATAACGAGCCTGACTCGAAATCAGGTTGTCACTTTTTCGTGGCACGAGAGTTCGAATCTCTTCGCCTCCGTGAAAAGCGATTGCTCCGTCAAGTGAAGCAATCGCTCTTTTAATATCTGTTAATATTATATTTTAATCAATTTTCTATATAATTGCTCCGCTACAAAGTACAAGTCCGCTATCATCATACAGTACAACCACCTGTCTCAGTGTGATTGCTCTTACATTTTCATCAAAGTCTATTCTTATCCTGTCTTCTCCGAGTACCTTGACTGTGCAGTGTTCACCCTTATGTGAATATCTTATCTTTCCGATGTCTCTCATACCGCCATAAAACTTCTCAACCGCCATGGCGTTCAATTTATCGGCTTCCAGACTGTATCCGAAAATATCCTAATTTTCACCTATTACAACTTCATTTGTCTCAGGTTGTATCTCAGCGACAAAGGCTTTCTATATCATCATCTTTAAGACTTACAATCTTCGAAATTTCATCAAAATCAACACCTATAACATTCACATTTTTTATAAAATTATCCAATTCTTTCTTTATTGTATTCATGTATTCAACTGCCTCTTTATACCTTGTATCGTCTACCTCACACTCCATATACCTGTACATTTTATCATATATATCACCATATATGTCATATATTTGGTCTATTATATATGTATTTTTACCATATTCCAAATATTTTTTTATAGATTTTAACTTGTTTCCTTCTGTATATTTATTTATAAGAATTGAAATTAAAATATAATTAAATTTTTTTACATATTTATCATTAAAAAACTCCTCTGTATAAACTATAAGTTCTCCACTATTAATTCTTGTATCTGCTTTAGATTTAAAATAATCCAAAACTTTACAAAACAAATCTTCATTATTATATAATAGTATATTAAAATACTTCCCTTCTAATTCTAAATCAATACTATCTAAGTCAAAATACTTCCCTTCTAATTCTAAATCAATACTATCTAAGACCTCCCTTAAATCTTCATACTTTTCATTAATAGTAATAGATTCAGTAATAGCTATCACATTATCAATCATATCTTTCTCTAAGCAAGTTTTAAATATATTAATATTAAGTATATTATCAAGCATAAAATCGTCTTTATTTAATCGTTTAATAATTAAATCAGGTGTCTCAATATCTAACAAAACATCAAGAGATCTGCCTTCTTTCAGACCCTTTATATAAATTATATCATTTCTCTTCAATAAGTTTGATGTATCTGCTTTATATAAATCTACTATAAATTTACCGTAGCTATTGTCTAAGAATCCATTTACAATTAAAAATCGAACGAAATCAAAATATCGACTTTCTAAACTATCCCATCCTTTTTTTGAAAATAATTCTTCCTTTTCTTTATCGGATAATCTGGAAATTATTGTTTTATAGCTAGTATTATTGTAATTTTTTGCTTCCAGTTTCTCAAATATAGCATTTATATATCCTCTATTTTCCTGTAAAAGTTCAAATTCGTTAGGCAATATATTTTTTAATGTGATTAACGCAAATAGAATGTCGTTATTCAAATAAGGATACTCTGATGACGCGTCCATACTTGAATTCTTACTTTCCAATTGTAATATTCTGGAATATATGATATATTCATTTACTATATTTTTAATAAGCCTCATATCATCTACATATAAAGCAACATCGGCTAATATAGTCACTTCTTCCACTATTCCATTATCCTTTAAAAATTTGTCAATATGATATTCCGATATAAAAGAATTCACAATAGGCACAATAGGTATAATGAAATCAAAAAACTTCGTTCTGTTTTTAGAGAAAAATATACCATCCTTTAACAAATATATAAATCGAACCGGATTATCTTTACCATTTATTTTTACATAGTTATTTAATATAAAGTTTAGTTCTCGTAGTTTTGTATAAATAGATATGTCATTATATCTATCTAAATCTTCAAAAACAACTATTTCTGTACCAGAACTTCCCAATAAGTATACCAGTTCCTTTATGTCTCTATCTAATACTGTTTCATCACCCATATCATTATTCATATCTGCTTCCGTACCGTTAAATGATATCTTAGAAACTCTAAATTTATTACCTCTATAAAAAGTATAAAAAAAGTAATACAGTGGTAAAAGAAAAAATATAAGACATGGAATAATCCACAACATTTCATCTGATCTTTCTGGCAGATCTCTAAATAAATGCTTTAGTATACCCTTAAAAAAAGGAGTTAATAAATCATTAAAAATTATTAAATCCTTAAAAATAGGAATTAAATCATTACGTAATTTCCAAAGTAGTATTGAGCAAATAATTGAAAGAAATGCCAAGAAATGCCGGAAAATACTCCATTTACTTTTATTCGACTTAAAACAATATTTACTAAGCGGTATTTTATTTGGATCTATCTGAGATAATATTTGATTTATAATTTGCCTTTCTACTCTATTCTCATCATCTATACCACCGGCTTTTTTACTTTCATCACCAAATAAACCTTCAGTTCCATCAGCATCTGAATTGTTAAGCTTAGTCTCAGACGCTTCCTTTTGTCTATTATCGTCATCTTTAATATAATTTTCATATTTGCCCAATGAGACGTTAATGACATTATTTAATTTACTTTTATTAACATATGTATTCCATACTGTACTCTTCCCGGCACCATATATACCTGTAATAGCAATATTTTTTATATCATTATTGCCAAAAGCATAGTCAAGTGCTTCTGTATATATTTTATTATTTTCATCCAGCACTTCAGAAGTAAGTGCATTAAACTTATTCTTTCCCATAAATTACATCCCATATTTTATTATATGTATTCCATATATTTATTGTATTTATATAACTATATGTCCTATTTCTAATACAACGAAATCACTCGCTATCTTATCATTCAAAAGTTGTTTCATAGCTGTTATTCGAATATAAAAACTAATAAATACAAACTTAATTAACTGCTACTTCCATTTTTCCCCATATACTGGGTCGCTATTCTGTTTTCCGGATGCACATCACTCATATATATTATCGCTAAGAATATCCACTCCAAAGGCTTCATCAAAATATATATAATATCTGCAATCCATTTGCTCTTTATAAGTCTTGCAACGGGGAAGCCGTAGCGATCATATACTCCCCTCACAAGTTTGTGGAAACGAGGTATTTTCTCCTCTAAAATCTGTTCAAAGGCATTGGCTATACAGAGCTGTCTGTTTACTATAACCTCGTGACCGTGACGGATTCCTTTTCTTACAGGCTTTACCACTTTTCTGTGCCCGCCTGCCGCTACAGTGCAAAGGTAATGCTCATCATATTCGATATTTTGAGGTGCTTCCTTTAGTGACAATGTCCAATCTGCAGTTTCGGTCCATGCCTTTATAACGGAATCAGGTGCCTGACCGAAAAGCAGCAGTATTCCTATTATTATTCCAAGCAAAGGAAACATAAAGATAATTGCATATATAGGCCAAAGTTTTGAATTTGACAGTATTTTATCTGCAAAATTTAAAAGCGGATTGCTTTGTATTTTTGTTCTCTCCATTTCATATTCCTGCCATTCATGAACCTTTGAAATTACAGTTCTTGCAACAATGCAGATAATACAAACAGGGTAAACAAGGAGGTATACATCAAGCAAATTGTCACCCGATAAATCGCCCTTAAAAACCTGTACCGTAAAGACAAGCACTTCAATTACCCAAAGATACATTGCAGACATTGAAATAATTGCCATCAAAGGCGGTATTTTCTTTAAAGGCCTGACTCTCAGATAAAAGTACCCTGCAATACCGATTATAAAAATAAAAATAATTATGGGTGCCGTTTCGGAAAAAATCGGTGTATGCTTTTCCAGATTCTTTAGCTGTACACTCCAGTCAGAACCTGTGACATATTTTCCTTCTGTAAGGTACAAAAATTCCAATATCAAACCATACCATATAGCAACCTGATCAAATCTTATAAAAGGTTTTAGAAGTTTCTTTTTTGCCTCAAGATACAAAAGTAAAATATGATACCCCGTCAAAACTATCGGGTAAACAAATATTAAAGACGCAAAGAAACTCCATACAATTGATGTCTGTAAAGATTCCGGTAAACTAAGCCTACCTAAACCGTAACCATATGGTCTTAAAGACTCTGCAAACTGATACATTACAAAAAGTATCATTGCGATTATGTAGCTTATAACCATGCTTGATATTAAAGATATTCTACAAAGGTATTTTTTCATATCTCTGTAACCTTTCTGTTTTACAGCTTATATAGTGTCTTGCAATTAATCGCATCTTCCTATAATTGTTCCGCCACCAAGTACAAGTCCGCTTTCATCATACAGTACAACCGCCTGTCCAGGTGTGATTGCTCTTACCTTTTCATCAAAGTCTATTCTTATCCTGTCTTCTCCGAGTACCTTGACTGTGCAGTGTTCACCCTTATGTGAATATCTTATCTTTCCTACAGCTCTCATGCCGTCATAAAACTTCTCAACCGCCATGGCATTGAGATTGTCGGCTTCCAGACTGTATCCGAAAACATCCTCATTTTCACCTATTACAACTTCGTTTGTCTCAGGTCTTATCTCGGTAACAAATATAGGATGCCCCAGCGCTATACCAAGTCCTTTTCTCTGTCCGATTGTATAGTGAAGTATTCCCTTATGCTTTCCAAGTATCTCTCCGTCAGCAGTCACAAAGTTTCCCTCAGGCATCTTTTTTCCTATTTCGTTTTCCACAAATGAGGCATAGTCATTGTCCGAAACAAAGCAAATCTCCTGACTGTCGGGCTTATTTGCCACTCTGAGATTGAACTTCTTTGCAATCTCTCTGATTTCATCCTTTTCATAATCTCCCACAGGCATCAATGTTCTTGAAAGCTGCTCCTGTGTTAGATTATAAAGTGCATAGGTCTGATCCTTGGCACTTGTTTTTGATGTTCTGAGTGCATATCTTCCGTTTTCAAGCTTTTCTATTCTTGCATAATGCCCTGTAGCAATATAATCCGCCCCAAGCATCATACTTCTCTCTAAAAGAGATTCCCATTTTACATATCTGTTGCAGGCAATACATGGATTGGGTGTCCTTGCCTGCACATATTCATTTACAAAATAATCTATTACCTTATCTTTGAATTCATCTCTGAAATTCATTACATAATAAGGTATGCCGATATCTCTTGCCACTCTTCTGGCATCATCCACAGCTGAAAGTCCACAACAGCCTCCGCTGCCTGACATATCCTCTTCATCTTCACTTTGCCATATCTGCATAGTCACACCTGTGACATCATATCCGGCTTCTTTTAAAAGATAGGCTGCCACTGAGGAGTCCACTCCACCGGACATACCTACCACTACTTTTTTCTTTTCCATATAGTCTCCAAAATTAAAATCTATGCTTGATAGTATATCATATACTTGTATCAATTATACTATAAAGTCTTCGGATCAAGATCATACCAATTCCCAAGCCATATTTCTTTTTCATATATCCTGTCAATATCTTCTTTTGTATATAAATAATCTGCTTCCCCTTTAAATATATCTTCCGGAAACAGTTTAAAATATTCATGTAAAAAATTCAAATACATAAAACCTCGGTCACCGCTTCCCTCAATATATACATATCTATAGTAGTCTATCTTTTTTCCGGAAGAATCTTCTACTGTAAAGCAATACGAATGCTCCCTTTTTATTATATTAATATACATAATTGCCCATGAAGATCTGTCATCCAAATACCATCTGAAATCATCATCATAATCCGGTTTATTTACGGAAAACATATAACAATTACCATAATCATATAAAGATTCCGAAGTAAACCCTCTTGACATCAGTATATTTACAATATCTTTTATATCTCTAAAACTGTTATCATCTTTTCTTCTTAAAATTCCTACATCTCCAGCCATGATACCTGCTAAAATCTGTCCCTTTCTCTTTTCTTAAATATCCATTTTTCGTTTTTGTCCTTATTATTAAATATTTCATCAATCTGTGATTTTGTAAAGAAACAATCGTTATCAATGTAGAAAATATCATCCGAAAACTTATTTAAATAGCTATGTACTATTTCAAGCACCTGCATCTCTTTTCCTATAAGATCGGTAATCCTAAAATATGTCTCAAAGTCCATCTGTTTTATTTCATCTGTAGGGATATCTGTCATCTGAGTGTTACAATATATTTCAATAATCTTTTTATTATTACATTTTGCATATAAAATATTGTAACTCTCTCTTTTTATATTTACTATATTTTTGCAATGCGCTTTTTTTAAAGCTCTTATCACCCTATAAGCCGTGCCGAATTTTGAATTTTTTCTTTTACCGATTATCCTTCCCTCATACCTCAGTTCAACACTCTTTTCTCCCCTATGTCTTGTATCTGTTATATTCCCCATACCGCCCATATAAGATATGGTTGTTGTTAAAAATATATTTATATATTCAGATATACTTTTGATACTGTATAGTGGTCTATACATCCAGTTTTTATCATGTTTTCCTTTATAAATACTGTCTATCATCGCTTTATTATAGTATCTTCCATTGTCCACATAAAAGATATCATTGGGATTCTCCTCTAAATATCTGTGCAACAATTCAAGAATAATCAGTTCTTTCCCATATATATTTGAAAAACGATAATATGTCTCAAGCCCCAGTTCATTTGCTCTTTCGGTCGGTATTTCAAAATTTCTTTCATAGTTGTACACCTCTATCATATGCTCTGCATCATTAAAGAACAAAATATCATTCTCCTCTTTCATATATGATATACTGTACACATATTTATCAAATGAAAATCGCATACTGTAGCCCATATCTATAAGAATATCATCTACCGTATATGCTGTCTGCATCTTATCAACACCGGCTTTTCCCAGTATTCTACCTTCAAATCTCATAATCACCTCAATATTATTGCTCATCGGGATCTACATATATCCATTCGACTTTCCACTCTTTTTTATTATAAATCTTATCTATGTCAGCTTTAGTATAAAAATGTTTATCCTTTGAATAACAGTTCCAAAGTACATCCTCAGGTACAAGTTTAAAATATTCATGAAAAAAATTTAAAAGCATAAAAGATCTGCCCGATATTTTTTCAAAGTCAAAATAATCTCTATAACCTTTAAACCTCTCCGGAAAATCCCTTATCCTCTCATTAGACCACCAATCATCTGACGGTTTTAAGTCTACATTTGCAAGAATACTGTCGGCATCATCCTCCAAAAACCATGGTAGTTCATCATCAAACATTGGTTTATTTATTGAGAGATTATGATATCTTCCTTTATCATATGCCACACAGTTGGTATAGCCTCTTGACATAAATATATTTATTATGTTTTTTACATCCTGAATATTTCCTTCTCCGTTTTTTCTTAAAATATCAACGCTCCAGCCCATATATCACCTCTTTTTAAATATAGGATTTTTATACAATACTAATATTATACTTGTCAATTCAAATTCAATCATTTACTATTTTATTGTTAATACTATTTATAATTAAAGAACAGGAGTACTATGATATATATGGACAACGCCTCTACCACTGTGGTAGATAAGGAGGCTTTTGATATAGCAAAAAAATATTTATTTGAAAACTATGCAAATCCTTCATCAAGCTATTCTATGGCAAATGATGTAAAGGCTGATATGGAAGATGCCAGAGAGATGATTGCCGATATCCTCGGTGCAAGATATAATGAAATCTATTTTACTTCAGGCGGCAGTGAATCAAATAACTGGGCAATTCTAAAGGCTTGTGAACTTACGGAAAATAGGGGAAAGCATATCATCAGTTCAAAGATTGAGCATCACTCTGTACTGCATACACTCTCTTACCTTGAAAAAAAAGGATATGAAGTCACTTATCTAAGTACTGATGAAAAAGGGATTATTGATATAAATGAGCTTAAGTCTGCTATCCGAGAGGATACAGTCCTTATAAGCATAATGTTTGCAAACAATGAAATAGGCACTATAGAGCCGATTAAAGAGATTGGAAAGCTTGCCCATGAGCACAATATCTTATTCCACACCGATGCGGTACAGGCTGTAGGCCACCTTCCTATTGATGTAAATGAGCTGAATATAGATTTACTCAGTGCAAGCGGACATAAATTCCACTCTCCAAAGGGTGTCGGATTTTTATATATAAGAAGCGGTATCAAGCTTACATCTTTGATACATGGAGGCAGTCAGGAAAGAAATCGCAGAGCGGGTACAGAAAACACCTTTGGAATAGTGGCAATGGCAAATGCTATGAAAAACTGCTATGAACATCTAAAAGAAGACAATATACAGATGCAGACGCTAAGAGATGAACTACTATCGCTGATACTTAAAAATATAGAAGGTTCACATCTAAATGGGTGTATGCACAACAGGCTTAACAACAATATAAATATATATTTTGAAAATATCAACGGTGAATTACTTTTAATCCTGTTAAATCAAAATGGGGTCTGTGCCTCACTTGGTTCTGCCTGTACCACCGGTAGCATAGACCCTTCACATGTAATAATGGCTATTTCAAATGATAAAAAAAGAGCCTCATCATCACTTAGACTTACATTAAGTAAGTACACAACCAAAGATGAGGTGAATACTACATTTGAAGTACTAAAAAAATGTATAAATCAGCTTAGAAAATAAAAAATATCCAACAGCACCCTATGTTGGATATTTTATTTAGTTTATCTTTTCATGTTTTCTATATTATTGTTTAAAATCCAGCTAATATAATCTCCTCTTCTTCTGTCCAAACAGGCTGTAACCATAGTAATTGGGCATTTATATGTCTCTCCAATATAAGACGGATCTGTAAGTACCGGTAGCTTATAATATACATTTTTAGGATTATCCATAATCATATACCAATTTCCGCCTATATGTTTTCTAAACACCTCACCAACATAAACTCCGCATAAATCAAGTATATTATAAGTATTATTATATAATGTCTTATCTTCTATAATCTCACTTATCTTTTCATACTTTTTAAGCAACCAATCTTCCAAAGCATTTAGACTATCTATAGAATAATCTAAACATAGATTGTTTTCATTTGCAAACTCATTTGTAAAGTAATCCATCTTATCCGATATAAAAAATATCCAATTGTCAAAATCTTCTTTTGTATACGCCATATGCTTACCTCTTCAAACTCATATTATTAGTACAAAGCTATACTACCACTTATCTATTATCGCACACTTTCTTTACAGTCTTTATAAGTCTTTCCATTAAGTTTACTCTGTTTAAAACAGTAATAAGATAATATCCGTCCACCAGATCATAGATTTCATTTGCTATCTCTTTGGACATTGAAAGCGCAATCTCTTCCGCCTCTTCTCTTTCCTTACCGATATACTTTTCTACGATATCATCGGTAATATATATGCCGTTTACTTCACTTTGCATATATCTGGCGTTTCTCTCACTTACAATCGGAATGATTCCGCCCATTATCTTAATATCCAAGTTTTCCCTTGCAATCTTTAAATTCTCTATAGCCCTTTTTGTCAAAACCGGCTGAGTAAAGAGTACCTTTACACCGTTTTCCTGTTTTCTGACAGCTTTCTTTAGCTCCGCACTGAAATTCCTTGAGTTTACATTCAACGCACCGCAGATATTCATAGGGCTTTCAAATACATCATTATTCAAAGAATTGATAAAGTTTGCAAACTTCACCGAATTGAACTCAAATACCGATCTTATCTCATCTCTTTGAGCGTTAGGTATCGGGTCTCCCGTGATTACAAGGACATTGTCAACACCCATTGCATTGGCGCCCAGAAGCAGTCCTCTTGAAGCGTTTACATTCCTGTCTCTGCAAGTCATATGCGGAAGTACATCAAAGTCAAGCTCATTTCTCACTTTGCAGGCAAGCAGGCAGCTGTCCATTCTGGCTCTGGCTATAGGATTATCTGCAATAGTAATAATATCCGCACCTGCCGCCTTTATCTTTTTTGCATTGTCTATAAACTTTGTAATATTTGTATCTATAGGTGAGTCAAGTTCCACCGCTATAGGTTTTTGACCGAGATCAAGCTTTTCTTTGAATCTGTTGACTCTTATATTCTGTGCCGTGTTTTTCTCGGACTTTACCGCTCTTCTCGGCTTTATCAGTTTTCCGCTCATGCTCTTTTTTAACAGCTCTATATGCTTAGGTGTGGTTCCGCAACATCCACCTACAATATTTACACCCATCTCAAGAATGTCCTCTATCTGATTTGCAAAGTAATTGGCAAGTGAACTGTAGTAAACTCTGTCATCTCTGACTACAGGGTATCCCGCATTCGGCTTTGCAAAAAGATAAAGGCCCTTTGTATCCACATCCTTTAAAAGCTTTGCCATATGATTGGCTCCCGATACACAATTAAGTCCCACCGCATCAAAAACACCTGAGTTTGTAATCTCTGTAAACAATGCCTTATATTGATATCCTTCACTTGAATATCCGTCAGGCATCACTGCAAATGAGGCTGTTATAAAGGCGTCACTGCATTTTTCTTTGATATACTCGGCACTTAACACCATTCCGCTTGTGCTGCTTCTTGTCTCAAACAGAAAATTCTTTACTCCCTTTTCCAAGAAAATATCTATCAAAACCTTGTACTCTTCAAATGCAAGTTCATTACTGCCTGTATGTATCGGTCCTATATCCGCAAAGACATATGCTCTGTCCTTTGCGGCCTCATTTGCAATATCAATTCCTGCAACAACCACATCTTTTTGTAAATTTCTGTCTCCGTTGAACACATCAATGCCTACAGAAAAAGTATTTGTAAGTATCGCCTTTGCCCCGGCTTCGATATACTCATTATGAATACCCTTTATAAGTTCAGGATTTTTGATATTAGCAAGTTCACAGCCTATGCCGTCATCTGTAAGCTCATCATAGTATGTTCCCATTGCTCCGTCAAAGAGCAAAACATTGTTATTTAAATAGTCTCTAATATTTTCCATAATTTATCATCCTAAAACTGTCTTTGCTATGTCAACCGAACTTCTGGCATCAGGTGCATAGAAATCCGCTCCCATCTCATCCGCATATTCTTTTGTAAGCACCGCACCGCCTACCCAAACTTTACAGTCATCAGACACCTTTCTGATTTCTTCAATAGTCTTTTTCATTGCAGGCAATGTGGTAGTCATAAGTGCTGAAAGTCCTACAAGCTTTACATTTTCTCTGACTACGGTATCCACCACATTTTTGATATCAACATCTCTTCCGAGGTCAATCATTCTGTAGCCGTAGTTTTCCAAAATTACCTTTACTATATTCTTTCCGATATCGTGGATATCACCCTTCACTGTACATACCACAATCTTACCCTTGCTGACATTGTGCTCGCCCTTGTTTGCTATTCTTTCTTTAATAAGCTCAAATGCCGAGCTTGCCGCATTGGCTGCATTGATAAGCTGTGGCAGGAATATTACCTGCTTTTCATATAAATCTCCTACAGTATCAAGTGCCGGTATCAGGTATTCGTTTATTATTTCAAGCTCTCCGTGGTCTTCCAAAAGCTTCTTTGCGTTATTGTAAGTCTCTTCCTTAAGTCCCTTCAATATGGCATCTTCCACCATCTCTTTTGTAACTTCTCCGTTATTTGAGACTGTTACCACCTTTGTCTCGGTTTTTACGGTAGCAAATCTTTCAATATACTTTACCGAGTCCTTATCCTCTCCTGAAAGCACCTTATATGAGTATATTGCATTCATAATGCCTTCAATATTCGGGTTCACTATAGGCAAATCAAGACCTGCATACATTGCCTGTATAAGGAAATTTTCCGTAATATGGCTTCTTGCAGGCAAACCGAAGGATATATTGCTGACTCCGAGAGTCGTGTGCAGTCCGAGGTCATTTGTCACCATTCTTACCGCCTCAAGAGTCTCTCTTGCCTGATCCTGCTGTGCCGAAACTGTAAGTGTAAGACAGTCAATAATTACATCTTCTTTTTTCAGACCGTATTCAAGCGCCCTGTCTAAGATATGCTTTGCATTGTCGACTCTTTCCTGTGCGGTAGTAGGAAGTCCGTTCTCATTCAACGCCAAGCCTATCACCGCCGCACCGTATTTCTTTACAATAGGCAATATGAGGTCAAGTCTGTCATCCTCGGCATTTACCGAGTTTACTATTGCTCTACCGTTATATACACGAAGTCCTGCTTCAATTGCCTCAGGATTTGATGAGTCTATCTGCAGCGGAATATTGACAACCGACTGTACCGCTTTTACAGCCTCTCTCATAAGTGCCACTTCATCACCGCCCGGTACACCCACATTTATATCAAGTATATCGGCACCTGATTCCTCTTCCTCTATGGCCACCTTACAGATATACTCCATCTCATGGTTTAAAAGCGCTTCCTGAAATCTTTTTTTACCTGTAGGATTTAATCTTTCTCCTACAACTCTTACCCCGTTCAGCTCCACCATCTCATTTGCCGAGCATATACCTGTCTTTACCTTAACGCTTTTACCCTCTTTGGCCTCTGTAGCATCAAGCTCTGACTTAAGCTCCTTTATAAAATCAGGCGCCGTACCGCAGCATCCTCCTGCATATGATATACCAAAACTTTTATACTCCGCCATAAGCTTTGCAAAATCGGCTGCATGAAGGTCATATTCTCCTGTAGAAGGATTCGGAAGTCCGGCATTAGGCTTTATTATAATAGGCAATGTCGTCCATTCCTTAAGCTTTCTTGCAAGTGGCAATATCTCCTTAGGCCCAAGTGAACAGTTAAATCCTATCGCATCCACTCCAAGTCCCTCAAGTGTCACCGCCATTGACTCTATCTTTGTTCCGGTAAATGTCCTTCCTGTGGTCTCATATGTCATAGTTACCCAAACAGGAAGTTTGGTATTTTCCTTTGCTGCAAGCACACCTGCCCTTACATCATAGAGATCTGTAAAGGTCTCATATACAATAATATCGGCGCCGTACTTTTCACCTGCAACCACCATCTCCTTATATATATCGTAGGCATCTTCAAATCTAAGTACTCCAAGCGGCTCCAAAAGTTCTCCTATAGGACCTATATCAAGTGCCACTTTTACATCTCTTTTACTTTCTGCAACCGCTTCCTTTGCAGACTGAATTGCATTCTTTATAGCTGTATCCACATCTATCTTACAACCTTCAAGCTTATGCGCATTTGCTCCGAAGGTATTGGCATAGATTATATTACTTCCTGCTTCTATATATTTTAAATGTATATTTTTAACTATATCGGGATTATCAAATCCGAAAACCTCAGGATGTTCTCCCGCCTTCATACCGGCAGCCTGAAGCATCGTACCCATTGCCCCATCAAGTATCAATAAATTATGCATAACATCTAACTCCTATCTTTCTATACCTGCATGATTTTAAAAGATTGCATCCTGCACAGGTCTTTTTAAGTGTCTCCAGTTTTTGGTCACTGACTCCGATTATGGCTGTAACCGACTTTCTCGGTAACATTATTCCGCTGTCACTGACATTTACTCCTATTCTTCTGGTAGCGTTGACAACATCCACAAACTGTTTCTGTATTGTAATAGGCAGATCACCATAACCCGGTGAAAATCTGAATGTCAAATAATTGTTTTCTTTCAGATATTGCTCTCTGAAGCTTGCTTCTATACTGTCACATACAGCCTCTATAAGTGTTGAGCCGCATGAATCCATAATCAGTGCATTGGCCACATTCTTAAGCTCTTCTTTTCTTATGGCATTGTCAACCCCTATTCCGATAGTTGCCGCCATCAAAATCAGCTTATGACAATCTTTTATATGTTTTTTTATACTGTTTCCGACAAAAAAATCCAGCTCTTTCGGAAACTTTCCATTTTCTTCCAAATCCCATTCTCTGAATACAAAGTTCGGCTTTGCAACGGCATTTATTTTCTCCATACACTCAAGTACCTGTGCGTGCAGATTTTCATCTATATCTTTACCGTTGTGCTGAAGATACCTAAGTACCTCAGACTCGTCCTCCTTTGTAAGTTTTACATCTATATTGAACATATCTCTTCTTTCTATAACACTTTATGCCTGATACTTAAGTTTATAAAGGTGAGCACTCCTACCCTATTCGGAAAGTATCATGCCCTTTATAGTAAAATAATTTATGATAAAAGTAAAGATTAGTGTTATATGTATATTTTATAACCTGTTATCAAAAACACTATATGTAAGAAATTTTTAAGTGGAATTTATCCTGATATATGTTAAAATATATCGGTAGGCGAGGTGTCTACTTTCACTTTGGGGATGTACCGGTTTCGACAGGGAACATGCAGCTGGTGAAGCTATTCGTATGCAATGCGTTAAATGGCAAAATTAAATATAAACGCTGAAGAAAATTTAGCATACGCTGCCTAAGGCAGCTGCAGACCTATAAGCACTCACACTTATAGAATCTGTATCGACTTATGTGAGAAACCTTATATACAAAGCTTTGAGTATATAGATGTATTATGAAGCTACTCTTTTCTACAGTTTGTTGTTTGACTGTTTTTAGGGGGAATTTCGACAAGCAACTATAATAGTAGAAGAACAGGGAATTGTTTTTTGGACACGGGTTCAACTCCCGTCATCTCCACTTAAAAGTCTTGAGTTTTCAAGGCTTTTTTTATTTGGCAAATCAGCATTTTCGAACTTTTGTTTGCATTTTAATCGAACATATGTTAGGATAGATGTATAACTATACCCATATAAAGGAGATTTTATGGAGCCATTAACACAAAAACAGGAAGAAATTTATAATATTATCAAGGATTCCATCCTGAAAAAGGGCTATCCGCCGTCTGTTCGTGAAATCGGTGAACTTGTAGGACTTAAGTCCACATCTTCAGTACATGCTCAGCTCAATACCCTTGAGAAAAAGGGTTATATCAGAAAGGACCCGTCAAAACCCAGAACCATAGAGATAACCGACGATGACTTCAACCTCACACGCAGAGAGGTGGTCAATGTTCCTATGGTGGGCACGGTAGCTGCAGGTATGCCACTGCTTGCTACAGAGAATATTTCAGACTACTTCCCTATTCCCACAGAATTTCTGCCAAACACTGACATTTTCATGTTGAAGGTCAAGGGAGAATCTATGATAAATGTCGGTATCTATGACGGAGACCAGATAATAGTGGCTAAGCAAAACACTGCTAAAAACGGTGATATCATAGTTGCTCTTATTGATGATTCAGCCACTGTAAAGAGATTTTTTAAAGAAAGCAATTACTACAGATTACAACCTGAGAATGATTTTATGGAACCTATTTTGGTAAAGGAGGTCACTATCCTTGGAAAAGTTATCGGTTTATTCAGATTTATGTAAAAAACGGCTGCTACATATGTAGCAGCCGTTAAAAATATTAAGTTCAGATTATCTTGCGCCTGCTTCTTTAACCTTAGCAGCCTTACCGACTCTGTCACGAAGATAATATAATTTAGCTCTTCTAACTTTACCTTTTCTTACAACTTCTACTCTGTCAACAGATGGAGAATGTAATGGCCATGTCTTCTCAACACCGATACCGTTTGAGTTCTTTCTTACTGTGAAAGTCTCTCTTGCACCGCCGTTTTGTCTCTTGAGAACTGTTCCCTCAAATATCTGGATTCTCTCTCTGTTACCCTCGCGGATCTTGTTGTGTACTCTTACTGTATCACCTACATTAAAGTCATCAACATTTGCCTTAAGCTGTTCTGCCTCAATACTTCTTATTAAATCGTTCATGTGAAACCTCCTATTATTTTGATGTTCTTAAAATTTCTTCCAGAGGACCATCGCCTTATTCACAACCACAATATTGTAGCATATGTGCTCTTACAAAGCAAGATATTATATATCAAAATATTTTATAGTATTATATATCAAAATATTTTATAGTTTATCACTCTCCTGTATTACCTGAAACCCCCTATAAAATTCATATGCACCGATTTGCTGTAATCCCGACACCTGTCCGTCTCCCATTTCCATTATTATAAGACTGCCGTCGGTTTTCCTTGCCAAATCAATGGTCATAAAATCACTCTCTATCTTACTTGCTACTGATTCAATCCAAGTATACTCATCTTCAGATATATTTACTGCTTTATCCTTATTCCAATAATTATCAGCAATCAATATCTTACCCTTGAAAATAAATATTCTGTATTCTTCTGAAATCGGCATACCGCTGTCTTTGTGATTTCCTATACATTTAAGGCTTTCAAACTTACGAAGTACAACTCCACCCTCAAGGCTCTCACCCTGACGGGTAATAAAATTTCTGATAACTCGAGATGCCTCCTCTTTATCCTTAATATCTTTTATAAAACAGGCATCGTACCACTCATGCTTTCTGCTTTTTACATAATCTTTTACAATGAATGCTCCTTCAAGATTTTCTGTAAGTTTTAAGGCATCATCTATATCCTTTGACTCGTTCCACACACTGAACGGAGTAAGACCTTCAAAATCTTTATACCACCCCGGTAAAAGATGATATTTTGCATACTCCTTCGGAGAATTTATCAGCTGTATTCCTCTTTCAAGCAGAAGATTATAAAAGTTTTCATACATATGCGGTGACATCATCCAACCTCTGTATATTGTAGTCCCCTTAATATCTTCACCACAAAGTGACAGTTTTCCTCTTTCCAAATCTTCATAACTGAATAATGCACACGCATGATTTAAGCCCGCAGCCTGATATTCTTCAAAATAATCCTCATCCACTTTCTTTTTATCTAAAGGATGACTACAAAAAATAAAGTTTACATTCTCTTCCATGAAATATTATTCTCCTTAGTACGTAAATATCATTTAAATATTAAATGCATATTAGAATGCCTATGAAGTGAATTCATATCCTTTTCTATAAATTTCCAAGTGTTTTTATAAGTACCCATAACCGCAAGATTGGAATCAGAGATAAATTCAATAAATGCTTCAACTTCTCCCTCATACTTTTCTGCAAAGTCATCTGAAAGTATTTCTTTCTCATCATCTGTAAAGTCTTTCAATTCATTATATAATACATGCTCAAGGTTACAGGAATTGAAGTAAATCCTGTAACTGATATCTTTAACTTTTC
The DNA here is from genome assembly GCF_003862485.1 of Lachnoanaerobaculum orale. Classification (GTDB taxonomy): domain Bacteria; phylum Bacillota; class Clostridia; order Lachnospirales; family Lachnospiraceae; genus Lachnoanaerobaculum; species Lachnoanaerobaculum orale. The sequence continues at coordinate 771,388 of NZ_RRCM01000001.1, read as the reverse complement.
CTGTAGAATACAACTTTGAAAGGATTTCAGACTTATGTATATTTCTCTTTTCTACTTCTGAAATATTTACAGCCTCAATATGATCCTCATAATATTGTATATTCTTTACTTCACTTTTCTTTATACAGTCTTTTGTAAATACACCGTCTGTATCTGCTATATGAATTATGCTGACAAAATCACTTAGACGATATCCGTACCTACTTCTGATTTCTTCTACTTTATCTCCTATTTTTATCAGCACATTATCTCTTGTAGTATCATAGTCTGATGTAATATCACCATGAACCACTGCAAATTGAACTTCCTTAGATGAAAAATATTCTTTTAAAATGCCTCCCATTGCACTTTCATCACTGGGACCTTCAACTATTACCATAACAACCTTTTTTTCTCTCTTCATTTAAAAGTTTCCCTGCTTTTCTGAATGCTCTGGATATCTTTAAGCTGTCTGTTTCTTCATAAATCAACTCTTCCTGGCCGCCAAGAGTTATACTTCTTATATACATACTTCTAAGGTTATTTGAATCCTTAACATTTTTCATATGAATATATCTGTTATCAGGATTGACGGTCGAAAACATAATACTTTCTTTATCAAGCATCTCAAGAGCACGAAGATTATGAGATGTAAAAATCAACTGACCCTTGGCACTCTTTGAAAAAATATCCAATAACTCACCTAACAGATACTCAAATATTCCGGCATCCAACTCATCTATAACAAGGCATATTGAAGAATTGCTAAATGCCTGTATAAGAGCATTTAAAATTGAAATTATTTTGATAATACCGTCTGATTCCATCCTTATTGGAATAGGTTTCTTATCTCCTCTTACAGACATAAGCTCAACTTTCCATCCCTCTTCACCTGAGTCTAAAGCCTGCTTACCATAGTCTTTAATATCTATTATCATTCCCGGAATTATTGTATAAAGGACTGTATTGATTTGATCCACAATCTCCCCAAGAAGCTCCTTTCGTTCGCCATCCAACACAAAAGGCTCCATCAAAGGTACTGCAAAATCTCCTTTCATTCCGACTTTTTCTTTATCAACACGAAAAGACATCGGTAACAAAACATTAGTCGAAATCATGCCTGAGTGTGAATTATCAATTACAAATAAATCTCTAACCGCAAATCTAAATAATGACTCTAATACAAATTTATAATTTTTGAATTTATCTGATTTATTATTTAAAAAAATATCTCTACTGCTTTCTCCAAATATATATGAGCAATTACTCTTTTCAGCCATTTTCTTTGCTACAATGAGGTCTGTTTTTATATCCTTATTCTTTCCAATCAATTCCTCCAGTCTTCTCTGCGGCTTAAAAATAGCTTCATTTTCATTTCTCTTATAGTCCATAAAGATATTTTTATTTGTTCTGCTTCCGTCACAATTTATTGCACAATTTATATATTCTCTATCAATAAATACTCCTTCTTCACTCTTCGCAAAAATTATATTGTATCCGACTTCATATAAAGTATTTTCACTGAATATATTAAACTCTGCATTTACCTCGGCGCTTTCTGAATCCGTATCAATATAATCAGCTATTTTAGTGTCTAATTCCTCGCCAATCATAATTTGTTGAAGGAATGAAAACGTATCAACAATTGCGGTCTTTCCCGAACCGTTTTGTCCATAGATACCAAGTATTTCCGCATCGCCACAATCCAAACTTCTATTGTTTTCATGTGGCATGATTATTGTACCGTTTTTTACATTCTTAATATTTTTTATTGTTAAAGATGACAATCTAACAATATCCTTCCACATAAAACCACCTCCATATAGATTATATAGTAACATATTTAGAAAATTATCTCAATATAATTCTATTTAAGGTATTTTTTATTCTTTTTAGCTATTTTATTTTTAATATTTAAGCACTTATTTTCGTCTCTACTATAATAATCTCCTCCATAGATACCTTAAATACCGCCGACAGTACTATAAGATTATCTATTGTAGGCAGTGCCGTTCCGTGCTGCCATTTGTAAATAGCCTGCGGGGTTGCAAAACCGAAGATATTTTGCAAATCTCTTACACTAAGTCCCGACTCTTCTCTAAGTTTTATAATATTTTTTCCTGTTGCTACCAAATCAATGGTAGGAAATACAATCATCTCTTTTCCTTTCCGCCTCAAGCCTGGGAAAAGAGAATTCCTCAGTTTGAAGCTTTAAAATTATAAATAGGTTTCATTACCTCCATGATATCAACTGAATCCTTTATAACATCTATGATATCCTCAAGTCTTTTATATGCCATCGGAGCCTCATCCAATGTATCTTCATTTATAGAAGTGGAATAAACTCCCTTCATCGTCTCTTTATACTCATCTAAACTTAAATTATTTTTTGCGGCGGTTCTTGACATAAGTCTTCCTGCACCGTGAGGTGCGGAGTAGTTCCAATCAGGATTGCCCTTACCCACTGCCAGAACACTTCCGTCTCTCATGTTTATCGGAATCAAGACCTTTTCACCGCTATGTGCGGCAATAGCGCCTTTTCGTAAGATCATTTCACCTACATCAATATAGTTGTGTATAGTATGAAATGACTCAAGACTCTTCATTCCTGTTCTTCTTAGTATGATATCCGCCATCAACTCTCGATTTCTCTTTGCAAAGTTTTGACAAATCTCCACATCTTTTAAATAATCATCCAGATATTTTCCTGAAACATAACATAAATCATCAGGCATGCTTGTTTCCGACTCATATACATGCCAATGAAGATCCTTTAGAGCGGTCTGTATTTCACTTTTTCTGCCCTGCTCCTTATAAGTTCTTATTATCTCATCTCTTTTTTCAAGATAAGTATCATACCCTCTATCTAAGTTTGCCGCCAATCTCTGATAATACTGTGCAACCTGCTTTCCGAGATTTCTTGAGCCTGAATGTATTATTAAGTATTTACATCCGTCACTTGCCTCATCAATCTCTATGAAATGATTTCCGCCGCCAAGTGTGCCAAGTGAACGCTCAAGCCTTCTTGAGTCCCTCAAATATCTGAAGCAGTTTAACTTTGTTAAATCAAAGTGCTCCTGTCTGCCGTCCCATACATTCATTCCTGACGGTATATAATGAGCGGCTTCATCTACCTTCTCAAAATCTATTTCCACATTTCCAAGCTTTACCGTGTACATTCCGCATCCAATATCTACTCCGACTATATTTGGAACCGCCTTATCCTTTATAGTCATTGTAGTTCCTATAGTGCATCCCTTTCCGGCATGAACATCCGGCATTATACGAATTTTTGATTCTTCTGTTATTACATAATCGCACATTCTTCTTATCTGCTCTATTGCCTCATCCTCTACAACCTTTGCATAGCATATAGCTGTATTTACTCTACCTTTTATCTCAATTCTATCCATATCTTCTCCTTTACATCAAAAAAACCGCCTACCCATTTAGAGTAAGCGGTCTCAAAAACATTTATCTAATATTAGCATAGTGTCTACCTATGCCTATAATTATACAAACAATTTTCTCGTACTTGACCTATCTCCAATGAGTGCACTAAAACAGAGCCCTTCCTAGACGGCATACTAAGGAGCGCGTAATCACGGCGTTCAATATTTAAATAGTCAAAACGATTCATTGTTCTCATGTCTTTTCCTTTCCGGGCACATGCCCAAATCACTTGTTCATAGAATAACATACTAAAAGTTATTTGTCATTAAAAACCGCCACCCATAAAGAGTAAGCGGCTTTTACTTTTTATTACTTACAAAAGAATAACATAGAAAAATTCTGATGTCATTCTACTTGTAGTATACATATATAAAATGATAACATACATGAAGTCGGGTCTGTATTAACGATTTCTTACGTCTCCTTGATTTCCTCCTTCATTTTTCATTCCGTTATCCTTAGTATTATTATTTTTCTGTGGTAAGTTTTCCTGTTCTTTTCTCGATTCATCATAAGATTTTATATTGTTTCTTTCTGTATCTTGTTCACTTATGTTATTATTTTCCACAGTCTTATCAGCATTTGTCTCAATCTGCGTATTTGGTGTTTCCTCAACTGTTTGTAAACTGTCTCGGTTTTTAGAAGGTTCTTTTACCGCCTTTGATTCCTTCTCATCACTCGGTTTTTCGGTCTGCACTCCGGTATTTTCATCCTCAATGTTGCTGTTTTTTGTAGGCTGTTCAATCTGTTTTTCACCGTTTTGTTCTTCTTTCAAAGCTGTGGTGCTTTGCTCAACAGATTTTGACTCTACTTTACTGTCGGAGGTATCATTTTGAGTATTTTTCTTTCCCTGTCCTGAAGATTCCAAAAGTTGTGACACCGTGTAATCCTTATATATGGCAATATCTGAAGCCTGCAGCACATAATCCTTATTTTCATTATATTGATTATCTCCAACATTTTCAGATTTATTCTTAATATATTGAATCTGTTTATACTCTCCTGTAGAAATTCCAAGGCTGCTTGCTCTTTTATGTTCTTTTAAATCTGATTCTGTAAGTACAAGATTTAATTCGCCTTTTGTCAGCTCTGTACCAAACACCGACAAAGCTTCTTTTTTTAATGCATCTGTACGTGCTGAGTTATTTGCAGAAATATCAATCAGTACATCTTCGCTTGAACCGCTCTTAAAATAGTTCTTTTGTGTCAGCAGCTGCTTTGTCTCTTTTAGAGCCTCTTTTAAGGTTGTTTTTCTTACAGATAACAGTTCATCTGCAATTTCCTGTCCGTCATTGTTTAGCCCTTTAACCGCTACCACCTTATCCTGTCTGTTTAATGTATACTCTATTGACGGATTTATATCCAATGATACATATGAGCATGCCAGTACATTATTATATGAATACGTTCCGGCTACTCCTGCAACAATCAGGAAAAGTGCCGCCGCACTTCCAACCATATTTCGCCTTAATGATCCTATCGAAACCACTTTTCCATGATTTTCAGCTTTAAAGTCAAATGAATCTCCGACCTTAAAGTTTCCCTTTTTTACCTTTCTGATTACCCCGTCCTCACAAAGAACAGCGGCCCATTTTTCTTTGATTTCCAATACTACTGCTTTCATAGCTCTGATTCTAATGCCTTTCTGATATAATTCATATATTCTTTTAACAGAGGATAATCTCCGTTCATAATTTCTGCCGCTGCAATAATATATTTTCTATGCCTTTCCAAAATCTTTACGGAAATACTCTTATCTGATGAGATATCCTTAACAGGTAGCGTTTTTGAGGTTTGCATTTTTTTGAATAAAGAGGAATTTTTCAAAATTATTGCAACCGCCTTTGCGCAGGCTATCTTTGTTTTCTCCGCCTTCGGTGAACACTCCGTCAAGTCATAAAAAGAAAACCCGTAGCCTGAGAGTAATTTTTGAACAGCCGCAATCTCATCCTGCATAGGGGTTGAACCGGGATTCTCCACGCCTATACCTTCAGTCTTTGAGATTTCCGCAGATCTTTGTCGTATTTCTATTTGTAGTGCACTGACTTCTTCTTCATTTTCTATCTCTCCGTCCATAGAGGCCGGTTCGACTGACAATTCTTTTTGAAATCGTGCCTGTGAGATGGAATAGTCTGTTAACCTTCTTTTAATCACCAAAAAAGCAAACCCTTTGAAGCTTCCTTTGGATTCTTCATAGGATTTCACAGCTTCACAAAGGGCAATCATAGCCACAGAGTATTCATCGTCATTTTCTGTTATAAAACGTTTTGTTGCTCTAAAAGCACTAAGTAAAATAAATTTCTTGTGCTTTTTGATAAAATCATTCATATAATTTTCATCTGTCTGTGCTCTTAACACATCTTCAGAAATTTGTTCAGTTCCAAATATAAACACGTAAGATCTCCCGATTGGTATAAATATCAATCACATCCTGTGCAATACTATACTCAAAATTTCGTTACAGTATCTGCACAGGTATGATATTTATATTGTATAAAATATTACTTTAAATTTATTTAGTCGTCAACGTATGAAAAAGTATTAGTTACTTAATACATCGGCGTCATCAACTGTTACACCCATAGGCAAGGTTGGCTTAGGATTTCCTTCCTTCGTTGCCTCTTCGTCAGACTTTCTCGGAAGTACAGGCTTTTCATCTGAGTTGTTGTCTGCTGTATCAAAGCTCTGTCCGGACATTTCATTATCTCCTGCCTTAAATCCCTGTCCGGCTATACCGTTATTTGCTGTTCCTATTTCAGAGTTATAATCTGTAGAAAAATCATTTCTGTCAAAACCGTTATCATTCATCATTCCCTTATCAAAAACTCCGTCTGTTTGATTTGAAAAGTTCTGACCTGCAAAGTACTGGTTCTGTGCGCCCGTTCCAAAAGCATTCCTATTTACATTTCCCTGTGATGCCAATGCTGCTATTCCTGTGGCTGTAGTAATTGCAAATGCTGTCATACCTGCTACAAAAAGTTTTCTCTTAATCATATTGTTCTCCTTTCGGGCTTTGCCCATCCAATTATATTTCTATCGGTTTTTTTGTTCTGCGTTTATCACCGATAATATAATATTCGGGTTAAAGTTCAAAAAAAGTGGGGGAATACAAAAAAATATTTTCAAATTCATATTTTTATTATTTACATTGTCATTTATAAAACTTTACAATTATATTTACACTATTTACTATACCTGTATTTTCTGTTATACTGCATCGGCATTGTAATAGGTATGAATTTTTTGTACCATATCTTGAAAGGAGTATTATGATATTAGAAAAAAAGAATATAGTGGCATGTATTATTTTAACTTTTGTTACCTGTGGTATTTACGGTATCTACTGGCTTTATTGCATGATTAGCGATATCAATACCATATCGGGAGATTCTGACAGTATGTCTCCTATAGTTGTTATTCTTCTGAGTATTGTTACCTGTGGAATATACTCTGTATATTGGTTTTATAAGGCAGGTACATTATTAGATCAAAAGGCAATAGAATTTGGTAGAATATCTGAAAATCGTTCCAGTTTGTATTTGTCACTTATTATAATGGGATATTTTATACCTCTTCTGATTATGGTTGTATACATACTATTACAAAACAGTATCAATGTTATTGCCGATGAACAGAATTATACCATAATTGATAAGCCTACACTATAACATAAATATATGAAAAACAGACTGATACGAACAATAAAAAATACCATTGCGATTCTTTGCCTTGGTATTTTTTTATATATACTCTATAATTTTCATATAAGAATACCATGTGCTTTCAAAACGCTTACACATCTTGACTGCCCAAGCTGCGGTGTCAGCAGAATGTGCGTCGCACTCTCACATGGCGACATAAAATCGGCATTTTATTATAATCAGATACTTATCTTTCTGACACCGGTCATTGTACTGTATTATATCTTCTATCAGATAAGATATATAAAAACAGGGCAAAGAAGGATAAGTCCTATTGAAAATAATATAATGATTGTACTTATAGTGATTTTAATAATATACGGCATTATAAGGAATCTGCCGTTTTATCCATACAGACTGCCATAAAAAAGTCGGGTTTCCCCGACTTTTTATATTTCACCGTCTCTAAATTTTTGTATAAGTTCATGTCCGACACTGATATGAAAAGGAAGTACGGGAACATCCTCTCTCTCAAACCATCTTGCCTCAGAGAGTTCTTCTTCCTGTATTGTAATCTTATCATCGCCGTCCAAGTCCGCAATAAAGGCAAGCATAAGAGAATCTGAAAATGACCAAGGCTGTGACTTATAACTTTGTATATTCTTCACCTTAAGCCCCACTTCTTCCATAACCTCTCTTCTTACAGCATCTTCAAGGCTCTCTCCCACCTCGACAAAGCCTGCTACAAGCGCATAAAACTTATATGTACCCTTTACATTCTTTGTCAGAAGCAGTCTGTTTCCATCCCTTATAGCCACTATAATTGCAGGAGATATCTTAGGATATTCTATATTCTTACACTTCGGGCAAATCAACGCTCTTTCGGTATTTGACTTCTCTGTAACCGTTCCGCAGTATCCGCAGTATTTCCTGCTCTTCATCCATCTGTAGACCTGCGATGCACTGATGGCTGCAAATGCCTGATACTGTGGTGAAAATTCACGAAATACCTGCATTCCTTCCATATAGAAACCGCCGAACTCAGGTACCTGTATATCATCAACCAGATAAAATTCCTCATCGTCTACAGCGTTTACATAATAAGACTTTTCATATATATTCTCATCGTCATCTTCTAAATCCTCAAACCTCGGAAGTCTTATCTCTCCTGTCACTACATCCTTTATAAGCATTACTTTATTGTATTCAAAATGTAAAACAAATGATTTTTTATTTGTAGCCTTCTTATTCCTGAACTCAGGATAAAAGACCTTAGGGTATATCTCCTGTATCATAATTTCTATCTATTTATAACTCCTGATAATGATATTTTTGCAATAATTCATATCTCATATCCCAAAGCTTCTGTGACAAGTCTACATAAGTCTCATGAGGGTATGCAAGTCTCTTTGACTCATCCCAAAGAGTATCAAGCTCCTTCTTACAAAAATCTCTTATCTCCATTACTGAAGGTGACTTATATACACATTCACCGTTTTTAAATACCGGAACCAAAAGCTCCTTAACCTCAAATGAACCTGCATTAAGCTTTGTCCTCTTCCATGTCTCCACAGGGTCAAAAAGCATAAGTGATTCATCTTCAGATAAAATCTCATCTTCCAAGCATATATAATCGGCTATTATCTTACCTGTCTTCTTATTGTAAATCCTGTATATTTTCTTATTTCCCGGGTTTGTAATCTTTTCCGCATTTTCAGACAACTTTATCTTCGGTATAAACTCGCCGTTCTTATCATCCTTAACAGCTGCAAGCTTATATACACCTCCGAATGCAGGACAATCCTTGGATGTGATAAGATTTGTACCTACACCCCATCTGTTGATGGTGGCACCCTGCAATTTCAATGAAGAAATAATATTCTCATCAAGGTCGTTTGAAGCGGATATAACAGCATCACTAAAACCAGCCTCATCAAGCATTTCTTTAGCTCTTTTTGACAGATATGCAAGGTCACCGCTGTCAAGTCTGATACCGTAGTTTTTAAGAGGTATGCCTGCCGCTCTCATCTCTTTAAATACTGTTATCGCATTCGGTATACCTGATTTTAAGGTATCATAAGTATCTACCAAAAGCGTACATGCTGTAGGGAATGTCTTTGCATATGCTCTGAATGCGGTAAGCTCATCCGGAAAACTCATTATCCAGCTGTGTGCATGTGTTCCCAGTACCGGTACATCAAACATTCTTCCGCACAGTACATTGCTGGTTCCCACACAACCTGCTATCATTGCCGCTCTGGCACCGTATATACCTGCGTCAGGTCCCTGTGCTCTTCTAAGTCCGAACTCCATAACTCCGTCACCTTCCGCAGCCAAAACAACTCTTGCTGCTTTGGTTGCTATCAGTGACTGATGGTTTATGATATTTAGCAGTGCGGTCTCTATAAGCTGTGCCTGCATTATAGGTGCAATAACCTTTACAAGCGGCTCTCTCGGGAAGATAACGCTACCCTCAGGTATAGCGTAGATATCTCCTGTAAACTTGAAGTTTCTTAAGTACTCCAAAAAATCATCTCTGAATATCTTTGTACCTCTCAGATATTCTATATCTTCATCATCAAAGTGCAGGTTGTTTATGTAGTCGATGACTTGGTCAAGTCCCGCACATATTGCATATCCGTTCTTATTCGGATTTGATCTGTAAAACATATCAAAAATAACTGTTTCATTGGCGCTGTTTTCCACATAATATCCCTGCATCATTGTAAGTTCATACAAGTCTGTCAGTAATGTCAAATTTCTTTTATCCATCATTCTTCCATCCTTTTTCCGGCAACTACATAAGCCTTTTCTACCAATCTATGCTCTATTTAAGATATTGTCAAGCATTTTTATTAAAGAGTATCAATCCGCCCTTTCTTCTATAGCCTGTATTCCAAAGCTCTTTAAGGTCAAACCACCTGTAGCTTCCATAGCTTACCACCTTGACCAAAAACTTATCCACTTCCTCGTCATATCCGGTAAGCAAAAACCAATGCCATGAAAAATCTCTGTACTTTGTATTCTTATGCATAAGAACAAGCATCGGCACCAAAAGTCCCCTGTCTATCTGTGATTTTACTGCATTTTTTGCATCATCAAGTGAGTTGTCGCCTGAAAATTCCGACAGACTTATAGAATGCTCATCCATATCTTCCAAAAACTCACTTACTCCGTCCACATATATCTCAAGTCTGTCAATTCCCGTTATTCTGGGTCTTAAATAAGGCTTTACGCTGTTTGAAAAGTCAATGTAATCAAGGGAAGTTATCCTGTCAATATCATATGGATAGAGCTTATCCTTACCCATATACTTTCTCATATAAATAAAGCTGTCACAAGCGGTTACACAGGCACATCCGCCCTTATTCATCCAAAGGTCCTTAAAATCGTTTTGGTCCCATCCATATTTACCGTCAACATTAAAATAGTCTAATTCTTTTTTCATTTCCTTCACCATATATGCAAAAAGTTACAGTTTAACCGCATTGTCAAACTGTAACCTGATTTTGCATTTTATTTAGAATTCATCGTCTCCAAGCATATCCTCAAACTCTTCATCGTCAAGAAGCTCGTCAAAGGCATCTGCAACTATCTCATATTCTTCATCTGTCTCTATATTGGTAAGCTCAGGCTGACCGTCTTCTGTCTCTGAATATCTGTAAAGATATACCGTTCCCTCCTCGTCATCCGTCTCAGGCATTACCGCAATATACTCTCTGTCACCTGCACTGAATATATTTAATACAATGCACTCCAATACCGTGTCATCATCAAGTGTGATAGAAACAGATACACTTCCGTCATCTACAATACCATTTTCAAATAAATCTTTCTCTTCCATAGCTCTCCTTTAATTTGCATGACTGTTCAGGAAGTTCAATACTTCCACTTTGTCCTTGCTTATTTGGCTCTTTAAAGCCTCCAAACTTTCAAACTTTATCTCAGGTCTTATATATTTATAAAGATATACCTCTATCTCTCTGCCGTAAAGTGTGGCGTCAAAGTTGTAGAGATATGTCTCAACCCTTGCAATATGGTCCTTTTTATCATCTTTTATACTTGGATTTGAACCTACATTTGTAAGCCCTAAATAGAGTGTATCGTCATCGCCTATTCTTACTCTTGACGCATACACTCCGGATTTGGGCAGGTGCTTCTCACTTGAAGGAAAAATATTCAGTGTCGGAAAACCCAGCTTAACACCGAGCTTATTTCCCTCTTCAACAACACCGCTTATAGAATATACTCCTCCTAAAAGCTTATTGGCTTCTTCCATATCTCCCTCATCAAGCTTTGACCTGATAAGTGTGGAGCTTATATCATTTTGGAAATCGTCTTTTTCCTTTGTAATTATCTTTACATCAAAGCCCCATTCCTTTGAAAGCCTGTTAAGCAGCTCTATATTACCGCTTTTTTTATAGCCGAAAGCCGCATCGTCTCCTGCCACTATCTCAGCCATGCCAAGCTTTCCTATAAGAATATCTTTTAAGAACTCCTCACCTGTGAGTCTTGCGATATCCATATTGAAGGGATACTCTATATAGTAATCAATTCCAAGTTCTTCTAATTTTTTTCTTCTTTCCACATTTGTAAAAATCTGTGTGGTATGTTTATTTTTTACAATATTTGACGGCAATATCCTGAAGGAAAATACCACAGTCTTCAGTCCTCTTTCGGTCGCCTCTTTCTTAAGCGTCCTAAACAACTTTCTGTGCCCTCTGTGTTCACCGTCAAACTTTCCGATAACAACAGCTGTTTTTTCTGTTATATTTATGTCAGTTGTATTTATAAATGTAATCACATTATCACCTGTCTATAAAAACATCTTAAATGGCTTCAGTTCAGTCATCTCTCTTCTATATATCGCAATAAATCTATCCTGTGAATCATATAATCTGTATAATTCACTTAATTCAAAATCCTTATTAAGCTTTAACTTATTGCCGTTGTACAGATACTTGTCAAATTCGGCAGAGGTATTTATCTTCGGCAGGAAGGAAAAGTATTCTTCCACGCTCATTATATCATTATTTATACACTCTCTTCTTTCTTCAACCTTATTAAGGGTAAGCGCCCCTTTTATGTCAAACCTATCCACTCTCGTCCTTATAAGTGACTCCATGCAACCGCCTACTAAAAGCTTTTCTCCTATATCATGACATAGCGTCCTTATATATGTACCCTTTGATACCTTGGCTTTAAACTTAACTCTCGGCAGACTTATATCTATAATGTCGATATCAAAAATATGAACTTTTCTCGGCTCTCTTTTGACTTCCTTGCCTTCTCTTGCCAAGTCCACAAGTTTTTTACCGCCCACTTTAAGTGCGGAATACATCGGCGGCAGCTGCATATACTCACCTAAAAAGGAAAGTATTACAGACTTTACATCATCTTCTTTCAATGATGAAGTATCGGCTTTTTTTAATATCTCACCTGATATATCCTGAGTATCTGTGGACATACCCAAAAGCAACACCGCCTCATACTCTTTTGACTTGTCTGTAAGCATATCCGAAAGTACGGTTGCATTCCCAAGTAAAACGGGAAGTACACCTGTAGCATCAGGGTCCAAAGTACCTGAATGTCCTATCTTTTTTTGCTTTAATATACCTCTCATCTTTGCTACGACATCGTGAGAGGTATAACCTTTTTCTTTAAAGATATTTATTATACCGTTATAAGTATTCTTAGCCATTTAGTTCTTTCTTTATCATAGGCAATATGGTGTTCTCCAAAAGTTCATCAGCCTTGCCGTAGACTGTAGCTCCTGCCGCCCTCATATGACCTCCGCCGCCAAGTGCCGTGGCAATAGAGCTTACATTCGCATTTATTGAGCGAAGACTTACCTTATGTTCATCTTTGGCAGTCTCATACATAAATAATGCTATCTCCACACCGTCTATATTTCTGAGATTGTCTATGATTCCATCCATTTTTTTCTTATCATCAATATAGCCTGTCCAAGTGTCATAGTCAAGCAAGCCGTAACAACATTTACCGTCAAATATCAGCTTGGCATTTGTAAGTACCAAACCCAAAAGCTTTGTTGCGTTGAAGTCTTTCTTAAAATAGGTATCATCAATAATCTTTGTAAAATCAAAACCCTTATCTATAAGTGCGCCTGCTATTTCCATAGTCTGCCTTGTGGTTGACTGATATTTAAACACCCCTGAGTCGTGAACTATTCCGGTGTATAGGCAAACAGCCGTATTTACACTGATTTTGTCATAATCAAGCAGCGTATACAAAAGCTCACAGGTGGAACTTCTAAAGTCCTCCACTATGTTGAACTTTGCAAAATTTGTATTGGTGACATGGTGGTCTATGCAGATACTGTTCTTTGCAGTATCAAGCATTGCACCCCTGATTCCAAGTCTTTCTCTGTCAGAGGCATCTAAAGATACCAACAGATCCGCCTGTAAAAACGGGTCTTCACTTATCAGGTCAAACCCGTTCATATATGAAAACTTCATAGACGGCTTCTCAAGGCAAACTCTTACCTGCTTACCTTCAAAATTTTCAGTTATATAGTTATAAAGTGCAAGTGTTGAACCTGTGCAATCTCCGTCAGGGCTTACATGCCCTGTAATTGCTATATTTTTTGCATTCTCAATAAGCTCTAATAATTTATTCATTGCCCGTCTCGTCTTTTTTTATTACTTCATCTATCAGCTTATCCATTTTCATACCGTAAGCCAATGACTCGTCCAAAACAAACCTGAGTTCAGGTGTGTTTCTTAAGTTCAATCTTCTCGCAAGCTCTTTTCTTATAAAGCCTGAAGAGGATTTTAATCCCAACAATGTCTTCTTTGACTGCTCATCATCCCCAAGTACGCTGACATATATTGTAGCGTACTTTAAGTCTGTGGTAACCTCCGCATCTGTAACACTGGTCATAGGTGCGACTCTCGGGTCCTTCACCTCTCCCCTGATGATTTCAGATACAGTTTTCATTACCTCCGAGTTTATCATAGTAGACTTCAAACTGTTCTTTCTCATACATTCCTTTCTTTTACTTTCTCGGAACTTCTACCATATCATATGCTTCAACCTGGTCAAATTCCTTGATATCGTTGAACTTCTCAAATACAAGACCGCACTCGTAACCTGTGGCAACTTCCTTAACATCGTCTTTAAATCTCTTAAGTGATGCAAGATTTCCGTCAAAGATCTGCTCTCCGTCTCTTGTAATTCTTACCTTACATCCTCTTACAAACTTACCGTCAAGCACATAGCTACCTGCAATATTACCGACACCTGAAGCCTTAAAGATCTGTCTGATCTCCGCATGTCCGATAACCTTCTCCTCATAGATAGGCTCAAGCATACCCTTCATAGCGCTCTCGATATCTTCGATTGCCTGATAGATTACTCGATAAAGTCTGAGGTCGACATTTTCTCTTTCAGCTGTGGCCTTTGCCATCTGATCCGGTTTTACATTGAATCCGATAATAATTGCGTTACTTGCTGCCGCAAGTACAACATCGCTCTCATTGATAGCGCCTACGCCGCCGTGGATTACCTTTACGGCAACCTCTTCATTTGAAAGTTTTGTAAGTGACTGCTTTACAGCCTCAACAGAACCCTGCACATCGGCCTTTACAACTATAGGAAGTTCCTTGACATTTCCCGCCTTAATCTGGCTGAACAAATCGTCAAGTGAAAGCTTTGCCTTGGTATCTTCGATAAGCTTATTCTTGCTCTCTGAGATAAAGGTTGCGGCAAATGCCTTAGCTTCCTTGTCGTTTTCTGTAGCCACAAATACTTCACCTGCATTCGGTACGCTGTCAAGTCCCAAGATCTCAACAGGTGTTGAAGGTCCTGCCGATTTTACCTTGACTCCCTTGTCGTTCATCATTGCACGAACCTTACCTGAGCATGCTCCTGCCGCTATGAAATCTCCTACATGAAGAGTACCCTTTTGAACAAGTATTCTGGCTACAGGTCCTTTACCCTTATCAAGCTCGGCCTCTATTACAAGACCTCTTGCTTTTCTGTTCGGATTTGCCTTAAGCTCTTTTACTTCTGCTGTAAGTATTATCATCTCAAGAAGGTTTGAGATACCCTCTCCTGTCTTTGCGGATACAGGTACAAATATAGTTGAACCGCCCCAATCTTCAGGAATAAGCTCATACTCTGAAAGCTCCTGCTTTACCTTGTCGATATTTGCGGCAGGTCTGTCTATCTTGTTGATTGCAACTATTATCTCAACACCTGCAGCCTTTGCATGGTTGATGGCCTCTACAGTCTGAGGCATCACGCCGTCATCCGCAGCTACTACAAGTACTGCAATATCTGTAGCCTGCGCGCCACGCATACGCATTGCTGTAAACGCCTCATGTCCCGGTGTATCAAGGAAAGTGATAGGCTCTCCGTTGATTTTTACCATATATGCACCGATATGCTGTGTGATACCGCCTGCCTCTCTGCTGGTAACATTTGTCTTTCTTATAGCGTCAAGAAGTGATGTTTTACCGTGATCGACATGACCCATTACCACTACTACAGGCGGTCTAGGTACCAAAGTATCCTCCGGATCGTCCTCTTCAGCCAAAAGCTCTCCGATAACATCGACCTTTTCTTCCATAGTACAGATAACGTCATACTCAAGAGCAATCTCTTCAGCCTGCTCAAATGTAAGTTCCGTATTCAATGTAACTATCTGTCCTTTTAAGAAGAGCTTCTTTACTATTGTTGAAGGCTGAAGCTTAAGCTTTGAAGCAAACTCCTTGATAGTGATTGTCTCAGGGATAATGATCTCTTTGATATCATCCTGTACCTCTTCCACCTTCTGCTTTACAGGCATTATGAACGGGTGCTTGCTTACCTTACCCTTTGCAGGTCCGTCCTCGGTTCTGTGCTTCTTATCGTTCTTATTGTTATTTTTAAAGTTGTTTTTATTGACTCTGTTGGAAGTCTTCTTTCCTAAGCCGTCAAGTACAGGAACACCGCCTGCGGCTGAGTCGTTTTTCTTAAAGCCCTGCTGTTTGTTGTTTCCAAAACTTCTGTTAGAGCCGTTATCTTTGGAGAAGTCTTTGTTTCTGTCGTTTGAATTGCCAAAGCTCTTATTGTCCTTGCCTGCAAAGTTTCTGTTTCTGCCCTCTCCGTCTTTGCCCCTTTGATTTCTGTCGTTTTTGAAGTTGCCCTTTTGATCCTTATCTCTGTTAAAAGGCTTCTTGTCTCTATTCTGGTCTCTGTTTTGAGAGCGTGAATCTTTTCCTCTTGCCTTATCTCTTTCTTCTCTTTCCTTGAAGATATTTCTGATAGGCGCGGCATTTTCCTTAGCCTTTTTTGCAGCTTCCATCTCAGCATAGACATTTCTCGGCTTAACAGGCTCTTTTACATCTTCCTTTACAGGTTCAGCCTTTTTTTCTTCTACTGCAGTCGATACTGTATTTTCAACCGGCTTTGATACAGGTGCCTTCTCTACAGTAGCACTTGTCTCCTGCTTCTTTGCCTCTTTCTTTACGTCTTTTGGCATATCACTCTTATTCTTTTCTTCACCTGCACTCTTATTTTGAGTATGCTTTGATACATCACCTTCAGAAGTTTTCTTTGCAGCCTTCTTTGCCTGTGTACCTGCCTTTGAAACTGATTTTTTTGTATTCATCTGCTGTGCGTTTTGCGGTCTGAACACGACATTTACCTTTTTCTTCGGAGCTTCATCCTTTTTGCCCTCAGATACTTTAGTTGTCTCTTCCGCCTTGTTGTTTTCTATATTCTCTTTATTATTCACTTTTTTATTACCATCTATATTATTAAATTTTTCTCTAAGCATTTTTTCTTCATCAGCTGATATATTTGACATGGCAGCCTTATCTATGCCCTTTTCCTTCAAATATGCTGTCAGCTCATTGTTCTTTTTTCCTATTTCTTTTGCCAGATCGTTTACTCTCAATTATCATTCCTCCGTGATTTTTAATATTGCATTTTTAAATCCGTCCTCAGTCAATGTTATTGATGATCTAAGCCCTTTGCCTAAAGCTGTTCCCAAAGTTTCCTTTGTGGAATATATTATCATTGGAACATGATAAAATTTACACTTATCTTCAAATTTCTTTTTTGTGTTTTCAGATGCGTCAGTCGCTATTATGACGAGTTTCGCCTTGCCCGACTTTATACATTTTTCCACTGAAAACTCTCCTGACACCACCTGACCTGCTTTCATTGCAAGTCCTATCAAACTCAATACCTTATCTCTTGCCAAGCTTTGCCATCTCCTCACTAAGCTTTATCAAAACATCCGTATCTACATTCATTTTAAATGCTCTGTTCAATCCTTTGGTTTTTATAGCTTTTTGCAGGCATTCGGGGTCATTGCATATATATGCTCCTCTGCCGTTTGCTCTGCCTGTATCATCTACAAGCATCTCTCCCTCAGGTGTCTTTACTATTCTGATCAATTCTTTTTTAGGCTTTGACTCATTACATCCGATACATTTTCTTTGAGGTACTTTATTCTTCAATATCGTTGCCATTTTCTGTTTCTGCCTCAGCATCCTCATTATTATCCACATCCGTGTAATCTTCACTGTCTGTAGACATATCTTCATTTCCGTCTAATGAGTCAAATACTCCAAGCTCTCTTGCCTGACTTTCACTCTTTATATCTATCTTATATCCTGTAAGTCTGGCGGCAAGTCTGGCGTTTTGTCCTTCCTTACCTATCGCAAGTGAAAGCTGGTAGTCCGGAACTATTACGTCCGCTTCCTTCGTCTCTTCATCCGCTACAACCGCGATAACCTTTGCCGGTGAAAGCGCATTCTCGATAAGGTATGCAGGATTGTCATCCCAGTTTACTATATCCACTTTTTCGCCTCTGAGTTCATCAACCACAGCATTTACTCTGACGCCGTCCACACCTACACAGGCTCCTACGGGATCTATATCCGGCTCATTGCTGCATACAGCAATCTTTGTTCTTGAACCTGCTTCTCTGGCTATTGACTTTATCTCAACCACGCCGTCTCTTATCTCAGGCACTTCAGACTCAAACAGTCTCTTTACAAATTCGGGATGTGTTCTTGATACCGATATTCTCGGACCCTTAGGATTGTCCTTTACCTCAAGTACAAATACCTTTAGTCTGTCTCCAAGCTTTAATTCTTCGCCTTTTACCTGCTCACTTTCAGCAAGTACCGCATCTATTTTACCGAGATTTATTGCTACATTCTTGCCCATAAATCTTGTAACAACTCCGCTTACTATATCTCTTTCCTTCATATAGTAGTCGTTGAAGATAACTTTTCTTTCTTCTTCTCTTATTTTTTGTAAGATAACGTTCTTTGCCACTCCTGCCGCTATTCTTCCGAATTCTTTTGAAATAACAGGTACAAGTACTACATCTCCCACGCTTAGGTTCGGATTTTTCATTCTCGCTTCCGCAAGTGATATCTTTGTAGCCTTATCCTCAAGGCTTGGCTTGTTGCCCAGACTTTCCACAACTTCCTTACTCTGTATTATGGAGTAGTCACATGTATTCGGATTTACGCTTACCTTTACATTGTCAGCCGTTCCGAAGTTGTTCTTACATGCAGAGATCAATGAGTTCTCAATTGCCTCTAATATTGCCGCCTTACTGATATTTTTTTCTTTTTCCAAGAGATCAAGCGCCTCAAGTAATTCCTTATTCATCCTTTGTATTATCCTCCGTTAAAAATCTATTTTCAATCTGATATTTGCGATTTCTTTTTTTGTAAAGACTTCATCTTTATCTTCTGTTTCTATTGTTATATTTTCGCCGTCAAATGACTTTAATACTCCTTCGAAATCCTTCACACCTTCCCTTGGCTTATAGAGCTTAAGCTCAACTTCTTTCCCAAGTTCTCTTAGAAAATCCTTATCCTTTTTCAGGGCTCTTCCAAGTCCCGGTGAAGAAACCTCCAGAATATATCCCTCATCAATAAAATCATTCTCATCCAGCCAATCGCTAAGACGCCTTGAAATCTCGGCACAGTCTTCTATCCCTATGCCGCCTTCCATATCGCAGTATGCTCTTAGGTAGTATTCTCCGGCTTCTTTGACAAATTCGACATCCACCACCTCAAATTCAAGCTCACCGCTCAGTTTTTCTAAGAACTCTTCCGTTCTTTTTACATAAGTTTCACTTTTGCTCATTTCTATCCTTTCATATGCATAAAAAAGTGGACCCACCGGCCCACTTTCCTGTCAAACATATTTTAATTACTATAGCACATTTCTTACATAAATGCAAGGGGGAAATCGGATTCCATGCTTACTTGACCCAATTACATACTTCTAAATCGGGGACTCTTGTGAACTCTTTAATATTGTTGGTTACTATAGAATAACCCAGCGACTGTGCATGAGCAGCTATCATCATATCAAGCGGACCTATCGGTGTTCCCTTTTTTTCTAAATAAGCCCTGATTTTTCCATAATTATTTGCTGCATTAATATCAAAATCCAGCACCTCTATATTAGATAACAGCAATGTTAGCGCAAGTCTGTTTTTATCAACTGCCTTACTTTTCTCTACACCATGCACCAGCTCTGCATATGTTATAGATGAAATACATATTTCTTCAGGATCATGCCTTTTCAACTCTTCTATTACACTGTCCGGCTTGTTCTTTATTATATATATGCATATATTTGTATCTAACATATATCTCATAGTTCTTCTCTCTTCTGAACTAAGTTATCTTCTCTGTCAATCATAAAGTCGTCTGAAAACATATCTATAGCTATAATAAAAGAATCCCACTTGCTATTTTTAGGTAATAGAATCACTACATCACCAATTTTATTTACCATCACTTCATCACAATGAAATCTATACTCCTTAGGCAATCTTACCGCCTGACTTCTACCATTTTCAAAAACTTTTGCTGCCAACATAAAATCACCATCCTTTCAAAATAAGTATATATCAAGATATATATCAAGTCAATATGTATACAATCTTTATGAAAGCTGTCGTTATTAAAAGCTTCTGACTCCGGTATATTTAGCATCTATATGTTCACTGTAATAGTCACCAATTTTATTTTTTCACATAACTATAAAATCAATACGCATCAATATAACTTGCCAATGCATAGCCTTCGATTCCGTAATAATTGATATAATAAAATCCGTTATCGGCACCGCTGTAAACGGTCACTATCGACCCTAAAGGAATCTTTGTAATCTCTTCTCCCTTTGTACTTGGAGTCTTGCGAAGAGTTATAAATTCATTACATCTGACCACTTTACCTGTCCATGATGTACTTGCTGCCGCAGTTGTGGAAGCCACATAGTGATTATACGGGTCGACACTTAAATATGAAGCAAGAGCATAGCCAGTACTTCCGTTATAGCTGACTTTATAAAAGCCGTTTGCGGCATTCTCCATAAAACTTACCGCCGCACCTAAAGGTATCTGCCTTATCTCCTTTGCACTTGTAGAGTCCGCTGTACGAAGTGTAATACTTTCATTACAATTCACAACATAAAGAGTAGTCAAAACCTGCGTCATAGCTGTGGCAGGCTCTGCTGCCTGAGTCTGTATCTGAGTTGTCTGCGGTATGTCCGCCTGTTCGCTCATCGGCACAGTAGAGGTCTTATCTACAGTGCTTTCTTCCACCGTAGGAACGCTCTCATCCTCTGTGGATTCCTTTTCATCCCTATCTTCCTCTGTGGTTTTGTTATCACCGCCAAGTTTTATTGTTATACTTTTTGACCCGCATGCAGAAAGGGCAAATATTGCGGCAAATAAACAAAATAAATATATTATCACTCTTTTTATTTTCATAAAGTTCTCCACTACTTGTTAAAATACTGATCTATAGCATTGGCCATAGAAGTCGCAATAGCATCTTTCTTTGTTGAGAGTATCTTTGCATCTGTAGCGTTGTCGGCAAATCCTACTTCCACCAAGCAGGTAGGAATGGATGAATATGAGAATATCCTAAGAACCGCAGAATGTGTTCCCTTATTCTTTAAACCTGTAGTCATAGTGATATTGCTTTCCATATTTTCCGCAAGCTTCTTTGACAACTCTACATTTGACTTTGTCAGACCCATTATATTTGTATATCCCGGATAAGTACTGCCCGATATATAGTCACTGTCTCCCGGATAAAAACTTAGAGTACCTGAGTTTTTACCGGTATTTGAGTGAATTGATACCATAATATCGGAGGTCTCACCTGCTATAGCACTTCTTGCACCGTTTGAAATATTTTGATTAAAATCCGTTCTGCTCATAACTACACGGTATCCGTTATTTATAAGCAAATCCTTCAGTTTCAGAGCCACCTTAAGACTGAACTCAGGTTCAGTTTCTATTTTATCATAGACATTTTTGCTGTCTCTGGCCTCCACACCGACTCCGTACGCCTTAGCGCCTACCATGGAAGTCTTCATACTCTTTAGCAGCGAGTCATCAACCGGATAATATTTTTCTCTTTTTTGATTGGCTTCAGGTGCCGAATTGTCACCATGTCCCGGGTCTACAAATACCGTATGGCCGTTGAACACCTTAGGTTCAAATACATAAGCCTTATAATCAGGTGCACTTCCGTCCGCATTTTTCCACAGATAAGGTCTGTACTTTGAATTCTCGCTCAGGTGATATACTCCGTTTTGGGCAACTGCCGTTTTCTTTTCCTGTGCCTGCGTAGCGGCCTGTGTAGCGGCGGCTGTTTCTGCAGTATTATACCTTGTAACAGGTTTTACCTTTCTCTTTGCGGTACCTGCGCTGACACTTATACTTGCCGCTACCGATATAATCAATATACCGCACACTAAATGATACATCTTATTCTTTTTCATATTACCTCCTTACTTTGTATATCCCATTTCCTTTTCATATGCGATTATCAAATTTCTGTTTTGTATCTCAATATCACTAAGCATTGTGTCACTGAATCTGTCTGCAGGTATAGTTCCGTGATACCAGCTGCGTGAATTGAAGTAATTTTGCAATCCGGCGTCATCAAACATTCTTCCGTGTTTTGCATAGATTTCATTTCTTGCAAGGCGACACTGTTCGGCAGTAAAACCTGCCAACTCACTCTTATCAAGTACCCTTGTGCTGCTGTCAGGCAAAATAAATTCACTGTTCATTGCAACTGTACCGGGTACTGTAACGCTTTCTGTCTGTGCCACTGTAGGCATAGTATTAGGCTCCGTCTGTTCTACAGTAGGCATAGTATTTGCTTCACTCTCACTCTCGCTCTCTTTTTCCTTGGCCCTTCTCTCCTTTTCCTTCTCTCTTTTGGACGACTTGCTCTTATCAAGTGTACTTTCCTGATTCTCATTATCACTTACAGATATGCTGATAACTCCGGTCTGAACAAGTGCAAAGATAATCAAAAGAATTGCCAATATAATACCGAGTATTGTAATAATTGCAATCTTAATTCCTTTATTCTTTTTAGGCTTTTTGACAGGAGTGTTTCCTGCGGTATTTCCCGTATTGAAACTTATACTGTTGCTTGGCTGTGAAACCGCTGCAGGTTTTGCAGTATCGTCATCCTTTTTAAGATTTACCTTGCCGCCTGCTACAATCCTGTTCTGACCGCCTGTACCTCCACTCTCATGTTGTTTTATAGGTGCACCGCAGTTCGTGCAGTACTTGAGTCCGTCTCTTACCTGCTTCCCGCATTTTGTACAAAACATGCTTATTCTCCCTTATCTATCTGAATATTCCGTAATCATCAAAGAATATTGTCCACTTACCGTCTTCCTTTATAAGATAAAGATCGTCAATACTGTCTGATGATGACTTCTTGCTGCCCTTTACGGTAAGCTTGAGTTTATCAATCTTTATCATCTTTGTAATGCCGTTTGTATCCACATTGTAGTCGTCTGAAAGCTTATCCTTATACTTTTCAAGTTTTCTGTCTGTAATTTCAGACTTGTCCTTTATCTCATAAGTAATCTTTTTAACCTCACTGTCTATCCTGTCCTCATAGCCGTCAAGCTTGTTATCAAGGAATCTGTCAATCATCTTGTCATAATCCTTAGCTCCGTAAATATCTTGGCTTATGCTGCTTGATATGGATACAATCGTAGTATCGTCATCGTTTTTCATCGCCTTAACAAACTTATTTAAAGTGGATTTATATCCTGAAGCGCCGCCGATTATATTTGCTATTACCGCTATAACAGCTATTACAACTACAGCACATCCTACAGCAACCGCAATGCCGAGCTTTTTATTGCTTCCTCCTTCAGGCACAGCCTTTGTCTCAGCTTTATCCTTTACAACATTTGAAACAGGTGTACCACATTGTCCGCAGACAGCATCCCCGTCTTCCATCGGTGCGCCGCAATTTGCACAGAATTTTGCCATAATATTATTCCCTCCTCGATATGTAATAGAATCTTCTTTATACAGTAAATTTTACCATAATTGATTCTTAAATACTATAAAAAATAATTTCTTGTTAAGCATATCCTAATTATATAATCATAATTTTGACAAAATACTTTATAAACAACCGTTGTCTTATAATACTGTCAATAATAATTATAAATATAAATGTTTCGTAAAACTTATTCATGATTTACACTTAATATTTTAAGATGTATAATATTAATAATAAAGTAAGGAGTTTTTATTAAATATGAAAAAAATCATAATTGCCGCAACTTTACTGGCTCTATCATTTTCTATATCCGCCTGCAGTCTCACTGACAAGGGCAGCCTGAAAAAGATAACCGAAGGCAAGGAATTCAACGCCTGGGAAATGGATTTGGCCGAAAAACTTGAGTCTTACGGACTTGAGGACGATGAGAAGGAAAAGCTTCAAAAGATTGATGAAGAATGTGACGATATCAAGGACAATGATTACAAAACTCAACTTTTGACTGCAAAAAAGCTTGTAAAGCTAAGCTCTCAAATAGAATCAAGGCTTGAGGATTCGGCTAAGGACCTTGTAGAGAAGTTGGGCAAAACAGATGTACCGTACGCCTCGGAGGATGATAAGAAAAAAATCTCCGAGTACAGTGAAACTGTTTCAGACATGATAAAAAAGCACGACTTCAGCAATTATAAGGATATTTCAGAGAGCTTCAGTAAGCTTGTGGAAAATTCAAGCACAAAGCTTACAGGTCTTGATGTAAATATTGTCCAGTTTGACTACACCAACTATCCTACAGTCAGAATGTATGTGGATGTAAAAGATTCATCCGGAAATGTTGTCACCAATCTCTCGCCTAATATGTTCTTTGTCTCACAAAAAAGCGTAGCAAACGGTGATTTTCAATCCGTAACCATTAAAAATATCTCAATGCTTGACCAAAAGGACGCATTGAACATTGATATGGTAGCGGATACCAGTTCCAGTATGGAAGGTGAGAGACTAAGCAGCGCAAAGACTGTAATGTCAACTTTTTTAAATACCGTACAGTTCAATGTAGGGGATAAAGTAAAGCTTACTGAGTTCAACTCATATATTGATAAAAGCGGAGTTTTCACATCTGATGTAAACGCACTTAATCAAAAGATTTTTTCATATGTGGCCTCCGGTCAGACAAAACTTTACGATACACTTATCTATGCAGTACAGGATGTATCCGGAATACCGGGTGCTAAATGTGTTCTGGCTTTTACAGACGGTGAGGATGTAGGAAGCTATAACAGTGCAAGCGATGTAGTCAATGTGGTATCATCCTACAAGATACCTGTTTATATAGTAAGAATAGGTGATAACTACAGTGCAAACGACCCTGAACTTATGCAGATCACTTCAGCCTCAGGAGGTGAGTTTAAATACTTCTCCTCTTTCGGTATGGATATGGGTAATTTCTACAACAGCATATATACAGGAATGAAGAAGTACTACGAAATAGAATACGAAATGCCGGATCCGACAAACTATACGGATAAAAGAGATTTTAATGTGTATGTAAAGGGAGACGGTGTCGGTGGAAGTGCCGATATAGAGACAAACTCGGGAAACGACTTTTTCAACACTCTTTTAGGTAATTTCTTAAGAAGCTATATCGAAGATATGAATTCTCACAGTTACAACCAATTGGCTTCAAAGATAGATGATACTGTAAGTCCTACAGACGAAACCGGACTGAAGTACCAGATGTCAAAGCAGGTTACAGGCGGATTTGCCAATGTGGTAAGTGAGAGCCTGATGTCATACAGTGTAAGTTCAATCACTGTAGTGGATGAAAATACTATAAAACTTGCTACCGACGAAGATTATGATGTTATACTTGACAGAAAGTACAGCTCCTTTACCGGAGATAAATTAAACCAGCTAAATAATATACTTTATAGAAATTCGTGGAATGTAGGTCCGGATTCACAAATAAGGATATGGGAAAGAGTAAACCAAAAACCTGAATATGTCCTCAAAAAAGGCAGTGACGGTGTTTGGAGATTTTCACAGTACTCTGTGGACCCGGGCAGCAACGCTACAATAGCAATATATGATGCCGTAACGGCATATTAAAAAAAGGCACCTGTTTGACAATAACCGTCTCGCAGGTGCTTTTTTATTTGAGTTTTATAAAGGATATAATTTTATCAACAGACAGCAATGCCGCAACAAATAATATAAAATCATAAAACCTGCCGTCTTCAATCACACTCAAATAGTAATATATCGGATCAAGCCTTGTAATAAACCTGATACCCAAAACTCTCACATCAAATATTACAGGTGCAAAAATAATCAAAAATAAAATAAGCGGAAAAATAAGCGCTTCCAATATTTCGGCTCTTTTAAAAGTTTTTCCAAGTATATCCGCAATCAGTATAAACGAGACCGAAAGTAAAAATATAGCCTCTATCTCAATAAATATATCTGCCGCCTGACCTGTCAAAAATAATGTAAAAAGCATTACAGCTGCCAATGTAGCCGCAATACCTACGCTGTATACAGATGCAATGACTCTCTTAATCTTTTTATCCGCCATAGAAAAAAGTCCGTTTTTCTCATCATTTAAAAAATAGATATCGGCAGTCAAAGTACCTACAAAAAGCCATATACATATAAAACCTCTTATCGGATATGTCATATAGTCAAGGTTTTCATAAGGACTCTTTCCTTTTACACCCTCAAACTTTATAAAGTCACCGTCCACATCTATATCGTCAAAATATTTATCAAGCACCTTTGTATCACTCACACCGATTTTTCTCATATATTTTATATACTCGGAGTGTGCAATATACGGATACAGTGCGGCATACAGCTTTTCTCTTGTGATACTGTTTATAGCAGAGTCTTTGCCTTGAATCACCTTTATACTATTATCTACCATATCATCAAGTGAATCCGGAAATACCCATATGATATCAAGCTTTCCTCTTTTCAAACTTTCTTTTGCAAGTTGTTCGTCGCCGTAAACCTTAAAGTCAAGTACACTCTTCTCATTCTTAAGCTTATTTACAACCGCTCTTACATCACTGTTACATGAAGAATACGCCACAATTCCGATATCAAGTAATCCCTTTTTTTGCTTGGATACGGACATTATGCCAAATACAAGTAAAGGCAATGTAAGAAGCATTACTATAAACTCGGTCCTTTTTAGAAGTCTTTTAAAAAGAGCAATATACCATCTTTTTATTGTCAGGATATTATCTTTTATTTCGCAAAACATATACTCCTCCGATAAATAAAATACTGTATACAAGTATCACCGCAAAATAAAAAATATCCACATTATACCCCATGCCGTCACTAAGTACCTGTATACCCGCACCTGAAGGCAAAAACATTGAAAGCCCCTTTACAGTATCCGGAAAAAATCTTATAGGGTAGATACATCCGCCTATATATCCGAGTGAAAGCCCAAGTAACAGCTCCAAAAGTACCGCCACCACTCTTTTAGCTGTTATCTCATATATGAACAAATGCATTGAAGCAAACATAGCGGATAAAAAAATTATATCTTTGCAATATTCAAATAAATGTAAAGAATTATGATTCCACGATAAAATATCACCTGTCAAAGCCATACCGGCTGTAAATATAATCACCATTAAGCTTATATACAGGCTTACTACAAGTATATCCGCAGTAAGTGAAGCAGAGTATGAAAGTCCTCCAGATTTTAATACCTTTAAAAGACTCTCATTTTTTTCAGAAAGCAACCCTCCAAGTCCAAGCCCTGTAAACATCATAAAAAGAACGCTCATACCGCAAATATAATTATCCGTATCTGAAAGTGCGCTCAGAGTATCAACACTTTTCACATCATATATTTTACCTCTGCTCATTACATTCTTTAAAAGTTCTATATTAAGTTCGGTATTTGCACGCTCTCTGTCATATACCTGCGGATGATCAATCAGATAATCATCTGCCGCATATATCGCTCTTTCTGAGTTTACCAAAAGCGTTGAAAAAACGGCAGCAACCTCCTTTGACAGATCACTTACCATGCCTGCTCCCGAGCTTACATATTCTATAGGTCTGTTTTCTCCGTTTTCAAGCGCCTCTATAAAGTCCTTATCTATTTTAAAATAACCTATTATCTCGCCTGATTTCAGAGAGCTTTTTGCCGCGGTCTCGTCCATATTTATAAACTTTATTGAAAACCTTGAAGCATCCATATTGTTTAACATCTCCACTCCAAGTTTCATATATTTATTTTCAATACTCCCTACTATGCCGACTCCTATCCTGCTTTGTGACTTACCGGCCGTCCCGATTTTTAAAGCAAAAATGCCGCAAATACCTGCTATTGTCAAAAAATTAAACAAAAGAGCCATCGGAAGTACTCGAAACAATCTCTTTATTTGAATCAAAAGATAAGATTTGAACATCTAATCACCTATCAGTTTCGCAAGATTTTTTATATCGCCGTCAAAGCGGTAATCACTAAGTAATCCGTCTTTTAAAATATAATATCTGTCACATAAATTAAGCTCACCCTCATCATGTGTCACAAGTATGACTATACCTCCCATAGCGGTGAACTTTTTTATATACTCATGTATTACTTCCTTTGCCGCAATATCAAGCGCCGCACTAGGCTCATCCATAAGCAATATCTTTGAATGTTTCTTTACCGCACAGGCTATTGAAAGTCTCTTTTTCATACCCTCGCTTAAAGTAGATACCTTTTTGTTTATAAATTTTGTGACGCCGAGGTCTCTTATTATTCCCTCTTTTGCACTGATATCCAAATATTTCCTGTCATGCCAAAGCAAAAGATTGTCCTTTGCCGAAAGCTCCTCTATAAGCGGATTTTTCTGCGGTATTATCCCTACAACAAATCTTCTCCTTTTGTCATCCTTTAAAAGATCATACCCCTCACAGATAAACTCTCCCTCATCGGCATCGGTTATTCCTGCCAATATAGAGAGAATGGTAGTCTTTCCGCTACCATTCCCTCCTAAAATCCCTATACAACTGCCAAACTCTATACTAAGAGATACTCCTCTTAGTATATCTCTTTTTGCGTATCTTTTTTTCAGTCCTACTATATCTATACTAGTTGATTTCATCTTCCAACTCATCCACATATTCGCTCGGGACTCCGGCTTTCCTTAACCTGTCTGTGAATTTGTCCTTGTCAAAGTTCTCTCCGTACTCCTGCAAATCCGTATCGTTGGTGGAGTCAAGCTTCTTTCCGTCAAGCTCATTCGGCTTATTGAATTTGCCTGTTGCATCGTCTACGGCAACTCTTACAAGAGTGTCGTCATCTTTCATAATATTTAAAATAACCGAACTCTTCTTTGTATCCTCCTGCACCTTTACACCTAAACTGTAGTCGGCTATATCTCTGTCGGTCACAGACGCAAAATCCAAGTCCATATCCATATATCCGTTTTTCAACTTTTTCAAATCTATTCTGTTGACACCGATACTGACGGTTTGTCCTGAAGCTGTGATATCAAAATCTCCGATTAAAGCCGAGTTCTTTATCTTACCTTTACCTGTAATACTTAACTTTTCATATCCGTCACCTATATTGATTTCTACGCCCAGCTTTGAGGCACTTACAGGAGTCTTATACTCAATTACAGTCTGATTGTCTGCAACCAGTTCTTTTGCTACAACTTTCTTACCTGAAACCCATATACTGAACTCAAGGTCGTTAAACTGCTCGCTGTCCGCATATTCACGCTCAAGCTCTGCAAGACTTCTGAATTCATCATAAGCCTCCTTACCTGACATTCCGTTATCTGAGAATTTTCCGTATGCGTCACCGCACTTTATAACAGTCTCTTTAAGTTCGTCGTCTTCAAGCGCTTTATCAAGAATATCCTTTTTGATTTCTTTTATTTTATCTCCAGATATATATGCTGTAAGCTTTGTAGCCTTTACTCTCACGCCCTGTGCCTCTACACTGTCCGAGGTCTTTTCCACATCATCTATATTTTCAAGAAAAATCTTTGTATACTTATCTGAAATCTTTTTAAGTTTTGCCGAATCCGGAACAGCCTCTGCAAACATGGCGTTTATATCCAATGACTCAAAAGCATTGAATCCTCCCATATACCCTATTCCCGATAATTCATCCGTATTAAATGTGAGTACATCATCTGAAAATTCAGGCAATTTTACCTGCATACTCTTATCATTCATATATGCATCTACCTTAAAAAGGTCCTTTTTATTAAGTTTTGTATTAAACTCGATTTCCATATCATCAAGAGTAACATTGCCGTTATATTCCAATTGTAAATTGTCAAACCAGTCTATATCACTGTAAATTCCAAGCTCGGATGATAAAAAATCCTTACCCTTGTTTGACAACTCAAAACTTGCAATACCGTTTGTATTGTATCCGTCTCCGTATGCTTTATATCTTTCCTTCACTCTGTCTATTGACTTTCCGATATAACCTATCACGGAATCGGACTCTTTTTGTATTGCGGCCTTAAACTGATCCTTAGGTGACATAAATACGCTCTTTGCAACACCTACTCCCGCATATACCGCTCCTACAACTACAACCGCCGCCAAAACACCTGCTATCAAAGCTACAGGTTTCTTTTTCTTCTTTGGGCCTTCATCATATCCTTCAAAAGCACTTGCATCTGCCGGCTTGTAATCAGGGTTCTTTTCTCCGCAATTTGCACAGAACATCTCATCCGGTTCTAACGGTGCATTACATTTTTTGCAATTCATAAAATATCCTCCCGAAATCTACATAAATAGTAAAATACTAGCACATTTATTTTACTATATTTTGTAACTTTTTTCATTATAAATTAGCATTCTTAAAAAATATTTTAAAATTTTAATAAAAAAAGAACCTTCAGTCATCAACTAAAGGTTCCCTTATATTAGAATCCGAATCCTTCCGCTATAGCCTTGGCGTCTGCATTCGCCCATTTGTTTATCAAATCAGACTGCATAGCCTTCTTTCTGACCTCAGGCACCGAGTGAAAACCGTGTTCCACTATCATACCGAAAACTCCCGCCGCATTGGCTCCTCTTAGTACACCGTAGTAGTCTCCGTTTTCACCAAGTCTGTAATACACACTGCCGTTTGTAGTAATACTGTCATTTTTAGCTACAGTCCACTCACCTATTGAGCCTTTCTTTACAGAGTCAAAACTTTTGCTCTTTGAAAGTCCCTCGTCAAAGCTTACCTTTGTGAGATTCTCGCCAAGCTTATTTGCCATATTTATACACATATCATTCTCTTTTGCCAAAGAGTTTAATATGATAATCGGCTTGTTTATAGCAAGAGGCTGACTGTCTGTAGGATAACCGTTGGCATGAGGATTGTTTGAGTTGGTATGCAATGAAATAAATATATCCGCTCCGTTTCTCTTTGCGAAATCACCGCGAAGTGAAATATGTCCGCCGTCCAGATTCTTATCGCTGAATCCGTCAATTGTAATACTTTCGGTAGTCCTTGTCATCACACAGCTGATACCGTAATTTTTCTTTAAGGTATCTCTGAGTGAAAGTCCAAGCTTAAGAACGGCCATAGCTTCGGAATAACCGTAGCCCTCATCACCTTCTACGGCATTCTTTGTCTGAAAATGTCCCGGATCAAGGCAAACCAATACATTACTTGCATATATCGACTTGCCCTTTAATACCTTTCCGGTCTTTAAATAAGCGTCCACTCTGTACTCATATCTGACATAGCCTGTAGCACTTAACTTATCGGTATAGGTAATATTTCCGGTCTTAGACATATCCTTTGAAGCTATTTTCTTTATCTCAACAAAATTTTTTGAAGTCTTATCTTTTCTAAGAATTACATATCTGTTTACTTCATTTATGCCGCTGCTTGAAAAAGATAAACTTATCTCATTCTTTGATTTTCTTTCAAAATCCATATTGTCGATTGCGGACTGTACATTTGCCTGTGCGCCGTACACACTGTTTGTCAGTATAAAAAATACAAATACAAAGACAGCCGCAGCAAGTACAATTATATTCTTAGATAAAGTCTTCATAGATTAGAACATAGGTACAACAGCACCGTTATACTTGGTTTCTATAAACTTCTTTACAGTATCGCTCTCAAGTGCCTTAATAAGTGCAAGTGTCGCATCCGACTTCTGATCTCCGTCTCTTACAGCAATGATATTTGCATATGTTGTAGCCGCAATTGACTTTGCATCCTCGATTGCAAGCGCATCGCTCACCTTAAGTCCCGCCTGTATTGCATAGTTGCCGTTTACTACAGCGATATCCACATCACTGAGAGTTCTTGCCACCTGTGCAGCCTCAATCTCTTCTATATCAAGGTTCTTAGGATTCTCTACTATATCCTGTTTTGTAGCATTGATTCCTGCACCCTCTTTCAACTTAAGAAGTCCGTTCGCTTCAAGTAAAAGAAGTGCTCTCGCCTCGTTTGTTGCATCATTAGGTACTGAAACCTTGGCTCCGTCCTTAATTGCATCAAGTGATTTTGTCTTTCCCGCATATATACCGAAAGGCTCATAGTGTATTGCACCTGCTGAAACTAAAGTTGTATTATGCTCCTTGTTGAAGTTTTCAAGGTATGGATAATGCTGGAAGTAGTTTGCATCAAGTTCCTTTGAATCAAGTGCAACATTCGGCTGAATGTAGTCATTGTACTCAACAATCTTAAGATCATATCCCTCTTCTTTTAAAACCGGCTTTGCAGCTTCAAGTATCTCCGCATGTGGTGCAGGAGATGCTCCTACAGTTATTGTCTTTAACTCTCCGGTTGCAGCTGCGCTCTCACTTGATGACTCGCTTACAGACTCACTTGCGCTCTCACTTGAAGTTGTTGTATCTGCCGCCTTCTTTGTGCATCCTGCCAAAGCAAGCAGTGATGCCAAACCTAATGCCAATAAAATTCTTTTCTTCATATATATTCTCCTCCGTTGTTTTCTTATATACAATGTATAGACTAAAAACATTCTTCTGTCAATCCTTTATACTTAGTATGTTTATAGTCTTTTCTTATAACCTGTTATCTTACTCTCTTGTCAGAGTGCTTGGAACTTCTCATAAATATTTCCTGTATTATCTGTACAAGGATGACCAAAATAGCTACAGTGATAAACATGATATCTGTCTGATATCTGTAATAACCGTAGTTGATGGCAATAGTACCGAGTCCTCCGCCGCCTGTAAATCCGGCCATTGCCGAATAACCTAAAATAGTGGTCACGGATATAGCCGCACCTACCAAAAGTGAAGGTTTTGATTCAGGCAAAAGTACCTTAAATATGATTTGCATATTGCTTGCACCCATAGACTTTGCAGCCTCAATTACTCCGGCATCCACTTCTTTTAAAGAAGACTCCACCATTCTGGCAATATATGGCGCGGCGGCTATAACAAGAGGCGGAATAACCGCAACAGGACCTATGGAAGTACCTACCATCAGTCTTGTAAGCGGTATAACCATAATAAGCAAAATCATAAAAGGTATAGACCTTATCAAGTTTATAACGGAACCCAGTATACCGTTTAATACAGGCATCGGCTTGATACCGTTTGTATCGCTCACTACCAATAAAACTCCCAAAGGAATACCTATCACATATGAAAAGAATGAAGAGGCTGCAGTCATCAATAAAGTCTCATACAAGCCTGTCAAAATCATTGAAACCATACTAATCCTCCTCTCCCTTTTTAAGACTTATTTTTTCATTACTATTATCTGAAAAATCAAGCTCATGGTAGCTCATTTTGATACTGTCAAGGTATCTCTTTGCCTTTTGAGCTTCTTCTTCACCCGATATCTGGATAATCATATGTCCATATGCACTTCCGCCTATATCCTTAGTCTGTGCATACAGTATATTTACAGGAATGTCACAGGAGAGAATCATATTTGAAAGTACAGGCTCAAACGAGCTTCTGCCGTCAAACTCAATTCTTAACTTAACACCTGAAACGATTTCTTTTCTCTCCATAACATCGCCAAGTATCAGCTTCTTTCCTATTTCAGACTGCGGGTCGGCAAATATATCTTCGACCTTGCCCACCTCCGCAATCTTACTGTTTTCAATTATTGCCACTCTGTCACAGATACTTTCAATAACCTTCATCTCATGAGTAATCACTATTACTGTAATGCCCATCTTTTTATTGATATCCTTTATAAGGTCAAGAATCTGCCCTGTGGTATTCGGGTCAAGTGCGGATGTGGCTTCATCACATAATAATAATTTCGGATTGGTGGCAACCGCCCTTGCAATCGCCACTCTTTGCTTTTGCCCTCCTGAAAGCTGTGCAGGATATGCCTTTTCTCTGTCCAAAAGACCTACAAGGTTTAAAAGCTCCTTTGCCCTCTGTCTTGCCTTAGGCTTAGGTACTCCGCTTATTTCAAGCGGAAAGCAGACATTATCAAGGATATTTCTTTGTGAAAGCAGGTTGAACTGTTGGAATATCATACCCATATCTCTTCTGACTCTTCTTATCTGAAGTTCACTCATACCTTTCAGTCCTTTACCTTCAAAGAAAACATCTCCTTCAGTAGGTATCTCAAGATAATTGATACATCTTACAAGTGTTGACTTTCCCGCACCCGAAAGACCGATTATTCCGAATATCTCACCTCTGTTTATATCCAGATTGATATTGTCAAGGGCTTTGACATCGCCGTTTTTGGTATGAAATACCTTGCCCATGCCCTTTAAACTTACAATAGAATCCATACTCCCCCTTACTCACACAGTTCTACTATAGACTGTGCAAATATCTTCGCTGCGGCTACCAGCTCGTCAATCACTACGAACTCATCCGCACCGTGCATTTTTGTATCCGTTCCCGGGAAAACCGCACCGAATGCAACACCGTTTTCTATATCATGCACATAGGTTCCTCCGCCCATGGCGATACACTCTCCCTTAAGTCCTGTGTAGTCCTCATATATTGAAAGCAATGTCTTTATAAACGGTGAATTTGCATCCACCTCATGTGGCAATTTTACAGTATCATTCAAAAGTTCCACATCAATACCTTTAAACTTCTTCTTTACAGTTTCAAGTATCTTATCACCGTCACCGCTTACAGGTATTCTGCAGTCAAAGAATCCGTGTAATCTGTTGTCCTTTAAATCCAGCATTGAAAATGCCAGTGTAAGTTCACCGCTTTTTTCATCTTTAACGGCAATACCCAGTGCCTCACCGCTTGTATCTCCATGCGGCATCAGCTTGTAAAGCTTCTTTAGAGTTTCTATTTTATTTGAAGGTGAAAACTTAAGTCTTGAAAGCAACTCAAGCAGCCCTGTTATAGCATTGTTACCCATTTGCGGAGTTGAAGCATGAGCGTTTGCGCCCATTGCGGTTATTTCAAATACAGGCTCAAGGTCATAGGCAAACTTTATACCTGTCTCCTTTGTTACCTTCTTTGCCTCTTTTTCCACCTCATCAACACTGAAGCCTTCTATTACAGCCTTTGCCTTAGGCGGAACCACATTTACCTTTGTTCCGGCGTCAATGCTTACAAGTCTCTTATCTCCGGCATCCTCCACTGCAGCCAAAAATTCTCCCTGAAGCTGTCCCTTTTCTATATTTACTACCGGGAACTCTCCGTCAGGTGAGAATGTCATAGGAGCCTGTTTTTCCTTTGTATAGTAATACTTGATGCAGGCGCTGCCACATTCTTCGTCTGTTCCCAGTACAAGTCTGGCATTCTTCTTTACAGGAATACCCAGTTCCTTAACCGCACGAAGTGCATAAAGCGCTGCAACGGCAGGTCCCTTGTCATCGGATGTTCCTCTTCCGTATATCTTGCCGTCTTCAACCTTAGGTTCAAAGGGATTTGTTACACTCCATCCCTCGCCTGCCGGTACGACATCAAGATGTGCAAGTATATCAAGACCCTTTGCCTTTTTGTTTAAGTCTATTGCACCGGCATAGTTGTCATAATTTGTAATATCAAAACCGTACTTATCCGCCATATCAAGTGCCAAAACAAGTGCTTTCCTCGGGCCGTCACCAAAAGGGGCACCCTCCACATACTCGCTTCTTTCACTGTTTATCGCGCAAAGTCTTTTTATATCCTCCACCATCTCATTTGTATGCTCATCTATATACTTTTCTATCTCTTCTCTGTATTTTCTCATATTTTCCTTTCTAGTTCTTTCCGAACTCGCTAAGTACAAGTCCCTCATTTCTTTCCTCCACCATTCTTATACTCCACGGATGTGTGAAGATAAGCAGAGGACGATCTTTGAGGTCTTTAATTTTCTTCATATCACTTGTACCTTGAATCTTATCAATATCCACAGTAGACGACTCGTCAATCCACCTTATATGCTCATAAGGCAGCTTGTCAAGTTTTACATCTACATTGTATTCATTCTTAAGTCTGTAGGTCAGTACCTCAAACTGCAATACACCTACGACTCCCACTATAATCTCTTCCATTCCGGTATTGTACTCCTGGAATATCTGGATTGCACCCTCCTGTGCTATCTGATACACACCTTTTAAGAATTGTTTTCTCTTCATAGTGTCCACCTGACGCACTCTGGCAAAATGCTCAGGTGCAAATGTAGGGATTCCCTCAAACTCAATATTATTTGCAGTGGTCAAAGTATCTCCTATACCGAATATACCCGGGTCAAATACTCCTATAATATCTCCTGCATATGCCTTTTCCACTATCTTTCTCTCATCCGCCATCATCTGTGTGGACTGGTTTAAGCGAATTTTTTTGTTTCCCTGTACATGGATAACCTCCATGCCTGCATCATACTCACCTGAACATATTCTCATAAAGGCTATTCTGTCTCTGTGTGCTTTGTTCATATTTGCCTGTATTTTAAATACAAATGCGGAGAAAAACTCATCCTTCATAGGGTCCACATAGCCTTCATGTGTCTTTCTTTTTAACGGTGACGATGTCATCTTAAGGAAATGCTCAAGGAAGGTCTGTACTCCGAAGTTTGTAAGCGCAGAACCGAAAAATACCGGACTTAACTCACCCACGGACACCTTTTCCATATCAAGATCGTCACTGGCACCGTCCAAAAGCTCTATATCATTTCTCAATATATCCGCATAGTCAAACCCTATGTAGTCATCAAGTTTACTGTCGTCAAGTTCAATAAGCTGTGTATCCACTTCCTTCATACCTGCATTGGCTGCTGTGAACTTATTTATCTGCTTTGTCTGTCTGTCATATACACCTTTAAAGTTCTTTCCCGAACCTATAGGCCAGTTCACAGGGCATGTCCTTATACCCAAGACACTCTCAATATCGTCCAAAAGTTCAAACGGATCCCTTGCCTCTCTGTCCAGCTTATTTATAAAGGTGAATATAGGTATCTTTCTCATCACACAGACCTTAAAGAGCTTGATTGTCTGTGCCTCCACACCCTTGCTCGCATCTATTACCATGACTGCCGAATCCGCCGCCATCAAAGTTCTATAGGTATCCTCTGAGAAATCCTGATGTCCGGGTGTATCAAGTATGTTTATACAAAATCCTTCATAATTAAACTGCATAACCGAAGATGTTACCGAGATACCCCTCTCCTTTTCTATCTCCATCCAGTCACTTACCGCATACTTGGCGGTCTTTTTTCCTTTTACACTTCCTGCCAGGTTTATTGCTCCTCCATAGAGCAAAAACTTCTCTGTAAGTGTTGTCTTACCCGCATCAGGGTGTGATATTATGGCAAATGTCCTTCTCTTACTTATCTCTTCAAAATTCACTTAAAAATTCCTCACTATCTCATCAAATATCTTTTTTGCCACCTCAAGTTTGGACAGCTTATCAAGTATTATCTCTTTATCCTTTGTATATATGGTGACCACATTTGTATCGGTTCCGAAGCCTGCGCCTTCAACCTTTACATTGTTTGCAACTATCATATCAACATTTTTGCTTTTCAGTTTCTTTTTGGAGTTCTCTTCCATATTTTCGGTTTCCATAGAAAATCCGCATAAAAACTGCTTTTTGGAATTCTCCTTCTTCCTCTCTCCAAGTTCCTTTAAAATATCCTTGGTTCTTGAAAGTTCTATAGACAATTCATTGTCTTTTTTCTTTATTTTCTCATTGCTGTATTTTGCAGGTGTATAATCAGCCACTGCGGCAGCCTTTATTATGATATCCTGTGAATCCGATATCTTCATTATCTCATCATACATATCCTCTGCGGACTTTATATCGACTCTGTTTATAAAATCAGGCACAAACTCATCTGACGGTCCTATCACCAAAGTTACCTTGGCACCTCTGTATGCCGCCATCTTTGCAATCTCGACCCCCATCTTTCCTGTGGAGTTGTTTGAAATATATCTTACAGGGTCAATAGCCTCTCTTGTAGGCCCGGCACTGACACAGACCTTCTTTCCTGCCAAATCCTTTTCACTATATAATGCCTTCTTAATGTATTCCAAAAGCACCTCCGGCTCAGGCATCTTTCCCGCTCCACTATCTCCGCACGCCAGATATCCGCTTGCAGGCAAAATAACTTCCATGCCGTAAGTTCTAAGCTTCATCATATTGTGCTTTACTATCTTATTTTCATACATTGCAGTATTCATTGCAGGTGAAACGACTATAGGACATCTCATTGCAAGTGCCGTAGTTGTAAGCATATCATCTGCAATACCGTTTGCAAGCTTGCCTATCACATCGGCACTTGCAGGTGCAATAAGGAAAACATCCGCCCACTTACCAAGCTCTATATGATCCACTTTAAATTCAAAGTTTCTGTCAAATGTATCTGTATATACTTTATTTGCAGTCAACGTTTCAAATGTCATAGGCGTGATAAACTGTGTGGCATTCTCAGTCATAATCACCTTTACATTTGCCTTCTGCTTTTTTAACATACTTGCAAGAGTTGCAATCTTATACGCCGCAATTCCTCCTGTAACCCCAAGCAATATATTTTTATTTTCCAGCATAAAGCCTCCAAAATCCTTATTAAATATCATACTTATCGATTATACGCTATTTTATTATTGCAAGCAAGAAGAGAGATTAGTATACTTTAGTATACAGCTTTTATTTTAATATTAAGAAGGACAATTTTATGATTTTAGCAATCGATATGGGTAACTCAAATATTGTAGTAGGTGGAATCGACAATAAGCAAATATATTTCCTTGAAAGAATTACCACTCATACTACCAGAACGGAGCTTGAATACTGTATGTATATAAAAGGCATACTTGATATACATGGTGTAAAGGCAAATGACATAGAAGGCGCCATCCTCTCAAGTGTGGTACCTCCGCTCAATATAACCATAAGAAATGCCGTAAAGAAAATACTCGGTATTGAATGTATGCTTGTAGAGTCGGGCATGAAAACAGGTATTAACATACTTATGGACAATCCGAAATCTGTCGGATCGGATATGATAGTCGATGCCGTTGCCGCTATGGAAGAATACCCTCTGCCTCTTGCCATCATTGATATGGGTACTGCAACCACTATCTCTGTGGTTGATATACATGGCAACTATATAGGAGGTATCATACATCCCGGACTTCGCATATCACTTGATACACTCAGCTCAAAGACCGCTCAGCTTCCACAGGTAAACCTTGATATGCCTAAGAAGGTTATAGCCAAAAATACCGTTGACAGTATGAGAAGCGGTATTTTATTCGGACACGCCGGTATGATGGACGGAATAATATCACGTATGGAAGAAGAACTTGGACAAAAACTGAATGTGGTTGCCACCGGCGGACTTGCGCCTTTTGTCACACCTCTTTGTAAACATGATATTATAGTGGATGACAATCTGCTTCTCAAGGGACTTTTAAAACTGTATATGAAAAATCAATAAAAATTGCCACCGGCTAAGTCGGTGGCAGTTTTTTATATCTCTTTTTATTTCTTTCTCTTTAAAAAATCAGGTACATTTATTTTGGCGTCTCCATGCGGTCTGACAGCTCTGATACCTGACTGCTGACCGTAAGTATAGCCTCCTGTATAAGGATTTTGATTGTTCATAGGCTGATTATTCATACCCTGATTGTTCATAGGTTGATTATTCATTCCCTGATTATTTATAGGCTGATTGTTCATAGGCTGAGACACATTCTCTCCCTGATATGAGCCGTAGTTTCCGGTATAGCCGCCATAGCTTGCCTCTGAATAATTTCCCTCACCGAAGCTTTGTATATTGCTTGGAGGATAGTCGCTCTTTGGCTGCTCCACCTTAGGCTGTGGCTGTAGGGGAGCCGTATTCAAGTTCTGTGGATAAGGCTCATTCCTCTTTGGAATACTGTTTTGATGCTTAACATCCTTTATAAGTTCTCCGGCCGGAATATCATTAAGCGCTGCAGTAACACCTGTAGCAATAACTGTAATCTTCACACTGTCCGGCTCGGCATCATTATATGATGCACCGAAGATAATATTCGCCTCTTCACTTACAAGCTCACGTACATAGTCGGTTGCTTCATACGCCTCAACAAGGCCGACATCACCCGATACTGAAATAAGCACATGAGTGGCATTGTCGATACTTGTCTCAAGAAGCGGTGATGAAACTGCCGCCTTAACAGCATCAAGCGCCTTGTTGTCACCTGTTCCGTAGCCGATACCGATATGTGCAAGGCCTTTTCCTGTCATTACAGTCTGAACATCCGCAAAATCAAGGTTGATAATAGCTGTCTCACTGATAAGATCTGTTATACCCTGAACACTTTGCTGCAACACTTCATCGGCCTTTTTCAGAGCGTCAGGCATAGTAGTCTTTCTGTCCACTATCTGAAGCAACTTCTCATTCGGTATTACAATCAGAGTATCCACATACTGCTTCAGATTCTCTATACCTGCAAGTGCATTCTTCATTCTCTGTCTACCCTCAAACGGGAAAGGCTTTGTCACTACTCCTACTGTAAGTATACCAAGGTCCTTTGAAGCTCTTGCGATAACAGGTGATGCACCTGTTCCGGTACCGCCACCCATACCGCAGGTAACAAATACCATATCTGCATTCTTAAGCTTATTTGTGATATCTTCTATATTCTCTTCCGCTGCTTTTTCACCTACTTCAGGCTTGGCACCTGCACCAAGTCCCTTTGTAAGCTTCTCTCCTATCTGGATAATAGTTCCAGCTTTACAGTTTACAAGGGCCTGCTTATCGGTATTGACACCGATGAAGTCTACACCCTCCACATTTTCATCAATCATTCTGTTTACGGCATTATTTCCCGCACCTCCGACACCTACCACGATGATCTTCGCTGCATTCTCATTTACCGGCTTATTTATTTCTAACACAGATATTTTTCCTCCTGTACACCTACACTTAAGCAAACTCTCATCTAATAATAAAGGTTTTTGATATAAATATCAACTTATTTTTCTTTAAAGTGCAATGTAATATTTTATCTTTTTTTGAATGTATATGTAGTATTATCCTTTATAGGATTGTAATTATCCAGATAAAGTGTACCTGATAAATCCTTTATCTTCTCCCATATATCTTTAAGTTCACCAACTTTTCCGTTAAGTTCACTTGAATCCCCTAAATACACTTCAATATTACCTATATAAAGTGTAATATTGTTGTCCGATGATATGGTTATCCTGTCTACATTTATTCCATATCCCACCAAAACCTGTGTGATATCAAGCATCTCTTTAAAGACATTCTCATTTGATATAGGAAGTTTTTCATACAGTACAATCCTGCCGAAATCAAGTCCGTCTATAACAGGTATTCCTTCCAAAAGAGTGTTTGAACTTTCCACCACAATACCGTCCTTATCAAAGTACATATATGAACTCATATACTTTACACAGCCGACCACACTCTTTTCATATACAATGATGTCCGCACTGTGCAAACCCGTTACATATATATCAATACCCTGTATAAAAGGTATATTGTAATCTTTTTTAACCTTGCTTCTGAAAACATTGTAAAGCGTTACTTTTGAAAACTCGTTCGGGAAGATCATTTTTTTCATCTCTTCATCGCTGTATCTGGTATTTCCTCCAAAATTGAACTTATCTATCCTTACAGAATAAACACCAAGCAATATAAAGGCAATAACGGCTAAAACAATATATAATCTTTTCATATCATTATTCCATCTTTATAGTTCTTGCCACACTGTAAACCAAACCGATTTCAGCCAACAATACCACTATGGAACTGCCTCCATAGCTTATAAAAGGAAGAGATACTCCGGTATTCGGCATAACTCCGGTAACTACCGCTATATTAAGTATTACCTGTAGAGACAAATGTATTACCACACCTATAACTATATAGCGTCCTTCCAAATCTTTTACAGAAAACGCTATAATCAGCATTCTTCTTATAATAAAGGCAAATACCGCCAGTATCATAAGCACGCCCACAAGCCCGAACTCTTCCACTATTATTGAAAATATCATATCGTTTTGTGCCTCAGGTATAAAGAATTTTTGCATTCCCTGACCCAGACCTTTTCCGAATATTCCGCCCGAACCTACAGCATAGAGTCCCTGCACTACCTGATATCCGCCGTCTCTGCTGAACTTTTCAGGCTCGGCCCATACAAGCAGTCTCATAATACGATAGTTTCTGAATCCCCATGAATATAAAAGCTTTACAAGAGGTTTCGCACTTGCCAAAACAGCGGCAAAAGTCAAAGCACCTGCTGTGAACAATCTTTTATTTGAAGTACCGATAAAGCTCATACCCAGAGCTATTAAAAAAATAATTATTGATGTACTCAAATTTGCAACAAGTACCAGTACTACCGGAATAATAACCCATAAAAACAGCCACCACAATCTATGTTCAGTAACTTTTCTGTCACTTGAATACAGCTCATCTTTATATTTTACCAAATAATAAGTAATAAATAAAATCAGTGTAACCTTAACAAACTCGGAAGGCTGAAATCTTACCGGACCTACAACAATCCACCTCTTGGAACCGTTGACGCTCTTTCCGATAACAAGCACTGCTGCCGACAATACAATACTTCCGATATACCAAATATACGCCTTTTTTACCCAAAGTTTATATGGAATCATCATCATTACTCCAAATATAACGAAACCGAACAGCGTATATTTGATCTGGTTTTTTACAAAGTATGCAGAATCCTTAAACTTTATTCCGGCAGTATATGAACTTGCCGAATAAATCATTATTACTCCGAAAACAAGTAAAAAAATGATCATAAACAGCATAGTGTAGTCACAGTAGATTCTGCCTGTT
The DNA here is from genome assembly GCF_003862485.1 of Lachnoanaerobaculum orale. Taxonomy (GTDB): domain Bacteria; phylum Bacillota; class Clostridia; order Lachnospirales; family Lachnospiraceae; genus Lachnoanaerobaculum; species Lachnoanaerobaculum orale. The sequence goes on along the minus strand of NZ_RRCM01000001.1, from coordinate 728,789 downwards.
TTTTTCTTCTCTTCTTTAGGCTTTGGCTTATTCTTTTCTTCTTTAGGCTTTGGCGGCTTTGGTCTTTCAACCTTAATTCCCTTTTTTTTGGCCTTATTTATAAGTTCCTTTTTTTCCTGTTCGGTCTTTTGAGGCTTTTTGGTTTTTATATCATCAGCCATATTATCCTAAATCCCTGACACAGTCCTTAAATATATGTCCGCGTTCCTCATAGTTTTTGAACATTCCCCAGCTGGCACAAGCCGGTGAAAGAAGGACATACTCTCCCGCTTTTGCTTCACTTGCACACAGACTTACCGCTTCCTGCATGCTCTCAACCTTTTCTATATTTGTAAATCCGTGTTTTTTTGCACAATCCGCAATCTTATCGGCAGTGGCTCCCATCAGTACAAGTTTCTTTACCTTGTTACCGAAACTCTCTATCCACTCGTCATACTCGGAGCCCTTGTCATATCCGCCTCCTATAATATATGTAGCGGCAGGCATCGCAAGCACCGCCTGTATTGCGGCATCCGGATTGGTACCCTTGGAGTCGTTATAATATTTTACTCCGTTTACTTCTTTTACAAACTCTATTCTGTGCTCAACCGCCTTAAAGTTATAACAGGTGTTCACAATGATATCCATAGGCACACCGTAAGCATAGGAAATAGCCATAGCGGCCATTACATTTTCATGATTATGTCTGCCCAGTATATTCAATTTGCCTGTATCAAGAAGCTTGGTGACTACTCCTCCCTTGTTTTGTACAACAAATCCGTCCTCAAGATAAAACCCTTCACCAAGTTTTTCTCTACTTGAGAAGAATATAACCTTTGCTTTTGCTCTCTTTGCAAACTCTCTAAGTGCCGCATCCTCGTAGTTGAGTATACAAAAATCATTCTCATCCTGATTTTTTTCTATATCCTCTTTTACTTTTATATAGTTCTCCATAGTATGGTGTCTGTTCAAGTGGTCCGGAGTTATATTAAGTATTGCAGATATCTTCGGCTTAAAATCTATTATGGTCTCAAGCTGAAATGATGAGGTTTCAAGTACCGTAACCGTATTTTCATTTGTCTTATCCGCAATATCTGTATAAGGTATACCTATATTTCCTACAGTGAATGCACTTTCCTTAAAGTTTGACATTATCTTGCCTACAAGTGATGTTGTGGTGGTCTTACCGTTGGTTCCCGTAATGGCTATCAAATCACCTTTTGAATATTTATATCCAAGTTCAACCTCACTCCATATAGGAATATTACATGATTTTAATGTCTTTACAAAGTCAACCTCAAGGTCGATTCCGGGGCTTATAACGCAGTATTTCATATCCTTTGCATCGGACTCGTTTAAATCACCGAGGACAATCTTTATTCTCTCATGATATTTCTTATCAAACTTATCTAAAATCGTATTTTTATCAAGTTCTTTATTGCTGTCAAAGAGTATCACCTCTTCACCGTTTTTTAAAAGCAAGTTTGCGGCGGATATTCCGCTCTTTCCTAATCCTGCAACTCCGATCATATTGCCTCCTAAATAAACAGATATACTAAAATACCAAGTATTACGGTAACTATACTAAAAACCGTCACTGTCCTTGTTTCAGACCAGCCACACAGTTCAAAGTGGTGATGTATAGGTGCCATCTTAAAAAATCTCTTTCCCTTTGTCGCCTTAAAATATCCTACCTGAATGATAACGGATATTACTTCAATCATATATATAAAGCCTATAACCGCTATAAAAACAGGTATCCTGCACATAAGCGCATATGATGCCACAAATCCTCCAAGTGCCAAAGATCCTGTATCTCCCATAAATACCTTGGCAGGATATGCGTTAAATATCAAAAATCCCATAAGACTTCCTATCACCGCACCTGTAACCGGTGTGACGCTAAATTCCGCCTTAAGCCCTATCAGCATGAAAAATATCGCAACGATAATTGTAACCGATGAGCAAAGTCCGTCAAGTCCGTCTGTAAAGTTCACTCCGTTGTCAGTACCCAGTATTACAAACAGTGCAAAAGGAATCCAGATAATGCCGAGTTTTAATACTACACCTGTATCAAACGAACCTGTGAACGGTATAAGTACACCGTAGTCAAATCCGTACATTTTGAACAGATATACTATAAAAAAAACACTGACTATCAGCTGAAGTATAAACTTCTGAGATGACTTCAAGCCTTCGGACTGCTTTTTCTTTATTTTCAGCATATCATCCAAAAATCCTATTATACCATATGATATGGTAAATAAGAATACAACGGTAACTTCTTTGTATCTCGGTATCAAAAAGAGACTTGCCGCAAGTATTCCGATCATAAATGTTATGCCGCCCATAGTAGGTGTTCCGGTCTTTTTTAAATGTGCCTGCGGTCCGTCATCTCTTACCATCTGCCCGAACTTCAGTCTGTGCAAAATCGGTATAAAAAACGGACATAATGCTGCAGTAACAAAAAAGCTTATAAGTAACGCAATCAATGTATCTTTTAACATAATATCTCCAAACCTTTATTCTCCCTCTCCGGCAGGTGCACCCGGCAAATCGTTCTTTCCGTCATTCGGTATCACCTCTTCGGTAGAGTAACTTTTTGACTCGGCAGGTGTATTGGAATCTGTAATTCCTTCAGCTGAAGGGAATGAGCTCACATCAATATTTTCATCCACATTTGAATATATATTCATATATGGCAATACTTCCGTCATAATCTTTGAGAACAGTGAACTTGCATAAGCGGATCTGGCCTGATCGCCCAAATGCGGAGTATCTATAAGCACATAGCATACCACCTCTGGGCTTTGTGCAGGAACACTTCCTATAAATGAAACCAGATAATTTCCGTTTCCTCTCGGATATTTCTCCGCCGTACCTGTTTTACCACCCACATCATAACCTGCTACAGCCGCAGCGCTACCTGTACCCTCGGCTACCGTTCTTCTGAGCGCCTCATTGATAAATGCGGTAGTATGTGCCGAAACGGTCTCTCTTACAAGTTCAGGCTCAATGTTTTTTATTACCGAACCGTTAGGGTTTAAAATCTGCTTTACAACATGAGGTGTATAATATGCACCGCCGTTTACTACAGACGAGTACGCCGCGGCAACCTGTACCATTGTAACATTGTAGTTTTGTCCGAATGAGTTTGTGGCAAGGTCCGTAGCTCCGGCGTTGTCTGCCGTATGTACAAGTCCGCTTGTATCGGCCTCACCCGGCAAATCTATAGCTGTCTTTGAACCGAATCCGAATACCTTTTGGTATTTGTAGAAGTTTTGTCCGCCCTCAGTCCTTGATATATCCATCATCGCAACATTACATGACTCCATAAGAGCCTCTGTCACATTGATTTCACCATGTCCGTTTCTGTTGGCACATCTTATCTTCCATCCGCCTATTTCTTCAAATCCGCGACAGTTGTAGGTCTCATTTCCGTTTATGGCACCCTCTTCCATAGCAGAAGCCACTGTAAATACCTTTGACGGTGAACCCGGCTCATAGGTATCGCTGACAGCATAGTTTCTCCAGATATTGTTAAGCGCATCCACCTTTGCCTTATCATCCATACCGGCCTGCTGCTCTGCCGTATAGTAGTTGTTCAAATCCCTCGGATTGTTCAAATCGAAGGCTCTACTTGTAGCCATAGCAAGTATCTCACCGTTGTTGGGATTCATCACTATAGCCGCCGTCATATTTGAACCTACAGAGCTTTGCCATTCACTGATATGCTTTTCCACTATCTTTTGGATGTTCAAATCAATGGTTGAGACCACCTTGTTTCCGTCTGTAGGATTTTTGATAACTCTCTCAAGAGACGACTCATCATTTAAGTATCCGTACTCTCTGCCTGCTATACCTACAAGCTCATTATTATAAGACTGCTCTATTCCGGTATATCCGTCTCCGTCATTTCCTGCAAATCCGAGTACATTACATGCCGTAGACCCGTAAGGATACTCCCTTTGGTAGCTTTCTTCAAACCATATGCCGCCTATTTTTTCGTCTTTTTTATTATCCTTGTACCACTTATCGTACTCTTTTTTCTTTTCTTCAAAGGCTTCCTTCTGATCATATGTGATATTTTGTTTATACTTTACATATGAACTGTCCGACTTGTCGGCAATAACACCTCTGATTTCTTCTTCACTGTATCCGAATACATCTTTTAATATACCCACCGAAGCGTTAAGGTACTTGTCCTGCTCGGTATTGATAAGCTTAGGGTCCAAAATTATATTGTAGACCTTTTCACTTGTCGCAATATAAGTTCCGTTTCTGTCCAGTATATCTCCTCTTTTATAAGGTATATCTCTGGAATCATACCTTTGCTGTGATAATATCTTTTGATTGTATTCCACTTCCTTTTTCCTCTGCAAAAACAGTATGTTAAAAAACAATGCAGCGAAAGCTATACCAATCATAATCAGGATGATGATAAGCCTTCCCTGCAGAATATCTAAAGGATTGGAAGTATTTCCATTCTTATTTTTTTTGTTTGTCCCGTTTTTATCTTGGGATTTCATCGAATTGTCTGACATATTCATTTTCCGTTTTTTCGTATGTTATAACCTGATTTTTCTTGGCATAAACCATACCAAGCTTATTCATAGCCACATCCTTTATATGATCCAAATCCAAATAAGTTGCTATCATATTTTCGGCGGAGTCATTCTCATCTTTTAACTTTTCAAGATTTGACTCGTTTTTCTGAGCTTCCTTTATAGCGGAAGTAAGACGTGACTGTACTGAAATATAGTTTGCACAAAGCGCCAATACGACTACCATCGCTGCAGACAGCACAACAAGATAAGGAAAATTCATAGAAAGCATCTTTTCTCTGTTTTTCCTTACTTTTTTGCTTGGCGACTCTTCTTCCCATGTCTGCGGGTATGCACTTTCAAGCTTTCTTACAACATTGCCCTCAGTGTAGTACTCTGTTTGTACACCGGCTCTTCTTATTCCTTGCTTTTTTCTTTTAATTTCTTTCATTTAGACTCCCTTTTCAAATACCCTAAGTTTAGCACTTTTTGCTCTGGAGTTCTCTTCCAACTCCTTTTCACTCGGCAAAACAGCCTTTCTTGTAATCACTCTTCCCTTTGACTTATTCCCACATACACATACGGGGAAATTCTTCGGACAGATACATGGAGACTCCGCCTTTTTGAATGCCTGTTTCACTATCCTGTCTTCAAGAGAATGAAATGTGATAACGGACAATCTGCCTCCCGGGTTTAACAGTTCAATCATTACATTCAGTGAATCCTTCAAAACTTCAAGCTCTTTGTTAAGTTCAATCCTTATAGCCTGAAATGTTCTCTTTGCAGGATGCCCGCCTGTAACTTGTATCTTCATCGGAATTGCGGACTTTATAATGTCCACCAATTCAAATGTTGTCTCAATTCTTTTTTTGTTTCTGTAGGCTACGATATGCTTTGCAATATTCTTTGCAAACCTGTCCTCACCGTAATCTCTGATGACGTGAAAAAGCTCAGTCTCCGAATAGTCATTGACAATATCGGATGCTTTAAGCTCGTTTCTGTCATCCATCCTCATATCAAGAGGTGCATCAAATCTGTAGGTAAAACCTCTCTCTGCCGCATCCAGCTGATATGATGAAACTCCCAAGTCGACATATATACCGTCAACCTTTTCGATACCCTCTCTTTTCAATATATTTTCAATATTGACGTAGTTATCTCTTACTATTATAACCCTATTTTGGTAATCAATCAATCTCTGTGTTGCAGCTTTTATAGCATCCGCATCTTGATCTATACCTATAAGTTTACCGCCCTCAAGTCTTTTTACGACCTCCAGGGCATGACCTCCTCCTCCCAGAGTACCGTCCACATAGTAACCGTCAGGTTTGATATTCAAAGATTCTATCACCTCATCCAACAGTACCGACTTGTGACTAAAAACCATAAAAAATCCCATCCTATATATAACCGCATAGAACCTGTAAAATCCCGGCTCTATCACCACTAAGATATTAGAACAGTCTGCCAAAAAAATCAAGTTTTTATATTCTTAAAATTAAAAACACCCGGAAACTTAATTCCGGGCATTTTAACTTACAGGTTCAAAAATCCGATTGTAGACATCAAAAGCATAAATAAAAACAGTGCAAACATTACCGTTGCTCTTATAAATCCGTACTTGTGATGTTCTTCATTCTTAAAGTACTTTATTGAATCCAGTAAACAGTTTATTGAAAATAATAAAAATATCAACGGGAAAAATATTGCATATTTTGTCGGTGCCAAAAAAGCAAATACAACCATCACAATAATGGCAATCGCCAGTATGATATGCAAAACATCCCTGATTAAAAGAAAACCCTGTCGTCTTCTACTTGTCATCTTCCCTACCTAATGTAGCCACCATCACCGCCTTAATAGTGTGCATGCGGTTTTCCGCCTCGTCAAACACTACCGATTTGTCACTTTCAAAAACATCTTCAGTGACTTCATAGCCCTTTACTGCAGGCAGGCAGTGCATAAATATTGTGCTGTCCTTTCCTGTTTTATCCATCAGCTCCTTATTGACCTGATAAGGCCTTAAAAGCTCTATTCTCTCCTTTGCCTTGTCCTCTTCTCCCATAGAAGCCCATACATCGGTATATATCACATCGGCGCCTTTAACCGCATCCAAGTCATCGCTTATATTAAGCTTTGCTCCCGATTCTTTTGCATATCCCTTACACAGGTTTACAAGTTCTTCACTTGGATGCAGGCTCTTCGGTGCCAAAATTGTCATATTCACGCCAAGCTTTGTCATTCCTATCATAAGTGAGTTTGCCATATTGTTTCTGCCGTCACCCACATATACAAAATTCAGCCCTTCAAGCTTTCCGAAATACTCTCTCATTGTAAGTAAATCTGCAAGTATTTGTGTAGGGTGATATTCGTCCGTCAGACCGTTCCATACAGGCACACCTGCATACTTTGCAAGCTCTTCAACCGTGGAATGCTTAAATCCCCTGAACTCTATACCGTCAAACATCCTGCCAAGAACTCTTGCGGTATCCGCAACGCTTTCCTTATGTCCGAGCTGTATGTCGTCCTTTCCGAGATACTCCGGAAATCCGCCTTCATCTCTTGCACCTACAACAAAGGCACATCTTGTTCTGGTTGAAGGCTTCTCAAAAAGCAAAGCTATATTTTTACCCTTGAGTCTGTCACCTGTGATACCCTTTTTCTTATCCACCTTAAGCTTCATAGCCAAATCAAGCAGATACTCTATCTCTTCTCTTGTATAATCTTTCAATGTGAGAAAATTTCTTCCAAATAAATTCATATAAATACCTCTCTTAAACTGTGATATCTATTATTATACGCTTATATGTATAAATATGCAATATTTAAATTATAATCTTCTCTGCCTTGCAGCCTCATACATAAGTATACTTCCGGCTACCGCGGCATTCAGTGATTCAACCTCACCAAGCATAGGTATTTTTATCTTTTTATCCGTTATATCAAGTATCTCTTTTGATATTCCCGCCGCTTCATTTCCTATTATAAAGGCGATATCTTTTTTATAATCAAGCCTGTCATATTCCATAGCGCCTTCAAGACTGCTTGCATATACTGCAATACCTTTTGAATTAAGCTTATCTATTACTTCCTTCAAATCCTTTACATATATGAAAGGAACTCTGAATATTGAACCCATTGTAGATCGTATCACCTTAGGATTGTAAATATCCACAGTATTTTCACTCATAATAATACCGCTTACTCCGGCGCCTTCTCCGGCTCTGACCAACGTGCCCAGATTTCCGGGGTCTTGTAAGCCGTCAAGTATCAATAAACTAAACGGCTCTTGGGCATTTTTTAGTATACCCTCAAGTGTATACTCTTTTCTTTTTGCAACCGCCAAAACTCCCTGAGGTGTCTTTGTATCGGATATTGAGTCAAATACTCTGTCACTTACAGTCTCATACTCGGGAAAAATATCCTTAATCAAGCTTTTATTTTCGTTTTCAAAACTTTCGCTTACAAAAACCTCGAGTATCTCTTCAGGCTTCAGTTCGCTAAACATCCTGATTCCTTCTATAATGTAGGCATTCTTTTTCTTTCCGATACTGCTTTTTTTGACCATTGCTACAAGCTCTTTTATCTTTTTGTTGGATGTGGAAGTAATCATTTTATATTCTCCAAATCCTGCTCCCAAAGGTATCTGCTTGCATCGCTGGGCATCCTTAAGTCGCCTCTCGGAGATACGGCTATACTTCCCACCTTAGGTCCGTCAGGCAGAGTTGACCTCTTAAACTGCTGTGCAAAGAATCTCTTATAAAATACCTTAAGCCACTTCAGTACAGCCTCATAATCATACTCTTTATCAAATGCCGCTTTTGCCATTCTGTATATCTTTGACGGCATAAATCCGAACCTTAATACATTGTATAAAAAGAAATCATGCAACTCATAAGGTCCCACCAAATCCTCGGTCTTTTGTGCTATCTCACCGTTTTCAGGCGGTAAAAGTTCAGGGGATACGGGTGTATACAAAATATCATAGAGAATATCTGCAATCCTTTTATTGCTTAGAGTATCGGCATAGTAATTTACCAGATGTCTTACCAATGTCTTCGGTATGGAAGCGTTCACGCCGTACATCGACATATGGTCTCCGTTATATGTAGCCCAACCAAGTACCAGTTCAGACAAGTCTCCCGTTCCTACCACAAGCCCGTTATCCCTGTTTGCAATATCCATCAGAATCTGTGTTCTCTCTCTTGCCTGTGCATTCTCATATGTGACATCCTTCACATTTATATCATGCTTAATATCAATAAAATGCCTCTTTATCGACTCTACAATAGAAATCTCTTCAAGACTTGCACCTAAGCTCTTTGTAAGTTCACAGGCATTATTATATGTCCTGTCCGTAGTTCCGAAGCCAGGCATTGTAACAGCCTTTATTCCGCTCTTATCAAGCCCCAACATCTCAAATGTCTTTACACATACCAAAAGCGCCAACGTGGAGTCAAGACCTCCCGAAATACCCAGTACCACATTTTTTATACCTGTGTGAACCAATCTCTTCTTCAGTCCGAGTGCCTGTATTGTAAGTATTTCCTCACATCTTTCACTCCTCTTTGTAGGATCGTCCGGTACAAAAGGCTTAGGGTCAAAGCTTCTTTTAAGCTCAAGTTCTTCTATATCAAGCTCAAACTCGGCCTTAAAATACCCTTCATCATCACAGGTCTTAAAAGTGGTTTGTTTTCTTCTCTCCAAATTCAGCCTGTTAATATCTATCTCAATTCTTACAGCCTCATTTTTGAATCTGTTGCTTTCCGCCAATATCTTACCATTTTCCGCAATAATGCCCTGACCTCCGAATACAAGATCCTGTGTGGACTCGCCCTCACCTGCATTGGCATAGATATAGCCGCATATAAGTTTCTTTGACTGATTGCTTATAAGCAGATCTCTGTAAGCTTTTTTGCCTACTATATCGTTTGATGCCGAAGCGTTTATAATAACATTTGCACCTGCAAGCGCATGAGACACACTTGGCGGATCGGCTACCCAAAGGTCCTCACAGATTTCACCTGCGATTGTAAGCCCCTGAAAGTTGGTACACTCAAAGAGTATATTTGCTCCCATAGGTACCACATTGTCAAAGAAATCCACCCATACAGGCTCCTCAAAACCTCTGTTAAAGTATCTCTCCTCGTAGAACTCGCCGTAGTTCGGCAAATTCAGCTTGTTTATAAAACCTAAAAGCACACCGTCGGATATTGCCGCAACAACATTGTAAAGTTTTCCCTTAAAATCAAGCGGCAAACCGATAAATACAACCGACTTATGACCTGATGTAAACTCTACAATCTCCTTTAAAGCTTTCTTTGCTTCACTAATCAGTATATCTTGAAAAAATAAGTCATTGCAGGTATAGCCTGTAAGGCAAAGCTCGGGAAACACTATGATTTTGCTTTTATGTTCCCATTCTTTTTCAATCGCCTTTTTTATATTTTCCTTATTATATGCTACATCACATACTCTGATATCTGGTGTTACACTTGCAACTCTTACAAAACCGTCTCTCATATCTTCTCTTTCACATCTCCAAATACAAAATTACAGAGTTTCTCATACTCCTTATAAAACCCGCAGTCCTCCAGCTCTTTTATAGAATCCAGTATGCCGAAATAGTACATACCCTGCTTTACCTTGTCCTTTTCATTGAACTTTAATAAAAATTCGTCTCCGAAAGCCAAGAAATCTCTGGCGGAGGCTCTCATATTTGACAGCTTGTCTCCCAAGGTTATCATTTTGACCTCAATACATTCTTTTTTCAAATGCTCCAATGTATGTGTCTTTCTCTCAATCCATGACTTTGACTTATCTTCAGATTCCTTACTTACAAGAGCTGCCACTCTTTTGCCGAAATTCTCTCTAATATCTTCAACTGTCACAGGCGTATCCTCCACGGTATCATGAAGCAGAGCCGCACATCTTACATCTATATCGTCGGTCATCAGTGATACTATCGAACATACCTCAAGCGGATGTGTGATATAAGGTATTTCAGTCCCTTTTCTAAACTGGCCTTCATGTGCCTTTGTAGCAAATTTCACCGCTTTTTCTATCATAACAACTCCTTTATTTTCTTATATTACTATTATGCAAATTTTAACTTGAAGTTTTATTTTAAGTCTGCTATTCTAGTCAAAGATTGCTTGTACAAGTGAAAGTGAGGATTATCTATGGCAGATGAAACCAATGTAAATGAAAAACCTAAAAAAAGGAGGTTTTCAAAACTCAAGTATATAATAGCATTTATATTCGTAAATGTAATCATATTTTTTGCAGTTACATCACAGCCTAAGTTTGAAGTTTCTGTAGAGGCGGTGGAGAACTCAAAAACTGTTGATATCAAGGTGGTACAAAAAAGCTTTTTCCCTTTAAAAAGTTTCACTATGACGCTTGACAATGAGCCTCTCTCCTTTACAAAAAACGGTAATACATATGAGGCTACAGCTACAAAAAACGGTACTTTGGAGGTGGTGGCAACCAATCTTAATACTATGTCACAGACCATATATGAAAAGATTGACAAGATAGACTCGACCGCTCCTACCATATTTGCACAGCTTGTAAAAAAGGGTGAGCTGAATATAACCTTTGAGGACACACATTCCGATATCGACTATGACAATATATATGCGATAGACAGCAATGACAAAAAGATATTGCCTACAAAGCTTGATAAGGACGAAGGCAGAGCCACTTTTGATTTTGACACCTACGGTATAAAGGCATATGTTTCAGATACCGCCGGAAATCAAGGTGCTGTAGACTTTAACAACAGTGAAATCAATCAGACCAAGCTTATTTCCGCCGAGGGAACCGAGGTAAACGATATTCTGGTTGATGAGAGACAAAACAATGAGAATGATATCTCAGATGAGACTACCTTTGACGTGGGCAACTTAAATGAAAAGCCGCCAAAGAAAAATGATGATTATCTGTATGAGAAGCACTAAATTTTCGTTTTCTCTACATAAACAGCAAATAAATAGAGTCGGCCATTATTTGACCGGCTCTTATTTTTTATACGTATAAATCAAAAAGTTTTTGGATCCTCATACATCCAAATCTCATTCCATGGTACCTTCGCATATAACTTATCTATATCATCCTTTGTATAAAAGTGCATTTCCATAAATACATCTTCCGGAAACAATTTAAAATATCTATGCAAAAATTCCAGTAATAATCTGCCTCTACCTGAAATATCTTCAAAGTTAAGGTAATCCGGTACTTCTTCTCCCATACTTGGAATATATTCTCCAAGCTCTATTTCCACATTAGGATAGAAGTAAATTATAATATGGTCATTATCATCCAGTGAATCCCATTGATAATCGTCATCATCCCATCTTCTTCTCCAATGATCATTAGTAAAGCTAATACTAAAGCATTCGCCTTTACTTAATTTTTCTTTATCTATGCCACTTGAATAAAACTTCATCTTGGTAAATATATCAATTATTATATCCAAGTCTTTTTCTGTTACATATTTACCTTTTCTAAATAACGATGCCGATGCTCCCATTATCTTAATATACTCCCTAATTTTTTAAATATTTACTTTTCTCTTTATATGTATCAGGATTTTTGTAAATCCACCTTGCGTCCTATTCAGGCATATTATATATTGCGTCAATACTTACCCAGCCTTCTTCATCCATTTCAAGTTCATACTCCCAAGGTGCATGGCGAAGTGCGTATGAAACTTCCTTACTTAATTCTTCATATTTCATCGTATTCCCCTTCCTCTATCATCTCATCTATAACCTCTCTAAACCAATCTATAAGTTTATCAACTTTTTTAGTAAAAAAGAGCTGTTAAGATATAAAACAGCTCCTCTTAAAAAATATCAATAGTATAATTTAGAATGTTTTAGGATCCTCATACATCCAAGTCTCATTCCATGGTACCTTCGCATATAACTTATCTATATCATCCTTTGTATAAAAGTGACTTCGCCTAAATACATCTTCCGGAAACAATTTAAAATATCTATGCAGGAATTCCAGTAATAATCTGCCTCTACCTGAAATATCTTCAAAGTTAAGGTAATCCGGTACTTCTTCTCCCATACTTGGAATATATTCTCCAAGCTCTGTT
>NZ_RRCM01000001.1:667390-716060 GCF_003862485.1 Lachnoanaerobaculum orale | reverse complement strand
TTCCAGTAATAATCTGCCTCTACCTGAAATATCTTCAAAGTTAAGGTAATCCGGTACTTCTTCTCCCATACTTGGAATATATTCTCCAAGCTCTGTTTCCACATTAGGATAGAAGTAAATTATAATATGGTCATTATCATCTAATGAATCAAGTTCGTCCTCATCCCACTTTCTTACCCACTCATCATTAAAAAAACTCACACTTAAACACACGCTTTCACCTGAACTCATATCCACTTTATTACTTGAATAAAATCCCATTTCAGTAAATATATCAATTATTATATCCAAGTCTTTTTCTGTTACATATTTACCTTTTCTAAACATTGACGCTGATGCTCCCATTACCTTAATATCCTCCCTAATTCTTCTAAATCTGTAACTATTATAGCCCCAAGCTCTCTTGACTTTTCTACCGCTTCAAGTTCTTTTACGCTTGCTCCCTCCAGTCCACTGTCTATATATAAAATAACCTTTTTATCCCCTACATTAATGTATTCAGGATTATTTTTATCCAAATACTTCTCTATCTGAGAAAACTTTACATTTTGTACATCGCTCTTTGCCTCTATAAGATAGTTATCCGTCATTATATCCAGGTCTCCTATATCTGCTCCTATCTTTTCCGGTTTAAGCTTTTCACCTGAAAGTGCCTTTACTTTTGCGCCTAATTTTTTTACAGTTTCATTTGTATTATTCATTATATAATCTGCAACTTTTCCTTCAACAAATCTTCCAATATCCTCATCAGATAACCTTGATTGTATAGCATTATTTATATTTTTACTATTTTGTTCGGGAATTTCGAATACTGTTTTTGAATTATTTTCATACTTTGTCTTACTACCATTCGTACTTAAGAATGTAGTTCCCGGTTTCCCTGTCTTTGTGGCATCTTCTATAGCCTTTGGTACTTCCTTTTTATCCTCAGGCTTTATATACTCTTTATATAAAGGCTTTTCTTTAGCTATATCATCAACTTTATCTATCGGCTTTTTAAGTTCAGGCAGCTTTGGTTTTTCTGTTATCTCAGGTATCTCTATAGGTGCCTTTTCTGCCTTAGGTGCTTCTATAGGTAGCTTATTTGGTTCAGCTATCTTTGACGGTGGTTTTATCTTTGAAGTATCACCGATTTCTTCTCCTATTTCAACTATCTTTGATGAAACTTTCTCTCCTCTTGATATATTACCGGCTTCATCCGCTATCTCTGCTACCTTCGATGCAGTGCTCGCTGTTTTAGTCCCTTCACTCGCTCCTGTAATACCACTTGTCACTACAGCTAATCCTATTTCAGTTATAGCCTGTCCTACAAATTCCGCTCTATCCTCAATACTTCCATGAATTATCTTTTCGTTTGTATAGTCTTTTATCGCCTTACCTAATATTCCCGGGTTCAGCATTATATCTGTTAATCCCTCAACCGTTTTTATCGGATGTGCGGCAGCACTGTAAATTCCATCAGTCGTACCGAGAAATCCCTTTATATATGCTCCTCTGTAGTATGACCCTATCATAGACATTACTCCGGCATTCTTCGGCATATTTGTAGCTCCAAGAAATCTTCCGAGTCCATTTGATATTATAGGTATATTTGCAGCATATATAGAGTTTCCCGCTTTTGTAGTCTCCCTTATAATGGTATTCCTTAGATTATCATAGTGTATACCTAAGTTCGGTAGCTTTACAAGCCCTACTTCTTCCTTTATTCTAAGATTTTTTATAGACACATTTATTGTATCAATCACAGACTTACCTGTAAATGTATCCATAAATAAATCTTTTCTTGCAGCTTGTATTCTTTGATTTAGAGCTTCATTATTTCTTTGTACATCACTTAAAGCACCTTTAATTTTCAGATATTTTTTACTATCCTCCGACCAATCATCATGTGGCATTATTCTATCAAATCCATAAATTCTTGGCTTTAAGAAATCAGGCATTAACTTCTTATTAGAATTTACGCTAATCGTAGGGCTTTTTTTACTAAAACTGCTGACACTTTTTTTATTTACCTTTTTATTTACACCCTTAGCAACCACAGGTCTTGGTCGTATACTTGCTGCAAATCTGTTGGCGGTATTTCTCCCTGACCTATTTGCATTTGCGTTAGCATTCTTTGAATATTTTTTAGAATAGCTGTTGGCAGTTCTTCTTTCAAAGCTTCTTGACAAGTTTGTGCTTTGTCTTATATTTTGCTTTCCTAATCTTCTGCCTGCATTCTTTGGCTTTGCCTGTCTCTTTGATTGTGCTTTTGCCTTTGGCGATATCTTCGGCATCTTCAGCTTCGGAGTTTTAGATTTATTTGAAGTCTTTCCCTTGCCACTTGCAGTTGTCTTTTTGCTTACCTGCTTTCCCTTTGCACTCTTGCCTCTACCTGTGGATTTTCCTCTGTTTCTTGTATTTCCACTTGGGTCGGTATAATTGACAGGATCATTATCTACAAAGCTGTATCCGTTTAAGCCGGTTTCCGACTCTATATCTCCACTTACACTGTCTTCCGATAAGAAAACTCCATCACTCGGATCATAGTATCTGGCTCTTAAATAGTATAATCCTGTACTATCCTGCCATTCTCCATCAAATCCAAAGCCGGTTATTAAAGCTTTTTGAGTATCAATAAAATTTGTATCTTCCTTATCTCCAAATGGTGTATAGAATGTATTTTCTTCTCCGATTCTACCTAATGCACTTTCTTTTTCGTCTGTTATAAATGTACTATCGGTACCGGTTGAAAGTTCAACTGTTCTTTCATTTCCATATATAAAATCCGTTTTTGAACTGTCATTATAAACAGATAGCACCTGTGTATCTTCAAAGCTTACATCATTTAGCCTGTATTTACTTTCCAAGGTACCGTTTGCATTCAATTCTTTGGTAAGAACTCTCTCACCCATCGCATCATAGGTCGCTTCAAATATGGTTACATCATTTTTCTTTATTCCTGTCAGGTTATCATTGATATCATATGTATAGCTAAACTTTTCTCCATCACTTACTGCAGATATACGATTTCCGTTTTTATCATATGAATATGTAGTGGTTCTCTTAGGTGATTGTTTTTTGATAAGCCTGTTGCTTTCATCATATGTAAATGTAGTTACTTCTTCTTTATCACCTGTTTTTATAGTTTCACTTATTCTATTGCCTGCATTATCATATGTATAGCTTATATCCTTGGTACCTATATCACCTGTGATACTCTCACTTTTTAGCTGTGATTTGTCTGTATAGCTGTACTGATACTCTATATTGGTAAAACCTGTAGTATCTGTTATAGCATTATCTACACTGTCAGATATAGAAGTCTCCTCTGTAGGCATACCCTCGTTGTCATTACTTAAGTCCGTACCATTATCTTTGTCTGTAAAGGTACTTACTTTTGTATCAGGTTCCTTATTATCCTTACTCAACACAACATATTTTTTAGATATCCTACTTTCACTGTCATACTCCAATGAGATCTTATATATGATATTTCCTGCATCATCAGTATATGTCTTATCTACCAAGTCTCCGCTGTCATTATATTTTTCTACTATAGTATTATTATCCGGTAGATGTGTAATCGTAGTATTTCCCACATATTCATAGCTGACAGTTTTATTATCACCATATGTTACAGATATAATTCTATCTTCACTGTCATATGTATATACAGTTGGCGGCTCACCGGCTACTTCAAGCTTACTTAAATTTCCTCTTTCATCATAAGTATAATTTATTGTCTTTCCGAATATATCTGTATAATTTAAAATATTTCCGCTGTTATCATACTTGTAGGTGGAAGTTCCGGTATTCCCTATAGCTTCTGATATATTCCCATTCTCATCGTAGCGGTATTCTAAAAGTTTCTTATTTTCACCACCTGCCGCTTCACTTTGAGATAGTATCCTGCCCTCACTGTCAAGATCATAAGTTAATTGCTTTCCGTCAGCTTTTACTATCTTTATTGGAGTATCACCGTTGCCATATTCATAGTACTCAACATCACCACTTGGATTTTTTCTCTCTACCACTCGCCCCTGACTATCTCTTTTAAAATATGTAGTATGTGAATTTCCGTCACTGTACTCTACTATTCCATTATCATCAGATTTGTAGAAAATATCTCCAATTTTGGTCTCTATAAGTTCTTTTTGTATATCATTATTTTCTTGTTTCTTATTAGGGTTTATAGAAATCAGGCGATTCCTTACACTATATGTAAAATCGGTATCCTCTTTGCCTCCTCCGGTTATTTTTGTAAGATTACCGTTAGCATCATATGAGAATTTTTCACTCCCTGTTTTACTGTCTTTTTGTGTTATCTGCCCCTTGGCATTATAATATAACCTGATGTCATCCGCATCTGTTTTCATATTTGTTACTTGACTCTTATTATCAAGTGTATATGAAATATTTTCAGATACTCCGGTATTTACATTCTTATATACCTCATTTATTAAGTTTCCTACATTGTTGTAATTATAGCTGTCGGTCTCTCCGGTGCTGTCATTTTCTTCTATTAGCTGACCAAGCTTATCATACTTATATTGTGCATTATATCCGCTGCTGCTCTTCTCTTCTAAAGTATTTCCAAAAGTGTCATAGGTGTATGAGAAATCTTCGCCGTCAATACTTTCTGCTGTCACCTGACCTATTTTATCATAGGTATATGTATGTCTTTTTCCGCTTTGGTCACTCTCCTCTGTAAGCTGTCCATACAAGTCATAGGAGTACTTTTTTTCATTCCCTTTATTATCTGTAATAGAAGTTATGTCACCAAGAGTATCATAGCTGTATTTTTCATAGTTTCCCGACGTATCTTTCTTTTCTACCAATCTACTTAGTGAATCGTAAGTATATGTTGTTTTACTGCCGTCTATATCTATGAATTCAATTATATTTCCAAGTGCATCATACTTATACTTTTCACTGCTGCCGTCAGGATATACTATCTCCGTATTTTGTCCAAGTGCATCATATCTATATACTATCGGCTGATTTTTACCGTCCACATACAGTATCAGATTGTCATTGATATCATATGAAAACTTTTGTATATTACCCAGTGCATCTTTAGTTTCTACTATATTTCCTTTAGCATCATACTTATATTCACTCTTGCTTCCATCAACATCTTTTTCAGTCAAGAGATTGCCTGCATTATCATATGTATACTCACTGACATCTTCTCCGCTTGATTCTTTTATCAAATTCCCTGATGTATCATAAGTATATTCTGTACCTACTCCATATATATCTACACTTTTTATCAGATTTCCGGCTTCATCATATGAAAAACTTTCCGAAGTTTTATCCGGATATTCTATAGCTGTTACTCTACCCTCTGAATCATATGTATAGCTTGTCTTTTCTCCCAAGCTGTTTGTTTCCGTCAGTAGATTATTAGAACTGTCATAAGTATAATATTCATCTAAATCCTTATTATCATAAAGTCTTATTATATTTCCGGCTTCATCATATTGTATATTTGTAATAAGACCGTTAGCTTCTGTTTGAGTAATAACTCTCCCCTGTGAGTCATACTCATAGCTTGTCTCACTATTATCCGGCAATATAACTTTGGATAGATTTTCACCATCATAAGAATAATTTGTCTTATTCCCCAATGCGTCTATATTGGCAATAAGCCTATTACTCTCATCGTACTCATACTTTGTTTCAAACCCAAGTGCATTCTTGATACTTGTTATATTCCCGGCACTATTATATGAAAACTGTATAACATCTTTACCGTTAACGTTTCTACTAATCAGATTCCCGGCTTCATCATAAGTATCCTTGGTAATGGCACCATACTCATCAGTATGCTCATCTACAGTATCACTTGAACTTTTATCATAAGTCGCATCTTTTTTTGCTACCTTGACTACCCTCTTTTTAGCTTCACTAAGTGCATCTTGATAGTGATAGTATTTTCTTACCGACTCCTTATCCTGTACCGCTCCAAAAGCCGGAACCACCTGCCCCAAAAGCAGACTGAAAGAAATCATACCTGCAACAAGACTTTTACAAACTATTCTATTTTTCATCCTATTCACCCATCTTTTTCTAATTTTTTTATTTAATCCATTTTATAACACAGATTATACATTAGTGTCAATTACTATTGCTATTAAACTTTAACTATATTGTTTCACCAAACTTCCTTGCTTAATTCTTCATATTTCATCATATTCCCCTTCTTCTATCATCTCATCTATAGCTTCTCTAAACCAATCTATAAGTTTATCAACTTTTTAGTAAAGAAGAGCTGTTAGATATAAAACAGCTCCTCTTAAAAAATATCAATAGTCTAATTTAGAATGTTTTAGGATCCTCATACGCCCATAATTCATTCCAAGGTAGTTTTGCATATAACTTATCTATATCATCCTTTTTTATACATATCCGGGCTTTTATAAATCCACTCTGCATCAGGCTCAGGCATATTATATATTGCGTCAATATGATGTTTTCTGAATGTGTGACCGTTATCAATATAGAATGCGCTATTTGGGTATTTTTCCATATATCTGTGTACTATTTCCAATATAATAAGTTCTTTTCCAATCATATCAGGAAAGCGAAAGAAGGTAACAAGCTCATTTTTTCTTGATTTTCTTGTAAAAACCTCCTTTATACCTACATAAGCATCAATTTGAATCATTGGTGCGGAATCTTCTTCATCAAAAAAATCGTATTCATTATCTTCCTTTGACAGTATAAGACTACCATCTCTTTTATCTATTGTCACTATTCTATGGTAGTTCATAGCATCAAGTATTTCTCGCATCCTGTCATCAACAAATATATTTCTTTCCTCAAATTTTTCTAATATTCTTCCCTCACATATCATATATACATCCCCTTCTTATACTGCTGCCACAAGAGATCTTTTTTACAAAGCATCCGGACTGTTATATATCCAATTTGAGTCTTTATTACAGTATACTTTTTCAATGGTGCTAGAATATATTTAGTACAAAACAAAATGAGATATTTCCTTATTTGTTATATAATAAACCTTAGGAGGAACTCATTATGTCAAGTAAAAGAAACCATCACTCAAAACAGTTTAAGCTGGATGCTATCAACTATCGAAATGAACATCCGGATCTTACTCAAGTTGAATGTGCCAAGAATCTTGGCATTGGTGTTAGTACACTTGCCAAATGGGAAAGTCGATTTCGTAATAATGATGGTGACATTCCCGTTCGTGGCTCAGGTAACTATCAATCTGATGATGCAAAAGAAATAGCTCTCCTCAAACGTGAGCTATGTGATGCTCAGGATGCTCTTGATGTACTAAAAAAAGCCATAAGCATTCTGGGGAAAAGTTAACTATTGCTATCTATACAGAGGTTTCTGCAAAGGTAGAGGCAGCTAAAGTAAATGGGCACCGTGTCTCTACTTCCGGAATGCTTAAATTTTTGGGTGTGTCTCGATCCGGATATCGTTCTTTTCTTAATAGAAAAATATCTTCTGCTATTCAGAGGAAGGAAGCTATTAAGAAGAATATCCGGCTTATTTATGATGCTTCAAAACAAAACTATGATGCTCCTAAAATAACCAAAGAACTTCGTAAGTCAGGTGAAACTATTACTGAGCGCATTGTAGGCAAATATATGCGTGAAATGGGTATTAAAGCCCAATGGATTAAGCCTTTTACTACCACTACCAGAGACTCTGATTTCAGTACTGAACTTACAAACATACTTGATGAACAATTACTCTTCTACTCAAAATATTTATCTACCAATTTTTGTAGTTTCCCTTCTTTAGCCGCAGGGATGGTATCTTCTAGAACAAAGTTCTTTCTACTAATATCTCGAGAAAGATTTCCAAAGATAAAATTAGTGGAAATATTATAGATAAATGGTGAAGGCACAAATCCACAAACTTGATTTTCTAGGATACGTTTTAAACGTTCTTCAAAATTTGGAAATGTATTTTTCAGACATTTGCTATTATATAATCGCTTAACGAGTTCTGCGATATAGAAGCCTGATTTCATGTACAAATCAATAAACGTCTTAGATGGATTATAAAAAAATCCTGGGTTATCTTTTTCAAAATCATCCACCATCCTCTTCACCACTCGTTTAAGAGTGAAGATCTCGTTGGTATCATTGTATATATCTGTTACTTAAGTGGTGATACATAATCATCTGGAAGTTCTCCTTCAGATTCAATCCACTGCTTCTCAGCAATCGGAATCAACTCTTCAAGTTCTTCCTTAGAAAAAGTTTCCTATTTTAGGGACATCTATCAAAGAAGCTGGATGTTTACTTATAAATTTTCTTCTAGATTCTCTTCTCTCTTCTTCCGTTGGTGGCCAACGATCGTTCTCCGCTTTAAAATCAATTTCACGTGCCGTTCTCCTACCTAATAAATATTCGTTAAAATCAGAAGGATTAATCTCAAAGATACGACGAACTGAAGCTACTCCAAACTCACCAAAAGTGTAGTATTTTCCTTCATGTGTTCGAAAATCATATCCTTTTGGTGATTCAATCTTTTCAAAGGTATCAAACTCCTCCCAAGTTATTTTAGTTAAACTCATTTTAATTGCCTCCTAATTTTCTAATTGTAAATTCTCCCCATGGAACTTTCAAATTCTTAATTGAATCATAAGGGATATCTATTGCCACAGGTTTACTTAGAATATATAGAGTTCAACATAATTATATAAAGTCCAATCGAATAGTTTGATCGCTCTCCATTTTTTTAGCTATGTTAATAATATTGTCTATTTCTCTTGGAGTTATCGGAAGATTTTCATGAGGGGGTTCCCAATGTGTCATACTATCTTTATAAACAACAAATTTTTTATTAATCAACAATTCTCCTTGTGCTTTTAAGAGGAAACCATTCTCTAAATCAAAAGTAATTGTTGATCTTGTTCCTGTAATTTTCATTTCTACCTCTCGAATATAATTTTTTCTACCCCTGTTTTAGGATCTATTGTTGTAATCTTAGTAACATTTGGATTGGCCTTCAATCTTGGTAATTCGATATTTTCCCAAATATTTCCTGGTCTTAGTTCGCTACCAACTACAGCTCTTATTTCACCAGATACTTGCTCTGCGTAAACATTCGAAGCTTCCTCCCAAGCTGTTACACTTGAAGGAGCATTAAAATCCCATTCAGGCATTACAATATTCATATCATCAATCGTAGATTCTAATGTAACTCCTCCTTTATTTTTTGCTATTTTTTTCGCAACATTTCATCCTATTCACCCTTTTTTATTTTTTTGTTTTATATATACAGTATGATATAGACTTCTGTCAAAATTATATTTATTTAGTAACAACTCTTTTTCACCATATTCGCACATACATTCTAAAAAATACTCCGAAGCCGCTTGGTTTCGGAGTATTTTTTATTTGTATGTCAGTCTATGCAGTTCACCTGTAAGTTGCATCTTTTCAAAGCCGTGCTGTGAAAGTGCCTCATACAGTATTATGGCTACCGAATTTGATAAATTCAGGCTTCTTATATCTCCCCACATAGGTATCCTTATATAGTTTTCTTCATTCTCGGCAAGTATTTCTTCAGGGATTCCCGCACTCTCCTTGCCGAACATTATATATTCATCGCTGTCATATACCACATCCTTATATGTATGATGTGCCTTGGTCGTGGCAAAATACATATGCTCTTTTGCCTTCGGATTTTTCTCATAGAAATCCTCAAGATCTGAATAGACGGTGACATCAAGTTTTGCCCAGTAGTCCATACCGGCTCTCTTGATTCGCTTTTCATTTATTTTAAAGCCCAGAGGCTCTATCAGATGTAGCCTTGTGTTAGTCGCCACACAGCTTCTTCCGATATTTCCGGTATTGTCGGGTATCTCAGGTTCAAGCAATACAATATTCATCAAAGGCTCCTTACAAACTTTTCAATCCTTGAAAGTGCTTCCTTTAATCTTTCCATAGAATATGCATATGAAACTCTTACATAGCCTTCGCCACATTCACCGAAAGCCGTTCCCGGTACTATCGCAATCTTTTGCTCTTCAAGAAGTCTTGTCGCAAACTCCTCCGAACTCATCCCGAATCTTTTTATACTCGGGAATACATAGAATGCTCCCTGCGGTTCAAAACAGGTCATTCCAAGCTCCTCAAATCTGTGAAGCAAGTATCTTCTTCTTTGATTATATGACTCTCTCATCCTTGCCACATCGGCATCACCATGTGCAAGTGCCTCTACTGCCGCATACTGACTTGTGGTAGGTGCACACATTATGGCATACTGATGAATCTTGGTCATCTGTGAAATAATCTCCTTAGGCCCTGTAGCATATCCCAGTCTCCAACCTGTCATAGCATATGACTTTGAAAAACCGTTTATCAAAACGGTTCTCTCCTTCATGCCCTCTATCTGTACTATAGAAGCATGCTCACCCTCATATGTCAGCTCACAGTATATCTCGTCCGAGATTACATATAAGTCCTTTTCAATACATACCTTTGCAATCTCTCTAAGCTCGTCAATATTTAATATGGAACCTGTAGGATTGTTCGGGAAAGGAAGTATGAGTATCTTTGTCTTATCAGTTACTTTTTCAAGTATCTGACTTGCTTTCAGCTTAAATCCGTCTTCAGCCTTTAATTCTATTATTACAGGCTTTCCGCCTGCAAGTATTGTACAAGGTTCATATGATACATATGAAGGCTGCGGTATCAGTACTTCATCATCTCTGTCAAGCATTGCCCTCAGAGCAATATCGATGCCCTCACTTCCGCCTACGGTGATAATCATCTCCTTCTTAGGGTCATACTCCACGCCGAGCTTTCTTATGAGATACTTTCTTATCTCCTCTCTAAGCTCCATAAGACCTGAGTTTGATGTGTAGAATGTCCTGCCTTTTTCAAGAGAATATATACCTGCATCTCTGATAAAATAAGGTGTTTCAAAATCAGGCTCACCTACACCAAGTGATATGGCATCTTCCATAGTATTTACTATGTCGAAGAATTTTCTGATACCTGAAGGCTTTATTGATTTTATTGTATTTGATAACGGATCTCTCATGGTGTTATAAGTTGCCTCTCATCTTTTTTCTTTGCAGACAGTATGGTTCCATGGTCCTTATATTTCTTAAGTACAAAATGTGTAGCAGTAGAAAGTACGGAATCCATAGGTGCAAGCTTATCAGATACAAACTGTGCCACATCTCTCATTGTTCTGCCTTCAATAAATACGGTAAAGTCAAATGAACCGCTCATCAGATATACCGCATTTACCTCTGAGAACTGATAGATTCTCTCCGCAATATTGTCAAATCCCATTCCTTTTTGAGGTGTGACTCTTACCTCAATAAGTGCATTCACCTTCTCATTATTTGTCTTATCCCAGTTTATAAGTGTATGATAACCGCATATCACACCCTCTTTTTCCATATCCGCTATCTCATTTGCAATGGCTGTCTCATCTTCTCCAAGCAAAATAGCCAGCTCTTCAATATCAATTCTGGAGTTTTTCTCAATTACCGATAATATTTTCTCTCTCATATTTTATCACCTTAAAAATTTCATCTTCAGTAGGTCTGTTGACATACTCCGTGACCTCTTTATCCACTATCGCTTTATCAAGACTCTTGCTTAAACGCCCTATTATCTCGGCGGATATTCCTTTATCTTTTAAGTACTTACAATCGGCTATAGGATCTTCGGTCATTATAAGCTTTCCGTCTGTTAAAAGTCTGTATATATTAAGCCCGAAGTACTCACAAACTTCAATACAGATCTGAACAGCGGGTATTTTTTTCATCTCTATTTCAAATCCGCATCTATGTGACATTGCAAAATTGTACAATGTATCAATTATACCGCCCTCTGTCACATCTTCTATGTTACCGATAAAGCCTGCAAATATACTGTCTATATCTACAGGCTTAATCTCAGGTCTATCATTATTTATGGGAGATAAATATCTCCCATAATAACCTCTGTCCCTAATATGACAGGCTACACTGTCTAAATATATCTTATTAAAATATCCGACAAGTTCGTCATATCGGCTCTCTATTATTTTCAGAGAACCTTTAAGCCCCGCATATCCGCAAAATATTATATACTTTTCCATTACTGTCCCGGGTTTAAGTTCGGGTCGAAAGCCGGTCCCTGACTTACCTCAGGTGCCTGTGCCTCCGGAGCCGCCTGAGTATCTGCAGGTCCCGAATTATCGGACTCAGGTGCCTGTGTAGGTGCAGGTGTAGGTGTCGCAGGAGCTGCAGGTGCCGAATGTCTTGTACCTCTGATATATATATCGTCGGCCTTTCTGTAAGTATCGCTTGAAATCAAGTCCTTACTTACTTCCACACCGTTTTCCTTTACAATCTTCCACAGCTTTGAAACTCTTCCCTTATGTCCCTCAGACTGCTTCTTTATATATCCCTTTGATTTAGAATCATCGTCTATATATGTCTTACCCTTAGGAGTCTCACTGAGTACCTCAGATACAAACTCTATTGTTCTTCCTGCAGGTCTGTCCTCTTTACCCCAAATGGTAAATGTAACATCTCTTCCGGACGTAACCGCCTCCACATATATAGGAGTCTTTCTGTTGTTTGTAACCTTGATGTCCTTATAATCTCCCGCTATTGCCGCATCACCGCTTGGCTGTACATATCCGACAATCATGGAGTGGTTCTTTCTCTCCGTAATGGTTATCTCGGCTCTCAGTGCCGCCTGATAAAGTGTGGTTGCTATCTGGCAGGCACCGCCTCCTACACTGTCTATTACAAGACCGTTTTGGTATGCCTTAGCCATCTTATAGCCGTTCTTTATAGTAAATGGCTGCATTCTCTCATATCCTGATAATGTCTCACCCGGCATCAAAAGCACGCCGTCCATCTTTGCCGTACCTACCGCAATATTTGTGGCTCTCTCAGATGTGGATGATGAATAATTTGTAGTAAATGTTCCAAGCACATCCTTGATGTTGCTAAGCTCTTCGGCTGTAACACTCGGCTTTTGCTTTGTCACATCCGCCACTATAGTTTCTTCTTTATCCTTTAAAACAGCCTCTTTAAGCTTTGCCACTGTGGAATCGGCATCTATTGCATATCCTTCCTTCTCAGGAGTTATCTCAAAAGCACCGTTCACTCTCTTTATAGTAGCATCTACAGGCGCATCGGGGTTTTTCCTGTTGGCCTTTTTCAAAAATGACTTAACCGCGTCATCGTTAAATTCTATATCGGGAGTTATATTCTCAGGTTTTTCAAGTAACTCGGAGCTTTTTGCAAATCTCTCAAGCATATTTCCTGTAGTAAATTTCTCGGCCTCCGATAATATAAACTCTTTATTGGATATACCTGCTCCAAGCTCGGCAAAGCTGCTCTCAAGCTTTTCTCCCTTTACATCCAAAACAAACTTCTTTGCATCTGCTTTTTCCTGCAATGAATTAAGTGCGTTACTTAACGCATCCAATGTAGATATGTTTTCTCCAAGCCCTTCTATGCCAAAGCCCTTTGGAAGTCTTTTCTCCGCCTGTATTCCGGCGCTGCCTGATTCATCCTTATTCTCTTCATTAGCTGTAGTCTCAGGTGCGGCTGTGGTTTCTTCTTTTGACGCATCACTTTTAGTGGCCTTTTTGTCGGAAGACTTATCATCTGTTTTTGACTCGGACTTCTTTGACTCGTCACTGTTTGCTTTCTCAGCCTTTGTCTGAGGGTTTGCAGCCAATACATCTACTCTACCTGCTCCACTGCTTATTCCCAAGCCTGCAACTGCCATAAATGCTGCAACTGCGACCGCTATATTACCTGTTTTCTTTCTCAATTCCCATCATCCTCTCACTGTAACCAATGCTGAAACTACTACCGGAACTACCATTGCCAGAACTAATATTGCAACTATCGCTATCGAAATAATTCGCCTTTTGTTATTCTTCATATAAACCTCTTTTCTTTTTGAGATAAAATTTTGTCTATCATTCGCTTGGCTTCAGACTCTGAAAGCAAGTCGATATTTACCTTGCAAACAATTCTATGACACTTTAGTAATTTCTGCAAGTCCTCTTTTGTTCTTTTTCTGATAGGAATAAACTTTTTCAGCTTTACTTTCATCATCTCGGTGTCACATCCAAGCTCGGGGAAATATTCCAATATACTTTGATAAAGCATATGTGTAAAATAAGCATCTGAAAACGCCCTGTGCATATGTTTTCTCTCTATTCCGAAATAAGCACAGGCATCAGTCAGATTTTTCTTTACATCGGGAGGTAGTATTTTCTTACAAAGTTTATATGTATCAATACCTCTCTTTTCAAAATCAAGCCCTGCATTATTTGCTTCTTTTCTTACAAAGCTGTAATCAAAGATGGTATTGTGTCCGAGCAAATCAAAGCCCTCACAAAACTCCACTATCTCTCCGATTACATCCTGTATATATTTTGCTGATTTTATTTCATCTTCATCTATTCCGGTAAGATTTAAAATTTCATAACTCACAGGCATATTCGGATTTATTATACAGGAAAACATCTCCACAATATGAGAGTCTTTCACCTTTATAAGTCCGACCTCTATTATCTTATCTTTTGAAACGCTTACCCCCGTAGTCTCAAGGTCAATTGCTACATAATCCGTAATTCTCATACCTTCGCACTCGGGCAATCCTCTCTCAAAAAGCAGATATCACATTTTTCTCTTCTTGCAATGCATATGGTCCTTCCAAGTGTTATAAGGTCGGTATTCCACAGTATCCAGTGGTCTTTGGGCAAAATCTCCATAAGTTCAAACTCTATCTTTACAGGGTCGTCACTTTCTGTAAGCCCAAGCTTTTTTGTGATTCTTTTTACATGTGTGTCCACCACAATGCTGGGCATATCAAAGATATTGCCTCTTATTACATTGGCGGTCTTTCTTCCCACACCCGGCAAACTTAAAAGACTCTCAAGGTCGCTTGGAACCTCCCCGTTAAAATCCGAAAGCAACTTTCTTGCACAGGCTATCAGATTTCTTGCCTTACTGTGGTAAAAACCGATGGAATGAATATCTTTTTCCATCTCCTCCACGCTTGCCGCGGCAAATTTTTCAAGGCTGTCATATTTTTTATATAGGTCTCTTGTAACTATATTCACCCTCGCATCTGTACACTGTGCACTCAAAATAGTGGCAAAAAGAAGCTGCCACGGAGTATTGTACTCCAAATACATCTTCTTTTCAGTGCCGTATGCTTCATCCAGTTTATCCAATATATTTTGTAATCTCTTGTCCGTCATACCGTTATCTCTATTTTTCTACCGCTTGGTTGATATTCATAGTACCTTACTCCTGCCGCATTCAACATCCTTTTGCTTGCTCTGACAGAAGGGCTGTTCGCATACTTGTCGTCTTCATATATAATGGTCTTTATCCCCGCCTGTATTATAGCCTTTGCACATTCATTGCAAGGAAAAAGTGTAACATATATCTTGCTGCCCTCAAGTGAGCCGCCTCTGTAGTTCAATATGGCATTAAGCTCACTATGTGTGGAGTATAAATACTTTGCATTGTAAGGGTCGCTAAGTTCAAGGTCCTTTCCCCACGGAAACTCCTCATCAGAACATCCCCTTGGAAAACCGTTATATCCCATTGAAAGTATCTTATTGTCCTCACTTACTATACATGCCCCTACCTGTGTGTTAGGATCCTTTGATCTTTTCGCACTGAGCTTTGCCACGCCTATAAAGTACTCATCCCAATTTATATAATCTTCTCTTTTCTCGCTCATAATTCACCTTACATCAATTATTTCAAAACCTGCGGCCTTTTTTAATCTGTTCATTATCGCCTTTCCTATTCCGCTTTCGTCAAAGACTTCTGAAAGTATGTACTCCACACCCAGCTCATCACATTTTCTTAGGACATCAAAAAGATTGTGAGCAATACTGTCGGGATTTTTTATACTTCCGAGGCTTAAAATATTTATGCCGCTCTTTCCCTTTGCCTCCGCTTCCAAATCCTTCTTATGTTCATCTACGGTAAGAAAAGCCATAGGTTTGTCACAGTCTTTTATCCTGTCTTTCATATACTTTAAAACCGCACTCTCATCTCCTCTTACAAGCTTCATATCCGCCTTTGGAGCATAATGCTTATATTTCATTCCCGGAGCCTTAGGAGCCTCACTGCCTGTAAGTAAATGCTCTATGGCAGGGTCTACATCCACCCTTTCACAAATCTTTCTTAACATCTCAAGAGTAACGGCACCCGGTCTAAGGAGTGTAGGTATATCCGATGTAAGGTCTATGATGGTTGACTCAACACCTATACCTACCGCACCACCGTCTATTATCATATCTATTTTGCCGTTCATATCCTCAAATACATGGCTTGCCTTTGTAGGTGAAGGCCTGCCTGAGGTATTTGCACTCGGTGCAGCTATGGGTACTCCTGCAACCTTTATAAGAGCCCTTGCGATATCATTACCGGGAAGCCTTACGGCTACAGTGTCCAGACCGCCGCTTGTAGCGTAAGGAATAATATCTCTTTTTTTCAAAACTATGGTCATAGGACCCGGCCAGTACTTTTTTGCAAGAGTGTAGAAAATATCGGGTATATCCTTTGCAATATTTTCTACATCATCTACATTTGCAATATGTACTATCAACGGATTGTCACTCGGTCTGCCCTTTGCGGCATATATCTTTTTTGCAGCCTCTTCCAAAAATGCGTCTGCACCCAGACCGTATACGGTTTCTGTAGGGAATGCCACCAGTCCGCCGGACTTTATTATATCCGCCGCCGATTTTATACTATCATCATGATACAATTCTTCTATATCTTTATTATCTATCTTTCTTACAACTGTTTCTTTTTCCAATTAGACATCTCCCATATTATAGGCATTTCTTCTTCTGCTCTTTATGATTTTCTTTATCTTGCTTTCCTCATACTTTTGCATTACTTCTTCAAATACATCCGCATCCACCACCTTTGTGGTCTTTATCACATAGTATTTACCGTCGTTTTTTCTTACTCTTATCTTGCCTTTGACATATCCGTGCTCCGGACAGATACCTATACAGTAGTAGTTTCTTTGATTTGTGGAAAACCACTTTATCTTTTTCTTTAACATCCTGTTACATCTGTCACAGATAAGGTCGGAGTTGTGCTTATCTGATATAGCCTCCTCCTTTGTATCAAACAGTGTGGATACAAACTTTGAGTAACCTGAAAAATGCAAGTAAATCTCTTCCTCCGGATTTCTCGGTACACGGTAATAATCCAGTGAATAGTACTCGCTTACAGGCCAAAAGTCCATTCTCTGCATTACTCTCGCCGTATAGTAAGCATCATCAAAGGCGTGGTGGAACGGTCTTCTTATATCAATACCCAGCATATGCACGGCTCTTTCAAGAGGTATCCGATCCTGCTCACCGTTAGGGTATCTGATATTGAAAAGCTTTTGAAGATCATAATAAAAAAGCGGATATTCAAACTTGTTTTCCACACCGTAAAACTTTATATTTCTCTGAAGCTCCACAAGGTCAAGGTTTCCCCATGTGCAAATTATCTTTTTTTTATTTCTGTCGTCTATCTCGCAAAATCTGTAAAAATCATTTATAGCATCTACAAATGGTACACCCTTTCTCTTAAGCTCTCCGATACCTATCTGTACCACCTCATGCACCTTAAAATGCATCTTCTTGTATACTGTAGGTTTTACTACTCTGTGAAATTCATCAACTATTTCCAAATCACAATTAAGTTTTAAGGCTCCTATTTCTATTATTTCAAAGGGAAGATCTTTATTGCTGTATTCTCTGCCGTTCGGACTTTGATTCCACTCCAAATCCAGTACTATATAACTGTCCATATCCGCCTTTCCAAAAAAAGCACATCCGAAGATGTGCTTAGATTTTACTCACTTTTCTCATTTTTTATAATAGCATCTTTTCTCATCGGAATACGACAATTCTTGTTATTTCCGAACTCAACTATTACAGTATCATCTGTAATATCAATCAAGACGCCATAAAAGCCTGCTGAAGTCTCTACAGTATCACCGACTTCAAGACTTGCAAAAAGTTCAGCCTGTTTAGCCTTCTCCTTCTTGTTAGGCCTATAAGCCATAAAGTAAAATATTGCAGCAATGAATACCACATACATTGCTACTGCACCAATTCCAAAACCGCCACCTGCATTTGCTGTCGCTAAAATATTCATAATTCTCCTCTTTAACCCTCAAGCATTGTTCTTATTTTATTATTTTTATATTCAGTATATCTTCCTTCGCGTATAGCCGTACGAATCTCACTCATCATTGTATTATAGAAATAAAGATTGTGCAATACACAAAGACGCATACCGAGCATTTCATTCGCTTTCAAAAGATGCCTGATATATCCTCTTGAATAGGATCTGCAAGCAGGACAATTACATCCTTCTTCTATAGGTCTCTTATCTAACTCAAACTTCTTATTAAAAAGATTCAGCTTTCCGTGATTTGTGTATACATGGCCGTGCCTACCGTTTCTGCTCGGGTATACACAGTCGAAAAAGTCCACTCCTCTTTCCACGGCTTCAAGTATATTTATAGGAGTTCCTACACCCATAAGATATGTAGGCTTGTTCTGTGGCAGATGTTCTACAGTCACATCCAAGATATGATACATCTCATCGTGACTTTCACCTACAGCCAGACCGCCTATCGCATAGCCGTCAAGATCCATCTCGCTTATCTCCTTGGCATGTGAAATCCTTATATCATCAATGATTCCGCCCTGATTGATAGCAAATAAGAGCTGCTCTTTGTTGACAGTATCCTCCAAAGAGTTCAGCCTGTCCATCTCCGTCTTACATCTTTGCAGCCACCTTGTAGTGCGGGCCACTGAAGCTTCTATGTACTTTCTCTCGGCAAGCGCCGGAGGACATTCATCAAACGCCATAGCTATTGTGGAACCGAGGTTTGACTGTATCTGCATACTCTCCTCAGGTCCCATAAAAATCTTTCT
The DNA here is from genome assembly GCF_003862485.1 of Lachnoanaerobaculum orale. Lineage (GTDB taxonomy): Bacteria > Bacillota > Clostridia > Lachnospirales > Lachnospiraceae > Lachnoanaerobaculum > Lachnoanaerobaculum orale. The sequence goes on along the minus strand of NZ_RRCM01000001.1, from coordinate 697,127 downwards.
GCCGTCTATATGTGAATTGAAGTTTACTCCTTCTTCCTTAATCTTTCTAAGTTTTGCAAGTGAGAACACCTGAAAACCGCCCGAATCTGTAAGTATCGGTCTGTCCCAGTGCATAAACTCATGCAAACCGCCGAATTCTTTAATAAGCTTATCACCTGTCCTTACATGCAGGTGATAAGTATTTGAAAGCTCCACCTGACAACCTATTTCCTTAAGGTCATCGGTGGATACGGCACCCTTTATGGCCGCCACGGTACCTACATTCATAAAGAGCGGAGTCTCTACAGTACCGTGGACCGTCTCCATAGTGGCACTTTTAGCTTTTTTGTCCAAAGCCTTTATCTCATATTTCATAAAATACCTAAACTACAGCACCGTTGCTGTCTTTATTTATTTCGACCTTTTTAGTCTTTTTCTTCTTCTTGGCATTCTCAGCCTTCTTCTCCTCTATCTTCTTGTCAAACTTATTGCTGAGTATATACCAGAAGACACTTGATAAGAATACTGAAGAATATGTACCTGCTACTATTCCGACCATAATCGGCAATGCAAACTCTCTGATTGAAGAAACTCCCATCAAGAACAGTATGAATATAGTTATAAATGTAGTAAGTGAAGAATAAATACTTCTTGTAAGTGTCTCTGTAACACTTATATTGATAAGATCTTCCTTAGAAGTTGCCTTCGGCAAGATAGCCTTATTCTCTCTGATTCTGTCATATATAACTATGGTTGCATTGATTGAGTATCCGAGGATTGTAAGTATACATGCGATAAATGTGGAACCTACACTCCAGCGGAATATTGCATAACAAGCTATAACTACAAATACATCATGTAAAAGTGCAAGTATTGAGCCTGCAGCAAAACTGAAGTCTCTGAATCTTACCCAGATATAGATAAGCATAAGGATTGTTGCAAGCACTGTTGCCACTACCGCATCCTTTTTCATCTCTGAACTTACCGCACCTGATATTGATTCTGCCGTAATCTTTTCGGCATCTACACCGAACTTGTCTGCAAGTGCCTTATTTAACTTCTCTCTTTCATCAAGTGAAAGTGATCTTGTCTTTATAATTACCTGATTTGTACCCTGTACCTTCTGAGTCTGAGTTCCTGCCTCACCTGTTACAGATTCAACTACAGGTACGATATCCTTTGAAATCTCTTCAAGGCTGTAATCCTTATCAAATGTAACATTTGTTGATGTACCACCCTTAAAGTCAAGACCGTAGTTGAAGAATCCGCCGATCTTTGACTTGTTAATTCCTGCAAATATTACTCCTATTATAAGTACGGCAGCCGCAATACTCAGAGTAATCTTTCTCATTCCGACAAAGTTGATCGGCTCTCTCTTAGGCTTCTTACCGTAGAACTTCGCATCGTCAAGACCTACATTATAGAAAGCCTTAAGTATAAACTTTGTAACAAAGAGTGCGGTAAACATTGAAAGTATAATACCGAGTGCAAGTGTCTGTGCAAATCCCTTTACCGTACCTGAACCGCGAATATAAAGCACTGCCGCAGCTATAAGTGTGGTAACGTTACCGTCAATGATTGCTGAAAGAGCCTTTTTAAATCCTGAATTGATGGACTCATATACACTCTTTCCAAGTGCAATCTCTTCTTTTATTCTTGTAAAGATAATAACGTTGGCATCCACCGCCATACCTATAGACAGTATGATACCCGCTATACCCGGAAGCGTCAGCGTAATTTCAAATGCCGACAGCAAAAGAACTTCAAGTATGATATAAAGTGCAAGCGCAAGTACGGATGCCGCACCCGGAAGTAAGAATATTCCGATCATGAATGCCGCCAAAACCACAAAGCCTACTACTGCAGCCTTCATACTTGTAGATATGGCTGTCTGTCCGAGCTTTGCTCCTACGACATTACTTCTAAGCTCTTCAAGCTCAAGTGAAAGTGAACCTATACGAATGGTGGATGCAAGATTCTTTGCTTCATCATATGAAGTCATACCTGTAATCTGTGCATTACCGCCTGTAATGGCCGTCTGAACCGTAGGATTTGAATACACTACATTGTCATAGACGATTGCGATTCTCTGACCGATAAGCTTTGCTGTAGCCTCTGCAAAAGCCTTTGAGCCTTCATCTGTAAATGTAAGTGATACAACATACTCGCTCTTACCGTTGTTATCCACGATACCGGCTTTGGCTGTTGCCACCTGATCACCTGTAAGTACAGTCTTTCCCTGCGGGTCTACGAACAGCAAAGAACCCGGTTTTCCAAGTTCGTTCAAGATAGCGTTGGCATCGGATACACCCGGAATATCAATATTTATTCTGTTTGTTCCCTCTCTGTAAACCTCAGCCTCTGTTGAGTAGTTTTGAACTCTCTGCTGTAATTTATAGATAGTATCAGCCATATCCTCATCGGAAGGGTTTTTCTCCACTGTTTGATAAGTGATACTTACACCGCCTGCCAAGTCAAGTCCGAGTTTAATCTTTCCCATACCGAACTTGGAAGTTTTGCCGCTCTCATCCTTCTTCTCATCAGACTTTTTCTCATCAGCTTTACTCTCATTTGCGCTCTCTGATTCTTTGCCCGACTCAGCTTGTGAACTCTCGGTGTTTGCCTTAGTTTCACCTGCCGACGAACTTTCATCGGCTTTAGTGCTTGATGCACTCTCCTTGCTCTCTCCCGCTGCAGAAGACTCTGCACTTGTTATAGTAGTTTCTTCGGCAGTATGTGACACTTTGGTTACATTGCTGTGTTTTCCGCTTTGCAAAACATTGAAAGCCAGAAAACCTAAAAATGCCAAAACTACAAATGTGATAAAGAGAGAGGTTAAGCCCTTTTGCTTATTGTCCTTCATTATCTTCTCCTATTTTACCCAGCTAACGCTGCTTTTATCATTATTGCACATTCAATTCTCTTTTTTTGAAGTTCGCAACCGATATCATAAGTATCTGTAATAGATCCGTGGAAGCTGTATGAATTTGCAGCACAGCCGCCACTGCAATAAAATCTTGCATAGCAATCCTTACACTTAGGCTTGGCATAAACATTGCACAGCTTAAACTCATTGCTGATGTCTTTTCTTTTAAGACCGTCAAACACGTTTCCAAGTAAGAACTCATCCTTACCTACAAACTGATGACATGGATATAAATCTCCCCAAGGTGTTACCGCCAGATACTCTGTACCCGAACCGCAACCTGAAAGTCTCTTTGCAACACATGGTCCTTGAGTCAAATCTATATTGAAGTGGAAGAAATTAAAGCCTCTTCCTTCCTTCTTTCTCTTGATATACTCTACCGCAAGCTTATCATATTCTTCCATAATCTTTGGAATATCTTCAGCTTTGATGGCGTAGGTTTCACTCTCTTCGCCTACTACAGGCTCCATACTTGTCTGCTTAAATCCGAGGTCCGCAAAGTGAATTACATCCTTTGAAAACTCCAGATTATTTCTTGTAAAAGTACCTCTGATATAGTAATCCTTGGTACCTCTGCTCTTGGCAAACTTTACAAACTTAGGAACTATAGTATCATAGCTTCCCTTGCCGCCTCTTGTAGGACGCATGGCATCGTTTACTTCTTTTCTGCCGTCCAGACTCAGTACTACATTTGACATCTCTTTATTGCAAAAATCCATGATTTCGTCATTCAAAAGCATACCGTTTGTAGTTATTGTGAATCTGAATTTTTTATTGTTCGGCTCCTCAAGACTTCTTCCATACTTTACAAGGTCCTTTACGACCTGCCAGTTCATAAGCGGCTCACCGCCGAAGAAATCCACTTCAAGATTCTTTCTGTTGCCTGAATTTGCAACAAGGAAATCCAGCGCTCTTTTTCCTACATCATAACTCATCAAAGCTCTTCTGCCGTGGTACTCACCTTCTTCCGCAAAGCAGTACTTACATGCCAGATTGCAATCGTGAGCGATATGCAGACAAAGTGCTTTTACTACTGTCTCTCTCTCCTTGAAATCGTTGATATACAGCTCATAGGTATCCCTTGTATAGAGCTCCTCGACATCTATAAGCTCCTGTATATCGGCTACAGCCTCATCTATCTCTTTTTCGCTGTATTTGTCAATAAGAGCATCTTTTATCTTGGCTTTTGTCTCATCGTCAAGCTTTATAGGTGCTTCTATCTCACCTATAAGTTTCTCTCCGACAGCCATTGCATCATACATCAGCTCATCCACTACATGGACCGAACCTGAATTGACATCCAATACTATATTATATCCGTTATTTTTATACTGGTGTAACAAATTATTCCTCTTTCTATTACAAAGCAAATAGTACAACGCGAAAATCCCCCTTAACAGTCAATGACCGAAAAGGGGGTTTGATACAAGCGTCTTATCTGTTAGGGTTTTCACAGCCCTGGTTTCCAACTGTACAAGATGTCTTGCAAGCTGACTGACAAGAAGTCTGGCACTCACCACAACCACCACGCTTTAAGCTCTCTTTAAGAGTTTTCTCATTTAAAGTAACAACATGCTTCATAAACATTCTCCTTCTATGTCGATAACCGACAACAAGCTTTATGCGAAATTATTTTAGCATAGTTGTATAGCTTTTTCAATAAATATATTTTTCAAATTTTCCATAAATATTTGCAATCTTAGCATTACATTCAACACTAAGTATTCCATTCATATTAACTATTCTTTTTCTTCTTTTCGCTTTTTGTATATCAAAGCTACTCCAAGACCAAGTGCAATACCTAAAGTTATAACCGCAAAAGGAATATATGTTGTTGATAACAGCTTTGCCTTAGGTGCTTTTATTTCAAAGCTTACAGAAGCTATATCGCTTAAGTTACCTGCCTTATCCTTTCCCTGAGCTTTTATGGTATGCTTACCTTCTTTATAAATACTGAGATTTATTGTACCGTCATCCTTAACTGTATACTCGCTCTTATCAAGTAATTTATCATCCAACCAAACTGATTCAATAAAATCCCCCGGCAACTCAGTACTTAAAATAATATTTACGCTACCCTCATAACTTTGACCTTCTTCAACACCTAAAATCATGCTTACAGGTTTTGTAGCATCATATATAATTTCTACAGGTTTCATTGAAGACTTATTTCCGGCTGTATCTATTACCTCAAGATTGAAAGTATATTTTCCGTCCTTATCTATTGGTTTTAAGAACCTCAACTCGCCGTTTACAAACTCATACGGTTCATCCGTTCCGTTTATAGTAGCTGAAACTATAGAGATTTCATCAGTATTCCAAACCTCGATACTTGGTGTAAAAGGCTTATTGGTATACTGTCCTACAAGTTCTTCAGGCTTAAACTTAAATGTCGCACCGTTTTTATTCACTGAGAAATTGACTTTCTTTTCTGTAACATTTCCTGCCATATCATATATAGTTACAGTAAGTACATAATTATCATCAATGTATATAGGATCGAGATTTAATACATATCCGCCATCCTGCTTCTTTGCCTTATATATAAGGTCTCTTGACTTTCCGTCCGCTACGGCTGTCAGAGTGATTTTTGATCTTGATAAGTCAATATTTACATCACTGTATTTTACTACAGGTGAAACTGTTCTTGCATTGGCAGTCAAATCCTCTACTCCGGTAATAGTAATATGTGGTGCTGTAGCATCAACATTAACCTTTTCTTCAAATCTTACTTTTCCGGAGCCTGACCCCTGATTATTCTTGACAACAGCGATTCTATACTCTCCGTCATCATCAAATACTATATTAGCTCTGTGACTTCCACCTTCTGAACTCCAAGTATATCTTGCATTTGACAATACTTCTTTTCCGTCTACTTTTTTATAAACCAATACTGAATAATTATTCGCATTAAAATTGTTGTCCTCAACACTTACAGATGTAGTTCTTGTATTCAAGAATCCGTTCACCCTATTGCTCACTATATCTGTATTTATGCTTACTCTAGGTCTCACATTTTCTGTACTCGAACCGTTTCCTCCACCAACACTATTTACTGTGCTCACACTATTTCCACTATTTCCATCGCTGCTACTGTTTCCGCTTCCCAAAGGCTGGAAGAGTCTCTGCTGCTGATTTGAAGTATCTACACTTGCATTTGTCTGATTATTAGTGGTTTGAACATTATCCTGTACCTGTACTGTGGCAGACTGTGAATTAGTATTGCCTGTAGAGACATTATTTACAACATTTGTACTTTGTGTATTCCTATCCGGGGTCGGAGCGGAATTAGCACTATCATTATTTCTTACTCTTGTTTCAGTACGAGTTGGAGTATCTACTGTTACAACATTATTATTATTAGCAGTTCCTGTTTCATTTGTATTGGCAGTATTTGCTCGTGTATCAACCGGCGGATCTACTACAGGCGGTTGTACAGCCAAAAAGAAGATTTGATTTCTATCTCCATTTTTAGATACAAACTGCTGCATACTGTTATTTATAGCATTCAAATCATTAGCTCTTGCAATTTGCACACTGCTTCCAATACTGTAATATACATTACTTCTATAAAGTGTAATGCTTGCATTACTACTTTCCTCTCTTGTCATTGTATGAAAGCCGTTTCTTATAACTAAATCTCCCCTTCTCGGGTTTGAAGATGTAGCTATTGAAGGGGTTGCAACAGATGATGTGGCAAGAGTCGGTGGTCTTGAAATATCATAATCCTCTATCTCAATATTTCCATGATTCAATATGACATTTTTTACATTTTCAAAAGAATTTTCTACAAGAACAGGGCTCCAATTAGAATAACTCTCATCATTTGTATCCCCCAAATCTCTTGGTGTAGGCAATGTCAATGTTCCATCTGAGTTTAGAAATAATGAAACATTTCTGATATGGTATCCATTACCATCTCTAAAAATTAGCCCTATTACCGTACTTGAAGGTGCCGCTATAGAATCAAAAGTAAAAGATCTGAAAATAATTTGAAATAAAAAACACAAACAAATTACTATTGCAATTACTTTTTTGTCTTTACCTCGGACATTCATAATACTATTTACCTCCCGCAATTAAATTAATCTCTTCAATAATCTCAAAATCCATATTTTGATCATATTTATTTATAATCTGGCCATGGTAGTTTTCCAACAGCACTGTATCATTACTACCACCGGATTTATTTTTACTGATACTTTCTGTATTGTTTTTTACTACATTATCAGTCGTCAATCTACCTGAATGTGTTTTTCTAAGTGGCATCGTTTTATTTTGCATTCTCTGATCAACCGACCACTTCTGCTTTGAGCCATAACTTAAAATATCCCTAAAAGCTTTTCTTACACCCAATTTAAACCAAATCCAAATACTTAGTATAAGCATGGTACCGCCTGCAAAAATCCCACTGAAATATAATATTTTATGCATTAGATACCTCCTACATTTTGTAATTTATTCTTTAAAGAAATAAAATTTGAATTTGATTCAATATCGGGCAATTCACTTGCCTTCGTATAAATCATAGCTGATGTATTCACATCTTTCATATCCATCAACAACATAGTTGCAAGGCTTATATATGCAGTAGCATCATCCGGATATTTCTCAATCAGCCTATTATATTCATCTGCCGCTTTGCTATATTCACCTAATGTTCGGTAAATATCACCTATTCTGTTTTCAAATAAAATAGATTGTGTTGCTGTAGCAAATGTCAAATATTGTTCATAATAAGATATAGCCTCATATAAGTCATCTTTAGAGCTCTTTTCATGGATATCAACATTTCCTCTTCTATAATAGGCATCCGCCAGTCCAAAATATACCTCAGGTAAATACTTATCCTTCAAATCCTTATCCATATATGGACTTTTCAATATCTCATCCGCCTTATTTAAAAGCTCCATTGCTTTATCAAAAGGCTTTTCGCCGACCTTTTGTATAGCAAAAGCATTTGCCCTGTATATTTTTGACAATGTAATATATATTTCTATCTTTTCTTCTTCATCAATCTCTGTATTCAGGTACTCATCAACATTATTCATATCCTTAACTATCATGTTCCAGTCTGTACCTATTTCCGACAGCGATCTTGATAATGAAGAATAATATTTTGCCTGTGGATATTTCTTTGTATCTACTTTCTCAAAATATCTTGCTGCTGTACCATAATCAACATTGAACTCAGTATCCTTACTGTTACCAAGGAAATATATCTGTCCTATTTTCATCATGAGATCATCATTTTTACCAAGATCTCCCCTCCCCGATGCTATCATTGCAGAAATCGCCATAAGACCGTTCCTTGTCTGTCCAAGATCACAATAATAATCAAGCATCCTTATATATGCTTCAGTGCTTTGCGGCGATATATTTATTGCATCTTGAAAAAGTTTTAAAACATTAGCATCAACTGCATTTTCGCCTCCGTCGGAAGCAATTTTAAGAGCAGCTTCAGATAAATAATTGTTATAGACCTTTGAAATTTCCCTTTTCTCCATTCCATTTACAACAATAGCCATAGAGAAAAATGAAAAAGAGAGAATAAGGCTCGCCGCAAACAGCAATATTTTCTTTTTTTGAGTTGCTATGTATGAATCATCCAAGTCCCTAAAATGTTGTAAGGCATATGACATTTCCTTACAATCATTAAACCTTTTTTCCGGATCCTTTCTTGTAGCCCTGAGTATTATCTTTTCAAGACCGTTTGACAATCTCTCATCCCACCTTCTTATAGGATAAAGCTCATATGGCGGCTCTGAAGGATTTACACCTGTAAGTAGATGATACATGGTAGCACCAAGATTGTATATATCAGTTCTTGCATCAGTTTGTCTTAATGTTTCTCCGGCAAACTGCTCAGGTGCCGCATATCCTATAGTTCCAAGACATGTGGTATCCGATACACTGTCATAGTTATATTTTCTTGCCGTTCCGAAATCTATCAAAGTAATCTTGCCGTCCGGCTTTAACATTATATTTGCCGGTTTCAGATCTCTGTATATTATCGGTGGATTTTGTGAATGTAAGTAATCCAGTACATCACAAAGCTGTATGGCATAGTCAACAACTTTATCTTCCTCAATAGTCCCCTCTTCCAGTAAAATATCAGACAGCGGTCTACCTTCAATATAATCCATTACGATTATAATGGTATCATCATTTTCAATTATATCTGCGATACTCGGTAGATATGGATGTTTTAATTCTTTTAAGAGATTCGTTTCCGTTATGAGGCTTTGTTTCATAACCTCATAATTTCTATTTTTCTCTTTTCTCATCTACTTAACAGCCCATTGTTTATTTGCTTTCTCATTCATCGCCAAATAAACAATACTCATACCGCCCTGTCCGATTTTATTTAGAATCTTATATTTCCCGTCTAAAAGGCTACCAATCTCCAACATATTACCCCTATTACTGCACTTTGACCAATGCTACTGAAATATTGTCAAGTTCCTTCCTTTTCAGATTTAAGTCTATCAGTTCCCTAAGTTTTTCATTGAATTTGGAATTGTCACATTTCAACAACATATTTAAAATCTCTTTTTCTGATATCTCATGTCTGAAACCGTCACTACAAAGCAATAGAATATCACCTTTTTCTACTTCTCCGCAAAACATATCGGGATTAACATCACTTGTAGCTCCAATACATTGTAAAAGTACATTTCTCCTCGGATCTTTTTTTGCTTCTTTCTCAGTCAGCCTGCCCTCCGCTATCTCTTTTGCAATAACAGTATGGTCATTTGTAAGTCTAAATATTTTAGATGAAGATATTTTATACAGTCTGCTGTCTCCTACATGCCATACAAAAAAACGATTTTCAGCCAAAAGAAAAGCCGTTACAGTTGTACCAAGATATATCCCATGTTCTTTGCCATAATGGAGTAAACCTTCATTTTCAGAACTTATGATACTTCTGATATCTTCTCTCATTCTGCTTTCATCCCAGATACTTTCATATTTACTGTAACTATATAAAAACCAGTCTGAAAATGCTTCTACAATACTTTTACTGGCAAACTCACCACAGGACAGTCCACCCATCCCGTCACATATTATCCCAAGACAAACTTCCTTGCCTTTAAATTTTGCTCTCTTTAAGATTATACTGTCCTGATTACAACTTTTTTTTAATCCGACTTCAGTTTGCGCCGCTAAAAAATACTTCATATACTATCCTATGTGAAATTCAAATTCTTCATTTGCCAAGCTTATGACGTCATTATCCCACAGTTCAACTTCAACTGTTGATGAGATTTTTTCACCATTTACCATAGTAAAATTTAATGACTTCAAATCTCTAATAAAGAAAGATCCGTCTTTCCTTATGATTTCCGCATGATTCCTACCGACTGAAGTATTGTCACTTATACAAAAGTCAACGTAGCTTTTCTCTCTTCCGATTCTAAAGTTTGACTTATTTATAAGTATTTTTTCACCTGTTCTCTTCCATATCAAAAATCCGGTCGCAACATTTTGAGAAAATCCCAACAATGTGGTTTCACCCACATTAACCGAGCTTTGTAAAACTGTTGTTTCCGCAAAAGAACTGCCTTGCGGCTTAGATACCAGCACAGTATTTTCAACCTTAGGAGCCTGTTTTTCTTTCTTTTTTCCGAAAAGTGAAAACTTCTTTTTATCCTTTGTCTCTTTCTGAGCTGTTGTTCCTACATTTACAGGTTCATCTCTACCCGGAATTAAAAAGCTGTTTCCGTTATTAAAACTGCTTTCCGGCACTTTTGTCATTTCCTGTTTCTTTTCAGACTTTCCAAAGCCAAACAATCCCTTTTTCTTTTCTTCTTTTGCAGGTTTAGCATTTAAGTTGACATTCGATACCGGCTGACTGTTAACAGGCTTAAATGTACTGACAGGTGGTTGAGTATTTACAGGAACCTGTGCTCTGTTACTATATCCTGAATAATCCACTGCCGGAGTTACCGGTCTAACAGGTTCTTCAACGTTATTTATTTTTCTTTCTTTAAATTCGTTTCTTACTTCCGTCTTTGGAGTATTCGGCTTTTCAGAATATTTTCTATGCTTTAACTCTGATATCAACTGTAAAAACTTATCATAAGAAAGAGAATCTTGTTCTGAAATCTGTTTACTTATATCAGCTGCAAAATATGCCGCCTTATCATTTTTTACCATCATGTCCAACAGCAAATTCTTGAAAAAAGCTGGAATACTTATACTGTTCCTTCTGTCATATATAGGTAAAAGAACCATCTTTATGGTTTCATTATCAACAAATATGTATTCATTTTCCAAAACAATTTGAGATTCATTTAACATATACTCTTCAATATCCATTACCGCTTTACAAATATTTCCGAATATATCTAAAAGTTCCTCTTTTGTAAGCTCTTCACTCAAATATTCATTCAAATTCTTTATTGTTGCAGTTTTATACTTAAATTCCGTCATGGAATCATTCATGACTATATCGATGGGAATAAGACTTTTAATATCATTATTTCTCATCATTCCGATACTTACATTGTCAATTTTTTCATTTTCAGCAACATTATATATAAGCTCAATATCCTTTTCGGTCTCGTTCTTTTTCAACATATGGGCCTCCTATCTCAAATTTTCCAAAAATGAAACTTGTGACAATATCTCAGTCAAATCTCCACTGTCCGCATTATAATTTTTAACGAAATCTCTTACAGCTAAAGTTTGAGGAATAGAAATATTATTCACATCTCTTACCTTATTACATATTAGTGAGAGCTTATTTGTTATATCAATACTTCCACTATTCTCCATAATCTGCAATGCATCATTTAAATCCGACATTTTCTTTATTCCCTGCTTTGTATCATCAAAGACAAATATTATCTTATATGCAAACTTTGAAAATACCTTCAGTCTGCTTCCGGGATTTAAATTACTGTCTATGATTATATGTCTATACTTACCCATTCCTTGTAATTCCTTAATAAGTACAGATATATCTTCATCACTCATTTCAAGCATATCAAGAGCCGTTCTTGATTCATTGAAGAAGTCCAAGCCTTCACTTGTCTTTAAAACACTGCTTTCTATCTTCAAGGAAACACTCTGCTTTTTACTCTTTATTGCATATATTATCTCATCAAAGCCGACATTTCCTTCCCCATTCAAGAAAATATTGGATGAATTCAGCATCTCAAAATTTAAGTACAACGTAGGTATTCCTTGCCTTGCCAACCTTTTTGCATAAGCAATAGCAAGAGAAGTAGCTCCTGCACCTCCGTTTACCGGCATAAAGATTTCAACCAAAGTATTATTACCGTCATTGAATTTATATGCAATATCACCGTTTGCACCGTCTGCAAGTACATTCAATATTTCCTTATATATCTTCTCCGGCTTTTTAAACTTGTTGATTGTCTTTATATTATTTTTACGTTCTATCAAATCTCTATCCGACAGATACGCAAGACTTATCTTCTCACTGTATGAAGATAAATCATCTTCTATATTTTCAGAAACAAGCATAACATCGATAGCCTTATTTCCTCTGTTATTTTCAAATGAATCTAATGAAGAAAATGTCAATATTTCTATCCTGTCCTGATAATTTTTAATATAAAAATCTGACAATCTTTTTCTGTAATCCTCATCACCATCTATTAAAACAAGTCTGATTTTCATTAAAAACCTCCTATTCTACAAGCTTTATAAATTTCCAGGTTCCCTTCCTTACAGAAGCTACTCCGCTACTGTTGAAGCAACCTGCCTCATTAAACTCAAAATCAATAACAACTGTAGCGTTTTTATTAATATATCCCCAATTTTTACCGTCATATACTGCCGCAAACCCGTTCGCAAAAGGCTTTGCATCCTTATACTCGGTCATCAATTCAATTTCACCCTTCTTGTTTGCAAATCCCCATTTATCGCCTACCTTAACAGCCGTAGCGTCGTCAGACATAAATGCCTTTGCCTCATCAAAACCTTCACTTCCAATCATATTTCCGTCCAAATCGAAAATATGATATTTACCGTCAAGCTTTGCTATATATACATTCTGTGACGTGGCAAATCCGAAATCATCAACCAACACATCATCATATATAAAGTCCGTAACCTGTGAAAAATCATTCTTTATAACAGCCCATTTGCCATCTTTTTTTACTGCAGCTCTCTTATTTGCAAATCCGCCTGCAAAATCATAGGTCAACTCGGTCGCCTTGTTTGCATACTCATCTATATAAGAATAACTCTCAGCTGTTTTATAAGGAGCCAGTTTGTTTCCAAATACACCAAGTGAATCTACTTTAAAATCAGGTACAAGCTTCTTATATCCGTTTTTATCTACATAATACCAAGCACCGTCCCCACACACTGCAGCATAATTCGGCTCCTTACCATATGGTGATATTTCATCATATGTAGCTTTTATTTTTTCAGTGCCGTCAGACTTCATCAAGCCCTTTTTCTCGTCATCTGTAAACACGTAAAACCCGTTATAATACTCGTCTATAGACGCTCCTGCAAAGTAGACTTCCGTGTATATTCCCCTCAGCTTACCCTGAAGTTCCAAAAAATCATCATCCTTAGGTTGTCTTTCAAGATAGGCGTTTACAACTTTCAGAGCATTTGCACTTTGTTTCCTGTCTATATAATAATCTACGATTTTCTTTGTTATATCTCTAGGGTAATTATAATTTTCCAAAATCATACTGCCCTGTTTCTCAAAGTCATTATACTTCTTTAAATTAAGATAATCATCAAGAATCGCCTCTTCCACCGGGAACTTATTCTCTGTAAATTCAAGTGCATTTTTATATTGATCCAGAGCATCTATATAAATTTCTTTTTCATCCAGCGCTTTGGCTTTTGCCATATATTCATTATACTTTTTATGTTTGCTTGCATTTCCGCCTATTATATTGCCCCAACCAAGTACCAACAATAATATTATTACCGGTACCAGTATTTTTTTCATTGTCATATACAGCTCCTAAAATCCCAAAATCATGCAAGTTGTTAAACCGAAAGCAATAAAAGGTGCAAAAGGTATCTCATCCTTTGTAGTAGCCTTTTTTGTACATACCTTAAACAATCCATACAATGCAATTGATACAAGCGATACTATCAGAACTCCCATCAAAGTATAGGTTCTTAAATAAAATCCCAATGCTCCTACAAGCTTTACATCTCCCATTCCGACACCGTTTTTACTGACTGCCTTACTTAGTGCAAAAACTCCGGCACCTATCAGAAGTGCAACAGTTGAATCTATAAAAATAGCCAGTGCCTCAACAGGATTTGTAAAAACATTAATCAAAATAAATATACAGGCAATGCCCAGTATAAATACAACTGCCTCATTCGGTATTATCTTCTCTCTATGATCAATACCTGCAATAATCAAAGATACAGATATTATAATCAAAGCCTTAAATGACTTGATAAGATTATAAGCATATACCTTATATAATATACCTACAGCAATTCCTATCAACAAATAAGTAATTATAAAAAATATATTCTGTTTAGAATCTACTTTGCCATATCTTTTTTTGTATATATACAGTGTAATTGCGTAAGCTATCAACATAAACACTACGCAAAAAGCCAAGTTTGCCATCGCCTGCATCTCCTATTCTGTGGTATATAGTTTAAGCACCATACCGTTTTCTCTTGCATATTCCGTTGCAAGTATTATTGCCTTTTGTTGATCAACACTCAGGTCTTTATTTTTGACTACAAGATAATAATACTTTGTATTATACTTATCCGGTGTGACATCTCCCTGCCCACTGAAGTTTTTAAGTCTCTTCATATCCTTTTTTATAGCACTCAAAAACTTCTTACCGTCCTGATACTCTACAAGGTCGGTATCCATACTATGAGTCCTTGCGATATAACCCTCGGATGCATTATATATACTTATATCTTTAAATTCAGCGGAATCTAAATTTCTCTTTACGACTGTATTGTCGTAATTACTTATCTCTTCGCCTCTCTCCTTGGTATTCTTATCCCATACGGAAGCAGGAATACCCAGTCTGTTGCTAGGTGTTACTACCGGAGTTACATTGTCAAAATTGTCTTCTTCTCCCGGTACTTCATCTGCACCGTCTTCAAGTGCGGCACCTGCAGCCTCTCCACCTGTCTCATTCGGCTCATTAAAGCTTCCGTCTCCAATCCATGCTCTGGTGGATGCAGTGTTTTTCAATGTAAAATCATACTTATCTATAAACGGAAGCGGAATTCTTATCTTGTATGTGGCACATATTTCAATGCTTTGCATATCCAAAAAGAAACTTGATCCCCAATAATTTATTCCGTTTTTTCCACCCTGTACTCCAAGGTTTTCCAAATACCCGTTTGGAAAGCCCTGTAAGTACTTATTGGTAACTGCTCTGCTTATCGGCATTGCAACCGCCAGCTTTACCGCATCATATGCTCCGTCTTTTATGACAGCCAATATACCGTTGAAAATAGCTTTTTCATCAGAAAAATAGTCGCTGACAGAAGTATGCATGGCTTGTCCTGCATCATATATCTCCTGTGCACTCTGTCCCACACTGTTCATTTGAGATAATATATCTTCAGGATATTGTTCAGATCCTTCATTCAATATGTTTGAAGTCACATTCGTCGCATTTTCAAGTCCGTTTGCGCTGGCATTGAAGAATACCTGTATAGTATTTAACATTTTCTTTGTCTTATCGGTAAACTCACCCGACTCATCCGACGCAGTCTGTCCTATATTATGTACTCCAAGTTTCTTGGCTATATAAGCATATTCGGACACCTGCTTTGCGGTCTGGTCTATAGCATTCTGTATACAAGTATATGCCCTGTATACATTCATCATACTTAGAAGCGCTATATACGCCGCAATAAAAATCAAAAGTATAAGACTGGCTTCTACTGTAAGAATACCTCTTTGCCTATCTCTATCCATTAGTTTGCTCCTTAGTGTGGTCAGATAAAACTGCTTAAATCAAGACTATTTGTCCCGGGTATTTTAATAGAATTTTTTATCAATCTTCCAGTAGTCATCTAAGCTTATCAATGTTTCCATAGAAGCTGTTGTTGATTTTTTCAGTTTCTCATAGTTTTCTTCCATAGTCTTTGCTTCAGCTTCATCCGACATATCTACAGGTCTTACACCCCATATTGCCATACCCATTCCATAACCTTGGTTATCATCGGCAGGATTTGAACCGGCACCTTCAGGACTGAAGTAATAATATGCTATATATTTGCCCCTAACCAGTTCAGGATATCTGGTATTGGAAGGATCTTTTCTTGTTACATCTATATGACCTTCTTCTTTTATAAAGTCTACACCGTTATAAGTAACCTTTTCAGTATTATCTACAATTACTTCATACTGCTGTGCAGAGTACATATAAAACAATCTATCATCAGCTACAAAATCATCCCATAAAGTCGTCAAACCCTTTAATATTCCAGGTATTTTCTCCAAGTCCTCACTATATTCTACATGCCATACTTCTTCCGCTGATGTTTTATCAGTACATTCACGTTGATAAAAACATGATGCCGGTTCACCCTTATTCTCCTCAAATCCTAATACAAGCTCATTTGTTCCAAAATAACCCGCCTTGGGAAATTCACGGTCTGCCATAAGGTCCATTCCACCTATAGTTCCAAGTGTTACACCATATTCAAACTCTTTTTTCTTAGCCGGCTTTTTTGTGGTTTCCTCCACCTTACTCTCTTTTGCAGTAGTTTCACCGGTTGCAGTACTGCCTGTACTTGTATCAGACTTACCACATCCGCTTCCGATAATACTTGCTGTAGCCAATACACCGATAAGCAACATTTTTTTTACATTTTTCATCTTCTTAATTTTGCCTAAAAGGCTTCCTCCATATTTAGTATCCTAATACACCCTTATAATTTATAGGATAACCGAATTGACCATCCAACATAAATTTCTCATTATTATTGTTAAAAGCCTTCAAGTTCATAAACACAGGCTTTATCTGTGTGTCGGCTTTTACCTGCAGAAGCACTGTAGCATTTTGCATAGAGAATCCTTCTCCTGCATAGTAAAGTGAACCTTCCTTACTTGCATTGGTCTGTATAAGATTTCCCATCCTGCAGATTACACTCTGTTCATCTATCAAGTACTGTATTGAAAGGAATACCATAAGATAATCTCTGTAGCTCATCTCAAAGGTACTTGCCTTGGTCTTATCAAAGCCGTTAAGCTCAAGCTTATTATTTCCGTCTCCTATAGCAAGAGCATCCCCGCCTGCACCTTCAAATTCTTTGTTGAACTCATTTATCTTATTATTTATAGCTTCCTGCGCACTGCTGTTTGCAGCATCAAGAGCACTACCTACACCGTTCTTAAGCTTATCTTTAAGCTGACTTCTGTCAATTATGGAATGAATTGCATCTTCTAACTTCTGTTTTTTACCTTTAAAAAACAGTTCAATACTATTATTTATACTGTCTGTTAATTGATTGACATTATCCTTATCAATTCCTGCTGTCTGCATAACTGTCTCTACAAGTTTATTACGACTTTCATCAGTGTTAATAACCTTAAATGCCTTAAGTTTAGCCTGTGCAACCAAACCTCCGGTTGCCACCTCAGCTTCCAGATCAGCCTGCATTTTATCAAAACTTTCCTTAAGTGCAGTCTTCAGTCTATCTTCCAGTCCGTCTCTGGCATCTCCCACCTGTGCCGTACACCACAGTATCTTTTCCTGTATAGGCGTCTGTATGGACGTTATAATAGTATCTGTAGATGTATCTACCATATTATCTACATACTTATCAAGCGTTTCATCAAACTCCTCTTTGGCATCATCAGTATACTCATTCATCTTTTTATACAGTGTATTTGCCGCAGTCTTAGCCGCCGCCTGTACTATTCCTCTGGCATATCTCGCTCTCCATACACTTGGATTCTTATATAATGCTACAGTCTTTCCTGATACCAAATCATTTACATCCAATACACTCTCAGTAAGCGCCGATGCAAGCAACAAAACATTTTGTACTATCGGAACTCCGAATCCTGTCCAACCGGCTATGGCGGTAGCCATTGCAAATGTCTCATTTCGTAGTTCACTGTCACTGGTATATGCATATATGGCGTTCAGCAAAAATCTCACTCCGAATATTCTTGCCTTTACTCCGTTTACATTAGCTTTTAAGTCGGGGTTTCCAAGAAGTATATACTCCTGCTCCGCCCTGTAGGCTTCATTGTTTTTTTCGCTGAAAGGCACACCTGATAATGTCTTTTCATTTTTACCTCCACCTTCTTCTCTGTTGGTCGTATAGCAGCTGAACATTGTCGTGGTGTATGCCATAAGGTATAGCTTATCTCTTCCACCAACAAGAATATCGCCTATTTTGTCAAATCCCGAAATAGCTTCTTTTGATGTTTTCAAAGCATTATCCGCCAGCTTATCCGCACCGCCGTTTTGTAATGATTCCGCAGAGTTTGCATCCATTATCTGTGCAGCCTGCGCACTTGTATTCATTACATTAGCTATTTGTGCGCCGCTTATTTCTACAGGTTCAGGTGTATTATCAATACCGGAGCCTTTAATCATATTATCTCTCTGACTTTTCTTCTCCGAATCACCCTCAGGCTTTGTCGCCATACTGTTTTTCTCAAGAAAGGCAAAGAGCGGGTCTACATAGTATTTTCCGTCAGTACCGGTTGTTCCACCCAATGTAGAATCGACATCGTAACATTCCACTCCAAGGAAATTTCTAAGCTTCGGATCCTTGTATTCAAATTCCGAATCTACCACCTTGTATCCCTTTGCGTTTTCTTTCGTTTCAACAACTTTTTTTATCTTTTCAGGTATATTGCTTTCAAATCCCATAAATAAAAGGCTGCTGTCCTCTGTAGGTATATATGCTCCTAAGGTATGTAATGCTTCCTGCTTTGAAACCACCTCCTCAGTAGTAGTAAGATTATCCTCATTTGTTAAATTTGATACATAGGATATTATTCTATCTATCCACTGATCGTCAGATTCCCCGGAAGTCGCAGGTGTTATACCTGCATAATTAAACTGTTGAAGATTTGTAATAACCTTATTTGAATAGTCTATTGAATACTTGAATGTGTTAATCATTTGATCAACATATCCCTCTATAACTGCCTTAGTCTTAGTGGAATAGTCCTGATGCATATCATTTTTTACACCCGACTCTGCCATATTATTGATATCTATATTCCAGTTATCAGCTATCTTTTGCAATTCTTCCGAGGCTGATTTTAATTCTTCAAGTTTTTCTTTTATACCCTCAGCCTTTTCTTTTAATCCTCCAAACCACACATAATAATCTCTTGCTTTTCTCATAGGCGGTATAGCCAAAATTTTAATATCCGCCTTTAGATCTTTTAGATATTTATCTCTAAGATTATTTACATTGTAATTCGGTCCAAAAGGAACAGGACCTGCTTGATATGCTGTTACCGTTCCATACTCTGCCGGAATTGCTTCTTTTACACCATTTGCACTCCAATCACCGACAAAATCATCCCAATACCAATTATACAGCTCCGTCCATTTTTGATTTTCTTCATTTTCAGCATCTATTATAGAGGACCCATCATCATCTTCATCTAATTCTGCAAGTTGTTTTTCAAATCCATCTATAAGTTCATTATGTTTTTTTTCACGTAATCTATAATTTTTATTAACACGATGGAATTTTTCTTTCTCCTCATCGTATTTTTTATAATATGTTACGTAATCTTTAAATCTATTATACTCTAAAGAAGATTTATCCAGTATACGGGCGCTATGTTGATCATTATGTACAGATGGACTGTAAACTGCATAAAAATCCGCACTCAATTGAGCAATATCACTTGCAAAATATTGCTTAGATAACTCCAAACTGTCTCCAAGAGGATTATCATCATTTTTATCATCATAACGCCAGTACTTATCTGTCCCAAGTTCCTTAAGCTTTTCCACCTGAACATATGCTATTGCGTCTCTTGTAGCATGTAGAAAATTTCTGTCACCATCTCTATATACCTGTTCTTTAATCTCGAACGGAGTCTTGAACTTCCATGTAGGAGCATCTGTTTCTATAAGATAATCCTCATATTCTCTGGAAAGCTTATATATTTCTAAACACAGATTTTGTATATCCTTTAGCTTTTTTTCGTAATCCTTTTTATCTTCCAATGCCTTTTGTTGAGCCGGCAATGATTTTAGAATATTCATTTTCTCCAAGAATCCATATCCTATAACCGCCGGTGCTCTGTACTTCATATAGTCAAGTACCTGTGCCCTTAATATATTTGCATTGGAGAGATTTGCACCTGCCGCCTGGCTTACTTCAAAGCCTCCGTCAGCAAGTTTCATTTTCATAATATCTGAGATTTCATCTCCATTACTTCCTGATAATGCTATATCAACAAGTTCTTTCACTAAGCCTTGATCATGCAGGCCGCTGCTTTTTAATGTAGCTTCAAAGTATACCTCCAGATTTTCCTTTAAATCATCCATATCCTTAGAAATCGCAAAGAGTCCGTATGTATCCTGAAGTACAGAATTATAATATGTCAACCCTGCATTAAGTGCCATATCTCCTGCACCCGATACTACATTTCTGGCAAGTATTATTCTGCCGCCATCTATTAAAACAGTAGTAAATATCATAACTGCTGTTAAAATAAGTGACATAAATACGGTTAGCGAACCGTGTTTGTTATAAAAGATTTTCATATTGTCACCTGCCTGTTCCGCCCAGTTTATCTCTTAATGTCTTTAGTTTATTTACATAGACATCGACCCTTTCTTTCAGATTAAACTTCTCCAAAAGAAAGTCTATAAGGTCAGCCCCCAGGTCGATATCTCTAACAAATTCTGTTGCATTGGAGGAGAATGCGTAGCTCGACTCCTGAAGTTCCAGATTTTCCGGAGCACCTATATGCTTTAATGCCTTTGCCAATCCGTCAGGTAATCTGATACCGTATTTGATATTGGCCTTCACTGTAGGTGTTATTATTCCGGTAATCTCTATATCGGAATCTACGGTCAATCCGCTAACCATAGTATACTTAAGTAAAAGTGCATTCAGTTTTTCCTCAAAACCGTTTCCAACTTCATCCTTACTCCTGAAAAAACCTGCATAAAGTTCTCTCTCTTTATAATAACTGTCAACGCCGTCTGTTCCCGGAAAGCCGATAACATCTATATCTATCCCGCTGCTTGCAGGTGCAAGATATTTTTCGTAACCCGGATATGCAGCTTCTCTTGCCGCTTGTGAAGCAATCTTTGTAGTAGCAAACTGTACCAGAGTCTGCTCAAGCTTTAAAAGCCCCAATACCAGCATTGCAATTATTGTAAATATGAATAACGGATATATCAATGCTGCTTCTACCATCAATGTACCACGATTATCTTTACCTCGCATATCTCCTCCTTATGCTAACACATTGGACTAATTATTAATTAGTACCGCTAACAAATCCACCTAATTTATCAAATATTTGCCCAACAATTTCGCCAAGTCTTCCATTAAATACGGTTGCTACTGCAATTATAATAACGATAAGTACCATAACTGCTACCATATCAGATGCTCCGCGCTCCTCTTTCTTGAAAGCATCCAAAGCTCCCTGAAGTTTCATTGCCTGTGCCATAACGAACAGATCAATAAGTTCAAACATTTTTTCCATCTTGTTACTCCTCTCTTTGAACAAAATAATATTTATGTAAAAGCTTTAGTCGACATAAGCTTTAACATCAGAATTTAAGACTGCTAAACATAGGTACAATTATTAAGATCAATACTCCTAAAAATATAAGACCTATAGGCATTATAAGCTTACTGCTTGCCTTCTCACCTTTTCTTTTTACTTCATGTTTTTTTTCTTCCCAAGCTTCATTACTCATATCTCTAAGAAAAACAACAACTTCACTACTTCCTTTTTGCAGGTTTTGTATCATCATTGTTGAAAACTTTCTAAGAGACTTTATAGAACATCTCTCTCCAAAAGCCTTATAAGCCTCGATTTCTTGGATACCGTTACTTAACTCAATAGCTGTATTTTTCATCTCTTGATACAATATTCCGTCATTTGTAGATGCCACTTTTGTCCATGCCTCTCTTATAGGCACACCTGCATTTACAAGTAGCGTGAGTTTTGATAACATACCCGGATAATCTCTTAAAAGCTCGTCTCTTCGTGAATTTATTTTATCATTCAAAAGTTCATCCAGATACCATATCATCATAGCACTTATAACTATTCCCACTATCAGCAATTTAAAGTTACCGCTTACTCCTGTAACCATAAACATAAGCAGTATCAGCACTATTCCAAATGTAATTTGACCGCCTCGTAATATATAAAAATAATACGGTCCATATTGTTTTCCGTATATTTCCGAAATAAGCTTAATCTTTCCTCTCGCATTTTTGCTGTTCATATCAAAGTGTATAAGCTCCATAAACCCAAATCCGATATAATATATATCCGACATAGGGTATTCTCCATTCGGTATCCCCGCTAATACATCATCAAATTTTTTACTGAATCTGAAATGCAAGTATAGTACAAACAATGCAAATATTGTTGCCAACACCATAAGTATCATATTTTTACATCCTTATATTTACTATCTTTCTTCCCATCATATAGGCTGCTAAAAACAGTCCTATTGCAACTATCTTTACTATCACCGTGAAAGTTGTATTTGCTACTGCTGACATACTTCCGATTCCACTTAATGCTATCATTATTATAATCGGCATTACCATCATAATATTCAGCTCATTTTCCTTCTCTGTGAGCATAGTCTTTATTTCCATTTCTATTTCTATCTTGTCATTGATTATCTTTCTGCTATCCCATACAACCTGCTTGATATCTCCACCCTGTCTAAGTCCCGATTCAAATGTAGCTGCAAAGCTTGCCACATCATCAAGTCCACATCTGTCTGCAAAATCCTTCAATAAATCTTCAATAATTATATTATTTGTCATTCCTGCAATTATTATTCTGGTCTCATTTACTATATCCGACTTCTCACCGTACAGACTTAACAGATCCTGATAGCTTTCTGCAAAGGCTTCCATTGTATTCTTTCCTGAAGAATAAGATGTTGTAAGTGCTTCAAGTAAATCTCTAAACTCGATAAGCAAATCTCTTTGTCTTTTTTCTCTTCTATACTTTTGATAAAAACGTATTGCAGGTATGCCACAAACAATTCCGGCGATTGCAGAAATAGTGAATATTCTAAAGAATACCATCATTACTACAAATCCAAGTGCAAATCCAAGTGCAAATCCCACAAGATAATCCACTAATCTCATATGATATATATGATAATCATCGGCATTTCCCATAAGACCGTGGTTTTCAACATAACTCTCAGTCTTACCCTTAAATATTTTTTTTAACATCAAATATCTCCTTTATATCCCATGAGCCTTAGTTTAAATGTATTTTTTAAAGGATTCTTTGTCCTCTTAAGTTCACCTACCACCTTATCCATCGTACTCTCTTCGCTTTCTTCAAATACATATAAAGGATTTAGCTCTATCTCACCGTCTTTTAATCCCATAACCTCGGATATTTCCATAGTCTTTCTGCTATGATCTCTGAGTCTTGAAAGATGAATAATTATATCTACGGCTGAAGATATCTGCTGGCGTATAGCTTCAAGAGGTAAGCCTTCAGCACCCATAAGTACCATAGTTTCCATTCTGCTAAGCATATCTCTTGTAGAATTGGCATGTCCTGTTGAAAGCGACCCGTCATGTCCTGTATTCATCGCCTGTAACATATCAAGTGTCTCAGCACCTCTTACCTCTCCGACTATTATTCTTTCAGGTCTCATTCTTAAAGATGTCTTTATAAGGTCCCTGATTGTAATCATTCCCTTTCCTGAAGAGTTTGAATTTCTGGTCTCCAGCTTTACCAGATTATCTATACCTACTATCTGAAGCTCGGCAGAGTCTTCTATTGTGATTACTCTTTCGGTCTTCGGTATATAGTTTGATAGGGCATTTAGAAAAGTAGTTTTACCGCTTCCTGTTCCCCCACTTATAAATATATTATATTTTGCTTTTACCAATGTTTCCAGAACAGCGGCTATTTGTGGTGTAATGGATTTATATTTTATGAGTTGCTCCACCGTCATAGGAGTCTTTGAAAATTTACGAATGGTTAAAGTAGGCCCTTTTAATGCTACCGGAGGCAAAACCACGCTCACTCTTGATCCGTCAGGTAATCTTGTATCCACAATAGGATTTGACTGGTTTACCTCTCTACCGGCTCTTCCTACAATACGCTGAATGATATCTTCCAGTTTTCTTTGACTTTCAAAGCTTTGGTTAAGTCTCTCAAGTTTTCCGCTTTTCTCAATGAAAATCTCATCCGTACCGTTTATCATAACCTCCGTGATATCATCATCCTTTATGATCATATCGAGCAGTCCCAGACCTCTTATTGATGAATATAGTTCGTCAGTCAGATTTACTCTTTCCTGAATTGAAATATAGATATCACCTAATTGCTCATTGACCAGCTTTTCTATCTTTGAATAAAGCTCTTCGTCCTTTAATCTGCTTAAATCGAAATATTTAGATATGTATTCTCTTGCTTGATATAAAAAATCCTTGCGTTCTAAATCATTCATACTGCACTCCTTTAAATACATTATATACTTCTAACTAACAAAACCTATTTACCGCTTACTTATTTCGACAAACAATCTACGTCGATTATATATGCCTAACATTTTACTGTCAATATTACATTTTACTTTTTGCAAATATTTTTTATCAAAAATATCTTTTCTAAAAAGTATCTTTATTATATTATTCAAAAGTATTATATAAATAATTATATCTTTTATCAGGCATTATATAGTACGTAGTTATTGCTTTGTATTATAAATACACTGACCAACATCGGTAAATTATTTATTATGATAGAATATATTTTAAAGCATACATTGACTATAAAGGTATAGTATTAATTCCCCTATTATCTATTATGTATAAACATATGAAGAAAACTTAGGAATTACACCTTTTTGATATCAACTTCTATAAAGATTTAGTGCAATTTGTACCAAACCTTATGGCACGATTATATCCACCTAATTTTCAGGTGTCAATACGCCTCTGTTAAGTTTGTGCAAGTTTTTTTAGATGACGTTTTTTCATTGTAAGAGTTGCACAATTCAGGTTTCTATTTTTTATGAGAGATAACCAAAAAACGAGCCTCTGCCGTAAGGAAAACGTAAGAATTTTTGACACAGAGCACAGGTTATAGAACAGGCGCACATTACACTCTCGAACAAATATTCACAATAAAAAAGCCTGCCTTTCGGCAAGCTTCAATAAAATCAAAAAATATATTAAATATTTTTAAGTATATTGTAAGTTTTGACAAAAATTGTAAAACTATACTTTTTTTATTTCAAACCTGAAACTTTCATATTCCTCTCTAATCCTTGGAATAAGGAAGCCTCCGCTCATCCAGACTCTTCCTGTTCTCTTTACTCCGGCTATCTCATATACCGCAGTTTCATCAAGTCCTCTCGGATAAACGTAGATATTTGACTCATTTGCCTCAAGGCTCTGAACCACCGCACTTAAAAGTCCGAAAGACTTATCCTTACTTACTGTCTGCCAAGCACAAACTCTGTTAGAATCATACGGACTTGTAAGTCTGTAGTAGTCTCCCTCATGTACCAACTCATCATACTTTAAATAGTCCCTTACCTGAGACTTCACCATTTCCTGCTCTTTATCTGAAATCTTGTTAAGGTCAAGCTCATAACCGAATGTACCTGCCATAGCTACTGTGGCTCTGGTCTCAAAAGGTGTCCTTCTCATAGTCTGATGGTTCGGAGATGCCGATACATGGGCTCCTGCACTGCCTATAGGGTATGCAAAAGAACTTCCGTACTGAATCTTAAGTCTCTCGATAGGATCGGTATCATCACTTAACCAAATCTGCGGATGATAATAAAGCATTCCAAGGTCATATCTGCCACCTCCGCCTGAGCATCCCTCAAACAATACATCAGGGAATTCTGTAGTCAACTCATCCAAAAGCTCATAAAGTCCCAGTACATACCTGTAGTGGAATTCTCCCATACTGTTTGCATCAAGTTTTGCGGAATATACGGCAGCCAAACTTCTGTTCATATCCCATTTTACATATGATATATTTGCATTTTTCAGGATATTTACCACCATAGCTTTGATATAATCTCTTACATCTTTTCTTGTAAAGTCAAGTACATACTGTTCTCTGCCCTTGACTCCCTTTCTGCCCGGTACTCTTATCATAAAATCAGGATGCTCTCTGTACAGATTGGTATCCTCATTTATCATCTCAGGTTCAAACCAGATACCCAGCTTCATATCTATAGCATTGATACGATCAGCCAATTCCTTAAGAGATGAACCGAGCTTTTTCTCATTTACATACCAGTCTCCAAGTCCCTTTGTATCATCATATCTCTCACCGAACCATCCGTCATCCATAACCAGCATTTCGATACCGAGACTCTTTGCCTTTGAAGCAATATCAAAAAGCTTATCCGCATCAAAATCAAAATATGTGGCTTCCCAGTTATTTATAAGTATCGGTCTGTGTGTATGAACAAACTTGCCTCTTTGAAGGTTTGCTCTGATTGCATCATGATATGAATGTGTAAGTTTTTCAAATCCCGCATCCGAATATGTAAGCGCCACCTCCGGAAGCACAAGCTCCTCTCCGGCATTTAATATATATTCAAACTGCTCAGGATGAAGTCCCACTACAAGTCTTGTCTGATTTACCTGATCCACTTCGGCTTCAATAATAAATGAACCGCTGTATACAAAGGCCGCTCCGATGCAATCGCCTGATACTTCATTTGTACCTTTCTTTGCAAGAATCACAAAAGGATTTTGTTGATGGCTTGATGTACCGCGCTTACTCTCAAGTCTCAATTTACCGTGTGCAAGCGGACTTCTTTCAAACTCTCTTTCCATAGCATGTTTTCCGTGGAAATGAATCAGATCGAAATCTCCGTCTACCATATCAATACAGGCTGACAGTGCTTTTTCAACCTTCAAAGTATTTTGTGAAGTATTTACCACCTTTACAGCTCTTGTGATAATGTCGTATTTTTCAAGCACACCATATAAAAGTTCCACTCTTATACCGCTTTCTTTATCTATGAGATTGACCTGTATACTCTCACCTTCGTCCTCGCTCCATGTAAAGCCCGGAAGACCCTTAAGCTGATACTTTCCTCTTGTGATTTCACATGAGTCATACTTTAAATCAAGTACATTTGAACCGTCAGGGTGTACTACCTGTATACAATCAGCTCTGTAATCTCCGTTGCCGAAGGTCGGATACTCCTGTGGGAACACATCCAGTGAATATGTTCTGTCCATAGTCTCATAAGGGTTTCCGCTGAATCCTCTGTCAATACTGCTGATACGATATGACATATCATCTGCACCTTCTATCCTTTTGCCGTACCAAGTATGGAAAAGATATCCCAACTCATCAATCTTCATCTGATATGAAGTATTCGCTGTAGAAAGTGTTATCAATTTATTATTTAATTTTATAAACATAAATACCTCTTAATTTATTTATAATTTTCCACCTGATGTTGCTATACCTTCCACAAACTGCTTTTGGAATATCAGATACAGAATTATCATAGGTACACAGGCAAGTAGTGAAGCCGCCATAAGTTGCGGATAATTATTTGTATATTGTCCCTGCATCTTTGCAAGTGCTGCCGAAAGCGGCATAACATTCTTATTTACAATCATCGGCCACATCAAGTCCTTGTATGCAAAAACAGCTGTAAAGATACCGAGTGCAATCATTCCTGAACGAACAAGCGGCATCATTATAAGCAAAAATGTCTGACCGATATTGCAGCCGTCTATTCTGGCGGCCTCTTCAAGGTCTTTCGGTAATGACATAAATGCCTGTCTAAGTAAGAAAGTACCGAAAGCCGATACAAGTCCCGGGAAGACAAGTGCAAATATGGTGTCAAGCATTCCCATTTTACTTACCATCAAATACTGTGGAATAATGAATATCTGACTCGGAACCATCATCTGGAAAAGCACAAGTCCGAAGCAAAGTGTCTTTCCCGGAAATTCAAGTATTCCACCATGTTTTCGAACATCATATCAAGCAAATCGTCTTCATTTTGAGTTATATATGAGTTGTATTGAGAATAATAATCTATTGGCAATACCACTTTACTCATGTCTGAATGAAGATGCAACCACTTTGCCCCAACTACATTCTGTCTATCCTCAAATGCAATCTTTCCAAAATCTTGAATCGTATTACAAGATGAGTACTTTGCGAGTCGCTTCAGTCTCGGCAAATTTTCAACGAGTTACTGTGTATAAGACGGAAATAACTTAGCTGAAATTCCATACTCCTCAATTAAATAATGCGCAGATGATTCCGTAAATGTTTCCTCTAAACTTCTCCATTTTTCAATTATGTTTCCGGATGAGTCCATCCCATTCAAGTCCGTTATCAGATAAATGGAAAGATTCATGGAAAGCCGTTTTAATTCTATAGTTTATGGAGCGAGCATCATTTGAATTTAGCACATACTCATCAAAATATATCTTGTTTCTCGTATTCCTTTTCCCCAACCGGCAATATCCATTATCCGGTATAGCCTTTATGCTTACAGGAATATTACTTCTGTCTATGCCTAAATTATCTATCAGTTTCTCAGCAAACTGTTTAATATCATTGTTTGATTTAATTTGAGAAACATTAGACAGTCCGGTCATCACCTTGTAATTTATTTTAGCATTTTGCGGTACCTCATTCAATAGTTGAGCTTCAATCTGTTTCGTCGACTAAATCTTATTTCACTGTAATTTTCTTAGACATTTCATTAGACATTTATTAGACATTTTAATTTTTAAGGGCATTTTTAGACCGGTTTTAGACATTTAAAAGCGTATGAAATATCATACTCTTAATGGCAATCAAAAAGGCTTAAACCCTTATAAATCAAGGATTTAAGCCATATTTCAAACTGCCGCAGACCGGAATCGAACCGGTACGGGTATTTCTACCCACGGGATTTTAAGTCCCGGGCGTCTGCCTGTTCCGCCACTACGGCATAAAATAAAAGCGACCCGAATCGGACTCGAACCGACGACCTCCGCCGTGACAGGGCGGCGCTCTAACCAACTGAGCCATCGGGCCATAATATTAAGATATAAAATCTTAGCTCCCTGAGTAGGACTTGAACCTACGACACTGCGGTTAACAGCCGCATGCTCTACCGACTGAGCTATCAAGGAATATTGCCCTTAGAAAACTAAGGGCAGTGGAGCTTCAGGGACTCGAACCCGGGACCGATCGGTTATGAGCCGATTGCTCTAACCAACTGAGCTAAAGCTCCAAATTCTAGGCTTACGCCTATGACCCCAACGAGATTTGAACTCGTGTTACCGCCGTGAAAGGGCGATGTCTTAACCGCTTGACCATGGGGCCGAATACTGTGATATTCTACTCTGTGACAAGTAAATTGTCAAGTATTTTTTTATAAAAGGGAATACACCCTCAAAACTGCCTACCAAACTGCATTTCTCACTTAGCGAAAACTTTGTTTGAGCTTTAGTGAGAAAGTACACCTCAAATTCGCTTGCGGATTTGATGGTGTTTCCGATTATATACATAAATTTTTTCCTATCTTTTGGTTAAACCCTCGACCTATTAGTAACCATCAACTTAATACATTACTGTACTTACATCTTGGCCCTATCTACCTCGTAGTCTTCAAGGGGTCTTACTGTTTTCACATGAGATATCCCATCTTGAGGGGGGCTTCA
>NZ_RRCM01000001.1:456442-667384 GCF_003862485.1 Lachnoanaerobaculum orale | reverse complement strand
TACATTACTGTACTTACATCTTGGCCCTATCTACCTCGTAGTCTTCAAGGGGTCTTACTGTTTTCACATGAGATATCCCATCTTGAGGGGGGCTTCACGCTTAGATGCCTTCAGCGTTTATCCCGTCCCGACATAGCTACCCTGCCATGGAGTTACTCTCCAACAGGTACACCAGCGGTCAGTCCGTCCCGGTCCTCTCGTACTAAGGACGGCTCCTCTCAAATATCTTACGCCCACGCCGGATAGGGACCGAACTGTCTCACGACGTTCTGAACCCAGCTCGCGTACCGCTTTAATGGGCGAACAGCCCAACCCTTGGGACCTGCTACAGCCCCAGGATGCGATGAGCCGACATCGAGGTGCCAAACCACTCCGTCGATGTGAACTCTTGGGAGTGATAAGCCTGTTATCCCCAGGGTAGCTTTTATCCGTTGAGCGATGGCAATCCCACTTTATGCCACCGGATCACTAAGTCCTACTTTCGTACCTGCTCCACCCGTCGGTGTCGCAGTCAAGCTCCCTTCTGCCTTTGCACTCTTTGAATGGTTTCCGACCATTCTGAGGGAACCTTCGAGCGCCTCCGATACTCTTTCGGAGGCGACCGCCCCAGTCAAACTCCCCGTCTGGCATTGTCCCCCGGCCGGATAACGGCCGCAGGTTAGAAATCCAGCAATACAGGGGTGGTATCCCAACGGCGACTCTGCATAAACTGGCGTCCATGCTTCTTAGTCTCCCACCTATCCTGTACGAGTATTACCGAATCCCAGTACCAAACTGGAGTAAAGCTCCATGGGGTCTTTCCGTCCTGGCGCAGGTAACCAGCATCTTCACTGGTACTTCAATTTCACCGGGTGCATTGTTGAGACAGCGCTCAAATCATTACGCCTTTCGTGCGGGTCGGAACTTACCCGACAAGGAATTTCGCTACCTTAGGACCGTTATAGTTACGGCCGCCGTTTACCGGGGCTTCAATTCAAAGCTTCGTTTCCTGACTTCTCCTCTTAACCTTCCGGCACCGGGCAGGCGTCAGCCCATATACTTCACCTTGCGGTTTCGCATAGACCTGTGTTTTTGCTAAACAGTTGCTTGAGCCTTTTTTCTGCGACCACTGTTTCCAGTGGCACCCCTTCTCCCGAAGTTACGGGGTCATTTTGCCGAGTTCCTTAACAATGCTTCTCCCGCCGGCCTTAGGATTCTCTCCTCATCTACCTGTGTCGGTTTGCGGTACGGGTACATATAACACAATAGCGGCTTTTCTTGACGGCTCCCTAACCGACTTCCCTACTAATTTTCGGTACGCATCACGATTTCCCCTTGTATGGTGGGTTTTCCTCCCATACAGGTACTTCGCTTGCCCCGGTTTTTGTCCTCCCGGGTTCGGTTTTAGTCTCCGTGTCCCCACAGTTCTGATTATATGTAGTACAGGAATCTGTACCTGTTATCCATCGACTACGTCTTTCGACCTTGCCTTAGGCCCCGACTTACCCTGAGTAGATCAGCTTTACTCAGGAAACCTTAGATATTCGGCCAAGAGGATTCTCACCTCTTTCTCGCTACTCATTCCGGCATTCTCTCTTCTTATTACTCCACCATTCCTTTCGGTATGGCTTCTACGCCTCTAAGAATGCTCCTCTACCAATGTATTACTACATTCCCAGGCTTCGGTGTTGTGTTTAGCCCCGGACATTTTCGGCGCAGGACCTCTCGACTAGTGAGCTGTTACGCACTCTTTTAATGTATGGCTGCTTCTAAGCCAACATCCTAGCTGTCTTCGAAATCCCACATCCTTTTCCACTTAACACACACTTTGGGACCTTAGCCGTAGGTCTGGGCTCTTTCCCTTTTGACTACCCAACTTATCTCGTGTAGTCTGACTCCCGTCAATCATCTAGCCGGCATTCGGAGTTTGATATCTCTTGGTAGGCTTTGACGCCCCCGCAAAAATTCAGTGCTCTACCTCCGGTAGACTAATAACGAGGCTAGTCCTAAAACTATTTCGAGGAGAACCAGCTATCTCCGGGTTCGATTGGAATTTCTCCCCTATCCACACCTCATCGCCACCCTTTTCAACGGATGTGCGTTCGGTCCTCCATTCACTTTTACGCGAACTTCAACCTGGACATGGATAGATCACCCGGTTTCGGGTCTACACATACTGACTGAATCGCCCTATTAAGACTTGGTTTCCCTTCGGCTCCGTATCTTTAATACTTAACCTCGCCTGTACATGTAACTCGCCGGACCGTTCTACAAAAAGTACGCGGTTCACCTTTCGGTGTTCCACAGTTTGTAAACATAGGGTTTCAGGTTCTTTTTCACTCCCCTCCCGGGGTTCTTTTCACCTTTCCTTCACAGTACTATACGCTATCGGTCACTGACTAGTATTTAGCCTTGGGGGGTGGTCCCCCCTGCTTCCCACAAGGTTTCTCGTGTCTCGTGGTACTCCGGATACTGCTGGATTCAATATATTTTCCCTTACACGGCTCTCACGCTCTTTGGCCCGCTTTTCCAAAACGGTTCAGGTAATATATCTTACTCGTATTGCAGTCCTCTACCCCGCAGTGCACGCACCACGGTTTGGGCTCTTACGATTTCGCTCGCCGCTACTTTCGCAATCACTGTTGTTTTCTTTTCCTCCGGCTACTTAGATGTTTCAGTTCACCGGGTTCCCCTCTGTACGTTATGTATTGGCGTACAGATACTTGGAGTTTATCCAAGTGGGTCTCCCCATTCAGACATCTGCGGATCACTGAATATGTGCTTCTCCCCGCAACTTTTCGCAGCTTGTCACGTCTTTCTTCGGCTGTCAGTGCCTAGGCATCCACCCTACGCTCTTTATGTTTAACCTCTTAAATCTTTTAGATTTAGTGTTTATGTATGACACTAGCGTGTATCATACACTATGTTTAAAAATTTATTTTTGTTATTTAAAAATATTAACCTTTCGATTAATATCCTCGGATGTCTAATTATAAAATATTTATATAATTTCTCGTTTGGTATGCAGTTTTCAAGGTACATCATGCAGAGAACTTCTCTGCAAATGAGACTTAAAGATTCGAACTTCAACATCTTTCATCCTTTCCAAAGGAATATCTGATGTAGTATCTCTTTATGGAAACACCATCATCTCGTTTCACTCGATGAGGTGTGCTTTTTCACTAAGATTCAAGCTTCGCTTCGCTCGCTTTCATCAAGTGTTTTTATGGAAACACCATTGCTTCGCTACGCTACGCAAGGTGTACTTGTTTTCTAACCTCAGACTTCGCTTTCGCTCGTCTTCGCTAAGAAAACAATGTATGGGCTTAAGTGGACTCGAACCACCGACCTCACGCTTATCAGGCGTGCGCTCTAACCGGCTGAGCTATAAGCCCTTATTATTAAATTTTCACCAAGACTCAAGCTTCACTCGCTTTCATCAAGTGTTATATGGTAACACCATCATCTCGCTTCGCTCGATGAGGTGTGCTATTTTTCTAAATTCGAACTTCGCCTTGCTCGTTCTCATTAAGAAAAATATGCAGCGGCATCCACCTACTCTCCCATACCGTCTCCAGTATAGTACCATCGGCCGACCGGGTCTTAACCATCGTGTTCGGAATGGGAACGGGTGTGTCCCCCGGCCGCATCGACACCGCTAAGTTTTAGCAGTACCAATCTAATTTAGTACTAAACAGTACTCACAACCCTTACTTGAAACCTTCATTAGGTAACACCATCATCTTATTCGATGATAGGAAGTTCTATCATACTCACTTCGTTCGTATGAAGAACTGCTTTTTCACTAGAATTCAAACTTCGCCTTCGGCTCGTTTTCATTAAGTGAAAAATGTATAGAAAGGAGGTGATCCAGCCGCACCTTCCGATACGGCTACCTTGTTACGACTTCACCCCAGTTATCCTCCCTGCCTTCGGCAGCTCCTTCCCACACTGCTAAACATAACTACTGCTATTCTTTATATCATATAAGAATACTCACTCATAAGCCTGGCGGCTTATTCCCTCGTATTCTTATCCCAGCTTTATGTTTACCAGTGTGGGTTAGGTCACTGACTTCGGGCATTGATGACTCCCATGGTGTGACGGGCGGTGTGTACAAGACCCGGGAACGTATTCACCGCAGCATTCTGATCTGCGATTACTAGCGATTCCAGCTTCATATAGTCGAGTTGCAGACTACAATCCGAACTGAGACGTTATTTTTGTGATTTGCTTGACCTCGCGGTTTCGCTTCACTTTGTTTACGCCATTGTAGCACGTGTGTAGCCCAAATCATAAGGGGCATGATGATTTGACGTCATCCCCACCTTCCTCCGGATTATCTCCGGCTGTCTCGTCAGAGTGCCCATCTTACTGCTGGCTACTGACGACAAGGGTTGCGCTCGTTGCGGGACTTAACCCAACATCTCACGACACGAGCTGACGACAACCATGCACCACCTGTATCCCTTGTCCCGAAGGACTAGCCTCATTACAAAACTATTCAAGAGTATGTCAAGATTTGGTAAGGTTCTTCGCGTTGCTTCGAATTAAACCACATGCTCCACCGCTTGTGCGGGTCCCCGTCAATTCCTTTGAGTTTCATTCTTGCGAACGTACTCCCCAGGTGGAATACTTAATGCGTTTGCTTGCGGCACCGAAGAGTTTACCTCCCCGACACCAAGTATTCATCGTTTACTGCGTGGACTACCAGGGTATCTAATCCTGTTTGCTCCCCACGCCTTCGAGCCTCAACGTCAGTTGTCGTCCAGTAAGCCGCCTTCGCCTCCGGTGTTCCTCCTAATATCTACGCATTTCACCGCTACACTAGGAATTCCGCTTACCCCTCCGACACTCAAGCCAAACAGTTTCCAAAGCAATTCATGGGTTGAGCCCATGCATTTCACTTCAGACTTGCTTCGCCGTCTGCGCTCCCTTTACACCCAGTAAATCCGGATAACGCTTGCCCCCTACGTATTACCGCGGCTGCTGGCACGTAGTTAGCCGGGGCTTCTTAGTCAGGTACCGTCATTTTCTTCCCTGCTGATAGAGCTTTACATACCGAAATACTTCTTCACTCACGCGGCGTCGCTGGATCAGGGTTTCCCCCATTGTCCAATATTCCCCACTGCTGCCTCCCGTAGGAGTTTGGGCCGTGTCTCAGTCCCAATGTGGCCGTTCACCCTCTCAGGCCGGCTACCGATCGTCGCCTTGGTGAGCCTCTACCTCACCAACCAGCTAATCGGACGCGGATCCATCTTATACCTATAAATATTTTACCCCTGCACCATGCGGTGCTGTGGTCTTATGCGGTCTTAGCGGAAATTTCTCTCCGTTATCCCCCTGTATAAGGCAGGTTATCCACGCGTTACTCACCCGTCCGCCACTAAGTCTACTAAAATTCCGTCCGAAAACTTCCTTTTAGCAGCTTCGTTCGACTTGCATGTGTTAAGCACGCCGCCAGCGTTCATCCTGAGCCAGGATCAAACTCTCATATAAAAGTTTAATCTAGCCTGTCGCTAGCTTGCATCTGTTTTCACAGATCTACTGTTTTTTAAAGGTTTTAAATTCTGTTCGAATCTAAACGTTGTTATTCTGAAACTTCATTGATTATTGAAATAATCAAGAATTTTTTCAGGGTTGTGTGTACTGTTTAATCTTAAATTATCATGGTTCAACGCAGAAGGAGGGATTTGAACCCTCGCACCGCTATTAACAGCCTACTCCCTTTCCAGGGGAGCCCCTTCAACCACTTGGGTACTTCTGCTTGGTTGCGAGTTATCCTTCTTCTGTTTACTTTTTCGCCTTTAGGGCAAAAAGTAAGCGGAGAGGGTGGGATTCGAACCCACGCGCCCTTGCGGACAAACGGTTTTCAAGACCGCCTCGTTATGACCACTTCGATACCTCTCCGTAACTGCCTCATTATAATATCGCACCAAGCGAATAATGTCAAGCATTTATTTTTATTTTTTCAAAAAAATTTTACACCGGGGCAAAGCCTTGTATTTATAGACTTTTTTCAGAATATCATCCTTATCTTCACTTATCAATATCAAATATATTTAATATCAAATCAATACATATCCTCTAATACACCTCATATACTATATCTTCATCGGCATGAAACTCCTCATCAAATTTAACGATCAAATACAGCTTACCTTCCGGAGATTCACACGCATAATAACACATTCCAAAGCAATCATAACATTCACTCTTATCAAAACAAATATCACTAAGTTTTAATATATTGGTATCTTCGTCTTTATGTTTCTCTTTTATAATATTCATTGCTTCTTTATCAAGTCTCTCAAAATCCCTTATTATCCTTTCAATAAAGTATCCTAAACCTGATAACACTTCATCCTCACTGTAACCGCAAAAATCAAAGTTTATCTCTTTTCCGGATACATTACCTTTAAAGTAAATGACATTGTCATTGTTATACCAATCTTCGCCCTTGCAAATATATAATAAATCATCTTTTTCCATATGATCGTTCACAAAATCCTCTCATATAGGTTTAAAAAAATTGCGGACAGCTACACCGTCCGCAAAACATTCTTATACAACCTTAATATTGAACTTTCTGGCTTCAACTTCACTGTCCACTTCCTTTATATCGGCACCAAGTGATGCAAGTTTGCCCTCAAAGTCCTCATAACCTCTTTTTATATACTTAATATCGTCTACAGTAGTCTGTCCTTCCGCAGCAAGACCTGCCAATACAAGTGCCGCACCTGCACGCAAATCAGGAGCCTTCAGTGCCGCCCCCCTCAATTTGCTCACACCGATAACCATAGCGGTATTACCCTCTACTTTTATATTTGTACCCATTCTTGCAAGCTCATCCACATATTTGAATCTGTTTTCAAAAATGCTCTCTACCACAAGACTGCTGCCGCTTGCAAGTGCCAGCGCTGTAGTTATCTGCGGTTGCATATCTGTAGGGAATCCCGGATATGGCAATGTCTTGATATTTGTAGACTTTTGATTGTTCTTTGCAATAACTCTTATCGCATCATCAAACTCTACAACTTCACATCCCATCTCCATAAGCTTTGCACTTATGGCTTCCATATGTTTCGGTATAACATTCTTAACTGTAATATCTCCCTTTGTGATAGCCGCGGCACACATAAAAGTACCTGCCTCTATCTGATCCGGAATTATAGAGTATCTGCTGCCGTGCAAAGCTTTTACGCCTTTTATCCTTATTACATCAGTTCCTGCGCCCTTTATATCGGCACCCATACTGTTTAAGAAATTAGCCACGTCAACAATATGCGGTTCCTTAGCCGCATTTTCTATAACTGTCTTGCCCTCTGCAAGTGATGCCGCCATCATAATATTTATAGTAGCACCTACAGACACGGTATCAAGGTAAATATCAGATGCCACCAAATCTATGGCATGAGCCTTCACTCTGCCTGACTCAATCTCTATCTCGGCGCCCAACGCCTTAAATCCCTTAAGATGAAGGTCTATAGGTCTTGATCCGATGTTACATCCTCCCGGAAGAGCCACTTCCGCACTCTTATATTTACCCAAAAGTGCACCTATAAAATAGTATGAAGCTCTGATTCTTCTTATAAACTCATCATCTACCAAAACATCCTTCACACTTGATGCATTGATTTTGACACTATGTCTGTCAAGTCTGTCAACGCTTGCACCGATAGCCTTGATTGCCTCAAGCATTACATTGATATCCTTCACATCAGGTAAATTATCTATATAAACATCTTCGTCTGTCATTATGGCTGCTGCCAAGATACCAAGCGCCGCATTCTTTGCACCGCCTATAGCAACTTCTCCTACCAATGGGCTTCCGCCGTTCATTATATACTGAGCCATTTTTCTCCTCTATATAAAACAATACAATTTTTTTTAAAACTTTGACCAATAAGTTACAAAAAAATCTTAATCTGTTTCTTTCTTTTTTATTACGATAGTAATTTTATCACATTACATACTAAAGGTAAAGAAACAAGAAAAGTCATTTTGCGTATTATTGAATATACTTTGCGCCTCATTTATATCTATTTTCTGTACACTTGCTGTATTTATATCATATACTGCGACAGTTTTAGAGTCATATGCAATTATAATTACAGGATTATTTATTGCGGTAAATGTAAACACCGGCTTCTTTGTTGTCACAAAATACATAGCTTCTTTAAGTGTTATACCTTGGAATCTTGTAAGCTTGTCATTCTCCCAATAGTTCACATAATCGGCCGCCTTTGACACGTCAAAATTTGTATTCGCCGAAGTATCCACCATAGCTCTCACATATACCATTATTCCGTTTCTTCTGACAAATCCCATATCATTGTATGCATCCTCTATAGCCTTTGCCGGCCCATCATATATACCTGTAAGCTTGGAATTTATATATACATAGTACATTTTCTGCAAATACGCTCTGTTCAGCTCTATATTGTACAAAACATTATTGCTGTTTACAGAAAGTTCCTTTGCATAAGAAACTTCACTCTCTATATACTTTGTAGTGTCTACAACATAGTTTTTACATCTGAAGTTATCGGTATACGATGATACTCTGGTGTCATTTGTTATAGACTTATTACTTATAATAGTATCTTCTCCGGCTCTTGTAAAGTTTGTGCCGTCATACTGATAAAGATCTATATGCACACGATTTCCGGATACATTTATATTGTCAATATATCTGTTGTCATAAGTATACTCCTTTTGCAACTCCAAAAGATTATTGTATATACTTACCTTTTCAAAAATATTTCCGGTAGACTTTCCGTTTATTGTACTTGAAACATTCTGCGCTTCAATAGCCACAACCAGATCACTGCCTATATATCCTATCGGTAACATTACCTCATTCGCATTGTCAAGCTGCTTGTTCTCTCCGGTAGCAAAGTTGTAGATATTAAGTCCGTCTCCGACATTCCATGAAATCAGACTTTTATCCTGACATATTGAATACTTTCCGTTTTCAAGATTCTCTGCAACCGTAACATAGTTTCCCGAGCCTATATCCAGACCTACCACCTTATCAAGAAGTTTCAGATAAAGCATACCGCTGTCACTTAAAAAAGCCAATTCATTTACAGACTCTTTCAGGCTTGCCGCATCCACATCAACCTTTACAAATGCCAGCTTTGAAACCTTTTTATCCTCCGAATACTTTAACAGACTCACGCCTACATCACCGATATGAGCATCGTCCACATTATATCCGTAGCTTAAAAAATACAGTCCGTCTCCAAACTTAAGCGGCAATATACTGTCATTATTACCTGCCGTATAAGCTAACTCAAGCTTTCCTTCTTTATTATCCGACAAAAACAACTTGTTATCTGCAAGGAATGCAATTTTTTCACCGCTCTTATTTGAGATAATATTGGAAGCCTTATTTCCTACACCCAAATCAAGCTTTTTGGCATACTCAAGATTTTTTGGCAGTCTTTGATTCATAGTTCTTGTATAGTCAAGCATATACAGTCTTTGCGCGCCTGCCTTACAGATAAAATTCTCTTCTATATTATAGCTTTTTCCGTCTGCATCCGCAGTGAAACCAAAATGTATCTCTCCTATCTTTCCGTTGTAATTTACAAGTTTCACTTCTTTCTCTGACGGGGTAAGCTTC
The DNA here is from genome assembly GCF_003862485.1 of Lachnoanaerobaculum orale. GTDB lineage: Bacteria > Bacillota > Clostridia > Lachnospirales > Lachnospiraceae > Lachnoanaerobaculum > Lachnoanaerobaculum orale. The sequence continues at coordinate 657,774 of NZ_RRCM01000001.1, read as the reverse complement.
ATACCATTATAGCTCATCATCTCATAGTCGGACTTTAGTGTAACATACTCAAGCCCTCTTGCATTACCTGTACCGTCACTCTCCAAATACACCGTATTTTCTCTGGCATTGTTGCTGTCAAAGTTATTATTTGAAAATGTATTTGCCATATCTATAAGCTTTTTTGCAAAATCCGTATTGCTTCTTATTATTCTTGTATAGTAATTGAATGTATTTGTTTTTGTATACAATCTTAATTGTAAGAAATACTCCTTATTCTCTTCCATCAAGCTTGAAAGGTGCAAATCAAGTATATCACCGTCCACCTTCTTTTTATCTCCGCTTTCTACAAGTTCATTTGTATCAAATGTTCTGATACTGTAATCATAATCCTCTATTTCGGAAATATTTGCATCTACTATCCTAAATTTGATACTGAAATCATCAAGTACAAGTGATAAAACATTGTCACTTGCCATTGTATCCATCTCGTCACTGTAACCGTACATCTTGTTTATATAATAATCTCCAAGTACATTGTAAAGCCTCGGTATATTGGCATCGCTTTTTGCAACATCGTCCGTATCCGCACTACCTTTATTCTTTCTCAAAAATGAATACAATAAAAAGCCTGTCACCGCCAACAGAAAAACAAACACAAATATAATATATCTAAATTTTTTAGTTTTCATAAAAATCCTTATTCATCATCATTCTCTAAGATTGTAAAAACTACAATCACAAATGCATTATACTATACTTTCAACTCTACTTAAAATAATTTTTATTAAAAAAATGCCGTTTCAACAATTTTTCAATCGTTAAAACGGCAGTTCTTAAATCTTATTTACCTGATACAAAAGATCTTATAAAATCAAAAAGCTTCTTGAATATATTTCCGATTCTTTTTATAGGTGTCATATTGTCATCTTCATTTTCCAAGTCCACTACAGCGTCACTGTCACCCTTTTTTATCTCCTGTGTTCTTAGTACAACCTGTACTGAGTTCGGCTCAGGATTTTTATCGGATGTAAATGAGGTCTTTGTCGCCTAGGTATCAATCTTTAAAATATTGCTGTCATTTTCAAGTTCGTCAACCTTTTCATCCCAAACAGACTTCAAAGTATCATTTGACTGCTTCATAGTACCTGTAACTTTCAGCGCATCCAATGACTTATTTACAATCTCCATACTTGCACTAAGGCTGTCCTTTGTGCCTGCATTCAAAGTATCCTTTGAATTTTTATACATGTTGTTGATTGTATTTAGTGTATCGGCCGCCACATTTATATTGGTATCTACAGAGTTTATTATATTGTTTGCCGTATCAACAGCCGACAATGTACTGTCATGATATGAATTTACAGTCTTGTTAAGAGCGTTCATATCATCAATAATCTCTGTCAGATTGAGTGTTGTGACCTGTATGTCATCAATCATATCGGTGGTGTTGTTGGCCAGATCCTTACCTGTAAGTATGGAATCATTTAAGTTTTTTACGGCATTTACACCGTCCTTTGCAATTCGGGCATTTACGGCATCTATATATGCATTTGTTTCACCAAGCATTTTACCAAGACCCTGATACATTGCACTTGTGGAAGCCACTGCATTATGAAGTGAGCTGTAGTACAGACTCTCTGCAGTATTTCCGCTTGCACTTGATATCATATCTGCACCTGCAAGTCCTCCGTAGAGTTGTCTCAAACTTTGGTCCATAGAGTAAATATTGATATTTCCTGCAGCGTTTGATGCCGTGGCAAGCACTCCGCTTCCGTCTATCATCTGCTGCAACTGCTGTGCTTTTTTCTTTGAAAGTATCAGCTTGTCACTCAAATCATTCATAGAAGCTGCCGCCTCGGCCGTTTTGGCCTGATTCAAAAGATATCCTATATGGCTTATAGAGCTGTCCACCTCTCCCATACTGTCCGTCAAATCATAAAGCACCGGCTTTAAATCACTTACTCCCTTATCTATCTTATTTATATCTTTATTAAAGTCGTTCAATGCATTCTTTGATGTCACAAGATGCGGCACCATCTGTGATGTCGTATTTGCAAGTGAATTAAGGTTTTGTATAGCCGTATCGGTCTGTCCCGTTAAGCTGTCTCCATATGAATGTATAGTAGCCCTTGCCGACTGCAGCTCCTTTAACCCTCCGTTCAAGCTTTTAAGTCCGCCTCCCATAGAGTTCATCACATCAAGCAGTGCATTGCTGCTGTTATATATGGCATTTACAGAGTCCTTTATATCATCCTTTGCATCATTTATCTCTTTTATCTTATCAAGTGAATCCATAGTTGCAGGGACCATTGCCATCATAATACCTGCACTCTCAAAGCTGTCACTTCCTATCCTTATAGTAAAATCTTTTTCCTCTCCCGGAAATGCCATAAATAAAACTACAGTATTCTTACCCAGACTCTGTATCTGAGCTCCCGGAGCTTCCACGCTTAGATTCTTTGTCATATCCACATCCGTTCCAAGCATAAGAATCATATTGTTGTTTAAATAATCAGACTTTGTCTTTACAGGCTTTGCATTTATATTTATCTCAATCATACCTGATGCGCCTGCCAAGTTCTCAGCCTTTGTAGGAATACCGTTTAACTTATATGATACGTCAAAATTCCAAGGAAGTTCCAAATCGTTTGATTTCGGAGTGACCTCATAGTAAAACTTTTTAGAACTGTCAAGTGATGAAAAGCTCACCTGATTTGCATCAAGTTTCGGTGCGTTGTCTGAAGTCATATTTATAACATTGCTGTAATCTCCGTAGTCACTGAAATCGGTATAACCGTTTAAACTGACTCCCTTTACAATGCTCAAATCCTTTCTTGCGCCATAATAATCCAAGTTTGTATATACCGTTTCATCTACGGTTACCTGCGGTGCACCGGCAAAACCCGATAACATATTCAAAGATGTCATCAAAACAATCTGTGAAACCGCAACTCCCATTTTAGTCTTCTTTAATATATTTCTTTTAATATTCTTCTTATTCATCCTAACCGCCTCTATTTTACTATTGCTTTTTTCTATGGAAGTGATTATACTTTTAAGTACATTTATGTACAATAGTTAATTAAATGATATCAGTACTTTAAGCAACGATATTTTATTATCTGTTTATAAATATCAAATTTAATTGTACAATATATTTTGGAGGGATTATGAACGAACAAACATTGGACAGACGAGTACGAAAAACCAGAGCACAGCTTAGAAAATGTCTCAGCACATTGCTTGAGACTAAGAAAGTCCAAAACATCACGGTAAAAGAATTGGCTCAGATGGCGGATATAAACCGCGGAACATTTTATCTGCACTACAAGGATGTATACGATCTGCTTGACAACATTCAAAAAGATCTTTTAAAGGATTTTGAAAGTATTCTTACCTCTATAGCTCCGGATACCGACAATCTTGTTCCTTTTATTGAGGCGCTGTTTTTATTCATATATAAGAACAAAGATATGTCAAAGATATTTTTACATGAGGATTTGGAAGCAAGCTTTTCAAGTGAACTGAGAAGTAAACTTCGTGTATGTGTTTTTAATAAGTATAAAGCATTTATCAAGCAAAAGAATATGCCTTACTTTGAATTGTACTACGATTTTATCATATCGGGAACCGTAGGTCTACTTGTCAGATGGGTTGACAGTGAATTTGAGATGTCTCCTCACGAGCTGGCTGTACTTACAAACTCCTTTATACAGAGCGGACTTACAAATATTATCGCATAGAAAAAGGGCTTATGATTATTCATAGGCCCCAAATTTTTATGCTTCTTCTTCAAAATGCTTTCTTGCAAAATCCATATCCTGTACTATCTCCATAGTTCCCAGGTATTTCCCGTTCTTATCTCTTACCGCCATATATTTTATAAGCATATCCTTGCCGTTTTTATTCAACCATACAGATACCTCATCCTGAGTTCCCGATTTGAAGCTGCCGATAATTTCTCTTACCATAGGTTCAATCTTCGGCGGATGACATGAATACACATCTCTGTCAATAGCCATAAGAGGCCTTTTAAATGCTTTCGGAGCATCATTTTCGTTAAAGAATCGGTTTATATCGTTCTCATCCACAAATGTAATCTCAAAAGGCATGGTATTAAGCATTGCAATAAGCTGCTCTTTTGTAAAATGGCCACCCGGCAAAACTATCTCACCGTCTATATCGTCAAACTCTCTGTTCAGATTTTCTGCAAGTTCAAAACTTTCAGGCACCACACCCAAACAATTTTCATAGTCCTTACTGTCAAGATATATATTTATCCAGTCTTCACCTGTAAAATTGGCCGCACAGATAGGAAATAATATATTTTCCTCCTTATAAATCATCTCCTTTGCTCTTGTCAGTAAAGCTTTTATATCTTCTACCCACTTCTCATCCTCTTTATCAACGGCAAACAGCCTTGCAAGTTCGTCCCTTATCTCATCATCCACAGACCACATTACGGTGGCAGGTCCTGTGACATTGTACTTCGTCTTTAAAAGCGGGTACAAAAGATCTCCCTTTTTCGCATAATGTATTGAAAGTTCCCTTATCTTTTTCAAAAGTTCTCTGTCTACAGTATTATTATCAAGCTTTTTTTCAAATTCATCTATATAATTTTCAAGATTCTTATTCTCTTTTGTAAAAGTATTAAGCGGATGCCCCACAGTATCTACAAGTTCCTTTGTATCCGCCCCCGCACCGCCTGCAAGGTCCAATGTCTTTTCTATCTCACTTGTCTCATTCTTAGTAGAACCATGAAACAGTGCCGAATGAACATCACAAAGTTTTTGTACCTCCTGATAAGGCATTCCTGACTCCATAAGTTCCTGCTCGGCTTTCATTATTTCACTTGAATCTACAGACTCAAACCTTTCTTTAAAATCTTTTTGAACGGACTCAAGTGACTCACCGTTTGAAAGTCTTAAAAGATATTGCTTTATAAGCTCGGTACTGTTTGCATCATCCTTTGGCAAATCCGAACCTTTTTTTGCTGCTTTTAGCGTATCTTCCTCTTTACTTTCTTTAGAGTCTCCCTCTATCTCATAACCGTGTTCTGCAAAGACTTCTTTTATCTTCTCAAGCGGAATCTTTTTCATCTTTGAACCCTTGTTCACTGTAATAATTCTGCCCATAGAATTCAACATCACAGGATTTTTTATATCCGCAAATCCCAGACTTGCAAATATATCAATAAAATCAGGATACTCCTTTGCAAGTTCATAAACCGGTTTATCTAAATCAAGTATTTTACTCATACATTTCTCCTTCTCATCTAAGTTAGTATATCCTAATTATATTATTAAAGAAGAATTTTTTCAGTATTATTTGTTACAAAAAATATTTTTATAAAAAAGGATCGGCACATAAGCGCCGATCCTAAAATGTATCAATATTTCTTTATTCCGCATCAATGCCGTACATATTGCAAAGTGCCGCAAGTCCGCCCTGATAACCGCTGCCTATGGCATTGAACTTCCACTCGTCGCCGTTTTTGTACAGCTCTCCGAATACTACGGCTGTCTCTATTGAGAAGTCCTCTCCAAGGTCATATCTTAAAAGCTCTTCACCTGTATTCTCATCAAAAATTCTTACAAATGCGTTTGAAACCTGACCGAAGTTCTGTCTTCTCGCCTCAGCCTCGTAGATAGTAACGGTAAATGCAATCTTTGTAATCTCAGCCGGAACCTTTGACAAATCAATCTTGATCTGCTCGTCATCTCCGTCACCTGCACCTGTAAGGTTATCTCCAAGGTGAGTTATGGCACCTGAAGGATGACTGAGATTACCGAAGAATACAAAATCATTCTGACTTGCAACCTTGCCTGAATCCGTAAGGCAGAATGCTGCCGCATCAAGGTCAAAATCCGAACCTGTATCATATGCGTTTGTGTCCCATCCAAGACCTACCACTACATTCTTTAAACCCGGATTACCCTTTGTAAGACTTACTTTTTGTCCTTTTTTTAAACTAATTGGCATACTAACCTCCTGAATATATAATGTTGTTGTCTACCATATACAACAATACATTATTTTCACTAATTTCTTTGCTTCAATGATATATCAAATATAGCTTTTTTTCAATTAGTCAATAATAATTTAAGAATGTTGTAACTATATTACAGTAGCACCGAAAGGCATAAGTGACAGCTTTGCAAGTTTGAAAAACTGCTTGCCGAAAGGAATACCTATTATCGTAATGCAAAGCAATATCCCGACAACCGCATGAGCAAACGCCATCTCTATACCGATAAAAATCAGCCAAATGATATTTGCAAGAAAGCTGAATCCGCCCCCGCCATATATTACCTGCTTGCCGAAAGGACAAAATGCCAAACCTGCAAACTTAAAGCACTGAAGCCCGAGAGGTATACCGATAACGGTAATACAGCATAAGCATCCGGCAAGTATCCAAGAAATACCGCTTAAAAAGCCTCCGAAAATCAACCACAAAATATTACCCAAAAGACTCATACAAACTCCTTAATATAAATAGTTTAAAATATAACTGCTGTCTATATGTAATCAATCAAAGACTTCTTTGAAACCTTACAAATAACACCTTTCTCAGTCTTAAAGACCACCTTTACAGTTGCGCACTCACCTATCTTGTCATACAGCCTGCCGGCACTCATAGACTCTCCAAGTACAGTATACGGGCTGTTAGCCACATAACCTATCTTGCCTATGCCCTCACAAAGCACCTTTATAGCTTCTTTGTCAAACTCGTTGTCAGGCTCCTTCTCCAATACAAGCTTCATACCCCTTTCCAAAAAATCATCTCCGAAGTAGTGCCTTGTTCCTGTCAATGTGATATAAACCTTTCCCATAATCTTCTCCTATCGAATATTTTTTATAGCTAAAATATATCATTTAAGCTGTCCGTTAAAAATACCCTCAAAGATATTACTCATATTTTTTCAAAAATTCCTTTGTATACTCCTTTATTTCATCCACCACTTCCTTAGGTGAAATAACAGTCACATCTTTTCCCAGGCTGAAAATCCAGCCGAAAAACTGCAAGCTTACATTGATGTCCGCTACCAACTCGCTGTAGTCTTCATCAACTTTCATAAAGAGTATATCTTTTCCGAATCTGTCTATGAATACTCCGCACATATGATTTGCAAATCTGATACATACCTTTTTCTTGTCTCCGTGATACATACCGAAAGTCGCCTTTGAGTACTTTGCCATATCAAAGTTTTTAAACTCTTCTTTGCCGGCTCTTTCCTCTTCACATATACATATGTTCATCATCTTGTCTACACGATAATGCTTTATTTTGTGATCCCAGTCGTCAAAGGCAACCATGTAGTAGTTTTCATCATCCCAAAGCAGCGCCCACGGACTGACTGTAAAAAAGCTGCCGCCATGCCTTGCAACCAGTTTTTTATCAATATCCCATTTATAGTACTTGAATTTAATCTTTTTATTCTTATTGATTGCCGTGTGTATATCGTCCACATTGTAATACACACTCTCATTCATAGTCTTTACACGGTCATTTATAAAAATCTGCCTCTGCAACTGCTTTGCCTGATGCTCGCTTACAAAGTTTTTCACTTTTGCAATAAGTATCTTTGACTTCTTTTGTGTAATAAACTTTGCCGACTGCACGGCATCTATTAAAAGCTTGACCTCCGCCAGTTCAAACTCTCTGCCTGCTATATGGTAAAAAGTCTCTCTGCCTTTTTGTTCTTTTAATATTTCAACACCGAATTCACCCATATCCTTAAAGTCTTCATAGATACTCTTTCTCTCGGCACTTACTCCATATCTGCCAAGTTCATCAAGTATCTGTGCCATAGTCAGACTGTGTTCGTCATCAGTCTTTTCAGCCATCAGCTTCATAAGATATGTAAATTTGAACTTTTGATTGCTCCCCCTTGCCATAAGGACTCCTTTATCTTTATTATACTTCTATTCCGCTCATTATCTCTCCGATAGGGGCATTCACATAAAGCTCGGCATTCACCGCCTTTGCGGTATCCGACTTATTTATTACTACCAGATGCTTTCCTCTGAAATAGTCTATAAAACCTGCCGCCGGATATACCACCAGTGACGTTCCTCCTATAATAAGTGTATCTGCCGCTGCTATAGCTCTTATCGCAGAATTTATTACATTCCCGTCAAGTCCTTCTTCATACAGTACCACATCAGGCTTTATCATACCGCCACAGCTGCAATACGGTATTCCTTTTGAATCCTTTACATATTTTGCATCATAGAATTTGCCGCATTTCATACAGTAGTTTCTATGTATGCTTCCATGCAGTTCATACACAATCTTGCTTCCTGCGGCCTGATGTAATCCGTCTATATTTTGTGTCACCACAGCCTTAAGTTTCCCCGCCTGTTCAAGCTCCGCGAGTTTATTATGTGCGGCGTTAGGCTTTGCATCAAGGCACATCATCTTCTCTTTATAAAACTCATAAAAAACCTCAGGATATTTCATAAAGAAGCTGTGACTTACCACCTGTTCGGGAGAATACTTATACTTTTGATGGTAGAGTCCGTCCGCACTTCGAAAATCCGGAATACCGCTCTCGGTAGAAACTCCTGCTCCACCGAAAAACACTATATTGTTACTGTCATCAATTATTTTTTGAAGCTTAGTCTTTTCATTTTCATACATATAAACACCCGCTTTCACCTACAAACACTTGTACTTAATATTAATGTCCCTTATGTTTTTTTCTTTTCTTATACTGTTTTAATAAAAATCTCTTAAGTTCATCCGCCTCTTTTTCTTCTCGCCTTCTTACCTTACTTTCCTTCTTATTCTGTTCATGTTGCGATTTTAATGCAAGTTGCGATTTTGTTCCTATACCGGATACTTGCATCTGCTTTCTTACATCACGTTGAGCTTTCTTCGGATTTGTTCTGTCTTTCTTTATCTTTGTTTCAACAGCAGGGCTGAATACCAAACTGTAGTAATTTTTTATTATGTAGTCTAATACCTCATAGCCCTTAGGCTCTGCACCGAAAGTTACTTTTGATACAATAAGAAAGTTGTTTTCAACATGCTCAAACACACCTACCCAAAACGGATTTTCAAGAAAACACAGTTAACTTGACATTTATATCATTCATTGCCATCCCTCCAATTTCTTTACAAAGAACGGACAACCCGGAGGGGCAGGTTACTTACCCTATATAATTATAGGACTGCCGGGCTACCTACCGGCTATAGCACAATAAATGTACATTGCGTTTTTATCTTTGCTTATATAATCAAGATTAAACTTGACTGTTCGCTATTATTTTCTCATATAATAAATAGTTATTCAATAAAAATCAAACTTTTATAAACAACAAAAAACGATAATGACAAGCATCTATCACAAGTCATTACCGCCAAAAATGTTCCCTGCGGGAATCGAACCCACAATTACAGCTTAGGAGGCTATCGTTATATCCATTTAACTAAGAGAACTACTATTTGAATTTCCACAACATAAAAAGTATACAACAAATGTACACTTCTTTCAAGCTGTTTTTATAGCGGCAGCACTTAGCCGCCGCTATAAAAACTATTTAAGTTGCTTATGTACACCTCTTTCAAAGAAGGAATTCGTCTCACTGACCACTACTTTGCTTAGCGCAATCAAAGCTATAAGATTCGGTATTGCCATCAGTCCGTTACATATATCGGCTATAGTCCAAACCGCCTGAACGGTCATATATGGTCCGATAAAAATACAGGCAATATAAATCCATCTATATACAGTAATTGCCTTAGGTTTATTGCCTATTATATATTCAAGACATTTCTCGGAATAATAATCCCAACCTAAGATAGTGGTAAAAGCAAAGAATACCAAACAGATCATAAGTATAAAAGCCGCTACTTTGTCAGGGAAAGGTAATCCCATCTGAAATGCCTTTGTAGTGACAGCCACGCCTTCAAGTCCCATGTCCCATGCACCTGTAATAACTATTGAAAGACCTGTCATTGTACATATAATAATGGTATCTATAAAAGTTCCAAGCATGGAGATAAGTCCCTGACGAACTTCTTCCTTTGACTGTGCCGCAGCCGCTGCAATAGGTGCACTTCCAAGTCCGGCTTCATTTGAGAAAATACCTCTTGCAATTCCCTTTTGCATAGCAACGATCATAGCTCCGAACATACCGCCTCCAAAGGCTCTGAGTCCGAATGCTCCCTCCACTATCTCCACCAATGCGGCAGGTATCTTTGTAATGTTTAATCCAAGTATAATAAGGACAACCAAAACATATACCATCGCCATAAAAGGAACTACCACCTGCGCCACATTTGATATTCTTTTTAATCCGCCAATCAGAACAAGTGCCACAAATACGGTAAGTATAATACCTGAGATAACAATTGTAATAGAATAATCTCTTCCGAACAGATTTATATAATGTACACTGTCAGCATCAAAAAAATTACCTACAGCACTTGTAATACCGTTTATCTGTGTAAAAGTACCTATACCGAAGAGTCCGACCATTATACCGAAAACGGCAAAAATCTTTGCAAGCCATCTAAACTGCTTTCCCATTCCGTTCTCAATATAGTAAAAAGGTCCGCCTATTATATGTCCGTCCTTTTCTACAACTCTGTACTTTACCGCAAGCAGACATTCCGCATACTTTGTTGCGGTTCCTACAATAGCAGCCATCCACATCCAAAACAATGCTCCGGGACCGCCTGAAACTATTGCCGTTGCGACACCTACAATATTTCCGGTTCCTATCGTAGCTGAAAGTGCAGTACAAAGCGCTGCAAAGCTTGATACTTCACCGTTTCCGTCTTCCTCATCTGATGAAAACATATATCTGATTGCAAGAGGAAATCTTATTATTTGCAACCCTCTAAGTCTTACAGTCAAAAATACACCTGTTGCCAAAATCAAAATGATAAGCGGCAATCCCCAAACGAAATTGTCAACCTTTCCCAAAAAGTCAGTTATAGCATTTAACATATATTACCTCTCCTTTTACTTTAGTATGTTACCACATTACAGTAAAATATGCATCTGTTTTTTACATTCTTTGAAACAAATATTAATTTTTTCTTTTTCGGTTGACTAAGCCGCTTTAAGCATTATAAAATTATATTTAGACTAAATTTTGAAGAAAGAATGGAAGAATATGAAACTTATAAAAAAAATATGTGCGGCATTTGTTGTAATGTCCACACTGCTTGCAAGCACAAGTGTAAGTGCCTATGCCGCCTTACCTGTGGAAAAGCTTTCCGTATCAAAAACCGCAAATCACATTATACTTATTGTCGGACATAAGAACAATAAGAATAAGGTAACCGTAAACGACTATACAAAGTCAAGCGACGGCAAATGGACCAAAAACTGGTATGTCAACGGCATCGCCGGTACCAACGGTATATCTACCCAAAAGAGTGAAGGAGATAAAAAGACTCCTGAAGGCGTATTTAACGCTATGTTCGCCTTCGGACTTAAGGACAATCCCGGAAGCCTGCTTGAATACAGAAAGATCGGTGACGGTGACTACTGGGTTGACGACTCAAACAGCGCCTACTATAACACTTGGGTAAATACCTCCAAAGTGAAGAAAGACTGGGCTTCAGCCGAGGACCTTAAGGCGGCTTATCCTTTCTACAACTATGCTTTGGCACTGAACTATAACACCGAAGCCGTACCGGGTAAGGGCTCAGCCATCTTTATCCACTGTACAAAGACAGACAATGACACATCATCGGCAGGTTGTATAAGAATCCCTGAAGATTATATGAAAAAGCTTGTAAACGGCGTAGATGCCAATACAAAGATCGTGATAATACAAAATGTAGATAAGCTTTCAAGCTACTAATAAAAAGACGTACCGATTCGGTACGTTTTTTATTGTAAGATATTATTCATGGCCTGATAACATATCATCTTCTATAAGCTCCTTGGTATCCATTATTCTAAAACACCAAATACTCGGATCATTGGTAATATCATCAAAGAAATCTTCCAGAGTGCCTGCAGGTGCCAGAACACCAAAAACATACGGCTTTAATTTTACATTCCCGATTTTCTTTAAATGAGGCAATAATTCTCCCAAATCCTTATGATTAAACCATCTGTCTGTTTCAAGTGCAATTTCAGTATTCATTTTTTTATAGGCGATTTGACTGCTCAAAAAATCATCCATTGTAGGCTCAGACTTTTGCAAGTTTCTTGTACATGCCAAATGATACTCTATCTTTCTCGGTCTTACATCCAGGTCTGAGACAAAACACATTCCATATTCATTCTCAAATCTTATCGATATAACATCTCCAAGCTCAAAATAAGGCTTCCTTACTTTTACAGGCTTATATTTTTTAACAGGCCTTTGATTCTCACTTTGCAGTTGGTCAGCCAGCTTATCAAGTGCTTTTTGTCTTTTTTTCATAGCCTTTTCATCTATTTCGTTCCAAAGCTCGCTTGCACCCTTTGATATAATATTTAAGGCTTTATTTTTTATATTCTCATCCGGACTTCCTATCTTCCAAAGTGCATAGGCAAAGCTTGTCCAATATATTTCCGTATGTAGCTCGTCGGTACAAAAATTGCTCTCTTCATTCAGCCAATCTTTTTTGATAATATCTACATCTGTGCCGTCTTTATAGCGCTCCACAATATCATTATAAATATCATAGGCATCGTCACTGTCTATTATCTTTACTCCATCTATTGCCATAGTTTTCCTCACAAACTGTCTAAAGCGATAACCGCAGTTCTTATAATATTTATCTAAAACAACTTGCTTAATATAGTTTTCGGTATGCACATCATTACCGTACGCTCCGGGTCCACCACCTGACAAAATCTCAAGTCTCCGACCGCACTGATTAACATACCTGCATCATTAAATGAAAGCCCCAGCTTCTTTTGCATTATCTCATTTGTGATTCTTACCGCATGAAATACTGCTTTTTCAATCTCTTCGTGAGAATAAATTACACCACAGATATCATCGTTTTCAAGCATCGGTGTCTCAATACTTACACCCTTTATTACAGAAAGTCTTACTGTTACATCAGCTGAAATTTCTACACCGCTGACCATTATTTCTCCATCTCCCATAGCCGCATGTACATCTCCTAAAGAAAAAACTGCTCCGTCATGAAATACCGGAAAATAAAGAGTCGCACCTTTTGTTATTCTCTTATTATCCATATTTCCACCATGATTTCCCGGTGTACCGCAATTTATAGCTCCGCTCTTTGGTGCTACACCAATTACTCCAATCATAGGATTTACATCAAATACAATATTTTCATTAAAGTAAACCTTGTTATCTTCCACCTTCAAGCGCTTTACAGACTCTTCTTTTACCAAAGAACCCAATACACCGTTATCAGGGAGCGCGCACATCACACCTTGGTTTTTGAGTTTAATGTCAAGTATTTCAACTTTAAGCACATCCCCTGCAAGAGCATTTTTCACATAAACAGGTCCTGTAGCCGGATTGATACAATCCCAATTCAGGTTACCGATTGATGAACCCTCTTCACTTAACTGATTATCAAAACAATCATGTGTACGGAAAACCAGAGTTTCTCCATCCTCAACCTCTGCCACACATTTATTATTTCCATCAAATGCAAACACCATTTTGTTTTCTATTATTTTCATATCCAAATACAATCCGGTATTCTCCTGTATAGAATATTGGATCCTCTCCTTTCTGCAAAACCTGTTTTAGTATTATTTCCGTCTTTTCATCATTCTATAATAAATGTAGCTCTTACTCAAGTATAATTGTTTATACTCTATATCTTTTTTATCTAATAAAAGGCGACTACCTGATTCACCTTTTTCTGCATATAACTTATTAAATTCAATGCTAAAAAGGTTTTTTCTTGACTTTTATTTTTGACTATAATACACTTATTACGTTCGGATTATATTGAAATTTAAGGAGAAAATCATGACTTCAATTACACATAAACGTGTTGAATATACTGAGTTATTTTATGACTTGGTCTTTGTATACGCTATTTCTAAAGCAACAGCATTAATACATCATTTAGATAATGGCATGGTGACCTTTGAATCCATGCTCACATTTTTATTAACTCTCATTATCCTACTCAACAATTGGTTGATTCAAACCGGATTTACAAATCGTCACGGAAAGAATTCCCTTCTTAATATGTTTGTAAGTTTCTTAAATATGGGAATCCTACTTTTCATTTCTAATCTGATTACACAGGAGTGGGAACTTGCTTTCCAAAAGTTCTGCTTAGCACTAGGAACACTGAGCCTAACTTTATTCGTTCAGTATTTGATCGAATATATGAAAAAAAGCACTTCATGCGGATCATTAAGAACAGTACGCGGATTATTGTGGTTAACAGGTCTTAGAGCAGTCTCTGTCTATACAGCATCTTTTCTGCCTCTTAAGTTTGGTGTTCCCATTTTCTTGGCAGGTTTTTTATCTACTTTTGCTATGCCAATATTTATGGAAATGAGAGGAGAAAAGTTCATATCAAATCTACCTCATTTGATTGAAAGGCTATCGCTTCTTGTTATTATAACCTTCGGAGAGATGGTTATGGGACTTGCCCAGTTCTTCACTACCGAAAATTTTTCAATTAACTCAGTTCTTCTCTTTATTATTATGGCTTCGCTATTCCTCTTCTATTTTGGCGAATTCGACCATGCTATTGACGAGGCAACTGATGCCAATATATCATTCCTAATATATAGCCACATACCTATCATTGTTGGTCTGATTGTAATAACTGTATCTATGAGTTTTCTCGTTTTGCCAAGCGTAAATCACCTCTTTGCTGCATCATTCTTCTATTTTGGAATTGCAATTTTTCAGGGAGCTACTCTTGCAAACAGCAAATATAATATAGAGGATTTTAAGTTTCCAAAACGTTACTATGCATTTCAAATAGTGCTATATCTTTGCGGCCTGATTCTAAGTCTATTATTATCAAAGAATCCTGACGCAGTCATCTTGATTACTAGTATTATGAGCGTTTGTCAAACAGGAATCTTTATTGTGTACTTCGTAAAGAAAAAACCAGATTATAACTTATTACAATTATGACCACCGGCTCAGCCGGTGGTTTGTACTACCCCAATCATCAATGAGCTTTTCCCTTTGAGATAACCAACAATTTGGGACACACTGTATTTTGGTGGTATCTCTACAAGCATATGTATATGATCAGGACAACATTCTGCTTCGATTATATGTATTCCTTTTCTTTCACAAATGAGTCTTAATATTTTTCCTATGTCGACTCTTATCTTTCCAAAAATTAGTTTTATGTCTAACTTTTGGGGTGCACTTCATTTTTAAGAACTTTTTTTGAACCGTTGCAGGATTACATCCCTCCCTCTGTGCTAAATCCATTATAGGTGGCATCCGTTGTCCCGGAACATAGTCTCCTCTTAAAATAGTCGCTCTTAACACTGATGCAATTTGTAAATATGGATATATTTTTATTCGTTTTTACTTTTCCGCCCTCGTAAAAATTTCCAATATGCAGAGTATGGAATAACTGTAGCGAACAGAAGATAATATTTTTTAGCAAATATATCAGGGGTTCCTTTTACATTGAAATGAACAGGAATTTTCTCCGGAAGAAATATGCAAACAATAAATATTACAAATATTATCCCTATCAACACCAATACATCTTTTAAAAATCTTTTTTTCATAGAACATTTCCTCCTTAAACTAAAAATTTAATCTACAAGTTTTTATATAAACGCCACCCGCAATAACGAGCAAAATAAGTGCTACTCCCAATAATGTAGGTACTATAGGAAAATGCAAAAACCAATGTAAAAGAATTGGTATAACTAATACAGTCATTCCAATAATTGAAGACACAATTACAGGCATACTCTGTTTTACTATCATCATCTCACTTTCCCATTCAAAGTTAGGGAATTTTTTATTCAAAGAAATTCCAATCACTGTTATAAAAATGGAATAACAAATAGGGACAATTATTAAGCTGACAGTTTGAATAATATCCATATCAAGCTTTACCAAAACTATAAACACAGAAATAATATATCCGATTAAATGAAGCGTAAGATTTACTGCAATCTTAGAATTCAAAATCGTTTTTACTCGAATAGGAGAACTTTGCAAAATCCAAACATTTTTACCTTCTAAAGATATAGAAAACGCTGCCGGACAACTAAGTACAAACATTGAAGCAATACATATTGGAGCAAAATTTGAAAGATATTCATTAATATTTTCGATTCCCGAATATTCCCCTATTTGTTGTAAAGAGTTAAACAGGAAAAATATACTGAAAACACATAAACATATTACACCAAAACCTGCATTCAACACTGCCATATATGAGTTTAGAAATAGTCCCATTTCCTTTTTATATAGGGCAAAAAATACCGATGTTCTACTATTAGAATTTTTGTTGTCGGAATATCTTGTTGTTGTTTTAGCAAGAGTATTAAGTAATCCATACTTCAATGAAACCATTTTGGCAAATATATAAAAAAATACTATTGAGAGAACAATAAATAACCCTACTCCAATGTGCATTGGAAAATTATAGTATTCCATAAATAGCTTAGATAGTGGGTACAATCCTGTAATTTGCTTAGAAAGCATAATCCCGATACTATTTTCATTACCTGATTTCATGGCTGACACTGCAATATATCCAATTATCCCTATCATTGCAAATGAAAAGATTAAAGCAATAACATTTTTTCTCTTAAAGAAAGATGAAGCAACAACTATAATGATTCCCATACATGCTGCTATACACATCGGTATCAACGGAACAAAAATCATTGAGGTAAAATACAATATAATCTGTAATACATTTAAACTTCCGTTTAACACCCAAACAATTCCTCCCGGAAGCATAAACATCAATCCTATTAAAAAATTCAATAAATACATAAACATAAACTTGCTGCATATAATATCCGAACTTTTTACAGGCAACGACAAAAGATTTTCCATATCACGACTGCCAAATAAAATCCCATTCGAATAAAATATTGTCAAAAATAATATTGCAAAGCTTGATACCGACACCATATATGCCGGTATCAATTCCTGCTGTCCCACTTGTACCAATGTTTTAGCTGTTATGATATTATAAACAAAGAAAAATATGGCAAGAGTTATTATTCCAAAACTTGTAATAACAATTGAACTTTGTTTTTTATTTCCCGGCTCTTTCATTTCGTTGATCGGAAAGAAATTCATCAATTGTACTCTAATTAGTATCCAAATTTTGCTCATTATCCTGCACCTCCATGAAAAAAGTTTCCAAAGATTCATTGCCTTTGACTTCTTCTGTATTTCCGCTCGCAATTAACTTTCCATTTTTTATAATTGCAATTTTATTACATAATTTTTCTGCAACATCCAATACATGTGTTGAAAAGAAAATAGCTCCTCCATCTGATACGCATTCGTGCATTATTTTCTTTAGTAGAAAAGTTGCTTTCGGATCAAGTCCAACAAAAGGTTCATCTAAAATTAGTAACTTTGGAGAATGCACCAGTGCAGAAATAATCGCCGTTCTTTGCTTCATGCCATGTGAATACGAAGATATCATTCCCGAAAGATGTTTAGTCATTTCAAATAAATCGCCGTATCTCTGAATTCTTTCTCTGCGTATCTCAGTAGAAACTTCAAATAAATCTGCAATAAAATTGATATACTGAAATCCTGTCAGATGTTCATATAAATCCGGATTATCCGGAATATACGCCATCATTTTTTTACAAATAACAGGCTCCTCTTTAATGGAATGCCCATCAATCGTTATACTTCCATTCTCAAAATCATGAATTCCAACTACTGCCTTTATCGTTGTAGTTTTCCCGGCTCCATTTGCACCAATGAATCCATAAATATCTCCGGGCTGTACTGAAATTGATAAATTTTCAACAACTTTTTTATTCCCATAGAATTTACTGAAATTCTTTATCTCTAACATAATTTTTACCTCCATTGACATTTTGTCAGTT
This sequence comes from Lachnoanaerobaculum orale, assembly GCF_003862485.1. Lineage (GTDB taxonomy): Bacteria > Bacillota > Clostridia > Lachnospirales > Lachnospiraceae > Lachnoanaerobaculum > Lachnoanaerobaculum orale. The sequence continues at coordinate 639,814 of NZ_RRCM01000001.1, read as the reverse complement.
ATTCTTTGAAATAATACCGATAGCTTGCGTAGCAGTAGCTATCGGCATATTATTCTCCTTGCAAACATTCTTTTCTATTTTTAAGTACTAAAGATTTTTTTCGTATTTAAGCTTTGTTCAAGTATTATCTTAAATGCGTTTAAATAGTCACTAATAGGTTCTTTTTTCGAATCTCTTATACTTATGTTATTTGAAACAAAAACATAAGCTGTCATAAGAAATTCTGCTGTTTCTAATGGATATTTTACAGAAAAAACTTTTTCTGCTATTCCTTGACTTATAATTTTTTCAAAATATATTGTAAGTTTCTCAACAAGCTTATGGGATAACTTATCTAGCATATATTGATTTTCTTCAAGATCAACTGTCTTTTGTAGCACTGTACCCTCTGCTGAAACATTTTCCGAAGATATAATTGTGACATCTATAAATGATCTGATTTTTTCTATGGCAGTTTTATCTTCATCATAAACAATACTATAAATATCTTTCAGTAGTCTATCTGAATATTGTTCTACAAGACAATATAAGATATCCTCTTTATTCTTAAAATGATAATATAACAACCCTCTTGATATATTTACTTTATCAACTATATCCTGTGTTGTTGTATTGGTATATCCTTTCTCCATAAAGAGTATCATTGCAGCATCCATAATCTCTGCACGTCGTATTTCAGGTTCTTTTACATCTCTAATTTTATACCTCCTATTTAAAGGGTATCACCCAACTGACAATTTGTCAATTATTTTTCTCATTTCTCTTGAATTTTATGGTATAATATATTTACAATTTTAGAGAAATGCTTAATGCTTGCTTGACTTTTGTAGCAAGCACAGTAAGTGTACGGACAGTTACAAAAAAATTGATGGGGATGTAATTATTCTGTATATACAGACAATATGAAAAATGGTACTCTATAGCAACCGAATTCTCCATAAGGTATTCTTTATCTTCAAAAGACATGTTCTTTAGGCAATCCTCTGACACCTCATTTATAAACTCTATTTTATTTTTACAACTAACTTTTTTCTTCATATAAAGCTCTTATATATCTATTATATTCTATTCGTAACACCGGCTATTAACCAAGTTTTAGCAAATCAATAATTCTGTCTTTATTATCTTTTGTAAATACGGTCAATTCGTAAGATCTAACACGTGTATTCACAAGTATAGGAGCAACAAAACCATTCTTCGCCAATACTGAAAGCCTATTTATTACCGTCTTATTTGTTACTCCTATTTCTTTACTTATCTCTATCGGCGTAAACTCCTGTTTTGATTTATTTATTAATAAACTTAGGAGTTCTTTTTCTTTTGTTTTTAGATATGAAAGACTGCCTTCCAATTCATCTTTACCGGAACTCAAAGACAATTCTTTTACCTTACCGGAGTACAGTTGCATCATTCTAAGGAAATAACATATCCAAATTTCCGGGTGTGGTGGATTATCTCTTCCCAAGTAATATAATGCCGGTAACCCCATTTGTATAGACTCATAATATTCATTAACGTCATATGCAAAATACTCTTCTAAAGACCCTATGCCGTTAAAACCATATCCATTGATGTCCAGTATGTATCCCGACATCAATCTTGCCGTTCTTCCGTTACCGTCCTCAAACGGATGAATTGTAACAAGCTGATAATGAACTACTGCCGCTACAATGAGCGGATGGTCATCTGTGGTATTGACATATTCAACCAATTCATCTAACAATACCGGTATATCTGTGTATTCAGGCGGTATATAATCCGGATTCCCTGTTTGTGTATCATAGACTGCAAACAAGACTCCCGGAGGCATCGGTCCTCTAAGTCCCAACTTTTCTTTTGACGCTCCTTTTTCAACCAGTTTCTGAACATCAAGAATAAGTTTTTTACTAAATTTGGTTTCCTTTTTTCTCTCCTTCTCAAGATAATTTAAAGCTAAAAAATAATTACGTACCTCTTGCTCCGGTCTTAGAAAATGTCGCCTTTCATCTGAATCAATCACTTCATCCACCTGCTTTTCAGACAAAGGATTACCTTCAATTTTATTAGATGCATATGAACTCTTTTTCTTTGAATTTTTTCTAAGTTTGCTTGCAACTGAGTTAGGTATCTTTACATCATGAACCTGATATCTGTTTTTATCTATCTCTGTTATATATTTTAATATTTCATTTGAAAGACTGACCTTAATCATTAAACACTTCCTCCATGATTTATTATAATATTTACACTATTTTTTCACTATTTTACATTATCCCATTGCATAAAATTAAAAATACACTCTACTTAGCAGTTTCCTACTACATCTTCAACACGATAACATGAGCTGTCTTTTTTGCGAGCCTTTTCAATCTCAAATTTCAATATTTGATTCAAAAATTCTTCATTAAATTCTACAGTTTCATACATACTGATCATTTTTTCAAATTGACCGGCTCTCCTCATTAAGTCTGCTCTTGTCAATTTCAGGCTGTGTTCGTTTTCATATCCTTTATCTAACAACCTTGTTGCAAGTTCTATAGCGAGCTCTCTACAATGCTTTGCATTTACTATATCTGCATCATCATCACATGACCATGCGGCATGTAGTACTGCAAAAAATGCATCTTCTATATTTTTATTAAACATATTTATCAAATAATATTTATAAAACTCTTTTGAAATCTCCGATACAAATGGTATTCCTTCACAATTACGATATTTATCAGAATTAAGCCATTCTCTATCCACTCTGCTTAAATCTGAAACATCTTCTGAAACATATCCACATCCAGGGCATTCCTGCAACCACACATTCATAGTGCTTCGCATCATTTCAGCAGGCCTCAAATCCAGATCAGGTCCACCACCAAGATTATTGGTACTTGCCAAAGCCATATATTCACTTACTGTACCACAAACCGAACATTTACGCATAACGTTAACTATTCTTGACATATTATCTCCTCCATTCTCGCTTCCCTACGGTCGCGACAGTAGAACTACACACTCGCCGCACAGCTCCTTCAGTTTCTGATCACGAAGCAGTTCATACAGATATTTACCTGCTCTCCAGTCACTCTTATTTATTTCGGAAAGCCAGTGATTTTGGTCATCACTGGCATAAAAATCAATGATTTTCATGCCAAATTCTCGTTTCGTCCTTCATCCCTTAAAGATAGAACCATAAGTATGTCATCGCTATAAGTCCCATCATCATATTTATTTGCATTCGGTACACGACCGCACTCTTTGAATCCCAGGCTTTCATAAAGATGATAAGCTCTGTCATTCCCTTCTACCACAGTCAACTCAGCCTGTTCATACCTCTGCTCCTTTATTTTTCGGAGTAAGATTTCCAACAACAGTCTTCCCAACCCAAAGCCTGTGTATTTCTGAAATAATGCAATCCCTATCCCGGCACGGTGTTTTTCTCTACGGCTGCTTGTTTTCCCTTCAAAGGAACAGTTTCCCGCATACTCTCCATCTACAAACACGAGTATCAACAAGCCATTTTCTGATTCATTGTGTTCCTTGATGAAACTAAGCTCCCCTTCAGTAGTGTACTTAACCTCATCCGACTCACACATCAAAAATCTCGTTTCTCCGGTAACAGTTTTCAGATAGTCGATCAGCATATTGGCATCATCAGCATTTTCGTTTGCGCTGCGAAGCAATATTTCTTTTCCATCCAATTCGTATTTTTCTTCCCGTAATATCATATTATTCTACCTCCACGACATTAAACGAAAGCACCGTTTCTTCTTCATTCAGATGATGGACTTCCGGTTTGAATGGTGCTGCCACGATATTCCATAGCTTTTTCGCACCGCTATTTTTCTCGTTATACTTAATCTCCCATTCCCCCGGACGTCTTGCCAGAATCATTTTCGCTGCATCATAGGCAAAATGTTTCCTCCGGAATGATGGGAATATCGTAAACTCTGCCATTGTATAATCCGGATTCCGGCCTATATTTGAATACGGGCAAAACATCGAAAACCCTACCAGCACATTATCATTGTAAATGAAATACGCCGCCCGCCTCGGGTCTAAAAAATAGTCATCAAAATGACCATAATGATAATTGCCGTTTTCATCCATAGGATCATGATAATACAATGTCATCTCATACAGATATTTCTGATTAATGTTCCAAAGCAAGTCTCGATTCTTAGCCTGAACGGTCTGTAACTCTATCATTTTTCTATCCTCCGCATCTTTTGCTCGAAAATATGGACTTATTCTCCTAAGACATATTGTTCCGGCAACATATCACGGTTTAATCATCTGAAACGCCTTAAATGCCTCGATAATTGCTTCCTCCTTTTCCTCAGGCGTTTCTGGCGACCGGCTTTCCTCACTCTTCGGCAGGTTATAATTCTGCCGCTCTATAATCCCGCATTTCCGCTTGGTCTTTGCAATATTCAAATGACTAACATGAAATCCGTACTTTTCCTGCACCCAATCCTGAATCTCGTGGTAAGTAGCCTTGCTTTCCGCTGCCGTCACATCCATCTCATCCATATCGACCTTCACACTGATATGATTCTTTGCCTCAAAAAGTTTGGACAAAAGACATACCGCCTCACAATTAACTGTGTTTGTGAACATGTCTACTCCCACACATTTTTCCATTCTGTAGCCTGCGGCTTCCATTACCTTAAGGTCTCGCACAAATGACGTAGGCTTACAGGATATGTACACTATTTTCTCTGCACCGGATTCAAGTATCTTCGGCAATGCTTTCAGATATATTCCGTCTCTTGGCGGATCGAGTATTATAATATCAGGATTAAAACCTAATGTATCCACAACCTTTAAGTGTAGATTTTCCAAATCCGTTCTCTCCAACAAAAATTGTGACCGGTTTAGCCATCCATTATCCATTTATACCCTACCTCCACATTTTCCCCAAAAATAAAACTCGATACTTATACTTATCTACAACTTCTAACTTATCTCTCTTCTGTCTTGGAACAGATTTACCTATAGTGCCCTGCCCAATCATGAGAAATATGTGTAGACTATGACGTTTATGATTCAGGTCCTATTCAACGATTAAATTTATTTTCCATAGAATTGGCAAACTTTACCAAGGCTAACATAACAGGAACCTCAACCAGAACACCTACTACAGTTGTTAGCGTAGCTCCTGATAATAACCCAAATAAAGATATAGAAACTGCAACGGACAGCTCAAAAAAGTTAGATGCACCAATCATACCACAGGGAGCTGCAATTGAAAATGGCAGCTTTGCTAAATATGCCATGAAAAATGTTATTACAAATATAAACAAAGTTTGAATGATCAAAGGAATTGCAATAAGGATAATATTTAGTGGCTGATCCAATATCTTCTGTCCTTGAAATGAAAATATTATAATCAACGTCAACAATAATCCCATCATAGTGTATTTATCAAATGCAGGGATAAAGGTTTTATTCAGGTAGTCCTCCCCTTTATTTTTAATGATTATACTTCTAGTTACCATGCTTAAAACAAGAGGAACAACAATAAATAATACAATGGACAATAAAAGTGTTCCCCATGGAATATTTATATTTCCAACCTTTAATAAGAAGCTCACAATCGGTATATATGCAATCAAAATAATTAAGTCGTTACTAGCTACCTGTACTAAGGTATAAGCACTATCACCTCTTGTTAACTTGCTCCATACAAATACCATTGCGGTACATGGTGCAGCTCCGAGTAAAACCGCCCCGGCTAAATATTCTGATGCCAATTCCTTATGAATAAATCCTTTATAAATAATAAAGAAAAATAAGGAAGAGATTAAATACATGCTGAGTGGCTTAATGATCCAATTCACAAACCATGTAATAAATAGACCTTTAGGATTTTTTCCTATATCTTTGATACTCCTAAAATCAATTTTCAACATCATTGGATAAATCATTATCCAAAGTAAAATTGTTGTTGGTATAGACACGTTATAGAACTCAAATTTTCCTAACCATTCCGGAATAGAAGGAAAATATTTCCCAATAAATATGCCTATTACCATACAAATTAACACCCAAAAAGTCAGGTTTTTCTCAAAAAAACCAATTCCATTCATTTTCTTCATTCCTAAATCACCTCAACTTTCTCAATTATTTTATGAACCTTACTTTCCATCTCCTTAATGGTTTGTATAAACTCTTCATCATTTTTTCTTCTTATATCTGATAAAGTTTATCACCACAAAGGTCTTCTTTTGTCCATTCAATAACGGCTAGCTTTCCTGAGGTATGATCTAAGATTTTGTTAATCCACTTAACTTCTTCATTCGCTTTAGCAGATAACATCTTGTTACCGGGATTTGCTTTATACAAGGAAGAATTAACAATCCACCAATTGGTATGAATGGATGCCCTTGTTAGATCTTCTTCTAATCGAGATGCCTCATAAAACGGGGTAGCCTCCGCCAAGCTAACGATTAATACTTCTGTTTCCTCTCCCCTTAATCTGGGTAACAAGTTTTTTACAGATTCAGGTATCTGTCCTTGTGTTCTTTGAACTTCTTGATGATAACTTAAAGTTGAGTCTAACAACAACAAGGTATGACCTGTAGGAGCAGTATCAATCACCACTATCTCATCGTCTGCTTTTTCCACGAGCTCTGCAAAAGCTCTAAATACAGCTATTTCCTGTGTACATGGTGATCTTAAATCTTCCTCAATGTAAGCTACATCATCCTCGCTCATTGTTTTTCTTGCATTTTCAAGTATTTCATCTTGATATTTTTTTAATTCTTCTTTTTCATCAATATGACTCATAGATATTCCACTTGAACTATCTATCATAAATTTGATATGGTCAGCGGGATCTGTTGTAGCCAGGTGTACCTTTTTACCAAGTTTGCTTAGCTTGAGGGCAACGGAAGATGCAATCGTAGTCTTTCCTACACCGCCCTTGCCCATAGTAAAAATTACTTTTCTATTGTTTTTTACAAGATCACTAACAACATTATCTAAGTTAAAGAGTTTGCCTTCTACTTCCACTTTTTGTTCATTTATTCGATCTTTCTTAAGGAGATTTCTTATAGATTCGATTCCGGTAATATTGTATGATCTCAAGGCAATTGTATAGGTATCAAACTCAGTCAACATATCCGGCATATTTTCAAGGGCTAACTTTTGTTTGTTAAATATACTTTCAGATAAGTCATCATCATAATTTTCTAAGATACCATTAATCACTAATATTTGATTTTTTATTCCAATCTCAGATAGCTCCTTTGATGCTCTGGCTACCTCATTAAGTGGTGTTTTATCAGGCCTTGTAACTAATACCAGAGTTGTTAAACTCTTATCTGATAAATTTTCAACCACCTTTTTATAGGTTTCTTTTTTAGCCTCTAATCCTGATAACTGTCCTAAACAGGATGCTCCATGGGTACTTTCGCTGATAAAATCAGTCCAAGCAGAAGGAAGCTGTAGCATTCTAAGGGTATGACCTGTAGGTGCTGTATCAAATATAATATGGTTATAGTCTGTATTGATCTTGGAATTTGTAATAAAATTAGAAAACTCATTAAAGGCAGCAATCTCTACTGTACAAGATCCGGATAGCTGTTCTTCCATACTCTCAATAACAGAATCAGGCAATTTACCCCTAAAAGGTGCTACAACACTTTCTTTATAGTTATGTGCCGCTTCCAATGGATCCAGATTGATTACTTCTAAATTATCTACTCCTTTAATTGGCTTTGCTTTACCGTCTAATTCTGTTTCAAAAACATCTTGAAGATTTGAAGCAGGGTCTGTACTAATCAGCAGTACTTTCTTTCCTTCATCTGCTAAAGCCACTGCTGTTGCACAAGCTGTAGATGTTTTACCTACACCTCCCTTGCCTATGAAAAATAGATATTTTGTTAATTTAATATCCGCAAGATTAAATTCCTTCATAATTCCCCCTTAGCAACAAGAGCTGTTATTTCCACAACACCCTTGATCCGGTTCTTCATCTTCACTACAGCAAAAATCATCACCTGAAGAACAACAGCCATTTTGCTTACTACTTTCAAGATAATCTTTAGAGATTTGTAAAAGTTCCATTATTTCTTCATTCTTTGGATATCTGCCCTCTATGACTATATCCTCGTCCACAAGAAATAATGGAAGACTATCGGTTCCATTTTTATCCAAAGCCTCTTTTACCTTGTTATTATTGACAAATGCCATTGGCTTACTTGATAAATTGTATCTTTCAATAGTGATACCATTTTTCTTCAAGTTGTTAATCACTGTTGAAATACGTACAAGCTCAGGATCCACATTAACTCCGCAAACACCTGTATCACAACACATGGCCGGTTCATAAATTGACATTCTTTTCATTTTTTTACACCCTTTCTTTAATTGGTTAAATTAGATTTCATCGATACATCAAGTTTTTTTGATATGAAGAGTATTTTTTTAGTTACCCTTAAGGGTAACTAATTTCTTGCAGTAGATTCTAAAAACATCTGTATTATTTTTTGTCTTCCTTGTTCAGATATAGTGTAGTAAACCCACTTACCTTCTTCTCTTGCTGTAACAATTCCTGACTCTATCAATATTTTCATATGGTATGACAAGCCTGATTGCGTTAAATCCAGTTTTTCCAGTAAAACACAGGCACACAGTTCTCCATTTTTCAATAAATCCAATATCTCTAGGCGAATCGCTACTGAAAAGGCTTTAAATATCTTTGCAGTTTTCACTAAATCTCTCTTCATGAAAGCCCCTCACATCATTTTTTTTTGATATGTTGATCGTATCACTAATTGTTCTCCTTGACAAGTCTTATTATCTGAGATATCAAAAATGTTTCCGGATAATCTTGGTATCTTTGACTTGTATCTACTTAGTTGATTTTTCTCACAAAAAATACGGCTTACTCAAAGCTACCGCCTCCGCAGTTCGCCGTTTCCGTTCTGTCTGCGTGCTTCGCACTTGACAATCACGGACGGCTATTGCATGGGTGGTTTGTAATGCTCTCGCTTCCCTACGGTCGCGACAGCATAACAACCGCCTCACAATTAACTGTGTTTGGAAACATGTCTACTCCCACACATTTTTCCATTCTGTAGCCTGCGGCTTCCATTATCTTAAGGTCTCGCACAAATGATGTAGGCTTACATGAAATATACACTATTTTCTTTGCACCGAATTCGAGTATCTTCGGCAATGCTTTCGGGTGTATTCCGTCTCTTGGAGGATCAAGTATAATGATATCCGGATTAAATCCTAGAGTATCCACAACCTTTAAGACATCACCGGCTATAAATTCACAGTTGTAAAGACCGTTTTTCTTTGCATTTTCTATAGCGGCCTCCACAGCCTCTTCAACGATTTCCACGCCGTAGACTTTCTCAGACTTCGGTGCCAAAAGCTGTGCAATGGTTCCTGTACCTGAATACAGGTCAAATACCGACTTACCTTCCGTATTTCCAAGATACTTTCCTGCAACATTGTATAACACTTCCGCTCCCTTGGAATTTGTCTGGAAGAATGAGAACGGAGTTATCTTAAAGTCAAGTCCGTTTAATCTCTCTGTGATATAGTCCTTACCGTAAAGCAAAGTGGTACCTTGATTTAACACGGCATCGGCATATGAATCATTCTTTGTATGCAAAATACCCCCGATACTGCCGTTTAAAATTCCCTTGTCGCACTCACTCTTTATATAATCCGCCCACTCTCTTATCAGCGCAATCTCGGCATCACCAAGTATGGATGCTTCTTTACGCACATTCGGGTCCTCTACAAATCCGAAGCTGCTTGTAGTTACAAGTGAAATAAGTATTTCACTATTGTACTCACTTCTTCTCACAAGTAAATGTCTTAAAAAACCGGTATGAGTATTTTTGTGAAAATAAGATATATTTCTCTCCTTAAAAAAGTTTAATGTAAGCTCAAGCAACTTTGTAAAATCACTGTCAACTATCTTACATCCGAATACATTTACTATATCATAGTGACTGCCTTTCTTGTGCATACCAAGTGCAAGGTCTCCGTCTTTTTTCTCATCACCGAATGAAAACTCCATTTTATTTCTGTATGCAAGATACTTCGGTGACGGAATAACTCCCTCCCACAAAAAATCATTGTCTGTAGCACCTTCCATAAGCGCTCGCAGCTGCTCATCCTTTAATTTAAGCTGATTTTCATAGCTTAATGTCTGATATGTACATCCTCCACAGGTTTCATAATGTATACAAGGGTTTTCATTGTCTTCAAGCCAAGACTTCTCCACCACATTTAAGACTCTGCCCTCAAGCTTACCCTTTCTCTTTTTTGTAACTGCAAACTCTACGGTCTGACCCAGGATACCCTTTTTTATAAGCACTTTTTCGCCTTCACAGTCTGCATATGCACTGTCGGGAAAATTACTTTCCACAATCTGTCCGCTTAAGATATCACCTTTTTTCATCATCACCTCACAAGATATTACAAATATTTATCCTCTTACAAAATATGGCGACCAAAAGGTCGCCATCCACATTTAAAAATTAATCTTCTTTTTCATCATCATCAAAGTCATAGTCAAAATCATCATCGAAGTCATCTTCGAAATCTTCAAGATAATCCGGTGTGAAGAACTTATATACCGCAAATGCAATACCTGCTACAGCGGCAATAGCACCGATAATAGCCAAAACCCATATAATGGTATTTTTCTTCTTCTCATCTTCTTCCTTCTTAGTCAACAGCCTGTTAAGTCTTGAAGCATTAACCAATTCTTCCATCTTGGAACTCAAATCATTAAATTTATCCATAACCATACCTCTCTTTAAAGATATATTTTCATATCAAGTCAGCCGTTAAGCTTAACCACTCAATTAAAGAATTTTATCATACTTTTTCCAACTTGGCAAATCCCGCATACATCTTTTTTATGCCGAATTTTTCAAAATTCACCTTTACTTCAAAATCCTTTTCTCCGTCCACTATTTCAAGCACCTTACCGATACCGAACTTTATATGCTTTACAGTATCTCCCACCTTGTAATCAAGGCTTTTTGGTCTTTCCACCTTAAACTGCTTTCCGAAATTCAAAGTGTTTTTGACATTATCAGGTTTAGACTTATTCTCCCAAGGCAGAGCTTCATCGTAAGAATAAGTCCTCTGCGTATACTTTTTTTCACTGTCAAGCACATGTTTATTAAGTAAATCCCTTGGAATTTCACTTACAAATCTTGAAAGCAGAGAGTACCTTGTCTCACCGTTTATCATTCTTTGCTTTGCTGAGGTTAAGATCAGGTTTTTCTTAGCCCTTGTAATACCTACATAGGCAAGTCTTCTCTCCTCCTCCAAGTCCTCTCTTGAGTTTGAACTCATAGCACTTGGAAAAAGCCCCTCTTCCATGCCTGCAAGGTATACAGTATCAAACTCAAGCCCTTTGGCACCGTGTAAAGTCATAAGAGTGATTCTGTCGGCATTTTCATCCATTCTGTCAATATCCGCAACCAAAGATACCTCTTCAAGGAAAAGTGAAAGCTCACCGTCCTCATAGTCAACCGACTTGTTTACAAGCTCTTCTATATTTTCTTTTCTGCTCTCTCCTTCGATTTCACCCTCATCATACAGACTCTGTATATAACCCGTTCTATCCAGGAGTTCTTCAATCATATTTGCAATATTTGCCTTTTGTGCCACCTTGTCTCTGAATTCTTCAATCATTGCAATAAAGCTCTTGATTTTATCCGCCGACTTACCTATTCCTATATTTTCACAGATAGTCATAGCATCATATAGGCTGATACCGTTTTCATTGGCATAATCAACCACTTTTGAAATGGTGGTCGCACCTATTCCTCTCTTGGGCACATTTATTATTCTAAGCAGTGCAATATCGTCGCTTCCGTTTGCAATTGTCTTAAGGTAGGCAAGTACATCCTTTATTTCTTTCCTTTGGTAGAAGTTCACACCTCCTACAAGCTGATAAGGCACTCCGAGTGCAACACATCTCTCCTCCAAAAGTCTGGACTGTGCATTGGTCCTGTAAAGTACGGCAAAATCTTTGAAATTGTCATTTGCCTTGGACCTTATATCCTTTATTATATAATCCGCTTCGGCATTGGCATTTGCAAACTGTTGCAGTTCTATATTGGCTCCTGTCTCTCCCTCTGTCCAAAGGCTCTTATCCTTTCTGCCTCTGTTATTTTTTATAACAGCATTTGCCGCGTCCAGAATATTGCCTGTAGATCTGTAATTTTGTTCAAGCTTAATAACCTTTACATCATCAAACTTGTCTTCAAAGCTTAGGATATTCTCAATATTTGCACCTCTGAACTTATAAATACTCTGGTCATCGTCACCTACCACACAGATATTTTTGTATTTCTGTGCCAAAAGGTATATAAGCCTGAACTGTGCCGTATTGGTATCCTGATACTCGTCTACCATAATATATCTGAATCTGTTTTGATAATAATCAAGTACATCGGGACAGTTCTCAAACAGCTCCACACTCCTGCAAATCAGATCGTCAAAATCCAGAGCATTATTCTTTTTTAAAGTGCTTTGATATATTTCATAAAGCTTCGCCACGCCCTTTTCATAGCTGTCTGTGGCTGACTTCATATACTCAACCGGTGAAATCAGCTCATTTTTACAATTTGATATGGCATTCAGTACCGCTCTTTCCTTATAAACCCTTGAGTTGATATCATTCTCCTTAAAGATTTTTTTCATAAGAGTTCTTTGGTCGTCACTGTCATATATAGTGAAGTTATTGTCAAAACCTATCTTATCTATAAATCTTCTAAGGAATCTTACACAGCTTGAGTGGAAAGTCATAACCCAAACAAAATTGCCGTCTTCTCCGATAAGATTGGTTATTCTCTCCTTCATCTCCTTGGCAGCCTTATTGGTAAAGGTTATCGCCATTATATTGTACGGATCTATATGCTTGTCATTTATCAAATATGCAATCCTATGCATAAGTACACCTGTTTTACCTGAACCCGCACCTGCCAAAAGCAAAAGCGGTCCTTCTGTAGTAAAAACAGCCTGCTTTTGTTTATCATTTAATTTATCATATATAGTAGACATAGTACCTCTAAAAACTTTTCTTTACTTCATTGTAGACCAAAACATATGTTCTTGCAAGCCTTATAAAAGTTCTTCTTTTATCTTCTTATTGATATAATTAAGCACCCTTTTCTTATCCGCACTCCACTGAGGCTCAATCAAGACTCTTTTATCTCCGTCACCTGTCATTCTGTGAACAACTGTGTCTTTTGGTAAGAGCTTCAGGCAATTTATAAGCACCCTTGTATACTCTTCAAGGCTCATTATCTTAAATGGATGCTTTTCATACTCGCTTGCAAGTCTTGTCCCTTTTAAAATATGAAGTCCGTGTATTTTAATGCCGTCTATATTCTTTTTACTTAAATACTTAACTGTTGCATACATATCCTCTTCACTCTCACCGGGTAAACCGAGAATCATATGAACTATTACTTCAAAATTCCTTTTCTTCAGCTCGGTATATGTCTTTTCAAATACATCAAGCGTATAACCTCTGTTAAAAGCCCTTGCCGTATTTTCATTTATTGTCTGTAGCCCCAGTTCAATCCAAACAGGTTTGATTTTATTTAATCTCTCAAGCGAATTTAACATCTCTTCACTGAAGCAATCTGGTCTTGTAGCAACGGAAAGTGCCACTACCTCATCCTTATTTATAGCTCGTTCAAACAAACCGATGAGTCTTTTAGTATCACCGTAGGTATTTGAAAATGATTGAAAATATGCGATATACTTTCTGTCGGCTGCATTTATCGAGTTTGGAAACTTTTTTGATATAAGCGCCTTGGCTCTTTCTATCTGCAAGTCCAAATCCATAACATCTATGGCAAACTCACCTGAACCCTTTTCAGAGCAAAAACTACAGCCACCCACCCCAACCTTTCCGTCACGGTTGGGATAGGTGGCTCCGCTGCTAAGTGCCAATCTGTACACTTTTGTTCCAAATTTTTCTTTACAATAATCTGATAATCTTTTCATAAATCCCTCTTCCCTCCCTCACACAAACAGTCAGTAATCGGTAATAACGGTTATCTATAATAATACATTTGTACACTGTCTGGGCATAACAATGATATTTGACCTGCCCAAGGTCGATATGTGTGCAAAGTGCAGTTTTTACTCGCCCTGAATATGCTACCGTCTAAAAAATATTATTCTATAAGTTCAGTAGTCCAGTTGGTTTCCTGAATTTTATTATCAATAAGTCTTATTTCTTTTGCAATAAGATCCGTCTCTTTTTGCCAAGCCTTTACATCTATTGCAGGCATTATCTTTATCTCGGTATTTCTCGCCCTGTTAGTATTACTGTTTCCTGTATATACGGTATCTCTATATGCACTTACCTTTACTGAAAGAGCATCCTTTCTTGCAAGCAATTGAGTAACAGACTTTCCGTCAATAAATGTCTCACAATTTGTTTTATTGATAGCCGCTATCAGATATGACAATCTTTCAATACAGGAATCCAGCTCTTTTTTCAAAGCCATAGGCTCTTCTGTCGGCTCTTCGCCTTCCTGAACCAGTACATTTCTTTCAAGTCTGTCTTTTAAATCGTCTATTTTAATATTCAGGTCCGCTCTCTCCTGTAATGCAACCGCTAATCTCATATTATTTTTTCTCCTTTATTTGAATAACTATTGATAAAAGTATAAAACATATACCTATAAAAATCCTTATATTCATATTCTCGCCAAGGAATATGACTCCAAGTAAAATACTGCTCACAGGCTCAATTGTACTAAGCAGAGCTGCAGTCTGCGCTCCGCACATAGGCGCACCCACCTGAAAAGCACAAAGTGCGGATGTGGAAATTACAGCAGCCATGAAAACACTTATTGCAACAGCTGTAGTATCCATCTCAAACCTTACCTTGCCGAGAACAACCATGATTATTGCTATTTCTACGGCTACCAAAAAAGAAAGCCATGCAGACATCTTAACTACAGGTATTCTTGAAGATTTTCCATGAGTCAACACTATAATATATATTGCATACCCCACACCTGAGGCAAGTGCCAAGACCATACCGAGAATATTTATATTTCCGTCAGGCTGATAAAATACTCCTATACCTATAGCGCAAAATATCAGACATAACAGTTTGATTTTACTTATTTTCTTTCTAAAAATCAATAACTCAAGTAATATAACCGCCGCCGGATATGAAAAATGCAGCGTAGATGCAAGTCCGGATGAAATATAGCTGTATGATACAAACAGCAATATGCACATAACGGTCTCAGGAACAGACAAAATCAGCACGGAAAGAAACTCATCTTTGCTAAGTTTCATACCTGTACCGATAAGCATAGAAATTATGGCAAATACAATTCCGCTTACAAAAAACCTAAGAACCAGCAGACTGTATGCATCTCCACCGTGAGCATATATTATCTTTGCAAAAAAAGGCTGCAGTCCGAAGAAAAATCCGGACAACAATAAATATATCTCGCCTCTTATACGAAACTTCTTTTCCATAAACTCCCCCTACTTCTAAAACACATAAAAATCTATTCTATATCCATCGCCTTCCCGTTTAATACAGCGCTTTTGAGTTGCTCATTCTCATCATATACAAGCTTCAATGAGAAAAGGTCCTTGCTCTCATTAAGTAATCTTAGGAAAATTTTGTCTCCCTCCCACAGATTGAGATTAAACACTTCCTTTTTATCTACCCAGACAAGCTTTCCTTCATCACATTCAATAGGCTCTCCGACTACATTTCTGCCGACATACAGGTGCATATATTCCACTACTTCCGCTCCGGTCTTTCCACACACGAATGTTACAATTCCTCTAAAATCAAAGTCACAAAGCTCATATCCCGTCTCTTCTCTTACCTCTCTGATAAGACAATCCTCAGGACTTTCCAAATCTTTAAAATGACCTCCGACACCGATCCACTTATCCTTATTGATATCATTTTTCTTACTCACTCTGTGTAACATTAAGTATTTATCATCTCTTTCAATATAGCACAGTGTGCAAAGTGCGGCTTCTTTCATTATCAGTTCTTTCTCTTTCCGTTTTTATCAAAATTTCTTCTAAGTGCCAGCTCAGTAGGTATACATGGCAAAAGCATTCCCACTATCTGAACATAGCATATAATCATTCCTGTAAATCCGATTGTATCTTTGTCTTTACCTATTGTAAACAGTAATACAACAATGCTCAACACCGCCAATATTATTCCCATAATAACATACAACTTACCCACAGTCTTATGTGCAAAATCCCATGTCTCCTTGCTCTTCATAGACATTACGGTTCTATAACCGAACGAAAACATACTCCTTGCAGGTTTCGGTGTTTTCTTTTCAAATCTAAGTCCGAAAAACACCATTACGGCAGGTATAAGCAAATCAACCAACAACATAAAAATCCAAGTCTTCATAAAGCCCCCAGTCTGTTTTGATGTTTGTCAAAAATTTTTACTAACAATCACAGTTATGCTATAATATTAGCATATATACTTTTAGACTTAAAGTGCCAATCTTTTTATTTTTCAATAGAAAATTTGGACAAACAAGTTAGTAATCGTGATTTTTACAATGAAAGGGCAAATTTATGAAAATAATGCATCTGTCAGACCTTCATCTTGGGAAACGTGTGAATGAGTTTTCCATGATTGAAGATCAAACCTACATTCTCAACGAAATAATAAATATCATAGATGAGCAAAAACCGAAAGTTATCATACTCGCAGGGGATATATATGACAAACCCATCCCGCCTGCTGAAGCGGTTGAGCTTTTTGACGATTTCTTATATAAGCTGTCAAAAAGAAATCTATATGTATTTATAATCAGCGGCAATCACGACTCCGCGGAGCGCATTGCCTTCGGCTCCAGATTATTTGATAAAAGCGGTATATACCTCTCACCTGTATATAACGGTAAAATTCTTCCGATATCTGTAGATGATGAATGCGGTGATATCAATTTTTATATGTTACCTTTTATCAAACCTGTTCATGTAAGAAGATTTTTCCCTGATGCTTCCATTTCCACATATACGGACGCCCTGAATGCCGTTATCACAGATATGAATATTGACAACACAAAAAGAAATATACTTATAACACATCAGTTTGTTACAGGCTCTTCACGCACGGAGTCCGAAGATGTTTCTGTAGGCGGCAGTGACAATGTGGATGCAGATATTTTTAAAGACTTTGACTATGTTGCACTTGGTCATATACATCGTTCCCAAAGTTGCGGCAGTGAATATATCAGATACTGCGGAACACCGCTAAAATACTCCTTTTCAGAATCAAAAGATACAAAAAGTATAACAGTTATTGATATAAAAGAAAAAGGTGATATAAAACTTGACTTTATCCCTCTCACACCGCTTAGAGATATGGTTGAAATAAAAGGAAGCTACAACGAACTGATGCTTAAAAGCTTCTATGAAAACACTTCTCTTCCAACCGACTATGTACATATCACATTGACAGATGAAGAGGATATACCTGATGTTATAACAAAGCTTCGTGTGATATACAAAAATATTATGAAACTTGACTATGACAATCAAAGGACGAGAAAAAGTTCCGAAATCAATCTTATAAATGCTGTAGACTCCATGTCACCGCTTGAACTTTTTGATACATTCTATGAAATTCAAAACGGCAATCATTTAAGTGATGCTCAGAGAATTTTCCTTGAAAATATTATAGAAGGAGTATGGAAATAATATGAGACCGTTAAAACTTACACTTTCAGCCTTCGGTCCTTACGCAGGCAAGACGGATTTTGACTTTGACAAGCTCGGCACAGGCGGACTTTACCTTATAACAGGTGATACTGGAGCCGGTAAAACAACCATATTTGATGCAATTACCTATGCACTTTATGGAGATCCCAGCGGTAATAACAGAGAAGTTTCAATGTTTCGTTCAAAATATGCAGACCTTGAAACACCTACCTTTGTAAAACTTACTTTCAAATATAAGGATAATGAATATACCGTCAAAAGAAACCCCGAATACGAAAGGGCCTCACAAAGAGGATCCGGTGTCACCAAACAAACAGCCGGTGTAGAGCTTACTCTTCCTGACGGAAAGGTACTTACAAAGACAAAAGAAGTGGATACCGCCATAAAAAACATAATGGGAATTGATAAAAATCAGTTCTGTCAGATTGCAATGATTGCACAGGGTGATTTCTTAAAACTTTTACTTGCTCCCACAAAGGATAGAATAGAAATATTCAGACATATTTTCAAAACCAAGCTGTATTCGGATCTTCAAAACAAGTTAAAGCAGGAGGCCTCATCTCTTGATAACAACTGTTCAAAGATAAGGCAAAGCATCACACAATATATTGCAGGTATAAATTGTGACGAATCTTCACTACATTGTGTACAGGTTTCAAAAGCCAAAAATAATGAGTTACCTATAGATGAATGTATATCATTACTTGAAAAGCTGCTGGCTGAAGACTCACAATCCGAAGAAAAAACAGCTGAAAAAATTCTAAATATTGAAAAACAAGCCGATACGATTAAGCTTAATATACAACAGGGTGAAAGTATATCAAGAGCAAAGCTTTTACTTGAACAAACCGGGGCACTGCTTGAAAAGCTTTCAAGTGAAAAAATCACACTTGCCGCCTCTTTAGATGATGAGAATAAAAAATCCGTTGAAATTGAAAAACTTACAAAGGATTCCGCTACCATATCGGCACAGTTACCTGAGTATGACGAGCTGAGTCAAAAACAGGCAGCCTTGGCTAAAAATATTTCTCTTATAGAACAGAATAATCTGACTCTGAATAAGGCAAAGACAGATATAGATACCTTAAAGTCACAGATTGAAAGCTTATCTGCCGAGGCAAAGACATTGGAAAAATGCGGCGAACAAAAAATAATACTTGAAAATAATATACTCAGTCTTAATGACAGGCTTTCAAAACTTCAACAATTACTTCAGAGTATGGAAGCTTTAAAGAAAAATCATGAGGAGCATAAAAAGGCTGTACAAATTTACAAAGAAAAGAAGTCAAATGTCGATAGCTTAGATGCTTCCTACAAAGAAGGGCACAAACTGTATCTTGACGCACAGGCAGGTATTTTGGCGGAAAGCTTAGAAGAAAATATGCCATGTCCCGTATGCGGATCGCTATCACATCCTAAAAAAGCCTCAAAACCTGTAGATGTTCCTACAAAAGAGGAACTTGATACTTTACAAAACAGGCTTTCAGCCGCCAATAAAGAAGTGGAACACGCAAGTCAGGCGGCCGGCAAACTAAATGGTGCTATAAATGAAAAGATGGAAGCCACTCTCACATCTATAAAGGAGCTGCTTGGTGATATCAATATGAACAGTGCCACAGATATTGCAAAAGAAAATATCAGTGAACTTCAAGCCAAAATAAAGAGCATTAACAGTGAGATTGAGCAGTTAAGCAAAAATATTTCAAGAAAAGACAGTATCGAAAAGATTTTGCCACAGTCAACAAAACGACTTGAAGAACTGCAAGACAGTATCAATACCATATCAAATACTGTTACTACTTATACCTCCGAGAACAAAGCAATTGAAGAAAGAATTAAAAGTTTAAAGAGTAAGCTGCTTTTCTCCTCAAAGCTTGAGGCGGATGCAAAGATAAAAAGTAACAATGATACCGTTTTAAAGATTCAAAAAGCTATAGAGCTTGCCACAAAAAGGCTTAATGAATGTAATGAAAAACTTGCTTCAGCCACCGCCACCAAGGCAGAGCTTTCAAAGCAGCTTGATGGTAAGGAAGAAATTAACCTTGACAATGAAAAAATCAAATTAAATGAGCTTGAGGGCAATATAAGCAGACTTAGAGCATACAAGGAAGAGATTCACAGTCGAATAGTAAACAATCAGTCTAATTATAAAAATATCAATCTGAAATCTGATGAACTTATAGAGGCTGAAAAACAATATACAATTGTGAAGGCTCTGTCCGATACGGCCAACGGCAACATTACAGGAAAGGACAAGATAATGCTTGAAACCTATATCCAGATGCATTATTTTGACAGAATTATCTCAAGAGCAAATGCAAGACTTGTGATAATGACAGGCGGTCAGTACGATCTTGTAAGAAGAAAGGAAGCTGCAAGTAAGATGGGGCAAAGCGGCCTGGACCTTGATGTAATAGACCACTACAACGGTACTGAGCGAAGTGTGAAATCGCTCTCAGGCGGCGAATCCTTTAAAGCTTCTTTGGCTCTGGCACTTGGACTCTCTGATGAGATTCAATCCTCAGCCGGCGGTATTCAACTTGATACCATGTTTATTGATGAGGGATTCGGCTCACTTGATGAAGACTCCCTCGCTCAGGCAATGAATGCCCTTGCCTCACTTGCAAGCAGCAATAAGCTTATCGGCATCATCTCCCATGTGGGTGAACTAAAGCAAAAAATCGACAAACAAATTATTGTTAAAAAGGACAAGACCGGCGGAAGCAGGGCTGAAATAATAGCATAAACAAAGGCTGTAGTAGTCATTTTCGATTACTGCAGCCCTTTTTAAATTTAAAGCTTTATATACTATTTTTTAATCCACTCTCCCAAAGATCCGTCTGAAATCTCACTAAGATAATAATTTATTCCGTTTTCATTAATCCATCCGGTCTCCATAATTCCGTCTTTATCAAACTTAAACCATGCATTTCTATTTGTATAAGGATTAAATATGTATGCCCACTGAGATGTTACATTCTTCCCGTTTTCCACATATTTCCAAACATTGTGACCGTTTACGGTTTCTGTTTTCCATCCTGTAAAAGTATTATGAAATACTTTCTTAGATCCCTTAGACGAGCTACTTGATGAACTTGACCTACGGTTTTTTGCCTTGCTGTTTGAGTTCTTTGGTATAACGACTCTGCTATCATCTGATGCCGGCTTATTCTTATTATCGGATACTTCTGTTTGAGCCGCTACTTCCGTATGAGGATTTTTACCTGCATTATTATCCTGTCCACCACCGTTTGATAATTTATCTTTCGGGTTCTCGATAGTATCATTTGATAATTCATCCTTTGGCTTTTCTTCAGTTATATTGTTGTTTTTACTTGGTGTATCAGGAATAATCTCCTCTTCCCCAAAGGCTCTACCCCCTGCACCTGAAGAAAGTTTTTCTTTAGCTTCCGGTTTTAAAAGCAAAAGCCCGTTCATATCGATTTTTCCCTCTCCGTTTCGCTTCGGATCATTTTTAGTATCAAGGTTAATAAAATCATTTTCAACCACGGTAATTACTTTTGAAGCAGTATTTTTTGAAATATTCTCATCTTTATTCCAATAAAAGTTTGTTCCGTCCATTACATCGGAACCGGCTTGGCTTTGCAAAGAAAGCTGCTCTCCTATATTTGTTCCCTTTCTAAATGACAATATACCTTTAGCACTGAACTCTGTTTTTAATGTTTTATCACTTGTATACAAAGCAACATTATAACTTCCGTTATTATATGATGTTGAATTTGAAATCTTTATATTCGGGCCTGAATTTGAATCAATTCCCTTTGCTTTATTTTCATATGAAATTGAATTATCAAGTTTATGTGCACCGGATACATTTGATCCGCCCATTTTAAATCCGTTACCGTTTCCGGCATCCAACATTATATTGGGCTTTTCAAACGACAAATTTCCAGACTCATCCACTGTTCCCGATGCAAATTCAAAGTTCTTTTTATTACCGCCGTTCTTTATCAGTATATATCCGTTTCTATAAGCCACACTGTTTTTTATGGTTACATCTCCTATAGACCCGGTTGCCACTTTGGCAAACAAATCCCAGCCGTCATCAGCATTATATGCCGCAATACAACCGTCAAAAACATTACCTACTCCCGATGTGATCTTAGCTGCAAATCCGTCGGCATCTTCCATAGCCGAATCGGCATTATTCATTGACGTACAGTTTAAAATATAGTTGTAACTTGGCCATTTATCTTTAGAATCTTCGCTGCTACCTGAAATCTGCAGTCCGGTTGTTCCGTTGTTAAACGAATTTAGCCTTTCCGCTTTATTATGGCTTCCCGAGATTCCAAGTCCTTTGTATCCATCTGCAGTATTTGTAATATTAAACTGCTTAAGTTCCCAATAATCTCCGCCAAGGCTAAATCCCTTGCCGCTTCTATTAAAGTCTAATGTTGCAAAACCACCGTCTCCCTGTATTCTTATAGGATTATCTTCTCTTCCGTTTCTTCCCTTTTGTACAATTAGAGACTTATTTGACATATCATAAACTTCAGGCTTCAATAATATTGTCTGCCCAGGCCTTGCATACTTTATTGCAGACTCCAAGCTTATCGCATTATCATACCCTGAACCGTCATTTCCATCCAAGCCTGTATTTGATACATAAATATAAGAGTCTTTTCCTATAGTCCTTAATGATACACTTTTATTTAATGTAACAGTTTCATAAGATTTAAGCTTCACAAAAGGTTCAGGTTCATAACCTGCTTCCGGGGTAAACTCAACGCTGAAGTTTTTACCTGATGATAAATCATAATCTTTCTTAAGTTCCTCATTATTAACGACTTCCACGCTGTCTTTAAGTACATTATCCTGATAAATTTTAGCCGTTCCGTTTGCATTGGCTTTAAATACTAATGTATAATTTTCTTCTGCCGCAGTATCAGGACTTGTAATCTTAGCCTGTAGATCTATATATCTGCTTTCTTGAGGTCTCCAATCATTTGCATCAAACTCACTCTTTTCAAATTTTATATTGGAATATGTGACATTCATACCTCTTGCAACAGCAAATCCTACATATGCAAAACGATCCTGTACATTCATAGGGTCGTTTAACTCTTCATATCCGCTTATACTGTTTGCACGAATATCCTTTGCCTGTATAGGAATTTCATACTTATAAAGCTCAGAGCCGTCCATAGCAAGCTGATATACAACATAGCTTGAAGAATTTTTCTCCAACCTTACTCTGTAAGTATCTCCACTGCTTACCTTGCCCCCGTCCTTGTCAAATCCTAATCTGTAAACTTTAAATGTATCCGGATTAGGCTTTATCTTATTATCAATACCTGTGTACGCCCTTACTCCAAGCATATCCTTTACTTGAGTTGTAGAATTGAGTTCTCCCTTAGGTAATTGTGTTGCTCCTATAGATACCAAATTTGATTCAGAACTTGCCGGATCTCCTTTTTCACCTATAGAGTCCCTTACCATCAGTGCAAATCCCTCCTGTCCATCAGGTTTCGGATTCATATAATCAATCCTTACATCCGCCTCAAGAATAAAATTTTCTTTACTCGGATCTATTTTTGTATAATAGAAACTTATTCCGTCAGCAGGATCGGAAGACACGAACTTTCCACCTTTTTTATTTATACTTCCGTCTTTTTTATATGTTGCTGATTTTAAAATTATTTCTCCATCTATATCTGCATCATCATTTACAGTATTTGTAATTGTAGATGTAGAAGGTCCGAAATACGTAAATTCCCATTCTTTTGCATTTGAATCCGTTGCCTTTGAAATAACGGTATCACTTCTTTCTTCGGTTTCTGATGTTATCTCTATCCCGTTTGTCAAAGTACTTGCAAATACTTCCAAGCTGTTACTTAACAGTAATATGCTCAAAATATATGCCATAAAGCATCTAAAAATATTTCTTTTCATATCCTTCCCTCAAAAATCATTATTTTTTAACAATATACCACCATTATGTTCTGTATTTTTTGTCACGTTCCTCCTTTATTTTTATACAATAAACTAATTTACTTATATAACAACAAAGTTATAAATACTATGTAAAAGTAGTCTAATATCGCCTGTACCACTGATTTTTTGCCTATATAATTTAAAATAAAAAAGGTACTGCAAAATCGTTATAAATCAGATTTTACAGTACCCTGTTTCAAGTTATCATTAAGTTATAATTCTGCCATCCTCTTTAATGTATCCCCTGTTATCCTGTATGTTGTCCAGTCCGACATCGGCTCGGCACCAAGAGACAGGTAGAAGTCAATGCTCGGCTTATTCCAGTCAAGGCACCACCACTCAAGTCTGCCGCAGCCTCTCTCTACAGCGATGGAGGCAAGTTTCTTTAATAAAGCCTTACCATATCCTCTTCCTCTAAACTCAGGCAGTACAAAAAGATCCTCAAGATATATTCCCGCTCTGCCTAGGAATGTAGAGAAGTTGTGAAAGAAAAGTGCAAACCCGACTTCCTTTTCATTCTCCATTACAAAAACAACTTCCGCTTTCTGCTTATCAAAAATCCACTCTTCTAAAATCTTCTCATCAGCAACCACTTCATCAAGCATTTTCTCATATGACGCCAGTTCCTTTATAAAATAAAGTATTAAAGCGCAATCATCTCTTTTCGCAAATCTGAAATTCATATTTCCCCCTAATTATTTATTTTACAACTCCTATAAGATACTCTATTTGCTCCTTAGGTACTTTGTATCCTACATAGATATATCCACATCCTTGATATCATCAATCATCGCTCCGGAATCTGTAGAAGTTACATAAACCATTGATATTGTTGTCTGTGAATCGGAACCCTCTGTTGAAATCTTTGCAAGTATAGCATATGAATTGTCCTTTTTACCTATATAGGCTATAGGCTCATAGTTTGCACCTGCCAAGGCCTCAAGAGACTTATCAAAAGCTGTCTTGGCATCGGCATTATCCTCCAACTTTGCACTTCCTTCATTGTACTCCCAGCCTTCTTTACCTTCCAACAGTTCCAAACTTCCTGTGATCTTTGAATTTCCACTTAAATCCTCATATACATTGACAACAGCATATTCCGCTTTGGCATCAGGTGTCACTGCTATCCCTTTACAAAGATATGAATAATTTGTTCCCGATACAGTCTGTGAGCCAAGTACGGCTACAACCTCATATGAATAACCTTCCAAATTCTTGACGGCCATATCAAAGGCTCTCATTGCATCACTGTTATCACTTGGTGAAAGCTTCTCGTTTATACTCCAACCGCCGACAACCGGAGCATCTTCACCGCTCTGTGCAACACTTGTATCTGTAGTTGCAACAGAACTTGTCTGTGACTCTATAGCGGTCTTAGACTCTGAAGTTTTTGCAGCATCGGCTTTGCATCCCATAAGTGCAACTGCACAATATAATCCAAGTGTCATAATAAATAATTTTCTCATTTTCTTATCTCCTTATTTTTCCACACCGAATTTACCTGTGGTAAACTCACTCATATCCTCATTTTTCATCGCCTTTTCTAAGAGCCTCGGCAACATCTGCGGAGCGGCTGCAAAACAGGGAATACCGTTATTTGCAATTCTTTGTGCCATATTTGCATCATAATAAGGTTTGCCTGAGTCTGATATGGCAAGCAGGCAAATCACAATAACACCGTCTTCCTTCATCTGTGTCAATCTTCTGAGAAGTCCTGCACGGTTTCCGCCCTCTTCAAGGTCTGAAATCAAAAAGAAAATCGTCTTCTTCGGGTTCTCTATATATTTAGTGCAATACTTTATTGATTTTTCTATATCTGTTCCACCGCCGAGAGTAAATCCGAAAAGTAAATCAATAGGGTCCTCACATTTTTCACTCAAATCCACGATATTGGTATCAAAAGCCACAACCTTAGTCTTTATAGCACTCATACTTGCCAGGATACAGCTCATTATAGATGAATATATTACCGACTCTCCCATAGAACCGCTTTGGTCAATATCCAAAATAACAGTATATTTATTGGCGGCGGTTGTTGCACTTCTCTCAAAGAAATAATACTTTTGAGGGATTATTTTCTTTAACTTTGTATTGTAGTCTTTGATACCCTTTCTTATCGTAGTCTGAAAATCAAGTGCTGATGCGGAAGGAATAGGAGAATGTAACTTTCTGTTTATACTTGCCGTAACCGCCCTTTTTAAATCTGTTTCAAGCAGCGCATTTATCTGCTCCACTATTTTTCTTATAAACTCTCTGGCATTTTCCTTACTCTGTTTCGGTATCTGATCCTTTAGGGTAAGTATCATACTTGCCATATGCATATCCGGCTCTATATTTTCAAGAAGCTCAGGTTCAAATATCAGCTGCTTTAATCCGCATCTTTCCATAGCATCTGACTGAATTATCTTTACAATGTCCTTATCAAAAAGTGTTCTCACATCCCCAAGCCATCTGCTTATCTGTGGACTTGATGCGCCTTTCCCGGCTCCTCCTCCGAAGCCGAATTTCATATCCCTGTTATAGATGGCATCAAGTGCCGTATCCATCATAAAATCTTCCTGACTTAAATCCGGTCCGTCTCCCATACCTTCCATTCTTTTTTGTGCTTCAGAACCAAGTATCAGTCTCCATCGCCTCAGTCTGTCATTTGTATCCATTTATATCTCCTAAAAGTCTCCAAAATCAAAGTCTTCGAGAATCTCCGTGTCTACTTCCTTTATCTCAGAGTTTATTATTTCACTTACTTCCTGAGCATTGAGTCCCCATATTTCACCAAGATTTTCGGCAATCATATCTTTTTCCTTAGCGCTGTACTCTACAAAAGCTCTTCTTAAAAAAACTGCCGAACGTCTGAATTCCTCTTCATCCAAAGTATCCAGATACTCACTAAGGCTTTCCCAAAGTGTAAGTCTCCCTATAAGAGCATAATGATTTCTCATAGACAGACCGGCAAACCAGTTTGCACCAAGTTCTGCAGGCATACCTACAGAAAGTCGTCTTGATACCTCTTTTCTAAGAGTCGGCTCATCTATCTTACCTGCATCAAGCAGTATTGCTGTAGCAAGTCCTGAGATTTTTGTATTCAAATCATCTCTATTTGAGAGTTCTATAAGCTTATCAAACCAAAGGCTCTCATCCAAAAAGTCCTGTAACATAAAAACATTATGTATTTTTTGAATGTCCTCCGCCAATGCAGCTGCCGCTATATCATCACAAGCCGACTCCCCGACAAGCATAAGTGAAGCTCTGATACAAAGTCTTTTTACAATAGGTATCAGAGGTTCTCTGTCCAGTTTTCTGATATCACCGAATGAAATCATATTTGAAAGTTTGCTCACGGTATCCGCAATATCACACATAGCTATTGCACCGTTTGCCGTCTCATCAAGACTTCTTTTCGCACCCTCAACTATCTTAGGAAGTCCGCAATTAAACGCATCTTCTATAACATCCGCTATTTCAGATATCTTCGTAGCCTCAAGGAGCCTTTCGCTCAATACAAAAGCTACAGCATCCGCTATAGTGTCTCCCTTTAATACACTTTCAACTATCTGTATTTCTGCCTCCGGTGTCCACTGAAGTATCCAGTTCTCGGCCCAGGTTGCATTATCCTGACTGCTTCTTTTTATCTTAGCAAAATCTATTCCAAGTACAACAAGCCTGTACAAGAAAAATGATCTGTTTAAATCAAGAAAAGCACTCTCCTTTGACTTCACTCTTAAGTTTTCTCTTAAATCAAGCTGCAATGGTGTTGCTACAAGTTCCTTATATTTTTCAAGCTTTAACTGCTTAAGTTTAGAAGTAAAGTCGCTTTGTATAGAAGTCTGCATAGCATCCTGTGGAACACTGCCTATCTTTTTTCCTATATCGGTCTCTGCAAAGCCCATTGCCATCTCACCGAAACTTCCACCACCCATACAGGTAATACTTGCATCCTTTAAATCTTCAAGTGTGGGAACAGAGCCTCCACGAATAACAGCAAGTTCTCTTGCAAGCCTTGTCGCCTCTATTACCTGAGCGGATGAAACGATTCCGCCATGCTCTCTCATATACTTTGCCAAACTGCTCAGATACTTTCTTTCATGATAAGTAATATCACCGTTTAAAAATCCCTGCCAAAGTAACTCATAATACGCCGGTGCCGCATTTCCCGAACCATAACCGGTTCTTTTACTAAGTCTGTAGTAAGAATACGGCATCAATGTGACATTGGATTCTCTTCTTACCAATGCCTTATATTCCTTATCGGACATTGCTCCTTCGAGACTTTCAATAGCTGATGTATGAAAAGCACCTGTTATAGCCACTATTTTTTCAGTATCAAATCCCTTTTCTATATATTCCTTTATCTTTCTTTTCATAAAGCTTTCACGGACTATATCTCTTATAAAGGATTTGTCATCTGCATTTGTATCTTTTCTTATGCTTTCTCCAAGCAAAGCACTGCCGGCTCTATAGGCCTGCATATCCTCACTCTGCTCCAAGGTTCTTTCCCAAAAAACTTCCATATCCGTTTCAATACTTTTCTTCGGATTTGTTTCTGAGATAATCTCTTCATCTTTAGTTTCATCATCCCTTTTTTCAAGTTCCAAAATAATATCGGATTCCAAGTCAAAAAAATGACATTCCGTATTATTTTCCCTTGCCCAAAGAATTGCCTGATACTCCGGCGAATATTCTGCAAACGGATAGAGAATTGTGTCAATAGGTGCTTCCTTTGTATATGCCATAATGGCAAACGGAGGAACAAGTTTTTTTGATACAATATCCTCTATCAAAAAGTCAAAATCCGCCGGTCCCTCTATAAGCACAAGTGAAGGCTTTACTTCATCCAAAAACTGTCTTAGAAAATATGCACCTGCAGGTGAAAAATGTCTAATTCCAAAAGTTTTCATGGCTGCCTCCTAGCCATTGAGCATCCTACATTCATTGTAGAGTCCAATCCACTCTTTTCCGCGCTTTTTCATTATATTCTCAAGGTACTCTTCCCAAACTTTTGAGTCTTTGGAATCTTCCTTTACTATTGCACCTTGAAGTCCTGCTGCAAGGTCCGCATCACTTATCTCACCGTCTCCGAAGCTGCCTGCCAAAGACATACTGTTTGTAAGTAAGGATATAGCCTCTGCGGTAGAAAGTACATTTGCTGTAGACTTGATTTTTTGCTTTCCGTCAAGTGTCTCACCCTGTCTAAGCTCTCTGAATATTGTACAAACCTTCTTTATTACCTCAGCCTCAGGCACCTTTGAAAGCAATGCCATACCTTCTGAAAGCTTCTCGATTCTGGTCTTTACTATATCCATCTCCTCTTCAAGAGTATTCGGACTTGGAAGCACCACTATATTAAATCTTCTCTTTAGAGCTGCACTCATGTCATTTACACCGCGGTCTCTGGTATTTGCTGTAGCTATTATGGAAAATCCCTTCTTAGCCGCACTGTCCTTACCAAGTTCCGGAATAGAAATTCTCTTTTCGGAGAGAATTGAAATAAGGGCATCCTGTACCTCGGAGGCACAACGTGATATCTCTTCAAATCTGGCAATCTTACCTTCTTCCATAGCCTCAAAAACAGGACTCTTTATAATTGCCTTATCACTTGGGCCTTCTGCTATAAGCATGGCATAATTCCATGAGTATCTTATCTGCTCCTCTGTAGTTCCTGCAGTTCCCTGTATAACACAGGTTGAGTTACCGTTTATAGCGGCGCATAGATGCTCCGACAACCATGACTTTGCAGTACCCGGCTCACCTATCAGAAGTAATGCTCTGTCTGTTACCAAAGTGGCTATTGCTATTTCGACTATTCTCTTATTTCCTATGTATTTCGGTATTATTTTAACACCATTGCACTCACCGCCCATAATGTAAGTAAGTACGGATTTCGGTGACATCTTCCACCCGACAGGAACAGGATTTTTTTCAGCCGCAATAAGTGCATCTATTTCTTTTTGGAACATGACCTCCGCCGGAAGCCTTTGTAATTCTTCGCTCATATCTATCACCTTTTATTTCTTCTTAACTTCTACAGTTTTTAAAAATTCGATCGCCTTTTCATTATTAAATGTCTTTAAAGTCTCTATAGCATCGGTTTTACTTGCTCTATCGGATGTTTTTGCAAGTTCAATCAAAAAGTCTATATTATCTTCACTATACATCAAAGACCTTATAGCCCTCTTTCTTATATCTTTCCTTGCCTCACCGTTTATAACAGACAAATAAAAATCATTTTCCTCTTCTTTTGCGAGGTCCGCGATAATATCAAATCTTAGATACATCTCACTCTTTCCCATCGGATCAAAGCCTCTTTTTAGCGGCTCTACCATCATCTTTCCGTTTTGCATGATCCATCTTCCGATCGCAAATGAGATCTCACTGTATCCGTCTCCAAGTCCTGCAATAAACTTCGGCAATATTCTATAATCTAAGAATATATCAGGGTTTTCTTTTCTGGCTTCCACCAATATATCCCATCTTCCGCTTCCTGTTGTAGTAAGTGCAGTTATAACAGGCTCAAGCATCTTATAAGAATAATTTCCATTGACCCTTCCACAGCTTTTTTCAATATCTGAAAGCTCACCGGTTTCATATATACCTGCCTGAGTTTCAAGAACCGCATCCACAAGTGCAAGCAGATCCAAAGTCTTCTCACCCGGATCATCACATACAAACAGCTCATCTGCCTGCTTTTTAATCTGAGCAAACACAGGCGCCGCCTTTGAAAGTGCTTCCATATCATCTACACATTTTTTCAGTCTGAAGTCTTCCTTTATAAGAGAGCTGCCTGTAATTACACTGTTTCTTAATTGTTCCTGTAATTTATATAAAATATCCAAATTCATAATAGCCTCCCTTAATATGCCAATCTGAGTATTTCGTTTTCCGTGATAATACTTCTTGGCTCTACACAAATCTGCTTCAGCATCGAGTCATAATGTGCCAGTCCGAATAACACCTGATTTTTAAGATAGTCTTTACTTGGAAGTCCGAATATTGCGTCCATAGCTGTTTTATCCTTAGTCATAGCCCTTAGTAAAATCTGCTTTCCTTCTTTATCCTCTGCTACAACATCACTGCCGTTTGTACCTATCTTTGCAAACTCAAAAAGTACCCCATAAGCATTATCTGATAAAGTAGCCTTCAATATATTTTTAGCAGGCTTTAAAAACTCTGTTATGTTCTTCTTTGCAAAACTTCTTATTTTTTTAATATCATCTATGTCCAAATCTTCATCTCTGCCGCTCTCATAACGGATTCTTCTGTTTTCTCCCTCATTTGCAGGATAGAAATACAGCTTTTCAATAAACTTTTTACCAAAGAAGCTGTCATCTCTTTGAATATATTTCTTTGCTTTTAGTGGGCAATAATTGGCTGTATAATTTATATCTCCTGTATCAAGATCTATCCAATAGCCTTTATCTATATACTCTGCTTTTACATCATCATATTCCGATATAAAGCTTAACTCCGCAATTGATACATTTTCCTTTTTAAGACCTGTTTCTCCAAGTTCTTCAAGCTTCCATACTCCGCCAAGTGCCTCATAGAGTATATTATCATCAGGGTCGGTAGAATCACTTTCAAGCTTTTTATTAAGGTAATCCCTTGCTCTCTTTTCGATATATCTAAGCTTTGTTAGCTCCTTTACCGCTAAAGACAACAAATACTCCTCAACATAGTCATTTGGATAGTCGTTTCTTAACTCATCTATATAGCTCTTAGGATAATCATTTATTATTTCTTCTATAAACAAATCATTTTTTATCGTTCTTAGAGATTTTAAAAATCTTTTAAATATTATCTGTACTCCCGACAAATAGTAATCTCCCAACTGTTTTGCCAGTTCATCATATTTTTTATCAAATGCTTTATCCACGCAAGCTGCCACACCTGAACCTGTTATTTGACTCATAACATCTTTTAACAGATCCAAGCCCTCAATCTGCTTCTTTATCTTCTTTGTTTTAGCCGCTTTTGAGGCTGTACTTGTTTTTTTCGGCTTGTCAGGATTTTTCTCCTTTTCAATTTCCTTCTCGGCCTTTTTCTTTTCTCTTGCCTCTATCTTTTCTCTCTTATCCAAAATATCCTGAGGAATCTCAGCCGTTTCAAAGCTCTTGCCCTCTTTCATCTCAAACATCAAGCCTATAGAATGTTTGCATGGAAACTGTCTGCTTGGACAAGAACATCGAAATACCGGTTCACCCTCTTTTTCAAAGTCTATGGAAACATTATAATTGCTCTTTCCACTTCCTTTGCACTCACCAAAATAAAGACTGTCATCAGCCGACTTCATTCTTTTTACAAAACTGTTTCCTGATGACAGCTTTCTGCCGTTTGAAACCGCATTCGCATTAGGTGCTATAGAAACTATAGCCTGCTCATCAAAAGTTCTCATATATGATCCTTTCTTATATGTTTTGAGTCTTTTGTTACATAGACTCCATAACTTCTCTCATTTTTTCTATATATTCATAAGTCTTAAGCCTGTTTGATGAATTTTTTATCTCATCAAAATCTATTTTATAATAATTTTTCAGTTCACGCCACCTATCCTCCACTTTTTTGCTTATAATATAACGCTCTCCGGAAAAAATATCGTTAAAGCTAAGCTGCCTGCCCTCTTCCTCTCTCAGATGATATATTCCCGTTCCTATAAGCCTTATCTCACCCTTTTTCACATTCTTTAAGAGCATACTTGCACTCTCGTATATTGTATAAGCATCATTGCTACATTCATCTACAAGCATTGACCTTGTGATACTCTTCATATTGGAATAGGTGATTTTAAGAGAAACTCCCTCTCCGTAGAGTCCAAGTCTTTTTGCTCTTTCCTCTACACGAAAAGACAAAATAAAAAGCACATCGTCCAAAAGTTTAAAGCTTGATACGTCCTTTTGAAACGTAAATTCCTTACTGATTGACTTGGCATCCTCCTGTTTGTAGGGTATTACCTTTCTGTTATCATATCCGAAAGCCAGATCAACAAGATATTCTCCCTGTTTGCCCATGAATTTTTTTACAAAATCCGACTTTTCCTGTAAATCTCTCACAGTATCTACCCCATACATATGAAGCTTCCCTGCAGTCATTTTGCCCACTGTATACAATGCTCTCACATTCCTGTCAATTACAAGGTTTACAAAATCTTCTCTTGTCTTTATTTCAAAATATCCGTCAGGCTTTTTCTCTTCACTTGCTGTCTTTGCTGCGGTCTTTGAATATGCCAAACCTACAGAACAGGTAAGAGATAGCTCCTCCCTTACCCTTTTTTTGATCTCAAATCCTATTTTTCCGGCTTCCTCCCACGAAGATACCTTCTCTGTCAGATCAAGATAACCCTCATCAAGTGCAATATACTCCGTTATATCGGTATAGCTTTCAAGTATTTTATGCAGGCTGTTTGATACCGCCCTATACTTATCAAAATTCGGATGCTTGAAAATCCCCTTAGGACAACGATTAAATGCCTCCTTAATATTCATACCTGAGCGTATACCGTATTTTCTGGCTTCATAATTACAGGTTGCAACAACACCCCTCTCACTTGGCATAGAACCTATAATAAGCGGCTTACCTATAAGAGTTTTATCATCCCTCATCTCTACTGAAGCGTAGAAGGCATCCATATCCACATGAATAATAATCCGGTTTGTATTCATATCAACCCGCAAAGAATGTACCGTCAAATACATCTCTTACATCTCGACCGTTTATGGTTATTTCACCGTCAGATGATTTTTGCATAGGTATCCTTATAATATCTCCGCTACTTGTACTGTAATCTGTAAAATTTTCATTGTCACTGCCTACAGGTGTCAGTAATATTCCTACAGGAATATTAATACTGCTGTCATAACTTCCGTTTATTCCCTTTAAACGCTCTCCGCTTAACTCCATTTTAGCTACCAAGCTTACAGGAGTAACAATGGTATAGTAGTTTTCCAATGCCTTAGGACTGCCTTCCTCACCTAATGTGTACTTTCTTTCAACATTTACAGTGCTTATAGTTGCAACCCTCTCGCCAAGGTAGAACTTATTCGGATTTAGAGGAGCGGTATCCGCAAAACACTCACTGATATCAGACTGTTCACCATTCTTATTCAAATCAATTACCTTAATACTCCTATAGTCATTATCATAAGTCAATTCAAGGTAGAGATATGCAAAATTTCCCTTTTTAAAAATATATGCATCTGTAATACCGTAGCTGTAGCTGTCATCCTTATATTCTCTCTTGACTCCGTCAATTTTCAATTCAACTTCCTGTAATACACCGTATTCGTCAATTTCCTCATCGACTTCCACAATACGCTCTGTTCCGTCTATATTTACACTCATCTCCCTATCGAGGATGATTTTGAAAGCATAATCATCCGGTAAAGTAAGTATATCAGGCTTAAAGAACTCCTTATACTTTATATAGTCGATAGGAATAGACACCGACTGCTTTCCATACTTTGTATTTTCAAGCATATATATCATAAGTGCACCGTTGCTTAGTGACCAGGCAACATCACTGTTTTTGTTCTCACCGTCAGTAAAAGCATCGGGCTCTGTCAAAACCGATTTCAGCTTTTCACTAAAGTTATCAATATCATCATAACTATCTACAAAATCATGATCACTCATCAATTTCTCATACAGAGTATTTGCATCCTTTAAAACTGCCGTAATCTTAAGCTCCTTGCCTGTTCTTGAGCTTATATTGACACCTCTTAACTCTTCACTTGAAGCTGAATTGTCAACTGTTACAGTATCTATCAAGAGGCTGAATATATTGGAATCATACCTTGTAAGCTGTATTTTTGAATAGTCGCTTGTCCAAACTGAATTTATCTTTTTTACAGTATCCTCAAGTTTTTTATTGTCTGCTCTTATCTGCGGTATCACATTTTCAGGCGGCTGATACCCGTCCTGAGGCTTATAATACACATTTGCATCAAGCATATCTACGCCCTTTTTTTCGCTCTCTTTTGTGGCATCTGTGGCTTTTTGAGCATCTGTAACTTCACTTTCGTCTGTATCGCTGCTTTCACTTATCTTACTTTCACTTCCGGGTAAATTTATAGATATGGAAACGCTCTTACCACAGCCTGAAAGCAAAAATATTACAGGAATCAAATATAACAATCTCTTTTTCATAGCATCCTCCTTTTTATGTATCTTATCATAAAAGTAAAATACTATATATAACAATAGTCTTAATATAAAAAAAGTGCATCAGCTCTTGCCTTTGCACTTTAGCTATATATATTTACTTTTCCAATTTACTGTCAGTCTTTGCCTGGAACTTATCATTATTTACAATGAATCTCTTGTGAACACCCTCACCTATAAGTCCTTTTTCATCATACGCCTCCACATTAAAGGTAAGCTCTCTTCCGTCAATCTTTATAAGCTCAGACTTTGCAACCACCTTCATACCTACAGGTGTTGCCGCTATATGCTTTATATCCACTGCAATACCTACTGTAGTAAAGCCCTCATCCAGTATTTCATTTACGCTCATAAATGCCGACTCTTCCATCAGTGCAATCATAATAGGGGTTGCAAATACCTCCAAAAGTCCGCTTCCGATACCTGTTGCAGTCTTCTCCTTGGTAACTACAGTTTCTCTTTGTCCTTTGATTCCTACTTCCAACATAATGTTCTCCTTTGCATAAAAATATATTTACACTATACTACTTCTGCAATATTTTTGGTAATCCTTTTTCTATATTTTCTTTCTTATCACCGCTTTCATCAAAGCCGTCATAAGGTGCTTTAGGATCATGGACTTTCGGCTTTCTCCTTAACGAGTTGCAAATTTCATCGGTATGCGCAAAGGCAAAGTCTATATCATCAGTCCAACCTGTATGACCTGTAATAATCTTTAGATTAAGATTTCTTTTTCTAAGAATTTCTTCAAGTCTTTTCAACGATTTTATTTGAAGCTTTCCGTCTTCCGCCAGTGTATTTAAAAATGCATATCCTCCGTCAGCTCCGAACCAAATTGTATCCCCTGTAAACAGGTACATATCGTCAATAAGATATACCAGATGCCCCCATGTATGCCCCGGCACAATGAAGGCTTCTATCTTAATATCTCCGATAAAAATAACTTGAGAGTCATCAATTAAAACCTTTTTATTATCAATGTTTACCCTCGGCAATTTATATAATCCCCAAAAGACCTTTCTACGCTTATTTCCCGTTAAGTACTCGTTTTCAATTCTTCCGATATATATTGTCGAGTCTTTGAATATACCCTCACTGTCTTTTTCAATCGCTCCCACATGGTCAGTATCCAAATGAGTAACTAAAATCTCTTTTATATCTTTGTAATCAATATTCAGCCAGCTCATCTTTTCTGCAAGTTTTTCGTAGTTATACCCCGCATCAATCATTATCGTATGACCGTTCTTTGTATAAAAGAAAATATTGGCCACATATTCCCTGATACAACTCACTCTTTCATCAATAAAACCTGTATTTAAAGGCTTAAATATTTCCTTTCCTTTAAACATCGCAGACATAAATTTAACTTGTGATTTTGAATCGGATTTTGACATTATATCCCCCCCTCATATGATACCTTATTTTAAAACGGATCTTCACCGTCCGTATATTTTTTAAAATATTCACTGTCAAAATATTCGCATGCTTCATGCTCATTGCTCATCGGTTTGAACATACCGTTTTCATCAAAACAATCATATTCATCCATACCTATACCGGCTCTAAGTTCTCTGATAAATGAATTTCTTTCCTCATTTAAGGCATATATTTTATCTTCACCATTAAAACTCTCCGGTATTGATTTGTAAAGTTTATTCTCAAAAATATTGTACCTTTTAGAAAATATCGGTTTTGATCCTCTCCTGAAGATTATCTGATTGCCAAGTTTCATATTCAAACAGTCTTCAGTCAGTATACCTGCCCTTGTTGCAATATTCTTTGCAGTCTCCAAATCGTTCGAACCCATATACACATATGTATCGCAGTTATTAATGATAGTTGTGGCTTTGTCGTCTCCATAGAGTGATGAAAGCTGTGACTCCGACTGTACCAGAAGTGTCACAGATATACCCTTTTCTCTGAATATAGAGATATACTGATCAAATAAAGGCACAGGACAGCCTGTTGCAAAGTCATCCGCCAGCATATGTATCTGCCTTGGCAACACCCCGCTCTCTCTTCTTTCTCCTATCTCAAATAGTTCCTTAAATATATGTGCATAAAACATATTTATAAAAGTATTTAAACTTGGATTTACAGGACTGCTGGTCACAAATAACGCCCTTTTTTCTCTTGCCAATCTCTCAAAACTTATCTTCCTTCTCAACCTGAATATTTTTCTAAGTTCCGGAGTGAATACATATGAGGTTGCCGCATTTAGTACGCCGAACACACAACTTGCCGTTCTTATAGGCAATTTTCTAAAAGATTTCCAGTTCACTGTAGCAAAATTTGACGGATTCTCCTTTTCAAGCTTGAAAAATTCAAAGTCATAACAGGTTGTTATCGATCCGCCGTCCTCTTCAAATGTAAGCTTGTCAATCATCTCAAGCACATCGGCAAAATTCGGATGTAGCTTTTTCATAAGCACATATGCTATGATGGCCGAAAAAAGTGATGTAGCGGCTTCATTCCAATAAGGGTCTGCATTGCTGTTTTCTTTTTTCTTATCTGCATCAACTATACTCTTTGCCACAAATACTATATCCTGATAGCTCTTCACAAAATCAAGCGGATCATAGCCTACATTTCCGTTTTCAGGATGTACAAAGTCAAGATCCCAGATACTGTATCCCCTCTCCATAAGAAGCGGAATATATTTTTTCACTATTCTTCTTTTAGTCACTGTAGCAATTATATTTCTGTTATATGACTCAAGTAAAAATGCTTCAGCTATAGAAACGGTCTTTCCGGAACCTGATCCTCCTACTACCAAAATATTATTGTTGATACCGGTTACATTGCTGTCAGTACTGTATACACAGTCTTCACCCAAAATCACTCTGTCTGCTTTAACTTTCATTACCACTCCACCTCTTTTATAAAGTCAATAACTTTTGAAAACTCTATTATTTCATCACAAAGATTGAATTCTATAGATTCCTCCGGTGAGAAATAATGGTCAAAACCTGTAGCCTCATCTATCTCTTCTTCACTCTTTTTTGTATGTTTTGAGAGCAACCTGTTTATTTTTTTCTTTGTTTCAAGCATACTGTCGGATATACTCTTTATACTTGAGGCATTTCCTGAAACTCTGCCACCAAGCATAGGCTGATGTAACATCAGTTCACTGTTTGGAAGCATATACCTTTCTTTTGCACAGGCAAAAAGTACTGCACCCATACTGTAAGCCTTACCTCTGCATATCATTCTTATAGGAGCTTTTGAGCCTACTATTGCATCATACATCAAAAGTCCACTGTTTATTTCACCGCCGTTACTGTTTATAAGCACAGTTATAGGCTCATTTGATTCCAGATTCAAATCAAGTATCTTATCTGTGAAGTCAACAGCCGACTCCTCATTTATCTCTCCGCTGATGCTTATACATCTTTTACCTAAAAATTTTGCCTGCAGCGAAACCTGTGTAACACCGCTGTTATTCTTTATCAATGTGGTTGAACTCATAAATCTCTCCTATAATCATGCATTATTACTCTACTCATCTACCATTATAACATATATGTAATGGCCTTATCTGCGCTTTTTTGCTCTCTTTTCAAAGTCTTTTTTTATAACTTTTCCCCACTCGCCACTATCTAAAAATGCTCCTATATCACCTGCGTTCTTTGCTCTCATAGCACCACATGTAACATTTGAGATACTTTCATATACCGCACCTGTACCCATTGCGTCAGGTACATAATTTAGTGCTCTGTCTCTTCGGATACCGAATTTTTCCGCCTCTCTTGCCGCATCAATATTTGCTCCGATAAAGATAAACTCCCAGCCGTACTCTTTTTGTTCCTTTTCTATCATCTTATTTACCTGTTCATAATTATAATATCTGCTGGAATTTTCCATTCCGTCAGTGGTTATAATAAAAACGGTCTTTGCAGGTCTGTCCTCTTTCCTTGCATATTTGTGGATATTTGCTATATGCCGTATAGCACCTCCCACCGCATCCAAAAGTGCGGTACCTCCTCTTACAAAATACTCCTTTTCCGTCATCTCCTCCACTTTTTCAATAGGTACTCTGTCATGTATCACCTCGTTTACAGTATCAAATAATACTGTTGAAATATACGCACTCTCACCGGTATCTTTTTGCTTTGATATCATAGAGTTAAATCCGCCTATAGTATCCGCCTCAAGTCCGCTCATTGAACCGCTTCTGTCAAGTATATAAACTATCTCTGTTAAATTCTTATCCATAAGATTCTCCTTAAATTTATTTTGTAAACTTATGATACATCAAATTAAAATAAAAAAGGTCAACCCTGAGGCGACCTTTGTCAGCTTGAAATCGGATCCAATCCGAAATCATAAAGTAAAATATCCAATTTTATTACATTGTAATCTTTATTGTTTATAAAGTATTTCACTACAGTATCGGTCTGTGAAAAAGGTGAGAAAGCATATCCCGCAATCTTCAAGATGTCCTTTGTCTCATCCATATTCAGGTGCAGCCCGATTGCAAGTGCAATCACTTTCTCTTTTGAAGGATTTACTTTGCCGTTTATAAGCTTTGAAAAATATTGCTTTGTAATATTTGCCGTAGCATAAACTTCGGAATTTTTCATTCCTTTTTTGTTTATAAGCTGCTGCAAATAGCCTGCAAATGAATACTTATGGATTTTCTTTAGCGACTCCTCTAAAGATTTGGAGTGCTTACGTGATTCGGAGTACTTATGTGACCTTTGCGAACTTTTATAGTATAATTCATCATTGTCATCCTCACTTATATCCCAATAACTTTCAATTGGCTTCTCGTCCTCACTTATATCCCGATAACTTTTAGCTCTCCCATCATTATAATAGTAGTGATTTCCTCCATCAAAACTGTCTGAATCATCATCAATTATACTGCCGTCAATCCAATTTGAATCGTCTCCGGGAGCAAACTCGGCACATATTGTTTCATAATCTACAAATTTCTTTACTTTTCTAAACAGACTTCCTGAAATATTAAAAGAATCCCTTCCGAATACCACCAGAAAAATTTCCATATCATAGTTTTTCAAGAATTCTGTAAAAGCTCTTACCGCCACAGCCATACCTATCTCTTTCGGAAATTTGTATGTACCTGTCGCAAGTAAAGGAAAAGCTATTGACTTACATCCGTTTTCTGCCGCCATATAAAGAGCTTTCATATAGCAATCGGTAAGTAATATCGTATCTTTTGTAAAAACACTTTCAGGCGGGCGTTCTCCGTACCAAATCCCTGTCCACACCGGACTGCTTACATGAATAATATATTTTGCATCAAGCTTAAAGGCAGGTGTGATACCCACCTCACCCGGCGGCATATACCCAAGCTTTTCTCTTGCTTTTAAAAGCTCATCTTTACCTGCCGCATTATATATGGCATACTCAACGCCTTCACCTATCTTTACATTCGGATTTACCGTATTTACAATTGCGTCCGCCTTTACCTTTGTTATATCATTTTTTATAATCTTAAAAGGCATAAATCACCTCGTCTAAATCATTCCCTTTTTCCTTATCTCCTCAAGCCACTTCGGAAACTCCTCCAAAAGTCTTGCATAAAGTTCTTCATTTGATACTTTCTTGAAATCATCCAGTGCAAAGAAACCGGCATTATCAACATATCTTCCCGTCATAGTATCCAGCCTTTCAAGTATTCCGTAGTTTTGTCCTCCGACTCCTACAAACTGCCAAAAGATTGGAAGATGTGAAGCCTCTGTAATAATATTTTGTATTTCTTTCTTATGGTTGACTCCTCCGTCTGTAATGAACAGCACATATGCAGGTATCTTTGTGTTTTTATAGGCATCCACCACCATTTTAAGTACTGTCGGCTCATTATTCCTTCCGCCAAGCTCCATCATAAGACGCTTCCAATCAACCGGAACCGCCTCCATGTAGTTGTCAAGATTTACACTCTTCATTCTTCTGGCTGTAGTACCGTAGTACCAAAAATCAAGTTCACCGTCATCATCAAACTGTACCGCTAAAGGTAATGTCTTATTCACTATTTCCTGCACAGTTCCGTTTTTAAAACGCTGACTCATAGATCCCGATATATCCAAAACAAGCCCTACTCTTGCAACTGTGGTTTCAAGATTCTTTTTCTTAAGCTCAAATACAAGCGGCTTTACAAGGCTGACAAGATGGGGAGCTTTTTCAAGTTTCTTTTCAAGCGATACTTTTTTGACCGTGACACTTTCAGAACCGGTGTTTGTAGCCTCAGGCTTCTTTGTCTCTTTTAGCGTATCATCAGTATTTTCATCTTTTATCTCTTCTCCGCCGAAATGCTTCAAAAGCGCGGAAAGTCCGCCGTCAAATCCACCTGCCACAAAGCCGATTCTCCAGGTATCTTTGCGATAGATTTCTATAACTATAACAGCCCTTTCATTTGAGAAGTCTTTTCCGCTAAGTTCCAAATCTATACTTTCTTTGCCTGCCTGATATACCTTTGTAGTAAGGCTTTGCATCTCCCCTACCGTCTGAGCGCCGTCTATACTCAGAGTAAAAATCAGTCTGTCTATTTTTTCAGGTAACTTTGAAAGCTTAAGTTTAAACCTAACACCGTTCCCTATATCTTCTAAGGATAACTCACCTTCAGGACTTTGCCTTTGATTATAAAACACCATATATCTGTCATCTGAGAGTTTCCCTTCCCGGTCCACTCCGAAACAGCAAAAATCATACTCCGCATTACCGCAAATCTGCATATCCACACAGATATCTTCATTCAAATTTACATACTTTTC
This sequence comes from Lachnoanaerobaculum orale, assembly GCF_003862485.1. Taxonomy (GTDB): domain Bacteria; phylum Bacillota; class Clostridia; order Lachnospirales; family Lachnospiraceae; genus Lachnoanaerobaculum; species Lachnoanaerobaculum orale. The sequence continues at coordinate 598,250 of NZ_RRCM01000001.1, read as the reverse complement.
AAGCTTATCTTTCCAACCTCTTATCATATCTCTTCTCCCTAAAATTACCGATTAGTTCTGCTTCACATCCACTTTATATATCACTACATCACCATATTTTTTATAAATTTTTGTACTGCCCTCTTCATACATATATTTCACCACATCCGATGCTCTTTGTCTGTCCTTTAAATATTCCTTATCCACACAGATATACTTAATCTGTGCATAGTCAAGGTATCTTTTGAAGTGGTCAAGTGTCTTTACCACTGCAGGATTGCCGCCACTTCCCGTAATATCCGTATATGTCCTGATATCAAGTCCCAGAGCGGATAATGAATCGTCATCCGACAATAAAAGCGTTCTGGGATTTCCAAGTTCCTTCAAATCCTCATACGCGTCTGCAAACTCTTTTCTCTCTTTCAAGTCTCTGTCTAAAAACTTGGTATGATGATTGTAGATTCCGAATGTACTTCCGTCATTTATTTTTGTACTGAGTCCTCTTACGCCTGCCCAGTTTGTTAAACCTGTTATAAAAAATGCAAAAACTATACAGGGTAGCAGTCCTCTAAAGAGATACTTTAGAGAATCTCTCTCCACCAAAAAGCAGGTTGCCGTTATTATCAGTGTGAAAAGCAGTATAAAATAATTGCCGTCTATCTGATTCAATATAAAAAGGCTTATTAAACTTACCAAGGCATCCACCGCCAATAAAACAGCGATGTATGCAAATATCTCCTTATTATTATTTTTCTTAAATAAAAATCTCACAAAGAGTATAATTGATACACCTGCCAATACCGCTATAAGTACAGTCGGCGACGCAATATAGATATGCACTTCCTTAGTCGGAGCTATAAAAAGCTGAAACAACCTGTAGAGCATATCCACACTCTCTCCGGATGACATATTCATACCGCCACTTTTATATATTCCGATCGTATAAGGATACTTTGTCTGTATTCCAAGCTTATACCATACAGATGAATACACAGATGTGATGATATGCCCTGTAAGCATATATGTCCTTGCATATACAAATACTGCGGCAAGCAAAGGAAATGCAAGCAGATATATAAAACTTACATCAAAACTTTTCTTATCCTTTACTCTCTCAGGATTGTTTTTATTAAGTATATGCTCAAAAAATAAATAAATAAGATTTGCCGCTCCTATTCCGAAACTGAATAAAAGACTTGTGGGCTTATATATAATGCTTGCAAGCAATGCCGTCAGTGCAAATATTATATAGAGATTTTTCTTACTTTTGATATAAAGGCAGATATTCAGCACCGAAACAAGCTGCATAAGCAATGTTATCATATCCGTCTTTGCAGATATGCTCATATTCATAACGGCAGGTGTCACTGATACAAGTACAACTCCAAGCCATGCCTTATTTATACTTTCAGTACATACCGATATTATCTCATATACACATATAAGCATCAATATTGCACAAATATAATTGAAGCTGAGTACAAAACCGAAAGTAATTTTATTGTTCAAAGCCAGTGTAAGTATTTCAAGCCCTTTAGGGTATACATATACATCATTTACAGTGCCAAGCTTGTCATAGATTCCGGTATTTCCGATAAGTACCGACAAGCTCCTGAGTCCGTATCTTAATGAGTCGTAGTCAAGCGCAATATTTATTCTGCCAAGCTGCAAAAGCAAAGCCGAAAGCATTATTGCAGTACCTACACAGAAGTAATTTTTACCCTTAAGCTTTACAAACTCTTCTTCAAATATAGAATCGGGCTTTATTTCTATAACTTTAAAAATTCTAAGCCAAAGATATAACACTATAGTGAGCGCTGCAAGCAAAAGTGTATATACTCTCAGCACTTCTATTGAAGCTATATGTAAGGCCGACATTATGCAAACAGAAATAATATAAAAAAGACTGCCTATAACAAAGCTGTTTAACATCCTTGTCATATTGCTCTCCTCTTTATATTTTTTTCTTATAAACAGTAGTAATATTTCTCCAAGCCATATCAGCGCCTTAACATATATAAAGACTATAATCAAAGCCGTGGCGGCCTGATGCAGATACAAATATGTTCCTGATATAAAGCTTACCGTAAAAACAATTATACTTTTACTTTTTACAACTCTGAAAATCAGATAAAAACCTATAAAAAGTAAAAAATGCTCAACAAATAATTCTTTTGTGGCCGACTCTTCTATATATTCCAATATTTGAGTCTGATTAGCCAACAGCAAGTAGCTGTATATACTTATTGCAGCCGAAATTATAAACAACAATACACATATAAGTCGCTTTTTTGTCATATGTATTCTCCGCCGGTTCCAAAATTTAATTCATACTCATATCTTACAAAACATCAAAGCACCATTATCAATGTGCCGACTTCTTACTTTTCATGTACCAGTTTACCCGTCATATGATCAATATTTATCACATACATTTTTACTCTACTGCCTGCTTTTTCAATTTCCTTTTCAATGGATTCTTCACTTGGATAAAATCCATTTGCAAGCCTTCTCAACCTATCATAGATCTTTTCCACATCGTTCACTTCCTCTACATGACCAAGACATACCACACTTTTGAAGGTATTTGCCCAGTCTCCCTCTTCTATATGCCCCTCGTCTGTAGTTGTAAAACATACCTTATTATCCTTTTCCAAAAGGTCTACCTTCAGCCCCTGAAGTGCGCCGTGAAAATATATTTTACCGTCAGTCTCGTCAAAATATTGATTTATAGTAATGGCATACGGATATCCGTTCTCACCGTTCATAGCTATAACTCCTCTTGGCGCACTCTTTAATATTTCAACGCACTCATCTTCTGAAAGTTGCTGTTTGAATCTTCTCATTGCTCTAAATTCCATCTTATCTCCATTCTGTTTCAAACTATATAAGTCTTACAAATAATTATATCATAGAATAATTCTTACTGAATACAATTTTAACGCAAAAAAAGGCCTATGGTAAAACCCATAAGCCTGTAAGTTCTAGTTTTCTTTCTTTTTTCCAAGATTCAGTGACACTATCAAAAGAAGTGCGCCCATAACCGTACCTACAATCAGTGCGATTATATACATAATCGGATTTGAAACTGCTCCTACCAATACTGCAAACATTCCGCCGTGAGGTGCTTTTGATTTACAATCAAATACCATGCTCAAAGCTCCTGCCACACCGCTTGATAAAAACAGAGGCGGTATAACCCTTAAAGGATTACTTGCCGCAAAAGGTATTGCCCCTTCAGTTATAAATGAAAGTCCCATAACATAGTTTACCAAAGCGCTTCCTCTCTGTGCCTGTGACCAAAGCTTCTTTGAAATTGTAGCGGAAAGTGCGATTGCAAGCGGAGGTACCATACCTCCCACCATAACTGCCGCCATTACATCACTTCCGGCTGTACCTGCTGTAGTAACAAGTGCCGTTCCTGTGACATATGCCGCCTTATTTATAGGACCGCCCATATCTATAGCCATCATAGATCCTACAATAAATCCTAATACAACCTTTTCACCGCCGCTCATACTTTCAATAAAGTTTTTGAATGCCGTCATAATAAACGCCATAGGTGCATTCACTACAAACAACATCAACACTCCCATTATAAATGATCCGAGTACAGGGAATAAAAATATCGGTTTGATACCGTCCATTGAGCGGGGAATCCATGAGAATGCATATCTGAGTACGATTATAATGCCTCCTGCCAAGAATCCCGCTACCAGTGCGCCTAAAAATCCTGAAGGTGTATAGCTTAACCACGCCTCACTCTTTAGACCGAGTATACTAGGGTCTGCAAGTATACCGCCTACCATACCTACAATAAATCCCGGTCTGTCCGCAATACTTCTTCCTATGAAACCTGCAAGTATAGGCAGCATCATACTGAATGACAGCTTACCGAGTACAAACAAAAGCTCGGCAAACTTATTATAGCTCGGGTCTTCAGGGTTAAATGAATTGATGCCCCAGAAAAATGATAAAGCTATAAGTATTCCGCCTGCCACAACAAACGGAAGCATATTGCTGACACCGTCCATCAAGTACTTGTAGATTTTTCTTCCTACGCTCTCACCGTCATCACCTTCGCTGCTGCCCTCATCGCCCTTATGATGATATATGCTTACCTTGCCGTCAAGTATTGTCTGTATAAGTTCCTTAGGCTTATTGATGCCGTCGGCAACCTTTGTAAACAATGTAGGATGTCCGTCAAATCTTGCAATCTCGACCTTTTTATCAGCCGCTACTATAATACCCTCGGCCCTGTCAATATCTTCCTTTGTAAGCTTGTTTTCAACGCCGATCTGTCCGTTGGTCTCAACTTTTACATCAAGTCCCATCTCTTTTGCGGCTTCCTTTATCTTCTCGGCAGCCATAAATGTATGCGCAATACCTGTAGGACAGGCTGTAACGGCTACAATATATTTTCTTTTCTCATCAGACTTGGTACTTTCCTCTTCAGGCTCTTTTTTTGGCTCCTCAGTCGATTTTACAAAGTCCTCAAATATACTCTGTACCTCTTCCTTTGTGGTCGCTTTGTCAAGTCTGCCCTTCACCTCAGGATTCATAAGTGCCGTAGAAAGTGTGGACAGCGCCTTAAGATGCTCGTCCGCTCCGTTTGCAGGAGCACAGATCATAAATATATGCTTTGCAGGCTGAGAGTCAAAACTCTCCCACTCCACACCATCATCACTTTTTGCATATATAATCATTGCTTTATCAAAGCAACTTGCCTTGGCATGCGGTATGGCTATCCCGTCTCCCACACCGGTTGTGGAAAGTTTTTCTCTCTCCAAAAGAGCATTTAAAAACTCATCCTTTGTAGTGATAACCTTCTTTTCCACAAGCATATCGGTCAGTTTGTTCAAAGCATCCTTTTTATCTGTGGCTTTGAACCCGAACTGAATCAAATCAAATCTGATCAACTCTGTTAAAGTCATATAACCTCCTTTACAGATTACATTTATCTACTTTTATTTGTACCAATAATTCATCAATAAGCTCTTTTCTTCCTACACCTGCAGAAAATGATGTCGCTCCTCCTGCCGCCGATGCATACTGTAAACTAAGCTTATAGTCTTTGGTCTCATCATACTTTGCTACAAACATCGCAAGCATACTGTCACCTGCAGCTATTGTGGAAACCACCTTTCCCTTTGCAATATTTGCACTGAAAACTTCACCTTCCCCTGTAAAGAGTATTGCTCCCTTGCTTCCTCTTGAAACCAATACATTTAAAGCGCCCATTTCCTGAAGCTTTCTTGCATACTTTGCAATATCTTCAACAGTATCTATATTTACACCAAACATCTCTCCAAGTTCAAACTCGTTAGGCTTTACTACAAAAGGTTTGTATTTAAGAGTATTCAGTACCATATCCTTATTACTGTCAACTATGAGCTTGGCGCCTTTTTCTCTTACTTTCTTTGCTATATTTACAAAGTCGTCAGCTTCCATTCCCGGTATAATGTTTCCCGATAAAAATACACAGTCCTCACTTGAAAGTCCGTCTAAAGTTTTAAAGAAATCATCTATATTTTTCTTATTTACACTGCTACTCTGTGAATTAATTTCAGTCTCGGTTTCTGTAGTAAGTTTTATGTTGATTCTTGTAAACCCGTCCGTTTCAACAAAGTCTGAATCTATTTGTTGCTTCTTTAATTCCTCTTTGATGTAATACCCTGTAAATCCGGCAATAAAGCCAAGTGCTTTGCTCTTTTTACCGATGTTTTTTAACAACAGAGAAATGTTTATTCCCTTGCCTCCCACAACATATTTCGACTCACCGGTCCTGTTGAGCTTACCAAGTTCAAAATTTTCAACCTTTGTAAGCATATCAATAGCCGGATTCAATGTAATTGTATAGTACATATAAAACCTCCATGACTATATACAGTAAATACCCTACTTGTGGGTACATTATAACATACTTATTATACATTGTGTAAAATAAAAAAGAATACACTTTCATTTAAAATTTAACTCCATATATGATATATTTATTCTATACAACAAAATCATGGAGGTCTTTATTTTATGATCAGTATGAGGCTTATTCGTCTGTTGAAAGGCTCCGGTAAACATATATTATGCGGAGTTCTGATGCAATGGGTATCACTCATTATGCAAATATCTATTGTATTTAACATTACCGATCGCATAGGAATGATTACAATAAACCGACTGTCAAAAAAGGAAATTATCATAGATGCTCTTTTTATAATCGGTTATATTTTGGTACGGGCATTATGTGATTATGCCTACACAACCCAAAACTTTTATGCAGGTGCCAATGTAAAAAAGGTATTGCGAAATCTTATTTACGAAAAAATACTCCGTCTCGGCCCTTCATACAAAGAACAGATTCACACATCTGAAATAGTTCAAATGGCAGGTGAAGGCGTAGAACAGCTTGAAGTGTATTTCAGCAAATATCTTGGACAATTATTATATTCTTTGATTGCTCCGATAACTCTATTCTTTGTTATAATGAAGATTAATATTAAAGTCGCCACTGTTATGCTTATTGCAGTTTTTCTGATTCCTATAGTAATTATACTTGTAATAACGATTTCAAAAAAACTTCTAAGTCGTTATTTTGATATATATTACGGTCTTGGAGACAGTTTCCTTGAAAAGCTTAACGGTATGACAACGCTTAAGATTTATCAGGCCGATAAGAAAGCTGCTGATGATATGGACAAAGAGTCTGAAAAGTTTAGAAAAATAACTATGAAGGTTTTAATGATGCAACTTAACAGTACTCTCATTATGGATTTCATAGCATATGGCGGTGCAGCTGCAGGAATTATCAGCGCTTTATCACAGTTTTACAATGCCCGATCCCGAATTACTATGTCGGATACGTTTATTGTTTTATTCTTAGCCGCAGAGTTCTTCCTTCCTATGAGAACACTTGGAAGCTTCTTCCATATAGGAATGAACGGCATGAAAGCAAGTGATCGTATATTCGCATTCCTTGACCTTCCTGAACAAAAAAGAGGTAATAAAGAGATAACAGATAATAATGTGAAAATATCACTAAAGAATCTTTCTTTTTCATATGATTCAAGTAAGACCGTATTGAAAGGAATAAATCTAACTGTTGAGCCGAAGTCTTTTGTTTCTATAGTAGGTGTATCAGGTTCAGGTAAATCTACCATAGCAAACATACTTATGGGAAGACATTCAAACTACGGCGGAAGTATTAAGATAAATCATGATGAACATATTGAACTTACAAATAAAACAATACTCTCTCATTTTACTTTAGTGGGACATAACAGTTGGATATTTGCAGGTACAGTAAGAGAAAATCTTTTGATGGATGACCCGAATGCTACAGAGGAAAAAATGAATGAGGCACTTAAGAAGGTCAATCTTCTTGACTTTGTAAACTCTCAAAAGGGACTTGATACATGCCTGACTTCAAATGCGGGCAACCTTTCAGGAGGACAAAAGCAGAGGCTCTCGCTTGCAAGGGCTCTTCTTCATGATACACCTGTATATATTTTTGATGAAGCAACATCAAATATTGATGCAGACAGTGAAGAGACAATAATGAATGTAATACATGAGTTATCAAAAACAAAAACCGTTATACTTATATCACACAGACTGGCCAATGTAGTTGACAGTGATGAAATATTTATGCTTGAAAACGGAAGCATTATCGAATCCGGATGTCACGATGAACTGATGAACAATGAAGGTGCTTATGAAAAGCTGTTTACAGAGCAAATGAATCTTGAGAACTTCTCAAAGAAAAAGGAGGCAATAGTATAATGGAAAAAAACACAAGAAGATCCGGACTGTCAATTATGAAGAGTTTGATTGTTTTGATAAAGCCGTTAACAGGCATTATGTTACTTGGAATTTTACTTGGAGTACTTAGATTTTTATGCGCTATCTTCCTTACAGTTGCAGGAGGTTATTGTATAATATACGGCATTTATAAATTCATTCACGGCGGCTTTTCAGTAGGTTATGATGCTTCAGGAGTACTTATGACGGCACTTATAGTATTCGCCGTGGCAGGAGCTGTTTTCCACTACGGTGAACAATATTGCAACCACTATATTGCATTCCGTATTCTTGCAATCATAAGACACAAGGTTTTTGCGGCACTTAGAAAGCTCTGTCCCGCAAAACTTGAGAACAAGGAAAAAGGAAATCTGATTACTGTAATCACCTGCGATATAGAACTGTTGGAGGTATTTTTTGCACATACCGTATCGCCTATAGCAATAGCATTTATAACATCCGTTATAATGGTTGTATTCATGTGGTACCAACATCCTCTTGCAGCTGTATTCTCAATATTTGCCTATATCTCTGTAGGAGTAATTCTTCCTATTTGGAACCGTCGACGTACTGCCGATAGCGGTAGAAATTATAGAAACAATATGGGCGAACTTGATAACTTCATTATCAACAGTACCTATGGAATTGATGAAATACTTCAATATAATCAAGGGTCGGCGCGATTGGATGAGATGGATGAAAGATTGCAAAACCTATATTACACTCAGGAAGATCTAAGTGTATTTGAAGGTTCTCAAAAAGCGGTCACCAATCTTGTTATTCATTTTTTTTCTTGGGGAATGTTCTTTTTTATGCTCATATTGTATATGAACAAAATATCCGATTTTCTTCAACTTATCCTTGCAACATTGGCTATGATCAGCTCATTCGGTCCTACCGCAGCACTGTCTTCTCTCTCAAACAATCTTAGTCAAACTCTGGCAAGTGGTGAACGTGTATTATCATTGCTTGAGGAAGAACCTACTGTAGAAGAAGTATCAGGAAAAGAAGCTACATCCTTTGAAGGTGCAGATGTTGATAATGTAAGCTTCTCATATGGTGAAGAGAATATACTTGAAAATGTCTCACTGGATATCAAAAAAGGTAAGGTCCTTGGAATACATGGTGTAAGCGGATCCGGTAAATCCACCTTGTTGAAGCTTTTAATGAGATTTTGGGACGTAAATACAGGTGAAGTTCATATTTCAAGTAAGAATATTAAAAATGTTAACACCGAGGATCTTCGTGAAATGACAGGATATGTTACTCAGGAAACTGTGATGTTTCAGGGAACTATTGCAGATAATATAAGAGTTGCAAAGCAAAATGCAACTCTTGAAGAGATTCAAAATGCTGCTAAGAAAGCAAGTATACATGATTTTATATCAAGTCTTCCAAACGGCTATGACACCAATGTCGGTGAGCTGGGTGATTCACTGTCAGACGGTGAGAAGCAGCGTATAGGGCTTGCCAGAGCCTTCCTGCATGACGGTGACTTTCTGCTTTTGGATGAGCCTACCAGCAATCTTGATGTACTGAACGAGGGTATTATCTTAAAGTCACTCTCAGAGGAAAGCGCAGGAAAGACTATTGTACTGGTTTCACATAGAAAATCTACAATGTCTCTTGCAGATGAGACATATGAGATGGCTAAAGGCCGATTCTCATAAAATTAAAAAGCACATAGCAGAATTTTTTAAGCTATGTGCTTTATATTTTATTTCCTAGACTTATAAAATTCCTTGTACTTTGGATCGTCATATTCAAAGTATCTGTAACTTACCGCCTTTATCTTTACAAGTTTCTGCCATATTTCAAACGCCTTATCGAGCTCACCGCTTTCATATGCATACTTTCCCTTCATATGCTCCAATTCTTCATCAAAATTATGTAGGTTATCATTATTTTCAGTCATTCTTTCAAGCCATATTTTGGCATTTACCAAATCATTATTTTCAATAGCTTTATTAAAGAAAGATTTGGCATACCCATAGCCCTGATTCCACTTGGCTCCGGACTCCGGGAATGCACTCCAGCCTTTATCTGCACTTTCAAATCCCTCTTTTAAATTGCCTTCGTTGATTTTAGTTACTGCGTCCTTACCGTATTCGATAACACTTGCATATCTTTCTGCATCCAACAGCATATCTTACTCCTCCACCGTTATATTATATTTTTATAACTTTACCACCGAAGCCAACCTCTTTCCGCATAAGATACCGAATATACAGCATACAACACTTAATACAATATATAATCCGCCTGATGTATATTGCTTATTATCAAGCAAGTTAAACGCCTCAAGTGAGAATGTTGAAAATGTAGTGAATCCGCCGCATACACCCGTCTTCCAAAACAGCACGGTATTACCCGATATATTATCCTTGTTACTTGTAAACCCGACAATAAAACCGATCAATATCGCACCTGCTATATTTGTAATAAGTGTAAGTATCGGAAATCCTGTTTTAACCGGTATAAGACTTATCGCATATCTCGCCATTGCTCCTATAGCTCCACCAAGTGCCACAAATAAAAAACTCATAATTCCTCCTTTATTTAAAAGACCCGCCACCTCTATATGTATTTACAGTGCAGGTAAATTTCTTCCCACATTTCGGACATTTTATCACATGGTAAATTATATCATCAATCCAATGTCCGTCTTTTATATGTTCCCCTAATTTGCAACTTTCCTCAACTACTATAAAACCCCTGTTTTCAACCAGATCTTTAATATACTCTATGGTTTCTTCATATAGTTTGGGCGAGGAAAAGTATTCTGTCTTTTTAATATCTGAACAATAATCACACATATTTTTTACCAACCGTAATCATTCCGTTCCTATAAGTCAGTATATCTTTCCAAGTCCGTTAAGTATTGCTTAAGTGCTTTGAGCATTTTTGCAAGCTCCACACAATCTATCTTGGCCATCTCTATTACAGCATATTTTTTCTTATTCTCATCAAAATCCGGATATCTGGTTTTATTGTGAAGTGCCGAGAATTTGATATCCTCTAGAACCTTTGTAATCAGCTGTTCTCTCAGCCTGTCCTCAACCATAGCATTACCTTTGCCGTATATCTGCACCAATATCTCAATTGACTTGTCAAGTGAATGCCCGATAGTCTTTTTTATCATTTCCTTATAGTAAGCATTTGTCACATCAACAATCTGAGCAATTTTTGCTTTAATTTGTTTTTCCATAGCCTGCACATAAAAATACGCAGCCTGATTATAAAGCTCCCTGCTCTCAAGTATAACCGCAGATTTTTCATCCTGCATAGCAGTTTTAAGATACTCATGTGCAACTTCTATAGAATCCTTCAAAAACTTTCGATTACCTAAATACATATATTCTCCTAAATTCTTATAATTTTATACTTACCCTTACTGCAAAGTAAACTTTCTATCATAAGCAAAACCATATTTTGTGGATTTATTTCAAACTCGTTTGATACTATACGCTTATTAAAATACTTAACCGACTTATCATGATTAAGAAATTTGTTTATACAAAGATACTGTTCAATTTCATCAAGTATAAATGCACTTTGTTTCAAATCCGAATCACTAAAACCGTTTGCATAATGAACGCTTTTCATAATTCTTTTCAACTTTGTCTTCGGGTATTCTTCTTTGAGTGTATCTCTCAGTAAAATAACCAACTCATCAAATGTTTTACTACCTAAATCATTTGCACTTACACCTGTAACAATATTTTCATTGCCTAAATGTTCAATCAGCTTTATCATATATTTTTTCAAATCCATAAGTCCATTTTCACTCATTAAAACCTCCCCTAGGTAGGATTTATCTTTATTAATATTTACTTTAATTGCTAAACATGATTATAATATAAGTTGATAAGTTAATTCAAGTTTGAAAAAAGTGGGGATCAACAATGTTTGATAATATTGACTTTAAAAGTTTTTGGAAGGAAAGTGAGTATATAAATAAAGTCTGTACCGGAGAGAATTTAACAGATGAGATGGTGCAAGAAGCTGAAAAAAGACTGGGCGTTAAGTTACCGAAATCATATATAGAGCTTATGAAAACACAAAACGGTGGTAAACCCAATAAAAATGTCTGGTTTGATGAAAAGAATAGGTACCGTGTTGATGTAGAGGAATTCTACAGTATATCGGAAGAAAAAGAAGATTCCTTATTTGGAAAATTCGGAAATGAGTTTTGGCATGATGAATGGGAATATCCAAGAAATGTAGGTGTTATTATTGCCGATACAATCTCAGGTGGACATGAAATGATATATTTAGACTACAGAGATTGTGGCAAAGACGGAGAACCGAAGGTATCAATATGTATACAAGAAGATGATTTCGAGATAATTATACTTGCATCTAACTTTGAAGAATTTATATTGGGGCTTAGAGCCTCAGGGGAAATTGAGTAAAATTTTCAAAAAGCCGCCAGAATTTAAACTCTGTCGGCTTAATTAAATGATAATATTTACCCTTTTTCAAATGACTGTTTTAATTCTGCCAGCTCTTTTAGCTTTCTTTCAAATACTGAATCACTCATACCTTTCCCGGTAGCAATCTCATAATAAACATTAAATTCAGGATGATTGTTTTCTTTTACTACCGCTAAAAGCTCTGCAAAATATCCCCAGGCATTATTATAACTTTTTGTTGAACTGTAATCTTCTCTTTTAGGCATCCACTGCAGCTTTATAAAGAATTTATTCAGTATTTTGCTCCAAGTTTCTACATCGTCATCATAACAAAAGAACTTTGTTTCAAACAAACTGCCAAATCTCCTGTCCCAAAATTTTACATTGTCAGGCAAATACCAGGTATCACGAGGATTGCGGCATATCAACTCTATCGTTATCATTTCAAGTATTGAAGCCGGATCTCCACCGACACAGCTATAACTTCCGGCAACTGAAGTTTGTGCACCTTCCACCTTTAGTTCTTCATAAGCTGTGTTGCTATCAAGTAATACTAAAGCAATTTTAGCTCTATCTCCAAATGCTTTACCTTCGCTTAATAATTTGTACTTATTAAATTCGTTCATTTATCCTCCTTACTCTTATTGGAAAAGGGTATCCTTAACCGTAATTATTCTTCAATCATTTATTAAATACCATTTTAACCTCAGCCCCTGCAGTCACTCCTGTATAATTTTTCAAATACAAGTTGCCGTTATTTTCCGAGACAATATTCTTTACTACCCATAAGCCTAAACCATGTTTATTAGACTTATCTTTTACTTTTCCGGAAATGAATTTTTCTGTAAGTAAAGGTAATAAGTCTTTATTAAAACCTGTTCCTTCATCTCTGACTGTCAAAATAAACTCTTCAGGTTCATCTTTAAACTCTACCGTTATTTTAGAACCTTTTTTAGAATATTCAACCGCGTTGGTAACTATATTTTGCAGAGCTACAGCTACTTCCTCTTTATCCAGCTTAATATTACTACAGTCACTTTTTATTACTTCCAAATTCAAACCGTTTAACCTACATATACCGGACATTATCTCAATCCAATATAAAATCACTTCATTACTTACAACATCTTTTCTTCCTTCCATTGTATAAGAAAATTTTTTCAATTTATCAATATACTTTTCCAGTCTGTCAATACCGTTTGAAATATCTGCAAATCTTTCAGAAGATAAATCACTATGCTCTTCTTTTAATAGTTCTAAATTTCCTTTAATCAGTGTTATCGGTGTTCTTATGTCATGGGTAAGCTGTTCCACCAACTCTTTTTGCTTAACTTGCATATCCCATTGCTCACCAAGAGACTTTTTTAGATTTTTAGCCAGTACATCAATCGAAACCAGTACTCCATCTATTTCTTTATACTTAGAATATTCTCTCTCATAATCCAAATCCATACGACTGATGTTATCATTAGCCATCGCAATTTTGTGGATTTCCCTTTTTAATATATTTGATGAGCGAATGAGAAACAAAGCGAATCCCAAAAACCAAATAATTAGTATCAGGACAATATATCCACACTCGAAATTTTCAAAGAGTCTATAAAGCTTTTCACTGGCAAATATAGCATTAACTCTGTATCTTATTACCAGTTGTCTATTTCCTATAGTATAAGCTTTAAAAATATTTGAGCCTATAACCTCATCGCTTGTTGCCTTTCCGTTTTTTATGGCTTCCTTTACTAAATCATCATATTTTTTATCAATGGTATTTTCTATTATTTTCCCGTCTTTCAAATATAAAAAATCATAATAATATGGTATTTCAGCCGTTGTCCAATCTTCTGTTTGAAAACCTGCTTCCACTTTTTCCGACTGAATGTCAGCATAGTTAGCCGGATATACTACTCCGGTATTTAATAATACATTTAATCCGACATAAAACAGCAAAATGATAAATAAAGTATATACCAACTCCATAATTGCGTATTTGCTGATTAAATATCTTAAACTTTTTTTATTTCCCACTGATAACCAACTCCCCAAACTGTTTTTATAGGATTTATATAATATGGCTCAAATTTACTTCTTATTAATTTGATTCTTTCGGTAATCGTTGTAGAACTGTCACCTTCCTTGTCATAGCCATAAATTTCCGTATAAATTTTTTCTTTCGAAAATACTTGATTTTTATTTTTTAATAAGAACTCACAAATTTCATATTCGCTATTTGTAAAACTTATCTTTTCATTATCAAAATAAATTTTTTTTGAAAGCAAATCACAAGATATCGGATAATCTATAAGTTTTGAATGTTTTTCTCTATTTTCTCGTCTGATATGTGCTGCTATCCTTGCTCTAATTTCAGCAAGAGAAAACGGTTTTGTCACATAATCATCTGCCCCTAGTGCAAATCCTTCGACTTTATCTTTTTCAAAATCTTTCGCTGTAAGTAAAATAATAGGAATATCTATCATATTTCTGTATTTAGTCAAAAATTCAAAACCCGACATTTCTTCCATCATTATATCAAGAATAATCAAGTCATATTTACATAAATCACTTGGCCGGATTTTCAGTGCCGAATCACAAATAACAACATTATATTCTTTCTCAAAGGTTAGCTTTAATAATTTTAGCAAATCTTTGTCATCATCTATTATGAGAAGATTCATACCTTTTATTCCTCCATTTCACTTATTCCGTCCCAACTATTATACCAAAATGAAAATATTCCCACACTTACAAATGAGAGCAACAAAGATATAAAAAGGTAAAAAATAACAGTATCTACATTGAAGAGTCCACTGACATATCCATATATAAGTCTTATCGGATACACAAACGGAAAGTAATACCATATACCGGTTCCTAAATCCGTTGTGCCTAAAAGAACGGCAGCCAAAGTGAAAATAGTACCTGCCAAAATAGAGCCTGTATAATTGAATTTTAAACTTAAAAATTGATAAACAGGTACCATACTAATCAATCCCACAGACCCGATCATACCATAAACTGTCAAATCCAATATTTGAATATTGATTCCATAAAAGTGTAAAAACAATATAAACGGTAAGATTGCTATACCTTCAATAGCCATTAATAAAATAAAGATAAAGATAAATCTTACAAAAAACAATTTTTTTCGACAAATCCCTATTCTCAAATCATTGGCATAGTTCCCGGCTTTTTTATCGCTTTCATATAACATGGGAATTAAAAAGCTGACAGAAAAGCCTGCTAAAATCGTATAAGCTCCAAAAAAGTAGGCAAGCTCTACTTCTTTTAAACCTGTTGCACTTAAAAGATATACAATAAAAAGACCGGTAAAAATTAACGGACACAAGATAATTACCATTCTGACCGGTGTTCTTTTGGTTCTTATCAGATAAGACTTTAAAATATTAATCATGACCTTTTCCTCTTTCCATCACTATATTTATAAATGTTATTATGATATACACCATGACACTTAACACTAATCCGACATATACTGCGTTCATAGATGTTAAAGGCGATGATTTTTCCAAAAAAGTGCCGTTAGGATGAACCTCAATAATCGGACATAGTATACGTAAATTATAATCCCAAGGGAAAAATTTCCAATACGAGGTTACAGCAATAATTGCCGACGGAAAGGTAAATATAAAATTAATTAAAATCACTAAAAACCTTTTATGAAATAATTTGTAAATAAAAAAAGATAAAGCAACTATCGGCAAACTCCCAATAAATAAACAACAGGTAGCTGCTATCATGATTTTAAGACTAATCTCCTCATGTAATAAAAATCTACCTATTAAATATATTCCTGTCGATGACAATATCAAAACAGTAAATAATTCAAAAATAACTATTCCGTTCTTGGCAATTAACATCTTTTCCGGAAGTATATTCAATCTTTGCAACAAGGCAATATGCTCTTCTTTCTCTTTACCGGCAATATTAACTACAAGCAGACTTAATACAATAGGTAAAATCAGAACAGGATACCAATTAAATGCTGTAGCCATTAAATAACTTCTTCCTACAGGGCTTTGCCCCATGATACTGACCATAAATAGATTAAATAGCACAAAAATAACAGGTACTATATATTTTAATGTAGAATTGGCAGCTCTCCTTTCCTTAATCCATTCCGCTTTCAGCATCTTAATCATCATTCGTCACATCCTTTCTGATAATTTCCATAAATAAATCTTCCAACTTAGACGAATCTGTATTTTGTCCTTCATAACTTAAATGTCCCTTATTAAGTATACCGATTTTATCCGCAATCTGCCCCACTTCACTCAAAATATGACTTGATAGTATGATTGTGATACCGTGACCTGAAAGCATTTTTATCAGTTCTCTTAATTCTTGAATTCCCACAGGGTCTAACCCGTTTGTAGGTTCGTCAAGAATCAGTAATGACGGGCTGTTAATCAGTGCCATTGCAATACCCAGTCTTTGTTTCATACCTAGGGAGAACTCTTTTGCCAACTTTTTACCGGTATTCATCAATGAAACCATGCTAAGTACTTCATCAATTTTCTTTCTGTCAATATTCAGTAAAGTAGTAATAACCTCTAAATTTTCATAAGCCGTTAAATTCGGATAAATAGCAGGATGTTCTATAATCGCCCCGATTTTCTTTACATCATCTGCAGCTAACAGATGATTTTCAAACATCATTTCACCCGAGCTTTTTGGAATCGCTCTTGTTATGACTTTCAATAATGTTGATTTCCCGGCACCGTTAGGACCTAACAGACCATATACCGTACCTTTTTCCACTTGAATTGAAACATTATCCAGTGCAATCCCATTTTTATATTTTTTTGTCAGCCCTTTCGTTTCCAATATAATACTCATTTGATTAACCTCCATCATTTTCATGGTATTGTTATAGCCGATAAAAATAACTAAATTATAACCGTAAAAAATTTTATGGATCTGCCTGGATATATTTCGTTAAAATAGGCACATAAAAAAGCACATAGCTTAAAGATTATAAGTCTTTAAGCTATGTGCTTTTGCTGTATTATTTTCTACGCCAAATACATCTGTTTCAAAAGAATCTTTCATCCGACAAACCATCTTAACACAATCTTCATAGGTGATGCGGTATACCGGAGTACTTCCCTCCGGCTTACTTAATGCCTGATGGTCATATTGATCCAAAAGAATCAATGCATCCGTGTATTCATTCACAGCTCTGAGCACATCTTTTTCCTCTATATCGAGTGCATCTGCAATCATCCTTGACTGGATATCAACTGTTTTCTTAAGCGCTTGAAGACGCTTTTCATTGATTGCATAGCCTTTCAAAATATACTCTTTAAGAACATTATTTGCCCATTTTCTGAAAGCTATACCTCTTTTTGAATTAACTCGATATCCGACAGACAAAATCATATCTAAATTATAAATTTTAGGTTTTCTTCCCCCTGTACTTTTGTCGGAAAAACCGACAGAAGTCTCATCCAGTTCTCCTGAAGCAATAATATTTGAAATATGTTCGCTTACTGTAGCGTGTTTAACATCAAACAATACTTCCATTTGTTTTTGTGTCAGCCAAACGGTCTCCAGTTCAGGATTGATTTGAACTTCTATATTAATATCACCATCTGTAAATAATACAATTTCATTCTTCATACTTTATTTACTCTCCACGAATATTTACCGATAACATTTCCGGTACTTCAAATTAATCAAACAAAACTGACAATCCAAAGAGTTCGGCAATTTCTTCCACTGATAGATACATTTTAATCTTATGTAAGAAACCATTCATTTCCCTCTTTCTGTGGAATCTCACAGGTATCTTCTACTACGTAGAAACGCTTAACAATATATTTTTTCTAAACCTTTCCTCTAAACGTCAAATATCCATGTTTTCCCGGTCATTTGTTCAGATTTCTGAAGATCTCATACGACGATGTATGTTTTACTTCCGAAAGTTCAAATATATTGAATGCCTTTAAAAATAATTTGTTCTGCATAATCAGTATCTCCCGTGTTTTGGATATTTAACTCCTCATATATCCTGTAATGACCGATATAAAATTGGATACAATTTTCCCTGATTTATCAAATTTTCTTTTTTTTAATGTAGTTACTGTGTCATGGAATTTAGCTCATATAAAATATAACCTGTCGAACCTTTCTTTGTTATCTCTTTATAAATGCAGACAACAAAAATTTATGTGTAGTGAATATGGATGATATACATATAAAAAGCACATATTTAAGATATTATACTCTTAATATTATGTGCTTTTCAACCTACATGGTTAACTAACCGACTTTTTTGCATACTCTGCTTTTACCTGCATTCTTCGTCAGGCTTATCTTTGAGATTCTCATCACGCTTGTCATCAAACATAGCGGAGGCATTATTAAAAAATTCTTTTTTGATTACCAATCAGATTTGGCTGAATATTATTCTCTGTTACAAGTGTATTGAGATTTTTCTCGCCCCTTAAGTATCTAGATTACAAGATCTGATTTAAATTTGGCGCTAAAATTTCTTCTTTGCCTAGACATACTAATAAATCCTCTCTTTTATACTGATTTTAGCATATAATATTAATTAGAATTTGTTCCAAAAAAATGTATTAATTTATTAAACCATTATAACCACAATTATTCACAAAACCTTTAATAATATCTTTGCATTCATCATAACTTGATGTCCAAATAACATCTACTCCCATTCTAGAAAAGTGGTTTGTTGCAATCACAAGATCTATAATACTCATATCTCCTTTATATATAATGGCAAAATGTTTTTTTCTTTCCTTTTCAGCCATCCTTATTAGCCTCCTAATATTTGGATCTGTTAAACTACACCCTATAAATAAGCATTTATTTTCTCTAAAAAAAGAAAGCTGAGTCCCTATTTGCCACTTATATGCATCGTTATACATTGTATTATAGTCATCTTCAGTAAGCTTAATACTATCTGCATAAATACCTTTATAATGAGAAAAATCAAATTTAATTTGCTCACTATTTTTCTCATAACCGATCATTGGAAAATATCCATGTACATGATAAATTGGTATATTACCTTTCTGTGTATTACTACTTTCAAACATTACATCATATATCACACTATAGTAATCTAAATATTGCTCTAAATAATTATCATAGTTATAAGTCATTACTCTAAAGTCCCTAGCTATAGCACACTTTTTAATTAAGCACGCGATACAATTAGCTAAAGTATCATACTTCTTATCAGGTATCTTATAATTATTATAAATGCTTCTAAAGATTATTTCATAATATGTGTTTTCTGTTAATAATTCTCTATAAAGCTGTGCAGATATCAAATCACTATCTCCTATCTTATTTAATACTTGGGATATATTAATTCCACACCTTGAATTTAATTCTGATTCAAAATTAGCAATCAAACTCTTCCAGCTCAATGCTCCCTCTGAACAAGACACTCCCGCACCTAATACCAAAGAAATTCTTTTCCTATCCACTACACTCTTTAGGTTTTCTATAGTATTTATTCTATATGTTTTAAAGTCTAATTCATTAATTTCATCTATATTTTTATTATTATATAATCTTGAAATATCTAATGAATTTGAGTAATATACCCTATTAACTTTTACTAGTTCCTCTAGTTTATCCTTTCCCCAAAAATCTATCCAATATTTTTTTTCAATTTTTTTTATTAAATTTTCTATATCTGATGCAGAAACAATGACAATATTTATATCATTTTCAAATTCTTTTTCAATCCTATTTAACTGAATATTTATATTCTTTATCTTTTTTAAATCCAAAAACAACAAAAATATAGTAGTATCTCCTATGTTTTTATCTTTGATTTTTAATAAATCTACTATCTTATCTGTCTTTACATTAATAGAGTTAAATCTATCATCTACAGTAATATCCTCTATTTCTCTAATACGATCGTTTAATATATATATTATAAATCTTTTCAACGAGTCCACATTGTCAAAAAGTAATTCCTTTTTATTCATATAATTATGCTTTACTCCATTTCGCTTTATACTAATCTTAAGTTTATTTATTATTTTTAAATTAACCGTTAACTATAATAAATTCTATAATCTAAAACAATAGTACTAATTGTTTTAGATTATATATTCTCAATTCAGTATAAATTATATATTTAACATTACTATTTTAATTATACTCTATAACAATATTTTATCAAACTATATATTTAATAAACATAAATTTTATAATCAACCCACATAGAAAAATCGCCACAAACCCTTATTTAAAGGATTTGTGGCGTTATTTTGTTTACTCCAGCTCAATAGTTCCCGGTGGCTTGCTGGTGATATCATAGAGTACCCTGTTTACATGGTCTACCTCATTGATAATCCTGTTTGTCACCTTTTCAAGTACTTCCCAAGGGAGTCTTGCAGCCTCTGCTGTCATAAAGTCTATTGTCTTAACTGCACGAAGTGCTATAGCATAATCATAAGTTCTGTAATCGCCCATTACTCCTACGCTTCTCATATTTGTAAGAGCTGCAAAGTACTGGTTGATTTCCTGTGAAAGTCCTGCCTTATCTATCTCCTCACGGTATATAGCGTCTGCATCCTGAACGATTTTTACCTTCTCGGCTGTAACTTCACCGATAATTCTGATTCCGAGACCCGGTCCCGGGAACGGCTGACGGAATACAAGATGCTTCGGTATACCCAGCTCAAGTCCCGCCTTTCTTACCTCATCCTTGAAAAGATCTCTAAGCGGCTCTATGATTTCCTTGAAATCAACATAGTCAGGAAGTCCTCCTACATTGTGATGTGACTTGATTACTACACTCTCTCCGCCAAGTCCCGATTCTACAACATCAGGGTAAATTGTTCCCTGTACCAAGAAATCTACCTTACCGATTTTTTTAGCCTCTTCTTCAAAGACTCTGATAAATTCCTCACCTATTATCTTACGCTTCTTTTCAGGCTCGCTTACACCTGCAAGTTTTGAGTAGAATCTTTCCGCTGCATTTACTCTGATGAAGTTCAGCTTATAATTGCCGTTCGGTCCGAATACAGCCTCAACCTCATCGCCTTCATTCTTTCTAAGAAGTCCATGGTCTACAAATACACAAGTAAGGTTTTCACCTACCGCCTTGCTGAGCATTACCGCTGCAACTGATGAGTCAACACCGCCTGAAAGTGCACAAAGTACCTTACCGTTGCCTACCTTTTCTTTGATTGCCTTTATACTGTTTTCTACAAAGGCATCCATTTTCCAGTTACATTCACATTTGCAGACATTCTTTATAAAGTTTCCAAGCATTACAGAACCGTATTCTGAATGTAAAACCTCAGGATGGAACTGTATTCCATAGAGATTCTTTGCTGTATTCTCATATGAAGCTACAGGACAGTCATCGCTATGTGATGTAATCTCAAATCCTTCACCAAGTTTACTTATATAGTCTGTATGGCTCATCCATACAATGCTTTCCTTAGGCACATTCTCAAACAATGCACTGTCAGCCTTATCAACTGTAAGCTTTATTTTACCGTATTCTCTTACACTTGCTCTCTCTACCCTTCCGCCAAGCAGATGCTGCATAAGCTGTGCACCGTAGCATAGTCCAAGTACAGGAACTCCAAGTTCAAAAAGCTCTTTTGAATATGTGGCCGAATCAGGCAGATAGCAACTGTCCGGTCCTCCTGTAAGTATGATTCCCTTCGGATTTTTCTTCTTTATCTCTTCCAAAGGGGTTTTATATGAGTAAATCTCACAATATACATTGTTCTCTCTTACTCTTCTTGCAACTAATTGATTGTACTGACCTCCAAAGTCCAAAACAATTATAAGCTCCTGCTTTAATTCCATCTGTATCTCCTATACTTGATAAAATAATTTTACTTACAATAATATATCCTAAATAGAAAAAAAACGCAATTATTAAGTTGTCTTTAATGCTTATCCTTTGCAACGCTTGTTGATATTATAAAAGCTCTCATATTCTTATTTTCATCAATTCGAATATAGGCATAATACTCGTTCCAGAATATAGAATCACTGTTGGTACGCCATGCTATTCCATATACCGAATCCGTAGGATTGGATTCATCCGGTATCATCCAAAGTCTCTTTTTAAAAAGCTTTTTTAAATCATCTGTATAAAATGTGCCCAACAGACTCAAATCACCAAGCTTAACATCTATATTCGAACTTTTAAGTGTATCTTTACAGTCCTTATCCATATAGAAATTTACGACCTTGGAATCCTTTATATCCACATCTTTATTAAGACTTCCGTACAAATCTATTGCGCCTATAAGTGTATCATCTTTTGCCAATAAATATGGCGCTCCCCTTAAGGTCTCTCCTGTACTTCTATATCCTTTTTCTACAGTAATATCCTGATTTTCGTCATATTTAGTGTAAGAACCGCTTGTCAGCATTTCACTGTACTCATATGTATTCTCATCATTCATGATATATATATCAAATCCGTTATCTAAAAGGTCTTCTACACTTGTCTTACTCAGTGTTACTTTCATCCCTCCTACAGTCATTACAGGAGGCTTTACCGGTACACCGATAAGAATATACCAAAAGCATAAATAAACAAATAATAGTGCCATCCCCGAAAACGTAAGTATAACGTTGGTCTTACGTCCGCTTGCATTTATAAGTGCTCTGACAGGTATAGCTACAATCACACCTCCAAGAGATGCAAAAGCCGGTCCGACATAACTCATCAGCTTTATTACTGTAAAAAATACAATAACGATAACCAAAATATGAAAAAACAGATCACTGATTTTCATTTTGCCGCTACCGCTTTGAGAACTTTTCTCTCCGCTTATACCGTACTCGGAACTTTTGTTAAGCCTGTTCATCAACCAAAGAAGTATAGCAACATACCAAAATCCCAGAAATACCATTAACCCTATAAATATTAATCTGACGCTCATACTTATCCCTTCCCTTACTGCATTTATATAATATTATTCTACCATATTTTATATAAAATTTTTTTAATTTTTGCAAAAAAGCATTCACAAGTTCTTTTTGATGTGTTATCATAACACAAATTTTTCTTTTCTGAGGAAAAAAGGAAGATTAGCGCCGGGGCTTCGGGGAGACCCAAGCTGACGAGGTAAACAGTTATCGAAATATTCGGCGGATGCTGTTTCGGAGTAGTGTATCGTAAGAGGAAGACAAAAAGCGAAATCAAGATCGTAACAAAAGCTTTCTTCGCACAATAAACAATCGAATAGGAGAAAATACTATGTGCGGTATTGTCGGTTTTGTTGGGCAGGGGAATACAAAGGATATTCTACTGTCCGGTCTTTCGCGTCTTGAATACAGAGGTTATGATTCTGCGGGAATAGCCCTATATTCAAGACCTTTCACTGTGGTAAAAGCTGTCGGTAAATTAAAAGAGTTGAAAAAGAAGGTCGCAGCTTCGGGGGAATGTGAACTTCCCTGCTCTATGGGAATCGGTCACACACGCTGGGCAACTCATGGTAAAGCCGATGAAAAAAATGCCCACCCACATCTGTCAATGCATAAGGAAGTGGTGTTGGTACATAACGGTATTATTGAAAACTTTGCGGATTTGAAGAACTTTTTACAAGAAAAAGGCTACAGTTTCTATTCAGACACAGATACTGAAGTGGCTGTAAATCTGATTGAGTATTTTTACCTAAAGGAAAAGAATGTCTTAAAAGCACTCCTCGCAGTACAAAATGAGTTGAAAGGTTCTTACGCCTTTGCAATTATGTTCAAGGATGATGCAAATACACTTTATGCCATGAGAAAGGACAGTCCTTTAGTTGTAGGAAAGGGCGAAAACGGATTCTATCCGGCTTCAGATGTCTCAGCCTTTCTTGATTATACCAAGGAGTTCTATAAATTAGAAAATAAAGAGATTTTAAGTCTTACTGAAAATGAAATACATATATACAATAAAAACGGCGAGGAAGTAAAGCGCTCCTCCTCTGTCGCAGAGCTTGACAGCAGTATGATTCATAAAGGAGAATATCTTCACTTTATGGAAAAGGAAATCTTTGAGCAGCCACAAGCTGTACAGGATACCCTGCTCTACGCCTGCGACAAGGAAAATAATGAATTTTCCTATGAAGCATTCTCAATGAGCGAAAAGGATTTCCGAGATATTACAAGGATCAGAATCATTGCGTGTGGCTCCGCCTATCATGCAGGATATGTATTAAAATCGGTTTGTGAGAGCTTGGCAAGAGTTCCGGTACAGGTTGAACTTGCAAGTGAGTTTCGCTACAATCACCCGATTTTAGAGGACGGCGAAATTGTAATCGGTATCAGCCAGTCAGGAGAGACTGCAGATACTTTAGCCGCAATAAAGGAAGCCAAAAAATTGGGGGCTAAAACCCTTTCCATAGTAAATGTAAACGGCTCAGCCATTGCCGGTGAATCCGACTTTGTATTTTATACACAGGCAGGACCTGAAATTGCGGTAGCCACCACAAAAGCCTATAGCTGCCAGCTTGTTGCCGGCTATATTTTCTCACTGCTTTTAGCTAAAACAAAAGGCAAAATTGGTGACGAAGAGGCTCATATACTTAAAGAGGAGCTATTCAGCCTTCCGGGAAAGATTCAACAATGTCTTTCACTTGACAGTGAAACCCTAACTATGGCAAAAAAACTGAAGGATGATAAAAATATTTTCTTTCTTGGAAGAGGTCTTGACTGGGCAGTCTCTATGGAAGGAGCTTTGAAGCTTAAGGAAATCAGCTATATTCACTGTGAAAGCTACAGCAGCGGCGAGTTAAAGCACGGTACAATAAGTCTAATAGAAAAAGACAGTCCTGTGATTGCGCTTCTTTCTCAAGAGGAGCTTGCCGCAAAGAGCATTTCAAATATTCACGAGGTAAAGAGCCGTGGTGCCAAATGCTTTGCTTTCACCATGGAGGATATTTCAGTAGAGGAAGACGACTTTGCACAAATACTTAGTGTCCCGAAGACCCAACCTCTCTTTGCAGGAAGTCTTTTGGTAGTTCCATTACAATTCTTATCCTATCAGGTAAGCCTCCTAAAGGGCTTAGATCCTGATAAGCCGAGAAACCTGGCAAAATCTGTTACGGTGGAATAAAAAACTTTTTTATTTATTATTTGCTTGAAGCGGCATCTGTATTTAATATTTCATTCAATACAGATACCGCTTCTTATTGATTATTATACTTAATTTATGCTCTTTGCATCTATTTCAATTGTATCAAAACCCCATCAAACTTATCTAAGTAAATCAGACAAACTATACTCTCCATTATGAATATTTGCTGTTCTACGGTACTCTCTTACAGCTTTTACCAAGGTCTTAGGGTCACTAAAGTACTCCTTCACAAAATCATACGATTTTACATCACGCATCCTAAGACTTGATTTACAAAATTCACTTGGCTTTTTCCCTGAACGTTTAAATTGATTATATGCTCCTTCTGCATGAATAATTAACATTTCAATTTCCGGAGCGGTGATAATATTTATCACATCAATTTTCTTTTCATATGCCTTACTTAATCGAAACTCTTCTCTGCGAGAATCCAAAATCCTTATCACAGAAATCTTCTCATCGAATCCCTTTCGCAAGTATCGCTCCTCAAATCGCTTGGCATTTCTGCATCGAATAACACGTTCTTCCAACAATTCTTCTCTCTTAAAAATCAGTAGATCATGATCAATCAGAATGTCGATAACCGCTTCTTCTGAAGAACCTTCACATATGCATGCCTTATATTTTGCTAATTTCATCATATTTGCTCCCTAGCTGATTAAGGCATCAAGATTTTTCTTCAAAAGCATATACGCCTCATATGCCGGAGTTGTACCTTCAAGAAAACCGCTCTGATATGCATCACTCTTTTTAATGTCGTTACGTTTCAATATATAACTCAAATTTTCTACTGTAATTCCGTTTCGGTTTCTTACAATACAAATTCCATCATTTCTATCATACTCGTCAAGCAGTTCCGGATAATGTGTAGTAAAAACAAGTGTTCCACCGTTTCTGTTAAGTCTACTGTCCATAAAGAAGCGCATCAAAGTTATCACAATTTCTTTATTAAAGTGATTCTCAATTTCATCTACCAAAAGATAACCGCCTGACTGAAGAACTTCTTTTATCATTGAGAATATAATGATACCCTTGATTGTACCGGATGATAAATACCGTTCAAGGTCTGTCGCATTATTCAAAATAATCTCTTCATCGTCCCTGAATTTCAAATGGATAAATGTTTTTCCCTCTATCTGTTCGAAACACAATTTTTCAATTGTCGGATCAAGAAATGCAATTACATCTATCGGAATGTCTTCGGTAAATGGAAGAACATTTACATTTGTATATGAAAGCAGGCTGAATATTTCCACAGTTTCATTTTCTTTTTTATTGTGTGCAATGATAAAACTTACATCGTCAGGCAGGTATGCCTCATCTTTGTTACGCTGTTCTATAGGTTTCATTCCTGTAAAATCCGTAAAATATTTTTTTGACTTAACTGATGATATCGGCTTTTCCCAAAGACTTTCAGATAGAATTGTATATACATACTCTCCTGTTTTCGTCTTTTTAGATGTTATTACAGTTTCCAAACGACAGATATAGCTACGCTTATCATAAAAATATATTTGAATTGTCGCTTTTTTTGTCCCACCAAGAATGCTTTTTTCATCAACGTGGTTAATAGGGTTATTATTCAAAATATTCAAAGCCAGGCTGATAAACTTTAGCACTGAAGTTTTACCTGATGCATTGATACCGATAAACGCACAAGCAGAATGAAGATAATAGTTGTCCTTCAAACAATAAAGGCTATCTTTATCCTCTTCACAAACTCTCTGCTGTGTATAGAAGCAAATGTCCAATTCTTTTTTAAATAATGGAAGTCCATTAGCCGTAATGCGAAGTATCTTCATCTATTATTCTCCTCTAAAAACGTATTTCTTGTTTTTATTTTCATATAACTCTATTATATATTGCATATTGAAAAATATCAACGGATTATACGTTTTTATTTTTTACTTGATACTTTTTTAAAACGCAAAAAACCCCGGAACATTGTTCCGGGGTGTAATATTGCAATATATAATTATCTCTTTGAGAACTGTGGTGCTCTTCTCGCTGACTTAAGACCGTATTTCTTACGCTCTTTCATCCTTGGATCTCTTGTAAGGAATCCTGCCTTCTTTAAAGTAGGTCTGTACTCCTCATCTGCGTGAAGAAGTGCTCTTGAAATACCGTGTCTGATAGCTCCTGCCTGACCTGTGAAACCACCACCGCAAACATTTACAAGCACATCAAACTTGTTTACATTGTCTGTAGCCACTAAAGGCTGACGAACAACAACCTTCAATGTCTCAAGACCGAAATACTCATCAATATCTCTTTTATTTATTGTTATCTTACCTGTTCCAGGTACAAGATATACTCTGGCGATAGAACTTTTTCTTCTACCTGTTCCGTAAAACTTATCGTTAGTCATACCATTCTCCTTCTTAAAGATTATTAGCCTTTAATTTCCATTACTACCGGCTTCTGTGCCTGATGTCCGTGATTCTCTCCTGCATAGACATGAAGCTTTCTGTACATATCTCTGCCGAGCGGTCCCTTAGGAAGCATGCCCTTGATGGCAAGCTCTACAACTCTCTCAGGCTTCTTTGCAAGAAGCTCACGAAGTGTTGTCTCTCTCATACCACCTACATACTCTGAATGGTTGTAATAAATCTTCTGATCTAACTTTTTACCTGTAACCTTTACCTCTGCTGCGTTGATTACGATAACATAATCTCCACAATCAGCATGTGGTGTAAACTCCGGTTTGTTCTTTCCTCTTAATACACTTGCAACTTCTGAAGCAAGTCGTCCCAATGTAACTCCCTTTGCATCGACAACATACCATTTTCTGTCGATCTTATCCGGATTAGCCATAAAAGTTTTCATTGACTGACCTCCATTAATCTTTTAACTTCGCTTTATATGGATAAATGCTCTCCGGGGCATTGGAATAAGCATCAATCTCTAATGTCACAATTAGTAATTATATTGATTTTTCAGTTGTTTGTCAATACCTCTATTTAATCAATTTTAGCCTTATTTTGCCTGTTGCGATTCTCATTCCTGATTTTCTATCAAAAAGTAATATATCGTTTCCGGTAAAGTTTATTTTCATATCTTCACCGATCCTGTAAGCGGTATTTCCGAATATTACACTTGTAAGCAAATAATCTCCAAGCCTCAGTTTTAAAGTACTCTCCATACCTGTAGGCATTGCACCGTAAATTGTAGTATGCAGACCTTCTTCACCTGTTATGCCTATGGCTTCAGGCCTTATAGCAAGTACAAAATCTTCATCTGTCACAACCTGCTCACTTTTTATACTGCTGTCCTCTTCTACAATCTTTGCAATATGATATTTAAACACCTCATCTTTGTTGGACTTCTCTACATAATGTTTGTCCTTCATAAGCTCTGCTTTTTGTTCTTTCTTTTTTTCCAGATTACTGTCTCTGCCTTTATGCCAATCCGAGATCTTAATATCCTCATTCGGAACAAACTCTATATCTACATTGTCAAAAATTTTTAACTCAATACTTCCGTCGTCTTTTTGAGCTCCCTTTGCATCTATAAAGTTTATAGAAGGATTTCCGACAAAGTCCGCAACGAAAAGATTTTCAGGTCTTCTATAAACTTCAAGCGGCGGAGCGTACTGCTGTAATACACCGTTTTGTACCAGACATATCTTCGTTGCAAGTGTCATCGCCTCCATCTGGTCATGTGTAACATAAACGAAAGTACTGCCTGTTTCCACATGAAGTCTTTGCAATTCATAGCGCATCTCAAGCCTCAGTTTTGCATCCAGGTTTGAAAGCGGCTCATCCATAAACAGCACCTGCGGTTTCGGTGCCAAAGTTCTCGCTATTGCCACTCTTTGCTGTTGTCCGCCTGAAAGTTCTGCAGGATACCTGTCCATAAACATACCGATTTTTACTATTCCGGCTACATGTCTAAGTCTTGAATCCATTTCCTCATCTGTAAGCTTACGAACTTCCGTCACAACATTTCCGGCCTTTACAACCTCAAAATCTTTATTTAACTCTTCTCCATTTGCCTTGTGATTATCTATAATCGCTGCAAGTTTCTTCTCATATTCATCTCTATGCTTTTTTGCAGCCTCATCAGGATTGTCACTTTCATGAATTTTTAACTCAAATACTGTTTTTGCACTGAATATTGATAACTCAAATGCATCTATAAGCTTCACATACGCTCTGTTATTATCAAGCTTACCGTTTTTATCACAGCAATCCGTCACCTCGGCCTTTATTCTCTTACCGTTTTGCAATGCTCTTATAATATCGGTACATCTTTTTGCTTCCACGTCTACTACAGGAAGTTCTTCTTTAATGTTTTTCAAACCGAACATTATATTTTGATACACCGTCATGTTTGGCCAAAGTGCATAATTTTGGAATAAGAAACCTACTTTTCGCTTATTCGGCGGCACATTAATACCCTTTTCGCTGTCAAACACTACATTATCACCGATAGTTATTCTTCCCTCTGTAGGAGTTTCAAGTCCTGCAATCATACGAAGAATAGTTGTCTTTCCGCAACCCGACGGTCCAAGTAATGTTATGAATGAGTTATCAGGTATTTCAAGACTTAAATTGTCAACACCAAAATAGTTTTTCCATCTTTTTGTAATATTTGTTAATGTAATTGCCGGCATATCAACCTCCTATTCCGTTATCAAGGCTTGAGCCTGTAAGCTTGTCTGCCAATGTATTAAATACAAGTATCGTTACAATTAAAATCAGATTTATAGCACTTGAGAATGCATACAATCCCATCTCATCAAAATAGTCAAGTGTTGTTGAGAGTATAAATCCCTGTGTACAAAGTAGCAGGAAAAGTGACAACTCTCTGAGGCAAGTCATAAACGGCAAACTGAAACCGCTTATTATAGAAGATTTCTGAATCGGAATTATTATCTTAACCATTCTCTTTACCCAACTTGCATTTTGAATTATTGCCGCCTCCTCAAGCTCATTGCTTATTTGCAACATTGAGTTAAGAGAAGCCCTGCTTGCAAAAGGTATATACTTTATTACACCTGCTATAATAAGAATATAGTAGGTATTAAAAAGATTTATATGCTCATTTGAAAACAGTATAAAGAATGCTGCACCGACTGCTATAGACGGCATAAGATAAGGTAAGAACGCCATATTGTTGACATAAGCCGCCCACCTTGAACGCCTGTTTTTTGCCACCGCATAGCCGATCAATGTACCGATAGTTCCGGCAATAGCCGCACAAGCAAACGCAAGTAATAAAGTACCCCAAAATGCATGCCATATAGTAGGATTGTAGAGTATACCGTGCTGTCCGTACAAGCCGTTTTCAGTCACATTTTCACTTGTAAGCCACCACTTTGTTGTAAGGTTTTTAAAGTCATGTGTATACAAGAAGCTGTAATCTCCGGGATTCGGCAGGAATGTCTCAAGTGCAAACAACATTATCGGCCAAATACTTGTAAAGAATGTCATTACAATATAAACAGCCCCGACTACATACTTTCCTGCTTTACCTATATTTATCTTTGAAAGTTGTCCCGACTTTCCTGTTACTGTCGTGTAGTTCTTTCGACTCTTAAGCGAAAGTTGATTCAATGACAAAATCATTATTCCGAATACCATCATAATGATTGCAAGTATACTTGCTTCACCTGTATACTTACTGTTCAACGAAATGTATTTTGTTGACAATGTAGTAAGTCCAAGATAATGTGGAACCGGGTATGATCCCATTGCAGACCCGAATACAAGCAAAATTGTATTAAGTATTGCAGGCGTTATCATAGGCAATGTAATCATTGTCATAATCTTCCACTTAGGCGTATCAAGTATTGTAGCCGCCTCTTCAAGATTGGCATCCATATTTTTGAATATACCACCAATCATAATGTATGCAAACGGAGCATAGTGGAGTCCCAGTACTACAGCACTTGGGAACAGTCCCTGACACCACCATTTCGGAAAAGTCACCCCTGTAAGTGAAGCTATAAGCCCGTCGGAAGTTCCGAGTACTGCATTTGAGTTGAACATATTTTGCCATACAACCGCCAAAGTCCACTGTGGCATGATATATGGAAAAATAAATATTGAACTCAAATATTTTTTGAATTTCATATTTGTTCTTGTAACCAAGAACGCAAAAAAACCGCCATATAAAATGGATATAAGGCAAGTGAATATTGCCAAAAACAATGTATTTATAAGCGGCTTCCACAGATTTGACATAGCAAGTTTACTTGTAAATAAATCTATATAGTTTACAATGCTGTATCCGGAAGCTTTTCCTGTCAAATGCTGATCAATAGTACCCGGATGTATCTGTAATGTATCCTTTACTATTGCCACAACAGGAGCAACAGTAGAAAATGTCAACATTATTCCGAAAATAAGCAAAATAATATTCTGTGGCTTGCCAAAAAATGTTCTGATTCTATTTTTCAGTATTCCCATAATATTCTCCTTAAAAAGGTGCTGCATTATGCAGCACCCGGTCAATTAATTCTTATCAGAAGCTTTGCTAAGCATTTCAATCCAGTTACCTACAGTAAATGAAACATCTGCACAATACTGAGGATCCTCAAGTACAAGTTCTCCGTCCTTTGTCCACCAGTCATATCCTCTGTCATCTTTAGCAGGGAACTGATCCTCACCTGCTTCATTGTATCCGCCCTTTTGATGCTGATACTTTGCCTCTGTGGCTTCCATTACTTTAGGATTTGAGGAATATCCTCCCATATCCTTTCCCCAAGCACTGAATCCGTCTTCTGTACATGTTATATAAGCTATAAATGCACATGCCGTCCATGGAAGCGGACTGTTCTTTGTAAGGAATAAATAGTGGTTGTATCCGTATCCGCCGATTCCTGTATAGTCGTCCTGATATGCCGCAACTGTTATATTATTTACTGAAACATTAGCCGACTCCTCTACGGAACGAAGCTTTGAATATACAAGAAGTCCCGACTGATCTTTTGCGGATGTATCTACAAGAGTATTACAGATAGGGCCGTCATCTGTCTCCTCCGTATAATTCTCAACCCACAGCTTAATCCATGCCAAAGCGTATTTTCCGTTCTCTGAAAGTCCAAGATCCTTTGCATCCGACTCCTCACCCGCAATAACAGGATCAAAATAAGCTTTCTTTGTCGCATCCAACTTATCATATGCTTCTTTTAGCTTATCGGCATACTCCTCTTTTGTCAGCATATATAAGAAATTCTTTCCTACAAGCTCTGAATCAATATCCATAAACAGCGGATGTGAACCCTCATATACGAAATCCCAACAGTTGGTATATTTTGCATCGCCTGTGTTGTTGAACATAAACACTTTATTCAAAGTCTGAAGCGGTAAGAATCCCTTATAACTGTCCGCGCTTACTCCGTTAGCCTCCGCCCAATCCTTCGGTATAAAAGTCTTCAGTATATTTGTATCCACCATCTTAGTCTGGATCTGATTACCATCCTGAATAAGAGTCATTGCAAATGTACCGCTTGGCTTAAGTGAATCGGCACTCAGCTGCTCAAATATTTTGTTGTTCTTAGGTTGCTGCCACTCAAACTCCATATTGTAGTTAGGATCGATAGTCTTCAAATATGAAATAAACAGCGGCAGCGCAGTCTTTCCTCTACTTGAGTTTCCGACTCCGTAAAAAGTCTTACCGTTTGACTCCTCTATCGCCTTTTTTGCAAGTTCCTCAAGACTCATACCTTGAGCTTGTGCGATAATATTATCCACCTCACTCTTTTCCGTATTTGCCGCCTGCTTGGAACCCGAATCCTGTGACTGAGCAGCAGTACTGTCACCTGTAGTCTTTGTGGTACCTGAACCGCATGCTCCCAATGTTGCAACCAACATAGCTGATACGACAGCTAATGCTAAACCTCTTTTTTTCATTTTACCCTCCTCTTGTTTCCGTCATTATTCAGTGCGTAATAAAATGTCATATATAGTAATAGCAAAGATTTATAAACTTCCACCTCCAAACAATCTCTTTATTTAATTGTATGTACAATTAAAACAACTTTAACCATTAAAACATTTTCATAGATCACGTTCACCGAAACTTATGTTCAATTATAGTTTCTTTATATGTTTTTGTCAACAAAATATATTTTATATAAGTTTACTTGCTAATTTTCTAACAAAATATATATTTATTTTAACTTTATTTTTTTGAAACAAAAAAGGCACAATCCTTAAAATACAAAGATTATGCCGAATTGCCTACCTATATTTTATTTTCCCTCATACTTTATAAGGCTGTCCACATTGTACTTTGAAAGCTTTTCTCTTCCTTTAAGTCCTTCAAGCTCCATTACAAATACAATCTTTACTATCTCGCCGCCAAGGCTCTCCACAAGCTTTGCAATCGCCTCCGTTGTACCGCCTGTAGCTATCAAATCATCGACTATTACCACCTTGTCGCCGGGCTTTATGGCATCCTTGTGGATTTCAATGGTTGCCTTGCCGTACTCAAGGTCGTAGTCGATACTTACGGTCTCACACGGAAGCTTTCCCTTTTTTCTTACAGGGATAAACGCCTTATGCTCGGCATAGGCTACCGGTACTCCGAAGATAAAGCCTCTTGACTCCGGACCCACTATCATATTGTAGTCAAGTCCCTGCAACTTTCCTCTAAGTTCATCAATACTTAGGCAAAGTCCGTCAGGGTCCTGCAGTATGGTGGTCACATCTCTGAATATAATTCCCGGCTCAGGAAAGTCAGGTATACTTCTTACATATTCTTTCAATTCCTTCATTTTCACACACCGAAGCAGCCCAAAATCCCTTGGGCCGCCCTTTCTAAAATATAAATTTGCAGACTGCTGCAAATAATTATTACTTATAAATAGGATACTTATCCATAAGCTTTGTAACTTCGGCTCTTATCTCATCGGCCTTTGTATCAAAGTCATATGCAGCCATTTTGATAAGTCTTGCTACAGTCTTCATATCCTCTTCCACAAGTCCTCTACTTGTAACTGCAGGTGTACCTATTCTTACACCGCTTGTAGTGAACGGACTCTGCGGATCGTTCGGTACTGTATTCTTATTCAAAGTGATATATACTTCATCACATTTATTTTGAAGTTCTTTTCCTGTGATACCGGTTCCTCTGAGGTCAAGCAGCATAAGGTGATTGTCTGTACCTCCTGTAAGGATGTTAAATCCCTCGGCTATAAGCGCGTCAGCCAAAGCCTTGGCATTCTTTACCACCTGCTCCTGATACTTTTTAAACTCAGGCTTAAGAGCCTCGCCGAAACAAACCGCCTTTGACGCGATTACATGCTCAAGCGGTCCGCCCTGAATTCCAGGGAAAACAGCCTTGTTAAAGTTAAACTTCTCGGCAGCTTCCTTGTTTGCAAGGATAAGTCCGCCTCTCGGTCCTCTAAGTGTCTTATGTGTTGTAGTGGTTACAACATCGGCTATGCCTATAGGTGACGGATGAAGTCCTGTTGCAACAAGTCCTGCAATATGAGCCATATCCACCATAAGGTATGCACCGACCTTATCTGCAACTTCTCTGAATCTCTTAAAGTCTATTACTCTGGCATATGCACTTGCACCTGCTATAATCATCTTCGGCTTATGTTCAATTGCTATTTTCTCAAGCTCATCGTAGTCGATAAATCCATCATCATTTACACCGTAAGGCACTATATTGAAGTACTTTCCTGAAAAGTTTACAGCTGAACCGTGTGTCAAATGTCCGCCGTGATTTAGATTCATTCCAAGTACGGTATCTCCGGCCTCAAGCATTGCCAAAAATACAGCCATATTTGCCTGTGCGCCTGAATGCGGCTGAACATTGGCATAGTCACAGTTAAAGAGTTTCTTTGCTCTCTCGATGGCAATGCTCTCAACTATATCCACATCCTCACAGCCTCCGTAATATCTCTTTCCCGGATATCCCTCAGCATATTTATTTGTAAGCACCGTTCCCATTGCCATCATCACAGCTTCCGATACGATATTCTCGGATGCAATAAGTTCAAGATTTCTTCTCTGTCTGTTTGCTTCCTTTTCTACCGCTGTGCCGACCTCAGGGTCAAGTTCTTTTAAAAAGTTCATCACTTCGTTAACCATATCTAACTCTCCTACATAACTGTTTTGTTGCTTCTGAAAGTAAAGTATACAATAAATAAACTCTCATTGCTATATATTTTTTATCTTATAACCGGTTATAATCACTTGCAGACTCTCTCTGCCGCCATACTCATTTATATCCGGATAATATATAATATCTATCTCATTATTACCTTTAAGCTCCTCAAAGAAGGCTTCTCCGTCACAAAAATATATTCCGTCAAGCCTTGTACCGTCATCTTCAAGCACCATCTTTACCACATTTTTATTTTTACCGAGTATATTCTTTGATAATATCTTTATACCCTTCCTTGCAAACTTGGGCTTCTCATTCTTATTTCCGTAAGGCTCCAGCTTTTCAAGTTCTCTTACAAAGTCATGACTGATATATGAAAAAGGCAGAGGTACATCAATCCATATCTTTTGTATGAAATCTTCTTTTGTAAGCTTTGAATTTTCATTCAATCTTTTTCTGAATTCATCAAGTCTGTCCTTTTTTAAACTCATACCTGCCGCCATATGATGTCCGCCGAACTTTTCAAATATATCTTTGACTTCATATAGTGCTTCAAACATGTTATAGCTTTCTATCGACCTTCCCGACCCCTTTATCATGCCGTCTTCACCGAAGGCATCCGTAAGTATAATCGTAGGCTTTCCCAATGCTTCTCTCACCCTGCCTGCGATAATTCCGGCAATGGACTCATGGCAATTTTCAAGATATATCACCAATATATCGTCATCTGCATATTCTCTTTCCGCCAGCTCTACAGCCACTTTTACATTCATGGCTGTGAGGTCCTTTCTCTCATCGTTTAGCTCTTTTAAATGCATTGCGTACTCATTTGCCTCATCACTGCTTTCTGACATAAACATATTTAAGGCAACAAGCGCATTTTCAAGTCTTCCTCCCGCATTCAGACAAGGCCCTATAACAAATCCGATACTGTAAGCACTGATTTTTTTACCCTCCATACCGGTAGCCTTTATAAGCGCTCTAAGTCCTAAGTTCTTTGTATTCATCAGGCTTTTTAAGCCGTGTTTTACAAGTACTCTGTTCTCGTCTACAAGCGGCATAACATCACCTATTGTCGCAATGGCTGCCACCTCCAAAAGATCACTCAGTTCACCGTCTTCATACATTTTTTTACTGTACAGCCTTTCAAACATATATTCCATAAGCTTATAGGCTACCAGCGCTCCGCAAATACTTTTAAAAGGATACTTACATTCACTTCTTTTAGGATTTATTACCACATCTGCTACAGGCAGATAGTCCTTGCCGTCTTCCTGATAAACCTCATGATGATCAGTGATAATGACTTTTATTCCAAGCTTCCTTGCAAGTTCCATCTGAGAATGTGCCGCAATACCGTTGTCACAGGTGATAATCATAGAGATTTTATCATTTGCCGCTTCATTTATTATATTGTCATTGATACCGTAGCCGTCCTTTATTCTGTCAGGTATCCTTACATCTGCATTTGCACCGAATCGTCTCAGAGACTTCACCAGGATATACGATGAACAGACTCCGTCTATATCATAATCTCCCACAACTCTTATCTTATTTCCATTTTTTATCTCACTCATGATTTCATTATATGCATCTTCCACACCATATAAACTGCCTGCATCATGCATCAAACTTAAATCACTCTTAAGATACAGTAAAAAATCTTCTTCCTTTATATCCCTGTTTATTATTATTCTCGCTAAAACAGGTGAAATATGAAAGCGAGCCGATATTTTTTCAAAATCAGCTCGCTTTGTATATAGCATCCACTTTGACTCCATTTACTCTCCATTCTAAATATACTACTCAGGCTTCTTTTTCTTGACCTTTGTCTTTATTATAGCCAAATGTGTATTTTGTGACACCGCATCGCTGAATACTGCAAGCACTGCTCTTTGAAGTTCATTATCCGCATCGTATTTTATGTCAACAGCCGTATCGGTACTTATATCAGTCAAACAGTCAAATAAAGCATCCAGATTTTCCCCGTAGTAATCCGGAAACTTCATTTTCTTTTTCAAGTAACTGTGTAATTCTTCCTTTTTACTAAACTTATCCAATTTTAAAGTAATATTATTCATAATCTTTCCCTAATACAATTGTTCAAAAGTTTTGTAGTGGTCTTCAGTATAAAAAACCAGACCGTCATTTGAATATATCAGTCTTTTAGGACCTCTATATCCGCCGTCATAGTCAATATCACATTCAAAATATCTTCTTCCGCTTGCCCTCGGCAAATTTCCTTCATAATTTCCGAAGGCACTGCCTCCGATGCTCATTCCCGGAAGCACATCCGAAAGATTTCCTTTCTCAGGGTCCCAGCCCATCTCCTGAGCCTCGGCCTTTGTAATATAGTTTACAGGAAGCTTTTTGTAGGTGTGAATATAAAGTGCAACATCGTCTTTTGAAGTATAGTTGCCGTTTTCTTCTACAGTTGTCTCCCTGCTTTCGACAGTCTCAGACTCTTGTGTACTCTCACTTTCAGGGCTTGTCTCTTCTAAAGTTTCGCTGCTTGACTCCTGACTTTGTTTTTTGTTTTTTTTATGTTTTTTTGATTTATTATTTTTTTGTTTATGTTTTTTTTGACTCTGTGTTCCGGTTATCTCTTCGCTGTGCTTTGAAGTGCTTTCATCTGAAATATTTTTGCTTTGAGTACTCTCCGTATTTGAAAAACTCTCAGCACTGATACTTTTGCTTTCCTGCCTTGTACATGCGCCAAGGGCGAACATTAAGCCCAAAATAATTATAGGAATCCACCAAAGAAGTTTCTTTAACAGACTCCCGTTTTCTTTATTTTTATTTGTCATCTTCCTACCTCACATTCTCACCATTATACGAAATAGCCATGTTCTTCGCAACAAAAAATTATATTAAGTTTGACCAAGCGTACTATATTTTGTATAATACGGTTTGAAACAACTAAAATATGATAAGGTATGGTTATTTATGAAAATATATATATTACAAACCGGAGAGGTCGAAGTATCACCTTCTCTCGCATATAAAGGCAATGATAAGTTCAATCCGCAGACATACGGACTGTTTCTAAAAGATACTGACAGAGTAAATATTCCTGTTCTGTCTTTTCTTATTCAGACAGGAAAAAAGAATATACTTGTAGATGCAGGTATCAAAAAAGAGCTTGAGTCTGATGCTCCGCTTAGCCTAAAAAAGCAAATCAGTGAAATCAAGGCACCTCTTACCTGTGCTTCCACACGCTTTCATCTGAAAAAGGACTCTTCTCTGCTTTCAAGGCTTGAATCAATCAATCTTTCACCAAAGGATATAGACTGCGTATTGCTTACTCATCTTGACTTTGAAAATGTAAGCGGAGTTGTAGACCTCTCTTCAGATACCAAGATTTTGGTTTCAAGAGATGAAGCCAAAACGGCTGTAAAAAATCCTCTAAGATATTCCAGAAGTTGGTGGAAAAATGCCGATATTTCCATATTTGATTGGAACAAAAAAGAAGGTCCTTTTGAAAAATCTTTTGATTTACTTGGTGACGGCTCCATCAATCTTATAAAACTGTACGGTCACTCCGCAGGTATGTTCGGAGTAAAGGTAACATCTGAAAACAATAAATTTACACTCCTTTATGCGGATGCCGGCTATGGTGAGCTTGCGTGGAAGGAACTTACACCGCCTGCAATCAGTGTTGATAAAGAGGCTTCCATGCGTTCTCTTGAGTGGGTGAGAATGGAGTCAATGGACAAAAATTGTGCTTACAGTCTTGCCTCACATGAGTCCACATCTCTAAACGTTTTAAGGTTCTAAAAATAGGCTGTTATAAGTCTCCACTTATAACAGCCGTTTTTATATTTCAAAGCTTTCGCCCTTTATTTTATCCCTCAATATCAGAGATATAATTATCCCCAAAACCGCAATATTCACCCAGACAAATCCCAAACTTCCGCCTATAAACATTGACATAAATGAGTTTATCACCTTTATATTAAAGACATCTCCAATCACTTCTATAAAAGCCGTTACCGCCGTTAAAATAATTGTAAATCTCATACCGACATTGGACATACTTATAAATTTATTTAATATAACTATAAGTACTATAACTATTGTAACAGGGTACAGGATATTAAGTACAGGTACGGAAATCTTTATAATAGTATTGAGTCCGAAGTTTGACATGGCAAAACCTGTAAGAGTAAATATATTTACATACGACTTATATCCGAACCTTTTGAATGTGTCTGCAAAAAATTCGGAAGTAACTACGATAAGACCTACAGTAGTAGTAAAACAGGTAAGTATTGTCATTGCTCCAAGGAAAGCCTGTCCAAAACTTCCGAAAAGCTTATATGAACTCATTGAAAGTATATATGTACCTATATTGACGCTCTTATCAGATAAAACTTCATTCGGAACATCAAACTTATTCCCCAAAGCTCCAAGTCCGATATATAAGCTGCTAAACAGTATAGTTGTAACAATACCTACTATTGCCATTATACTCATATACTCTTTTTTTGATGAAAATCCGAATGTCTTTATCCCTGAAGTGGCAATCAGACAAAAACTTACAGAAGCCAGTGCGTCCAAAGTATTATACCCGTCAAAAAATCCTGTCTTTAGAGCTGTCAGACTCCCCTCCATCTCACCCTCATTCACAACATGAAAGTTCAGATTTCCTACAATTATAAGTATAACTATAAGAAGTGCAAATATTGGAGTAAGCACCTTGCCTACTCTATCCATAAGTTTTGAAGGATTGAGTGCTATAAGATATGCAAGCAGAAAATATATTGCACTGAATACAAATAATGCAAATCTTGTGTTTCCGGTCACAGGTGCAATACCTATAGAAAAAGATGTACTTGCAGTCCTCGGTATCGCAAAAAAAGGACCTATAGCAAGGTAAAGTGCTGTCAAATACCCTATTGCAAAGTTTACTCCTACCTTTATACCAAGCTCCCTTTTATATCCGCCTTTGACCATAGTTCCGACTATCAAAGTGACTATGGCTATTCCTACACCCGACAATACAAAGCCCGACATGGCCGGTAAAAAATATTTTCCTGCCCTAAACCCAAGTTCGGCAGGGAAAATTAGATTCCCTGCTCCAAAAAAGATACCGAAGAGTAACAGTCCTATTAAGAAACCCTTTTTTATCATACTCTCACTTTTATAACTGCCTTTTTTGCACTTGCCGGTTTATCCATACAGCATCCCGGCATATGTGCATCCTCCGGTGCAACCACTATAAATTCATTCGGATGGAGTATCACATGACCGTAAGTATCAGGCGTCTCAAAGAAAAGCACATCATTTTCAGGCTTGGCTTCCTTTACTTTAAGTCCCTCTCTGTCACAGATACCGAAAAATTCCACACCTTCTATCAAATATTGAATATCAAAAAATTTATCATGTGCCTCAAACTTCTTTTCTTCTACCGGCAATGTGGTATATTCCTGTACATTTGCAAATACATCACCGCCATCTATCTCATACTTTCCTGCAGGTAATGAATTCAAATCATGGCTCTCCAACCAATCATAAGCTTTCAAAAACTTCTCGTTCAGATAATTGTACTTCTTAGCCAACTTTATATTTGTAAAAAACATATTCTCTCCTTATAGTAAATAAGCAGTATTCGGATCTATGCTCATTTCATCTGTATAAATAACCCAATCTGTTACATCATTGACAGTGTATTCACCCTCATCGCCCTCTTTCATAGCCGCTACTCTATATGGCGCCTGTGTGAGCACCGCCCTGAATCCTTCCTCTGTAAACTCTAAAAGTTCAAACCAGATATGCTCAAGATTTTCATAATCAGGATTTCCGTCCTCACCGTCTGTAGGTAATCCGACCTTTATAAGTGCTTTGTAACTTGGATTCTCCGAAATTGCCTTTTTCAAAAGTTCATATCTGTCTCTTGACATAAACTTCATATGCTCCGTCTGCTCATTAGTATAATAATACAGCGGATTTTCAACAAGCTTTTCCTCTACATCTGAAGGCTTTGTATACTTACCGTTATTTGCATCTTCTTCAGATAAGAAAAGGAAAATAACCTGACTGTTTGTATTATGACTGTCGGCTCTGTCCGCAGGACCTCCAATTATATCGGAAGGATACTTTGCAATTGCTACATTCCATGGAAGAGGTGCCACAACTATCTCTCTTCCGTCTATAAACTCTCCAAGGAAAATATAATCTTCTATAGCTTCATTTTGATACAATACTCTGTTCGCCACGGTATTTATCAAATAATAAAGATCGTTTGCATTGTCTCTGCTTATATCCAAAAGTTCAAACTCCGAAAATCCCGTTCTGCACATACCATGTGTATGTAGCCAAACTTTATTTGTCTCGTCATCAAATACAGCCTGTACCGTAAATAAGCTTTCAGCATTAGGTGTAACACTTGACTTTGCCGCAAGCTTTACCCATCTTCCACTTAAAAGTCTCTCCGCACTTTCATCTATTACCGCCAATGTATCAGGGAAAAACGCTGTTATAAGCTTTAACTGTAGATGATATGAGTCAAAATAATTCTTGTTAAACTTCATATATATGATAAATGAATTGGTCTTTTTCTCAATTTTTTCAAAGTCCTCATCATGAATCTTTTGCTTTTGTAATGAATACAGACGGTCAAATACAAAATCTTCAAAATAAAAACCTACACCGTACTCTTCGCCCTTATAATCAAGTATCATGTTGCCCGACTTATCATCTTTAATGTTGAATTCTTTAAGATTTACTCCGTCTACCGCCTGTATTCTTTCTTTGACGCCATCAATATCCTCAACATCCACTTTATCAGAGAGCACATGCATATATGAACGCTCTTCCCACAACTCCATAGGTGCAACTTCAGGCAACTTTACCTCATTTTGCTTTTTCTTAAATAGATTAAACATTATTCCTCCCTAAATGTTACTAATTTTGATATTTTTCTGAATGTCTTATAACCTGCCAGCTTTATATTCTTTTCTTCAAAAAAATCATATGCCGCGCTCATTATATCCATAAAGTTTCCGAATATCAGGAAATCCAGATATCCGCATATTTTACCT
Source organism: Lachnoanaerobaculum orale (assembly GCF_003862485.1). Lineage (GTDB taxonomy): Bacteria > Bacillota > Clostridia > Lachnospirales > Lachnospiraceae > Lachnoanaerobaculum > Lachnoanaerobaculum orale. Next base: position 555,843 of record NZ_RRCM01000001.1, on the reverse strand, counting down.
GTAGCGCCCTCTAAAAATGCGATATTTCCGGTCTTTCCGAGCTTCTCAAGTTCATTTAAGATATACTCTATCAGCTGATTTCTGATATTCATAACCTCAAACTCATACTCAAACGAATCATTTTCCTGATCGGATTCTTCCAAACTGAAACAAAAGAAACCGGCTACCACTCCGTTTCTGTACAGTTCATCCATTATAGGCATCTTATCAAACGGTCCGCTTGATATATACTCACTTATAAGTGAAGGCAGGCAGGTGGTTCCTGTATATATATCCTCTCTGATATCATCTCCTACGGACTGTAACCTGTATCCTGAATACATCTTCAAATACTCTTTTGCACTTATTCCAAGTCTGAAACCCTTACTTTTAGCTCTTTCTTTCAGTCCTCTGTAGTCCACACACTCTTTTAAGAAGTCTTCTTTCTCTTCATAATCAAGCACTATATCACAGGTATCTTCAGTCGGAGCGTCAAAGTCGTCTTCGTCCGCAATATCAAACTCAAAATCGTTTGCCATCAAATCTATCTCGCCGAAGATATCTATAAAGAGCTGTTCTATAACTTCAAGAGGAATATCAAACTCATCGGCATAGATAACTATCTGCCTGTCATCACTGACAAAGAATCTGAGTTCGCTTATATCATACTCCTCATCTTCATATACTATTATATCTTTGATATCTTCTTTAGCCGCTATCCCGACTCTTATATTAAACAGACCTTTTAGATTGTCAGGCATTGTATCCTTTATATATTCAAGCATGAATACATTAGACTTGTCATCACCGGCCTCAAATTCGATAGTCCTGCTTTCATAAAAAATATTTATTTTTATTTTAGGGAACACATCATTTATATGATTCGCTGTTATATTTATAGCTCTTACATTAAAGATTTTGCTGTTTTTATTGTATTTCCTTATCTCTTTTTGTATATCTTCCCATACAAGTTCCAGCTTCTGTGACATGGAGACCGCTACGACTCCGTCTGTCAGCCAATTCACACATTCATTCATCATATCAATGGTGTCTTCATCTCCGGGCCTTGCATCCAAAGCCTGCTTAAAGTAATGTAGGGCAAGTCCGTGCTCTTCAAGATAAAAATATGAGTAAGCAACTCTGAAGTAAAATCTGTGATTGCCTCTAAAATACTCTTCATGCGGTAATAATAATCCCAGCGCCTGTATGAACGGCTTAGAATCGCCCGGCTCACCCAGATTATTGTATGCCTTTGCAAGCTCGGAATCCATTTCAGGTGTTCTGGCATTCTCAGGCAAAATCTCAAGCGCATCCACTACCTTTTGATATTCTTCATTGTTATTCCACTCTTTACACTGTTCAAGTAATTCCATTTTCTTTCCTTTGTCTATACAAAAGTCTATAAAACATATCTTTTAAATTATTTATTATTTTATAAATATACCATATATACAAAATACTGTCAGCAATTAAAATAAGGCACAGACCTTACAAAAATTTGAATTCATAAAATCTGTGCCTTAAATATCTTGTCTGTTCAGTTTTAATCAATGCAGGAAAAGACTTAGAATCATTATCTCAATAATTCCCGCTATACCCAAAAACAGTGTACACATAGTCTGTGTTTTGTATCCTTTTTCAGGTGACATTGCACCGAAGTTTGTAACAACCCAAAAGTATGAGTCATTAGCATGTGAAACCGTCATAGCACCTGCGCCTATCGCCATTGTTACAAGTGTAGCACTCATAGGACTTGCAAAGCCGAGTGCCGGCAACAACGGTGCCACAATACCTGCCGTAGTTGTAAGTGCTACTGTGGATGAACCCTGCGCACTCTTTAAAATAGCTGATAGTAAGAACGGGAAAAGCATACCCATTGTACTTAGAACCTCCGCATGATCCTTTATAAAGTTGACCATATCTGAAGATGCTATAACCTTACCGAGTACACCGCCTGCTGCAGTCACAAAAAGTATAGGACCCACAGTCTTTAATGTCTCATTTGTGATACTGTAGAAATCCTTCATTTTACCTGCACCCTGAAGCTGTAATACACCGAATACCGTACCGACTGCCAAAGCTATAATAGGTGTTCCGAGGAATTTTAAAACATCCGCTCCCATACCGCTCATCTTCATCATAGAAACTATAGATGCAACAGCCATAAGCAGTACAGGTACCACGATAGGTGCCAAAGACATAGCTCCGCTTGGAAGCTTTCCGTACTCTGCAACAAGCTCTTCGTATGTTTTTGTAATCTCACTTGAATCCGCCTCATCGTCGGCCTTTACCTTCTTGCCTATATACTTGGCGTAGAAAAATCCTGCAATCAAAGGGAATATTGAACATACCGCACCCATTCCCATTACAAGCAAAAGATTATCTCCTATTCCAAGTGTTGAAGCTGCCGCTATAGGTCCCGGTGTAGGCGGTATAAATACATGTGATATGTATAGACCTGCCGAAAGTCCTACAGTCATAGCCACAGACGACTCTGCAGTTCTCTTTACCAAGGCCTTTCTGATAGGGTTTAGAATAACAAATCCCGAATCACAAAATACAGGAATTGAAACAACCCAACCCATAAGCTCTACCGCCAGCACAGGATTGTTCTTTCCGACCAGCTTGATAACCATATCTGCCAGCTTGAAAGCCGCACCTGTCTTTTCAAGTATGGTTCCGATCAATGCACCAAGTATGATAACAATGCCTATACTTGAAAATGTACCTGCAAATCCTGCTCCTATAACGCTTGCAAGACCTTGTATCTTCGTTCCGTCCTCCAAGGTCTTATCCACTAAAGGAATACCTGCTACAAGTCCCAAAATAAGTGATATACACATAATAGATATAAACGGATGTACACCAAACTTTGAGATGGCAACTATCATAACGATAACCGCCAAAATAAACACGAATATAAGTGGTAAACCTGTCATAACACTCCCTCCTTCTACAGACATATCAGCATAATATCTTTGTATAATTGCCTTAATATTTATGCCATATTCCACTTAATAATATTGTAAACTTATTATACCACAATATGTAATAAATGCAATTCTTACAAATAAATTTATATAATATGATATATTTCTATCAAAGTTTCAAATCCTCTATTTTAAAAAAATTGAAAGTAAAATTCTCATATCTGTAAGACTGTATTTTGTAAATATAAACATATAAAAATTGACCATTTCAATTTTATTTTATATAATATATATAGTTTATTTTTTGAAATTTATACTATGGAGGAATAAATGTATGAATTATTTAGAACTTATTGAAAACAGGAACTCTATCAGAGATTTTCATAAGAAAAAAGTTGAGCAGAGCAAAATAGATGAGTTGATAAGCTTTTTTAACTCATCACCGAAACTTATTGATGTGGATGTACAAATACTCGTTTCATCTGATGATGACACTGCAAGCAGACTCTCAGGCGTTGCAGGCTATCGTGGAAATACCTTCAATGCACCTGCATATATAACCATATTGTCAGAGGAAAAGGATAATTACCTTATAAATGCAGGCTTTATGGCTGAAAACCTCGTATTAAAGCTTGAAGAGATGGGATTGTCTTCATGCTTTTTAACAAGCGACGACAGCGAAATGATAAAGAAGGTTTTGCTTATCAACTCAGATTTGGCTGTGGCTACGGTAATTGCTTTCGGATACGGAAAGAAGGAAAGAGATACCACAAAACTTGATATACACTCACCTTCAAATGTAAGCATAAGCAATAAGGCAGGACATATAGCTCCAAAGATTGCCGCTACAGCATTGGCTTTTGACAGTGACTTTAACACACCTTACAATTTCGATGACGAATACTCGGACCCTGTTATCGCTGATGCGGTATATGCGGCCAGCCTTTCACCAAGCTTTTTGAATCATCAAAACTACCGCTTTGTAATAAACGGCACACATATCTACTTATTCAACCAACTTGATAATGTAGTTCCTGATGATGACAACTTATTGGGTCTGGGTGCCGCAATGTTAAACTTCTATATAATACTGGCATCAAAATATTCAGGAATCGGAAATTGGAGATTTGACACTTCAGATATAAAAGCGGATTTTAAGAATCCAAGCGATTACACTTTGGTAGCGGCTTTGGATATCTGATTTTTACTGTAAGCAAAAACACAGCCTGATATCGGGCTGTGTTTTTCTTTTCTCTTACAAGTATTTCTTTACATACTTGCCTGTATATGATTTTTCTATTTCGGCTATTTCCTCAGGGGTACCGGTAGCTACCACCTCTCCGCCTCCTGCACCGCCTTCAGGTCCTATATCTATTATATAGTCGGCACATTTTATAACATCAAGATTGTGCTCTATTACAAGTACGGTATTCCCGCTGTCGGAGAGTCTTCTAAGTATCTCAACAAGCTTATGTACATCTGCAAAATGCAGACCTGTAGTAGGCTCGTCCAAAATATAAATAGTCTTTCCTGTAGCTCTCTTTGAAAGCTCCGTTGCGAGCTTGATTCTTTGTGCCTCTCCACCGCTAAGCTCCGTAGAAGGCTGACCGAGTTTGATATATGAAAGACCTACATCGTATAAAGTCTGTATCTTTCTGGCTATGGTAGGCACATTCTCAAAGAAGGTTAAAGCTTCCTCCACAGTCATATCAAGTACATCATATATGGACTTTCCCTTATACTTTACTTCCAAAGTCTCTCTGTTGTAGCGCTTTCCGCCACAAACTTCACACGGAACATATACATCAGGCAAAAAGTGCATCTCAATCTTTATAATACCGTCACCTGAACAGCTCTCACATCTTCCGCCCTTTACATTGAAGCTGAATCTGCCCTTCTTATAACCTCTCATCTTTGCATCCTGAGTTGCCGCAAACAGATCTCTGATCATATCAAATACACCTGTATATGTGGCAGGATTTGACCTCGGAGTTCTTCCTATAGGTGACTGGTCGATAGCAATAACCTTATCAAGCTGTTCGATACCCTCTATCGACTTATATTTGCCCGGGATTGTATGGGCACGATTAAGCTTCTTTGCAAGTGCCTTATATACTATCTCATTTACCAAAGATGACTTGCCCGAGCCTGAGACACCTGTAACACAGGTCATCACACCTGTAGGTATCTTTACATTTATATTCTTAAGGTTATTCTGTGCCGCTCCCTTTACAGTAAGCCAACCTGTAGGCGTTCTTCTACTCTCCGGCACAGGTATCTTTATTTCACCTGAAAGATACTTACCTGTAATAGAATTAGGATTTGCCATAATCTCCTTGGCATTACCTGTAGCAACCACCTCTCCGCCGTGACTTCCCGCTCCCGGACCGATATCCACTATATAGTCCGCCTCCATCATGGTGTCCTCGTCATGCTCTACCACAAGTACTGAATTGCCCAAATCTCTAAGATGCTTCAAGGTGGCAAGCAGCTTATCGTTATCTCTTTGGTGAAGTCCTATACTAGGCTCATCAAGTATATAGGCCACTCCTACAAGTCCCGAACCTATCTGGGTCGCAAGTCTGATTCTTTGCGCTTCACCTCCGCTAAGAGTACCGGTAGCTCTGGTAAGGCTCAAATAGTCAAGTCCTACATCTATAAGGAAGGTGACTCTGGCTCTGATTTCCTTTAAAATCAGCGAACCTATAGCTTCCTGCATCTTTGTAAGCTTAAGTCCGTCTATAAAATCTCTGAAATCCGTTATAGACTCATCCGTGGCATCATAGATATTCTTATCCCCAACAGTCACTGCAAGCGCTTCCTTTTTCAGTCTCTTACCGCCGCAGCTCTTACAAGGTGCAATCCTCATATACTGCTCATACTCTTCCTTTGCACTCTGCGAATAAGTCTCCCTGTAACGCTTCTCCATATTCTTTATCAAGCCTTCAAAGATTACAGGATATACTCCGCTTCCTCTTTGTCCTGTATAAGCCACATCAACCTGCTCACTAGTTCCGTAAATCAATATATCATGTATTTCCTTAGGATAGTCTTCAAAAGGTGTATCAAGGCTGAACTTAAACTTCTCTGCCAGAGCTCTAAGCATTGCATTACTAAAGCTTTTCTTGTCATTGCTGCTTTGCCATCCCAGTACCACTATTGCACCCTGATTTATAGAAAGTGACTTATCGGGAATCATAAGATCTTCATCAAATTCCATAGTGTATCCAAGACCTGCACAGTCCGGGCAGGCGCCGAAAGGATTGTTGAATGAGAATGTCCTCGGCTCCACTTCATCAATAGAGATACCGCAGTCGGGGCAGGCAAAGTTTTGTGAAAACTTGATAGGCTCTCCTCCTATCACATCAATTGTGGCATAGCCTCCTCCAAGGTTTAATGCGGCTTCAAGTGAATCTGTAAGTCTCTTTTCTATATTTTCCTTTACAGAAAGCCTGTCTATTACAATGTCGATACTGTGCTTTATATTTTTCTCTAAGCTGATTTCTTCACTCAGTTCGTACATATTTCCGTCAATCAATGCACGCACATATCCTGATTTTTTTGCACTTTCAAGCACCTTTTCATGTCTTCCCTTTTTACCCTTTACCACAGGCGCAAGTATCATAAACTTTGTCTTTTCGGAAAGCTCCGTTACTCTGTCCACCATCTGGTCAATGTTTTGCTTATATATTTCCTTACCGCAGTTCGGACAATGCGGTATTCCGATTCTTGCATACAAAAGTCTCAGATAATCATATATCTCCGTAACGGTTCCTACGGTAGACCTAGGGTTTCTGTTGGTAGACTTTTGGTCTATGGATATTGCAGGAGAAAGTCCCTCAATACTCTCCACATCCGGCTTTTCCATCTGTCCCAAAAACATCCTCGCATAAGAAGACATTGACTCCATATATCTTCTTTGACCCTCGGCATAGATGGTATCGAACGCCAAAGAGGACTTTCCCGATCCGGAAAGCCCTGTCAAAACCACCAATTCTCCTCTCGGTATATCTACCGATATATTTTTCAAATTGTGCTCATTGGCACCTCTTATCTTTATATATTTAGTTTCCATTAAAATCTCCATTACTAACAAAGTATTCGAACATACTTTCGTAATAGTATATACTGGATTTTAATTCTCGTCAATAATCGACATTATTTTTTTTACACAGTCGTCTATACTTCCTGAATTGACTACTGTATAGTCCGCATACTTTTGATACTTTGATATTCTTTTCTCATACATATCTCTTAACTCGGCCTTGGTCTTTGTCTGCGCCAGCGGCCTTCTCTTATCCGACTTTATCTCCTGATATATGACATCAAAATCTCTTACAAGACATATGATAATACCGCTCTTTTTTATGATCTCTCCGTTTCTGTCAAAGGTAAGCATTCCTCCGCCTGTTGACACCACTTTGCACTTCATATCCGCAGTCTTTTTGGCAATATTATGTTCAAGATCTCTAAAGTACTCCTCACCGTATTTTTCAAATATCTCAGGAATGCTTTGGCCGTAAGTCTCTACCAAAAGCTCATCGGTATCAACATAATCAATATTCAATTTTTTTGACAAGGCCTTGCCGACAGTAGTCTTTCCGCTTGCCATAAAGCCGCATAAATAAATCTTTTTATCAAACATCTTCAATCCCATCCGATACAGACCTGTTACTGAATATATTTTTCTACAATCTTTTTCATCTCATCCATATTTGACTCCATATCCGAAATCAATTTCATTTGAGTCCTTGCCCTGTCAAGGTTGTGATTCTTCCTTGAAATCTTAAAATACTTATCTCCCGCTATATAGTCCCCCAAAAACCTTATGCCGCATTCATAAGTCATCACAATTGCCGCCATCGGCAAAAGTTCTATCTCCCTTTTATTCAAACTATTGCCGCAAGCCTTCAAAAATCCCTTTGTAAAAGCCTCAAACAGCTCAATATCAAGCCCTACCTTAGATAAATCGGTTTCATCCTCAAGCCCTTTGTTTGCCCCGAATCTTATCGCATCACCAAAGTCAAAATCCGCAACTCCGGGCATTATGGTATCCAAGTCTATCACACATAGAGCCTTTTTGGTATGCTTGTCAAATAAAATATTGTTGAGCTTTGTATCATTATGTGTAACTCTAAGAGATATTTCCTTGTTTTCCAATGCTTCATTAAATATCTTGGTATACTTTTCTCTGCTTTTGAAAAAATCTATCTCACTTTTTACATCCGCAGCCCTTTTTAGAGGGTCTTCAGATACCACGTTTATAAAGGTTTCATATCTTTTTTGTGTATTGTGAAAATCCTTTATAACTTCAAAAAGCTTATCTACCGGAAAGTCAGCCAGCAGATTTTGAAAATTACCGAAAGCAAGCCCCGACTCATAGAATTCATTTGCCGACTCCACCTTCTCATAACATACGGTATCTCTTATAAAGTCATATGCTCTCCAGATATCACCTTCACTGTCCTCATAAAAATAATTTCCGTCATCCGTATTTATAAGATTTAGAGTCTCTCGTGTGTAATCTCCGCCTCTTTTTATTATCTTATCTTTCAAAAATGAAGTTACAAGATATATATTTTCCATAAGCCTTTTCGGCTCTTTAAAGATTGACTTGTTTACCTTTTGCAAAATAACTTTTCTGTTGTCATATTCAAGCAGATATGTATCGTTTATATGTCCGTTGCCGTACTCACAGTCTCCTTTCAGATTGCCGATACCGCTGTACTGCTTAAGAACTTCTGCTAAAGCCATAATTATTTTCCCTCTATCTCAAACCATTTTATCTCATTCGGAGCAAGCACAATATCAAAACTGCTCTTATCTCCCTTATATATGGTGCTCTTTTGCTCATTGTAAGTATTGTTTACCACACAGAATTTATTGTTCTCAGGATAAGCGTTCACTTCCACATTTTCATTGCTGCTAAACCACTTGTGAATATTCTCTTCATCATGTGAAGCCCAAAGTATCGCTCTGTAAAGTAATCTTGTATTTGCAAGGCTGTATGGCAGTCCGCTTATATATACACATCTTCCGTTTTCACATTCTTTTGCGGCAAGCTCTACAAACTTACTCTTCTTTGCCAAAATATCGGTTCCTTCAAGTGCATAAATCTGATGCAGCCTGTCTCCGAAATCAATATCACCGTCCATACCCTCAGTTATAAAATGCGGTGTTACCTCGGTGTTGTACTTACCCCTGCCCAGAGTAAATCCGTTTTCAAGTTCCACTCCAAGCTGAGTGGCAAGCTGTAAAATCCTTCCCTGATAAGGATATCCGCTCGGTTCTCCGATTCCTATAAAACCTCCGCCGCTACAGATAAACTCTCTGACTGCCGACAAAATCATCTCATCCTTCCAGTATCTTCCGCCACATTGTCCTGTCTGTGCGTCACCTATATTTATAATTACATCAAAATTTTTGAGTATATCACTGTCTTCTATTATATCGTCAAAGCTTATAAAACTTACATCAAAAGGCGCACCGCTGAGTGACTCTATTACACCTGCATACGCTTCATTCTCCTTGTGATATATGGCATGATGTACCATATGATTGCCCCACGCTTTATATCTTCCCCAGCTGCTTAAAACTGCAACCTTTTTAAAAGAATACGCCCTGCATCCTTTGACATTTTTATAAAGCTCTCTGAACTCGTCACATACAAGCTTTGCATAGTCTATAAAATCAGGAAAATCCAAAGTCAGCTTCAAATATCCGCCGTAGCCTATCCTGTCTACAGGTACTCTAAGAATTGCCCTTCTTGCCGTAATCCAGTTTTTCATAGCCTCTTTTACAGGGTCGCCGCCCGGATGGAAAGTATCAGGGAAAAAGTAAGGCAAAAGCCTTCCCTCGGTATATTTGACCCCCTTAATATCGCTTATAAGCCTGAGAGTCTGACCGTTGCCCACGCTTCCTACCACGGCATCCAAACCGATAGTTTTAAAATCATCCATATAAGGCTCAATACCTATCCAGTGATCGCCTAAAAACATCATGGCTTCCTTACCGTACTCATGTACTATATCCACCATTTCCTTTGCAAGCTTCGTCACTTCTCTTCTCTGGAAATCAATAAAATCAAAGTATTCCTTGCTCGGTACTCTGTAGGTATTATTCATATATCCCTGGTCTATTATATATTCAGGTCTGAATCTGTATCCCACTTCTTTTTCAAACTGGTCCAATATATACGGACTTACAGAGGCTGAATATCCGTACCAATCCACATACTTTTGTCTTGCCAGCTCGTCAAATATAAGGGTGAACTGATGAAAAAATGTTGTAAATCTGATTACATCAACTTTAGGATGATTTTCCAAGAACTTTCTGAGTCTTTTCATTGAATATTCACGGGTCTTCGGTTGGCGTACATCAAAAGTTATCTGTTTTTCAAAATCTTTCCAACCGTTGGTCACCGCATTGTACATATGTACAGGATCCCATATAATATATGCCAGAAAGCTTACAGTATACTCATGATATTTTTTTGCCTTAATAACCACTTCACCGTCTTCATAATGCCATTCCTTACTTCCAAGCGACCTGCCTAAAGTCCTGTCCATGACTTCCCACCATCTCTTTATATCGTCATGGTCATTTACTTTCAATAAGTCCTTATGCAGTCCCTCCATCAGATTGATTCTAAGCACACTGTCATCAGCCATATGGAAGTCCGTCATCACATACATCTGCTGAACTTCATCCGGATTTTTCTTTGCCCATGCATTATCTTTTCTGGTTGTATAATATGTAGCATAAATTTTTGCGTCAAGCTCTTCTATCTCCTTAGGCATATCCGTACCGTCACAGTCTCTGACGGCATCAGCTCCCCAAAGCTTCATAATCTTTTTTGTCTCTTTAATTATATCTACATCTGTAGGTATTGTTACTCTCCCCTTCAATATTGACCCCCTTAAGTTTTCAATAAATTTTTACAATAGTATTAAGTAAACTATAATAGTTTGACACAAAAATTTCAACTAAAATCTTATCCATTTTATACTAAAATAATAAAGACTCCCCGTAGGGAGCCTAAAATCAGCTTAAGAAATTTATAAAGAATGTAATTGTAAGACTGTTCAAAAAGTCTGCAAACATACTTCCGACTATCGGAACAAGTAAGAATGCCTTTACTGAAGGTAAATACTTCTCGGTTACAGCCTGCATATTTGCCATTGCATTCGGAGTCGCACCCATACCGAAACCGCAGGTTCCTGCCGCAAGCACCGCAGCATCATAGTCACTGCCCATAAGCTTAAATACGATAAATCTTGCAAATACGAACATAAGTACTGTCTGTCCTGCAAGCAATATAAACAACGGCAGAGCAAGTGTGGCCAACTGCCAAAGCTTAAGTGTAATCATCGCTACACCTAGGAATAATGAAAGACAGATACTTCCAAGATCATTTATCTCGCCCATATGTATTCTGAACTTATCTGTATACTCACTGATATTTCTCATTACAGCCGCAACTATCATAGATCCGATATATACAGGGAAGGTCATACCCGTCTTTGAAAGTATAAATGATATAACTGTTCCGATACCCATTGCCAGTGTAAGCTGATATACCGCCGGAGCATACATAGAAACTTCTCTTCTATGCTTTATCTCCTCTTCAACAAGAATACTGTCATCTTCATATACTGCGGTGGCTGTAAGGTTCTTCTTTTTTATCAGACTGTTTGCAAGCGGTCCTCCCATCAGCGAACCTGTTACAAGTCCGAATGTAGCCGCAGCTGTAGCAAGTGTGGTCGCACCTTCCACATTCATATCTTCAAGTAAAGGTCCGAATGCTCCTGCCGTACCGTGTCCTCCAATCATAGGTATTGAACCTGTACACATACCTATAAGCGGACTTATTCCGATTGCCTTTGAAAGTCCCACAGCCAAAGTATTCTGCAGTATTATAAGTAAAAGTAACAAGGCAAGGAAGATAAATGTTCCCTTTCCACCGCTCTTTAATACTTTCATATTTGCCTGAAAACCTACAGAGGTAAAGAACATTACCATACAGACATTCCTCAATGTCTCATCAAAGTTTATTTCAATAATACCCGCTGCATAAAGTATACAGAATATTACGGCAAATATCATTCCACCCACTACAGGCGCAGGTATACAGAATGTTGTAAGGAATTTTATTCTCTCTTTCAGCATTACACCTATAAACAGTGCCAGTACAGCTACAGCTACAGTCTGGTACATATCAAGGTTTAAGGTCTTTCTGGCTGAAGTATCGGCCTTAATCTCCGGCTTCACTCCCGTTATACCGTTGTCGCTGTACCACTTTGCCGCCGCCTTGTGGAAAGGAGCATCAATACTGTTTAATGCGCTTTCATCAAATATATTTAAAGTATCACCTGAAATCTTATTAAAGCTGTCATGATGTACCTTAAGTAAATTTAAAATTGCATCAATATGATTTGCACTGACATTTTCATTTGCCACAAGCACCGCCATCACACCTACAGTTGTGATATCCTTGTTGATCCCCTTATATGTTCCTGATTTTATTGTTGTAACACTGCAACCGTCATAGCTGTTTTCCAAAAATCTCACAGCTCTGTCATCCAGTGAGAGTATATCAATAGGTACATTGGCATCTGCAAGCTCCGTAATCGCCTTTGTCGGTGTAGCCGCCGTAACGAAGAACGCGTCTATCTCACCGTTTTTTAAAGCTGTTGCAGCATCGTCAAATGAAAGATATCTTACATCAATATCGTTCACGGTAAGTCCGTAGGCTTTTAATATATTCTTTGCATTCTTCAATACACCCGAGCCTTCTTCACCTACCGAAACTCTAAGTCCTTTAAGGTCTTCAACCGAATTTAACTGCAGTTTTTTATTAACCACTATCTGATAGTTCTCAGTGTAAAGTCCGGCTACCGCCTTGGTCTTCTTTATAGGATTGCCTTCAAACTCTCCCTTGCCGTTAAAAGCATCAGTGAGTGTATCATTTTGTACTATCGCCATATCTACTATATTATTCTCAATAAGTCTGATATTGGCTGCCGAACCTGCACTCATCTGTACACTCATATCAATATTGCTGTCCTGCTTTGCCACATCCTTTAATGCATTACCGTAGGCAAAATAGGTTCCGCCCGTTCCGCCTGTCGCCAGATGAATATTGTTGTTTTCGCTTTGCTTTGCACATCCTGAAACCATCAGTGCACATATCAATATAATAAATGCAAAACTTAAATTCTTTCTTATACCTTTAATACGCTATCCCTCCTTCTCTGAATAATAAAAGGGTAGCATATTGTGCTCCCCTTTAAGTCTACGTCATTTTTTGACGAAAAGTATTATACAGAAAATTAGGCTGTACGTCAAATTGATAGATTCTCCGGATTCTGTTTTTGATTTAAAAAAGCAATACATATATAACAATATTTTCGGTATTGAAAATAAAAAAATATACAATTTGAAAATATTTAATGATACATATCTACAAACATAAATATTAATCAAGAATATTTTTCTTCCTACTTATTCAAAAATCTCGCCGCCGACTTTCTCGCCTTTTCTATTTTCTCAGCATCCACATCTTCCGCAGCCGATGAACTTATCCATTTCTTTCCAAATAAAACCTGTGCCGCCTCTATCATAATACCGCAGGCATATAAGTCAGTCTCTGCTGCAATCGCTAAAGCAAAGCATTGCTTTGTCTTTTCCTGCAGCAATTCCTTATCAACTCCGTGAAATGACATTTGCATAAGGCTTGATGCAGACCATGCCCTGCAAAGACTGTCTTTATCTTCCGACATTTGCTTTGTCAAAATATCAATCTCATCCAAAGAGCCTATCCATCCGAGAGCTATAATGATCTTTTGTCTAAGTAAAGCATCTTTTGACTCTATAAGTGAAGTCATAACCGGAATAAGCCTATTACAAAATTCTAAATAAAAATCTCTATGTCTCAGTTTTGAAAGAGTTTCGGCAATAAGGTATGCGGCAAATACTTTTAAATTTTCTTCGTCTTCATTGTCCAAAACCTCAAGCAGAAACTCCAAGCCTTCTTTATCATGTTTATAAAAACTGCCTGACAGATTTAAGTTCGTACCTTCATCTCTGTCTTTACAGATAAGCTTATAATGATATTCTATTTCCTCACTTGCACCTAAATCCGCAATAAATTTTATTCTATCGCCGTCAGTAAGGTTTTGTTTTTTTAATTCTTCATATCTTTTTTGTAAATCCATTATAGTACTCCATATTTTTATTCTAATTTGGTGTATCTTATTATAGAGTTTTTTCTAAAAAATATAACATTTTCAGGTAACTAAATAACAATTAATCTAAACCTTAATATATTTTGTTGAGCGCCCGCTACCTGTATGTTGTATTTTTCCACTATCCTGTAATTCCTTTAAAGCACGTTCTATGGTCCTTTGCGATATATCAGGACAAAGTATCATAATATCCTTTTTAGAAAGCGGCTTTAATGACCTTTGAATAACAGATAATACTTTTTCCGGTGATGTCAATTTTTCATTTCCAATAAGGTTAAATCTGTCATCACATTCTTCATACGCTTTTAATAAAACTCCAAGCATATATCTTATAAACGGGATTTGATCATTTTCACCTGTATACCACTTTTCACTTGATTTTTGCAACTCTTCATAATAAGACTCTTTACTCTCTTCAATCAGCATCTCTATACTTATATACCTTCCAACAAAGTAATCGAACTTATAAAGTAAAAGTAATGTCAGTAACCTGTTCATTCTTCCATTACCGTCATCAAAAGGATGAATACATAAAAAATCATGTATAAGTACAGGTATTAAAATTAATGCAGGAATATTTTCTTTTACCGCTTTCTTATAAGCCTCAACCATTTTATCAAAGTACATTTCTGTTTCAAAACTGCTTACCGGCTGAAATCTCACTTTCCTGTTGCCTAGCGCATCTACTTCCATAATGGTATTGTCTAGGGTCTTAAATTTTCCCTTATAGTTTACATATGAATATGAATATAACTGATTATGGAGAGTTAAAATATCATTTTTATTAAATTCTATATATGCATAATTTTCATGAATAATGTCAAGTACATGTCTATATCCTGCAATCTCCTCCTCATTTCTGTTTCCGGGTTCTGCCTTTTTATTCATCAGTTCGTTCAGTCTTGCATCATTTGTATAAATCCCCTCAATAGCATTCGAAGACTTCGTACTTTGTATTTTAGCTACATCAATCATCTTATCCAAAACATCAGGATAATTTTTCACATAAAGTTCTTGCTTCCCCTTATATTCGTGAATTTTTGCAATTGTATGATATATATTTACAGGCAAAGACAATTCCATAAGCTTTAAATAATTGAATTCTCTCAAAATATCACCTCCCTATTCTCGCCATTATAGCATATTTGGCTATGAAAAATAAATAATGGCGAGAAAAATCTCGCCATTATTAGGATTTTGGCGTAGAAAAACTATTATTGGCGAGATTCTAAAATGTACCACATTAATGTTTCTACAAGCTTTCCAATACTTTTAATAAAAGAATCAAAATAAACTCATTCTATCCACAATACATTTTTTAATATATTCAAACACAACACTCGGCGTTTTGATAAAGTCATCCGTTTGTCTTCGTAGTTTTTCTTTACCTGAATCGTAAACACGTATAAAAGAATCATCATTATAAACTGATATTGAATCATCAATCTTTACAAACAGCTCCTTAGCATTGTCCTGAACTTTTAGATTATCTTGAATTCTTCGTAATTCATATACTAATCTATAATCTGCTTCCGATCTGATATTAAATAGTTCAAAAGTTGATTTGCTATTATGTAGTAGGAATGAATTGCTATATCTTGGACGGTACACCCAGTCCCTCTCAAATTCAATCTTTGATGACAGCTTCTTCCACTCTTTTACCTTGAATCTGTAACACTTCGCATTTGGATGTGTGCGTCCTCCTAGATTATTTATCTCCATCCTAGGCAAAACACTTACCTCTAAAACTTCTCCATAATACAAAACACCTGCATTCTCACCAAAAAGTTTTTTAGATTGATATATAGCAATATATTCAACCTGATGGTAGTTAGTATTTAGACTATCTGCAGGAACATAGTAATACTTCTTATTAAAGCACTCCACCCACTGTTCTACTGAACTTAATGAGCCAACAAGTACATCTTCCTTAGTCCAATCTATTTTTCTCAGTCTATCCTCAATCCCCTTAGGTAGAACTGCTCTCTCAAATGCACTGGAATCAGATTCACCAACAAGCCTTGTCAGTAGTTCTTCAGCTATTTTAGTTTTTCCGGGTAAAAATGGTACACCACCTATATTAAAAATAAAAAGTCATAAAACCTAAAATCAATTCTAGTTTTATGACTTTTTTATTTTTAATTTAAATACGGAGTTCCATACCCAAAAGCTCCATTCATTTGACATACTTTTGCTGAAAATTCAGCAGCTTCATCCAGAGCCTTCATTATTGCATTTTGCTTATCTACACCATTGTGTAATCCGTCAATATAACTGTCCATAAAGATTGTCAGAAATGCATCACCTGCACCTAATGTATCTACAACATTATCAACTATTTTTGCAGGCTGTGTATAAAATCTTTCACCATCATACATAATACATCCTTTAACTCCTCTCGTTACTGAGACAATCTCAGGACCTAAAGAATAAACAAATTTTAAATGTTCCTTAGCCTTCTCATCATCACCGTCAAATGAACAAAATGCGTATGTAACAAACGGTGCATATTTCTTATAGTATTCTATTGTTGAGTCATCTGAAAAATCAAATGATACTTTTATTCCGGCTTCTTTCATTTTCTGTAACTGTGATTCCGTATAACAATAATTTCCCGAATGAACAAAATCGAACTCCTTCATATACTCTATATCAAATCTATCAAGTATATACGGTGTCTTTCCTCTTACTCCGCCTTGGTTATAATCTCCAAATATTCTATCACCATTGTTTAGAGTACATTTTGACCATCCGTTTTCACCGATAAGCTGCTCACATTTAAACATCTCTATTCCTATATTTTCTAGAACCTTAATTATGTATTCCGCTATATTATCATTTCCAAAATATCCCATATAGGCCGAACGTTTCACACCGAAAAGTTTGGAGTATACACTTAAATTTACACAATTTCCTCCCGGATACATTACATTTGTATTTTCATATATATCTACTACATTATCACCAAACCCCAAAACCTTAACATTATGTACCATGCTTCCTCCCTAATATTCTACAACTCCCATATATCTTCTCATATCAAGCGGATGTTGACGCTTATTCTGTAGTGCAGTACGATATGCTACTGTCATATTGTAGAAAAGCATAGGGCAGAAATATTCATTAACACTTTCATCAATTTCATCTATTCCAAGATCTTTTGCATCTATCACTTCATATTTATTACCATATTTTTTAAGGAAATCAAGACATCTCTCATCCATCTCTCTGGCGTTTCCGGTACCCATAAGTAAAATATATAAATGATCTTTATCTGTGCATTCAAACGGACCGTGAAAATACTCTCCACTATGTAAATAACAACAATCCATCCACTGCATCTCCTGTAGTGAGCATATTGCAAACCCGTATGCCTGTGAATATGATGCTCCTGAACCCATTATGTATAAGAATTTTTCGTTATGATATTTTTCTGCAAAAAGCCAAGTACGGTTTTTCACTTTTGAAGTAGCCGTTCTCACAATACTGTCGATATTTTCAAGTCCTTCCAATATTGCATCATATTTCTTGTAGTCAGGCTCCTTCTCCTTTAATAACTCATTTAAAATACGTAATACAATCCCCTGTGGTCTTTCGTTTTCATTAGTCTTATCATCCCAATCATATAATACTGTATTAAATTCTCTTGCACATATTGACTCAGGATTATGTGTCATTGTAATGACTGATGCTCCATTTTTTAACGCAACCTTTACAGCATTAATAACCTCTTTTGTATTGCCACCATGTGAACAGGCTAAGACCAAAGCGTTCTCATTTAAAAATCTAGATGGTGCAACTGACATTTCTTTAGCCGTCATCCAATGTGCATGTATCGTACCTGATTCGGAATTCAAAAAGTAAAATCCCGGATAAAGATCTACCAATGACCCTCCACACGCTACAAAAAATACATCCTTAATATTTTTTGTTTTTAATACATCTCTTATTAATTCTTCTGCTCTACCGTTCATTATTATTTCCTCCAATTCTCTATATACATTTTAAAAAAATTACATTCCTGCTGAAACAGTACAAAATACTATTATCACTATAGTAAGAACTACCCAGCATTTCCAAAATGTTTTCCACCACTTACCAAATGATATCTTGCATATTGCAAGACCTGCGACTGTAGTTCCTGCAACGGGACTCATAATATTTGTCATCTGATTTGCATACTGCAAAACCGTTACAGATGCTTCAGGATTTACACCGTGCAGATCACAAAGCGATGACATTATAGGTATTGATAATGCTGCCTGACCTGAAGATGAAGGTACCAGTAAAGCCAATAAACTTTGTACTATATACATGGCCCCTACAAATACAAAGTTCGAAGATCCTTCAAGTACTTTGGTCAATGCATTTAGTATTGTATCAATAATCATACCATCCTGTGCAACAACCATGATACCGTTACAAAATCCTATAACCATAGCTGCAAATGCAATTCCTTTTACACCTTCAATAAATTCTTCTGATATTTGCCTTTCATTTAAGCCTCCAATTATACCCATCAATATACCCATTCCAAGGAATACCATGGACAACTCATTCATGTACCATCCGAATTTAATTAATCCGAATACTACAACACAAAGTCCAATCAGAAAAATAATTAAAACACCTCTCTGCCTACCTGTGAAAATTTCTTCATCATTTTTATCTTCATTAGAAAAATTTCTTCTAAAGAGCTTATCGTTTTCAAATGTAACTGACTTCTCAGGATGTGCCTTAATTTTAATTGCTCTAAATATAGTGAATCCAATTATTATTGTCATGATAATCACAAACTGCATCATTCTAAATATCAATTGAGGATTACCCTTTATACCTGCAACACCTTGTGCTATAAGCACGCTAAAAGGATTTATAGTTGATGCTGCATATCCCATTGTGGCGCCACCACATACAATTAAAAAAACAGTCATTGAATCATATCCCATGGATAATATTATGGGCATAAGTAAAAGATAGAACGGTACAAGTTCATCAGACATACCAAATGTTGAACCGCCGAGTCCGAACAGCATCATCAAAATAGGTATTAAAATAATACTCTTATTTCCAAGTCTGCTAACCAATTTTTTTAATCCTACATTCATAGCTTTCGTTTTATCCATTATTGAAAATACTCCACCAATGATAAACACAAAAGCAATTACCTCTATACCTCTCTGAATACCTTTCCCGGGTGCCTGCAGGACTTGTGCTATCCCCTGTCTTAAATCCCCTTCTTCAGTTACTTTCTTTACTGTCGTATAAGTTCCTGATACTGCTACTTCTCTTTCTCCGGCGGCTGTATCTACCAACTGTCTTTCAAATGAACCGCTTGGTATAATCCATGTCATAATTGCAACAAATACAATTAACATAAAAATCAATGTAATAACATGTGGCATATGTAATCCAATTTTATTTTTAATCATTATTCCCCCTAGTCAATTTTATAAACAATATTTCCGTCAAATATTGTCATAACATTCTTTACCTTAAGACATTCATATTCATTCAACTGTGTAAAGTCTTTACTAAACACAGCGATATCAGCTAATTTACCTGCTTCTAATGTACCGACTTTGTCTTCCATAGAGATATTTTTTGCTCCTCCATAAGTCCATGCTTTCATCATATCACATATAGATATTGTGTTATCCGGCTGAAACGTCTTACCATTGTCTAACTTTCCAAAGCAAGAATAATATATCGACTCCTGAAGACTGGTAATCATAAGCGGCAAATCTGTAGCCCCACTTAAAATCATTCCGCTATTCAACATTTCTCTTCTATTCCAATACATCTTCCCCCTTTCTTCCCCTATAGTTCTTTTAATATTCTCAATTATTAAATCTCCACTGTCTAATCCCATTATTTGAAAATATAGCTCAGCACAAACACCCATTTTACCTAATCTTTTCAAATCATCAGAATCCGAGTACTCCATATCTGTAATAGCATGCCTGTTCTTAAGTCTGCCGTTCTCCATAATACATTTGCTGAAAATATCTGTTGCTTTCTCTACAGCACCATTCCCTTGACAATGTAATGACCACCTAAACCCTTCTCTATCTGCATTTAAAACATCTTTTTCTATTTCATTCCAATCTATATCCATTATGCAATTAACATTTTGGTTTTTATATGGCTCCTTTAAATATCCTCTCATTGATGCAATTGTTCCATCAGTCATCCTGTTAAATCCACTGAATCTAACTTTATCTCCTGTAAACTTTTCTCTCATAGCTTTTGCATATTCTAAATCCATAGGTCTACTTACAGGCTGTGACATAAAGAAAAATCTTAATTTTAAACTATCCTCCTTTTCTTTGAGAATATCACTAAACCCATAGAAATCATCAAATCCCATTTCCTTAACTGATGTTACACCTCTTGAGTTCATCATAGCGACATATCCTGACAGTTCATCATCAATAAAATCTCTATCATTCAGGTATGTTTCCATTATTCTATAATAGCTTTCCGGGAAACAACTTTCAGAATTGAACTTGTATATATTTTCTGCTATTGAGTTCATAATGCAATCTCCCCTATCCGAAGAAAATACTATTATAGGAATATTGGGATATGTATTTTCTAAAATCCTTCTTCCTTCTTCCCGGCACAATTTATTAGGGTTCCAGCCATGTCCTAAAACCAATTTACTATGTTTCTTTTCTATATATCTGTTTATTACATTTACAGCTTCTTCAGAAGATGCCACATTTGAAAAGTCAGCGCCCACATGAAAAACAGCATACCCGGTAAAAAACGTATGTGTATCAATAAGTCCGGGCATTATTAGTTCATCTTCAAACTTTATAATATTTTCAGCTTCTTCCATATCATGAAGACTGACACTTCCACTTTCTACCTTTACTATTTTTTGTCCTCTGATACAAATATATCCCGGATAAGTAGTATCTGAAATGGAATCAAATATATGGTTAGACGCAATTATATATGAATATAATTTACCCATATTCCTCCTTGCCATGATAATTAGCAAATTTTCACACAGCTCGTATGGCCTAATCAGAACTGCACTCGCATCTTTTGCTAATTATATTGCTTTATTTGTTATTATTTTATACTATAAATAGTATATCGTTATATAACGTTATATTAATTAATGCAAGTATATCATTAAATATATTCATATTCAAGCATATAATGTACTTATACTTATCCTCGTTGATTATTTACATATTTTTAAATATTATTTATGTATATAGTATAAAATATTGTAAAAATATTATTTTATGATTATTTACTATAGATTTTTTATTAAAACAATAAAATAAAGCTTAACATATTAAATTTAATACAATATGTTAAGCTTTACATCTATTATATTTACATACTAAAATCATCTTATATTGTGATACGATACCTGCTACCAACTATATTTTCACAACCTATATATATAGGATGATCATCTGAGTCACTCCAATAAGTTGTCATTTTAAGAACAGCATCGCCTGTATTAATTCTAAGTTCATTGCATAATTCTGTACCTGCATTTACTGCTTCAATTTCTGATATACCGTTAGGGTATTCTCTAAGTTTAAGATCCTCTAATAACAGTTCGAATAGTGAGCTATCTTCAAGTTTTGAAATATCAAAATTTTTAAATAATTTTTCCGGAAAAAAGAGTTCTTCTAAAATAACAGGAATTCCATCTGCCGATCTTAGTCTTTTTACGTATATAATATTATCACCTTCTTTAAGCTTCAAAAAATCCATCTTATCTTTTGTAACTGATATAATTTTACTTTCTATTACATGTGATCGAGGAACTATATTTGCATTTATACATGTATTGGAAAAACTTTGTGATTTTCTCATCTCAATCTTTCTGAATATTTTAGTTGCTTTTACAAATGTACCTTTTCCCTGTTTTTTTTCTAAATATCCTAAACTACATAGTTCATTTACAGTCCTTCTTATTGTTATTCGGCTTACACCAAATATTTTCTCAAGTTCAGCTTCTGTAGGTATTTTTTCACCATTTTTATATTTACCTGTCTCAATTTGATACTTAATCTCTGACATAAGTTGCCTATACAATGATATATTCAAATCTTTATTTAATTGCATAACAGTATCCTCCAAATTCACTTACCGAACCATTATATCATCGAATAGAATAAACTTCAAAACTGCCAACATAGAGAGTAGTTAAAACATTATTTTATAAAAAATACTGATTTTCCGTTATCACATCAAGTAACTCCTTCCCTGCATCAATCATAGCCTGTATCAAGGCATGTTCCGGTTGCAACGCTTCATATTCGCTTCTAATTTCAACATCATTAAGTTGTTCATTTAAGAAATCATCAAATTTTGTACTCATTACTATCTCCACTCCTACTCAAATAGTCATCTCTATATCTCATTGCTTTATATATCTCTCAATACAAGGTGTATTTTGTGTCAATCAAACAGCCTGGCAAGAAATATCAAATCTTATTTTTCAATGTTTTTCCCATCTATATTAACAGAGAAGTACCATTTCCCATCGTCCTCAAAGGCATGAAAAACACCTAAGATTAAATAACAATCTTTCCATTTATCCCGATATTTCCCAAGTTTCCTATCTGAAATAAACTCTTCTTTTCTATCTATCGGAACTAACCATCCCGGCACTTTAAACATAATCTTAGTAAGATTAACAAATTCTTCTTCTGTCATATCCGGAAAAAACATATATCCCTTAACTTTACAGTATTTCTGTATCTCCATATATGCTATTTCAGCACTTTTATATCGATCATTTTTTATCACTTCCGGATTCGTTTTCCATTTTTGCATCAACTACCCCTCCAATCAAATTCTTGCCAATAGTCCCACCCAAATAAAACTTCCTCTCCATAACGAGTTAATGCCAAAGGAACTACATCAACAATAATACATACTATTTGGAAATAAATCAAAAAGAATATCTTCCAATATTTGATTTTGAGTCAGCATTCTTTCTATTTTCAAAGCACCTATTTTATTTTATACCCGTCCGATGATTTTCTCCCAATCAATGATACTTTAGATAAATTTCCTGCCTTCACTTCTTCACAGATACGGCGTACTACTCTTGGAATCGCCGGAGTATTGCCAAAGAAATCTCTTGCCATATAATTACCCGGAGCTAGACCCGGAATTATATAATTTATAATCATTCCATATACTTTCATTTCATTTGAATTTAAAGTAATCATTCCTTTTCGCCTTTTGAAAAATCATTTGTTAAATTAGCTGCAAGTATTTTCATTTGTGACAGAATATTTCTTTCTGTTTGTGTTAAAAGACTTTTAGGTTTTTGTATTAATACTAATACTCTAACCAAAAAATCCGTGTCTGAAATATTATCAATCACTTTATAGTCTTTATATACTCTTTCAAATGAGAACAATCTTCCATGCCATAAATTTTCTTTAAAAAAACTGTCATATTCATTTGAATTTTCATTTAATAATGATCTTGAAAGTCCTGTAAATGCTCTACCAGGTGAACTTAATTCAAGTTCAGATTCTACTTTTAGAACAACTGTGTCGTCATTTTCAAACGGTTCAACTACTGTCACCTTTTTTTGATTATAATTACTCTCAAGAGAGTTCATTTCATCAAGTTTGGCTTTAAGGAATTCCAAATGATCCTTTAAATAACCTGTCGGATTAGGATTTGCCAATTTCATTTTTAACATTATTTCATGCATACAGTTACCTCCTTTGTTTTAAATCAAGTATTTAGTTCTTGATTTAAAATAATAGCAACATATCTAACCCTACTTTTCAATACTTAAAGCAAAAATTTATTTTTTGATTACCAAATAGTACAAAATAGAATGGAAGCACCTGTAAAGTAGATTTGCTCTACTTTTCGGATATTCCAAACCGGTTCTTTGTTCTTGTTCAGATATTCTGAACATTTACTTCAAATTTTACCAAATTTAAACATGAATTTCTTGTGTCTAGTCCTCATTACAATCGTATTGAATTTTTTATTAAGAAAGGCTGACCAAGTTCATTGCTCATTCTTTCCGTAGTGCAATAACTATTGCAGAGGCATCCGACAAAGCTAATGTTTCTACTCACACTGTATATAAGATACTTGGTACACTTAACAATTCATCTGATAGAATTGGGGAAGCTATATCAATAGATGAGTTTAAAGGGAATGCCGGAACCGAAAAGTATCAAACTATTGTTGTGAATCCTATAAAACACAAAGTTCTTGATATACTCTACTCAAGAAAGAGTGCATGTTTGGTTGAATACTTTAAGTCTCTTGATAAGTCAAAACGCATGAATGTAAAATATTTCTCATGTGATATGAATAAGACTTTCATAGATATAGCTAAAACATACTTTCCAAATGCTAAGATAGTTGTTGACAGGTACCACTTTATAAGGCAGGTATATTGGGCTCTGGAGAAGGAAAGCACACTTCATAAAAGAGTTGTTTATTAAGCTACTTGATGAAAAATCATACTCAAAGCAACGAGTGCTACTTCGCGAATGGCTGCTTGAAGTGGAAAGTTCCGGCATAAAAGAGTTTAATGCGGCAATCACAGCATTTAGAAATAATTACAAATACATCTTAAATCCACTTAAGTATCGACATATATCAAATGGGCCTACAGAAGGGTTTAATAACAAGATAAAGGTACTTAAAAGAGTATCTTATGGTGTACGTAACTTTACATATTTTAGGAATAGAATTTTAATGGTGACGGCTTAAAAAATGTCTGGGGACGAGGTCTTTTTGTTGTGCAAAAAAATATTTATCAGGCTTTAAATATATAATGCCAGGTAAAATGCTAAGTTCAAAAAATTCAAATATAAAAAGTGGGCTGAAAAATCAACCCACCCCAACACTTGACAAAGAACCTTAATTTAGATTCATATGTTTTTTTATTTCGAAAGCCTTATTTCTGGAGTAATTATAACTGATAGGTTCATCTATATCAAAAGAATAATACCCCATGATACCTTCTGCGCAGAAGTGTAGCTTATCTTTAAGTTCTTTATCGGAACTGTTTTTCCAAGCCTTGTAAATAACAGGCATTGCAGCCATATCACTTTCCCTAAGATCATATATATCATAGTATGGCAGATTACCGTTCATATAGGCATTAAGATTATACCCGGCAACCACTGCGTCTATATTGGCAAGACAAAGAAGTACAAAAAGTATATTTCCTGCATAGAAACTTGATTTGGTAACAGGAAAGCTCTTCTTAAATTCTCCCATTATGATAAAGGCAAATACAAAACATAAGAAAATCATAAATACACTTGGAATTATGCGCAGTGTTGTAAGTCCATAAGTGCTTATATACAGATACATCTTGGCAAAGTCAACCGATATAAGTGCCAATGTTAATATTGAATTTAGGATTATATGAATACGCAAATACTTATTATTTTCATTTTTAACTGAAAAAATTTTAGCTACCGCAATAAATACTATATTGATTAAGGCAACAGCCAGAAGTTCAAAAAATCCTCGTCTTGCATATTCTGAATAGGTAAAATCAGCCGGCAAAGAACCGCCTAAAATATCTATAAAATATATAGCCTGTATTCCTATAAAAAGAATATAAAAGCAGCAAATAACTGCATTAACGGTATATAAACTAAGTCTTGGTATGAAAGCTGCATTATCCATGGTTTTATTAAACTTATCTATATTAAAGGACTTTGAATTATCCTCTATGGAACTTCCGTAGATAAGTGCGTACAGGTAGGTTGCCATAGGTAGTGACCATATAAGAGTTCCTATATTTTCAGGAACGTTGATATCGAAGTTGAATAAATGGTCAAAAATATTTTTAAAAGTAGCATCTGCACTTGAAAGCAGGAAAATGACAATCATTATAAACGGAGTACCAATCAAAAGTCCTAGAAAAATATGCAAAAAGTACTTAGTCTTTGTACTTGAAGTGCTTTTTCCCCTCTTTGAAAACATGCAAATCCAAAAAGAAGTAGCATTATGTATAGGAATAAATACAAGTGCATTGATATAGTCATATAATATAAGCGCTGAAGTTTCGCTTTTTATAAGCTTGTTAAATACCGTTACAGGAAGATAAATAAGCATAAAATTCATAGCTATTTGCATAAATATATTAAGGGAATAGTTATAAAAAACAGTAAAGCTTATGGCTAAAAGTATCATAAGTACCGATAAAATAATACTTTCACTATTGAACTTAATAGCCTTTAATTTAGCATATGCAAGCACTGAGATAACATAAAGTACTATGTATAAGGTAGCTCCCAAACCTAAAGTTACCATGCCTGTATTTAAGTTATAATATTTTATGCATAAAAATGCGAGTATAAATACAACGGGCAGCATTATTATATCTAACGTTTCAAACTTATATTTAGGCTCTTTTTTTATTGGAGTCTTATTTGAAGTTTCAGACTCCATATTAATGCCGACTGTGGGAGTACTTGCAGTATTGTTTGAACCGTCAGCTATATTATTGCCTGCATTTGCAGTGTTGTTTGAACCGTCAGCTATATTATTGCCTGCACTTGCAGTGTTGTTTGAACTGTCAGATACATTATTGTTTGCATTTGCAGTTATATCATTATCTGAATTTATAGCTGTATAATTATCTGATAAATTTTCGCTCATGTTAAAGACCTCCTTTAGTTTTCGTCAGGTATGTATTCCAGTATATCTGCCACTTGGCAGTTAAGTTCTCTGCATATAGCCTCCAAAGTGGAGAATCGTACCGCCTTGGCTTTATTATTTTTAAGAATGGACAAATTGGCAGCTGTGATACCTATTCGCTCGGCAAGCTCTCCGGCAGACATCTTCCTTTTTGCCATTACCACATCTATATTTACCATAATCATAACTTTTCTCCTTATATGGTATACTCATTTTCTTGCTTTATTTCTATAGCCTCTGTAAAGACATTCTTAACTACTCTCAGTATAAGAGCCATAAATGCAGAGCCTGTAACAAGTAATACAAAAGGTAGATAGAAAAATGTTAAAATAAAGCATACAAATGAGACAATAAAACAGCACCATGAAAGCATTCTAAGATACTTGACATTTTCTGCTATAAATACTTTAGACTTATGTATATTACATAAGAGCTTATATAGGAGAAACAGTGCGGTATAGGCAAGTATATCAAGTATGTAAACAGCAATCATACTGAAAATGATATACTTTCCGATAAGTTCTTCCTTGGAAAGAGGAATATAAATGCGCCTTAAGATAATAAATTTTATATCATGGTGTATGTAAATATTAAGCAGTATACCCAATATGGCAAAAACAAATACACATACCTTAGATAAAGCTATACTTTTATTTTGTGTCCAATTCATCACAACCTCCTACTTTACATATAGATATTTACAAGCTGTAAAAAATTCATTAATACTGGGAACATGATAACATATAATTTAATGTTTAGCAATAAAAATGTATTGTTATTCGATAAAAAAATATTGAGATTCATTTAAGAATTGTTTTTTAAGATGAGTTGTAAGGTGATATTATTTATTAAAACATTTTGTAAAATAAAAAGTGAGCTGAAAAATCAACCCACCCCAAAACTTGACAAAGAACCAAAAAAGAGCAGACGCCCTCGCGTCTGCTCCAAAATCTATCTATATATTATATTACTTTCTCTCAGCGATAGCTGCCTGTGCTGCTGCAAGTCTTGCAATCGGCACTCTGAACGGTGAACATGACACATAGTCAAGACCAATCTTGTGGCAGAACTCAACTGATGAAGGATCTCCACCGTGCTCGCCGCAGATACCTACGTGAAGCTCAGGTCTTGTCTTCTTACCAAGCTCGATAGCCATCTTCATAAGCTTGCCGACACCGACCTGGTCAAGCTTAGCAAACGGATCGTTCTCAAAGATCTTCTTATCATAGTAAGCATTGAGGAACTTACCTGCATCATCTCTTGAGAAACCGAATGTCATCTGTGTAAGGTCGTTTGTACCGAAGCAGAAGAACTCAGCTTCCTTAGCGATGTCATCAGCTGTAAGACATGCTCTAGGAATCTCGATCATTGTACCTACCTCGTACTTGATGTTTGATCCTGCTGCTGCGATCTCGGCATCAGCTGTCTTTACAACGATATCCTTAACATACTTAAGCTCCTTAGAATCTGATGAAAGCGGAATCATGATCTCAGGCTTAAGGTTCCAATCAGGATGAGCCTTAGCTACGTTGATAGCCGCTCTGATAACAGCCTTTGTCTGCATAACCGCAATCTCAGGATATGTAACTGCAAGACGAAGACCTCTGTGTCCCATCATAGGATTGAACTCGTGAAGTGAAGCGATGATAGCCTTAATCTGTGCTACGCTCTTGCCCTGAGTATGTGCAAGCTTCTCAATCTCAGCTTCCTCTGTAGGAACGAACTCATGTAGAGGAGGATCAAGAAATCTGATGGTAACAGGGTTACCCTCAAGAGCCTCATAAAGCTTCTCGAAATCTCCCTGCTGTACAGGTAAGATCTTCTCAAGAGCTTTCTCTCTCTCTTCTACTGTATCTGAGCAAATCATCTCTCTGAATGCGTCTATTCTGTCGCCCTCAAAGAACATATGCTCTGTACGGCAAAGACCGATACCCTCTGCACCAAGCTCTCTTGCCTTCTTTGCATCATGCGGTGTATCCGCATTTGTACGAACTTTAAGTCTTCTGTACTTGTCAGCCCAGCTCATGATTCTTCCGAACTCACCTGCTATCTGAGCTTCTCTTGTAGCTATAGCGCCGTCATAGATATTACCTGTTGTACCGTCAAATGAGATAACGTCTCCCTCGTGGAATGTCTTTCCGCCAAGCTCGAACTTCTTGTTCTCTTCATCCATAACAATCTCAGAAACACCTGATACACAACAAGTACCCATACCACGAGCAACAACGGCTGCGTGTGATGTCATACCGCCACGAACTGTAAGGATACCCTGTGAAGCCTTCATACCCTCGATATCCTCAGGTGATGTCTCAAGTCTTACAAGAACAACCTTCTTTCCTGCGTCTGCCCATTCCTTAGCCTCTTCAGCTGTGAATACGATCTGTCCGCTTGCCGCACCCGGTGAAGCTGCAAGACCCTTACCGATAGGTGTAGCCTTCTTAAGTGCCTCAGGATCGAATGTAGGGTGAAGAAGTGTATCAAGGTTTCTAGGCTCTATCATAGAAACAGCCTTAGCCTCGTCAATCATACCCTCATCTACAAGATCACATGCAATCTTAAGTGCCGCAAATGCTGTTCTCTTACCGTTTCTTGTCTGCAACATATAAAGCTTTCTGTCCTCGATAGTAAACTCCATATCCTGCATATCTCTGTAGTGATCTTCAAGTGTATGACAAATCTTTACAAACTGATCATAAACTTCAGGCATTACCTGTTTTAACTGGTCGATATGCTGCGGTGTACGAACACCTGCAACAACGTCCTCGCCCTGTGCGTTCATAAGGAACTCACCCATAAGCTTCTTCTCACCTGTAGCAGGATCTCTTGTAAATGCAACACCTGTACCTGATGTATCACCCATGTTACCGAATGCCATCATCTGTACATTAACTGCTGTACCCCATGAATAAGGGATATCATTATCACGACGATATACATTTGCACGAGGGTTATCCCATGAACGGAAAACGGCCTTGATAGCCTCAACAAGCTGCTCCTTAGGATCTGAAGGGAAATCCTTACCGATCTTTTCCTTGTACTCGGCCTTAAACTGATTTGCAAGCTCTTTCAAGTCATTAGCGTCAAGCTCAACGTCCTGCTTAACACCCTTTTGCTCTTTCATCTTGTCGATAAGAGCCTCAAAATACTTCTTACCTACTTCCATAACTACGTCTGAGAACATCTGGATGAATCTTCTGTAGCAGTCATATGCCCATCTAGGGTTGCCTGACTTCTCAGCCAAAACCTCTACAACCTCTTCGTTAAGACCGAGGTTAAGAATAGTATCCATCATACCCGGCATAGATGCTCTTGCACCTGAACGAACTGAAACTAAAAGCGGATTTTCCTTATCACCGAATTTCTTTCCTGTGATCTCTTCCATCTTGTTGATGTGATCCATGATCTGGCCCATGATTTCATCGTTAATCTTCTCGCCGTCCTCATAGTACTGTGTACAAGCCTCTGTTGTAATTGTAAATCCCTGTGGTACAGGCAAACCGAGATTTGTCATCTCTGCAAGGTTTGCTCCCTTACCACCTAAAAGATTTCTCATTGTTGCGTTACCTTCTGTAAAAAGGTATACCCACTTATTTGCCATGTGAAAACCTCCGTATGTATTTTCCTGTATTTTCCGTTCACCATTATACCATATTCATATAATATAGCAAAGCATAAAAACAAAAATCCTTACCTTAAAATAAAATTTTATAAAATTGTATGCTATAAAAATCTTGCAAATAAAAACTTTTGCTTTATACTATAGGAGGTTGATTAAATGAACAGATATTTATATCTATATTATATGGAGGAATTATGCATCAGGAACAATGTATTAAGGACAATTTATATTATGTAGGAGCCGGCGACAGAAGACAGAGACTTTTTGAGAATGCTTATCCTATTCCTCACGGAATGTCTTACAACTCCTATCTTATATTGGATGAGAAGACAATACTCTTTGATTCCGTAGACAGATCTGTTGAGGGATTATTCTTTGAAAACCTGGAAGCAACACTTGGTGACAGACACCTTGACTACCTGGTAATAACACATATGGAACCGGACCACGCCGCAACTCTCGGCGACCTTTTGAATATGCATCCTGATATGATGATAGTAGGTAATGCAAAAATCAAGGCGATGATAGGTCAGTTCTTCGACTTTTCACTTGATCACAGATTCCATGAAGTAAAAGAAGGCGACACATTAAGTACAGGTGAGCATACATTCAAGTTCTTCTTTGCGCCGATGGTTCACTGGCCTGAGGTAATGATGGTATATGATGAGAAAATAAAGACACTTTTTTCTTCAGACGCTTTCGGCAGTTTCGGTGCACTTTCAGGAAATATTTTTGCCGACGAACTCAACTATGAGTCCGAGTGGCTTGCCGAATCGAGAAGATACTATACAAATATCGTAGGCAAGTTCGGTCTACAGGTTATGAACATTATAAAGAAGCTCTCAGGTCTTGATATTGAACTTATTTGTGCACTGCACGGTCCTATATTCAGAACAAAAGAAGATATTGAAGCTTGTATAAAGAAATATCAAACTTGGGGTTCATATACTCCTGAGGATGATGAGGTTGTAATCTACTCAGGTTCGGTATACGGACACACTGAAGAATTTGCTACCTTGCTTGCCACTCTTTTGGCACAAAGAGGTATAAGAAATACCAAGGTATATGATATTTCTTCAATTGATGTTTCATACCTTTTGTCTGAAGCATTCAGAGCAAAGGTTCTTGTATTTGCCGCTTCTTCTTACAACGGCGGTATATTCACACCTATGGAGAACTTCCTTATGGATCTTGTAGCACACAACTTCCAAAACAGAGATGTATTCGTAGTTGAGAACGGTTCTTGGGCGCTTACAGCCGGTAAGGGAATGCGTGAAATCATCGGCCAGTTAAAGAAGGTGAATATATCGGATGAAACAATCAGTATAAAGTCACTTTTAAAGAATGCACAGTATGATGAAGTAGTCGCTATGGCTGATAAGATTGTTGAGGATTTAAAGAAATAAATCAAACAGTGCATACCCGCACATGGGTATGCATTTTTATTTTTTGGAGTTATATGCAAAAACAAAATAAAATAAAGTCGGCATTTTTTGCAGCATTTCCAAATACTATACCTATTTTGGCAGGATTTTTATTTTTAGGAATTGCTTACGGCATTTATATGAATCGTTCAGGGTTTAACTTTCTTTACCCGATGTTTATGAGCTTTATAATATTTGCCGGCTCTGTAGAGTTTGCCACCGTTTCATGGTTGATTGGAAGCTTTGACCCTATAAATATATTTTTCCTCACCCTTATGATAAATGCAAGGCATCTGTTCTACGGACTGTCCATGCTTGAAAAGTACAATATACCGGGACTTAAAAAATACTATCTTATATATGGAATGTGTGATGAATCATTCTCTATCAATGCTACAGTCACTATCCCTGAAGGCGTTGACAAGGGATGGTTTATGTTCTTTGTGACCTTGTTAAATCAATTTTATTGGGTTGCCGGTGCCACCTTGGGAGGTATATTCGGAAGCTTTATACCTTTTGATTCAAAAGGTATTGAATTTGTTATGACCGCACTCTTTGTCGTAATATTTTTAGAGAATTGGCTGAAAGAAAAAAATCACATCGCTTCAATCATAGGACTGATTGTATCTTTTATTTGTCTGATTATATTCAAAGGTGCCAACTTTATAATACCGTCCATGTTGATTATATTGGCAGCTCTGACACTGCTTAGAGGAAGGTTTGGACAATGAGTACAATACAACGTATAATTATAATTGCAGTCGTGGCTATAGCGACTATGATCACAAGATTTTTACCCTTTATCGCTTTTCCCGCAAATAAGGAAACCCCAAAATATATAAAGTACCTCGGAAAGGTGCTTCCGGCTGCAGTACTTGGACTTTTAGTGGTGTACTCGCTTAAGGATGTATCCGTATTTAATGACAACCACGCAATTCCCGAAGCCATATGTATTGCGGTTACAGTTTTTCTTCATTTTTGGAAAAGACAGATGATTTTATCCATATCCGCCGGTACAATACTTTATATGGTACTGGTACAATCAATTTTTAAATAAGGAGAGTTATGAAAGAAATTGCAAAAAAAGTAAAAGCGGACTCATTTTTGCTTATGGCAAGCAGCAATGAGATGAGAAATACCTGCTTAAAAAATATTATTGAGAACCTCAAAAAAGATAAAGAACATATATTGGCGGAAAATAAGAGAGATATCGAAAATGCCCGTCTTGAAAACATCTCATCTTCCATCCTGTCAAGGCTTTTGTTTGACGAACATAAGATGGATACCGTTATAGCCGGAATCAACGACCTTATAAAGATGCCTGACCCTATCGGAAAAATCACTCTAAAAAGGGAACTTGATGAAGGATTGGTACTTACAAGAACCACCACTCCTATCGGCGTTATAGGTGTTATCTTTGAGGCAAGACCTGATGCATTGGTTCAGATTGCTTCACTTTGCATAAAGAGCGGTAATGCAGCCATACTTAAGGGCGGCAGCGAGGCTTTGCTTACAAACAGAGCTTTATTTGAAAGTATAAAAAGAGCCATCAAAGATTCAAATCTTCCCGAGCATGCACTTGTTCAGCTTGAGGCCAGAAGTGATGTAAGCGAGCTGCTTTCCTGTTATGAATATGTGGATTTGCTTATACCTAGAGGTTCAAATTCCTTTGTAAAATATATTATGGACAATACAAATATTCCTGTAATGGGACATGCTGACGGTATATGCCACACCTATGTGGATGAAGATTTTGACCTTGACAAATCTATAAGAATTTTGGTGGATGCAAAGACTCAGTATCCTTCAGCCTGCAATACCACAGAGACAATACTGGTTCACAAAAATGCTGTAGATAAGCTTTTCCCAAGATTAAATAAAGCATTTAACGATGCTAGGATCAAAGTATTTGCACATAAGAATATCATAGATAAATTTGATAATGCCGTACCTGCTACAGACAACTCTTTTCATACGGAGTACCTTGAAAAGACTGTCAATGTAAAGACGGTTGACGACATTGATGAGGCGATAAATCATATCAATACTTACGGCTCACATCATACCGACGCCATACTCACAAATATAGATTCAAATGCGGACTATTTTATGAACAGAGTCGACTCGGCAAATGTATACAAAAACTGCTCAACCAGATTTGCAGACGGTTTCAGATACGGTTTCGGTGCCGAGGTCGGAATCAGTACAGGAAAACTCCATGCAAGAGGACCTGTAGGCCTTGAAGGACTTTGCACCTACAAGTATAAGCTTTACGGCAACGGCGATATTGTAGCCGACTATGCAGACGGTAAAAAAGAATTTCATTTCAAAGATTTATAAAAAACGGGGCTTTCGCCCCGTTTTTATCTTATCCAGGCACCGTTTGCGCCCAGTCTGAATGAATCAATTGTGGTGTTTGTAGCCATAAATCCCGAACCCGGATAGAAATAATACCAGTTTCCGCTAATCTGTGTCCACTTCTCACACATAGCACCGTTACTGTCCAAATAATAGTACTTGCCGTCACTGCTGTGAAGCCATGTGTTGCTTAACATCTTACCTCTCGGCACCTCGGCATTTAAGTAATACCACTTACCGTTTGACTGCTGCCATCCCATAGTCATCTGACCTGATGAGTTCAAATAGTAGTACTCACCGTCTCTCTTTTGCCAACCTGTAAGCATTCTGCCCGTGTCGTCAAAAAGATACCACTTATCTCCTATATATTCCCAACCGTTTGTCTTAAGACTTCCGTCAGGGAATCTGAAGTACCATGTATCACCCGACTTGTTCCAGCCTACATTGTTTCCGACACCGTTTCCACCCTGGTTTGAAGAGTTGTTATTGCCCTTTGATACATTGCTCTCATCCAGATAAAACTCATCTGAAGTCACCCAGTCCGAACTTCTGCCGTAGTCGTCACCATGACTTACTGTTCTGATTTTAAACTTATATGTACCTTTTTGTGTCATATCGTTTCTAAAGCTGTAGCTGTTACCCTTATAATTTTCCACCTTGGTAACCTGTGTGCTTCCGCGAAGCAGTATCAACTCGTAATATCCTGAAGTTCCCGAAGGCTCATCCCACTTGGCAATACCGATACCGCTGTCCTTCCACTCCACATCCTCAGGCTGCTCATATGTGCCCTTTATAGGATTTAACTTAACGGCCACCACCAAGTCACCGTCTTTTTTTGAAGATGAAAGATACTTACCTCCGGTAACGCTTATATTGGATGATGAATAAGTCCCCTTAAAGGAATAATCGCTTGCAGGCTCAAGTGTAATCTTAAGCTTTATCTCATCTCCTATATTAAGACGCTTCTTTCCGCTTGTAATCTCCGCATCCACCACATTGAACCTGTCCGATGCGGTGTATACATTGATATCTCCGCCTGAATTTCCTCCGTAGTTGATACTGAGTGTGTCCGTATTGTCTCCTATATCCAAATCCGTATTTACTTTTATTCCAACTGAACTGATGGTCTTATTCGCCGCATATACAGGCATCGCCGCAAATGAGCATACTAAGACCGTCCCGAAAATCGCCAATTTCTTAGCTAACCTCATACATTCCTCCTTATATTTTCACAGCCTTGCTGTCTTTATACTCTAAGTATATTTAATTTAAGGTCTCATGTATAGTTAAAATTTTCTTACTAATTCATATCTTTTATATGTTATTTTTATATAAGTATGTATAGAAACAAAGATATTTTGACGTTTACATTATAATTTATTCAAAATATACTCAATAAGATGTTGTTTAAAATATACTTCTAATACAATATCTGATAAAAATGTAAATAACTCAACACTTTCGCTGTTAAAGTCTTTTGACTTTTTCTTTGCAGACTCAAGCCTGTCCTTTAAGTCTGAGATAATCGCATCTTTTTTATCCGACTCCATACTTACCAAAATATCATACAGCCTTGAAAGTGAGCCGTCCTCCTTTTTAAAACTGTCATATACACTTAGGTCACACAGACTCTTTATATCGGCAAATGAAAGCACATTTTTATAAAAATATATAAGGATAAGCAGCATCACATGGTTCTTTGTATACTTTTTCTTATCTGAAGGCGGCAAAAGCTTATTCTTGGTATAGTTGTTGATCATAGTCTTTGTAAGAAGCTTATCATCCTCCTCTTTTTTAAAACTTGTCAGCTTCTCATCTATAAAACTTGTCATCTGATCCATATACAGCGATATATCCGGAATATCCTCAGACTTTACAATATCAAGCTTTTCAAAATGCTTTATCATATCATTTATAATTTCAATATTAGTTTTCATAACATCAGTATATAGTATTAAAAACCATATATCAAGGGCAAATAAAAGTCTGCATATCCGTAAATCCCGGATTGCAGACCTGTGATTATAATGTATTGTTTATAAACTTTGACAGTAAAGTGTACCCGTCTTCTATAAATATTCCGCCTTTAGCCGCATTCTTTTCACTGTATACCTCGACACTTCCCTTCTCAGCATTTGATCTGTAGATTTTAAAAGGAATAGGATCGGATGAGTGAGTTTTGGTCTCAATAGGTGTAGGGTGATCCGGCATTATAAGCATTGCAAAATCCTCACCGGCATCTCTTAACTCCTTACAAAGCGGGCCAACTATATTCTTATCAATTCTTTCAACCGCCAAAATTTTACCCTCTATATCACCGTGATGTCCACATTCATCAGGTCCTTCAAGGTGAATATATACAAAGTCGTTGCCGTCCTTTAACAATGTCTTTTTTGCGGCCTCAAGCTTTCCCTTATAGTTGGTATCAAGTGTACCTGTCGCACCTTCAACATCAATGCTTTCCATACCGGCACTGATTCCTATACCCTTTATAAGGTCAACGGCGGAAATTACAGCGCCTTTCAGCCCTGTCTTTTTATAGAAGTTTTCTATCCTAGGCTTGGTACCTTCACCCCAAAGCCATATGGAGTTTGCAGGGTTCTTACCTTCTTTTATTCTTTTTGTATTTACAGGATGATTTTTTAATATATCATAGCTTCTTTCCATAAGATTAAAAATCTTATCATTATTCGGCAGATACTCTCCTACAACTCTGTCTGATATATCATGCGGAGGTGTAAGGTTAAGGCCTGTCTGACCTTTATCCCAGATGAGGCAGTGTCTGTATGAGATTCCCGGATAAAATTTAAACTCGCTGTCTCCAAGCGCTTCTTCTACAGCCTTTATAAGCTCCTTTGCCTCATCTGTTGATATTTCTCCTGCAGAGTAGTCAATCATCTTTCTTTTTTTAATATCCTCTTCATCTGAAAGTGTAACAAGGTTACACCTGATTGCCACATCACTGTCTTTCATCTTTATTCCGATACTTACAGCCTCAAGCGGAGAACGCCCTGTATAGCACTCCAAAGGGTTATATCCCATTACTGCAAGGTTGGCTACATCACTGCCGGGCTTCAGTGTGTCAGGCACTGTTTTTACCATACCCATAATGCCCTTTAAGCCGTCAATATTGGGCTTCTTTGCCACATCAAGTATTGTCTTATTGCCAAGCTCCTTTATATCTCTGTCGGCCATTCCGTCGCCAAGTACCACTATATATTTCATATCTTCACCTTCCGTCTATTTGTTTAATGCCCCTATAAAGTTCTTTGTCTTTTCATTGTCCGATGCAAATACCACATCCGGAGTCCCGGATTCCACTATAACACCGCCCGACATGAAAATAACCTTATCTGAAATTTCTTTTGCAAAAGCCATCTCATGAGTTACTATGACCATTGCAATATTCAGATCCGATAAAGACTTTATAACCTTTAAAACCTCTCCTGTCAACTCCGGGTCAAGCGCCGAGGTAGGTTCGTCAAAAAACAAAATCTTCGGATTGAGCGCCAATGCTCTGGCTATTGCCACTCTCTGTGACTGTCCGCCTGAAAGCTGATACGGGTAAGCATCGGCTCTGTCTGAAAGCCCCATTTTCTTAAGCAGTTCAAAAGCCTCTTTTTTCACACTTGCTTTATCTCTTTTTTGTACTCTTATAGGCGCGTCACAGATATTTTGCAACACATTCATATGTGGGAAGAGATTGAAGTTTTGAAATACAAGCCCGAAACGCTCTGAAATCTTTTTCAAAGTTGCAGGACTTTCATAAACAGATTTTCCTGACACACTTTTACATACCGGATTTCCACTGTAGCTAAGTTCACCGTCATCCATACTTTCAAGCAGTGTGGCACAGCGCAACAGTGTAGACTTACCTGAACCTGAAGGACCTATAATACTTAAAATCTCACCTTCACCGACTTCCAGTGAAATATCCTTTAATATCTCCACGCCGTCAAAGGACTTTTTTACCGACTTCATA
Organism: Lachnoanaerobaculum orale; assembly: GCF_003862485.1. Lineage (GTDB taxonomy): Bacteria > Bacillota > Clostridia > Lachnospirales > Lachnospiraceae > Lachnoanaerobaculum > Lachnoanaerobaculum orale. The sequence continues at coordinate 517,621 of NZ_RRCM01000001.1, read as the reverse complement.
CTTAATAATGACATAATCACCTACTTATAATATTCCAATTTCTTCTCAATAAACTCCATTACAAATGCAACGATACCGTTAAATATATAATAAAACAATGCCGCACATACAAAAGGATACATACTTGTCGTACTGCTTGCCAATGCCTTTGCCATAGTGAACATCTCCGCTACACTTATTGTAAATGCAAGTGAAGTATCCTTTACCAAGGTTATTACCTCATTGGTTACGGAAGGCAATATTCTCTTTATGACCTGCGGCAATATGATAACAAAGAATGTCTGAGATTTACTATATCCCAATATTTTTGCAGCTTCATACTGTCCGGCAGGCATTGACTGGATTCCGCTTCTGTATATCTCCGCAAAGTAAGCGGCATAGTTTATTACAAAACCTATTATGGTAGCCACCATACGATAGCTTCCCGAAATTGATACTCCGAAGATATAATAAGGTCCGAAATATACCACCATAAGCTGTAACATAAGCGGTGTACCGCGCATTATAGATATATAAATCTTACACAGATAAGATACTGTTTTTATTTTGCTCATTCTTCCAAATGCAACCAAAAGTCCAAGCGGAAGCGAAAATATCAATGTGACCAGGAATATCTGTATACTTACAAGCATACCCGGTGCAAGCTTTGCTGCAATATTAAGAATATTCATAAATTCTCCTATAAGATATATTGTGCATAAAAAACGCCGGCAGATGAACTGTCAGCGTCTCTTACATTACTCTAAAGTAGTAACATCCTTACCAAACCACTTCTCTGAAATAGTCTTCAAGCTTCCGTCAGCTTTCATCTCATCAAGCTTTGCCTGAACTTCATCTCTCAAAGCCTCATTACCGAGCTTAAATCCTACACCGTACTCTTCACTTGCAAGCGGTGTATCAAGCACTGTAAAGCTGTTTCCGCCTCTTTTTGTAATCTGATAGTTTGCTACCACACTGTCCATTGCTATAGCATCAACACCGCCCATATCAAGGTCCATAAATCCGGTGTTGTAATCAGCTACAGTCTGAAGGCTTCCAAATGTCTTTACCATATCAGGGTCTTCTTTTAATGCGGCCTCTGCTGAAGAATCTGTCTGTACTTCAACCTTCTTACCTGCAAGATCCTCTATTGAATCTATACCCGAATCGGATTTTACTACAAATACCTGATCGTTTTTCATATACGGCTTTGACCATGTATACTTATCTTCTCTTCCCTGTATACTGAAGCCGTTCCAAATACAGTCTATAGTGCCTGATGAAAGCTCCATATCCTTTGCATCCCAAGCTATAGGCTGATACTTTATCTCCTTGCCCATTCTCTTTGCAACCTCGGCAGCCACTTCAAGGTCAAATCCTGTAAACTGTCCGTCATCTCCTACAAATCCCATCGGAGGAAAGTCCTGATCAAATCCTACAGTAAAAGTATTCTTACTGTCTGTTTTCACTGCTTCGCTGCTCTCGCTTGCAGTTTTACTTGTTTCTGCAGATGCAGATGTGCTCTCGGTTGTCTTTGCATTAGAACAACCTGCCAACATAAGTGCCGCCAATACTCCAAACAAATAAATTTTCTTCATAATACACCTCATTACTTTCTTTGCTTTGTTGCTTTGTCTTAACGCTTTCTTATGGTAGCACACTAAAGTGTATCTGTCAACACTTTATTTCTCTACTATGCTAAAGTAATTCTGCTTTGTTCTGATTTGTAGATCCCTTTGATTCATTTATATGTACTTCGAGCTGGTCATAAGGTATCTCGATGCCGTTTTTATCAAACTTTATCTTGATTTCTTCGACTATTGCCCACTTTGCAGTCAAATAGTCTCCTGTCTTACACCATGCCATACCGCCAAGCATAACGGCGGAAGACGCCAAATCGTCCACATACGAAACTATATCATTGTTCTTAAGTATCAATCCGTTTTCATCAAATGCTTCTTTTATAAGCTTTTTTGCTTTTCTGATATCGGTGTTATATGATACTCCCACTTTTATATCTATTCGCCTGATATCGTTTGCTGTAACATTGGTGATGACATCATTTGCCAACGCGCCGTTGGGTATGGATATTCTTTTGTTGTCCGGTGTCAAAAGCACCGTATATATTATACCTATAGTATCTACAATACCCTCAGCCTTCGGAGTAATGATATAATCACCTCTGCTGAAGGGGTGACTGAAAAGAATAATCATTCCTCCGGCAAAGTTACTTAAGCTTCCCTGCCATGCCAAACCTATCGCAACACCTGCAGAACCCAGTATTGCCACTATGGATGCACTGCTTATACCGATTCTTTCCGCCAGTCCCAGTGCAACCAAGGCATATAGTGCCACTTTCAGCGTAGACAGCAAAAATCTCCTTACAGCTATATCAATATTTATCCTTTTTAAGAACTTATCAAGCATATTTGATAAAAGTCTGATCACTTGACTTGCTATAAGTAATGTAATAATCACTATCACTATGTCATATGCCAGTGCAAGGAAGAAAGGATAGAGTTTCTTTAAGGTTTCCATCATCACACTCGGCTTAAGCTTTTGAATATCATTGGCGACAGATTCCGCCACATCACTTTCCGATATACTCGGCAAGCCGGAATCAGTCACGCTTGTCAGACAAATCCCGGCTCTACATAATTTAAAAATATTAAAAATCACTATTTATCCCACTTGAATACTACCATTGCCATTTGAGGAACTTTAATCTTAAGGGAGTTTTCTCTTCCGTCCACTTTTTTCTTAACGGACTTTTTCGCTCTCTTATTTCCTACTCCGCTTCCGCCAAACTTCTTATCATCCGAGTTGAAAATCTCCGTATAAGTACCCTTATAAGGAACTCCTATTTCTCTTTCATATACTACCGGTGTGAAATTGCATACCACTACCAATGTATCCTCTTCTTTTTGTGTCTTTCTGAGGAATACTACAATTGTCTCATCTTTTGAGGTACAGTTTATCCACTCAAATCCGTCAGGATTGTAGTCAAGCTTATAAAGTGCAGGATAATCCAGATAAAGCTTATTGAGTGCCTTTGAGTATCTTTGCATCTTCTTGTGATTTTCATACTCAAGCAGATCCCACTCAAGTGACACGTCCTCATTCCACTCATTCATCTGTCCGAACTCCTGTCCCATGAACAGAAGCTTCTTTCCCGGATGTGTCATCATAAATCCGTATGCAACTCTCAGATTGTTGAACTTCTCCTCCTGAGTTGCACCCGGCATCTTTCCTGCAAGAGTCGCCTTACCGTGTACCACCTCATCATGGCTGAGTACCAAAATAAAGTTTTCGCTGTATGCATAGAGTAATGAGAATGTAAGTCCGTTGTAGTCTCCGCTTCTAAAATAAGGGTCAAGCTTCATAAACTCAAGGAAGTCATTCATCCAACCCATATTCCACTTGTAGTCAAATCCAAGTCCGCCGTCCTTTAAATCACCTGTAATCTTCGGCCATGCCGTAGACTCCTCGGCAATCAAAAGACTTGAAGGATGTTTTTTCTTATATATTGAATTAAGATGCTTCAAAAACTCTATTGCATCCAAATTTTCATTTCCGCCGTATATATTCGGCAACCACTCTCCGGCATTCTTGCCGTAGTCAAGGTAGAGCATGGAAGCCACCGCATCCATTCTGATACCGTCCACATGGTACTTTTCAGCCCAGAAAAGTGCGTTTGCAATAAGGAAGTTGCTCACCTGCGGTCTTGCATAGTTGTATATCAAAGTGCCCCAGTGAGGATGTGAACCTCTTCTTGGATCCGGATGCTCATATACATGACTGCCGTCAAAGCAGCCCAGTCCGTGCAAATCTCTTGGGAAATGTGCCGGAACCCAGTCAAGTATTACACCGATATTCTTTTTATGCATATAGTTCATAAAATACATAAAGTCATCCGGTGTACCGTATCTGCTTGTAGGACTGTAATATCCTGTAACCTGATATCCCCAGCTTCCGTCAAGAGGATGTTCCATAATCGGCATAAGCTCTATATGTGTATAGTTCATCTTCTTCACATAGGTGGCAAGCTTCGGCGCTATCTCACGGTAGTTATAGAATACCGAACCGTTTACCTCTTCACCGTCTTCACCATACTGCATCTCTTTTCTTATCCATGAGCCGAGATGCAATTCATATATATTCATTGCAGGAGATTTATCAGTCTCTGTGGACTGGAATACATCTCTGTTCTTCATCCAGTCCTCATCACTCCATTCAAATCCTGAAATGTCTGCCACTATGCTTGCAGTATTCGGACGGAGTTCTGAATAGAAAGCATACGGATCCGCTTTCAACATCGGCTCTCCCTTCATGGTTTTTATTTCAAACTTATAAAGGTCTCCGGCTTTCAACCCCGGTATGAACAGTTCATATACTCCGAAGTCTCCAAGCTTGTTCATCTGATGCCTTCTGCCGTCCCACAGGTTAAAATCACCTACTACGGACACTCTCATAGCTTCAGGCGCCCAAACCGAGAAATTTACACCTTCCACTCCTGAAAGTGTCATAGGCTTTGCACCCATTTTTTCATAAATTTCGTAGTTTATTCCCGCCTCAAACTTTGACAAATCTTCCTCTGTATAAATACTGTCAAAGGAATACGGATCATAGATTGTCTGCACACTATCATTATCATATGTCACTATAAACTGATACTTAAACTCCTTGCTTCTACCTACAAGACATGCAAAAAATCCCACTTCATCCGCACATTCCATAGCAACAGGATTTTTATTGCCGTCAATCAACAATTCAACACTCTTTGCATGAGGTATAAAAGTCTGAACCAAAAAACCGTTTTCCACCTTATGTGAACCAAGAATCTTTTTCGGTCTGTCACATTCAGAATAAGCGATTTCTTCTATTGCTGCCCAATCCATCAAATCATATAAATTCTTATCCATAGCCTAACCTTTCTTCCTACAATATGAGTAATAGTTCAGATAAGATACTGCCGCTTATCCTCTCCATAACATTTATATAGATTATACTATTCTTTTGCCAAAGTTAAAAGCAAATGTTATAAGCTACTCAATATAAATGTGATTATTATCATATAATATTTTATACTTGCGTTTTTAAAAAAATGTTTATTACTATTTTCATAATTATATTATCATTTGGTTGTATTCTACTTTTAATTAGCGTAAAATAGTAGAGGTTTTAAAAACTATGTTAAAAACGGATTGGAGAAGATAATGAATAAGAATTCAGATTTTGATGTTGTAAAAGAAATCTTCAGTTGGATTTCCATAATAGTGGTGGCTGCCGTAATAGCGCTGGTTCTGAACCTCTTTATTATAGCAAACTCAAGAGTTCCTTCAGCATCTATGGAGAACACAATAATGACAGGTGACAGAGTGGTCGGCTTCAGACTTACATATCTTTTCCAGGAGCCCAAGCGCGGTGATGTTATAATATTCAAGTTCCCTGACGATGAGAGTCTTTACTATGTGAAGAGAATTATCGGTGAGCCGGGAGATGTCATTGACATAAAGGACGGCAAGATATATTTGAATAATTCAGAGACTCCGCTTGAAGAAGACTATATAAAAGAGCCTATGATTCCTGAGGCGCCGATGCACTTTGAAGTACCTGAAGACTCATACTTCTGTATGGGAGACAACAGGAACAATTCCGCGGACTCAAGGCGTTGGGTTCACCCTTTTGTACACAAGGATAAGATAATCGCAAAGGTAATCTTCCGCTACTTCCCGGGATTTAAGATGATAAAGTAAAACAAAGGCTGTTGCACTTTTTGATGCAACAGCCTTTATTTATATCAGTTCTTAAAACTGTGTATAGGAGCAGGTATTCTGCCTCCTCTGTTTACAAATTTCTCACATGAAAAACCGTTTACAGGCATTATCGGAGCGTATCCCAAAAGTCCTCCGAACTCTACCACTTCTCCCTCTTTCTTTCCGATAACGGGGATTACTCTGACAGCGGTAGTCTTTTGATTTATCATTCCTATAGCGGCCTCATCGGCAATGATTCCCGCAATAGTCTCTTCAGAAGTATCTCCCGGTATTGCAATCATATCAAGACCTACTGAACAAACACAGGTCATCGCTTCAAGCTTTTCTAAAGTCAAAGCACCGGCATTCACCGCGTCAATCATGCCCTGATCCTCAGAAACAGGTATAAACGCACCTGAGAGTCCTCCTACATATGAAGAAGCCATTACACCGCCCTTTTTGACCTGATCGTTTAAAAGTGCAAGTGCGGCTGTGGTTCCTGGTGCTCCCACTCTCTCAAGACCTATCTCCTGTAAGATTTCAGCTACCGAATCACCTACCGAAGGAGTAGGTGCAAGTGAAAGGTCGATGATTCCGAAAGGTATACCGAGCCTTTTTGAAGCCTCTCTTGCCACAAGCTGTCCGACTCTGGTTATCTTAAATGCGGTCTTTTTTATAGTCTCACAAAGTACCTCAAAGTCCTTGTCTCTGGCTTGCTTAAGAGCTGCTCTTACTACACCCGGTCCGCTGACTCCTACATTTATAACTGCATCCGCCTCGGTTACACCGTGGAATGCACCCGCCATAAAAGGATTGTCATCGGGAGCATTGCAAAATACCACAAGCTTTGCACAGCCGATAGAATCTCTGTCCGCTGTAATCTTTGCGGTTTCTTTTACTATTTTACCCATAAGTCTGACAGCATCCATGTTAAGCCCTGTCTTTGTAGAACCTAAGTTTACTGAGCTGCATACAAAATCGGTCTCATTAAGTGCCTGCGGTATTGACTCCATCAAAAGTCTGTCCGCCGCCGTTATTCCCTTTGATACTACAGCCGAATACCCTCCGAGGAAGTTTACGCCTGTATCCTTTGCCGCTTTATCAAGAGTCTTTGCTATCTGAACAAAGTCATTCACACTCTTACAGGCACTGCCGCCGATTAAAGCTATAGGAGTAACGGATATTCTTTTATTTACAATAGGCACACCGAAATCTCTTGAGATATCATCTCCCACCTTTACAAGATTCTTTGCCACCCTTGTAATTTTATTATAAATATTGTCACAAAGTTTATTGAGGTCTGTATCAATACAGTCCAGTAAGCTTATACCGATCGTAATAGTTCTGACATCCAACAGATCTTTGTCTATCATGTTGTTGGTCTCTATTACTTCAAACATATCAAACATAGTTTCCTCCTAGAGTCTGTGCATTGATTCAAAAATTTCTTCTTTTTGCGCCTTTATCTTTACCCCGATACCGTCCCCAAGAGCATCCAAATCTTCCACTGTTTTTTCAAAGTCCACACTTGCATTTTCCATATCTGTAATCATCATCATATTAAAGTAGCCGCTTACTATGGTCTGTGATATATCAAGTATATTTATCTTATTCTCGGCCAGATATGTACATACCTTTGCTATAATACCTACTGTATCCTTACCTACTACAGTTATTATTACCTTGTTCATAAACTTCTCCATTTCTAAATATCACTACACGTAGCAAATCTCTGAGAGTGCATCTCTTTTTGCCACTTCTATATCAAAATCCTTAGGATTGTATGGTCTGTCGTCTGCAAAAATTTCAAACCTCACACTTTCAAGTGCAAGCTCGGGAAGATTGTTCTTATCCGACAAATGCCCCAAGAAAATCTTTTTTATCTTATCATTTAATATCTCACATATCAACTTACCTGAATTCTCATTTGAAAGATGTCCCTTATTACTTAGGATTCTCCTCTTAAGTTCATAAGGGTACGGACCTGTCTCAAGCATTCTGATATCGTGGTTTGCCTCTACAAGCAGTGCGTCAAGATCTGAAAGATTTTTTACAATATCCTTTGTATATCTCCCAAGGTCTGTAGCCACAGCCATCTTTTTATCGCCACATTCCACTCTGTATCCGAACGGCTCGTTTGCATCGTGGTCAATATCAAACGCTTTTATATTGAGGTCTCCCAATATAATGTTATTCTTCGAATCAATAATATTAAAATAATCTGAAATTCTTGAGTATTTGTCTCTGTCTTTCAAATACTCAAGTGTACCCCTTGATGCAAAAACAGGTATCTCATTTTTTCTTACAAATACTTCAAGTCCCGCTATATGGTCACTGTGCTCATGTGTCAAAAAAACTCCGGAGATATCCTTGCCGCAAAGCCCAAGTTCATTTAACCTTGTTTCTATTTTCTTATTTGATATACCGGCATCTACCAAGATATGCGTCTTTTCACTGCCGATATATGTGGAATTTCCGTCGCTACCGCTTGCCAAGCTTACCAGTCTCAAAGTGTCACCTCAAAGCCTCTCTTATATTTTTCTCTAATTCAGACCTGTCTCCGTTATTTTTTATAATCTTGTCGGCAATAGACTCAAAATCAGATTCTTTTGGCTGTTTTGAGATTATTGTCTCTATCCTTTCTCTGCTTAAACCTCTTGATAACATCAGTCTTTTTATTCTTACCTCCATATCTGTATACAGATACCAGACAGAATCATAGAAGTTTTCATCAGGCATAAGCGCCTGCTCAACTACATTCAACCTGTTATCTAAAAGTCTTTTTTTAATTTCAGCATTTACTAACGGATGTATTATTTCATCTACTTTGCGTAGTTTGTCTTTATCATAGTAAAGTATATCACCTAATTTTTTTCTATCAATATCTTTTTTATCATCCAGTATAGTATCGCCGAATAAAGACTTTAGGGCAGTGTATCCTGCCCTATCCTTTTCATACAAAAAATGTGCCACCTTATCGGCCTCAATAATATTTGCATTATGTTCTTCTTTAAGTATCTTTAAAGCTTCACTTTTACCTGAACCTATACCTCCCAAAAGCAAAATATTCATTACTTTGCCTCCAGCCATGTCTTGCCGATATGTGCGTCCACCTCAAGCGGCACCTTAAGGCTTACCGCCTCTCTCATTGACTTTTCAACAAGTTCTTTTACCTTGTCGGCCTCATCTTCTCTTACTTCCACCAAAAGCTCATCGTGGATTTGAAGTACAATATCCGCATCATATCCGCTCTTATTAAGCGCCTCATCCACCTTTATCATAGCAATCTTCATAATATCAGCCGCACTTCCCTGTATCGGTGAGTTCATCGCCACTCTGTCACCGAATGATCTTGTCATAAAGTTTGAGCTTTTTATCTCAGGTATAGGCCTTATTCTGCCAAACATAGTCTTTACATAGCCTTTTTCCTTGGCATCAGCCACCTGCTTATCTAAAAATTTCTTTACGCCTTCATAGATTTTAAAATAATTGTTGATATAATCAAGCGCCTCTTTTCTTGAAATGCTTAAGTCCTCAGACAGTCCGAAAGCCGATATACCGTAGACAACTCCGAAGTTTACAGCCTTTGCGTTTCTTCTAAGTTCAGGTGTCACCTCATCAAGCGGCACATGAAATACCTTTGAAGCCGTAGCCGCATGAATATCTGTTGCCATATGGTAGCTTTCTATAAGCTTTTCATCTCCCGACATCGAAGCCAGAACTCTAAGTTCTATCTGTGAGTAGTCCGCATCCACAAATACATAGCCCTCTTTAGGTACAAAGATATCTCTTATTTTGCTTCCCATCTCCGTTCTTACAGGAATATTTTGCAGATTCGGATCTGTGGATGAGATTCTTCCTGTGGCGGTTATTGTCTGATTGAATGTACCGTGTATACGTCCGTCATCTCTTATATAGCCTGCCAGCCCTGTAGCATAAGTGGAATTAAGCTTTGTAAGCTGACGATATTCAAGTATATCTCTTATTATCTCATGCTCCGGTGCAAGCTTTTCAAGCACATCAGCCGCTGTGGAATATCCCGTCTTTGTCTTTTTTCCGCCTGAGAGCTTTAATTTGCCGAAAAGTATCTCTCCAAGCTGCTTCGGAGAATTTATATTGAAGCTCTCTCCTGCCTTATCTGTAATACTTGCTTCAAGCTTTGATATCTTTTCAAGAAGTGTATCCGCATAAGCTTTTAACCTCTTTTCATCCACCCTTACTCCGGTGTTTTCCATCTTGGCAAGAGAATATATCAGCGGCATCTCCACATCTTCATACAATTTTGTAAGCTCAAGTTCATTAAGCTTTTTAAGTAAACTGTCACTTGCAAAAAGTGCCACGTGGCTTTCACTTGCAAAGTACTTTTTCGCCTTTTCATCATTGAACCTTAATACTTCACCAAGCTTTGATTTTCCGATCATTTCAGCCTTTGAAGAAACACTGCTTCCCATATAGTCTCTTGCAATATCTTCCACAAAATAGCTGTCCTTAAGCGGATTGATAAGATATGCCGCCACAGACAAATCATAAAAATTCTTTGCAAGTTTCATATCCTTTACCTGCTTTATAAGAGGCTTGAGTGAAAGTATATATTTTTTGGCATCCAGACAGATAATCCGCTCCAAAATATCATCAATTCCCTCAATGTCTTTTATAAGATATGTCCTGTTATCCAAGGTAATTGAAATTGCATAAAGTTCGCTTACTGTATAGCTCTTTATAACGCTCTCATCCAAACATATGGCTATACCGAACTCCTTTGCAGATTTTAATTTCTCATAAAGAGTGTTCCAATCATTCAAATCTGTAATATCACTTATATCAAGCTCTATACTTGCGGCAGTTTCCATATTCTCATATCTTTTTAAGAACGACTTAAACTCCAATTTGTTAATCCATTCAAGACTTTCTTTTGTATACAGATTTCCGACCGCCATATCTGAAATATCGGTATCTATTGGAGCGTCTGTGACTATCGTAACAAGCATCTTTGAAAACTTGGCTTCTTCAATATTTTCTGCCAGTGCCTTTGACGCTCTCGGAGGCTTAAGCTCATTCACATGCTCGATTGCATTTTCTATAGAGTGGTACTCCTGTATTATCTTTGTAGCCGTCTTTTCACCTATTGAAGGCACTCCCGGAACATTGTCGGAGGTATCTCCCATCAGAGCCTTCACATCTATAAACTCTTTCGGTGTCACACCGTACTCACTTATCACATCCTCGGGAAGGTAATCGTGAACTGTAGTAACTCCCTTTGATGTCTTTGGAATTCTTATCTTTATATGCTTATCGGAAAGCTGCAAAAGGTCTCTGTCTCCCGATATTATACTGACAAAGACATCGTCACTTTGATATCTCTTTGCAATAGTTCCTATTATATCGTCCGCCTCATAGCCTTCCTTTGTAAGGATCGGTATATTCATGGATGAAAGCACATCCTTTATAAGCGGAACCTGCTCTCTAAGTTCGTCAGGCATCGACTTTCTTGTGCCTTTATATTCTGCATATGCCTTATGTCTAAATGTGGGTGCAGACAAGTCAAAAGCGACTGCTATATAATCAGCCGCTTCCTCGTCCAAAATCTTGAACATAATATTCAAAAAACCGTAAACGGCATTCGTATGCAGTCCCTGTGAGTTTGAAAGCTCAGGTACTCCGTAGAATGCTCTGTTTAAAATGCTATGTCCGTCTATCAGAACTAATTTCTTCATATATCTCCTACTAAAAGAACCAATTTCGTAATTGCATCATTGCGATAATAAACACACCGAAAATCATAAGTGTATTTACCACATACTTAAACACCTGCCCGAGGAATATTATAAATATTCTCTGATATGCCTCTCTTATATGGCTGTGCAGAGCCTCCGTCATATTATAGTTGATGTCGTCATTTCCGCTGCCGTCAAGTCCCACCTCAACTATATAGTATATTTCAAGCTCGTCCATACAGGCCTTGCAGCCTCTTACATGCTGTAAAAAATCTCTTGTATCTTCCATAGAAAGCTCATCATGTATAAAAGGTATGATGAGCTTTCTTGCTTCCTTGCAAGTCATTTTTATGACATTTCCTTTACCCTTTTTGAGACATTCTCTTTAAAGTTTATCACATCATGGTCATACTCTTCATCCATAAGAGATGATGTGATAATGAAGTCCGCACTTGACTTGTTGATAGCCATAGGCACATCATATACCTGTACTATACGTAACAGTGCCTTCACATCAGGGTCATGAGGCTGTGCCGTAAGCGGATCTGTAAAGAAGATCACAAAATCTATCTTTCCCTCCACTATTCTTGCGCCTATCTGCTGATCACCTCCAAGCGGACCCGAGTTATATCCCTTTACTGTAAGTCCTGTCTTTTCAGTTATAAGTCTGGCGGTGGTTCCTGTTCCGTACAGCTTATGCTTAGCCAGAACTTCCTTATGCTCCTCACACCATTTGATAATATCAGGTTTTTTACCGTCATGTGCAATCAATGCAATATTTTTTTCTTTCGGTATTGTAAGTGTTACCTTATCTATATTATTCATACTAACTCCATCTATATCGGTTTAGAACGGCTTTCCGCATTCAGGACAGAACTTAGGCAGATGTGACTGATCTGCAGGTGTGTATCCGCATGAAGCACAGCTTACAACACCTGTCGGTTTTGCTTCACCGCATTCGGAGCAGAACTTACCTGTGTTTCCGCCATGTCCGTGGCTGCAAGTCCATGTATTTATAGCTTGCTGATTCATCTGCTGCATATTGTTTTGTCCGTACTGCTGTTGCATATTATTTTGTCCGTACTGTTGCTGCATATTATTTTGCTGACCGTACTGTTGTTGCATCTGTTCGTTTTGTGCCATTTGGAAAAGCTGATTTGCATTCATACCGCCCATCTGATTTGCCATATTCATACCTGCAAATCCCATCATTGCACCTGCTGTATTTTTTGCAGCATCTCTCATAGCGTCAGCCTGTGCGGCATTTAAGTTTGCAGCCGCCATTGATGTTCTCTGGAATACCGCAGTTCTTTGAAGCTGCTTTATAAGGTCTTCATCTTCCTTTGAGATGGTAATACTGCTTATTCCGAATGAACTTATTTCAATACCGTATCTGTCTCCCCATTCACTTGACATTACGCTGTTAAGTTCATTTGCAATTTCCTTGGTATGATTCGGGATATCGCTGTATCTTGCCCCTATTCCTGAGAGTCTTCCGAGTGCAGGTTGAAGCGAAGTAAGCAGTTCTGAAGTCATCTGTCTTCTGAATGCTTCATCCATTCTGAACTCTCCGCCTGTATTTCCCGCAACTTCCTTGTACATAAGTATAGGGTCCACAATCTTAAACGCAAACTCTCCATGACATCTTACCGCACTTTCTATATCAAGTCCGATATTGGGATCCACTATCCTGTATGGAATCGGTTCTGCTGTACCGTACTTATTTCCATAGATATCCTTTGTGTTTACATAATAAACTCTTGTATCTCTTGTAGCACCGCCGCCAAATACCAATCTGTTCTTAAACTGCTCCCAGGTTCTTTTTACAGTTTCCTTTAAATTACCTGCAAAAATAGTAGGTTCATCAGTATTACTGTAGACATACTGTCCGGGTTGTGCACAGACATCCTTTATCATTCCGTTTTCCACCACCAACATACATTGTCCGTCTGCAACTTCGATAATGGAGCCGTCTGTAATAACATTGTTTGTAGATTTATTGTTTGAACCTCTTTGGTCCACTCTTTTTTTACCTTTGGTTACAAGAAGCTCATTATCCATTGAATCTTCATAGAAAAAATCTCTCCATGAGTCCGCCAGCACTCCTCCTGCCGCACCTGCTATAGCTGAAATAAGTCCCATAATTATACCCTCCTGTTTATTTATTTAAAGCCGTCATTTAGTTAATTATATCAATTTTTCATATGTAATACCAGTAATACAATTCTTAAATATATATTATGTCAATATCGTCAATTTTCCAGTATCAAAAAATAGACTGTACAAATCTGAAAATTAGTATAAAATATAAGAAAAAGAAAAAAGGAGATTATCATGAAAGTAATCGATACAAAAAATGCACCGGGTGCAATCGGACCATATTCACAGGGATTTATCACAAACGGCTTGGTTATCACATCAGGACAGATTCCTGTAAACCCTGCCAACGGAGAAGTTCCTGAGGGTATTGCCGCACAGACAGAGCAGAGCTGCAAGAACGTAGCTGCTATCCTTGAGGCTGCAGGTTCAGGTATGGACAAGGTTGTAAAGACAACTTGCTTCCTTGCAGAGATTGCAGATTTTGCAGCATTCAATGAAGTATATGCAAAGTATTTCACATCAAAGCCTGCAAGAAGCTGTTTCGCAGTAAAGGATCTTCCAAAGGGCGTTCTTTGCGAAATCGAGTGCATCGCCGAGGCATAATTTTACAGTAATATTTTTTGGAGTGTTGCACTTTTGTAACACTCCTTTTTTGTATTTAAAAGTGGGGGATTTAAATGAAAGGTAATGTAGGGGATTACGGATTGCAAAGAGATTAAAACTCAAGAATTCTCAGTGATTTATAAGATATTTTATAAAAAAATCTGCTAAATATTGTCTTTTATAAGCTTCTTATTGTATAATAAGTTTAGGGTTCTGTGAAGTTCGTATTTACACTTTTATTCACAGATACACAAAGAATATAGGAGGTTTACCTAATGGCAAACTCAACCACTCACAGTGCCTGGCAGCAGATTCAGGCAGGGGTTTATGATACAGAAAAGCTTCTATCCGGTCAGGAATATAATCTTGCCATGATTAAGGCAAGACAGACCTTGGAGATTATGATAAAGCAGCTTAGCGGACGAGACGACTATGACGATCAAAGCCTGACAGACATTATAAATTCCTTATGCGAAAACAAAACCATTTCAGAAAAATCATGTGAACATTATCATAAGATTTGTGTTATAAGCAATAAAGCCGTACACGAAAATAATGACGACGGCTTCAATGCCACTACAGCATATCAGTTGCTCACAGAGGAAGTGCAGACTTTTATACGCGACTACTCACCTAAAAAAAGCAAGATAACTCCGGTTCCTGTACGTAATGACAATGTACAAAGAAGACCTGTTACAAAAAGCGGTGAGGCCGCTCCTAAAAGGAAGGTCGCAAAGAAAACTCCTAAAAAGAAAAAGCCGACTGTAAACACACCCGATTTAATAAAAGTACTTATAGGTGTGGTTATTCTGTTTATTTTGATAATTTTATTCAGATCACTCAATCCTCTAAAGGGCGGCAAAGGTACCAAAACAAAGACCGCAACCACTACTACCGTCGCTACAAGCGAAGGGAGTGAAAGCTCGGAGAGCAGCTCGGAAACAACAAGTGCACAGGCGACAACCACAAAATACATTACAACAACCAAGCTT
Source organism: Lachnoanaerobaculum orale (assembly GCF_003862485.1). Lineage (GTDB taxonomy): Bacteria > Bacillota > Clostridia > Lachnospirales > Lachnospiraceae > Lachnoanaerobaculum > Lachnoanaerobaculum orale. The sequence goes on along the minus strand of NZ_RRCM01000001.1, from coordinate 502,477 downwards.
AATGTTCGCTCTTCACCTTCAAAAGACGGCGATCTTTTGGCTACACTTAATGTAGGTGTAAGTGTCGAATATGTCGGAGCACAGGATGCCAACTGGGCCATCATCAACTACAACGGCGGACAGGCTTATGTAGCAAGCGCATATATTAAGCCGGCACAATAATATAACTCAAAAGGCTAATCAGGTTATCGCCCGATTAGCCTTTTTATCAAAAGAAAAAGTCTCCGCTCTTTCCGCCTTTCTTTTCTACAAGATGCACATCACTTATAAGCATCCTCTTGTCTATAGCCTTACACATATCGTAGACTGTAAGAAGTGCAATATTTACTCCCATCAGCGCTTCCATCTCAACTCCCGTCTTGCCGGCAGTCTTCGCCTTTGAAAGTACCACTATATCATTGCCTTCTATCTCAAAGGTTATCTTGGATCCGGTCAGATTGATATTGTGGCACATAGGAATAAGCTCCGAGGTCCTTTTTTGTCCCATAATACCTGCCACCTGTGCTACGGTCAGAACATCTCCCTTTTTTATCTTTCTGCCCTTTATCGCTTCCATAGCCTCATCACAGAGTGTAATCCTGCCTGTCGCAATCGCAACCCTGTCTGTTATATCCTTATCCGATACATCCACCATCACGGCATTCTTATTTTCATCAAAATGTGTAAACTCCATTTTTCTCCAATCTATTTTAATAACAATATATCATTCTCATCTACTTTCAAAAAATCAGGTAACCCCTTTTTTTCTATCAACTCTTTCATCTCTCTTTGAACAAGCCAGGTAATATCCTGTCCGCCACCTGTCTTTATATAATAATTATCCTCAAACGGCAACTTGGCCTTACTTTTTAATCTGAAATCAAATATATTTCCCTCAGATTTGCCCCATACAGGATGAAAATCATGTGCTCTTATTCCTACTGAAGATAATCCCTTAGGTAATGTCTCTGAAAACTTAAAACTTACTCCCCAGTCAAGAGCTTCCAATGTATTTTCATCAATATATCTTATATCGGAAATATTTTTACAACCTGTTAGTATTGCGGCATTCTTCGTCTCGGGATTTTTGAATATTTCCTTGGTGTTTCCAAGATTGGTTATTCTTCCCCTCTCAATAACTATCATACTTTCACAAAGTCTGTATATCTCATCTCTTGAATGTGATACAAATATTGCACTGCCCTCAAAGTCTTTTAGTATTGATGCTATCTCTTCCTGTATATGATCCCTGAGATATATATCAAGTGCCGAAAACGCCTCATCAAACAGTAACACTTTCGGTTTTCTTATAAGTATTCTTGCCATTGCCACTCTAGCCGCCTGACCTCCGCTTATTCTGTTCGGCTTGGCATCTTTTATCTGAGTCAGCCCAAATTTTTCCAAAAACTCATCAGCAAGACTTTTACTTTTATTGTCCAGTCCTATAATAATGTTTTCATACACTGAAAGATGTGGAAAAAGTGCATAGTTTTGAAAGCAATATCCTATATGTCTGTCCTGCGGCTTTATATCAATATTTTTTTGTGAGTCAAACAACAACTTACCGTCCAGCTTTATATAACCGGAGTCAGGTTTTTCTATACCTGCAATCATCTTTAAAATCATACTTTTTCCGGCACCTGAGCCGCCCAAAATTCCTATTCTGTTGCTGTCAAGGCTGCAATTTATTTCCAAAGTAAAGTTGTTCAGCTTCTTTTTTACATTAAGTTCAAGCATACTACCTCTGTATATATTCCATCAAAAGCATTATAAGAAATGCAATAAAAAGTACAACAGCTACCCATATACCTGCCTCAAGATAATTTTGGTTTTGTACCAGAATCGCTATCTGCTGTGATATTGTCGAAGTCTTTCCCGATATATTACCGGCAAGCATTGAAGTTGCACCGTACTCACCTATAGCCCTTGCAAAACTGAGTATCGCTCCTGAAAACAGCGAAGGCGATGCAATAGGGCATACTATCTTAAAGAAAATCTTAAACTCCGACAGCCCCAAAGTCCTGCCTGCATATATCAAATTTTTATCAAGCTGTAAAAATGCCGATTTTGCGTTCTTATACATCAGCGGAAATGCAATAATAAAGGCTGCGATTACACATCCCACAAAGCTTTGGACTATCTTTATATGGAAATGTCCGTATAAGAACATCCCCACAGGTCTCCTTCTGCTGAATATAAGAAGCAGAAAAAATCCCACCACGGTAGGCGGCAGTACCATCGGAAGTGTAAGTATACTGTCAAATACCGCCATTATCCTTTTGTTCATATATAGACTTACATATGCAAGTCCCACACCCAGAAAAAAACATATTATTGTAGAAAAGAGCCCTATTTTTAGGGTTATAAAAAAAGGGCTCCAATCTAAATGTGCTAAAACATTATTCATATAAATAATTTTCAAATACCTTCTTTGCGGAGTCCGACTTCAAATAGTCATAGAACTTATCGGCCTCACTACTTACCTTCTCATCAGCCTCATCATTGTTTACTCTTGCTATCGGATAAGTGATCTTTCCTGTCAAAGACTCGTCCACTTTCTCGATAACCTTCACATCATTATTGCCGTATGTATCTGTAAGATATACAAATCCTACCTCACCGAATCCGTCCACTACAGACAAAAGTGTCTTTGTAACATTTGAGTTCTCTATTATCTCCATGCCGAGCTTCTCCTTAAGCTCTGCACCTGTACTCTCTTTTGTAATGCCAAGGTCAGGATAAGCCTTTGAAAGTGCTTCTCTTGCATATGCACCTGCAGGTACATTTGTTTCACCTATTGATATTGACTTTGCTTCCTTAATATTTGCAATTCCTGTAACCTTTGTGTCCGAATCCTTAGGTGCTACAATACAGAGTTTGTTGTGTAACAAATCTACATCCGTACCGTCCTTTATATGTCCCTCTTCTTTTAACTTCTCCATCTGCTTTTTTCCCGCACTGAAGAAGATATCACAAGCAAATCCCTCTTCTATCTGAGTCTGCAACTTACCTGATGAATCCGTATTTAAATTTATCTTTACATCAGGATTTGCCTTGTTGTACTCCGAGATTATCTCATCCATCGCACCCTTAAGCGATGCCGCCGCAAATACATTTACCGCCGAAGGGTCGCTTGCAGCCTTGCTCTCCTGTGCACTTGTCTGCTCACTTGACTCCGCACTCGACTCCTCTGCGCTTGTCTGTGCGGTAGTATCTGCGACTTTACTCTCTGCAGTCTTTGTGCTACCGCATCCTGTAAGCACGATTGCCGCAACAACACCCAATACTTTACAAATACTTTTCAACTTCATAACAGTCTCCCTTTAATTTTATAATATCAGTCACTTTCTCTGCCGCTAAGTATTCCAAGTCCGTGTTTTAGCGGCTTAATTATATATTCAATGTTCTCTCTGCAGGCTTTAGGACTTCCCGGCAAATTTATTATAAGAGTATTTCCTCTTATTCCTGCGGTCTGACGACTTAACATTGCCTTTGGTGTAATGGTCATCGAATAGCTTCTAAGTGCTTCCCCTATACCGGGAACTTCTCTTTCAACCACCTGTTTTGTAGCCTCAGGAGTAACATCTCTTTTTGAAAAACCTGTTCCGCCTGTAGTAAATATAAGATCCGCCTGTCTCTGATCACTGAAGTGAAGCAGCTTTTTTACTATTTCACTTTTCTCATCCGGTACGATAAGGCAGTCAATCACTTCCATCCCGGCTTCCTCAACAAGCTCTTTTATAACAGGGCCGGATTTGTCCTCATATACTCCCTGTGACGCCCTGTCTGAAACAGTGATAATACCTACCCTGTAAGGTCCGACTTCTTTTTCAATTATATTTATTTTATCTCCTTTTTGTATACAGCCTCCCTTCAAAACCTCTGCAAATATACCTTCTCTGGGCATAATGCAGTCTCCCATTTTATGATATATATTGCAGTGGCTGTGACATTCTTTGCCTATCTGTGTTACCTTTAAGATTGCATCTCCTATTTCAAGTACGGTTCCCACAGGTAGACTTTTTAAGTCAACACCTGATACAATAATATTCTCTCCGAATGCACCGAAGTCCACTTCGGCTCCTTTTTTTCTGAAATCATCTATCTTTTCAAATGCCAAAAGACTTACCTGTCTATGCCACTTTCCGGCATGGGCATCTCCTTCAATACCCCAATCAGGCTTTAATACGGCCTTCTCTATTTCTTTTTTCTCTGTTCCTTTTTTCTCACTTATACATACTGCCAAAACTTCAGCTTTTACTTCCATCTTATCCACCTATTTCTACCATATCCTTAAGTTCACTTACCTTAGATAAATCTTCAAAGGCATGTGCTTTCGGCTTTGTAGTTATACACTCTCTTATCTTCTCTTCAAGTAGTTCTATTTTTTTTTCAGGTCCTATTGTAGTATCCTTTATAATATCCTTCAGATCTATATTTGATGCGTAACAAAGACACGGCTTTAGTTTTCCGCCTGATGTAAACCTTATTCTGTTGCATCCGTCACAAAACTTACCGTGTATTGCGCTGATAAATCCTATTGAACCTTTAAAACCTTCAAGCTTTATATACTTTGCAGGTCCGTTACCGTGTATTTTATTATCCGCGCTTACAATATATTTCTCTTTTATTTTCTCCGATACCTCAAAATTGGAAACACCGTCAGACTCCTTGCCATGACCTATAGGCATCATTTCAATAAACCTTATATTTATATTATTGTCTTTTGCAAGCCCTATAATATCAAAGAGTTCATCATCATTTACTCCTCTTTGTAAGACGGCATTTATCTTTGTACTTAATCCCGACTTCTCAGCCTTATAGATACCTTCCATAACATCATCAAGTGCATCCACACCTGTAATTTTTAAAAACCTGTCTTTTTTTAGCGAATCCAGACTTACATTCACACTTGAAAGTCCTGCCTCAGCTAAATCTTTTGCATATTTACAAAGATAGAACCCGTTTGTTGTCATAGTGATATCTTTTACACTGTCTATATCATGAAGTCTTTTTATAAAATCCGATATTCCGTCTCTTATAAGAGGCTCTCCGCCTGTTATCTTAAACTTGGTTATGCCGCATCTGCTTGCCGCAAGCGCCACTTCGTATATTTCATCCAAGCTCAAAGTCTCTTCAACTTTTTTTGTCTCAGGCATACAATATGTGCATCTGAAGTTACACCTGTTTGTAACCGAGATACGCATATAGTCTATCTCTCTGTTGTAACAATCTCTCATATCTAAACCGGTTCTATAAGTACTTCTATTCTTCCTCCACAGACCATGCCTTCCAAACTTGCTTCACTGTCTGTAAGATTGACATGTAACAGATAAGGCTTTATATCTTCATCGCTTTTTAATACCTCATCCACCTTAACCATAATATCATGTTCGGCTTTTCCGCCACCGATAGTTCCGATAAAGCTTCCGTCTCTTAAAAACAGTGCCTTTGCTCCGACTCCTCTCGGTGCCGAGCCCTTTTTATCTACGATAGTTGCCATAACCATTCTCTCATTGCTCTCTTTGATCTTTTCAAGCATTCCTTCAACATAGCCCACATTCCTGGTCTTTGAATTTTTTACCGATATTATCTCTGCAAGTATGGAGATGGCGATTTCCGCCGGAGTCTCAGACTTTATATCAAGTCCTATCGGAGTATAGATTTCCTCAATCTTCTCCTCAGGATATCCCTCACTTCTAATTGCATCAAGTACGAAACCGACTCTTCTTTTTGCACCCATAAGTCCTACATAGGCATAAGGCTTTTTTAGAATCTCTCTGATACATTCCTTATCCCACTGATGCCCTCTTGTTACCACTACAAAATAGGTGTCATAGTCCGAGTCAAATTTTTTCAGTGCTGATGAAAAATCCTCACAATAAACTCTGTCGGCACCCTCATCTTTTGCCTTGGCTGCAAACTCTTCTCTGTCTTCTATAACGATCATCTCACATCCGATCATCTGACCCATCTTTATCAGTGCGATACTTGTATGTCCGGCTCCACAGATTACTATCTTGCTTACATTACATATATGCTCCACATATACTCTGTTACCTGCTATTTCCGTTATACCGGCCTTTGTTATATTCTTTATTTCATCAAAATTATCTTTAAAAAAACTTGTATCCGGGCTTATCCAAACAAGTTCACCTTCTCGTAAAACCGCCTTGCTGCCGTAGTCTTTATCGCCTAATGATGTAAATACAAATGTTCTTAAGCCCTTTTTCTTTGATTCGTCTATTATTTTATATAATTCCTTGTCCATATTTTTGCTCCTTTTATTTATGACACACCGAATGCACAATTCGGAAAGATACACACCGGACAGTGCATACAATATCCGCCTACACCTAAGCTGTCGATGTCTGATTTTTCCACCTTTTCTCCGGCCATAATCCTCGGCAGTACAAGATCAAATATTGTTCTCTTTTCATACATTACACAGCCCGGAAGCCCCATAAATGTAATATTCTCATTCTCACCGCCGTAGGCAAGCATAAACATGGCTCCCGGAAGTACAGGTGCACCGTAAGTAATAACCCTACTTGCATTCTGCCCTATAGCGTAAGGCGTCTTATCATCAGGGTCCACACTCATTCCTCCTGTACAAAGTACAATATCCGCTCCGGCAGCCATGACCTTTTTGATACACTCAATTTCCATCTCCACATCGTCACTGCTTATCTCATGTGCTATAATCTCTGCACCGAAAGCCTTTACCTTGTCCATAACCACCGGTGTAAAGGTATCCTTGATTCTACCATAGTAAACTTCATTACCTGTAGTCACTATTCCGACTTTCATTTGTTTGTATGGTAAAAGTTCAAAGAGAGGCTTATCTCCCACAACTTCCTTTGCCTTTTCCATTTTTTCTTTTTCTATTATAAGAGGTATAACTCTCATACCTGCAAGATGTTGTCCCTTCTTCACAGGAAAGTTGTCATGTATGCTTGCAATCATCATCTCGCCAAGTGAATTGAGCTTATTTATTCTTTCCTTATCTATCTTTAAAAGACCGTCACATTCCGCAATAAGTTCCACCTTGCCCTCTTTTATATCAGGATCTCTTGTAAGATGGTCGTTCTTACACATATCATAAAGCATCAGTGCAGCATCATTTTCATGCAGCATATTTTCATTTACTTCCCAGATATAGATATGGTCCTTACCTACCGAAAGCAGTACTTCCACATCCTCAGGCTGTATTATATGACCCTTTCTGAATACAGGTCCCTTTTTTTCTCCCTTTACAATCTGTGTTATATCATGACAGAGCATATGCCCTACGGCATCTTTTGTATCAATAAGTCGCATATTTCCCCTTCTATGTAAAGTTTATATATTACCAAGCTGTAACTATACATTTAAAATTTGTTTATACCAAAGCATTATACTATATAAATCATAAAAGTTCCATTCATTTATTTAATATTTCGATAAATGGATGGAACTCTTATTGTCTTAAATCATGTGCTTTTTATAAATCTGTATAAAAGACAAACACTTCGGTTTGATTTTATCCTATAAAAACTTCTTATACGGCTTTCTCTCAAGGAACTTGCCCTCAGGAGTATCCTTAATTTTTGCATTGTCAACTATTTCACTGCCCCTTAAGAACACTTTATCGATATGTCCGTTAAGTACCTTACCCTCAAGAGGAGCATAGTCACATTTTGAAACCTGAGTAGCGGCAGTAATCTTAGTCTGTGCCTTAGGGTCAAGTATAACAATATCGGCATCAAAGCCTTCCTCTATGAATCCCTTTCTGTCATAAAGTCCGTAGAGTTTTGCAGGGTTTTCACAAAGTACTTCACACATCTTCTCCAAACTTATTCTGTCCTTGGTAACACCTTCCGAGTACATTACAATACCTCTGGTCTCAACTCCCGGCATTCCTCCCGGAATCTTTCTGAAATCTTCCATTCCAAGTTTCTTTTGCTCATATGTGAAAGAACAGTGATCTGTTGCTACAGTTTGAATTTCTCCGTCTGCAATAGCCTTCCAAAGCTCATCAATATCGGACTGTTCTCTAAGTGGTGGCGCTATAACATACTTAGCTCCTTCAAATCCTGGTAACTCATACAGACTGTTGGTCATAGTAAGATACTGCGGACAGGTCTCGGCATATACCTTCTGACCTCTTTTTCTGGCGGCTCTTATCTCGTCAAGGCCTTCCTTACAGGTAAGATGCACATCAATTATATCACTGCCTGCCACCTCTGCAAGATGAAGGATTCTGCCTATAGCCTCCGCCTCGGCAGCAGCCGGTCTGGTCTTATAATGTGATGAAACCTTTTTTTGTAATCCGGCTTCTACAAACTCCTGCTGAAGTGCAAAGATAAGTCCGGCATTCTCACAGTGAACTCCTGTGATTGCACCCACTTCTTTCAGTCTTTGTATTACCTCAAAAGCCTCATCATCCTTTAGGAGAATATCATATGTAAGGTAAATCTTAAAAGTGGTCACTCCTCTGTCCATCATATCCTGACACTGGCGCTTAGCCTCTTCGTTCCAGTCACTGATTGACATATGTATTCCGTAGTCACAGAATACTCCGTCTTTAGCCTTCTCAAGCCAATTGTCCATGCCTTCGTTAAGAGTTTCTCCCTTGTACTGTGTACCGAAGTCGATGATGGTTGTGGTACCGCCGCTTATCGCTGCTTTTGTGCCTGAATAGAAATCATCACAGGTAACAGTGCCTGCAACATGAAGGTCAAAATGTGTATGTGCATCTATAAATCCCGGAAATACCAGCTTTCCGCCTGCATCCACTACTTTTGTATCATCGTCAAGCTCTATAAAATCATCAGGCTTTAATACTTTCTTGATCTTTTCACCTTCAATAAGTATATTTCCCACAAAACTTTCCTTTGAATTTACAATAGTTCCACCTTCTATAAATACTTTCTTCATATGTTCTCCTTAAAAGTAAATATGCCACTTTTTAGGGTGGCATATCTGTAAAAATTATTTTATTTTAGAAGTAAGTAATCATACTCGTTATAGATTGTGTCGATAAGCTCAGCATATCTGTAGTTCAACTTATCATTTGACTCACCTATTCTATATACAAGTTCCTGACCGTCTATTCTTACCTTAACATCCTTGCATCCTCTTGTGATTACAAAGCCGTCATTCTTTGAGTCAAGCATATCCGCTTCACTTGCAAACAATGTAAGCTTATCCTTATACGGTGCAGAAGCGTATGGACAGAATGTCTCACAGTTACCGCACTCGTTGCACATATAATCCACATGAACTATCTGATGTTTACCCTTTACATTCACATATACGTTAGCTCTGTTTGGACAAACTTCTGTACAATTCTCACATATATAGTCACAAGCCAAGCATCTGTCGTCAGCTTTCTTCTCTACAGGCTCCTCTAAAGTTCCTCTGTAGTCGTAAACCTTCTCGTCTGTAGTATCGGAAATCTTAAGCTCACCGATTGCGTGATTTACGATAGCCTCACAAACCTTCTTACTGTCGGCAATAGCCTTTACGATAACAGATGCACCCTTAGCGCCGTCACCTGCAGCATATACTCCCTTAACACTTGTCTCAAGAGTAACAGGATCGAGTACCGGAAGGTTCTTCTTGTCAATCTCAATGCCGTTGCTTGTGTAGAAGTCACCTCTTACACTCTCACCGATAGATGCGATAAGTGTATCACATGGTAATTCAACAAGTTCATCTGTCTCCTTAACACCTCTTCTACCGCTTGCATCAGGCTCACCAAGTACGTTCTTAGCACATACAAGTTTTCCGCCCTTAAATGATTTTGGAGAAACAAGTGTAACGAACTCTACACCGTCCTCAATTGCCTCGTGAAGTTCTTCCTCATCGGCAGGCATATATCTTGCATTTCTTCTGTATGCAAGGTATACATTCTTAACACCCGGAACTCTCTTAGCCGCTCTTGCAACGTCCATAGCTGTGTTTCCACCACCTACAACGATAACATTCTCGCCAAGCTCCATCTTTCCTTCAGACTTCTTGAAGTCCTCTAAGAAATGAAGTGCATTGATTGCCTTTCCTTCGCTAAGCTCAAGCGGAAGTTCCTTATGTGCACCGATTGCAAGGATAACCTTATCAAAGCCTTCAGCTCTGAGTGCATTTATATCATCAATTCTCTTGTTTGTAACAAACTTTGCTCCGTAAGCCTTTGCAAGCTCCACGTCTCTCTGTATATCGTCCGCAGGAATTCTGAATCCCGGAATGATGTTTGCAACAACACCACCCATAGTATCTCTCTCGTCAAATACGGTAACATCCACACCTTCTCTTGCAAGGAAGAATGCAGCCGCGATACCTGCAGGACCGCCACCTACTACAGCAACCTTCAAATCTTTCTTATCTGCACTCTTTAATGTAGGTACAACACTTTCAAAGGCGTTTTGTGCGGCAATAAGCTTGTTTCTTCTGATCTGTACATCTGTCTCATAGTGATTTCTTGTACAAGCACTCTGACAGGTATGTGTACAGATATGACCTGTCATGAACGGAAGAGGGTTCTTCTCAAGTATAACATTAAGAGCGTCCTCATACTTTCCTTCATTAACAAGGATTCCGTAAGTTGTAATATCCTGATTTATAGGACATCTGTTTACACATGGTGCCATATAGCAATCAAGGTATGGAACCTTCTTATCGGCCTTTCTGTTAGGAAGCGGCTTAACAGGCTTAACGTGATGCTTGTCGGTTCTAACCTCTGAAACAAGCTTCTCAAGAGCCTCTACATCAATTCCTGACCAAGCCTTAATCTCAGGCTTTTCAAGCTTTTCTGACATCTCAATAAATCTCTGATATCCGCCCGGCTTAAGGATAGTGGTTGCCACTGTTACAGGCCAGATTCCGCTGTCTATAACCTTATCTATATTGAAGTAATCACAACCGCCTGAGTATGCAATTCTAAGCTTGCCGTTAAAGCTTCTTGAAAGATTTCTTGCAACCAACATTGAAAGCGGATAAAGTGACTTTCCTGACATATACATTTCCTGTGATGGAAGTTCGTTGTTCTTTACATCAACCGGGAATGTATTTGTAATCTTAACACCGAACTCAAGGTTCTTTGAAGAAGCGAGTGCCATAAGTCTCTCTAACATAGGAACTGCATCCGAGTACTGTAAATCCTCTTTAAAGTGAAGATCTGTAAACGCGATGTAGTCATATCCCATGCTGTCAAGCATCTCTCTTGCAACTTCATATCCTAAAAGTGTAGGGTTACATTTTACAAATGTGTTCAATCCCTTCTCTGTAATAAGATATGATGCGATAGCCTCAATCTCCTGTGGAGGACATCCGTGCAATGTAGATACTGTTACGGAATTTACAATATCCGGAGTGATAGCATCAAGATCGGCCTTTGTAAAGTGCTCAAACTTACCGAGATTTTTCTCAAGATATTCCTTACACTCTTTGTATATAGGTGTTTTGGAAGCGTCCATCATTCCGTTGATGAAATTGTCAACCTTAGGAAGCTTGATACCCTCAAGATCATATCCTACAGAAATGTTGAACTGGAAACCGTCGCTGCCGCCAAGGCCCCACTCTTTTGATATAACCTTAAGTGCAAACCAACCCTTGATATACTCATCAAAAGCCTCCTGAACTGTAAGCTCTGTTGACCACTCGCAGTTGTAGCACTCATCTTCGGCTGTAATACATGGCTTAGCCACACAAGCCGCAAGCTCTCTACCGTCCATCTTCTGAACTGTCTTAAGCTCGAAAAATCTTGCACCTGCATAATATCCTGCAATGATATTCTGAGCAAGCTGTGTATGAGGACCTGCTGCAGGACCTATCTGTGTCTCCAATTTTCTTCCGAAAATCGTGTAAAATTTATTCTTATCGGCCTTATATGCTTTCTTTACTCCAAAGCAAGACCCCTCTTTTGCCATCTCATCAAAAAGTCTGTCCATTATCCTGTCAAAAGGAATAGGTGTCATTATATCGCCCATTATGCGTTGCTCCTTCCATTGATCTTATCTGCAAGTCTCTTTGCGCCTTCTCTAACCTTAGCAAGTACTTCTTTCTCATCAATGTTAAGAAGCTCTCTATCTTTCATCAAGATATTTCCGTTTGCAATTGTAGTTCTTACATCCTTTCCGCATACTCCGAACAACAGATGACTGTTGATGTTTGAAGCGGTCATAGGTGTATTTGGTGTATAATCAACAACGATAACATCGGCTGCAGCACCCGGCTTTAACACTCCGAGAGGCTTCTTAAAGTATCTATTTGCAATATTTGCATTGTACTCAAAAAGCATCTTCGGAACTTCGCCCCAAGCTGCATTAGGATCGCATAAATGATGCTTATGAAGCACATTTGCAACCTTCCATGACTCTGTAATGTCATGTGTATATCCGTCACTTCCGAGTCCACATACTATACCCTTGTGAACAAGCTCCATTGTAGGAGGGCATCCGCAGGCATTACCCATATTTGACTCAGGGTTGTGTACTACACAGGTATCTGTATACTTAATCAAATCCATCTCATGCGGATTAACATAGATGCAGTGAGCAAGCAATGACTTGTTACCAAGTACTTTCCAGTCATAGAGTCTGTCAACTATTCTCTGGCTGTGCTCCTTTAAGCATGAGTGCAAATCCTCAATACCCTCTGCAACATGAATATGGCAACCGATATCTTCCGGTTTTCTTGACATAGCGTATTCCATTGACTTGTCTGAAATGGTAAAGCTTGCATGCATTCCCATCATAGCGGCAATCATATCGCTGTCATCTTTTTTCACATAGTTTGCAAAATCAACATTCTCTTTAACAGCCGCCTTCATCTTATCTTCACCGTCACGATCGGATATCTCGTAGCAAAGACAACTTCTGACTCCTGTCTGTCTTGCAGCCTTTTCTATAGCGAAAAGACTTCCTTCGATCTCTCCGAAGCTTGCATGATGATCGAAAATAGTTGTAACACCGTTCTTGATACAATCAATGTAAGTGGTCATAGCAGACAGATATGTGAGCTCGTTGTCTAAGTTTCTGTCTATGGTCCACCATAAGCCGTCCAAGATCTCCAAAAATCCATGCGGGTTGTAACCGTTGATGCTAAGGCCTCTTGCCATAGCTGAGTAAATATGCTCATGTGTGTTTATGAATGCCGGCATTATGAGCCCGCCCTTTGCATCCACAAAAGTTGCATCAGCATACTTTGCTTTCAAATCACGGTAGTTTCCAACCTCTAAAACTGTGTTGCCATCCAGTACTACAGACCCATCCTCAATCAATGGCTGTTCCTGATTTCCAGTAACTACCCTTCCATTACCAATTAGTAGCATTGTAAATCTCCTCTCTGAATTATGCAGTTTTAATAACAAAAACATAATAATGTACCTTTATAGTATCATTTTTCATTAGGCTTTTCAATAGGTATCTAACTTTATTTTCAATTTTCTAAAAATTATTTAGATAGAACGAATGTACGAAAATAAGTACATTTTTAACTTTATTTTTTGTTGACAACTCTATAAATTTTTGATACTATTGCAATGTAATTTTTTGCAGGTGTGGTTCAATGGTAGAACATCAGCCTTCCAAGCTGAATACGTGGGTTCGATTCCCATCACCTGCTTTTTTTGTGCCTACCGATATCCGGTAGGCATTTATTATACTTTACATAATTGCTAAATGTATTAAAATATAATTACATCTAAAGGAGGTGATACCTTGAGAATTGAAAGGATTAGTACCAATCAGATAAGATGCACACTGTCAAGTGTTGATTTACAAAACAGAAATTTAAATGTACTGGAGCTGGCATACGGAAGCGACAACGCAAAGGCACTGTTTCGAGAGATGTTACATAAAGCTTCTTATGAAGTGGGATTTGATACTGACGACACTCCTCTTATGATAGAAGCGGTTCCGATGTCCGGAGAAAACATTGTCATATATATTACAAAGGTTGACGACCCTGATGAACTGGATACCAGATTTGCAAAGTTTGCACCTGCCATATCGGATGACATACTTTCCACGCTTGATATAAGACTTGACAACCTGCTTGAAGGCGCTATTGAATTAAACGATTCGCCAAACTCTCTAAACGCTGTGAGCGAATCTTATTTAAGAGCATTCTCATTTGACAGTCTGGATGAATTTATCACAGCCGCAAAGGCTGTAGGAAGCTACTCCGGCGAAAACACTTTATATAAGGATGAAACCAATAATAAATTTATTTTGGTCCTAAAAAAGAATGACAATAAAAAGGATTTTTCAGCAGCCGCAAATATTCTGTCCGAGTACGGCAACAAACTTTCCGCCACTTCTTTCAGCGACGACTATTATAAAGAGCATTTTAAGATTTTGGTAAGAGAGAATGCCGTCTCACAGATGGCAAAAATCTAATAAGCATTTTTTTAACAAACTTCAAAATATTATTGCTTTTTTGCGGATTGTTATGTATATTCTAATAAGGTCAATTGTACTTTAAAGAGTGCATAGCTTTATTAAAAGATATTGCTTGGCATTGCTCTAAGCAGATGATCTCAATGTTGATGATTTTAAACATTGTAATATCAAAATTATAGAAAAGAGGATTATTATGGCAAATATTGATTTAACTCAGTATGGCATCACAGGCACTACAGAGATAGTACACAATCCATCTTATGATGAATTATTTGCAGCTGAGACAGATTCTGCATTATCAGGCTATGAAAAAGGACAGGTTAGTGAGCTTGGTGCCGTTAACGTATTAACAGGTATCTATACAGGTCGTTCACCTAAAGATAAATTTATAGTTATGGATGAGAATTCAAAAGATACAGTTTGGTGGACATCAGCAGATTATGCAAATGACAACCATCCGCTTTCAGAGGATTCTTGGGCTGTTTTAAAAGACCTTGCAAAGAATGAGCTTTCAAACAAGAAACTTTATGTGGTAGATGCCTTCTGCGGAGCAAACAAAGATACAAGAATGGCGGTTCGTTTCATTGTGGAAGTTGCTTGGCAGGCACATTTCGTTACAAATATGTTTATCAAGCCAAGTAAGGAAGAACTTGAGAACTTCAAGCCTGACTTTGTTGTATACAATGCTTCAAAGGCAAAGGTAGCAAACTACAAAGAGCTTGGACTTAACTCCGAGACAGCCGTTGCTTTCAACATCACAAGCCGTGAGCAGGTTATCCTCAACACATGGTACGGCGGCGAGATGAAGAAGGGTATGTTCTCAATGATGAACTACTATCTCCCTCTTAAGGGTATCGCTTCAATGCACTGCTCTGCAAACACAGACAAGAACGGTGAGCATACAGCTATATTCTTCGGACTTTCAGGAACAGGAAAGACAACTCTTTCAACAGACCCTAAGAGACTTCTTATCGGTGACGATGAGCACGGTTGGGATGATAACGGTGTATTCAACTACGAGGGCGGTTGCTATGCAAAGGTTATAAACCTTGACAAGGAGTCAGAGCCTGATATCTACAACGCTATCAGAAGAGACGCTCTTTTAGAGAATGTTACTCTTGATGAGAACGGCAAGGTAGACTTTAAAGACGGCAGCAAGACAGAGAACACCAGAGTTTCATATCCTATAGACCATATCGATAATATCGTTAAGCCTATATCACACGGACCTGCTGCAGAGAATGTAATCTTCCTTTCAGCTGATGCATTCGGAGTACTTCCTCCTGTATCAATCCTTACACCTGAGCAGACTCAGTACTACTTCCTCAGCGGATTCACTGCTAAGCTTGCAGGTACGGAGCGTGGTATTACAGAGCCTACACCTACATTCTCAGCTTGCTTCGGACAGGCATTCCTTGAGCTTCACCCTACAAAGTATGCAGAGGAACTTGTAAAGAAGATGACAAAGAACGGTTCAAAGGCATATCTTGTAAATACAGGATGGAACGGAACAGGAAAGAGAATCTCTATCAAAGATACTCGCGGTATCATTGACGGAATCCTAAGCGGTGCTATAAAGAACGCTCCTACAAAGAAGATTCCATACTTTGATTTTGAGGTTCCTACAGAGCTTGAGGGCGTTGATTCAAAGATTCTTGACCCGAGAGATACATATGCAAATGTTAATGATTGGGAAATCAAGGCAAAGGATCTTGCTTCAAGATTTGCAAAGAACTTCCAGAAATATACTACAAACGAGGCCGGCAAAGCTTTAGTAGCTGCAGGACCTAAGGTAGACTAATACTTTAAATATTTTATAAAATTTTAACAGAGCTGCGACAAAAGTTGCAGCTCCGTTTTTATACGACCTGTTACCGATATCAAATAATTTCCACCATCATCCTTACTGCCGCTTTCCCCGCAATATGCTTATCTTCACTTGCAGAGCTTACAAGTACAGAATCGTCAAAATCATCGATATCCTTTACCACAAATTCATCTCCTAAAGCAATCTTTTTTTCTTCCAGGTATTCAATCAAATCCCTGTCATCTTCAACTTTATGAAGACGACATGAAATACCCTTTGATACCTCCGAAAGTTTTTTTAATTTATCGGTATCCGGATGATTTTCGTATATTTCATTTCCGTGTGGGCAGTGCATAGGTTTATTTAGAAATTCATTCAGTCTGTCCTTTAGTCCGTTTGAAGTGACATACTCCAAAGCCTTTGCATCCTCATGGACATCCTGCCATGAATAACCCAGATATTCCACCAGAAACAATTCCCACAATCTATGCTTTGTCAGTAATGCTCTGGCCCTCATTTTACCTGTTTCCGTCAAAAGAATCGACTTGTTCTCAGTATACACTTCTCCCTCTTCTACCAGTTTTTTTAACATCTCACTTACAGATGCAGCCTTTACTCCCAAAATCTCCGAGATCTTTTTATTTGTTGCAATTTCCTTTTTTTCAATAAGCTCATAAATTGCTGAAATATAATCATCTCTACCGGTGTCTATCTTAGCCATATCATTTTCCCTTACTCTGAGTCCGTAATGTTTTCTTATATCATCACTTAATTTTTTACCCGTTTCAGTCAGGGAATATACACCTCTTTCTTTTGCACGATAAACATATCCTTTTTTTATCAACTTGTCCAAAACATATTTGAGCTTTCTGTCGGACCAAGCAATATGCTCTCTAATTGTACTGTATCCCAATTCACCGAGAGCATTTTTCTTTCCTGTATGATTATCTATATGTAAAATCAAAAGTTCTCTACTGAAACGATTTTTGTTTTTAATATATCTTATCATCTTAGTAATGATTCCACCCGGATATACTGCAATGGTTATCATAAATGTTAAACCCGAAACCAAAGCACACATTCCCGACATGGATACATTAAATTTTACAGCAAGAAAATAACCAATGCAAGAATTAACTACTGCATATACAGCCGCCAAAAATATTGTTATTTTAAGGTCCTTTGAAATCAGATATGCACTTGCAGCCGGTGAAATAAAAAAGGATATTGTAAGTATCGCACCTACCGACTCAAACGCAGAAACTGCAGTAAATGAAACCAAAGCCATAAAAACATAATAAAGACCTGCCCCTGCAATACCGGCCACTCCGGCATATACAGGATCAAATGAACTTATTTTCAGTTTTCTAAAAAAGACCGCTATAAATACTGTATTTATCAAAAGCACAAAAACCATCTGTACCAAAGCCTTTGGAAGGCTTAATCCAAGGAAATTTATTCTATGAAGCGGAGCCAGTATAATTTCTCCAATCAAAACCATCTCAGTATCCAGATGTACATTTCTTGCATATCTTGTAATAAGTATAACGGCTATCGAAAAAAACAGCGGAAAAATTATACCTACAGAAGCATCTTCCGTCACTCTTTTACTTTTTATCAGTAACTCTATACAAACAGTCGTTAAAACACCGAAAAGACTTGCTCCTATTATTAATAAAACACTCCCTATATCTTTAGTAACAAAATATCCTATAACTATTCCAAGAAGGACGGAATGTGAGATTGCATCGGAAACCATTGAAAGTCTTCTTAACACTAAAAACACTCCCAAAACAGCACAGGCAAGAGAGGTTATTATAAGAATATACAAAGATTCAATCATTTCCCTACCCTCATCTTCCTAATATTTAAAAGCATTCTCACAATACCTCTCGGTGCAAACAATACAGAAAAGAGAGCAATGACAGACATAATAAGTATAATGCTTGGTCCTGTGGAAAATCCCTTCACCGCACTGCTTATAAAAGTACCTAAAAAGGCAGATACGGCTCCTGTTACCGCCGCAATCACTAAGACTTTCTCATAACTGTTACTCCATTGCAAACCTGTAACCGCAGGTGTTATAAGCATACTGCTTATAAGAATGGCACCCACCGCCTTTAGACCTGCCGCAATCAAAATCATGGTTATTATCATTATAAGAAGAGAGGTAAGCCTTGAATTTATCCCTATTGTATACGCATAAACCATATCAAAAACATATACCTTTATCTCTTTGTAAAACAGTATAAACAGGGCAAGAGATATAATCGATACTGTAAGTATTATATATACATCCTCTCTCAGTATATATGCCGCCTGTCCGAATATATAGCTTGCAAGCCCCGACTGCGAAGCGCCCTGATATTTCGGATTACCCTGTATATAACTTTTTAATACCATACCCATACCGAACATTGCAGATAAAATGACAGCCATTGCGGTGTCCGCTTCTATCTTTGAGCCTTCCGAAATAATCTGTATCAGTAAAAAAGCGACTATGCCTGCCACTATTGCACCGAGCATTAAAATAAGAGAACTTTTTCTTCCGGATATCATAAATGCCAGAATTATTCCGGGAAGTGATGCATGACCTACAGCATCACCTATCAGACTCTGCCCCTTTAAAATACTTATAGTTCCGACTATACCTGTTGCCATGGCAAGCAGCATTGTTCCTATCGCAACCACAATAAACGAATACTGTGTAATAATACTTATATTCATAGCCTACTCCCCATATGTCGCATCTATATTCTCTTTCACAAAGGTTTCCTCAGTCCTTCCGCTTGCTATAAGCTGCTTATTAACCATAATTACATGATCGAAATATTCGCATAGGGTGTTTAAATCATGGTGTACCGCTATAATGGTCTTTCCCTCTTTTTTAAACTCCCTCATTGTTTCTATAATTATATTCTCTGTTTTCTTATCAACTCCTGCAAGCGGTTCATCCATAAAGTAAATAAGGGCATTCTGAGCAATTGCCCTTGCTATGAATACCCTTTGTTTTTGTCCCCCTGAAAGTTCTGAAATCTGTCTGGATGCAAAATCTTCCATTTTCATTTTTTTCAATGCTTCCAAAGCTTTTTCCTTTTCAGAAGCATTTACTCTTTTAAATAAGCCAAGTCCCGCATATCTTCCCATTGTCACCACATCAATTACCGTGGTGGGAAAATTCCAGTTTACCGTGGTGGTCTGAGGTATATAAGCAATCTGCTTATATACCTCCTTGTAAGACTTACCCATAATACTTACTTTACCTGAAATAGGCTTCATAAGCCCCAGTATTCCCTTCATTAATGTGGATTTACCGGCGCCGTTTGGCCCTATTATTGCAGTAATACTTCCCTCATATATATCAAGATCCATATCCCATATTACAGGAATATCTGTATATGCCATTGTAAAGTCTTCCAAATGTATCAATACTTTTTCCATATCTAACCTCAAAGGTACTATTTTAAATTGTCGGTAATAAGTTTTACATTATGCTTATACATATCAATATATGTATCGCCATCTTCACCCTTTGGTGCCAAAGAATCTGAAAACAACTCATTTCCTTCACCGCTTACGATCTTTACATCCGCTCCCTTTGCAGCTGCACCTTCTCTAAGCTTTTCCATACGTGCAGGATCTGTTGTGGACTCTGCAAATATAGCTTTTATTTTATGTTCCACTATAAAATCTATAGTTTCTTGTATATCCTGATTTGCCACCTCCGATTCGGTGCTTACACCTTGAGGTGCTTTTACTTCTATGTCATATGCTCTTGAGAAATAATTAAATGCATCATGAGGTGTAATCAAATATCTGCTCTCCTTAGGTATTGAAGAAATATTCTCCTTTACATACTCATCAAGCTTTGTAAGTTCCTCCAAATACTTTGTCTTATTCTCTTCATACTTATCCTTATATTCAGGATTCAAATTTTCAAGTGATTCGCCTGCAGCTTCTACAGCCATCTTATAAAGTCCTATATCAAACCAGAAATGCGGATCTGTAATAACTTGTCCGTCTTCATCCATTGTCCCTATGCGATCTTTCGGAAAATTTCTGCTCACAGCCTCACCTTTAGCTTCAAGTGCCTCCACCATTTTACCTTCAAAATGAAGTCCATGATAAAGTGTAAGATCTGAAGAACTAAGTTTTGTATAGTCCTCAGGCTTTGCAACATATAAATGCGGATCCTCTCCGGCAGGTATTATAAGCTCTACATTAACAGTATCACCTGCAAGTTGTTCTACCATATCCTGTAAAAATGAAGTTGTAACAACCACATTCTTCTTATTCACGGTATCACTGCTTGCTTTTGATGTTTCCTCCATTGACTTAGACTCTGTATTTTGTGCACTAGTCTGAGTATCTGAAGTTTTCCCTCCTGCACATGCACAAAGTGATAAAGCCATTCCTGCGGCTGCAATAAGTATACTCAAATTCCTTTTAAACATATTATCCCCTCCTAATGAATTAGGTTATTTTATTTTTATAATTAGGCTTACCTAACTACTTTTATATTTATACCTTATTTTTAGAAGTAAATCAAGTACTGATATATTTTTTATAAAATAAAGTATAATCTCTTCTATATTTAATACTTGTGATAATTATGATAAAAGTTCCTACTGTAAGTAATATTCTGTAAATCTTCAAAATTTATTCTGCATTTTCTGAAGATATTCAATTTTAGTTACAATTAAGTAAGATAAAATTAAGTCTAAGGGACTATATTTTCTACAAAAAATGCTTTAGAATATAATCATAACATTAAAATATTTATCTTGCAGGAGAGCCTGCAGAATGGAGGATTGTATGATTCAAGGAAGTTTAAAGAAGATGGCGTCAGTTGTTTTGACAACATCAATGATTCTTGGAATGTCAAGCATGGCATTTGCAAAGAACACAAGAACAGTAGTACAGAATGTCAAAATCAATATAGATTATGATTTGGCACCTAATATGAATGCCGGAAATATTGATGTTGACAGTGACAGCACAGGTGTCAATGATATAAAGGTTGCAGCTATTACAAATACCGACTACGGTAAGAAGCCGAAGGTTACACTTAAGTTAAAGTCCGACGAAGATTATACTTTCAAGGGTACACCAAACGGCAATATCAGTCTTAACGATAAAACAGGCAAGGGCGCTACAATATCAAAGATTTCTGCAAGCGGAACAAGCATGTCTGTAACAGTTACACTTCCAAAGACAAGCGCAGGTGACAACGGAGCACTTGAAGTAAGCGATATCAACTGGGGTGACGATGACAGCCCTATCATATCTTGGGACAAGGCCGACTATGCAAGCAAGTACGAAGTAAAGCTGTACCGCAACAATTCAATCAAAGATAATGTAACAACATCCGGTACAAGCTATGATTTCCGCAGCAAAATCCGTGAGAACGGCAAGGGAAGCTACACTGTAAAGATTCGTGCAGTTGCAAGCAACGGCACTAAGGGTAACTGGACAGAGTCTGATGAATTTGATGTAGATGACGATATCTTATCAAATCTCGGTGGACAAAGCAGTAACAATAACGGCGGTAACGCAGGTCCTAACGGTGCAAGCTCAAACAGCACAGGTGCCTGGTTAAAGGACAATGTAGGCTGGTGGTATATAAATGCCGACAGAAGCTATACTATAAACAACTGGCAGCAGATTAACGGCAACTGGTACTACTTCGATAACAGAGGTTATATGATGACCGGATGGCTTAAGAGCCCTTATTCAGGCAAGTGGTACTGGCTCAGCAAAGAGGACGGAAGCAACCTCGGTAAGATGCTTACAAGCCAGTGGGTTGACAACAACCGCTACTATGTAGACGGAAGCGGTGTTTGGACACAGAGCAGATAATAAATTTGAGGATGTCGCATGCGACATCCTCTTTTTACAGTTATTTAATCCAACACCAATAACATGGATATAAGTTCTTGCCATCCGGTATAACGAGAACAAAATCCTCTCGGATTACGACCGGTTTCCGTGAATCCGAATTTTTTATAAAGTGCAATAGCATTTGTATTTTCAGCAACCACCTCAAGTTCCAATTGCCTATAGCCGGCAGTTTTTGCACATTCAATACATGCCTGTGTTAATGCAGTGCCTATACCTTTCCCATGATATGCTTTTTCAATACTTATCCCGAACTCTGCACGATGCTTTACCTTGTCTTTTGATCCAACCGCAGAAATTCCGGCTAAACCGACAATTCTATCATCAACAATCGCACAAATTTGTATCTCACAGGAGCTGTTTTCTTTATCTTCAAGGAATTTCTCTTTTTCCTCAACACTAAAATTTATTTCATCCGGATAAGAAAGGAGGAAGTCTGTTTCCTCACGGATAATCTTTGTATTCTCAAGCACACTCTTAGCGTCGCCCATTGTAGCATTTCTTATAATACAAAGCATATTGTTTGCAAGTCTTATTTTTTTATAATATTTCAACTCATCATCTCCTCTAAACAACTATACTGTTGTATGTATACCTATTAACGGCATTATTAATTGTTGTAATAATCGCATTATATCACAACTTTAATGTTTTATATCGCATTTTGCGTTTTTATTATATCTGTTTTTAACCTTCTAAATATTTCCGGTTTAATTCATCACCTATTATTAAAATTTTCTTCTCCACAATACAAAATATAATTGATATTTAAATACGCCGGCTTAACAAATATTATAAATATTTGAACTCTAGAATTAAATATGGGCAAATATGCCTCTATCTTCTCAATAATGGCTATCTTATCCTGTAACCAACCATGTATATTGGTCGGATCTATTATATTTCCGAGATCACCCTCAGGAAGTGAACCGAACTTCTCATCTATATCGGCAAGAGCTGATACATTCAAGCCCTTATCCTTTGCTGTTGCTATTAAAACATTTGTTAAATCGTTTTGTATCTTTTGCCTCTTCCAGTCTTTATTCTAAGCCCTCTGTCCGTACCTTCAAATATGCATTTTTCCACGCTTACATCATATACTCCGGCTACAACCACCAAACTTACTGTAACAGATATAGCAATCAGCTGCGGATTCAATGACAGCAACTACTTTAAGGACGCCTTTAAAAAAACCTATGGTCTTTCTCCCAGACATTACAGGAAATCAAGTGATGCACAGATTGATGAATAAATTATGTCCAAATTTTTAATAAATACTTACGCTCTTCTACATTTATTATATTGTATTTAATGTTACTATTATTATAAGCTTTACACTTGATTGTTTTATTAGGAGGATGAGTATATGAAAAATAGATCAAGTTTTTGTAAGATAAGTGTAGGTATGTTGATATTTGCCCTCAGCACCCTTGCCTTACTTGTCGGATGTTCAAGCCCACAGCCTAAAACGGAAGGTGCGGTTTATGACACCGGAAAGGTGGCTGAATATGCCACTCCTTATGTAAGTTATGATGCAAATTATAATACAGAGGAATACAATGCTGTTGACGAAAGTAACTTCAAAGCTGTAGCTACTTCACCACTTTCCACATTTGCAGCTGATGTAGACACGGCGTCTTATGCAAATATCAGGCGTTTCATAAATTCGGGAGAATTGCCTCCGGCCGATGCAGTAAGGATTGAGGAAATGCTCAATTATTTCCACTATGACTATCCGCAGCCAAATGAGGGTGAGCCATTCTCGGTAACTACTGAAATTTCCGCATGTCCATGGAATCCCGACACCAGGCTGATGATGGTAGGAATGCAGGCTAAAAGTATGGAGGAACTTGAAAAGAAACCTTCAAATCTTGTATTCCTTATAGACGTATCAGGATCTATGGATGAACCCAACAAATTGCCTCTTGTTAAAAATGCATTCTTGCTTCTTTGCGAACAGTTAAAAGAAAATGATACTGTTTCAATAGTTACATATGCCGGAAGCGATCAGGTTGTACTTGAAGGTGCAAAGGGATCGGATTCAAAAGAAATAATGGCTGCTATAGAAGATTTGGAAGCGGGCGGAAGTACTGCAGGATCTGAAGGTATAAAGACAGCTTATGAAATTGCCGGAAAATACTTTAAAGCAGACGGAAATAACAGAGTTATACTTGCCACCGACGGCGATCTGAATGTCGGAATCACAAGTGAAGGAGAACTTACAAGACTTATAAAGAAAGAAAAAGAAAGCGGTGTATTCCTTTCCGTTCTTGGATTCGGTACAGAAAATATAAAGGACAATAAGATGGAGGCACTGGCTGACAATGGTAACGGAAATTATTCTTATATCGATTCAAGATTTGAAGCAAAGAAAGTACTTTCAGAAGAGCTTGGTGCAAACTTCTTTACTGTAGCAAAGGATGTAAAGTTCCAATTGGAATTCAATCCTAAGTTTATAAAGGGCTACAGACTGATAGGCTACGAAAATCGTATCATGGATGATGAGGACTTTAAGGATGATACCAAAGATGGCGGTGAAATAGGTTCAGGACATAGAGTAACCGTATTGTATGAGATAGTAGATAAAGACTCTCCAATGGATATCGGCTCGGATTTAAAATACCAAAGCAGTGCTGTTATAGAGTCTAATGACCTTTTAAATATTGCAGTAAGATATAAAGAGCCTGATTCCGAAACAAGTAAAGGATTAAACTACCCTGTTACTACCGAAGCCATAAAAGCAGAAATGTCTGATAATATGAAGTTCGCCGCTGCAGTAGCAGAGACCGGCATGTTACTTCGTGATTCGGAGTTTAAGGGCAAATCAAGTTATGACAGCGTTGTGTCATTACTTGATTCAATTCCCGATATCAAAAATGATACAAGTAAGTTGGAATTTTTATTACTTGTAAAAAAGATGGCTACTTTGGTGAAAGAACAATAAAAATATAATTATAGAAATATCGGCTTTATCCTAAAATAAAGCCGGTATTTTTATATATACAGCCACTACAGTTCTCATAACAGTAGACTGTCAGCTCTTATAAAAAGTTTATCCATATTAGAGTAAAACACCGGTAACTCAAGATGCTTTAACTTCCCGGTCTCATAAACACATTTGCACCCATATAGCATATCCCCTACATCACTATGTAAAGTCATGATTTTTCGGGTGAGTTCATTCGTTTTGAACATTCGTTTCATAAAAATTCCGGCAAAGGTAGACGGAATTCTATACGGGAGAAGTTCATTTTTATAGAAGCTTAAGTCTACTCCTCTCGCCTTGACCACCTGAATCGTTTCTCTTATTACCTTTACTGTAATAGACAATGCATGGGCATCCTTCATCAAATTAAGAGCAAGCTGCATCGGATGATCAATTTTCCCTTCCCGGGCCGCAGAAGAGGTGACACCGGCATTGATGGCCATATGAAGCCATATCCATTCCACCATGTCGTGAGGAATCTCCGTTTTCAAATCTGCAGAAGCGAGAAGAGCTGTTAAAGCTTTGTAATTGGAAATCCCTGCTTTTCCCTCACCTTCCAGCATAATATGGTCAAAGAGAACACAGTCCAAGTTATTCTGCAAAAGCCTTCCGCCTGCGGTAGGAAAACCTATAATATAAGGATAAGCACCCACTATTTCATCAATCTCTTCCCGACTGTTCCAAAAGTTACAAAATAAAATCAGACTTCCTCTAATATGGTTCTGTGAAAGTGTCGCTATCGCATCCTTTATTTTCCCGCTTGCCACACTCAAAATAATAAAATCATACTCTGTATTCGGCTTGGTAAGATTCACCTTGTATTGATCTGCTTTTTCTTCTCCTTTTTTGTTATAACGTCCATCTAATAAACTGATATTTAGACTTTCCTGTGCCTTCGATTTTTTCTCTTCTCTCAGCAAATGTTCGACTTGATGCCCTGCTTTTTGGAACACATAGCCGTAAGTTGTGCCTATGACTCCAAGACCCACTATGCATATTCTCATAAATTCTGCCTCCTTTCTTCTATTTTCCATCCGATTATCCAGGCAAGAACCAGAAGATAATTTTCCACAGCGCCAATCAAATTTACCATTTGATGCATCTTAAGATAATGGACAAAATGATTGCTTCCGATACCGATTCCGCCGAGAATAAGAGCCAGCAAAATAGACTTTAGATAGGTCCAATTGTAGTGCCTATACGACGTAATCAATATGACTAAAACGGCAATATTCCAAAAGCCGATTTCTCTCTGCCATCCTGTAGAAATTCCATACGCAGAGTTTCTTCCCATATATTCCGGTGCGAAAATCTGTAGGATCGCCGCACCGGATATCGCTATGATAAGAATGATAAACAGCACGCGCAAGAAAAGATTCATTTTTTTCTGATGCATTGACTAGACCTCCTTAAACTCACAGATTCCGTTTGCCATCTGTAAATCACACATTACAATTCCCCTATTACGTTTTCTTTTCCAATTCTCCGATAGCCGGAAAACGAAGTAAAGTAACTGCCACAAGGGAAAGAAAGACACCCGAAATCCCTATCATAAAAGCGGCTCCACGTCCGACACCCATTCCACTCAGACTCCCAAGACCATCCGCAGCTAAGCCGGAAACTGCATAGGCAATAACATAGCCCAGCTGCGAGAGAAAGCCTATAAATCCCCAAGCTCTGCCCTGCAAAGCATCCGGTATATTTGTCCTGCAAAGATAATCCATGCAGTTGTTGCAAAGAGGCAAAGTAGCAAAGAAAAAGAAACCAAATATACTGATGCTGACCAGATTTTCAAATATTGACATACCGATCATAAAGATTCCCGCCATAAAAAATGAGATTTGAAGAACTTTTCCATATTCTTTCTTAATGCCGAAACCTCCGAGAAGTATTCCCGATACAAGCATTCCACTTGCACATAGGGTTTCTACAATGCCCAGCACCTTGGAGTCTGAAAAAGAAAGAATCATCGGCTCAACAAGAATTTGCAAAGTCCCAAGAAACAGGGTAATCAGAGAGGAACACAGGACAAGCACAAAAACGCCTTTCTCTATGTGGATTGCTCTCCAGCCTTCTTTCATGCTTTCCAAAAATGACTGCTTATCTGTAGGCTGTTTTGCTTTTATCCCTTGCCTTACAATAAAGGTCGTTGTAATCGTAACAAAGAAGGTAGATACATCAATGAACAGCAACAGGGAAATGTCATGATATGCCAGCAATAGGCCTGCTATAACGGGCGAGAACAGATATCTGGCACTTCCTGCCAAAGACACTAATCCTGAGGCTTTGGAAAACTCCTCCTTGGATAATAAATCTGTGATCGTTGCTCTGTAAGAAGGATCTAAAAGGGAGGAAAATATGGCACTGACGAACACACCTATACATATCTGAACGAGGTTTGCTTCTCCATGTAGCATGCAGAGGAAAATGTAAAGGATGCCAAGTCCTGAACAACCGTCTCCAATCATCATCAAAACTCTTCTATCGTAACGGTCAGCCAACACTCCTGCCGGAACAGTGAAAAGAAGGGTAGGCAGAAATCCAAGTAAAGTCACCAAGGCCATTCCTGCCGCACTGCCTGTTTTTTGAAAGACATAAACCCCAAGTCCAAAAGAAGTGAGTCCGCCACCTATAGACGATATGAGCTCCCCAATCCAAAGAAGGAGAAACTTTTTCATTCCGGAACTCATCTTAATTTCCCTCCCCAAATCGTGTTTTCAAGAGTCTTCCAACATGCTCCGTTCCAAAAAACATTTTTTTATTCAGCAGTACAATAATCACCGTTACAATGAAAATCACAATGGTTTCCACACACTTTGTCTCCGCTGTCATCGCAATTTTTTCCTGCATAAAGTTTACAAACAAATGGAACACCATGCAGGCCAGAATGGAGCGGTCGCTGACCAGATACACCCATGTGATGATATATCCCATGAGAATGGCACCCACGAAGAAATTAATGACAAACAAGGGATTAACCATAAGTCCTGCCTGATATGTCCCCTTGATAAAAAGCAGGGGAAAATGCCAAAGTGACCATAATATTCCAAAAATCAGGGATTCAATAAACCAGTCCATATATTGCCCTATGGAGTCTTCACAATATCCCTTCCAGCCTACTTCTTCAATAAT
The DNA here is from genome assembly GCF_003862485.1 of Lachnoanaerobaculum orale. Classification (GTDB taxonomy): domain Bacteria; phylum Bacillota; class Clostridia; order Lachnospirales; family Lachnospiraceae; genus Lachnoanaerobaculum; species Lachnoanaerobaculum orale. Next base: position 474,294 of record NZ_RRCM01000001.1, on the reverse strand, counting down.
CGAAGCCAGTGTAATGGTCACAAAAGCAGATCCTATTCCCACTCCGGTAAAGGAAAAATCTTCCGTAAAGGAAAACTGTTTTAAGGATTGTCCAAATAAAAGGGATAAAAGTATAGAGAACACAATAATCAGTGCATAAAGAACCACTGCCCAAAACACATTCATCCACTTCACTTTATAAAAGCCTATAATCTTTTCCTTAAGATCTTTCTTCAACTCTTCACAGCCGGATACAAGTACAAATACAGTTGAGACCACTGCCGGAGCAAGGAGACCCAGCAACATCAATATCGCACCCTTATCTTCGGAAACAAAGATTGCCGGTATCCAGAAGATCCATGTGAAAAAATAAGCGCAGATAAAGAATAACCACGGTCTATATCGATATTCATCTTTATCCTGTATAAACTGCGCTTTGCTCATTCCTTTGTTCATTCCTTTGCCCCCTCTACTAAGACCTTACTGATAAAATGCATGGTTCCGGATTTTGCCCCAAGAGACTTCTCCAGCATATCGATATACACCTCTACATCTTTTTCACCAAAATTTCCATAATCGAACATATGCTGACTCGTAACAAGGAGCATCTTCACTCGCTCTTCAATATACGTACACGAAAAGATTCCCTGTGCTATTCCTTCTTGAACAATCTCTGCCAAAATCGGTACCGCCACTTCTACAATTTTCTTGCAGATTTTATCATGCATAATAATATTTTCTTTTCTTTCCAGAACATCCGTAATCACCGCTTCCTCTTTATCCGGACGAAAGGCATTTACAACCGAAACCAACTTTTCAGGTATCGAAAGCTGTGCCGCAAGAAGCTCTTTGGCTACTGTACTCTCCTTTTCTATCATCATTTCTATGACCGCCTCCAGCGTTGCTTCTTTGCTCGCAAAATAATAATAGTAAGTTCCTTTTGCTATACCGGCCTTAGCCACAATCTCATCAATACTTGTATTCTCATAGCCTTTTTCTATGAACATACGATAGGCAAGATTTAGAAGTTCCTGTTTTCTTTTTTCACCTTTTTTCATTTCAGTCTCCTTTTTTGACTAATAGTCGGTTTTTATTATAGAACGCCCTTTACTCACTGTCAACACTTTTTCGACTATCAGTCAATAATTGCTTTGAGAAATAAAAAAGACACCTGCATCTTAGCAAGTGCCATAATATTTACTACAACAGATGGATCATATACTTATTTTAATATTAATTATATAAAACTATACTTCCTTCCTGCATTCAAAAACATATCTATCTTTTCATCTGTTGTTGCAAGGGGAAGGTTGTATCCCGGAGTGAGCATAAAGCCCTTTTTACATTTCTTTCCCGCAAGGATACATCTCTTTACTTCATCCTCTATATTTTCCTGTGTTCCATTGCAGATCGTATAAACCGGTGCTACATTCCCTGCAATCATCTTTGAATCTGCAAAAAACTCACAAGTTTCATCTATATCCATCTCATTGTCCACACTAAAGATACCTATATCCAGATTTTTTACATGTTCCCACACCCATTCCGTCCAGACCGAATCGGTTCATAGACACTATATCTCCCATTACAAGGCTGTCTTCATTTCTCCAGTACTCTCTTGTATTTTTTCCTATAAGCCTTGCCTTTATCTCGCCCAAAAAAGGATCCATCATTATTCTGTCATAATCTCTTTTTTCAGCTATTGCTTTTGCCCTTTCCACAGGTGTCATCTTATCATTAGGATGAATCTTAAGTTCCATATATTTTCTCCTATTATCAATCAAATCTCAAAGCCTTTGCAAATATTTTTTCATACTCTTCAAGCTTTGAAAGCTCAAAATACTCAGTCTCCACAGAGATTTCACTCATATACTCTATCGCATTTTTATCAAGAAGAGCCATATATGCTCCGGTCAAAGAGGTATTTCCAAGGTATTCCACCTTTCCCTCAAATTCCCTTGGCATAAGTCCCACCCCAAAGAAAGAGTCCATACTTATATACTTACCAAACTGCCCGGCTATACATACCCTTGTTATATCACCGGTTTCAATGCCGGCTTTTTTTATAAGCGCTCTTATACCTGAGAATATAGCTCCCTTGGCAAGCTGTACCTGCCTTATATCCTTTCTCACCGATATATATTGTATTTAAAAACTTCGGACTGCTTGATACCAAACTTGCACTTATTATTGCAAATGTAGCTGTATGCCTGCCTATGAGTCTCTGGCTTTTGTACTCATATATAAAGGATATACCTGTAACGCTTGAAGAAGCTGCATGGATGGACGGTGCTACAAGGCTTGAAGTCGTAAGGTTTATTCTTGCCCCTTTGATACTTCCGGGGCTGCTTACAACAGGGCTTTTTGCCTTTATCAGAGCCTATGGTGATCTGCTTTTTGCCCGAACATTTATATTGTCACCGGAAAACAGAACTGTAGCCATGGCACTTACAGATTATCAGTCACTTTATAAGACAACTTGGGAAACTCAGATGGCTGCAAGTGTCATCACCATGATTCCGACACTTATAATATTTATTTTCATTCAAAAATTTCTTATAAAAGGACTGCTTGGTGACAGCATCAAGGGTTAAAAAAGAGTAAAACCTTAATATAGGGTTTTACTCTTTTTATATTATTTATATTGATAAATTATCTCACCGTTTTTTTCTGCAAGAATATCAAAATTAAAGTCTGAGAGGTCGGCTTTTAGTACCGCTCTTTCTTCATTATTCTTCCACTCCATAAATATTTTACTTTCATCACATTTCATAGTAAACTCACTGTCATTTGAAAATACCGAAAATGTGGAACGAAGTCTTAATAACTCAAGCTGCTTTTGTACGATTTCTTTTTGTAAGCCGTCTTCCATCTCTTTAGCAGTCAGATTTGTACGGTTGATCTCCTTATGGCCTCCGGCTCCTGCCCTCTTTACCGCTTCATGGTCGTTCTTTCCTGCAAATAAATCCAAATACCAAACCTGAGGCTTGCCCGGCATAAAGATTTGGATGGCTCTGGCAAGGAGCATTCTCTTATCATCTTCACCGAGTGCACTGTAATAAGTTGCATTCACCTGATAGTATACATTCTTTTGACCGTGTAAATCCTTTACATATCCGCCTCGCTTTACCACAGTATCTATAACAGATTGAATACTTTCTTCACTTATAAGTCCCTTAAGATCAAGCAAAGGTATTCCGTCGTGGCAACCCAGCATATTTACGACCTGTATTTTCTTTTCCACAAGTTCATCGGCCCATTTTTTTAAGACTTCGCCTGATTGCTGTTCAAAGGCATCTATAATAAGTCCCGGAAGAAAGAAATCATAAGTCATATAGCCCTTATTTGCTATCTTCTCATATATTTTTTCTTCATAGCTTGCATGAATCTCAGGCAGTAATCTCACATTGTACTTATCAGCCAACTCTCTCACCTTTGTAAGCACATCCCAGGTGGCAGGCTCATTTAAGAAATTTTTCTCGCCGACTCCCTTTGGAGCATAGGCAAATGCGTCAAGTCTTACAATCTTGGCCCCGTAATTTGCCAAAGTCTTTAAAGTATTGTCATAAAACTCCCAAACAAGAGGCGACTTGATATTAAGATCCATCTGTCCGAGATACTTTCTCTCAGACTCCAGTCTTTCACAAAGCTCTTTCTTTTGATTATCACTAAGCTTGTCTGTGTAGATATTTGCCTCGTTTAAAATCTTTTCAGGAGATTTGCCATCACAAAGACCTTTATTTAATAAATTTGCCAATCCGTCCGCAATGCCATACTGTACACCTGTGATATTTCTTATATCCACAGCGTCCAAAGTCGGATACCTTACTTCCTGATAAAAGGTATTCCAATAAGGAACTTCCTTTCCGTCAGGGAAGCGAACCATCAGTATAGGCAGACCCGGCTTTCTAAAGAACATATCCTTTATAAGCTCAGTTTTTGGCTGTATATAGCCTTCCTCAGTCATTTCACCGCAGCCGTCCCAAAACTTGTTCCAGTCTATAAAGAAATCTCTGTACTTTGAATTTTCACCGTTTTTTATTATATCTTGAAACTGCTCGGAAAGCACCGAAGCATGATTTAAAATAAAATCAAGTTTTAAATCTATTCCAAGTTCCTCAAGTTTTTCCAAATCCTCTCTTTTTGCATAAAGTTCATTCAAAGAATAATCAATTACCGAAAATCCTCTGTCCAAATCTGTATTGAACAGACTCGGAAGTATGTAAAATGATGAAAATACATCCTTCAATTCTTTCTTACTGAGAAAATTTGCAATATCCCCAAGGTTTCCACCAAGGCTGTCAGGGTAGGCATTTAGCATAGGTCCGTTATCATTTCTTTTCATGCTCTTCACCTACATTCCTATATATTTACAGTATTCTTCGTAGCTTAGTCTGTCGCCGTTCGGGAGAATAATTATCTTTGCCTTATGTGCCTGTTCTACTAGTGTTCCCTGTTCTATATTAAGTACCATGGCCGTAAACGGGCTGTCTATTCCGCAGTCACGATTCCTTAAAAGTCTGTATTTCAAAGTTTCCTGTGGGGTACTGTATAAAAGTATCGGTATATCTACACCTTCAAAGTAATCACTGTTTCCATGTGTCCATTCAATCAAAAGAACTCCGATATCCTTGAAATTCACATCATCATACCATATCTGAGTATTGCTTCTTCCCATTCTCTTTAACCAGATTTTGTCGGCACCTGATTTAAATTGCTTGACAACATCTTCAACTTCGTTAAATGCAAGCTCATTTGCTGTACCGAGGTACTCCTTCAGCGCATTACGTCCGCCGTTTATATATGATTCATACCATGGATATTTTTTTACATTTTCAGGGTCTGCATCATTTCCGTCTTCCTGCAGCTTATGAACTATGTCAAAACGCTCTTTTGTATACTCACCGTCCTTTACCAGCCCTTTTAATCCGCCTTCTCTAAACAAGTGTAAACGTTCCGCATCATTGTACTCAGGTATTCTGCGCGGATAATTATCTCCTCCCAATATATAGCTTCCTATCCCGATATCATTTAAATAATAGGACAGAACTGCCGATATTCCTGATTTTCCAACACCTGAACATCCTGACACGGATACAACTACCTTTCCGTTGTCATTTTTACTCTTAACTTTTTCAATCTCCTCAAGTAAATAAGGAAAAATCCTTCCCGCTCTGTCAATATGATACTCGGTTATTACAACCTTACTTCCCGGCACATCAGCTTGCTCAATTTCCTCAGGCAGTACCGGCGGCTTCCAATTTTTTAAATCCTGCATATGCTCACCTCATATACTAAACTGTGCTGTAATGGACTGTACAAGTATCCAAAAAACACTCCGTATGAAAATCCTTTCACACGGAGTGTACCATAATATTGCCGGTTTTTCTATGTATTTTTAAACGGGGGCTTATCTTGCAGGATACTTTTCCTTAAAGTTTTTCAGCCAATCCAAGTACTTTTCTACATCCGCCTTATTCTCAGGAGCTTCGTCAAACTCATTTGTCTCTGCATCCACTCTTTCCTTATCCTCATCCGAGAGAGCTCTCTGCGCAAATGTATAAACAACCTCGTCTTCTTTTCCGATATGTCTGTTTAAAAGTGTTGCATATCCTGAGGCATTTGTGATTATATCAAGCTTATTGAGTGTGGAAGGATCCTTCTCATATCTGTCTATCGCCTCTAAAAGCTCATTCATATGCAGTCTTCCAAGGTCATGCTCTACAAGCATACCGTTTCTTATAAGCTTATCTGCTACAGGTCCGAGCTTTTCAAGCATTACCTTAAAGAGAATCTTCTCCTCCTTACCGTGGTGAAGGTGGTCTGCATAGTTCTTACCGAATGCTACACACTCTTTCACAAGATTTATATCTACATCTTCTCCCTCTATTATAGAACAGCACATAGACTTCATGCTTTTACAAAACTCTATTATATTTTTATGTTCTTCAACTAAAATATCTATTCCGTACATATCACTCCTTAACCAACTTATATGAGCCGTTGCCGAGGTTATAGTATGACAAATCACTGCCTGCAAAGACTCCCTCAATCATGGCATTTCTTATCTCATAAAATAATGCCACATCCACACCTACTTCATCCCAGTACTGCTTATGAATATCCACAGTCTCCTGCCAAGTAATCTCATCACTGTCTTCATTCACAACCATATTTACACCGTCACAAGGCATTCCGCTGACAAAAGTATTCTCATAGTATTCAAAGCCGTCTGCCGGAGTCGCATTAGGGTCTACCGCATTTTCCACGCCGAATATCCTTGCACACTCACATATAATTCCTATAGCATCAGGATCGTTGTCTGTAAGAGTCTTTGTAACATATGCAAGTCTTCTCTCAACTATAGCTATCTTATCCTGTAACCAGCCGTGGATATTGGTCGGGTCTATAATATTTCCAAGGTCACCCTCAGGAAGTGAGCCGAATTTCTCATCTATATCTGCAAGAGGGGCTACATTAAGCTCCTTATCCTTTGCCACATCTATAATAGCGTTTGTCAAATCATTCTGTATTTTAATCTTTCTAAAAAGCCAATGATGTATTGGTCCTAAAATTGCACTCATCTTTCTCTCCTTTTATCTCTCAAGCGGAAAAACCACTGTAAGCTGCATCTTGAAACTCTCTATCGCATGAACTGAATGCGGCTTTCTTGCCGGCATCACAAGGCTTTCACCTGCATTAAGGATATATTCCTTGCCGTCCACTATAAACTTTCCGCTACCTTCAAGCACTGTCACCAAAGCATCACCGTCAGACTCGTGAGTGGATATCTCCTCTCCCTTTGAAAATGCAAAAACTGTAATGCTTACATATTTATTCTGTGCCAATGTCTTTGAAACTACCTGTCCTTCACTTGCTTCAACCAAATCAGCTAATTTTAAAACTTCTTCATGATTTATATTCTTTAAAAACTTATCCATATAGTCCTCCTTTATGGTTAAATCCAAATCTCTATTGCTACTGTAGTATAACCCTTTTAAACATCTTTTTCCGTAACATATGTTAAATATATAAATTTATTTTATACTTTTAAAATCATATATAAAAAACCTGCCTTGGATTTCCAAAACAGGTTTCACAAATGTTATTTAAAACTCTTTTCCTCCGTTGACATCTATGTCACCGTCAAAATGCTTGTCAATAGCAGCTATAGCCGCCTCAAGTCCTCTTCTTATATCATCAAGGGCCATATAAGGAGCTACCGGTGTCCTTCTTGCTACCTGCTCAGGTATAAAAGGCACATGTGTAAAGCCTCCTTTGATATGAGGATACTTCTTTGCAAGTGTATAAAGCACACCGTACATAAGATGATTGCATACAAATGTTCCTGCAGAGTTTGAAACGGCTGCCGGAAGATTGGCGTCTCTTATCGCCTCTACCATTGCCTTTATCGGTAACGTAGTAAAGTATGCGTTCTCACCGTCTTCAAATATCTTCTTGTCTATAGGTTGATTGCCCTCGTTATCCGCGATTCTGGCATCATCTATATTGATTGCCACTCTCTCAGGTGTTATTTCATATCTTCCGCCTGCCTGTCCGATACAAAGTACCACATCAGGCTGTGTGCTTTCAATAGCTGTTGCCACCGCCTCTATAGACTTTCCAAATACCGTCGGTACTTCAAGCTTTATAACATCAAATCTTCCTATTTTCTCTGATACCAGTCTAACCGCCTCAAGTGCAGGATTGATTGCATCACCGCCAAACGGGTCAAAGGCTGTCAATAATAATCTCATAACTGTCCTTTCTATCTGAACGCGCATATATACATCAAAATAATATGTGCTATAAGCATTGCTATTGCATATGGCAATTGCATCTTTATTATACCATATTTGTTCTTCGTCTCAAGTAGCGCCGCCGGCATAATATTGAAGTTTGCCGCCATAGGTGTCATCAAAGTACCGCAATAACCTGCTGTAAGACCCATAGCACCTACTACCAAAGGGTTTGCTCCCTGATTGATAAGGAAAGGAATACCTATACCTACCGTAATAACTGAGAATGCTGCAAAGCCGTTTCCCATAATGGCTGTAAAAATTGCCATTGCAAGACAGTATACTATAACGGCGATAAGTCTGTTATTATGCGGAATTACCATCTCAATTCCCTTTGCAATAACATCACCTACTCCGGCAGCTGTAAACAGTGCACCGAGTGCCGCCAATACCTGTGGCAAAAGTCCTACAGGACCTATATTGTCCATAAGTCTTGTTCCGTCCTTTACGGCATACTCTTTCTTTGAACCTGTTACTGCAAATACAAATATCAATGCAATTATCGCCGAAAGTCCTACAGCATTGTTTGCGCCGAGCTTTTTCCAAACTGTAGCGATAATCCATGCACTGAGTGCAAGCACTAAAGGTGGGATAAAAATCTTATTTCCAAGTTTGTTTGCATTAGCTCTTGTCTCCTCGGCTGTAGGCACATCACTGGCGCTCTGTCCCACCTTGCCTATAGCTGTAAGTATCGCCATAAGTACTACACATACTCCTGTTATAAACTTAGGTACATAAGGACCGGCTATAAATGTAAATGCCACAACAAACCAAAATAATGCACTTGTATTTCTGTTTGCAAACTGCTTGTCTGCAAGTGCTTTTAATCCTACAAGAATGAAAACTATACCTATGATTATAAAGAAAATCTCTGCAACAATTTTTGACATACCCCATGTTGCAATCTCAGAAAGTTTTAATACACTGTCCATTATTTACCTCCCAATGCTTTTTCAAGTTTTCTGTCATAAATGACGAAATATATAATTCCTAATATTACAGAAACTATAGCAATAGGAATAGACCACATAGCTATTCCGAGCACGTCTACAGGAACAGGCTTACCGTCCTCCATTACATTGACTCCCTGCTCTGTAAGTGTACTTACTATAAGGAGTGTACCTGAAGCACCGAGGAAACAGTTCTGTCCGAAAAAGTTTCCGAAGTTTTCAACACCTGCACAAAGTCCTTTGATGTCGTCCTCAACATCCTCACTAAGCTCTCCGTACTTTGCTACAGCCGCACCTCTTGACATCGGATGTATAAGAGGTCTGATAAACTGTATATGTCCGCCTATACGAAGAGAGGTAGCTGCTGCAAACACACGGATTGCAAGATAAAGTGACAAAATCCTTCCTGTAGTCGCATTTGCAATCTTCTTTATCAAATCTACGGCCTTATCCTTAAGTCCGTATCTCTCACAAATACCTATTGCAGGCAGCGCAAGTACAAAAAGTGTAGATATTCTCTGTGAAATAAATGCATTTCCCAACACCGTAAGAATATCCAAAGGTGACATTCCGGCTACGAAACCTGTTATAATTCCCGCAACCACTACCGTAGCCAGTGTGTCCAGTTTCAAAGCAAGACCTACTATTACTACCAGCACACCAATCAGTTTTAAAATCTCCATATGCTTCTCACTTTCTATTATTTTCGGAAAATATCAAAATGCTCAGTCACTGCTTAATGTAAAAAATGATATATTCCCATAACAAACAAAACTATATATTTATGGATAAATATATGGTTCTTTATGTATATAATAGAATATTTGCTGTTAAAATGCAATATTTGATTACAATTTACTTACGATAATAGTATGAATATTTTAATGTTTATATAATAAACTCCCCATTCTCCATTATAACAACTTCATCAACGAATATATCGGGACTGTGTGTAACGATATCAAAATGTCCCCTTGCCTCATGTTTTCCGCCAAGTGCGATATTTCTTCCAAACCCTATATGAAATGTGCCGTATGTAGACTCATCCTCAATATAGCAGATACCGTCACATTTTGACTTTGTATTAAGTCCTATACCAAGTTCCGCCGCACAATAAATCTCTTTGTCACCGAAACTCTCCATATACTTTTTTAATCTGAGAGCATCCTCTCCGCCGTTTATCTCCACCAAGTATCCGGCTTCAAATATCAGCTCTATCGGATTACTTATTTTCCCAAGATAACCCAGTGAACCGTCAGCTATAACTCTGCCTTTTGTCGCAGTCTCTACAATCGGTACATACACCTCAAAACTTGAAGAGGCAACCTTGCCCTTTCTTGTACAACTTCCTGCAAATATACCTGCATTTCTGCCCTTTGCAGAAAAAGCAACATTTGTTCCTTTCTTTGTTTTTACTACAACTTCATTTGCATCCGTTATACTTTGCGCTACAGGCTTTCCCATTTTCTTTGCAAGTTTCGGGCTCATTCTTATAAATTCTCTTTCAAATATACAACTTCCGTCATTGGTATGCATAGGAAAAGACAAAAATCTTGAGCCCTTTTTCAGTGCAAACTCCACAGCCTCCGTAGTCACAAATGAATAATGTGTAGCCCCCACTATCACATCCGAGTAGTACATGGTGTTTTTCATCTTGTCTATCACCTCTCCGGACTGCACTCCGTCCAAAGAGAGTATGCTTATCTTCGGAACAACTCCGCATTCAAAGGCTGCAAGTTCAAAAATATCCGCTTCTTTTTTATGGCTTTCATCGGTTATAAAGTGTATAACTTCACTTTCCTTCGCCTCCAACCAGTTTTGAATAATACATCTGGCACCTGCCAGGGCATTTTCTCTATCTTTTATCATCACATATTCCAATATTATTTTTATATATTCAACTTTGTTAACAGGAATTTTTCCTCATAGCTGTCAAGCGAATCACCGTTTATCATCTTTGTGACTATATCGATCATCTTTTCATCCTTCATCACTGTGCTTGGTGAATAGACATACTTGATATCTCTGACGGTCTTTAGTGCATAGTCGGTTATTGTATCGTCAATATCGGAAGCTTTTGCTCTGCTGTCACATATCCAACCAATTGCAAGGATGCAGCTTGTAAGCGCCTCTTCACTCAGCTTTCCGGATATTATGATATTGCACATATTCTTTACTATCTTGCCTCTTGCCGAGCTTGAAAGTATCTCTGTACCTGAATCTGATTTTCTGAGTGCTATTCCTATTGCATAGGCGCTGAATTGGATATTGTTGCCGGCTAGCTTTAAGCTCTTTTTGGCATCCGCCTCAAATTCATCCTGAATCCACTGCAAATCCGACCTTGTCTTTGCGTGAGTGTAAAGGCAGGCCTGTAAATATCTGGAATTAGAGTGTAGTGCCGAGAGCTTACTGAGCTGGTCCATACTGCCACATATACCCAGAGTATATATAGCCTGAATATTTGTGGAAATCTTCGGTCCTCCCGTAATTGAAAATCCGCTGATTTCAGCACTTATTTGGCTCATGCAAAGTTTTGAAAGCTTTCTTTTTTCATCATCGCTCCAAGAATTTCCTATCTTTCTTGCGATGACAAACAATCTCTTTCTGGCCTCCTCAAGGGTGACATTTTTGAGTGCGTCAAGTATCACCTCTGCAAATTCATCCTTATTGGATGCATTACAGATACTTGTACCGCAGGTAAAAATCCTCTTTGCAAGGTTGACCTTTTCAAGTTTATTCCTGCACTTCTCATAATTTTGACACAGTTGAAGCAGATTGTTAATCTCATCTTTAGGCTGCAACTTGCTGCCGGTCGGTGCCATAATCTTTGACTTGGCTCCCGACTGTTCACTACTGTCAATAGTAATCTCAGTATATCCTTCCTCAAGCTTTGATTTACCTGCAAGGTCTTTGCTGGTCCAAGCCTTCATACTTATTACCTTGTTCTTACCCATATGTATCTTAAACGCCACATATGCACCGTTATAATACTTTTGATTGAAGGTAATATTACCGTTTGCAATAGTTCTGTATGTTCCGTCCAAATTTTTACTCTTTATAGGTACTGCAATCAGATTCTGACCGGGCTCCACTCTAAAGCCGTTCATAGTATCTGACAGGTACGGAAGTTTGGCACCTGTTGGAATAATCTCATGAACCGCACCGTTTTTTACTCCAAGGTACAAACAATCATTTAAGATATTATCTCCCCACTCTATTGCCACCTGCGGCATGGTTCTCATTGTGTTATTCTTACTCTGAACAGATGATACGCTGCTTGCTTCATTTCCAAGCATTCTCATATCATCCTTCATCTCGTCATACTTGTTCAAATAATAATGATATACGGCCGCACCTCTTGCCACCGCCTGATCCGGATCAAGCGCAACAATAGGTTCAAATCCGAAAAATTCTTTCAATCTGTCTGTAACCATATAGAACTTAGACATTCCGCCGTTTACAATCACAGCATCTACAGATATATCATCAACATTCAGCTTCTCTGTAGCCTTTTTCAAAACATCAAGTATGGGATAAATGATATTCTTTGTATTCTTTATACTTTCAATTCTTTTATAATCTTCATATTTCAGGTCGGCTCCCATAAATACCGACAATATATCTTCCACTTCTTTTTGTGTAAATGTATCGTCATAGGAGTAGCCTATACCTCCCATATTTCCGCCTGTGGAAATCTCTATATCTTCATCAGGATCGTCCCATCCCGAATCGTAGTCGTCACCGCATCTTTCATTTAATTCAAGTTTCAGATGCTCCGCATATACCAAAAGCTGCGGCATTATCACCTTTGTTTCTTTTTTAAGCTTATTTACAACATCAGGGTGGCTGCCGTATTGTTTCAAATATCTTTCATACATAGCCCCTGCAATCACTTCATCAAAGTCGTCACCGCCAAGAAGCGTATATCTGTTGGTAGCTATCTCATCTACTTTTAATATCTCTTTATTGTCTTCTCGCCTCTTTATCTCATGCATTGTGATATCAAGTGTGCCGCCACCAAGGTCAAATACCAATACTCTCTTTTTCTCACTGAGATCCAATATATGGCTTGAAATTTCACCGTTGTGAATCTGATTTATAAGGTCGTAAATTACGGCATTCGGCTCGGACAAAAGTACAGCTCTTTCAGTGCCGTCGTCATTTTTCACCTTAATACCTGCAAGTTCCGCCGCATCTCTTGTAGCCTTACACATAGCGGAGTCAAAGTTTGCAGGCACTGTAATCACCGCATCCTTTATATCCAATCTGTAAACCTTTGACGCTTCTCTAAGCAGATGCTTTAAAATTCTGGAGGAAATCTGTGCCGGAGTCTTATCCGGAATATCAGGTGACAGACCTTCCGCCACAGACCTGCCCATCTGACTCTTTATAGATTTTGCTACCAGATGCGGACGCAAAGGATATTGCATCTTTGCAAAATCCCCCACAAGCGGCTCGTAATTCTTCTCCTGTCTGTAGTAGACACATGACGGAAGCGTCGGCTTTTTCATAGTGGTAAGCTTAGCTTCACCCGATACGGCATTGTACATATCCACCGCTCTTGAAATCTCTACAACTTTACTTACAATATCACCGTTGGGCTTCTCATTGATAGTTGCAAGTACCGAATTGGTAGTCCCAAGATCTATTCCTACGCATAAATCGTTCATGACTTCACCTCCTTTACCTTAGGCCTTGAAATCTGCAAATCCTTGTCCTTATATACCCATCCCGGAGATATTACCCTCACTTTCTTGGTTTTATCACTGTCAAAAGGTGAACCCTCGTAATTACAAAACTCAATATCACAAGCACTCACTTCCTTTATGGAGTCTATCTTCATCATAGGTTCTATATGACTGTCACGCACAAACTGTACAAGTTTCTTTACCATAATAAGAAGCCCGTTTATCTCTATAGGCAACTCATAATTACTCTTTCTGAGAGCATCCACTCCCTTTCTTACCACCAAAAGCTCATCCAGTATACAACCGTACTTTTCCGAATTGAGCATAGCAAAAAAATCCGCCAGTTCCTTTACCTTGCTCGCTTCAAGCTGCTCATCAAACTCATCTTGCAAATCCTGAAGCATTGTATTAGTTCTCTCAAGCGCACTCTCAAGCTGCTCCACTTTTCTGAGTGCCTGCTCATATGAAAGCTTATTCTTTTTCTCGGTTTGTCCGGCTCTGCTTCCGTCATTTTCATTAAAAAAGTATACATTGCGAACGGCATCCACCATATCATAGAAAAAATACTTTGCCATTGTATTTCCAAGCAGATAAAGGCTGTTCTTATCATCAAAAATATCAATCTCAGGATAGTTTTCATATATCATTATCGCTGCAATCCTGTCTTGTGAATCGTGCTTCTTTCCGCTCTTTAGTGCCGGTTCTTTTCTAAGGCTTTCAAATTTTTCAAACTTTTCTTTCTTTCCAAGCATTGCCCCCTTAAAAAGCCTCGCAACATTGTCCGCCCATTTGAAAAGCTCTTTTCTCTCATTCGGATTTGCCATCTTCCTGTTCCTAAAAATCCGTATAACTTCTTCACCGGTCATATCATATCCGTAGTTGCTGTTCATAAGCGAAGCAACCTTTGACGGTGCCAAGTCAAAATCACTGCATATAATGGAAAAAATTCTACTCTCTGTGACTATCTCCTCACTTGACTTTCCGCTTTTCTTGGCTTTTCTGACCATAGCTTCATGTATGTTCTGTACAACTTCATTGATTTTTTCTTCATTGATATTTAGCATAGTTCCCCCTTATTAAAGCCTGTATATCTCTTCTTCATCTGCAAATGTAAACTGTGTCCTACAATCCACATCCTTCATCATTTCCTGCTCAATCGTATCGTCAAATACTGAATTTTCCTTGCCGCAGTGTACTACTATGGCCTGCCTCGGATTTATTCTTTTTAAAAACTGCTTCATCTCGTTAAAATCCTCATGTAATGAGAAATCAACCTTAATACTTTTATATTGACCTGCCCACTTTGTATTCCTGTCTGATGTCAAATATATATGTGGCACTGGCGGTTTCTCATCACCCATCACTTTGTTATATTTGTTAAGAACGGGTACTGAGAGTTTTTCCATCTTTACCACCATATCCATAATGGAGCTGTCTATATATATCGGTACTCCGGTATTATTCCAATCATTCAGTTTTTTTATGAATTCTATTCCTTTGCTAAGCTGCGGTATCTGACAAAGCAGAGACCTACGGTTGTCTTTTACCGTATGTAGCACATACCCTGCCTGTTTATATATCGCATCCGACTTTTTGGTGTAGTCAGGATGCTTGGCATGAAGTCCGCATATTATAACAGTATCTATTTCAACGTCCTTAGGTATCATGCATCCCTGTGTCAATGCGGTACTATTCAATGAATAATCTCCTGTATACAGTATTCTTTTCTTTCCTATTTCAAAGAGCATCATCATCGCACCGGGTATATGACCTGCCGGATAAAATGTAACCTTGTACTTTCCAAAATCCATAGTCTGCATAAAGCTGACAGTTGCAATTCTTTCCAACAGACTTCTTGCAGCCAGCCTTGTATTCTCATCACTTGACTTGCCTATAAACAGTCTGTCGTAAAGCTGATATTCCGATAAAACTTTTGTAATCTCCGTCATATATACACCTGCATAGCTTGTTTGATTCATAAGCTTCAGCAAGTATCCTACATGATCCATATGTGCATGGGATATAAAGATATTATTGATCTGTGTCATTGATTGTATAAAAGGTGTCCTTATAAGAAACTGAAAATCCGGTCCGAACTCAAGTCCGTCGTCAATGCCGATTCCCGCATCCAAGATGATGTTGGCATCTCCAACTTTTAAGTAGTAGCAGCTTGCTCCCACTCTCTGTCCTCCGCCAAGAGGTATAAATATTATATCTTGTTGCATCTTCCCCCCTTTAACTATTTACTTATCTCATATAATTATCTCTGCAAAACTGTATAGAAAACGCACGCATCTATGCCCTAATTAAAATTTTAGACATTAGCTATATAAAAGTCAACCTAAGAATTTTACAAAAAACTTGATTATTTTTGCATGAAATAAATATAGGTGGGTTTATAGGTAACCCACCCAATACAAGTTTTTCATATCTCTATTCAAATGCTATTCCACCCATTCCTATTCCTGTTTTTATTCCAACCCCTGAGTATGTTCCGAATCTCAGGAGCAAATTTGCAAGATTAACCAGCTGAGCCGGTCCCTTTACTGTTATTGTAATATCACCGATAAATGCAGGTATTTTTGTTCCATCCAAATGAAAATATGTACTTCTTAACTTATACATCGTTATCTCCGTACAATCTTCAAAAGTCTCAAGTATGTCTTTGTCGAATACCTCCATATCACTTGATGACTTATCAAATTTCATCATAAGGCTCTGAAAAATAAGCCTCACAGTTGGAAATATCACATATCTTCCATTCTGCTTGAAAGATGTAGGAGTCAAAAACGATACCTTTAATCTTCTGATTCCGTCTTTCAAATAACTTTCCTTTACTAAGCTCTGATAAGTGATACTTCCTTCTTTAGTTGAAACTATCTTGTACTCCTTTCCTTTGTACTTGATATTTACCTTTTCCATCTGCTTGACTCTGTCAGCTATCTTTTCCTTAGCTTCGTTATTAAGTGTATTCAACGTCCATATAATCTTATCATCCGACATAGTCACATACTGACTGTAGGGATGCAATGCACTCACATGCAATTTATCTGCATAATTTTTATCAATATTTTCCATTATAAAACCTTGAAAAAGAGAGCCAAGCAGGTCACTTCTACTCTTTTCAATCTCACCTTCAAGTTCTATCTTAAGTGAATTTAGCATGAAGCTTCTTCCTCTCTATGTTCGCTAATTGTTCTCTTCCACAATCCTTACATTAGACGCAGTTTCATCTAAAACCTTATCCTCTATAAGATTTATTATAAGGTATAATAAGGCTTCAGAATATATTATTTCAAAAATGAACTCTTCAATATAATTTTTTGTACTGTTATTTTTCGTTCCTATTATTCTATACCGCCAGTCTGTCTATATTATTTAAATATATTCAAAATCATATGCTAATTTGCATCAATCTCGCTCTATATACCCTCTGAATCTTTCTTCGCTCATGTCGGCTCTTTTTGCTGCATCCGCAATGCTTAGAATTCCATCATTTACCAGAGAAATAAGGGTATTTACAGTACCTTCTTTAATTCCTTCTTTAATCCCTTCTTCTCTTCCTCTTGCCTCTACTCTATCAAGCACCTCACACATAGTCACATGCTCCTTTCCTTTCACTTCATTTATGGTCTCTTCAAATCTGTAGTCCTTTGTCATTGCCGACATCAGCATCAAAAGTTCATCCACATGTTCAATTACTGTGTCACTGGCTACATAATCCTTATTTACACGCATCTGATACAGATAATCGGCAAGTATCCAAAAGTCACTCTTGAACATATCTATCTTTTCTCTGTCAAGGTATGCTATTTCAAATAGATTCATCTTGAAATCATTCACATATTGTTTGATTCTTTTATCTATATCCAAAAGTTCAAGTAAATTCGTTGGATGACTCCATCTGCCGTTATATCCGAAGTACAATACTAATGTAATAACGGGATATCTTGCTTCTTTACTGTTCTCTTTTTTAGCTTGCCTCGTATACTCCGCTCCGTCATATCCAAAGATCCTAAGTGGCATCAGTTTCTCAGGTTTTGTTTGGTTCTCCAGACCGAACATTGATAATTTTATCTTACTGTTGTACCAGTATTTTGCGATATCCCTATACTGTGCTCTTATTCTACCATCTATCTTTAGAATACTTTCCTGCAATACATCTGTCAAACTGTCTTCCGTTACTACATTCTCCCCATTAAACAGTAGTACATTTATAATATCTGCAAAAACATCATTATACATCTCAAGTGCCTTTTGTGTAATATCTTTTTCCTTGCTTCCTCTCATACGACCTCCATTTAATAAGACTTATTTGACTCGTTAAAAATTACTTTAATAAGATATAAACTTTAAACTGAACATAGAAAAAATAAAACCGTGTATATGACTTTATTTTATGATGAATACATATATTTTGCAATAACAATATTCTT
>NZ_RRCM01000001.1:249895-456434 GCF_003862485.1 Lachnoanaerobaculum orale | reverse complement strand
AGATATAAACTTTAAACTGAACATAGAAAAAATAAAACCGTGTATATGACTTTATTTTATGATGAATACATATATTTTGCAATAACAATATTCTTATGAGCAAGAACTAAAGCCGGAAATAACTTCCTTCACCCAAACACTTGGCATAAAATCAAAAGAGACCGCTCTTTTGGCAGTCTCTCTTATCTATATAACCGTAACCGGCTATTTTATTCTTCTGTATCTGTTGCTCCGTCTGTTTCCTCATCTGATACAGACTGTGCACTCTCATCTGCAGAATCCTTTGCATCATTTTCTACAGGCTCTTCTTTTACAGGCTCTTCTTCGTTAGCCTCTTCTTTTGAAGTTTCCTCAGAAAATTCTTCCTTATCGACCTCTTTTTCATGTGCCTTTTCTTCCTGTTCAAGGGCTTCCTTAGCATCAGCTATAAGCTCATCCTTTATATCAAGAAGTGCAGGATCGTCCTCGCTTAAGATTATTTCATCATCTTCTCCGATGAACTCATCTGTATTCAAAGTTACATTTCTGTATCTCTTCATACCTGTACCTGCAGGTATAAGCTTACCGATAAGTACGTTTTCCTTAAGTCCGATAAGGTGATCCACCTTACCGTTGATAGCGGCTTCTGTAAGAACCTTTGTAGTCTCCTGGAAGGATGCTGCTGAAAGGAATGAGTCTGTAGCAAGTGATGCCTTGGTAATACCGAGCATTACCTGCTTACCTTCTGCAGGAGTCTTACCCTCCGCAACAAGCTTTTCATTCATATCGTTGTAATCCAGAACATCCATTGAATTTCCCGGAAGTACATCAGCATCATTGTTCTCTTCTATTCTTACCTTCTTAAGCATCTGACGGACGATAACCTCGATATGCTTATCGTTGATTTCAACACCCTGAAGTCTGTAAACTCTTTGTACTTCACGAAGCATATAGTCCTGAACGGCACGAACACCCTTAATCTTAAGAATATCATGTGGGTTTACACTACCTTCTGTAAGCTCGTCACCTGCCTCAAGCACATCACCGTTTGATACCTTGATTCTTGAACCGTATGGTATAAGGTATGTCTTTGACTCACCTGTTTCATTATTTGTAACAATGATTTCACGCTTCTTCTTGGTATCCTTAAGCTCTACAACACCGCCGAACTCTGTGATAATTGCAAGACCCTTAGGCTTTCTTGCCTCGAAAAGCTCCTCGACTCTAGGAAGACCCTGTGTGATATCTCCACCGGCAACACCTCCGGTATGGAAAGTACGCATAGTAAGCTGTGTACCCGGCTCACCGATAGACTGTGCTGCAATAATACCTACAGCTTCACCTACCTGTACAGCCTGTCCTGTAGCCATGTTTGCACCATAACATTTGGCACAGATACCTGTATGTGATTTACATGAAAGTATTGTTCTTATCTTTACGCTGTCTCTGTTAAGCTTATCAAGTACCTTCATTACCGCAGCGGCTCTCTTCGGAGTACACATATGATTTGCCTTGATAACCACTTCACCTGTATCAGGATCTGTGATAGTCTCCGCAATATATCTGCCTGTGATTCTCTCCTCAAGGCTCTCTATAACTTCCTTGCCGTCCGAGAATGCTTTGATTTCCATATATGGAATATCCTTGCCCTCACAGCAGTCTGTTTCACGAACTATTAAGTCCTGTGAAACGTCTACAAGTCTTCTTGTAAGGTATCCTGAATCGGCTGTACGAAGAGCCGTATCTGAAAGTCCTTTTCTCGCACCGTGAGCTGAGATAAAGTACTCCAAAACGTCAAGACCCTCTCTGAAGTTTGACTTGATAGGAAGCTCGATAGTGTGACCTGTCGTATCCGCCATAAGACCACGCATACCTGCAAGCTGCTTTATCTGCTTATCTGAACCTCTCGCTCCTGAGTCCGCCATCATAAAGATGTTGTTGTATGCATCAAGTCCGTCAAGCAGGTCTCTTGTAAGCTGCTTATCGGTCATATCCCAAGTCTTTATAACTTCCTTGTATCTCTCTTCTTCAGTGATAAATCCACGGGCAAAGTTCTTTGCGATTCTGTCTACGGTTGCCTGTGCATTCTTTATAAGCTCAGGCTTACTTGCAGGCACTGTCATATCTGAAATGGAAACTGTCATAGAGGCAATAGTTGAATACTTGTATCCGATTGCCTTTATATCATCAAGCACTTCAGCCGTTCTTGAAAGTCCGTGTACGTTGATAACCTTTTCAAGGATCTGCTTACACTGCTTTTTCTTTACAAGGAAATCAATCTCAGGCTTTAATTCATTGCCCGGAATACTTCTGTCCACAAATCCGAGGTCCTGAGGTATTATCTCATTGAATAAAAGTCTACCCACTGTAGAATCTACAGTCTCCGACAAAATCTCTCCGTTTTCAAGTTCCTTTGTCATTCTGACCTTTATCTTTGAATGTAATGTAACAATCTTGTTGTCATATGCAAGTATTGCCTCATTTACACTCTTAAAGAACTTACCTTCTCCCTTTGCTCCCAGTCTCTCCTGTGTCAGATAGTAGATACCGAGTACCATATCCTGTGAAGGTACGGCAACAGGTCCTCCGTCTGAAGGCTTAAGCAGGTTATTCGGTGAAAGAAGTAAGAATCTGCACTCAGCCTGTGCCTCTACTGAAAGAGGAAGGTGGACAGCCATCTGGTCACCGTCAAAGTCGGCGTTGAAAGCGGTACATACAAGCGGATGAAGCTTGATAGCCTTACCCTCTACAAGTACAGGCTCAAATGCCTGAATACCGAGTCTGTGAAGTGTAGGCGCTCTGTTGAGCATTACAGGATGCTCTTTGATAACATCCTCAAGTATATCCCATACTTCCGTCTGCATTCTCTCTACCATCTTCTTGGCAGATTTTATATTGTGTGCAGTACCCTTTTCTACAAGCTCTTTCATTACAAAAGGCTTAAACAGCTCAATAGCCATCTCCTTCGGCAGACCGCACTGATATATCTTAAGTTCAGGTCCTACTACGATAACGGATCTTCCCGAATAGTCAACACGCTTTCCAAGGAGGTTTTGACGGAAACGTCCCTGCTTACCCTTTAACATATCTGAAAGTGATTTAAGCGCTCTGTTTCCCGGACCTGTAACAGGTCTTCCTCTTCTACCGTTATCTATAAGAGCATCTACGGCTTCCTGTAACATTCTCTTTTCATTTCTGATAATGATATCAGGGGCACCAAGCTCCAAGAGTCTTGCAAGACGGTTGTTTCTGTTTATAATTCTTCTATATAAATCATTAAGGTCACTTGTTGCAAATCTGCCGCCGTCAAGCTGTACCATAGGTCTGATATCAGGCGGTATTACAGGCACATTTGTGAGTATCATCCACTCCGGCTTATTGCCTGAGCTTCTGAAAGCCTCCACTACATCAAGTCTCTTAATAATCTTTGCTCTTTTTTGTCCGGTTGCATCCACCAATGCTTCTCTCAGCTCTTCAGACTCTTTTTCAAGGTCGATATTGCTAAGTATTTCCAAGATGCTCTCCGCACCCATGCCGGCTCTGAATGAGCCGTAGCCATAGCTTTCGATTGCATCTCTGTACTCTCTTTCCGAAAGCACCTGCTTATAGTTAAGAGGTGTATCTCCTCCGTCAAGTACTATATATGATGCAAAGTACAATACTTTCTCCAAGATACGAGGTGCTATATCCATGATAAGACCCATTCTTGAAGGAATACCCTTAAAGTACCAGATATGTGATACCGGAGCTGCAAGCTTTATATGACCCATACGCTCTCTACGCACGCTGGATTTTGTTACCTCTACTCCACATCTGTCACAGACTGTGCCTTTGTAGCGTATCTTCTTGTATTTACCACAATGACATTCCCAATCCTTGCTAGGTCCGAATATTCTTTCACAGAACAGACCGTCTCTCTCCGGCTTTAATGTCCTATAGTTGATAGTCTCAGGCTTTGTAACCTCACCGTGAGACCACTGTAGTATTTTTTCAGGAGAAGCCAAACCAATCTTGATTGCGTCAAAAGAAATTGGCTGATAAGCATCATTGTTTTCAGGCATAAAATTGCTCCCTTCTATATAAAACGATAAATCGACTTCATTTATTTTATGCCGCCCCTGATACGGGGCGGTTTCAGTATTCACTGTCTTAACGATTACTCGTCAAAGTTATCTGCATCATCATACGGCTCTTCATTATAAGGAGAATCATCCCCTGTATCGCCTGCACCTTCATAGTCAGCATCTACATCTTCTTGTGAATCGCCTGCTTCATCAACCGATACAAACTCTCCATCCTTTACTACCTGCTCACTATATCCTGCATCTTTGAACTCGTCCTTGCCGTGGTGTCTGCTCTCACCCTCTATAATAGAGTGTATACTTAGGTCGGCATACTCGGTATTTTCCTTAAGCTCCACTTCCTCGCCGTTCTCACCGAGGACACTTATATCAAGTCCAAGTGACTGAAGCTCTTTTAGAAGTACCTTAAATGACTCAGGAACGCCTGCATCAGGTATATTTTCACCCTTGATTACAGCCTCATAAGTCTTTACACGTCCTGTAACATCATCGGATTTTACTGTTAGAATCTCCTGTAAGGTGTATGAAGCACCATATGCCTCAAGTGCCCAAACCTCCATCTCTCCGAATCTCTGTCCGCCGAACTGCGCTTTACCGCCGAGCGGCTGCTGTGTAACAAGTGAGTAAGGACCTGTAGATCTGGCATGGATCTTATCATCTACCATGTGGTGAAGCTTAAGATAATGCATGTGACCTATTGTAACAGGGCTGTCAAAGTACTCTCCGGTTCTACCGTCACGAAGTCTTACTTTACCGTCTCTTGAAAGAGGAACACCCTCCCAAAGCTTTCTGTTCTCAAGATGTGAACCGAGGTAATCTATAACTTCAGGCTCCAATACATCCTTATACTTTTCTTCAAAGCTGTCCCACTCGGTATTGACATAGTCATTAGCCACTTCAAGCATGTTCATAATGTCGTTCTCGTTTGCACCGTCAAAGACAGGAGTTGCAACATTAAATCCAAGTGCTTTTGCCGCAAGTGAGAGGTGAATCTCAAGCACCTGTCCGATGTTCATACGTGAAGGCACACCCAGAGGGTTAAGCACGATATCAAGCGGCCTACCGTTCGGAAGGAAAGGCATATCTTCTACAGGCAATACTCTGGAAACAACACCCTTGTTACCGTGACGGCCCGCCATCTTATCACCGACTGAAATCTTTCTCTTTTGTGCTATATAAATTCTTACATTCTGTGTAACTCCCGGAGCCAATTCATCTCCGGCTTCTCTTGTAAATACTTTTGCATCAACAACGACACCGTATGCACCGTGCGGTACCTTAAGTGAAGTATCTCTTACTTCTCTTGCCTTCTCACCGAAGATTGCACGAAGCAGTCTTTCTTCAGCTGTAAGCTCGGTCTCTCCCTTCGGAGTAACCTTAACTACAAGAATGTCTCCGGCTCTTACCTCGGCGCCGATTCTTATGATACCTCTCTCATCAAGGTCTTTAAGAGCGTCATCACCTACACCCGGTACATCTCTTGTTATCTCTTCAGGTCCAAGTTTGGTTTCTCTTGCCGCACATTCGTATTCCTCGATATGAATAGATGTGTATACATCATACTCTACAAGTCTTTCACTGAGGAGTACGGCATCCTCGTAGTTATATCCTTCCCATGTCATAAATCCGATAAGAGGGTTCTTTCCAAGTGCTATCTCACCGTTGTATGTGGAAGCACCGTCTGCAATAACCTCACCTGCATTGACATGGTTGCCCTTAAATACTATAGGCTTTTGATTATAAGAGTTTGACTGGTTACTTCTTGCAAACTTGATAAGCTTATAAGTATCAAGTACCGCATCGTCATCTCTTTTTATAACAATTTTATCTGATGAACATTCCGTTACAGTTCCCGAATTCTTTGCAACCACACATACACCTGAATCGACTGCCGCCTTGGTCTCCATTCCGGTACCTACTACAGGAGCATCGGTGATCATAAGAGGCACGGCCTGTCTTTGCATGTTTGATCCCATCAGCGCACGGTTCGCATCATCGTTTTCAAGGAAAGGAATCATACTTGTAGCAACCGAGAACACCATTCTAGGTGATACGTCCATCAAGTCAATATTTTTCTTTGCAAACTCTGAAGTCTCGTCACGGTAACGACCTGATACATTGTTGTGTACAAAATGTCCTTCAGCGTCAAGCGGCTCATTCGCCTGTGCTACAGTGAAGTTGTCCTCTTCATCCGCTGTAAGATATACAACATCATCCGTTACTACAGGGTTTAAAGGATCTATCGACTTATCCACCACACGATAAGGAGCTTCTACAAATCCGTACTCGTTTACTCTTGCAAAGCTTGCAAGTGAGTTGATAAGTCCAATGTTCGGTCCTTCAGGTGTCTCAATAGGGCACATTCTTCCATAGTGAGTATAGTGAACGTCTCGAACCTCAAATCCGGCTCTCTCTCTTGAAAGACCTCCCGGTCCCAAAGCTGAAAGTCTTCTCTTGTGAGTAAGCTCTGAAAGCGGATTGTTTTGATCCATGAACTGGCTCAGCTGTGAACTTCCGAAGAATTCCTTCACCGCAGCTGTTACCGGCTTAATATTTATAAGTGACTGAGGTGTAATGGAGTCTATGTCCTGAGTGGTCATTCTCTCTCTTACAACTCTTTCCATTCTTGTAAGACCGATACGGTACTGATTCTGCAACAGCTCTCCCACCGCTCTTATTCTTCTGTTTCCCAAGTGGTCGATATCATCCTTGTTTCCGATATGCTCTTCAATATGCATGTTGTAGTTTACGGTAGCAAAGATATCTTCCTTTGTGATATGCTTAGGAATAAGCTCGTTGACACTCTTTTCGATTGCCTTTATAAGCTCTTCACCCTCATTCTCTTCCATAAGCTTTTTAAGTACAGGATAATATACCTGTTCGGTAATACCTATAGACTTAGGATCGCTAAGCTCAGGCACATAGCTTTCGATATCTACCATCAGGTTTGAAAGGACTTTTACTTCTCTCTCAACTCCATGTACCCACACTGCAGGAATTGCCGCATTTTGAATAGCTGTAGCTATATCCGCATCCACTACGGTCTCAGCCTGTGCAATCACCTCGCCTGTGTTCTCATCCACTACATCTCTTGAAAGAGTATGTCCTTTTATTCTGTTCTTGAAGTGAAGCTTTTTATTGAACTTATATCTTCCAACCTTTGCCAAGTCATATCTTCTGGCATCAAAGAACATTGACCTTAAAAGTCCTTCCGCACTGTCTACTGAAAGCGGCTCACCCGGTCTTATCTTTTTATACAGCTCTAAAAGACCGTCCTGATAATTCTCGGAAGGATCTTTTGCAAAGCTTGCCATAATCTTCGGCTCTTCTCCGAACATATCTATAATCTGTGTGTTTGTTCCAAGTCCGAAAGCACGCAAAAGTACTGTAATCGGAACTTTTCTTGTTCTGTCCACTCTTGCGTAAAAAATATCATTTGAATCCGTTTCGTACTCAAGCCATGCACCTCTGTTCGGGATGACCTGACACATAAACAACTCTTTACCTATCTTATCATGTTCTATTGTATAATAAATACCCGGTGAACGAACCAACTGGCTGACAATAACTCTTTCTGCACCATTTATTACAAATGATCCGGTATCAGTCATCAGCGGTAAATCTCCTAAAAAGATCTCGTGCTCATTTATCTCGTCCTTATCTTTATTTATAAGTCTGATTTTCACCTTTAGCGGAGCTGCGTATGTTGTATCTCTGTCTTTACACTCTTCTATGGAATATTTAACTTCATCTCTTGCCAACTTGAAATTGACAAAATCGAGGCTAAAATGTCCTGCAAAATCTTCTATAGGAAATATATCTCTAAAAACTTCTTTTAGACCTGCATCCAGGAACCATTGATATGAGTCTTTTTGTATCTCTATCAAGTTCGGCATTTCCAGAACTTCTTTTTGTGTCTGGAAACTCATCCTCATGCTCTTTCCGGAAGTTATCGGACGCATCTTGCTTCTATCCATTGACGTTTCACCCCTGTATATTTTTCTGGTATGAATTTAGATTTTTCTATGATATAATAGCAAAATCATTTCATTTAGTTTAGCCTTTTGGCAAGTTACATTATCTGGGCACCTATCAAAGGGCATAAAAATCCCTACAATAGTGCAACTTTCATCTTACAAAAAGAAGTTCCGTCTGTCAATCCCAAACATTTGTTCTTTGTCGTATTTTATATAAAAAATGCCGACCCGCTATGGAGTCGACATGATTTTTTATTTATCTGTTTGCATTTGATGATGTAGCGGTTTCTACTGCACTTAAGTCTCTTCTTGTTCTTCTGTTACCTGAAGTATTCTCAGCCACCTCTACATTAAACCTTATTGTATCAAAGTTTTCAGAGCTTATCACCACTTCATTGCTTGGCTGATTGAATCCGTCAAGTGAAAGGTCAATAAACTGAGTGTATCCAAAAGCCATATTTGCTGTAAGCTTATATGTAGCGGTATTGCTTATATTATAACCTTTGTTATAAGTAACACCGTTTACAGTCACAACAGCCTTACCCGACTTTATCAGTTCCGTAAAAAGCTTCAGCTGTGCTTTGTTTGTATCATCAAATGTCAGTCTAACATAATTGTCATAGCCCTTCTTAATCTCTGAGCCTGTAATAGCCGGTGTAGCTATCTGTGAAGATGTAGTATAGACTAAATCATCCATACCCTCTCCCTTAAATACAAGTTTATCTGCAAATCCCTTTATCTTTCTTGATTTTATGTAGATTACATTATCGTTGTCTACTGCAAAGCGCTCTCTGCCAAGTGTTGATATAATACCTTCTTCAACCTTTACGCCGTTTACTTCTACAGCGTTAAGCTTTTCTATAAACTCATCAATCTTAGCTTTCTCGCCCTTTAGTGTAACGGCATATACATCGGCATTATTATACTTTTTAAATTCAACCTTATCTACTTCCACAGCATTAACCGTAGGAACTACCGGTGCCGGTGCAACGCTTTCCGCTATGCTTCCGTCAGCATTCATTGTAAATGTAAGGTCCTTATATCCATCCGCCTTTACAACAAAATCAAACTTATTATCTGTGAAGCTGCCTGCCTTTACAGATAACTGACTGACTTTACCGCCATAAGTTGAATCCTCATGTGCCTTAAATTCTTTGTTGCTTCCATATCCGAATCCGAGGATGCCTGCTTTAGCATAATCCTCTCCGTTTACACTCACACTTGTGACCGCTTTCAGATACTTCTCAAGGTCACCTTCATTCATGCCTTCAAACTTTACTGTAAGCATATCATACATAAATGAGCTTGACTTTTTACCTGTATTTGCCTTAGGTGTATCCTTGCCCTCTTCTGTAAAAGGAGCAACCGGTGTTATCGGTGTTACAGGAGTCACAGGACTTACCGGAGTTACAGGTGTTATCGGTGTCACAGGTGTTACAGGACTTACAGGTGTTACCGGTGTCACAGGTGCGGCAGTTTCCTTCTGTGCAATATTTACCTTAACAGACTGCACGGCATAGTTTACGTCGCTTGACTGCAAGTAGATTGTATATTCTCCGGCATCTTTAAAGAGTCCTCCTCGAAGAGTAATCTTTCCGTCCGCTATATCATATACCGTATCCGAAGTATTGCCGCCTGCAAATGCCGATATTACATCTCTTATAGTTCCGTCAGGATTTTGTACCCTTACGCTTCCAAGCTTACTTAAGAAGTCACCCTTCTTAGGATCATCATCCTTAACAGCCTTTATCACTACAGCCGAATCGGTCTCATGCTTATCACTTACATCTGTAAGCTCTATATTCTCAAATGTATCGGTTATATTCATTTCAAGCTCTATCTTCTCAAAACCTGTAGAATCAAGTGCTATCTTATGCTTTCCTACCAAAGGATTCAGATATTTGTTGAATGCACTCTTATAGATTATGATACTCTTACCGTCCGCACCAATCTCATACTGCTTCAGATAGTTGTCACTTCTAAGCGGTGAACCGGAACCGTCAAGCATGATCGAATTAAGATTCTTTATAAAGTCGGCATTATCGGTAGTTATTGTAAAGCTGTCCGCAACAGGAGCTGTAAGTCCTGTAAATGTAGGTGCATCCTCTCCCACAAGATTTCCGTAGCGATATACCGTACCGAGCTTACCGTTCTCAAGCACATTCTTTACATTGCCTACCATCTCTCTTGTCTTAGCATCTGATGATTTTATATAATCTTCAAATGTCAATACATTTCCGTCAAGTCTTGCGTCTTTATATGCATCTACAAAGCTGTTTAACTCATAAAGTTTTCCCTTGTCGTCTCCGACTATCGCCTCAGGAGTCTGGTCAAACCACCAATTCATTACCGCATCGGAATCCTTACTTCTAAGTCCGATTTCATTCAGAAC
Organism: Lachnoanaerobaculum orale; assembly: GCF_003862485.1. Taxonomy (GTDB): domain Bacteria; phylum Bacillota; class Clostridia; order Lachnospirales; family Lachnospiraceae; genus Lachnoanaerobaculum; species Lachnoanaerobaculum orale. The sequence continues at coordinate 446,004 of NZ_RRCM01000001.1, read as the reverse complement.
CATCGCATTTGTAAGCAAGTCATAGTCATAAAGCAAATATCCGTTTATCATCATACTTCCGGTTGCGCTTGATGTGGCGTCAGCCTTACCGCCGGACTTCTTCGTAGCACCCGATACACTGTCCGCCTTCTTGCCTGAACTTGATGAACCTGTGTATCCTCCTATAACTACGGATGAAGTACTTGATGACTCTCTGTTTCCCGAATGTATCTTACTTACTGTAGGAGTGGATATTGCATCAACAGGCTTTGACGAATCCTTATCGCCTGTGGTTGCAGCCGATGAACCGTCGCTGTTTAAGACTTCAAATTTCTTTGTCATTGTCTTATAGCCCTTGGCGTAAATAGTAGCCGTATACACTCCCGCTACATCTGTATACACCTTACCGGATGTCTTATCAGTTCCGCTGATGTGCATAAGTCCCATTATATTGTACCAGCTGTCATAATGTGGTAACTCTATCACGGAACCGTCAGGCTTTGTAATTGTCACCTTATACATAACAAGACCGTAGTCATTGCCGAAGCTCTGCAATCCCTTAGGATCCTCTATCTTAAATCTTATATCTCCGCCAACCTTAGGATTCGGTGTAGAGCTGTCTCTTACCACCTTGAAATCGGTTTTGGTTACAAGTGATATAGGAAGACTTACCCTTTTAGAATTCTTTGAAGAACCTACACTTACATAGTAGTCTCCTCTGCTCCTTGCATTGTTTTGAGGAAGCGGAATATTTATAACTCCGACCTTGCCGTATTTTGTTTCTTTACTTTTATTGTATACAAGGTTCTGATTTATAATATTGTGATCCTCGTTAAGGAGTTTTATATTGTTAAGTCCGTCAAACCAAGCCTCCTGCTCCTCATTCTCAAGCTGAAGCTTTATCTTTATATTTCCTGTTCCTACATTATCTATCTCCGTCACAGGTATATAGTACTTTGAAGGAACTGTTTCGGTAGACGAATCTGTCTTTTTAGTCTGTAATGTAAATGTTGTCTTTGCAGGATCTTTTCTGACCTTACCTTCATTGTCAAATGTTTCAAGCAGATAATCAAACTTTGTCATAGGTCCGTTTGACAGTACATACTTCGGAGCCTTTACAGAGGTATTTGTTATATTCTTTTTCTCACCGCCTGCAAGTTTGATATCCTGAGTATCATTATCAGCCTTACTTACTATCTGCAATGCCGACGGATCTTTTACGGTTGAAAGCCACTTTACCACATGTCCTTCATCATCCACCTTGGTCATGCTTGATGTGACATCCGTACCGTCTACAAGCACCTTGTAATTGTCAATCGTTCCATATTTGAATGTAACCACTACATACTGACCGAAATCCGTATTAACATTTTTTGTATAATTTACATATGCAAATTTATCGTTATTTGTAGCCTCGGTACTTGAGTTACTTCCTGTATTATTTGTTGCCTCACTGTTTGAGGTGTTCCCTGCGTTATTGGTTGTCTCACTGTTTGAGGCGTTCCCTGCGTTATTGGTTGTCTCACTGTTTGAGGTGTTTCCTGCGTTATTTGTTGCCTCACTGTTTGAGGTATTCCCTGCGTTATTTGAAGCCTCGGCACTTGAGGTGTTCCCTGAGTTGCTTACGGCTTCACTGCCTGTTTGATTTGTTGTTGCACCTTCATTGTTTAAAGTCGCATCAACTCCCGCATTTTCTACTATACTGCTTACATTATTTCCTGCACTGGCACTACTCTCTGCATCACCTGTCGAATGTCCGCCGTTAACACTACCTTCTTGTATTCCTGAAACCTGATTTTGTGTTCCGTTACTTACTGTATTATTATTTCCTGCGTTATTTGTTTGTACATTAGCTGTATCGGAACCGTTTTGGCTTACACTACTGTTTCCAACTGAACTTTTACCTGAGTCTCCTTGCAAACTGCCTGTGCCGCCTTGTGAAGCACTTCCTTGCAAACTGCCCGTTCCGCCTTGTGAAGCACTTCCTTGTGAGCTGCCCGATCTTCCTCGTGAACCGCCACCTCGCGAACTGCCCGCTCCGCTTCTTGAACCGCCCGATCCGCTTCTTGAACCGCTCTTTGAACCTGCGCCGCTCCTTTTTGCCGCTGACTGATTTACAGTATTTCCGACTATACCTGAGGCTGATAAATGCCCTTTACCCTGTGAGAACATAACCTTTCCGTCTTTTTCCCACTTGCCGTCAGCATTTACCTTGTAACCGTCAGGTGTTGTGGTATTTACAAGCAAAGCTCCGCTTTGAGTGTCGAAATAATAGCAATATCCGTCTATCCAATTCCATCCTGTGAGCATCTTGCCCTCTTGTATACCTTTAGCAGTATCCAAAAAATACCACTTTCCGTCAGTATCCTGCAACCAGCCTGTCTTCATAAGACCTGAAGCATCCAGGTAGTACCATCCGCTTGGAGTCTTTGTCCATCCTACAGCCTTGGCACCGTTGTCATTTATATAATTCCATCCGCTCTGCTCCCTCTTCCACGATCCGGCAAAAGCAGGTGTAACCTGTGTTGTAGCCATCAATATGCTAAGTGCACCGACGCCCACATTAAAAATAAGCTTTCTTTTCATAAATCTCCTATTACATTTTGGTTAGTGGCCTCTAACTTTTTTACTTAAATAAAGGAAAGTTGCACCACAAAAAAGCATTTAAATCATAATGTTATACTGCAACTATGACTAAATACTATTGCAAAAACGCTCTCCTTTGCATTTAAGTACTATATTATTGCTTAGGTTAGCTATATCTAACTTAAAAGATTATACTAAAAGATAAATTTATCTTCAAGTTTTTTCATGTACTTTTTGTGTTTTTAAAATACTTAATATATACATTGCAATAAATTTAATATCAAAAAATATAGGCGGTGTACAAAATCATCTATACACTGCCTATTGTCTGAAATTTAACTATTCTCCTGTGAATTCTGTATCTATATTCACATGTATATCATACTGCGGGAATTGCTCTTTCAATATTCTGTTTACATTTTCTATAACAGTTTCCGGTTTTATATCAAAATCTCTTGTAATATCACAGTATATAGTCATATCTTTTTCATCAATTACTATTCCGTGATAGTTAATGATATGCCTTTCACTGTCCTTATAATTTTTAAGCAACGCCTTTATCTTTTTATATCTCTCATCTTTTACGTCCACCGAATAAAATCCGAATACAAGGAATACATTATATTTATTGTAAATCTTTGTCTGCGCCTCATGTAAGATAGGGTACATCTCTCCTATGCTTCTGTTGTCCTCTATTTCAACATTTATTGAACCGGTATAGAAGTCCGGACCGTAGTCATTTAATATAAGGTCAAAGCAATTTATAACCCCCTCCGTACTCCTTGCTATCTCCTTTATTCCTCTAACCATATCTCCGTCCACTCTCTCACCGAGAAGTTTCTTTATTGTATCCGATAATACTTCATAGGCAGTCTTTAAAATAAATACCGAAATAATAATACCTGCAATACCGTCTATTGAAATCTTTGTAAATATGTATACGGCTGTAGAAATAAGTGTCACTACAGATACTATTGCATCATTTTTGGCATCCGCACCTGAAGCTTGCAGTGCACCTGAATTGTACTTTACTCCGCTGTTTTGTGTATATGTCCCCAATATTATTTTAGCCACAATTGTTGCAATAATTATTATCACAGTCACAACGCCTGTACTCATTTCTTCTTTGTGGAATACCGCCTTAGCCGAACTTATAAGTGACTGAAAACCTGTCAAAAATACGATACCTCCAATCAAAAGACTTGTCAGATACTCCGTTCTTCCATGTCCGAAAGGATGTTGCTTATCAGGTGCCTTACCTGCAAGCTTTGTGCCTATTATAGTGATAAGTGACGATGACGAATCTGTTATATTGTTTAAAGCGTCGCTGACAAGTGCAACCGATCCTGACAGTGCACCAAGCACAGCCTTTAAAACGCCCAAAAACAGATTTGTGACAATACCTGTTACAGACACGCCTATTATCTTTTTTCTTCTCTCTTGTGCATCTATTTTAAAATTTGATGATGTTACTCCCTCATTCATTTTATAATATTTAAATCTTTACTCCTTTCACTGTTTGAGTACCTATAGTATCACAAAAAAGGATTGTATACAATTATAAAATCATATACAATCCTTCACTTATAAGGTTATCATCAAAATCACTTCTATAAATAATCCACCACATCAATATACTGCATCAACAGTTCTTTTTCAGCCTCTATATGCTTTGACAATCTCTGTGCAGCAACTATTGAAAGCCACTTTTGTACATATTGCTTTGCAGTGTCTGATTTCTCGCAGTAAATATCCATATACATATCGGCCAAAGCCTTATCTGTAAGTGCAAATAAGAGATAGGTATTTGCAGCATCAGCAGCCGCATTTCCCTGAGTGGCATGAGACCAGTCGATTATTGATACCTCTCCATCTTCTCCCACAAGCACATTGCTTGGATTGAAATCCCCGTGACAAATCTTTGTATGCTTTTTCATTCCGTCAAGTCTGGTTAAAAGCTCATATCTAATGGTTGCATTAAGTTCCTTCAACTCATTTATCTGTCTGCTGAATTTAAGGTTCATTCTGTTAAGAAGCGGTGACGACTTGGTGTTTATATCAAGCTGAATATCCACAAACATATCCATATACTTTCTTATATTGTCCTTGTCCGACTCCATAATCTCTTTCAATGTCTTTCCGTTTTTCTTTGACATTATGATTGCCCATCCGTCATCCATCGCCTCTACAGCCAGCACCTTCGGAACATTAAGCCCTGTCTCTTCTATTCTTGCCTGATTGAGTGCCTCGTTAAATACATCAGACTTTGGATGCTCGCCACTGAATGCCTTTATAATACAATCTCTTGTTTCATATACCTTCTTATGCTTTCTCTCTACAATAAGCTTTTTGTTTGTCAAATCCATAATCAATCTCCTTTCCAATAGGTATTATCTGCCGTAATAAGCGTCTAAATACAGCTCTTTGATCTCGCTTATAAGCGGATATCTCGGATTTGCAGCAGTACACTGATCGTTGAATGCCTGCTCACTCATCTCGTCCAATGTATCCAAGAAGTATTTCTCTTCTACTCCGTAGAGTGCTATTGTCTCTTTAACCCCTATGAATTTCTTCAACTCTTCTATTTTCTTTATAAAGTTTTCAAATATCTCGTCATCATTCTTTCCGGTTACACCACAGTACTTTGCAGCCTCAACATATCTTGCTTTTGCCTTAGGATATTCATACTGCGGGAATGTACCCATTTTTGTAGGTACATCAGATGCATTGTATCTCATAACCCTTGTAAGTATTACCGCATTTGCAAGTCCGTGTGCTATATGGTGGAATGCACCGAGCTTATGTGCCATTGAGTGGTTTACACCGAGGAATGCATTTGCAAAAGCCATACCTGCAAGACATGAAGCGTCAGCCATCTTCTCTCTTGCAATCGGGTCCGCACTTCCGTTTTCATATGCTGAAGGCAGATAATCAAATACAAGCTTCATCGCTCTTAAAGCAAGTCCGTCAGTATAATCTGTAGCCATTATAGATACATATGCCTCAAGAGCATGTGTAAGGACGTCAATTCCCGATGCCGCTGTAAGTCCCTTAGGCTGATCCATCATATTGTTTACATCAACGATTGCCATATTCGGGAGGATTTCATAATCCGCTATAGGCCACTTTATTCCTGTATCTTTATCTGTAATGATGGCAAAAGGAGTAACCTCACTACCTGTACCTGATGATGTAGGTATTGCCACAAAATATGCCTTCTCGCCCATCTTAGGGAACTTATATACTCTCTTTCTGATATCCATGAAGTCCATTGCCATATCTTCAAAGTTAACTTCAGGATGCTCATACATTACCCACATTATCTTTGCGGCATCCATAGCCGAACCGCCACCAAGTGCTATGATTACATCAGGCTCAAAAGCTGTCATCGCCTTCACACCTTCTCTTGCACACTGAAGTGTAGGGTCCGGAGTTACATCAAAGAAGCATGAATATCTTATACCCATCTCATCAAGCTTGTTTGTTATAACATCCGTATATCCGTTCTTATAAAGGAATGTATCCGTTACAATAAACGCTCTCTTCTTATGCATTACATTTCCAAGCTCATCAAGTGCTACAGGCAGACAGCCTCTCTTGAAATATACCTTTTCAGGAGTTCTAAGCCACAACATGTTCTCTCTCCTTTGTGCTACAGTTTTTATATTTATAAGATGCTTAACGCCTACATTCTCCGAAACGGAGTTTCCGCCCCATGAACCGCAGCCAAGTGTAAGTGAAGGTGTCAGCTTAAAGTTATACAAATCTCCGAGACCGCCATGTGATGCAGGTGTATTTACAAGAATTCTGCAAGTCTTCATTGCATTCTGATGTATATTAAGCTTCTCTTTTTCGTTAACATCTATATAGATACCTGATGTATGACCGTAACCGCCGTCAGCAACAAGTCTTTCAGCCTTTGCAACGGCTTCATTAAATGTCTTTGCCTTATACATTGCAAGTACAGGTGAAAGCTTCTCATGTGCAAACTCTTCACTTATATCTACAGATTCAACTTCACCGATAAGAATCTTTGTATTTTCAGGCACGCTTACTCCTGCCATCTCTGCAATCTTATATGCAGGCTGTCCTACTATCTTTGCATTTAAAGAACCGCCTATTATTATAGTCTTTCTGACCTTATCAAGTTCATCTTTCTTCAGGAAATAACAACCTCTGTAAGCGAACTCTTTTTTTACTTCATTATATATGCTCTCCATTACGGTAACAGACTGCTCTGAAGCACAAATCATTCCGTTATCAAATGTCTTTGAGTGTATTATTGAATTTACAGCCATCTTGATATCTGCCGTTTCGTCAATAATTACAGGAGTATTTCCGGCACCTACACCTATTGCAGGCTTTCCTGATGAGTATGCGGACTTAACCATTCCCGGACCGCCTGTAGCAAGTATGATATCAGCCTCATGCATTACTTCGTTTGTAAGTTCAAGTGAAGGTACATCAATCCAACCTATTATGTTCTTTGGAGCACCTGCTTTTACGGCTGTTTCCAAAAGAAATTTTGCAGTATAGTTTGTACAGTTTTTTGCTCTCGGGTGCGGGCTTATGATAATGGCGTTTCTTGTCTTAAGTGCCAAAAGTATCTTGAATATAGCTGTTGATGTAGGATTTGTAGTAGGAATAACGGCAGCTATAACACCTATAGGCTCAGCTATTTTCTTTATTCCGAATATATCGTCCTCTTCAATCACACCGCAGGTCTTTGTGTCCTTATATGCGTTGTAGATATACTCTACCGCATAGTGATTTTTGATAACCTTATCCTCCAAGACGCCCATTCCCGTCTCTTCTACAGCCATCTTTGCAAGCTCAAATCTTGCCTTGTTGGCAGCCATAGCCACCTCATAGAATATTTTATCCACCTGTTCCTGAGAATAGGTCGCAAATTCTCTTTGAGCCTCTTTCAGTTCTTTCATTTTGATGCTCAAATTGTCGATGTTATCCACAATAAAATTCTTATCTGCCATATTTCCTCCGACATAATAAAATATATTTCGTTATTTTTTTAACATAGTTAAATGATACTATATTGTTATTTTTTTGTCAATATGATATTTCAAATTTTATTCTTTTAATCATTGAGTTTCTAAAAAAATAATATTATAATTTCTTTAGAAAGGAGGTTTTATGCCGATAATCAAATCCAGTACAGACTTACGTAACAGCTACAATGATATCTCCACATTTTGTCATAACACAAACGAACCTATATTTATTACCAAAAACGGTCGAGGTGACTTAGCCGTTATGAGCATTGACTTATATAATAAACTAACAAGTAAATATGAACTATATAGGCTTCTGGAACAAAGCGAAGATGACTTTTCAAACGGTCGTACATTAAGTTTTGAGGAGTCTATGAAATGTCTTCGAGAGGGATTAAATAATGGAACAGTATAGACTTATTGTTTCAGAAAATTATCACCGTGATATAAAAAATATATTACATTATATCTCTCACAACCTGGGTTCACCATCCACAGCATTAGAACTACTTGATGAAGTAGAAAACTCTTTATCTTCATTATCAACTTTACCATACCGTTTTAATCTGTCAGATGATGCTTATTTGAATAGTAAAGGTTTTAGAAAGTGTATTGTTAAGAATTACGTTATCTTTTATAAAGTTTTTGAAGATAGTAAGACTGTACAAATCCATAGAATTCTTCATTCACAACAGAATTGGTTGGAGATGTTATAAAACTTTAAAATAGCCACCACACCAATCCGGTGCAGTGGCTATAAACTATTTTATTCACACACTTCCTCCGACCCATTTATAAATACCTTTTGAAAAGAGTTCTTCATTTGTAAATTTTTCAGCTAACGCTAATACATCACTATGTGATTTATGAACCATTTTAATTGCGTCTTCAAGAGAAGTATTTTGATGTTTCTTCCAAAATTCCACATTCATATCTCCATAAGTTTTCCAGTTATATGGTTCAGGCAAAAATGGTTTTTCTTCTCCAATGCGCTTCTTTTTTCTTTTCATCTTTTGAAAAATCAAACGGTGTGTTTAACTCTTCCTCTGTCATCTTTGAAATAAGTAAATTTAACTTTTCATAGTTTCCCTTAGCAGCAGTCATTAAATCATTTTTTGTCGTTGGTCTTGGCATAATAAATTCCTCCTATTTCACTGAATATCTTAATATGGTTTTTTGTTTTTCTTCTGTTGTCCTGTTTTTATTACTTAAATATATTTCTTTATGAAAATCACCTATTCTTCTAAGATTAAGTTTTCTTGCAAATTCATTCATCTGTTCAAATGATTTTGGCTCCTCATCATAACTTCCAACATGTAAAATCTGAATGGATTTACCCTCTTCTATTTCTCTAAAACTCATCTCATCATACAATGCGTTAGGCTTTTTCTTTTTTATATTCTCAAGCGCCTTTGTGAATATCTCTTGTGTAATAAAATCAGGTTGTTTAATCATCAATGTGTATTCCAGTTTATTTTTATCAAGCTCTTCTCCATTTACTTTTTTCCAAAATCCCTCTAGTGGATATACCGTAAAATCTGCAATCTCGTTATCAGTTTTATTTTTCATTGAATTTTTAAACAACATTTTAATGGCATAAGCAAGAGAATATAAAGCGGATATTCTATCTGAAAAATCTACTTCATTCGGATTTCCTTTACCTTTTACCAAAATAAATTTTTGCTTTGGCACTTCTACAATGACAGGTTTTTGCTTTACGCCATAAATATTCTTTTCTTGTTTTCTCCACTCATATTTCATTATCAGGTCCTCCCTTTACAATTGGTTAATTTTATTATACAGGAGTATACTTGACACCATTTGTCATATTATATATTTTTCTGCCATTTTATTTATCATTTCTTTAATCTGCATTCGTATCTCTTTCGGTTCTAATACTTCCGCTCCATCCCCGAAAGAAAAAATATAATTGTATAGGTTATAGTCATTCGTTATTTCTATTTCCGAATATAAATTTCCATCATTATCTTCTATGATTTCTCCGTTTATCTCATCATATACTCGAAAGGCAACTTTACGATCAAACTTAACTTTTATATGCACCGTGTTCTCGTGTGGCATTTCTTTCTTGAGAATTGCATCTTCAAAGCTGTCATCAAACTTTTCAGTATGGATTTCTAAATTCTTTATACGGGACAATTTGAAATATCTAAAATCATTTCTAAGTAAACAGAAAGCATATAGATACCAGTCCTGACTCTTGAAAAGTAGTCTAACGGGTTTAACTCTTCTACTTGTTTCTTTTTCATTACTGCTAAAATATGTGAATGAAATAATGTTTTTACTTAAAATTGCAGATTTAATATCATTAAACGTTTGTTCATACAGCTTATTGTTTTGCCAATTATTAAAATCAACCTCTATCCAACCGGTATTTTTCATTTTAAAGAGTGCGGAAAGTTTTGTTAGAAGCTCATTCTCATGCTGTATTGCGGTATTATCCAATCCTTGAAGAGCTGACATAATTTGCTGTTTCTCATTTTCAGACAGCAATGATTTACTAAGCACAAAATCCTCAGCAATTTCTATTCCGCCGCCCTTTCCTTGCAACGCATAGATGGGAATACCGGCACTACTGATAGAGTCAATATCTCTATAAATTGTTCTAACTGATACCTCAAATTTATCAGCAAGTTCGCTTGCTGTGACTTTTCCCTTTTCCAGAATATAATATAGTATCCTAAACAGCCTATTATCTTTCATCGTCTTAACATCTCCTATAATTATTATATCACAATAACCGGACATACATTGTCATATTTTCATAAAAACTCTTAATCCTCCGAAGATATACTCTAACCACTTCTCCATTGATTATCTAATCATCATTAAGTAATACTGAAACTGTAGGGAATATAGTTATTCAACATGAATATATGTCACAGAAGTGACACTAAAAAAGAGAAAGATCCAATAAAAACAGAGCCGGCAACTCGCCGACTCCTTTTTATAGGAAAATACATATAAACTTTGATTATCTTTGTACTCTACCCGAGCCGTCTCCGCCTGCAAGGCTCTCAACATCTTCTCTTGTTACAAGGTTGAAATCTCCCGGGATTGTATGCTTAAGTGCTGAAGCCGCTACAGCAAATTCAAGTGCCGACTTAAAGTCTTTCTTATCGCAAAGTCCGCAGATAACTCCTGCTGCAAATGAATCACCGCCGCCGACTCTGTCTACGATCGGAGTTACATGGTATTTCTTTGAGTGATAGAACTCTCTTGTGCTTCCGTCCATGATACAAGCAGACCAGTCATTGTTAGAAGCTGAGAAGCTCTCACGAAGTGAGCTTATAACATATTTAAACTTAAACTGATCACACATCTGATTGAAGATATCCACATATCCGTTAAGCTCAAGTTCTCCTGCTGTAACATCTGTGTTGCCCGGCTTAAATCCGAGAACCTTCTCGGCGTCCTCTTCATTACCGATACATACATCTACATACTGCATAAGATTTGTCATTATTTTCTTTGCTTTCTCTGATGACCAGAGTTTCTTCCTGAAGTTTAGGTCTACAGATACTGTAACTCCGGCCTTCTTGGCAGCCTTAAGAGCAGCCTCTGTAAGCTCTGCCGCACTGTCTGAAACTGCAGGTGTAATACCTGTAAAATGGAACCAATCCGCATCTTTGAAAATCTCATCAAAGTCAAATTCATCCACCTTAGCTGTAGAAATAGAAGAATGTGCTCTGTCATATACTACATTTGAAGCTCTCATCGCTGAACCTGTTTCAAGGAAGTAGATACCCACTCTCTCACCGCTTCTTGATATATGCTTCGTTCCTACATTATACTTGCGAAGAGTTGCAATAGCCGCATCACCTATAGGATTCTTAGGTAACGCACTTACAAAATCCGCTTCATGTCCATAGTTTGCAAGTGAAACGGCAACATTTGCCTCACCGCCTCCATAGTTGATATCGAACTCATCCGCCTGAATAAACTTCTCATTGTTCGGAGTTGATAATCTGAGCATTATCTCTCCCATTGTAACTATCTTTGCCATAATTTCTCCAATACTATTTTCTTGCTGCCGCTACAGCCTCTACGAACTCTCTTGCCTTTGCAGTTACCGCCGCAAAGTCTCCTGTTTTTGCTCCCTTTGTAAGCGATGAACCTGTACCTACCGCACAAGCACCCGCCTTAATCCACTTGTCTACATTGTCAACGTCCACACCGCCGCTCGGCATGAAATCTCCCTGTGGAAGAGGTCCCTTAAATGAGCTTATTGCACCCGGTCCTACAACATTTCCCGGGAATACCTTTATAATATCGCATCCTGCTTCAAGTGCTGTAATAGCCTCTGTAGGTGACATAACACCCGGAAGCATAGGAATTCTGTATCTGTTGCAGAGCTTGATTGTCTCTACGTTAAGTCCCGGACTTACCACATAGTTTGCACCTGCAAGGATTACCGCTCTTGCCGTCTCAGGGTCAAGCACGGTACCTGCACCTATAACCACCTTGTCGTTATTTCTGTACTTATCAGCCATAAACTGTATGAACTCTACAGGATTGCCCTCATCCATAGTCATTGTAATCTCGATAAAATTGATGCCGCCTGCAACTATAGCATCTATTACCTTCTCGCCCTGCTCCTTGTTCTTCGCGCGAACAACGGCAACCAAACAATCTTCTTTCATTCTTGTAAGAACCTGTTCTTTTCTCATTTCAACCTCCATAATAATATAACTTTTACAATTTTATATTATTCGTATATACGAATCTGTATTCATATTTGCGATAATTTGATTGTAATTAACTTTCCAAGTCTTGTCAAGGCATATAGCCTAAAGATTTTGATATTTTAAAAGCTCTTTCTTTCAGTGTATTTCCAAGAGCAATATAGTCCTCATCTTTTCTGTAAAGACTTGACGCCGATATGGCACCTATGCACTCTCTTTTTTCATTGAAGACAGGTACTCCGACACATTCCATATGCTCTTCCACCTCTCTCTCATCAAGTGCAAAACCTCTGCTCCTTACAATATTTATGTTTTCAATCAGCTCATCCACGCCTTTAAGTGTAAATCTTGTAGCCTGCTTAAACTCGATGTCTTTTGTTATCTCCCTTATTTGTTCATCACTCATTGTGCTTAATATCGCCTTACCCAAAGAAGTGCTGTACACCGGATTTCTTGTTCCTATGGTGGCTGTGGTTATTATCGGATTCTCAGGTTCAAACTTTGATATATACACAATTTTTGTCCCTTCCAATACTCCGAAAAAACAGGTCTTTTTCAGTTCTTTTGACAGCTCCTTCAGTGCAGGATCTATAATCTCAGATATATTTCTGTTATTTGTATAGCTCATTCCGATCCTGTATGCATTCAATCCTATCTTATAGTTTCTCTTTGTACCTGTACTTACCTCAAGCATTCCCATATGTACCAAAGTCACCAAAATATCATAGCAACTCGTCCTCGGTATAGCGAGCTTCTCACAGATTTCATCCATATCAAGTCCGTCATTTGCCTTGGCTACAAGCTCAAGTATCTTTACACTTCTTTCTGTTGTGCGATTTATTTTCATTAAAGCGTTACTCCCTGTTTAAAGATTGCAAAGTCATGGAATCCTGCGATTTCAGACTTCACCTTCTTACCACTTGCAACCTCCAATACCAATTTGAATAAATCGTTTGCCAACTCGTCCTTTGACTTATCTTCTATCATCCTGCCAGCATTAAAGTCAATCCAGTTTCCCTTAGCCTTTGCCAGTCTTGAATTGGTGGCAATCTTTAAAGTCGGCACAGGTGATGCAAATGGTGTTCCTCTTCCTGTGGTGAATAATACTATATGTGCACCGCTCATTGCAAGAGCTGTAGCCGCAACAAGGTCATTTCCCGGTGAAGAGAGCAAATTTAAGCCCTTTGTCTTTAAAGTTTCGCCATAAGAAAGCACATCAACCACCTTGGCACTTCCCGACTTCTGTGTACATCCGAGTGACTTGTCCTCAAGTGTTGATATACCGCCCGCCTTATTTCCCGGAGAAGGATTTTCATATATAGTCTGATTATGATTTTTAAAATACATCTTAAAATCATTTATAAGAGCCACAGTCTTTTCAAAAGTCTCTCTGTCCTTACACCTCTCCATAAGAAGTGTCTCAGCTCCGAACATCTCAGGTACTTCTGTAAGTATTGTACTTCCGCCCTTTGAAATAAGGATATCGGAGAACTCTCCGACTATAGGATTTGCCGTGATACCTGAAAGTCCATCCGAACCTCCGCATTTCATCCCGATAATAAGCTCGCTTGCATCTATTTCTTCTCTCTTTTCATCGGCTATATTGTTTATAAGTTCTTCTACAAGTGAAATTCCTGTTTCTATCTCATCTTCCACCTCTTGTGAGATAAGGAACTTTACCCTGCTTTCATCTATATCTCCAAGATAGTCCTTCAACACAGGAATATTTGAGTTTTCACAACCAAGTCCAAGCACAAGCACACCTCCGGCATTAGGATGATTTATCATATCTGCAAGAATCTTTCTTGTATTTTCCTGATCGTCTCCCATCTGTGAGCAACCGTAAGGATGTACAAACGCTATAACATCCTCAACGCTACCCTTTATAAGAGACTTTGCTCTTCTTTCAATGGCCTGTGCTATATTGTTGACACAGCCCACAGTAGGAATAATCCATATCTCATTTCTTACTCCCACCTTGCCGTTCGCTCTCCTAAATCCCATAAAGCTCTCATGGGACGTCTCTTTTATCTCCTTTATCTTCGGAACATACTTGTATTCCAAAAGATCTCCAAGAGCCGTCTTTATATTGTGGGTATGTACATGGTCTCCGGCCTTTATATCTTCTTTTGCCAGACCTATTCTGTTTCCGTACTTGATAATATCTTCACCTGCACCTATATCCTTTAATGCCACCTTATGCCCTGCCGGAATATCACTGTTTGTCACCACACTTTCATTCCCTATAGTGATTTTTTCTCCGGCCTTCAATGCATTCAGTGCCACACATACATTATCCGAATCATTGATTTTGATATAATCCATCTCTTACTCCTTGCCAAATTTCAGTATTAAGCTTATAATAAATGTAAGCGTTTACAATCGCATTATACAAGGGATTTTTACAGCTTGTCAAGACGCAGATATGCTTGTATAGTAAAAGCTGTGAATTTATACTTTTACAGACTTTACTGTACGGTCTTGGAGGATTATGAATATATATGATATTGCAAACAGGGCAAATGTCTCTATAGCCACGGTTTCAAGAGTCATCAACAACAGCCCTAAGGTAAGTGAGAAAACAAGGAAAAAGGTTTTGGATATAGTGGATGAGCTTGGTTTTACTCCTAATGTCTTTGCAAGAGGGCTTGGACTTAATACTATGAAGACTATAGGTATACTTTGCTCAGACCCTTCAGATATCTATGTAGCCGGAGCATTGTCCTGCTTTGAAAAAATGCTTCGTAAAAACGGTTACGACTCACTTTTATGTTGCAGCGGCTATGATACGAAGAATCTGAAAAAATATATGGATATACTTATCTCAAAAAGTGTGGATGCCGTCATTATGATTGGCTCAAAATACATATCTTCAAGAGATAACAAAAATCTTATAAAAAACACTGCAAAATCCCTGCCAATACTTTTGATAAACGGCTCTTTAAAAGGTGAGAACATATATTGCTCATACTATGACGACTTTAACGCCACAAAAAAATGTGCAAATATGTTATACAAAGCCGGAAAAAGAAAACTGCTTTTTCTTTATAACTCCACATCGCAGTCCGCCAAAAGAAAACTTGACGGATTTATGAATGTATGTAAAGAGTACGAACATTCAGGTACCCTTTTTGCCGATCTTTTATGTACGGAAAACGATATAGAGTGTATTCTGTCGGCACTTTTTAAATTCAGTGAGGAGAATTTTATCCCCGACGGTATAATTGCAAGTGATGATTTCTTGGCAATGATTACACTGAAGTTTGCAAAGCAAAATAATATTTCTGTACCTGAAGACTTGTCTATAATAGGATATGATAATTCGATTTTTTCAAAGGTCTCATACCCTGAACTTACCACTGTAGACTCAAGGCTCTTTGATCTTTGCAGTCACAGTGTAAATACTCTTTTAGAGGTATTTGACGGGCAAACGCCTGAAAATATCAGAGTATTTGAGCCTGTGATTATTGAAAGAGATACTTTTAAGGCTTAGAATTTTTCTAAGCAGACTTATTGATATATGGCTACTGTATGTAGTTATTTATAAATTTTACTTTATACAGCCGTTTGGCTAAGGAGGTTAACATGAAAAATTTTATGGATCAGGATTTTTTACTTGATACAAAAACAGCAAAACATCTTTATCATGACTACGCAGAAAAGATGCCGATAGTTGACTATCACTGTCATATCAATCCGCAGGAAATATATGAAGACAAAAAATTTGACAATATCACACAGGTTTGGCTTGGAGGTGACCACTACAAATGGCGTCAGATCAGATCAAACGGTGTGCCTGAAAAGCTTATAACCGGAAATGAATCTACCGATAGAGAGAAGTTTGACGCATGGGCTGCCACTATGCCTAAGCTTATAGGTAATCCTCTCTACAGCTGGTCACATCTTGAGCTGCAAAAATACTTCGGCTACACAGGTCATTTATGCCCTGAGACCGCAGATGAAGTTTGGAACCTTACAAAGGAAAAGCTCTCAAGTGATGAACTCAGCGTAAGAAATATCATAAGAAGCTCAAATGTAAAAGTTATATGCACAACCGACGACCCTATAGACTCTCTTGAGTGGCATATCAAGCTTAGAGAAGTAGTCGATTTAGGATTTAGTGTACTTCCTGCCTGGAGACCTGATAAGGCTACAAATATCGAAAAGACAGACTACAATGAGTATATACAAAAGCTTTCAAGCGTCAGCGGTGTATCTGTAAAAGACTTTGAAAGTCTGAAGCTTGCTCTTAAAAACAGACTTGATTTCTTCAACGAAAACGGCTGCTCGGTTTCAGACCACGGCGTTGACTTTGTATATTACTACCCGGCTGATGACGCCGCCATTGATGCAATAATGAAAAAGAAGCTTGCAGGTGATGATATAAGTCTTACAGAACAGTATCAGTATAAGACCGCTCTTCTTCTTTTCCTTGGCAGAGAGTACCACAGGCTTAACTGGGTAATGCAGCTACACTTCGGTTGTAAGAGAAACAACAATACCGCGATGTTTGACAAGCTAGGTCCTGATACAGGCTTTGATTCTATCAGCGGATATGCTCCGGCAGATCAGCTTGCAAACTTTTTGGACGCTCTCACTTTAACAGATGAGCTTCCGAAGGTAATCCTTTACTCTCTGAATCCTAATGATGATGCCGCTATCGGTACAATCATAGGATGTTTCCAGGACTCAAGCGCTGTAGGCAAGGTTCAACAGGGTTCGGCTTGGTGGTTCAACGATCACTATGAGGGAATGAGAGCTCAGATGAAATCACTTGCGGCTCTCGGATGTTTCGGTAACTTCAACGGTATGCTTACAGACTCCCGTTCATTCCTCTCATATACCAGACATGATTACTTCAGAAGAATACTTTGCCAGCTTGTAGGCGAGTGGGTAGAGAGCGGACAATATCCTAATGATGACAAGGCACTTAAGGAACTTGTAGAAAATATCTCATTTAACAATGCAGTAAGATACTTCGGTTTTGAGATAAAGTAATTTAAAAAAATAAGCCGGCTTATAATATGATGTTATAGGTCGGCTTTTTCATAATATTAAAATTTATAAAAAAAGGCCCCGACAATAGGTCGGGACAAAATGGAAAAAATAGCGATGGGGAGATTCGAACTCTCGACACTACGGGTATGAACCGTATGCTCTAGCCAACTGAGCTACATCGCCATATATTAAATTCATGCTTTGCATGAAAAAATGGGACCTACAGGGCTCGAACCTGTGACCCTCTGCTTGTAAGGCAGATGCTCTCCCAGCTGAGCTAAGATCCCGTCGCGTTCAACGCTCTGTAAGTATATAAAAAATCCCACTATATGTCAAGCATTATTTTAAATTTTTTTAAGTTTTTTCTACACCCTGCAAGCCCCTATAAACGCTTAGTTAAATCCGTAAAGTTTATTGGCTATTCTATATCCTGCTACTGCAATACTTCTTCCGACCTTGCCCGGAAGGTTCATAGCCTGACCCAGTGCACCTCTCCTTATTCTTCTGTAAAGTCTCGGGTTGTGGTCTTTAAGATAGTTCCACAGCTCATCTTTCTTTTTCAGATTCTCCTCGTCTTTTGAGAGGATGGCAAGTATTGAAGATATTACCATCATTATCTCAAGATAGCTTATAAGATACTTCCTAAGCTTCTTATTGACAACATCATAAGGATTGAAGGCGTCAAGCATAAGCTTGGTTACTCTTATCTGCTGGTCTATCCTGCCGATCATAACCTGCTCGTTTACAGACTGATCTTCTCTGCCTATATAATATCTGTACAGATTGACATCCATATAATAGATATCCTTCACCGCCTTTAAAGGCTGATATACAAAGATATTGTCAACATAGAATGTATGCTTCGGCAAATCAAGCCCGTTCTCAATCAAAAGCTCTCTTCTGTATATTACAGAGTGCATCAGGATATACTGTCCTGTATGGAAAGGCTTTATATCCTCCCATTCAAACTTCTTATTCACAGGTAAATTCCTCTTGTAAGTCATTACTTTTTTCTTCTTTACTCCCACCTTGTCATACACAAAGTTACAAAGCAGCATATCAATATTTTCCTTGTCTCTGATAAACTCTTTTAACTTGTTGAGTACTTCTAAAAAAGACTTCTTATCCAGATAGTCATCAGAGTCAACCACCTTGAAAAACTCACCTGTTGCGGCTCTAAGTCCGAACATAACGGCGTCACCGTGTCCGCCGTTTTCCTTGTGAATCGCCTTACATATGGTAGGATACTTCTTCTCATACTCGTCTGCTATCTTGGCCGTATCATCCTTATTTGAACCGTCATTGACAATAAGTATCTCCACATCATCCTTACCTACAAGCAAAGAATCTATGCACTTTCTCATATACTCCGCCGAATTAAAGCAAGGTACTGCTATACTTAAAACTTTCATTGTTTAACCTTTCTTCTTATAAAATATATAATTCCTATTATGGCAAATATCAGGCAAAGCAACAGAACTACCATAAATATCGCTGCCGACTCCAAAAACTTCGTTACCGTATCGAAGTTCTCACTGAGCTTACCATAAAAATTCACTATCACATTCGCACTTATATGTATACATATAGGCACAAGCAGGTTCCCGGTCTTATTGTATACATATGCCAGACAAAGTCCCAGAAGAGTTGCATATACACCCTGTGTCAGATTTCCGTGATAAATACCGAATGCTATTGAGGATATAATTATTGCCGCTACAGCATTGTAATTGTATTTTATTCTGTTGAATACCAAACCTCTGAATATAAGTTCCTCTATTATCGGAGCTATCACACCTGCACAAAGCAAAATAACAGGAAATGGCGGACTTGATATAGCCTCGCTTACTTCCATAAAACTTTTATCTAAGTTTGCAAGTCCGCTGATGCCTATAATTACATTGAGTACTATCGCAATTCCCGCTCCTCCTAAAGCAGCCATCAAAAAGTCTAACGGCTTTGCATTGCTCTCTGTAAAGCCCCTGCCTTTTTTCTTATCGAAATAATAAAACAGTATCATAGGTACAAATGTAATCACGGCGCTCACCGCGGTAAGCGGTAATAGATACGGAATCACTGAATCCAACAGCTTATCATATGCCGTCACTCCTGACACCATAAATGCAACCATAGCCACAATCATTATCATAAGCTGTACTGCCGAATAAATAATTATAGGGTATAAACACACCCACAATGTATAAAAAAATTTCTTCATTTCTTTAGTATATCTTATATAAGTAGATTAGCCAATATAATTTATATTAAATTTTACTATCTAAAGCACAATATAAAGCCTATGTCTACAAAATTTATCATATATTTACTGAAATAAAAAACTCGGGGGCTCCCCCGAGTAAAAATTTATTCGCTTCTAAGCGCATCTATAGGATTAAGACTTGCAGCTCTCATAGCAGGCATATAGCCGAATATAAGACCTATAGCTACGGATACACTGAAAGAAATAATTACAGCATTAAAGTTTGCAGGTGAACTCATTCCCATAATATTGCCTATAGTAGGACTGACTATACAGCCAAGCAAAATACCTACAGAGCCTCCCAATGTACTTGTAACCAATGCCTCAATAACAAATTGCTGCATTATAACACCTTTTCTGGCTCCAAGCGCCTTTCTGATACCTATCTCTCTTGTTCTCTCAGTTACAGAAACCAGCATAATATTCATAACACCAACACCTGCCACAAGGAGTGATATACCTGCTATAGCTCCGATAATGGTACTCATAAGTGCCAGCTGAACATTTATTTCACTAAGCATCTGGCTCATAGACTCCACAAAATATGTTTCCTTTTGTGTATAAATGGTCTTTAAAAAATCTTTCAAAAGAGTCACAGCCTTATCGCTTACCTTAGTATCCACAGTAGCAAATGTGTAAGTATCAGGTACCGAAGTACCGTTTAACTGTCCTGCAGTGGAGTAAGGCATCAGTGCAAAGTCGTCATTTCCTCTGGCCGACAACTGCTTTTTATCCTGCCTTTCCACAACACCCACGACTGTGAACGCCGAACCGTTTATCTTTATAATCTGACCCAAAGCTTCCTTCGGTGAGCCGAAAAGCTTCAAAGCCACATAATAGCCTATTACAACTACCTTTTGCCTTGATATCATATCCGCATATGAGAGATTTCTTCCCTTTTCAAGCTTGTAGTTTTTCATCTTACTATAGTATTCGCTTACACCGCTTACCGTGGTGCTTGTGGACTTGGTAGTTCCCACCTTTATAGTACCGCTTACACCTACCTGTGGGCTCATCTCCGAAAATACATTCCTGTTCTCATTGAAAAAATCATACATCTGATCAATACTTGCCTGTCTTGCCGGCGAATTTACAAGGCTGACGCTTATAGTATTGGCTCCCATATCCATAAAGGACTTCACCATATTGTTCATATATCCCATCATTACACTTACCAGTATAACTACTGCCGACACACCTATTATAAGTCCAAGCATGGTAAGGAATGATCTCATCTTATTCGCAATAATACTCTTTATCGCAAGTTTAAATGATTGCAGCATAATCTTCACTACTTCCATCAAAATTTATTTTGCCGTCCGCTATTCTAATGACTCTCTTCGCCTCAATGGCGATTGAATTATCATGTGTAATCATAATAACCGTATTTCCCTCTTCATGAATCTTCTTAAAGAAGTCCAGTACCTGACGGCTTGTCTTTGAATCAAGGGCTCCTGTAGGCTCATCTGCAAGTATAAGAGAAGGATTGGCGGCAAGAGCTCTTGCAATACTCACTCTTTGCTGCTGTCCTCCTGAAAGCTGCTTGGGCATCTGGTTTGCCTTTTCTGCCAAGCCCACCTTTTCAAGCGCCTCCAAAGCTCTTTTTTCTCTCTCATGTGTCGGTACATGTGCATACAAAAGCGGCAATTCCACATTTTCAAGTATATTCATTCTGGGCAAAAGATTGTACTGCTGGAAGACAAATCCGATCATCTTGTTTCTAATATCCGCAAGCTGATTGTCACTCATCTTACCTACATCCTTTCCGCCCAGAAGATAAGTACCTGAAGTCGGCACATCCAATGCTCCTATGATATTCATAAGAGTGGACTTTCCCGATCCCGACTTTCCGACTATCGCTACGAACTCACCCTTATCAATATCCAGCGTAATGCCGTCATTGGCATAGACCGTCTCATCACCCATCTTGTACTCTTTTCGAATATCAATCATTTGGATAAGTTTTTCCATTACTGACCTCCGGCTCCCGCATCTGCACCGCCTGCGTCCGCTCCGCCGGCTCCTTCAGCACCTGCACCGGCTCCTTCAGCTCCGGCTCCGGCTCCGGCTCCTTCTGCTCCGGCTCCGCCGCCGTCTGCAGGCATTCCGTCAGCACCGGTTTCACCTACACTCATATCCGCGGTCTCATCCACATAGACTTCATCACCTTCATTAAGTCCTGAAGTAATCTGTACAAAATCCGAATTGATAACACCTGTGGTTACCGTAACTTCTTTAAATCCTGCCGGAATCAGTCCGTCACCGCTTGAGTTTGCAGCTCCGCTCTCATCACTTTTTGAACCTGCCTTTGCCTCTGTGGCGGAATTATCTCTTACATATACCTTATTGCCTCTCATAAGCGCATTTGAAGGTATAGTGAGTGCATCCTTTGCGGACTCAAGTGTGATATATCCGTCTACATTCATTCCCGGAAGCAAATCATAGGTTTCATCCAGAGTTACAGTAACAGGGTAGGTCGAGACACCGTTTTGGCTGGTACTCTCAAGACTTACATTGGTCACCGTACCCGAGTACTCTTTATCAGGGAAGGCATCGGACTTTATTCTTACTTTCTGACCGCTTTGAACCTTTGTAATATCCTTCTCATCCACACTCATCTTGAATGTATATGAACTCATATCGTAGATAACCGCCATAGTGGTCGCCTTATTGTCACCGCCTGAGCCGACCTTATCTCCGACCTTATAATTCTTACTGATTACCTTTCCGGCAATAGGTGATTTGATAGTGTATTCATCCGAAGTCTTCTTGGCTGTATCCACACCTTTCTTGGCCGTATCCACATCACCCTGTGCGGTATCCACGGCATCCTTATATGTCTTTAAAAGCTTGTCCGCACTCTCTGATGTCATCTTAAATATAGGTGTTCCTACTTCCACATAGTCTCCTACATTTACAAGCACTTTTTCAATATCCACACCTGCGGCAAGGTCCGCACTCATATCCACATTTGTGGAAGCCTCAAAGGTTCCGTCACCTGTAGAAGTTATATCTCCGACTGTAGCATTTGCGGTTGTCTTATCTGTCAGACCGCCCGGATTGTTCACCTCAAAGGTGACATTGCGGACAAGTCTGCCGCCGTCCATGGCCTGATCCATACTTGAAACGGACACCACCTTACCTTCAACCTGTTCACCTGTCTCAGTAAGTGTCAATATTCCGGTCATACCGGGAGTTATATTACCGGCCTCCGCACTTAAGAAAGGAATACGAATATTCATCACATTGTCATTGTAGATAGTCGCAAGCTTGGTTCCGCCGCTTATCTTATCTCCGTCCTGGATACTGAGTTCCTTTATATATCCCTTTCTGGTGGAGCGGTAAAGATTTCCTGCAAATTCGGCCTTTGCCTTTGCATACTCCTTGCTTGCATTGGCATAACCTGAACTTGCCTTATTGAGTGAATTGTTTGAAGAATTCATATCCGATTCAAGGCTTGACTTATCTAACTGATACAACACCTGATCCTTGGTTACGGTATCTCCCACATTGAAATCAGCCGAAATAATCTCTCCCGACACAAGTGCGGTGATATTGTAAGTATCCTTAGGAGTAATAGTACCCGAGGAAGAAATCTCGGAAGAAATATCCTGTTTTGTCACTACCGCCGTCGATACGAATGTACTCATATCCATCTTGGAAGCATTCCTTGACTTCATAAAGAAAAATCCGCCTACTCCAAGTACTACAAGTGCAGGTATAACTATAAATCTTTTCTTCATCTTTCCCCCACTAATCCTCTATATAATCAACTACCGAATATGTCGAAGTACCGTCTTCGGCATTATTGATATCCACTACCAATGTAACATCATCGTTTACCTTGATGCTTCCGTAGATAGAGAATGCAAACTGCATATCGCTGTTTGTAATCTGATATTCCTGTCCGTCAATAGTAACCGATGTAGGTGTAAGTGAAGAAGTCGACTCATAGTAAATACTCTCCACGGTACCGTGTACAGCCTTCTTTCCGTTGGTGGCGTCAGTATTCTCATCATATGCCCAAACAGTCTTTGCAGCTGCGGAATAATAGATTACAAGTCCCACATCCGATGATTCCATAAGACTCTTGAAGTAATCGGCACCCACACTTCTTCCGTCTACAAATAAGTTTCCGTCCTTATAGTCAAAAGGCAAAGCCCTTGCAAGCTGATTTACAGACTTTACAACCTTCGGTCCCTTTAGTGAATTATCTGCAAGTTTTAGAGGATTTACTTCCTTGTCCTTGTTTATTTCACCGTTAAATACCGTAACCACATATGCACCGCCGTCTTTCATATTGGTCTTTAACATATTGTAGAAAAGATTTATACAATCTCTAACGGTAAGATTTGAATTGGCGCTCAGTGATGTAAGATTTTCGTTAAGCTCAAGGAAGCCGTACTTTGCCATTCTCTTATTGTTGGCGTCTCCCGCAAAATCGCTTGCATCATATCCAAGCAATGTAAGTACTCCTCTTATTGCATCATTAAGCGTAACATTGTCGTTCGGCTTGAAAACTCCGCCAAGATATCCTGTCATATATCCGTGCTCCACAGCCATCTTTATAGCCGCCGCATTTTCATTGTCCTTAGGCACATCATTAAATACCGATGTGTTGCTGTTTTTGGTAAGTACCGAGCGATACGGTGAAGCCTGTGCAAGCATCTTGGCGAATTCACCTCTGGTTACAAATCTGTCTATATTTCCGCTTACAAAGGTAATTCCCGTAAGACCTATTACTTTTTTTCTTAATTCAAAGTTTGAGCTCTGTGCAAATACGCTGCCTGCTCCCACGCTCTCAAAAGTCATTATAGAAGCAAGTCCCAAAGCTCCTATTTTTATTATATTCCTTTTCATATAACCTCCGTCATTTATTGTAAAGTATTTGATATTATATCGCAAATTTACCTCTAAACAATAATAATCACAAAATATTTATAATTTATTTCACTCTTTGTTATGTGATAAATTATATTAACTGTACCAATACAAATAATACACTAACTATTTATAATGTCAAGCAATATCATATGAATAATAAGTACATATTGATTAAATTTTGTTTAAAAATATAGGCAATAAAAAACGCCCGGAGTATTACCTTCGAGCGTTTTATCATATCATTTATATTTTATTTCTCAACCAAAAGGCTCTTTCCTGTCATAGCCTCAGGTTTTTTCATTCCCATAAGCTCTATAAGTGTAGGAACTATATCACAAAGTCTGCCACCTTCTGCAAGCTTATACTTAGGGTCCGCATTTACAAGTATAAAAGGTACAGGGTTTGTAGTATGTGCCGTATAAGGCTCACCTGTTTTCTCATCAACCAATGTCTCACAGTTTCCGTGGTCGGCACAGATAAACATTATACCGTTCACTTCCTTGATTGCTTCAACCGCCTTTCCGACACACTCATCCACTACCTCTACAGCCTTTATAGCTGCAGATTCCACTGCAGTATGTCCGACCATATCAGGGTTTGCAAAGTTGATGATTATAACATCGTACTTACCGCCCTTTATAGCACCTACAAGCTTGTCACAAACCTCATAAGCACTCATCTGAGGCTTGAGGTCATAGGTTGCCACATCCTTAGGAGAATTTACAAGGATTCTGTCCTCACCCTCATTCGGCTCTTCCTTACCGCCGTTGAAGAAGAAAGTAACATGTGCGTACTTTTCAGTCTCTGCAAGTCTTAACTGCTTTAAATGATGTGCAGCCAAGAACTCACCGAATGTATCCTTTATCTCTTCTTTTTCAAATGCAACTATCTTATCTGTGATAGTGTCATCATAATCTGTAAAGCAAACAAATGTTGTATGAAGTCTTTGACCTCTGTCAAAACCGTTAAAGTCGTCTACACAGAAAACTCTTGTCATCTCTCTTGCTCTGTCAGGTCTGAAGTTGAAGAATATTATAGAATCATTGTTCTGTATTCTCTTTGTACCTTCCACTGCAAAAGGTACTACGAACTCATCGTTCTTGTCATCATCATATGACTCCTGTATACCCTCTGTGGCACTTACCTTTTCATTGCCGCCCTTGGTCATTATATTGTAAGCCGCTTCAACTCTGTCCCAACGGTTGTCTCTGTCCATTGCATAGAAACGACCCATTACAGATGCAACCTTACCTACACCTATCTTTGCCATCTCATCTTCAAGCTCGGCTACAAACTCCTTACCTGATGTAGGAGGTGTATCTCTACCGTCAAGGAACGCATGTACATAAACTTCCTTTATGCCGTTTCTCTTTGCAAGTTCCAAAAGTCCGTAGATATGAGTATTGTAGCTGTGAACACCGCCGCTTGAAACAAGTCCCATAAGGTGAAGCGCACTGTTGTTTTTCTTTACATTCTCTACAGCTGCCAAAAGTCCCTTATTCTTATAGAAATCTCCGTCCTCTATCGCCTTTGATATTCTGGTCAACTCCTGATAGATAATCCTTCCGGCACCCATATTCATATGACCTACCTCGGAATTACCCATCTGTCCGTCAGGCAGACCTACATAAAGTCCGCTTGCCTGACCTTCTACAAAAGGATATTCCTTCTCAAGTCTGTCAAGATTCGGAGTCTTTGCCTCAAATACGGCATTATGATCATGTCCCTTTCTTATACCTAAACCATCCATTATACATAGTACTATCGGTCTCTTATCCATATATACCTCTTTTTCCATCAAATGCTATCTTAAGCAACCGAAAACAACTGCGGTTGTTTGTTATTTCTAAACTCGACTTTGATTTTACATTAATTCAAAAGTATTATCAAGATAAAAAAATAACAAAGAATATAAAATCTAAGCGTAAATACAGGATAGTCTGTACTAACTACCCCTTTACTCTGCCTATTATATAAAATGCAAAGAATACCAATATATCAATACATACAATAGTGGCACCTACAGGCGAACCTGCAAGTACTGAAATAAAAAGTCCGGCGCTTGTACATACCACGGAAAATATTGCCGATGATACGGTCACGGATAAGAAGCTTTTGAACACACACATAGAAGCAAGTGCCGGGAATACTACAAGTGCGGATATAAGCAGTGATCCCACCAGATTCATTGCCAGTACCACAATTACCGCAATAACAATCGCTATCAAAAGATTGTATTTTCTTGTATTGATACCCGTCGCAACGGCAAAGTTTTCATCAAAGGTTACTGCAAATATTTTATTGTAAAACAGTATAAATATGGCTATCACAATTACGGAAAGTACAATGCAAAGCATTACCTTTTCCTTGGTCAATGTAAGTATTGAGGTGGATCCGAAAAGGGTGGTACATACATCTCCGGCAAGATTTGCTCCGCTTGAGAATACATTCATCGCCAAATAGCCGAATGCCAACGCTCCTACAGACATCATGGCTATAGAGGCGTCACCTTTTATCTTGCCTCCTGTACCGCCTTTCAAAAGGATAATTGCGGCAATAATTGTTACCGGCAGTACAAGTATCATATTGTCGGTAAGATTAAACACTGTAGCTACAGATACCGCACCGAAAGCTACATGTGAAAGTCCGTCTCCTATAAATGAAAATCTCTTCAAAACCAGGATAACTCCAAGAAGTGAAGAGCAAAGCGCTATAAGTATTCCTACGATTATCGCATATCGTACAAAAGGATAACTAAAATATAAACTTAATTCTTTCATTGTATTCCCACACTCCTTTTATACTCGGCTGTATCTCCGAAAAATATCTGCTTTCCTATATATAACACATTTGTCGCATACTCAAGCGCCTCATCCACATCATGTGAAATCATAACTACCGTCATTCCGTCTTTATTAAGCCCGTTGATAATATCATACATATTTTGACTTGCATGCGGGTCAAGACCTGTCACGGGCTCATCAAGTATCATGAGCCTCTGACCTGCCATCAATGCTCTGGCTAAAAGAACTCTTTGCTGCTGACCGCCTGAGAGTTCACTGAAGCTTCTTTTCATAAGGTCTGAAAGCCCCAGCTCTTCTATCTTTTCCCTTGCGGCCAGCTTTTCTTTTTTATTATAAAATGGTCTAATCCCCACCTTTGACTGACATCCCGAGATTACTATTTCAAAGACGGATGCCGGGAAATCCTTCATAAGCTGCTGTTGCTGTGAAAGATATCCTATTTCGGTCGGCATAAGGTTCTCATTATATATAACCTCTCCGGATACAGGCTTTATAAGTTTTAAAAGCGTCTTTATCAATGTAGACTTTCCCACACCGTTCTCCCCTATAATGCATAGATAATCTCCGTCTTTTATTTCAAAGTTCAGATTCTCTACTATAGCCTTTCCGTCATATCCCAGTGACAGATTTTCACATTTTATCATAAATCTCCAGTCTATAATGCCTCTTTGAGTACTTCCAAATTCTTTTTCATTATATCAAGGTAGTCGGCATTATCACTACTCTTTGTTGACTGCATAGAGTCAAGTACCAAAACCTTTGCATTCTTATCCTTTGTGTTTTCCACTATTGTCTTTGCAAGGTCACCCTTTGAACCGTCAATTATAAATATCTTTGTAAGCTTCAACTCATCCATCTTGTTTGCCAAGAATTTGACTGTTTCAAATGACGCCTCACTGTTTGCATCACATCCTTTAAATGCGGCATAATACTTTATTCCATACTCATTTACAAGGTATCTGAACGGGAATCTGTCTCCCACAAGGATTGTCTTATCCTGAACTTTTGAAAGAGCATCCTGATACTCCTTGTCAAGCGCGTCAAGCTTTGCAATATAATCATTTGCATTCTTTTCATAACTGCTCTTATTGTCAGGATCTATCTCCGCCAACTTGGCTTCTATAGCCCCCACTATAGTCTTGGCATTTGCCAATGAAAGCCAAACGTGCTCATCGATGGCGCACTCTTCACCCTCTTCTTCACCTTGTTCCTCTTGCATACCCTCTACAAGTTCTTCTTCTAATGCAGCTTTACCGATACTGTCTACCATACTGATGTATTTTAGATTAGGATTTTCCTTTACGATATCCTCAGCCCATCCGTCAGACTCTCCGCCTACATATACGAACAGGTCGCTGTCCGTGATTTTTGCAATATCCTGTGCGGACGCCTGATAACTGTGTAAATCAACTCCCTTATCTATAAGAAAACTAATATCCACGTTCTTATTATCGCCTACCACCTGCTTTACCCAGTCATATGCCGGAAAGATAGTGGTAACAATACTTATTTTCTTACCTTCTTTACCTGCACTTGCAGCCGTATCATCTTTTTTTGCACAGCCGAGAAGTGTCATCATTACCATAAGGATACCAAGTCCTATTCCAATAAATCTTTTCATAGCTTACCCTCTTTTCTACATTCATTACAAGTTCCATAAAAAACTGTTCTGGCGTGGTCGATATCAAAGCCGTGTTCCTCTCTCAGATGATCTCCTATCAGGGACAATTCAGTACACTCCAAGTGAATAAGTTTACCGCATTTCTCACATTTACAGTGAAAGCAAACCGGATGCAAGTCCTCATCTTCAATATACTCAAAGCACGCACTGTCTCCCGCATCAAGCATATATTTATGTACAGATCCGTCACTTACCATTCTTTCCAAATGTCTGTAAACAGTGGCTTTCCCGATGTTCTTTCCCTGCTCTTTGAAAAAAAGAATAATGTCACTCACAGTGACATGCTTGTTCGCATTTTCCTTCAGAAAATCCTCTATTTCCAACAATTGTTTGGTTTTATACTGAGCCTTCGTCAAATCACACCTCCAACATTGCTACCCTACTCGGATAGTCTAATTTGAAACTCGTTATCATATTACAACTTTTTTTATTATTTTTCAAGTAAATTTGATACTTAGTTTTATATCCTTAGTTTTATATTTATTATAAATGATTTATAAGTAAAAAAACACACCAACAACTTACGTCATTGATGTGTTTATTATACTTAGATACTAAGGATTAGTGTAACTACTTATTAGAAGTCCACTTCAGTATCATAATAGCAACATTTCAAAAGTTTTTCCATCTCTTCAACACTCGGCTGTCTAGGGTTTGAGCCTGTACAAGCGTCAGCTACAGCATTTACTGCTATATCATGCAGTCTCTCAAGGAATACGTTCTCAGGTACAAATCCGTTTTCTGTAGGATATGAATCTGCTCCGTAATTCTTTATGCAGTGCGGAATATTAAGCTCGTCATTCATTCCTCTGACATACTTGATAAGTTCTTTTATCTTCTCTTCCTGTGTATTTCCGGACAGACCAAGTACATCGGCTATCTTCGCATATCTCTTAGCCGCCTCACTGTCCTTAGCGTTAAAAGCGATTACCTTAGGAAGATACATTGCGTTTGCCGCACCATGTATAATGTGAGCACCGTAGTCACCGAATACCGCACCTGTCTTATGTGCCATTGAATGTACTATTCCAAGCAATGCATTTGAAAATGCCATACCTGCAAGACACTGTGCATTGTGCATTGCATCTCTTGCTTCCTTATCCTCATTGTATGATTTGATAAGATACTTATGAATCATCTCTATTGCATGCAGTGCAAGAGGATCCGTAAAATCACAGTTTGCAGTAGATACATATGCCTCGATTGCGTGTGTCAAAGCGTCCATACCTGTATGTGCAACAAGCTTCTTCGGCATAGTCTCTGCAAGTGCAGGGTCTACGATTGCCACATCAGGTGTTATCTCAAAGTCTGCTATAGGATATTTGATACCCTTTTCATAGTCTGTAATGATTGAAAAAGCCGTTACCTCGGTAGCTGTTCCCGATGTGGAAGAAATAGCACAGAACTTTGCTTTCTTTCTAAGTGTAGGAATACCGAATACCTTACACATATCTTCAAATGTACAATCAGGATATTCATACTTTATCCACATAGCCTTAGCTGCATCAATAGGTGAACCTCCGCCGATAGCTACTATCCAGTCAGGTCCGAACTCAATCATCTCCTTAGCACCGCGCATTACGGTGTCTACAGAAGGGTCAGACTCTATTCCTTCAAAAAGCTTTACCTCCATGCCCGCTTCTTTAAGGTAGTCTACCACCTTGTCCAAAAAGCCGAATCTCTTCATAGAGCCTCCGCCTACACAGACAAAAGCCTTCTTACCGGTGAAGTTCTTCAAAGCCTCAAGTGAATCTTTTCCGTGATAAATATCCCTTGGTAATGTAAATCTCATATACAGCCTCCATATTAAATTTAATATATTAAGCAAAAAGTGTAAGCAAAATCACTCTTTGCAAATAAATTTAACCTCTTGCTTATATGATACATCACATTTGTTACATTGTCAATGTTTTAACGTTATCTTTTTAACATAATCCGTTTTTCTTGATTCGTATAAATCTGTGGTTTATATTGTATTTTTTATATTTTAGTATATAATAAAAATGTGATTTATATACACTAAAATCAATATAAAAATGTGAAGGGCAAGGCTATGGAACGATTTATTTTAAAAAATCTTTTGAACTGGAAAAATTCTCCATATAGAAAACCGTTAATCCTAAAAGGTGTACGACAGGTAGGTAAGACTTGGATTTTAAAGGAATTCGGAAAACTTTACTATGAAAATACAGCTTATTTTAACTTTGATGAGAACGAAGAATATAAGCAATTCTTTGAAACTACTAAAGACGTCGATCGTATTCTTCAAAACTTAATCCTTGCAAGCGGTCAAAAGATTTCGCCCCAAAAAACTCTCATCATTTTTGATGAGGTTCAAGACTGCCCTAAAGTCATCAATTCTATGAAATATTTCTGCGAGAACGCCCCACAGTATCATATCGCTTGTGCAGGTTCTTTGCTTGGTATTACTCTTGCAAAACCAACTTCTTTTCCGGTAGGAAAAGTAAACTTTCTACAGATAGATCCGATGACATTCTCAGAATTTCTGATTGCCAACGGTGACAAAAATCTTGCCGACTTTTTGGAAAATGTAAATTCAATTGAACCTTTACCGGACGCCTTCTTCAACCCTCTGTATGAGAAACTGAAGATGTATTATGTTACAGGCGGTATGCCTGAACCTGTTCTAATGTGGACAAAAGCTCGTGACGTTTCCGCTATGCAGGAATCTCTGTCTGATATTATCAGTGCATATGAGCGTGATTTTGCAAAACATCCCAATATCAGTGAATTCCCGAAAATATCCATGATTTGGAAATCCGTGCCTTCACAACTTGCAAGAGAAAACAAGAAGTTCATTTATAAAGTTGTAAAAGAAGGTGCAAGAGCTCGTGAATATGAAGATGCTTTACAGTGGCTTGTTGACGCACGACTTGTACATAAAATATACCGCAGCTCTGCTCCCGGCCTTCCTATTGCAGCTTATGATGATATATCGGCCTTTAAAATTTATCTTGTAGATGTAGGTTTACTCCGCCGTCTGGCTCAACTGTCACCTACCGCATTTGGTGAAGGAAATCGCCTGTTCACAGAATTCAAGGGTGCATTGACTGAAAACTTTGTACTTCAAACCTTAATTACACAATTTGAAGTGACTCCAAGGTATTGGTCGCAAAATAATCCTCCTTATGAGGTTGACTTCCTCATTCAGCGTGAAAATGATATTTTTCCTATAGAAGTCAAATCTGAAACCAATACATCCTCTAAGAGCTTAAAGAAGTTTAAGGAATTATTTCCTAATAATGTAAAACTTAAAATACGCTTTTCATTGAATAATCTGAAACTTGATGACGATGTACTGAATATTCCTTTATTTATGGCAGATTATACAGATCGTTTGATAGGTTTGGCATTAGAGAAAAAGGAAAGGTAAACCTTTCCTTTTTCTCTAATGCATACACTCCAAAATTAAATTCTCAGTATTTTTTACAAATAATTTGGCTACCTGTTTTCTCTACGCATAAAACCGAAGCCGTTTACGTTTATTGAGAATATCAGCTTTACCAGCCAAAGGAAGAAAAACAGCACACCTATAGGTATAAGGCATGAAGTTACTATCATCACTGCAATTGCTTCTATAAATGAACTTACGGTATTCTCAAATTTCTTTAGAATTTCATTTGCATTGCCTGTGATATTGTTTACAAACTTATCTATGGCATTGCCGCTCTCTTCCTTGGCATCATCCGTAACGGTCTGAGTGTTTTGCTTGGCGTTATTCAGTGTCGTATCTATGGACGAGGCGTAGTTGCTTTCTATCATATTTGCGATATTTACACTGATCGGTATTGTAAATGATATAACCAGGCTGAATAAAAACAGCTTGGTTGCAATCTTTGCAAACACCTTTTCATTCGATGCTATAAATATAATAAACAAAAGGCAGGCAACCGGAATGATATACTTGAATGCAACCATTCCTGTTACTGTCAGCAAAAATTTTTCAAGATAGATGGCACAAAGTACAATCAAAAAATACTTACTCATCTCTGCAAGTTCCTGTGCAACCGGAGTGCCTATATCTCCCGGCAAAAGTGTTATGGCGGAAGATGACGCTACCGCTGCAGCCGCAAGCTCCATCACCTTGCTCCTGCTCTTATCAAGTGCGCTTATAGTATCCGCATAAAAATCTACATTACTGAAAATGCCTGCCAGCACAAAAAACGATACCAATCCTGCTGCAATACAAACAGCTGCCAATATAACCTTTATTATCAATACTTTTTTAATTGATGACATTTTTTACCTCCAAAAACTTCAAAAATCCGTCCACTCCTCTATCTATATCATTATAAGCTGTATCAAATCTGTCGGTATACCACGGATCGGATACCGACTCATCACTTCCTGTAAAACTCAAAAGTTTATATACTTTATCATCCCTTCCAAAAACTTTCTTCATATTTTTTATATTGGCATCGTCCATTCCTATCAGGTAGTCGTATTCTTCATAGTCGGACTTTACCATCTGCCTTGCCTTCTTGCCCGAGCAGGCTATCCCGTGTTTCTTAAGTTCATCTTTTGCAGGAGGATACACCGGATTACCTACACCGTTCCATATCTCATCTGCGCTTGTAGCTGCTGAGGCTATCTCAAACATATCCTCCAGCCCAAGCTTTTTTACTTTGTCTTTCATTATAAACTCCGCCATAGGTGAACGGCAGATATTGCCGTGGCAGATGAAAAGTACTTTTATCATATTTTATTTACTCCTTTTTGCCCCTAAAACGCCTTGATTTGCAAGGGGTGCAGGGGATTTCGTTGTTCATCACAAAAATGCAGATTGAGATAAATTTGAGTAAGATCTATCAAATCATTACTACCTGTTAGTAGTAAAACTAAAATTCTTACTACTAAGGATTTATACTCAATTCAACATGCGACCTAAGCATTACTCTAAATATACACTCATATAAGTCATCATAGTTCTTTTCAACATCAGCTTTTTCCAACGCTGCTATATAGTTTTTCTTTTCTTCAACTTTTATGTATATAGGGGTTAGACCGGCCCTTACCAGCTGAACATTCATAAATGCCCTTGTTGTTCTTCCATTACCTTCCGGAAAAGGGTGAATTACCGTAATTCTATGATGCACTCTAATTACATGTTTTATATAATCACTCACCTTAATGTAAGATTTCTCTTCAAAAAACTTTCTTACATCTGCATCCACTTTTGCTAATTCACTAAAAATATCATGGTAATCTACTGCTTCAAACTTAGCACCCGAAATCACTACATTATTCTGTCTTGGATTGCCACCAAACTCAGGATGTGGATAGTATGCAAACAAATCCTTATTTAGTTTAAACGAATCATATATATTTAGTGATTCTTTAACCGGCAAGGTAAAAATATCTTGATACATTAAATAATGCCCTGCAACAGATAAGTAAGCCTCATTTTCTTCAGTACAATATCTACTATTTTGCAAATTGTTACGTAAATCAGTTATGATTTCTGATGCTTCTTCAATAGAAACATCCAGTCCTTCCATCCTACTATCATTATAAATATATGTATTTTCAAATACATACTTAGCATGTTCATTTGGGGCAAATCTCAACTGTTCTGCGTAGTTATCTATCAAATCAGAATATAAATTTTCATAAGACATTTCTAATTCTTTTCTTTTTATATCCGGCTTATATTTTCTGATTCTCTTTGTCAATTCTTTGCTTTCAATATTGCCTTCAACAGCATGTACCTTATATGCAATTCTTCTTACACACGATTCAAAACTAACTCCAAAGTAATCTGCTATTTTTAATATATCATCAAAATTGACATTTCCATTGGCGTCTTTATACTCATTCACTTTTACATTCAGCTCACTCATTGGCATTAATAAACCCGAAGCAAATGCATCAGCGAAGTATTCAGATGCATTCTTTTGACCTATTGGACAAGCAACCTGTTTATCTGCATCTCTAAAGTGATGGCACAACTCATGTGCCGCAGTAAATCTTTGTCTGGTAATTGGTCTATTTGAATTAATGCCTACTATAGCTATGTCATTTTCTGACTGAGAAGGTATATATACACCTTCCAGTTTATTAAAATTTCGTATCACAAAACTAACCCCCTCGTCTTTCAACATCTTGAACGGGCTAATAGGATATTCTATTTTCGAATCGCCAAAATAGGCAGCCAAATATGCGGCCGCCATACTTTCTGCATCTCTATAGTTCTTAGCATTTGATTTGAAATTAAGCATTTAACTCCTCTGCATTTTCATCTGCTCTTTGAACTTAATCAAATTCATGATTTCTGCCTGATCATTCTCATCTAACTTTTCAAAGCTTCTTGCAAACACTGTCGCCGACCGGCTTATCTTGTTTTCATTTAATAAAGCATCTGCTGTTACACCAAATAACTCACTCAGTCTTGAAACATCTTCTGCTGTTATTTTTCTCTTACCATTTTCCATCTGAGTATATGTTGCACGATTAATTCTCAAAAAATTAGCTACGTACTCCTGTGAAAGATGAAGCCGGTTCCTAAAATTCTTAATTCTCTCATTAATACTCATCATTGTTCTTCCTCCTTAAACTACCAACTAATTCATTATAATTCGTACCGTTAGATTTTACAACAGTTTTCTGTTGTCTTTTCTAACATTTTATATGAACAATACTTCCCCTGCTTTCTCCATTATTATCACAAAAGGTGGTATATTCTCTGCATTCCGCATCAAAATAATCTTATAATCCATACTTTGACCTCATATCTGAAATAACATCATCTGCATCTCTAAACTTTTTCTGTTCTCCGGATTTTTTTAGTTTTGCAAGTAGCTCTTTCTCGGTCTTTTGTTACTTGCTATTTTCCACACCTCACTTTCATATGTTTAGACTATTGTAGTGTCTATACATTACTATCCAGTTCATAATACTCGTAATTTACTTGCCCTCTCTCATTCCTATATCTTGTAAAAATCTCTTCTTTTTCACAAGATAGTCACGAGATAAATTATGTCATTTACTTCCGCATACTTTCCAGCACCCATCTAAACTCCTCTTCCAGCGCATCCCAGTCTGTGTTCCTGTCATCCTCCATTGTTTCCAAGGTTGACTTATAATACTCCAACTTCTCTTCTATATAATTATTTATCGCTTCAACCCTTGGGCCTTTTTCAGATTCAGACATTTTCACCTTCTTTGCAAGTAAATCCTCTACCGCTGTCTTCATGTCTTCCTCAAGAACGGTATTAACCAATTCATCAAAGAGTACCGGCGGTGGGCATTTCTTTTCTTCGATCCATTTACAGGCAAGAATAGGTCTCAGCACGTAAAAATACTTTTTATAATTTACCATATCATCACATAGATAATCGTAGTAGTTCTTTTTTGCCGTACCGTAGTAATGATAAAGTGCCGACTTGCACGAAAAGTACTTGCATGCCGTTCTGTCATAAAGCTCCTTCCACTCATCCGTTGTATAATACACAATAGGAGAATTGCTCCACTCAAATAATGTGGCATTGGATTTATGAAAGTGCTTCAACGCCTTCTTTAAATCCCATCCGTTGATATCAAGTACCTCGTTTAATTCCCAATCAATAAAGTCCTTGTTCTCACGAAGGGATAAATAAAAGTTTTTATTACGAACATAGATAAACCTCACATCATAATCGCTGTCAGGTGAGGCAAAGCCCCAAGCTCTGCTTCCAGATTCAATAGCGTGTAGCACTTTTATATTCTCTTTTTCTTCTATTTCTCTGATTTTAGAAAGAATCAGTTCTTCTATATTCTCTTTATAATTATCATATCTCATCACTAATCACCCTTTCATTTATTGTCATTACCAATTCCTGCACACTTTTAAAATCCGGTTCATCCGGTAATTGCGTATGCTTGGAAGCGTAATCAAGCTTCTTTTCATACTCTCTCATCATATCATAGAAGCTGTCCGAAAAAGTTCCCTCATCTGTTTGATATTTCCCAAAGCGGATATCCATCAACAATTCATGTTCTTTTTCTCTGTATGTATTGATTTCTCCCTTTTCCAGTATATCAATGGCCATCATAAATAATCTCATAAGATGCATGGCGTGCTTATTTAAATGAAGATCATCTTTCTTTTTATTTCTCTTGCCTATTTTATCATAGTCTTTTACAACATTTGACATTGTATTCCACATACTTACATAATCTCTTAGCGGATAGTGACTCAACTTGGCATTGACAAATATCTCAGTTTCAAGCTCCGGATTAACCGCCCTATCTATAAAAATTTCCAGACTTCCGTTTTCAAAGTTCTTATAACTTGAGTTAAAACTGTACATTGCATTCTTTACAGAATTAAAAATATGCTGCTCCTTTTCACTTTGTGGAAATGTGTCTCTGGCAAGTGCATTCTGTAATCTTCTAAGTTGCGCATCCGCATACCCTCCAAATGACTGAATAGCTCTTTTTGATAAAAACAATCGTTTATTATCAAGAAGCATTTTCCCGATATCATTAAGATAGAGATAATTATCCGGTGCAAGTCCAAGCAACTCTATTGTATTCGGATTACAACTCAAAAGTAAATTCACCATTTTATTAAATGCATAGATAACGGTATCCGTATTATCGTCCACATACTGTTCAAACTGTGTAAGTCCTATAAGATCCGATTTTTGATTGAGTGTAATTCCTCTTATATCTATATCGCTGCTTTCTATATTTGTCCCATATGCATAGCTTCCTGCAAGCCCAAGCAAAATCACATGCTTTCCAAGATGCTCATTAGTATTTATAAAATTATATTCAGGTTTATTTATAATATTTTTATAGCCGGTCACTATGCTCCTCCTCTAATAATATCTATCTTTATATACTATTATTTTCTAAGTTCAAATTTTTATATACATTATTTATCAATAATTGTACACATCTATGCACCATTATCTTTTTCAATCTTTACTGCATAAAACTTTTCCATCTAATCTAAAATATAAATCTTGTAATTTGGTATTATCAGGTACATATAATTGATGCCTTGGATTGCCTTTCACCGTAAGCTTGCCACGGCATACCCACTTCCTATCCGGGTCAATAGCTAGAATTTCCTTTAAGCAATCTTTCAAATATTTTCTTTTCTCTATGGCGTTCCCCCAAGAAGCCAAGGTTAAAGCATTAGAGTATATATTAAAAACACTTCTTATAACTTCATAATTTTTTACAGTTAAATCATCAGCAGCTTTTATATGCATATCATTTGGATTTGTCGCTCTTTGCGGATAAAGATTTAGCATTATCCAACCGTCACAATTATTTTCTGATGCAATTTTTCTTATTTTTGAAATAGTGGGATCATCCTTTTCATCATTAGCTGTACTTGGATTTATTCCAAAGCATATAATAGGATTTTCTCCGACCTCTCCCAACATAAATCGTGCTGTATCATCATCCAAATACAATACTTCCCAATTCTTTTTTCTTTTATAAAATTTTCAAGATCATTTCAAATAGTTTCTTTTTTGTTATCATTCATTTTATGCTATTCTCCTATCTATTTTTATTATATTTTAACCCTATTCCCACTACCTTCTAAAGAGATCTCTAAGTTTTAGCTTATCAAATGCCAACATTCCTCTGGCTTCCAGGTACAAATCATCTTCCTCAATAATTTTTCTTTTGCTTAGCTCATTTAGCAGCTTTTCATAGCCTATATATGCCCTTGGTACTTTTGCTATTCTTTTTTCTGCTGTATATATCACACATGGGTAAGCCAATGCCTCATTTATAATCTTTGCAGTAGTTATATCAAACCAAAAATATTCCTTTTTTTTAAGAGGAAACCTTGTTATTTCTATTTTCTCATTGTCAATTTTTATCTTGGTAAGCAACGCATATAATCCCGATACTAATCCGACAGTCAAAAAAAATAATAGCAATATCCACCTTGCCATCTTGTCCGTCTCCGGATTATCTGACGGTAAAGCTTTGCCTAATACCCAAAAATATGTAACTCCTAAAACTATAGGCATAAAACTGAAAAACAAATATACTAAACCCGGTCTTATTACTATTACATCATGCTTTGATTTCATTTTACCTCCCACCCCAGTATTTGACAAAGAACATAAAAAAGCCGCCACCAAAAAGATAAAATATCTATCCGGCAACAGCCACTTATCCATTAAATAGATTACTTGCCAAGTCTTGCCTTACCTAAAGCATCTGTAGCTATAATAGCCGCATACAACTCATCAGGTGTTACGTCTCCTGCAAGATTATGTATTGTTTCTCCCTTTACACAGGCATTCTTTGCTATAGTATGAAGATCCTCATCTGTAAAGTCTCCAAGCTCTGCAAGTGTAATAGGCAGTCCTACTTCAAGGCAGAAATTCTGTATATCCTCAAACTCGGCCTTATCCGCACACTCAAGTGTAAGCTGTATCAAAGTACCGAATGCCACACAATTACCATGATATGCCTCATGTCCGCCAAGTGAAGTAACTCCGTTGTAGAATGAGTGAGGAGCCGCACAGTTTACATTATCTGCTCCTACACCTGAAAGATAAACTGTAGCCTCTATAATTGCATCCAAAGCAGGAGTAACAACATTATTCTCACAGGCAGTTATGGCCGCTTTTCCGTATTTTCTTAAGGTATCATAGCAAGCCTTTGCAATTGCCATGCCTGCTCTTGTAATACCGCCGCTCTCCAAACTTGGTGACTCAGTACGAAGTGAAGCTCTTCCTTCAAAGTATGTTCCAAGAGCGTCTCCCATACCGGCTATCAAAAACTTTACAGGTGCATTAGCTATAACACTGCTGTCTACAAGTACCGCATCCGGATTTTGCGGATAGAATAAATATTTATTGAAGCTTCCGTCATCATTATATATAACGGAAAGTCCTGTACAAGGTGCATCTGTAGCTGCAACTGTAGGTATTATAACTATTCTCTTTCCCATGTAATATGCTGTTGCCTTAGCCGCATCCACTGCCGAACCGCCGCCTACCGCAACAACAACGTCAATCTTATCAGTCTCAACAATATCCTGCATTTTCTTTATCTCGCTGATACTTGACATTCCTCCGAAGACTTCATATCTGCGATAATCATCTTCGCCTTCAAAGCTCTTTTCCAAATCTTCATGGCAGCTGTTGTAACCGCTGTTTGAACAGACAAACAACCATCTCTTTCCCATATACTCCATTTCCTTACGGAACTGAAGCAAAGCTCCTTTTCCCTGTACATACTTGAGTGGTGCACGCATCATTCTTAAACGTTTCATAACAAAACCTCCATTAAAACCGTCAAGCTTTGAAACTATGTCAAAACTTTAACATATATTGTTAAGGACTATTGTAGCACAAAGATTGTATTTTTCAATTATTATTTTATTCCCTCATAATTGGTCCACATACGTACTACATTTACCACTCCTCGTTCGGATTATAGGATGTACATTCAGAAATATCTTCATTTCTTGATTCAAGAATACTCTCTGTCATTCCGGGTATTAAATTCAGATATAGTGTTTCCTGAATTGCCAACCAATCATCTTCAGATATTAATACAGCATTTTTCCCTCTGTTATTTATTATAATTATCGGCTGCGAATATTCATTAACATCTGAAACAATTTGATAAAGATTCTCCTTTGCCTTTGTTATACTAATTTCAGTCATGATATTACCTCCGTTAATATATATACTGTAATTATCATATCAGACATGCTGTACATCTTTTCGGACTTTTGTGGTGATTTGAAAAAAGACAGCCAATCATTAGATTAACTGCCTGAAATTATATTATATATTAAAATAGTATTCCACACCTTGTATAAGCTAAAGCAATTTTAAACTCTCTTCAAATTCCTGCTCTGTATCAACAAACCTATATGGCTCATATTCTCCATAAGCAGACGGTCTACTTACAGTAACCAATTGTATATTCTCAACGCCTACCTCTTTTATCAGCTTTTTCTTGAAATCAACTAAATGTTTCCCATGAGAAGTCTGTAGCGCTATACTGCCTATACCGTCAGCCTTTTTTGCAACAAGATAGCACATATTCTAAAGCCTCCCTAAATTCACTTTCTGTTTTGATTTTACCATTTTCATATTCTTTTCTCAATGTAAAACCTGTATTATTATCGTAGTTTTTCTTATATGTATATTTATGTAACCAATTATTCAGTTGACGATCATAAAATGTATTATATTGAATCTCTATCGGATAATGATAATTACTTTCCTGAAAATATATATGTACTCCCCGATAACCATCATCATTTGCCTTACCTTTTGACATATCCGCAATCCTAATGCCATCAGTTTTGCCTATACTTAAAAGAAATTCATAATCATCACATAAAGTACGAAATCCCAGCAAATCGTCAAAGACTTTTCTAGTTTGATGATCCGGAAAATATCTATCATACTTTAGCATTGCAGATTGAATACTTTTTATCCTATAATCTGCAGCAATATTATAAAGGAAATCACATGAATCATACCATGCATTTACATTATATATCTCATCCATTAATATCTTCTTGCCAAAATAATGC
The DNA here is from genome assembly GCF_003862485.1 of Lachnoanaerobaculum orale. Lineage (GTDB taxonomy): Bacteria > Bacillota > Clostridia > Lachnospirales > Lachnospiraceae > Lachnoanaerobaculum > Lachnoanaerobaculum orale. Next base: position 404,562 of record NZ_RRCM01000001.1, on the reverse strand, counting down.
AGATTCTTTTTTAGATTTATCCCTAATTCAGATTTATACGATAGCCTGCTCAATAGCTCCGTTGATAGACCATCTTTTTGCAAAATTTGATTAATCATCTACTTACTATCCTCTTATAACAAACTATGATACTTGTATTAATTTCTATATAAAGTACTCTATCGTCTTCTCCGGGGTCTTCTCGGTCTTCTGATTATAAAGTATTACCGCCTCACGGTTTTCAAACTTTCCAAGGGCGTAGAGCAAGTCCTCTTCTCTGTTAAAGTAGCCGAAAGGTACAATACGATTATACCTAAGCGGCTTATCAAGTACAAGCTCCACATCACCTTCCGGTATAAACTGTGACCAGTGCTCATCCGTGAACTCATCCTCATAATAAGGGTCAAACATATAGATATTGCTTTCATCCACGCCTGTAAGCAGCACATAGTGAGGTACATCATAAAAAAGCCTTATCACAACCGCACCGCCCCTTGTAAGAGCATCATTGATACGACTTGTCTCACCGATAAAGACCTGTTCACCTGTAATATATTCACATATAACATTAAGCTGCTTAATATCTCTGAACCTGTTGAGCCAATTACTTAAAAACATCATTGCCATCGGTGACGTACCGCTCTTACCCGGATGCCCCTCATTACTGTAACAATCCAGTGTATAAAGCATAACGTTTCTGATGACCTCCGGCGGGATATCCTCTCTCTCAAATAGAAAGCTCAGTGCATTGAGCATTGATGTAGGACCGCAGTCATACTCAGATATTTGATAATGTAATGGATTTTTCATTCTACACCCTTCTTCCTATCTGCATAATAAAGTAAAGCTTCTTAACATTATAATCAAATCAATATTTCCTCTTACAAGCTTTTATGCATCAACGCCTATTATACAAGTTCATTTATAAATATTCCACTGATTTTATTTATAGAATCAAGTGAATCTTTTGCAATAGATTTGTCTACAAAATTAACAATATTAAAATTCACATTATCAATATACCCGAAAATCCAAGCTGTAAAATCCGCAATATCAAACTCAACAAAAGCACTATCCTTTGCATCGGATATCTTACATACATTTGCGAAATCTTTACCCATCTGCACTCTAAAGTAGGCATTCTGTGCTTCAACAATATTGTCATTTATCTTTATAATGATATCTATATCCTTGCTTGATCTGAAGTTTGACAAAAGCTCTGCCACATTTGTGATTCTTACCATTATATTCTCTTTGCCGTACTCTCTCTTTGCAATACTTGATGAGACTATTCTCTCTTTCAGTTCAATCTTTTCAAGCCCCCAAAAAGACTCATAGGCCACAATCTCATTACCTTTACGGTAGATATTTATAAAGCCGTTCTCGGAAGCTATCTCTTTTAACTCCCTCTCAAAATAATGCATATCCCTATATGTATATACATCATTGTCCTTTGAAACCTCATTGTTTATAAACCTAAGAATCTCACAAGCCTCTTTAGACTCAGACTTTACGCCCTTTAATACAGACTTTTTAAAAGAGGATAAATCTACATCATAAACATTTTTCCTTGCAACAAATGCAAAATCAAAAGGCAGATAATAGTCCTTATTTGCCGGTATAAGGTAGGTAAAAGGAACTTTTTCACTGTTCATATCAATGAGAACCTTGTCAAGAAGCCTTCTCATATATCCCTGCCTTTTATACTCCTTCTTTGTGGCAACCGCCACTATATAATCAAGTCCGTATTTCTTTCCGAAGACGGATACCGTATAAGGGTTCAGCATAATCATAGATTTTATACTCTCACCCTCTATATCCGCCAAAATTCTGTTGTCCTTTGTCTTTTCATTATAATAGTACTCTACAAAATTATCGGAATCTTCAAAAAAAGCCTCCTTATACAGAGGCTTTGTAAGTACTTTTTCTTCTTTTTTCAAATACTTTATCATATATTACCTTTTTTGTTCAACATAATACTTTCTTGCATAGTCCACCGGATAATAGCTTTGCTTCGCACGGCGAAGTCCCTCAAGTCCAAGGTCGTCCTCACGATTTACAAGACTTACAGTCGGAAACTCATGCTCCAAAAACTCCTTGTTGATGGCCTGATACAGACCGTTTATCTCAGGATTTGCCTTCTCTATATGTATTACAGCCATATCTTCAAGCTTATTATAACTTCCTATAGAAAACGCCTCCATCTCGCCGTCAATATATATTGCTCCCATTCTAATGTTTAACTTTGTACAGTGAAGTAAAATATCATGTATTCCTTCCACCTCAGGATCAAGATGCTTTTCAACTTCCTCTCCCTTTTTCTCTCTCCACTTATCCAAGAACTTGAAAACATCATCCCTGTCTGTAGGATTGCAGCCAAGTACTCTGTACTCATATCTGTCACCGTAAGTCTTAAGGAAATTATTGTAATGATTTTTCTTCTTGTGAAGCTTCTTTCCCGAAAGATTTCTCAACTTATCTCCTTCATAGAGATAGTCCTTTGCATCCTCCTCCTGCCTTACTATAAATTTATCCTCCGGCAAATTCAATACTTTTATTCCTTCCTCATCCGCCAAGTGAATCTTTAAAGGTAGGTCAAGCTCTTTATTAAAATACTCCACCATTAAATTGAAACAGTACTCAAGGTCTTCTTCTTTGCAAAGCGGCATAGCCGCAAAAGGCCTGTCTTCATCTCCCATAAGCCAAAGAAGTCCGACCTCCTTACCGTCTCTCATTGCGATAGTTGCTCGCACATTATAATAATCTTTCCATATAAAACTCTCAAGCTCTACACTGTCACAGGTCTTATTGGGCCTGAGTCCATAAAACCCTGCATACTTTTGTATGTCATCCGCTACTAATTGTTTAAAATTTAATTTTTTGTATTCCATGGTTTAATTATATTTATTTTTCCGCTTTTGTCAAATGAAAAAACTGCCTTAAATCAGGCAGAATTTATTACTATACATTATTAACCTGTAATTTCACTCATCTTAATAAGTGCATCTCCATGTTTCGGTTCATCCTCTACAATTACTCTTAACTCCGGGTATTCATCCTGCAGGCCCTTAAACTTTTCTATGGAATCATACTCACCCTTTGCCATATTTGCAAACAATGTTTTTGCACCTATAGCGGGTAAAAGCCCACAAACATACTTCGCCTGTGCATCATCAGGTACTACCGCCTCTCCTGTAAGTTTCTTAAATATTGCTGCATGCTTTCCCTCATCCTTAGCAATCTTACGAAGACTCTCTGCTATTTCCTTATTTTCACTTCCCATAGCATCTGCCAGCATGTTATACATGATAACAGCATCAAGCTCACCCTTTTGTGCTTCCATAAAAATATTCTTTATTTCCTCAGTCATAATATCATTCTTTCAAATTAATCAAAACTTGTCAAATTTACAGATTCATATTATATCATCATAAAAACTCATTGTACACAATTAAATATGAACCGTCACTGCTTTTTGTGTTAATTATCTTTAAAATATTAAAATCTTATATTTACTTTTATTATCAAATAAGTCAAAATAGATTCAGTTAAAGCTTTATTTAAATTAAGGAGTACTTATGAATGAATTAGAAAATCTACGTGAAAGAATTGATACCATAGACAAAGAACTTATATCGCTCTTTGAAGAGAGAATGGATGTAGTAAATGATATTGCAGAATACAAAATAAAGAATAATCTTCCCATTCTGAATCAAAACAGAGAGGATATCGTAATATCAAAAGTAAAATCCATCGTAAAAAACAAGGAATATACAGACAGCGCCATCGACTTTATCAAAGACATCATGGAAATCAGCAAAAAATTCCAGCAAAATTTAATCTCCAAGCAATAAGCCAATACTTAAAGGCATTGATTTTTCACACTAAATCAATGCCTTTTTATCCTAATCTTCCCTTGCCCAACCGAAGGCATATTTTACAGCCTTTTTCCACATCCTTATCTTCTCAGACCTGACCTCATCAGAAAGATTCGGTATAAATGTCCTGTCAATACTCCTGCTTTTCTTTATATCATCAATACTGTCCCAAAATCCTACGGCAAGTCCTGCAAGATAAGCCACTCCGATTGCGGTAGTCTCCACACATTTCGGCCTTTCTACAGGTACATTACAAAGATCGGCCTGTGTCTGCATAAGGAAATTATTCACACTTGCACCTCCGTCCACATTCAAAACTTTCAGTACAATATCCGAATCCCTCTCCATCACATCAAGTACATCTCTTACCTGATAAGCCATAGACTCTAAGGTAGCCCTTATAATATGATACTTATTTACCCCTCTTGTAATGCCGACAATGGTACCTCTGGCATATTGGTCCCAGTACGGTGCACCAAGTCCGGTAAATGCAGGCACAACATAGCAACCGTGAGTGTCATTGACCTTCATAGCCATATATTCGGAGTCGGCAGAAGAATCAATAAGACGCATCTCATCCCTTAGCCACTGTATTGAAGCTCCGGCTACAAAAACTGAACCCTCCAAAGCATAGTTTATTTTTCCGTTAAGTCCCCAGGCAATTGTAGTTACCAGTCCGTTATCTGATTTAACAGGCTTTTCACCTGTATTCATAAGCAAAAAGCAACCTGTACCGTATGTACTCTTTGCTTCACCTACTTCAAAGCAAGTCTGTCCGAAAAGTGCCGCCTGCTGGTCTCCCGCCACACCTGCGACAGGTATACTCTTTCCGAAAAATGCAAAGTCCGACTCACCACATACATATGAAGACTCATTGACCTGCGGCAACATAGACTTAGGTATATCAAGAAGTTTTAATATGTCATCATCCCATGTAAGCGTATGTATATTAAAAAGCATGGTTCTTGATGCATTGGAATAATCTGTCACATGTGCTCTGCCGCCTGTAAGCTTCCAAATAAGCCAAGTATCTACAGTACCGAATAGAAGCTTTCCCTCTTTTGCCTTTTGTCTTGCACCTTCCACATTGTCAAGTATCCACTTTATCTTTGTTCCCGAAAAGTACGCATCCGGCATCAGACCCGTTTTATCACGAATCATATCGGTGTATCCGTTATTTTTAAGTTCATTACAATAATCCGCAGTCCTCCTGCACTGCCAGACTATTGCCCTATATACAGGAATACCCGTTTCCTTATCCCATACTACAGTAGTCTCTCTTTGGTTTGTGATACCGATACCTGCAATATCGGATGCATTTATTCCAAGCTTTGCCATTGCTTCCACCGCCACGCTCAGCTGTGTAGACCATATCGTATCCGCATCGTGCTCCACCCAACCGGGCTTCGGATAATGCTGTGTCAGCTCCTTTTGTGCCGACTCACATATCTCACCTTTTCGATTGAATATGATACATCTGCTGCTTGTAGTGCCTGCATCAAAGGCCATAATATATTCCGCCATAATTTTCTTCCTTTACATTACTATTCTCTTTTTAACGGTTCTCTTTTGCTCAAGTATTCTACAATTATTTCTAACTGCCATGTGTCTTCCATTTACAATACTTCATCAACTCTATCATTTTATTTTTATCAGTATTATACCTTAATACCACCTAACTTCAAAAAGTTCATATACCATACTGTTTATTTCATCTATCCTCTCAGCAAAATCTTCTTCACTTATAGGATTATCCGGATTATAACCCACTTTATCCCTTTCCTCCTCATATTCGCCTCCCGGCAGAAAATACTCATTAAACCTGTCAATATATTTTTTAGTGTCCATATCATCAATGTTATAAATTTTATACATAGGATAAAATCCATAACTAAAACCTTCCGGTGTGTGTATATCAATATCATATACAATCACATTTGTACCCCACAGTTCAAATTCTCTCGATAACATATTTAAGTCAAACAACTTATCCACAACTTTGCCGACCACAGATGGTGCTACATATTTCATAACATCAAATTTTTCTACATTTCCTATCACCGGATGCTTTATACGCATATTTAAATTCTTATATCTGCCATATATACTTATATTTCCAAAATTTATAAACGACTTATATTTTTTATAACTTAATACGATATCATAATCTTCTTTGACAGCTTTCACAATATACTTATTTTTACTATTACCTATAGTCGGTCTTATTCCCAACAGATTGCCGTCAAAATATGAAAGACTTGAGAATGTCTGCAATAACTGTATCATATTACTGTAATGTTTTCTGTCCACAAGATTACCATCACTGTCACCTACCACATTAAGCTTGCCGGCACGATCGGTTGTATACTTGCTTAAAGTTTCAAATGCTTCAATGATTCTTTCAAGCTTCCCGTTCTTTTTATAGAGCTTATTTCCGATATCTATATATCTTTTGCATCCAAGGAATCCATAGTCTCTGTCATAGCAGTGTTCAAGGACATTATTAAGCAGTTCCGCGTCGTTATCAAGGCTTTCTATTAGGCAACCGTCCACTATCAGGTACTCCATCATAGTCTTTTTATCATCTCCAACATCTTTAGACATGATATCATCTACTACAGCCTTTGCTCCACCCTCATCATATATACCTTTAAGTTCCTTCAGCCTTGTATCACACTCACTGTCATCCTTTACATAATAACTTGCCACCGCCCAGATATCTTTCACGTCACAATCTGTCGGTATATCCACCAAATACTTAAGCTTATCTATACTGTGATATCCGGTCTCGTCCTTATTATATCTCTCACCTTTCCATATGATTTGGTTTGCATTTGTATTTTTGCTTGAAGTACACATATCATAGAATCCTGTCAGCACATTGACTACGCATACAATCAGTATAAACCTAAGCAACCAATATATCCGCTTTTTATACTCTAATTTCATCTATGTCTCTCCTTACCGTACAAACTTAGTCTATAAACACTATTGCTCTCGGACATTCCCTTTTAATCTTTCTTATGTAACGGTTCTCTTCCGGTAAAATCATTTACAATACTACCTATACCGATATTATATCCTATATACAAAAATCTATTAACTTTTTCTTCCATACTGCAAAATTCATCTATCTTCTCACCGAAATTTTCCAATGTTACCGGGTTATTTTTATCGTAGCCTATATCATTTGCAAATTCTTCCAAATAACCGCCTTTTGAAAAATTTGTATTAAAATTTTTTATGGCTTCTACTGTATCTATATAGTGACTGTCAGGAGATGCAACTATATTATATGTATCAAAGTAACTATACACAGGAAGTACAGGATAAAATCCGTAGCTTAACCCCTCAAGCGTATGTATATCCGAATCATATACAATCACATAGGTACCACAAAGTCTAAAAATTGAAGATACAACTTTTAGGCTGACCAGCTTATCACCTAACATATAAGTTTCAGGACTTTTTAATGATAAATAATTCGCAATATCAAAATCATCCAGATCTCTAATTGATACATTCTTTATTATCATATTCAGATTCTTATATCTTCCGTATATACTGATATGTCCAAGATCTATAAATGATCTGTATTTTTTGTAGGATAATACAATATCATAATTTTCTTTTATAGATGCCCTGACAACATATTTCTTATTATCCTTTCCGGGATATGATTTTGCCGCTAAAAGATTATCGTCAAAATATGATAAACTTGAGAATGTCTGGAACAGTTGTATCATACGATGATAGTATGCCGTTTCAATTGCACTTTCATGCCCATCTTCTGATTTTGGCATCACAATTGCACGATCAATTGTATACTTGCTTAAAGTTTCAAATGCTTCAATGATTCTTTCAAGCTTCACGTTCTTTTTATAGAGCTTATTTCCTATATCAATATATCTTTTATATCCAAGGAATCCATAGTCTCTGTCATAGCAGTGTTCAAGAACATTATTCAGCAGCTCCGTGTCGTTACTAGGACTTTCTATTATGCAACCGTCCACTATCAGGTACTCCATCATAGTCTTTTTATCATCCCCAATATCTTTAGACATGATATTCTCTACGACAGCCTTTGCTCCACCTTCATCATATATACCCTTAAGTTCCTTCAGTCTTGTATCACACTCACTGTCATCCTTTGCATAATAACTTGCCACCGCCCAAATATCTTTTACATCACAATCTGTCGGTATATCCACCAAATACTTAAGCTCATCTATACTGTGATATCCGGTCTCAGTCTTATTGTATCTCTCGCCTTTCCATATGATTTGGTTTGCATTTGCATTTTTGCTTGAAGTACAAAACTCATAGAATCCGGTCAGTACATTGATTACACATATAATAAGTATAAACCTAAGCAACCAATATATCCGCTTTTTATACTCTAATTTCATCTATGTCTCTCCTTACCGTAAAAACTAGTCTATAAACACTATTGCTCTCGGACATTCGTTCTTCACACTCTTATCTGCGTTCAGATGATATAACTGTACCCTTCTCAGCTTTTCAAAATCCCTTACTTTATTCAGATTATCAAGGACATGTTCCTCATAATACATACCGATATCTTCCTCATTATCACCCATATATGTCAAGATAATTGTCTCAACATTCTTAAAATATTCAAGGTCACTTACATCCTTAACATGGTAGTCCTTAAAATTGATGGATAAGAAGTTCATCTTCTTTAAGTTCTTTTTCCAAATGATGCCCTTGATAGGCTTCTCTCTTTTATTTGCCAGAGACATACGATTTTTCCCCATAGTATCTCTTACCGCTCTGAGAAACTCCTCATCCTTAAAAAAAGCTATTCTGCTTACCACAATCATGCATATTATTGTAAATATTCCCAAGTAAAATGATAATGTATAATTCATTTCCATATTTCCTTTCTGTTAAACTTCATACAGTTTTACCATATTGTTTGTGTGTTAAAAGGGCTCTATACTTTTCCTTATTGAAAGATTATAATCATTAGCGCCCAAATGCATAGATATCATATCCATCTTTTTCTTTATCCACATTTTCCTTATTAAAGCCTTCATAACCCATTGCAAGTATAGAAATTCCAACATTATTTTCGTGAAAATCATCTACAGGTACTATTACCATACCAATCTTTAAGCTTGGTCTATGTACTTCTCCCTCCTTAGGGTCTGCGAACTCTATGGTGGTATTAGCATATACCTCTCTATAGATTTTACCCATATCAGCTCTTGATTGATAATTGTTATCTTCATTAAGCTTATACCTTATTATAGAAGACGGCCATGTTTCATTTTCCCTAATAATTCTGTCTATCTTTTCATCAAAATGATCTATCTTACTCCTTGCATGCTCAGGAAACAGGCTTGCTAACAGCTCCCTATCATTAGTATTAAGTGCTTCGACTATCTTTTCTATATACTTATTTACCACTTTTGCATCACCATATATATAATTATCTATTTTACCGGAGTCATGTATATATTGTACAGTTTCAACTACTGACGTACATCCTGTAAGTAAACTTAATATTAAAATCCCCATTAGCATTTTAATTTTCATCAGGTTTTATTTCCTCCTTTCCACATTTTTCTCCTCATTATTAAAGTCAACCATTCATACCATTATTAAGCTATTAAACTATACTTCAATGTTTTATTTAATTTATACATTTGATACTACTTAACATATTGTTTGTATAGCAACAGAACTCCTATGTATTTTTTCATAGGAGTTCCAAAAGATCTACCTACTGCTCTCTGTAGTCATAACATCATCCGGATTTACATAATCAGCCCAAAAAGGATTATCCACCCAAAGATAGTATCCCCTGTTGCTGTCATCCATAGTAATCTGCCAAATCTCAGGCGAATACATCATAGAGCTTATACCTACCTCATCAGGATCCTCATCATCCTTGGCAACAACCTGAAGGTACATAAAATCTATATTACCACCATCTGTCTTTACAACATAATAAGTCTCAATCCTTTTTATTCCCTTTTCTTTGTCTTCTGTAACTACGGGAAAATTTCTGTCATACTTTACACTCTTTGACTTTCCCTTATACCTCTTAAGCAGTAATGCAATTTTAAAGTCCATATCTTCTATGTTATCTCTTGCATTCTTTGAAAACAGTGCCTTCAGCGCATCAGCATTTTGATCATCCATTGCAGCAATCACCTTATCTTTATATTCTTTTTCCTCAGGAGGCTGCTTATCATTTTTTGTAATCTCACTCTTTGCACCGTCCACTGTATTTTTAACACTTGAGCAGGCTGATATTAAAAGTGCTGATGCAATAATAAGAAATATTATTTTTTTCATACTTTTATATGCTCCTTACTTTGTATCTGATTCGAAAGATTATAGTCATTATCATATATATATTTCTTTGAATCAGTAATTTCATTTTTTAGTCCGGTCAATTCTTCATATCCTGTATCCAATAAAATCTTTAAATACCAGCAAATATATTTAAAGCTGTCTCCACTTCTTCCAATCCAATAATCATCGATATCTGTTAGAATACTCACTAAATCTTCCCTGCTTAAATTTAGCCTATACTTAAATACATCATAATTATTCTCCGCATTTACCATTCCGGCAATATTTGATTTAATTTCCATATTCTTATCTCCTATCATTAGTGTCCAAATGCATATATATCATACCCATCTTTTTCTTTATCCACTTCATCCTTATTAAAATCACCCTCACCAATAGCAAATATGGATATCCCTACATTGTTCTCATTAAAATCATCTACAGTAACTATTTCCATTCCAATGCTTAAATCAAATTTTTTATATTCATTCTCTTTCGGCTTTGCAAATTCTATAGTAGTATTAGCATATATAACCTTTTGTACTTTTCCCATGTCGGAACTTGATTGATAATTATTATCTTCATTAAGCTTATATCTTATTATCGAACCCGGCCAAATCTCATTCTCTCTAATAATATAGTCTATCTTTTCATCAAAATGGTCTATCTTACTCCTTGCATGCTCAGGAAACAGGCTTGCTAAAAGCTCCCTATCATTAGTATTTAAAGCCTGTACTATCTTTTCGATATATTCATTCGCCACTTTTGCATCACCATATATATAATTATCTATTTTACCGGCATCATGTATATATTTTACAGTTTCAACTACTGACGTACATCCTGTAAGCAGGCATGCTATTAAAAATAATATACTAATTTTAATTTTCATCAGTTTTTATTTCCTCCTTTCCATTTCATTACAGCATTGCGATGTACAAAATCAAGGCACCAGTTATCATTTATCTTATCTACATTTTGATCATTGAATTCTGCTGTATGTACAAACTCCTTCCACATAGCCCTTTCCTCACCAAATTCAACCATCCCTGTCATTACTAAATCTTCAGCCTTTACATCTTGGAATCTTTTATCTGGATTAAACCCTGTTATCCACCACTGATATAAATCGTTAGCATCCCAATCTATTACTTGAGTACCATCTTTTAATCTTATATCCAAATTCATTTTAAGTTTACTCTGAGTATAGCAATCTACATGCCAGTCTTTACCTTTGTATATGCCTATTTCACCTCCGGCTCCAAAGTTAAAATAATCTCCTTTCCACATCCAAAGCGTAAACTCATCATCTCCATCTCCAAATTTAAACTTTCCTCTATTCATAGATGAAAGGGAATTAAATGCAAAATCAATAAAATTGTTATATCCCCAATGCGACTGCCAACAAAGACTCATTGTATGAATAACTCCTTTATCATCCTTATAGAAGTCAAAGCCATTAAGTGCTATATCTGCAATACTGCTTCTCGTCATTTCATTTAATTTATCACTGAGCCCACTATCTTCAGCAAATTTTCGAAGACCCTTCATTTTACTTTGTGCATCTTTTGATATAGAATCTTTTTCAGTGTCTGCAACTCTCTCTTCCCAATAATTATAACCTGAGTTCGCAATATCGTCTAAAGCTTTATCCCAGTTAATGTATCTTAAACTATCTTTAACTATTTTATTTAAAGCATACATTCCAGGCGAGATGGTAAAAAATGAGAAGTCCAGCATACCCCAAAACAAAGACTTACCTCTAAGTGCATTTGCTTCCGGCGATTCTCCTGTGCTGTCCACAAATATCAATGGTGCATTATAGCAGTAAGTATACTCGTTCTGAGTAAATCCATATCTTAGATCTCCCTTGATTTTATCCTTTCCAAGGAATCTTCCCAGATTTTCATCGTACATTCTTGTAGTTCATCTTCAGTTGGCATATTATTATTTTCCATAACCATCTCTTCCTTTCAATACATCTATATCTGAAAATCCGGTATCGGTCTTCTTGTCATATATACTATCTAATGAATAATAGTAATTCCTTGAATTGTATATGTTGTCAATATTAATTTCCTCGAGACTGCTGAAGTTTTCTTGAGTAATATATGTAACATTTATAACATTGCATTCTAATTTATTTTCAACAAAAATACTGCATGTCTTATTTAATTCAGTTTCCATATTTTCTACATTTTCATACGTAAATATATCTAATGCATAATTTCCATTACTTACGTATGTCATTAAGTCTGTATCTTTGCTAAAGCTGTCATCCAGTGCAAAACCATATGGATGTATATATACTTTACACTCTCCATATATCGGCTTTACCAGCTCATATATATACTTCTCAAGCTCTTCTTTCTTTAGGTATCCTACATAATTATCATGAAAAGATGTCATTATTCCGTCATTTTCAATCTCTACTACTGCATGCCACTGAGGATTTGCCTTTGGATGAACGTATATACTGTCCTCAACTATATACTCACCTTCAAACTTCTCTCCATATTTTTTCTGCATGTAATACTCCGCTGCATTTATATAATCTGACTCTGTTAACATAGTAATGCTCACTCCTCTTTTTACAAGTATATCTCTGAGGAATACAAGTCCCGCTATAAAAACTATTATCAGTAAAATACCCCTTATAGCTTCTTCATTTTGGCTTAGTCTTCTCTTTTTCAACATTTGATTTTTTAACCTCTACTCGATAAAAACTTCTGCATCAGGAAACATAGCTTCAATATTTTTCACTCTATATTCTCTAAAGTTTATTGACACATACTCTGCTCTCTTAAGATCTTTCTTCCAACTAATACCACCCGGATCATAATCTATATACAAATATCCGTATATATTTACTCTATAACTACACTTGCATTAGGAAACATTTTCTTTATATTTTCTATAGCTTCATCATCTAACTTTAAGTGATATAATTGCAATTCATCCAAGTATTTTAAATCTTTTATCTTGTACAAATTATCAAGTACATGCTCGTCATCATATATGCTCTTATCTCCGTCATATGCACTTGAATATACCAACCATATTGATTTAGCGTTTTTAAAATATACCAGGTCACCTATATCTCTTATTTTATATTCCCTAAAGTCTAAATATATATCTTCTATATCTTTCAAATCATTCTTCCATATAACACCATCTATAGGTTTATATCTCTTATATTTGTCTATTGCAAACATTGTACTATAAACTTTCGTTTCTCTAACAAATCTTTCAAACTCAGGATCATGGAAAAAGGCTATTTTATTTACAGTATATAATGCAAATACGATAATAATAATTAGGGTTGCACAAATTATCTTCTTATATTGTAGGATGTTATATAATGCTTTTTCCTGTAATTCATCTTCTGTTTGTCTATTATTGCTTGGCATAGTCTTCATTTCCTTTCAATATATCTATATCTATAAATCTTTTTTCAACATTATCATATACCGCATCTACCCTATAGAAAAAAATTCGTCTATTATTTACCATATCGATATATTTCTCTTGAAAATCACTTAAATCAGTATTCGTAATATATGTTACCAGTATTGCATTACTTTCAAGTTTATTATCAATAAAAATTTGACATATGCTTTTAAATTTTGTATCCATATCTTTTATGTTATTATTTGTAAATATATTTGTAGTATAATCTCCTTTACTCGCATATATTCTTATATCTGTATCTTTATTCCAACTATCCTCTAATGCAAATCCATGCGGCTCTATATACACCTTACACTCCCCATATATCGGCTTTACCAGCTCATATATATACTTCTCAAGTTCCTCTTTCTTTAGGTATCCTACATAATTATCATGAAAAGATGTCATACCTCCCTCACTCTCAAAGTCCACAACCACATGCCACTCCGGTTTTGACTTTGGGTGTACATAAACGCTGTCTTCATATACATATTCTCCTTCAAATTTCTCTCCGTATTTTTTCTGCATATAATACTCCGCTGCATTTATATAATCTGACTCTGTTAACATAGTAATGCTCACTCCTCTTTTTACAAGTACATCTCTGAGAAATACAAGTCCAACTATAAAAACTATTATCAGTAAAATACCCCTTATTGCCTCTTCGTTTTGGCTTAGTCTTCTCTTTTTCAACATTTGATTTTTAACCTCTACTCGATAGAAACTTCTGCTTCAGGAAACATAGCTTCAATGTCTTCATTTATCTTCAAATGATATAAATCCAGCTTCTTTAAATGTGCCAATTTTTTTATTAAATATATATTATCGAGCACATGCTCATCCTCGTAAATACTCTTATCTCCGACATATGCACTCACATAACAAAACCCTATAAATTTAGCATTCTTGAAGTACTTTATATCTTCAATATTCTTTATATTGTATTTTCTGAAATTTATTGTTATTGAAAAAACAGAGTCGAAAAATCTGTATACAGTTATTCTATAATTACCCTTGCATTCGGAAACATATTCTTTATATTTTCTATGCCCTCATCATCTACCTTTAAGTTATATAATTGCAAATTATCCAAGTATTTTAAACTCTTTGCCTTGTATAAATTGTCAAGTACATGCTCTTCCTCATATATGCTCTTATCTCCGGTATATGCACTTAAATAGCCTAACATAACTATTTCTGCATTTTTAAAATATTTTATATCGCTTATATCTTTCACCCTATACTCTCTAAAATCGATAGATACAAAGTTTATATTCTCCAAATCCTTCTTCCAAATTATACCTTTAATAGGACTCTCTCCCTGTAACATTGGATACTCCTTCTGTAGTGCACCTGACACAGTATTACCTATAGTAGTATTTCTTACAGCTCTTTCAAACTCAGGATCATGGAAAAAAGCTATTTTATTTACAGTATATAATGCAAATACGATAATAATAATTACTGTTGCACAAATTATCTTCTTATATTTCCTTAGCATAAATTCACCCCTCCGATGCAATATCCACTGTTCTTTAATCCTATCTATAATATACTTACCATTTTCCGGCATTTGTTTTTTACTGCAAGCCTTTATCTGCAGGTCTATCACTTGCCATATTCCTTGTCTCCTTCCAATATATCTATATCATCATCAAAACCTGTCTTGTATGCCTTATCATAAAAGCTAGAAATTCTATAATAAAACTTTAATGTATTAAATGTATAATCTTTTAAGTCTTCTTCAAACTTATCTAAGTCTTCTTTTGTGATATATGTAACCAGTAATCTGTTGGTCTGCAAATCTTTATCTACAAATATTTCACATGCCTTTCTAAAATCTTTTTCTATATTTTCAGTCTTTTTATCTGTAAATATATATGTAGTATAGTCACTATTACTTACATATGTCATTATATCTGTATCTTTGTTAAAGCTGTCATTAAGTGCAAAACCATATGGATGTGTGTAAACTTTACACTCTCCATATATAGGCTTTACAAGCTCATATATATACTTTTCAAGTTCATCTTTCTTTAGGTATCCTACATAATTATCACTAAAGTAAGTTAATCCATTTTCACTATAAACTTCTACTACTGCATGCCACTGAGGATTTTCCTTTGGATGAACGTATATACTGTCCTCAACTATATACTCACCTTCAAACTTCTCTCCATATTTTTTCTGCATATAGTATTCCACTGCATTCATGTAATCTTCTCTTGTTAACATCAAAATGCTCACTCCCCTTTTTACAAGTATATCTCTGAGGAATACCAGTCCAACCACAAAAGCTATTACTACAATAATACCTATTATTCCTTGTTCATTCTTACTCAATTTTCTATTTTTCATTTTATACCTTCAAATTCAAAAATACCCATGTATTCATATATCTTAATAAACTAAATAATAACTTATCGATAACATAAATACATTATCTACAAAACTGACTTCTACTTAAACTTGCTTGCAATCTCTTCATCTAATGCCCAAGTTGCATTTGCCACGTCATCACACTGCTTTGCTATGCCCGGTATCAACTGATCCATTTGATTGAATGAAGGCTGTAATGCCTCAAAATGTGCCGCCTCTGAAGTTACCTCCTTATATTTTATTTTCAGAACAATTATATTATATTACTTATTTTATGTAATTCCAACAATGTATGCAGTATGATTCTGTTCTTTTTTATTATTTTATCTGTTCTTAATATCTTGTAACGATATAATTAAATAATCACCTCAGTATTTTGTAATATTTTATATGTGTTTATATATTTTATTGCACTAAGCTTCATAGTGCAAAATTTTATTTGTTTACTGTATTTATAAAAGAGTAATAAGAAAAGCCCACGCAATATATCCTGAAAAAGTAATGCTTAAACTTATCAGTAACATAAATGCGTGGACTATATAAATTTTCTATTCTTCTTTGATAAATCCGTAGTAAGATCCGGTCTTAATATTTGCAATATCAAGTATCGTTTCATCTTTCAAAAGAAATCCCATGTAGGGTATCATATTCGGCTTAGATATCTGTTCCTTACCATCCAACATAAATGTCGTATTCTTTGTATAAATACATATAAAATCTTCTACTTTATATTCGTCCGATCTGTTTATAACTTCCATCAGCTCGGCCTTTGTCACACCATAGGAGGAAAGCTTCTTTTCTATAAAATCCATCGCCTCCTCACCTCTGTACAATTTATATTTTCCGCCATAGTAATTGTCATCGGTAACTCCCTTTTCCTGATACCAGAAAAAGCTGTGGTCCTCATTGAACACCCAATATGATCCGTCATCATATGAAATCCATGATGTTTTTGTCAGAACATCCGGCTCGTTATCTTCGGCCTTGTCTGAATGAAAACATCCGCTAAGTAGAAATACCGCAAGTATCATTGTAACAAAAATCGTCTTAAATTTTCTCATAAGATGTCTCCTTATTTGACGATTAGTGATTTTTCCCAATCGTCATTAGCCAATAATTATTCATTTCTTCGATGTTTTTAATTATCCGTATCTATTTCTTTGATCTTTTTCTCTATTTCTTCAATACTCGGCAAACTGCTCTTATATTCTGCTTCAAATAATTTAGTAATCTCATATTTGCTTATACCTATAGGTTGCGATATTTGTTCTAATGAATACTCGCAAACGACATCGTTTTTATCTTTGCAAATAATAAGTCCAATCGTAGCATTATCTCTATCAGTTTTTAGTTCTCTATTCACTGCTGTTACATAAAAATTAAGCTGTCCTAAATGTTCCGGCTTAAACTTCTCCGCTTTCAGTTCTATAACAATGTAAGAATGGAGTTTCAAATTGTAAAAAAGCAAATCAATATAAAAATCATCCCCATTTATATTTATGTGATATTCTTTGCCTATAAAAGCAAATCCCTCACCAAGTTCAAGTAAAAAATCAGAAATCTTGTCAACAAGTTCTTTTTGAAGTTCCCTTTCATCATATCCTTCACGAATGGTAAGGAAATCAAAATTATATGGATCTTTTAACGTCTGTCTTGCCAGATCTGATTGTAAAGCCGGTAACCTTTTTTCAAAGTTTGTTATAGATTTTCCTTCCCTGCCATATAATCCGCTTTCAATTTGACGTACGAGTACATTCCTGCTCCATCCGTTTTCAATAGTTTTATTAACATAATATATGGCTTCATCAATGGTTTTACACTTATTTATTATCCTCTGATTATGTCCCCAAGGTATCTGTTTAATATGGTTTATAACTCTTTCATCAAATCGAGCTACAGGTTGTAGTCCTTTTGAATTGCTTTCGTTGTTTTCTAATTCGGCTACACCTTGTAGCCCTTTTATATAAAATGAATACCATCTTCTGATATACTTAATATTTGTTTCAGAAAAACCTTTCATATCGGGAAACTCTTTTTGTAAATCTTTAGCCAACGATTTTATAAAGGCATCTCCCCATGAATGTTGTTCTTGATTTTTCACCACGAAAGTTCCGACGTTTTAAATTTTACAGTGACTACGTAATTCAGGTTCTATATCTCTCAATGTATCTCTACTTTATTCCTTATGCCCGCCTATCTGCCTGTTTCTGTCAAGTGCGGTTCCCTCTTCTTTAAGATTCAATCCTTTAAATATGGCATTGTTTCCGAACTTTCTTTTTACTTTGAGTACGGCTTTCATTCTGCTGTTCTCTTTTTCTTTAGAAATACTGCTTGCTTCCAAAAGATTTCCAATGCAGCCCGTGCTGTTTTTGTTACTTATCTCACTTGCAACTATGGTTATCCTTCTAAACAGCAGTATGGGATTTGCAAGTCTCTCAAAAAGTTCTTCACTTTTCTTACATATCTCTTTGGTGGAATCGGTATATGCTAAAAGATTTATCACTCCATGAGCTCCCTCAGGTATACTTCTTCCATAAAAGTCTTTGGTAATATTGCCAGTGTACTTCTTTGCTATATCGGGGTCTGAAAGACTCTCTATATCATATCCCAGACTTAGAGTAATCTGCTTTGTCAAAATATCCTTTTCAAGCAATGAGAATGAAAGCCTCTCCGCCATCTCTATCACAATGGTTCTCATCTCTTCATAACTGTAGGGTCTAAGTAAAACCTGTCCCTCACTGATACTCTTTTTCTCAGGAGTGTATGACTTCACATCCCTTATCTGTGTACTGTCAATTCCCCAGGCATGCTCTATCAGAAAGCTTGCATTCTTACCGAACAGCCTGTACAAAAGATCCATTCCCTCATTTCCCCTGTTTTGTTTCAGGCTCTCTCTTGCTATATCTCCCATGGTATGTATACCGTACTTTGCCAAAGTCTTTGCATACCCTCTTCCTACTCTCCAAAAATCTGTGATAGGAGTATGACTCCAAAGTTGCTCTCGATATGAACTTATACTGAGTTCTCCAATCCTTGCTCCATGCTCATTCGGCTTAGCCTTTTTTGCCACAATGTCCATCGCCACCTTTGCAAGATACATATTTTCACCGATGCCTGCACTTGCAATGATTCCTGTGGTATCAAAGACATCCTTAACCATCATTTCCACAAACTCTACGGCATTATCTGAAATATATCCGCCAAGATCTATAAATACCTCGTCTACAGAATAAACATATATATCCTCAGGAGAAACATACTTTAAGTATACGCTAAGTATCTTTGCACTGTATTCCATATACTTTTTCATCCTTGGGATTGCCACCACCACATCGGCTTCAAGTTTCGGATTTTTCCTAAGCTCCGCCAATGATGAAGACTTGCCTTCAAGTTTTCCTACAAGCTTTTGTTTTCTGTGATTTATCTCCTGAAGTCTTTTCAACACTTCAAAAAGTCTCGGTCTGCCCGGTACTCCGAAGCTTTTGAGTGCGGGACTTACCGCCAGACATATCGTCTTTGCCGTCCTGCTCTCATCTGCAACCACCAGATTCACATCCATCGGATCAAGATTTCTTTCTCTGCATTCCACAGAGGCGTAGAAGGATTTTAAATCAATTGCAACAAATGTCTCTTTCTTATTCATTATCTATTATCTTGGCTTCTTTGTTCAGTGCCGGTATCACTTTATTCAAAAAGTCGTCAGTCGCTATCTTCAATGTAGACGTATTTACACAGGGATGACATCTGATAAAATCGGCTTTTATAACATCTCTGTCTATAACAAGCTTGACAACGTCATCCTTATCATTCATCAGTCCCAGCACACTTACAGACCCCGGAGTTACATTCAAAAACTCCTTAAGATAGTTCTCCTTTGCAAATGAAAGCCTTGACATTTCAAGTTTCTTTGAAACATCCTTTGTCACATATTTTTTGTCACCCGGCATCATAAAGAGAAAAAATTTTGTCTCCTGCCTGTTGCAAAGTACTATATTCTTGCAAATTTTTACTCCGAGTGCACCTTCTATCTCTTTACATTTTTCCATATCCGAGGCCTCGTCATGGTCGACCACTTCGTACTCCACACCGATTCCGTCCAAGAAATCATAGCATCTTTTTTCTTTTTCCTGCCTGTTTTCCATATCAGCAGGTCTGCCCTTGTAAGGTTTTGAAATATACATACTTTTACCGCTGCTCCAATATAAATACATACTTGTTTGCATCCGACAACTCACTGTCAAAAGAAAATCCGAGTCTGTCAAATTTTTTTATGTCTTCTTCATTTTGAATATCTTTACCGGCAATATAATTTACCATCTCACCTCTTGCCATCTTTGCAAGAGTCGCCTTTTGTACTGTTTTACCGTTTCTTCTTTCGGCAAATATACAGGTGATAAATTTATCATCTTTTGAAAGATACTTCTCTACAGTCTTTGAATACTCCTTTGAAGCCAGATTTATCACCACTTCATTATTTTGAAACAAGCTTTTATAAATCTTATCGCCCCAAAACTCATAAAGATTTTTGTGCTTTCCGATTTCCATCTTTGCCTGCATCTCAAGTCTATAAGGACTCACACCGTCAAATGCCCTAAGTATACCGAAAAAGCCTGAGAGTATATACAGATTCTCTCTTATATATTCAAGTGAAGAAGCCTCCATCACATTTACAGCCATATATTGATACTGTATACCCTGATATGAAAATATTGCAGGGGTAAGACTCCCCTGCAAATTCATATCTTTAAACCTGTCAAAATTTTCTTTTGCAATCTTTTCATTGCATTTCCAAATCTCTTTCAGCTCTTCATAAGACTTTTTTCTTATCTCATCCAAAAGAATCAGACTGTAATCAATATATTTAGGTACACTGCTGCCGATATAGCTGTCACTGTTTTCTACCATAGTCTTGGCAGGTGATACTATTATTTTCATCCCAAGCTCTCCAGCATATCACTCGGATTTTTGGCAGCCTTCACCTTTTCCATAGCCTCTATGATAAATCCCTTTTCATCTATCAGATATGTAGTCCTTACCACTCCCATGGAAGTCTTTCCGTACAGCTTTTTCTCATGCCATACATCATAAGCCTGTATAACATCCAGCTCAGGGTTTGAAAGCAGTGTAAAAGGTAATGAATACTTATCTTTGAATTTCTTATGTGATGCCACACTGTCCTTACTGATGCCTACAACCTCTACTCCTTTTTCTATAAACTGCGGATACAGTTCTCCAAAGCCGCAAGCCTGCGCACTGCATCCCGGAGTATTGTCCTTAGGATAAAAATATAATATAAGTTTCTTACCTTCATAATCTGAAAGATTTCTAACGGTTCCGTTCTCATCCGGCAGTGAAAACTCCGGTGCCTTTGTGCCTATCTTTAACATAAATCCATCCTTATCTAATCTCTTTGAATACATCCTTTAAGGCAGGATATATCCTTTTGAATTTTTGATACTTCTCTTCATATTTTACCACAAGATCGGCCTCAGGTTTTATTTTTTCTTTAATTTTTATTATAGATTTTGCAGCCTTTTCTACACTTTCATATTCTCCACAGCCTACCGCCGCAAGTATAGCCGCACCGAATCCCGGTCCTTCCTCACTTACAGGCACTTCCACCTCTACATTAAGTATATTAGCCACAAGTCTTTTCCAAAGCGGACTCTTGGCACCTCCGCCGCAGATCATCGTTCTATCTATCTTGATGCCGAGGCTTCTTGCCACTTCAAGTGAATCTCTGAGAGCAAAGGTAACACCTTCAAATATCGCAAGTGTCATATCCTCTCTTTTTGTATCCATTCTCATCCCTATGAATGTACCTGCGGCATCAGGGTCGTTGTGAGGAGAACGCTCTCCCATAAGATAAGGCAAAAAGAAAACATTGTTCTCACCGAGATTGTCTATATCACTTTGTTCCTTTGCAAAGTCCTTTGTCTTTAATATTTCTTCCATCCACCACTTATTACATGACGCCGCACTGAGCATACAACCCATCAGATGATAGTTTCCGTCCGCATGGGCAAATGAATGTAGGGCATTAAAGCTGTCCACACCGAAGTTCTTACTTGAGATAAATACGGTTCCTGAAGTTCCAAGAGAAATATTGCAGGCACCTTCACCCACTGTGGCGGTACCTATAGCCGCCGCCGCATTATCTCCGGCTCCTGCTACTATCTTTATGTCATCATTAAGTCCAAGTTCTTTTGCAAGCTCAGGCTTTATAGCACCTACCACCTCATAGCTTTCATAAAGCTTCGGCAACATATCCTCTGAAATAGAACATATGTCAATCATTTCCTTTGACCATTTTTTGTTCTTTACATCCAAAAGCAGCATACCCGAAGCATCCGAATAATCTGTAGAGAAGCTTCCACTGAGCATATAGCTGATATAATCCTTCGGAAGCATTATTTTTGAAATTTTTGCAAAAATCTCAGGTTCATTATTCTTCACCCAAAGTATTTTTGGAGCGGTAAATCCTGCAAATGCAATATTTGCAGTAAGCTCAGAAAGTTTTTCTTTGCCTATAACATTGTTCAAATAGTCTGTTTCCTCAGTACTTCTGCCGTCATTCCAAAGTATTGCAGGCCTTAGCACATTGTCATCCTTATCCAAAATTACAAGTCCATGCATCTGTCCGCCGAAACTGATACCTGCTATCTTTTCATCCGCAGATGCTGCAAGTTCTTTAAGCCCCTCCTTCACCGCCAAAAACCAGTCTGTAGGATTTTGCTCACTCCACCCTGAACGTGGAAAGTAAAGCGGATATTCCTTAGATACAGTTTTTACAAGTTCTCCGTTGCCCTTCATCATTACAAGTTTAAGGGCTGAAGTCCCCAAATCAACACCGATATAATACATACTAAACCTCCGTAAAGATCATTATTCTTATTAAAAAAGTATCAGGGATCAAAGTGTAAATCCCCCCTATCTACCTACTACATTAAGTTTACGGCTATAAAAAGTCAATTGCAATCTTGCTGTTTTTTATGATAAAATTGCTGTCACACCGAGATTTTTACCGTGATTTCTATACTGTCTTTGGTAGAAAAACACCTTGTAAAACGTCTGTTTTAGGCGTGTCCGTCCGAGAAGAACACCGTTTAGAGCCTCATGTCTTTTACTCGCAGACACATTTTGTGCGATATTTATGCATATTTATATTTATACATTTTTATGCATTCAGGTTTTAAGTGCAAAAAAAGCTCCAAAGTAAGCCCTTGGAGCTTTTTATTTTCTCTTTGGCATATGCAGTTTGAATACCGAGTCTACAAAGAATATCGCAAGCGCTATAGAGCCTGCAATCTTCAATGTCTCATTCATATATGTACTGAGATATGAAGACTCGTTTATAAATGCATACGCACATCTGTATATTGAACCTCCGGGAACTATAGGAAGTATACCCGGTATCAAAAAGTTGCTTACCGGCGCCTTCAAGACTCTGGCAAGTATATGCGACATGGTAGCTATACAGAGTGCAGATATGAGTGCATCTATCTCTACCCTATGTCCTATTATATCCACCAGCAGATACACTCCCCATCCTATCATACCGGTAAGCCCCGCCTGTACCATATATTTTTTCGGCAGCTCTATCATAATGCAAAAGGCCACCACCGCAATAAATGCACCTATTATTTTAAATATCATACACTCCTCACAAAATCACATATGCCAGCGCCACACCTACCGCCACCGCAAAAGCCACTACTCCAGTCTCAAGCATTCTGCTGACACCTGCAGTATAATCTCCGTTCAATGTATCTCTCATAGCCGTGGTAAACACAACGCCCGGAACTATCGGCATGATTCCGCCTATAATCACAAGATCGATATTTATACCCGGCAGAAAAAACTTCTTAAAGCCTACCGCAGTAAGCGCCATACTGAGTGTGGATATCATATTTAAGAAAAACGAATTGAATCCGAAAGGTGTAAGTACCCACTGTGTGACAGCCATCGCAAGTCCGGCTATACCTGCCACCATACAGTCTGTAAAGTCTCCTCCAAGCATCATTGTAAAAAACAGTGCCACTCCCACAAAGGATAGACCGTATAAAATACCTGTAAACTGTCTTACATCCTTTATCTTTTTTATTTCGGAATATGCCTCATATATATCCATTTTACCTGCACTTAAGGCTCTTGATACATTGTTGATAAGATATATTCTGTTTATATTTGTAGTCCTGTCAGGCACTCTCTTTGACATGGTGATAAGCCCCTCTTCGCTGTCAAGAGTTAATGTGATACCTGTAGCCAAAACGAACGCGGTATGTGATTCACACTTTGAATAGTCCAGTATTCTGTTCATAGTATCTTCCACTCTGCTTATCTCCGCGCCCGCTATAAGCATGGTCTCACCTGCAAGCATGGCTGTCTCCGCCACCACTCTTTCGAGGCTCTTTGACACATTTTTTTCTGCCACTTTTATTCTCCGTTATATTTTATATTAAAACCCGAATTTTATAAAAAATTTTCCGGCTTTATTTATAGGTTTGCACGCAGTTCGCTTACTTTATCACGCAAAAGTGCCGCATTTTCAAAATCAAGCTCTGCCGCAGCCTTAAACATCTTTTTCTCAAGCTCTTTTATAAGTTTTTGTATCTCCGCCTTGTCCATAGACTCAACGTCCTTATCAATAGACGAAACGCTGTCTGCCGCCTTTGATATTGCTATAAGATCTCTGACAGCCTTCTTTATTGTAGTCGGAGTGATACCGTGTTCCTTATTATAAGCTTCCTGTATACCTCTTCTTCTGTAGGTCTCGTCAATAGCCGCCTTCATGGAATCGGTCATATTGTCGGCATACATTATCACATGTCCGTCAGCATTCCTTGCCGCTCTTCCTATGGTCTGAATAAGTGAGGTTTCACTTCTTAAAAATCCTTCTTTATCCGCATCGAGTATTGCAACCAATGTAATCTCAGGTATATCAAGTCCCTCTCTCAAAAGGTTGATACCCACCAAGACATCGAACTTGTCAAGTCTCATATCTCTGATAATCTCGGCTCTCTCCAAAGTATCGATATCGGAATGCAGATATCTCACTCTGATACCCACTTCCTTCATATACTCGGTAAGATCTTCCGCCATTCTTTTTGTAAGTGTAGTGATAAGAATCTTGTTCTTTTTTTCAATCTCCTTATTCACCTCACCTATCAGATCATCTATCTGACCTTCTACAGGTCTGACACTTATAGGAGGATCCAACAACCCGGTAGGTCTTATAATCTGCTCTGTTCTAAGCATCTCATGATCTTTTTCATATACACTCGGTGTAGCAGAAACAAAAAGCATCTGATCTATCTTTGATTCAAACTCCGAAAACTCCAAAGGTCTGTTATCAAGTGCCGAAGGCAGTCTGAAACCGTAGTTTACCAAAGTCATCTTTCTTGACCTGTCTCCTGCATACATTCCTCTGACCTGCGGTATTGTGATATGTGACTCGTCTACAATAATAAGAAAATCGTCCTTAAAGTAGTCTATAAGCGTATAAGGCGGCTCTCCCGGTGCAGAACCTGTAAGATGTCTTGAATAGTTTTCTATTCCCGAACAAAAACCGGTCTCTCTCATCATTTCCACATCAAAATGTGTTCTCTCGTCAATCCTCTGTGCCTCTATAAGTTTATCCTCAGATTTAAAGAAACTTACTCTCTCCTCACATTCTTTCAGTATGTTTTCGGTAGCCACCTTCATCTTCTCAGGCGCTACCACATAGTGTGATGCCGGAAATATCACGGCATGTGCAAGTTCCGCTATAATATTTCCCGTAAGCGTATCTATCTCAAGTATTTTGTCCACTTCGTCACCGAAAAACTCGAATCTTAATGCCGTGGATGTGGATGCGGCCGGAAATACCTCAAGCACATCTCCTCTCACACGAAAAGTACCTCGGTGAAAATCCATATCATTTCTGTCATACTGCATATCAATAAGCTTTCTTATGACATCATCTCTGTCTCTTTCCATTCCGGGCCTTAACGATACCACCATCTCCTGATAATCTATAGGACTTCCAAGTCCGTATATACATGAAACCGAAGCAACTATAATAACATCCTTTCTCTCTGAAAGGGATGCCGTTGCCGAGTGTCTCAGCTTATCTATCTCATCATTTATTGCCGAATCTTTCTCAATATATGTATCTGTAGACGGTACATATGCCTCCGGTTGATAGTAATCGTAGTAAGAAACAAAGTATTCCACCGCATTCTCAGGGAAAAACTCCTTGAACTCACCGTACAGCTGTGCCGCCAATGTCTTATTATGCGCTATTATCAGCGTGGGCTTTTGTAATTTCTGAATAACATTTGCCATTGTAAAGGTCTTGCCCGAACCTGTGGCACCTAACAATGTCTGAAACTGATTTCCCTCTCTGAATCCGTTTACAAGCGCCTCTATTGCCTGAGGCTGGTCTCCTGTAGGCAAAAACTCCGAATGTAATTTAAATTCCATTATTTAACCCCTATCTCGTGGCAAAGCGCCAACATGAAAAATTATAGCATGAGGCAAAATAAAAGTATAGTATAAAGAACGTCAGTTCAGTGATATATTACACGCTCATTGCAATATCCTGATACTTATCAACAACCTGCAATACATCCGCCTGCTTTTTCAACAGATTTATAAAACTTTCCATCTGTCTGTTGACAAACTTGTCCTTTTTGTGCAGCACATGATACTTTGCTTTGATATTAAAGTCCTTTATCGGAAGTACCTTAAGCACATCATCTCTTAACTTTTGTTCTATCAAAAATCTCGGCAAAACCGAATATCCCATATTTTTACAAAGCAGCTTGATAATAAGATTTGTATTCTGCGACTCTATACCGGGACTTATACTTAGTCCCAGTTCGGACAGTTTATTCTCCAAAATATATCTGTAGCTTGAGTTTTTCTCTGTAAGTATACAAGGATATTCCAACACTTCCTTCAAATCTATAGACTTCTTACATGCCAGAGGATGTTTAGCCGATGCACAAAACACCACATCGGTATCCACCTGAATATCTTCCACAAAATCTTTTGCGACATACGGCTTATCTAAAAACAGCATTATATCAATACTGTTGTGCTTCAGTGCATCAAACAATTCCGCCGGTGTGGATACTTTAATTTCCAGTATAACACCGGGATTTTTTTCGTGGTATTCCGCAAGTATCTGCGGAAACAAGGTATCACATATGGAATCAACCGTACCTATTCTAAGTTCTCCTCTGATAGGGTCATCAGTCCTTATCAGTGACTCCTTTGCCTCTTCATTTAACATAAGTATCTTTTCGGCATAAGGGTAAAATTGCTTGCCGTAATCTGTCAGACGTACCTGTTTTCCGAGTCTGTCAAACAGCCTTGTTCCAAGGTCAAACTCCAGTTGCTGTATCTGTATGGATACGGCTGCAGGCGAATATCCAAGTATCATAGACGCCTTATAAAAGCTTCCCGATTCCGCTATCTTTACAAAAGTATTTAATTTCTTCAAATCCAAAAAATTTTCCATAGTCCCCCTTCTAAATTAAACATTTCTAACTAATTATGTCTATTTTATTAGAATAATATATTTAATTTACCATATTTTTAATCTTTTATATAAACTTACTATACTATATATGTACAAGTATTGCCACAAAAATATTTTCGGATATGTTAAAAAAAGCCCCTTAATCAGGGACTTTCTTATTGTTGTATACCCATTTCACAACCGCCATGGATATGATAATTATATAACCTAATAAGCTAAGTACATCAGGTATTTGACCTACAAATATAAAACCGAGCAACGCCGAATATATAACCTGTGTATAGTCATATACGGAAATCTCCTTTGCAGGAGCATATGTATAAGCCTTTGTAATACAAATCTGTCCGATCATGGCTGAAAAGCCGGATCCGATGAGCATTGCAAACTGTGTTGGACTTGGAGTGATAAAATTTATAGCCATAAGCGGTATGCAGCATATGCTTGAAAATGCCGAGAAGAAAAATACTATGAACATTCCTGTCACTCCCCCTCCGGTCATCTTTCTGACAAGAGCATAAGCCACACCTGCCATAAATCCGCCGAGAACTCCTATCATAGCCACTAAGAATGCAAAATCCGCACTCGGTTTTACTACAAATATTGCTCCTATAAATGCTACTACGGTAGTGAAAATATCCATTATAACCGGTTTTTCCTGTAATATTATAAAACTCAAAAGTATTGCAAAGAAGGGGCTGAGCTTATTCAATATGGAAGCATCCGCTATATTCATATGGTCAATCGCATAGAAGTTACAGATAACGCCTACAAAACCGCATGAAGACCTCAGCAACAACAAAATCCAATTTTTTCTTCCTATATTTTGCCACCTGTAACCGTTTTTTATAAGCATAACAAATGCTACAACGGCAGCTACAAAATTTCTTGAAAAAACCTTTTCAAATGTGGGCAGTTCACCTGCCAGTCGTACAAAGAGCCCCATCATGGCAAATCCAAATGCGGCTCCAAGTATATACAATATACCTATTCTTTTATTGTAATTATTCATATTTTAATGTTTCCACCGGCTCTCTTTTGGCAAACAACTTTCTTAATCTCCTGATACAGTACATAAATCCCGGAATAAGGAACATATCCGCTACAATCCACGCAAGCGGTGAGCCCATACATGCCGCAACAAAACCGAAGTACTTAACTCCCACAAAGCCTACAATACCTCTGGCAAACATCTCACATACTCCCGAGAGTATTGCAAACATCGGAAATCCCATACCTTGAATGGAATTTCTCCAAACATTGACAAAGATAAGCGCAAAGTAAAATCCCGAGTTCCATAAGAGGAATAATCTGGCCTGACTTATTACATCGCTCTTGCTTGCATCTACGAAAAGCTTCGGCAGCTCTCCACCTATAAATATCATAAAAATGAATACCAAAACGGCGTATATTATACCTATTATTGTGGCAACCCTTACTCCTTCCTTTACTCTGTCAAGTTTACCTGCACCTACGTTTTGACCGCAGTAGGTTGCCATAGTCGCTCCGAGAGCATCAGTTACAGCCACACAAAAGCTGCTTATCTTACTTCCTGCGGTAACGGCAGCCACAGTAATCGCACCGAGTCCGTTCACCGCCGCCTGAAGTATTACCGAACCGATAGCTGTGATTGAGTACTGCAATCCCATAGGTATACCCATGGAAAGTACCACCTTTACATGGCTCATTGATAATGCACCTTCACCCGGCTCAAGCTTCAATATATAAAACTTTTTTACAATATATATTACACAAAGTATTCCCGATACAAGCTGTGATACAACAGTCGCATAGGCAGGTCCCGCAACTCCGAGTCCCATAATTTTTATTGAAACAAAGTCAAGGACTATATTAAGGAGTGCTGCCACTACAAGGAAATAAAGCGGTGTCTTTGAATCTCCAAGCGCCCTGATTATACTTGCAGTCAAGTTGTATAAATACATTACAGGTATACCGGCAAAGACAATTATTATATAAATATATGCATCATTCATTATCTCTGCAGGTGTATTGGTCACTACAAGTATGGTCTTTGTAAGCAAACATACCAAAGCTGTAAGTACTACAGAAAAGAATATTCCCATATATACCGCATTCATGGTGAATTTTCTCATCTCTTTGTAGTCTTTTGCACCGAATTTTTGTGCCACCGGTATGGCAAAGCCTGCCGTATTCCCTATAACAAAGCCGTTTACCATAAAGAATATGGCACCTGTGGAACCCACAGCCGCCAATGAATTAACACCCAAATACTTACCTACCATCACCGTATCTACCATGCTGTAGAACTGCTGAAAGAGTGTTCCTATAAGCATCGGTATTGCAAATGCCATTATAAGTTTTAGAGGGCTACCACAGGTCATATCTGTAATACTTGCTTTTCTTTTTTCCATAATTCCCTCAATAAGAATATCTTTTACATCTCTTCGATATCTTTATTTAAAATAAGTTTCAGCTTTTCCATACTGTTGTTCAAAACAAGCTCCTCAGGAAAATCTAATTCTTTCAATAAACTGTCACAATTTTTGAAGTCACCTACATAGTCCGCATAGTGACTGTCAGTATTGCATACCACATATGTACCGTATTTTTTGGCGGCCGAAAGCATCTTTGCAGCATTCTCTCTGCCGCCGACTCTTGCCGACCTCGGATTCAATGAAGAGTTGTTAAGCTCAAGTGCAACACCTATTTTGGCTGCTTCCTTTGCCAGTGCGTCGTGATCAATAGGATACCTTCCGTCATCCGGGTGACCGATTATCTTCACATACGGATTTGCCATCACTCCAAAGTATGCGTTCATGTTTTCATCCAAACTTCCCGGATCTATACATATTGTATGCAGACTTGCTATAACATAATCAAGTCTTTTCAGTACGTTCTCGTCAACATCAAGATTGCCCTTAAAGTCCATGATATTGGCCTCTACTCCTCTAAGTATAAGCACTCCTTTATAGTTTCTGGGAATAACCTTAAAATTCATAAAGTATATGTTTTTGCATGAACCGGGAACGGCTTCACTGTGATCAGAAAATCCATATGCCGAAAGGCCTTTGGCCACAGCCTCTTCCATATTTTCCTTTAAGGTGGAGTAGGCGTGGCCGCTGGCTATGGTATGCGTATGCAAATCAAATAAATATTTCATATTACTTCTTGAAAAGATCTCCAAGCTTGTCCATTGCACCTGCAATTCCGACCTTTGTAATCTGTGCCTTTACGCCGTTTACAACAGCATCAAGCTGTCCGTCAGGAATATCTATACCTGTAAGGTTCTCTATAGTCTTCTCAGGATCACTTGTAAGATTTGCTAAAAGTGCAGGATCCGCCTTTGCCTTATTTATTATATCTGTTACTATTTTTGTTATATCCATTTTTTCTCCTTTGTAAAACTAGAGCCAAGACCTTAACGTCCTTGGCTCTGTTAAAAAAATACTATTTAAATTAGTTACCTGCCATCTGCTTTGCAACTTCCTCTGCAAAGTTCTCGCTCTTCTTCTCAAGACCTTCACCTGTCTCAAATCTTACGAAGCCTTTGATAGAAACTTTTGCATTGTTTGCCTTTGCAACCTCTGCCACATAAGCTGCTACAGACTGCTTACCGTCTGCCGCCTTAACATATGGCTGATCAAGAAGACAAATCTCTTTAAGCTCCTTCTTGACTCTTCCTTCGATCATTCCCATGATAACCTTCTCAGGCTTTGATGCTTCCTTAGGATCGTTCTTAATCTGAGCTAAGAGGATTTCTCTCTCTCTTGCAAGGTAATCCGCATCAACTTCCTTATCTGAAGTATACTTAGGATGAAGTGCTGCAACCTGCATTGCAACATTCTTAGCCATCTCTTTGATTTCATCGTTTACAACATCACTTACAACGTCTACCAAAACGCCGATCTTTCCACCTGCATGGATATAAGAAACTACACAACCGTCGTTCTCTTCAACCTTTGCAAATCTTCTGATTGTCATGTTCTCACCGATGATTGAAATCATGCTTGAAAGCTTCTCACCTACTGTAAGGCTCGGATCAAGCTCCCACTTCTCATTCAAGAACTCTTCTGTAGTATTTGCGCTTGTCTTTAATGCCTGTGCTGCAACTTCACCTACATAAGTTCTGAACTTCTCATTCTTTGCAACGAAGTCTGTCTCAGCATTTACTTCAAGTACAACCGCTTTCTTTGCTTCATCACTTACGCAAACATCTACGATACCCTCAGCTGCTATACGACCCGCCTTCTTCTGTGCTCCTGCAAGTCCCTTCTCACGAAGGAAGTCAACTGCCGCATCCATATCTCCATCAGTTGCAGCGAGGGCCTTCTTACAGTCCATCATTCCTGCACCTGTCATCTCTCTTAACTCTTTTACCATTGCTGCTGTTACTGCTGCCATTGTAAAACCTCCTAAACTTTTTATGATATGACAAGTTGCAAAGCGGAAACCCGGCTTTGCAACCTGCCTATAAGTTAATGTTTATATTAGAACTGTCTCTCGTCCAAATCTTCCTTCTCAGGAGCGAACTCATTTCCCTCAAGTGAATCATCGGCTGCATCCTCAGATACTGCAAGCAACTCACCCTGCTCACCCTGGTTTGCTTCGATAACCGCATCCGCCATCTTAGCTACGATAAGCTTTACTGCACGGATTGCATCATCGTTACCCGGAATAAGGTAATCAAGTTCATCAGGATCACAGTTTGTATCACAGATACCGATAAGCGGAATACCTAAAGTATGAGCCTCCTGAACACAGATTCTCTCCTTCTTAGGGTCTACGATAAAGATTGCGTCAGGGATGTTCTTCATATCCTTGATACCGCCAAGGTTCTTCTCAAGCTTCTCCCATTCTTTCTTTAACTTGATAACTTCCTTCTTTGGAAGCAAATCAAATGTACCGTCTTCGCTCATCTCTTCCAACTGGTGAAGTCTCTTGATTCTTGACTGGATTGTCTTGAAGTTTGTAAGCATTCCGCCAAGCCATCTCTCGTTAACATAGTACATTCCGCAACGCTCAGCTTCTTCCTTGATAGCATCCTGTGCCTGCTTCTTTGTACCTACGAAAAGAATCTTTCCGCCGTCCTTAGCTACGTCTGACATAGCATTGTATGCTGTATCCACCATACCTACACTCTGCTGAAGATCGATGATATGGATACCGTTTCTCTCTGTGTAGATGTATGGAGCCATCTTAGGGTTCCATCTTCTTGTCTGATGTCCGAAGTGAACACCTGCCTCAAGTAACTGCTTCATTGAAATAACACTCATTGTTTTTCTCCTTTGGTTTTTCTTCCATCAGGCCTAAGAAAAGGACCTATGGCACCTCTTTTCTCATTTACCTGATGTGCTTATTTAGCTATAAAATTCTATCATAATATTCGTCCGATTGCAACTCCGACTTTTTATCTTCCTTGTAAAGTATGAGACCTATAAAGACACCGCTTACCGCACCTCCCACATGTGCGATATTGTCAACACCTGTGGTTTTGAATCCGGCATACAGCATAAGCCCCAAAGATACCACTATCTGATACAAACTGAGATTCTTTATCTTGCCCTTGCTTAAAACAAGCGATGCCAGCAAAGCGCCTACCACTCCGAATATTGCACCTGAGGCTCCCGCACTGACTGCAAAATCCCCTGTCATTGTCTGTGCCCAGTCCGATGCAAGATTTGCAAGTATGCCTGAAAGCATATATATGATAAAGAATTTAAAATGCCCCATTATATCTTCAAGCTTGCCGCCAAGTAGTACCAATATAAGCATGTTGTTGGCGATATGCTCTATTCCGAAATGCATAAACATGGAAGTTATCAGTCTGTAGTACTCTCCGCTTTTTATATTGTCGGGAAAACAGGCACCGTACCTTAACATGACCATGGTGTCCTCCGAACCTCCATGTGTCTCAAGAAATAAAAAGTATACTATATTTATTATGATTATACCTATAACAACATAGTTTCTTTTACTTATTCCAAGTTCCATCATCTAAGACTCTCTGATATTTTCTTTGCGGTCTCCTTCTGCTCTTCTTTATCGGCTGTTTTAGGAGCCCAGCTTACAATGCTTGACGCATCATCATATCTCGGAATCACATGGATATGACAGTGAAAAACCGTCTGTCCGGCACTCTCACCTGTATTTGCAAGAGTATTAAAACCTGTAGCACCGAGTCCTACCATTGCGGCCTTTCCAAGCTTGCCTGCAAGGACAAGTGCCTTACCCGCTATATCTTCACTAAGTTCCGTTATATCTCCGGCGTGAACTTTCGGTAAAATAAGCATATGTCCCTTGCTTGCAGGCGACAAGTCAAGTATTACTCTAAAGTTATCATCCTCATAAACAGTATCCGATGCAATCTCTCCGTTAGCTATCTTACAAAAAATACAATCCATATTTCACCTCTCAATCATTATTCGCCCAATCAGGCTCCTGCGGTGTTTCAAAACTTCCGCTTATATTTGTGCTGCCGTCTATTGCAGTCAAAACTCCTGAAGCATTGGTCTTGTATTCCACCTTGTCCGCATCCCTTACCTTGCCGTTTGACACTATCTTGCCTGAAGAGTTCACCACATAATTTGTAGTTCCGCTTCCGCTTTCATTCGGCACGGCAAATACCTGATATTTCATATATTCATTCGCTCTTACAAGTCTGCCCTTGTAATAAAGCTTTGAATCCTTTGTTCCTGTAAGCCCCTTACCTGTAGATGTCTGGAAGAAATATTCTTCACTTTTGCCTGAAGATTCTTTTATATTCTGCTTGCCCTTAATGAGATAGCACTGTGAGCTCTCTCCAAAATAATAGGCACTGTAGGTATTTCCCTGATAGACCTTTTGAATACCGTACACAGGTGTCCCGTTCTTATTAAAAAGGTACTGCTTATCCTTTATCTTTACAAGGTCGCTTATATTAAGCTTATCTGTCTTTGAAGCATAGGGTTCTCCGGTAGATGAAAAATAGAACCACTCTACCAAATGGTTGTAGTTGCCGAGCAAATCCTCAGGAGGCTCCAAAGAATACCACCCTGTTCTGATGGTACCGTCATCATTCATATATCTGTAGTTCTTTATTCCCGGATTTGAACCTCCCGATATTTGCATCCAACCTGATACAAGCTCGCCGTTCTCATCAAAAGCATACCTTACACCGTCAATTTTCTTCTCACCGAACTTTGCATTGCCGTTAAGTACAGGTTTGAACTTCTTTCCGGTGTTGGTAAAGTAATACCACTTTTCTTTATTTCCCGAGTTCGGACCCGGTTTTTGTTCTTCACTGTCAGGCGGCAAAAGCTTATACCAGCCTGTCACCATGGTTCCGTCACTCTTTATATAGTAGTTATTGTCAAGTATCCAACCTGTAAGCATCTTTCCGTCATCGTCAAAATAATAGTATTTGTTGTCTATATTCTTCCAATTTCCTTTGACCGCCTTGCCGCCGTTTTGAAAGTATGCCCAGTAATATTCATTGCCGTCTTTTAATTTTCTCCAGCCTTCCGCTATAAGTCCCTGATCGTCCACATAGTATTTGTCATTGTCAACCCAACTGTTCGTTGCCATAACTCCGTTATCATTCAGATAACGCCATTTATCATCTGCACCTTTTCTCCACTCATTTGTAACTTTATCGTTGTTTTTATCCAAGTAAATCCAATCGGAACCGG
This sequence comes from Lachnoanaerobaculum orale, assembly GCF_003862485.1. Taxonomy (GTDB): domain Bacteria; phylum Bacillota; class Clostridia; order Lachnospirales; family Lachnospiraceae; genus Lachnoanaerobaculum; species Lachnoanaerobaculum orale. The sequence continues at coordinate 369,376 of NZ_RRCM01000001.1, read as the reverse complement.
ATCTTGACCAACCTTCAGCATATATGACTGTAGGAGTTGCCAAAATAAGACCGAACGCAAAAAGCGGTAACAGTATTTTCTTTTTCATATTTACTCCATTATGTTTTTAATCCAAAGCTCTAATATTACTACTCACTCAACTTGTATTACCATTATACACTACATATATGTTTTTTACATTACAATTGCATTAAGTAATACAAAAAACCCGTCTCTGTCCTGGACAAAAACGGGTTTTGTTACATTTTAAATCTTATTCTACAACATAAGGCAGAAGAGCTATATGTCTAGCCTTCTTGATAGCTACTGTGATTTCTCTCTGATGCTTAGCGCAGCTTCCTGAAATTCTTCTTGGAAGAATCTTTCCTCTCTCTGAAATATATTTTCTAAGAGTTGCTACATCTTTGTAATCAATAGCCTTTTCCTTATCACTACAGAATGCACAAACTTTCTTTCTCCTGCGTAATCCGTTAGCAGGTCTTCTTCTAGAGCCTTCTGCTCTGTCAGCTTTGTTAAATGCCATGATAAAGTCCCCTTTCTTTATTTTAACCTAGTTAAATGGTAGACCCTCGTCATCAACTCCGTCCGGGATATTCATAAATCCGTCTGTACTTGCCGATGCCGGTGACGGTCTTGTGGAAGCATGATAATTATTACCACTATCGCTTGCTCCCTTACTGTCTGCAAATTCCTGAGTATCTATAATAACCTCAGTTGTATAAACCTTTTGACCTTCCTTGTTTGTATAGCTTCCTGTCTGTATACGACCTGAAATCAATACTCTCATTCCCTGTCTAAAATATCTCTCTGCAAACTCGCCGGCTTTATCAAATGCAACACATGGTATAAAGTCTGCGGTCTGTTCGGATGAATCTCCTCCACGCTTGAAACCTCTGTCAACTGCAAGCGTATATCTTGCTATAGCCATGGATCTTTCACCACTTGAATATCTTACTTCCGGGTCTCTTGTTAGTCTGCCCATCAATATGGCTCTGTTCATACAATCTCTCCTTTTTATTAAGCTTACTGCTTAACGACTAGGTATCTCACAACCGGTTCCATGATACGAACATTTGCCTCCAACTCGTTAGGGCAGTTGTTGTCCTCTGACTGGAACTTGATGAAATAGTAGAATCCTTCTTTTTGCTTGTTGATGTCATAGGCGAATTTCTTCTTACCCCAGTCATCGACATTAAGTACGCTTCCACCAAATCTTGTGATGTAATTTTGAACTTTCTCCAGAGCTTCCGCTCTTGCATCATCTTCAAGCTTACCATTAAGCACTAATGCTAATTCATATGTACTTGTCATTTCTTACCTCCTCTTGGTCTCCGGCCTTTGATAGCGATATCAAAAGCAAGGATTATGTGTCACAGTACTTAATCTTAGCATGGTTTGCAGTGGAATGCAAGAACAATTTTCTTACATTTTGGTATTTCTGTTTTGGTATTCTGACGGACTCAGGGAAGTATATTTTTTAAATACCGTACAAAAATACTTATAATCACTGAATCCGACTTTACAGGATATCTCATATATCATTAAGTCAGACTTCTTAAGATATGAAATAGCCTTTTTTATTCTGTATTGACTTAATAAATCCACAAAGCTTGTATTGAGCTTTGCTTTCAGCTTTCTGCTGATATAACTGTTGCTTACCTTAAGTGCCTCTGCAACATCGTTTATTCCAAGCTTTTCACTATACTTATTCTGTATGATTTCATAAACCGACCTTATAATAGAATCCGAGCTTTCTCCGGCCTTTAAAAATATTTTCCAATCTTCCTCATTTTCTATTATCTTGTCTTTTATACTTTCCTCTATTCTTTTTTGCCTGTTCTTTTTATTTATTTTATCATTTATTGATTTTAACAGGTCTATAAGTTCATCTTCGTCCACAGGCTTTAACAAATACCCCGATGCACCGAATTCTATAGCACTTTTGGCATATTCAAACTCGGCATAACTTGTAAGTATTATACTGAAAAACTCTTTTCCCTGCATTCTTGCATTTTGTATCATTTCTATTCCTGTCATCTTAGGCATCTTGATATCGCTGATCACTATATCAGGTTCAAGTTCCAGTATCATATCAAGCCCTTCTTTTCCGTCCTTTGCAAGTCCGACTATACTGCATCCATACTCCATCCACTCAAATGAAACGGCCAGTCCGTTTCTTATAATCTCCTCATCTTCGACTATAATAATTTTATTCATATCTCATTCTCCCTATTCAAAAATTTCCGGCAACACCAAAACAACTTCCGTACCTTTGCCTGTTTCGCTGTTGATTTCAAGTCCGTATTCGGTACCGTAGAGGAGTTCTATTCTCTTATGTACATTATAAAGCCCTATATGATCCGAACTGTTATACTTTTCCTTTAAATTAAACACCAAATCTTTCAGTAAGTCTTCCTCTATCCCTACTCCGTCATCCTTAACTATTATATATAGTTTTTCATTCTCAATATATGCCGATATCTCAACTCTCAAGACTTCCACATCTTCTCCGAATCCATATTTAACGGCATTCTCCACAATAGGCTGAATTATCATCTTAGGTACGCTTACCCCTTTTACCTCATCTGAAATATTATCATTAAACTCAAGTCTTTCCCCAAATCTCACCTTCATGATTTCTATATATCTTTTAACAAAATCAAATTCTTCCTTGAATCTGACTGTATCAACAGTGTTTTGTATGCTGTATCTTAAAAGCTTTGATAAGTTTACTACAGTCTTATCAGCGACCTTCGGATTGAATTTTACCAGATATCTTATCGACTCAAGTGTATTGAATAAAAAATGAGGATTAAACTGCGACTCCATCATTTGAACTATCGCCATATTATTTTCCAGTGCCATTTTATCATGTCTTTCTATAAGATGCCTTATACTGCCAAGCATCATATTAAAAGAATGACCTATAGATTTAAACTCGTCATCGGATTCAATATTCAAATTTATATCAAGTTTTCCGTCCTCCACTTGCTTTAGAGCGTCTATAAGTTGATATATTATGGCTGTCTTTTTTGCCGAAAACTTGCCTGCACTTGAAGATATGGCGGCTGACATTATGATTGTCACGGCAATTATCAGCAACAACATAATTATACTGATATTAAGATAAATACTGCAATCTGTGATTACATATATCCACGTATCTGCATGAGCCACTTTATTCTTTGATATATAGATTAACTCTCCGTCTTCAAATGCAATCCCGCTTTTATCTCTGAAATTTTTTATAATCTTATTTCTGTCATCTACAAACCGCCTTGAATTGCTGAATAACACTCTATGAAATTTATTTACAAGTAAAACCGTACTGTTTGTATTGTTAAAAACAGCATCAAGATTTTTAAGCTCCAGCTCATATGTACAAACCCCTGCAAATTTATCATCTCTTATAATCGGTTTTACTATAAGGTATGATGATATCGGTGTGTTATCCACCCCATTCCCACCATAAATATATATTATATTTGAACTGTCTCCCAAAAAATTTGATTTACTGCCGGTTACCTGATATTTTATGAAATTCTTTTTATCTTCACTTCTTTCAGTACTGTAGAGTATATCAAGGTTATTATCAAAAATATAAAATTGTGCCTTTATACTCTTTTGATTCAGAAAATTATACACTCCCTCTATTACATCAACTTTATACTGCTTATCACTTTGAAAATCCTCTATATTGATATCATTTGCAATGTGGTTTGTATTTTCAATATAACTGTTTAATACACTTTCAAACTTTTCTCTTGAATTTAGAGAATATATATTATTATTTCTATATATATTTACAGATGCAATTAAGATAAATCCAAGTACACATATTATACATAAAATAAAACAGGGTGTAAGCGCATGAACTATAAGACTCCTTTTTAACTCTTCTTTAAAACTTATCTTTTTATTCATAGCTTACACCCTTTATATCCTATATTATATTTTTATTACATTGTAACATCCTTGCTTCCGGATACCTTAAAGAATACCAAAAGTGATATTACCGTTGTCAATGTCAATATACTTGCAAGTGCCGCCGCAGGGCCGTAGCTTGCTCTTATTACTTCATTATAAATAGCTACAGACATTGTCTTAGTTTTTGAAGTATATAACATGACGGAAGAACTCAGCTCATTTATTATTGTTATCCAACTCAAAATAGCACCTGAAGCCACTCCCGGAAGCATCATCTTTGCTGTAACCTTTACAAAGGATTTTGCAGGAGTATCTCCCAAACTTACAGCAGCCTCCTCCATACTCGGGCTTATTTGATAAAGTATAGCAGAGCTTGACCTCAATGTATACGCCAATCTTCTTATTACCAATGATATAATTATTATAAATGCCGTACCCGCAAGCATCAAAGGCTGATGATTAAATGCTATCAAAAGAGTGATACCGAGAACCGATCCCGGTACAATATAAGGGAACATTGCAATACTGTCTATAGCTGAGGTGAGTACACTTCTTCTTCTGACTGTAAGATATGCTATCAACATTCCCAAAGTTATAATAATTACAATTGCAAAGAAGCAAAATACATATGTATTTGTTACCGCCGCCAATGCTTTATCGGCAACCTTTTTGTAGCTTCCCAAAGAGAATCCGTCCACAAACACCTGCATCCTTGTCGCCTTAAATGATGTATATACCACCATAGCCTGCGGAATTATAGAAAGACCTGCAAGCATATATATGTACAAATAAATAAGTACTTTAAAGATCCCCTTCGGTTCCTTCGGCTGTATAGGCCTTATCGAACTCATTGTAAATGATTTTGTATTTATGTACCACTTTTGCAAGAAGAACACCAAAGCGGTTATAATTATCATTATTGTAGCCATACAAGCTGCAAAGTTTGCAGACCCTCCCGACTCACCTACAAACTCCGAATAGACAAGAGTAGGCATAACTCTGTATCCCTCACCTATAAGAGCCGGTGTTCCGAAATCCGCCATACAGTTCATAAATACTAAAAGCGCCGCCGCAACAAGTGTCGGGGTTATAAGAGGCATAATAACCGTAAATACCTTTTTAAGTCCACCGCAGCCTAAACTCTCCGCCGCCTCTGAAAGTGCTACGTCTATCTTTTTTAATGCCCCCGATACATAGATATAAATAAAAGGATAGAGCTTAAGAGAGAATACAAGTAACATTCCTGCAAATCCGTATATTGAAGGCATATTTATACCAAGTGCTTTTTCCAAAAATTTTGTAACACTTCCGTTTCTTCCAAGCAAAAGTATCCATGAATAAGCTCCGATAAAGTTCGGACTCATCATTGATATAATAAACAGTACCTCCAAGATTCCTTTCCCTTTTATCTTATAAAAAGACATAAAATATGCTAAAGGAACTCCTATCAAAACAGCTATTACAGTTACACTTATTGTAAGTTTAAAAGAATTTATAAGTGCACTTGTATAATATTTCTTTGAAAAGAACTGAATGTAGTTCATCAAAGACCACACACCACTTTTACTGTCTTTAAAACCGTCTAAAAACAGGCTTAGTAAAGGATAAATAAGGAAAATCGCAAAAACTATAATTATTAATAACGTAACTATATTCCAGAAATCTAATTTAATCTTCTTATTCAGCATACTTTACCACATCCTTTATAAGACTCTTTTCCATATCCTTTGTAAATATATTGATTTTCTTCTTGTTCGGAAGCAGTTTTATACTCTCTCCCTCATCAAATATTCTTTCCGCCTGACCGAGGTCTTGAGAGTATTCAATACTTGGCTGATTATCAAGCACCATACCCTTTGCAAACTCAAGGAAATAGTTGGTATATTTTCCTAGGAAAACTCTGCTTAGAATCTTACAATCAATTCCGGTTTCAGAAATTGAAAACTCCTCAGGTCTTACAGATATTACTACTTCTTCGCCGTCCTTAGCTTCACTTGATATATTATCCATAAATATACTGAAACCGTTATTAAATACTACATTGTAGCCTCCATCCGCACTCTTTAGAGTTCCGTAAAAAAGATTTGAGTGTCCGATAAATGTGGAAACAAATGCATCATAAGGTCTGGCATAGATATCCTGCGGACTGCCTATCTGTCTGATAATACCGTCTTTCATTACAGCTATTCTGTCCGAAATTGCAAGTGCCTCTTCCTGATCATGAGTTACATAGACTGTAGTTATTCCTATCTGCTTTTGTACATCTCTTATTGCACTTCTCATTTCTATTCTAAGCTTTGCATCAAGGTTTGAGAGCGGCTCATCCATTAAAAGTACCTGCGGATGTATAACTATCGCTCTTGCAAGCGCAACTCTTTGCTGCTGTCCGCCCGATAATCTCTCAGGCAGTCTGTCTTGATACTCTTCTATCTTTACTATCTTTAAAATCTCATCCACTCTTTGTTTCATCTCTGCCTTAGGTACTTTTCTTATCTTAAGTCCGTACTCTACATTCTGCCTTACTGTAAGATGCGGGAAGATCGCATAACTTTGAAAAACCATTCCTATATTTCTGTTTTGTGCCGGCGTATCATTTATAATTTTATCATCAAATGCTATTGTACCGCCCTCTATTGAGTTAAATCCCGCTATCATTCTCAGTAATGTTGTCTTTCCGCAGCCTGAAGGTCCAAGCAGTGTAAAAAACTCTCCGTTTTTTATAGTGGTGGACAGATCCGGTATTATTGTTATATCACCATATTTTTTTACAACATCTTTTACATTTATACTAACGCTCATCTTTTTCTCCTGATATATAGTTATTCTTTCCGGTTAAAGAAAGAGCTGCCGCCAACACAACTCTTACAAGCTATATCTAAATCACTTTAGCTTTTACTTGTATTGTTCTGTATTATGCAGCAGCTTTTCCATAATTTATTTTGTAAATATTTCTTTGAACTTATCCAACCATTCGGACTTATGCTCAGCTGTATTGGTCTCATCGTCAGTGATAACCTTGATTTCACTCATAGGCTTCATGGCATCACCTGCTTCAACGTCTTTTCTGATGCTTCTACGATACTGTGTACTATTCATAAATTCCTGTGTCTCTTTACTTGTCAACCAGTCAAGGAAGATCTGAGCACTTCTCTCATTGGCACAGTTCTTTATTATATATGCACCGTCTCCTCTAAAGATAACACCTTCATTCATGTATACCACTTTTACAGGCGAACCTGCTCCTACATACTGTGCAGCACCCTGCTCAAATGTAAGTCCTACCGTATACTCACCATCCGCTACTCCCTTATAAACTGCTGATGAACCTCCAAGAAGCTTTCCGTCCAACTGGTCTACAAGCTTATCTACATAGTCCCAACCCTTATCAGGATCACCGTTACCCATAGCGTACAGCATATTAACAAGGTGCTCAAATGATGAAGATGATGCTGACGGCTCTGCAAAGGCTATCTTGCCTTTAAGTGCAGGATTTAATAAATCCTCATAACCTTCAACTTTGATATCTCCTATCAAATCTGTGTTTACCATGATTACAGAAGGTATTGTGTCAAATCTTGTAAGATTGCCCTCTTTATTCTTGTACTCATCATAGAATGCATCTTCATTTGCACATTTGTAATCTGCAAAATACTCACTCTTATTCTTTACTGTACCGATTGTTCCCGACCACAGTACATCCGCTTGAGGGTTATCAGCCTCCGTCTCGATTCTTTTAAGAGCGTCTCCGGTTCCCATTGCAAGGCACTCCGCCTCTATTCCGGTTTCCTCTTCAAACTTTGTGATCATCTCATCGATCATAGACTCGGTCAAAGGACTGTATATAACAAGCTTTCCTGTTTCTTTAAGATCCCCGTCCTTTGTATCCTTGCTTTCAACCTTAGCATCGGAACTTGCCGTTGCCTCACTCTTTTGACCTGAACAAGCCATAAGACTGAATGCAGTCATAGCTGCCAAAGATATTGCAATTACTTGCTTTTTCATAAATATTCCTCCGTTACGTAAAACTTATATAGTGATTATATCTGTATAAAAATGTAAAATAAACCCAATAATAAGTCGATATATCCAAAATTCTGAACAAGGTAAAAAGAATAACATATTAAGGAATTTAGGTGATGAAAATGAGAGAAGAATATGATATAAGTATCTTGAAATATCCCGTAATCAAATTAGATACAATATTAAAAAGCTGCAAATGGGTGATTTTGATTAAAAATAAGGAGAACTTTATGAATCAATACATTTGTAATTATCGGACTATCGGAGATATATCTACTACAGATATCAGTTTTTTACCGTCAGTCTATAATTTTTATAAAAATGATATTATTATGCCGAAGAAATCACTTGATGATATGATTTTACTGCTTTCCAAAGATTATGGTCTGACTAAAGTATTATATAGTGAACTTGACAGAATGACAGCAGAATCAGCCATATCAATGATTAATTATAATACCCACAAAAACAATCCGAATATTCCTACTAATGATATTTGGCAACTTCCACAAAATTTGGCGACTTCCCGCTTTTATACAGATTTTTATGAGAGATTTGTAAAAATCGGAGATTCTCCTAAGATTATATTGATTTATATACCCGATAAAGATTACTTTATGTCCAATTCATCCTTTTTTGAAACTGCAATTTATGTTTATAGAGGAATAAACGAAGATGATTTTAATAAAAAAGGGCCACAATATAAGCATTATCTCAACAATATGTTTTTATTGAGCGAATCTCTAAAAATGCAATATTAAAAAACCGACCGTGAAAACTTTTTTCACAGTCGGTTTCTTTATTTCTGACTTATTCATCCCCCGCATTTCTTGCAGGGCAACCTAGGCTCTGCCACGTAAGGTATGCAATAATAAACTTATCTATATCTCCGTCAAGTACGGCACTTACATTTCCGCTCTCTGCTCCGGTTCTGTGATCCTTTACCATTGTATATGGCTGCATTACATAGGAACGAATCTGATTTCCCCAGCCTATATCCTTTACATCACCTCTGATATCCGAAAGCTTCTCGACATTAGCCTGCTGCTTTAATAAGAAAAGCTTTGCCTTAAGCATCTGCATAGCCTTGTCCTTGTTTTGGAACTGGCTTCTTTCATTCTGACATTGTACCACCACGCCTGTAGGGATATGTGTGATTCTTATAGCTGAAGAAGTCTTGTTGATATGCTGACCTCCGGCACCTGATGAACGATAAGTATCTATTCTCAAATCATCCGGATTGATGTCCACATCAAGGTCTTCTTCTATATCAGGCATGATATCACAGGACACAAACGAGGTCTGACGCTTTCCTGCCGCATTAAAAGGCGATATACGCACAAGTCTGTGTACACCATGCTCACTTCTAAGATAACCGTAGGCATTTATACCGTTTATCTGCAATGTTACGGACTTTATTCCTGCCTCATCACCCTCAAGCATATCAAGAACTTCTACAGTGTAGCCTTCTTTAGCCGCCCATCTTGTATACATTCTGTAAAGCATTGAACACCAGTCACAGGACTCCGTTCCGCCTGCACCTGCATTAAGTTTCATGATGGCATTTGAAGAGTCGTATTCACCTGTAAGCAGTGTGGCTATCTTCAAATCATCTATTTCTCTTGTAAACGCTTCAAGCATACCTTCTATCTCAGGTATAAGGCTCTCATCATTTTCCTCATAGCCCATCTCTATAAGGACTCCGATATCTTCGTATTCGGACTTTAACTTATTATATTTTTCGACAGTATCTTTGAGCTGTTTTGCCTCTCTTACTATCTTGGTACTCTCCTTAGGATCGTCCCAAAATGTAGGCTCTTCCATAGCACGATCAAGCTCAATTATCTTTTTTTCCTTACTGTCCAAGTCAAAGTGAATCCCTCACTTCCAGCAATATTTTTTCGTAGGATTGTAGTGTGGTTTTAAAACCGTCTAATTCTACCATTTGCTCACCCACTTTCATTTTTTTCTAAATATCCAAACGAATATCAACGATATTATATTAAAGTTTTAAGATTATGTAAACATTACCTGTTTAATATCTCCATAAACTCATCACCTGTGATGGTTTCCTTCTCATACAGGAAATGAGATATTTCTTCAAGTTTTTCTCTGTTTTCCATAAGTATCTGTGCAGCCTTCTCATGCTGAGCTTTTACCAAGGCCACTACCTGTTTGTCTATAACAGCGGCGGTCTCAGCCGAAGCCGCCAAAGAAGTATCACCTCCGAGGTACCTGTTGGTAACGGTCTCAAGCGCAACCATATCAAAGTCTTTGCTCATTCCGTATCTTGTAATCATAGCTCTTGCAAGTTTGGTAGCCTGCTCTATATCATTTGAAGCTCCTGTGGAAACATCTCCGAACACCACTTCCTCTGCCGCTCTTCCGCCTGTAAGAGTGGCAATCTTATTTTCAAGCTCACTCTTTGTCATCAGATAATGATTACCCTCATCCACCTGCATAGTATATCCGAGCGCTCCCGAAGTTCTGGGAATAATGGTTATCTTTGTAACCGGTGCCGAATTGGTCTGCTTTGCGGCTACAAGCGCATGTCCCACCTCATGGTATGAAACTCTCCACTTCTCCGCATCCGTCAAAATGGAATTTTTCTTTTGATAGCCTGCAATAACAACCTCAATACTTTCTTCAAGATCGGACTGATTTACAAACTTTCTTTTATCTCTTACCGCTCTTAGCGCCGCCTCGTTTATAATATTTGCAAGCTCCGCACCCGAGGCACCTGAAGCCATTCTTGCAATCAGCTTAAAATCAACATCATCCGCAATCTTTATCTTCTTAGCATGAACTTTGAGTATTTCCTCTCTACCCTTTAAGTCGGGAAGTTCTACAGGTACTCTTCTGTCAAATCTTCCGGGTCTTGTAAGCGCCGGATCAAGCGCATCAGGTCTGTTGGTGGCCGCCAAAATCATAACACCTGAATTGCCCTCAAAACCGTCCATCTCTGTTAAAAGCTGATTGAGAGTCTGCTCTCTCTCATCATTTCCGCCTATCTGTCCGTCTCTTTTCTTACCTATAGCATCTATCTCATCAATAAAGACTATACATGGCGCTTTTTCCTTTGCCTGTTTGAAAAGGTCTCTTACCTTTGAAGCACCCATACCTACAAACATCTCAACAAACTCGGAACCCGACATTGAGAAGAAAGGAACATTTGCCTCACCGGCTACAGCCTTTGCAAGCATTGTCTTACCTGTTCCCGGAGGTCCTACAAGAAGGATACCCTTAGGCATTGAAGCACCTATATCCTTGTACTTACTCGGATCATGTAAGTAATCAACTATCTCTGTAAGATTTTCCTTTGCTTCATCCTCACCTGCCACATCACTGAACTTGATGCCTTCAGATGACTTTACATATATCTTGGCACCTGACTTGCCCATACCGCCGAACATCAGCGAGTTTGCACTGTCTCTGTTAAACATCTTCTTTGAAATTCCGTTCCACAGAAAATAGAATATTACAAGAGGTAATACCCAGCTTAAAACGGCATCCAACAGCGGTGAATCCTTTCTTACAATATCACTTGAAAACTCCACTCCTGCACTATGAAGTCTGTCTGTAAGCTGCGGGTCGTTCATCAGACCGGTCTTATATGTTACATTGTCATTTTTTCCTACAAATACTATCTGATTGGTCTGTATATCGACCTTTGAAATCTCACCTTTTTCAGTCATTGTCATAAAGGTTCCGTAGTCAACCTGCTTTATCTGACCTTCTTTGATAAAAGGTAGAACTAAAAAATTTAATGCCATCATTATTGCTAAAACAACAATATAGTAATAAATGAAAGGCTTCCTGCTTTTTGGATCTTCTACCATATTTTCTCCATTCTTTCTTATATCTTAATGCTAAATACTGTGCTTCCTATAACGACCGAGTCGTTATTAGCACTATATCATAACGAGTGCTAATAATCAAGTAAAATATATGAGTGGGCCCTAAGACTCACTCATATATATCAGACCGCCTTAAATCTTATCTGTACCTTGAATAAATCTCCGTCTATTATTATCTCAAACTTTCCGCCCTGCAAAATCGTAAGAGACTTGGCTATCGAAAGTCCGAGTCCGCTGCCCTCCGTAGTCCTTGATACATCACCTCTTACAAACCTCTCTGTAAGTTCGTCAGGCTTTATATTGAGCGGATTTTCTGAAATATTCTTTATAACAAATGTGGCAATATTATTCTCTGAAGTTATATCTATATAAATCCTTGAATTTTTAGCCGCATATTTGAAAGCATTATTGTAGAGATTTTCCAAAACTCTCCAAAGATGTCTGCCGTCGGCTTTTATCATAATACCTGTAGTCGGAAGTGTGGATATGATTTTAAGTCCTTTTTCAGCAAACTTCTCTTCAAACTCTCCGTTTGTCTGATTTATCATCTCTACAAGATCTATATCCCTAAGTTCAACGGAGATATTTCCGCTTGATACCTTGCTTGCCTCTACCAAATCCTCAGTCAGATTCTTTAAATGCTGTGACTTTACAGACAATACATCAAGGTATTCCTGTATCTTTGCATTCTCAGGCTTTTCCCTCTTTATAAGGTCAACATAGTTTATAATGGAAGTAAGCGGAGTCTTTATATCATGTGAGACATTTGTAATCAGATCGGCTTTTAATCTTTCACTCTTTACCTGCTCGTTTATGGCGCCCTGAAATCCCTTACTTATATTGTTGAGATCCTTTACCACACTTATCTCTCTGCCTGTAAACTCGCTTTCATCAAGCCTGTACCTTGTATCGCCGTTTGCAATCTCCTTTATCGCCTCCGCAATCTTGTCAAACGCTATTGCAGTCTTATAAACCTTATTGAATATGACAATATTTATAATAAGGAAGATAATAAAACATATAAATATGGTGAGACGGCCGAAGAGGCTTTTTACATTGATTGTGGTAAGTAAAAACAGTATAACCACTACAAAGTCCACCAAAATCATAACCAAAAAGTTTGAGCCGAGCTTCTTTTTGAAAGTTCTCTTTAACATATAGACCGAGAAGCTCTCTTTTATAATCTTTGTATATGAATTCTTCCACAAAAGCCCGGCCTTGTACTCCCTGAGTATTGAAAATGCAATAGGCAATGTCACCAGATAGATAGAAACATAGTTTAACATCTGACCTGCAAAGCCCCATCGCTTCTTTTCAACATATATATGCAGGACTTTATTTACTATGAAATTGTTGATTGTAGCCAACAGCACAATAACAAAAATCAAAAGTAAAAGCTTCACCTCAAAAGGTATGGCATCAAACAAGTTGTTCAGCCTTATTCCGGTTTCATTCTCATTATGACCGCAAAAAGCTATAAGATAACCCAAGCTTATTGCCATCAGTATAATACCTATAGTTACGGATACCAAACCTACGGCATAGAGTCTTCTCTGACTTAAATAGTTCACATTGTCAATAGCGTAGACATCTGTCGCCGTATAAAGAGTGTTAATTGCAATATATACTTTATAAGGTTTTTGAAGCTTGTCTGTAATCTTTTCAGCCAAAAAAGACAATTCATTCGGCACCTTGTTCATATTTGTCTCCACCTGCATACCCTGTGAAGACGTTATTGCAAACTTGCCGTAGTCATATACCGTCTTTACATTCAACAACCTGTCGTTTGTATACAAAACATCACCGTACTCAAGTCTGTATCTGAAATTGGACGGCTGTACCACAAATCTTTCATATGCCTCATAGTACTTTGACAAAAGACCTATACTCTCGGTTATAGCTGTCTTCATACTCATATATGCATCACCCGGCTCCAATATACTTGAGTCGTTGGCATAAGTTCTGTAGTTTACAAAGTATGATGTATCCTCTATCTGATTTACCAGATTTTGGTCGGTAACACTCAGCTTATAATGTTCATCAATATAGTATCCGTGTCTTTTGGCATACTCAATAATTGAGCCGACCGTAAAGTCCACATCGTTGCTGGGACCAATATTCAAACCGAATATCTTCTTATTTATATCAAACTTTCCGTCGGTTTCAAATACATCCTTTAACTCGGCATACGAAAAAAGCAATGAAATATCCGAGTCCACCTGATTCATAAACGCCGGCGAATCGTCATAATTCTCGGAGTTCAGCCACAGCAGACCCTTATTAAAATTATCATTGCAATATATTATGGAAATACCTATCACAAACAGGGCAAAGGCCGTCAAATGCAAGACCACTGCCCAAATCTTTAATTTAGCTCTTGAAAAAAATATATTTTTATCCATGCTTTTCAATCTTATATCCTACGCCCCAAACCACTTTTAGGTATCTCGGTTCTTTAGGATTTATCTCAATTTTCTCTCTGATATGTCTTATATGCACCGCAACCGTATTGTCGGCACCTATAGCCTCTTCATTCCAAATCTGCTCATATATCTCATCTATTGAGTAGACCTTTCCTGCGTTTTTGGCAAGTAAAAGCAGTATATTGTACTCTATAGGTGTAAGCTTGATAAGCTCTCCCGCCACTACTACTTCCTTTGTCTCATCATCTATCTCAAGGTCACCCACAACCACCTTTTGCGGTTCAGGCATCGACATATTTCCAAGTTTTTTGTACCTGCGCAGCTGACTCTTCACTCTGGCAACCAGCTCAAGCGGATTAAAAGGCTTGGTAAGGTAGTCATCAGCGCCTATATTCAGTCCGAGTATCTTATCGGCATCTTCCGACTTTGCCGAAAGCATTATAATAGGTATCGTGCTGTTCTCTCTTATCTGCATTGTCGCCCTTATTCCGTCAAGTACAGGCATCATTATATCTATTATCAAAAGATCCACCTTGTGTTTTTCCATCAACTGTATAGCTTCTTCACCGTCATATGCTGTAAGCACTTCAAATCCTTCGCCTGAAAGATAGATTTTAATTGCGTCTACTATCTCTCTGTCGTCATCACATACCAATATCAATTCCATAGTTCCATCCTTTATATATATCTTGACATAATTTTCATTTTGTTTTAGTTTAACATACAAATTATATGGATTGTTTTATCACAACCTCGGTATCAATTATACCATTTGTTTTCATATAAAAAAACAAAAACTTTGATACCGAAACTATTATATGGTAAAACTGTTAAAATTTTGTGACTTACAGGTATTAAAATGGATAGGGATAATTATTTTTTAAAAGAAGCTATAAAGCAGGCAAAAAAAGCAATGGCAATAGGTGACGTTCCGATAGGCTGTGTTATCGTATTTGAAGATAAGATAATAGCAAGAGGTTATAACAGAAGAAACAAGGATAAAAGTACGCTCTCACATGCGGAAATAATTGCTATGAAAAAAGCCTGCAAAAAGATAGGTGACTGGCGACTGGAAGACTGTACCATGTATATAACACTTGAGCCCTGCCCTATGTGTGCAGGCGCCATAGTGCAGTCAAGAATAAAAAAAGTGGTCTTAGGCGCTATGAATCCGAAGGCAGGATGTGCAGGTTCAGTGCTTAACATCCTGCAAACTGACGGATTCAACCATAAGACCGAAGTTGAGCTTATATCATCTGAGTCACTTAGAAGCGAGTGCTCCTCACTTTTAAGTTCTTTTTTCAAATCTCTGAGGCAGGCAAAAATAAAGCCTGAATAATATTACTCATTGACAAGCTTTACATCTTTTAATCTGCCGTAAGTATTTTGACCCTCTTCATATGTTTCAAATACACCTTCCACTGTGACAAGGGCTTCTTCATCCGGACAATTTTCATGCTTGTTCATACTCTCATCCGCCCAAAGAAGTTCAAGGCCCTGTGCACAGCAAGCGGCGGCATCCTTTACCATACAAAAGTGATAGTACTGATCGTTTTCTTTACTGTAGGATGAGTAATAATTTCCCGTCACCTTAAAACTCTTTCCTACATATGACTTCGGGTCAATCATCATCTGATATATTGTGGCATATACCATATCAGGACCCATACTGCTCAGGTCATAATCTACCTGTCCGTCAGCTTTAGTCTCTTCACTTTTTACATCTGTACCTGCCGTCTGTGTACTGCTTTCTACATTATTTATGTCGACAGAACCTCCTACATCCGCTTTTTTGGCTCCACCACATCCTACCAACAGGATACAGGATAATGTTACTATGATTTTTCTCATAAACCTCCCTTATTCTACTGTCAAATCTCTACTATATTATATAGGACTTGATTATTAACTAATTTATTAAGCTCTAGTATAATTGTTATACCACGACTCAAACACTATTATAAATTTTTTTTTGAAAACTGTACATAAAAAAATATCTTATTTTTGTGTACTATATATATTAATTTTTCGATAGTATGCAATATAAAAGTGCGTCATTTATTGTTTAAAATTTATTAAAATGAGCCGTCTATATTCACTCTTATAATATTTTTGCTTACCTAAAAATTTTTTAGATACCTATTGATTTGCTTTGATTAAAGTGCTATAGTATACATACCTAAAAAAAATTTAGGCGTGTAAATTAGAAAGGAGTAGCGATAGTGTTATGAACAGAGATGACTTAACTTTGGAATCTTTAGTGATGATTGCACACGGTATCGCCAGACAGTTCGGCAATGACTGTGAAGTATGCATTCACGATTTACAGGCTAATGACCTTGAGCACACTATTTGCTACATCATAAACGGTCATGTATCTGGAAGAAAGATCGGTGACGGTGCTTCAAAGATAGTACTGGAGACTCTCGAAGCTTTAAAAAAAGGGGATAATGTAAGTGATCACCTCGGCTATCGAACACATACTTCAGACGGCAGAATCTTAAAATCTTCCACTATCTTTCTAAAGGATGAAAGCGGTAAGTACAGATTCATACTCGGTATAAACCACGATATGACCAATTTCATAAATGCTCAATCAGCACTATCCAATATAGTGGAAAATATCGAAACCACAGGCGAAGATATCTACGGTCAGATTCCTTTAAGTGTGAACGACCTGCTCGACAACCTGATTGAACAAAGCGTGAAGCTTGTGGGGAAGACTCCCGCACTTATGACAAAGGATGAAAAGGTTAAGGCAATCAAGTTTTTACAGGATGCCGGTGCCTTCCTTATTACAAGATCCGGAGATAAAATTTCTCAATTTTTTGGAATTAGTAAGTTTACACTGTATAGCTACATTGATCAAGCAAAAGCAGTGGATGAATAAGCATTTTGCTTAACAATTTTAGGAGGTTTAAATTTCATGTCACAACTAAAATGGGTCATTAACAATATGCCCAAAACAGACGATGCTAATCTTCCGATAATGTCGGTTGAAGAGGTGACTAAGGCTAAAGCTTTTCATGAAAGCTTCCCTCAGTACAGCGAAACACCTTTGGCTGATTTAAAGGAGATGGCTAAGTTCCTCGGTTTAGGCGAGGTTAAGGTTAAGGATGAATCTTACAGATTCGGTTTGAATGCATTCAAGGTTCTTGGCGGTTCATATGCAATTGCCAAGTACATAGCTGATGAAATGAATGTAGATGTATCGGAATTACCTTATTCAGTTCTTACATCTGAGGAGTTTGCAAAGAAATTCAAACCTGCTACATTCTTCTCCGCTACAGACGGTAACCACGGTCGTGGAGTGGCTTGGGCAGCAAACAAGTTACATCAGAAATCAGTAATTATAATGCCTAAGGGTTCTACACAGACAAGACTTAACAATATCAAGGCTGAGGGTGCCGATGCATGGATTTCAGATGTAAACTATGACGAATGTGTTCGTGAGGCTGCAAAGCTTGCCGCTAAGGTTGAGCACGGAGTTGTAGTTCAGGATACAGCTTGGGAAGGTTATGAGAAGATACCTTCATGGATAATGCAGGGTTACGGTACTATGGCTCTTGAGGCTGACGCTCAGTTTGCCGAGAGACCTACTCATGTATTTGTTCAGGCAGGTGTAGGTTCACTTGCCGGTGCAATGGTAGGTTACTTTGCCAATAAGTACAAAGAGAACCCTCCAATCATGGTAGTTGTTGAAGCCGAAGCTGCAGCATGTCTTTATAAGGGTGCTAAGACTGCAGACGGTAATATAAGAATCGTAGACGGAGATATGGATACAATCATGGCAGGTCTTGCTTGCGGTGAGCCTAATATCACATCTTGGGATATCTTAAAGAACCATGTAACATGCTTTATAGCTGCAGAAGATGAAGTAGCTGCCAGAGGTATGCGTATGTTAAACGCTCCGTTAAAGGGCGATCCTCAGGTACTTTCAGGTGAGTCCGGAGCCGCTCCGTTCGGTGCTCTCGCTACTATTATGATGGACGATGAATACAAGGAGCTTAGAGAGAAACTAAACTTAACTAAAGATTCAAAGGTATTACTTTTCTCAACCGAGGGCGACACAGATCCGCAGCGTTGGAGAAATATTATCTGGGAAGCTAAGGAAAGATAAGATATAGTTGTTATTTTTTAAAGGAGGAACAAAACAATGGGTAAATTATCAAAAGAAGAGTTGGAAAAGATTAAATCTTTAGCTGAAGGATACAAGGCTGATATGACAGCTTTCCTTCGTGCTATAGTTGCCAATCCGGGCGAGTCATCTGACGAGGCTGCTCACGTTGCTACAATTAAGGCTGAGATGGAGAAGGTAGGCTTTGACGAGGTTAAGGTTGATCCGCAGGGTAACGTTATGGGATTCATGGGATCAGGCAAGACTCTTATCGCTTTTGACGGACATATTGATACAGTAGGTATCGGAAACAGAGACAACTGGAACTTCGATCCGTATGAGGGATTTGAGGATGATGAAGAAATCGGCGGTCGTGGTGTTTCAGATCAGCTTGGCGGTACAGTTTCTGCAGTATATGCTGCAAAGATCATGAAGGATCTCGGACTTCTTAACGACAAGTATCGTGTAATGGTTGTAGGTACAGTTCAGGAAGAGGACTGTGACGGTCTTTGCTGGGAGTATATCTACCATGAGGATAAGATCAGACCTGAGTTCGTTGTATCTTCAGAGCCTACAGACGGCGGTCTTTACAGAGGACAAAGAGGACGTATGGAGATCAGAATCGATGTTAAGGGTGTTTCTTGCCACGGTTCAGCTCCTGACAGAGGTGACAACGCTATCTACAAGATGGCTGATATCTTAAGAGATGTTCGTGCACTTAACAACAACGGTGATGCAGAGTCTACAGAGATCAGAGGTCTTGTAAAGATGCTCAATCCTAAGTACAACGATCAGTGGAAGGAAGCAAGATTCCTTGGTAGAGGAACTGTTACAGCTTCACAGATCTTCTTCACATCTCCTTCTCGTTGTGCAGTAGCTGACTCTTGTGCAGTATCTCTTGACAGAAGAATGACTGTAGGTGAGACTTGGGAGTCATGTCTTGAGGAAATCAGAGAACTTCCTGCAGTTAAGAAGTACGGCGATGATGTAGTTGTAAGTATGTACAACTATGACAGACCTTCATTTACAGGTGTTGTATACCCTATCGAGTGCTACTTCCCTACTTGGGTACTTCCTGAGGATCACAAGGTTTGTACAAGTGCTGTTGCAGCTTACAAGGATCTCTTCGGTGATAAGAGAATCGGTAATGCTAAGACTACACCTGAGCGTGAGGTTAGACCGCTTCTTGACAAGTGGACATTCTCTACAAACGGTGTTTCAATCATGGGTAGAAACGGTATCCCTGTAATCGGATTCGGACCTGGAGCAGAGGCACAGGCTCATGCACCAAACGAGATCACATGGAAGAAAGACTTGGTAACTTGTGCGGCATTCTATGCAGCTCTTCCTGCTTACTACTGTGACTAATCTGTATAGATTATATTTTGATAGATTATAATCCCGGATACACAGTTTATCCGGGAATGTAACATAAATTGTATATTATAAAAACTAAAGCAATGCTTTTAAAATAAGGAGTTTAAAAAATGTCAAATTTCAAGAATTTAGTTGAAAAGTTAAAAGGCCTAAAGACACAGGATATGTTCATGAACGATTTCTTCCTTACATGGGAGAAGACAGACGACGAGCTTAACGCTGTATGGACAGTTGCAGATGCACTTCGTGATCTCAGACAGAGAAACATCTCTACAAAGGTATTTGATTCAGGCCTTGGAATTTCACTTTTCCGTGATAATTCTACAAGAACAAGATTCTCTTTCGCTTCAGCTTGTAACCTTTTAGGTCTTGAGGTTCAGGATCTTGACGAGGGTAAGTCACAGATCGCTCACGGTGAGACAGTTCGTGAGACAGCTAACATGATCTCTTTCATGGCTGACGTTATCGGTATCAGAGATGATATGTACATCGGTAAGGGTAATGCTTATATGCACGAAGTTGCAGATTCTGTTGAGGCAGGATACAAGGACGGCGTTCTTGAGCAGAGACCTACTCTTGTAAACCTTCAGTGCGATATCGACCACCCTACACAGTGTATGGCTGATGCTCTTCATGTAATCCATGAGTTCGGCGGTCTTGAGAACCTTAAGGGTAAGAAGATTGCTATGAGCTGGGCTTATTCACCATCTTACGGTAAGCCTCTTTCAGTTCCACAGGGTGTTATCGGTCTTTTCACAAGACTTGGTATGGATGTTGTTTTAGCTCATCCGGAAGGTTATGAGGTAATGCCTAAGGTTGCTGAGCAGGCTGAGAAGCAGGCAGCTGAGTGCGGCGGTAAGTTCACTATCACAAACGACATGAAGGAAGCATTCAAGGATGCAGATATCGTTTATCCTAAGTCATGGGCACCGTTTGCAGCTATGGAGAAGAGAACAAACCTTTATGCAGAGGGCGATTCAGAGGGAATCAAGGCTTTAGAGAAGGAACTTCTTGCTCAGAATGCAGAGCACAAGGATTGGGCATGTACAGAAGAAATGATGAAGCTTACAAAGGACGGTAAGGCTCTTTATCTTCACTGCTTACCTGCTGATATCACAGGCGTTTCTTGCAAGGAAGGCGAGGTTGACGGTTCAGTATTTGACAGATACAGAGATCCGCTTTACAAAGAAGCAAGCTTCAAGCCATATGTTATCGCTGCTATGATCCTTCTTGAGAAGTTCAAAGATCCTGCTAAGGTTCTTGAGAAACTTGAGGCACGTGGACAGGACAGAATCCTTTCAGAATAATATAAGTCAAAGTACTTATCCATGTGGCAGTAGTTAAATATAGACAATCATTTCACTGCTGCCTATAAACCAAAAGGCAGGTCACAAAAACCTGTCTTTTTTTTAACATTTCCTAGAAATTTTATTAAGGGGAGATTTTATGACAAAAAAATTCAAAAGCAAGATTGTAATCGCTCTTGGCGGTAATGCCCTCGGCAACAACCTGAAAGAACAGATGGTGGCTGTAAAGACAACCGCAAAGGCTATCGTGGATTTGATTGAAGAAGGCCATGAGGTATTGATTGTACATGGTAACGGTCCACAGGTCGGTGTAATCAACAATGCTATGACAGAGTATGCTCATTCTACAGACTCTGATCCTACTCCACTGTCAGTATGTGTTGCAATGAGTCAGGCTTATATAGGCTATGATATCCAGAACGCTCTTCATGAGGAGTTCTTAAACAGAAATCTTGAAGTTCCGCCTATCGCTACAGTAGTTACTCAGATAAGAGTTGACGAAAATGATAAGGCATTTGATAACCCTTCAAAGCCTATCGGTAAGTTCATGGGCAAGGACGAAGCTCTTGCAGCTGCAGGCAGCAGAGGTTGGATTGTAAAAGAGGATGCCGGCAGAGGTTACAGAAGAGTTGTTGCTTCTCCTGCTCCAAAGGAAATCATAGAGCTTTCAGCTATTAAGTCTATGGCTGATGACGGACAGGTTGTTATCTGCTGCGGCGGTGGCGGAATCCCTGTTATTTCAAACGGTAAGCATCTTGCAGGTGTACCTGCAGTAATAGATAAGGACGCTGCTGCCGCTCTTCTTGCAAAGAATGTAGGTGCAGATACACTTATCATCCTTACCGCTGTTGAAAAGGTTGCCATCGGATATGGCACAGAAAATGAAAAATGGTTAGATAAGCTCAGCACAGCTGAAGCTTTAAAGTATGCTGATGACGGAGAGTTCGCTCCGGGATCAATGCTTCCAAAGGTACTTGCTGCAGTAGACTTCGCTTCATCAGGCGAAAATAAGACTGCTATGATAACATTGCTTGAGAAGGCTAAAGACGCCATCAACGGCAAAACCGGTACAAAAATTGTTGATTGATAAGGAGAAATATTATGAGCAATCAAACAACAAAGCAGTATGCTTCAATATTTGAAATGGATGGATTTCCAAAATTTTCAGATGCTCTTCCGCTTGCACTTCAGCACGTTGTGGCAATGATTGTAGGCTGTATAACACCTGCCATTATCGTATCTAGAGAGGCAAATCTTTCAGATCCTGACAGAGTGCTTATGGTTCAGGCGGCTTTGGTAGTTGCCGCATTGTCTACACTTTTACAGCTTTTCGGTATAGGTACCAAGACATTTAGAATCGGTGCAAAACTTCCTGTTATCATGGGTATAAGCTTTGCATACGTTCCTACTATGCAGGATATTGCGAAAACTTCGGGTGTAGCTTCCATACTTGGAGCTCAGATAGTCGGTGGTATTGTTGCTATATTGGTAGGTCTCTTTGTCAAGAAAATTCAGAAGCTTTTCCCACCGCTTGTAACAGGTACTGTAGTATTTACTATCGGTCTTTCACTTTACTCAGTTGCTGTAAACTATATGGCAGGCGGTATTGGAAAGGATGACTACGGTTCTGTAAAGAACTGGGGAGTGGCTATTTTTACACTTATTATTGTTATAGTACTTAACAACTTTGCTACAGGTATCTTAAAGCTTGCTTCAATATTGGTGGCAATGATTTGCGGTTATATTCTTGCATTGGTGCTTGGTATGGTCAACTTCTCATCAGTAGCAAGTGCAGGTGTATTCTCACTACCTCAGATACTTCACTTCGGTGTAAAGTTTGACCCGGGAGCTTGTATAGCAATCGGACTTTTGTTTGCTATAAACTCTATTCAGGCTATCGGAGATTTATCAGCTACAACAAGCGGTTCTATGGACAGACTTCCTACAGGTGATGAGCTTAGAAGCGGTATCATAGGATACGGTATCTCAAATATAGTCGGTGCCGCACTTGGTGGACTTCCTACAGCTACATTCTCACAGAACGTGGGTATTGTAACAACAACAAAGGTTATAAACAGAGCGGTTCTTGGACTTGCAGGTATTATAATACTTATAGCAGGTCTTATACCTAAGTTCTCTGCACTCCTTACCACTATTCCGTTATGTGTACTCGGTGGTGCTACAATATCAGTATTTGCTTCAATAGCAATGACAGGTGTGAAGCTTATCTTTACAGAGAAGATGGACTTTAGAAACACATCTATTGTCGGACTTTCAGTAGCTCTCGGTGTAGGTATTTCGCAGGCACAGGGTTCACTTGCCGCATTCCCACAAATATTTACTACTATCTTCGGAAAGAGCCCTGTAGTTGTTGCAACTATCATGGCTGTACTATTGAATGTTGTACTTCCAAAGTCAAAGGATACAAAGTAATATATTAAAACATTTTGGCTGTCGCGTGCGACAGCCTTTTTTGAATATATTTTCAAACTCTTCGTTAAATTTTCATTCCCTACTGGACTTAAATACTATATCAATGTATACTTTACTAAATAATATTTGCCGGCGGCAAGTATTTAGCTGAAAGGAGAGAGTGTATGGAGATACCTTATAAGATTTATTTGGAAGAAAATGAGATGCCAAAATATTGGTACAATGTAAGAGCTGATATGAAGAATAAGCCGGCTCCGCTTTTAAACCCCGGAACACATAAGCCTGTTACTGCCGACGAGTTGTCACATGTATTTTGTAACGAGCTTGTAAAGCAGGAGCTTGACGATACTACAGCATTTTTTGAGATACCTGAGGAAATAAGATCATTTTACAGAATGTACAGACCGGCTCCGCTTGTCAGAGCGTACTGCCTTGAGAAAAAACTCGGCACACCGGCAAAGATTTATTACAAATTTGAAGGAAACAATACCAGCGGAAGCCATAAGTTAAACTCGGCTATAGCTCAAGCCTACTATGCTAAAGAGCAGGGACTTAAAGGTGTTACTACAGAAACCGGTGCAGGGCAATGGGGTACCGCACTTTCTATGGCATGTGCATACTTTGGACTTGACTGCAAGGTATACATGGTTAAGGTATCTTATGAACAGAAGCCTTTTAGACGTGAGGTAATGAGAACCTACGGCGCTTCAGTAACACCTTCACCTTCTATGGAAACGGAAGTGGGAAGAAGAATCCTCGAAAAGCATCCGGGAACTACAGGAAGCCTCGGCTGCGCCATCTCAGAGGCGGTAGAAAAGGCCACTACAAGTGAAGGCTACAGATATGTACTTGGAAGTGTATTAAACCAGGTGCTTTTACACCAGTCAATTATCGGACTTGAGACTAAGGCCGCGCTTGATAAGTACAATATCAAACCTGATATCATTATAGGATGTGCAGGAGGCGGTTCAAATCTTGGCGGACTTATCTCTCCTTTCATGGGTGAGAAACTTAGAGGCGAAAGTGATGTAAGAATTATTGCTATAGAGCCTGCATCATGTCCAAGCTTTACAAGGGGAACATTTGCCTATGACTTCTGTGATACAGGTATGATGACACCTCTTGCAAAGATGTATACACTTGGCAGTGATTTTATTCCTTCACCAAGCCATGCCGGCGGTCTCAGATACCATGGAATGAGTTCTACACTCTCACAGCTTTATCACGACGGATATATGGAAGCAATTTCAGTAAACCAGACAGATGTATTCAAGGCTGCAGAGTACTTTGCAAGAACAGAGGGTATACTCCCTGCTCCTGAGAGCTCACATGCTATATATGCCACTATTGAAGAAGCTAAGAAATGCACAGAAAGCGGTGAGGAAAAGACTATCGTATTCGGACTTACAGGTACAGGTTACTTTGATATGGTAGCTTATGAGAAATTCCATGACGGAAAGATGGATGATACCGTTCCAAGTGATGAAGAACTCAAAAAATATGCGGCTATGCTGCCGAAGGTAGACTAAAAATAAGAGCTTTATTTCATAGTACAAGATTATGAAATAAAGCTCAATTTTATTTATTCTCTTTCAAATAATATATCGCACCGACAAGGCCGGCATCATTGCCAAGTTTTGCAGGAACTATTTCAAGTCCTTCCAAGAATCTCGGCATTACCTTTTCATGTACCTTTTTACTTAAGGCTTCTATAAACTCTTTTCTTGTACTTACTCCACCGCCTATAATAACCTGTTCAGGATTAAAGATATGAACAAGTGAAATAATTCCAAGTGAAATATCATCCACCCAATTATCAACCGCCTGCCTTAACAGACTGTTTTTATGTAAGGCATCAAATATCTTTCTTCCGTTGATATTTTCTTCAAAGTCTTTCGGAAAAGCTGTCGGATTTTCCTTTTGCAGTTTTGAGACACTCCTTACAAGCGCTGTTGTGGATGCATATCTTTCAAGACAACCTACATTTCCGCATGAACAACTCTCTCCGCTTCCATGTATCACTATATGTCCTATCTCTCCTGCCAGTCCTCTTTTTCCAAGCAAGATTTTATCATCAACTATAATACCGCCACCCACTCCGGTTCCTATGGTTATAGCAACGATATTTTTATAGCCTCTTCCCGCTCCTATCCATTTTTCACCGAGAGCTGCACTGTTTGCATCATTTATAACTATAGTTTTGACAGAATATTTCTTTTCAAAGCTTTCCTTTATCTTTGAGCCTACCCAGTTCTTTATATGTCCGGCGCTGCCGATAACTTCACCTTTTTCGGAATCTATCTGCCCTGTAGCGGATACACCGATACCCGATATTTCAGTGAAAGCAAGTCCGCTTGAAGCCACAAAATACTCCGTTTTTTCCAAAACAGTCTTAAGTATTGGAGTTTCATATCCGTCAAATGATACCGAGAACTCATCCCTTTGAAGTATGTTGCCGTTCTCATCAACAAGTCCGAACTTTGCTGCGGTTCCACCTATATCAATTCCCAAATACACTTTATTCATCATAGAAATTTCTTTTTAGCATCAACTATCATCTTTGCTGCCGCTTTTGCAATCTCTTTATCAGCATCTGTCAATGCAACCAAAGGTTTTCTTACGCTGCCGATATCAAGTCCCTCATTGATTCTAAGGACTTCTTTTATCATTGCATACATATTTCCATGACCTGATGTAAGCTTCTCAATAATGTCGTTTACATCGTACTGAATATCTCTTGCTCTCTTAATATCACCGCTCTCTATGCTCTCATTCATTGCAAGGAAAAGCTCAGGCATTGCACCGTATGTTCCGCCTATTCCGGCTCCTGCACCTATTACTCTGCCTGATACGAACTGCTCATCAGGACCGTTAAATACAATGTAGTCGTCTCCTCCGTCTCTAACAAATCCTTGAATATCATATGTAGGCATTGATGAGTTCTTTACACCTATAACATTTCTATTCTCTCTCATCTTTGCATAGAGACTTCTGCTTAAAGCCACTCCTGCAAGCTGTGGAATATTGTAGATAATAAAATCCGTATTCGGTGCTGCACTGCTGTAATCATTCCAGTACTGTGCAATGGAATACTCGGGAAGCTTAAAATAAATAGGCGGAATTGCGGCTATAGCATCTACTTTAAGACTTTCCGCATGAGCGGCAAGCTCCATACCGTCCTTTGTATTGTTACATGCTATATGATTTATTACAGTAAGGTCTCCCCTAACCTTCATTACATTCTCAAGAACAACTTTTCTGTCTTCTACACTTTGATATATACACTCACCTGAAGAACCGTTTACATAAACACCTCTGACCTTTTTATCCACAAAATACTCTGTAAGAGCTCTTACTCTCTCAGGACTTATCTCTCCCTTTTCATCATAGCAGGCATAAAATGCCGGTATAACACCCTTATATTTATCTAAATCTCTCATAGTTCCTCCTTATACCAGAGATAATATCAAAAGGGCCAAAATAAATTTGACCCCCTATCAAATATTTATAAGCTTAGAATATCACTCATTGAATAGTTTTTCAATAAATAAAATAATTTTGAAAGTACTTTCAAAACTTTCTATGCTTTATTTTTTATAACCTCAATCCGAAGCCTAGTTCGTAATAATTTCCTGCACTGTCTCTGTATGCATATGCCTTTCCGTTTTCATCCTTCATACTTTCAGGCATATATTTATCCTTATCATATCCCGGTACATCATTAGGACTTACGCATACTCCGTCTTTATTTACGGCAATAACTTCATCTCCCCTTGGTAATGTAAGCGGAAGCTTGGCAACCGGCGAAAACTCACCTGATATAACATCCAAAACAGCCTCATCATAAGTATCAAATCCTGCACATAGTGCATCCGCATAAGGCTCAAACTTACCTAAAAGCCATGGCAGTGAAATATTTATATTTCCTACCACCTTGCCTCCGTTCTTGTGGATTGTATCCGATATAGCCTTTATTCTCTTTGCATTTGCAACAGTGGTTTCCTCATGTGTTTCCTCCAAAGGCAGTCCGTCTTCACTTACATTACAAACAGTTTTACCTTCACATATGCCAAGCTCCAAGTATCCCTTTGTAGCACTGAAATACTCTCCGGAAGTCGGATTTACAAGCAATATTGCAATATCGGCATCCTCAAACTCTTCTACTATATTAAGCCTGTCACAAAAGCGCTTTCTAAGTTTTTCAGTTCTTTCCTTTGCCTGCTCTGCATTTTTATTAAAGCATTCAATATAGACCTTCACGCCTTTCTTTAAAGGAATAGTTCCGTCATTCTTTAATAAAACCACACTCTTTCTATGAGCAAGCTCTGCGACTTCTCTATCTTTCTTATCATTTATTATATCTTTGGCCGCCTTAGGATCTCTGTAAGGATTGTCAAATATTCCAAGTGCAAACATTTCTGTTAATGTCCTTGTTATCGCCTTATCAAGCGCCGCTTCACTCAGTGTAATATCCGCCTTTTTAAAGCCTGCCGGTATATCATGGCTCTCATAATAGTCATTACTTGCTCTTTCAATAGCTTCTTTCGTTTCTTTTAAATCAAACAAGCCGCTTATAAGATCCACCTCTCCGTTATTTATGGCAAAGGCAATTCTTTCAGCTGTATCAAGGGCCTCAACTCCCCAACACATATTGTGGACAATACCTGTATCTGAATTTATATAACCTCTAAATCCAAGCTGCTCTTTCAAAAGTTTCTTTATAAAGTAATCATTGTAGGCAAATCCCAGAGGCTTCATCTCTATATCATTACCATTTAGATCCTTTTGGCTTGCACTCTTATCGTTTGCAGGCTTTGCATAGTATGGCATTATAGATGAAACATTCTTTGCTATGGCACTTTCAAATGCCGGAAGATGATACTCTCTTAAGCTGTTTTCTGTAGCGTATACATTCCATTGCCCTGCCTTATAATGCGGATCAAAACCGTTCTCTCTGGCACCTCCGCCCGGGAAATGCTTTACGGTCATAGCCACTCCGTCTGCAGTCACTCCTTTATCACTACCCTGTACTAAAGGTACAAGCTTTTCAAATATATCTTTGATAAGCTTCGGATCCTCACCGAATGTGCCGTAGGATCTTTGCCATCTTGGATCTGTAAGTACATCGGCCATATACATATAGCCTTTTTTGATACCTGTCGCATCCCATTCTTTTCTTATGGTATTTCCGAATTCTTCGATAACGCCAAGACCTTCTCCTCTTGCAATAGCCGCTATACCAAGAGTTCCCGGCCAGGTTGCAAACACACCTGTAGCATCATTCATTCCGAATATTGTTTCACCGTTTTCATTTCTTGAATTTGAAATTATTTCAACCGGAACAAAATGCTCACATTCCTCAGCCTTTGCATTTAACTGATTTACCCAGTCTACAAGGTCATTAGGACTTGGATTTTTTCTGAATATAAGATGTCTTGCAAACCATTCCTTAATTGCAACAGATGTACTTGGAAGATTTTGTATACCGAAGATTGTTTTGGCATTTACAAGCTCTCCTTCATCCAATACTCCCGATTCATCAAGCTTACTCTTATCCTCCTGATCAAGTCCCATTCTCCAGTCACTTGCAAAAAGCAGACCTATCTTCTCATCAGTGCTTAGTACCTTTACATAACTTTGCGCTCTTTGAAGCGGTGAATTTCTCCAATCATCAAAGTCTTTAAACTCTCCCGAGCCGTCTATATCCTTAAAATACAGTCCTTCAACTTCAAATACCTTTCTGTCACAGCTGCCTACAGTTGCACCGTTTTTATTCTTATAAAACTTTACTCTATCTGATGCCTTTACTGCCATTTTTTCTGCCACTCGCTCTCCTTAAAACCTACCAAAGCAAAATCATCTCCCAAAACTATAGGTCTTTTTATAAGCATTCCGTTTTCTGCAAGCAATTTAAGCTTTTCGTCATCACTCATAGTATCCATTTTTTCTTTGATATTCAGCTCTCTATAGAGCATACCGCTTGTATTAAAAAGCTTCTTTATAGGAAGGCCTGAATACTCCAAAACCTTCTTTAACTCTTCCACACTTGGAGTCTCCTCCACAATATTCTTTTCCGTAAACTCCACATTTTTATCCCTTAACCACTTTCTTGCCTTCACACAAGTTGAACATTTCGGATAATGAAATACTAACATAAAATCTCCTCCTTTAATAAACTAAAAATAGTCCGGCTTAAAATAAAGCCAAACTATTTTTTTAATACTGTTTTTTAGATATACTATATATCACTTTAACTTCTGCGTGTTAATCGGCGGAAGTATAATCGGAGCCATACCGGGCTGCGATGTCAATAGGGTAACTTGACTTCTAATAAATGGAAACATTATCGCAACCGTATTTGTATTTATTATTGACTCTTCTCTTGAATGATCCTCCGACTCATATAAAAATTGTGCTTCCGCTACCAATTCTATGTTCATATCATCCTTCTCAATTTTAGTTGTCAATATTACATTGTATTCATGGTTACCGATAGGAATGATACCCTTCTTTATATCTGCATTAAGTTCACCATTTTTAATAACCTTATCCCTCACAAATGAAAATTTGCTAAAATAAAAGTTCTTCATTTGTAGGCTTGATCTAATGTCCTTAATATCCATTCTCACCTCACTAAGCAGCTAAGCCAATATCCTGTTGTATACAGCCATCATCTAAATATACTGTATCCATATTCGCTACTATAGCTGAATCATTCTTATATATAAATTTTTCATCATAGGATACTGCTGTATTTTCTTCTTCTGCGATGAAGCTTACTCCAAATAATGACTCAAATGTATCCGGAGTATCAGCTTCTGTCAGTGAAATATCATATCCAAACTGCTCTTTCGCATACATTATAAACTTGTCCATCAAACTATTCACCCTGCTTACCTCCTATTCGAATATTGCTGATTATACCGGTATCTTTGACACAATATATTGTCTCTACTCCAAAAACCATGTCTAATGAATCTGCAAACTCAATTGTGTGCTCATATAATGGTTGTGGACGTTGTTTAAAATTACCTATTATCAACCTGTAATGTTTTTCTTCAGCATAAAACGAAATCAACATAGACCTCAATAAAATTTTCCTCTCTACTTCATCATCAACTCCTTCAATAATAATTTTATAATCATCTGATAACGTTGAATTGACAAAGCTTTCAAAATCGTCCACGTCTTTTTTTACCCTTAAGTCAAATGTTTCATCCTTGTATATATCTTCTATATCAGCTAAAATAACTGTTGCCTTAATACTACCTTTGCCCTTTTGCTTTAACTCATTGCATTTTCTTTTAGCTGCCCACCAGGCTTTCGCCTTTATATCATAGAAATATACACCTTCTCCACACCAACTTGTCTTA
This sequence comes from Lachnoanaerobaculum orale, assembly GCF_003862485.1. Classification (GTDB taxonomy): domain Bacteria; phylum Bacillota; class Clostridia; order Lachnospirales; family Lachnospiraceae; genus Lachnoanaerobaculum; species Lachnoanaerobaculum orale. The sequence goes on along the minus strand of NZ_RRCM01000001.1, from coordinate 338,542 downwards.
TCTCCTCTTAAAGTGAAGCCATTGGTTTTAATATCTTCTGCAGATGCAATATCTGTCCCATGGCTTAGATTATAGTAGCTTTCAGTATATCTCATTATTTCTCCATGTGACCAATACTCTCTCAATAATATATATTATATTCTAACATTTTTCTATGTTATTATCTATACAATTAAAAATTTATTTTCCCACTTCATGATACTCATTATAAAGCAGTCTGTAATACTTTTCACTTTCTTCTTTATTGCATTCTCTATTTTGCAGATAAAAGCTCTATTATAGCTCCTCTAACAAACTCGTTTTCACATACACAGTAAATTTCACCAATTAATTCACACGCATTTTGAGAGTTATACTTTCGTACCACCTCCATTACAGCTGTCTTTAAATCATATTCTATCTGTGCCTTATTTAGAATGTCAAATACTTTGTTTTGTATGCTCTTATGCAAGCTGTAGTCAAAGGCTTTAACTTCAATCTCCAGTGTGGATTTTGTGGAAATTTCAGGCAATCTTATAATTAAAACATTTTTTGTTTCATCATATTCAATACTTACAGGTTCTATTTTCTTTTTATCGAGTAAAATATCAAATTCACTTTCTTTTCCTGCACCGTAGAAATAGAGATTAAATCTTCTCTTCTCCCTTGCAGCATTTTTATTTCCCGAAACAGGGTTTATTCTAAATATTCTCTTTGCATTGCCTTCCAGAATCTCATATCCTGTATATGCCCAGTCAGACTCGACATAAGTATTAAATTCCTTTTCATCTTCGGCAAGAGTGAACTCTCCGTCCTTACCGGCAAAAATAAACAGATCCATTTCTGCAGGACTTGATATCTCATTTGTACTTACATTTGCATCAAGAGGTAAAATACTTCCCTCTCTTGCAAATACGGCGATATCTTCCAGATTTCTGTAGATTTCAAGTTCACGATTTCCTCTATACCTTACTCCGGTAAAGATATCAAACCATTCACCCTCCGGAAGCCATATCCTGGTCTTTGCCAATCCGCTCTCTGTATCAATTTTTCTTGTCACAGGACATACTATCAGATCCTCTCCGAAATAATACTCATTTTTATAATTATAAACCTTATCATTTGCAGGCTCATAGTAATAAAGCGGCAGTATTAAAGGAAGCTTATCCACATTTGCCCTTTTATTCATGGTATAAAGATATGGTATCAGTCTGTGACGAAGTCTCAAATATCTTTTAACTATTCTTTCGGCAATCTGATTGTACTTCCAAGGCTCTTTTCCGGAAAATTCATTGCAGGTACTGTGCAATCTCATTATCGGTGAGAATACTCCAAGTTGTACCCATCTGACAAACATCTCATCATCTCTTATACCGTTCATATGTCCGCCTATATCATGACTCCACCATGCATATCCGATATTTGATGCTGTAGCTGTAAAATACGGCTGAAAATCAAGACTTTCCCATGTGATAATGGTATCTCCCGAAAAACCTATAGGATATTTATGGCTTCCCACTCCTGCATATCTTGAAAGTATAAGACCTCTTCCACGGCCTTCTCTCTCTGAATCCTTATAGTGAAAGTAGTTTAAAAGCCATAGAGGATCAAGTCCCTTATGTCCTGAATTTTCCCCCTGTTGCCAGTCTATCCACCAGTAATCGACTCCCTGTTTTTCAAGCGGATGATGAACATGTTTAAAATATCCTTCTCTGAATTTATCGTCGACAATATCAAAAAGTACAGGTTCTTCCTTTTTAATATCTACACCCATAAATTCTCCCATATCCTTATAGCAATCTTCATATGCCCTTATACCGTCTGCCGGATGTACATTCAGTAAGACCTTATATCCTCTTGTATGCAGTTCACTTAGAAAATCTTTTGGACTTGGGAAAAGTTCCCTATTCCATGTATAACCTGTCCATCCTGTACCGAATCTACCCTCCACATCCGTAATATGCCAGTCCATATCTATAACCGCCACACTGAATGGAATATCTTCACTGTCAAATCTGTCCATCAACTCCAGATATGACTTTTGAGTGTATTTATAATATCTGCTCCACCAGTTACCAAGAGTGAATCTTGGAAGTAGAGGTAATTCTCCGCTAAGAGTATAGAAATCCTTCAATGCTGTCAAAAAATCAAGTCCATATCCGAAGAAATACAGATCTATTGCTTCCTCATCCTCCCTCAGCTTAAATCCGTCCTTCGTTATAAGCATTGAATTGCTGTCATCCACCACAGACCACATCTGCCTTGAAACAATTCCCTCTCCAAGCTCTGTTTCTCCGTCTATGGCATCAAGTGTTCTTGTTGTTCCTTTTAAACTCTCATTCTTATCTCCATAATGCCATACACTTGAAGTTGTTCCGTAGTTACCGCTCACATTGATCCTTAAGCCTTCGCCTGAGAATTCTTTTTTATCATATATTACTCTTAGATAATCTGTAACTATAACCAGTTTGTCTTCACTGTCTAAAATATCAAACTTTACTTTCGGAAACTTTCTGTTTGTAACAGCCGCCGTCTCTTCATCTACAAATATATTTTTTTTACTGTATTCAAATCTTATAAGTCTGTCTGTAAGAATACTTATGCGATAATTATTTCCTTTAATTATTGAATCCTTTGCCGCCTTTGTATTTACCATTTTTCTCTCTTTCTATATACAATACTTTTGCAAATCTTCAAAGCTTTCCAAACTGTAACTCACATCACCGAGCTTTTTTGCATCCCCTATTCCTGCAACTTGCATTCCGGCTCTTATTGCCCCCTCTACTCCCGAAGCTGCATCTTCAACAACCAGACATTCGTTTGGTAAAAGTTTCAGACCTATCCCCGCTTTTTCAAACACTTCTTTGTCAGGCTTTGAATATTTTATATCATTTCCGTCTATTATAATATCAAAAAAATCAATAAGATTTAACTTTGAAAGTATAAGCTTTGCATTTTTACTTGATGAAGCTATTGCCGTCTTATATCCCCTTTGTTTTAAAATATCTAAAGTGTCTTTAACTTTTTTATCAAGGTCTTTCTCACTCATCTCATTTAAAAGTTCTTTATACAGCTCATTTTTTTTATTTGCAAACTCTTCTTTTTCCTTGTCGCTGTACTTTTTATCAGACCTTTCAAGTATTATTTCCAGACTCTCCATACGGCTTACTCCCCTGAGTCTGTTATTTATTTCTTCATCAAAATATATACCCAAACCGTCTGCAATGTTTTTCCAAGCCATATAGTGATACTTGTCTGTATGACATATTACTCCGTCAAGGTCGAATATTATGCCTTTATATTTTCTTTCCATTACTGTAACCACCCCTTTACTTAATAAGGAGTTTCTCTCCTTTTACATAAATCTCCACACTGTTTCCGTCAATTTTTTGTATACTCACATCATTATTCTTTTCCACTCTGACTCTTAAACTTGTTCCTTTATAAACCAGTGGAAACTCTAAAAAATCCCATCCTTTGGGCAGACATGGACTGATGCTTAAACCTTTTTTATCAATCATTACACCGCCGAATCCAAATACATATACAGCCCATATCCCTCCTATTGAGGCACTGTGTATACCTTCATCAGATGACTTCATATTTGTCCCCATGTCTACACTTATAGCTCCTTTAAACAGCTTATATGACATTTCCTCAAAGTCAAACTCATTTGCCAAAATAGCATGAGTTGACTTACTCAGTGAAGAATCATGTAGGGTCTTATCCTCATAGAAAATAAAATTCTTTTTTCTTGTTTCCGTGTCAAATAAATCTCTGAACAAATACAAAAGCATAACAGTATCAGACTGTTTTGAAACCATGTACTCATTTAGCTGTTTTGTATTATAGTCATTGTAGATTCCAAGTACTTCATCAGAGTTTTTATACTTACTTATATCAAGTTTTTTTAATCCTAAGAATGTGTCCGACTGTGGAATTATACCTTCTTCATTTGGTAGAGGTAAGTAAAGTTTCGGCAATTTCTTTTCTATGCAACCCTTTATATATTTTAAATCAAGTTTGGAATTTAAAATATCAAAAAGTTTCTCGTTCTCAGTTTTTAGATATTCATACTTTTCAAGTGCCAGTCTCATAGTATATGCAGCCATATAATTTGTATATGCATTATTATCTACATGCTCCTTATACTCATCCGGTCCTATAACATTTCTTATCTCATATCTGTCTTTGTCTGCAATATATTCAAGTCTGCTTGCCCAAAAAAGCGCGGCTTCAAATATTATCTCATATCCGTACCTTTCCATATAATCATTATCATTTGTAACTCTGTAATAATTATCTATCGCATACACTATATCGGCTGTTATATGATGCTCTATAAGTCCGGTCCAAACCTTTGTTATTTCACCTGTTACTATATCGGCACCCATATAAAGAGGCGTTACCTCTCCATCATCCACCCATGCGCATTCCCATGGATACATTGCCCCTTCATAGCCGTTTTCTTTGGCTTTTATTCTTGCGCCGTAAAGATTATGATATCTGTATTCCAGAAGTGTCCTTGCAATTTCAGGATGTGTATATGTAAAATAAGGAAGTATGAAAAGCTCGGTATCCCAGAAAGAATGTCCCTTATATCCCTCACCGCTCAGAGCTTTTGCACCTATTCCAACTCTGTTATCATCCGCTTTTACCATGATCCTTAAATGGTAGAGTGCAAAATTAATTGAGGTCTTTATATAATTGTCATCTGTTCCGATATCTATTTTACTTTTATCAAAGTACTCTTTCCACTTTGATTTGCTTCTTTTGAAAAGTTCATCATAACTTAATTCCTCAAGTTCACGTATCAACTTTGCCGACTCTTTTTTTATTTCTTCAAGTCTGTTCTCTTCCTCTAAATGTGTAAATTCTTTATCTCTTTCTGAAAAAAATATTGATTTTTTTTCAAATTCAAGCTTTTCATTTGCATTAACTTTAAGGCTGTATCTGTTTGCAAGAGTTCTTCTTCCCATAACAGGTATTACAGAAGCTTCTTTATTCAGACTGCAAACAGCACCTTGAATCACCTTTACATGTGACTGAGTTGTTTTTGCAATATATTCCATATACTTGCCATCATACACTCGTCTTTGTATATCCTCAAAATGCATAGCCCCGCTATTTGTTACGGAACCGTCTATTCCGCTCTCTATAATAATATTTGCATCTTTGTCACAGAGTAGTTCCACTTTTTGTACAAAGATATGCTCATTATCAAGAGATACAAAACGTCTGAATACAAGATTAAGTTTTATTCCCTTTGGACTTTCCCATTCAATAATTCTTGTACTCTCGCCTGTAGTTAGGTCAAGACTTCTCTCATAGGAAGAAATCTTTCCCTCTGTAAGGCTAAACTCTTCACCGTCTACAACAATCTTAACTGCACTTACATCCGCAATGTTAGGAAGCTCAGTTACCTCCTCATCTGATGCCTTATTAAATGTTCCGGTTATAAAAGTATCTCTTATTTCACCTACATAATGCTCTTCGAGTGCATTTCTGATTCCAAGATATCCGTTTCCCTGTGTAAATATTGCCTCAAACTTATTTATGTTTTTTCTCTCAAAAAAACATTCTTTGATTACTGTGCCTTTATATTCCAACTGCTGCATAATAATCCTCTCTAACCCTTTATTCCCGAGCTTGCTACAGAAGCCTGTACCTGCTCTTGTGCCAAAATATACAGTATTATTCCGGGCAGTATAACTACTGTCAATGCCGCAAAAAGCCTCGGATAGTTATATGAGAATGCTTCCGTAAAAAACTGTAATGCAAGAGGCAAAGTCCTTGTACTGTCTGATGATGTCAGTATGGAAGCATAGAAGTATTCATTCCAGTTTCCTAAAAACATTAAAATCCCTGCTGTAGCAAGTCCTCCCTTTGCAAGCGGTAAATTGATCTTCCAAAATACTGTAAAAAAGTTTGCACCTTCTATTACAGCTGCTTCATCCAAAGACTTCGGAACAGCCATAAATGCAGGTTTTAATATAAAAGTTGATATTGCAAGTCCCATGGAGATATATACCAGCGCCACTCCCCAAATATTGTCATAAAGTCCAAGCTTCATGATAAGAGAAAAGATTGGTTGTGCCTTTGACTGTGCGGGCACGAGCAATGTGACTGTATATAATATGAAAACCAGATTTTTTCCCGGAAACTCATACTTTGCAAGTACGTAACTTCCCATTGCAAAAATTATAAGTGCTATTAATGTAGAACTTACGGATATTAAAAATGAGTTTATAAAATATCTTGCAAAATCATATTTTGAAAATATATATACAAAAGGTTCAAAGCTTATCTGCTTCGGTAATGAAAAAGGATCGGATAAAATCATGGCATTATCTTTAAATGCCGACATAACTACCCATATAATTGGAAAAATAGAAATTATCACAGTAAATAAAAGCAAAATATAAGTGAATACTTTTGATAAAATTTTTCCGCTATTTTTTAAATTCATAAAAGCCCTCCTTAATATACACTTTCATTCATTTTGAACAATTTATTTATAAGCCACAATATGAAAAGTCCGAGAATAAACATTATCACACCATTTGCATTTGCATATCCGTATTTCAGATCCATTATGGATTTTACCAGTATCACCGGTAAATTCATGGTATCATCTCCCGGCCCGCCTGCTGTTGTCAGAGCTATCTGCTCATACATTGCCACTCTTGCTGTAATCGAGGCTATAATGGATGTTCCTATCGCATTTCTGCAAAGAGGAAGCTGTATATATTTTATAAGCTGAAAGTCGGAAGCACCGTCAACACGAGCAGCTTCAAACAGATCGCCGGGTATTGCAAACAAATCATTTAATACTATCAATGTTACGATTACAGCATAAAAGAGCCATGTTAAAGTTACTGCAATAAAAGCAAAAGGTGACTGATAAAACCATTGAACATGAAAATCCGGATTGATCTTTCTTATCAGATTATTTATCATTCCCATGTCATCATGAAACATAAATCTGTAAATCATTGCCCATGCGGCGGCACTTATTACATTCGGTATCATAAAAACCGCTCTGGTAAATTTCCACCCGTAGGGCTTTTTAAATATAGCAAAGGCCACTAATACTCCAAAACCCACATGAAGCACAGCCGCTATAATCGACCATAGCAACAGGTTTTTCAAAGAATATCTGAATGCTGTATTACCGAACATATTTATATAGTTTGTTAAACCGATAAATTTCGGTTTATTAAATCCGTCCCACTTTGTAAATGATGTGTAGAAAACTGTAAATATAGGTTGTATATAAAAGGTTACAAATACAATAAAAGAGGGAAGTAAAAATAAATATATCCATTTATAGTTTTTACGTTCAAGTTTGCTTGCAGCCATTTTCCTCTTTGAACTCATCAAAGTCCTCCTTATTCTAAAATATGCTCCCTATATAGGGAGCATACAAATATTTATTGCTTAGCCTCTTGTGCCTTCTTTGTCAGCTCTGCACAGAATTGTTCCGGTGTCAAAGAGTTGTCAATTAACTTAGGAAGAAGTTTTCCAAACTCTGTATCAGCTACAGAAGCCGGTAATATATCTCCAAGAGTAGCTACGAATTTTGTATCCGCATTCATACTCTGATCAAGTTGATATAATATATTATTTTCTTTAAGTTTATTTAGGAAATCATCACTGTGTTTAATATTTGGAGCGTTTCCACCCTCTGCCAAAATGTAAGCTTCAATCTCTTCTTTTGATCCTCTAAATGCAAGGAATGCCTTTGCAGCTTCTTTTTGCTCATCACTTGCAGCATTTGATATCCAGAAATCCCCATATGCCTTAGGGTTTGCAAGTGCAACATTTCCCGGATATATGGTTGTCTTTACATCTTTTCCGTCAAAGCCGTTGCTCCACTTATCCTTTGCATCCTCATTAAACTCTGATGCCATCCATGAGCCGTTACATATTAAAGCCGCATTATTGCTCATAAATGCATTTGCCGCATCTGCATAAGCTGCACCTACAGTATTGCTTGATGCATTGTTTTGTAAAAGTTTTTGTAACTTTCCTACAGCATTTACCATTACAGGAGTATTATAATCCCAAAGCTTTTCACTTGTATTATTATTTAAAAGCTCAACTCCACCTTCCTCATTTGCAATAAGAGCGGCAAGCATAAGTGATGAAGTCCATGCATTTTCAGATGTCATAAATGCCAACTTATTGTCACCAAGACCTGAAATAAACTCATCCATACTCATATCTCTTATGTCTTTCTCAGGCTTATAAAGAGACTCATTGTAATATAATCCTATAGGTCTTAACACTATAAGCGGATTACAAATAATCTTTCCGTCAACTGTACAAAACTCTTTTGAACCTTCTATCCATGAAGATGAAACATCAGGATATTCTTTTGCGAAATCTGTCAAATCATATGCCATATCATTGTCAAGAATAACCTGCTTAAACCACTGTGTATCTATACCGCCTGAACCGGGTGAATGTACCAATGTAGGAAGCTTATTTTGTCCCGCAAGCTGCTTGATTTTCTCCGCATATGAATCTTGAACAACTTCTTCGACAACTACCTTATATTTGCCTGCATATTTTTCATTAAATCTCTCCACCTGCGGTAGGAAGAATGTAGCACCTACATTTTCTCCTGCCAAATATGTAGGAATCTTAAGCTCAATCTCCTTTCCGGAAGCGCCGTCCTTAGCCTCCTTTGAATCTCCGGACTCTACCGCCTTTGAAGATTCACCTGATGTGTTTGATGAAGCTCCTCCTCCAGAACATGCTGAAAGTCCCAAACAAAGTCCAAGTGCTATTCCCGACTTTAAAAGTTTTTTCAGTTTCATTATAAAACCCTCCTTAAGTTAAATTTTACTCACCTTCTATAAGTTTATGCTTTACATATATTGTTCTTGGTATATCTTCTCCCTTTATTATCTTCATAAGTAAACGCATACCCTCATAGCCTTTTTTTACTATATTTTGATTTATTGTAGCTATCCTCGGCCTAATATAATTTAAAAGCTGTATACCGTCAAACCCTGTAACAATAAAGTCCTTACTTACATTGTAACCCAGATCCTCTATAGCCTTTGCAGCCGCAACAGCCATAAGATCACTCATACATACAAAAGTTCTTCCTTTATTTTTCTTATGCTTTTCTATATATGATTTCACCTTTTTATAAGCCAGATTTTCATCAAATCTACACTCCAGAACATCCACCTCTTTTTGTGAAATACCCTTATCCTTAAGTGCCTCTCTAAAACCTGCATACCTCTCATGTGTAACCGAAGCCTCATTCTTTCCCTTTACAAGTACAAGCTGTGAAAATCCTTTTTCTATAGCATAGTTTGTAATTTCCCTGAAAGCTTCAATATCATTTGTAAGTACGGATGCTCCCATCTTTCCCTCAAGCTTTATATCTATACCTACACATGGTATATCTGTATGTTTTATTTCTTCAATATAGGGATCTCCAAGTTTTAATCCTGCAAGTATAACCCCTGACAGACTGTATTCTCTACAAAATTCCGATAATTTCTGATTTGCCTGCATCTTAGAAGAAATACCATACATAGCTATGATCATATTCTTACCTTGTATATATGAATTCAGACCTTTCAAAACATTACCCGTAAACTCATCCACAGGGCTGTTACTTCCCAAACCGGAAATAAGTATAGCGACATTCTCTTTTCTTTTTGATGAAAGATTTCTTGCACTTTGACTTGGCCTGTAACCAAGTTCCTGCGCAATATCCATTATCTTCTTTCTTGTATCTTCTCTTACATCAGTATAACCGTTTAGGGCTCGCGACACTGTGCTCACGGAAACACCTGCAGCCACGGCTACTTCTTTTATAGATGCCACGCCAAAATATTCTCCAAAATTTCAAACTACAAAAACGTTTTTGGTATTTTTTATGATACTACTTATTCATTAAATAGTCAATATTTTTCTCAATCCTTCGCTACCGGATACTCATTACAAAGCAGTCTGTACGGCTCTTCGTCCTCTTCTATATCAGGGAATCTGCCTATATCTTCATAGAATCTGTTGTCTATATTGTCATCATTACATTGGGAAACTTCACCTATAAGCACACTTCCGCTTCCAGGCTCCACATGGAACTCATGGTATTGATGTGGCCATATGGTGATACTCTCTCCCGGCAAAAGTTTTACAAGGCTTCCCGCTTTTACATAGTATGATCTTCCGTCTGAGTTTATAAGCACATCCGAGTCGGCAAGTCCGCCCTTGCCGTCATCATTATATACTTTTATAAGAAGTGTACCGCCACCTCTGTTTATAATATCCTCCGATTTAAACCAATGGAAATGCATAGGTGCCATCATATCGTCTCTTAAGAATAAAAGCTTTTCCGCATAGACTTTTTTATACTTCTCGTTGTTTCTGTTCCCGTTTCTGAGTGTAATAAGCCCGAAACCTATCTTATCAAAATCTCCGAGTCCGAAATCCGTGATATCCCATCCGAGCATATTATCTCTTATTTCATCATATTCATGCCCCTTGTTTTCCCAATCCTTTGGAGTCCAGTTGCAAAACGGCGGCAGATTAAAGCCGTTCTCCCTTATAAGCTCCTCCATCTCTCTTATGATGCTGTTAATTTGTGATCTTTTCATTCCTTTCCCCTTTCTTGTAACAAATATTTGCTCATTTGTCTTTGCAATATTCTAAGTGCATTTTCTATATCATCTCCCTGATTTAAATTTGAAATCTTGGAGTCCGCCAATGCTATAGCGTCTTCATACCCGCTAAATCTCGGCTTAGCACTACCGTTTTCCAATATTTGGCAAATAAGCTTAGAATCGATAATATCTTCATTTTCTTTAAATATATTCTCAGATTCTCTACTTTCCATAACTTCCTTAAGCACAGATGCTACCGGCATATCATTATACAATTTCTGCTGTATCTGTGTATCATAGCTTAAAGTTTTCAAAAACTCCCATGCCAACTTTTTCTTTTTCGATTTGGCACTTATTGCAACATTCAAGCTGTCAACCATACTGACATTATTCCCTGTCTTTCCTGCCGACATCGGTATACAGTCCCATGCAAAACCGGTATACTTTTTTATTTTATACGGATAAGATTTATACGTTCTGTATTCTGCAAGTGACATCTGACTGAATGCTACTTTTCCGCTGTCAAACTCCTCCTTTGTTACATTTTGATTGCCGTTCAAATCCTCCAAGCTTTTTACAAATCTGATTGCATCCGCTAAGCTTTCTTGATTAAAATATGAATTCTTTCCGTCTTCTGTAAACAATGTAACACCGTTTGATAATGCGGCATTTATCCAATCATATCTGTATATTCCGAAATAATCAGGATTACCGTCCAAATCTCTGTCAAGAGTTACCATCCTGCATACTTTATAAAAGTCCTCAAAAGTGTAGTTATTCTCAGGTATATTCAAATGCAAATTTTCCAGCAATGTTCTGTTCACAAACATCAATGTCGGCATCGCTTCATATGGCAGGGCATACCTGTGTCTCTCAAAGACTCCCGAATTTGCAATCTCACTATAGTACTTATTTATATCAAAACTTTTATCACCGTCCACATATCCGTCAAGTTTTTCTATGAGCCCCAGATTTATATAATTTTCAAAATCGTCATCAAGTACCATAAATACATCCGGCATCTCATCCTTTAGAACTCTTTTTGCCATCCACTCACTGTAATCTTCTTTCGGAATACCGCTCTCATACTTTATCTTTATACCCTTATGCTCTTTTTCAAACTTTTCTATTGCACTGTCAATGACGGAATAACTTTCCTTTACCGCAACTCCCCAGTTACTGCCGTTAAACATGGCAAACTCTATCACTGTTTCTTTAGGTCTGAATTTATAAAAAACTGTACCTAAAACAATAATCAAAAAGGCTATACCTGTATATATAAATATACCAACTTTTTTTGCTTTCACAGCTCACCTCTGCTGATTGCCCAAATAGCTAACTGAGTTCTGTCTCTAAGTTCCAATTTATCCAATATATTCGATAAATAATTTCTTACAGTTCCCTCCGAGAAACTTAAGTCCTTGGCAATTTCCTTATTACTTTTACCTTTTGAAACCTCCTTTATTATAGTCCATTCATTTTTTGTAATCATTTTTATGTTTTCTACAGGTACATGTATAGTTTCATTATTTACAGCCAATTTTGAGAAAAACTTTAAAACCTTTGAAGCAATATCAGGATTTATCATTGCTTGTCCCTGATATACCGTATTTATCGCCTCAACCAGACTGTCCATACTTATTCCTTTAAGCAGATAACCGCTTGCACCGTACTTCAGTGCATTGAATACATATTCATCATCATCAAACGTAGTAAGTATGATTATCTTTATATCAGGGTAACCTTCCTTAATAATCTTTGTACATGACACGCCGTCAAGTCTTGGCATTCTGATATCAAGAAGTATTATATCCGGTCTTTTTTCTCTGATACTTCTTATTACCTCAAGCCCGTCAGACACCGCATCAGTCACTTCTATATCAGGTTTACTGTCAAGGATTATCTTTAAGCTTTCTCTTATCAGTTCCTGATCATCTGCAATTAAAACTTTAACCATATTCCTCTCCCCATCTTATCGGTATCATCGCCTCCACAATAAAGCCGTTCTCACTTCTAAAATTTACCTGTCCTTTTAACATATTTACTCTTTCTCTTATATGTCTAAGGCCAAACCCTGACTCAATCTTTTCACAACCTATTCCGTCATCATGAATCATGAGTCCGATACTCCCGAAGTTTTTCTTTACAACGACTTCTATATTTTTAGCATTTCCATGCCTTATAGAATTTGTCAAACTCTCCTGTACAATTCTATATATAGCCATCTCCTCATCTTCATCAAACTTTAAATTTATATCTTCACTATTAAATATTATATTTACGCCTGCCACCCTCTTTGTATTCTCAACAAGTTCTTTTATCGCACTTTCCAGATTCAGCCTGTCAGGTGCATCCGGTCTCAGTGAACTGACGCTCATCCTGATATCTTTTATACCGTTTCTGCTTACCTTAGATAACAGATCCAACTGATTTCTAAGCGGAGTCTTCTCATCTCCTGCAAGTGCTATACAGGCATCTATTCCGGCGGCAAGTCCTGTAAGTGTGTGTCCCAAAGTATCATGTATCTCTCTGGCTATACGATTTCTCTCTCTAATCTCTGCAAGTCTTGCATTGTCCATTAAGGATCTCTCCAACTCTATATTGGCTTTTTGCAAATCAAAGTTTGCTATTTCAAGTTGTTTATTAAGCTCAATATTTTTCTCTATAATTTCTTCTTTGTTCACTATTATACTGATGCAACAAAGTATAAAACTTACTACCGTCATCAAATTAAGTGTATTGTATATAAAAAATATAACTGTCTGCAAACTTGTACTGCAAACCCTTATATATGCTGAAATATCATATATATTTATAAACAGCTTGACTAAATCATGTGTTGTAAACAAATAACTTACGGTTGCAGCTACTATAACTATTGATATATATTTATTTTTCTTCAAATAAATCAGGGCATTTGCAAACGTCCAAAGCAATATTCCGTTGTAATTAAAATTCAACAATATAATGCATATCAACTCTAAAATAAACTCGATAATAAATGTTACAAATATTATGTATGTATCATTTAATCTGTTGCTGCTCCTTACACTAAAAGTCAATATAAAACATATAGACGAAATAACTGTAAATATAAATATATGCATTGTATTACCGGGTATGCTCACAGATCTTGATATAAACAACTTTGCTTCATGCATATCTATTATTCTTGCCGTGATTATCCATACAAATCCTGAAATCAAAATCATCGTTGTAACGGATATAATAAGCATAAGCTCAAGTATTTTGTTTATTTTTAAGTTTCCTATACTTTTCATATTATTGCCACTTTGATATATCAAATTTAGTTATATTTCCTGCATTTATAAGGTCAACACCTATATAAATATCACTCTCTATATCTTTTTTATTCAAGTAATCATATGCCGTTCTTGCCGCCGCCTTACCCATAGATATAGGATGCTGTGCTACGGTAGCGGTAAATAACCCCTGCTTTATAAGCTTTTTGGCATCCGGTGAACCGTCCACCCCGTAAATCAAAAGATTTGTCCCTCTTTTTTCTTTTAATGCCGCCAATGCACCTATTGCTGTAGGATCATTCATTCCGAAAATTACATCTATTTCCTTACTGTTTGACCTCAAGTACTTATTCATAGCCTCATTTACAGTTTCTATTTCACTAACCCCGTCTATCTCGTCTACAATCTCATACTCCGGTCTGTTTTTTATAGTGTCTATAAATCCCTGTCTCCTTTGAACCATAGATGAAGCAATAAGGTTTGCTACAATAAGAATTTTTGCTCCCTCCGGCTTTTTTTTCAACAAATCATTCGCCAACAATACACCTGCTTGGTAATTATCAGACTGAATAGTACTTATTACCCCTACTCTGTCATCCACATCCGTATCCAACAAAATAACCGGAACCCCCCTTTTTTTGCATTCATATAATGCACTTTCTATTCCACTCCTATCCACTGCATTTACAAATAAAATATCAATACCTTCATTAAGCATATCTATAATTTGTGCATTTTGTCTGCTCTGGCTCTGTGCCGGATCCCTTGTTATAAGTATATCACCATTTGCTTCAATAGTATCCCTTAAATTTTCGTTAAGTACGTTAAAATACGGATTATTCATTGTCATATATGTTGATCCAAATATAATTTTCTTATTCCTACTTCTAAACTTCACAAAAAATATCAATAAACACAATAAAAAAACATATGCTAAGAGCATATAAAATGCCCTTAGCCTGTTTTTGTCGATTTTTTTCATTATTTACTCTTTTTTAAATTTCTAATATAGTCGATAAATACTGCAAGTAATATTACAATACCCTTTACAACTGTCTGCCAGAAAGAATTTACATTCATAAGATTAAGTCCGTTGCTGAGTATTCCTATAATCAATGCACCTACCAATGTTCCGCCAAGTTTTCCATATCCTCCCGACATAGAAGTACCGCCTACTACAACTGCCGCTATCGCATCCATTTCGGCACCGTCACCTGCTGTAGGCTGCCCTGAATACATACGAGAAGCCAAAATCACTCCGGCAAGTCCGGCCATAAGTCCTGAATATGTATAAACTAAAAACTTTACCTTTGATACGCTTATTCCTGAAAATCTTGCTGCCAATGTATTTCCGCCAACCGCATATATATATCTTCCTATCTTTGTTCTGTTCATAATAAGTACGGATAAAATAAATACCACTATCATTATTAAAACAGGTACCGGTATAATTCCAATATATCCCGCACCGATCCACTGCCACTGTTTTGAAACAACTCGTACAGGGGATCCTCCTGTATATACTCCTGCAAGACCTCTCGCAATATTCATAGTAGCCAATGTCACTATAAACGGAGGTATAGTGGTTCTTGAAATAACAAAACCGTTGAATGCACCTATTATAAGTCCTATAAGTATTCCTATAATCATCGCCAGGTGTATACTCATTCCATATCTTGATACGCAACCTGCCGCAAGTACTCCTGAAAGCGCTATTACGGAACCTACAGAAAGGTCAATACCTCCAAGTATTATTACCATTGTCATTCCACAGGCAAGAAGCATATTTGTAGATATCTGCCTTAATACATTAAAAACATTTTTTGTTGTAGGAAATGAACTGCTTGTTGCAGGAAACACTGTAAGAAATATTGCAAGCACCAGCAATGCAATTATTATTCCCATATTCTCTTTAAAAAAATTTAACGTCTTTTTCATACAACCTCCTATATAGCGGCCAGTGCCATAATACTTTCTTGTGATATTTCTTCATGTTCTATGCAACCTCTTATCATACCTGCCGCCATAACATATACTCTATCGCTCATGTTTATTATTTCAGGCAACTCTGACGATATCATTATGATTGATACGCCGCTTTTCACAAGCTCATTCATTATCTTATATATCTCCGACTTTGCCCCGACATCTATTCCTCTTGTGGGCTCGTCCAATATAAGAATCTTCGGATTTGTAGCCAGCCACCTTCCAATCATTACCTTTTGCTGATTACCTCCGGATAGATTTCCTATTATCTGCTCTTGTGACGGTGTCTTAGTATTCATCATATCTATATACTTTTTAGTTATTTCCGTTTCCTTTTTAATATTTACATTCAAGTTTTTTATAAACTCATCCAATACTTCAATAGTAGTATTATATTTTATGTCCTGTATCAGATAAAGCCCTTGTTCTTTTCTGCTCTCAGGTACTAAAGCAAGTCCGTTTTTTATAGCATCTCTCGGATCTTTTATATCAACTTTATTTCCGTCAATATAAATTGTACCTGTAACATCCTTTGAAAGTCCGAATATGGCTTCCATTGTCTCACTTCTTCCTGCACCTACAAGTCCGGCAAATCCGATTATCTCACCTTTTTTTAGCTCAAAGCTGACGTCTTTTACCTTATTATTATCACTTAGATTTTCTACTTTAAGTATAATATCTTTAGACGGCATAAAGTCTCTAACATAGTAATTGGTCAAAGTTCTTCCAACCATCATAGCTATAAGTTCTTCTTTATTGGTATCCTTTACAACCTTTGTACCTACATATTCACCGTCTCTCATTACGGTTACTCTGTCACATATCTCCTCAAGTTCACTCATCTTGTGTGATATATAGATAATACCAACCCCTTTTTTGGTCAAATCTCTCATAATGTTAAATAGATTTTCCACTTCTCTGTCACTTATCGAGGAAGTCGGCTCATCCATGACCAAAATCTTGGCATTTACAGATACCGCTTTTGTTATCTCAACCATTTGCTGCTTTGCTATAGGTAGATCCTTTATAAGTTCTCTTGAATCTATATCCATACCCAAATCATCCAGTATTTTCTGAGCATCCTTTTCCATCTTTGAAATATTTACAGTGAACCCTCTACCGCTTTCTCTGCCCAAATATATATTCTCTGCAACACTCATATATGGTACCAATACAAGTTCCTGATGTATTATTGCTATATTATTATTTGAAGCATCATGTACTGAATCTATAGATACTTTCTTTCCTTCTATCTCTATTTCTCCCTCATCAAGGCTGTATATTCCTCCAAGAACTTTTATGAGCGTTGATTTTCCTGCACCGTTTTCTCCAAGAAGTGCATGTACCTCTCCCGCCTTCAGTTCAAAATTCACCTTATCTAATGCCTTAACTCCTGGGAAACTTTTTGATATGCTTTTCATTCTCAATAAAATATTATCTGCCACTGTTTCACCTGCTTTATTTTCAAAATAAGGCACCCGAAAGGATGCCCAAAATTATAATTGATATTTTTTTCAGCTCATACTTTGATGAGAATATCATTGCCAGCCGTCTGTTCCATACTGTGCTACATTATCTGATGTAATAAGGAATGTATCTACAGGGTATCTCTCATCAACCTTCTTGCCCTCTACATAGTCATACATTATCTGAACAGCCTTCTCCGCTATAGAAACCGGAGATTGTGCACCGGTTCCCTCTATCAAGGAATTACCTGATGCAAGCTCTGATTTGATATCCGGTGAACCGTCAACACCGTAAATCATACATTTTTTGATTCCTGCCGCATTTGCCGCCGCCAAAGCACCTAAAGCTGTAGGGTCATTTCCGCCGAATATAGCAACTACATCAGGATTTGACTGTAATAAGTCCTCTGCAATACCCATTGCAACTTGTAGATTTCCCTTAGCATCCTGCTGTGCTACGACCTCAAAGCCGTGGTCCTTGATAGCATCCATAAATCCGTTTGTTCTGTCTACAACAGATTGCATAGTCGGAGAATCGAGAACTATGATTTTACCACCGTTAGGAGCTTTCTTTACCAAATCTTCTCCTACCACTTTTCCTGCATTATAGTTATCTGAACCTGTATATGAAACTAAATATGACATATCGCCAACTTCAGTATCAAATCCAACCATCGGTACTCCTGCTTCCTTAGCCATATCAAGTGCCGGAATAATACCCTGTGCATCAACCGGATTCATAAACAGACCGTCAAGCTTTTGTGAAAGCATATCTTCAACCTGTGAAATCTGCTTTGTAACATCATTTCCCGGATCCGTTACAATAAGTTCATCACCCTTTGCCTCTACCAACTCCTTTATTTTGTCCTGAATTGTAACAAAGAACGGATTAGTTCCATCCATACATGTATAGCCGAATTTGTAGTGCTTTCCACTGCTCTCACCGGTGCTTTGAGCCTCGCTCTTCTCTGTTGTAACAGCCTCTTTGCTGTCTCCCTCAGAAGCCGCTTTCTTTTCTCCACCACATGCAACCAAACTTGCTACCATTGTCAGTGCCAATGCACCTGCCATTAACTTCCTTTTCATAAATCCTCCTTTTCATACCCTTTTGGGCTTATAGCTATAATAGCATAATGATACTTAATAAAAACTGTTTTATGTAATATATTCGTATTGACATTTGTCATATCTTTATATATTTATAATATTTTAAGTTTATATATCAAAGTATATAATCTATTTTTGTGTATTTTTGAACACTCTTATTGTCTCCTTATATGTCTTTACCATATTTCGCCTTATCTCAACCAGTATATCATGCGAATATATATTTCCGTTTTTATCTTTAATCATATCTTTTATAGCATCACCGGCATACTTTGCCGCATATGTATAGTAGTTTATTTTTCTCACTCCGCAATCTATACATTTTTTAAAATCCGAATCGCTGATTCCCGAGCCGCCATGCATTACTACCGGAATACCGCAAAGTTTCCTTATTCCGCTGATTATATCAAAGTCCAGATTCGGCCTGCTCTTATATATTCCATGTACTGTTCCGAATGATGCTGCAAGTGCATCTATTCCTGTCTCATTTACAAATACCCTTGCAACTTCGGGGTCTGTATATGCTCCTAAAATGTTCTCGTTCTCACCTTCTGTTCCCATAGAGCCAAGTTCCGCCTCTATACTTGCTCCATACTCATCTGCCAATATCTTCGCATATTTTGTATTTGCTATATTCTGTTTTAACGACAGTTCAGATCCGTCATACATTATACTTGTAAATCCTAAATCCAACGCTCTCTTTATTTCATCAAAGTTGTTGCCATGGTCTAAATGTACGCATACAGGTACTTTGCTCCTATCTGCAAATGCCACCATCACTCTTCCTATATCTTCAAGTGAAATATATTTACTATGTGCCGCATTGGCAAATTGTAATATTACAGGTGTATCCTCATCCTCCGCCGCTTCTATCACCGCCAATACACCTTCAAGTGATGTAACATTAAATGCAGCTATCGCCATATCTTTACTTTCCGCCATTTTTAAAATATTCTTCAATGTTATTAACATAATCCCCCCCTACTCACAGATAAAATCTTGAGTTTCCCAGTTGTTTTTTATTTTTTCTTCCAGTTCATCTATACTTAACAATCCGCTAAATGTATCATATTCCGTAATACACATTGCACCTGTAGCCGCCGCTATTTCCATTGCTTTCTTAGGACTGTAATTATTGGTTATTCCATAAAGAAATGCCGCTATCGCCGTATCTCCCGCTCCTATTGCCGACTTTATTATGTCAGGCTTAAAACTTTTTTGGAAATGTTTGAAATCATTCCAAGAACTGTCCAGATTTAACTTTTGTGATATATCACTTGCCGTGCACAGATACATACCTGCTACACCACATTTTATAAGCAATATTGATGCACCTAAAGACATAACTTTCTTAGCAAGCGGTACTATATCCTTTTCTAAACTGAGGCATGCACATAAATCATTGTCCGAAGACCTTTCTAAAAGTCTGTCATATCCGTCTCTGTCAACCATACATAATAACTCTTCAAAACTTGGTTCAAATACATCCACATATGGCAATACTTGTCTTAATATTTCTTTCCAGTCCTGCTTTCCTGACTCACTGTTAGGGTCTATTGCCGCCACATCAAGGCTCGTAATCAATCCTAATTCCTTTATATTCTTATACATTTGTATAAGATCTTTGGCATTATCTTTATAGAACCCCTCCATCAACGTCGGATACCCGAAATGAAACAAATATCCGCCTTCTATTTTTGACATATCCAAATCCGAAAAACTGAAAGTATCATTGGTTCCTGTAAAATGTAAAAAACTTCTGTCAAATCCCGGCGGTGCTATCACTATTGTATATGAGGTATCCTCACTGTCTGATATTATAAAACTTGTCTTTGCACCCTCTTTTTTACATTTTTCCATTATCTGTCTGCCGAACTCATCATTACCGATTTTGGCAATAAGCTCAACATCCGCACCGAACTTATGCAATGCCATACCTGTATTATTCACACTTCCGCCGTTTGCAACTGTAGCCTTACCGATATTGATAAGTTTTCCCGGTTTTATAAGTTTACCAAAATCTTTACCGTTTGTATTATATATTATCGGTGTAATATCATAGGATATATGTCCTGCAACTATTATTTTTTTCTTCATATTTCCCCCTTTCAAAAACAATTTACCTAAAACAGCAAAAAAATAATAGTTACATTAGTCATTAAATAACCAATGTAACTATTATTCCTACCACAGTTTTTTCCATATAAATTTCCACATTATCCACAGTAATACGGCTGTGATAAGTGTTATAAGTATCCATCCGCCTTTCATTGTGGTGAAGGGCAAATCCACATTCATGCCGAAGAATCCTGAGATAATTGTCGGTATTGTCATAAGCAGTGACCATACGGTCATGATACGCATTGTTTCATTCAGCCTGATATTTATAAGATTGTTGTACATTCCGCTCATCTGCTCCACTATGCTTGATGCCATATCCGCCATCTCACTTGCCTGCTTCGCCTCTATGTAGGCATCCTCAAGCTGCTCCTTCTCGGCATTTGAACATTTCTTTATTGCCGTAGTTATCCTCATCTGCCTTATTGCCACAACATTTTGCCTTGTTGCAGCTCCAAGGTAGATAAGACCTACCTCAAGGTCCGACAAATCCCAAATCCCTTGATTGTTTGTGTTGTTTCTAAGCCTTCTGTTCAGATGCAGTCTCTCTTCATTAAGCTTATCAAGTATCGGCAAAAACGAGTCGGATATAACAAAAAGGCACAAAAATAACAGCATCATCGAACTGCTTGCCTCTTCCACCTCTATAAGCTTTTCAATCTGCGGCACAATATAATTTGTATCATATGTGACAAACATAAAGATACTGTCCGCATTTACAAAAAATTTTATCGACCTTGTCTCATAGTGTCCGTCATTTTGTGTAAATGCAGGCACATGTATTACCGCAAACAGATTCTTGCCGTCATAATCTACTCTCGCTCTCTCATTTGAGTCAAGCACATACTCGGACATCTCTTCGGTTAAGTCAAATTTTTTCTCCAATGTCTCTACATCCGTTATATTGCTGACATCTACAGCTCTCCAATAGTATTTCTTTCCTTCTTCTCCCAAATACATTTGCATTTATAAATCCTCAAGCTTAATTCAAGCCTTTTCTATCTGTATTCTTTATACCACTTGTTATCCACAGTGATATATTTTATCTTCTCCAAAAGCAGTCTTTCTATATTTGCATTGGTCTCTTCTACAAGCTTTTTTTGCAGTCTTTCACTCTCACCGTCTTCAAATATAAGACTCATCGTGACATTCTCGTCAAATAAAGTATCTTCTATCACTATATTTTCACTCTCCGCTATATACTTTATTTTACCGTAAAAATCATAACCAAACCTGTACTTTGCCCTGAATCCTTCGTGAATTTCTCCACTGACACTTGCATTTAAACCTTCTATAACGGCACCTTGATATGCTCTTATAAGTCCGCCCACTCCAAGCAGTGTACCTCCGAAGTACCTTGTTACCACTACAACTATATCAAAGTAACCTTGGTTTTCAAGCACTTCCATCATAGGCATTCCGGCACTTCTTTGCGGCTCTCCGTCATCAGAACATTTTTTCTTGTCGCCCTTGTCCCCTATAATATACGCATAACAATTATGCCTTGCGTCATAATATTTTTTCTTTATTTTTTCTATAAACTCGATTGCCTCTTCCTCTGAAGATACTGCCGCAATATTTGCTATAAACCTTGATTTCTTTTCTACAATCTCAGTCTCTTTCGTTTCCAGAATGATTTTCATTGGTTATCTCCTACTTTTAGACAGATTATAACAAATGTTCACATAAATAAAAAGACTGCCGGCAGCTTTTTAAGCTTTGACAGTCTTAATAAATTATATTGATAATGCCATATCCACCTGGCGTGAAAACGATACTCCGGTCTTACACCACAGAGCAAAATGCTCACAGTTATTTCTAGTCAGATTGTAGGATCTCTCTCCAAGCCTTGACTTGGCTCTCTTTATTGTCTCTTCAGGTGAGAACAGCTGATACTTTGCCTTAAATATAAAATCAAATATACCTGTTCCCTCTCTCGGATTTTCAGTAAAGTCGGTGCTGCTCCTTAACTTTCTCGGAGGACCGCCCGCCTTTGGAAAATGCAGTACAAAATAATCCTTGCAACCTTGTGTAAAACCTTCAAGGTCTGTTTCATAGATACTCACATTTCTTCCGAAATCCTTAGTCTTATCCGCATAGTGAATGACCCTTCCTTCACCTATATATACACCGTAGTGATCATACCACTTTCTTGATACCCCTATCACATCTCCGGGCTTTAAAAAGCTGTCTGAAGCCAGTCTTTCAAACTTATCCTCCATAGCACTCATACTTCCGGTGGCTTTTCTTATATTATCCTTATCCAAAATCCTTGCATGGTCATCAAGCAGATTTTGTTGCAGTCTGTATCCGTTCTTTACTTTTTTATCTCTCCAAAAATGCTGCTTTCCGGTAATCTTCTCTTCCTTATTGGGTCTGTCGCCACCCGGTTTCATCAAAAGCTTACCTGCAATCAAAAGCGCTAATAACATAATCCCCCCAAAGTAATATAATATAGTTAGGTCTCACTAAGTTAGGTATAACTAATATATACTACTTATAAAACTTTTTCAAGCAAATTTTATGCTACCCCATCACTTTCCCGAAAATCTCCGCAGGAATATACGCCTTTATCAAGATACCGTCGTCTGTGTACTCTTCACTTTTAATCTCTCCGAACTTTCTGATAAGTGCAATCTTACCTGCATCTTTATAAGAAAAAATATGTTCCAAATATACTCTTTGATTTTGCAATATATTTTCAATAGTCTTCTTTAAATCTTCAATGCCCTCTCCCGTCTTTGCAGACATCTTAATAATCTTATCCGCATGGAAATCTCTCGGAAGTTCCTCTCCTTCCTTTATCAGGTCTGTCTTATTAAAGACTGTAATTATATCCTTATCCACCACATCAAGGCTTCTGAGCGTATCATATACCACAAGCATCTGCGAGCTTGCCTCCTCATTTGATGCATCCACCATATGTACCAAAAGATTGGCATACTTGGCTTCCTCAAGTGTTGATTTAAACGCCTCTATAAGATGGTGAGGAAGCTTTCTTATAAAGCCTACAGTATCCGTTACAAGTATTTCCTGACCGCTTCCAAGCTTCAACTTCCTTGTAGTCGGGTCAAGTGTTGCAAAGAGCTTGTCCTCCGCCAAAATATTTGCATCTGTCAGCTTGTTTAAAAGTGTCGACTTGCCCGCATTTGTATATCCCACTATAGCCACATTAAAGGCAAGGTTTTCATCCCTTGATTTTCTTATCAGCTCTCTGTGGCTTTCCACCTTCTTAAGCTCCGACTTAAGCTGTGAAATCCTCTCATGAATAAGTCTTCTGTCCATCTCAAGTTTTTTCTCTCCGGGACCTCTGGTACCTATTCCGCCACCAAGTCTTGAAAGACTGCTTCTAAGTCCTATCAGCCTTGCTGCAGAAAATTTCAGCTGAGCCAGCTCAACCTGAATCTTTCCTTCACTTGTCGTGGCTCTTTTTGCAAATATATCCAAGATAACCATGGTCCTGTCCATTACCTTGGTATCCAGCAAATCTTCCAGATTTCTAAGCTGTGCAGGTGTAAGCTCGTCATCACATACCACACCTGTGGCATCAAGCCTCTCTATTCTTTCTCTTACCTCTTCTATCTTGCCTTTTCCAAGATAGGTGCCGGGATGTATCCTCTCCCTTGACTGTATAATACTGTCAAGCACTGTAGCCCCTGCCGTGTCCACAAGCTCCGCAAGTTCTTTCATAGACTCTTTTGTATCGTCGCCTACATCCACTCCGAGAAGTATAACTTTCTCAACTATTTCCTTTGTTTCAAATGTACTCATATATTACCTATCTTATTCTTGCCTTTAAGAATGCCACCTCATGTGAAACGCTCTCATCCTCACCGTATTTTTCAATATATGCGTTGAACGCTTCAAGTGCCTTGTTGTAATCACTCTTATATTCATAGCATGAACCCCTTGAAAACATCAAAGATTTCAAGGTCTCATCTTCACTTTTATTAAGCTTTTTCTTTTCAAGCAGTGCTATGCCCTCATCCACGGCTTCAAGTGCCTTATCATAGTCCTCTCGCTTTGACATATGCTTTGCATATACCGCCAATACCTTGGCATTCTTCCTTCCGGTCTCTTTTAAAAGTTTCTCCAAAAACTCCTCGGCACTGTCAAGGTATGTCGCATCCATCTTTTTGTCATACATATCCTCGTAGTACTCTGCTATAGTAATACCTGCATTGATATGAAGCTCGCTTTTATCATCCTGTTTTGCTGCCCTTTCATACATCTCTATGGCATTGTCAATATTTATATCCATATCCGTATTGCTGAGCTTTGTATATATGATAGCGAGCATATCCATGTATTCGCTTCTGTTCTCATCTGCAGATGTAAGCAGCCTGTAGCTGTGCTCCGCCGCCTTATAATCTCCTGCCCTGTACTCCGCCTCCGCTCTGTATCTGAGTATATCTATTTCAAGGCCTCTTATACTGTTGCTGCCATGTGCTTCTATAGCCTTGTCAAACGCTTCCACCGCCTCGGCATACTTTCCCTCATTTAAAAGTGCCTTTCCGGCTTCAAAGTTTTTTCTCTCCTTGCCTGAACATCCGCCAAGCATAATGACGGCAAGTACACCTACCGCAAAAAATCTTCTAATTCTTCCCTGTACTACCAAAGCCACCTCTGTCAACCTCATTCAATTCTTTTACTTCTTCAAATGTAAACGCGTCCTGATGTTTTATTATCCTGAACTGACATATTCTGTCATTTACCTCTATAACGGTATCTCTCATAGCCAGTGCCGGGAACTTCCACTCATCATTGTCTCCGCAGTATGACTCGTCAATCACACCCATAGAATTGGTCTGCAGTATGCCGAAGTTTTTGAATGTGGAACTTCTAGGTACCACCAACGCCTCATAGCCCTTGGGCAATTCCATTCCCACGCCGAGTTTTATCAGCTTATATTCTCCGCTTTTAAGTTCCACCCTTTCGGCGGCTCTCAAATCTATCCAATCACTTTTGCCGTCAATGAATTTGAGTTTTTCAATTTTCTCACTAAAGTATTTTATCTTTATCTTCAACTGTTTATCCTCACTTGTTTTGGTTTGCTTCGCTCTCAAAGCCGAACTTCCAGCCGGTCTCTTCTTCCACCTCATGTACAATCTCCGCCTCAAGGTCGGAATCAAGCCTAGGCAGAGACTCTTTTGACTCTATACCGAATCTTCTGAGGAACTCCTCCGTGGTCGCAAACTGTGCCGGTCTTCCCGGAGCATCCAGCTTACCGGCCTCGTACACCAGACCGAACTCCACAAGCCTGTTCACCACATGATCCGATGAAACTCCTCTGATATGCTCTATCTCAGACTTCGTTATAGGTTGCTTGTATGCAATGATTGACAATGTCTCAAGTATAGCATCAGTCAGTACCTGCTTTTTGGGAGTCTTACAAACTTTGATAAGCTTGTCATAGTATTCGGACCTGGTACACATCTGCACACAGTCTCCCAAGTCTATTATCTGTATACCTCTGTTTTCCTTATTATATTTATCTTTTAACGACTCAAGATTTTGAATAACTTCACTTTCTTTCATCTCAAGGGCCGCACAAAGCTGTCTGATTTCTACAGAAGCTCCCAGTGCAAAGAGTATCGCCTCTATTGCCGCCTCCGTCTTGGTTAATTTAGCCATCAAGTATATCGCTAAGGTCTAGCGTTTCCTCCTTTCCCTCTTCTTCCAAAGTCTCTATCTGCATTTCACCGAAAACTTCTTCCTGTGACAGTGCAATCTTACCTATTTTCATCAGCTCAAGCACACTTAAAAAAGTGACAACGACCTCAAGCTTTGTAGGCTGATCTTCAAGCAATGCTCTAAAGGTAAACTTCCTATGTTTTCTGGCATACTCCATTACATCCTTTATCTTCGCCTCAAGCGATACAGGTTCCTTTTTTATAGTGCCGAAATTGCTTCTTACCTTATCTATTCGGTTGTCCTTTTGCTTCATCACGCGGTCAAAGACCTGTCTTAACTTATGCAGATTCAAATCTCCGAAAAGCTCGTCAAGGTCTACAGGCTCTTTGTACTGTTCCACCTCATCAGGAATAGTCGGACTCTTATAAAGTATCTTCTCTGCATCAAAGTACTTACCGGCAAGTTCATTTGCCATAAGCTTGTACTTCTTATACTCAAGCAATCTCTCCACCAGCTCGGCTCTCGGGTCAATGACTTCCTTTGTCTCTTCATCCTCTTCAAGAGGCAAAAGCATCCTCGCCTTTATATCCAAAAGTGTTGTAGCCATCACTATAAATTCACTCATAAGGTCAAGGTCGTCCGTCTCCAAATGATTCATATAATTCAGATACTGCTCGGTTATACTCACTATCGGAATATCGTATATGTCCACCCTGTCTCTCTCTATAAGATACAGCAAAAGATCCAGCGGACCTTCAAATCTCTCCAATTTGTATGAAATCTCCATACTCACCTCTCATCAACTCACTCAACCTTATCATTGTATCAAATTTCAAGCTCTTTTGCGACCTTTAAGATTGATTACCACAAGCTCCGACATATCATTGAGCCTGATATTTATACTGTGTGTACCAAGCCCCGCTCCTATTATCTCTGTCATGTTTCCAAGTCTTTTCATTCCCACTACCAATCTGTTGAAAAAATGAAACTGCGGAGTCATTACTCCGATTCCTGCCGGCAGTCTTATCGTTCCTCCGTGAAAATGTCCGCAAAGTGTCAGATCCACGCCGCTTCTTTCATAGTCTTTTATAAAAAGAGGTGAATGTGCCATAAGTATGTTATAATGTGACCTTTTAATACACAGCCTCTCCTTTATATAATCTATATCAAGCGGTTTTTTAAACCTTCGCAGATAATACTTTTTTTCAAGGTCAAGCCCGTGAATACGAATATTCTCACCGATGTCCACACTGTCATCAGACAGATATACTATACCCATATCTTCCAATATCTGCTTATATCTGCTATAACTTAGCCCGAACTTGTTTTCAGACAGCCTCTGCTCATGGTTTCCGTTTGCATATATACAGGTATATTTATCTGAAAGTCTCTTTAAAAGCGGCAAGACATTCTCTATTCCAAGCTTACTTTTTACCGTAATCATATCTCCGCCTATCAATACGATATCCGGAGATATTTTATCTATCGCCTCAAGAAGCTTTATATTGTTTTTACCGAAGCTGTTGTTATGTAAATCGGTCAAAAAGACTATTTTTTTGCCGCCTTTTATCTTGTCGGTAGATATATTGTAATGTACTACCTTAAACTTTTTTCTCTCATAAAAAGAACGGAGCAGCAAGGCACTACACCCCACTGCTCCCAATCCTGTAATTTTAGAAAATATATTTTTCATCAAACTCCTAGCTTACCCAGACTCCATCGCTGTTTAATACATATCCGTCCGGTGTGGTGGTATTTGTCAACATTTTACCATCACTTCCCAAATAATACCATAGTCCGTTATAATTAAGCCAGGATGAAGAGTTCATAGCACCTGAATCTTCCATATAGTACCATGAACCGCCGGTATCCTGTCTCCAGCCTCTTGCCATGCGTCCGTCCGCATCAAACCAGTACTTTTTACCGTTGATATTAAGAACCTCCGCTCTGGCACTTGTATTGTCAGACTTTATATAAAACCAGTTGCCATTGTTTTCCTTCCAACCGACATCGGGTGCCATTCCCGGACCGTAGTTTTCAGACTTCATCACAGATGTTCTGATTTGCTTCGGTGCAAGCTCAACCTTTGCACTGTCCGCCATTGTAATATTCTGCTCCTGTTTTGCCGAAACAGCCTGACTTTTTGCAACTGCTCTGCCTGTGTCCTTTGAAGCAATGTTTACTCCTCCGCTATTTGCTATAGAAAAGCCGTAGTCAAGCAATTTCTTCGTATCGTCATAGTGAGTGCCCTTACATTTAAGAACTACCACTACCAGTCTGATACCGTTTCTTTCGGCAGCCGTTACAAGAGTATTCCCGGCACTCTTTGTATATCCGGTCTTACCGCCTATTACTCCGTCACAACTTATCTCTCCCGTAACCATCTTGTGGTGCATCTTTACGGAAGAAGGCGCAGACTTTGAATTTGTAGCTGTGAAAGTATAACTTCCCGCGCCTGCCGCAGCCCTGAATGTCGGATTTTTAAATGCTTCAGCCGCAATAAGCGCCATATCCTTGGCTGTCGTTTTGTGGTTTTGATTGTTAAGTCCGTTCGGATTTACAAAGTTTGTATGAGTCGCTCCAAGCTCTCTTGCTCTGTTGTTCATCATATTTGAAAATCCTGCAACAGACCCTCCTATATGTTCCGCCAGCCCGTTTGATACTTCATTGGCCGATGCCAACATCATTGCGTAGAGTGCATCTCTTACACTCATACTGTCTCCGACTCTGACAGGTAAAACTGTTGCACCGCTCTCAAGATTTGCGACAGCCGAACTGTTAAAGTATACCGTGTCGTCAAGATTTGCCTGTTCCACTGTAAGCAGGCCTGTCATTATCTTTGTGATGGATGCCGGCGCAAACTGAGTATCGCCGTTTTTCTCATATAAAAATTCGCCTGTATTGGCATTGTATACCGCCGCTCCCTGTGCGCCTATACTTGGCGGTGTCGCCGCATATACAGCTATAGATTCAGGTACAAAAGATATTACAGTTACGGATAAGACTATAGCCAATCCGGTTGAAATTATTCTCTTAAGTCTCATATTTCCTTCCTACTTTATTTTATTGAGGACAATCTCTAATCACAGCAAAAATACTATAATGAGCTTCTGTATGATTATGCCTCATGTGTTAATATTGTATCACATATATTGAACGCAAATATTAAGTAAATCTTACATAGCTATGACTTTATACTAAACCGGAGTAATTTAGTAAAGTATAAACGAATAATATTAAGAAAATCGTAATATAAAAAGGCCGAGCTCCTAAAGCCCGGTCTGAAAATTTATTATATTATCTATATATTTTCTGTAAGTTCATTTATAATGTCCGCTACATGCTCAATCTTGTTTGCCCTGTATGCATTGGCTCCGCAAAACAATAGTGCATGACTCTCGTCCGAGTTTGCGGCACAACAAAGTGCCTCGGTGATACAGTAAGGTATTGTCTTTCTGTCACATACCGAAGTGGAAAGACAGTTACAACAACGCCTTATCGGAACAGGTCCGCTCTTTAATCTGTCCATAAAGTCGTTTCTTATTGCCCTTCCCGGCATACCGACAGGAGATTTTGTAATAACTATATCCTCTTCTTTCGCGTCTATATATGTCTGCTTATAATCATCCGGAGCATCACATTCATATGTGGTTACAAATCTTGTACCCATCTGTACACCGTCCGCACCCAGACTCATGGCATGTTCTATATCCTCTTTTGTATATATGCCGCCTGCAACAAATACGGGAATCTTTTTGCCGAATTTTTCTTCATAGATTCTTACTTCTTCTATAATTTCTTTTATTTCGGCATCATACTTATCTCTTTTGTAGTTTTTGCTCGCCATAGTGTCCGCACCCAGTTCATGAAGCTCATCATATGAAAAACCTAAGTGTCCGCCTGCAAGCGGTCCTTCTATAACTACAGCATCTGCGGTGGTCTTATACTTTCTGTCCCACATCTTTAATATGACTTTGGCACTTTTTCTGCTTGAAACTATAGGTGCGATACAGGTTTTTTTCTCATTTCCGCTTATCTGTTGTCCCTTTTGCACCAGCTCAGGCAAATCTATCGGCAATCCTGCACCTGATATAATAATATCCGCTCCGGCTTTTACAGCCTCTATTACATAGTCCGCATATTTATTGGTTGCCACCATTATATTAAAGCCTATAAAAGGCACATAATCTTTTAATTTATCCAAAAACTTCGCCGCCCTGTTTGAATCCTTGAATTTTTCAAACACCTGCGCCGCCAAAGCTCTCGCCTTATAAAGCTCGGTCTTTATAGCACGAAGATTTGTAGGTATAGGATTTTTATAAAAGTCATCATCCCTAAAGCCTATCTGTGCCGTAGAGATAATCCCCATTCCACCGTTTCCGGCCACATGTGCCGCCAAGGAGGAAAGGCTTATACCGACACCCATTCCGCCTTGTATAATAGGATAGAGTAAACTTCTGTCACCTATTTTTAACACTTCCATATTTACCTTTCAGCTATTAAAATTTTCTAAATCTGTTGTACCTGTCTTTAGCAATCTCTTCGCCTGACTTGACTGCATTTTTCTCAAAGAAATCATCCATATTTGAAGACAGCTCGTCTACAACATCATCTATAGTATCTATTGTCAAAGGAATATTTTCTTTTATAACCCTGTCTACAACTCCGAGTTCTTTCAACTCTTTTGCAGTGATTTTCATTACCTCGGCAGCCTCTTTATTCTTCTTTGCATCCTTATAAAGTATTGATGCAAAGCCCTCAGGTGAAAGTATTGAATATATGGAATGCTCAAGCATCCAGACTTCATTTGCCACTGCAAGTGCCAAAGCTCCGCCTGAACCGCCCTCTCCTATTACTACGGAAAGAACAGGCACTCTCATATCGCTCATCTCAAACAGCGCCCTTGCAATAGCCTCTGCCTGACCTTTTTCTTCGGCTTCAATACCGCAAAACGCTCCCGGAGTATCTACAAAACAGATAATAGGCATACCAAAGTCATTGGCGTGTTTCATAAGTCTGAGAGCCTTACGATATCCGCAAGGATTCGGCATACCGAAGTTTCGTATCTTGTTTTCTTTCAGATTCTTTCCCTTTTGCTGTGCCACCACCATTACAGGCTTGCCGTTATAGTTTGCTATTCCGCCTATAATTGCACCGTCATCACCTGAAAGTCTGTCGCCGTGAAGTTCCATAAAGAATCCGAACAATTTATCAATATAATCCTTTGCAGTAGGTCTGTCCGCTCTTCTTGAAAGCACTACACTGTCCCATGCGCTCTTAGGCTGCTTCACCTTAGGCTGTTTGTGGTCAACTATCTTTGTATTGTCGCCCACCTCTTCCATCTTTTTCACCTTTTTGAATCCGCAGGTATGTGCTCTTAAAAGCTTCTTTAACACACTTCTTTGGTCGGCTCTTTCCACGATAGCATCTATAAAGCCGTGTTCAAGCAAAAACTCGGCACTCTGGAATCCTTCCGGCAGCTTTGTACCGATAGTCTGTGCTATTACTCTCGGTCCCGCAAAACCTATAAGCGCCTTAGGCTCCGCAAGTATTATATCCCCAAGCATTGCAAATGAGGCACTTACTCCGCCCATTGTAGGGTCTGTAAGGAAGCTTATAAAAAGCTGTCCCGCTTCATGGTGCTTTTTGAGTGCGGCTGAAGTCTTTGCCATCTGCATAAGTGAAATCATTCCTTCCTGCATTCTGGCACCGCCTGAACATGAGTAGATTATGATAGGCATTTTTTCCTGTGTGGCTTTTTCTATGGCGGCTGTTATCTTCTCACCTACCACATGACCCATAGAAGACATCATAAATCTTGCATCACATACAGCTATTGCAGTCCTTACATTGCCGATAGTCGCTTCACCGGTTACCACTGCCTCATTAAGCTTTGTTTTTACTCTTTCTTCTTCAAGCTTAAGTTCATAGTTCGGAAAATCCAAAGGGTTTGATACAGGCATTGTCTTGTTCCACTCAATGAAGCTTGCGTCATCCACAAGCATTTCTATTCTTCTGTATGCATGAACTCTGAAATACCCGCCGCATTTCGGACAGGTATAATAATTTGCCTTAACATCCTCCGCAAAAATAGGTTCCTTACAGATCTTACACTTTCTCCAAAGGCCCTCAGGAATATCCAGTTTTTCATTTCCGGGTTCTATCTTTGCATATGTCTTTTTGAACACATTTCTAAACATGACAACACCTCAAAACTTTCATTACTGCATCTTAAACTGT
Source organism: Lachnoanaerobaculum orale (assembly GCF_003862485.1). Taxonomy (GTDB): domain Bacteria; phylum Bacillota; class Clostridia; order Lachnospirales; family Lachnospiraceae; genus Lachnoanaerobaculum; species Lachnoanaerobaculum orale. The sequence continues at coordinate 306,118 of NZ_RRCM01000001.1, read as the reverse complement.
TTTTCTATAAATGAAGTATCTATATCACCCTTTATAAAATCGGGGTTGTTTATTATCTCATAGTTAAAGTCGATATTTGTATCCACACCCTCTATAACAATCTCACCAAGTGCCGATCTCATCTTCGCAATAGCTTCTTCTCTTGATTTGCCGTGTACTATCAGCTTTAAAAGCATTGAGTCGTAGAACGGAGATATCATATAGTCCTCATATATATGTGTATCCACTCTCACTCCGTTTCCGCCCGGCAAATGCATACTTGTAATCCTTCCCGGAGAAGGTGCAAAGTTCTTCTTAGGATTTTCAGCATTTATTCTGCATTCAATGGCATGACCGTCTATCTTTACATCCTTTTGTGAAACGGAGAGCTTTTCACCTGCCGCCACTCTGATCTGTTCCTTGATAAGGTCCATTCCCGTAATCCACTCGGTTACAGGATGCTCCACCTGTATTCTGGTATTCATCTCCATAAAGTAAAAGTTTCTGTGCTTATCCACCAAAAACTCAATGGTTCCGGCATTTTCATAGCCTGCAGCCTTTGCCGCACTTACTGCGGCCTTTCCCATCTTCTCTCTTAACTTATCGTCAAGGAACTCTGAAGGAGCTTCCTCAAGCACCTTTTGATGTCTTCTTTGGATAGAACAATCTCTTTCACCAAGATGTATTACATTTCCGAAGCTGTCCGCCATTATCTGAAACTCTATATGTCTCGGTCTTTCAATATATTTTTCGATATACATGGAGTCGTCTGAAAATCCCTTAAGCGCCTCAGCCTTTGCAGTCATAAAGTTCTCGGCAAAATCCGCTTCGCTCTTTGAAACTCTCATTCCCTTGCCGCCACCGCCAAGAGCCGCCTTTATCATTACCGGAAAGCCTACTTTTTTTGCAAGTTTCAGGGCTTCATCCACATTTTTTACACTTCCGTTTGTTCCCGGTATTACAGGAATACGCGCTTTTTGCATGGTGGCTCTGGCCTCAGCCTTGTCTCCAAGCTTTGCAATAGTCTCAGACTTCGGTCCGATAAACTTTATACCCACCTCGGTGCAAAGTCTTGCAAACTTTTCATTTTCCGATAAAAAACCGAATCCAGGATGAATAGCCTCCGCACCTGTTGCCACAGCCGCACTTAGTATTCTGTCCATATCCAGATAGCTCTTAGATGCCGGTGCAGGCCCTATACAAATAGCCTCATCTGCCAGCATTGTATGCAAGCTGTCTCTATCCGCCTCAGAATATACGGCCACACTTATAATACCCATCTCTCTAAGTGCTCTGATAATTCTGACTGCAATCTCTCCTCTATTTGCTATCAATACTTTTCTAAACATTTATTCTCCAATGATGAATGTAAGCTCAGCCTCTACCGCAATCTCGCCGTCTACGCTTGCTACAGCTTTTCCTATTCCAATTCTGCCTTTTGATCTGATTATTTCACATGAAAGCTTTAACTTATCTCCCGGAACTACTTTTCTCTTGAACTTTGCAGAGTTTATAGCTCCGAAATAAGCCGTCTTGCCCTTATTTTCAGGTACTGAAAGTATAGCCACCGCACCTGTCTGTGCAAGTGCCTCTATCATAAGTACTCCGGGCATTACAGGCTCCTCCGGAAAATGTCCCAAAAACTGAGGCTCATTGTATGTAATGCTCTTATATCCTACACTTTTTTTGCCCGGCTCCAGCTCCTCGATACAGTCAATAAGTAAGAAAGGATGTCTGTGAGGTATAATCTCCTGAATTTCCTTAATTCCCAACATATTCTTTACTCCAATATAAACAGAGGCTGTCCGAACTCAACCACAGTCTCATCCTTTACAAGAATTTCCTTTATAACACCGTCAAAGTCGCTCTCAAGCTCGTTCATAAGCTTCATGGCTTCAATGATACCTATTACCTGACCTTTTTTCACTCTGTCGCCCACATTCACAAAGCTCGGAGCATCAGGTGAAGGTGAACTGTAGAAAGTACCTACAAGCGGTGAAGTAATTGTATGTCCCTTAGCGGCTACGGCTTCTTCTGTATTTGAAGCTTCAAAGCTTACACTCTGTGCTACAGGTACTGCCTGAACTTCTCCCGCAACAAGCTTTGTCTTATTCTTATTTATAACAATTTTCTCCGCATCGGTAGCATAGTTTAATGTATCGACATCGCTCTTACTTACAGTCTCTATCAGTTTTATAATCTCTTCTATTTGCATAAGTTTACTCCACGAATTTTTTAATAACTATACTTGCATTGTGACCGCCAAAACCGAGTGAATTGCTTATAGTCGCATTTACTTCACATTCTCTCGGCTCTGTCAAAAAGTCAAGATCACACTCCGGATCTTTATTTATAAGTCCTACATTCTTATGCATGAATCCGTCTTCAATAGACTTCACACATACAATAGCCTCTACACCGCCGGCGGCACCGAGTAAGTGACCTACCATTGACTTGGTTGAACTTATTCCGACTTTATTTGCATTCTCACCTAAAGCGCTCTTTATAGCCTTTGTCTCAAACAAGTCGTTGTGATGTGTTCCTGTACCGTGTGCATTTACATAGTCGATATCGTCAGGAGATATTCCGGCATCATTTATTGCAAGCTCCATAGCCTTTGCGGCTCCCGAGCCGTCCTCTGCAGGTGATGTGATATGGAAAGCGTCACAGGTTGCACCGTATCCCGCCATCTCGGCATAGATATGTGCGCCTCTTTTCTTTGCATGCTCAAGTTCTTCCAAAACCAAAACTCCTGCACCCTCTCCCATAATAAATCCGTTTCTGTCCTTATCAAAAGGTATTGACGCTCTGTCCGGATCGTCTGTAGTATTGAGTGCTGTAAGAGAAGTAAATCCGGCTACACCTATAGGTGTTATGGAACTCTCCGTACCTCCTGCAAGCATTACATCCGCCTCACCGTAAAGGATGGATCTGAAAGCCTCACCGATACAGTTGGTTCCTGTAGCGCATGCAGTAACAACATTTATATTCTTTCCCTTAAGACCGTAAGCAATGGCTACATTTCCTGCCGCCATATTTGAAATCATCATAGGTACCAAAAGCGGAGCAACTCTGCCGGGTCCTTTTTCAAGGAGCTTTGTATACTCTCTCTCCATAGACTGAAGTGATCCTATTCCGGATCCTACAGCCACTCCCACCATATACGGGTCTTCTTTTTCCATATCAAGCTTGGCGTCTTCAATGGCTTCCTTGGTAGCCGCTACCGCAAACTGTGAAAACTGCTCCATTCTTCTTGCGGACTTCGGGTCCATATACTGCTTTGCATCAAAGCCCTTAACCTCGGCTGCAAGCTTGGCCTTATAGTCCGTGGTATCAAAATATGTTATCAGTCCTATGCCGTGTACACCCTTTTTGATATTCGCCCAAAAATCAGCTACATTCAGACCTATAGGAGTGATGGCTCCCATACCTGTAATAACAACTCTTCTTCTCATAGTCACCTCATTTACATGCTCATTCCGCCATCTATTTTGATGACCTGACCTGTAATATATCTGCCTTCTTCTCCTGCCAAATATGCCGCCATATTTGCTATATCTTCTGCCTCACCCTGATATCCCAAAGGTATGATTGCATTTATCTTTGACTTGGCGTCATCAGTCATCGCCTCAGTCATGTCCGTCTTTATATATCCCGGTGCTATTGCATTTACGGTGATATTTCTGCTTGCCATTTCTCTTGCGGCAGTCTTTGTCATACCGATGACTCCCGCCTTTGATGCGGCATAGTTTATCTGTCCCGCATTGCCCATCACACCGCTAACGGAAGAAATATTTATTATTCTTCCGAATCTTTTCTTAATCATATATTTTGAAACAACTTGCATTGTGTTAAATGTACCCTTTAAGTTGGTAGCTATTACCACATCAAAATCTTCAGGTTTCATTCTCATCATCAAATTGTCTTTTGTGATTCCGGCGTTATTTACCAATATATCAATCTTTTCTTCTTCTGCTATGATGTTTTCAATCATCTGTTTTGTACTGTCATAATCCGATATATCACATTGGCAGATCTTTGCCTTACCGCCGTTATCTTCTATCTCTTTTACAACTTTTTTTGCCGCCTCACTTGATGAAGCGTAGTTTACATATACAAGCGCTCCGTCAGCCGCCAACTTTTTTGCTATAGCCGCTCCGATACCTCTGCCTGCACCTGTAACCAAAGCTACTTTTCCTTCCAACCTTTTCATCTTGCCTCCAAAATCTGACTGCAAACATTTGCTACATCCGCGTACTCTTCTATATTGTAAATTTTCACCTGTGGATCTATTTTCTTTACAAAGCCTGCCATAGTCTTTCCCGGGCCGACTTCTACAAAGGTATCCACACCCCATTCAATCATCTTTCTTATACTCTGCTCAAGATGTACGCTTCCTGACACCTGATCTATAAGATTTTTCTTTATATCATTCTTATCCGTAACAATCTGTGCATTCACATTTGCCACATAAGGTATCTGTATATCGTTTATAGTTATATCATCAAGTACCTTTGCAAGTTTTTCTCCCGCTTCCTTCATCAGTCCCGAGTGAAAGGCTCCGCTTACCTTAAGCGGCAATACTCTCTTTGCTCCGGCTTCTTTCAACTTTTCACCTGCAAGTGCCACCGCTTCCTTTGTACCTGATATTACGGTCTGTCCCGGGCAGTTATAATTTGCCACCCAACATCCGTCTATCCCGTCCACTATGGACTTGATGGTATCATTGTCCAAAGACAATACGGCACTCATGGCACCGCCCTTTATCTCGGACATATACTGTCCTCTTTTATCCACTGTAGCAATTGCGTCTTTTGCACTTATCGCACCGCTAAGGTAGAGTGCCTCATATTCTCCAAGGCTAAGTCCCGCACATATATCAGCCCTAAGTCCTGTCTTTTCAATAGCCTTTAACATGGCGATACCTGTGGCCACCATAGCTATCTGTGTGTATCTTGTATTGTTTAATTCATCATTTTCTTTGAAAATCAGATCACATGCATCTATTCCCGTTACAGTCTTTACACTATCAAAAACTGCTCTTGAATCCGCATCATTTTCATAAAAACTTTTGCCCATATTTTGTTTTTGAGCTCCCTGTCCCGGGAATAAAAATGCTATCTTCATAATTTATACTAAGCTCCCTGCATTCTTTAAAAGATTAGTTGCCTCACTCATTATCTCGTCAATGATTTCTTTTGCGCTTTGTTTCTTGCTTACAAGACCTGCTATTTGTCCCGCCATAACCGTTCCGTGTACTATATCGCCTTCCATAACGGCTTTTCTTAGTGTACCCAGTGTCAAATACTCAAGCTCTTCAAAACTCTTGCCCTCGGCCTCAAGTTTTGAATACTCTCTGGTCATGGCATTTCTTAGACTTCTTACAGGATGTCCGTGGCTTCTGCCTGTTACTGCAGAATCTATATCCTTTGCCGCTATTACTCTGTCCTTATAAGCCTCACTTACTATAGACTCATCGGCTACCACAAATCTTGTACCCATCTGTACCGCCTTGGCTCCAAGCATAAGTGATGCCGCAAGACCTCTGCCGTCTGCAATACCTCCAGCCGCAATAACAGGTATATTTACCGCATCAACCACCTGAGGTACAAGAGTCATAGTTGTAGCTTCACCGATATGTCCGCCGCTCTCCGTACCCTCGGCAACCACGGCATCCGCTCCCGTTCTTTCCATTCTTCTTGCAAGTGCCACACTTGCTACAACAGGAATTACCACTATTCCGGCTTCTTTCCACATCTTCATATACTTTTCAGGAGAACCGGCACCGGTAGTAACTACTTTTATACCTTCTTCCACTACTACTTTAGCGATATCTTCAGCATGTGGTGACATAAGCATTACATTTACGCCGAAAGGCTTACTTGTAAGCTTCCTTGCCTCTCTTATCTCGTTTCTTACGACTTCTGCAGGTGCATTGGCACCTCCTATAAGACCTAAGCCGCCCGCTTCACTTACTGCTGCTGCAAGGTGGTGTTCGGCAACCCATGCCATACCGCCTTGAATTATCGGATATTCTATACCTAATAGCTTTGTTATATCTGTTTGCATTACTTTCCTCTGCCCTTTTTAAGAAAACGCCCGTAGGCGTTTTTTATTTTTTATAAATTATCTACGCCCTTGTCCTTAAGGTAATTTACCACATCTCCTACAGTCAAAAGCTTCTCTAAATCCTCTGAAGGTATCTCAACACCGTAGTTATCCTCAAGTGCCATTACCATCTCAAAAAGGTCAAGTGAGTCTGCATTTAAATCGTCCTTGAAGCTTGACTCCAAAGTAATCTCTGAAGCATCGATATTTAACTGCTCTGCAATAATTGATTTCATTTTCTCTGACATAATTTTCTCCATTCTTTAGCAATATGCTTATTTTATTTTATAGTAAGTTGCAGCCTGTATGACTACAATCTTAATACACAAGTTCCCCAGGTTAATCCTGCTCCGAATCCGCAAAGCAAAATCAAATCTCCTTTTTTTGCCATGCCTTTTTTTATCACCTCATCCAGTAACAGCGGTATACTTCCTGCCGAAGTGTTTCCGGTTCTTTCAAGGTTATGAGGTAACTTTTCAAGCGGAATATCAAGCTTTTTTGATACCGCCTCAAGTATTCTCAAATTTGCCTGATGTAAAAGATATAAATCTATATCATCCTTATGTACCCCCGCTTTTTGTATAGCCTGTTCAATGCTGTGAGGTACCGTTCTGACAGTGAATTTAAAGACCTCTTGTCCGTCCATTCTTATATATCTGTCATCACCGTAGGATTTGTCATACAGCGCAAATCCCTTACTTCCATCCGCACCTATATCAAAGCTCAAAAATCCCTCTTCGATATCCGATTTTTTCAGTACAGCAGCACCCACACCGTCACCGAAAAGTACACAGGTGGTTCTGTCACTCCAGTCCATCTCTCTTGAGAGTACATCACCTCCCGCTACAAGAGCGTACTCGATATTAAGAGTGCTCATCATGGAATATGCAATACTGAGAGCATATACAAATCCTGAGCAGGCAGAGCTTACATCCATACAGGCACAATCACTTGCACCCAAAAGCGGTTGTAACTCACATGCGGTGTTCGGAAGTCTCTTATCTTGAGTGGATGTTCCCACTACTATCAGACCCAAATCTTTACCTTCAATATTCGCAGATCTAAGTGCTTCCTTTCCGGCCTCAAACGCAAGACTTACAAGGTTTTCATTCTCACCTATGATATGTCTTTGCTTGATTCCTGTCCTTTGACTGATCCATTCATCACTTGTATCCACCATTTTACTAAGATCATCATTTGTCAAAACCTTAGAAGGCAGTTTTGAGCCTGTTCCTGCAAGTGCTATTCCCATTTTTCACAAGTCCTTTCGTAAGACTTCATCAAAGTAGTAAATTGGTATAGGATGTTTTATCCTAAATATCAAAATACTTTGATACTCAAAGTATTTTAATTTTGTAGCAAGTCTTTGTCAAGAGGTTTATTAAATTTCCCTGCCGTATGCCATCAGAGTATCATTTTTTCTTACTCCTAAGGACAGTGTGTAATAAAGTATGATTCCGTCAAACTTCGCTCTCACCATTTGTACGACTATACCGTCCATATTTTTTACAATGCCGAGAAGCTCACCTTCTTTTACATTATCTCCGACAGTAAAATACGGATACCAAAATCCGTCCGAATCCGCTCCCACATACTCGGCTTTTATTATCTCTTTTTGAGACTTGTTCACGGAAATATCATAACCTTCTCTTATAATGCCAAGTATCTCCATAAGCTTATATAAGTCTTCTTTTTCGGCAATCACATCAGACTCGCTCCATATACCGTGACCGCCTCTTTCATAGAGCATCGCAGGTATGTTTTTCTTTGCGGCGTAACTGTAAAGCCCGTTGTCGGCATAAGAACCCACTCTGAAATACACGTTCATTCTGCCTGCAATATCGCCCACATACTCTCTCATCTTCTCTCCGGCGTCATATGGAAAGAATATAAGAGGTATCAGCTTTTCATTCATATCTCCCCCGTGCAAATCCACTATAAAATCTGCAAGAGTATACAGATACTTCTCCACATCATAGGCGATTTTTTGTGTGAATGTGCCGTCTTTATCTCCCGGAAACTCCCTGTTAAGATTCTTACCGTCTACCGTGCAAATCTGCTTTACACCGTGTAAGAATCCGTCCTTATTTAAAACAGGGCAGATTACCACATTTCCGTACATCCTTTCAGGCTCAAGTTCACCTGTAAGTCTCATACAGGTTTCAATGCCCACATATTCTCCGCCATGTACTCCTGCAGTGATAAGAAGTGTCTTACCTTCATTTTTACCGCAAAACGCCACTCCGCTTATCTCGTTTATCTGAAAGCTTTTCTTATCACCTCGATTTATTAAAATATCCCCGATTTTCAAATTGTACCTCATAAAAAACAATAGTATTGTTATGCATATAATAGCATAGTCAGTAGATACTAATCATTTAGTTTTTATTAATTTTTTAATTACCGTAATACCGAATAAATCAAAGAATTACAGGCATTGTCTCAAACCTCAATACGGTTTAAATTTGTAACCGAAACCCTTTAGTTAGGCCATCAAAACTACTATTTTTCAGAATGTATTTTCCTTGTTTTTATTAAAATAATCTTGAAAATTTTATTAACATGTAGTACTTTAAATGTGTAAAAACTTAACATAGAAAGAAAGAGAGGAATTTTCTATGGCAACATTTATGATCGGCCTTGTGATTCTAATCGTAGGCGGATTTCTTATGGGCAAGTTATGTGACCATGTTTTCCAGCCTGACGACAGAGAAACACCGGCTTATTCTAAGCAGGACGGTGTAGACTACGTTCCTATGCCTACATGGAAAAATGCACTTATCAACCTACTTAATATCGCAGGAACAGGACCAATTCTCGGACCTATCCAGGGTATTCTTTTCGGACCTATAGCACTTCTTACAATACCGATAGGTAATGTAATCGGCGGTGCGGTTCACGACTATTTTGCAGGTATGATTTGTACAAGAGACGGCGGCGCTCAGATGCCTGAGATGGTTCGCAAATATACAAGTAAAACCGTATTCTGGATTTATGATGTATTTGTATGCCTCTTGCTTTTACTTGTAGGTACAGTATTTATTTATACACCCGGTGATATAGCCGCAACTCAGGTATTCGGTTTCAGCGGTGCTCCTACAGAAGTTTCAACATGGGTCATTTACGCTGTGATTTTTGCTTATTACCTTATTGCAACAGTATTCCCGATTGATAAGATTATCGGACGTGTATATCCTATCTTCGGTGCGATTTTGGTATTCTCCGCACTTGGTGTATTCGGTGCAATGGTTATCTTCCATTATCCGCTTGTAAATGTTTGGGGAAGCTGGGCAACACAGTCATTTGACTATGCTGCATATTTTAAAGCAGGACATTTTATCCCGATATTCTTCGTTACTGTAGCCTGCGGTATTCTTTCAGGATTCCACTCATCACAGACAGCCTTGGTAGCTCGTACAATTAAGAGCGAAAAAGAAGGTCGTATGACTTTCTACAATATGATGGTTGTTGAAGGATTTATCGCTATGGTATGGGCTGCAGGCACAATGGCACTTATCCAGTTCACAGCCGAGCACGGCGGTATCACAATGCAGCTTAGTGACAAGGGTGTATGGCAGTATATGATCCAAAAAGGAGGAGAGCTTGTTGCTATTTCTCCTACCAGTGTTGTAGGTGTAGTATGTAGATATGCTCTTGGACCTATCGGAGGAGCCGTAGCACTTATCGGTATTATTATACTTCCTATAACATCAGGAGATACAGCACTTCGTGCACTTAGACTTACTATTGCAGATACTTTCCATTTCAAGCAGGATAACAATGCAAGAAGACTAAGTCTTGCCGTTCCTATTTTCGTTATAGTAGGTGCAATCCTTGTTTGGGCAAAGATTGATCCTAAGGGATTCAATATTCTTTGGAGATATTTCGCATGGTCTAACCAGACAATGGCACTCTTCCCGCTTGCCGCCGCTACTATTTATTTAATAATAAATAAGAGAGGAAAGTGGGCATGGATGACCCTTATACCCGGTATCTTCTACACATTTATTTGTGCATGCTATATCTTGAATGCAAAGCTTGGCTTCGGTTTAAGCTGGAATATTGCTTATATCGGCGGTGCTGTAATTGCCGCTTTATACGCAGTTCTTACTATATGGAGAGGTAAAAAGGGTGGTTTCACTCCTGCCGATCCTGTAAAGTAAATAAAATTATTGCTACTCTCAAGACGGTTGTAATATAATACTGTCTTGGGAGTTTTTTATTATTTTTTATTAGACAGAGGAAATATGGAAATTTTAGAATTTTTAAAACAGGAAAATATATCGGATAAAATCATTTCAGAGATAAAGTCATTCAGAAGCTTTTATAAGCTTGAAGCCGAGGATGAAAGAAGAATCCCTAAGGATTCATATCTCTACTACGGCAAGGAGATTTGGGAAGAAGCGGCCACAGCAATAATAGCAGGTGAAAATATCTTGCTTGACGGCCCTAAGGCTACAGGAAAGAACGTATTGGCACAAAATCTTGCCATGGCATTTGCAAGACCTCAGTGGGATATCTCACTTTATATAAATACCGACGCTTCATCTCTTATAGGCTCCGATACCTTTGAAAACGGAGAAGTCAAGCTTAGAAAAGGACCTATATTAAACTGTGCCGTAAAGGGAGGTTTCGGAGTGCTTGATGAAATAAATATGGCAAAGAATGAATCCCTTGCCGTACTTCATGCGGTACTTGACTTCAGAAGAACCATTGATTTGCCGGGATATGACAGGATAAATCTGCATGAAGCCACAAGATTTATAGGCACAATGAACTACGGCTATGCCGGTACCAGAGAGATGAACGAAGCTCTTGCTTCAAGATTTATGGTACTTCATATGCCTGTTATATCTGCAGAGAACTTACAAAAACTTATAAAGGATAAATATCCTACACTAAAGCCTGAGTACATATCACAGTTTGCCGCTCTCTTTGATGAAATAAGGAAAAAATGTGAGGGCGGTGAAATCTCTACAAGAAGTCTTGACCTTAGAGGTCTTATATCCTGTATAGGTATGATGAAAAAAGGACTTGGAGTTACAAAGGCTTTGGAAATGGGACTTATCAATAAATGTTTTGACGAGTATGAAAGACAGCTTGTACTTGATATTGTAAGCGCAAGATTGCCTGAGAGCCTTTCGGGGGAGAGTATTTTTTCATGATCTTGACGGAGTTTGAAAAAAAGAGAGCTGCAAACATGATCTGGAACGCCGCAGGAAATTATGATGTTTCCGTCGGTTTTCGTATGTATGACAATAATGCAAAAGCCGATCTTTATTGGAATACAATACTTGGCAGCAGCTATGCACATTTTGATTGGAAAAGGTTAAAGGAGTTTTACAATACCTTCCATGAAACCATAGGACAGGGAACCTATGAAGCATTGTTTTGGATTGCACTTGAAAATTCCACCTTTGAAAAGGAAAAGGATTCAAGGCCAAGTCTTCCACTCCTTAGGAAAGAGTACTGCAAACAAAAGCTTATAGAGTTTATGCCGAGTATTGCCGAAAGCAGAGAGGGATGGATACTTGAAGGACATTACAGAACTTCTATGGGTGAGGACAGCGGGCTGCCCGATTTGGTAGACAGGAAGCTCTTAAGTGAGGTGGAGATCGGTGCGGATGTGGATACTGAAGGTTTTATAAAGAGTCTCTCAGGTACTCTTGCAAAGTATTTTACCTATCTTCCCGGTGTCAGTGCAATGGGGCAAAAACACAGATTCAAAATCCCTGTTCCAAGACTCTTCTTCGGCAAAAAGGCAGGTGTATCAAATGAAATTGAAGGCGCCACCAAGCTTGTACTCGGCTATGTTGAAAATCAGGGAGGTGTCGACGCCTCCGCATTTGAAACAGACTCTGAAAAATTTAACAGAATCACGGAAGAAGGACTTAGAAAATATATCAGCAGCTATTTCGGAAAGTCCATCTATGATGATAAGACTTCAGAGAAAATACAAAGAGAGTGCTGTACCGGTAATCACGAAGGTACCAGAATATTTTTTACAAGAGGTGAAAGTGAAGACAAGGTAAGCGGATTTGCCGCAAAAATGCGAAAAGAAATGCAAAAGCAGTATACTAAAAACAAAGAATTTTTCTTTGACAATATAGGAAGTAATAATGCCGTCATCTTGGAACTTACAAATCGTATCAAAAATGCTCTACTGACTCAGCTTGAGCCTACTACCGTCTACTCAAAGACCGGTAAATTAAATCCGGCTCTTGTCTGGAAGGCTCTGTATCTTAACAATAATAAAATTTTTGAAAAACAGATGGCGGAAGGTAGCGGCAATATAAGTGTCGATATTTTACTGGATGCCTCGGCTTCACAGATTCATCGTATGGACACAGTATCCACACAAGGCTATATTATTTCAAAAGCACTTGACAACTGCCATGTTCCTGTAAGGGTATGGGGATATTCATCTATGAACGGCTACACTGTAATGAATCTTTACAGAGATTACAATGAGACCTCAAAGAACAATGAAATATTCAGATTCTTTACAACAGGTGCCAACAGAGACGGTCTTGCGCTTAACGCTTTAATGGAACAGATGAAGAAAAACAATGCTTCTCACAGAGTTGTGATATGGCTTACAGATATAAAGCCGAATGATATGCTTGAGGTCAAGGGCAAATCAATAAATTACAGCGGTGATATCGCTATAGAGGATATGACCGAGCTTGTGCACAAGGCAAAACTTGAAAACATATATGTGCTCTGTGCCTTTACAGGTGATGACGCCGACCTTCCGAATGTTCAAAAAATATTTGGAATAAGTTTTGTAAAGGTGAAATCACTTGACAACTTTGCATCTTTAGTCGGAAATATGCTACAGGCGGAAATTAGGAGAATGTAAAAAGGGGCTGTCGGGAAATAAGCATTTCTACTTCCCACAGAACTAAACAAAAATATCCTGACAAATACAAGGCATTTTGCTTTGTGACTTTGTCAGGATATTTTATTTTTCTATAATGCTGTCTATTTTTGGGCATAAAATCCCCTTGGCATAAATTTTGCTTTTGCATTTTTTCTTATGCTGTTTTCTCCTGTATTTTCCCTTCAAATTTCTTTAGTTTTGCATGGAGAAAACGATGATATTTATTTATATTTCTTCCTATTGCAAAAAGCATAAATTCTTTATATACCTTATCTGAAGAACGATAGTTAAAGCGTCGGAAATCTTCATTCTCTTTAATATCTCCAAAATGACCTTCTGTTTGAATAGAGCGTGTCTGTCGTTTCAGAATTCCTTTTTCACTCTGTATATTAGCATGTGACTTCTCTCGAAGCTCTTCCCATACTTCATTGATCTTCATTACTTTATTCTTATCAACATCTTTATCAGGATTATATTTATACAGGCATTTAGGCTTATGTTCACATCCACTACAGTCAAAACATCCATATACTTCATATGTTTGTGTATAACCGTTCTGTTTTTTCTTCTCTGTGTTGATATGTCTCAGTTCACGACCGTCATGACAGATATAGACTTGCTCGTCCTCAAATACCGTTGTCTTCATGTTGTAGTATTTACCTATATCTTTACTGTATGCTCGTGTTTTTCGCTTTTCATGATCCTGTAGTTTTATATAACTATCTATCTTATTCTCTTCCAGATATAATAGATTTTTCTCACTACAATAGCCGCTATCTGCTGTCACTTCTTCCAGTACTTCTCCAAATGCTTTCTTATGTTTTTCAAGGACAGGAATCAGTGTGTTATAGTCTGTACGATCATTACTTACATAACCATGTACAATAAAATAATTCTCTACTGCTATCTGTACATTGTATGCCGGCTTTAGCTGCCCGTTCAGCATATGATCTTCCTTCATTCGCATAAAGGTTGCTTCCAAATCAGTTTTGGAGTAGCTGTTTCTATCTTTCCCCATGATTTTAAAACATTCTTTATAGCCCATTAATCGCTGTCCACAATGTTCAAGTTCTTCATATAGTTGTTGAAGTTTCGACTTTCTCTTGCCCTTTCCGTTAACAAATGCAATGCCTTCTCCGTCAGCAATAGCCATAAGGTTTTTCTGAAGTTTAAGCAGTTCAAGAGGCGAGCAGTTATCAATCTCTATAATACAGTTATTAGATAACTTTTTATGTTTTGTAATCTTTCTTTTTCTATTCTTTTCAATAATATCTCTAACTTTATCAATTCCGTCAATTACAAACATTTGTGCATTTCCAAGCTCGTACTTCTCGCCAAATCCGTTATCTTGTAAAAAAGAATTATAGTCCGAGTAAAGCTTATCAATAGAATCCAAAAGACCTGCAAGATGATAATTAATGCTTCCACGCCATACAAAAGTATAACGATTAGCATTTGCTTCTATTTTTGTTCCATCAATAAACAATTCTTTTAATGTTACAAGCCCTTCTTTTTGTAAACGTCTCATAAACTGATAGTTTAAATCGTCAAGAATGTCTGAAGTAAGTTTCTTGCCTTTAAATTCATAGAAAGCATCTCTTTTAGGCTTTTTGCCCCTAGTAAGCCAGATAAAAGCTATATCTCGTTCACATAAATCTACAATACGATCGATGGAACGTATTCCTCGCATATTTGCATAAGTAATAACTGCATACATCATGATCGGGTTGTACCCTGTTCTTCCCTTATCCGAACAATTGGCTAGCAGTCCGGAAAAATTTAAATCCTCCATAACTTTTTTTAGGGTATAGACAGGATCGTCATCAGGTAAACTCAATTCATAGAAGCTAAAGTTGATTTTCTGTTGACCTATTTCAAAAAAGTCGTTATAATAATTAACTGTAAGCATAGTTACATTATAACATGTAACGAAGAAAGATGGTTGTCGTTAGCCATCTTTTTTTATGTAAAAACTTAGGGTGGTGTGACTCAAAATGAGTCACACCACCCTTTCTTATAGCTGTCATTTCCCGACAGCCCCTTTTTAGGCTGTATGTTTAACTGTTACCTCTTTAACTTTAATATAAACCACCTTATAAGAAGTCCAAGAGCAACCCAAACTCCTATATTTATAACTATTGCAACAATATCCCCAAACAACTGCATGTACATAAGATTCCTCCTCATTCCCCACACAAAACCTTCACGAAGCTTTTATTTAATTTCATTGTACATCTTATAAATCAGTTGTCAATAGTTGTGTAGCGCCCTCCTACACATTATCCAAAAACTCCATAAATGTAGGCAGATTGTCCCATTCATGTCTTTCAACTCTTTTCTTTATAGTGTGCTCTTCACCGAAAAGATACAGGCTGTCCACCAAATCGCTTACCTGATTGAAGTGGTGGCTGGTAATTATCAGTGTCTTTCCCGCCTTTTTCAAAGAATATAAAACATCCTTTATAAGCTCCACATACCTGGGTGAAAGCCCGTTAAAGGGTTCGTCAAGTATTATCACCTCAGGATTCATAGTAAGCACTGAGCCTATAGCCACAAGCTTCTTTTCACCGCCTGATAATTGATAAGGTACTCTGTTTTTAAGATGTTCTATCTGTAAAAGTTTTAAGCAATCTTCCACTCTTCTTTCCACCTCGGTCTCAGGTAATCCCAGCTGTCTTACCCCGAAGGCAAGTTCCTCATAGACTGAGAAATTGAAAAGCTGCACATCGCTGTTTTGAAATACAAATCCTACTTTTTTGTAGAGATTTGATACTCTTTTTAAGTCCTTTATATATGCCTTATTTATCTCTTCACCGTCAAAGGTATATTTGCCCTCACTGAGAGCAAAAAGTCCAACAATAATCTTAAGCAAGGTGGACTTTCCGGCTCCGTTCGGTCCCATTACAGATACACACTCTCCCTTTTTTATATCAAGGTTTATATGATCCATCCCTATTTGATTTTCATAAATATATTTTCCGTTTTCAATATGAATCATATCTGTCCTTTCAATATAAAAAATAAAACTATAAACAATATACAAGCTCCTATATGCAATATGTCGGATTTACTTAACTTCAATCTTTTACTTACTTTGACCTTATTCCCGTATCCTCTAAGCAGCATAGCCTCATAAAGGCTCTTCATATGCTCCTTGCTTATCAGATATACCTGCCCCAGGATTGCACCTGTAAGTTTTTTTGAAACTCCACCTCCTACACTTCTTATCCTGACGGCATAGAGGATATTCCTTATATGATTTCCCAGAATATAAAAATATTTGATTGCGATATCAAATATCATAACTATCTCCTCAGGAAGATATAGACATCTAAGTCCCTCTATAAAATCACTCC
The DNA here is from genome assembly GCF_003862485.1 of Lachnoanaerobaculum orale. GTDB lineage: Bacteria > Bacillota > Clostridia > Lachnospirales > Lachnospiraceae > Lachnoanaerobaculum > Lachnoanaerobaculum orale. The sequence goes on along the minus strand of NZ_RRCM01000001.1, from coordinate 289,792 downwards.
ATGATGTCTTTGTCAAAAATACCGAGAGGTTTAAGAGCAAAAGTACGGTTCTGATAAGAAAAAAGGCCGGATGAATACTCGGATGAAGCAAATAGCTCGGCAATAAAATGACGGCGGTAAAAATAATAAGCCTAATCATCTTTTTTACAATAGACCTTATTTCTCTACCGCCAAAAAAAGCAATCTCCGCCAGGAAAAAGATTCCCACAGTCCATAAAAACACTATGCTTTTACTGTTGTAAATAAGTACAAGCAATATAAGTAATTCACATATTCTTATAACCGGACTGTCGTTATATTTCTTTCTGTCCTCAATCTTTAAATATGATAAAAGAGAAATAACAGTTGAGAGATTTCTTTGAAGAAAACTGTTTTTAACTTCAAATCTGTCCTCTGTTATTTCTTCTCTCATCATCCAATCAGGCAATGTCTGATTTGTCATACATACTTCCTATCAGTTTTGAAATAATGAAAAATAAAAGTACCGCCGTCACCGCACTGAGTACATATCCGATGCCTACATTTATACCCGGTATCTCATAGTCCGTAAATAATGAGTTAAATGAGATTCCGTTCGCCATTCCTGTAGGCAATGCAGCCATCGTATTTGCAGATTGAAGCTTTTCAAGCAACTCCTCTCCCGACCATTCTCCGAATGCGGTTCCTGATGCTATAAGTCCTATAGGAGTGATAATTACAAGAAATAATATCAGACCGTAGAGCTTTCCTATCAGCCCCTTACTTACACTCTTTTCATTATATATTGCATCCGGAGAGGCGATATTTACAAAGCGGTAAATCACCACGGTGAAAAATACTTCCACCCAACCTGCTACCGCCATATGCGGAATCAGCATTGCAGGTATTGTCACCGAAAGCGGATACGGATTATAAAGCGGCAATCCGTTACTTGTTGCTATTATCGGCTGTATACCAAGCTCTATTGCGGTAAAGAATGCCGCTATATTGATACCTATAAATGCACCCGCTCCCGCTCCGATATAGCTATGACCTCTTTTTCTGAAAAAATCATAGATTGCGTATCCGCTGAAAGGCATAAGGATTGCCATATTGAAGATATTGGCACCCAGCGAGAGTATTCCGCCGTCACCGAACAAAAAGGCTTGCAGTATAAGTGCCACACTTACACAGAGGCTTGCGGCATAAGGTCCCATCAATACGGCTAAAAGCACACCTCCAATGGCATGTGCGGTTGTACCTCCCGGTATAGGTACATTAAACATCATCATAAGAAATGAAAGCGAAGCACCCACTCCAAGCATCGGCGCAAGCTCTCTGTTCTCCTTAAGCTCAAGTCTTACTTTAGACACGGATACGGCCAAAGGCGGCAAGGATACTACACTTAAAGCCGCACAGGTGGCCGGTCCGAGATAATTATCAGGTATATGCATATTTCTCCGATCTATCTTTGATTTTTTCTAAGTTCCAAATGTTTCAATCCTCTTATCTCTTCACGATAAAAGTTTATAAAGTCCCACATAATCCCAAGATTGTTGTGGCTGCTCCTGCCCAAAATTCGAAGCACAAAACCATATTTTTCCAAGGCGGTAATACCGTAGATTCCTTCAAAATCTTTTGTATTAAGCGCCTCTTTACTCCTTTTTATCCAATCTGTACAAAAATTTTCGTCAATGATTACAACCGAATTAAAATTGGTGTAGCCCTCAAAAAGCCCAAGTTCACCCATATCCTCTTCTCTAGGGTCCACTATCAGATAATCATTAAACACAAGCTCATTATCATATAAAATCTTTGTCTTTAAATCCACTTTATTGTACAAAAAAGGTGTATCGCTCTTAGACCAGCCTGCAGTCAATCCGTCTGTCAGTATAAGACTTCCTCCCTTTTTTATATCTGCAAATGTCTTTTGATAATATATGGCATCCTCATATGGAATAACCTCATCAATATAGTACTCAAGAAAGGCATTTTCCTTTACCATAACCTCATTTAACTGATATGTGGTTTTACCGTTTGGACATTTGTATATATAGTTCGGTGTCTGAGTGGTCAAGATGGCATGAGCATCTTTTTCAAGCGTCGCAATATTATAATATTTTTCACCCTCTATAAATCCTCCGCCGGTAGCCACCAAAAAGTACAAAGGAGTATCATCTTCTGTTGGAATCAGTGCGGAAATCCTTGAATTACCGCTTCTATAGCGATTTGTAAGAACCGTCCTGTCACCGCGCTTTTCAAAGGCGATATCGCTTACTCCGTCATAGGATCTGTTCATTTATAATCCTTCCAGTAAAACATCTTTTTTTATCCAATCAATAACTCCTGACAAGCCTTCATCAGTCTTTAGATTTGTGAAAAGGAAAGTTCCGCTCTCACGGAATTTTTCGGAGTCCGTCTTCATTCTGTTAAGATCCGCTCCGACATATGGCGCAAGGTCAATCTTATTGATAATAAAAAGATCCGACTTTATCATTCCCTGTCCGGCTTTCCTTGGAATCTTCTCTCCCTCGGCCACATCAATTATATATATTGAAAAATCCACAAGCTCAGGGCTGAATGTAGCTGCCAGATTATCTCCGCCGCTCTCCAAGAAAATAAGGTCAAGTTCTCCCGGAAATCTCTCTTCAAGCTCGTCAATAGCCGCCAGATTCATAGATGCATCTTCTCTGATAGCCGTATGTGGGCAACCGCCTGTTTCCACGCCTATTATTCTATCCTCGGGCAGTACGGAATTTGCCACCATAAACTGTGCATCTTCCTTTGTATAAATATCATTTGTAATTACAGCAATGCTGTAGTCATTCGCCATATGGCGAGTCAGTCTCTCTATCAAAAGTGTCTTTCCCGAACCTACCGGTCCTCCGACACCTATACGAATCGCTCTCTTCATAATTCACCTTTCTGCTACGACATAAAAAGCCTTGACTCCTGGCTCTCATGTCTGATCTGCGCAAGCTCTATACCTATCATACTTGCACCCAGATACTCCTCATCCAAGTCTTTAATCTTCTCATATATAGAAAAAAGTCTCTCACTGATATTATGTAAAATAATCTGTCCTTCCATCTGTCCCAGCGGAATTGCACGGACCGCATTTTGAACCATAGTTGAGGCAATGCTGTATCCGTAAAGAATAAAGGCATCTTCAACATCTATCCCCTTTTCAAATGCAAACATGGAAAATACAATTGCGGGGCTTCCGAAACACTTTTTTCCCTTTATCTCTTCTTCATATCTAGCAAGCATTTTTATATCGCCGTACATTCCCTTAAGAAGCCTTATCATCTGCTTTGCAATAAGCTTTGTACCGTTTCTGGTTTCCGTTGCAAGTGTGGACATGGTGATAATCTTATCGTACTCACAAATCTTCTCAAAATCATTGGTCTTAAGTGCCTGCATACATAATAAAATAAGCAGACCTTCACTGTATTTAAACTGATTGTCAAAATAGTTCTTAAACCAGATTTCAAACTCAGGCGCTTTCTTTATTCTTCTGTCACTAAGATAATTTTCCATTCCGAAAGAATGATTGAAAGTACCTATAGGGAATGTGGAGTCACATACCTGAAATACTTCCAAAAGACTTAGTTTATCAATATTTAATTCACTTTTGTTCATGACAAATCAACATATCGAAGAGATTCTTCAAGCTGAATTTCTTCCACCTTAAACTCTACATTAGACTTCTCAAGATTCTTTGCAACTACAGTGTCATAAAGCAGAGAAATCTTTCCGCCCTTTACTTTAACAGGTTTGTGCATATTTCCAAGCATATGTGCAATGACACCGCAGTCATCCATATCCTTAGGAGTAATGACTATCATCTCCTCAGGGATAACATTCAGTACCAATACATGGTGATCGTCTATAAAAAAGAACGATCCGTTTTCAAGTTTTCCCTCTTCAAGTCTGATACCGTATTCATTGTGATGGTCACTTTTTACACGAAGAATACTCTTTGCAAGGTCGTCACTTTTTACCATTGCATTCTCTACATGTACATGGCCAAGGTCTTCTCTTTCCTTTATATTTCCGTCTATCTTTGTAAAAATCATATATACCCCTTTTATGACAAAAGAGAGTAGATAAAAGTGAATGCTTTTTTGTCTACTCTCCAAAGTAATAATTTATTTTAGAATAAATAATATCTCTGAGCCAAAGAAATTCTCTCTACAGGCTCACAAGTAATCTCCTCACCGTCAATAGTAACCACGAAGCTCTGTGGATCGATCTTGATAGTCTTAGGAGTATAATCATTCCATTTCATGTCTCTCTTTGTAAGATTTCTTGTGTTCTTTACAGGAAGTACGATCTTATCAAGTCCAAGTCTTTCCTTAATACCGTGCTCATATGCATAAGCAGATACAAAGGCGATATTTGACTTTCCGCAAGATTTACCCAAAGCTCCGTAAAGATCCTTCATAAGTCTCGGCTCAGGAGTAGGAAGTGAAGATGATGCGTCACCCATTATACCGTAGCTGATAACTCCGGCCTTTAAAACCATCTTAGGCTTTGTACCGAATCTTGAAGGCTCCCAGATAACAAGGTCGGCATACTTTCCGACTTCTACAGAACCGATATACTCTGAAATACCGTTTACAATAGCAGGGTTGATTGTGTACTTTGCAACATATCTCTTGATACGGTTGTTATCATTGTACTCGCTGTCTCCCTTAAGAGGTCCTCTTTGCATCTTCATCTTGTCTGCAAGCTGCCAACATCTCATAGCAACCTCGCCTACACGTCCCATTGCCATAGCATCACTTGTCATTACACTGATTGCACCCATATCCTGAAGTACATCCTCAGCCGCAATAGTCTGCTTTCTTACACGTGACTCTGCAAATGCAACGTCCTCAGGAACCTTAGGGTCCAGATGGTGACAAACCATTGTCATATCAAAAAGCTCATCCACAACATTTGTAGTATACGGGTCTGTAGGATTTGTTGAAGATGAAAGTACATTGTCCTTACCTGTTACAACCATGATATCAGGAGCATGACCGCCGCCGGCACCCTCGGAGTGGAATGCATGTACTGTACGACCTGCAAAAGCGTTGATTGTATTATTTACAAATCCACCCTCATTTAAAGAGTCTGTATGTACCGCAAGCTGTACATCATATTTGTCTGCAGCCTTCAGCGCATTGTCTATAGCCGCCGCCGTAGCACCCCAGTCCTCATGAGTCTTTATACCTGCAGCACCTGCCTCTATCTGCTCACCTACAGTATCAACTAACGCACCGTTTCCTTTGGCAAGGAAGCCGAAGTTTAGCGGCTCATCATCTGTTGCCTGTAACATTCTTGCTATATGGAATGCACCCGGTGTTGTAGTAGCGGAGTTTGAACCGTCGGCAGGTCCTGTACCTCCACCGAACAGCGTGGTTATACCGTTATCAAGTGCCGCATGAGCAAGTCCCGGTGAAAGGAAATGAACATGAAGGTCAATACCTCCTGCTGTTACTATAAGTCCCTCACCTGCAATAGCCTCTGTAGAAGCACCTACAACAAAATCTATATTGTCCATATTGTCAGGATTTCCACCCTTACCTATAGCCAAAATCTTTCCGTCACGTATACCGATATCAGCCTTATAAACTCCGGTATAATCAATAATTGTGATGCCTGAAATAATGGTATCGGCTACCTTAGGATTATCTTTCCTTGTCTCTGTCGCATTGACACCCATTCCGTCTCTAAGTACCTTACCGCCTCCGAAGATGCTCTCCTGTCCGTATACCGTATAGTCTTTTTCAATACAGGCAAAAAGATTGGTATCACCCAGTCTTACACTGTCTCCTACAGTAGGTCCGTATAGTGAAGCATAGGCTTTTCGATCCATTTTAAAACTCATATGTATCTCCTTACTATTCTCTATCTAAATAACCGTTAACTTTATTGTTAAATCCGAAGATTCTTCTCTTTCCGCCAAAGTCAATCAAAGATACTTCTCTTTCCTCGCCCGGCTCAAAACGAATTGCGGTACCTGCCGCAATATCAAGTCTCTTGCCATATGCCTTTTCACGGTCGAACTGCAGTCCCTCTTCATTTGCTTCATAGAAATGAAAATGAGAACCTACCTGAACGGCTCTGTCACCTACATTTTTTACTTTTATTTTAATTGCCTCATAGCCTACATTGTAATCAACAGGCTCTTTTTTTAAAATATACTCTCCCGGAATCATATCTACTCCTATCTGATCGGATCATGGATGGTAACAAGCTTTGTACCGTCCACAAATGTTGCTTCTACTTGAATCATATGAATCATCTCAGGTACACCTTCCATTACATCGTCTCTGGTAAGTACCTTTGCTCCTTCATTCATAAGATCCGCCACACTCTTGCCTTCTCTTGCACCTTCCAGAATATAATCTGTAATAATTGCGACACTCTCAGGGTGATTTAACTTCAAACCCTTATCTTTTCTTCTTTGCGCAATCATAGCGGCAAGACTAACAATCATCTTTTCCTGCTCACGTTCAGTCAACTGCATAACATCTTCCTTTCTACTTTGGCCACTTATCTACCAACATAAGAAATCCCGGAATCCAAGCCGTCACAATTCCTTCAAAAATTGCAAGGTACGGAACAAAGTTCCCAAGGTTTTTCTTCAAATTGATTTCTATAAAGGCTGTAAGCCATAAAATACCCCATAGCCACCATATAATTCCGTACAGAAAGTTTCCGCCGTAGCCGTAAAAGCAAAGCAGACCTGCAGGAATAGAATTTATAGCAACAAAAAGGCTAAACCACCCATATAGACGCTGATCCAAATCCCATATGGTATTGATAGCGGTATAAAGATATGTAAATGCAAACAAAAGTCCTGTAGCACTTGCATAAAACCAGCTTGCATCCGCACCTGTTACCGCACCGTAACCTATGGCGATTAAATTCAAGATAAGTCCAAGTCCGCCTGTAAATATATTCATTACCACATTTGACTTGTCATTTATCTTTTCAAGTCGATAAAATCCGTTACTCATAAGAACCATACCGACATAAAGTAAAATAACTCCTAACATTGTTCCCACCTTTTTTAAAGAATTTACACCAAGGAGCTCCATAAAGAAATATTTCTTTCAGATAAATAAGAAAAGGCAAATAAACCATGCGCCTTTGCAGTGCTCACTTGCCTTACCTCTAACTGATACGCTCATATTAACACAAGTGCAATAAAAATAAAAGTAAAAATAATTTTATCAAATCTTTAGATAAAACATTTTACAAATAAATAATATGTAGTAATTTTGTTTATTTACTTTAATTATATGCACTTTTTTGATAGTTAAAAAATTTTATTAAAAAATAAATATCTATATTTATACTAATTCTATTAAATCCCAAATTATTTTATACTTTAAATCAAATTTCCAACAAAAAAGGCAAAGCGTCAAGCTTCACCTTCAAAACTTACACAAGTGAAAGTTCTTCATTCTTATGCACTATTTCATCAGGAACATCCCATCCAAGTGCTTTCCTCTTCTCAATAATATCTGCAACTATTTTTTCACCGAGTGCATCCGGATTAGGGTTTACAACCATTACGGAACCAAGTAAGTCTTTTGTACCCTCTTTCAAAAACTCTATGACATTCTTTGAACCGTGAATTTGAGCCTCCACACAGTGATATGAATTGATTCCCATAAGCCTGAAGCCAAGGGCCGCATCTATTCCCTTTTCATTGCTCCATTCAGGAGATGTAAATGCAAAAGGCATTTCATAAAGAGGCTTACCCGCCTCACCTGCAACACCTGCAAAGATTCCGCTTGACTTGGTATTATCAATACACTCTCCTACATGCCATACAGGAGGCAAATCTCCAAGAAATTCATTTAAGCTCTCACCTGCATGCTCCTGTCCCGAAACATTGCAATATCCCATCTTCATAAGAGGGAATGAAGCACATCCGTTTGTAAGTATCAAAATATTGTTTCTGAGCAGTACATTGGCTACATCAATAACACATTTTTCATACACCACCTTAGGATTGTTACATCCGACCATATTTACAATACCGAGTATCTTACCTTCCTTTACAGCCTCATATAAAGGCTTCATAGAGCCGTAGTGCTTATGCACATACTCAGGTGAAAATCCGACTTCGGCATCCACCTCATATGGTGGAATGTATACAGGTATACCCTGTCTGTCTTTAAAGCTTTCTATACCTCTTAGCACTATTTTTTCTGCAAGTTCTCTTGTCTCTCCTATATTTGAGTGGTGATGGTCATACTCAAATCTCTCGGCACCCGGCAATCTTGCAGACTCACTGGTTGTAATAACTGTAGTTCTGAAGCACTTTGCAACTTCCATAATGGACGGGAATACATCCTGAACATCGGCAATCCAAAGGTCAAGCGCTCCCGTACCAAGTACAAGCTCGGCAGATACCGCATTTGAAAGAGGAATAACTCCGGCATAGCGATACATTGCCGAAAGTCCTGAGCAGCAAATACCGTAAAATCTTATTCCCTTTGCACCCGCTTCTTTTGCAAGATTTATAAACTTCTCTTCCTGACCGACTCTTACAATCTCACTTACCAGGGTAGGCAGATGACCGTGAACCGCAATATTCACATATCCTTTTTTCAAAGCACCGATATTTACCTTTGATGTAACTCTGTCTCCAACTCCGAAAAGACCGTCAGTTGCTATTGATGTACTTACAACACCTGAATATGTGAATGCAAGTCCGCAACGTAAAAACTGCTGCATTATACTCTTCCAGTCACCGTCAGTACCGACGCCTGTTTTGTGGTAAGACTCAAATACCTCATGATAAGCACTTATAGGCAGTATATCAAGTTCCTTCCACACCTTTTTTCTTTCCTCGGAGCCAAGTGCCTCTATTATTTTATAGTCTCCCGGAACCGTACGACTCATATCATCCAAAAGCACATCTGCAAGTTCCGACGCAATCTTTTTTATACTTCTTCTCTCAGTCTTTATTCCGAATGCTTTTGCGGTATCCTTTATCTTTTGTTGTCCGAGTATAGGTAAATCAAGTTTTCCTTCAGCCGCCCACTTCAAAGATAAAATAACTTCACGACCGTGCATACCGTGTTGAGCTACACCGGCAGCGGCTGAACGAAGCAAATTTCTTGCAACTATAAGGTCTGCATCCGCACCACAGACTCCCTTAGGACTCTTTGAAGTTATCTTACATGGACCCGTATTACAGATCTTACAGCAGATTCCCGCCATACCGAAACCACACTGTGGCTGTTGCTTATCAAATCTGTCAAATGTGGTATCAAATCCAAGCTGATTCTGACGCAAAATCATCTCTCTTACCGCCGGATCGGGAGTGTTTTCCAAAACCTCATCCTTTGACGGAAAAGTCTTTCTGTATTCTGAAACCGCATTCATATAATCTCTGATAAACGCCTTATCGTCTCCGTCTTCTTCATGGTCCGACTTTAAAGTAATTGTCGGTATACCGTTTTCATCAAATCCTATAAGATTTCTATGGCTGTGAATATGGTCTACGCCATGGCTGTGGTCATGGTTGTGTTCATGCTTATGATTGTGTTCATGTTTATGTCCGCGATTGAATTCTTTCTTTTCCATGAGCATTCCTTCCTACTGTATATCTGTCAAATAACCTATTTACCTATAAAATTAGTATGTTTATAAGGTGATTCGATTATATCTAAAGTTTACTCTCATGTCAACTTTTTTTTCTTAAAGATAAAAAATTCGCTATAACCTTTTTAGGGTTATAGCGAAACTGTTTATAATATATCAATTTTCCTTAGCAAGCTCAGCCTTAATCTTTTCTGTAAGTGCAGGAACTATCTTGTTCAAATCTCCTACAATACCGTAGTCTGCAACGCTGAAAATAGGTGCATTCTCATCTTTATTGATAGCGATGATAATGTCACTCTCTTCCATACCTGCAAGATGCTGTATAGCACCTGAGATACCTATTGCAAAGTATAGATGCGGACGAACTGTTTTACCTGTCTGTCCTACCTGAAGATCCTTAGACATCCAACCTGCATCCACTACAGCTCTTGAACAGCTTACAGTGCCGTGAAGCGCATCCGCAAGATCCTTAAGTATCTTAAAGTTCTCAGCCGAACCGACACCTCTACCGCCTGATACCAAGATCTTTGCAGCCATGATATCTTCTGTAGTCTTTGTGTTCTTTACGATCTCTAAAATCTCAACATACTTGTTGTTCTCTTCAAGCTTTGCATCAAAGTCAACAATCTCAGCCTTTGCTCCTGCAACTCTTTCCTTCTTTTGCATAACACCCGGACGAACTGTAGCCATCTGAGGTCTGTTCTCAGGGCAGGCAATAGTAGCTATGGTGTTTCCGCCGAATGCAGGTCTTGTCATAAGAAGCTGATTGTGCTTTTGCTCTCTTCCTGCAATAGCTACAAGCGGATAGTCACCTATATCAAGTTGTGTACAGTCTGCTGTAAGACCTGTTCCGACTCTTGCGGATACTCTAGGTCCCAAATCTCTACCTATAGCTGTAGCACCGATAATGAATATCTCAGGTTTAAACTCATTTATAACTGCTGCAAGCGCCTGTGTATAAGGCTCTGTACGATACTCTTTAAGTTTAGGATCGTCAACCACAATCACTCTGTCGGCACCGTACTCGGCAAGCTCCTGTGCCAATCCCTTTATATCAGATCCTAGAAGAACCGCCGTTACCTCTGTATTAAGGTCGGCAGCCAAATCCTTACCTTTTCCTATAAGCTCAAGGGAAATACCGCTTAATTTGCCGTCTACCTGCTGGGCAAATGTAAACACTCCCCTGTATTCTTCTGTATTTTGTCTCATAAACGACTCCTTTTTAGATGATATGTGTTTCTTTTAATTTGCCTAAGATATAGTCAACAGACTCTGATGCACTTAAGTTTACCTGCTCTCCGGCACCCTTTCTTACCTTATCGGATGCTTTTGCGATCTGTGTAGGTGAACCCTTAAGACCTATATTTGAGTCGTCCACACCTACAAGGTCCGCTCTTGAGAATACTGTTACTTCCTTGTCATAAGCATCAAAGATACCGCCCGGAGTCATATATCTAGGCTCATTCAGCTCTGAGAGTGCTGTGATAAGTACAGGCATCTTTGCTTTCAAAACATGGTATCTGTCATCAAACTGACGCTCTACCACTACACTGTCACCTTCAACCTCAATCTTTTGTGCATAGCTGATAACAGGTATGCCCAGGTGCTCTGAAATCTGCGGTCCGACCTGTGCGGTATCACCGTCGATAGCCTGACGACCTGTAATAATAATATCATATTCAAGCTTTCTGAGTGCTCCGGCTATAGTCTGTGATGTTGCCCAAGTATCGGCACCGCCAAGTACTCTGTCTGTTATAAGGATTGCATTATCGGCTCCCATTGCAAGAGCTTCTCTAAGCACCTCATCAGCCTTTGGAAGTCCCATAGTAACTACTGTAACTTCCGCACCGTATTTATCCTTTATTCTAAGAGCCGCCTCAAGACCCGCTTTATCATCAGGGTTCATGATTGTAAGCATAGCTCCTCTGTTAAGTGTGCCGTCAGGGTTGAAAACAACGCCACCCTTTGTATCCGGCACTTGTTTAATACAAACAACTATCTTCATGACATCCTCCATTCGTAATAGCAACTTTATTTAAGCAATGCACCGGCGATTACCATTCTCTGCACTTCACTTGTACCTTCGTAAACTTCTGTAATCTTTGCATCACGCATCATTCTTTCAATCTCGTATTCTCTTGTATAACCGTATCCGCCGTGCAGCTGAACAGCCTTGGTAGTTACTTCCATAGCTACCTCGGCAGCAAAAAGCTTAGCCATTGCGGCTTCTTCAGAATATGTCTTCTGTGTAGCCTTAGCCATTGCAGCTCTGTATACAAGCATCTGTGCCGCTTTTACTTTGGTTGCCATATTTGCAAGCTCAAACTGTGTATTCTGGAATGCTCCGATAGTTCTTCCGAACTGCTTTCTCTCTTTTACATAGTTGATAGTTCTCTCAAGTGCGCCCTCTGCAATACCTAGTGCCTGTGCGGCAATACCTATACGACCGCCGTCAAGAGTATGCATTGCAATACCGAATCCCTTACCTTCAGGTCCGAGCATATTTTCTTTCGGAATTCTGCAATCGTTAAAAATAAGTTCATATGTAGATGAACCTCTGATACCCATCTTCTTTTCCTTTGTACCGAATGAGAATCCCGGTGTTCCCTTTTCTACAAGGAATGCTGAGAAGATTTTTTTCTTTCTTCCCTTTGCATCCACCTTCACATCTGTACATGCAATGATTACATAGATATCAGCTTCCTTACCGTTGGTAATGAAAATCTTTGAACCGTTGAGTACATACTCATCACCGTCAAGAACTGCTGTTGTAACAACGCCCTGTGCATCGGTACCTGCGTTAGGCTCTGTAAGACCGAATGCTCCAAGCTTTTCTCCCTTTGCAAGAGGAATAAGATACTTCTCTTTCTGAGCCGGTGTACCGTATGTGGCGATAGGATCACAGCAAAGAGATGTATGTGCTGAAATAATAACGGCTGTAGTAGCGCAATCTTTTGCAATCTCTTCAACACACATAACATATGCCAACGGATCCGCTCCCTGACCGCCGTACTCCTTTGCAACAGGAATACCAAGGAAACCGTACTTAGCCATCTTAGTTACAGTCTCTCTTGGAAATACTTCTGTTTCATCTACCTCTATTGCAAGAGGTTTTACTTCCTTTTCGGCAAACTCCCTAAAGAGGGTTCTCGCCATCTCATGTTTCTTGTCTAAAGTAAAATCCATGAATAATACCCTACTTGAATAAATCCAAGTGCAAACATAAAAGTGAAAGTCTTTGTTTGCATTATCCTTTCTTAGTTTTCTTTCACCTTATATATAGTAAATACAAACCCGCCTTTTGTATTTATACCAATATTTATGCCCCCTTCTTACCTCTGTAAAAAGGGGGTATTTATCTTACTTATTACTTATATGAGAAAATTCCTTCTCCGGTCTTCTTACCTAGCTTACCTGCAGCTACAAGCTCTTTTAACTTAGGAGCAGGTATGTACTTGTCGTCACCTGTCTCATTGTGAATAACTTCCATAATAGCAAGGCAAATATCAAGTCCGATAAGGTCTGCTAAATGAAGAGGTCCCATAGGATGTGCACATCCCAAAACCATAGCTGTATCAACGCCCTCTGCATCTGCCGTTCCTGCATCCCATACATTGATTGCTTCATTGATCATAGGGATAAGGATACGGTTTACTACAAATCCCGGAGCTTCCTTAACCTGTACAGGTGTCTTACCGATCTCAACGGCAATCTCTTCTATCTTCTTAACAAGCTCTGCAGGTGTATTCTTTCCGCCGATTACCTCAACAAGTTTCATTCTGTCAGCAGGATTGAAGAAATGCATTCCTACTACAGGTCTGTCAAGTCCTTCGCTGATTCTTGTAATAGAAAGCGATGAAGTATTTGAAGCAAAGATACAATCCTTAGGAACAATCTTCTCAAGTTCCTTAAAGATCTCTTTCTTAATTTCCATCTTCTCAAGTGCAACTTCAACAACAAGGTCACAGTCTGTACAAATATTGCTGAGTCCGACTTTTATCTTTGAAATAATCTTATCTCCCGCTTCTTTTGTAATCTTTTCTTTACCTACAAGGAAATTGATATTCTTTTGAATCTTTGCAAATCCTGCCTGTGCAAACTCTTCTTTGATATCACAAAGTCTAACCTCGTAACCTTCAGTCATAGCAAAAGCCTGAGCAATTCCTGAACCCATTGTACCTGCACCAATAACACCAACTATCATCTTTTTACTTCCTTTCTCAAAAACCTTTAAATAATTTAAATTTATAAAAACTATACTTTACCAAGTCGAAATTTATGAATTGGTAAAATTCTTTTCTTTTCTCTTTTCCATAAATGCACCCATGCCTTCCTTCTGGTCATGAGTTTCAAAACAGCTGCCGAACAGCTTTTCTTCTATAACAATGGCCTTATCAATATCTACCTGAAGTCCGTCATTTATAGCTTTCTTTGCAGCTCTTACAGCTATAGGAGCGTTTGCAGCTATTGTAGCCGCCATCTTCTTAGCCTGAACCATAAGCTCTTCACTTGTATAAACAGCGTTTACAAGTCCGAGTCTTAGAGCATCGTCGGCTTTTATATTTCTTGCTGTAAATATAAGCTGCTTAGCCATACCTATTCCGATTATTCTGGCAAGTCTTTGAGTACCGCCAAATCCCGGTGTAATGCCGAGTCCCACCTCAGGCTGACCGAATACCGCATTCTCCGAACATATTCTTATATCACAGCTCATAGCAAGCTCACATCCGCCGCCCAGCGCAAATCCGTTCACTGCCGCTATTACCGGTATAGGGAAAGTCTCTATCTTTCTGAATACATCATTTCCCTTCTTACCGAATGCTTCACCTTCAGCCACGCTCAGTTTGCTCATCTCACCTATATCCGCACCGGCTACAAAGGACTTATCGCCTGAACCTGTCAATACAACCGCTCTTATAACATTTGTATCAATGCCGTCAAAGCACGCCTCAAGATCTGATAACACTTCGGAATTCAAAGCATTAAGTGCCTTAGGTCTGTCAATAGTAACAATACCGACCGCACCTTCCGCGTCAAATCTTACAAAACCCATAAAACACCTCCTTGTAAATATTGCATGTCAGTAATCATATTTGACATGATAAAAGTCTCTGATAAAAATATAACATATATGTATCTGACATTCAATCAGTTTTTTTGACTAAGTATTATATATATTTTGCATAAGCAATTTCTTGTATACAAAATACATCATTGATTAAAAGTATGAATTTTTCAATCTTTAATTGAGCAAAATTATTTTGCTGTCTTTTTTATTACTTAGATATGGAATAAACCTGACCTGTCTATAGTATTTTATACATACTCGCACTTTTATATATTATACCACATTGTTTAAAAAATATATATATGATAATATACAATATTTTTTATGGCCATTTTCAATAATAAGGGGGTAGATAAATCCTTACAGTTATGGTATGCTATAGATGAGACGTATATCTAACAATACAGGGCGATAATCACTCTTTGGTATTGTTCATTTTTATAGAATGACGAGGTAATAAACATGAAAGAGGTAGTTATAGTTAGTGCTGCAAGAACAGCTATGGGTAGTTTCGGCGGTTCATTGGCAGGTGTAAGTGCGGTAGATCTTGGTATCACAGCGGCAAAGGGAGCTATTGAGCGTGCCGGTATTGACGCTTCTCTTATCGATGAAGCAATAGTCGGAAACGTACTTGGTGCAGGTCTCGGTCAGAATATCGCTCGCCAGGTAATACTTGGTGCAGGTCTTCCGAATACCA
Source organism: Lachnoanaerobaculum orale (assembly GCF_003862485.1). GTDB lineage: Bacteria > Bacillota > Clostridia > Lachnospirales > Lachnospiraceae > Lachnoanaerobaculum > Lachnoanaerobaculum orale. Next base: position 274,451 of record NZ_RRCM01000001.1, on the reverse strand, counting down.
CTCCGGCTTTTTCAGTAAACAAGGTTTGCGGTTCAGGCCTTAGAACTATTGAGCTTGCAGCTCAGATTATCAAAGCAGGTGATGCTGATATCGTATTGGCAGGCGGTACTGAGAGTATGTCAAACGCACCATATATCTTAAGAGGCGCAAGATTCGGCGTGAAGATGGGCAATCAGACACTTGTAGACGAGATGATTACAGACGGTCTTTGGGATGCCTTCAACAATTATCATATGGGAGTAACAGCTGAGAATATCGCTGAGCAAAAGGGCATTACAAGAGAAGATCAGGATGTTTTCTCTGTTGAGAGCCAGAGAAGAGCTCAGGTAGCTATTGAGACCGGAAGATTCAAAGATGAGATAGTTCCTGTAGTTATCCCACAGAGAAAGGGAGATCCTAAGGTATTTGATACAGATGAGTTCCCAAGATTCAATACTACTATAGAGAACCTTGCAAAACTTAAACCTGCATTCAAGAAAGACGGTACTGTTACTGCAGGTAACGCATCAGGTATCAACGACGGTGCTGCTATGTTCATTATCGCTTCCAAGGAGAAGGCTCTTGAGCTTAAGCTTCCTATCATGGCTACTATTAAAGGCTATGCTTCAGGCGGTGTTGATCCTAGCGTAATGGGACTCGGTGTAATTCCTGCATCCAGAAAGGCTATGGAAAAGGCAGGTGTTACAGTAGACGACCTTGAACTTATCGAAGCTAACGAGGCTTTTGCGGCACAGGCTATTGCAGTATGTAACGAACTCGGCTTTAAGAGAGAAATCACCAATGTAAACGGCGGTGCTATAGCACTTGGACATCCTATCGGTGCATCAGGTGCAAGAATACTTACAACTCTACTCTATGAGATGCAAAAAAGAGATTCAAAATGCGGCCTTGCCACACTATGTATCGGTGGCGGTATGGGCACAGCAATTGTTGTAGAAAGGGAATAAAAATGAAGATAGTTTCAATCAAAGACGCTATTGCAAACATCCATGACGGCGCAACCATCATGGTAGGCGGTTTTTTGGCCTGCGGTACACCTGAACCGATCATTGACGCATTGGTTGAGAAGGGAGTAAAAGATTTAACACTTATATGTAATGATACCGCCACTCCTACAACCGGTATCGGTAAACTGGTTGCCAACAATCAGGTAAAAAAAGTTATTGCAACACATATAGGTACAAATCCTATAACAGGACAAAAGATGAATGACGGTACTATGGAGGTTGAGCTTTCTCCTCAGGGTACACTTGCAGAGAGAATCCGTTCAGGCGGTGCAGGACTTGGCGGCGTACTTACACCTACAGGTGTCGGTACCGAAGTTGCAGATGGTAAGCAGGTCATCAATATTGACGGCAAGGACTACCTCCTTGAGAAACCTCTCAGAGCCGACTTCGCTCTTATAGGTGCCACTATAGCCGATGAAAAGGGCAACTTATACTTCACAGCTACATCAAAGAACTTCAACACGGTTATGGCTACAGCTGCCGATGTTGTTATCGCAGGTGCAGACCTTATAGTTCCTGTAGGCGATATTCAGCCTGAGAATGTTGCAGTTCCGGCTATATTTGTAGATTATCTTGTAGGAGGTGAATCATAATGTCAAAAGAGAAAATTGCCAGACGAGTTGCTCGTGATTTACGTGATGGTGATGTGGTGAACTTAGGTATCGGACTTCCTACTATGGTAGCGGACTATGTTCCTGAAGGAATAGAGATTACACTTCAGTCAGAGAACGGTATTCTCGGTATGGGACCTCTTGCAGGTGAAGGACTTGCCAACAAATATCTTATCAATTCAGGCGGACAGAATGTAACAGTTTTACGTGGTGCTTCATACTTTGACAGTGCATTCTCATTTGCAATTATCCGCGGAGGACATGTGGATATGACAGTTCTCGGTGCATTGCAGGTAGATGAAAAAGGAAACCTTGCAAGCCATATAGTTCCGGGCAAAATGGTTCCGGGTATGGGCGGCGCTATGGACCTTGTTACAGGTTCAAAAAAGGTTGTCATCGCTATGACACATACTGCAAAAGACGGTTCACCTAAGATTTTGAAGTCTATCAATCTTCCGGCTACAGCTATACATGCGGTTGATGAGATTGTTACGGAGTTGGCTGTAATAGAAGTTACAGATGACGGTCTTGTACTTAAAGAAGTTGCTGAGGGCGTAAGCGTAGATGAAGTTATTGCAAAGACCGAAGCACCTTTGAAAGTTGCAGATGATTTAAAAACATTCTAATTTAAAGGCATTCTTATAAAAGCCTTTTACTTAAGAGACTTATATAATGTTTTACACATTAGGGATATGCTTACAGCCATATCCCTTTTTAAAGTTGGAATGCTTTTTATGAATTTTCGAGGCATTTTCATTTAATTTTTTATGAATATATAGTGGTTTTTTGGATTGTATTTTGATATAATGTTAATAATTAAACAATTCGTAAAAGGAGGCAGATAAATGTTTAAGAAATTTACAAACGCATGTGTAAATGTTGTTCAGAAGTATTTGCCGGATGCATTCATCTTCTGTATCATCCTTACTATTGTAGTTTTCCTGGCTGCATTACCTGTTACACGTATGATGCCTTGGGATGTAGCCGATGCTTGGGGTAAGGGTATCTGGAGTCTTTTGAAATTCTCTATGCAGATGGCTCTTGTACTGGTACTTGGTACCGCACTTGCTACCGCTCCACCGGTAAAAAGAGCGATAAATGCGGCGGCGGGAGTTCCGAAAAGTCCTACATCCGCAATCGTATTTATTACAGTGGTATCTATGATTGCCTGTTGGCTTAACTGGGGATTCGGACTTGTAGTAGGCGCAATACTTGCAAAGGAAATTGCAAAGAAGGTAAAGGGTGTCGACTACAGACTGCTTATCGCATCAGCATATTCAGGCTTTGTAATCTGGCACGCAGGTTTTTCAGGTTCAATACCGCTACAGCTTGCCTCATATACCGATGAGATAAACAAGCAGACCGCAGGCGCCGTAACCGAGTCTATCCCTACATCACAGACTATATTTTCAGCATGGAATCTTATCATTGTAGTGGCTATCATTATAGTAATAGCCTTTGTCAATGCGAAGATGCATCCGCTGCCTGAGGATACCGTAACTGTGGATCCTAAGCTGCTTGTAGAAGAAAAGGTTGAGCTGACCAAGGCCACCACACCGGCTGAGCATCTTGAGAACAGCCCTTTCCTTTCAATAATAACAGCTTTAATTGCTATTATTTACATTATACACTCTGTAGTTGTCAATAAGGGGCTGAACTTATCACTTGATGTTGTAAACCTTATCTTCCTTACACTTGGAATTATATTCCACGGAACTCCTATAAGCTATGTAAGAGCTATTACAGACGCTTCAAAGAGTGCAGGCGGTATCATCTTACAGTTCCCGTTCTACGCAGGTATCATGGGTATTATGACCGCTGCAGGTCCGAATGGACATTCACTTGCAGGTGCTATAAGCGATTTCTTTGTAAATATATCAACTCAGACTACATTCCCGCTGTTTACATTCCTCTCTGCAGGTATTGTAAACTTCTTCGTTCCTTCAGGCGGCGGACAGTGGGCTGTACAGGCTCCTATAGTAATGCCTGCAGGCAATTCAATAGGAGTTTCTCCGGCAGTATCCGCTATGGCTATTGCATGGGGTGACGCTTGGACAAATATGCTTCAACCTTTCTGGGCTTTGCCGGCTCTGGGTATTGCAGGACTTGGCGCCAGAGATATTATGGGTTACTGCGCTATAGTACTTATAGTGACAGGAGTAATCATAGGCTGCGGATTCTTATTCCTTGTGCCTTTCTTAGCATAAAACTTGCTTTAATGTAAAATAAAAACCGATTCTTATGAGTTATCTCAAAAAGAATCGGTTTATTTTTATCTCAAAATAATAAATACAGTATAAGCTATATAAGCTATAACCATGGCAAGACCTTCTTTTTTGGATATCTCACCGTCATTTTTAGCCAATATATAGACCATCAAGGTTGCACACAATAAAAAGAATGTATCATATACCGCTACCACATCCGCGCCTATAGGATTTAATACTGAAGAGAATGCCAGTATAAATATAATATTAAAGATATTTGAACCTATAACATTACCAAGTGCAAGACCGTTCTCACCCTTACTTGAAGCTACAATACTTGTCACAAGCTCAGGCAGTGAAGTACCTATCGCCACTATTGTAAGTCCAACCAATGTCTCACTCATTCCGAACATCAAAGCTATTTCTTTGGCGGACTCCACAACCTTGTCACCGCCTAATACTACAAGCACAAGACCTCCGACTATATAGACAATTGCCAAAGGCAGGGGCAGCTTTTTCTTGTTTTCATCCTTGTTGTCACTGCTTCCTTTAAGCGCAGACCTTACGGTATAAATCATATACACTATAAAAATTATAAGAAGTATCGCGCCCTCTATTCTGCCTATACCGCTTGTAAGGAATATAAAAGCAAGTGTTATAACGGTAATTATTATGTTTACCACATAGTCAAATTTTAAAAGCGACTTGTCCACAGGCATCGCATGTATTATTCCACATATACCCACTACCGCCAAAAGATTGAATATGTTTGAACCTATAACATTGTTAAGCGCTATCGCATTGCTTCCCTTCAGAGCCGCATCAATACTTACCGCCGCCTCCGGAGCGCTTGTTCCGAATGCCACTATTGTAAGACCTATTACAACAGAAGGCACATTGAGCTTTCTTGCCACCTGTGAAGCTCCCTCCACAAAGAAATTCGCTCCGCCTACAAGACATACAAAGCCTATAATCAGCCAAATATATACCATAATATTTTCCTTTTCATTTTGTTTTTGAACACACACATCATATATGTATATATTATAAATGTCAACAAAATCACATTATTTTAAATTACAGACCGAACTCATATTTATATGAATATCATAATTATGCTTTTATCATTCCTTTAAAAGTATTTAAGAAAAATATCAACACAAACCGCCTGTTATCTGCTATACTAATACAAGTTTCGAATACTCTGTGTGTCATCTACATTCTATATATCTCCGTAGATCTTACAAGACTCAGGGCATTCAATTTATCTAAGGAAGGTAGAAATGAAAAGAAGAAGTAGAAGAAAAAGACATAATTTTGTTGTGCCGATTATAGTATTGATTTTTTGCTGTATTTTTACAGCGATGGTTGCCTACGGTTGGAGTGCAAGAAAGAAAAATGTTAAAGTAGCGGACGCATCAAAGGACACTACAGAAACAACTGTAGAAGTAAATAACAGTGAGACCTCAAGTGAAGGTGAGATTTCAGCGGTATCCGAGAGCGAGACTTCTCAGAGTGCCGAAGAGACTACAGCCGCACCTGAGAGCAACCCGGGTCCGGATGAAAAGGTGGTTTACTTCACATTTGACGACGGTCCTTGGACAGGTACTCCAAGACTTTTAGATATATTGGACCAGTACAATATCAAGGCTTGTTTCTTTGTTACAGCACAGTATATGGATACTGAACCTCTGATAAATATGCTTAAGCAGATCAAAGACAGAGGACACAATGTAGCCGTTCACAGTTTGACACATAACTACAAAAAGATATATGCTTCTGTAGATGCTTTTATGGCGGACTATGACGCTATGGACGATCTTATTTTTAAAGCTACAGGTGAGCACAGTAAGATGCTTCGTTTCCCGGGCGGAAGTAATGCAAGCTACAACAAAGCTATAAGACCTCAGCTTTTACAGGCTGTCAGAGACAGAGGAATAGTATACTTTGACTGGAACTCATTTGACGGTGACGTAGAGGGCAAGAAAGGTCAGGAACTTATTGACCAGACTATCAAGCAGGTAAATGAGAATACTCATTCCATTTTGCTTATGCACGATATGCCGAGTACCGCATTCGTACATGATGCTCTCCCTACCATTATAGAGAGACTTAAGGCTGACGGATATAAGTTTGAGCTTCTTAACGAAAATACACCGCCAAGACAGTTTGCAAAATAAATAAAAGACTCTCGCAGGAAACTGCGGGAGTTTTTTAATACAAAAAAATTTTTACAATATAAAAAAGAGAAAACCGAATTGATTTTCTCTCTAATATCCCTTTTGCAAACGTATTAATCATATCTTCTTAACGAAGTGTAGACAATAATCCTATATTGTCTTGTTACCTGCTTGTAACTGTCTAACCTATTCACATATTAACTTATTTGCTATCTCTTGGTCTTAAATTATTTATTCTGACTTGCCTGTCTCTCGGCTCTTCTTGCCAAAATCGCATCAATCTTTTGCTGAGCGTCTTTTGCATCACCCTCTACGACATAAAGCTCAGGGTATCTTACTCCATGTGCTCTGGCCTCACTGTCATTGTTCATGAAGATGTCGATGGTCTTTCCCTTAATATTGCCACCTGTATCTTCCACTACATAGATAGTATCACTGTCTCCGATACGAACTCTGGTTCCTCTCGGAAGCACCGACCAGTCCGCAGCTATAGTTCTTCCTACAGTAGGTCTTGTACCTGCAGTAGTAATATTGGAAGGATCTGTATCAAGTGAGTAAGCATATGCTTTGAACTTACCTACAGATCTGCCTCTTGCAGATGCTCTTAAGGCAGCTATCTCCTCATCCTCCTTCGCTACAAGTTCAGCCTCCTGCTGTTGTTTATAAGAGTCAAGTGTTGTTTCGTACTGATCCGCATTAAGACCGAATGCAGGACCTGTAACATAATCCACTTCCGCCTGTGTAGCCGCATATGCACTTCCGGCCATCATAGCTGAAAAAACAGATGCAACTAAAATTATCTTCTTAAAGTTGTTTTTCATTTACTTCCTTTCTTGCAAAGAACGAATCTTTTGTTCGTCGGGATACCTTTATTATATTACATAAATGTTAAATGTCAATAAGAAAATGTTGCAATCTTTTTGCAAAGCGGTAATTGGAGCTTTTTGGTCTAATTTTTTAGGCTATTATATATATAAAAAGCCATATTACAATATAATTTTTATATATTGTAATATGGCTTGAATTTTGCTAAAGTAAAAACTTTGTGAAATATTTTCTAAGTAACTTTTGTGAAAACTACCAAAATCACTTTACTTATCGTTTACAGCCAGCTTAAAAAGCTCTGAAACTTTGCTGATAGGAACCAATAATCCGCCTCCTGATGCCGCAATCGTATCACCGTATACATATGAAGGCACTGCCGGAATACCCAGTGTATCCCAAACCTCGATATTTGAATCTTCCACCTTCTTTGCGTTCTTATTTGCAGCTAAAAGCTCCAAAACATCTTCTCTCTTTGCACCTGCCTGCTCGGCAATGTCTGCCAAAAGTTCCTTATCATCAATTCTTTGCTGATTTTCAAAATGTGCTTCAAACACCAAATTATTGTATTTCTTTATATTGAAACCGTTCTCCGCAATATAAAAACCTACCTGTGCAGCCAAATCCGAATGTACTCTTGCAGGTTCGGGTCTTGGATGTGCCTCACATGGAGACCACTCCACCTCCACACTCTTATAATCCGGTAAAATATCTTGAAGCTCTCCTATTCCTTTGTAACAAAAAGGGCATGTGTAATCATAAAATACTTTAATCTTCTTTGACATAAATTTCCTTTCCAATGCAAAATATGAATTAAATCGTAAGATAATCTTATACATTGTGATATTCATTATGCATTAACAAATATATTGTACTGTCTATTATAACATATTTATATTATCAGCGCTATATTATGCCAATTTTATTTGATTTTAAATAAGCTTTCAAATTTTAATCTCTATTTTACAATTTTAGTATGTAGATTTTCTCTTTAATACCAAATATCCTGCATCAGATACAGCCTTTGAAAGTTTTTCAATATCAGGCTTATCCTTTAAAAGTACTGTCGCCATATTGTCCTCAAGGCTGACGCTTGCCCAAGTACCGTCAAGTGCATTGAGTGCATTCTCGACATTTCTTACACAGTTGCCACAGCTCATACCGTCTATTGCAAGCTTTGCTTCATACGGATAATGTGACTTGTCTCTGTCCTTAACCTTTATCGACTTTGTAGTTTCTTCATGTTCAGGGCAACAATCTCCACCCTTTTTCAGCTTTTTGATATAGTTTGCGATTCCGAAAACCACCAATGCCGCAATGACAACTATTATAACTATATTTATTACATTGTTCATAAAAAACCTCCCAGTTAGAATTTACTAACTAGGAGTATATCACTTTGCTTTCAAAAAGCAAGTTAATCTGAAAATTTTAATTTATTATCTCTATAGGCTCACCTTCGTATACAAAAATCATTGCATTATACAGACCGCTTGGAATCGCCTTAGGCCTGTAACTGCTCTGTACTATCCTCATCATCCATGTATATCCTTCTCCAAGTGTTCCCATTCTTAACGGAGAGTTTATCATGCTGTATAGACTGTCTCCCTCCTTTATATCGGAAAAGTCCAATAAATACTGCTTATCCTTTGCAAATCTTGCCTGTGCCGCAAGCGGATCGGCTGAAATAAAACTTTGTATACTTCTGTTTTTCTTCTGAAAATTCTTTATATTGTCCGTAACCTTCCAAAAATCTGTACCTATACAGTAGTAAGCGTCTTTAAGATCATTTGATAAAACGGCTCCCATAGATGTATAGCCGTTACCTATCTTTGCTATATGTCCGTCATGTGCGGCTATAACAAGCTTTCCGCTACCTATTTTCTTTTCAATATTCAAAACGGTCTCTATATTCCCTGCCATATCACTGTCTCTGAGAGTATAAATTGATTCATCACTTTTAGTAAAAGTCTCCATTGACTGTCTTACAGTATTTAACTCAAATACCGCATCTCTGTCATCGGCATTTGACACATCTATATCGCCGATTTTTTCTTTCAAGCTGTTGACAAAATCAATAGCAGCTTTTGCACTCTCTACGCTTACCTCACCTTTTTCTATGCAGTCCAAATTTTTATCAAATTCTTCTGCACTTGTAAGTCCCTTTGATGTGCAGTAACTTTTTAAAAACTCATAACTTGTTTCAGGATTTTGCATATCAAAGCCGTAGAATCTAAGCTTATCGCCCTCATCAGCGGTACTGTTGTATTCTCTCATCCATGAAATAAGCTCTTCCATCTGCTTTGTATGATATATAGGAAATGAAAATGTCTTTACAATACTTTCTATATCTCCGTCACCGCCTTGAATATATCTGTTTATTGTGGCACACTCACCATAGTCAGCCTCAAGTGCAAAAGCTCTGAAGTCGTAATCTTTCACCATTTTCTTTAATACCGAAAGTTTAAGTTCCTGAAAGTCCTTACAACCGTGAGCCGCCTCTCCTATCGCAACTACATTTACATTATCCGAAATTTTGATATCGTCTACAGTCTTCATATATGAATTTATATCCGCTATTTTTTTATGAGCACTTATATCTTCGACCTTAAATCTGCCAAACCACAGGCCGGATGCTACCAATATAATAACTACAAAACCAAGTAATATTCTCTTTAATGTCTTCATATCTCGTCTCCTATGCTTTTATAAGTTCATACAATTTCTTGGACCATTCATCATCCGACTGTTTTAATAAAGGTTTTAAAAGAAGCAGCACCTGTTTTGAATAGTAGTAAAAGCTGTAATACAAATCATCCGGAAATACATCACCTTCATCCCATCTCATTTCATCCTCTTCCTCATCATAAACTTCAGACCAAAGATACTTTTCAGAAAGCATATCTTTAAAGTGAGGTAAGGGATCCGGATGTTCCATATCTTCTACAATATTTACCGCTTCAACTATATATCCGAACAATTCCGCAAGCTCCGGTACAAGATATGTCGCTACAGGGTTTTTATCTCTGTCCTCTAAAGCCTTTTTAAAGACTTTGTATAGGAATATACAGGCAAAAGGTGTTGCTTGCCAAAGTGTATCCTGATGTTCTATATTTACAGCAATCTCATTTCCTGCCTCTTCCACATCTTCTTTGCTTTTCATCTTAAAAAGCACATCAAAATACTTATCAAAATCCGTAGCTCTTTTATAAGCAGTGGTAAGCCTGTGCCAAGGTATATCCCCGGCCTTTACATTTTCTATATATTGTAAGTTTTCTTTTGTCATTTTTCCTCCTAAAAAATCACCCCTCATTGTCTTTATCAAATGAGGGGTAAATAAATTATTCCAATTTTATATATTTTTTGCTTTCTTCATCTATATAGTCAAGATCCATGTAATGTTTGCTGTCAGGCTCCAATCCCTTTTTCTTTAAAAAATGTTCTGAAACCCTGCTTATACTCCTGTATATTATAGCCCAAGTAGGCACAGCTATTATCATACCTACAATGCCGAAAAGTCCTCCAAAGAGCAATATGGAAAACAGTACCCAAAAGCTTGGAAGACCTGTAGTCTGTCCGAGTATCTTAGGTCCGATAATATTTCCGTCCACCTGCTGCAATACCAAAATCCATACTGCAAACTGAAGTGCCGTAACAGGTGAAACAAGCAGCAACAATACTATACTTGGAATCGCACCTATAAAAGGTCCGAAGAAAGGTATAACATTGGTTACACCTACCACCACGCTTATAAGCAGAGCATAAGGCATATGTATTATCACCATAAAGAAATAGTTTATTATTCCTATTATGATGGAGTCTATTATCTTACCTACAATAAACTTTTCAAACATATTCTTGATATATCTGGCTTCCGTAACTATCTCATTGCCTATCTTTACACCTGCAAGTGAATACACAATCTTTTTGGCCTGTGATGAAAGTGTAGTCTTCATATTGAGAAGATACATCATTACCATCATACCGATAATGATATTTACCACCACACCCAGTGCATTCATTACACCGCTTGATAAGTTCTTGATATATGTATTTACATTCGGCAGTACGGTAGTGGTCGCGATATCGCTTATCCTCTCGCTTATATCCTGATAGTTGCCTATTACAAGCTTTTCAAGGTCAGGATTTTTATTGAGTATATCCTTTAACCAATTTTCCAAATTGCTCATTCCGTCAGGAGCATAACCGATAACATTTGTGATACTGTTTACAAGCTCCGGTATTATCATCATTATAAGAGCAAATATCACAAATATAAGTATGATAAGACAAGCCAAAGTAGCTATAAACTTTGCCCATTTTCCCGATTTCTTCCACTTAGGAAAAAATGAGGAGAGTATCTCCTCCACCCATGCGCTTATCCTGTCGTATACAGGTGCCATCAAAAATGCCATAACCACACCGTAAAGTACTGATGAAACTGTTGATACTACAGTCTTTAGTGCCGAGGCGATGATTCCGAGCTTACTGAAAATCAAAGATATGACAAGTGCTATAACAATTACCGCAACTGCTGTAATACCCCATTTAAAGTATATTTCGTTCTTATCCTTCATCTATACCTCTAAAGACACCTTATCATCTTTTATATCAATATTTGTCTCAAAGAATGCTCTAAGCGCTTCTATCGCATACTCCACATCCTTGGCTCCTGCCGTTTCATATGCCGAGTGCATAGCAAGTTGCGGCAAACCTATATCTACGGCATTCATACTTACAGCCGTATTTGAAAGATTGCCAAGCGTTGAACCTCCTATGATGTCGCTTCTGTTTGCAAAAGTCTGATACGGAATATTGTTCTTATCAAGAATCTTTTTTAACACGGCTCTGCTGAACGCATCTGTAGTGTACTTCTGATTTGCACTCTCTTTGATTGCAATTCCTTTGTTTAGAACCGGTCTGTTCTTCACATCAAAAAACTCAGGGTGATTCGGATGAATTGCATGTGCATTGTCACAGCTTATAAGCATACTCTTTGCTATAGCTCTGTAGTAGTCCTCATCGGATTTTCCAAGTGCTTTGTTTATCCTGTTAAGTGTGCTCACAAGGAATGTGGACATTGCACCCTGCTTTGTCACGGAGCCAACCTCCTCATTGTCAAATACCGCAAAGACATTGATATGATTATTGTTATTTGCCTCAATAAAGCCAAGCAGTGATGTGTATACACACTCAAGGTCGTCAAGTCTTCCGCTTGATATAAGTTCGTTGTCATAGCCTATAACTGTAGCCTTTTGTCTGTTTACAAGGTACAAATCCTTTGCAAGTATGGCCTCAGGCTTAACACCCAGCTCCTTTGCAAGCATCTTGTCAAAATCGGCTTCACTTAGATTGCCTGCACTGAATACCGGCAACATATCCACTTGATTGTTGAAAGCAAATCCCTTATTGATTTCTCTATTAAAATGTATAGGTACATTCGGAATAATTAACAGGTCTTTATCTATAAAAAGCAGTCTCGTCTCTATGCCGCATCCGGTATCCACCATCACTCTTCCTGCAAGTGTGAGAGGCTTATCAAGCCATGTGGCATCAATCATTCCGCCATAGGCTTCAACATTTAACTTAAGGTAGCCGTTTGACTCTATTATCGGTCTGTCCTTTAACTTAAATGTAGGCGAATCCGAATGTGCCGCACTTATTTGAAAGTGATAATCTCCGTTTGCTATATCAAAGGCGATAAGACTTGACGAATTCCTCTTTGTATAGTACTTTCCCGCTCTTATATTCCACTTTTCATTTTCAGGTAAATATATATACCCGCTGTCTTTTAAAACTTTTTCACATTCATTTATTGCATGAAACATTGTCACTGATGAATCCAAAAAATTCATCAAATCCTTTAAAATCTCCATACAGCCTCTTTCTATGGTAATATTTGGTCAAATCCCTTTGACCTTAAGTTTACATTATACCATAGAAAGATTAAATTTACTCAACTATCTTTTCATAAACCCTTGATGTAAGCCCGAAGATAATAAAATATATAAACGCAAATATTGCAATTACAGATACCAGACATATCACATACAGTGAAACATCTCCTACTCCGAACAGACCCAAAAGCCTGAATATTATCTTTGATGCCACAATGCAATGAATCGTTGCTACAATAAGCGGTGCATAAAACATCCACCCGATCTGTGACGCGGTTGTCTTTCTTATCAAATCATCTGAAAGCCCCAGTTTTTTCATAATCTGATACTTTTCTCTATCCTCATAGCCTTCACTGATCTGCTTATAGTAAGTAATCAAAACAGTTCCTGTAAGGAATATAACGCCTATCAATACCCCAAGGAATAAAAATCCTCCGTTTATCTCATACTGATTGTGTATCATCTCACTACGACTGCTTACATCATACACACTTCTGCCATCACCTGTAAGCTGATTCTTTATGCCGTCTTTAAGCTTTACCAATGTATCCTCATATTCCTTATCATCTACTCCGTCTACATCCCAATATACACTGCAATTTATATCTGTTCCGCCCAAAGCCTCTCTTAAAAAATCCAGAGTAGCCATATCCTTAACGACAATACTGTATCCCTCTACTCCTGAATATTCATAAGGAAATATACTGTCTATTTTTCTGACCTTAAAATCTCTGTCTCCTATTTTTAATGTGTCACCGATTTTATTATTTTTATTATCTCCCAGTAAAATTTCTCCGTCATCAAGTTTAATATTTTGATGTGTTCTCCCATTGTATCCGTCAAGGTCACTTGCAATTACAAATATAGGGTCAGCTTTGCTGTCTCTTTGATATTCAGCTATTGTATCACCCATTCTTACGGCAGCTGTAGTCATATAAAATGTAGTGTACTCATTTTTAATCATTGACGCATCAGGCACACTTGACTCCACAAGGCTTTGCAGTCTCTTTGCCATATCCTCATTGCTTATATTCTCACTGCCGGCTTCAATCTTATATTCTCTGGGCATTATACCGTCTCCAAGCTTTACATAGTTTGAGTATATCGCTACCGTAGTGGAAAGACTGATGATAACTCCGGCACTTAGAATTGATATACTTGCAAGTGATATCGCATTGCCCTTCATTCTGTATAAAAGACCGCTGATACTCAAAAATTTCTTAGGTGTATAAAAGCTCTTATTATTTCTTTGTGCCTTTAAAATAAATACCGTAAAAGTTGCGTACAAAAGATAAGTCGCAAATATTGTGGCAATCACCGCTACAAAGAAATAGTTAATAGAGGAAAGCAATCCGCCTACAAACAGTGCAATACCGTAACCTACTGCCAGCAATATAAATCCTGCAAGCATTATTATGATTCTTGACTTAGGTTCCCCCTCACCTTTGTGAGTTCTCTGTAAAAGTTCCATAGGTGTGGACATATATATTCTGAATCCGCTTACGATAATAACAATCAGGTAAAGAATAACTGTCAAAACTGTAGTATTTATAAGTGCCGAAATACTGAAAGTATAGTCCATCAGCCTTCCGGACACATCTCTCATTAAAAAGTTTAAAAACAAAAAGCAAAGCTGACCGAATATATATCCTCCGACTACTCCCATTATCCATATGATTGCAAAGAGTATAAAAAATTCAATACCGATAATCTTGCCTACATGTTTTTTCTCAAGTCCCAGAATGCCGTACAGTGCAAACTCCTTATTCCTCCTCTTTAACCAGAAATTTATAGCATACTGTATAAATATAAATGTAAATATTGCCAGAATAACTATTCCGAACTTTATAAGTGTCGGCAAAACCACATGTCTTGTTCTTACATAATTGTTATTTACCAAGCTTGACATTACATTAAAAAGTATCAGCATTATTCCTGATGACAGCACAAAGGGAATTTCAAGTAATTTATTTGCTCTTAAGTTTTGCAGCGCAAACTTTTTTGCCATTGAAAAACTCATATTTTCTCACCTCTGCCAAGCATAAACTCACTCTGATTTATTCTTTCCATAAAGTCACTCTGAGATTCATTTTCACCTCTGTATATCTCATGAAATACAACTCCGTCTTTGATAAACAAAACTCTCTTTGCATAGGATGCCGCACGAAGTGAATGAGTCACCATCAAAACGGTCTGACCGTGTTCGTTGACCTGACGGAACAGATTCAAAATCATCTCGGAAGATGTGGAATCAAGTGCTCCTGTAGGCTCATCCGCCAACAAAAGCGCAGGCTTTGTAATAACGGCCCTTGCAATAGCTATCCTCTGTTTTTGTCCTCCCGATACTTCATAGGGATATTTATCAAGCAGCTCCCCTATACCGAGCCTGTCTTTGATTTCATCAAGCCTCTCATCCATCAAAGATACTTTTTCCTCTGAAAGTACAAGCGGCAGATAAATATTGTCCTTATTACAAAACTGATCCAACAGGTTGAAATCCTGAAATACAAATCCCAGCTCTTTTCTGCGAAATCTTGCAATCTCGTTGCTTTTTAAAGTGGCAATGTTTTTGCCGTTTAAACTTAAGACGCCTGATGTAGCCTTATCAAGTGTAGCTATTATATTTAAAAGAGTTGTCTTACCGGCTCCCGACTCACCCATTATAGAAATGAACTCACCCTTTTCTACCGAGAAGTTCACTCCTTTCAGCGCCTCCGTTGTTATATCCTTTGTTTTATATATTTTTTTAATATTCTTACATTCCAATATTGCCATGTTTACCTCCTTTATATCGACTATTTTACATTCAATTTTTCTTGCCTGCATTTATCTAATATGACAAAATCCGGTTTAATCTTACAATCTTGTAAGTTTAGACCGGATTTTAAATAATTTTATCTGTTTTTAAATATAAATGAGAACTCACTTCCGATATTTACCTTTGATTCCACCTCAATTGTAATACCCAGAAGCAGTGCAATCTTCCCTACCATATAAAGTCCAAGACCGCTTGACTTTTCATTTAATCTGCCGTTAAAGCCCGAGTAGCCCCTGTCAAAGATTTTCTTTATATCACTTGAAGGGATTCCTATTCCTGTATCCTTTACGGTCAGCTTATTGGTTTTATTATCATAGAGTATAGTGATTTCACCCGACTTTGTATACTTCAGTGCATTTGAAATCACCTGTTCCAAAAGTATGGAAAGCCATTTCGTATCACTAACTACTTTAGCTTCCGTTTTTTTATAGTTTAACTTTATCTTCTTTTCAATAAAGATAATTGAGTATTTTTTTATTACACCGCTTATTATACTGTCCAAGTCCGCTTCACAGATGTCCATATCCGAAGCCCTTGTTTTCAGCTTCAAATAATTCATAGCCATATTTGTATAATCTTCTATATAAAAAATCTGTTCCTTAAGTCTGTAATCGGCATCCGGCTTTCCAAGTATCAGATTACACACCGTGATAGGCGTCTTTATCTGATGTATCCAAAGCAGAAAATATTCTTCCAAATCATTTCTTTCTTCAATCATCTTATTTCTTAGAGTTTTATTTTCTATTTGGATATTTTCCATTTCCTGTAAGATATTCTCTTCTTTTACATAGTTCATCCACTCTTTGATAAGAAAGATAAGCATACAAAATAATATAATTTCAAGACTCAAGATAAAATATTGCATATCAAGATTTGCAAATAAAAATACCCCTCCGAATACAAGGCATGTGCATAGAAGGGTAATAAAAATACGGTATTCACTTTTTAAAAAAGACCACAATCTGTTCATATCTACCTCATAAGATAATATCCGATACCTTTTTTCGTCTGTATAAGATCCTTATAACCTACGGCATCAAGCTTTTTCCTGAGCCTCGCAATATTCACCGCAAGGGTGTTGTCGTCAATAAAATCATCTCCCTGCCAGCAGTGATTCATTATATCCTCTCTCCTTGCAATTTGACCCTTTATAGAAAACATTGCTTCAAGTATAAGCAGCTCGGTCTTTGTAAGGTCTATCTCAAATCCTTCTCCGCTAAGCTTTGCCCTTGAAGTATCAAGACTTATTCCTTCAAATGTCATTTTATCACTTTGCATCGTGTATTCATAAGTTCTTCTTAGGATCGCCTGTATCTTTACTCTGGTCAGACTGATATCAATCGGCTTTGTAATATAGTCGTCCGCTCCGAATTGCATTGCGGATACCATATCCGGCGAATTATTGTGTGAAGAGATGAAAATTATAGGCACATTTGAGTTTTGTCTGATTTTTTGAGTCCAATAAAAACCGTTATAATACGGCAAAGTGATATCCATAAGTACAAGGTCCGACTTAAACTCTTCTATCTCAGCTGCCACATTGTTAAAGTCTTTCACAGACATTGTTTCATATCCCCACGCTCTGAGTTCATCTCCCAAAAGCTCCACTATATTTTCATCATCTTCCACAATAAATATCTTCATTTAATTAAACCTGTTCTCCTGCTAAAAGATTCTCTATAAAATCATATATCTCTTCTTTTCCCTGCTTGGTCTGTGATGAGAAAGGTATAAGTACACCTTCCTTAGGCAGTCCAAGCCCTTCTCTTACAATCTTCACACATTTAGCCACCTGACTTCTTTTTAGCTTATCAAGCTTTGTAGCTATGATTACAGGTTGATAACCGTTATGCAAAATCCATTCATACATCTGCTTGTCGTTCTTACTCGGCTCATGCCTTATATCTATCAGTAAAAAGATACATTTTATCTGCTTTGAGGTGTGAAGATACTTTTCAATCATCTTACCCCATTTGGCCTTGGTTTCAATATTTGCATTGGCATAACCGTATCCCGGCAAATCCACAAAGTATATTTCATCATTCACTTTGTAGTAGTTTATAGTCTGCGTCTTTCCGGGCTGACTTGATGTCCTTGCAAGCGACTTTCTGTTCATAAGTGCATTTATCAGTGACGATTTTCCTACATTTGACTTGCCTGCAAAGACCAGTTCAGGCTCACTGTTTTCGGGAAACTTACTTGTTATACCGCATACAGTCTCAAGCTGTGCTTTTTTTATTATCATAAACACCTCACTTAACCAGTGCTACATCCAATACTTCTCTTATATCGCTTACATATACTATCTTAAGTCCGTCTGTAATCTCATTTGAAAGTTCCGCAATATCGGCTTCATTCTCCTTAGGCACACATACAGTCTTTACACCTGCAAGCTTCGCAGCCAAAAGTTTTTCTTTCAGACCTCCTATAGGAAGTACTCTGCCTCGAAGTGTTATCTCACCTGTCATTGCCACATCCGCTCTCACCTTTTTACCTGTGATTGCGGATATTATGGCGGTAGTCATAGTTACACCCGCACTCGGTCCATCCTTAGGAACGGCACCTTCAGGTATATGCAGATGAATGTCGTTTTTCTCAAAGAAATCATCTTCTATAGCATATTCCTTTGCCATACTTCTTACAAGACTCTTTGCAATGCCTGCGCTCTCCTTCATGACATCACCCATATTTCCGGTAAGTGTAAGAGTTCCTTTGCCGGACATTATATTCACTTCAATACTGAGAGTATCGCCGCCCACACTTGTCCACGCAAGTCCTGTCACCACTCCGACCTTAGGCTCTTTTTCCACCTCATCATATCTGACTTTTTCTTTTCCGAGGTACTTAAATACACTCTTTTCGCTGATTTTGAAGCTTTTTTTGCCCTCAAGCGACTCTCTGGCACATTTTCTGCAAATGTCGCCGATTCGCCTTGAGAGGTTTCTCACTCCGGCCTCTCTGGTGTAGTTATGTATTATCTTTCTTATCGCCTTGTCGCTGAAACTTATCTGCACATCCTTAAGACCGTTTGCTTCTATTTCCTTAGGCACCAGATACTTCTTTGCAATATGAAACTTCTCATTCTCGGTATAAGAACTTATCTCTATGATATCCATTCTGTCAAGGAGAGGTCTCGGAATCGTATCCAGAGTGTTTGCCGTGGCTATAAATAAAACCTTTGACAAATCCAGAGGTATCTCAAGGTATCTGTCTCTAAAGGTCTTGTTTTGCTCACCGTCCAGTACTTCAAGTAACGCTGATGACACATCTCCTTTATAATCTCTTGATGTCTTGTCTATCTCGTCCAATAAAAGCAGAGGATTCTCCACCTTTGCATTCTTTATTGCTTCCACTATTCTGCCCGGCATAGCACCTACATATGTTCTTCTGTGTCCTCTGATTTCAGCCTCATCGCCTACACCTCCAAGGCTTATTCTCACATACTTTCTGCCAAGCGCCTTTGCAACACTCTTTGCAATGGAAGTCTTACCTGTTCCCGGAGGTCCCACAAGGCAGAGTATAGGTGAATTTCCGTCAGGATTTAATATCCTTACAGACAGATATTCTAAAATTCTGTCCTTAACCTTTTCAAGACCGTAGTGGTCCTCGTCAAGGATTTTCTTTGCACGAAGTATATCATTGATATCTTCACTTTCTTTTCCGAAAGGCATTTCAAAGACAGTATCCAAATATGTTCTGATAACATTCCCCTCAGGGCCGTTGTTGGCGGAAGTATTTAGCCTTAAAATATCTTTTTTAAGTTTTTCCTTGTACTCCTCAGGTAATTTTATATTCTCAAGCTTCTCTTCATATTCATCTGTAATATTCTCATAGCCGCTGTTCTTTGCCATTTCATTTTGAATCACTTTAAGATGCTCTCTGAGAATATAATCTCTTTGATTTTTTGAAATATCCTTATCCACTTCAGACTTGATTCTGTCTGAAATCTCTTTTCTGTCTATTGCCTCGCTCATTATCTCCATAAGAAGCATTGATTCTTCTATAGGAGTCTTGGCGGCATTGATTATCTTTCTCTTTTCATAGTTTAAATTGAGTGCAAGTCTGAGTCCGTCCAATAGCTCCGGCAAAGACTTTACAGCCAGTAAGTCGTTAAGGAAATTCTTTCTGAATCTCTCGTTTACATCACTGTATCCCCTCATTGTAAGGTGAAGACTTCTTATCATCCTGTCAAAGCCTTCTTCAGATTCCACATACTCCTCCACATCGGCTTCATACTCGTTAGGGGCGATGCAATCCATTGATTTTAATTTTCCTCTTCTTACTGCCCTTACCAAAACCTCCGTTACACCGTTGTCCTTTTCATTCACACTCTCTACCTTTGCAATAACACCGTTGGTCTCAGTGTATGCGCTGTCTTTTCTTTCATTGTCGTCATCCGATTTGAATCTTAACAGAAACAACTCTTCATCATTGTCATAGGCTTCAAGCTGTACCTTCAGTTTTTCTCTGTCGTCAGCTGAAAACCCTATCACCTCTCCCGGAAAGATTACCTGCCCCTTTATCAATATTGTTTTTAATCTGTTCATTTACTCCCTATATATACAATACCCCCGGTATAG
Organism: Lachnoanaerobaculum orale; assembly: GCF_003862485.1. Taxonomy (GTDB): domain Bacteria; phylum Bacillota; class Clostridia; order Lachnospirales; family Lachnospiraceae; genus Lachnoanaerobaculum; species Lachnoanaerobaculum orale. The sequence continues at coordinate 254,329 of NZ_RRCM01000001.1, read as the reverse complement.
CCGAGGGTAAGTAAATTCTAAGCGCTTTCGCTGTTTTCATTAGTTGCTTTTATCTTTTTTGCTCTTACAGATTTATCTCTGTATACAATATCAGGCTCACCACCGTCTATTGTCTCTTTTGTGATGGTACAGATACCGATATTCGGGTCTGAAGGTATCTCATACATCATATCAGTCATAACGCCTTCAAGTATGGATCTTAAACCTCTTGCACCGATTTTTCTTTCAAGTGCAAGGTTGGCCACCTCTTCAACCGCAGATTGATCAAACTCAAGCTTAACGTCATCAATCTCAAACAGCTTTTGATACTGCTTTGTGATGGCGTTCTTAGGCTTGGTCATTATCTGTATAAGCGCTTCCTTGTCAAGCATATCAAGTGATACCGTAACAGGTACACGACCTATAAACTCAGGTATAAGTCCGAACTTGGTCAAATCTCCCGGAAGTACCATCTTGAAAAGCTCGTCTATAGACTTTGAGTTTTTCTCAACCACATCCGAATTGAATCCGATGCTTCCCTTTGAGAGTCTGTTCTCAACTATCTTTTCAAGCCCGTCAAAAGCTCCGCCACAGATAAACAATATATTTGTGGTATCTATCTGTATAAGCTCCTGCTGCGGATGCTTTCTGCCGCCCTGTGGCGGTACCGAAGCAATACTTCCTTCAAGTATCTTAAGCAGTGCCTGCTGTACGCCTTCACCCGATACATCTCTGGTGATTGATACATTTTCAGACTTCTTTGTTATCTTATCAATCTCATCTATATAAATAATGCCGTATTCGGCTCTCTTTACATCACCGTCGGCCGCCTGAATAAGCTTAAGAAGAATATTCTCGACATCTTCTCCGACATAACCGGCCTCTGTAAGTGTGGTAGCGTCCGCAATCGCAAACGGAACATTCAAAATCTTTGCAAGAGTCTGTGCCAAATATGTCTTACCTGAACCTGTAGGTCCAAGCATCAAGATATTACTCTTTTGGATTTCCACCTCTGAGCTTTTCTTTGATTTAATTCTCTTATAATGATTGTATACCGCTACGGACAATACCTTCTTCGCATCATCCTGTCCGATAACATAATCATCCAAAAACTTCTTGATTTCCTTAGGTTTTAAGAGATTTATATCATTTGAAGCATCATAGTAATCGGATACTCCGTCAAGCTCCTCTTCAAGTATTTCAGAACATAATTCTATACATTCATCACAAATATACACTCCGTTCGGACCTGAAAGAAGTCGTCTGACCTGATCTGATGTTTTTCCACAAAATGAGCAACATATTTTGTCCTTGTTGGCCATAATACCTCCTTAGTGGTGTTCTATAACCTTATCTATAATACCATAGGCAAGAGCCTCCTCGGCAGACATATAATTGTCTCTCTCGGTATCTCTTTCTATGACCTCAATCGGCTGATTTGTATTCTCAGCCAAAATCTTATTCAATTTTTCTTTTGTCTTTAAAATCTGTTCTGCGACAATCTTAATCTCTGTAGCCTGTCCCTGTGCACCGCCTGAAGGCTGATGTATCATAATCTCTGCATTCGGAAGAGCATATCTCTTGCCCTTTGTTCCGCCTGCAAGTAAGAAAGCTCCCATACTTGCCGCCATACCCATACAGATGGTGGATACATCACATTTTACATACTGCATTGTATCATATATCGCCATACCGGCTACAACACTTCCGCCCGGGCTGTTTATATAAAGATTTATATCCTTTGTAGGGTCTTCAGACTCAAGGAAAAGAATCTGTGCCACTACAAGACTTGCGGTAACATCATTTACCTCTTCTCCAAGGAATATTATTCTATCTTTTAATAGTCTTGAGTATATATCAAAAGCTCTCTCGCCTCTGCTTGTAGACTCAATGACTGTAGGTACTAAACTCATAAAACTCCTATCTAAATTGCATCCTTTAATACTCCAATAAGCCAGCCTGAGGCTGACTTATCTTCACTAATACATTATACTAATTTAGCATTTTCTACCAAAAAGTCAATTGCTTTTTGAACTGCGAGATCGTCAGCCATCTGCTTTCTCTCATTCTCACCGAAGAATCCCTTAATCTTCTCAAGTTCCATCTTGTAAGAATCCGCAATCTTCTGAAGCTCCGCATTTATCTCATCTTCGCTAACCTGAATGTTTTCTTTCTTAGCTACTTCTTCAAGCACAAGTCTTGTCTTAATCTGCTTTAAAGCCTGTGGTTTGAACTGATTATTAAGGTCCGCTTTTGACATACCTGTTATCTGAAGATACTGATCAAGTGTGATACCCTGACTCTGCATTCTTCTGCCGTAGTCCGCTACAAGTCCTTCAACCTGTGCATCTACCATAGGATCCGGAATATCCATAGTTGAAGTCTCGATAAGCTTATCAACTATAGCATTCTCATTCTCTGTTGCCGCTCTCTTTGCCTTAGCCTCTGAAAGCTGCTTTCTCAAGTCTTCCTTGTACTCATCCATTGTATCAAACTCGCTGATCTCGCTTGCGAAATCATCATCAAGCTCAGGAAGCTCTTTCTTCTGGATTTCCTTTACCTTACAAGCAAATACTGCTGCCTTGCCTGCAAGATCCTTCATCTGATAGTTCTCAGGGAATGTAATATTTACATCGAAGTCCTCACCTGCATTATGTCCGATTATCTGATCCTCAAATCCCGGAATAAATGTACCTGAACCGATAACAAGCGGATAATCCTCGCCCTTACCGCCGTCAAATGCTACTCCGTCAATCTTTCCTTCAAAGTCAAGTGTGATATTGTCACCGTTTTCTACAGGTCTGCCTTCAACTGTGATAAGTCTTGCATTCTTCTCCTGCTCGCTCTTAAGTGCGCTTGCGATATCATCGTCATTTACAACTTCATCAGCCTTCTTTACTTCGATACCCTTGTACTCGCCAAGCTCCACCTCAGGTCTTACCGCAATCAATGCCTCATATACGAAATCCTCGCCCTTTTTAGCGTTCTTGATTTCTATCTGAGGTCTTGAAACTATCTCAAGCTCACTCTCTCTTGCAGCACTTGGATATGATGCATCAAGTACGAAGTCTATAGCATCCGGAATCAGGCTGTCTGCGCCATACATCTTCTCAAAAACATCCTGTGTAACATGTCCTTTTCTAAAGCCCGGAACATTGAATCTATTTTTATTTTTCTTAAAGGAATCAGCTATAGCCTTGTCAAATTCTTTTGCATCTACTGTGACTGTAAGCTTTGCCATATTTTTTTCTAATTTTTGTACTTCTACACTCATTAAAGTTTCTCCTTGTTTCATAAATGCCTTCAAGAGGCACATCTGGTATGCTATTATACCATAAACATAGCCCTCATACAACTGTGATTAAAAAGTTTCAATATTATTTATGTAAAAATTATTTATCGCATGTGACTGCTAAACAACCTGCAGCATAATCACTCTCTTTGTAAAGGCTTAAAGGCATTACAAGAATATCCTTCACCCTGCTGCCATACTCCTTTATATAGCGTTCTCTATCTTCAGGTGAATAATCATATATACCTGCCGAATAGGTGTGTCCGCCCTGCAAATCTACTTCAAACTGCAAATTTTCAGTCTTTATATTTATATTTTTACCTGCAGCACCTACCGCCGTGGTTTCAAAAACACCCTCAAAGCTGTGTTTACCCGCATCAAGAGCCACAACCTTTTCCATACTCTCACCTGTAGTTGTATCAAACTGCGAAATATCATTTCCGTCAATCTTTAAATTTTTTCCATATAAATGCACAATGGCTCTGTCTTTATTATTATTATTAAATTCATTAGCCTTAGCCTGTCTCTTTTTATTAAAGCTCATCATAATAACAAAGAGTACCGCCCAAATTACCACTACTACCGCAACAATCAAAATCGTGTTATTCATAATTTCTCCAAGATATTTTTTTCTACACTTTATATATTAAAAGCACGAACATTATAACAAATATAAGTCAAATGTACAATATTCCTATACCTGTTATATACAAATATTTCCTTTAATTGTTGTGAAAAATTATGTATACTCGGGTCTTTGACAGTTTGTTTACATAAATAAGCTTCAAAAAAGTCTCACAACCCGCATATAGCCTATATTTCTTAGTTGAAAAATTTGTCAAAATTTTCGTTTTATTATATAGTATTTTATAGTATTGTGTGGTATAATAGGGGTTGGAGGTTCCCTATGAAAGTTACTACATCAAAATCAAAAAATGCTGAGTCATTCTATATTTCTAAAAGTTTCATTAATGACAAAGGTGTTAGCACCTCTGTTAATGTACGCAAACTTGGTACGCTTGCTGATTTATTAAAAAAGCACGGACCTACCAGAGATGATGTAATGGAATGGGCTCGTGCTGAGGCAAGACTTGAAACACAAAAATATAAAGAAGAAAAAACAGTAAATATTTCTTTTAACTCCAATAAAAGACTTCAACCTC
>NZ_RRCM01000001.1:45123-249888 GCF_003862485.1 Lachnoanaerobaculum orale | reverse complement strand
AATGGGCTCGTGCTGAGGCAAGACTTGAAACACAAAAATATAAAGAAGAAAAAACAGTAAATATTTCTTTTAACTCCAATAAAAGACTTCAACCTCAACAACAAGTCTTCTATCGTGGGGGATATCTGTTTTTGCAATACTTTTATTATAAACTTGGCTTGGATAAAGTTTGCAGAAAAATAAGGGATAAATATAGCTTCAAGTTTGATATCAACTCGATATTATCAGATTTGATTTACTCAAGAATACTTGAACCTTCCAGTAAACGCTCAAGTTATAAATGTGCACTGGACTTTTTGGAGCCGCCGTCTTACCAACTACATGACGTGTACCGTTCTTTAAATGTACTTGCTAAAGAATGTGACCTTATACAATCTGAAACTTATAAAAACAGCCACTTATTAGGAAAACGCAATGATAAGATTCTTTTTTATGATTGCACCAATTATTATTTTGAGATTGAAGATGAAGACGGAATTAAGAAATATGGCAAAAGTAAGGAACACAGACCAAACCCTATAGTACAAATGGGGATGTTTATGGATGGTGACAGCATTCCTCTTGCTTTTTCTCTATTTCCGGGTAATGCTAATGAGCAAACTTCTATTAAACCTCTTGAAGAAAAGATTTTAAACGAGTTTGACTGTCAAAAGTTTATTTACTGTAGCGATGCAGGACTCGGTTCGGAAAAAATAAGAAAATACAATCATATGGGCGAAAGAGCCTTTGTCGTTACACAATCTATAAAAAAGCTTAATGCACAAGATAGACAATGGGCTTTAGACACTAAAGGATTTAAACGTTTGTCTGATGATAAAGTAGTAGATTTATCAGAAATATCAAGGGATGATGAGGCTATATATTACAAAGATGCTCCGTATACGCCTAAAGATTTATCTCAGAGACTTATCATCACATATTCACCTAAATATGCCAAATACCAAAAAACTATTAGAGAAAAACAAGTTGACAGAGCTAAGCTAATGCTTGAAAAAGGTAGCATCAAAAAAGAAAGGCGAAATCCTAATGACCCTGCCAGGTTTATTAGTAGCCTTGCGGTGACTGATGATGGAGAAAAGGCAAATGTACATAACTTTCTTAATACAGATAAAATAGATGAAGAAACTAAGTATGACGGTATGTATGCTGTCTCAACAGACCTACTTGACGATAATGTAAGTGAAATACTAAGTATAAGTGAAAAGAGATGGCAAATCGAAGAGTGCTTTAGAATTATGAAAACCGAGTTTGAGGCAAGGCCTGTGTACTTACAAAGAGTTGACAGAATTACGGCTCACTTCTTAACTTGTTTTTTAGCATTGATTATTTACAGATATCTTGAGAAAGCTTTAGAACACAAATATACATGTGAAGAGATTCTAAAAACCTTAAAGGATTTTAATTTTGCGTATGTAAAAGAGCAAGGTTTTATACCGCTATATAAAAGAACGGAGCTTACAGATAAGCTACATGAGATTTGTCATTTTAATACAGATTTTGAATTTATAACAAAAAGTCAAATGAGAACAATTAAAAAACAAAGTAAGGGAAAATAAAATACTATTTTTTTAGTTTCAAAACGAAATGTAAATACCCTCCAAAGCCGCTAAAACAAAGGGTTTGAAGGGTATTTTATCTTTCAAAACTGTCAAAGACGGGATTATAACAAATATAAGTCAAATGTACAATATTCCTATACCTGTTATATACAAATATTTCCTTTAATTGTTGTGAAAAATTATGTATACTGATTTTGAACCGGAAAATAAGGTGAAACAGGCTTACACTTTAGCTGTAAGATACTTTTTGAAACAGAATCAACTTATACTATGGAGGAGTACTATGGAAAATATAGAAATAGAAAGAAAGTTTCTTGTAAAAAAAATACCGGATAATCTTGATACCTATGAGAGGATAGATATGACTCAAGGCTACTTAAATACCGACCCTGTAGTCAGAGTGCGAAAAGAAAACGATGACTACGTACTGACCTATAAGGGCAGCGGTCTGCTCTCACACAGTGAATACAATCTGCCGCTGAATAAAGAAGCATTTGAGCATTTGCTAAAAAAATGTGACGGTATCATTATATCAAAGAGCAGGTATAAAATTCCTCTTGATAATAATCTCATAGCGGAACTTGATATATTCAAAGGTGATCTTGACAGCCTCAAACTGGTAGAGGTGGAGTTTGGCTCGGTAGAAGAAGCCGATAATTTTACTCCTCCTGAATGGTTCGGAGAGGATGTGACAACAGACGGCAGGTATCATAATTCGTATATATCTAAGTATGGGTTGCTTAAGTGGAGATACTGAAAAAAGGACTTGAGCTTTTGCTCGAATCCTTTTTATTTTTCTATTTTACTTATTCCGCTTGTAATTCCGGCAAATATACCGTCTGTATTCTTCCTCCACAATTTATCAAATGCAAACTCCGCTTTAATCAAATACTCGTTTAAATTATTAACCTTATTAAAATCACTTTTAAACTCCTTCTTTGACTTGCTTCCAAGCAATTGAAGTATATTCTTTATATTACAGCTTCTAATCAATTCATCCTCTAAATTGTAAACTTGCGGTATAAGTATAACTTCTTTTATCTTTTTATATTTCTCTAAGAACTTCGTTTTTTTATCTCTCGTTCAACCACATTAAAGACATCTATTTTTCCGGGTCTTATAACATTAAATTTTTCATCCTTACACTTACTCAATATCTCTACAAGAACTCTTTCGTTCTCACCTTCCACATAATAATGGTATTGACCCAATTTCATTGATCTCACCCCACATCTTCATCTAATACATCATCTATATCATTGTCTCCATATGCCAAATCATATATTAACTCGATTCTTGGTGCCACTGCAAAAATATCATTATCTACTGCATTCCTTACCGAATCTGTCGCTTTCTTTAATCTGTTTGATACCGACTCACATGAAATAATGAATTTGCCCCCTATATTTTCTTTTCTCATAAACATAAAGGAATGCTTAGGTAAATCCATATCTGTAATGTCCAGATTATGTGTTGTAAAGAAAAGTTGTTCTCCATCTCCAAGTTTTGATATCATTACTGACAGGATAGCCTTTTCAATATCACTATGTATATACGAAAACTTCTCATCACAATAATAAAATCCGTTCCTATGCTCCATAAGCGCAGTAAGAAAACCTGATATTTCAATTCCTGCTTTCGTTCCGCTTGAAAGAATATTGTTAGGATCCAGTACTTTGCCTTCCTGTATTATAAGATTATTATTATTCATCACTATAGCATAAGTATGTTCAATACTGTCAACTTTTTTTATATCAATAATAGAATTATCTAATGTCATCAACACATTTTTCAAAACTTTTAAATACAGTTCATTCTCCAAGTCATCAACTTTTATATCTCGAATATAGTAATTTGAATCCATAGGATATGTAAAATTCCATCCAAGACCACTTGATTTTGAAACCTTTTCTAATGCCTCTAATCCTTCAAAAGCCTCCACTTCTTTTCCATTTTTCATTCTTTCTACGCACTTTTCATAGCTGTCACCTTTTTTGATATTTACACACTTCAACGATATTTGGCATCGTTCAATAGAATATTCTCCCTCTTCGGGCGGTATAATAACTTCCAGCGAAGATAAAGTATTCTTGTCGGAAACATAGTCTATTGAGAAAACACTTTCTTTTTTATTATCAGATATTCTATCTGTTATATTCAATAATTCCTTCCTCTTCATAAAGTTGAATATATACATAAGTATTTTTCCAAAAGAGGTTTTTCCACTTGCATTAGTACCCAGAAGTATATTCACTTTCTTATATCTGAAATTAGGAAATCCCGGCAAATATTCTCTTTCTATAGAGCTGTTCACTATCTTTTTAGGATATGAAAAATCGGCATGAAAATCATCAAATGCACAAATATTCTTTAACTTTACATACATAACAATCATAAGCCACCTCCTGTTATTACTTCTACTCATAAGAAGTAATATGATAATTATAACATATTATAATTATCGGGTCAAAGTTGCTAAAGCCTAAAATAAACAAAAAAGCTTCAGGAACCTCATCCTAAAGCCTTCTTATTATACTATCTTGCCGCCATGTAGATATTGTACATATCATTGTAGTCAAGTGATTTAAAACTTCCTATACTTCTTGATTTATTATAGGAACAGTTTATTGCCAATTCCTCACAGTCCTTTTCACTTACCTCTCTGTTAAGAAGCTCATGTAAACTTACAGGCATTCCGACAGACTTGAAAAATTCTACAGTTCTTTCAATTCCCATATCAGCAGCCTTTTTATCATCAGTCTCAACTACTCCATATACCTTTCTCGCAAATCTTGCAAATCTTGATATATTTTCATCCTTAACGTAGTTTGCCCAAGAAGCCCAAACAGCGCTGAGGGTTGCACCATGTGTGGAATCAAAGAGTGCCGATATAGCCATTCCAAGCTGGTGGCATGACCAGTCACCGTCTCTTGGTGTATCACCTTTAGCGCCCAGTCCTGTAAGACCTATATGAGATACACTGCCACACCACATAACTTCACTCATCGCTTCATAGTCAGTTGGATTTTTTACAGCCTTTACTCCAAACTTTATAATATCTCTAAAAAGTCCCTCAGCCATTTCATCAGTCAAATGATTTCCGAGAATATTTGTAAAATATCTCTCGGCTGTATGCATAAAAATATCTGCCACACCTGCACCTATCTGATACTTAGGTAAAGTATAAGTAAGCTCCGGATCCATTATAGCAAACCTGCATCTGTTATAATCTGTAGTAATACCCTTCTTTATATGAGTTCCTGTAACATCATCTGTAAGCACTGCGGAATCACTGGTTTCAGAGCCTGCCGCCGCAATAGTCAAAACAGTGCCGATAGGAGTGGACTTTTCCACCTTCTTTCTTTGAAAGAAAAACTCTTCTATATCTGTATCCGGATTTGCTACACCGATTGCAACAAACTTTGCGGTATCTATTACACTTCCGCCGCCTACAGCCAGTACAAACTCAGCTCCGAACTTAAGAGCCTCCTTTGTCATCTCCTTTGCCTTACTTAAAAGAGGATTCGGTACAACACCGCCAAGTAAGAGTACATCCATACCCTCAGACTTTAACTTATCTTCCACCAAATCAAGCAGTCCGCTTTTCTTTGCACTGTTTCCACCGACGATAACAGCAACCTTCTTTACTCCGAACTCTTTTATTAAAGTACCGATATCATTCCTTATTCCGGCTCCGAAAACAATCCTTGTAGGTGAATAATAATTAAACTTTTGCATATGCTACCTCACTTTTCATTTATTTTATTTATCAGACCCATATAGTCACTACAATACTTCTCATAAAGCGGCTTTAAGACTTCCTTAAAATGTTCTCTTTCATTTTCTGAAAGTGTATTTATCTTAACGCCTTTTTTAAGCAGCTCATCTTCATAAAGCCTCTCCTTTTCATCCCAGATTTTCCTCTCATAACTGCTGCTCTCCAAAGCCGCCTCCCTTATAATATCTTTATCCTCATTAGATAGTTTGTCAAATGTCACTTTTGAACAAATCTGCACCTCAGGCACTCTGGTGTGCTCATCCTTAGTATAATACCCGGCATATTGAAAGTGAAGTGCCGAAATATAAGACGGAGTATTGTTCTCCGCACCGTCTATTACACCTCTTTGAAGCGCACCGTATACTTGCCCGTACTCCATAGCCACAGGCTCAGCTCCAAGCATCCTCACCATATCTTTCATAAGTTCGGACTGCTGTACTCTTATCTTAAGTCCCGACAAATCTGAAATATCTTCTATAGGTCTTTTACTGTTATAAAAGCTTCTGGCACCCGCAGTATAAAATGAAAGCGGCTCAATACCTGAACCTTCAAAATCTTCAAAAATTTCCTTTCCGACATCACCTGACAAAACATTCCACATATGCTCATCATCTCTATAAAGATACGGCATCTGCAAAACATTGAGTATAGGAATCTCATTTGAAAGCGGCGATATAGAAGCTCTTGCAAAATCTATTCCACCAAATTTTATCTGCTTTATAACACTAAGCTCATCCCCAAGCTTTCCGTCATACACCACATTTATAATTATCCTGCCCTTGCTTTTTTCTTTGACCAACCTTGCAAATTCAAAAGCTCCAAGCGTGGTAGGATAATCCTTCGGATGATTTTCGGCATAGGTAAATACATACTCCGCCGACATTTTCTTTCTTACACATGAAGTATTAAGTACGGCAAAACAAAGTACAATAAGAAGCCACAACCTAACCCTCATCGCTTTATTTTCTCCGATATATATCCAAACACCTTTTTATAATTATCTCCTACAACCCTCTTTGTAAGAATATAACCGTTTGTATTATCTGTAAAAATGATAAGCATTCCCGGAAATCTCTTAAAGGCCTTTATCTTCTTCCAGTCTATATACTCGCGCTTGCCCTCTACCTCTACGGCGATACCTCTGTCACCAAATTCCAGGCTAAGCTCCTTGAGTGCTTTTGCATTTCTCCTTGCCCTGTTATACATAATCACGGGCTGAAACAACACAAAGAAAAGTACCGCTATTACAAGCACCACCCTAAGTAAGTCGGTAGCGTCATCCCACCTTGCATATATCAGTGCAATCATCGCAACTGTAAAAATAATATTCACAATCCCCGCCAAAGAGGAATATAAAAAGAAAAAAGACAGCTTAAAAAGTTCAAAAGCTGTATTCCTGTAGTGAAATTTGTAATTCATAAAGCCTCCGTGAATTAAATTAAAAACAGTGTATAAAACTTAACGTTATTTTATATCAAAACTGAAGGGTTGGCAAATATGGAAAAACCTACACTTCTCTTATAGTAAAGCTACCATATTTACCATAACTAAATTAAGGTTACAAATTAGCATTTTTTAATCGCTACTTTGTAACCTTATTTGTTTTAATCACCTTTTCACATCATACTCAACATAAGCATCCACCTTTATCTTAGAGGGACTCTTATCATCAAATTCATTTGTAAGAAATGCATATATCAACTCTTCTCTAAGTTTATCACCGATTGTAAATGCTCCAACACAGGCTATATTTGCATTATTACTCAATACAGCTCTCTTAGCAGAATAAATATCTGAAATCAATGCAGCATATGCTCCCTTTACTTTATTCGCGGCAATAGACATACCGAGTCCTGTACCACATAGCAGTATCCCTCTATCAAAGTTTTTATCAGCAACCTGTTCTGCCACCTCTATTGCAACATTGGCATATATTGCATCATCACTTCCAAAATCTGTAACTTCACCCAAATTGCTCTTTTTTATAAATTCTATTAATCTATATTTCTCTTCAACTGCATTTGGATCCGAACCTATAGCTATTTTCATCATCTATACCTCCAATTTCCCTTCTACGAATTCTCTCATACCCTGTATTATCAAATATACTGATGTTGCTCCTGCATCTTGGAATCCAACTGCCCTTTTGCCTAAAGACTTAGCTCTTCCAAATTTAGCCACATATTTCTTTGTATTTTCTACGCCTGTTCTTGCAGCCTCCTCAGCAGCTAAAAGCATTTCTAATAACCCTTTATCGGCATTATTCTTCATAGCTATAACTACAGGATGCAATGCATCTACCATTGTTTTATCGCCAAGTCCTGCATGCCCTATCTCAACCACAGAATTTAAACTCTTTTCTTCCATATCAGCCAGATCAAATGCTGTTAAAGATGCTTTTGGTGCCTTGTCTTTAGCACCTGCTAAATACATACTTCCAAAAATCACTCCTGAAGCACCACCCATTGACATCAACATTGCATTACCTGCCTCTTCAAACAATTTATATGCACTGTCTACACCATTTAGTTTATGTAATACTTTTTTTACTTTTTCCATCCCAAGTGCCATACCTATACCATGGTCGCCGTCTCCTATCTTACTGTCTACTTCTGTCAAATATGGCTTATTGGATATTATTTTATTTGCAATGTAAAGTAACATATTTTTTGTATCACTTACATTTAGTGTTTCCAATACACCGGATTTACTTCTTTCAATTGACTCATTTTCAACATTTTCATTTTTTACTTCAAAGAAATTTTCGCTATCATCAGACTCGGTTATATGATTTACATAACTTCCTTTGGCATAATATGGGGAGAAACATGGCATATCATAATATTTTTTAAGTTCTTCATCTATTCTGAATACAGAAATTGAAAAACCTCCCATTTCCATACATGTACAATAAGAACCTACATCTGCATCATGTACCTTTAAACCATCTTTATGCATAAGTCTATATAAATTATAATAAACTATATTTAATTCAAATAATGGCGTGGATCCGAGACCATTGATAAGGACACAAACCTCGTCTCCTTTTTTCAGGTCCATCTCTTTTTTTATTTCACTATACATTCTGTCTACTATGGTCTCAGCATCTACAAGTTTTGTTCTTTCGATTCCGGGCTCACCATGTAATCCCATTCCGTATTCCATCTCATCATCTTCAAGCTCAAATGTTGGTTTATCATTTCCCGGAAGAGTTGCAGGACTTGTTGCTAACCCGATAGTACTCACATTATCCCTTGCTTTTGAAGTAATCCTATGAACTTCCTCTAAAGACTCACCGGCATCCGCCACCGCACCGGCTATCTTAAATACAAATACATCTCCTGCAATTCCTCTTCTATCATATTTTCTTTCTTTGGGTGCGGATGAAAAATCATCCTGAACTCTTACATTCTTCGTTTTAATACCCGCGCTATTACATAAATATTCTGCCATATCAAAATTCAAGTTATCACCGGCATAACATCCATATATAAACAGAACACCCTTACCCTGATCCACCTCTTTAGCTGTATCAAAAATCAACTTAGGATTTGGAGATGCACAAATATTTCCACATGCTACAGCATCTGCTAAACCTGCTCCACAATATCCTGTAAAAAGTGGCTCATGTCCACTTCCACCACCAATAACGATGGCAACCTTATCTTTTCTATGCCCTTTATATATAATAGAATTTTCATCTTTTAACTTTTTATAATATCTATTATAAGCATATACATATCCGGATAACATTTCTTCAACTGAATTTTCAATATCTTTATTCAAAATTTTTTTTGGCATATATTACTCCACATTCCTATGTCTCTTTGACATATCCTCAAATGTTAAATCACAACTGTCTACTATCATCATTACTACCATATCCAGTACAATAAATAAAGTTTGTTCAAACAAGTTTCCCATTGGCTGAATTGATTCTACAACTTTATCTTTACCTCTATAAACGCTTGCAGGAAGAAATAATACATCATCTGCCAGCTCTTTTACAGCACCCCCTGATTTGGATCCGGTAATCATATATATGTATCCACCATTTTCTTTTGCCTTTTGGCAAATATATCTTATATGTCCTATCTCACCATCCCCTAATGTAGCAATGAGCAAATCACCCTTATTTATAGAAGGTGTGGTATCATCCCATATCCAATGTATCTCTTTTCCCATATGCATGAGTCTCATAGCAAAAGCTCTGGTTGCCATTCCCTCTCTGCCCACACCAATTAAAAATATTCTGTCATACTTTTTCACTGTATCTATAAATCTATATAAGTCTTTTTCATCCAAGCTTTCATATACTCTTCGGTGCTCTTGTAAAATATCCTCATATAACTTTTTATATTCCATAGTTTATACTCCAAGATTCTTATGTAAGAAGTCCATTGTTTTTTTCATATTTTCAAAAACAATTTCATCCTTTTCTTCATAAGCTGTAACAACTTCCAAATATTGATAAATGTCATCCAAACCGGCCTTTTTGGTGGCCTCCAGGATTTTCTCCGGCGTTATTATTCCATTTGGATTTGTAAAGTCCCAATGCCTATCATATAGCCCATCTGTTTGTTGTAAGTGTATTCCACCGATATATTTTTTACATCTTTCAAACCATATATCAATATCTGCTTCTTCTTTTAACAATGGCCTAAATAATGCATGTCCCCAATCAATCAATAACTTATATGGTATACTGCTTCCCGATAAATCTTCCATAAGTTTCAATGATGCTCCGGGTGAGTGTGGAAACTCTGTTTCCAACGGAGTTGCTTCTATTTGTATCTCTTTTATTCCACTTTTGGAAGCATATTCTGCCAATATAAACAAATACTCCAACATTTCCTTATATGCTTCCTCTCTTAATTTACTGCCATATGAAACTTTATTTGACATACCGCCTGCAGGACTTCCAATAATATCCGTGCCGAGTTCAAGTGAAACATCTACAGCTCTTTTAAAGTATTCCAACGCCAAATTTCTCTGTTCTTTTATCGGGCCCAGGAAATGTGGAAATGTGTATGCGGCATTTCCCGCAAAATTACTGTCTATCACCAATCCGAAGCTCTTGAAAGCATCTCTATACTGACTTGCAATACTGTTTCTTTCTTTTTCACTCCACCATGGGTCTATAAAGTCCCATGAGAATTGTATATGTTCTATCTTAAAGTCTTCTTTACATATTTTTGCTAATATTTCAGGTTCCATCCACCTTTTTACAGCAAACGATAAGTTTAAACCCAGCTTCATGATCTTGCCCTTCTCTCTCTGATTATTTCCATTATAGAACTGAAAGAAATTGCAAGTACAACTACAATTCCACTTACCGCTTGCTGCCAGTATGCATTTACTCCAAATAATACTATCATATTGGATATTATGCTTATAATAGCTGCACCTATTAATGCACCGGCCGGATTTCCGATACCTCCGTTTAATGAAACTCCACCTATAACTGATGCTGCAATTGAGTTCATTGGCCAGCTTTCACCTAATGTTGACTGTGCAGAACCAAGTCTACAAACGTATAATAATCCTGCCAATGATGATATCAAACCAACAACAACGTAAATGAATACCCTTATTTGATCTACCTTTATACCCAAAATAGTTGCCGCTTCTCTCGAGTTACCTATAGCGTATATATATCTACCTGTTTTTGTTTTCTTTACTAAAAATAACACAAGTATCAATACTATTATACAAAAGATAAATGGCATAGGCACAATACCAAGGCTTCCTTTGCCTAAAAACTGAATTTGCTCCGGTATTCCTGTTATTGCCTTTCCCTTTGTTAATACCAAGTTTATTCCACCATATACTCCTTGCATACCTATTGTTGCAACCATTGAATTTAATCTCAGTTTAGTTATAATAAGTCCGTTTAGCAGTCCAAAAAATATTCCAAATATTAAACCACATATAAGAGCTAACCAAGGATTTATTTTTGCATAAATCATAAGCATTCCTGATAATATTCCACATAAGGTTGCTATCTTTCCAACTGATAAATCAAGTTCACCTACTAAAAGTAATAAAGATTGTGCAATACCTATCATTCCTATTATAGCCAGATCCCTTAGTAAAGACTGAATATTATATACATCCAGAAAATATGGAGATCCTATGCATGCAATAACAAACATTATAATTAAAACCATTCCGATGGCAGTCATATTGCTACGCTTAAATATATTTAAAATGCTATTTTTATTTTTCATCACTTGTCACCTGTTTAACCTTATTTAATCCTATTATCGCTCCAAGTAGAGTTCTATCATCGGTGGATGCATCATATTCTCCTGCGTTGTGTCCATCATAAAGAGCTATGATTCTATTGGAACACTTCATTATTTCTTCCATTTCCGAAGATATCATTATTATTCCTATTTGTTCTTCTTCTGCTAACCTTTTCATCAATTTATATATTTCAATTTTAGTTCCGACATCTATTCCTTTTGTCGGCTCATCAAATACCAAAACTTTAGGTTTTGCATTCATAGATCTTCCAATAATTACTTTTTGCTGATTTCCTCCACTTAAGAATTGTATTTGCTTATCTGCATCCGGAGTTTTTATATCATATAATTTAATTATATCATCTGCCAAGCCTTGCTCTTTTGTTCTTGAAAGGCCAATGCCCGACCTTAAACTGTCTAAAGCAGTAATCGATATATTTTCTCTAATTGATAGCATTGGAAGAATTCCATCTTTTTTTCTTTCTTCCGGTAAATAAATATATCCTTTAGACACACTCCAATTAGTATCACCCTTTTTCCAAGGTTCACCTTCAAATATTATTTCTCCGGAATATATAGGTAGTATTCCCAGAATAGCTTGCATTAACTCGCTCCTTCCGGCTCCCACCAAACCTGTAAATCCGAGTATCTCTCCTCTTCTCAAACTAAAACTGACATCATGAAATCTTTCACCACTCAGATTTTTTACTTCCATAATGTTTTCATTACTAACCTTTTCTGAATAAAACTTTTGATCAAGTACTTTTTCTCTACCTGTCATCTGCTTTACTATCCAGCTGTCATCGACCTCACTTATCTTTGCATATGATATTCTCTTACCATTTCTAAATACTGTAATTACGTCACATAACTCAAATATTTCTTCAAGTTTATGAGAAATAAAAACAACAGCTTTATTCTCACTCGCTATCCTTTTTACAATATCAAATAATATCCTGGTATCCTTGACAGTAAGGCTGGTGGTAGGTTCGTCCAACATAAGAACCTCATAATCTACATTAGATACAGCTCTTGCAATTTGAAGTAATTGCTGTGATGATACTGAAATATCTCTCACCAAATCACTTGGACTTACGGGTATGTTAAACTTCTCTAAAATAGGTGACGCTTTTTTACCCAATTCTCTTTGATTTATCGCACCCTTAATATCAAACTTTTCAAAGGGCATAAACAAGTTTTCTGCAACAGTCATATGTTTAAATAAATCTATCTCTTGTGGTACATACGCAACCTTTTTAAATAACTCCTTATTTTTTATTGCATTTTTTCCTTCTACTAAAACTTCTCCTTCTTCAGGTGTATATACTCCTGTAAGGCATTTTATCAATGTACTCTTTCCTGCTCCGTTTTCTCCTATTACTGCATGTATTTCTCCAGGTTCAAATGAAATATCTACTGAGTCCAGAGCTAAAACCCCCGGAAATTTTTTACTTATATTTTTTGCTTCTAATACTGACACATTGACCTCTTTTTATTATTTTTTGTATTAAAAAAGACCCATGAGCCAATTAATTAGCCATAGGTCTCATATCTTCTACATTTTATTCTATTTTCCTGATACTATTTGTTTCCATTCATCTATATTTGAGGCATCAATATAGCCAATTCCGGTATCAATCTTCTTTGGAATTTCCATACCGTTTGCCTTTTGCCACATCATAAGAACTGCGTATTCTCCCTGCATCTGTGGCATTGTTGATGATGTAGCTTGAATAGTATTTGGTACATAATCTAATATCTCAATAAGATTATCCATAGCTACGAACTTAACTGTACCTGACTTACCTGCTTCCTCTATAGCTGCTGCTATACCGGAACCACCAGCATCACAGTTTAAGAATCCTGCCAAATCAGGATTTGCGGCCAAAACTGCTGCTGCTTGAGTCTTTGCAGTTTCTATACTGTCATTATCAATTCCACCATCAATAACTTCAATATTAGGATACTTTTTCAATGCTTCTAAATGTGCTTTATATCTCTCTGCATGATTTGGAGCCGATGGTGCACCTTGCATAACTGCAACTTTTCCCTTTTCACCGATCAACTCTGCTAGTTTATCTGCAGCAATTGTAGCTTGCTCCGCAAAATCATTTCCAACGCTTGTCAAATTACTTCCTTCCGGAGTTGGTGCATCAAAAAGTATTACCGGAATACCTCTAGCCTCTATCTCCTCGATAACTGCCTTACTACCCTCATAATCTACAGGATCAAGACAAATTCCATCAGGATGAGTTGCAGCTGCCTGCTCAAGTGTTGAGTTCTGCTCAGTCACATCTGCATTCTCAGGTGCACGATAATCAATTGTTATTTTTCTTCCGGTCTGTGCTGAGAGCATATCTGCTTGTTTCTTAGCACCTATATTTACCTGATCAAACCATGCATGTACAGTCTTTGGAACTATAACAAATGTCATGTCTTTGCCCTCACCTGAAGGAGTTTGCGCAGCTTCGGTATTAGCTCCTGTATTCTCTACTTTACCTCCTGTATTTGAGCATCCCACAAGAAATGTAAATGCCAAGCAACATCCAACAATTGCTCCTAAAATTCTCCTCTTCATTACTACCTCCCTACGTACTGTTTTATTTATATACAATATACTTATAATATTGCTCCAAAACAATGTGAATAAACCAAGAATTTGTATGAGTAATTTAAGATAATTTATCTTTTATATAGATATGATTTCATCTGAAATGTCTTCCATATACTCAAGCCTTGATTTTATTACTATTACTGTCGTCCCAGCTTTAGCAAATTTCTTCAAATAATTTTTAATCAACGACAATCCATAGTTATCACAATATATAAACGGCTCGAATATAATAAAAACTTTTGGTCTAAAAATAAGCCATCTTTCCAATGAAACACATATCTTTTGGTTTATATCTAATTCACTAACCAAATCCTCCTTATTTATGTCCTTGGATTTCAGTTCTTCAAATATAACTCTTTTTAATTCATATTGATTTATTAAATAATTAATATTAGATATTTTATTCAAGGAAGGTAATATAAGATTATCTTCTATACTCATATTTTCAGCTAAAAAATATCTCTCTCCTATCCCGTCAACAGAAATTATTTTCTTCACAATTAAATCTTGGACATGTATAACTTCTTGATAGTATCTTTCGATAAAATATTTTTTATCTTTATTGTCAACTCCGGATATAGCCTCAAAAAATCTATATCTATTATTATGATCTTCTATTATAAAGCTGTATATCTTCCCCTTTGCAAAACTATATGTTTCAATATTTTTGCCAAAGAAATTTCCACTCACCGAATACACTTCATCATTACCATTATGTAATTTATTATATGTATACCCACTACTTAGACTACTTATTTTTTCATTCATAGTACTTCCAACTATAAAATTATATAATTTATCTATACCGTCAATACTATCTTTTCTACATATTTTTACTATGCACCCTTTTTTAAAACAAACAAATATATCAGAACATTTATATGACGCTATTTGTGAATATGTATTCAATATTATTGTCATATCCTCTTTCAGTTTTGATTTAAGCCATTTTGAGAATAGTTCTATATATTCATATTTCATATTTGTAAACTCATCCTCAATTATTATAATCTTCTTATTCAATATAATTGCTCTTATAAATTCTATCTGATACCTTGTCAGGACACCCAACTCTCCTACTTTTTTACTACCTGAAATATCTAACCCAAAATCTTCTAAAACTACCTCTATTCTCTTTATCATATTTCTTAAGTTATTTTTACTTAAGAACCATTTCCCCTCTCTCAAATATATATATTCAGCCACAGTCCAATCATTTATTATCTTGTTTTGTAATGAGAATATATATATATACTCTTTAATCTTTTTTGCACTATTCAATAATTTATTATCAACGAAAAACATTCCTTCATATTTCTTATCGTCAATATTACCCTTAATAATCTTCAGAAAAATATCTCTGCCCGAATAATCTAAACCTGCAAGAGAATATATCATTCCACCAAAAAAAGATATTGAAGCATTGTATAGTTTCCCCATACTTTCTTTTTTCAAACTCAAATTTTTTACCTGAAACAAGATTTTCATCATAACTCATCCTCATAAGCTTTCAGCTGTATCGGTAGCAATATTTCAACATCTGTTCCTTGTCCAAAACTGCTATACACCGTTAACCCATAATCTTCTCCATAGAGTAAATTAATTCTTTTATGTATATTTGGTAGAGCTATTCCTGTATTATTTGAATTCGGATTATCTATTAGCTTTCTATAGTCCCCTTCAAATATTCTTCTATTTACTTCCTTTAATTCCTCTACTTTCATCCCCCTTCCATTGTCCATTATCATTATCATCAAATATTTTTCAATTAAGTTCACTTCTATCCTTACAATACCGCCGTTCCGTACCCCTTCAAGACCATGATAAATTGCATTTTCTACTATAGGTTGCAAAATAAGCCTTGGAACATAACAATCATATACATTTACGTCCTCTTCCCCCACTTCTATCTCCAAGTGAAATCTTCCCCTAAATCTATACTCCTGTATCTTCATATAGTTTTTAACATTTTCCAATTCATCTCTTAACCTGGACATATTTCCATTTTTACTTATACTATATCTAAAAAAAGACCCTAATGTAGCTATCATATCTGCAACATTATCATCATCATTACATAATGCTTCTCCTCTTATTGAATCTAGAGTATTATATAGAAAATGAGGGTTTATTTGGCTTTGTAAAGCTGTCAATTCAGTTTGTTTATTAAAAATTTCAACGATATTTTTTTTGATTTTTTCATTTGTATATTTTTCTATATAATTTATCAGTTCATTACAAAACTCATTTTCCTTCAAATTATCCTCAAATACATCATTCATTGTATTTAACAGTCTTGAATATTCCAAAAAGGTTTTTAATAAATATAAAAAAGCAGCAATCAGTATAAGTTCTTTAGTTATTTTAAAAAACATATTTGTACTATAGATGATTTCAGCAACACTAAGAATTATAGCAGTACCCACCATACATATAATTTTAATAAAAAATCTCATATGGCTCCCTCTAAGAATGTATCTTTCTATACAAAGCCGGCTTTATTCCAACCGTCTTTTCAAATAGTTGACTAAAGTATCTGGTATCTTTATAACCTACCTCACTTCCTATTGCTGCAATAGTATAATTTGTTTCTATTAATAGACTTTTTGCAGCATCTATTCTTACTTTTATCAGATATGAAGAGAAGTTTAACCCTATTTCCTTTTTAAATAAACTACCAAGATATATCGGGTTTAGATCTACTATTTCAGCCATATCTTCAATAGTGATTTTTTCCCTGTAATTGTCTTTAATATATGAAATCATAGTCCTTATAGGTTTTAACACCTGACCTTCCGATTTGCTTTTTATATATTCCAAGCAATCTAATATGTATTTTAATATAACTTTTTTACAATCGCTTAAATTACAACACGAATTAAGCAGCGATAATATATCCCTATACTCTTCCTCTATTTTTTCATCACTATAATCTTTAAATAACCCATGAATTCGATTATATATTTGATAAACAATATCCTCATTTTGACCATCTGATATCTTTCTAAAGACATCAGATAATATATACTTTATTTTTTCTATATTGAATGATTCTATACTTCTTCTTAATTCATCATTATATTCATTCATTATATCTGCATATTTATCAGATAAATTTTCCTTATTGATATCCTCAAAATATATGACCCTATTAATTCCGATACGTAATCTTTTTTCTATTGTATAATGAGCTTCATTAATTGATATTTTTATATCATTTAGCTCGCTCTTTTCATTACCTACTCCTATGGTTGCCCTATATCTTTCAAATCCTATCAAATATTCATTTATTTTACTTAAAATAGTATTTAGTATACCCCTTATGGACTTTGCTTCTTCCATGCTATAGTTAAATAAAAAGAATATATTCAAAAATTCCTTATTGCATCCTATAACTTCTCCTACATTTGTCTCAAGAATTTTATTTGCTATATCAACCACCTTGGCCGCCGTTATACTGTCCTGTTTTTTATAAACTTGCTCTATGTTCTCATAGTCTAACTTAATATTTATGGCTCTAAACAGCTTTGAATCCTTATTCAAAAAAATACTTTTATCATAATCATTATTTTCTATTATATCTTTTAAAATACTTGATTTAATTATCTTTTTACTACTCTCAACTGTTTCTATAAGTCTTTTTTCTCTGGCTTCTTTGTTTTCAATTTCTCCAAGTATTTTTATAACATCATCCAGAGCTTCACTTAAGTCGTCTTTATTTATAGGTTTTAGTACATAATGATCTATACCGTATTTCATTGCTTCTCTGGCATACTCAAACTCACGATATCCGCTTATAATAATATATTGAATTTTATTCGAAATATCTCTTGTCTCCCTGATAAGATCCAATCCTGAAATTCCCGGCATCCTTATATCTGTTATAACTATATCAGGGGTATTATTCCTAATATAGTCTATTGCATCTTCTCCGTTATCCAATATATTAACACACTCCAAATGCTTAATATCCCAATCAACTAATTTATATATTAATTTTCCAATGAAGTATTCATCGTCTACGATTAATACTTTTCTTATATTCTCTGTCATACTTCAACCACCAAATAATTTACTGAAATATATACCTATAACACACTTTTTGCCATACTATATACTATAGGTATTTATAATTATAAAATCATAATAATTTGATTTTAAATAAAAAAGGTTGTAATACTACCACAACCTTTTACAGTATACTAAAATTTATACAATATCTAAATTCACAAGATATTTCTTTGCTAATTCTCTATTCTCACTCCCTAAGCCATTATCCGTAATAGTCTTTGTTATTCTGGAAAGAGGACATACAACCAATACATATCCCCCTCCAAACTTAGAACTATCTACCATTAAATAAACTTTATCCGAAATATCCAGCACAGCTTTTTTCACTTGCATCTGAGGTGATCCTACAGATGTAACACCTGCCTCAAAATTCACACCATGCGCACTTATAAATGCTTTGTCTGCTTTAAATTTTAAAATTGCTTCTATCGCTAAATCTCCTACAGCTGATGGAAGTTTTCCACCAATTTGCCCTATAATCGTATATAAAATAATATTTTGTGAATTAGATAAAATCGCAGCTACAGCCAATGAATTTGTAATAACCACAATATGCAAATAATCATCTTCTAAAATCCTTTTTGCCAGATAATATCCTATAGATGAATCATCAATAAAGATTGTGTCCTTATCTTTGATATATTCAAATGCTTTGTTTGCAATGCGAATCTTCTCATCTTTCCTTGTATATACATTTCCAGGTCTAATTGATAACAAAAGTCCTTCTTCTTTTTTTATAGCACCACCATGTTTTCGAATCAGCAATTCCTTTTCTTCCATTCTTTTTATGTCATTTCGAATAGTAACCTCAGAACACTGCAATATTTTACTTAACTCTCGTACACTTACAGTACCCTTACTGTTGAGCTCATTTAAAATATGTTCCTCTCTAACTGATATCACAAATTACCTACTTTCATCATTTATGCCCTTGGAATTTTCTAATTTACATATAGTATTAAATATTAGCTGTGCAAATTCTTTCGCATTCCATGCACTTCTTCCAACAAACAATCCATCAATATAAGGTTGTACAATCAAAGAGTTTGCATTCTGTGGATTTACACTACCTCCGTACAGAATAGGTACATCTTCTCCATAATTGCCAAAAATTTCTAACAAACATTCTCTAATTACCTTGTGCTTCGCATTTGCATATTCCTCAGAAGCCGGCTTACCGTTTACACCAATAGCCCAAACCGGTTCATATGCAATCCAAATTTTTCCTGCATCTTCTTTCTTTATCCCTTTTAATCCTCTTATTAACTGGCTACGCAAAACTTCATTGCTTACCCCATCCATTTTATCTTTATCTGTTTCACCGATACAAAGAAGAACTATAAATCCATTTTTTACTCCGCATATAACTTTTTTATTCTCTTCATCATCTGTCTCATGAAAAATATGCCTTCTTTCAGAGTGACCTATCATCACCAAATTTATGCCCAGCTCTTCCAGCATTTTGGGTGAAACCTCTCCGGTAAATTGTCCTTCTTCTTCCCATGCCATATTTTGTGCACCTAAAATTACTTGTTCCTGCGAAATAGATTCCGTAGCACCGGGTAAAGCAGTATATGACGGTATAACAAATAATTCATATCTTTTTCTATCTAACTCAGCTGTTTCATTTGCTAATGTTTTTAAGTAATCTACCGTTTGCTGTATATTTTTGTACATCTTTAAATTAGTCCCAAAATATATTTTCTTCATCAAAAGTACCTCCTTAACAATATACCTATTATAACATAATAAAATCGAAATTAAATCAAAAGTTTACTTCTCTAATTCAAGAACTAATCCCATTATTTTTATTTTTAACATATACTTCATAATAAAGCTATATTATTTAAAACTATCGCACTTATACAAAAAAAAGTTTAAAATTAGTCTATATTAACGTTTTTTGTTTTTTTACTTTTTTATATAGAAAAAATATTTTTTTATGTTATTATAATAATATATTTATAATAAATCGAAATATAACAAAAGTAATTCAAAAGAAAGGAAATTCAAATGAAAAATACTTTTAAACCAATTACAGCTATCACAATGGGAGATCCTGCCGGTATTGGTCCTGAGATATGCATTGGTACTATTTTAGAACATGAAACCTATGATGTATGTCGCCCATTCATTATCGGTAGCATTGCAATTCTGGAAAAGGCTGCTAAAGTACTTGGAAAGGACTTACAGTATCATAAAATCGATGATCCGTCAGAAGCAAACTATGAATATGGAATAATTGATGTACTTGAAACAGGTACTTATGATACTGACTCATTAGTTTGGGGAAAGGTTCAAGAATTGGCCGGAAGAATGTCTGTAGATTTTATAATGAAATCTATCGAACTTGGTATGAAAAATAAAGTAGATGCTATTTCAACAGCCCCTATTCATAAAAGAGCAATTAAGTTAGTCGGTATTACCCAACCCGGTCATACTGAGATGTACCAAGATTTTACTAATTCTCCATATGCCTTAACAATGTTTTCTTGTCATAAACTTAGAGTTTTCTTTGTAAGTCGTCATATGTCATTAATAGACGCTTGCAAATATGCAACAAAAGATAAAGTATTAGAAGATGTTGTAAATATAGATAAAGAACTTCGCAAAGTCGGAATCAAAAATCCTTTAATTGCTGTTGCTGCCTTAAACCCACACGGTGGCGACAACGGTCTTTTCGGTACTGAGGAAATAACAGATTTAATTCCTGCTGTAGAAGAAGCTAAAAAACTTGGAATTAACTGTACGGGACCTGTACCGGCCGATTCTGTATTTCACATTGGCAAATCCGGAAAATTCTCTGCGATTCTTTCTTTATATCATGACCAAGGCCATATTGCTTGTAAAACTCTGGATTTTGAAAAATCTGTCACATTAACTTTCGGCCTTCCTTTTATAAGAAGTTCTGTAGATCATGGAACAGCATTTGATATTGCCGGGAAGGGTATAGCAAACTGTATAAGCATGATTGAATCTACAAAGGTCGTTTCTGAGTATGCTACTATGATGCACACCTCTGATGAAAGGAGTTGATTAATATGCCACATATAGGTGTAATAGCAGATGATTTGACAGGTGCTACAACTACAGGAGTGCTCTTAGCCAGATCCGGTGCAAAAACTACTGTGTTTTTTAACGTAGAAGCAGCCAAAACAAACATTAACAGCTCATCGCTTGATGCTATATTGATTAGTAGTAATAGTCGTGCTCTTCCACCGGATGAAGCCTCTGAAAAAGTTAGTGAGGCAATAAAAACATTACAATCTATGAACGTTAGTTTCTTCTCAAAACGCATTGATACAACAATGCGCGGTGGAATTGGAGTTGAAATTGACGCCATGTTAGATTACATGGATGAAGGAACTGTTGCATTGGTTGTTCCGGCTATGCCACAGTCAAAAAGAATACTGGTTGGTGGGTACTCAATTATAGATAGCGTAGCTTTAGTGGATACTCCGGTTGCACAAGACGTTAGAACTCCGGTTTTGGAAAATTATATTCCAAAACTCTTAGATGGACAAAGTAGAAGAAAATAGGTTGTGTAACACTTGAAAGTATTCTTTCAGGTAAAATAGAAATTAAAAAGGCACTCAAAGCAGCTAGACATAATGGTGCAGATATCATTGTTGTTGATGCAGTCACATTAGACCATATTGAATTAATCGCGAAAGCATGTCTGGAACTAAAGTGGAATATACTGGCTGTAGATCCGGGTCCATTTACATCTAAATTAGCCTTCTGCCGAAAATTAATACATGAAGAAAAAGATAATATACCGATGGAAACTGCCAATGAAACAGGGAAGTTTGTTCTAATTGCAGCAGGAAGCGCCACTCCTGTTACCAAAAAACAAATGGAAGTATTATGCCAAGATAATCGTCATAAAAGAATCTCCATAAATCCTATTTCTCTCATTGATGGCGGTGACGTTGCATTAGAAGAGATAGATGTTACACTTAATCATGTACGCTCGGTTTTTGAGAGAGAAAATCCTCGCGTCATATTACTTGAGACAGCTTTGCACGGTGAACTCTTGAACCTTGATTTTGAAGATAAAAAACGTGGTTACGCATCCGGTATGAGTGCTAATCGTATCAACTCAGGTTTAGGTAATATAGTTGCCAGGATAATTGAGGATTTAGGTCGTGATAAGATTGCAGGGATTTATACAACCGGCGGAGATACAATGGTAAATGTTTGCTACCAACTGGAAGCTGAATGCATTGAAGTACTTGACTACGTTATTCCACAAACATATGTATGTAGGATACTTGGCAAGTACCAAGGTATGCCTATTATCGGTAAAGGCGGACTTACAGGAAATGAGTCAATAGTTTTAGATATAGTCGACAGACTCTTCAAAGAATCATCCAGAATAACCAAATAATCATATTATGAAAGGATTTCAAAAATGAGTGAGAATACTGCTTTGAATAAAGAAGAAAAGAAAGATTTAGATATTTTAAATAAAATGAAAAAAATACCCGGCGGTCTGGTTATAATACCTCTGGTTATAGCTGTAATTATTGCCACATTTTTTCCAAGCGCTTTCCAGATTGGTGGATACGTAACAGCACTGTTTTATAACGGTAATGCAGCTATGATGGGACTATTTTTAATTGTATGTGGTTCAGCAATAAATATTAAGCAAGTTGGAATGCCTCTATACAAAGGCATAACCTTGACCGGTATAAAATTTCTATTAGGCGTTGCATTTGGACTTTTTGTAGGGAAAATTTTTGGTGAAGCCGGCTTCCTTGGAATTACACCATTTGTATTTATTGCAGCCATTACAAACTCCAACGGTTCCCTATATATTTCATTATCATCACAGTTTGGAAACGCAACAGATACCGGTGCTATTTCAATACTATCGCTTAATGATGGGCCTTTTTTCACTTTAGTAGCACTAGGTGCAACAGGATTAGCCTCTATACCTTTTATGAGCTTAATTGCTACACTTGTTCCACTATTAATTGGTTTTATCTGGGGAAATGTTGATAAAGAGTTTAGAAAAGCTTGCTCTACAGCACAACCAATAATCACATTTTTTATGACAATTTCCATTGGATCAAAAACTAATATATCAACTATTGTTACTGCAGGTGCCTCAGGTATTATTTTAGGTCTAATTTCTGCTGCAACCGCTATAATATTCTTTTTTGTTTTCAATCTTCTTCTACCAAAAAAAGAGAGGAATGCAATGGGAGCAGCAATTGGTACAACAGCGCTAAACTCTGCTATGACACCTGCTGCAGTAGCTGAAGCTGACCCGACACTGGCTCCATATATGGAAAGTGCTACTGCTCAATGTGCAACCGCATCAATTATAACCTTGTTTATCTGTCCATTTATTGTTGCCTTCTTTGATAATTTCATGAGAAAACACAAGATTGGTATTTACTCTCCACAAGGTTGGAAAGGAGGATCAGCTATTTAGCATATGGCACCAGATAATAATACCAACATATTAGTGAATTCAAAGTTAAATGCAGAATATATTTATGACTTTACATTACATCAGACTTATTCCAAACTATCAGGTTTTCTGGTTAATATGTCTGGATTAAGTATATTAATTATAGCCGGATTGCATCTGAGAAATGGTACTTTCTCATTACAAATATCTTTGTTATTAGTTTCCATAGGAATATGTATTCTTATATATACGCCTATACATTTATTTGTAAGTGCAAAAAAATATGTAAGAAATAACGAATCCATTCTTAACATAAGATATAGTTTTGATAATAACGGTATCACTAAGGATTACATGGAGAATTCCAATAGTACAAATTCCGGCTCCACATATCTTTGGAAAGACTTATCTAAAGTTGTTTCTACTCCTAAAACTATTGCATTTTTTATTAATGATAACAATGCATATGTTATACCAAAACAAGATTTTAGAAACAATTTTCTAAAAATTATGAAATTAACATTTGATAATATGAACCATGATAAAATTTATATTAGGTAGTCCCATTGATGCAACCTAAAAACAAAATACATACAATATTTATATTAGAGAAGGGGTAAATAATGAAAATTGCTATCGGTTGTGATCCGAATGCACAAACTGCAAAGGAAGAAATAATAAAGTTTATTGAAAAAAGACGTATCGGAAAATTTAAAGACTTTGGAAGTACCGATCCAATATATGCTAACGTAGCCATAGAAGTAGCAGAAGCTGTAGCCTGTGGAGATTTTGACAGAGGCATATTAATTTGTGGTACCGGAATAGGTGTATCTATTGCCGCTAATAAGGTTAAAGGAGCATATGCAGCACTCATATCTGATATATATTCCGCTAAACGAGCCATATTAAGCAACGATGCAAATATTGCATGTTTAGGTGCGTTTACCATTGGGAGTAAGCTTAGGGAAGAGCTAATAGAAGCATTTCTAACAAATGAATTCGAACCGGGATGTCCATCCCAACCCAAAGTAAACGCATTTAGAAAATATGATTTAGAAAGATAAAACATAAAAGTAAGTCAAGAATCAAATTAAATAAATATCAAAATAATAATATTTAAGCATTAGAAAAGTCATAGAACCAGAGACGATTCTGTTTCTATGACTTTCTATATCCTTAATTATGCGTTTAATTCTTCTAATATATCAGGAATAATTTTATATAAATCTCCTGTCATTCCTATATCTGCAATATCAAAAATAGGAGCATTTTCATTAGTATTTATTGCTATAATAAGATCCGAGTTTTGCATACCGGCTACATGCTGTATAGCACCTGAAATTCCACATGCAAAATATATACTTGGCTTTACTGTAGTTCCTGTCTGACCAACCTGGTAAGCATGATCAATCCAACCTGCATCTACCGCAGCTCTTGAAGCAGCAACAGTACCACCGAAAGCTTTTGCCAGTCTTTCCAGTAACTTGAATCCTTCAGCATTTCCAAGGCCCATTCCACCCGAAACAATTACCTTCGCATCTGTAAGTGAAACTTTTTCCTGTACAGTTTTTATTACTTCCAATACCTTTGTTCTAATATCTTCGTCTTTTAACTTTGTCTGTACTCTTATAAGTTCACCCTTTGCACCATCTACTCTTTCAGCCTTTTCCATTACTCCCGGTCTTACTGTAG
Organism: Lachnoanaerobaculum orale; assembly: GCF_003862485.1. Classification (GTDB taxonomy): domain Bacteria; phylum Bacillota; class Clostridia; order Lachnospirales; family Lachnospiraceae; genus Lachnoanaerobaculum; species Lachnoanaerobaculum orale. The sequence continues at coordinate 224,504 of NZ_RRCM01000001.1, read as the reverse complement.
ACATTTGCGGTCTATGATTAGGGCAAACTATAGTTGCCATCAAGTTACCGCCGAATGCCGGTCTTGTCTGCATAATTCCTTTAGTTTCTTCATTTATTTCAAGCTTTGTGCAGTCTGCTGTAAGACCTGTATTACAGTTTACAGCCAAGCATGGACCTAAGTCTCTACCGATATGAGTCGCGCCGAGTAAAACTATTTCCGGCTTATATTGTTCTATAGCATCACCTATTGCTATTGAATATCCGTCTGTAGTATATTGGTTCAGTCTTTCATCCTCAATATAATATACTTTTTGAGCACCATGTGCAAAGAGCTCATCAACAATATTTGTAAGATTCGATCCGCAAACAACAGCACATAGCTGACAACCTCTTGCATCTGCCAGCTTTTTTCCTTCTCCCAAAAGTTCTAAAGCTACATCCTGTAATTGTCCCTGTCTTTGTTCAGCAAATACCCAAATGTCATGATATAATGATAAATCATGCTCTTCTTTTTCAACTTCATCTTTTACTATAGCATCAAACGGGCATACTTCTATACATGTTCCACAGCTTGTACATGCGATTCCGATAACTGCCTTTTTATTTTCCATAGTAATAGCATCAAATGGACAAGATTTAACGCATTTAGTACATCCTCGACAATCTTTTTCGATAACTACAACTGACATATTCTCCCCCTTAAATCAAATGTTTTTCCTTAAGTTTAACAACGAGCTGCTTTGCCATATCTTTATTACTTCCTTGAAGCATTTCACCTTTTCCCTTAACAGGGGGTGTAAAAGATCTAAATACCTGTGTTGGAGAAGCATTCAGTCCACAATCCTTAGGATCAAGTTTTACATCTTCATGATTATATATTTTAATATCTTTTTTGTAAGCATCAACAATCGCACCGACACTCATATATCTTGGCTCATTTAATTCTTTTACGCAAGTAAGGAAGCAAGGTAATTTCACTTCTATAACTTCATAACCGTCTTCCAATTGTCTTTGTACTTTTATTTTATCTCCTGTGTATTCTACAATTTTCTGTACATATGTAACTACAGGAATTCCAAGTCTCATAGCAACCTGTGGTCCAACTTGAGCAGTATCTCCGTCAATAGCCTGTCTACCTCCAAATATAATATCCACATCACCAAGCATCTTAATACCTGCTGCAATTGTTGTAGATGTAGCACAGGTATCGGCACCACCAAATGCCCTGTCACTCAAAAGAACTGCTTCATCTGCACCCATAGCAAGACATTCTCTCAGCATATATGTTGCTTGTGGGGGTCCCATGCTTATAACTGATATTGTAGTATCTTTATATTCATCTTTTAGTTGAAGTGCGGCTTCCAAAGCATTTGCATCATCCGGATTTAATATTGAAGGCACTCCTTCTCTTATCAATGTTCCCTTAACAGGATCAATTCTTACTTCATTTGTATCAGGAACCTGTTTAGCACATACACATATTTTCATTTGTATCCTCCATTATTTCCTTAGTAGTTTTGAGCTGATAACAATCTGTTGAACCTGACTTGTTCCTTCATATATAGTAAATACTCTACAATCACGATACATTCTTTCAACCTTATAATCTTTGATATATCCGTATCCACCATGTATCTGTACAGCCTTTGCAGCTATTTCATTACAAATTTCTGTTGCATAGAGTTTTGCCATACTGGCAGCCATACCCGAATCCTGCTTTGTATCCATCATATATGCAGCTCTATATGTCAATTGCTTTGCCGCTTCAAGTTTTGTTGCCATATCCGCTATTGTAAATCCTATAGCCTGGAATGCGCCTATGTTCTTTCCGAACTGTTTTCTTTCTTTTGCGTATTTACACGCCTCTTCCAAACATGCTTCAGCAACACCGATTGCCTGTGATGCAACACCAAGTCTACCTGTATCAAGTGTAGCCATAGCAAGATTAAATCCTTTACCCTCCTCTCCAAGCATGTCTGATTTATGCACTCTGACATTTTCCATAACAATATCAGATGTTGCACATCCGATAAGTCCCATCTTATCTTCGTGCTTTCCGCAACTGACACCTTCCTGTTTCATATCAATTACAAATGCACTTACACCTCTTGTTCCCTTTGTCATATCTGTTTTTGCAAAAACAACTGCATAATCGGATAAAGGAGCCATTGTTATAAAGCATTTTCTTCCATTTAATATATAATAATCTCCATCTTTTACCGCTGTTGTAGTCATACCTGCAGCATCAGATCCTGCACCCGGCTCAGTTAAAGCAAACGCAAGTTTCTTTTCACCTTTAACAACCGGAGTTAGATACTTTTTCTTTTGCTCATCATTTCCGGCTATCAACAACGGACCACCTGAGAGCGAATTAGGGCTTGATACATATATACTGGCAACACCTGATGCCTTTGCTATTTCCGACATTACAAGGACATAGCTTCTTGCATCCGCTCCTTGTCCACCAAGTTCTTTTGGAATCTTTATTCCAAAGAATCCGGCCTTAGCCATCTTCTGCAATACTTCCTCCGGAAATACCCCTGTCTCTTCCACTTCATCGAGTAATTCCTTCGTAAGTTCTTTCTCAGCAAAATCTTTTGCAAGCTTTCTAATCAATTCATGTTGTTCTGTAAAATAGCATTCTGACATTGATTTTCTCCTTTGTCTAATATTCTATTAATCTTATTTTTTAATGCGGCAATATCTATCTTTCCATTTGAGGTAGAAGGGAAACTGTCAAATCTAAAAATTTTTTTTGGTAATTTATATTCCGATAAATATTGTTTCAAATACTCAATAATATATTCATCTGAAATCTCCCTGTCTGTAACAATACAAAGAGCTACTTCTTCCTGTACTATTTTTTCAGGAATACCACATACCTTTGCATGTTTTATGCCGTCTATCTTGTATACAACTTCTTCTATTTCCATTGGTGATATTTTTTCACCAAGTTTTATAATAACATCCTTTTTTCTGGCCTTTATGTATAGATTGCCCTCACTGTCTAAATATCCCAAGTCTCCGGTCCTTAGCCATCCGTCATTCGTAAATATCTTTTCGTTTTCAATAGGATTATTATAATATCCCTGCATAACATTGATACCTTTGACCAATACCTCACCACAGAGTATATTCTCTCCCTCTTTAAGAACGAAATCACTGTCAATTTTTACGCTTACACCCTCTATCGCTTTTCCACAATGAATAGGCATATTTTCTATATCAGTATCCCAATCAGATACTGTTACACATGGTGATGTCTCGGACTGACCGTATGAAGTTAACAGTTTCATCTTCGGAAACATGGCAAGAATTTTTCTGTAATCATTCAATAGTATAGGTGATCCGGCAATAATCCCGCTCTTCAAACCGAAAAATCTTCTGTCTCCGTATTTTTCATAGAAAATTAGAAACATACTTGGAACACCACTGAGAATATTACACTTTTTAGTTGTTATTGCTTCAAATACCTTTTTATTTCTAAAATCACCAATTATATATACACAGGCCTTACTTACTATTCCTGAGATTAATCCTGCTGTAAGCCCAAAGCAGTGAAACATAGGTACACATATACACATCTTATCTTCACTGTTCCAATGCAATGCCTTAACAATAGAACTTGAGTTGCTCAATATATTCTCATGACTTAGCATAACCGCCTTTGGCATGGAAGTAGAGCCTGATGTGAAAATTATACATGCAGTATCTTTTGCATTAATATCTGCATTACAAGCTTTAATATCACATGAAAATACTATATTATCTTTAACTTCACTGAAACAAATATACTTAACCTTATCACTACATAATTTATTCATAGTAGTGATATTATCATCATATATAATACATTCAATATCACAGTGTTCTACAATTTTTTTAAGTTCACACGTTTTCCATTGAGTATTTAATAAAACAGGTATACCGCCAAACTTTAAAATCCCCAGAAAAATCTCAGCCCATCTTATACTGTTTTTGCCGGATAATCCAATGTGACAGCCTTTTTCATATCCCATTTTCAGAAAAATTTGTGCAATGCTATCTGAACTTTTATCCAATTCTTTCCAGGATAAACTCTTATTCTCATCCTCGAGTGCTACATTATCAGCATATTTAATCGCATTATTTTTTAATACTTCAATAATATTTACAAACATTTTCCTACCTTTGAAATCAATGAGATACTTGTATACAAGTTAAATTGAGCTAAAAAAGGACTATAAAGTCCTTTTTTGCTTTTTTACTTTTTTTCCCAGATGTACAGAGCATTAGTATCTATGAGCTTATCTACATCAGAATCGCTATAGCCTATTTCTTTCAGTACCTCTCTTCCGTTCTCACCGATAAGCGGACCTCTCTTATAATCAGGTACTCCCATCTCTGTAAACTTTACAGGAAGTCTAACCAATCGTCTTGTATTTCCATTTTCATATGTCATATCATAAAAACAATTGTTTGCCTCAGCCTGCTTATCATTTCTGATTTCCATCCAGTTTTGTGCTAATGCAAACGGAATATCAGCCTCTGTAAATACTGTTCTCCAATACTCCATGTCATTCTTATTGATAGCTTCCATTACAATATCATATACTTCTGTTCCAAGTTTATTAGCCTGTAAGCTTTGAACCGGGAAATACTTATCGCTTTCTACCAAATCTTCTCTGCCGATAGCTGCCATAAATTTCTTATAATAAGTATTGTAGTCAGGCATACATGTTTGGATAAATCTTTCATCCTTTGTTCTCCAGGCTGCATTGAAAGGATTGGCACTTTCTCTTACATCTATGGGATAGTTTTGTGCTATTCCTTCATAGTTCGATGCTTGAATCATCATTCCAAAATTGAAAATTGCACTCTCAAACAGTGATGTCTCTACTTTTTCACCAACGCCCTTAACTTTTGCCTGATATAATGCTGCAAGAATTCCTGCAACAAGATTCATTCCGACATTATGATCTCCAAGTCCCGGTACTACATTCATAGGAACGCTTCCCTTTTGTCTTAGGGAATCAAGGTATCCACCTCTTGCAAAGAATGCTGTAAAGTCAAATCCCGGAAGGTCCTTATCAGGTCCGAACTCTCCATATCCTGTACAAATAGCATAAACAAGCTTAGGATATCTCTTCTTAAGTGTTTCATAGTCTAAACCTGCTCTCTCAAGTGCCTGTACTCTCCAGTTTGTTATAAGTACATCTGCAGTGTCCAGAAGTTTAAAAAATGCTTCCTTTGCCTCAGGGTTTCTCATATCCAAAGAAATACATCTTTTATTTCCGTTTTCAAGATCCCATGTTGTATTCTCATACATATCAAGAGGTCTGCCCTCACTTGGTGCTGTATATCTTAGCGGATCTCCTTTTGCTGATTCAATTTTTATAACATCGGCGCCCAAATCAGCCATAAATCTTCCTGATGTTGAAGCTGCAATAAATGTTGCCAACTCAACTACTTTCACGCCCTCTAAAGGTTTACTCATCTTTCTTCTCCCTTTTTAATTTACTCTTCATCAAACTTTGTAACAGCCATATGAATAAGATAAGGTATCATAATTACAGGTATTGTAAGATAACCTAAATACTTATATCCAACTGCAACTATCTTGTTTAAACCTAACTGTGCAATAAAGAATGCAAGTAATGTACATACTAATGTAACAACAATAACATTTACACCCGGTTTATTATTAGGATCAAAATTCTTATCAATAGATGAACAAATTCTGTTGCTCATTCCGGCAATCATATTTACTGCGGTTGATACAGAACCTAAAACAATAAGTATTGAAATCATAGGTCTTAAGATATCAGGTGCAAATCCTTTATTTACAAGGATAATAAGAGGAATAGATTCCTTAGCAAAATCAGGTTCATTTATAATAGCTGTAAGCCCAAGAACTGCAAGTAAGCATATAAAACCGTTTACAAAAAATCCGTATACCATTGATGTCCTTGCCAAATGATGAGAATCAAAAGGTTTAGCATGCTGTACAAGCAAACCTATTGCACCCAACTGGAATGCGGCATATACAATACCCTTTATCAAAGCAGGTCCGACAGGTGCAGGATTTGCAATCTCTGCTGAAAGATTTGACATTATATCTCCCCACTGCATAATAATATTAGGTATATAAACAAGAAATAATCCTGCAACTATTAAAACTGAAAGTGTTGATGCCACTTTTCTAACAACATTTGTACCGTAAACAGCAACAATAAAGATAAATAAGCCTGTAAATATTGTTCCGATCCAATGATGAATTCCAAAGGACTTTTCCATTGTAGCTACACCGGTTGCAAAAGCTGCTGCAGGTGCTACACAAATGGTTACTATATAAACCAATTCATATAATGTACTGAAAACTACAGCCAAAACATCTCCGGCCTTTTTTCCGAATTTATCATTAAATCTATAGAAGCTCTTATTGAAACTTGCATAGTTGTATAATTCATGTTTCTTAGCATATTTAAGTGCATACCACTGATAGAATGCACCGATTGCTTGAGTAAGAATACAGGTTACAAATGCCCATATTCCGAAGTTCAAAAAGAATGCTCTCAACTGGTTTCCTGATGCAAAACCGCCACCAAACTGAGTTGTAAACCATACGAATGCTACGCCTATCACCACAGGCATTTTGTCCTTATTAATCATGATGTTCCTCCTAAATCAACATATCTGCAAATGTTTGTAACATAGTATTTGCTTGCTGATAATTTTTCATTTGTCTGTCCACTTCTATATTTATATGTGGAATACCTGCCTCATCTGCCGCTCTCTTTATTGGCACATAATCAAATTCTTCAGGATCGCAGAATTTAGTCATAAGAACTACTATACCATCTGCTTTTTTCTTCTTAGCTTCTTCAATTATAAAGCTTACTCTTTTTTTATCTCTGTCATACAGCAGTGAACAATTATCCATTTCTGAAAATTTCTTTGCTAAAGCATATAAATCATTTCCATTTGTAATGTCTGTTCTATATTGTCTTGATTCATATGCTATATCATCACCTACTATCTGCAGATTATTACTGTCAAATATATTAAGTAAATCCGGTGCATCAGCCAATATACCTGTTGTGTAAACTCTCAGCTTCTTAGAAATCTTTCCTTCTTTTTTAATAAGCTCGATAAGTTCCTTAACAAGTCCTGTATGCTCTTCTTTAAGCATAAACCATGCACTCTTAAACACTGCACTTCTGTCTGCTGCAGATACTTCATAATCTTCTGAAATCTTTGAGAATTCTCTCATTACCCTATTATGTTCATTATAGATTTCATATGTTTTTTTAAGTTTACTCTCATCAAACTTTTCACCTGTGATATTCTCCAGGTCATTTATTACTCTCTTATACATTTCAACAGTAAAATCAACCGCATAATCGGGTTTTCTGTTTTGTGGGTAAGTCATCGGTATAAACGGAATATCTTTCACTGCATATTTCCAGTTTTGTCCTAAAGTTTTAAGCGAATCGCAAAGTGACGGAACTACTATTGCACTTACTCCGGAATATTTTCCTTTTATTCCAAGTTCCAATACAGTCTGCATTATTGAGCAAATAAATGCAGGATAATATTTCTTTGACTCATTTATTTCAATATCCGCTCCCCATACTCCCATCGGTACAAATCCAAAAGCATGAATTATCTCCTCTGGTGTATATACAGGTGCAACAGCTATAACTTTCTTTCCTTCTGAAAGATATTTGTCGAGCTGTTCCTTTGGAGACACACTAACCTTTTTTAAAGTTTCTAAACAATGCCACATAGTCTCCCCCCTTAAATTTCCTTATTTACTTCCATAATTTCTGTCAGACCTTGAACTCTTGTATCATATTGAGCTTCAGAGAAGTTTCTTGGATCAGCCTGATCTCCATCAAAACTTACAACAGGAATTCCACACTCCTCACCGATTTGTCTGCTCATCTCAGACATAAATCCCGACCAAAGTTTACAGGATCTGTTTGTATGTACAAGAAGTCCTTCAACACTGTTATCTTTACAAAGCTTTGTTCTCTTATCTCTTGCATGTTCTATATTCATACAGTTAGGAACATTTGCATATGCCCTGCACATTCCGTCAAAGTCATCATAAATAAATCCGAAAGCGTCAGCATATATGGTTGTAACCATATTTATTCCACGACTCTTAAGTCCGGTTGCTGTAGCACGAAGCCATGGCCAACATGCTATACCTTCAAACATAATTCTGTATTTTTCTTCACCCTTAAATGTAGACTCACCTTTTTCATGATTTTCTTTATACTCTTTAAGCAAAGTCTCCATTGCCTCTGCCGCTTCAAGCTTTCCTCTGGCTGTAACCATAACAGCCATATGATTTAATAAATCAAATCCGTTAAATGGTGACGGTGAATACTTAGCTGTAGCAGTTGCCTCAAGCCAAGCCCTGGAGCTTCTGCCTGATATCTTTCTTACCTCTTCGTATCTTTCATTACTCCACTTTTTACCTGTAATCTCCTCTAATTGATGTATTGCATCCCAGAATTGATTTCTGATATAAGCTGTCATTGCCTCTGAAACTTCATAATCAGGATTAAAAGGAATATCTATCATAATCATAGGAATATTCAATTCTTTAGCAATGTTCTCATACCATTTAATCATACAGTTACATATATTATTACAACATAGAACGAAATCCGGTTGTGGCATATCTTGTTCCGGTGCTTCCTTAAGCTTCATATATGCAAGAGATATTCTGGCATATGCGCATATATCATTAGAATATCCATCGCCTTCACTCTCACTACACATTCGTTCTCCACCACCTCTGGCTGCAATTCCGGCTGCCTGATTTTCAGGATAACATACATATAATCCTAATGTTTCAGGAATCTCTACCGGAAAGTTACTTGCGCACCATCCTACCAATTCGCCTCGCTTTTTAGCCTCTACGCAGTCACTGTATGCCTTTGCTGCTATCTTACCCAATCTGGCTTTTGCACTGTTTGGATCTATAGTAGGCTTTTGTTTTTTAGCTTCTTCCACTGGTTTCCTCCTACTTTTTAATATAAAAATTTATGACTTTTTAAAGCCGTATATTGCGGCTCCAAGTGCTCCCATAAGTTGAGCGTTCTTACTAAACACTATATCTACACCAAGTTCTTTACTCATAGCATTTCTAACACCTGAGTTTTTAGCTACACCGCCACTCATACATACTTCTTCAACTATTCCGACTCTCTTAGCTAAAGCGGCAACTCTTATCGCAACAGATTTACATATTCCGGCTACCAAATCCGGGATATTCCTTCCTGTAGCAAGCTGAGATATAACCTCCGACTCCGCAAAAACTGTACATGTACTTGATATATTTGCAGGATTATCAGATTTTAACGCCTCAATCTCCAACTCGTCTATTTGAAGATTAAGAATATTAGCCATCACATCAAGAAATCTTCCGGTTCCTGCAGCGCATTTATCATTCATAACAAAATTTGTCATTTTACCGTTAGCTGCAAGTGATATTACTTTCGCATCCTGTCCACCGATATCTATTACCGTTCTGACATTAGGAAACTCTTTATGTACTCCAAGCGCGTGGCACGTCAACTCACTGACTTTATAATCAGCCAAATCGTAGTTCATTCTTCCATAACCTGTAGCAACTACCGACTTAATATCTTTTAATTCCAGTTTTGAAGAGTTTAGTACATTTTTTACAGCTTCTTCTACACCGGCTGTTCCCACAGTTGCTACAACTATTGAAGAAGCTACTATGTTTTCTCCATCCTCCAATATTACAGCCTTTGAAGTAGTTGATCCGATATCAACACCTAATGTGTACATAAATTTCTCCTTTATATCTTGTCTACTAGTATACAAGTGATTACAAAATAATTATATCAACATATTTAAATTGATATCTATGTTATAATATTATCAATTTTTATTATTTTTGTAAATATGTATTATTAATATACTTGCACGTATTTTTTTGTTTATTTTTTATATTTTCTATTTTTCTAACTTTCTTATTGTATAACTTGTATATCAATTTTATTTTTAGTTACTATATTATAATATTTTTGTAATTATATATGTAATTCTTTACTAAAATAATAAAGTTTATTAAAATTCTGTTCTTTACCATTTTCAAATTTTCAAGATATAAAATATCTGGGATATTGCTTTATTGCACTTTCATATATATCTGTAATTGTTTCCAAATGGGCAGCCATGCACTCCTGCGCCTTGTATAGGTCATTACTCTTTATTCCATTTACTATATTCTTATGTTCTTCCACCAACTCATGAATACGATTTGCAAACTTTACATCAAAATTTCTCCATCTTGATATATGAAGCATAATATCACTTAAAATTATCACTAATGCATATCTGTTTACACTATCAATCATAGTTTTATGAAACTCACTGTCAAGTATACCAAACTTGCGCGAATAGGTTCTTTCGTCTATATATTTTTCTTCCTCTTCTATATTCTTTTCCAGTTTCTTTACCAATTCGAGTCTTGCCGATTCATCAAGTTTAGTAAACATCTCATATATGACCTCTTTTTCAACTGCCGTTCTAAGCATTAGTAAATCTGATATATAATTTAAGTCTATCTGTGTAACGTAAGTGCCTCTTTGCGGTCTTACCTCTACAAACTTTAGTTGCGCCAATTTTGTAAATGCATTTCTTATTATAGACCTTGATACTCCATAATCTATACACATTTGATTTTCACTAATAAGCTGCCCCGGCTCCAGTTCTAATTTTATAATTCTTTTTAAAATACTCTTATATACTTCTTCAGCAGTATATATTTTATTATCGTCCAACATTATCATACCTTTCACAACAAATTAACACAAATATATTTTAAATCTTTTTGTCTTAATAAACTTTTTTTAATTCTAATCAAATATATCAGTAAAAACTCTTATATACTTAATTTACTAAAATTCTATGAACTTATAATATAAAAGTCAATATCCAATCTTTTTATATCAGTACCACATATACAAATTTTATTACTCCAAAATTATTAACTAAAAAAAGCCGGCACACTTTGTGACAGCTTTTAATTTAAACTATTGCCTTATTTGATCTATATAAAATTTATATTTATCAGTCCTGTAATAACATTTAAAATACTCTATAGGAATCTCTTTTCCATTTACAATACCATATGTAACACATCTGAATAAGATAACCGGCATTCCTTCTTCAAGCTCAAGGTATTTTGCTATTTCATCCTTTGCCAAAACTGCTTCTATAGTTCGTCTGGCCTTTGTAATCCTTACACTATACCGGTCATTGATAAGCTTATACAAAGATTCATGTTCAAGATCATATTCTATCAATCCTGGAAATATCTTTTCAGGCAAAAATGCTATTGTATAATTTAAAGGTTCCAAATTTGCATATGAAATTCTTCCAATAACCTCAACTTTATCATCAGTCGATATTTCTAAAGCCTTTGCACGTTTAGGAGACGCAAATTCTATTCTGCTTATTTTCGTTTTCTTGCTCGGTGTCATTCCCATTTTTTGCACATCTTCGGTGCTACTTGTAATAGAAAACAAATTATTGCTACCCTCATCGGCCTTAACATAAGTACCCTTACCCTGTATTTTATAAAGGTATCCTTCTGTTACCAACTCATCAATGGCTTTTCTTATGGTAATCCTACTTACATTATACAATTCCATAAGTTTCTTCTCACTTGGTATCGCCTCATTAGAATGATATAAATCATTGTCAATATTTTCAACTATCGCTTTCTTTACTATAAAATACTTTGGCGATTTATCTTCTAATATCAAATCTGTATACCTCTTTTCTTACCACAGGCTAAAATCACAATATAACCGGATTATAACATCAAGTCATTATTTAGCACATAGCCTTAAATTCCTTTATCTTTTCCATCATAGCATTTCTATCATCGTGTAATTTTAAGATTGCGCTACCAACAAAAGCTGCATCTCCACCTGCTTCTTTTACAGTAGTAACATCTTTTGGTTCATGTACTCCTACCCCACAGTAAATAGGTCTGTCTATACCCAGTTCTCTCAAGTATCCTATCGCATCTTTCAAAGTCTTATATTTAGGATGTAATATCTGGTCTATATAAGGTTTTGCTTGTAAATATACAAATCCATTTGATCTCTTGGCAAGGTCAATTTCTTCTTCCGGAAGATGGAATTGTACATAGCATGAAACCAATAAGCCTGCAGATATAATCTTATTCTTTATAGTATCATCCTTCAATCCTACAAGCAATATATCTTTTAAATCGTTATCTAAGCAAAACCTTATAAACTTATCTACTCCAATTTCTTCTACTGTATTTTCATAAGCTAATACAAGAAGTTTTACATCAGGCAAATTTCTTTTTAGACTAACTATAAAGTCCATATATTTATTATAATCATCACAGTTTTCCAGTGCCTTTTTCATTCTATCTGCTATATATTCTCCCTCCAAGTACGGATCTCTTGAAGGAAAATCTACTTCAATAATTTTACATCCGGCCTTTGCATAATCATTTGCAACCTCAATACTTGACTCTATTGTAGGATATCCACTGGATAAATAGCATATTATTTCCATTTAATTCTCCTTACTTCCATCGTATACCTTTATAAATAACTCTTTAAAACCTTCTATTTCCGGTATTACAGGATTTGTTTTGGTACAACCATCTTTTTTAGCAAAATCTGCCAAAATATCTAATTTAGATATATAATCTTCTCTATTCGGTATCAACTCAGAAAGTTTTTCAGGTATGTTTAACTCTTTATTGAGCCTTTTTACTTCGAACTCTATATCACCTATTCCAAGTTCATCGGAAATATTTTTATATATCTCTTTTGCTATTTCGCTTTGCTTATTATAGCTTATCACATATGGCAAAATTATGGCATCTGCCAATCCATGTGATATATGGTATACACTTCCTAAAGTATGTGCCATAGAATGCACAATTCCTAAAGATACATTTGTAAATGCTAAACCTGCAACCATAGATGCCTGTAGCATAAGCTCTCTCGCTTCTTTATCCTCACCATTTTTATATGCTTTAGGTAAAAATTTAAATATATCATTTATGGCTGCTTTTGCTAAAATATCACTCAGATAATTCGCTCTATTTGAAACTAAAGCCTCAAGAGCATGTGTCAAAGCATCCATTCCTGTCTCAGCTGTAATTTTACTTGGCATAGAAACAGTTATGTCTCCATCACATATAGCTATATCAGGCATCATCTCCATATTTCCTATTCCATACTTCAATCCTGTAGAGTTTTCAGTGATAACTATAGATCTGGATACTTCACTGGCCGTACCTGATGTTGATGGAATACAACAAAGTCTTGCCCTTTTTCTTAATTTAGGAAATGTGTTTGGAGGCAAAATATCTTGTAAGCCTTTAAGATCCGGATGCTCATAGAAAATCCACATAGCCTTGGCAGCATCCATTGCGGATCCTCCACCAAGTCCAACTATCAAATCCGGATTAAATTCAACCATTTCTTTTGCCCCACGCAAAACAGTTTCTATTGATGGATCCGGCTCTACACCACTTATAACTGTTGTAACAACGTCGGCTTCTTTAAATAGAGCCTCTACCTTTTCCAGTGTTCCATTCTTTTCCATGCTGCTTCCACCTACAACTATTGCTGCTCTTTCACAATTCACAGACTTAATATATTCCAAAGAACCGTTTCCAAATACTAATTCAGAACCTGCAAGTTTCATTGGTCTCATCATACTAATCCCCTCACATTCTAAGTGCATCCATGACTTTTTTTGTTAATTCATAAGAAATAGGATTTTCGATCTTTCCGTTAACCTTAAAGCCCGAACCTATTATTGCTCCATCAGCTATATTAAGCTGATCTTTTATATTTGTATCATTTACACCACTACCGGCTATCACAGGTATATTCACAACTTTTTTTACTCTGTCAATCATCTCTATAGGAGTTTCTTCACCAACTTGTGATCCCGTTACTATGATGGCATCAGCTCCATTTGCAGCTGCATCCTTAGCTGATTGCTCTATTGTTATACCTGGTAAAATCATGTGTGCATGTTTTACTTGTATGTCGGCAAGAATCTTTATATGCTCCAGTCCTAAGCTTTTTCTATATTCCATACATCTTTTAGCACATGGCTCTATCACTCCATCTGTAAAAAGCACTCTATCAACAAATACAGGAACTCGTACAAAATCAGCTCCTATCATACCTGCAATTGCAAAACCGGATTCACAGTCATTAAATGCCGCATCTACACCTACCGGTATTTTTACAGCTTCTTTTACTGCATATGCCGCTACACTTAACGCCGCTAACTGTGCTTTATTTAATAAAGCCGAAAATGGTGTATCTCCCATGTTTTCTACTATTATCCCATCTACTCCTGCTTTTTCCAGTGTCTTGGCATCTTCAACAGCTATATCTATTATTTCTTGATAATCTCCGTTGAATCCCACGGTTGTCGGCAATGGTTTACAATGTACCATACCAATAACTGTCTTTCCTCCATTACTAATTATATCTTTTCTCATTCAAGCTCCTTTTTATTTACATAATTATATATACCCTCTAAGGCCACTTTACACAGTAATTCTTCAGCCTCTTTCCTGTCTTCACCTTCAAGTTTATCTTTAAGATTCTCTAAAACTGTAACTATAGTCAAAGTACAGGTTTTTACATTCATAAGTCTACCCAATGTCATCAAACATGCTGATTCCATGTCTATACCGTCAACACCAAGTTTTCTTAACTCATTAAAGGTTTTATCAATATCTCTATTTGACTCTTTTGAAAATCTTGATTCATGCATATTTGTATAGAATCCATCCATTGTGCAATTTATTCCATTATGATACTTTTTATCCACACTTTTCACAGTATCATTCATTATATTTATTAACTCTATATCTGCCACAGCAGGATAAGATAAATCAACATAACTTTGACTTGTTCCTTCTCTTCTCATAGCTGCAACCGGTATCATAAAATCACCTAATGTATCTTCCTTCAGTGACATTACAGTCCCCATTCTTACTGCAACTTCCATTCCGGCTTCATACATCTCTTCCATTGCAATTGCAGCTGAAGGAGCACCTATACCCGTAGATGTTATAGTTACTTTTATTCCTTTATACATTCCTGTATAAGTGTTAAATTCTCTTAAAAATGCTATTTTTTTTGGAGAATCCATATATTTACAAAGTCTCTCAACTCTCCATGGATCTCCGGAAAAAATAACATACTTACCTATATCTTCCTTACCAACTCCGGTATATAATGCTTTCATACTTATTACACTTCCTTTTTAAATAGAGAATCAAAATCACCAAGGAGTTTTGATTCATCAGGTACATTACTTAAACACCCCTCTTTTTGAATAATATGTGATGCCATTATTGTCCCCAATCTACAACAATCTTCAGGGTCAAAATCCTTAAGATATCCATACAAGAAACCTGACATATATGCATCTCCGCCACCTGAAGCATCAACAACATTATTTATTCTTATAGCTTCTATTCTCTTTTCAATTATCTTCTCACCTTTTCTGATATAACAAATACTACCGTCAGCACCTAAAGTAGTTATCAATATATCAACTTTTCCATCAATAAAAAGCTCTTTTATATCTGTTATGCCATTTATATGCTTAATAATTTCACATTCAACTTCATTTGTGAATATTATTTTACTTTCCTTTAAAATTTCCTTCAAAAAATATTCAGGAAAAGCCTCCATATCATCCTTCATACCAAATACTATCGGAATATTAAACTTTTGACATTTCCTGAAAAAATCCATATTGTCATCTATAGATGCCACAGTTATTACGCCAAGTTTTGCGTCTTTAAAAAGTTCTTCTTTAAAACCTGACGCGTATTTTCTGTCCATAGCCCCTGGATAAAATATTGTAATATGCTCATTATTATTGTCTTGTAGCAAATAGCAATATCCCGTTATGTCCTCTTCTATTATGTTAACTCCACGCGTAGGAACCTTAGCCTCTTCCAGAAAACTTTTAAATCCGGTAGATTCATAGTCTTTACCCACTCTTATCAAAGGCATAGAGTCTATACCCAGCTTACAAAGTTCATAATCTATATTCACAGAACATCCACCATAAAATATTTCCGCTGAAGATTGGTTCTCAACTATTGATGTAAAACCCACTTTAGCAGGAGTTTTCAATTTTATAATATGATCCATGCTCACATATCCACTTGTCAAAACTTCAACTTTCATACATCTTCACCTATTATAATTCACCTTGTAAAAACATATTTTTAAGTTCCTCTTTATTTACAACATGGCCTAAGTATTTATCAATATCACTTAAATGAACCTCATTTACTGTTTCAGAATTCGTTGCAACACATTCTCTAACTACATAAGGCTCATAATTATAATAAAAAGCATCTGTTACGGTTGCTCTGATACAGCAATTTGTTTTAGTACCTACTACAATCAAGTTTTCTATGTTGTTTTCTCTTAAAACCAAGTCCAAATCTGTTCCGAAAAATCCACTATATCTTCTCTTCTGTATAATGTAGTCTTCAGGTTTTGTCTCAAGCATCGGGTCGATTTCTACTCCAAAAGTCCCTTCTATACAATTAGGTCGCATTGTTGCAGCCTTCTTATCAAACTTACCGGCTCTATTACAATGCTGCAAATATACTATAAGACAATTTTTACTTCTACACAGCTCAAGGACCTCTTTTATTTCCGGCAATATCTTTCTATTTTCCGGATAAAATACCAGTCCGTTAGGATCCGTAAAGTCTCTAACCATATCTACAATTAGAAGTGCTGTTTTCATCTTTTCACCTTTCTAAAAAGTATATCCTCTTACCCTTACATTTTTAAACTTCATATATGAAACTGTTGCAAGCACTGAAACCATTATTATGTAAGGTATAGTATCAAATATCCCTGCCATAGGACCTGCATTGATACTCAAATTCACCGCCAATGCTCTTGATATGCCAAAAAGAATTGCATATAAAGATGATTCTAAAGGTTTTCCCCCACCACAATAAATTGCCGCAATTGCTATAAAGCCTCTTCCTGCAGTCATATCATTTGTGTACATACACATGCGTTCCAAAGATAAATTTATGCCTGCCAAACCTGCACATAATGCTCCCAGTAAAATTGCCAAATACTTATATAATTTGGTTTTTAGTCCCAAACTTATTGCCGCTTCTTCATTTTCACCCACAACTCTTACATATATTCCAAATTTTGTCTGATACATTATAACTGACATAATTATGATTCCTATAAATGCCAAATATGTGATAAATGTATGCCCACTCAAAATGCTACCTACAATATCTATTGAATCAATAATAGGTATATGTATCTTAAAATCAGATACGCTAATATTTTGCAAGCTTATATTTGACACTCCCATCATATTCAAAGTAAATTTAGCTATCGCCGGTACAATAAAGTTTATTCCAAGTCCAATTACTATTACATTTCCGGATCCACTCACTCCAAAATAAGAAAAAATCAATCCCCAAATCAAGGTTGTTAGTATAGCTGAAGATAATGCTAAAAAAATGTTGCCTGTAAAATACATAACTAACACAGATACAAATGCACCGTTTAACATCATTCCTTCAAGTGCTATATTCAAAACATTAGCTTTATATGCAAATATTCCACCTATTACACATAGTATTATTGGTGCACTATGGTAAACTGTATCATATAAAATACTATTTAGAAGAGCCATTGTGCTTCCTCCATTTTATGTTTATTACTATACATTCTATTTCTTTTCTTTTAAAAATTTTACTGCCAAAAATAAAATCATTATGCCCTGAATTAATGCAACAATTTCCTTTGGTACTGAAGTATACATATTTATACTGTCACTACCCGTTTTTAATGCCGCATAAAATATTGAGGCTACCAGTATACCGATTGGAGTATGTCCACCCAGTAAAGCAACTAACATACCGTCCCAGCCTAATCCCGGATTACCCGAAAAACTTAAAGTATACTTGAATTGATCACTTAGCATCCAGCCAGCTCCCGCCATTCCTGAAAGCGCTCCACTAAGTAACATAATGACCATTATTTTTTTTCCAACATTCATTCCACAAGCTTCTGCAAACTCGGGATTTTTTCCTATTGCTGTTATTTCATATCCAAGCTTTGTTTTTTTCATAATAAAATACATCACAATCAATACAATAATAACAATGACAAAGAAAGCAGTTATTCTAGACTTGCCAAATCTACTAAACATAGCTATATCATTGATAGTTGGAGTCGCTACATATCCGGCACTTTTATCTTTAAAAACACCTGTTGTTAAAAATTCTAAAACCTTAACAACTCCATAATTAAGCATAAGAGTTACTACCATTTCATTTACATTACATTTCACCTTTAATATGGCAGGTATCATGGCAAAAGCCATTCCACAAATAATTGCAACTATTATGCAAATAAACTTTTCTATAAAAGGATTTCCAACTGATATACTTGATCCTACCAATCCTGCAAAAAATCCTCCCAAAAGCATCTGTCCTTCCACTCCCATGTTATATACATTAGCCTTAAACGTCACCGCTATTGCAAGTCCTGTCAGAATCAATGGTGACGCGTAATGAAGGGTATCCAAAAATCCTTTACTTGTAAACAATGATTTTTTTAGCAAAATCCAATATGCATATAACGGATTGTTTCCTGTAAACAAAATAATAATTGCACCTAGGGCAAATGCAAGAATAACCGGAATTAATGAGTTTATAATATGTTTTAAGGTTTCATTGTTATTTCTCATGCTTATTCTCCCCTTTTATTCCTGCCATCAAAAGACCTATCTCAACTGTTGACACTTCCGTCGGAGAAATCTCTCCCGTAATTTGCCCCTTATACATTACTATAACTCTATCAGATAAACTCATTATTTCTGATAATTCACTTGATACTAAAATAACGGTATTACCTTGGTCTCTGAACTTTATAATTTCATTGTGAATAAATTCAATAGAACCTATATCTACTCCTCTTGTTGGTTGACAAGCCATAAGTATCTTAGGTTTTGATGCAAGTTCTCTTGCAATAATTACTTTCTGGGCATTTCCTCCCGACAGATTTCCTATAACCCCATTCTTATCACCTAATCTTATATCAAACTCATCAATGTATTTGTCTCTTATTTCATCTATTTTTTTCGAGTTATATAATCCATATTTTAATATTTCTTTATTATCATGATAGCCTGCAATGCAATTATCGGAAACACTCATTTCTCTACATAACCCTGTAGCGTATCTATCTTCCGGAATAATACCGATTCCTTCTTTTCTAAGTTCTTTTGGCCACCGGTTTGTCACATTCTTACCATATAAGATAACATTTCCACTCTCGGCTTCCATAAGTCCCGTTAATACTTTTATCAGTTCCGATTGTCCATTTCCTTCTACTCCGGCTATTCCAAATATTTCACCCTTATTTACTTTAAAAGAGACATTATTGATAACTTTCTTACCATCGTCATTTAATACATTTAAGTTATCAACTTGATATACTACTTGTTTTTCTACAGTATGTTTTCTATCATTTTGTACTGTCAAACATACATCTCTTCCTACCATCATTCTTGCAATCTCTTTTTCATCAGTATCCTGTTTTAAAACATCTCCGACAACATTTCCATGTTTTAACACGGTGATACTATCTGCAAGCTCCATTACCTCTCTCAGTTTATGTGTGATAACTATTATTGTCTTTCCCTGCTCTTTTAAAAGCTTTAATGTTGCAATTAAATCATCAACTTCTTTCGGAGTTAATACAGCAGTGGGTTCGTCCAAAATAAGTATATCCACATTTCTATAAAGCATTTTAAGTATTTCAACTCTTTGTCTTTCACCTATAGAAATATCTTCGATTTTATCTGTTGGATTTAATTGAAGATGGTTATCCTCAATCATTTTTGCAACCTTTTTTATCTCTTCTTTTTTATCTATCAGAGGACTATTTTTCTTTTTTATTTCCACACCGAGCAAAATATTCTCATATACTGTAAGTGAGGAAACTAACTTAAAGTGTTGATGTACCATGCCTATTCCTACTCCTATTGCGGTAAGAGGGTTGGTCATCTTTACTTCTTCACCTCTAATAAGTATTTTTCCGGAGCTTGGAGCAACCAAGCCATACAACATATTCATAAGTGTTGACTTACCCGCTCCGTTTTCTCCTACAATACACCTTATTTCACCTTCTTTTATGTCCAAAGATATATTATTATTAGCGACAAAATCTCCAAACTTTTTGGTCAAATTTATTGTTTGAATTATACTTTTCATATATAGTATCCTGTTACTTTATTTTTACATTAGGACATTTACTCTGATCAAACTCTTCCCCATTTTGAGCATTAGTTACTTTAATAGTTCCGTCAGCAATTTTGCTTTCTACATCCTTTACTTCGGCCTTTATTTCTTCCCATTTTTCTTTTCCTGAATCTTGTACATGTTTGCTTATTTCAGCTAAATCCGTAATAGATGTTGCACCTGAAGCTAAAGAATATGTTTGTACTCTATCCATGCTATCAAGCTTTCCCTCAATTGAAGCTTTTATAATTTCATAAACCGGTACATCTGTATTCTTCATAACACTTGTAAGTATATATCCGGGTTGCTGTGCATCTTTATTAGCATCTACCTGTATTGCAAGTTTTCCTTCCTCTTTAGCCTTTGACGCAACTCCGTCTCCTACTGCTCCTGCTACCGCAAATACTACATTTGCACCCTGATTATAATATGTACCTGCCACTGTACTTCCTGTAGCCGAGTCAGCAAAACCTGCGTCATACTTTGAATAATAGTCATAGTTTACACCAAATTTTTCTGCTTCATAATTTATTCCTTCTATATAGCCATATGAGAATACTGTAATACCGTTAGAGTTTGTTCCACCTATAAAGCCTACAGATCTTCCACCATTTTCAGGTGAAGTAAACTTATATTCTGTATCACCAAAGAGTTCTTTTGCATTTTCATTTACAAGTGTTGTCAATGCACCTGCAACAAATGATGATTCATGTACATCAAAGAGTACACTTATTACATTATCATGAATCTGCTTTCCCTCACTATCCTTATTTGGATTATCATTCATACAGATAAATGTGGTATCAGGATACATCTTAGCAATTGCATCTGCTCCACCTGTACCATTAATCAATGCTTCAAAATCATATTCCAAATTAAATATAATCTGATAACCGTCATCTGCCAAACTCTCCAATGCCTTCGGAACTCCTGTTGTAGGTTCAACCACCTTATACTCAATTCCAAAGTCTTTTTCAGCTTTTTTTGCTCCTTCAATTGCAGTTTGATTGTAGCCATTATCATTTTGTCCCGCTGCTGAACATATAATAGCCACTTTCAAATTCTTACCACCACTTCCGGATTTTTGTGACTCATTTCCTCCACTACATCCTACTAATGTCCCGGCTACCATCATCATAGCCATAGCTGCACTCACGAATCTTAATTTTCTCATTTTCATTCCCCTTATACGTTATTACATCATGTTGTCATGACGTCATTATTAGTTGTATTTATACTAACATAATATAACGCTTTTGTAAATATTTAAAGCGAAAATCTACACTCCCTATCACCCTACTAACCCAAGTTCCACTTTTCTAATCATTACTTCTCCACTCTTCCCTCCCTTTTATTTATTTTGCCCAATTTCCCGCCTTTTCTTCTGGTATTCTGCCAATTGTCATTGCTTAAGAAATATGTTAGAATTTCTTCATAAGATTTTATATTTAGGATTGTTACTGAGACGCAGGCAAGACCGAATGACCGTATTTGTACGGTTTATTTGGTCTTTTTATTATTTTATGTTTATGGTGGTGCGATGATCATTGAAAAAATTATAAACAACAATATTGTCTTGACCCATGACCATAAGAACAGAGAAGTCATTGCCATGGGTAAGGGCATAGGTTTCGGCAGGCGAAAGGGCGATACGGTATCACAATCGGAGATTGAAAAGGTATTTCGCATAAAGGAAAATGAAACGCTTTTAAAGTTTC
This sequence comes from Lachnoanaerobaculum orale, assembly GCF_003862485.1. Taxonomy (GTDB): domain Bacteria; phylum Bacillota; class Clostridia; order Lachnospirales; family Lachnospiraceae; genus Lachnoanaerobaculum; species Lachnoanaerobaculum orale. The sequence goes on along the minus strand of NZ_RRCM01000001.1, from coordinate 202,437 downwards.
AGGATATGATTGCCGATATACCTATGGAGAGGTTGATACTGACTGATGATGTTATATCCTATGCTATAAATGTTGAAAATTTGAAGCTGAGTCAAAACATCTATCTTACATTGGTCGACCATATCAACTTTGCCATTGAAAGATTTAAAGAAGGTATGACTCCCGAAAACGCTCTTATGTGGGAGATTAAGAGATTTTATCCGCAGGAATATGCGCTGGGGCTCTATACGCTGAGGCTGATACATGACAGAATGGGACTTTTGCTTCCCGACTCGGAGGCGGGCTTTATTGCACTTCACTTTGTCAATGCACAGTACAGCACACATATGAAGGAGACCCTGAGCCTTCCGCATCTTATGCGAGATATAATGGACATTGTAATGAGTGAATTGAATGTAAACTTAAATGAAAATTCTATTCACTATGAAAGATTTGTAACCCATATAAAGTTTCTTATTCAAAGGCTGTATCACAATGAGATGCTTTCGGATGAGGACACAATATTTGAAGATATGATGAAGGAAAAGTACCCTCGCGAGTTTGAGTGCGGAAAACGAATTGCAAAATATATAGAACATGAGACCAAATCAGGTATAACGAGAATGGAAATGACCTATCTTGCAATTCATATAAAAAGGGTAACTATGTCGGAGGAGTAAATATGTTCGGATTTTTTAAGAAGAAAAAAGACACACTTTTAAGCCCTATGGCCGGAAAAAGTATATCTATAAAGGAAGTCCCTGATGAGACGTTTTCATCGGAGATGCTTGGAAAGGGAGTTGCGATAATACCAAGTGACGGTCTTGTCACCTCTCCTGTAAACGGTACCGTAAGTATGATCTTTGATACTTTGCATGCCGTCAGCATAATGGCGGATACCGGAGAGGAAGTACTTATACATGTCGGACTTGATACCGTAAAAATGAAAGGCGAAGGATTTGAAGCCTTTGTAGCGGTAGGTGATATAGTGAAGGCAAAGGATCCTCTTTTAAAAGTCGATTTGAATAAAGTAAAAGAAGCGGGATTTGACCCTGTCACAGTTATGATTATTTGCAACAGTGACAACTACAAATCAGTTGAGAGTGTCACCGATATAACTGTGACAAATAACAGTGAAATATTGGTAGTAATACCATAATAAACTTTTCTCTTTGAACGGCCGACAAAGAGAACACGAAATAAGGAGAAATTTATGAAGTATTTACAACGACTTGGGAAGTCTTTGATGCTTCCTGTAGCCTGCCTTCCTGTGGCGGCGATTTTGATGGGTATCGGTTATTGGATTGACCCTACAGGCTGGGGCAGCAATAATATAGTTGCGGCTTTCCTCTTAAAAGCGGGCAGCGCCATCATTGACAACATGGCAATCCTCTTTGCTATAGGCGTTGCGGTAGGTATGAGTGATGACGGAGACGGTGCCGCAGCCCTTGCCGGACTTGTTTCATGGCTGGTTGTTACAACTCTTTTATCAAAGGGTTCAGTAGCTATGTTTACAGGTGTTGAGGCTGATGCCGTACCTGCGGCTTTCGGTAAAACTCAGACTCAGTTTATCGGAATTATCTGCGGTCTTATAGGTGCCATTTGCTACAATAAGTTCAAGACTACAAAGCTGCCTGACGCTCTGTCATTCTTTAGCGGTAAGAGATGTGTAGCTATTGTTACAGCAGGATTTTCTCTTATTGCGTCACTTATACTTTTCTTTGTTTGGCCTGTTGTTTACGGCGCATTGGTAAGCTTCGGTGAAGCTATTATGAGCACCGGTGCCCTGGGTGCCGGAATATACGGATTCTTTAACAGACTTTTGATTCCTTTCGGACTTCACCATGCACTAAACTCCGTATTCTGGTTTGATGTGGCAGGTATCAATGATATCGGCAAATTCTGGGGAAGCGCCGACGGCGGTGTACTCGGACAGACAGGTATGTATATGTCGGGATTCTTCCCTGTAATGATGTTCGGACTTCCGGGTGCCGCACTTGCTATGTATCACACAGCTAAGGATTCAAGAAAAAAGGCGGCTTACGGTCTTTTACTCGCTGCCGCTCTGTCTTCATTCTTTACAGGTGTTACAGAGCCGCTTGAGTTTGCATTTATGTTCCTTGCACCGGTACTTTACCTTATCCATGCTCTTTTAACAGGTATTTCACTTGCAATTGTGGCATTACTTCCTATAAGAGCGGGATTTAACTTCAGTGCAGGTCTTGTAGACTGGGTACTCAGCTTTAAAGCTCCGTTTGCACAAAATCCGATACTCTTAATACCTATCGGCATTGTTTACGGCGTAATATACTATGCAATATTCCGTTTTGTTATCACCAAGTTTAACTTAAAGACTCCGGGCAGAGAAGACGACGAGGAAGAAGAGAAAAAAGCTGTTTTATCTAATGATGACTTTACTGCAGTTGCAGCTATTATCTTGGACGGTGTCGGCGGTCCTGAGAACCTCACATCTATTGATAACTGTATCACAAGACTTCGCCTTGAAATCAAAGACTATACAAAGGTGGATGAAAAGAAGATAAAATCCGCAGGTGTTGCAGGTGTTATCAGACCTTCAAAGACTTCCGTACAGGTTATTATCGGTACAAAGGTTCAGTTCGTAGCGGACGAGTTTAAAAAACTTGCAAAAAACAAATAATATATAACACACCTCATAACAAACGGCTGTCGCAATGATTTGAATCACTGCGACAGCCGTTTTAATTTATCTTTATTTTATTTTGCGGATAATGCAGCCATTGTGATGTAGTTATAAGGCTGATTGAAATGTGGAAGGAAGAAAATATCAAGCAGCTTTAACTTGTCTATAGTTACCTTCTCCTGTATTGCAAGTGAGAACATATGTATACCCATTGACATATCATATGTTGATGCCATCTGTGCACCTACTATCACTCTTGTCTTTGCATCATATACTATCTTAAGTTTTACCTTAGGATTGGTTGTTTCAATGAATGTTGCCTTTTGCAAATCTTCATATGAGGTTGAAAGCACATCCATATTAAGCTGCTTTGCCTTCTGCTCGCTAAGACCTGTGGATACAAGCTTTAAGTCATAGATTGAGATGGCGTTTGAACCCTGAACACCTATTGTCTCCAGCTTTTTGCCACAAGCATTATATGCCGCTATAAGGCCTGAACGTACAGCATTGGTTGCAAGTGCTATATATGACTTCTCTCCTGTAGCATTGAACTGTACGGTTGCGCAGTCACCTATTGCGTATACATCCTTTATACTTGTCTGCTGAGTAGCGTCCACTATATATGCACCGTTCGGCATTGTTTCAAGGCGTCCCTTTCCAAGTTCGGTATTCGGTCTGAATCCGATAGCAAGTATTACCATATCACACTGATATTCATTCTTATCTGTGACAATTGCCTCTACTTTACCGTTACCCTTGATTTCCTTTACGGTCTCACCGAAAGCAAGCTCTATTCCGTGGTCACTCAGGTTCTTGTCCATCATTGCACTGAACTCGGTATCATAGTAGCTTGAAAGTGAAGTCTTTGCTATATCCACTAAAATCACTTTCTTATGATGTCTTTCAAACGCCTCTGCAAGCTCCACTCCGATATAACCGGCACCTACTACGGCAATTGTCTTTATATCAGGGTTTTCAAGCTTCTTTATTACCTCTTCGGCATTTTGGAAAAGCTTCACCAGCTGAACATTCTCCAAATCTCTGCCCGGTATTGGAGGTACTATAGGAAGTGAACCTGTAGCAAGTATCAATTTGTCATAGCTTTCTTCCACCTCTTTACCGTCTTCCAAAGTTGCAATGACAACCTTTTTATCAAAGTCGATATTTTCAACCTTGCTGTTCATATTTACCTTTGCGCCCTGTGACTCAAGCTTTTCCTTGTTTGAATAGAAAAGTCCGTCAGGTTTTGATATCTGTCCGCCTATCCAAAGTGCCATACCGCAGCCTAAGAAGCTGATATTTGAGTTCTGATCAAATACTACCACCTCATCTCCCTCATTAAAACCTGTAATCGTATTGATTGCACAAGTACCGGCATGGTTTGCTCCAACTACTACTATTTTGCTCATATTTCCTCCAAAATATATTTAATAATTATTTTTGACTTACTTATACAGCCTTTTTAAAATCTGATTGTATTCTATTGGATTGTACTATGTTTTATCTTTTAAAACAAGTCTTTTGAGATGTATACATTTAAATTTTTTAAAATATAATAATAAAAAGCCGTTACAAAGAATTTTAATCTTTGTAACAGCTTTTCATTCTATAAGCTACCGAATAATACAGGAAGTCCCAAGCTTATCATCGGTATAAATGTTATAAGTAAAAGTGTGATTATCATGCAAAGATAGAAAGGTAATGTCGCCTTTACGACCTTTTCCATAGGTAGTTTTGCTACCGCCGAACCGATAAAGAGTACTCCGCCTACAGGAGGTGTAAGAAGTCCGATACCGCAGTTTAATATTACCATTATACCGAACTGTATCGGTCCGATTCCTATAGAATTCGCTATCGGCAAAAGTATAGGTGTGGCAATAAGTATAATCGGTGCCATATCCATAATACATCCGAGTATAAGCAAAATGAGGTTAAGTAAAAGTGCTAAAATTATAGGATTACTTGTAAATCCTGTGATAGCACTTGCCGCCATATCAGGCACATGAAGTGTTGTAAGGCAATATCCGAATATACTTGATGTCGATATAAGTATAAGCACTATTGAGAGTGTATTTATACACTCTTCAAGTGTCTTCCATACGCCCTTCCAGTCAAGTCCCTTGTATATGAACACGCTGACAATAAGGCTGTAGATAACCGCAATAGCTGCCGACTCCGTAGCTGTAAACACACCGCCTACTACACCTACCACTACTATAAGCACTGCTGCCAATGCCCAGAATGATACGCTAAGCTGCTTTAAAAGCACCTTCATCGAGAACTTGTCACCCTTAGGGTAATTCCTTCTGACAGATATGATATAGGATCCGATCATAAGTGATACCGCAAGCAATGCGCCCGGTATATATCCTGCAAGGAATAAGCTTCCTACAGATACTCCGCCTGCCGTGGTCGCATAGATTACCATGTTATGTGACGGAGGTACCAAAAGTCCCTCACATGATGAGGTGATTGTTACGGCTGTTGAAAAATCCGCGTCATATCCCTGGTCCACCATCATAGGTATAAGTATTGAACCTAAGGAAGCCGTATCGGCAGAAGCCGAACCTGAAATGCCTCCGAAGAAATATGAAGCTACGATATTTACCATTGCCATACCGCCACGCATCCAGCCTACACAGGCATTTGCCAGTGCAATAAGTTTTTCTGAAATTCCGCCGCTGCCCATCAAACAACCCATTGTGATAAAGAAAGGCACCGCCATAAGTGAAAATGACGATATACCTTTAACCATCTGCTGACATATGGTAGATAAAGGCTGGCCTTGGGACAAAAGGCAAAGCAGTGATGAAAGTGCCACCGCGTAAGCAATCGGGAAACGCAAAAATATCATTACAAAAAAGCTGATAAGCAATATAGCTATTGCAACTCCTGTACTCATGCCTTTACCTCCTGTGTATCTTCGTTCAAACAAAGAGCCTTAAAGTGATTATAAAGCGCCTCAAGCTCAAATATAACCATTGCGACTCCGGCTAAAGGTACCGGAAAATACTGCCAAAACTTTGAAAGCCCCGGCATACTTACATATGTACCCTTTCCGCCTATCTTTGTTGCATAGCTCCATCCTACAACTATCATAACTATTGCAAGTATCATCACCGCCAAATCTGATAATACATCCAAGAATCTTACGACATTCTTCGGCAAGTATGTGTCAAATGCGGTCATTCTGATATGTGCACCCCTTCTTATAGCAAGCGCTGCAGAAAGTACCGCCATATATGCCATGAATGTAAGTACTATCTCCTCACTCCAGGCAGGATCCGGTATAAATGAGATATACCTTCCCGCAACCGACATGGTCGTAATGGCTATATCTCCGATTAACAAAATTTTACATAAAAACAGAACAAACTTATATGTCATATCATATGCAGGTTTTATTCTGTCCACGGCCTTAAAAAAGTCTGACATCTCTACCTCTATTCTATCAGCAAACCTCAAGAGAAAGTCCCAAGAGGCGGCTTATTATTTGTCCAAATCAAGTATCTTCTGATAAAGTTCTTTTTGATCTGCGGTATATTTTTCTACAACTCCCTTTGTTGCCTCTCTCCAAGGTGTTTTGTCATCTACCTCTACAACATTTACCTTATTTGCCTTAAGGTCTTCCAATACCTTATCCTCGGCCTTTTGTGCGATATTTCTGTTTACCTCTCCTACATACTTTCCGGCTTCAACCAAGATATCCTGCTGCTCCTTTGTAAGCTTGTCCCATGCTTTATCTGTGATAACTACCTGGAACGCTCCGAGGGTATGTCCGTCAAGTATGATATTCGGTGCAACCTCAGGGAAGGCGTTTGACTTATAGTTTGTTATAGGCTGCTCCGCACCGTCTACAACTCCTGTCTGAAGTGCAGAGTAAAGCTCGTTGAATGCAACTACTGTAGGTGATGCTCCGAGGCCCTCAACCATACCGTTCATAATAGGATCGTTTGACACTCTGAGTTTCATTCCCTTAAGGTCTTCAACCTTTGTCACAGGGCTCTTTGTAAAGAAATTTCTGAATCCCTCTTCTCCGTAGTACAGACTCTTAATACCGAGGTTAAGATCTGATGTCTCCTGTAAAAACTCCTTTGAAAGGTCACTGTCTACAAACTTCCAGAAATGCTCTCTTGAGTTGAAAGTATAAGGCATTGAAAGAAGTGAAGCCTTCTTTGCGCCGTAACTTGTAAGAGCAAATGCGGATATTCTTGACATATCTACAGTACCTGTTCCTCCAAGCATTCCGTCAAGTACATCGTTTTCAGAACCCAGTACGCCGCTTGCCTGTATATCGATGTGAATCTTTCCGCCTGAAAGCTCTTCAACCTTTTCTTTGAATGCGGTTCCGCTCTGTCCTACGATTGTATCAAGCGGGTTTACCTCCGCATACACCAAAGTTACCTCTGCTCCGTCAGACTTATTGTCTGCTTTGCTGTCTGCCTTTGCATCTGTGCTCTCACCTGCAGCCGCAGCTGTTGTGGAAGTCATCTCAGGACTCTTCATAGAGCATCCTGCAAGTGCCGATACTGTCAATGTAGCCAATGCCATTGCTAAAAATCTCTTTTTCATATTTCCTCCGAAACTAAATACTAAGGCCAATCTCATAGCCTCAAAACCTTATGTATCCATTCTATATTTAAGGAAATATTCTTTAAATAGTAATATTTTAATAAAACAAGTAAATTTTTAACCTAACCGTTATGCTTGCTTCTGTATTCCGACGGGCTCATACCTATCGACCTTTTAAACACCTTTGTAAAGTAATTTGAATCAGCATAACCCACACTTTTTCCGACCTCTTTTATGTTAAAACTTACATCCTTTAGCAGTAACTTTGCTCTGTCTATCCTGATTTTGGTCAGATAGTTGATAAAGTTGTCATCAAATAGTTGCTTAAATACCTTTGAAAAGTATACATCCGAATAACCCAGTATACCTGCAACATCTTTTGCACTTATATCCTTTTTATAGTTCCTGTCAATATAATCTTTTATTACATCCTTTTGAGAATGTACAATACTGTCTGTTTTTTGCATACTTCTTACATTTTCTATTGCGGTATTTATAAGTTCACAGAGTTTTTCCTCTTTCCATGGCTTTAAGAGGTAGTCAAACGCCTTGATATGCATTGCTTCTATGGCGTAGTCAAACCTGTCATACGCCGTTATAAATATGATAATACAATCCGCATACTTTTCTTTTATATACTTTGCAAGCTCAATACCGTTCATTCCGGGCATTTCAATATCTAAAAGCGCTATATCCGGTTTCACCTCGTCACATATCTGTGACGCCTTCCTGCCGTTACTTGAAGCAAAAATTTCAAGTTCGTCTACAAAATATTTTTTTACAGTCTTTTCAAGGACTTTAAGTTCCAAATTTTCATCATCCGCTATCAATAAATTCATATCCCCTCCACGATCAAATATTTACACCTGCGGTATCAAAAAATAAACTACGGTCATCTTGCCTTCTTTAGAATAAATTCTCAAATCTCCGGTCTTATAAATATTTTTGATACGCTTATATATATTTCCAAATCCTATACCTATCTTTGCGGTAGATCTTTTTTTCATAAAATCTCGAAGTTCAGACAGCCTCTCGCCACTCATACCCACTCCGGTATCTGCAACTATTATATGCAGCATTTCATCCTTTTCCCACACTCTTATTACAACCTTGCCGCCCTCTTCCTTTTTTGAAATACCGTGCACTATAGCATTCTCGACTATAGGTTGCAAAGAAAACGAAGGAATGTAAACTTTATCATCCTCCACCTTTGAAACTATCTCATATGATACCCTGTCGCCGAAACGCATCTTTTGTATATACATATAGTCCTTTACTATACTGAGTTCTCTCTCAAGACTCACCTGTTTTTCATCGGTCTTTAGGCTGTAACGAAATATATTTCCCAAGGCTCTTATCATATCCTCGGTGTCCTTTGCATCTTCAAGGTTTGCCGATGCGGCTATTATATTCAGTGTATTGAATAAAAAATGTGGATTTATCTGACTTTTCAGTAAATCAAACCTTGCTTCATTCAATCTCTTTTCCATCTTCATCTTCTCCATGGCTTCCTTGTGGAGAAGCTCGGAAAGCTCGTATCTTTCCTCAAGACTTGTGATATATCCTGCTGTGGCATGCTTCATCTTATTGAAAGCATTGACCAAATCCCCCATTTCATCCTTATTTTTAACATCAATATCCCTGTCACAAAACCTGTTCTTTGCTATATTCTTTGACACTTCCACCATCTTGTTTATAGGTGCGAGTATCAACGCCTGCAATCTGATTGCCATATATATTATCCACACTATGATGGGAAGCAGGACGATACCTATTATAAAAGGGAGTCTTTTAAAAAATTTTTCCTGCTTTTGATAGACTTCATTATTCTCACTTAATGTAATATCCATCAACCTTTCGCCGTATTCTATCAGATAGTCCTGCATCTCATATATATCATAGACCTTTTCTATAAAATCATTTGCATCATAGTCGGAGTCTATAATCTCCTGTCTTTTATCGGCATACACAGGGTAGCTGTTTTTTATACTCCAAACTCTTGCATATCTCTCGGTATCCATATGGCTTAGGTCAAGAGGAAGCTTATCCACTATCTCATCCGTTCTCTCACAGCTCTTTAAAAGCTCTTCTTTTTTGTCTCTGTTCTTTATATAATAAGCAAACTGCGCCTTTTCGTTGGTCAAGGCATCCTGAAGCTCATAACAGACTGATATCTCTTTAAGTATCTCACCGAAGCCTGAAGATGTATATTCCACCACAAAGAAATCAAAGCATATATCCACAATAAGTGCCGATATTACCGCAATTATGAAAATACCTATTTTATATTTTATAGATTGATTAAAGTTTTTCCTTTTCATATCCTACCGTCCAAAAATATATATAAGAAAAGGATACTACAGAAAAATAAATTCTTCTACAGTATCCTAAAATATGGCTATATCTCCAATATATTTGAAAGCAAAAATCCGAACAGAGTACTTCTTTGGTATCTGCAAAAATCTCTGTAAGAAACCTTATATCTTCTTCCCCACGATGAAATATAGAAAAACACGTCTCCCGCATCATCTTTGCAGTCATATATAGTCACATAATGTGAGTACAGCTTTACGGTATTGCCGGTATCTATATCCACTGCATCCACTCCGTCGGATTTTTTTAACAGACTTGGACCTATACCGAGTATTACAGGTCTGTTGTTTTTCAGACTGAGCTTTACCTTGTGAAGTATATTAAGGCTGTGTCCCCACCTTGCTTTCATCTTTATATTGTTACCTGCAAAATATCTGTTTATACCTTTTGCAAGTGCAAAGCCTGTAAGACCCTTTATAAAGATATTATTCAATATACAAAAATATTTCTTATAAATGCTCAGTACAAATGAGATAAATGTATCCTTACTTATCTCAGATCCGCTTTTATATTCCGCTCTGAAAAAGCAAAGCAAGAAATTGCATACTGCCACTATACCGCAGCCGTACTCTGATATATCTTTATACCCGAGAGGCAAAAACCATGCTTGATTGCCTCCTATATATGTGGTGTTTTTATCCTTGACAATAAGGTCTTTTTCCATATGCTTACATGCTGTGGGAGGCGAATATGGCATCTCCCTCCCAAAGTACCACTTTGTTATCTTTTATGCTTCGCTTCACATCTATAAGTCTTTGATTGGAGCTTCCTCTGAACCTGAGCGTGATATCATGAAGTTCTTCCACGAACTTTCCGTCAACTATCACATCGGTAGCATTTAAAATCTCAGGAGTCGCCTCACAATATGCTCTACCTCCAGGTACCAAGTCCACATCAAATGTATAACCTGAGTATATCCAAAGGCTCTTATTCGGGAATCTTTTTTTAAACTCTCTTATTAAAGGCAAGATACCTCTTTGATTGACCTTTTCCATAGGTTCGCCGCCCAATATGGTCATTCCCGATATATAATCAGGCTCTATTGAAGCCATTATCTTCTCGATCGTTTCATCACCGAATTCTTCACCGTATTTAAAATCCCATGCCACCTCGTTAAAGCAACCTTTGCAGGCATGTGTACAGCCTGATACAAAGAGTGATGTCCTAACTCCGGGACCGTTGGCTATATCATCGTATTTTATATTTGCGTAGTTCATTATAAAATCTCTGCCATCTCCAAAAGAAGCTTCTTTGAGTCCTCAAAGCTAAGGCAAGGGTCCGTGATGGACTTTCCGTATATATGCTCTTCTATCTTTTGATTTCCTTCTTCGATATAGCTTTCAATCATTACACCCTTTACAAATTTTCCGATCTCATCAGAATATCTCATTGAGTGTAACACTTCTTTTACAATACGAACCTGCTCTTTGTACTTCTTATTTGAGTTTGAGTGATTTGCATCCACTATAACCGCCGGATTTACAATATCTCTCTCCAAGTACAAATCATGTAAGAGTTTCAAATCCTCATAGTGATAGTTCGGCAGACACTGTCCGTGCTTATTTACCGCACCTCTAAGTATCGCATGAGCAAGCGGATTGCCGTCAGTCTTTATCTCATAGTTTCTGTAGATAAATTCATGTGACTGCTGTGCCGCATATATTGCATTGAGCATTACGGACATATCACCGCTTGTAGGATTCTTCATACCTACAGGAACCTCCGCACCTGAAGATGTAAGTCTGTGCTGCTGATTTTCCACTGATCTTGCACCTACGGCAATGTAGCTTAATACATCGTCAAGGTATCCGAGGTTGTCAGGATAAAGCATCTCATCCGCTGTAAACATTCCCGTCTCTTCCACTACTCTAAGATGCATCTTTCTTATAGCCACAAGTCCCTCATGTACATTAGGCTTTTTCTCAGGGTCCGGCTGATGCAAAAGTCCCTTATATCCGTCACCGTTTGTTCTCGGCTTATTTGTATACACTCTCGGTATAACTATTATCTTATCCTTTATCTCATCCGCTACCTTCGCAAGTCTTGTAACATAGTCAAGTACCGAATCTTCATTATCTGCAGAACAAGGTCCTATAACCGCCAGAAACTTGTCACTCTTTCCTGTGAAAACATCTGCAATATCCTTGTCAAAGTCCTTCTTTTTTTCCTTTAAATCCTCTCTTAAAGGATATTTTGCTATTATTTCCTCCGGACTTGGAAGATTGCTGATATATTTTATTCCCATAACTTCCTCTTTCTATTGAATAAGTATTTTTATACCGATGCCCGACACTCTAACGAGCATGGTAGAATTAGCTGTAAGTTTAAGCCGTCGGCATTTGCCGACATGGCTGCAACATTTAAACAGTATATAGTAATAAGAAAAAATTATCAAGTCTTTATTACTTTAAAGTGTTGAACTTTAAACTTGCAAAGTATAAGCTTGACCCTTTCTCATTACTTTGTTATACTTTTATGCAATTTATTAGATTAAAATATATCGAGGATAATAATATGAATTGTTATGAAGAACTTAAGGCCAGAGGACTTATCGCTCAGGTCACAAATGAAGAAGAAATAAGCAAAATGATAAATAACGGTGAGGCTACTTTCTATATAGGATTTGACCCTACAGCAGACAGCCTTCATGTAGGTCACTTTATGGCACTTTGCCTGATGAAGAGACTTCAGATGGCAGGTAACAAGCCTATAGCTTTGGTTGGCGGCGGTACAGGTATGATCGGCGACCCTTCAGGCAGAAGTGACCTTAGAAAGGTACTTACTGTAGAAGATATCGACCACAACTGTGAATGTTTCAAAAAGCAGATGAGCAGATTTATAGAATTCGGCGAGAACAAAGCCAGAATGGTAAACAATGCCGATTGGCTCAGAGATTTAAACTACATGGACTTTATCCGTGATATAGGACCTCATTTTTCAGTCAACAATATGCTCAGAGCAAAGTGCTATGAAAATCGTATGGCAAACGGACTCTCATTCCTTGAGTTTAACTATATGATACTTCAAAGCTATGACTTCTACAGACTTTTCCTTGACTACGGCTGCAATATGCAGTTCGGCGGTGACGACCAGTGGTCAAATATGCTTGGCGGTACCGAACTTATCAGAAGAAAGCTTGGAAAAGATGCTCATGCCATGACTATCACACTTTTACTGAACTCAGAGGGTAAGAAGATGGGCAAGACTGTAGGCGGTGCCGTTTGGCTTGATCCGAATAAGACATCTCCGTTTGACTTCTACCAGTACTGGAGAAATCTTCCTGATGCCGATGTACTTACCTGCCTTAGAATGCTTACATTCCTTCCGCTTGAGCAGATAGAGGAAATGTCAAGCTGGGAAGGTGCGAAGCTTAATGAGGCTAAGGAAATACTTGCAATGCATCTTACAGAGCTTGTACACGGCAAGGAAGAGGCCGAAAAAGCAAATGCCGCAAGTAAGTCTCTTTTTGTAGGCGGCGGCGATATGAGCAATGTTCCTACCTACGTTCTGCAGGATGAGGATTACAGAGACGGCACTATAGATCTTTCAGGTGTACTTGTAGTAAGCGGACTTTCAAAGACAAGATCCGAAGCCAGAAGAAATATCGAACAGGGCGGCGTATCTGTAGAAGGTGAAGTGATAAAGGACGTAAAGAAGACATTTACAAAAGAAGACTTTGCAGGTGAGGGCCTTCTTGTTAAGAGAGGCAAGAAAAACTTCTGTAAGGTAAAATCTGAATAAATTATCAATGTGTCTGTTTGCTGATAAGAAGTCAAAGAAATATTTCATATAATCAGCCGGTGGAAATAATCAGACTCAGGCCATATAAAATAGAAGTATCCGGTAAGGTACATTTTTATCTTTGTATCTTGTCCGTGATACTTCCTTTTTTATAGCTTTTTAACTCCGACAAAAAAGCTACCGCACTTATAAATGCAGCAGCTTATATTATAATTTTATTACAGATGCAGTACTCTGTCCGCTATCTCCTGTGTTCTTCCCTGGTTCCAGAACTGTGTTCCTATATATCCGCAGGTTCTTCTTGCCACATTGAGCTTACTCTGATCGGTATTTCCGCATTTCGGGCATTTCCATACAAGCTTACCCGCATCTTTAACGATCTTAATCTCACCGTCATATCCACATTCCTGACAGTAGTCGGACTTTGTATTAAGCTCGGCGTACATGATATTGTCATAGATAAATCCAAGCAGACTCATTACAGCCTCAAGATTGTCCTGCATATTCGGTACCTCCACATAGCTGATAGCTCCGCCCGGTGAAAGCTTCTGGAATTCGCTCTCAAACTTAAGCTTTGTAAACGCATCTATATCCTCAGACACATGAACATGGTAGCTGTTTGTAATATAGTTCTTGTCTGTGATGCCCTCTATGATACCGAATCTCTTTTGAAGAGCCTTCGCAAACTTATAAGTTGTAGACTCAAGCGGTGTACCGTATGGAGAATAGTCGATGTTCTCGGCCTTCTTCCACTCGTTACACTTGTCGTTCATCCTTTGCATAACGCTGAGTGCAAAAGGCTTTGCGGCATCATCTGTATGGCTCTTTCCGGTCATATACTTTACACACTCATATAGTCCGGCATATCCGAGACTTATTGTAGAGTAGCCTCCGTATAAGAGCTTATCTATAGGCTCACCCTTTTTTAATCTTCCAAGTGCTCCGTACTGCCAAAGTATCGGTGCAACATCTGAAGGTGTACCCTTTAATCTCTCATGTCTTGCTCTGAGCGCTCTGTGGCAAAGCTCAAGTCTCTCGTCAAAGATATTCCAGAACTTTGTAGTATCTCCGCCTGATGAAAGCGCCACATCTACAAGGTTGATTGTAACAACACCCTGATTGAATCTTCCGTAGTATTTCGGCTTGCCGTTCTCATCCACATAAGGTGTCAAGAAACTTCTGCATCCCATAGGTGTATAGCAGTTTCCGTTGCCGTTTTTATCTACTTTGTACTCAAACATCTTCTTCTCTGAAACATAGTCAGGTACAAGTCTCTTTGCGGTACATTTTGCGGCAAGCTTTGTAAGATGATAATATCTGCTTCCCGGACGAACATTGTCCTCCTCAAGTACATATATAAGCTTAGGGAACGCAGGTGTTACCCATACACCGCTCTCATTCTTTACACCCTGATATCTCTGTCTTATCATCTCTTCTATAACAAGTGCAAGGTCTTCTTTTTCCTGCTCGTTCTTCGCCTCATTCAAGTACATAAATACTGTAATGAAAGGTGCCTGACCGTTTGTGGTCATAAGTGTAACCACCTGATACTGTATAGTCTGTACACCCTTTGTGATTTCCTTACGAAGTCTGTTCTCTACAATCTCTTCTTTTCTCTCATTTGAAACATTAAGACCGTACATCTCGGCTTCAACCTCGTCACGGATTTTCTTTCTGCTCACATCTACAAAAGGTGCAAGGTGAGTAAGTGAAATACTCTGTCCGCCGTACTGGCTTGATGCCACCTGTGCAATAATCTGTGTAGCTATATTGCAGGCTGTTGAGAAACTGTGCGGTTTCTCAATAAATGTACCTGATATAACTGTACCGTTTTGAAGCATATCCTCAAGATTTACAAGGTCACAGTTGTGCATATGCTGTGCAAAGTAATCTGCATCATGGAAGTGAAGTATTCCGGCCTTATGAGCTTCAACCACTTCACTGTCAAGAAGTATTCTCTCTGTAAGGTCCTTTGAAACCTCTCCTGCCATATAGTCTCTTTGTACCGAAGCAACAGTAGGATTCTTGTTGGAATTTTCCTGCTTTACTTCCTCATTGTCACATTCAATAAGTGATAATATCTTATCATCCGTTGTATTGTTCTTTCTCTTAATACTCTGAACATATCTATATGTAATATACTTTCTGGCAACCTCATAAGCGTTCTCTCTCATGATGCCGTCCTCTACCATATCCTGTATCTCTTCCACGCTCATAGCACGGTTCATGCTCATGCACTGGTTCTCTACAGTATTGGCAATACGGTCTACCTGTGATTTCTTCAACTTGTCATCTTCGCCCACTACAGCATTTGCTTTGTAAATAGCCGCTATAATTTTTGAAATATCAAAATCTACTTCAGCACCGCTTCTTTTTATGATTCTCATATCTGAATCCTTCCTAAAAAATAGTATATTTATTATATGTTATCTGCGACAGTCTCGCAGTTGATTTAAATATCAGGCTTTTCTTCCTTGCCTTACGTTTTCCTAGTATACACAATATATAGTGGTTGGTCAATGAGCAATTTACAATATACTGTGGTAGAACTTTCTATGCCAATACAACAAAAATTTATTAAATATTTTCAAGGCAGGGAAGAAAAGCAATTTCCTTATAATTTTTGACCATAAAAACCTCAAAAAAATATATTTCAATATTGGTTTTAACTTATTTGAAACCAATATGTCTTGTACACAAAATACCGATAAATACAATATAGCAACTCTCATACTTATTTTGAATTTGAAACTCAATTTCAACTTGACATATCTCTCACTCTTTTATATGCTATTATCATGTTTAAAAGTTCTATCTTAAACAAATAATTTTGCCTTTTAGGTGATAAAATTGTATAAATATATTTTTAAAAGATTATTATCGTTGATACCTATTCTTATCGGTATCAGCTTCATATCCTTTGCGCTTATTTACTTCACAGGAGGAGATGCGGTGGCTGTAAGGTATGAGGCGATCGGCGGAGTACTCTCCCCTGAGCTTATCAGTCAAAAACGTGAAGAACTCGGATTAAACAGACCTTTTATTATTCAGTATATAGATTGGCTTTTGGGAGTGCTTAAGGGTGATATGGGAATCAGCTATGTCTCAGGCAAACCTGTATTTATATATATATTAAGCAAATTGCCTAATACATTACTTTTAAGTGCCACTTCGCTTATTGTTACAATACTTATATCACTGCCTCTGGGTATACTCTCGGCAATAAAAAGCGACGGTATATTTGACCATATAATAAAGACTGTGTCTTTTATAGGCAATTCACTGCCTAATTTTTTTGTGGCACTTGTACTGTCCTATATATTGGCACTCAGACTTAAGCTTCTGCCTGTAATATCACAGGGCACAGGCATAAAAAGTCTTATACTGCCCACTTTGACACTTTCTTTGGCAATGAGTGCCAAATATATCAGGCAGATACGTGCTCTGGTTATATCCGAGCTGTCAAAACCGTATGTAATCGGCGCAAGAGCCAGAGGTATAAAGGAAAACACCATAATATTTTTCAATGTACTCAGGCTTACTTCACTTACAATCATTACACTTATGGCGTTAAGCTTCGGCAGCCTTTTGGGCGGCAGCGCTATAGTTGAAAATATCTTTATGTGGGACGGAATAGGAAAGCTTGCAATAGAATCCATAAACTTGCGTGACTATCCGGTAATCCTGGCTTATGTGCTTTGGATGGCATTTATATATGTCTTTGTCAATCTTCTGGCGGATATTTCCTACTATTTCCTTGACCCGAGGTTAAGACTTGGAGGTAAAAATGAGAAATAAAAAAATCCTTATTCCTTCAATTCTTGTAGCCCTGCTTTTGATATTTGCATTCTTTTCGCCATACCTTACTCCGTATAATGTATCGGAACAAAATCTTATGATATCAAGGCAAGCTCCTTCTTTTGCACATATCATGGGTACGGATATATACGGAAGAGATATGTTTTCAAGGGTGATTGCCGCAAGCAGGATAAGTATATTTTCCGCTCTGGCTGTAGTACTTTTGATGGCGATAACCGGCGTAGTCATAGGTATATTCTGCGGCTACCTTTCGGGAATTGCAGACACCGTTCTTATGCGTGTCTCAGATATATTTTTAGCCTTTCCCGGGCTTGTGCTTGCGATTGCCACAGCAGGACTTTTCAAAAACGGTATTTTGGGTGCCGTCATTGCGCTGGCAAGTGTAGGTTGGCCAAGATACGCAAGACTTTCAAGAGGTCTTGTGCTGTCTACAAAGACTTCAACTTATATATATGCCGCCAAACTGAGCGGCAGTAATACGGTTCAGATAGTCTTTACACAAATATTGCCCAATATAATCGGGCAAATTATTGTGACCGCCTGCCTTGATATAGGTACAAGCCTTATGGAACTGGCGGCACTCTCATTCTTGGGACTCGGAGCCACGCCTCCTACACCTGAATGGGGAAGTATGATAAATGAAAGCAGAAGTCTGCTTCAACTTTCACCTTGGATCACACTTTCTCCCGGAATTGCCGTATTTATTACAGTTTCCGTGTTCAATATATTCGGTGAATCACTGAGAGATTATTAT
The DNA here is from genome assembly GCF_003862485.1 of Lachnoanaerobaculum orale. Taxonomy (GTDB): domain Bacteria; phylum Bacillota; class Clostridia; order Lachnospirales; family Lachnospiraceae; genus Lachnoanaerobaculum; species Lachnoanaerobaculum orale. The sequence goes on along the minus strand of NZ_RRCM01000001.1, from coordinate 184,537 downwards.
CAAGCAAAATAGCTGTTAACAGCTTAAAATAAAGGAGTATGAATATGAAAAAACAAATGAAACTGCTTTCTGTCGCAATTATAGGAACTTTGCTTTTGGGTGCATGCAGCACTCCGCAAAAGTCGGCACAGTCAAAAGATGAAAGCGCCGTCTCCAAAGAAGACAGTGTAAAGTCACTTGTATACGGTACAAGCAGCTACGGTGTCGGAATGTCCGATGCGGGTCTTAATCCTCATGAGGACTACTCAGGCTGGAGCCTTGTACGCTACGGTGTCGGTGAGACACTGTTTAAGTTAAATGACAAGCTTGAGCTTACCCCGTGGCTGGCAGACTCTTACAAATTCATAGATGACAACACACTTGAAGTAAAGATAAAGGACAATATAAACTTTTCATCAGGCAGGAAGCTGGACGCAACAGCCGCCAAGGAATGTTTTGAAGATTTACTTGCAGTGCACGACAGAGCACCTAAGGATATGAAAATAAGCGAGATAAAGGCTGACGGCCAAACTCTTACATTTATCACTACAGAACCGAATCCCGCACTGATAAATTTCCTTGCGGAACCTTACTCCGCTCTTATAGATATGAAAACAGGTGTGGATGCAAATAAGAATGTATCAGGTACAGGCCCTTATAAGGCAACCTCCGTATCCGACACCGAAATTGACTTAACTTCAAGAGATGACTATTGGGACGGTAATGTCGCAAAAACAAATATAAAGGTAAAGTCGGTGACAGACGGTGACACCTTAACTATGGGATTGCAATCGGGAGAACTTGACGCGGTATACGGACTCCCTTATGCGAGCTACCCTCTGTTTGAAAACGACAACTACAATATAAATTCCGCCGCTACAAGCAGGGCTTTCTTCCTACAGTTAAACTTTGACAACGATCTTTTTCAGGATAAGAATATAAGATCGGCTATAGCTATGGCAATTGATAAGGACGGTTTTGTCAATGTACTTCTTGGCGGTCACGGCAAAGTGGCCAACGGACCTTTCCCTATGCAAGACGGCGACAGTTTAAACTACTCGTTCTCACCGGATAAATCAAAGGAACTTCTTGGTGCGGCAGGCTGGTCGGACAGCGACAATGACGGCTATGTTGACAAGGACGGCAAAAACTTTGAAATAAACTTTCTTACATATCCGGGCAGAAGCGAATTGCCTGTTTTGGCACAGAGTATACAGTCAAACCTTAAGGACATAGGAATAAAGGTAAATATAAACAGTACCGAGAACTATCTTGAAGTTATGAAAGACTCTAAAGCATGGGATATACTTGCAAGTGCTATGGTAACAAATCCTACAGGAAATAAGGAATATTTCTTTGACATGACTTCTCTTTCAGACTCACCTAAGAACAGAGGACACTATTCAAATGCCGAGCTTGATGAGCTTGCAAAGACCTTATCAACCACATTTGACCCGGATAAGCGTGATGAACTTGCAAAACAGATGAGTGATATTTTAGTGGATGACTGCGGATTTATATTTGTTTCACATCTTCAAATGAGCCTTGTAAGCAAGAAAAACATAAAAGGACTGACTCCGATGCCAAGTGACTACTATGAATTCAGTAAGGATTTGGTAATAGAATAATGACTGAACTTTTGAAATTTCAAAATGTGAATATCTCATACGAAAACAAACAGGTACTGTATGATATATCATTTTCACTCTCATCAGGTGAAATACTCGGTATAGTCGGCAACAGCGGATGTGGAAAATCCACACTGTTAAAAAGTATACTTTCACTTGAAGGACCTAAGGTAACAGGCGGTGATATAATATTTGAAGATAAGAGCCTGCTTTCACTGAATGCTTACGATATGAGACAAATCAGAGGTAAGAGTATCAGCATGGTATTTCAGGAATCGGGCATTCATACCAATCCTTTAAAGACTGTAGGTGATACTGTATTTGAGAGTATGAGAGCGCATTCAAAAATTTCAAAGAGGGACGCACTTGATACGGCAGTGAGCATCTTTGAGAGCCTGTCTTTGCCGGACCCTGAGAGGATATTGTCATCCTACCCCTTTGAGCTCTCAGGCGGTATGAATCAAAGGGTCGGAATTGCACTGGCGATGCTTAACAGGCCTTCAATTATACTTGCAGACGAGCCTACAAGCGCACTTGACCCGATAGTGGCTGTACAAATAGTGAACGAGCTTAAATCTCTTAGAGAAAAGTATAATACCGCCATTATCCTGGTGACACATAATATAAAGATAGCAAGAAGTATCACAGATACAATCATGGTTTTAGACCACGGTAAAATAGCGGATTACGGAAATACAAAGGAAGTACTCTCCTCTCCGAAAAGTGAATTTACAAAGGAGCTGATACTTTCCGCTTTGGGGTAGACTTTTGTCTCCCCTTTTTATTTTGGAGTATATATGAATAAAAATATTTTAACCATAAAGAACCTGACAAAACAATTTGCAGGAGCAAAAAGACCAAGTATTGAAAATATAAACCTGTCACTGGATTTCGGCAGATGCCTGGGCATAGTCGGTGAGAGCGGTTCGGGAAAAAGCACACTTGCAAGAGCTATAGCAGGTCTTATACCCGTCTCCTCGGGCGAAATATATTTTGAAGACAAATGTATAAGTAAGTTTAACTTTTCACAGTATAAAAAAATATATAAGGACCTTCAGATGATATTTCAACTTCCAAGGGAAAGCTTCAATCCCACAAGGACGCTTGGAAACAGCATAGTTTTAAACCTAAAAAACTTCGGCATAGCCGGAAGCTATAAGAGTAACGCGATTTCACTTTTAAATCGCTGCGGACTGGATGCCTCATTCTATGACAAATATCCGAATGAGGTAAGCGGCGGTGAATGCCAAAGAGCCGCCATTGCAAGGGCTATAGCCGGTTCTCCCAAGCTTTTAATATGTGACGAGGCCACCTCGGCACTTGATATGATAGTACAAAAGAAAATAATAGCTTTATTAAACAGCCTTAAAGAAGAGATGGGCATGGCGATACTTTTTATCTGCCACGATATTTCTTTGGTGCATTATATGTGTGATGATGTGGCGGTAATGAAATCGGGTCATATAGTTGAAAAAAATGTTGCGAGTCAGATTATACATAAGCCTAAAAACGAGTATACAAAGGCGCTTATTGAAGCTTCCAATATCTACTGAAATTATACTTGCAATATGATTTACAAAGTGTTATAAGATACTAAGTTTCACTTTTCAAAAATACTTATCAAATGACAGACAGTATGTAGAAATTATAAACTGATTGAGGTGAACTATATATAACCGCATATCCGAAAATCAAGTAACTTCACTTTGAGGTTACAGCCTTAAAGTTTTATATACAGAAAGGAAATATTATTATGAATTTTTACACACTGGACTACATAACCAAAACCCAGTCAAACGGTTTGATTATACGCTCCGCTATTATTATCGTACTTTTGGCTATAGTTATACTGACAAGCTTTAAGTTTATGAAAGACAGAATGAAAACAAAGCTTAGAGATATCTCAATAGGTATTGTAGTTTTGACCTTTATACTTTTAGGTATTCAGGTGGAGCATTACACACAGAACAACCGTGATTTTTCACAGTCTCATGTACTCTTAAAATTTATTGAAAGTGTGGCCACGGACTACAAAGTTTCTCCTTACAATGTTATGGTGAACTCCACTACATTAAAGGACGGAATAATAGTAAGATATAATGACGAGGATTATACGGTTCATTTGAATGCCGACAACAACTCATACACATTGGAGCGTACACATATAATCAACCACAATGTATATGTAGACGGGGAGAAATAGTATGAATATATATTTGTTAGTCGGAATAAAATTTATTTTAGGTATTTTAATAATGATTTTACAGATACATATTCTCGGCAAATATGAGTTTTCTGTAAATACACCTTTAAACCAGATTCAAAACTATGTACTCGGCGGTATCATAGGAGGTGTTATATATAATACTTCCATATCCATCTTGACTTTTTTGATATTCATACTTGTATGGTCACTGGTTGTTATCATAGTTAAGCTTATGGTCAATATCGACTTTGTAAAGTCACTTGTCGTAGGTACTCCCACCACATTGGTAAAAAACGGTAAGGTCAATGTTGCCAACTGTGCAAAAGTCGGCATATCTGCAGAACAGCTTATGTTGACTATCAGAACCGAGGGGCTTGACTCAACCGAGGATGTAAAATCCGCCATTATGGAGACCAACGGCAAATTAACCATTATAGATATGAAATCCTCCGCTCCGAGGTTTCCTCTTATATCAAACGGCAAACTCAATGAAGATGTTCTTGAAATTATAGGACATGACAAAGATTGGGTTAAATCAAAATTGAAAGAGCACGGCATAGACAGTATAAATGATGTGTTCTTGGGAGAATATGTAAAAGGCAGATTGGTTGTGACCGTTTATCCTAAGATGTAAGCGGATTGTTATATAAAAAATGCATAACAATAAGTAATAAAATGTATTTCCTAATATTTTTTCACAGTGCTATATTAAAGACAACAAATTAGTCTCAGTTCGTTTCAGACTAAAATAAATTTATTAGGAGATAAAAAATGGCCGGTTTTAAGATTACAAAAAAAGATGGTTACTATGCATATGAGGCTCCGGGACATAAGGAGTGCAAGCTTACAAGACTTCACGACCCTGCCGATATAGACGGCGGAAAGCTTGTATGCGGACTTTCACATTTCCTTCCTGCAGGCGGCGGCACAGAGTACGGTGCAAATCCTCTCGAATCTATCTACTACATCATCAAAGGCAAGATGCTCTTTAAAGGTGATGACGGCAGTGAGACCGTACTTGAAGAAGGTGACAGTGTACATATCGCACCGGGAAGCAAAAAGTGCGTAACCAATATCGGAACGGAGACTGCGCAGATGCTTGTAGTGCTGCTCCCTCCGGCACAAAACTGAGTATAAGGGGGTGTGAAAAAACTCTATAGAGTTTTTTCGCATCTCCCTTTTGTAATTATTGTGTATAAATGACTGAAATCATACGCAAGAAAAGCGCACTTTCCCTACCCCATAGAAATTCTTTTTTTAAATCTATGCGGCAGTTCTGTTTCTTGTCTTTTTTTCTGATATTTATATAAATTATGGCCTATCGCCACGAGTAAAACTTCCAGTTTGACTGAATGAATACCTCTTCGGACAATTCTCTTGTACCAACGGTCGCTTTTCATAATTCCGAAAGTACCTTCTGCTTGTATCGAACGATTCATTCTCAATAACGCACCGTGGATACTTTCAAGGTTTTCTATTACTTCCTTATGCATGGAAGTTAGTTCCTGATTGATCCGAACAGTTCGATTCTTATCTGTCTTCTTACATTTCTTTGCATATGGACATCCGCTACAGTCTTCGCATTCATACAGTTCTTCCTTGCGTCCGTACTGATTTCCCCTCACACCTTTTCTGCATAAAAAATGGAATGCTTTATCGTTAGGACATCTCATGACTCCTTGTTCATCAATTCTGAAGTTAACTGCACGAAATGGATCTTCATGATATTTCCGATCCTTAGTTTCCTTTTTAAACATTGGAAATTTCATATACTTTTCAATTCCGTTCTGTTCACAGAAAATATAATTATTGTATGAGCCATATCCGGCATCTGCCACAGGATATTTGGGATAGAATCCATAAGTTTGTTTGAAGTGATCCATCATAGGAACGAAACAATCCATATCTGAACGATAATGGTTAACGTCAACAACTGCAATATATTCATCTGCTACACCAATCTGTACATTATATGCCGGCAGAAGCTGATCATTGCCCATGTAATCAGTTTTGATACGCATAAAGGTAGCTGAGCTATCTGTTTTAGAGTAACTATTTCGGTCAGGACCACAGATTTCAATTTTTTGTATGTATTCTTGAAGTTTTTGACAGAAAGTAGTTAAGTGTTCATAATGACGCTGTTCTTTGGATTTTCGCTTTCCGCTTCCTTAAACGAATGTACTTGTATCCAGTTCCCATAAAAGTACCAGCTGCTCAACGATTTCATTCAGATAATCCGGTACATACTCTGTGTTTGTTGTGATCTGCACCCCACTCCATGCGATTTCTGCATTAATTTCCTCAATCTCCGCAGTGATTTTTTCGTAAAGCTTGTAACGGAACTTTTCGGTAGCCTTCTTCCATACCCAGGTATACTTGTTTGCGTTTGCTTCAAACTTGGAGCCGTCGATGTAGAGATGTTGCAGATCTACATGCTCCTCGTTAAAGATAGCATGATTGATATCGTTAAAAATGTTTTCAATCTTATCTTTAAGTATTTTATTGATGAAATATCCAAAGGTTCTGTATGACGGAGTCCGGTAATCCATGAGATAAATGAACCTGATATTAACTTTGCAGTTGTCTTCAAGTTTTCTCAGAGAGCAGTAACCGCTAGTCATAAATCCGAAAAGTACTGTCTTTAACATGTTGACCGGATTATATCTGCGTCGTCCGGTTGTGTACTCCGGAATATCCGTCAGATACTTGTTTAAATCGATTCCTCCTATCAATCTGTCAAATGTTAAAACAGGATCCATCAGATCCAAACAATCTGAAAGAAACAGTGGAAAATATTCTTGTTTTGAATTACAATAGGTATTGGGTAAATTTTTCATTCCAAGTTAATTTTACCACAAAAATAGGACCTTTCGCATGAGCGAATGGTCCTATTTCTTTTGGGGACTTATTTCACAGCCCCTTAGATTAAGAATAATTCTTTTAAATATCTGATGCCTGTATCAGTCTTAAATACATTCTTCATCATCTCTTCTATTGCGTCCTTTTTTATACTCATTTCCTGAGCATTCACCAAAAAATCCGCTTCAAGCAGTATCTGCAAATCAATACCGTCCACATCGGTGTAGGTATGGTGATGTGCTATCATATAATCTATTCTGTCCGCTACACTTTTCTTTACATCCGTGTCTGCAAAAAACTCCTTTATCATAGGAGATGACACTTCCTCCTGCTTTTTGCCGTCTGCATTTCCATACTTTGCTCTAAGTGACGGACATGAGATATCATGAACTATAGCTGCCATCTCCAATGTCCTTTGAGTCTCATCATCCAGCTTCTCACCCATTCCTATATTCCTTGCGTAAGCCCAGACCTTCAAAAAGTGGTTTATATCATGGAAGCTTCCGTGACTTGCTACAATCATCTTCTCCATTACTTCATTAACTGTCATATGCCACCGCCGAAATTTTATTTAGTTTGTCTTTCCGCCCTCTATCACAAGAGTATCCGCATACTGTGCACCGTATGTATCTTTAAGTGTTGCTTCATAGTCTTCGTGGAAGAAGTTCTCTTTTCCGAGATTCTCAATCTCAGTGTTTACCCAGTCAAGCAATGTTGTATTGCCCTTTGTTACAGCCGGTGCAATAGTGTCCTTTACTCCGAGGTCATCAATACCTACAACATATCCCGGATTGCTCTTTGCAAATGCAAGTACCTCGGTATTGTCGTTTACCCATGCTTTACCGCTTCCGTTTAAAAGTGCATTCTTGGCATTTGCATATGTATCATACTTTTGAAGCTTGATATTAGGATAATTCTTAATCATGTAAGGTTCTGCCGTTGTTCCTGATATAATAATCATCTCATCATTAGGATTCCAGTTGTCAAGGCTGTCTATCTTATTATTCTCAGGTGAGATAACTCCAAGGCCTACGTTCATATATGGAAGTGCGAAATCTACAGCCTCCGCTCTCTCAGGTGTAACTGTAAAGTTTGCAAGTATAAGGTCAACTTTACCTGTCTCAAGGTATTCAACTCTGTTTGCAGCCTCTGTACTGACATAGTTTATCTTTACACCGAGGTCCTTGCCGAGTCTGTTTCCGAAGTAAATATCATATCCCTGATACTCACCGTTCTCATCCACATATCCGAACGGATTCTTGTCCGAGAACACACCTATATTTATAGTACCCGACTTCTTTATCTCGTCAAGTGTTCTGAAGTTGTTTTTGCCGCCCTTTCCGCCTGCATCTGCAGTCTTTGCAGATGAACCGCATGCGCTGAGTGCCAATGCACCTGCCGCCAAAACACCTAATAAACCTATCAACTTAATTTTCTTCATATTTAATCCTCCGATAAATCTTTCTTATATATATTATTATGGGTAATACCCGAATTTTTATTATATGTTATACTCTTCCTTTTCGTCCTTTATAGACTCAAATTCAAATATATTCAAAAACTGTCTTGCTCTCTCAGTCTTAGGAGCACTAAAAAAGCTCTTCGGCCTTCCGGTCTCCACTATATTTCCCTTATCGAGGAAATATACTCTGTCCGCAACTGCCTCGGCAAACTGCATCTCATGAGTAACGATAATCATGGTGGAACCCTGCTTTGCAAGGTCAAGCATTACATCAAGCACCTCTCTGACCATCTCAGGGTCAAGGGCCGCCGTAACCTCGTCAAACAACAAAATCTCAGGATGCATTGCAAGTGCTCTTACTATCGCCACTCTCTGCTTTTGACCGCCTGAAAGCTCTCTCGGATAAGCCTTTGCCTTATGTGCAAGTCCTACCTTATTTAAAAGCTCCATTGCTTCTTTCTTTGCTCTCTCCTTATTCACTCCGGCAACCTTTGTAGGAGCCAAAATGATATTGTCAAGTATTGTCATATGCGGAAAAAGCTCATAGCTTTGGAAAACCATACCTATCTTTTGTCTAAGTCCGGTCAAATCCTTTTTATTGTAGTCGATAGCCTTGCCTTCAAGGCAAATCTCTCCGCCCTGTATGGCCTCAAGACCGTTGATACATCTAAGCAATGTGGACTTGCCGCAACCGCTCGGTCCAATCAAAACTATTACTTCGCCCCTGTTCAGTTCAAGGCTCACACCTTCAAGTACAGGTGTCTTACCGTCATAGTTTTTTACAACATTTTTTATTTCCAATAATGCCGGCATAATCTCTCCTTCCGTCACTTTATCTTCGCTTTTCCAGATATCTTGCAAGCATACTTATAGGCGTACATGCTATGAAGTACATCAAAAATACCGCCAGATACACTCCGAAAGCCGCATTCGGGCTTGCCGTTCTGTTAGCCTCTATTATCTGCTGCGCCACCTTTATTACCTCTACCACGCCTATCATAAGTACAAGTGATGTTGTCTTTATCATTCTGGTAATCAAGTTTATTGAAAGCGGAACAAGTCTCTTTATTGTCTGAGGTATTATAATGTATACAAATATCTGTCTCTTACTAAGTCCCAACGCCTCACCGCTTTCGTACTGGTGCTTCGGGATACTTATAATCGCTCCTCTGACCAAGTCTCCCATCTCTGCAATTCCCCAGAGACTGAATACTATAACGGCCGCCAGATCTCCCGATATATCCACTCCGATCACTCTTGTACTACCGAAAAATACTATAAACAAAAGTACAAGCTGAGGCATTATTCTTATAATTTCAAGATATACTCTAAGTACCGCCTTCAGTATAGGATTTTTAAAGGTCATAAGTATTCCTACCAGTATGCCTAAAGGTATGCTGATAATCACCGCTATCAAGCTTATCCTTAGGGCCACTCCCATTCCTCCCAAAAGTCTTACGGCGTTTTTGCCTTTGAATATAACATTAAGACCCAAATCCGGCATAACGCACCTTCCTTTCTACATAGGATCCCAGTATGGAAACCGGCAGTAATATAATCAGATAGAAAAATACCAAAAGTGCCAGGCTCTCTACTGTCTTGTAATAAATTCCGATCAAATCCTTTGCCGTGAACATCAAGTCCATCAAGCTTATAGCCGAGAATACTGACGTCTCTTTCAATAAGAATATGATGTTTGCTACAAATGCAGGTGTACTTATTGAAATTGCCTGTGGAAGAAGTATATAGAAAAGCGCCTGATTGTGACTGAGTCCGAGACTAAGTGCACTCTCCTCCTGTATCTTATCTATAGTTTCTATTCCGCTTCTGAAAGCTTCGCACATATAGCTTCCTCCAAGGAAAGCCAGTCCGATTACTCCGCAGATAAAGGCATCTATCCTTATACCCAGCTTCGGTAAACCGTAGTATATAAAAAACAGCTGTATAAGTAGGGGGGTATTTCTGCTAAGTTCTATATATATGCTTACCAATTGCCTAAGCACCGGTATTTTCTTATGTAAAATCAGTGTGCATAAAAGCCCCACCGCTATTGCAAGTATTATTCCGAGTATACCGATCTTAAGTGTCAGTATCGCTGCATGCACATACAGCGGAAATACCTGCTTTATAAATCCAAAATCCATAATCATTCTCCAAGATACTGTCCGTATCCGTTTTTGTTTTACGCAATACATAATAGCACTATAAACCCTTTTTGTCTATAGGTTTATAGTAATTTATTTTAAAATTTTGATAAAAAAAGTAAAGTATATAAAAATTAAAAACCTATACCCGGGTATAGGGTATAGGTAAGGAATCACTGTTTACATTCTGGCACCGAAGTCCGCTACCCAGTATATAATACCGTCTTTTATGTAGCATCCGACACCAAATGAATCATAATCTTTGCCAAGTATTTGGGCTCTGTTCACCTCCGAACTCATCCAGTATTTTACAACCTCTTCAGGTGTGCTCTGACCCACCGCTATAACTTCACCGTAATATCCAAGTCCCGGCGGCAGTGCATACAGGTAACTGTCTCCGTCAGGTCTTGTATGTGAATAACTCTGCGAAAGCTCCTTAGCTCTTACATGCACACTGTCTGCAAACATACTGTCATCAAATAAGGACGGAACACCATACTTTGCTCTCTCATTGTTTATAAGCTCGACAGCCTTCTTCTCAAAAGCCTGTGTAGATATCTTTTTTGCGTCCACCTTTGCACCGGACTTTCCTTCAGGATTGTATACGCCGTTTGAGTCCACATAATAGTCTTTATGCTCTTCATTCATTATATCAACATATCTGTTTACAGCCATTCTGCCGCCTAATATAGGGTCAAAATAATACCATTTATCATTGATCTTTGACCAACCTTCCTGCATCTGACCGTTATCGGTATCCAGATAGTACCAATCATCACCGTCTTTTAGCCAGCCTTTTTGCATATATCCCAGACTGTCAATGTGATACCACTTATTATCAAGACTTAACCATGACGAATGTGCAAAAGTACCGTCGGAAAACTGATACTTATAACCCTTATTATCCTCTTTCCAACTGCCGTTTTCCGCAAATGTAGGTATTGTCATTGCCAATGTACCTATCGTCAACGCTGCTCCAAGAAATAAACCTTTTTTCATACGGTCTCCTTTCTTATGAAAATCAGTTATGCTTAAGTTTCAAAGTACACCTTATACTTTATTTTCAAAAACTTAGCTGTTAATTACATTTTACATTATTTTCATGAAAAAAGTAATCTTTTTTTATAGTAAATTTAGATGGTACATACATATATATTTTGTGATATAATAACGTACCCCCTAAATAAAACAAATTCCTGATTGCGAGCCTCAATATATATTTTTCTCTCCCACAACAAAAGCCACAAGGTTTCCCTCATGGCTCTTCATATATCTAACTTATGCATTTGTAGAAAAAATCTTTCAAATCTCCATAGCGAAGAAATTTATTATCTTTTGCTGTTTCCTTTATATCCTCTATACTTGCAAGTCTGTAGTCCGACACTTCTCCTTCCTGACCTTTTATATTTTTTATATCATCTTGTGAAATCTCAAAGCAATAGATATCTGCAAAATATTTATTGCCCTCAACGGTTCTTCTCTTTTGAGTTTGAAGGATTTTATAGTCTCTGCCAAAAAGGTTTACATTGGTCTCTTCCAGAATTTCTCTGTATATCGCTTCTAAGGAAGACTCGCCTGCTTTTACTCCGCCTCCCGGTATCTCCCACATTCCGGGAGACCACAGCTTTTTTCTATCACGCTTTGTTATAAGTATCTTTTTATCCGCACTGACCAAAACCGCAGACACTATCAAAAAGTACTCGTCATCATTAAGAGCTATGGCGGCTCTGTCTACAGTTTTTCCTGTCGGCCTTTTATTCACATCATATATATCACAAAATTCTTTTTCTGCACTCATTGTAATCGCTCCGTAGCTCCCTGAAGTTTGTGGAATTATTCCACATCTCCCATGTCGCTTAGAATTTTATTTAGCATTGTACGAAGCTGTACCATCTCTTCATCACTCAATTTCAGGCAGCCTCTCATTCCTACCGGAATATCAACAGCCTTTTCTCTAAGCTCTTTTCCGCTCTCTGTCAAAGTTACTATAAGAGTTCTCTCATCTATCTTTGAACGCTCTCTGGTTACATAGCCCTTGGCTTCAAGCTTTTTTAATACCGGAGTCAAAGTACCTGAATCAAGGAAAAGCTTGTCACCGAGTTCCTTAACATTGAGTTCTTTTTCTTCCCACATTACCATCATTACAATATACTGTGTATATGTCAAATCCAATCTGTCTAAGTATGTTTTATATCTCCTTACGATTTCCTTTGAGCAAGCATATAGCGGAAAACAAAGTTGATTTTCAAGTTTTAATGAGTCATACTTACCTGCCATTTTTTACATTCCCTCTTTCCTTTTAAAAGACTTTAAGGAGCCTTTATTTTCATAAACGCTCCTTATGTCTTCGTCATTAAAATTAAACTAATTCTTTAACAGCCTCTTCAACTACCGCAACACCTTCAGTAGGCTCAAATCTTCTTACAACATTTCCGTTCTTATCGATAAGGAATTTTGTAAAGTTCCACTTGATATCAGGCTTGCTTGCGTAATCAGGATCGGCCTCGCTAAGCATCTTTGTAAGAAGCTTTGACATATCGTTGTCTGCTCCCCAACCTGCAAATCCCTTTTCGCTCTTAAGGTACTTAAATACCTCGCTTGCGCCGTCACCGTTTACCTCAATCTTTGAGAAAAGCGGGAAAGTTACACCGAATCTTGAGCTGCAGAACTTTGCAATCTCTTCATCACTTCCCGGTGCCTGATGTCCGAACTGGTTGCATGGGAAATCAAGTATAACAAAATCCTTGTCCTTATAATCCTCATATAACTTCTGTAACTGCTCATACTGTGGTGTAAATCCGCACTCTGTTGCTGAATTTATTATTAAAACAACCTTATTCTTGTAATCGCTAAGGCTTACTTCCTTACCTTCATTGTTCTTTACTTTAAAATCATATATGCTCATTTTATTTCCTCTTTCCTATTTATAATTAAAATGCCTCACAGTACTTTGCCGCCGCAATCCCCGCTACAGCACCGTCTCCTGCCGCCGTTACCAGCTGACGCACTTCCTTGGTTCTGCCGTCTCCTGCTGCAAATATACCTTCAGTCATTGTCTTACAATCTTCTCCGGCCACTATATAGCCTGCCTTATCAAGTTCTGCAACCTGTGCAAAAGCGGTATTGTCAGGTACCTGACCTATTGCCACAAACAGACCGTCTACAGCAATCTCTCTTCTTTCATGTGTATTCTTATCTTCCACTACCACTCCGCTTACTGCAAAAGACTCTTCCTTGATCTCTACAATATTTGAATTGAGAACAAACTCTACATTGTCCTTTTTCTTTAATGCCGCTACTACAGCTTCCTCGGCTCGAAACTCGTCTCTGCGGTGTATTACATATACTTTGCTTGCCACATTTGCAAGGAATGTCGCGTCTTCTATAGCGGTATTACCGCCTCCGTTTACAGCGACCACCTTGCCTCTGTAAAACATTCCGTCACAGGTGGCACAGTAAGAAACACCTGAACCTACAAGCTTTTTCTCATTAGGAAGTCCCAGCGGTCTGTTCTTTGCTCCTGTTGCAAGTATTACCGCCTTGGCATCATACTCTCCCTTATCGGTTTTTACCTTTTTTATATTTCCTTCAAGGCCTATTCCTGTTACCTTTTCGTATTTTACTTCGGCGCCCAAATCCTTTGCCTGATTGAAAAGATCTGTAGCAAACTCAAATCCGGAAGTCTTCTTGATAGCAGGATAATTTTCTATCTCGGGAGTATTGATTATCTGTCCTCCGTAAGAAGCACCTTCAAGTACAAGTACCGACTTGCCGGCTCTTACTCCGTATATTGCGGCGGAGAGCCCTGCCGTACCGGCACCGACCACTACTATATCATACATAATATCACTTCTTTCTATATATCGAATCTCTTAATCATCAACCCGACAATCTTTGATTATCCCAATAAAGCCTTTACTTCATCCTTTGATATAAGACCTACAGACTTATTTACCAACTCACCGTTCTTAAATACAAGAAGTGTAGGTATTGACATGATGTGGAATCTGTTTACAAGCTCCTGATTCTCATCTGCATTTACCTTTCCTACAGAGAAACCTACCGCTTCCTCAGCCACCTCATCAACTATAGGTGAGAGCATCTTACAAGGTCCGCACCAAGGTGCCCAAACATCTACCAATACAGGTTCCTTTGCATTCAAAACTTCAGCTTCAAAATTTGCACTTGTTATTGTCTTTACTGCCATAACTTTTCCCCTCCGATTTTTCCTTAAATAGTTTATGATTATATTTTACACAATCTTATTTTATTGTCAAGCACTTTTTACTTTTCTTTACCTTCGCCCTCAAAGTACTCATTCTTAAGCTTTATCGCCACATTTGCAAGTAAGAACAGTGCTATAAGGTTCGGGATTGCCATAAGTCCGTTGAAAGTATCGGATATATCCCAAAGTAATCCGAGGTCCATGGTCGCTCCCACTATCGCCATCAGTGAATATACCACCATAAAAGGCTTTATTACCTTTTCACTTAATAAAAACTCTATACATCTGGCGCCGTAAAGCCCCCATCCTATGATGGTCGAGAAGGCAAACGAGCACATGGCCACAGCTGTAAATACCGATACGCCATGTCCGTAGGCCTTTATAAAACCGCTTATAGTAAGTTCGGCACCTGCCGTAGAACCGAAAGGAATATTCACACCTGAGCAAAGTATTACAAGCGCTGTAAGTGTACATATAACAATGGTATCCGCAAATACTTCAAATACTCCGAAAAATCCCTGCTTTACAGGCTTACCTGTATCTGCCGAAGCGTGTGCTATAGGACCGGTACCAAGTCCGGCCTCATTTGAGAATATACCTCTTGATACTCCCTTTTTCATACTTAAAAAGAAGCTTCCTATTACTCCTCCGGTAACAGCTCTCGGATTGAACGCTCCGTATATGATGCTTCCAAATACCTCAGGCACTCTGTTTATATTTAAAAATACAACTCCCAGTGCAAGCACCACATATAAAAGCGCCATAAAAGGAACCAGCTTTTCAGTAACCGTACCTATTCTTTTGATACCTCCAAGTAATACGAGTCCCACCAGTATTGTCACAATTATTCCGATAATTAAGTTTATCATTCCGCTTCCGCCCGATTTTACTATTCCGTATCCTTCAAGTGCCACATTGATAGCCGCGGTTATGGTATTTACCTGCGTCGCATTTCCGGTTCCGAACACTGTAAGTACACCGAAGGTGGCAAAGGCATATGCTAAAAATATCCACTTTTTCGGCAGTCCGTTACTTATGTAATACATAGGTCCGCCTACCAATTCTCCGTTCTTGTTTTTCTTTCTGAAGTATACCGCAAGTGTAACCTCGGTAAACTTTGTACACATACCTAAGATTGCCGAAATCCACATCCAAAATACACTTCCCGGTCCGCCTATGGATATTGCACCTGCAACACCCGCTATATTTCCCGTACCCACTGTAGCCGCAAGTGCGGTAGTCGCCGCCTGAAAAGGTGAAAGCGCTCCGTCAGCCACATTTCTTTTTTTGAAAATTCTGCCGACTGTAGTCTTCATTATATATGCAAATTTTGTCAACTGCATAAATTTTAATCTGATGCTCAAATATATACCTACACCCATCAGTGCAATCATTGCAGGTACACCCCAAATGAACCCGTTTACAGCAGAGTTTATCCTTGAAATTGTTTCAATCATACTTCCCTCACAATATCCTTAGTCAAATCTTTTATCACTTCACCTGCTATTATAAGCCCTACCACAGACGGCACAAAGGCAACCGATCCCGGAATAGCTCTTCTGTCAGTACATTTTCTCTCCGCACCCGGAGGACATACACAGTGTGATCTGCAACTTATACTCTCATCCTCCATCGGAACTATAGGCTGTTCCTTGGAATAAACCACCTTGAGCTTTTTTATATTTCTTTTTTTCAGCTCTCTTCTCATTACCTTTGCAAGCGGACAGACACTTGTCTTATATATGTCGCTCACCATAAAGCCGGTAGGGTCCAGCTTATTGCCTGCACCCATACTGCTGATAACAGGTACATTACATTCGTTTGCCTGCATCACCAGATTTATCTTTGCGGTAACCGTATCCACAGCATCTATTACATAGTCATATTCATTAAAATCAAAATCCCCTGCATTCTCAGGCAGATAAAAACACTGATGTGTAGTCACCTTGCACCTCGGATTGATGCCAAGGATCCTGTCTTTTGCCACATCCACCTTATACTTTCCTATAGTCTTTACATCCGCTATTATCTGACGATTTATATTGGTCAGACACACTTTGTCATCATCTATCAGGTCTATGGCTCCCACTCCGGATCTTGCCAAAGCTTCCACACTGTAGCCGCCTACTCCACCTACTCCAAATACCGCCACTCTTGATTTTTTTAACCTTTCCATGGCATCCACACCCAGCAAAAGCTGAGTTCTTGCAAATTGATCCATATATAATCCTCTCATTATTTTACACTATCAAGCAAGTTTATATTTTTACACTTAAGTTGTCAACAATATAAAAAGCCGACATCGCTGTCGGCTTGTATTTTTGGGAGGAGAGCCGATATGTATCGGCTCGAGTATTATGAAAAAAATCTTTTATTTATAGACTAGCTATCTCTTGTCTATGTAAAAGATTATAGGAAATAAAAGTGGCTAAAGTTTGTTTTTTATGTAAAAGGTTTTTGAATTAGTTATGAACAATATATGAACCGTAGCGGGTGCTTATCCACAACTATCCCTTTCTTAGCCACAAAAAAGGCTGTCACATAATCTAAATTTTACTTTTAAATATGTGACAGCCTACAATTATCTATATTTATTTAAAAATTATTTCCAAGCAGGTATATAAGCACCCTTATATGTGTCCTCTATAACCTTCTTTACATCATCACTTTGGAATGCCTTTACAATCTTTTTGTAAGTCTCGTTGTCCTTGTCCTCGCTTCTTGCAACAATGACATTTACATACGGGTTGTCTACTCCGTCCTCTACCTTCTCAAGATAGATAGAATCTGTCTTAGGATTAAGACCGTTGTCTACTGCGTGACCTCCGTTGATTACAGCTGCAGCCACATCAGGTAAAAGACTTGGTGTATTGGCAGCCTCAACCTCTGTGAACTTGATGTTCTTAGGGTTTTCCGTAATATCGCTTAGTGTAGGTGTATATCCGGCATCAGGATTTACTTTGATAACTCCTGCGCTCTCAAGTACCTTCAAAGCTCTGCCGCCGTTTGTAGCGTCGTTAGGGATTGCTATTGTATCGCCTTCCTTAAGCTCTGAAAGATCTTTAATCTTCTTTGAATATACTCCTAAAGGTGCGATGATTGTATCGCCGATAGCCTCAATCTTATAGCCGTTGTCCTTAACATCATTTGCAAGATATGCCTTGTGCTGGAATGCGTTTAAGTCAATTTCCTTGTCATTTAACGCTCTGTTAGGCAATGAATAGTCTGCAAACTTTACAAGCTCCACTGTGATACCCTCTTTTGCCATAGCCTCTATTACAGGGTTCCACTGCTCATTGTTCTCACCTACAACACCTATCTTTACTGTTGTACTACCTTCAGTCTTTGCAGCGTCGGCCTTTGACTCCGCGCCCTTGCTCTCGCTTGCACTGCTCTCACCTGCAGCACTTGTTGTATCCGCCTTCTGACTTGAACCGCATGCTGTAAGTCCCAAAGCCAATATTGCGCCGATTGCTAAAAATTTACTTAATTTTCTCATAATATAATAACCTCCATGAATTTTTCTATATAACAAGGGTATTTTCACCCTGTGATACCTTAATGTGTTGTTTTCTTTATCGCCTTGTTTCCAAGACCCTGTATCAAGCTTACCATTATAAGTATGATAATTACTGTAGCATATGTTACATCAGTTTGATTTCTCTGATGTCCGTATCTTATCGCAAAGTCTCCCAGACCTCCGCCGCCTATAGCACCCGCCATAGCGGTAAGTCCGAGCAGTGAAATAAATGTAATCTGTACACCTCTTATAATACCCGGCAAACTCTCTCTTAAATATACTCTGAATATAATCTCTATAGGTGATGAACCCATGCTCTGTGCCGCCTCAATAAGTCCCTTGTCCACCTCGTATAAAGCACTTTCTATCTGTCTTGTAAAGAAAGGTACCGTACCGAATACAAGCGGAAGTATGGCACCCTTTGTTCCTATTGCGGTTCCTACCACCATTCTTGTAAAAGGTATCAGTGCCGCAAGCAAGATTACAAAGGGTATTGACCTGAACACATTTATCAGCTTATCCATAATATTGTAGATAAATGCGTTTTTTAATATACCTCTCGGAGAGGTAACCACCACTATAACACCGAAGATAAGACCGAAGATAAGTGAAATCGCACCTGAGAGTACCATCATATTTATGGTCTGCACTGTCGCATCTATTATCTCATTGGGCTTAGCCGATACATTTGGTAAGAGAATGTACAATATTTCTTTCATCCTTTATCACCTCCACTCCTACTTCCTTATCCTGCAG
Source organism: Lachnoanaerobaculum orale (assembly GCF_003862485.1). Lineage (GTDB taxonomy): Bacteria > Bacillota > Clostridia > Lachnospirales > Lachnospiraceae > Lachnoanaerobaculum > Lachnoanaerobaculum orale. Next base: position 165,758 of record NZ_RRCM01000001.1, on the reverse strand, counting down.
ATATTTGATTGCCGCATCTATATCCGACTTTTCGCCGCTTACTATCGCAACTGTTCCGCCTATAGGTGCATCTTTTACTATCTCCACATCCGCATAGATAATATTCAAATTTATATTAAACTTTCTTGACACTTCAGAAATCAGTGCCTCAGAAGTATTTGCTTTTTTATAACTCAGTCTAAGTATGACCTCTCCCGGCTTTAACTTGGCCACATCCGAACCTGAAGCTATCAGTCCCTCTATCTTTTGAAGGTTTGAAGTTGTCTTTATAAAGTCCTTTGTAATCTGATGCTTAGGATTTGCAAAGATTGAGAATACATCTCCCTCTTCCACAACATTTCCGTCTTCCATTACAGCCACTCTGTCACAGATCTGCTTTACAACCGCCATCTCATGTGTGATAACTACCACTGTAAGTCCCAGCTTTTTGTTGAGACTTTGCAAAAGATCCAAAATGGATGCCGTAGTCTGCGGATCAAGTGCCGATGTCGCCTCGTCACATAAAAGTACTTTCGGGTCGTTTGCAAGCGCTCTTGCTATAGCCACTCTTTGCTTTTGACCTCCTGATAACTGACTCGGGTATGCGTTCTCCTTATCGGCTATGTCTACCAAAGACAGAAGTTCTCTAACCTTTTTTCTCTTTGCTTCCTTTGAAAGCCCGCTTCCGAAAAGCGAATACTCCACATTGCCTGCCACCGTTCTGGACGGCATCAGATTGAAGTGCTGAAAGATCATTCCGATTTTTTTCCTTGCACTTCTTAAATCTCTAGCTTTAAGGGCTGTCAAATCCTTTCCGTCAACAAATACTTTACCTGCATCAGGCCTTTCCAAAAGATTTATACATCTGACAAGTGTGGATTTTCCTGCTCCGGAAAATCCTATAATGCCGAATATCTCCCCTTTATCAATCACTAAAGATACATCTTTGACTGCATGTACGGATATATTGCCTTCACTGAAAGTCTTTGTAATATTTTTCAGTTCAATCATTGTATCTTTATTTCCTCTTTCCTATTATGTTAGTAGGTATTATAAAGCACCTGCAAAAAAATTGCAAGTGCTTTATTTTTACATTATTTACTTTTTCCTATTTTCCATATGCCGGGGCAAAACAAAAGGAGCATAGGATATAACTCAAGTCTTCCTGCAAGCATATCAAAGGTCAAAACCAGTTTTGAAAAATATGAGTATATATTGAAGTTTGCCATAGGACCCACCTTGGCAAGTCCCGGTCCGATATTGTTGAATGTCGCCGCTATTGCTGTAAAATTGGTCTCAAAGTCGAAATTATTAAGTGACAGTAAAAACATTGAAATAGTATAAATCATCACATATGTAATTAAGAATACTCTTATACTGTTAAGTACCGGCTTTTCAAGTACCTTACCGTCCATCTTGATAGTCTTTACACCCCTCGGATGAATGTAGTATCCGATTTCCTGAAATGCCGATTTTACCATAACTACAATTCTTGAAACCTTGAGACCGCCACCTGTACTTCCGGCACAGGCACCGCACATCATCAGAAATATCAGTATATTTCTTGAAAGTTGCGGCCATCTGTCAAAGTCTGTGGTTGAATATCCTGTGGTTGTGATAATGGATCCGACCTGAAATGCGGCGTGATTTAACGCTATCAATATATTGTCAAAATATCCTCTGATATTCACTGTAATAATCGCAATTGCAGCAAGTATAATTCCGAAGTACCACCTTACCTCTTCTATCTTAAACGCTTCTTTCTTGTGCTTGCCCAAAAGTACAAAGTAAGCATTGAAGTTTACACCGAAGAGTATCATAAATATAGTGACCACCACCTGTATGGCATAGGAGTAGCTGCCTATACTGTCGGCCTTTATTCCGAATCCTCCTGTACCTGCGGTACCGAATGTGATACAGAGTGCATCAAATACAGGCATCTTTATAATTACCAATATAACAAACTCTATAACGGTCATTACAAGATAAATAAGATAAAGAATCTTTGCGGTATCTCTGAGCCTCGGTACAAGCTTTCCTACTACGGGACCCGGGCTCTCCGCCTTCATAAGGTGCATATTGTAGCCGCCTGCCATCGGAAGTATTGCAAGCAATAATACTATAACACCCATACCGCCTACCCAGTGTGTAAAGCTTCTCCAGATAAGTGAAGTATGGCTTAAGCTCTCCACATCCTCGAGTATACTTGCTCCTGTTGTGGTAAATCCCGACACCGTCTCAAAAAGTGCATCAATCATGTTGGGAATCTCACCTGTTACTACAAAAGGGATTGCTCCCACCACACTGAGTACTATCCAAGAAAGCGCAACCATTACAAAGCCTTCTCTTGCAAAGAATACATGCTCAAACTTCTTTTTGCTTGAAATCAAATATCCTATAACAGCCGCCACAACACCTACTGTCAGGTAGGCAAGGCCCTCATGCTCACCGTATATAATTGATGTTACAGCCGGTATCAAAAAACAGGTGGCCTCCAACATCATTACCTTTCCTACTATATATAATATAATTGAATAATTCATTACTTTAATATATCCTCTAAATTCTGCATACCTGTAATCTTTGTTATTACGATAACCGAATCGTTCTTTTGGAAAACGGACTTACCGTTCGGTATCATTACCTTACCGTTTCTGATAATACCTGCAACAAGCACTCCTTCTCTTATAGGCATTGCCTCAAGAGTTTTATCCGTCATACTTGAATCTTCTTTAATATAAAACTCAAGTGCCTCAGCCTCACCGTGTATTATCTTATACAGTGCCTCCACATTATTGCTTCCTACACTGTTTTGTAAGCCTCTGACATATCTTACGATGTACTCCGCAGTGATATGCTTAGGATAAATCATACTTCCAAGGTCGAACTTCTCTATAATATCATCAAATGAGATACGATTTATCTTGGTAACTATCTTTGCATTTGAAACGCTCTTTGCATACAGTGAGAGGAACGCATTTTCCTCATCTATACCTGTAAGTGAAACAAATGAAGAACAGTTCTCAATACCTTCTTCAAGCAGTACATCCTTATCTGCCGCATCTCCGTGTATGATTACCGCATTCGGCAACATTGCGGAAAGTTCTTCACATCTTTCGTGTGATTTTTCTATTATCTTTACCTTTATGCCCAGAGGTATAAGCTGGTTTGCCAGATAATAAGCAATGGTTCCGCCGCCCACTATCATAGTATCCTTTACTTCATTGCTGCCGCAACCGACCTTTTTAAAGAAATCTCTTGCATTCTCTGTAGATGCGACAACGCTGATAATATCTCCGCTCTTAAGTACGAAGCTTCCGTTCGGTATGATAACATCTTCTCCTCTTTCAACCGCACATATAAGTATATCTGACTTTATATTCTTACCTACATCGATAAGACTTTTGCCTGCCAATATATTGTCATCTTCTATCTTATACTCCAAAAGCTCCACTCTGCCTCTTCCGAATGTATCTATCTCTATTGCAGACGGAAATCTTAAAAGTCTTGCCATCTCTGTAGATGCGGCATACTCAGGATTTATAGTCATTGCAAGACCCAGTTCTTTTTTCATAAATCCGATATCCTGACTGTATTCAGGATTTCTGACTCTTGCTATTGTGTGTTCCGCACCTGCCTTCTTTCCTACCATACAGCAGAGCAAATTCAGCTCGTCGGACTCTGTAACCGCAATCAAAAGGTCAGCCTCTTCCACTCCTGCTTCCGCCAAAATAGAATGTGTTGCACCGTTTCCCGTCACACCCATTATATCAAGTCTGGTAGCCAGAGCCTGTACGACCGATTCATCCGTATCAACTATTGTTATATCATGTCCTTCTGCGCTAAGTTGTTCGGCAATAGTCGAACCGACCTTGCCGCAACCTACAATTATTATCTGCATTTCTATCTCCATTACTGAAATACTTTGCCCATAAACGGCATTTGCTTATTGTAGCACAACCGCATTATATTTTCCACATTTGCATTGTCTTCTTTACTCCGGATACCTATTTTGCTATACTGTAAAAGATATTACTATTTACTTGGAGGTATGTATGAAGATACAGAATATCAAAGATGTTGAGGCATTTTTTAAGGTTGTAGATGAGTGCAAAGGCACTGTTGAGCTTGTTTCACCTGAAGGCGACAGAATAAACTTAAAGAGTAAGCTTACACAGTATCTTTCAATGGCAAATATCTTTTCAAACGGCTATATAAAGGAGCTTGACCTTGTAGCACATGATAAAGAGGATGTTGAAAGACTTATAAAGTTTATGTATCAGGGAGAATAAAAAAGAGGGGCTTAGGCCCCTTTTTTATAATGCATTTTCATTCTTATAATCTTCCACTATTCTATACTTCCTGCTTGGGCTTGTTGTGTCATACCTGTTTTGGTACACTCCGTCATCATCCACCCAATAGTAAGTTCCGTTTACGGCAGACTTTATATAGCAGTTTACAAACAGATATGAGTCCTTACCGAAGCAATATTCTTTACCGGCTATATTTTTCCACTGTGACTTGGCATATTTATAATCTTTTTCCACATACCACCATCTTTTGTTGTCATTGTAATCTTTTACCCATCCGCTTACAAAGTTTCCGCTTATATACCCGCCTTCTATATGAAACCAAGGGTTGTGCCTGCTTGCGATTCTACCCATAGCCTTTACAACGGCACCCTCTTCAAGATTTTTTACAACGTCTGCCGATGTATTCGGTGCGCTTCTTACCCTTATTCCGTCGCCTACTATGGTAAGCTTTGCACTTATAGGTATCTCATTATAACCGGTGCTGCTTTTACCTTCATAACTCGGTCTTGCAAATCCCACTATCTTATAGCCTCTGCCTGATAAGCTTCTGGTTCTGTTCATCACCATGCCGCCGTTTGCAATATTGCCGCTGCCGGTATTCCCCTCTATTGTTTCATAAGTTCCGTCACCGTTTACGGCTGTTACCAATCCGGCATGATTTACATTTCTGCCCCTTCCTGCCGCATCGGTTATAATAAGTACGATATCACCTCTTTTTCCTGTAGAAAACAACATCCCCTTATTCTTATAATGGGTAAGTACGGCTTCGGTCGATGCAGTCTTCATACCGTCACAAAATATACTCCCGGCGCCGCTCATTCTGAAAATATCCCACAAAAATACCACACACCACGGATACGTGGCACTGCCGTTATCAAAAACCTCTCTGCCGTAGTAGTCCGTATTAAACACTACATTATTGCTCTCAGGCGGATTCTCACTCACACCGATATATTCTCTTGCCTTGCTTATAACATTGTCAACTACAGCCATATATCTCCTTTCAAAAAAGACCGCAGAAAACCTGCAGTCTGTATTTCATCACTTTATTTTGATATCTCCGTCAACTATCTCTATCTTCCCCTCTTTTAAGAGATGACCGACAGCCCTCTTAAAGGCGTTCTTACTAAGTTCAAGCTCAGCCTTTATTCTGTCGGGAGAAACGCTCTCGTCAAACCCCAAGCTTCCGCCCCTTCTTTCCATTATGCCGTATAAAACATCCGCATCCTTTACAAGCTGTACATATGCTTTTTTTCTTGGACTTAGATCAAGCTTGCCGTCCTCTCTCACTCTGATTACTCTAAGGTCAAGTCTGTCTCCCGGCTTCACATTTTCAAAGTTCTCGTTTGGAGGAATCATGCCGTTATACTTATCGTCTACAGCGACAAAGATACCCATCTTTTTGATTTCAAATACTGTACCGACCACTTCATCGTCTTTTTTGTACGGGCTGTTTGTCGACAGACGAGAATAAACCTTTGCACTGGCTGCAAGTCTGTGACTCTTATCCTCATACAGATATACAAGTATCTCGTCTCCCTCTTTTACCTTACCTAATGTCTCCTTAAAAGGCAAAAGCACATCTCTTTCAAGTCCGATATCCAAAAATGCACCTATTCCTGTAGTCGACTTTACAAAAAGTCTGCCAACCTCGCCTACCAAAAGCTTAGGCTTCCTTGTGGTTGCAATAAGTCTGTCTTTGCTGTCACGGTATATAAATACCTCAATCTCACTTCCGACTTCACAGTCTTTAGGAACCTCTTTCATAGGAAGCAGCACATCTTCACCGTTTCCGTCTGTAAGATACACACCGAAATCCTTTTTTCTGTCCACCTTAAGACTCTGTATCTTTCCTAATTCCATAACTCCCCCTTAATAATCAAACTTAACAACAGCATATGTATCACCGTTTTTATCCGCCAAATTTATAATATAAGAATCTTTATCCTTTGTTATCCTCGGCAATATTATATCATGTAATACGGCTGCTTTCTTATATTGTACACCTATTTTTTTTACTTTAAAATCCTCGTCGATAAGGTTTCTTGCCTTACTGACATATATTGCATTGTTCATATGATGATTTGTATCCAGGTCGTTCTTAGTGACAATAATCTCATCACCAAGCTCATAATCACTTGGAATATCGAATTTTCTGACAATTTGTGTCATTTCCATGTGTTTATCATTCCCTGCCAGATACTTACCAAGCGCCTCATCCGTAGGTTTTGTAGGCCTTTTATTGTCCAAATCATAATGAAACCATATGGAATCCGCCTTAACCAAAAACTCACCGTTTTCATCCTTTAGAAAGAAATTTCTAAAGCCGTAGAAGCTCTTAAAAGCATATGCAAATGTGCCCACTTCCACTCTTTGTCCGAGAACCGGCAATCTGCTTATATCTATCTGCCATGAATTGACCCACCAGGCTTCTCTCTTGCCCTGCAGGTACTCTATTCCAAGTCCCAAATCTTCAGATTGAAATGTTGAACAGTCTTGGAACAAATTCAAAAGTCCAAGTAATGACAGCTCTCCGTCTTCCCCCAACTCACTGTATCTTATTCTTTCATTAAATGAATACATTATCTACCTAACCTTTTAAGAGGGATTTGAAATATTCAAATATGCCCTCACCTACAACCGTATCATCTCTTCTTTGCTCATATGACATTCTTTCAGGATGAAACTGCGTCGCCACTATCGGCAAATCCTTATGAAGCAGAGCTTCACAAACTCCGTCATTTGCTTCCAAAACGGATATAAGACCTTCACCGATTTTTTTTACTCCCTGATGATGTGCCGAATTTACAAAAAATTCCTTGCCGTACAGGTTTTCAAACAGATTGTCCTCTACAATACTTTTCACACTGTGTACGCTGTCAACTCCGTTTTTTCTTGAATGGGCATCTTTTGTCTTTAAGTCCTGATAAAGACTCCCTCCAAAGTACACATTGATAAGCTGCATACCTCTGCAAATACCGAATACAGGCTTTTTTTCCTTTACAAAAGCATCCAAAACATCCCACTGCGCCTTATCAAGCTCTCTGTCAGGCTCATCTGAGCCGTTCATCTCTTCGCCATAATATTTCGGATCTATATCTCCGCCGCCCGGTAAAAGTAATCCGTCACATTTTAGAGCCTCTTCTACATCAAGTGTATTTATAACTTCAATATCGTTTGCTTTTAATGCCGCAATATAATTTGTCAAACTCTCCGTCCCCGCCAGTGTCACCTTCATAAAAATTCCTCATTCATATATACTAAAAAACTCCCACAAACTTCTGTTTGAATGGGAGTTTTAAAAGCTGGGCTACTAGGATTCGAACCTAGAAATGCTGGAGTCAGAGTCCAGTGCCTTACCATTTGGCGATAACCCAAAACTGACTTTAATAGAATACTGCACTTATATACATTTGTCAATAGCAAAATGAACTTTTTTTTAAAAAATTTCAAATAAATAGAGCCTATTAAAAAGGCCCTATCTTATAAAAAATTTTATTCCCATCTTTCAAATAAATCTTCAAACTTCAGTGTATCATCTTTTTTAATAACTTTACTTCTTCCATCCCCGTAGTCATAGCTGAAGGTTGTCCACAAGTTTCTCTTTCCGAATCCTATTTTTACAAGTTTATCCAGAATGATACCGCCCTGTGGAAGCTCTTTTTTCAAAAAGTCGCAAAGTTCATCAAGAGTTTTTATATCGACAAAATCATTTATACCCTGCTTAAAGGTTATAGACTTATACTCATTGTCGTCTTTATCATAAATCCTTATATGCTTCATATTTTGATTGAAGTTATTTATTCTCTCGGCTGTTTCATTGCCCTCTATAAGAGAAAAACCTCCCTGCATATAGGCCTTTTCTATCTTATAATCCTTTAATGTATCATCTTTCTCGGTTTCTCTTTCGATGTTCACATTTTTACCGTCATACTTTACATCATAAATATCGCCTTTAAAATCCATATATTTTAAGCGTGAACAGGTAGCATTTGCAACCATGCATTTTACACTTGCCTCTTCCTGAAATCCCTTTTTAAGGCTTGGCTTTGAAAACTCTTTTTTATCCCCTTTAGACTTTGAGTATTCAGCCATATCATCGTCAGAACTTTTAGGCTTTGATATATTCATCATTAGAGAAACCGCTATTATCGCTACCGCAACTGCCGCTATAATAATTACATTCATACCTTCTTTCTTACATCCGCCTTTTTATCTTCTTTAGCAATAAGTACCATACAGCTTCTGCCTTCAACAGATATGGTTCTCTGATTTTTTACCTTAACAACTTCTTTCTTAAAAGGTAAATTTATATCAGCTGTATTTACAAGCACATTCCAAGTGCTTCCCCTCTTTATAGTAGGGAGTGAAAACTCGTGGCTGTCCCAATGCATATTTAAAATAATATATACATCCTGTTTTCCTTCTATAAGTACACCCATCTGCCTGTTGTAGTACTCAAAATCAGGTTTCCAAACCTGCATTCCGTGTATGGAGATCTTTTGCTTATCATCTGTCAGAATATACTTTCTTCTGAAATCAAGCATTTCTCTAAAAAATTCTAAGAAATCCTTGTTCTTATTTACAAGCTTCCAGTTAAAATAGCTTGTATCATTGTCCTGACAGTAGGTATTGTTATTGCCGCCCTTTGACTGTAAAACTTCATCGCCGCTGCAAACCCCTATGGCACCTCTTGAAATCATCAAAAGAAATATTGCATTCAGATACATTCTCTTTCTAAGATTCATTACCTGCAGTTTCTTTGTATCTCCCTCAAAACCGCAGTTCCATGAGAAATTCATATTCGAGCCGTCCGCATTGTCCTCACCGTTTTCTTCATTGTGCTTATAGTCATACCTGTATATATCTGCCAGAGAAAATCCGTTGACATCCGCAATAAAGTTTAAATAACCGTTTTTATTTCCTAGAACATTTGAGACGAAAGGAACCATGCCCTCATCACCCTTTAGGTACTTTCTCATATTGTTCATATATTCATAGTCCATGGAGATAATATTGGCGGACCTGATATCATATATCTTATTTGAAAAAATAAACTTGCAGTCAAGAAGATAAGGATCCTTTACAATCTCGTCACAGTAGTTGACTCCTGCAAGATGGAAACCGTCTATATGATATTCAAGCTTCCAAAATCTGAGGACATCTATAATATAGCTTATACTTTTTCTCTCAAAGAAAAATTCCTGTATAACTCCTATTCCGGCTTCATGCATAGACTTTACCATAGCTTTGTACTCATTTACAGGATTTCTGTATCTTCTTGTAGCATAGCTTGCCTTAGGCGCAAAATTAAGACTGTTTGTATATCCCCAATAATTGAGCGTTATCTTCTCTTTTTTCTCTTTCTTTTCTTTGTCAAACAGTGAGAAAAAACTTCCGGCGCTCCTTATAAACTCGTCAAACTCCGTAGCAGGCATTATATCTATAAAATCCGCTCCGATTTCTTTCAAATAATCAACCTTTTCAAGAATTCCTTTAAATGTACCTTTGTCAACTATCCTTGAAGTATTCGACTTTGTAAATCCCCTTGCGTGAAGTCTGTATATAAATGAGGAATCTAAAGACTTATCCTCTATAGCCTTCACATTTTCAAGGTCATTTCCCCAGTCAAAAGCGGCTATATATACAGGGCTTCTTCTCGGATTGTCTATCAGACTTACTTTTCCGAAGCTGTCTTTTCCTGAAAAGCTCTTGCCGTACTCATCCGCAAACAGCCCTTTCTCGTCTTCAAGCGCGTACTCCATGTTCTTTTTCAGGCGCATATCCACCTGCATAAACCAAACATCACCTATTCTTGATTCAGGCGGAAACTCTATTTTTTCCACCGCCTCTTCCACATTTCTCTCATAAAGGTTTATATAAAGTCTCTTACACTTTCTTATAACCTTTATGCAAAAAAAAGAGGGCGTGACGGTAATTCCTGTCGGATAATAAAAACTCTTATCTCTGTCAACTCTTACTGCCATAACGACCTCCTTTAAGTATACATATTATATTTCTATATCCAGTTCTACCGGACAATGGTCTGAGCCGAAGATTTCACTGTGAATCTTGGCTTCTTTTATTCTATCTTTTAATTTATCAGATACTATAAAATAGTCAATACGCCAACCGACATTTTTTGCTCTGGCGCCTCCCATATAGGACCACCATGAGTAAGCATCTGTCTTGTCAGGGTATAATACTCTGAAACTGTCTACAAAACCTGAGGACAAAATAACATCCATCTTTGCCCTCTCTTCATCTGTAAATCCGGCATTTTTTCTGTTTGTCTTCGGATTCTTAAGATCTATTTCTGTATGTGCCACATTCAAATCACCGCAGAATATTACAGGCTTATTCTTTTCAAGTTCCAAAATATACTTAAGGAAAGCGTCCTCCCAAGTCATTCTGTACTCAAGCCTTGTAAGCCCTCTTTGAGAGTTAGGAGTATAGCAGGTAATCATATAAAAGTCTTCATACTCCGCCGTAATCACTCTGCCCTCATTGTCATGCTCCTCTATTCCGATGCCGTAAGTTACATTAAGAGGCTTATCTTTGGTAAATACAGCCACTCCGGAATATCCCTTCTTGGCTGCATAATTCCAATAGTCATAGTATCCCGGAAGGTCAAGCTCAATTTGTCCTTCCGAGAGCTTTGACTCCTGTATGCAGAATATATCCGCATCAATATCTCTGAAAAAATCCAAAAAAACCTTTGTCACAGCCGCTCTGAGACCGTTGACATTCCATGAAATCATCTTTTTCATATCAGTCGTCACTCTCTTCATCTGCAGAAACTGTATATGTGAATCTCTTTCTTGCCATCTCATCGGAGTCAAGGTACTCATCATATGTGGTTATCTTATCTATAAGACTTCCGTTTATAATCTCCATGATTCTGTTGGCTGTAGTCTGAACTACCTGATGGTCTCTTGATGAGAATATAAGCACACCCTTGAACTTTTCAAGTCCTGTGTTGAGTGCCGTAATGGACTCCATATCAAGGTGGTCGGTAGGCTCGTCAAGAATAAGTACATTTGCTCCGCTTATCATAAGCTTTGAGAGCATACAGCGCACCTTCTCACCACCTGACAGTACATTTACCTTCTTTACACCGTCTTCACCTGCAAAGAGCATTCTGCCGAGGAAGCCTCTTACATATGTGGCATCCTTATTCTCAGAATATCCTGTCAGCCAGTCAACTATTGTTTCATCACCTGAAAAGTCCTTTGTATTGTCCTTAGGGAAGTAGCTCTGTGTGGTGGTAAGTCCCCACTTAAAGCTTCCACTGTCAGGCTCCATCTCTCCGGCAAGTATCTTAAACAGCACCGTCTTTGCCTTCTCGTTAGGTCCTACAAGTGCCACCTTGTCCTCTCTGTTGAGTACAAAGCTTATATTATCAAGGATTTTCTCACCGTCAATTGTCTTTGAAAGATTCTCAACGGTAAGTACCTCATTTCCTATCTCTCTGTTCGGTCTGAAGTCTATATAAGGATACTTTCTTGATGAAGGCTTGATATCGTCAAGCTCAATCTTTTCCAAAGCTCTCTTTCTTGAAGTAGCCTGCTTTGACTTTGAAGCATTTGCAGAGAATCTTTGAATGAACTCCTGCAACTCCTTGATTTTTTCTTCTTTCTTTCTGTTGGCTTCCTTCATCTGGCGAACCATAAGCTGACTTGACTCATACCAGAAATCATAGTTTCCGGCATAGAGCTGTATCTTACCATAGTCTATATCCGCAATCATTGTACATACTTTATTGAGGAAATATCTGTCATGAGATACCACTATGATTGTGTTCTCAAAGTTGATAAGGAACTCTTCAAGCCATGCAATAGCATCCAAGTCAAGGTGGTTTGTAGGCTCGTCAAGCAAAAGTATGTCCGGATTACCGAAGAGTGCCTTTGCAAGAAGTACCTTTACCTTAAGGTTTGAAGGCATATCACTCATCAATGTGTAGTGATGTTCGGTATCCACGCCAAGTCCGTTTAAAAGCGCTGCTGCATCCGACTCGGCCTCCCAGCCGTTCATATTGGCAAACTCGCCTTCAAGGTCTGCCGCCTTTATACCGTCTTCTTCGGTAAAATCAGGTTTTGCATATATTGCATCCTTTTCCTTCATTATCTCATACAGTCTTGCATTTCCCATGATTACAGTATCTAAAACCGTATATGCATCATACTTGAAATGATCCTGCTCTAAGAATGAAAGTCTCTCTCCCGGTGTTATAACCACATCACCGTTGGTAGGCTCTATCTGTCCTGAAAGTATCTTTAAGAATGTAGACTTTCCGGCACCGTTGGCACCTATAAGTCCGTAACAGTTGCCGGGTGTAAACTTTATATTAACATCTTCAAAAAGGGCTTTCTTTCCTAATCTAAGGGTTATTCCATTTGCACTTATCATTATTATTCTCCTAAGAGTTTATCAACTGCCGCCATCTTTGTACAAAGACACAGAAGCTTTGCGGCCATCTCCAAATCACCTACCGGCGGGAATGAAGGAGCGATACGAATATTCTTGTCATGAGGGTCGTTTCCGCCCGGGAATGTAGCTCCGGCACCTGTAAGTACAACTCCGGCTTTCTTACATTTTGATACTACTTCTTTTGCACATCCGTCCATTGTATCAAATGATATGAAGTATCCGCCCTTCGGCTTTGTCCAACTTGCTATTCCAAGTCCGCCAAGCTCGCTCTCAAGTGTATCAAGCACCATCTCAAACTTAGGTCTGAGTGAGTTTGCGTGCTTTTTCATATGCTCCACCATACCGTGAATATCTTTAAAATACCTTACATGTCTAAGCTGATTTACCTTGTCATGTCCGATTGTCTGCATCTTCAACTGCTTCTTTATATCCTCAAGATTGTTATGTGATGTGGCAAGTGCCGCAATACCTGAACCCGGGAATGTAACCTTTGATGTTGAAGCGAACTTATATACAAGATCCGGATTTCCCGCTCTCTTACACTCGGCTAAAATCTCTATAAGATGATCCTGGTCAAGGTCATAGAGATGGTGAATTGTGTATGCATTATCCCAGTAAATTCTGAAATCCTTAGCTGCAGGTTTTAATCTTGCAAATCTTCTTACAACTTCGTCTGAATATGAGTTTCCTGTAGGATTTGAATACTTAGGTACACACCAGATTCCCTTTATTGAATCGTCGTTTTGTACAAGTTCTTCTATCATATCCATATCGGGACCGCTCTCAAGCATCGGTATACATACATTCTCAAAACCGAAGTACTCCGTTATTGCAAAATGTCTGTCATATCCCGGTACAATACAAAGGAATTTTACTTTGTCAAGCTTACACCAAGGTGTTGAACCCATTACTCCATGTGTATATGATCTTGAGATACAGTCATACATTACATTAAGACTTGAGTTTCCGTAGATGATAAGGTTATCAGCCGGAACCTCCATCATATCTCCCATAAGTTCCTTCGCCTCAGGGATACCGTCAAGTACACCGTAGTTTCTGCAGTCCGAGCCGTTCTCACTCATAAGGTCCGCATCCGATGAAAGCACATCCATAAGTCCCATTGAGATATCAAGCTGCTCCTGTGAAGGCTTTCCTCTGCTCATGTCAAGTTTCAAATCTTTAGCCTGCATAGCCTTATATTCAGCCTTCAGGCTTTTCTTTAATTCCATCAATTCTTCTTTTGTCAAATCTGCGTATGGCATCTTTATAATCTCCTAACTACTTATTTTTGCTTATTTCCTCAAGCTTTTCCTTCAACTCTTCAAGCTTTTCCTGACTCTTTAAGATCTTTGATCTTTGGTCAAATACAAGCTCATCTTCTCTCAAAAGGTCATTGGCGGCCACATACTCACCGATAACCATTTTGTATGACTTTATAATATCTTCTTCTATCTTTATGTCTCTTTTCAGCTTTGTTATATCTGCCAATTCTTTACCCTTGTTCAAAGCCGACTGTGCTATCTTCTGTCCTTCTTCTTTTGCAATACTTCCATATATACTTAATTTCTTAAAAAAATCTTCCATATAGCCTCCTTTATTCAAATATACATAGTATAAATACTTAAATGAGTTTTAGCAAGTAAAAGCTTATATATCGGCAGATAAAATCATCTAAGTGCCATAAATGCCGCCATATTACCTCTCTTCTCACCCATCACTCTGTGTGAATACAAAAGTTCTTTATTGCAGGCTGTGCATATGTTGGAAGTAAATATATTCTCCTCAGGTATTCCTGCATCTTTTAATACTTTTTCATTAGCTTTCCAAAGTGAGAGCCTGAAGTGGTCATCTACGTCTTCCCTGAATATATTATCCATATCTTCTTTGTCAAAGTTTTTTGAAAACTCCTCATACACATCAGTGCTTACCTGATAACAGTCTTGACAAATCCCCGGACCTATACAGGCAATTATATCCTCAGCTCTGCTGAAAAAATGCCTGTTCATCTCTTTTACCATAACCGCACCCATTCTCTTACAGGTGCCTCTCCAGCCTGAATGTGCCAGTCCGATTACATTATTTACCCTGTCATAAAAATAAAGGGGAATACAGTCTGCAAAAAAAGCTCCTAATGTAATGCCCCTTTCATTTGTTATAAGTCCGTCAATATTTCTGTAGTCTCTCTCAAACAGCACTCCCTTGCCCTTATCGGCTGCACTCACCACTCTTACATTGGTGGAATGTTCCTGATAAGATAAGGTAAAGCTTTCAAGTTCAACACCCAGAGCCTGTGCCATTCTTTTGTAGTTTTCAAGTACGCCTTCCCTGTTATCAGGCTCTCTGCTGAAACTTAGGTTCATAGTCGCATACACACCTGTACTTACTCCGCCTATCTTTGTGGAAAAGCCCTGTACTATATTGTCATATTTTTCCAATGCGTCAAATGACAGATATTCCACACCGTTTTTTGCTCTTTTAAGTGTCAAAATATTCTTATCATTCTTTTTTAATATCTTCAATAAAACGCTCCTTTTACCCAGTCAATATTTGACCCCATAATACCTATGCAGTCAAATCTTATGTTCATATTAAAGTAATGATTTTCATTTAAGAAAAATCTTGCCATGTTTTTTATCTTTTGCCGCTTTTTAAAATCTACAGCTTCAAGCGGATAACCGAAGCTCTGATCCTTTCTGTATTTTACTTCTATAAAAAGCAGTGTATTATCTTCTCTTGCTATGATGTCTATTTCACCGAATCTGTTTTGATAATTTCTCTCCAATATTTTTACTCCGCGGCTTTTTAAAAACTCCACAGCCATATCCTCTCCGAGGCTTCCTATCCTACGCTTATTCACCGACAAAGTTTCCTATAAAAGATCTTCTGTGTATATCACAGGCACCGTACGCTTTCAGCGCTTCTATATGCTTGGCTGTACCGTATCCCTTATTGGAAGCAAATCCGTACTCAGGGTAGATTTTGTCATATTCAAGCATAAGCCTGTCTCTTGTTACCTTTGCAAGTATACTTGCAGCCGCAATATTGACACTCTTTGCATCTCCCTTTACTATACCCACCTGCTTTATATTTATATCGGGGATATGCACCGCGTCCACCAGCAAAATATCAGGTGTCTTATTAAGCTTTGATATCGCCTCTCTCATGGCTTCATATGTGGCCTGCAGTATGTTTATTTCATCTATAAGGGCATTTGAGGCAATACCTATACCGTAGGCAAGCGCCTCCTGTTTTATCTGATCAAACAGCACATCTCTTCTTTTTTCAGTTACCTTCTTTGAGTCGTTCAAAAACGGCAAGAATATATCTTTCGGCAATATAACCGCCGCAGCAACCACAGGTCCTGCAAGCGGTCCTCTGCCTGCCTCATCTATACCTGCAACCGCTCCCAAATCACTGTATTTATTTTCAAATTCTCTCATGCCCTCAAGTCTTTGTCTCTCAAGAGCAAGCTTTTCTTCACTTATTTTTCTCATATCCACCTACGGCATCTGCAATGTGATTCTGCCAAGCTTACCTGACCTGAACTCGTTTACCAAAACCGAGGCCGCCTTGTCATAGTCAAGTTCTCCTCCCTTTTTGGTACATCCTCTTACTGTAGCTATTTTTATAAGGACGGCATTCTCGTCCTCACCTTCTTTAATATCAAATCTTTCTTCCAAAACTTCAGGCCTGTTTTTTAAAAGCCATTTGATAAGTTCAAGTCCAAGTTCTCTGATATCTATAATCATATCGTTGATGGAGCCGATAAATGCAATCATCTCTCCCACTCTCTCATCCTCAAACTTCGGCCACAGTATTCCCGGAGTGTCCAAAAGTTCCACCTGACCTTTAAGCTTTATCCACTGATTGCCCTTGGTAACACCAGGCTTATTACCTGTCTTTGCCATAGCTCTTCCTGAAACGGTATTGATAAGAGTCGACTTCCCGACATTCGGAATTCCTGCAACCATCGCCCTTACCGGTCTGTTCTTTATACCTCTTTTGGCATCTCGCTCTCTCTTATCCTTAGATACAGTCTCTATCGCTTTTATAAGTGAGTTTACACCGTTTTTTTGCCTTGAGTCCATGAACATACACTCATAGCCCTTCTCCTTATAATAACTTGCCCATCTTATATTGGCATTTTCATCTGCCAAATCCGCCTTATTCAGTATGATAATTCTTGACTTACCCGTGCCAAGCCCCATTATCTCGGGGTTTCTTGTAGCCTCGGGAGCTCTGGCATCTGTCATCTCTATAATAATATCCACAAGCTTTATGGCATCTGACATGGCACGCTTTGCCTTGGTCATATGCCCCGGATACCACTGTATTTTCATAAAAAATCCTTTCGTATACTTATCTGATAAAACCTATTCTTTTTATAGGCAACAATCTTATCCATGCATTACCTATTATCATATCCTTTGTTATATTGCCTATAGTGGAAGTTCTGGAATCTTCACTTCCCACTCTGTTATCACCAAGTACAAAATACTCCTTTGACATAAGCTGTATCTCTTCTGTGGCCAAACCTCCTGTACTCGCTTCACAAAACTTCTCAAGCGCCTTTCCGTTTATATAGACATAGCCGTCCTTTATATTTACCGTCTCCCCCGGAAGGCCTATTACTCTTCTGATACATACTCTGCCGTCTCTGTTTTTAAATGCTATTACATCAAATCTTTTCGGCTTGAAGAATGTGTATGCCGCCTTATTTATAAGCGCCGCTTCACCCTGTTCTATCTGTGGCGACATTGACTGCCCCACCATATATGTTCTGTCCCCGAATATGAATACTACAAACCATGCAAGTGAAAGTATCACCGCCAGTTGCATAAGAGTATCAAGTACAATTAAAAATTTTGATTCCTGTTTCTTTATTTTCATCTGTTGCCCTGTTTTTTTATTCTGTTTTTTGTTAAACTACTGTATAGCAGTGTATTAAAGTTCTCTTTTAGAACTTCGTTTTATTATAGCATATAGGAGAAGACTATGGAATATCGTATCGAGCATGACTCTATGGGAAATATAGAGGTGGAAGCGGACAAATATTTCGGTGCACAGACAGCCAGAAGCCTGTCAAACTTTAAAATAGGCACCGAGAAGATACCCCTTGAGGTTATAAGAGCATTTGCATATCTGAAAGCGGCCTGTGCCACAACAAATAACGAGCTTGGCAAGCTTTCAAAAGAAAAGGCGGATATAATAAACGCCGTTTGTAAAGAAATACTTGAAGGAAAACTTGATGAGCATTTTCCTCTTTCGGTATGGCAGACCGGCAGCGGCACTCAGAGCAATATGAATGTCAACGAGGTCATTACAAACAGAGGCAATGAACTTGCAGGTAAGAGATTGCTTCATCCCAACGATGATGTAAATATGTCACAAAGCTCAAATGATACATTTCCTGCCGCAATGCATATAGCGGCATTGATTGAAATCAGCGATAAATTACTGCCTTCACTTAATGAACTTATACTTGCTTTTAAAAAGCTTGAAGAGGAGAATGCAGGCATCGTAAAATCAGGCAGAACACATTTGCAGGATGCCACTCCGATAGCTTTCTCACAGGAAATCAGCGGTTGGAGAGCTTCACTTGAAAATGACTGTAATCAGATAAGCAACTCACTTGAGTTTATAAAAAAGCTTGCACTCGGAGCCACCGCCGTTGGTACCGGACTTAACTGCCCTAAGGGCTTTGACATATCTGTAGCAAAAAATATTTCAAAGCTTACAGGTAAGGAATTTATCACGGATGGCAACAAGTTTCACGCTCTTACCTCAAAGTCGGAGCTTTCCTTTGTACACGGCAGCTTATCTTCACTGGCAACAGACCTTATGAAAATAGCCAATGATATCAGATGGCTCTCAAGCGGTCCAAGATGCGGCCTCGGTGAAATATTTATACCTGAAAACGAACCCGGAAGTTCTATAATGCCCGGCAAGGTAAACCCTACACAGTGTGAATCCATGACTATGGTCTGTGTACAGGTTATGGCAAATAATGTCGCCGTAAATATGGCTTCAAGTCAGGGCAATTTTGAGCTGAATGTATTCATGCCTGTACTTATTCACAACTTCCTGCAGTCCGTAAGACTGCTCTCTGACGGTATGGACTCCTTCAGAGTACACTGTGTATGCGGAATAAAGGCAAACAGACAAAAGATGCACGAAAATCTTCACAATTCACTGATGCTTGTAACCGCCATCAGCCCATATATCGGCTATGAATCGGCTGCCAAGGTCGCAAAGCTTGCACATAAGGAAAACATATCACTGAAAGAAGCTACATTAAAACTTGACTTAATGACTGAAGAAGAGTTTGATAAGGTTTTTAAACCTGAAGAAATGGTATAGAAAGGATTTATATGGCAAAATCAAAAAGTCCTGACATGACAAAGGGCAATATAACCGCACAGCTTTTATTATTCTTCTTTCCGATACTGCTCGGAACATTCTTTCAACAGCTCTACAATACCGCCGACGCGGTCATAGTCGGACAGAATGTAGGAAAGCTGGGGCTTGCGGCGGTAGGAGGTACTACAAGTACACTGATAAACCTCTTTATCGGAATATTCGTCGGGCTCTCGTCAGGATTCAGTGTAATTATTTCACAACACTTCGGTGCCAAAAACCACAGACTTGTAAGCGAATGTGTGCATACCGCAATTACGTTCTCGCTTATAGTAGGCATAGCGGTAAGTATATTGGGTGCTATATTTTCAAAGACTATGCTCTCATATATGAACGTGCCTGAAGATATAATGCCTATGGCAATCCCTTATCTTCAAATCTACTTCCTCGGACTTGCACCGAACCTTATCTACAACATGGGTGCAGGGCTTTTAAGAGCTGTAGGCGATTCAAAGACTCCGCTGATTTTTCTTATTATCAGCTGCTTTATCAATATAATACTTGATATCCTTTTGATAAAATATATGGGTATGGGCGTGGTCGGAGCGGCTGTCGCCACAGTCACCTCACAGGTGGTCAGCGCAATACTTGTTATAGTAGTGCTTTCACGCAGAAAGGACGCGCTGAGACTTTTTATAAGAAAGCTGCATATCAACTTCTCAGAGTTAAGAAAGATGGTCAGCATAGGTACCGCCGCAGGAATGCAATCTGCGATGTACACTATTGCAAATATACTTATACAGGCTTCCATCAACACTCTGGGAACCGATACTATTGCCGCATTCACAGCCTACGGCAAAATAGATACTCTGTTTTGGATGACAATACAGTCACTCGGTATATCCGTAACCACATTTACAGGTCAAAACTTCGGCTACGGCAATAAAGAAAGAGTAAAAAAAGGTATCATACACGGAATGATTCTTTCCGTTGTGATTACCGGAATAGTTATGCTCTTACTGAAGCTTTTCGGCAGAAGTATCTATACACTGTTTACAAATGATAAAAGTGTACTTGATATAGGCACAGATATGCTCAACTTCATGGTAGTCGCGTTCCCGACCTATATCACCATTGAGATATTCTCCGGCTCTCTTCGCGGCATCGGCGACAGCTGGATACCTATGATAATGACTGCAAGCGGCGTATGTGTACTAAGAATAGCATGGATAATTGTGATGGTACCTAAGTACCCGAATATCTTCACCATACTTTGGGCTTACCCTCTCTCATGGGTAACCACAAGTATACTGTTTATCATATATATGTTTTTATTCAGCAAAATGAGACGTTGGTTAAAAAATAATATATACTAAAAAAGGGGTTGGTGTAACATTTTTAAGTTACACCAACCCTTTCTTAACGTCTATTTATCGGGGTTTTCTTATCTCTATTCCCCTTGACTCTATATTCTTTCTTATATTAAGCATCTGTACATCCGTACCTGCTATCACATCGGCACATTCTTTAAGCTGTCTTTCCACATCCTCGGAGTCAATAAACTCTTTCTTATACTTAAGCTGATGGTCAAGGCTTGCCCAAAAATCCATAGCAATTGTCCTTATCTGTACTTCCACTCTCATAGGCTGCTTTTTATCTGAGAAAAATACAGGTATTTCAATTATAAGATGATAGGAACGATATCCGTTTTCTTTAGGTTTCTTTATGTAGTCCTTGACTGCAATAAGCTTTACATCATCCTGCCTTGTAAGCATATCGGCAACTTCATAGATGTCGTCCAGAAATGAACATATGACTCTGATACCCGCCACATCGTCCAGATTTTTTACTATGGATTCAAGTGTCAGAGGCAGACCTCGCCTTTTCAACTTTTCCACTATGCTCTTAGGCTTTTTTACTCTGGACTTTATCACCTCAATAGGATTTCTCCTGTTTTTTACAGAAAGCTCATCATTTAAAACCTCAAGCTTTGTTTTCACCTCTCTGATAGCACAGGTATACATCATCATTGCTTCCTGAAATTTCTGTGCCATTTCATGTATTTCATCCGGTATCTGCACCAAATCAGGAACCTGTACAATGGACTGTTCCAGCTCGTTATTCGGATTGTTTGATATATACATAAGTTCTCCCGCCTGTATGTGGGCAAAATAAACCTGTCCACATCAAAATTTTATTTTAAAATAGAATCAGCCGCTTCATCAAGCCAAGGTGCCTGCACATATTCTACAAGACCGGCATCAACCTGCTTTGCCACCTCAGGGTCAATCGGGATCTTTGCCAAAACTTTAAGTCCCTCTTTTTTTGCGATCTCATCAATGTGGCTCTTGCCGAATATCTCATGTCTGTGTCCGCAGTCAGGGCACTCAAAATAGCTCATATTCTCAACCAGACCGAGGATAGGTACATTCATCTTCTTAGCCATATTTACAGCCTTGGTAACGATCATTGAAACCAGCTCCTGCGGACTTGTAACTATTATGATGCCGTCTACAGGTATTGACTGGAATACTGTAAGCGGAACATCTCCTGTACCCGGAGGCATATCCACAAACATATAGTCGATATTATTCCATACGGTATCCTTCCAAAACTGCTTTACAACACCTGCTATTACAGGTCCTCTCCATATAACAGGGTCTGTCTCATTCTCCAAAATAAGATTTGTACTTACCACATTGATTCCTGTATTTGTAACTGCAGGAACCATAAGCTGATCGTATGTTACGCCAAGCTTTCCGCTAAGTCCGAATGCCTTAGGTATTGAAGGTCCTGTAATGTCCGCATCGATAATACCCACTCTGAATCCCTTTGTCATAGCCTTTACAGCCATAAGAGATGTTACAAGGCTCTTACCTACGCCTCCCTTTCCGGAGACAATTCCTATAACTTTATTTACACTGCTTTGAGGGTCGAGCTCTTCCCTGAATTCATTATTTGCCATATTAAAACCACATAGACCTAAGTCTATGATTTCCTTTCTTACTAAAATCTTGTACCGAAACGCGGTACCATATTATTATACTAAAAGACTCTACATTTTTCCATGTATTTAATCCGCCTGCATTATATTTTCTCAACCACCTTTACATTCTCACTGCCAAGTCTCTGCGCTAAAATCTCACAAGCCTCGCTTGCAGGCACGCACCACTCACCTCCAAGATCCTTTTTTGCTCTCTCTTTTTTCAAATAGATGATGACGCTGTCATTGCCGTTTAATGTTCCTATATCTGCAAGGAGGTTGCCAAGGTCCTCTTCATAACTTACCTTATCAGGATACTGTATCCAAAGTTCTTTCTTTATTCTTCCGAACTCTCTCACAGTCTCTACAATAAGCTTTCCCTCTTCCTCTCCCGAGGTGTCCACTCTTCCTTTAACAAAGACCTTTCCGCCTTCAATAAGCTCGCTGCCGTAGCCCTCAAACGCCTTCGGAAATACTACAAGCTCTATTCTTCCGTACATATCCTCCAGAGTACATATAGCCATCATATCACCTTTTTTTGTAAACCTTTTATTCACCTCGGTAAGCAGACCTCCGACTACCACCTTTCTGCCCGACTCAAGCAAAATATTGCCGTCCTCATCGGGATAAAAGTCTATACTTCTGGCGTCTGCATACTTTTCAAGCATCGGGATATACTCTTCCAAAGGATGACCGCTTACATACATTCCGAGTACTTCCATCTCATACTTTAAAAGTTCTTCTTTTTTGTACTCTTCTATATGTATCATCTCGGACACAAAACTGTCTTTATCGTCATCCGCCACCACATCAAAAAATGACATCTGTCCCGGTATCGTCGCCTTGCTCTCCTTGGACTTTTTATCACTCAAAAGTTCCGCATTCAAAATCTTTTCATGTCTGTTTCCGTCCAGACAGTCAAGCGCACCGGCCTTTATAAAACTTTCAATACTCCTCTTGTTCAAATCCTTTTGCGGCAATCTGTTTATGAAATTTTCAAGTGTCAAATATTTTCCGTTCAATGTCCTCTCTCTGACCAATGCATCCGCTACAGCCTTACCTACTCCCTTTATAGTGGCAAGTCCAAATCTGATTCCGTCCTTATCCACGCTGAAGGCTCCTTCACCCAAGTTTACATCAGGCGGTAAAATCTTGATGCCCATATCCAAAAGGCTTCCCATATATTCTGACAGCTTTGCAGGATTGT
Source organism: Lachnoanaerobaculum orale (assembly GCF_003862485.1). Lineage (GTDB taxonomy): Bacteria > Bacillota > Clostridia > Lachnospirales > Lachnospiraceae > Lachnoanaerobaculum > Lachnoanaerobaculum orale. The sequence goes on along the minus strand of NZ_RRCM01000001.1, from coordinate 142,489 downwards.
CACTTACAGAGGTAAGCGATGCCGCCATAAATTCCTTCGGATAATAGTACTTCAGATAAGCGGTCTGGTATGAAATTACCGCATAGCAGGCGGCATGTGACTTGTTGAAGGCATAGCTTGCAAAGTCAATCATTTCGTCAAAGATTCGATTTGCTATCTTTTCATCTATACCGTTTTTTATACAACCTGTAATGTTCTTTTCTTCATTTCCGTAGATGAAATTTTTTCTTTCCATCTCCATGACATGAGTTTTTTTCTTACTCATCGCACGACGAACCTCATCACTTCCGCCCATAGTATACCCTGCAAGGTCTCTGACTATCTGCATTACCTGCTCCTGATATACAATGCATCCGTAAGTAGGCTCAAGTATTGAAATCAGCTGTGGAGTATCATAACTTACCTTGCCCTTTGAATTCTTTCCTTCAATGTACTTCGGTATAAAGTCCATAGGACCCGGACGGTACAGTGAAATACCGGCTATGATATCTTCCAAATTTTCAGGCTTTAACCTCTTCATAAAGCTTTGCATTCCGCCGCTTTCAAGCTGGAACACCGCATCGGTCTTTCCGGTAGAGATGAACTCATACACCTTCTTATCCGCGTAATCTATCTTTTTAAGGTCAATATCCACACCGTGATTTTTCTTTATCATATCCAAGGCGTTTTGAAGTACCGTAAGTGTACGAAGTCCCAAAAAGTCCATCTTCAGAAGGCCCAGTTCTTCCAAGGTGGTCATGGTAAACTGTGTTGTCACCGCATCATCAATTCCAAGTGCAAGCGGTACATACTCCTCAACAGCCTTTTTTGAAATTACGACACCTGCCGCATGCATACTGGCATGTCTCGGCAAGCCCTCAAGCTTTAAGCTGTAGTCAATAAGCTCATGTACCGCCTCGTCACCGTCATAAAGTTCTTTAAGTTCTTTATTTCTTTCAAGTGCCAAACTAAGTGTGATGTCCTTATCTCTCGGTATCATCTTTGCAATGCTGTCACATCTGGCATACGGAATCTCCATAGCCCTGCCCACATCTCTGATAACACCTCTTGCCTGCAATGTACCGAATGTGATTATCTGACACACCCTCTCGCTGCCGTATTTATTTACCACATATTCAATGACCTCTCCTCTTCTCTCATCGGCAAAGTCCACATCTATATCGGGCATGGATACTCTCTCGGGATTCAAAAACCTCTCAAAGATAAGATTGTACTTGATAGGATCAATATCCGTAATACCAAGGCAATACGATACCACACTTCCTGCCGCCGATCCTCTTCCCGGTCCTACAGATATTCCCACACTTCTCGCATAATTTATATAGTCCCAAACTATCAAAAAGTAATCTATATAGCCCATTGTCTCTATGACTCCAAGCTCATAGTACATTCTTTTTTCTATCTCTTCACGGTTTTCATAATCTTTGTGGTAGTTTCTTTCAAAACCGCTCCTACATAAGCTCTCAAGGTACTCTTTGGCGGACATATTGTTCGGAACCTGATACTCAGGTAGCTTGGTCTCACCGAACTTTATCTCCACATTGCACATATCTGCAATCTTACCCGTATTTTCAATAGCCTCAGGCGCATAAGGAAATAATGCTTTCATCTCATCTTCAGACTTTAAAAAGAATTGTCCGCCTTCATATCTCATCCTGTCAGGGTCTGATACCGTCTTACCGGTCTGTATGCATAAAAGTATATCATGTGCCGTAGCGTCCTCAGCATTGATATAGTGGATATCATTGGTCGCCACAAGCGGAATATCCAGTTCCTTGCCTATCCTTACAAGTGACTGATTTACAAACTTCTGCTCGGGTATGCCGTGGTTTTGTAATTCCAGATAGAAATTACCTTCTCCAAAGAGGTCCTTATACTTTTTTGCCACCTTTTTGGCATCATCTTCTCTTCCTCTTGATATAAGCTTCGGTATCTCTCCCGCCAAACAGGCTGAAAGTGCTATTATGCCCTCGTGATATTCCTGTAACAGTTCAAAATCTATTCTTGGCTTGTAATAAAACCCTTCAGTAAAGCCTTTTGACACTATCTTTGTCAGATTCTCATATCCTTCATTGTTTTTTGCCAATAAAATAAGATGATAGTATCTATCACCCTGCTTTGCCTGTTTTTCAAATCTTGATGAAGGGCTTACATACACCTCACATCCAAGTATCGGCTTTATACCGTTTGCCTTAGCTTCTTTATAAAAATCAATGACTCCATACATCACGCCGTGGTCAGTGATAGCCAGTGAAGTCATGTTCAGTTCCTTTGCACGACTTATTATCTCTTTTATCTTACAGGACCCGTCAAGCAGTGAATATCCCGTATGTACATGTAAATGTGTAAAAGACATAGTTCTCCTTTTTTAAGTTCATATTGAGTATATTATATCATATTTTTGGAAATTGGAGAGTATCTGTGAAAATTAATATGAAATATATTATGTAAATATATTTTATATTATTTTTCTTGTACTTTTCTTTACAAATGCTATAATAAACTCAACAATATAAGAAAGGAGAAGTTTTATGGCACAGACCGTTAATGTAAACTTTCGTATGGATGAAGCCGACAAGAAAAAAATGGAGAGCGTATGTAGTGAACTTGGACTCTCTATGAGTGCAGCCTTTACCATATTTGCCAAAAAAATGGGCAGAGAGCACCGTATACCTTTTGAAGTTTCTGTGGATCCGTTTTATTCGGAGAGTAATGTAGCTCATTTACGCCGAGGAGTGGCTGCCCTTAATGCCGGGCTTGGTGTAGAGCATGATATTATAGAGGAGTAAAACTTATGCATAAAATATGGTTTGATGAAGCATGGGAAGACTACCTTTATTGGCAAAGTCAGGATAAAAAAACTCTAAAACGTATTAATGGGCTGATCAAGGATATCGAACGCAATTATTTTGACGGTATAGGCAAACCCGAGCCTCTTAAAGGCGAATTCAGCGGCTTTTGGAGCAGGCGTATCGATGATACCAATAGATTAATATATAGGATTTCTACTGGGGTTTTGGAAATTCTATCCTGTCGCGGTCACTATAATTAATATAAATGGAGATATCACAAAGTATAAGAATTTTGTGATATCTCCATTTTAAACAATTATCCCTGATCATTAAAAGCTTTAAATATACAGATATCGTCATTTTGGTACAGCAGATATCCTACGCTAAAGCTCTCATCATCTGTTGAGTATATTTCATATAGCTTTCCTGTTTACATACTCACCACTATATTCTCGCTCCAAGTCCTCAATCAAATATTCATCACTCATACAATGCATATCTGAAATTCCTTTACTCATCAATTCATATGTAAATGAGTGATAAAAAAAATCTAAAGATTCATCAATTGAAATATTTTTTTTTCGTGCAAATTTTTCTATAATACGTGCATATTTCTTTTGTAATAACACAGGATTTGCATTCATATAGTCTCACTTCCCTCATATAATAAACTGTAATCCAACGCTTTTTGTGTTCTGAAGCATATCTGTAGATTAGGCTTTTCATATTTTAATCGACCTATAGCCTCTTTCTTGTCAATCAGCCCGTCAAAGAATAATTCAATAGTGTTAAATACTTTATCATTAGCAACACCACCTATTACCAAATCATAATCTGATACATCCTTGCCCGCTCTACAATTTAAAATAAAGTCCAACCATTCATCTGAATATGTATCAAAATGTAATACTTTTAATTTATGAAGTACTTTTTCATCAAATCTATAATATGAGATTATCCCACTGCCTCCATTTCTCTTAAACTTTCTTGCCCAATTTACGGCCTGTTCATACAATGGCGTTGTGTAAAATCCCAATCCGAAATCAACATTTTTTCTTGAATGTAATAAATCCGGTGATTTAATTTCCAGATATGAACCATGATATAATCTCATACCGGCAAACCTCTTTTCTTCATCACATCCAAAATATCTTCAATAATATAGTCCTTACCCTGTGTATGTAATACATCATATGACGGTACTATATAACTGTTTAATATATCGCTGTCCTCTGTCAGTATTCGATATACTTCTCTTCCATCTTTTCCAAGTCTTTTTGCAACACCTTCTATACAAAATAACACATATTCCAAAACAGAAATATTACATATTATTTCTCTCTCCATAAAATCCTTAGTACCTGTTCATCTTCCCCTTATTCATAATATATCCAAGTACCGCACCTACTATACCGCCAAGTATATGAGTAAGGTTTGAGATATTGTCCTGTACAAAGACTCCCTGATATACCTGCTGCCCTATATATAAAAGTGCAACCACAATAAATGTGAAAGGAATCCTGCCTTCTCTGAATCCCGCAAAGGATGAGAGCAAAATAAAGGCGAATACCACACCGCTTGCACCAAGCAAATAAACGTGCGGGAATACAAAAAAGTGAACCAGACCTGTCACAAGCGCCGTGGCAAGTATTACAAAAAGTATATTCGCAGAACCGTACTTTTCCTCAAGCATAGGTCCTATTACAAGTATCAACATTATATTCCCGAGGAAATGATCCAAGTTTGCATGACCAAGTACATGTCCGAAAAATCTGAAGTAGGTGAACGGGTCTATAAATGATGACCTGTAAACACTGAACAACAATCTTGTGGAAAACCCTCCTGTCAGATTGTCTACCACATATACTATAAAACTTAGAATCACAAATCCTAGAATAATTGGTGAATTAAATGAAATTTTTAATTTTTTATCCATACTCCTCCGCATACCGAATAAGGGCAGTCACCCACCCTTATTATCAACTCTGTCAACCGCTTCAACTATATGAATTCTCATTTTTGAATTAGATGCACGATCTCCCTCTATATAAAGCAAATACTCAATATAGACATTTATCTCATCTTCATTCATATCGATCAAAAGGAGCTTCGTCTCCGTCTCCATATTCAATCTGCCAAAGGGAGTGTCATATATTGCTTTAAACCTACTGTTATTGGCAAATACCATCTTGGAATTCACCACACCCTCTTTGATAATTTCAACCTTATTTTTCTTTACTATTATTGTATTAAGGATAATTTCATCAAAACCTTGGGCTTCTTCCACGTAAGTTATCTTATGTGTATCACCATCAACATAGTGATTACCTGAAATATTCACGGCAATAGGATCTGTCTCATCGTATCTAAGATGAGCGCCGCTAATCTCAATATCTACAAATTCTTTCATAATCTTCTACCTTAAAACTATAGCAGAAGCCGCAATACGGTCTCTACCCAACCCTAAGCTACCACCGGTTGTTTATGCAAATATCAAGTTTAAAATAAAAGAATGATAGTTTACTAGAAAAATGTATCTCCCCACTATTCTATATAAAATAACCTTAAATAAAAAACTGATAACTATGCTCAACAAAGAATGCCTGTCTGCGTCTTGTATACCTTATCTAGCTAATCTATTTGTATGCATTCTGCAAAGCCTAATGTTTTTTAAAATTCTTCTATATTGATTACACCCGTATTCTTCACAACACCGGGTATAATAGAAGATGCAAAATCACTAAATCTTTCTGCCATGTCACTGACATAAAACTCATGGAAAACCTCACCCTTATCGGCACATAAGTTTTCACACGTCAACAAAGATTTCAATTCCTTTGCTGTTTCGTATGCAGGATTCACAAGGGAAACTCCCTCACCCATAATCCTTCTGAATGTATTATATAGTAAAGGATAATGAGTACATCCCAATACTAAACTGTCAATATGTCTGCTTTTTAAGTCGCTGACATATCTGGAAATGATTTCATCTGTAACACTGTCATTGATAAGTCCCTCCTCCACCAACGGAACCAGCAGCGGACAGGCTTTTTGTATTACTTCAAGCTCGCTATTTATCTCATGAATAGTCTTTTCATATATACCGCTGGATATTGTACCGCTGGTACCTACCACACCTATCCTACCGACCTTGGTAGTCTTGGCTGCGGTTATGGCGCCTGCATGGATAACACCCATAATAGGTATATCAATCTCTGTCTTCAATATGTCAAGTGCAAAAGCACTGGCGGTATTACACGCAATCACAATAGCTTTTACATTTTTTGTCTGTAAAAATTTAACAATCTGGCCGGAATACTTGATAATTGTATCCTTGGACTTGGAGCCGTATGGAACTCTGGCCGTATCACCGAAGTATACAATACTTTCATTCGGCATCTGCGCTATAATTTCCTTGGCGACCGTCAGTCCGCCTACACCGGAATCAAATACTCCTATAGGTAAATTCAAAAAATCACCCTCTCTCAAAAGCTAATTCTATTAGTTTATCAACAAGAGATTTTTTGTCAATACCTGCAGCCTCAAATAACATCGGATACATACTTATTGCCGTAAATCCCGGCATGGTATTTATCTCGTTGAATACAATCTCTCCGTCTTCCTTTGCAAAGAAGTCCACTCTTGAAAGTCCGAAACCGTCTAAAGCCGTAAAAATCTTTTTCGCACACTCAGGAAGATTCTCTCTCACGCCGTCAGGAAGTTTTGAATCAAGCAAAGTAAGTGAATCAAGCTTATACTTGGCATCGTAATCATAAAATGTTGCAGCGGATTTTATCTCTCCTACACCGCTTGCCACTACATCTCCCGGTCTTCCAAGTACTCCGCATTCCACCTCATGCCCTACTATCGTCTCCTCAACAAGGACCTTTCTGTCGTGCTTTAGTGCTTCAAGTATGCCCTTTTTAAGTTCTTCAGTGTTTGAGGCTTTTGATACACCTCTTGAAGAACCCGCATTTGAAGGCTTTATGAATACAGGATACTCAAATCTGTCTTCTATTGTTCTTATCTTCCCTGTCAAATCCTCCTTGACCTCATAGTCAAGTACAGCCTCATATGCCGCCTGTCTTATTCCGAGTTTATCTACTACAAGCTTTGTGTAGAGCTTGTCCATGCCTATGGCACTTGCAAGTACTCCACATCCCACATAAGGAATCTTTGCCAGCTCCAACAAACCTTGAATTGTTCCGTCTTCTCCGTACAGTCCGTGCAGAACAGGGAAAACCACATCTACAGGAATTTCTTTATACTCTCCCCCTGTCTCTATCATTATACACTTTTTTGTAGCATCAGGCAAAATATATGCGCCTGTTTTTGAATTCAGCCAGCTGCCGTCCTCCATTGAAGCTATACTGTCTACCTTAAGCCATTTGCCTTCCTTTGTAATACCGATAAGTATAAGCTCGTACTTATCCGTATCCACCTGCTTTGACACATTCGTTGCAGATATTACAGATATCTCATGCTCAGAGGACTGACCTCCGAATATTATTGCTAATCTCCTCATTACCTTGTAGGTGCTTCCTTAATTTGTCTGGAAACATTGACCTCCTGATTATTTATATGCTCGGCAATGATTCTCTTAGCTTCCGACTTATCCCTACTCTCCAATGCTCTAAGTATCATCTCATGCTCATCCATAAGCTGATTTCTTGTAGCTTCCGCCTTAACATACTCCAGTCTGTAACGGTACATCTGCTCACGCAAATTATTGATCATCTGTACCAGCTTATCATTACCTGTGCTTGTAAATATTATATCATGAAATTTCTCATCTGCACGCGCAATATCAATAATATCTTTATTTTCTATAGAATTAACAAACTCTTCCTCGGCCTGTTTCAATTCTTCTATCTCATCATCCGTAATCTTTGTGCATGAAAGCTCTATTGCAAGTTCCTCAAGTGCCCTTCTTACCTCAAGTGTATCTCTTAGGCTCTTTTCCGTAATACCTGCCACCTCGGCTCCCTTCCTAGGAATCATAAGCACCAGACCTTCAAGCTCAAGCATCCTTATAGCCTCTCTGATAGGAGTTCTTGATACTCCAAGCTTCTTTGAAAGAGCTATCTCCATAAGTCTCTCACCCGGCTGCAACTCTCCTCTGAGTATTGCCTGCCTCAAAGTTTTAAAAACCACATCTCTTAGCGGCATATATTCATCTACATCTGCATGTGAAAAATTTGTCATTTTATCCTCCATCTATCTAAACAGTAGTTGTAGTCTCTATATAATTTATTCTGTCATCTTTTTCCAGTACGGCTTTTGTTCTAAGCATATCACTGTCGTTATCAAAGATACCGAAAATAGCGGTTCCGCTGCCGCTCATCAGGCTTCCCAAACAATTGTTGTCATACATTATCTGCTTTATCTGTGCAATAAAAGGTAAAAGTTTCAAAGACGGTACTTCCAAAATATTGTCAAGCGCTTTAGCTATCTTTACAGTCTTTATGTCATCCGTATCGTCGCTTTCAATAATTGAAACCATCTCTCTTACATCCTTATGTTTAAATCCGGTCTTATTAAGAGTCTCAATATTCAAATTTTCGTATACAAGCTTTGTTGAAAGCCCTGCTGCAGGCTTTGCAACCAAAAGCTTAAGCTTCGGCAATTTCTTAAGCGGTATCAACTTCTCTCCGATACCCTTTGCCAATACCGTGCCGCCCATTATACAAAACGGAATATCGGCTCCCAGACTTGCTCCGAGTTCAATCAACCTCTCAGTTGTAATACCCAGATTGAAAAGCTCGTTCACAGCTTTAAGTGTGGCCGCCGCATCCGCACTTCCGCCTGCCATACCGGCTTGCATAGGAATGTTCTTTTCAAGTCTGACCTCTACGCCGAAATCTTTTTTTGTTTCCTTTTGTAACAGTACTATCGCCCTATATATAAGATTGGTCTCATCTGTCGCCAAATCCTTATTGTTACATATCAGTGATATCTTCTTTTCTTCAAGTTCTCTTATTTCGAGTACATCCGCAATATCAACATTTGTCATAACCATTTCTACATCATGGTATCCGTCAGCTCTTCTTGATAATACATCCAAGCATAAATTTATCTTTGCAAATGCCTTTACCTTCATCTACTAACCCCTGTTCTTTTCAGTGCCCAAAATTTTGTATCTAAAATTATACATTAAAAACTGTATAAAAACAACAGTTAGGTTTTTCTAACTCTATGGCACAAAAAATACTTTCACAGTCAATTTAATATATTTACTCCCAACTTATCGGCTAAATTTATAGATGCCGTATTGGAAATATCTATTCTTGTATACACATCCCTTGCTCCATATGTTTCCTCAATATATTTCAGTAAATATTTACAAACTTTGAATGTATAGCCTCTTCTTCGATACTTTTTATCTGTTATATATGAGAGAAAACATCTGTTGTCTTCATTATAAAATCCTGCCAGTCCCATCACTTCTTTCTCATTCTCAAACACATACAGTCCGTATCCGTAGAAATCATAGTGAAAATCTATATACTCCCGCAACCTCTCTATATTTTTAAACGGAAACTCACAAAACTTTGAGAAAATTTCAAAGTCGTCCAGACACAGCTCACGAATTTTTATATCATCCGTTTTTCCTATACATACAGGTATATGCAAATATCTGCAAGCCACTTTCTCCAAATACTTTTCGTCTATATCGGCATAGTCAAGTACCGCATACTTTGAAACCGCTATATCTATATCTTCTTTGCCAAGTATAGCAACTGTGGCTCTATGGGAGTTAAACGCCTCCCAAAGAGCCACATTCTCATCTGAAATCACTATATCACAGTGCCTTCCACAGATATTAACACTTTTCAGGCTCTGCATAATCTTCGCCGAATGTCTCAACCGTCATTGATTTTATCTTCTGCTCGGTATTCGGTCTGTCATTGTAGTCCGTATCAACTGATGCTATTTTGTCTACAACATCCATTCCCTCTATTACGGAACCGAATGCGGCATATGCTCCATCAAGATGAGGTGCATCCTGATGCATGATAAAAAACTGTGAACCTGCCGAGTTAGGGCTCATAGCTCTTGCCATTGAGATAACTCCTCTTGTATGTGCGAGGTCGTTTTGGAATCCGTTCTGACTGAACTCACCCTTGATTTGATAATCAGGGCCGCCCATACCGTTTCCCTGCGGACATCCGCCCTGTATCATAAATCCGTTTATTACTCTGTGGAAAGTAAGTCCGTCATAAAACTTCTGATTGATAAGACTTATGAAGTTTCTTACAGTGTTAGGTGCCACTTCAGGGTAAAGTTCGATTTTGATTACCGAGTCATCCGACATTGTCAATGTTACTATTGGATTTTTCATATGTTTCTCCTTTTTAATCTCAATAAAGTCACTCAGATGTAAACACCTTTGTGACTTTATGGATTGGGTCTTTCGACCGTTCATTATATATATTTTATCATATCTTAGTCTGTTTTTGTACAAAAATATGAGACCTTTGCTAAAAAATGTAGTTTTTAAAGCCTATATGACAAAACTATTTTACAGTCTCAACCTGCATTGTATTGGTGTATCTTGCCGGTCCTCTGTCAGCCTTCTTAGGTATAATACCTGCAGTAACGACTACCAAATCTCCCGACTTAAGATATTTTTCTCTCTTAAGAATATCTATAGATGACTCTATAAGTACATCTGTAGTATCGGCTCTCTTTGCAAATACAGGTACCACTCCGTATAAAAGCTGCATCTGACGAATTGTTGTGATGCTTGGGCTCATTCCGTAAACAGGAATAGTCGATCTCCACTTTGAAAGCATTCTTGTAGTAAATCCGCTGATGGAAGGTGCAATAATTGCCTTCGCCTCAAGCTGATCCGCTGTAGAAACTGCAGCATATCCTACCTGATTTGAAATATTCTTCTTATCCATTTTGTTTACTTTTCTGTTTCTGTACTGTGTATGATCAAGGTGTATCTCTGTCTCCTTTGCAATCTTAACCATCATCTTAAGTGCCTCAAGCGGATACTTACCCATTGCGGACTCTCCTGAGAGCATTATGGCATCCGTACCGTCGTAGATAGCATTTGCCACATCTGAAACCTCGGCTCTTGTAGGTCTTGGATTTCTGATCATGGAATCAAGCATCTGTGTAGCTGTGATTACAGGCTTTCCTGCCACTGAACACTTCTCGATAAGTTTCTTCTGAATGAAAGGAAGTCTTGCGGCGTCTATCTCAACACCCATATCTCCTCTTGCTACCATGATACCGTCACTTGCTTCAATGATATCGTCCATATTGTCGATACCCTCTTGGTTTTCAATCTTTGAGATAACCTGGATGTTTGCATGCTTTTCTGCAAGAATTTCTTTAATCTGGCGAACCGCATCACCGTTTCTGATAAAAGATGCCGCTATAAACTCAAATCCGTTGTCACAGGCAAACTTTATATCCTCTATATCTTTTTGTGTAAGTGCAGGAAGCTTTATTGAAACTCCCGGTACATTAACACCCTTCTTTTCTCCAAGCTCACCGCCGTTTAAAACTTTGGTGTGGATATCAGGTCCGTCCACATTTATAACTTCAAGTGCGATAAGACCGTCATCTATAAGTATTTTATCGCCTGCCTTTACATCTTCGTTAAGCCCGCTGTAGTTGATAAAGCCTTTTTTGTCATTTCCTACACACTCGTTTATTGTAAGTGTATATTCATTTCCGGCAACAAGAGTAACCTTGTTTCCGCCCTCAAGTAAACCTGTTCTTATCTCAGGTCCCTTTGTATCAAGAAGTGCAGCCACCTCTTTTCCGGTTTCTTCTCTTACTTCTCTTAATATATTCAATCTGCCCAAATGCTCTTCATAATCACCATGTGAAAAGTTGAATCTGGCAACGTCCATTCCTGCGATTGCCATATCTTTCATAAGCTTTTTGTCGTTTGTATTCGGACCCATAGTACATATAATTTTTGTTCTTTTCATTTTCCTTTTCCTCTTTATCTTTCTACAAGCTAAAATACTACCACTCATCCATAAATGTATCAAGATACATTTATAAAATGTTACATCATTACAGGGTATCTCATTTATTCCACATGAGTATGTGTATATAAGTGGTCTGAACAGTACTCAAGATTACCTTTACATTTTGAGCAATATCTAAACTCAAGTGTATCGTCATCTTTTTCGGTTCTTCCGCATACTGCACATCTGTGTATAGGCTCACCTGCCGGTCTCATCTTTACCGCCTTTTTAAACTTTACCTGTCTGACTACATTCTTCGGTGATATTCTGTTCCAATTTCTTGTCATCAGATAGAATATAACAAAGTTTAACAAGCTAAGCCCTATAGATACCTTTGTTATGACGCCTCCTATTATAAAACTATAAACTTCAATAAGCAAATATACAAACGCCAAATATTTCGCTTTTATAGGCAGTACAAAGTACAGATAAAATGTCATATCGGGGTATGTAAGTGCAAATGCCAAAAATATGGACATATTCAGGCTGTCAGGTGTAAGTAAAAAGACGCTTGCCGCTTCACCATATACCGCATATAAGATAAATGCTCCTATTATAAGGAATATATACCCCATGAACATATACACGTTAAATCTGAAACTGCCCCAAACTCTCTCAAGATTTGTTCCGAGGCTGTAATACAGTACAAGCATTATTGCCGCAAACAGCACATTCTGCTCGGGTACATACATAATCCATGTGATAAGTCTCCAAACCTGCCCTGAAAGTATCTTTGCCACATCAAGAGACATATATTCATAATATATCTGTATATTCACCAAAGATATCACAAAACCTACAGCATACAGTGCAGTCAGATACATCATCAGATTTCTGATTGCGTATCTTCCAAATTTCCTCTCCAGTTTTTCAAAAAAAGCCATCATTCTCCTTTCTTTGTGACGCTTTAATGATTTACTTGCAGTATTAAGACTGCCAAGCACAATCTTAGGTAGCATTATATCATTTATAAGGCTTTTATGTAAATGACCATAAAAGCGGAAAGCATCACAATTCCTTGTTCTGTAAACATATATGGCATATATCTTCTAACGCCTGAACTTTCTTCATTTTTGAGGTGACATTTTTGCACCTCAAAAAACGCCTGAACTGTAATGATTATTTTTGTTGACAGTCACATGATTTTATATTACAATCGTGAAATCAAGCAAACCGTTGATATGGAGATAAAGTCGGTTATGACTTCACAGAGAGTCCGGGTGGCTGAGAGCCGGATAAGAAACAGTCTGACAAATGGACCATGGAGGGCGTAGTCAAATGCGTAAGCAGAGTATTCTACGACGTTCGCATACGTTAGTTGCAAGGGATATGTAGGTATCTTAAAGTGCACAGGTCATACTGTGAATCAAGGTGGCACCGCGATTTTTTTGTTGAAATTTCGTCCTTGTTAAATAAAACCGCTAAGGTTTTACTTAACAAGGACTTTTTTGCGTGATACTAGAGTCTCAAAGGATTACCCACTCTTCAACTTGTTGTAAGAGGGGGTAAGTCCTTGAGACTCGTACAGACATGAGTACGCAGCCATTTTCAGTCAGGAAAATGCGCGGAGTACAAATGCCTGTACGGATTGCGGGAGCACGCAGTGCGGAGCAATGCAGTATCACGCAAGTCAAAAGCACCACCAAGCTTACTACTTTTATATCACTTATATAACACATTATTAGGAGGACATATGGTATTTATTTTAAAAGCCGGCGTCAGCGAAGAGGCAATAAAAAACTTCAGACAAGAATTTGAAAATATAGGATTTGATACAATATACGCTCCGGGCACGGAGCATACTGCAGTCTGCCTTATCGGCAACACTGCAAAAATAGATATGGACACAATAGTAGCCACACATCCGATAGTGGACTACGGCAAAAGAGTAACAGAGACATATAAAGCAGCCGGAAGAACAGTTCACCCTGACGATACAATCGTAAAAGTCGGCGATGTGAATATAGGCAGCGGCACATTCACAGTTATTGCAGGACCTTGCAGTGTAGAGACAAGAGAACAGATAACAATGGTGGCTGACAGCGTGAAAAAAAGCGGCGCCGTAATCCTTCGAGGAGGCGCATTTAAGCCAAGAACCTCACCATATGCCTTCCAAGGGCTTGGAAAAGAAGGACTTGACTACCTTGAGTCTGCCAAAGAAGCTGTAAATATTCCGATTATCTCTGAAGTAATGAATCAGACACAGATACCTCTGTTTGAAAATGTAGATATCATACAAATCGGAGCCAGAAATATGCAAAACTTCGACCTGTTAAAAGAAGTCGGCAAATTGAAAAAGCCTATACTTCTAAAAAGAGGACTTTGCAATACTATAGAAGAATTCCTGATGAGTGCCGAATATATAATGGCATCAGGAAACGAAAACGTAATCCTCTGTGAAAGAGGCATAAGAACCTTTGAAACCGCTACAAGAAACACCCTTGACCTTGGAGCTGTTGCACTGTTAAAAGAAAAAACACATCTTCCTATACTGGTAGACCCAAGCCATGCGGTAGGTATCAGATCACTTGTACCGCCTCTTGCAAAGGCCGCACTTGCCGTAGGTGCAGACGGCATTATGGTGGAGGTGCACAACAATCCGGCAAAAGCTCTTTGTGACGGAGCACAGTCACTTGACCTTGACCAATTTGACCATTTGATGCAGGACATCAAAAAAAGAGTTGTACTTGAAGGAAAGACATTGTAAGGAGAATATATGTTAGCCAACCTAAAAAAACTTAAAGAAAATAAAGAATACACACTGGCGCCTATAAGTATGGAAATCTTGTCGGATTTTATCACACCGATTGAAGCTATGAGAATTCTGAAAGCGGCATCCACTCATGCTTACTTACTTGAATCAGCCAAGGCCAATGAAAACTGGGGCAGATACACCTTCTTGGGATTTGAACCGGAGCTTTCAATCAGCTGCATTGACGGCAAGATGAATGTGGACGGAAAAGAATTTGAATGCAGCGACCCGACAAACTATCTCAGAGAACTTCTGAAAAAATACAAAAGTCCGAGAATATCTTCTCTCCCACCTTTTACAGGAGGTCTGGTAGGGTACTTTTCATTTGACTTTATAAACTACAAAGAGCCTAGCACAAAAATGAATATTGACGACAGTGAAGGCTTTAAAGATATAGACCTGATGCTGTTTAAAGATGTTATAGCATTTGACAATGTTAAGCAAAAGATAATACTTATAACAAATATCGAACTTGACAAAGACATAGATGTTGAATACGAAAAAGCATTAAAAAGACTCAATTCAATCAAAGAACTTTTACATACAGGCAAGAAGTCCTTTGAAGGCGGAAAGCTGCTCGGTGAAGTAACACCGCTATTTTCAAAGGACGAGTTTTCAAAGATGATCGGTAAGGCAAAACATCATATCAAGGAGGGCGATATTTTCCAAATCGTACTTTCAAACAGACTACAGGCAAACTTTGAAGGAAGCCTCTTGGATACCTACAGAGTACTTAGAACCGTCAATCCTTCACCATATATGTTCTACTTTTCAGGAACAGATGTGGAAGTTGCCGGTGCATCTCCTGAAACTTTGGTAAAACTTGAAGACGGTATATTACACACCTTCCCTCTTGCAGGTACAAGACCCAGAGGCAAGAGCGAAAAAGAGGATAAAGAACTTGAAACCGAACTTTTGGCTGATGAAAAGGAACTTGCGGAACACAACATGCTTGTAGACCTCGGAAGAAACGACCTTGGAAAGATAAGCAAATTCGGCAGCGTGGTTGTGGAAAAATTCCACTCTATAGAAAGATACTCTCATGTAATGCACATAGGTTCCACCGTTCGAGGCGAGATAAGGCCTGAATACGATGCGCTCAACGCGCTTGAAGCCGTACTTCCTGCAGGTACTCTCTCAGGTGCTCCTAAGATTCGTGCCTGTCAACTTATAGAAGAACTTGAAAACAACAAAAGAGGTATATACGGAGGTGCGATAGGCTATATCGACTTTACCGGAAACATGGATACCTGCATAGCAATAAGACTTGCCTATAAGAAAAACGGCAAAGTATTTATAAGAAGCGGTGCCGGCATCGTGGCGGACTCTGACCCCGATAAGGAATATATGGAGAGTATCAATAAGGCCGGAGCCGTAGTCGACGCCCTGAAAAAAGCACAGGAGATGAACAAATGATTCTATTGATTGATAATTACGACAGTTTTTCCTATAACCTCTTTCAGATGGTAGGAGAAATAAATCCTGATATAAAAGTTATAAGAAATGATGAAATGAGCGTAGATGATATAAAAGCTCTTTCACCTGAAAAAATAATTATTTCTCCGGGTCCCGGCAGGCCTGAAGATGCCGGAGTCATTATAGACGTGGTAAAAAAACTCGGACAAAGTATTCCGATACTTGGAGTGTGCCTAGGACATCAGGCCATATGTATGGCTTTCGGTGCAACTGTCACCTATGCCAAAAAACTGATGCACGGCAAAGACTCCACCACTCACTTTGATACAAACTGCCCTATATTTAAAGACATACCTGATACAAGCAAGGTTGCAAGATATCACTCTCTTGCCGCTCTTGAAAATACACTCCCTGATACTCTTAAGGTAGTTGCAAAAACGGATGACGGTGAGGTAATGGCTGTAAAACATATCTCCTTTCCGATATACGGTGTGCAGTTCCATCCGGAATCCATTATGACAACCTACGGAAAAGAGATGCTTAGAAACTTTATAGGAGAAAAATTATGATTAAGGAAGCTATTATAAAGATTGTAAATAAAGAAGATTTAAGTTTTGACGAAGCTTACACCGTAATGAATGAAATAATGAACGGCGAGACCACACCTACTCAAAACGCCGCATTTCTTGCAGCACTGTCTACAAAGAGTGCCAAGGCGGAGACCACAGGCGAAATTGCCGGTTGTGCCAAAGCTATGAGAAAACACGCCACACCTGTTGATACAGACTTTGACCTTTTTGAAATAGTCGGAACCGGAGGTGACAACGCAGGAAGCTTCAATATCTCTACAACATCCGCAATAGTTGCAGCCGCAGGCGGTATGAAAGTCAGCAAGCACGGCAACAGAGCCGCATCTTCAAAATGCGGTACGGCAGACTGCCTTGAAGCCTTGGGTGTAAACATTGACGAAGACCCTGCTAAGTGCAGAGAACTTCTTGAAAAAGTGGGCATTTGCTTCTTCTTTGCACAAAAATATCACACCTCAATGAAATATGTCGGTGCAATCAGAAAGGAACTCGGATTCAGAACGGTCTTCAATATTCTGGGGCCTCTGACAAACCCTGCACATCCGAAGCGCCAGCTTCTCGGAGTTTATGATGAATACCTGATAGAGCCGCTTGCAAAAGTTCTCATGGAACTTGGAGTAAAAAGAGGTATGGTAGTCTACGGCATGGACAAACTTGACGAGATCTCACTCTCCGCACATACAAAAGTATGTGAGATAAAGGACGGCTCACTGCATACATACGAAATAAAACCTGAGGACTTCGGCCTTTCCCATTGCAAAAAAGAGGATTTGGCAGGTGGCGACCCGAAAGAAAATGCCGCCATCACTCTTTCCATATTAGAAGGTGAAAAAGGTGCCAAAAGAGATGCCGTACTTCTAAATGCGGGAGCGGCGCTCTATATCGGCGAAAAAGCAAAAAGTATTCAGGAAGGAATAAACCTTGCAGCAAGACTTATTGACAGCAAGAAAGCATTAAAGGTATTGGAAGACTTTATCAAGGTGAGCAATGAGTAGTACGATTTTAGATATAATAGCAAATTATACAAGAGAAAGAATAGAAGAAAAAAAGAAAAAAATACCTTTACAAAAGGTAAAACTTGAAGCCGATAAGATAATATCAGACAGGTTTTCCTTTGAAACCGCGTTAAGAAAACCTGAGCTTTCCTTTATATGTGAGTGCAAGAAGGCTTCACCTTCAAAAGGTATTATTGCGGAGAATTTTCCTTATCAAAGAATTGCAAAGGAATACGAAAGAGCCGGTGCCGACTGCATATCCGTACTTACGGAGCCTAAGTGGTTTTTGGGAAGCGATGAATATCTGAGAGAAATAGCAAAGATTACCGAAGTTCCGCTTCTTAGAAAAGATTTCACAGTTGACGAATATATGATATATGAAGCCAAGGCAATGGGCGCCTCATGTGTGCTTTTGATATGCTCCATACTTTCAGTTCCCGAGCTTAAGTACTATAAAGATATCTGTGACGAGCTTGGACTTTCCGCTCTTGTGGAATGTCATGACGAAGCTGAAATAGAGATGGCACAAAAAATAAATGCACGCATTATCGGGGTAAACAACAGAAATCTGAAAGATTTTTCCGTAGACACAAACAACAGCAAAAGATTGCGTGACCTTGTACCGAAAGATGTATTATTTGTCTCTGAAAGCGGCGTAAGTTCTCCCGAGGATATTAAAAATATCAAAGATATGGGAGCGGATGCGGCCCTTGTCGGTGAAATACTTATGCGTTCAAAAGATAAAAAAGCCACATTGGATTGGCTAAAGGGTAAGAATGACAAAGATTAAATTATGCGGAATACAAAGATATGAAGATATAGATGTAGTCAATGAATTATTGCCTGACTATATAGGATTTGTCTTTGCCAAAAAAAGCAAAAGATTTATATCCTATGATATGGCAAAAGCATTAAAAAAAAGACTTGATAAAAGGGTAAAGGCTGTCGGTGTATTTGTAAATGAGAGCATTGAAAATATCATATATTTGGTAAGAAATGATATCATCGACCTCATCCAACTACACGGAGACGAGGACAGTGACTATATAAGTAAGCTTAAAAAATACGTAAATATACCTGTTATAAAAGCCTTCAAAATAAAGTCAAAAGCCGATATAAATACATTATATAAAGAAGGAAGTGACTTTATATTACTGGATGCAGGCGCAGGTGACGGCAAAACCTTGGACGAGTCGATATTAAAGGATTTTAAAGGCGATTACTTTTTAGCCGGCGGACTTTCTCCCGACAATATATGTGAAAAGATAAATACCCTGCACCCTTTCGGCGTGGATGTAAGCTCCGGGATAGAAACAGGCGGCAAAAAAGATGCAGATAAAATGAGAAAATTTGTAAAATTAGTGAGAGAGGTAGAAAATGAAAGAAACTAAGGGAAGATTTGGAATTCACGGCGGTCAGTACATACCTGAGACCCTGATGAATGCGGTAATAGAGCTTGAAAATGCGTACAATCATTATAAAAACGATCCTGAATTCAATAAGGAACTGAATTATCTTTTGAATGACTATGCAGGCAGGCCTTCAAAGCTTTACTTTGCAAAGAAAATGACTGAGGACCTGGGCGGTGCAAAAATTTATCTCAAGCGTGAAGACCTCACACATACAGGCGCACATAAGATAAACAATGTACTCGGTCAGGCACTGCTTGCAAAAAAGATGGGCAAGAGGAGACTTATCGCGGAAACAGGTGCCGGACAACACGGTGTAGCAACCGCTACAGCAGCGGCTCTTATGGGCATGGAATGTGTAGTGTTTATGGGTGAAGAGGACACAATTCGTCAGGCACTTAATGTGTACAAGATGAGACTTTTAGGTGCAACCGTTATCCCTGTAACAAGCGGTACAAAGACTCTAAAAGATGCCGTTTCAGAGGCTATGAGGGAGTGGACCAGCAGAATTGACGATACACATTACTGCCTCGGCTCCGTAATGGGACCTCATCCTTTCCCTACAATAGTAAGAGATTTTCAGGCGGTAATATCAAAGGAAATCAAAGAGCAGATCTTGGAAAAAGAAGGCAGACTTCCTGATGCAGTAGTTGCCTGTGTAGGCGGAGGCTCAAATGCCATCGGAAGTTTCTACAACTTTATAGAGGACAAGGAAGTGGCTCTCATCGGCTGTGAGGCCGCAGGAAAGGGTATACATACCTTTGAAACCGCAGCCACAATCAATACAGGCAGCCTCGGTATATTCCACGGTATGAAGTCATACTTCTGTCAGGATGAATACGGCCAGATTGCCCCTGTTTATTCTATTTCCGCAGGACTTGACTATCCGGGAGTAGGACCTGAGCACGCCTACTTAAACGACATAAAGAGAGCAAGCTATGTACCTGTAACGGATGATGAAGCCGTAGAGGCATTTGAGTACCTCTCAAGAACGGAAGGAATTATTCCGGCTGTTGAATCAGCTCATGCAGTAGCCTATGCAAAGAAAATAGCACCTTCTATGGGCAAGGACAAAATAATTGTAATAACAATCTCCGGAAGAGGTGACAAAGATTGTGCAGCCATTGCAAGATATAAAGGAGAAGACCTATATGAATAAGATATATGAAGCATTCAAAAATAAAAAAGCATTTATTCCGTTTATCACCTGTGGCGACCCTGATGTGGCCACTACAAAAGCCACTATATTGGAGATGGTAAAAAACGGTGCCGACCTCATAGAGATAGGCATTCCGTTTTCAGACCCGACAGCAGAGGGTGTTGTAATACAGGGTGCCAATATCAGAGCGCTTGCAGGCGGCATCACAACTGACAAGGTCTTTGATATGGTTGCGGATGTCAGAAAAGAAGTAAGTATCCCTCTTGTGTTTATGACCTACGCCAATGTGGTCTTCTCATACGGTGCCGAAAAATTTTTCACAAGATGTAATGAAGTCGGCATTGACGGAATAATACTTCCCGATATACCGTTTGAGGAAAAGAAAGAGTTTCTTGATGTGGCGGACAGACATAATGTTGACCTTATATCTCTCATCGCTCCGACTTCGGACGACCGAATCGCTATGATTGTAAAAGAGGCAAAGGGATTTTTATATATCGTATCAAGTCTCGGTGTAACAGGTACAAGAAGTGAGATAACCACCGACCTTGACTCCATAGTAAAAATAGTAAAAGAAAATACATCCGTCCCATGTGCTATAGGCTTCGGTATATCCACACCGCAGCAGGCAAATGAGATGAGCCAAATTGCTGACGGAGTCATAGTAGGTTCCGCAATAATAAAACTGCTCAAAAAATATAAAACCGAAGCCCCGAAATATATCGGAGAGTATGTAAAAGAAATGAAAGAAGCCATGAACTAGGATGCCAAAAATAATATCAAAAGTGCCAATTCCGATGAAAGTCGGTTTTGGCACTTTTATTTTTAACACTCTTTTAATCTCTTATTCATTGCCTTATTCCTAGCAATGTGCTATGATATAAAATCATGTTTTTACATGTTGTTTTTGTACGCAATTATATTTGATGCAAAAATAAAAGTTTGAAATACCTGTTAAAGATATTTCAAATATAAAAGACACAAATTTGATTTTAAGCTTATTTAAGAGGTTATTATATGCAAAACACAGAAAAAACCTATGTACTTGGAATAGATATAGGTTCTACTACAGTAAAAATTGCTATACTTGACAGCAATCACGATGTAGTATTTTCAGATTATCGCAGACATTATGCAAATATTCAGGGGACTTTGGCGGCACAGCTCTCAGATGCCTTTGAGAAAATAGGAGAAGTAAATATCATTCCGATGATCACCGGCTCAGGCGGTCTCACACTTTCAAAGCATCTTAAGTCAACCTTTGTACAGGAGGTTGTAGCCGTAGCTACCGCACTTAAGGCAGTTGCACCGCAAACCGATGTGGCAATAGAGCTTGGCGGTGAGGATGCAAAGATTATCTACTTCACAGGCGGTATCGACCAGAGAATGAACGGTATCTGTGCCGGAGGTACAGGAAGCTTTATCGACCAGATGGCTTCACTGCTTCAGACAGATGCCATCGGACTTAATGAGTATGCCAAAAACTATAAGTCAATCTATCCTATAGCTGCCAGATGCGGAGTTTTTGCAAAGACTGACGTACAGCCGCTTATCAATGAGGGCGCAACCAGAGAGGACCTTTCAGCTTCCATTTTCCAGGCTGTGGTAAATCAGACTATCTCAGGTCTTGCCTGCGGTAAGCCTATAAGAGGTCATGTGGCATTCCTTGGAGGTCCGCTGCACTTTCTTTCAGAACTTAAGCAGGCCTTTATAAGAACACTCAACCTTACAGGCGAATACATCGTAGACCCGCCAAATTCACATCTTTTTGCAGCCATCGGTTCCGCACTCAACTGTGAAAGCAATGATTCTATGATCGGTATCTCAGACCTTATCAAAAAACTTCGTGAGGGTATCAAGATGGAACATGAGGTTGCCAGACTTGAGCCTTTATTTAAGGACGAAGCCGACTATGAAGAGTTTTCACAGAGACATTTCGGCCACAGTGTAAAGACCGGAAAGCTTGAGGATTACAGCGGAAATATCTTCCTAGGTATAGATGCAGGTTCAACCACCACAAAGATTGCGCTTGTAGGTGAAGACGGAAGCCTGCTTTGGAACTTCTACTCAAACAACCACGGCTCACCGTTAGCTACAGCTATCAAAGCAATCAAAGAGGTAAAGGATAAGATTCGCCCTGATGCAAAGATAGTCTATTCATGTTCCACCGGCTACGGCGAGGCACTACTGAAAGCCGCATTTATGCTTGATGAGGGCGAAGTTGAGACTATAGCACACTACTATGCGGCGGCATTCTTTGAACCTAATGTTGACTGTATACTTGATATCGGCGGTCAAGATATGAAATGTATCCGTATCAAAGACGGTACTGTAGATTCGGTACAGCTAAACGAAGCTTGTTCGGCAGGTTGCGGTTCATTTATCGAGACCTTTGCAGGTTCATTAAACTTCTCCGTTCAAAACTTTGCCAAGGAAGCCCTCTTTGCAAAGAGTCCTGTAGACCTCGGTACCAGATGTACTGTTTTCATGAACTCAAATGTAAAACAGGCACAAAAAGAAGGAGCTACAGTCGCAGACATTTCAGCAGGACTTGCATACTCGGTTATTAAAAATGCACTGTTTAAGGTTATAAAGATTTCAAATGCGGCAGACCTTGGAAAGCATATCGTAGTACAGGGCGGTACATTCTACAATGACGCCGTACTTCGTGCATTTGAAAAGATTTCAGGCGGATTTGTGACAAGACCGGACATTGCTGGTATCATGGGAGCTTTCGGTGCGGCTCTTATTGCAAGAGAAAGATACGAAAACAAAAAGACAACTATGCTTCCTCTTGATGAAATCATAGGCTTACAGTATGACACCTCTATGACAAGATGCCGTGGCTGTAACAACAACTGTGTAATGACAGTAAACAAATTTGAAGGCGGCAGAAACTTCATATCAGGAAACAGATGTGAAAGAGGTCTTGGAAAAGACAGAGTAAAAAAGGATGTTCCAAACCTATATGATTACAAATATCACCGTATGTTTGACTATGAACCGCTTACTCCGGATAAGGCATTCAGAGGTACTATCGGCATACCGAGAGTTTTAAATATGTATGAGAACTTCCCGTTCTGGGCAACATTCTTTAGAAGCTTGGGCTTCAGAACAGTACTCTCTCCTATGTCAACAAAGAAAATATACGAGCTTGGTATTGAATCCATCCCAAGTGAGTCCGAGTGCTATCCTGCCAAGATTACACACGGTCATATCTCATGGCTTATAAAGAACGGTATCCGCACTATATGGTACCCTTGTATACCTTATGAGAGAAATGAGCAGCCTGATGCAGGCAACCATTTCAACTGCCCTATCGTCACTTCATATGCTGAGAATATAAAGAACAATGTGGAGGAAATCCGCGAGACCAATACAAGATTTTTAAATCCTTTCATGGCATTTACAAATGAAGAGGTACTTACAAATCAGCTTATAAAGGTTATGAAGGATGAATTCGATATCAATGAAAGAGAAGTAAAGTTCGCAGCTCACGCGGCTTGGACCGAGCTTATACAGGCAAAGAAAGATATCGAGCGTGAAGGTGAAAAGACTATAGAGTGGCTGCATAAGAACAATCGCCACGGCATTGTACTTGCAGGCAGACCTTACCATGTTGACCCTGAGATACACCACGGTATACCTGATATGATAACATCATTCGGTATTGCAGTACTTACAGAGGACTCCGTATCTCACCTTGCCAAGGTTGAAAGACCTGTTATCGTAAGCGATCAGTGGATGTATCACTCAAGACTCTACGCGGCAGCAAGCCTTGTAAAAAAAGATGACTGCCTTGATCTTGTACAGCTAAACTCCTTCGGCTGCGGACTTGACGCCGTGACCACAGATCAGGTAAGTGATATACTTACAGGTTCAGGAAAAATCTATACTGTACTTAAAATCGATGAGGTAAACAATCTCGGTGCAGCAAGAATCCGTATACGTTCACTTATCGCCGCACTGCGTGTAAGAGATAAGAAAAACTATGAGAGAAAAATTCAATCCTCAGCTTACCACAGAAAGGTGTTTACAAAGGAGATGAAGGACGAATACACCATTCTATGTCCACAGATGTCTCCTATACATTTTGACCTTTTGGAGCCGGCACTCAACGCTTTCGGCTACCATGTAGAGGTACTCCAAAATGATTCACGTTCCGCTATAGACTGCGGTCTTAAATATGTAAACAATGATGCCTGCTACCCTTCACTTATAGTTGTAGGACAGATAATGGAAGCATTGCTTTCAGGAAAATACGATCCGAATAAGACCGCCATTTTTATGAGCCAGACAGGTGGCGGATGCAGAGCCAGCAACTATATCGGCTTTATCAGAAGAGCTCTTGAAAAAGTGGATATGGAACAGATACCTGTAATCTCTGTCAATGCCAACGGCATGGAGACCAACGAAGGATTTAAGATGACTCCTGCCATGATTATTAAGGCTATGCAGGCTGTCGTATACGGCGACCTGTTTATGAGAGTCTTGTATGCTACCAGACCTTATGAAAAGGAAAAAGGTGCTGCCAACAGACTCCATAAAAAGTGGAGAAATCGTGTTATTGACTCTCTGTCTGTAAGAAAACCGAACTTCGGTGAGTTTAAGAGAAATATCAGAGGCATTGTAAAAGACTTTGATAATCTTCCAAGACTCAATATCAAAAAACCTAGAGTAGGTATAGTCGGAGAAATCCTTGTTAAGTTCTCTCCTCTTGCAAATAACCATATAGTGGAATTGCTTGAAAAAGAAGGTGCCGAGGCTGTAATGCCCGATCTTATGGACTTTTTGCTGTACAGCTTCTACAACAGCAACTTCAAGGCCGAGCACCTCGGTATGTCAAAGAAGACGGCGTTCATGGCAAATGCAGGTATCAAGGTACTTGAGGCTCTCAGAGGTGATGCCAGAAAAGCGCTTGAAAAGAGCAAGCATTTCATCGCTCCTTCAAGAATAGATCACCTTGCAAATATGGCAAAGGATTATGTATCTATAGGTAATCAGACCGGTGAGGGCTGGTTCTTAACCGGAGAAATGCTTGAGCTTATAGAGACAGGCACACCGAATATCGTCTGTACACAGCCTTTTGGTTGTCTGCCGAACCACGTAGTGGGCAAGGGTGTTATCAAAGAGCTTCGCCGCTCACACCCTGAAGCAAATATCATAGCGGTAGACTATGATCCGGGTGCTTCAGAAGTTAACCAGCTCAACCGAATCAAGCTGATGCTCTCAACAGCACAAAAGAATTTGAAAGAAGAAAATAAGAATAAAAAAGTGATATCATAATAAAACGAGGTCATCCCTACTTGGGGTGACCTCGTGATTTTTTATATTGTTATTTTGCTACCAAAACTATTATTCGCTCATAAACTGCTCATTCTCTTGCAAAGCCTGTACTATTTCTTTAGGAGCCTTTGTTTTATATATCGTATTCCAAGATTTGATCAAGTTTTCTATAGTTATAAATACCGGTTCGACTGCAATAAATGATGGAACCGTTTTTCCAAGTAAATCATTTGCTGCACATAACGCTGCCGCTTGTCCTTCTTCAAAAGGCTGCTGCGCACTTAATACCTTTATGCATCCACCTTTAGCCATATCCAATGCAACCGAAAAGTCCAGATCCGATGTTGCAACAGCAATATCCTCTCTGTTTATATCATGAAGAGCTTCCAAAACTTTTACTGCCGGTCCTTCCCATGAGACATATATTCCGTCAATTTCCGGATGCCACATCAGGAGCTCCTTTGTTTTATCATATTCATCTTTTGAAAATACTTCTGTCGCACAAATTCTTAATTCAGGATATTCTTCTCTAAGGATCTGTTCTACAGCTAAATCTCTCTGGTTTGTAGTGTAGAATTGATGTCCGTATCGAATTATTCCTATGTTTTTCTTATGATTCAAAAGCAGATAATCTCCAAGTCCTCTGCCTATGTTTCTTCCGTTACTCCTTTCATTAACATTGATACATGATACATACCCGCTTCCTTCAAATCTATCCGGTACATGTCCCATAAATATCAGCCTTGTCTTCGTTCTTATTACTTCCTCAAATACCTCCTGTGTTAATGTATGGTTTACAGGAAATGCAATCATTATATCAGGCTCAAGCATTAGAAGACTCTCTATCTGCTTTTTTTGCATAGAAAAATCCATCTGACATCCCATTACCGCAATTACAGTAATACCGATTCTATCAAAAACGTCTCTGACACCTTGTTCATGCAGTTTCATAAATGAAGCTCCGATATAATGATAGACAATAACGGCGGTATACCTTTTCATTCTGCAAATATCCATCTCTTTTTCCGTTAAGGAAAGCATATTTATATCAGCACCTTTTTCTCCAAACGGACCTCTTGCCGTACCTGTTATCGAATCTCGAATAATTATTTTAGGTGATACAAGTATTTTAGAGGTCTTCTTAAGAACAGCCTCATACTTATCTTTTTCCGATAATTCTTTTATTCTGTCTAACATAAGATCCATTGCTTTCTCTGCAATATATTCAAAATTATTCTCTGCCATAGAAAGAGCAGGATTAAGATATGGTGCACTGCCTTCATTTCCAATACACATAATAGACAAGTCTTTCGGGCACCTTATATTTCTTTTCATCATATATCGATAAACTCTGTAAATATGTTCAGAATCTGCAATTAAAAGTGCACTCGGATTATCATTTCCATCTAAAAGCTCTGATAACATATCAGATATTTTTTTTTCTTCACTGTCTTTATGCAGAATATATCGATTTTTAAATTTAACCCCACCATATTCAAGAGCATTTTCATATCCCCTTATAACTTCATTATTATAACTTTTCAGTAAATCTCCCATAAGAATCGCTATTTTATCATGACCGCTTCTTATAAAATGCATTGTACAATCATATGCAGCCTTATATATATCCGTTGATACTCTATCAAATGCCACATCATCTACTTCATTCCCAATTACAACACAGGGAATATTGGTTGTACGCACTATTTTTTGAATATAAAACTCATCCGTTCTTGCAGAGACAAACATACCTATAATCTCTACATGATCAGATAACAACTTATCAACAAGTCCAAATTCAAGATCGCTGTTACAATTACAACGAATCATAGTATAGCCCTTGCTCTCCATTATGGGCTTAAGCTTACTCCAAACTCCTCCGGCATAATTATCCTCTTCATACTGACAAATATACAATAATACTCCGTTTTGAGATTGATGTATATTTTCACGGATTTTTTTTTGTCTTCTAACAACAAATTTAGGTGGAGAATCTGCATTCTTTATCGCCTGTTCCACCTTTTCCACAAGTTCAGGACTTACATATCTTGTTTTATTTATTACATGTGAAACTGTTGCGGTAGATACTCCTGCCATTTTGGCTATATCTTTTATGGATGCCATCTCTTCTCCTATTTTAAAATATTTTTATACTTTTGTAATTCTCGGCTTTAATAAATATAGTTTTAATCTGTATGTCAATATAAAATCTAATTTTACTCATTATAGCATTCAAGCCTTTAGATTTCTACTAAGGTTTACCCCATCTTTATAACAGTTCTGTAAAAAAGGCACTGAAACGTATAGAATCAGTGCCTTACTATCTTTAATTAAATCAATTTATTCTTTGCATAAATTTAGATTACAAAATTTGTCATATACTGTTTTGAAAGCTTCAATGAATCAATAACTTTTTCCTTTGATCCTTCAAAATATTTGTCTTCCACTTCTATACAAGTATATCCGTCATAACCGATATCAGTTAATGCAGATACATATTTTCCCCAATCAACATCTCCATAACCCGGTATTTTAGGTGACATGTACTCCAATGGATACGCCATTACACCCACCTGATCTAATTTGTCGCGATAGAGCTTTATATCCTTAAAATGAACGTGGAAAATTTTATCCTTAAATTCATAAATCGGCTTTATATAGTCTATCATTTGCCATACAAAATGAGACGGATCATAGTTTATTCCTAGGTTATCACTTGGAAGAATATCGAAGACTTTTTTCCAGATAGACGGTGTTGTCATCAGGTTCTGCCCTCCCGGCCACTGGTCCGGACCAAACAGCATAGGACAGTTCTCGATTGCCACTTTTACTCCACATTCTTCAGCGAGCTTAATGATAGGTGGCCATACTTCCTTTACAAGTTCCAGATTCTCTTCAACTCTTTTGCTCTGATCTCTTCCTATAAAGGTTGTGACCATATTAACACCAAGTTTAGCACTAAACTGTATTACTTTCTTTAAATGCTCTACAGCTGCAGTTCTCTTCTCCAAGTCTCCATCTAAAGGATTAGGGTAATATGCCAGAGATGAAATTTCCACTCCCTTATCTTTACAAAAATTCTGTATATATGATACATAGGAGTCATCATTATTTTCTACATCAATATGACTTACACCGGCATATCTTCTTTCTGCTTTTCCTTTAGGCCAGCAGGCTACTTCGACACATTTGTATCCCAAATCAGATGCTACACTAATCATTTCCTCGAAATCGCTTTTATCGAGTATAGCACTTACAAAACCTATTTTCATTTAACCTGTACCCAAGCTTTCTTCTCATTTGATTCAAGAACCGCCTCACAAACTCTGTCAAGCTGATATCCTACTTTAAAGTTTGTAGTTGGCTGATATCCTCCTACAACTGCCTTTGCAAACTCATATGCTTCAATTGCCTTTAATTCACCGTAACCAATGTTCATTCCAGGTATATTCCAAGTTACATCACCATGTGGGTTTGCAGGACCTGTATATATCTTTCTAAATCCTCTCTCCCCGTCATTATCTTCCATACCGTAGCATACTTCAAGCTCATTCAAACGCTCATAGTTCCATGTAAGTGAACCCTTTGTTCCGTGAACCTCAACTGTAAGGTAGTTATTACGTCCCCAAGCCATTCTTGTAGCTTCTACGCTACCGATTGCACCGCTGTCAAAGTTGCAAAGTATTGATACCTCATCATCAACATCTACAACCTGCTTCTTTGCATCATCACCAAGCTTTACTGTTCCTAAAAGGTCTACTCCGCCTTCCTGAACCGGACGCTCCTTTATGTATGTCTTTACCATTGATACTACATCTGTTACATTACCTGCAAGGTACTGTGCAATATCAAGTGCATGTGTAAAGATGTCGCCAAGTGTACCTGCACCTGCTGTTTCCTTTACAAAACGCCATGACAATGGAGATCTTGGATCTGCAGACCAGCTCTGTAGATACTGTGCACGTACATTTGTGATTTCTCCCAGTCTTCCGCTTTCAATAATCTTTTTAGCTTCATCAATTGCAGGAACTCTTCTATACTGATATCCGCACATAGATACAATGCCCTTCTTTGCCGCTTCCTCTGCAGCCTCAGCCATAGCCTTTGCATCTTCTGTCTTTGTTGCAATCGGTTTCTCACAAATAACATGCTTTCCTGCCTTAAGTGCAGCTATTGAGATTTCAGCATGTGAATCATTTGGAGTACATACACATACAATGTCAATTTCAGGATCATTTACTACATCCATATAGTTTGTACATGCCTTTTCAAAAGAAAAACGCTCCTTAAAATCCTCTGCAATCTCAGGCACTATATCACATACAGTTTTGAATACCGGTACATAAGGTGCATCAGTAAATAATTTCGGCATATTGGAAAGTGCAACACAATGTGCTTTTCCCATAAATCCTGCTCCTACAACTCCAATTCCCATTTTCTTCATGGTTTTTACCTCCTAAATCTATTTCCTTTTTTTATTTTGAACAATATTACTTAAAGCTACCGCGAAAATAATAATTGCTCCATTTACAATTTTCTGCTGAGCGGATGAAAGACCGGCTAAGATCAAAGCATTGTTAATCATTCCCATCAATAGAGAACCTGCAAGTGCTCCTATCATAGATCCGGTTCCTCCGGACATTGCAGCACCTCCAAGTACTACAGATGCGATTACCGACATTTCATCTCCGTCTCCAAATGAATATCGACCTGATTGCATTCTTCCTGCATACATTATTCCTGCAAATGCTGCAAACGCTCCTGACATCATAAAAATTATCATTTTTATTTTTTCAGTTTTTAAACCTGAATATTTTGCTGCGAGTTCATTTCCTCCTGTCGCAAGTGCATGACGTCCAAATCTTGTCTTATTAAATAATACAAATCCTATAATGTAGAAAACAATTGTCCACAAAATTAAAACTGATACACCACCAATATAACCTGTTCCAAAAATTGTATTGAAAGTTTGGTTTTTGATAGGTACGGCAGCGGTATTGGTTATCCACATAGCCATTCCGCGAATCATCTGCATCATACCAAGTGTGGCTAAGAATGATGGCAATTTAAGCTTTGTTACAAGTAAGCCATTTATAAATCCTACAAATATTCCAAATAATATAGATGCTAAAATAGCAAGTAACATATTATTTGTAGCTTGTAGAACCAGGGCTGAAAACATCGCACTCATTGCAGCTGTTGAACCTACCGTCAAATCTATTTGTCCCGCTCCGAGAACAAATACTCCGGCAACGGCCATAACAGATACCATTGCTGTCTGTCTTAATATGTTCAATAAGTTTCCCGAAGCTATGAATCCCTTACCGTTTAAGGCAATTGAGAAAAATATAAATACTATACCAAGTACAATGTATACAGTAAATTTACTCAATTCCAACTTTTTATGACATTTGGATTGCATTCTGTAACTCCTCCTCTAATTTAATATCTTTTCGACTTATCATTCCTGTAATTCGACCATCAAATAGTACAATGATTCGATCACATATTGCCATCATCTCCGTAAGCTCAGAAGACACGAAGAGAACTCCACAACCCTGATCCGCAAAACTTCTTACTATTTCAAGTATTTCTCCTTTTGCACCTATATCCACTCCGGCGGTAGGTTCATCAAGCATAATCACTTTAGGGCAAGTATTCATCCACTTAGCAATAACTATTTTTTGCTGGTTCCCACCTGACAAAAGACCTATTTCCTGATCAATATGCTCTGCCTTAACTCCAAATTTTTTAATATTTTCTCCGACAAGAGCACGCTCCTTCTTATCATCATTAAATATTCCTTTAATACTTAATCTATCCAAAATAGGGAGTACTGCATTGTCTTTTATTGAATGCATCAATACAAGTCCCTCTTTTCTCCTGTCTTCCGGAATAAAAGCAAGTCCGTTCTTTATAGCCTCAGTAGGATTTTTTATATGAACTTCCTTATCATCAAGTATTACCGTTCCGCCTTCTTTCTTCCTCAATCCAAATAAACACTCAAGAATCTCTGTTCTACCACTTCCCATCAATCCTGCAAAACCGACGATTTCACCATGCTTTAATGAAAATGAAATATCATTTATTTTCTCGTTTATTTTTAAATGATCTACCTTCAGTACATCTTTAGCATTTTCATCATGTTTTCTTTCGACCCACTCAAACTTATGACCTTTTCCGGAAGTTCCTCCCATCATATAAGACACTATTTTATCTAATGTCATGTCCTTTATATTCTGGGTGGTTACATACTCACCATCCTTAAGAATTGTAATACTGTCACATATACTTAAAATCTCATTCATACGATGGGATATATATACCATCGAAACCCCTTCATTTTTCAGCTGCGTTATTATCTCAAATAAACGTTTTGTTTCTGAATCTGAAAGTGCAGCTGTCGGTTCGTCAAAAACAAGAATTTTAGCATCTTTTGAAACTGCTTTTGCAATTTCAACCATCTGACTCATTCCTACACTTAATTCAGACACAACAGTTGATGGAGAGATGTCCATTCCAAGACGATGCAAAATCTGACTTGTCTTTTCATTCATCTTTTTAACATCTCTGACACCGTTTTTAACAATTTCCGTACCAAGGAAAATGTTCTCTGCAACCGTCATTGTTTGTACAAGTGAAAGTTCCTGGAAGATCATTGCGATACCCTGCTCTTTAGCATCCAGAGGTTTTTCAATTACAGTCTCTTTCCCATCAATGAAAATCTTTCCCTCATCATGCGTATATACTCCTGTCATTATCTTCATCAATGTGGATTTGCCTGCACCGTTACCTCCCGCAAGTGCATGAACTTCTCCATGTTTTAATTCAAATTGCACATTCTTAAGTACTTTAGCATCGCCAAATGATTTGCAGATACCTTCCATCTTTAATACTGTGTTTTCCATTATATCCCCTTAAAATTAAATCAGGTACTTATCGTATTTTTACTTATCAGCTTCTAAAAGCCAGCTTGGAGCGTCTACATGGTAAACAGCCTTATATGCATCAAGTACATTCTCTTTGTCTACCTTCATTGCAGGACATACAACATATGCCGGTGTGCTTTCACCTATCAATGACAATGCAGCCAGTTTAGTCTCTGCAACACCCTGATCATAAGGCATCTGTGCTCCTACACCCACTACTGTGCCTTTTGCAATTTCAAGTGCAATGTTATTACCAAGGTCAATTGCAACTAACGCAATCTTTCCTTCCTTTCCTGCAGCTCTTACAGATGAAAGTATTCCTTCCATAGGTATATCCCATGAAGCATAAATACCGTCAATATCAGGGAACTGAGTTAATATGGCATCTGCCTGCTCGTTACAACCATTCTCATCTGTAAATCCCTGCTCGGCAACTATCTCAATATCCGGAAATTCTTTCTTCAAAGTATCTCTAAAACCTGCATCTCTCTGGTTGGTAACAAAGAAATCCGCATCGTAATATACCATTCCGACTTTTCCCTTACCGTTCAACTTCTCACCAAGCAATCTGGCAGCAGCAACTCCATTTCCATAACTGTCTGCAGATACACAAGATACATAATCTTTTCCACCTTCCATATCTTTCATAGCATTATCCATAAAAACAACTTTAATTCCTGAATCTATAGCTCTCTTATAAGCATCCGCTGTAGCTGTAATATCGGTAGGTATTGAAATTATTGCATCAGGCTTTAATGCCATTACAGTTTCTATATCTGAAACCTGCTTTTCAGCTGAAAAATTGGCATCTGTTACTGCTACAACTTCCATATTTAGCTCTGCACAAGTATCCTTAATCGCATTTATTTGTGCTGTTGCCCAGTCATTTCCGCCATAATGCATACAAAGTGCAACTTTGAATTTTCCTTCCTTTATTGCATTCTTCTGCTCATCGCTCAAAGTGATAGTATCGGCATTAACTCCCTGCTCTCCATGAGGTCCCTTTGTCAATATTTGATCCTCTTCACCTGAACTTTGAGTATTTCCTGTAGAGTTATCTTCTTTAACTGTCTGCTCCGCTGCTGACTGACCTGATTCAGTCTTACCGCTATCTCCGTTTTGTGCACATCCTGTTGCATTTATAACCATTGCTGCAAGTGCTATTGCTGCCAACGCTTTAATTCTCATTTTTTTCTCCCTAATTCTTTTTCTTAATATTATTTTATACAAGTTTACCCTTTAAAAACTCATATGAGATTCTACAAGCTTCCTTTGCATCACCTGCATATCCGTCCACTTCTACAAGCCAATCACCGTCATAACCTCTTGATTTAACATATGAAATCACTCCGTCCAAATCAACTCTTCCTGTTCCAAGCGGTGCAAATCCCTCATCATTAAGGTCTTTTAAATGTATCAATGCAATTCTGTCGTAGTATTTCTTAATAAACTCAATCGGATCATATCCTCCTGCAAGGAGATGTGCAACATCCGGGCAAACCTTAATATTTGAATATGCAAAAAGCTCATCTATCTCCTTTGGACTCTCAGCAATTGATCCAAGATGTGGGTGGAAAGCTGCAACCAAGCCATATTTGTCGGTTATTTTCTCCAATTCATCAAGTCCTTCAGCTAAAAGCTTTGTATCTCCCGGTCTTATTCCACCTGTTCTTATTGCCCCTCCACAAATTACCAAATAAGTAACTCCTGCTTCCTTAGCCGCCTTACAAACTTCTTCAACATGAGCCATCTCATCTTCCAAAGCATCTTTATAAATAAAATTGGCACCTATACACACGCTCATCATATGTACATCTGCATTTTTCATCATCTCTTTGAGTTCGTCAATATTATCTGCATACTTGGTTAAATTTCCGTCAAGCACCTCGATATATTCAAATCCGATGTCACGTATTGTCTTCATAGCTTCCGAATCATCACACATTGTTAAATATCTGATATCTTTAACACTTGTTACTCCCGCTCCTGATCCAACTAAAGGCCCAAATGCATTTGTCATATACCCTAATCTCATACATTTTCTCCATTCATATTAATTTTATTTTTATAACATCATATTATTTGCGCAAATCTTATTTCTAATACGTATCAACTTATGACTTATTATATAATTTTTAATTATATTTGTCAATATTTTTATATATTATTTTGCTTTTTTGTTTTGTATTATTTGATTTTTAGGTGTTTATCCTTTATATCACGTTAAATACAAATTATTTTATACATTTTTACGTAAATTTATTTTTGGATATTCTTCACATCTAATATCTTTTCTTTCATTTATCGGAGCAGCCCACAAAACAGCATTACTAATCACCTTCAAAACCGTCTGATTATAATATGCTAAATTTGTATCATGTCCCGGATGAAAATAAAAAACCTTTCCATATCCTCTTTGCCACGTGCAACCACCTCTAAATAAATTGCCTCCCGAAAACCAAGTAGTGAAAACCACATCATCAGGCTTAGGTATATCAAAAAATTCCCCATACATTTCCTCCTCATCCAGATCAAAATATTCAGGTATTCCTTTGGCAATAGGATGTGAGGGAGTGGTGGTCCATATACGTGCATAATCTCCAAAACGATACTTTAATGTACAACTTGTACCCATAAGCCTTTTAAAGACTTTACTTAAATGAGCCGAATGCAATACAATCAGTCCCATTCCCTTCATTACTCTGTTATATATTCTTTCTACTATTTCATCAGGAAAAGCATCATGACTGCGGTGTGCCCAAAAAACAAGTACATCTGTGTTATCCAACATCTCTTCAGTAAATCCGAAATCATCCATTTCGCAATTTGAACATTTAATTTCACAGTCATTCATAAAGGACAATTCTTTTTTTATTCCGTCGGCTATTTCATTAGCAATACCGTTCGGATAAACATCATGTACTCTTTCCTCTTTTTCATGCAAACTTTCATCCCAGACAACAACTCGCATTACAGGCCTCCATCAAATTTTATTACTTCGTTTTTCTCTGAAGACTTCCAAATAGCTTCAAGAACCTGCATTACTCTGCGTATTTCAGG
This sequence comes from Lachnoanaerobaculum orale, assembly GCF_003862485.1. Classification (GTDB taxonomy): domain Bacteria; phylum Bacillota; class Clostridia; order Lachnospirales; family Lachnospiraceae; genus Lachnoanaerobaculum; species Lachnoanaerobaculum orale. Next base: position 107,108 of record NZ_RRCM01000001.1, on the reverse strand, counting down.
AAGTTTAATTATAAATTCTGTTTTTCCTTCTCTTGCATCTCTATAGTTCTCAAAAAATTCAATCTGATCATTATCTGCAATTTGAAGATCCTCAGTTATAAGAATATCTTTATCAATCTGACCAAACGAACGAGTAGGACCTGCAAAAGTCATCGTTGTCTTTCCCGGAACATTTGTCAAAAGACGAGTTGTTTTTACAATTTTTCCTTTTGGTAAAAAGCCGTCCGAGTAAGCACTACCCTTATCACCACCGATAAACCAATGATGTTCAAACCAGTTTTCTTTATCTCCCAAAAAATATGTTCCTAACTCTATTTCTGCTCGGACATTATTTTGAAATTTTATGTCAACCTTAAAATAATCATCAACTTCAAAATTTATCACATTCCTGACTTGTGCATAAACGGATTCAACCTTAGATGGAACCATCCATAATATTTGATCAATCAGGTGGACTCCCCAGTCATAAAGCATTCCACCACCGTATTTTTTATATACGTGCCAATCATGCATATTTCCGTTTATTCCATACAGCATAGATTGAATAGTGTATACATTACCCAGCTTATTCTGATCATAAATAGATTTCATAGTTCTATAATCTCTATCATATCGCCTTTGATGATGAATTGTGAAATCAACTCCACATTCCCTACATATCTGTACCATTTCATCAAACTCTTTTACATTAAGAGCAACCGGTTTTTCACAAATAATATTTTTCCCCGCCTTTGCAGCTTTTTCTACCATTTCCCTATGCTTATGATTTTCCACTACAATCAACACAGTATCAATATCTTTATTTTCAAGCAGTCTGTCCGCATCTGTATATTTTATTACTCCGGGTGTTGATGCATCATCCATTCTGGATTCATCAATATCACAAATTCCAACTAATTCCATGTCTTCCGTCTGTTCGATTTTCAGTTCATGTTTATGTCCCATATAACCAAAACCGATAATTCCAAATTTAATCATTGGCAGCTCTCCTTTCCAAGCATCTCTATTTATTTAAATATTTACGTAAACGTTCTTGTTTTCTTTTCACCATTATTGCATATAAGCAGTTATAAAGTCAATCTAAATGCTTGATATTATCTATTTTCTGTATTTTAACTAAATTTTATTAAATATTACCTCTGTACATTTATTTATTTACGTAAATTTTTATTTTATAATATTATTTTACGTAATTTTTTAACTCAGAAGTAAGCCCTTTCACCAAAAACTGAGCCTACAATTATCCGTAACTTAATACAATAGGTGGAGTCACAATGTGTAACTCCACCTATTGTATATTCATATATTATAATTTTTTATTGACTCTGAAGCTCCTTGTTTGCCTTTTCCACATTCAGATTTACAAGTATAAAAGTTATCAACACATTAAAGATCATAGGAAGCCATAAGTACATAATATAAAGCATATTTACACAGGACTGTGACTGAGTTGCGGCATTCTGAACATATCCGCTTGCTGCAAGCATCCAACCGGCTATAGCAGTGCCCAGTCCTCCACCTACCTTCGTTCCAAAGGATGTACAGGAATACATCGTACCATCCACCTTTTTACCGGTCTTAAGTCTTGTATACTCTGATGTTGTTGCAATAAGTGCATTCATATCACCTTGAAGAGGACTCATACCAAATGACGCAACAGCTGTAAAGAAAAGCATAAGCGGAATACTTCCCATATATCCTGCTATAACCACTCCCAGACGACCTGCTGTTCCTATCACATATCCTACTATATTTAACTTGTACATACCGTTTAACCTTGTGACAAGAACCGGTGTTATAAGCAGCCCCACAATCATAGGAATATTGATAGCCCATGAGAAGGTTCCAAACAACCTGTCAGTTCCAAGTACATACTTCATAAAGTAAATGCCCATTCCAAGTGTAGCTGAATAAAGCTGCATCAAAAGGTAAGCGCCACAAATCATCAGAAAATATTTATTGTGAACAAGTATTTTAAAAGCATCAATCAGATTGTACTTTTCCTGTGCCTCATCATCCTTTTTCCCTTCAGAGAGTTCTTCATCTGAAAGTTCTCTGACAGATAATACTGAAACGGTATTTGAAATAACTCCGATTATTGCATATATAATAGCAACTGTTCTCCACGCTGCCGCACCGCCACCAAGTTTTGCCACAAATCCGACTGTCACAGCCTGAATAAGCATACTTGTTCCAAATGCAAACATAAATCTTATAGATCCCATCTGCACTCTCTCCGAATTATTCTTTGTAATAAGTGCGGTAAGTGATGAGTATGCAATATTGTTGGCTGTATAAAATCCTGCATTTAATAATGTATATGCTATAAAAAACCATGCATACCGAGCGGTACTTCCCATATCCACAGGTATACAAAATATCGCTGCCAAACATACGGCACATCCAAAATATCCATAGAGCATCCAAGGCCTTGCCTTACCCATTTTAGTCTTGGTCTTATCGATCATGGCACCGAAGAACACATCACTGATACCATCAAAAATCTTTGAAATCGCAATCAATGTTCCTACTATACCGGCATTAAGTCCTATGATATCTGTTAAATATATCATTACAAATGCAGACAAGAGTGCATAGACCACATTTCCTGCTATATCGCCGGAACCATATCCTACCTTGTTATACCACTTTAAATATTTCTTTTCTTCCATAAAAACTCCCCTTTCCATGTATTTTTACTTGACAAAAGGTATTATACTGATTGCAAAATCAAACTTGATATCATCAAATCTATACTTATCTGTCACTACCGGTCCACAGCTGTTTGAACCTATACCGTTTAGAGCATAATCAAGACAAAGTACTGTGCTGTCTGACTCTTCAAGTTCAAAATTATGTGCTGCCCTCTCAAGCTCCTCCTGCGTATAAATAGAGGCATTAAATGAGAAAGTTTTTTTAGCTGCCGCCACCATACCGAACTGTCCGTTTGCAAGCTCCACATAGTCACAGTCATAGTGGCTACCGTTTTCCTGCGGATTTATATAATCTTCATGCATCTCGCTCAACTTTGCTCTATATACACCATGACTTGTTGACTGATGTTTATCTATATAGCTCTCATAAGGTCCCATACCGAAGTATGCAATATTTTCAAGCTTCTTATCAAGGAATAATCTTATTCCAAATCTTGGTAAGTCAGGGAACTCTTCATCCTTTACAACTTTGATGGAAGATGTTATTCCTCCCATACAGTCTATTTTCCAAACAACATCTGCATCCAATATCTTTTGAATACTTGCAGCAGACATAGAAGTTTTTACAGATATCTCAACACACTTTTCCGACTGTATAATATCTGTTTCATAAGCTCTTACATATGCTTCATTATACTTTGCCTTCTTCCATTCCATCTTTGCATACATATCATTATCTGTAGGTGCTCTCCATATATTAAGCTCCATAGGTCTGTTGATATATTCCCTTCCTGCAAATACTAATGATTCAAACATTCCGTTTTTCTTACTATAGGTATATGTAAAAGTCTTACCCTTAATAATTACCGACGTATCATCTTCTGCTACTTCCATATCAGATACAGTAACTTCTCTTTCCAGCCATTTCACTGTATTTTGATTTCTTCCATCTTCATTTTTAATCTTCAACTCATCAAATCCAAGTTCATATCCGTTTGGAATCAAAGGCATTTCCTTTTTAAGTATATAGATCAGTTTGAGGAATACTTTGCCCTTATTTGGAATCTTTATCCTAAGTTCAAGCTCTTTTTCACTATGTGCCTCTATGGAAGGAAGATCTAAGTTTCCGGTTTCAACACTTATTCCGTCACAGCTCACTTCATAATTAACATCTATAAAGTCCTTTAGATCATCAAAATCCATATAGTTGTGAAGCACCAGTTTTCCACTTTCTTCATCATATGAAACTACCCTTGCAGGTCTGTAAACATTCTTATACTCAAGTAGTCCTGTATGTGGTGTTCTGTCCGGATATACAAGCCCGTCCATACAGAAATTTAAATCATGTACTTTTTCTCCATGATCTCCACCATAGTAGTACATAGCTTTACCGTTTTTTGCTGTGCCCTTATATATTGCATGGTCACACCACTCCCATACAAAGCCTCCGCACATAAGATCATTCTTATGAATAAGTTCAAAATAATCCTCAAAATCTCCGGGGCCGTTTCCCATACTGTGACAATACTCTACCAGTAAGAACGGTTTGCTTGCATCATCTTTTAGATACTCTCTGATTTCATCAAGTGAAGGATACATTCTGCTGTATATATCCAGATGATCATAATTGTACACTACATCATAATTTCTGTATCTTGCGCTCTCATACTGTGTAATTCTTGAAGGATCATACTCTTTTGTCCACTTAAGTGCCTTTTCAAAATTGTAACCGTAGGCACTCTCATTTCCCATTGACCACATTACGATAGAAGGTCTGTTCTTATCCCTTCTTACCATAAGCTCCACTCTGTCAAGAATAGAAGCTTCCCAAGCCGGATCATCCGCTATCTTTTCATTCCATCTTTTAAATCTGTTGTAGTCGGTATCCTCTTTTCTGTAAACCATAACAGGACCATGTGCCTCAATATCCGCCTCATCAATAACCATAAATCCGTACTTGTCACATAGCTGATAAAAATATGGTCCATTCGGATAATGACTGCTCCTGATAGAATTGAAATTATGCTGTTTCATTAAAGTAAGGTCTTTTATGATTTGTTCAATACTGATTGTAAATCCTGTTATAGGATCCGAATCATGTCTGTTTACTCCTCTAAACTTTATCTTTTGCTTATTAAAATAAAGCACCTTATCAATAATCTCAACGGTTCTGAATCCTACGTATTCAACAATAGTCTCTGCCTCTGTTTCAAGTATCAAAGTATAAAGATATGGATTTTCAGTATTCCAAAGAACAGGATTTAAAACTTTAAACTCTATACTTCCGGTTTCCTCTATTTTACCTTTTGCTATTATACTTTTGGCTTTATCTTCCAGGGTTATTTGTACCTCTACCGGATCTGTAAGTTCAATATCAAGTTTTAACTTTTCTCCCTCTGTATTAACTTTATAATCTCTTATAAAAGCCTGTGGTCTTTTCAAGATATATACATCTCTGAAAATTCCGGTCATGCGAAATTTATCCTGATCCTCCAAATAAGATCCGTCACACCATTTCATTACCAAAACAGCAATGGTATTCTTTCCGTTTTTTACTACATCTGTGATATCAAATTCACTTGTAGCATGTGGTACCTGACTGTATCCCACATATGAACCGTTTATCCAAAGATAAAAGCAGCTGTCAACACCTTCAAAATTTAAGAATGCTTTTTTGGCTTTCTCATCCTCTTTATATTCAAAATCATAGACATACGCTCCACATGGAATATCCTGTGGTACATAGGGAGGATCAAAAGGAAAAGGATATTTTATATTTGTATACTGATGATGATCATAACCCTCATTTTGCCACACTCCCGGTACCTTAATATCTGAATAATCCGATACATCAAACCCCTGCTTAAAAAATTCTTCCTTTACATCATAGATACTTTCAAAATATTTAAACTTCCATATGCCGTTTAAAAACTGTATTCTGTCAGATGCTTCACGATTCTCCAAAAGATTATCCATTCTCTTTGAAGCCGGAATATAATATGCTCTTGCCGGCATAGTGTTCTCATGTAAAACCTTCAAGTCCTCATAATAACGCGGTACAATCATTTCAACCTCCTTGTATGAACAATATCATACTATTATATTAACTTTTCAATTTCGTACTTTATTAAGTTAGCTTGATTTTAGTATTTTTGTAGTCTTTTGTCTATAAACTATAATAGATTTAATATGCACAAAATGATACAATTATATAAACTTTATTTTAGGAGGTTATATGTATTTAAATTGTGGATATATGAATAATTCCGCCATAGACTTCAAGGATAAATCTAAACCACTTATAGTGGGAAGCTGTGGCACCTATCGTCTGCTCACCAAGCCGAAACTTCCTACCTATAGACCTCGCGGTAGACTTGACTATCAGTTGATTTATATAAGTGCAGGAAAGGCACATTTTCATTTTAATAATAAGGACAATGAAACTGTTATCACAGCAGGAAATATGGTTTTGTTTCGTCCGAAAGAATTTCAAAAATATGAATATTATGGTACAGACAAAACTGAAGTGTACTGGGTGCATTTCACAGGAGGTGATGTAAAAAATATTTTAAGAAAATATGGTATCAGTGATGATCTACATTATTTCTTTGTGGGTACATCCTTGGAATATGAAAGAATATATAAGAAAATGATATCGGAATTGCAGCGTTGTCAGAATCACTATGAAGAACTTCTGACAATACTTATGCAACAGCTGCTTATTTATATACATAGGGAACTTCAAAAGGATAGAAAAATCTCAGATATCTATCTGGATAATGAAATGGATATGGCAACACAATATTTCAGTGATAATTATAGTAGCGAAATAAGCATTGAAGAATATGCCACATCAAGGGGAATGAGTATAAGCTGGTTTATCAGAAACTTTAAAAAATATTCAGGCACTACACCTATGCAATTTATTGTTTCAGCCAGAATATCCAATGCACAATTGCTTCTTGAAACCACAAAATATTCCATATCCGAAATCTCAAGAATTGTCGGATATGATAATCCGCTATACTTTAGCAGACTTTTTCATAAGGTAAAAGGATTTTCGCCTTCAGAGTATAGAAAAAATATACTTTGAGTGGCTAACCTTTCTATAAACCACAATCGTAACAATAGTTAAAACAATCGATGTCGCTTGCAGGGCATATGTTATCATAAGCTTTAAAACTAAATAAAGAAAAATCGGAATAATGAGTGCAACCATACCTATAAGCCCGGATAAAATAACAGGCATACTCTGCTTTACTACTATCATTTCACTTTTACAATTATAGTTGGGGTATTTTTTATTTAAGGCAACTCCCGTCACTGTTATAAAAAGCGAATAGCATATAGGAACAATAATCAGGTTAAGTATTTGAATAAAGTTCATATCAAGTTTTAATATGAATACAAATACTGAAATTATATATCCTATCATATGGAGTGTAAGATTCAGTGCTATCTTTGAATTTAATATAGTCTTTACCTTGGCAGGAGAACTTTGTAAAATCCAAATATTTTTTCCTTCTAAAGATATGGCTGAAGCTGCCGGACAACTGATAGTAAGCATAGCTGCAATAAAAAGCGGAGACAGATTTGAAAAATATTCATTTATATTTTCAATTCCCATATACCCTCCAATTTGTTCCACAGGATTAAACAACAAAAATATACTGAAAACACATAAAAGTATCACTCCAAACCCTGCATTCAACATCTCCATATAAGAGTTTAAAAATCGACCCAGTTCTTTTTTATATAGGGCAACAAATAACGATTTTCTATTATATGTTTCTTTGTTGTCGACATATCCGGGTGTTCTTTTCGCAAGAGTATTAAGCAGTCTATACTTCACCGAAACAATTTTTATAAATATATAAAAAACTGCTGTTGAAAGAAAAATAAAAAATCCTTCTCCAATGTACATAGGGAAATTATAATATTGCATAAAAAGCTTAGATATCGGATACAGTCCTGTGATTTGCTTGGCAAGTGTAATACCGATATTGTTTTCATTACCCATTGCTTTTACTGCAATATATCCTATTGCGACTATCATTGCAAATGAAAAAATCAGAGCAACAATATTTTTTCTTTTAAAAAAGGATGAGGCAACAACGATAATTATTCCCATACATGCCGCTATGCACATAGGTATCAACGGTACAAAGAATATAGACAGAAAAAACAGGATAATTTCTTCCGACCCTAAGCTTTCACTCCCTACCCAAACAATTCCTCCGGGAAGCATAAACATCAAACCTATAAAAAAGTTCAATAAATACATAAACATGAATTTACTGCTTATGATATCTGAGTTTTTCACAGGCAAAGATAAGAGTGCTTCCATATCACGGCTGCCAAACAAAATCCCGTTAGAATAAAATATTGTCAAAAATAATATAGCAAAACTTGATACCGCCGACATATATGCAGGTATCAATTCCTGCTGCCCTACCTGCACCAGCGTTTTTGCTGTCATGATATTATATATAAATGAAAATACAAAAAGCACCGCTATTCCAAAGCTTGTAATACTACCGGAGCTTTTACTATTTTTCGAATATCTGATTTCGTTTATCGGAAAGAAATTATATATTTGCACTCTAATAAGTATCCACAATTCTTTCATTATCCTCTACCTCCATAAAAAAAGCTTCCAAGGATTTATCTCCTTTTACATCTCCTATATTACCGCTTGCTATTAACTTCCCGCTTTTTATAATTGCAATCTTATTACATAATTTTTCTGCAACTTCCAATACATGTGTTGAAAAGAAAACAGCTCCACCGTTTGACACACATTCATGCATTATACTCTTCAAACAAAAAGCCGCCTTCGGATCGAGTCCAACGAAAGGTTCATCCAAAATAAACAACTTCGGATCATGTACCAGTGCTGAAATAATTGCCGTTCGTTGTTTCATACCATGTGAATACGAAGATATCAATCCTGAAAGATACTTTGTCATCTCAAATAAATCACTGTACTTTTGAATTCTTTCTTTACGTATTTCATTAGAAACTTCAAACAAGTCAGCAATAAAATTTATATACTGAAACCCTGTCAAATGTTCATAAAGGTCGGGATTATCCGGAATATATGCCATCATTTTTTTACAAATCACAGGTTGTGATTTAATTGAATGCCCGCCAACGGTTATACTTCCACCTTCAAAGTCATGAATGCCGACTACCGCTTTTATTGTTGTGGTTTTTCCGGCTCCGTTTGCCCCTATAAAACCATAAATATCTCCGGACTGTACAGAAATTGACAGGTTATCGACTACCTTTTTTTCTCCATAAAATTTACTGAAATTCTTTATCTCCAACATAATTCTCCTTTATTGACAAATTGTCAGTTGTTCTTTTAAATAATCGACAGCATATTATCAGCTGTCGATTTTTTATGTATATAAAAATCAATCTCTAAAGAGACTTTTCGCATTTAGGCTTTGTTCAAGCATTGTCTTAAATGCATTTAAGTAATTATTGACAGGTTCTTTTTTTGAACATTTTATGCTCATGTTATTTGATACAAAAACATATGCCGTCATAAGAAACTCTGCCGTTTCTGCCGGATATTTTACAGAAAAATTATTTTCTTCTATCCCTTGATTTATAATTTTTTCAAAATATACTGTAAGCTTTTCAACCAGCTTATGGGATAAATTGTCTATCATATATTGATTTTCTTTAAGTTCAACTGTTTTTTGCAGTACCGTATCCTCTGCAGTAATATTTTGTGAAGATATAATTGTGATATCTATAAAAGACCTGATTTTTTCTATAGCAGTTTTATCTTCATCATAGACGATACTGTAAATATCTTTCAACAATCTCTCTGAATATCTTTCTACAAGACAATATAAAATATCCTCCTTATTTTTGAAATGATAATATAATAATCCTCTTGATATATTTACTTTATCGACTATATCCTGAGTTGTTGTATTGGTATACCCCTTCTCCATGAAGAGTATCATTGCAGCATCCATAATCTCGGCACGCCGTATTTCAGGTTCTTTCACATCTCTCATTTTATACCTCCGCTCAGTTATATGATATACTTTAACTGACAAGTTGTCAATCAGTTTTTGTGTATCTCAATGCAAAAATACCTGCAAAGCAGACATAATCTACAATGCCGGTAAGGATATTTTATTATTCATATTATCAGCCCTTTTCGCTATTATTTTGAATTTTAGTAGCGAAAAAGTAAATTATTCCGGGCTTTCTACTTTATTTTTTATTTCTTCCACTAATATATGTATTGTAGATGCCGGATACATTTCAGACGGCTTCTTATTTGTATTTTTAACACATATATTATAGTTCTTTAACTATACCTTTAAATTTGTAGTTCTGACCTATATATGCTATCATTCAGATATGCTTAAAAAAGAATTTAAGGAGAGTAATGATGGCTAATGTTAAATTTGATGATTATTTAAATGATGAGCTAAAAAACAATGACTTCAAAAACGGATACCTGAATGAAAAAACTATTTTAGAAAGCTCTCTCAATGTTGCAAGTACCGGACTGCCTCAAAGACAACTTACTGAAATAATTCATGTTTCAAAATCTACAATTGCAAGAATTTAATGTGGATGTAATACCGGTATAGAAACAATAAATAAACTTGCAATTGGCAAAAAACTTACTACCCGTTAATATAAAATACTATTTTTATAGTTTCAAAACGAAATGCAAATACACTTCAAAACCGCTAAAACACAGGGTTTGAAGTGTATTTTATATTTCAAAACTATCAAAGACAGAACTATATAAAAAATATCTCATTTTCAGGAACAATCTACAATATCGTTATTTTTTACTCAACCATTATTTTTAATGTTCTCGTGCTTTCTATTACATCCTCCCATTCTAATGCACCTACATAATAATTGGTTTTTTGATAATTCTTCCATTGCTGCTTCATCACTTCGTCATCAGCAATCTTATTGATAACATCATCTATCGTCACAATCTGCTCAGTAGACTCTCGTCTCTTACATGTAGCATAAAATGCAGATTTCATTGTACCTCTATCAATAGTCACTACATCTTGCTCAAGCAAAACATGTATATCATAGAAATCTCTCATTCTCGTATTAGCCTCCGCCCTTACCATGATGGTTTCAAGTTTTTCTGCAAGAAGTGTCTCCAAATTATACGCCCAAAGATTAATTGATCTATCCTCAATAATAAGTGGTAACTTATATGCTACCGCCCTCGGCGTAATCTCATCACCTGTTGAGATATCAACCTTAATGGTCTGTTTTAACTTATCCATCGTACATTCTATCATAAAACGAATACCTTCATACTCGTGACCTTCCATAATATCCTGTACCTTGGTTATACGAAAAGCAACTCCGTCCTCTAGTTTAACTGCTATTATTTCTTCCAAAATCTTCTGTGCTGACCTCTTATTTAAAGGAAGTGATTTTACTGTAGTATCTACATCCATAGTTGAACGCATATCCACACCTACCATCGAAGATACTAAAAGCCCACCTTTCAACACAAAATTGTCTCTGTATTGTGACAAAGAAACTCTCTCCAGAAGTCGCTCCATCAAATATATTCTTAACATTATCTGTGATTTGTCACTGTCACCACCTGCTTTATTTTTTATCTTTGCCTTTACAGCTGTAGCACTTTTCATCATAACAATACCTCTGTATATTGTCTCACCTTATCTGAAACCCCCATAATACCTGCATATTCCATGAGATTATGAATATTTTTTTCACTATCTGAAAAATAAGATGTCAAAGCCTTTTGGAATACTTGAATATCCATTCTTTTTTTATTCTTTATAATATCACATATACAACGTTCTTTGTCGTAGATTCTTACAGTATTACCTGTAAAAGTCTGTGCCTTTGTCAAGCCCAGCTCTAACCATTCTTGTCTTACCGTATGTACTACAATGCCGTTATCTTTTAGATGTTTTGCATTATATCCTCGGCCAACAGTAATTACCGGTGAAAAAGGCTCTCTATCGGAAAGATTATGAATATACAAAGCTGTTTCATGGGAGAAAATAATTTTTCTATTCCTTAGCTGAATCGAATACAATCTGTCTTCCCATGCATAAGGTGAAATGTATATACCCGGAGCAATCTTTTCCATTTCATTCTTACGGACATAATCCAAAACAGAATGCTTTGATACTCCTTCATTTTGTGCATCAACCAATCTAATATAACCGTTCTGTACTTCAAGTAACCTATCTAGAATATTTCTTTCACCCATATTTTCAACCCTTTCGCTATAATTTTAATTTTTTGTAGCGAAAAAGTCAATATAAAAAGCAGAGACCTCAATCTATGAAGTCTCTGCCCGAATTTATTATTATATTTTATTACTGAGCCAAATCGGCATATTCAAAGTGCCAGAAGCCGTCAGGTGAATGCCAGCTGCCTGTTATCTTATCACTCTGAAGGTAGAAATCATTGTAATAAAGAAGCGGAACCATAGCCGTATCCTTCATTATAACGTCCTCAGCCTGATGTAAGTATCCGAATCTTGTCTGCGGATCTTTCTCTGTAGCCGCCTTGCCCATCAGAGCATCGAATTCAGGATTGCTGTACTTGGAATTGTTGTTTCCGTTTCCTGTTAATGCAAGCTCAAGGATATTTGAAGGATCGTTGTAATCCATTACCCATCCGTCTCTTGCCACCTGATAGTTACCTGCTCTTCTTTGCGGTGTGAATGACTTCCACTCAACTATATTTACATCAACCTTAAGTCCAAGTTCGCCCCATGCCTGCTGTAAATACTCGGCAATCTTTTTGTGGTAAGCCTGATCGTTTGTTGAATATACTATATCAGGAAGACCTGCACCGTTTTCATGTCCTGCCTCCTTCAAAAGCTCCTTAGCCTTTGCAAGGTTTGCCGCATGGTCATCAATATTTATATAAGCGGACTTATCTGTTATATTGTCCTGCCAAGCAGTACCGTTCCAGTCTGTTACACCCTCACTTACAAATCCGCTTGCAGGTGTATATGTGCCTGATGTAATTGTCTCTGAAATATACTTTCTGTCAAGAGCAAGTGAAAGCGCCTCTCTTACTCTTGAATCCTTAAACTCATCTAAGGTATTGTTTAAATCAAGGTAATATGTTCCGAGTATAGGATCTATATGATAATCCGGTCTGCTCTTTAATGAATCTATCTCCTGTGTAGGAATATCCTTTATCATTAAAGCATCACCTGACTCATATGCGCTGAAAGCCGCATTCTGATCCTGCATAAGAAGACATTTGATACCGTCAAGCTTTATAGAGTCGGCATCCCAATAGTTCTCATTCTTCTCAAACATCAGATAGCTTCCCGGTTTCCACTCTGTAAGTTTAAAAGGACCTGATGAAACATATGTCTTAGGGTCGATACTCCAACCGTCAGGGTTTGCCTCTACGACTTCCTTCTTTACAGGTGAGAGTGTAGCAAATGCGGCAAGCTTATCAAAATAAGGTGTAGGCTTTGCCATATGTACAACCAATGTCTTGTCATCCGGAGCTTCAACTTTAAGCTTTGTAGGATCAGGGGTTACTGTGGTATTACCGTCAGCGTCAGGTTTTCCGACAGCATCATCATAACCTTCCACCATGCCAAGCACTGTCTGTGCATATGGTGCGGCAACATTCGGATCAACCACTCTCTGCCAGCTGTATACAAAATCATTAGCTGTAAGAGCTGAACCGTCAGACCACTTTAATCCGTCTCTTAAGTGGAATGTCCATGTAAGCTGGTCGTCACTTACTTCATACTTCTCGGCAAGTCCCGGTACCACCTTTCCGTCTTTGTCCATCTTTAAAAGGTTGTCAAATGCAAATAATATATAGTTTGCTCCGTCAACCGCCGAATTAAGCGCAGGGTCAATCGTCTCTACATCCGGTCCAAGCTGAACTGTAAGTATTTTCTTACCTGTTTTTGCACCGTCACTTTGTACGCTCTTACTGTCAGCAGCCGAATCATTTCCCGACTTTGCGCCGCCACACCCTGAAAGGGCCATTGCACCTGCTATTGCCAATGCTGCAACAATAAATCTTTTTTTCATCATTCCTCCTCCGACTTAATGAAATAGTATACAAACTTAAATATTATAATATTTGTATAAAGTAATGTGTACAATTTTTATAAATCTTTAAGTTTATTCACTTGTATGCATAATTATACCATGTTAACTTCGGTTTGTCTATACCTAAATAATTTGATGAATATTTATGTAAGCAGCCGTTACCGCATCAGATATTTTTATATAAAAAGAGCCGGAAGTAAGTTTCCGACTCTAAAATATAATATTATTCTGCGATATCCGCATACTCAAAGTGCCAAATACCGTCTGATGTATAGAAGCTGTCTTTTATATTATCTTTCTGAAGATATGTCTCATTCTGATACATTAGCGGAATAACTCCTGCATCCTTTAAAAGAAGCTCCTCAGCCTGATGGAAATATCCGAATCTTGTCTTGGCATCTGTCTCATTTGCAGCCTTGTCAAGAAGTGCATCATACTCAGGATTTTTGTATCTTGAACTGTTGTTTCCGTTTGTACTGTATGCACACTCAAGAAGATTTGAAGGATCATTGTAATCCATTACCCATCCGTCTCTTGCAATCTGATAGTTTCCTGATCTTCTCTGAGGTATAAATGACTTCCACTCAACGATATTTACTTCAACATTTATTCCAAGCTCTTTCCATGCCTGCTGTAAGTACTCTGCAACCTTCTTATTGAAACCTGCATCGTTGGTTGTGTATGACATTGTAGGAAGACCTGCACCGTTCTCATGTCCTGCCTCCTTCAAAAGCTCCTTAGCCTTTGCAAGATTTGCATCGAAATTGTCATTATCGTAGTATACAGACTTATCTGTGATATTGTCAGCCCATGCGCTTCCGTCCCAATCCACTACGCCGTCAGGGATAAAGCCTTTTGCAGGTGAATTTATGCCTGCAGTAATGGTATCCGCCATATACTTTCTGTCAAGTGCAAGTGAAAGCGCCTCTCTCACCTTAGGATCTTTAAACTCATCCAAATCATTGTTCACATCTATATATGATATTCCAAGCTTAGGACTTGACTTATAATCAGGTCTCTTCTGCATTGTTGTTACTTCCTGTACAGGATAATCCTTAATCATTAAGGCATCTCCCGACTCATATGCGCTGAAAGCCGCATTCTGATCCTGCATAAGGAGGCATTTGATACCGTCAAGCTTAACTGCATCCTTGTTCCAGTAGTACTCATTCTTTGTAACCAATATATGACTTCCCTGCTTCCACTCTGTAAGCTTGAAAGGACCTGTAGATACATATGTCTTAGGATCAAGACTCCAACCGTCAGGATTTGCCTCTACAACATCCTTCTTTACAGGTGAAAGAGCCGCAAATGTGGCAAGTCTGTCAAAATAAGGTGTCGGATGAGACATATGCACTACAAGAGTCTTGTCATCAGGAGCCTCTACCTTAAGCTTTGTTCTGTCAGGAGTTGTTGTAGTATTACCGTTTGCATCAGGGTTACCGATAGCGTCCTTATATCCCTCTACCATTCCGAGCATAGTCTCTGCATATGGTGCTGCAACCTCAGGGTCAACCATTCTCTGCCAGCTGTATACAAAGTCGTTAGATGTAAAATCCGAACCGTCAGACCACTTAAGTCCGTCTCTCAGATGGAATGTCCATGTAAGTCCGTCATCGCTTACTTCATACTTTTCAGCCATGCTCGGTGCTATCTTACCGTCCTTGTCAATTCTAAGCAAGTTGTCGGATATCATTGTGATATAGTTTGCACCGTCAGCTGACTGATTCAGTGCCGGGTCAATTGTCTCTACATCCGGTCCCTCTTCAACAGTAAGAATCTTTCCGTTCTTACTTGCCGACTTGGAACCGCCGCATCCTGAAAGTGCCATAGCACCTGCAAGTGCCAATGTAGCCAAAATTATTCGTTTTCTCATAAACTCTCCTCAATTCTAATAATATTTTTATTCTGCTATATCCGCATATTCAAAGTGATAGATACCGTCAGTTGTATGATAGCTGTCTTTTATCTTGTCACTCTGAAGATACATCTCATTGTAGTAAAGAAGCGGTGTTACACCCATATCTCTCATAAGCATCTCTTCAGCCTGATGGAAATAATCAAATCTTGTCTTCTGATCTTTCTCTGAAGCTGCCTTCTCAAGCAGTGCGTCATACTCAGGGTTTGAATACTTTGAACTGTTATTTCCGTTTCCTGTTGCTGTAAGATTAAGGATATTTGAAGGATCGTCATAATCCATTACCCATCCGTCTCTTGCAATCTGATAATTTCCCGATCTTCTCTGCGGTGTAAATGACTTCCACTCAACTATATTTACATCAATTTTAAGTCCGAGTTCACCCCAAGCCTGCTGTAAATACTCGGCAATCTTCTTATGATAAGCCGAATCGTTTGTTGAATATGTCAATGTAGGAAGACCTTCGCCGTTAGGATGTCCGGCCTCTGCCAAAAGCTCTTTTGCCTTTGCAAGATTTGCCTGATAATCGTCAACATTTATATATACTGAAGGGTCTGTAAGATGATCATACCATGAACTTCCGTCCCAATCCGATACACCTTGCGGAATGAAT
The DNA here is from genome assembly GCF_003862485.1 of Lachnoanaerobaculum orale. Lineage (GTDB taxonomy): Bacteria > Bacillota > Clostridia > Lachnospirales > Lachnospiraceae > Lachnoanaerobaculum > Lachnoanaerobaculum orale. The sequence goes on along the minus strand of NZ_RRCM01000001.1, from coordinate 90,833 downwards.
CCCTTTGCAGGAGTATATGTACCTGCTGTGATAGTCTCTGAAATATACTTTCTGTCAAGTGCAAGTGAAAGCGCCTGACGAACCTTCGGATCCTTGAACTCGTCCAAGGTGTTGTTCAAATCGATAAAGTATGTTCCAAGCTGCGGATCTATATGATAGTCAGGTCTCTTCTGCAATGTGGTGATCTCCTGAGTAGGAATATCCTTAATCATCAAAGCATCTCCTGACTCATACGCACTGAATGCCGCATTCTGATCCTGCATAAGCAAGCATTTGATACCGTCAAGCTTAACGGCATCCTTATTCCAGTAATTCTCATTTTTCTCAAGCAATAAATAGCTTCCGGCTTTCCACTCTTTAAGCTTGAAAGGACCTGTAGAAATATATGTCTTAGGGTCAAGTGTCCATCCGTCAGGATTTGACTCTACAACATCTTTCTTTACAGGTGAAAGAGCTGCAAATGTTGCGAGCTTATCAAAGTATGGGGTAGGCTTTGCCATATGTACGACAAAAGTCTTATCGTCCGGAGCTTCCACCTTAAGCTTTGTTACATCAGGAGTTGTTGTAGTGTTACCGTTTGCATCAGGATTACCGATAGCATCCTCGTAACCGTCCACCATTCCGAGTACAGTCTCTGCATACGGTGCGGCAACCTCAGGATCAACCATTCTCTGCCAGCTGTATACAAAGTCGCCCGCTGTAAAATCCGAACCGTCGGACCACTTAAGTCCGTCTCTTAAATGGAATGTCCATGTAAGTCCGTCATCGCTTACTTCATACTTTTCAGCCATACTTGGAGCTATCTTGCCGTCCTTATCGACTCTGAGCAGGTTGTCAAAAAGATAAGTGATGTAGTTTGAACCGTCATTTGTGGTATTGAGTGCAGGGTCAATTGTCTCCACGTCAGGTCCCATCTCGATAGTAAGAACCTTACCGTTTGCGTTCTTTGCCGACTTTGAGCCTCCGCAGGCTGTAAGTGCCAGTGCACCGGTCATAACCAATGTCACCAAAATCAATTGTTTTTTCATAAATCCTCCTAAATATTCTTTATTAAAACCACACGGTTATAATATCTAGTTAATCTTTTCAATATTGTGGCAGGCCACAAAATGTCCCTTATCCATCTCTCTCCACTTCGGAACTTCCATAGCGCACTGCTCTGTGGCATACTTACATCTGGTTCTGAAATGGCATCCGCTTGGAGGATTAAGTGGTGAAGGAACCTCTCCCTCAAGTACTATTCTTGACCTCTCTCTGGCCACCTTAGGATCTGCAACAGGTATTGCTGAAATAAGGCTCTTTGTATAAGGATGAAGAGGTCTGAATATAATCTCTCCCGACTCTGCCAGTTCCACCATCTTTCCAAGGTACATAACACCGATTCTGTTACTGATATGGTTTACAATAGAAAGGTCATGTGCAATAAACAGATATGTAAGTCCTCTCTCCTTTTGCAAATCCTCAAACATATTTACAACCTGTGCCTGTATGGAAACGTCAAGTGCGGATACCGGCTCATCGGCTACTATAAAATCAGGGTTAACTACAAGTGCTCTTGCAATACCGACTCTCTGTCTTTGACCTCCGGAGAACTCGTGTGGATATCTGTTGGCGTGCTCGGAGTTAAGACCTACAGTTCTTAAAACTTCTATTATCCTGTCCTGTCTGTCCTTTTTTGAAGATGCTATCTTGTTTATATCTATCGCCTCTCCTATTATATCGCCTACAGTCATTCTCGGGTCAAGCGAAGCGTAAGGATCCTGGAATACTATCTGTAGTTTCTTTCTGTACTCCGACATATTTACAGCGGTCTTTTTTCCAAGCTTAGGTACACCGTTTTCAATGATATCGTTTCCGTTATCATCTACAAGCGGCACCTTTCCGCTGTCAAAAAGTACCTTGTCGTTATAGATAATTCTACCGTCTGTAGGCTCATAGAGTCTGAGCAGTGATCTTCCTGTGGTAGTCTTTCCGCAGCCGGACTCTCCTACCAGTCCCAATGTCTCTCCCTTTTCAATGTAGAAAGAAACATCGTCTACAGCTCTTACATATTTTTTATTCTTACCGAAGCCTCCGGCAGGGAAGAATTGTTGCAAATGTTCAACCTTGATTATTTTTTCAGACATGCTGCTCCTCCCTCACTGTTTGTATCTTCTTCTATTTCATTAAGCCAGCACTGTGAATAATGTATATCACTGAAATTCTTAACAGGCGGCATCTCTCTTAAACATATCTTCATACATGAGTCACATCTTGAAGCAAACGGGCAGCCCTTCGGCGGATTAAGCATATCTACAGGTGAACCCTCGATAGGTACAAGTCTTTCATAGTCGGCCTCATACATCTTAGGGATACTCTTTAAAAGTCCCTTTGTATACTCATGCTTAGGATTGTAGAAGATATCGTCTGTAAGACCGCTCTCCACTATCTTACCCGCATACATAACTGCTATTCTGTCACATATACTTGCAACAACACCGAGGTCATGTGTAATCATAATGATTGCCATACCGAGCTTATTCTTAAGGTCCATCATAAGCTCTATAATCTGTGCCTGAATTGTAACGTCAAGTGCTGTGGTCGGCTCGTCCGCAATCAAAAGCTTCGGCTCACAGGCAAGTGCCATAGCGATCATAACTCTCTGTCTCATACCTCCTGAAAGCTCATGAGGATACTGCTTAAGTCTCTTTTCAGGCTCATTGATTCCTACAAGTGTAAGCAGCTCTTTTGCTCTTTCTTTTGCTTCGGTCTTTGACTTATTTGTGTGTAGGAGTATAACCTCCATTATCTGGTTACCGATAGTATATACCGGATTCAAACTGGTCATAGGGTCCTGGAAAATGATTGAAACTTCATTTCCGCGGATTTTCCTCATTTCCTTTTCACTCATATCATTGATGTGATATCCGTTGAAATAGAGGTCGCCGCCTATAATCTTTCCGGGATTTGCTATAAGTCCCATAAGCGAATAACTTGTAACACTCTTTCCGGAACCGGACTCTCCTACTATTCCGAGTACTTCTCCCTCATTTACATAGAAGGAAACGTCATCAAGCGCTTTTACCTCTCCTGCAGGTGTAAAGAAGGAGAGTCTTTCATGTTCTATATCTACTAAATGTTTCATATATCTCTCCTTAATTCTTTAACTTAGGGTCAAATGCATCACGAAGTCCGTCACCCAAAAGGTTCAGACTGAGTATTATCAAACTTATAAGCAGTGCAGGTGCAAACAAAAGATAAGGATATGATTGCAATCCTGTAATGGCATCTGATGCAAGTGAACCGAGTGAAGGCATAGGTACCGCAACACCGAGTCCGAGGAATGAAAGATAGCTCTCGGTAAATATGGCTGAAGGTATCTGCAATGTTGTAGTAACTATAAGTGTGCCGATAGTATTTGTAAGCAGGTGCTTTCTGATAATGGAGCCGCTCTTTGCGCCCAACGCTCTGGCAGCTGTAACATATTCCTGTTCCTTTAAAACAAGTATCTGTCCACGGACAATTCTTGCCATACCTACCCAGTAAAGCAATGCGAACACTACGAATATACTGATAAGGTTGATACCGAGTACATTTATCCAACCGAAGCCCGGAGCATTTGCCAAAAGCTTCATAGGTTTTTTAAGTGCGAATGTAAGCAATATAATAAGTAGAATATCAGGAACGGTATATATAATATCTACAATTCTCATCATTATAAGATCTACCCAACCGCCTGAAAATGCGGCTATTGAACCGTATATAGATCCTATAACAAGTACTATAAGTGATGCCAAAAGTCCTACTATAAGTGAAATTCTGGCACCCATCATTACTCTTATGGCGTAGTCTCTTCCAAGACTGTCCGTACCGAGTATATGTGGGAATATATGCTCTCCTGCAGATATCCTTGTTAGTTCTGATGCCGAGTACTGCATAGGCAAAAGTCTCTCACTGCCTTGAATCTGTGTAGCATAGTTATACGGATAGAATATCGGAACTATGAATGCGAGTATCAATATAATAATGAATACCGTCAAAGATGCAAGTGCAACTTTATTCTTTAAAAGTCTTCTGAAACCGTCCTGCCAGAAGCTGACACTTTGACGCATCACTATCAGACTTTCTTTTTCTTCTTTGCTTGCGGGCAAAAGATCATCGGGCGATAAGTTTAAATGCCCTGAAATAATGTGTTTGCTCATTTTATATAGGTAAATCACAAGCTATGTGACAACCTTCTCCTTTCTTATAGGCTTTACTTAAGTTTGATTCTCGGATCTATTATGGTGTATGCAATATCGACCAGAACATTCATCACTATGATAAGTGCTGCAAGGAATATTGTAGTTCCCATGATAACGGTGTAGTCCTGATTTATAACCGAACTTACAAATTCACCTCCGAGTCCGGGGATTGTAAATATCTTCTCCACTACAAAGCTTCCTACAAGTGTATATGCTACCAAAGGTCCCATATATGTAACAATAGGCAGAATTGCATTTCTGAGTGCGTGCTTGAACAAAATAACATTCTCTGAAAGTCCCTTTGCTCTGGCAGTTCTCATATAATCCTGTCCGAGTACATCAAGCATTGAAGATCTCATCTGTCTTGCAATATATGCTGTAGGATAAAAAGACAGTGCCATAACAGGCATTATATAATGAAGCGGTGATGTCAGACCGTATGTCGGCAAAAGTTCAAGCTTAACGCCAAGTATGTACATAAGAATTGTACAGATAACAAAGCTCGGTACCGCAATGCCCAATGTGGCAAATATAATGATGAGCCTGTCAAGTATCTTACCTCGATTAAGCGCCGCAATAGAACCTAGAGGAACTCCTATCAGAAGTGAAAGTATAATTGATATACCTCCCACTCTGGCTGAAACAGGGAATTTTGAGGATATTATCTGAGCTACATCCCTTCCTCTTTGTTTGATACTGATTCCGAAGTCACCATGCAAAGCATTTTTAAAATAATTTACATACTGTACCGTAATCGGCTTGTCAAGGCCGTATTTAACCTCCAAAGCTTTTTGAGCCGCTTTTGAAATTGATTTGTCTGCAGCAAACGGTCCTCCCGGAACTTGCTGCATCAGGAAAAATGTCAAGGTCGATACAATAAATATGGTAACAAGACCAAATATCAACCTCTTGATAATATACTTTAACACAATATCCTCTCCTTTTCTTATTTCTTTATCGTTTTGAGTTATTAAAGTATTTTGCCGATATTTTATGCATACATATATATATATTAAAAGCCGCATAAAATATGTGCGTATACAACAAAATAGTAGGCAAGCATCTTCGCTAAATATTGCCTACTTCCTTGATAATTATACAATAAACCATATTTTATTTCAAGTATCTGTTCGTATGGTGTGTACTTATGTGTGTCTGTACCATACATCACAGGCCGAAAACTGCTTAACCCGTTGGCTTTATATTTTTTTTATCAATTTTATTTAATCTTTCCCTTTACTTTTTCTTAAAAAGGTATATTATTGTTTTCGACAAATGTATTTCTACCTATTATATGCAATGCAAAAATAGTCGGAAATATATTTAAAGTGGTTTGCCTTACATGGTATATCACATAATACAATTTACTAAGGAGGTTTTATGGATGATATAATAAGCAGACTTTCCGAAATCGAAGACTCGTCGCAAAGCTATATTGATGACGCGATTCTTAAGAAAAAGGAAATTGCTGCTGAAATGAACGCCAAAAAAGAGCTTTGGAAGCAAGATCTTGATGCCAAGACGAAGTCTCGAATTGCCGCATTACAGGAATCTATGAATGTTGCAAAAGAAAAGAAGATACTGGAACTTAAGCAGCAATCTGAAAAAGCCTTTAGGGATTTGCAAGACATGTATGACACTAACCATGATAAATATGTGGATACACTATTTTCAGAAATGATTAAGGAGTAGCCATGGGAAATTTATTTAAATACGCTTCCCTTACTACAAAGATTCGTGCAATGTCAGGCGATTTGATAAGCATTGACGGTTTCAAATCACTGTGTGAATGTGACAGTATATCTTCCGCTATGAATGAGCTGATGAAGTATAAATACTACAAAGACGCATTCAAAAATGTAGATGTTTCTACATTACACCGTGAGGATATCGAGCAGATTTTGATGCTTAGTAGTTTGGAAGAGTTCATGGGACTGTATAAGTTCACTTCAGGTACACCCAGAAAATACCTGAATTTGGTGTCTATGTACAATGAAATGTATGTATTAAAGCGTATACTGCGAGATATTCTCAGTAACAGACCCAAATCATTGAACTTAAAATTCTATGCAAAGCATATCGGTGCTCATATGGATTTTAATATTGATGATTTGTTGGCAGCCAATGATATCCCACAGTTCATTGAGACACTGAAAAATACCGAATATTACAACTGCTTGAATGAAGTATATTCAAAGGGCGGACATACTATATTTGAGTACGGTCTTGCACTTGATACTTATTACTTTGATATATGCTTCAAATTCGCGGCAAAGGAACTTAAAGGTACTGAAAGCAAAGATGTGCTGTCAATCCTCGGTACAAGATGTGACTTCCTAAATATGCAATGGATATATAGGACAAAGAAGTACTACAATGTAAAGAGTGCAGATCTTTATGCTACACTTATCCCGCACTATTCCAAACTCAGTGTGGATGAGATAAAGCAGATGGCGGAATCTGAAGATGTAACAGCGTTCTTTGAGATTTTTGAAAAGACCTACTACGGAAAACTCGAAGCCAGGTTGTTCAAAAACAAACCGGGACTGGAAGAGATTTTCATGTCGTCACTTGAGTATTTATACACTCAAAACAAGAAAAGGGATCCGTATTCTTTAGCCACACTTAGCTATTATCTGTACGCCAGGGAACTGGAAATAAGCAGAGTCACAAAGATAATAGAGTCTATCAGGTATGCACTGCCGGCAGAAGATATTATCACTACGATTCTAAAACTTGAGACAAGGAGGTCTTTCGCATGATTGAAAGAATGAAATTCTTGAATATCACAGGCCCGAAAGACGACATTGACAGAATTATTGAAACTTATATCAGCAAATATGATTTTCAGCTGGAGAACGCTCTGTCTGAACTTAAGGATGTCAAGGAATTACATCCGTTTACTGATACCAATCCTTATAAAAATGCTCTGAACAGCTCACAAGAACTTAAAGAGTATCTTAAGGATACTGATTTCAAAACAAATCGTCAAATGAGCATCGAAGAGGCTGAGGCATTGACAAATACTCTTTCTGATAAGGTTAACGCCTTCTCACAAAAAAAGAGCGATCTTGAAGCGGAGCTTTCAAAATATGAAGAAAAGTTGAAAAATGTTCAATACTTTATCGGACTTGATTATGACACCGAAAAAATTCTTCATTTTAAGTATGTGAACTTCAGATTCGGTTCTATGCCGAAAGAATACTATGAGAAATTCATGACCTTTGTATATGACAGTGTCGATACCATCTTCTACAAGGCCAGAGAAATTGATGACAGAGTATGGGGTGTATATTTTGTACCTGATACCATATCGGATCAAATAGATGCCATCTACTCTTCTATGCATTTTGAAAGATTTTTCTTACCTGAAGGATATGAAGGTACACCTGCTGCGGCCAGTACACATCTTGAGGAAAAGATTCAGTCAATAAAGATGGAAATCACATCCGTTGACAACAAGATTATAAAGACTCTTGAAGACAGAAAAGACGACTTTTTACTTGCAAATCAAGTACTTTACAAATTCAATAAAGTGTTTGATGTAAGAAAGTATGCGGCAGCTACAAGAGGAAACAGAGCGGATAAGAAAGTCTTTTACATTATATGCGGTTGGTTAACCGAAAAGGATGCCACAAAGCTTTCAAAGGAATTGGAGAATGAACCTGAAACTTTCTGTCTTTCAGAAAAGGATTTGTCAAAGGTTCTCAGCACTCCGCCTATTAAGCTGAAAAATAATGCACTCTTTAAACCTTTTGAGATGTTTGTTGAGATGTACGGGCTTCCGAATTATAAGGAGTTTGACCCTACAATTCTTGTAGGTATCACATATTCCATATTGTTCGGCTTTATGTTCGGAGATGTCGGACAAGGTCTTGTACTTTTGATTTTGGGCAGCATTTTGTATTACACTAAGAAAATAAGGCTTGCAGGTATCATTGCAAGATGTGGATTCTTCTCCACAATATTCGGATTCCTGTTCGGTTCAATCTTCGGTTTTGAAGATGTTATACAACCGCTTTGGTTAAGACCGGCAAAGGCAATGACCGCACTTCCTGTTATCGGAAACCTTAATACCGTTTTCGTTGTAACTATAACTCTTGGTATGCTTATCATTATACTTATGATGATTATAAGTATATTGACAAAGCTCAGATTCAAAAAACCCGGTGAGGCACTGTTTGATACAAACGGCGTTGCGGGACTTGTGTTCTATGCATCTGCACTTGCCACCATGGTGCTTTTTATGACGGGAAATCCGTTGCCTGCATCTATAGTACTTATCATAATGTTTGTAATACCTTTAATTCTTATCTTCTTAAAAGAGCCTTTGGCCGAAATAGTTGAAAGAAGAAAGGTTCACCTTGAAGGCGGAGCCGGAATGTTTGTATTACAGGGATTCTTTGAGCTTTTTGAAGTACTTTTAAGCTACTTCTCAAACTCACTGTCATTCGTCAGGGTAGGTGCTTTCGCAGTCAGCCATGCCGCTATGATGGAAGTTGTTCTTATGCTTTCGGGTGCCGAGAGCGGAAACATCAACTGGATAGGTGTTGTTCTCGGAAACATCTTCGTCATGGGTATGGAAGGTTTGATTGTAGGTATACAGGTACTTCGTCTGGAGTATTATGAGTTATTCTCCAGATTCTATACCGGAGGCGGTAGGGCATTTAAGCCTTACGCATAGTAACAAATCAATTTATTAACCATATGACTTTCGTCATATAAATATATAGTTTTTATTTAGGAGAAAAAAAATGAACACATTAGCAAAAGTAACTCTTTCAGCAGCTCTTATTTTAAGTATTGCAGTTCCTTTCATAGCATTTATGATCGGCGAGAAGACAAAAGGCCGTTATAAAAAAGCCCTTGCAGGAAATATCGTTATGTTCTTCGGTGTTATGGCAATTGCCGGCGTATTGTTCTTCTCAGGTAACGCTTATGCGGCAGGTGAGACAGCAGCTTCAGGCGCAGCAGGTCTTGGATATCTTTCAGCAGCACTTTCAGTAGGTCTTGCTTGTATCGGTGGCGGTATCGCCGTATCTGCAGCAGCATCTGCAGCACTTGGTGCTATCAGTGAAGACGGTTCTATCCTTGGTAAGTCACTTATCTTCGTAGGTCTTGCAGAGGGTGTTTGTCTTTACGGACTTGTAGTTGCATTCATGATCTTAGGTCGTTTATAATAGGCAATCTTATGAAAATGTACCTTATTAGCGATAATGTAGATACTCTTACAGGTATGAGACTTGCAGGAGTGGAAGGAGTGGTGGTTCATGAAAAAAATGAACTTACTGATGCCCTCAATTTTGTTGTTAACAGCAAAGAAATCGGCATAGTTCTTCTTACAGAAAAGTTTTCTAAGGACTATCCCGAGCTTGTCAACAAATATAAGATGGAATCACATATCCCACTCTTTATTGATATACCGGACAGACATGGTACCGGAAGATCTGAAAACTTCATTACAGACTATGTAAATGAAGCTATCGGATTAAAACTATAGATAGATGACCCAATCTGTCTGATACATCTGTTTTGTAAGATTTATCTTACAAACTTGTCCTAACAGTTCAGCTTTTGCTGAACTGTTACATTAGTATAAAAAGGTAGGTATTATCTTGACAATAGAAGAAAAACTACAGCATTTTAAAGAAGCCTGCGTGGCGGATGCCATGGCTGCAGCTGAAAAGATACTTTCAGATTATAGAAGTGCTTTAGATAAGGACTTCGCAGACTACCAAAGCAGTGAGATAAGGCTTGCTGATATGGAAGTCAAAACAGAAACTACAAGGATTGACAAGGAAACCAATAAAGAGCTTGCTCTTGAACAGATAAAGTTGAAATTGGAAATCAGTAAAAAAGCTGCCGAGCTTAAAGAAAAAATCTTTGCACAGCTTGAGGCAAAACTTGCATCTTATCAATCCTCTCCTGCATATGAAGCTTTGCTTGATTCTCAGATAGACAAGGCGCTTAAGTTTGCGGGAAATGATGAAGTAAAAATATATATCGACCCTAACGATGAAGCATTGGCACATAAGCTTTCTGTAAAACACGGTATTGATATAATTATAAGCAAATATCCTTTCCATGGCGGTCTAAGAGCTGTCATCCCGGCTAAGAATATCTTGATTGACAATTCTTTCGAGAAAAAGATAGCAGAAGCTAAAGATAAATTTGATGTAGAGATGGAGGTGCTATAATGGCAAAAACAGGTATTATATTTGCAATAAACGGGCCGATCGTAAAGACATCAAATGATTCCGGCTTTGAAATGCATGAAATGGTATACGTAGGTGAAGAAAACCTTGTAGGTGAGGTAATCGGTCTTACAACCGACGCAACTATCATTGAGGTTTATGAGGAGACCGGCGGTCTTAAGCCCGGCGAAGTGGTAACAGGTACAGGATCTCCTGTGTCCGTAACTCTTGCACCGGGTATACTTAACAACATATTTGACGGTATCGAGCGTCCGCTTAGCGAGATAGCTAAAAAAGAGGGTGCTTATATATCAAGAGGTGTCAGTGTAGATTCACTTGATACAAAGAAACTTTGGAAAACACATATAACCGTAAAGCCGGGCCAGGCTATTGACGGCGGTACTATCATCGCTGAAGTTCCTGAGACTCAGGCAATTGTACATAAAGTAATGCTCTCACCTAATCTTAAGGGCTATGTAGTAGATGTGGTTGATGACGGTGAGTATACTATTAACGATAAGCTTATTACATTACAGCTTACAGACGGTAGTGAAGTTCCTGTAACAATGACACAGCATTGGCCTATTCGTGTGCCGAGACCTACAAAGAAGAGATTCCCGGCAAGCATTCCGCTTATCACAGGACAGAGAATACTTGATACTCTCTTCCCTCTTGCAAAGGGCGGTACTGCAGCAGTTCCGGGCGGATTCGGTACAGGTAAGACCATGACACAGCACCAGATTGCAAAGTGGTCCGATGCAAATATCATCATATATATCGGATGTGGTGAGCGTGGTAACGAGATGACACAGGTTCTTGAGGAGTTCTCGGAACTTATCGACCCTAAGAGCGGTAATCCTTTGATGGACCGAACAACTCTTATCGCAAACACTTCAAATATGCCTGTTGCGGCCAGAGAGGCTTCTCTGTATTCAGGTCTGACACTTGCAGAGTACTACAGAGATATGGGTTATGATGTTGCAATCATGGCCGACTCCACTTCAAGATGGGCCGAGGCTCTTCGTGAGATTTCAGGTCGACTTGAGGAGATGCCTGCCGAGGAAGGTTTCCCGGCATATCTTGCATCAAGACTTTCAGCATTCTATGAGAGAGCCGGAATGATGCAAAACTTAAACGGCACTGAAGGTTCCGTTTCCATTATCGGTGCGGTTTCTCCACAGGGTGGTGACTTCTCAGAGCCTGTTACACAGAATACAAAGAGATTCGTACGTTGCTTCTGGGGACTTGATAAGAGGCTTGCTTATGCAAGACACTTCCCTGCTATCCAGTGGCTTGACAGCTATTCAGAGTATTTGACAGATCTTGCGCCTTGGTACGCCGAGCATGTTGACAAGAAGTTCGTTGAATACAGAAACAGACTTGTATATATCCTCAATCAGGAAGCTTCTTTGATGGAGATAGTAAAGCTTATCGGTGCCGACGTATTGCCTGACGACCAGAAGCTTGTACTTGATATCGCAAAGGTTATAAGAGTAGGATTTTTGCAGCAGAACGCGTTCCACAAGGATGATACTTCAGTACCTCTTATAAAGCAGTTTAAGATGATGGATGTTATACTTTATCTGTATCAGAAATCAAAAGCACTGGTTCATCAGGGTATGCCTATGAGCGTTTTACATCAGGACAGCATTTGGGATAAGGTAACTTCTATAAAGTATGATGTTCCGAATGACAAACTTGAAATGTTGGATCAATACAAAAAAGACATTGACACATTCTACGAAAAAGTACTTGAAAAGAATGCATAGGAGGTAAAAAAATGTCAATAGAATACCTTGGACTTAGCTCCATAAACGGACCGCTGGTAGTTCTTGAGGGTGTCAAGGGTGCTGCCTATGATGAAATCGTAGAGATGACCGTAAACGGTAATGAAAAGCGCCTCGGCAGAATTATAGAGATAAACAATGATAAGGCTGTCATACAGGTTTTTGAAGGAACAGACAGTATGGCACTTAGAAATACACACACAAAGCTTACAGGAAAGCCTATGGAAATAGGCGTTTCCGAAGCAATGTTCGGAAGAACTTTCAACGGTATCGGTGAGCCGATAGACGGACTCGGCAGTGTGGAGGCTGAAAAAACACTTGATGTAAACGGTAAGCCGCTAAACCCTGTTACAAGAGAGTACCCGAGAAACTATATCAGAACCGGTATTTCCGCAATAGACGGACTTATGACTCTTATCAGAGGTCAGAAATTGCCTATATTCTCAGGAAACGGTCTTCCACATGATGAGCTTGCAGCACAGCTTGTTCGTCAGTCTTCTTTGGGTGACAGTGACAATGACGATGAGAAGTTCGCCGTAGTGTTTGCCGCTATGGGTGTAAAGCACGACGTTGCCGATTTCTTCCAGAGAACATTTGCAGAGAGCGGTGTTAGTGACCACGTTATCACATTCATCAATCTTGCAAACGACCCTGTAGTAGAAAGACTTATTACACCTAAGGTTGCACTTACGGTTGCAGAGTACCTTGCTTTTGAAAAGGGTATGCACATCCTTGTAATCCTCACAGATATGACTTCATTTGCAGAGGCAATGCGTGAGGTTTCATCTTCAAAGGGTGAGATTCCTTCAAGAAAAGGTTTCCCGGGCTACCTTTATTCAGAGCTTGCTACAATATATGAGAGAGCAGGTATCGTAGAAGGTGTGAACGGTTCAGTTACACAGATTCCTATTCTTACTATGCCTAACGACGATATCACTCACCCGATCCCTGACCTTACAGGTTATATCACAGAGGGTCAGATAGTTCTTGACAGAGACTTAAACGGTCAGTCAATCTATCCGCCTATAGCCGTACTTCCTTCACTTTCAAGACTTATGAAGGACGGTATCGGTGAAGGCTTTACAAGAGGCGATCACCAAGACGTTGCAAACCAGCTCTTCTCTTCCTACTCTAAGGTGGGTGATGCCAGAGCGCTTGCTTCAGTTATCGGTGAGGACGAGCTTTCAGATACCGATAAGAAGTATCTGGTATTCGGTAGAGCTTTTGAGCAGATGTTTATCGGTCAGTCAGTAAATGACAACCGTACCATCTTTGATACACTTGATATAGGCTGGAATCTGCTTGGACTTATGCCTAGAGGCGAGCTTGACAGAATCGATACAAAGGTTCTTGACCAGTATTACAAACCTACAATGCTTGATGCAAACGGAGATATAGTTCCTGCTACAGTAGAGGATTAGTTATGAATATAAATACATTCCCAACCAAGGGTAATTTGATAGCCTCAAAAAACTCTCTGGCGCTGGCAAGACAGGGCTACGGCTTGATGGATAAGAAAAGAAATATTCTTATCCGCGAGCTTATGGGACTTATTGATGAGGCTAAAGAAATACAGAAACAAATAGATACAACTTTCAGTGCAGCATATAAGGCGCTGATGTATGTAAATATCGAATTGGGTATTGACTTTGTTGCCGATATAGCCGGTTCTGTTCCTGTCGAGGACAGTGTACAGATAAAAACCAGGTCTGTAATGGGTACCGAAATCCCGCTTGTAAGATTTGATGATAACCCTATCACCCCTACTTATGCTTATTATTCAACCAGAGAATCTCTTGATAAAGCCAGAGAAAAATTCAATGAAGTGAAAAGGCTTACAGTCAAGCTTTCTATGATTGAGAATTCGGCATACAGACTTGCAAGCAATATCAAAAAGACTCAAAAGAGAGCCAATGCCTTAAAGAATATCACTATCCCGACCTATGAGACACTTGTAAAGACTATTACAAATGCACTTGAGGAAAAGGACCGTGAGGAGTTCACAAGACTTAAGGTCATAAAATCTTGGAAGGACGCTTGATGAAATTCCTTCGCTTCATATTAGGTATTATTTCAAGCTTTTCACTGATGTTTATTGCACTGGTAACCTCCATTGAAATAGCCGCATATTCCGACTTTTCATTCTACGAAAAAGAGTATAAAAAATATGCGGTGACCGCATTTGTCGACATATCAATGCCCGACCTTATGGATGTAACCGTGGATATGATGCATTATCTAAACGGTACCAAAGATACCCTGACAGATGTAAAGGCTACTATAAAGGATGTTCCGGATACACCTTTCTTTAATGAGAGAGAAGTCAAGCATATGAAGGATGTAAGAAATCTTTTTGTTGGTGCAAGCCGTATAAGAAGCATACTGATTGCCGTAATTATACTGTGTATCATATCTGAAAAGCTTCTTAAGGGTAAGATATCAAGCTTTATATCAAATGTCTTTGTATACGGTACTTTGCTTTCACTGGCTGTGGCCGGCGTCCTTATATTCATTGTATCAGGTGACTTTGAGAAATATTTTATTCTCTTCCACCGCATATTTTTTACAAATGATTTGTGGATGCTTGACCCGACTACCGACAATTTGATAAATATAGTGCCTGAAGGTTTTTTTGTGGATATGACACAACGAATACTTATAATATTTTCTTCCATCATAATCTTCACGGTAGGCTTCGGCACAGTTATAAAGAAAGGCTTCAAATAATTCTTTAAAAAGATGTTTGTATACTCTACAGGCATCTTTTTTACTTGCATAATTTTATACATTGTGATAAATTATGATTTTGAAAGAAAGTTTATTTTCTTAGGAGGTTATATATGACAAAAAAATGGTGGCACGGTAAAGTTGCTTATCAGATATATCCAAAAAGTTTTAATGATACTACAGGTAGCGGTATCGGTGACCTTAAGGGTATTACTGAAAAACTTGACTACCTTAAAGAGCTTGGAGTGGATATCATATGGATTTCACCTTGCTACTGCTCTCCTTTTGCAGATCAGGGCTACGATATTTCAGACTACTACAATATAGATCCCGTATTCGGAAATATGGACGATATGGATGAGCTTTTAGCACAAGCCAAAAAAAGAGATATGTACATCCTTATGGACCTTGTGGTAAATCACTGCTCGGATGAACATGAGTGGTTTAAAAAAGCTGTAGCTGACCCTGACGGTGAGTACGGCAAGTATTTCTATATTGAAGAGGGTAAAGACGGCAAGGAGCCGAATAACTGGCGTTCATACTTCGGCGGCAGCGCATGGGAGAAAATACCGGGTACAAATAAATACTATCTTCACCTCTTCCACAAAAAGCAGCCTGATCTAAACTGGGAAAATCCTAAGGTTCGTGAAGAAATCTATACAATGATCAACTGGTGGCTTGATAAGGGATTGGCAGGTTTCAGAATTGATGCAATTATCAATATAAAGAAGGCTCTCCCTATAATTGACTATTGCTACTCACCGGATCGAGAAGACGGCTTTGTAGAGCCGCATAGAATGCTTGAGGATGCCATAGGTGTAGGTGACTTCCTTACAGAACTTAAAAATGAGACATTTGCCAAGCATGACGCTTTCACTGTAGGCGAAGTATTTGACGAGCGTGAAGAGGACATTCCGCTTTTCATCGGTGATGACGGCTATTTCTCAAGTATGTTTGACTTCAATGAGACAATATTCGGAAAAAGTAGGAACGGTTGGTACGACAGCAAGCCTATCACTCCTGACGACTACAAGAGATGCTGCTTTGAGACTCAGGAAAAACTTGGCGATATAGGTATGATTTCCACTATAATTGAAAACCATGATGAGCCGAGAGGAGTAAGCCACTATATTCCTGCAGACGAGCTTAGTGATACCGCTAAGAAGTTCCTAGGTACAATGCAGTTTATGCTCCGCGGCCTTCCTTTCATCTACCAGGGTCAGGAAATAGGTATGGAGAATGTAAACTTCACCTCTATGGACCAGATAGATGATATTTCAACCCGCGACCAGTATAAAGTAGCAATAGAAGCCGGACTTTCTCCCGAAGAGGCTTTTAAAATCGTAAAGCATTACAGCCGTGACAACAGCCGTACACCTTTCCAGTGGGATACAAGCGAGAACGCAGGCTTTACTACAGGTAAGCCTTGGCTTATGGTAAATCCGGACTACAAGAGAATCAATGTCGCTTCACAGATAAACGACCCGAATTCCGTACTTTCTTACTACAAAAAGCTTACCGCTCTCAGAAAAAATCCTGAGTACGCCGATACTGTGGTATACGGTAAGACCGTACCTTACCTTCCTGAGGTAGAAAGGCTGATGGCGTTTAAGAGAGTAGGTGACAGTCAGACATTGCTTGTACTCGGTAACTTCTCTACCAAGCCGCAGACCGTAAAACTCCCTTCAAAATGCAAGAAGGTGGTTTTAAACAATGTAGAAAATGTGGAATTTGTTTCAGATACTGAGATAAAGCTTGAAGGATATCAGGCAGTCGTGATTGAAATCTAATTATTTACAATATAAATCAAGGGCCGCAATTCATTTTTTATTGCGACCCTTATTATTATCTCACCCTTCCGTATAACTCGGTCAGGTATTTTATCTTTTTCCAAACTTCATCACTCATTTCCTTGTCGGTGAGTCTGAACATCCAGTTCTTGCCGATTGTGGACGGTGTATTCATTCTGTAGTTGTGGTCATAGTGCAGATAGTCCTGTATTGGAATGATGCAGGTATCTGAGACGCTGCCTACAGCACCTCTGACGATAGCATCACATACTTCGGTATGCTTTATGCCCTTCTTTAAGTTGAAGTACTCAAGCACCTTATTGTATTCCTTCTCGGTTATATCATTGAGCCATCCCATTACCGTCTCATTGTCATGCGTCCCTGTGTATACCACACTGTTTCTTACATAGTTGTGCGGAAGATAATCGTTGGCGTTTCCTGTATCTCTTGAGTCGAATGCAAACTCAAGCACCTTCATTCCCGGATAACCGCTGTCATTTACAAGCCTGCGTACGCTGTCTGTCACATATCCGAGGTCTTCAGCTATCAGCCTGCAATCACCTAAAGCTTCCTTAATCCTGTTGAAAAGTTCAATTCCCGGTCCCTTCTCCCAGTGACCGCCTGCCGCCGTCTTATCTTTTGCAGGGATGGAATAGTACTCGTCAAAGCCTCTGAAATGATCAATGCGAATAACATCGTACCACTCGAAATTCTTTTTTAATCTCTTTATCCACCACTTAAAGCCTGTATTTCTGTGATATTCCCAGTTATAAAGAGGATTTCCCCAAAGCTGACCGTCAGGAGCAAATCCGTCCGGCGGACATCCTGCAACTGCTGTCGCCTTACCCTCTTCCCCTATCTGGAAAAGCTCAGGATGTGCCCATGTATCAGCACTGTCCATTGCAACATATATCGGAATATCTCCGATTATCTCAACTCCGTTCTCATTTGCATACGCCTTTAACTTCTTCCACTGCTCATCAAACTTATACTGTAAGAACTGGTAGAACTCAATATCAAAGTAAAGCTTCTCTCTGTAGTAGTTGATGGAATAGTCATATCTGTCCCTTATATCTGTAGGCCATGAAGTAAAAGGTTCACCGTTGAAATAGTCCTTAAGCGCCATAAAAAGAGCATAGTCCCAAATCCATTTAGAATTTTCATAGACAAAATCCTTAAAAGCTTCATTCTCAAAGATTTTGGCTCTCTCATATGCCTTATGCAAAAGTTCATATCTGCCCTCATATAGTTTCTTGTAATCAACCTTTTTTGGATTGCTTCCGAAGTCTGTACTCTCACATTCTTTCTTTGTAAGAAGACCTTCTTCTATAAGCATTTCCAAATCTATAAAATACGGATTACCTGCAAATGTTGAAAAAGACTGATAAGGCGAATCTCCGTAGCTTGTAGGACCAAGCGGTAAAATCTGCCAATATGACTGCTTTGCGGCTTTCAACTTATCTACAAAGCGATACGCCTCTTTTCCGAAGCTTCCTATGCCGTATCTGCCCGGAAGACTGCTTACATGTAATAAAATTCCACTTCTTCTCATAATTCCTCCTTATATTTTAAGCCATATGGCTTAGAGTCATATGGCTTATAACTGAATAATTATTTGATAGCTCCGTCTACCATTCCCTGTATAATCTGCTTTTGTGCAACCAAGAACAAAATAACAATAGGGATCATAGCAAGGAAAGCGGCACTAAGAATCAAGTCCCACTGCTTAACGTAAGAACCTACGAAGCTGCTTACAGCGATAGGTAATGTCTTAATCTTACCGTTAAGTCCGAGCATAATAGATGGAAGCAGATAGTCGTTCCAAATCCAAAGACCGTTCAATATAAGAACTGTCATCTGTACCGGACGCAAAAGAGGCATAATAACCCTAAAGAAAGTACCTTCAGGAGAACATCCGTCAATCCATGCGGCCTCCTCAAGCTCCTTCGGGATACCTTTTATAAAACCGTGCAGTACAAAAATTGACATGGAACCTCCGAATCCGAGGTAAGCAAATACCACTCCCTTATAGCTTGAGAGCATCTGAATACCTGTGAAGTTTCCTATATTTTTGAAAACTGTAAGTATAGGAAGCATAACAACCTGGAAAGGAATAACCATTGCGGCTACAAACATCATAAAGATAAAGTTTGACCAACCCTCTTTGTGATGACGGCTTAACACCCATGCAGCCATAGATGAAAATAATGTCAAAAGTACCAATGAAACAACTGTAATTATCATAGAACTTCTGAAAGAACTCCAGTAGCTGAAGTTCGTATTATTTATAACACCCTTAAAGTTGGTAAGCATCTGTGCCCAGTTCTTAGGCAAAGTGATAGGGCTTACCACGATATCCGCACTGGTCTTTGCGGAGTTTATTACAACAAGGAAAAACGGACAAAGTATAAAGAATGCTATGATAAAGCCGACAATAGTGCCGACCACATTTCTAATCTTTTGTGCTCTCATTACAGCTCTACCTCCTTCTTCTTACTTATTGCAACCTGTGTAAGTGATACCACTGCAAGTATTATAAAGAATACAACCGCCTTTGTCTGTCCAAGCGCGTAGTTGTTCTTTCTGATTGCGGTATTATAAATATTCAAAGCCAAAAGCTCTGTGGACTGTATAATATCCGCTCCCATGATACGGCTTGGCGCACCGTTTGTTATAGCCAAGTTCAAATCAAACTGTTTGAAAGAATTGACCAATGTAAGGAATATACATACTGTAAATGTATTTGCAATCATAGGCATCTTTATCTTAAAGAGCGTTGTGATTGCAGATGCACCGTCCACTCCTGCCGCCTCAAGTACATCCTTAGGCACAGTCTGAAGACCTGTCAGGTAGATAAGCATTATATAACCTGCATACTGCCATGTATTAACTATAAGTATTGCAAGCAGTGCAAGGTTTGCATTTGTAAGCATTGATACGGAACCTGCAAATACTGTAGTAAACACCTTATTGAATATAAACTGCCATACATAGCCGAGTACAAGACCGCCGATCAGGTTCGGCAAAAAGTATGCCGAACGGAAAAATGATGTTCCCTTAATCTTTGATGAACATACAAGTGCCAAAGCAAAACCTACCACATTCACCAAAATCATATTTATAACTGTGTATATTACCGTAATTACAAACGAATACACATAATCGGACTGCTTGAACATAGTAATATAATTGGACAAGCCCACGAATTTGGTAACCTGTATACCGTTCCAGTCTGTAAATGAGTATACAATACCCAAAATAAACGGAATGATAACAGTCACTGCAAAAGTAAATATCATCGGGAATAAGAAAACCATGTTTACTATTTTGGTATGCTTTTTGTTTGGTATTTTAAATATACCCAGTATCAATAAAATCACACCCAAAATCAGTATATAGCCTCTTAATTCTCCTGTGGACTTCATAAAGTCCAAAATCAATGCATAAATCGTCAATAACGCTCCTACCACCATAAAGATAAGTGGTAACGTCTTTGCATTTTTTGTATTCAAGTTCGCTCCTTTCAAATGCCTCTAAGGCATGAAGATATATCTAAAAAAATGGCGACTTTAAAAAGTCGCCATCCTAAGTTCTTGAAAACAGAAAATCTGTTTTTTGCGATAAATATCGCAAAGCATCCAAATGCCTTGGCAATATATATTAACTTTACACTACCGGTCTCAAATCTTTTAAACCGGCCGTTCTAAAATTTGCGAAGCATTTTAAATATTGTTTTTTATTATTGCTTTTTGTTTGCTGCAACATAATCGGCAATTGTAGTCTTCATCATTGTAACGAACTGCTCATTTGTCATATCGCCCTTTGCGAAAGATTCGAAGATAAGACCGAGCTTATTCTGTGCGATACCCTCAGGCATATTTGACCAAGCCCATGAAGATGTATTACCTGCATCAACATATGACTTCAAGCTTACTGCAAGCGGTGTCTCAGGCTCAATTGTGCTTGACTTATATGGTGAAATCATACCTGCTTCTTTTACAAGAATCTCCTGTGCATCAGGATCTGTTGCCAAGTAATCAAGGAACTTCTTAGCTGCATCCACATTCTTGCTGTCCTTATATACACACCACCATGAAGGGCTGTCTGCAAGGATCTTTGTCATATCGGCCTTTGTAAATGCAAGCGGTAAAAGGCCTGCCTTAAATGTTACATTGTATGTAGGAAGTGAAGGATCAATCCAGTTACCCTGTGTGATGAATGCTGTCTTACCCTGTGCCCAAAGTGCAAGCTGATCATCATATGTACCTGAGATAAGTACCTGCGGATCTGCATACTTGAAAAGTAAAGCTGTCATATCTGCAAACTCACTAAGTCTCTGATCATCAAACTCACCCTTCATAGCCATATCAAAGTACTTGTTGTCACCTCTGTCAAGTCCGCCTGTGTAGTAGTAACCGAATAAATGGTTACCTGTTGACCAGTACATCTGTCCGGACTCTGCAGCTACAGATGCTACCGCCTGAATACCAAGCTCACTCTTCATGCTGTCAAGCTTCTCAAAAGCCGCTTTGAATGCATCATAGTTTTTAAGTGATGCAGGATCGATACCTGCCTTCTCAAGAATATCTGCATTGTATGTGATACCGTAGCCCTCTACAGCATATGGGAAACCTACAACCTTACCTGATGTCTTATCCTTATAACCGAAATCTGTATTCTTTACGAACTCACAATCACTGAGGTCTGCAACTGAATCTGTCCAGTTTGCATAGTCGCCGTCACCGCCGATAACAAAGATATCAGGCATATTGTCGGCTGCCTTATAGCTCTTTAACTGACCCTGAATATCAACACCGCCACCTAAAGACTCGATAACAACTTCCTGTCCTGTCTTCTCTTTGTACTTCTCGGCTACTTTCTTAAGCTGTGAATCAATCTCAATCTTACCGTTTACAAGTCTGAGTGCGCCTGCACTTGCGCTGCTGTCAGCCTTAGACTCGCCTGCCTTTGTCTCTGCAGCACTGCTCTGAGTATCTGCACTGCTCTCGCTCTTTGCAGCACCTGAACCGCATCCTGCCAAAATAGCGGATACCGCCAAAACACCTGCTGCAACACTCAAGAATCTTTTTTTCATCTTAATCTCCTCCATTGAGTATCTTTATGATATTTGTCAACATTTTATCATACTTTTCATGCATTTTCAAGTAATAAAACAGCCGCCTCATAAGGCTTTAATGTGCCGTCTTCTCTAACATCTCTGTTATAATTTGATATCAAAACCTTGGCATTTTCATAGCCTGAAAAGTCAAACTTGTGATTTTCTTTACTGAAGTTGCACACTGTCAAAAGCTTCTGATTTCCGAGTGTTCTAACATATGCATATATATTTTCATCGTCAGGAAGTAAAAGCTCATACTTTCCGTATACTATAATCTCATACTCTTTTCTGAGTTTGATGAGTTTTTGATAGTAGTGGAATACCGAATCATCTCTATTTAGCTGGTCGGCAACATTTATTTTCTTATAGTTAGGGTTTAGTGCAATCCAAGGTGTGCCTGTGGTAAAGCCTGCATTCTCACCTGCATCCCACTGCATAGGAGTTCTTGCATTGTCTCTGCTCTTGTGTGCAATCTTAGGGAACATATCTTCCTTAGTATAAAGGCCGCTTTCTATAAGCTCTCTATATGCATTGATTGATTCAAGGTCTCTGAAATCATCTACGGACTTGAACACGGTATTTGTCATACCGAGCTCCTCACCCTGATATACATAAGGTGTACCCTGCATCATATGTAGGCAGGTAGCTATACACTTTGCTGAAACCTCTCTGAACTCGTCACTGTCATCCCCAAGCCTTGATACGATTCTTGGCTGGTCATGATTGCAAAAATACAAGCTGTTCCATGCCACTTCATCAAGCCCCAGCTGCCACTTTGTAAGGTTCTCCTTTAAAGGTACAAGAGGGATGTGCTTTGTTGACCACTTAAAGTCCCCTTCACCGTCAAGCCCCATATGTTCAAACTGAAACACCATGTTGAGCTCACTGCCCTCACTGTTTGCATACTTCTTCGCCTCATCAAGTGTAACGCCTGCAGTCTCTCCGACAGTCATAATATCAAACTTTGAAAGTACCTTTTCATTCATCTCTTTCAGATAATCATGTACCTTAGGTCCGTTTGCACAGATGTTCATATCTCCGTAAAGCCCGACAACCTTTGCATCAGGGAAACCTTCAGGCTTTGAGATAAGGCTTATAACATCCATTCTGAAGCCGTCAATACCCTTCTCACACCATCTTGTCATCATATCAAAGACTTCTTTTCTTACCTTTGGATTTACCCAATTGAGATCGGGCTGCTTTACAGAGAACAGATGTAAGTAGTACATATCCGTCTTCTCATCGTACTTCCAAGCCGGACCTGAGAATGCGGAACCCCAGTTGTTAGGCTCCTTGCCGTTTTTTCCTTCCTTCCAGATATAATAATCCCTCTTCGGATTGTCCTTTGAGCTTTTACTCTCTACAAACCACGGATGTTCATCGGAGGTGTGATTTACTACAAGATCCATCACTATCTTGATGCCCCTTTCATGTGCCGCGGCAAGCATCTTGTCAAAATCATCCATAGTACCGAACTCTGTCATGATATCTTCATAATCACTGATATCATATCCGTTGTCGTCATTTGGTGACTTATATACTGGAGACAGCCATATCACATCTATACCAAGCTCCTTCAGATAGTCAAGCTTACTTGTAATACCGTTCAGATCACCTATTCCGTCTCCGTTGCTGTCACAAAAGCTTCTCGGATAAATCTGATAAACTATAGCTTCCTTCCACCATGCCTTCTTCATTTTCTTACCTCGCTATATTATTTACACCTATCGTATACTCCCTTTATTATATTAAGTTTTTACGGTCGATATATTTTCCCTAGCATAACACAATGCAAATTTTATGTAAATTATTGACTTTTTCATTTTTATGTGTTCGCAATTTAACTTCGTTATTTTGACGAAATAAGGCCGATATTTTTGGTGATGTCTGCGATTGATTGGTCGAAGTTTATTTTATATACTTAAATCATAAATTTTCTTATACATTTAGGAGGAAAAATGGCAAGTTTATCATTAAAGAACATTGAAAAAGTTTATCCTAACGGCTTTAAGGCTGTTCAGGACTTCAACCTTGAGATTGCTGACAAAGAGTTCATCATTTTCGTAGGACCTTCAGGTTGTGGAAAATCTACAACACTTCGTATGATTGCAGGACTTGAGGATATCTCAGGCGGTACACTTGAAATCGACGGTAAGGTAATGAACGATGTGGAACCTAAGGACAGAGATATCGCCATGGTTTTCCAGAACTACGCTCTATATCCGCATATGTCTGTATATGACAATATGGCATTCGGTCTTAAGCTTCGTAAGAGACCTAAAGATGAGATAGATAAGCTTGTTCGTGAAGCCGCAAGAATCCTTGACCTTGAAAAGCTTCTTGACAGAAAGCCTAAGGCTTTATCAGGCGGTCAGAGACAGAGAGTTGCAATGGGTCGTGCTATCGTTCGTAACCCTAAGGTATTCCTTATGGATGAGCCTCTTTCAAACCTTGATGCAAAGCTTAGAGTACAGATGCGTATCGAGATTTCAAAGCTTCATCAAAGACTCGGCGCTACAATCATCTACGTTACACATGACCAGACAGAGGCTATGACACTTGGTACAAGAATCGTTGTTATGAAAGACGGTATTGTACAGCAGGTAGATTCTCCTGAGAATCTTTACAATGCTCCTAAGAACCTCTTCGTTGCAGGATTTATCGGATCACCGCAGATGAACTTCATGGATGCCGTAGTTGAAAACAGAGGTGAGGATGTATTCTTAAAGGTCGGTTCACATAACTTAAAGCTTCCTGTAACAAAGGTTGCAAAGTTCAAAGACGGTTCTTACAACGGTAAGACTGTTGTACTCGGTATTCGTCCTGAGGATATGCATGACTCACAGTTGTTTATCAACAGCTCACCTGACAGCGTTATCGAGTCCGATATCAAGGTTTATGAGCTTTTAGGTGCTGAAGTTTTCCTATACTTTGATGTGGAAGGCTTCCAGATGACTGCAAGAGTAAACCCTAGAACAAACTTAAGAACAGGTGACCATGCCAAGTTCGCACTTGATATGGAAAAGATTCATATCTTTGATAAGGAAACAGAGCTTACAATTACAAACTAATCAAAAGATTATAAAGGGGGAGCTTTTCCCCCTTTATTTTATTTTATATACGGCTATAATATAGCTATGAATGATGATATTAAAAAAGAATTGAACAAAATATATAAACTTACAGGTGTAAAGTTAAGTATTGAAAATGAAGATGAGGTAAGTATTTCAGCTTTAAAAAAAATATCCGCAGCCTATAAAGAAAAATATTCAAGCGCCAATATTCTTTTAAACATACTTAACGGAATTTACCCGGACAAGGAACAGGCTCATGCCTTACAATCACTTAATATAAAGCCTGACACCAAGATGCGCTTATACCTTATATATGTTCCTACAAAGATAGATGAAACCATTAAAAAGATAATCACCTCACTCTTTCCGGGAAGGAGTTCCGAATATCTTTGCAGCCTTGACTCCACACATATTTGTTTTCTCTACCTTGGAGAGGATAATATAGCACATCCGCTTCTTGACGTTATAGAAACTGAAGGTATGACCGGAGCATATATTGCATACAGCGATATATTCAGTGATACTTCACTTTTGCAAAAGGAGTACCTGGATTTGAGGCAGGCACTTCTTATCAGCGAGATTTTTTGCTCCGATAAGAAGATAATAAGTCCGAATGACCTAGGTACGGGAGAGCTTATCTACAATATTCCGAGACCTGTATGTGAGAATTTTTTAAAAAGACACTTCGGCGGTGTGATAGATGATGAGAGTATGCAGCTTGCAGCCACCTTCATTCACCACAACTTAAGTATCGCCGAGACCTCAAGATATATGCATATGCACAGAAATACTTTAGTCTATAGACTTGAGCAAATAGAAAAAAAATATGGCATCGATATAAAGACCTTTGAAGGTGCCGATATCTTCAACATAGCCATATTGATTACAAATTTTTTAAAGGTGAAAAATAATGAATGATACTTTTTATGAATTGCTTGTAAAGAAGAATAAACCTGATTCATCCGCGATAATAATGTCTGCAATCAATATCATTGCAATAGTTTGTATGCTTGTGCTTACATTATACACACAGTTTGCAATGATTCTTGTAATTGCACTAGGCTTTGTATTCTACTATCTTGTATACCCTAAACTTTCTGTAGAATACGAATACTCTCTGTTAAATGCGGATCTGACCGTTGATGCAGTCTACAATAAGACCAAGAGAAAAAATATCCTCACCATGGATATCAAGACCTTAGAGACCGCTTTTCCCACCTCATCTCCTAAGATGAACGGTCAAAGAAACGGTAAGAGAATAGACTGTTCCACAGGCGATATGACATCTTCTTATTGTCTTATCTTCCCAAATAGCGGTGAAAATATTTTGCTGTTTATCACCCCCGATACACATATGCTTGATATGTTAAAGCGTGTATCACCAAGGGCATTTATGTAAATCTTATAAAGCAAAAAAGACAACTGTTTTTTCATCAGTTGTCTTTTTTAATAATCTATATTCTATTTGATTGCTGTAAGTATCTTATCTCCTACCGCCACATCACCGAAAGGTGCGCAGGTAACATCGCTGTACTCAAAACTGTTTGTCACAAGTACAGGAGTTGTCATAAGGTATCCGGCCTCACTGATTGCCTTGGAATCAAACTTCATAAGAGCCTGACCCTTCTTAAACTTATCTCCGTTGGCAACCAACGCTTCAAAATGCTTTCCGCCAAGTTCAACAGTATTGACACCCACATGAACAATAAGTTCAACACCGTTGTCAAGCTTCATACCCACAGCATGACCCATAAGAGCTATTACTGTACCGTTATCAGGTGCATAAACCGTATCTCCGTCAGGGATAATACATACACCCTTTCCTAAAATACCTGCTATAAAGGTCTCATCCTTGGTCTCTTCCATAGAAACTATCTTTCCGCTAAGCGGTGATGCCACATCTACAGGTCCTTCTTCTACAGGCTTGGTTTCAACTCTTAAATCCTTGTCAGCTTCAGCTTCATCCACACTTCCAAGTGCCTGTGCATCCTTATTCTCTTCCACCGGCTCTACAGGTAAATTGGCATCTATAAGGCTTGACGGTGTAAGTACCCAGCTTGCTGCAAATGCCACGGCCATGGAGATAATAAATGTCAAAATATATCCTACAGGATTTGAAAGTGTAAGAAGTATTCCGAATATACCTGTTACACCTGTTCCCGTTGCTCCAAGTCTTATTATGGAAGCAAACATCGCACCTACTGCACCGCCCAGACATCCTGCAATGAAAGGCTTAAAGAATCTTAAGTTTACACCGAAGATTGCCGGCTCTGTAATACCCATAAATGCTGAAAGAGATGACGGGAAGCAAAGACTCTTAATCTTAGGATCCTTTGTCTTTACAGCTACCGCAAGACAGGCACCGCCCTGTGCCACATTAACAGCCGATGCAAGAGGTAACCAGTATGTCACACCGTATTTTGCTATCTGACCCAAGTCGATAATTGTATACATATGGTGAATACCCATAACTACCGTAGGTGCATACAGCGCACCCATTATAAATGAACCGATACCGAAAGGTATTGCTATAAGCATCTGTACCGCATTTAAAAAAGCATTCTCAACAACTACGAATACAGGTCCGATAGCTGAAAGTGCAAGATATCCTGTCACAAACACCGATATAAGCGGTGTTGCAAAAAGATCAAACATTGCAGGTATTACCTTGTGCAATCTTTTTTCTATATTTGACATTACCCAAACTGAAATCATAATAGGAATAACATGACCCTGATATCCTACCATTTTGATTTTCCAAAGTCCGAAGAATACACTCTGCATCGGTATATCTGTTGCTGTAGCCACATTCCAAGCATTCACAAGGTTCGGATGAATCATTATCATACCGATAACCGCACCTAAGTACTGATTACCGCCGAATACTCCTGCCGCCGAAAATCCGATAAGTATAGGCAGGAATACATATGCTATATTTGAAAACAGATTCGCAAATACATATATCGAAGATGTCGTATCAATATTTAAGAATCCGTTTTTTACCATAAAGTCAAGCGCATTCATGATACCCATAAGGAATCCTGAAGCAACAATGGCAGGAATGATAGGAACGAAAATATCTCCCAAGGTCTTTATAAACCTCTGGAATACATTTGTATTGGCTGCTGCAGCCGCCTTCGCCTCTTCCTTCGTAGCACCCGATATACCTGCTACATTTATAAACTCATCATACACTTTATCCACAGTACCTGTGCCGTATATGATTTGCAACTGTCCCGAAGCCTCAAAGACTCCTTTTACGCCTTCAATATTCTCGATGGTCTTTTTGTCGACCTTACCGTTGTCAACTATGACCAAACGCAATCTTGTGGCACAATGTGCGGCAGACGCAATGTTTTTACTTCCACCGATCGCCGCCAGCACTTCTGTGGCAGATTTGCGATAATCCATAACAATCCTCCATATCTAAATAACAAAAGTATTATAAGAAACCTTTAAGAGCCAGTAGCCGGGCTACATTTCCCCTAAATTTCTTGCTACATTATAAAATAAATAAATTTATAACGCAATCATTCACAAAGCCGACATATATAAGTGTGTATTATGTATATTATTTTCGGATTTTTATTTTATGTTTTTATTTTATATAGTTTAAAGTTTCTGTTTGTATGTCAAAACCATTATATTTAGCTAAAATATTAGTTTAACTTTTAATATTTTAATTAAAAAGAGGACCGAATAATCGTTCCTCTTCTAAACTTCATATATCCTATTTTAAGCCAAGAATCCGCCTTGCTTCATCCGGAGTTGCAACTTCCTTACCAAATTCCTTGATAATTCTCTTCGTTCTCTCAACAAAATCTACATTTTCCCCAAACTTTGCATCATAAGCTTCTTTACAGATTTGCAATTTTCTGCTTATATATCTTCTTCATCAAATATATGTCAAAAAATGCACATCCAAGTTCAGCAAGCGGAATGGAATACCACACGGCCTCCAGTCCGAACATCTTTGAAAGCACATATGCAAGAGGAAGTATTAAAACCAATTGTCTGAGGAATGAAGCATACAGCGCATACATACCGTTTCCAAGAGACTGGAAGCTTGCAATAGCTATTACATCAAATGCCGCCAAAATAAAGCAAAGGCTGCATATTCTAAGAGCCGGTATTCCGAGTCTAAGCATTTCTTCATTAGGGCTGAAAAGCATCATAAGCTCTTTCGGAAAAATCCAAAATATTGCGGTACCTATCACCATTATAACAATTGAAGTCATAAATGAATATTTCAGTGCTTTTATTATTCTGTCCTTATTTCTTGCTCCGTAATTGTATGCAACAATCGGTGTCATTCCGTTATTTAGACCGAATATCGGCATAAACACAAAACTTTGAAGCTTATAGTATATTCCAAGTACATTGACCGCCATATCCGAATATGTCACCAAAATCTTATTCAGTCCGAGCATCATAAGAGTTGACATGGACTGCATTGCTATTGAAGGTATTCCGACCTTATAAATATCCTTTATTATGATGAAATCAGGTTTAAATATATGCTTTCCGAAACTTATATCAACCTCTTCATTATATATCATATTAAAAACAAATGATAAAATCATTGCAATTATCTGACCCGTAACAGTGGCTATTGCCGCACCGGCTATTCCAAGCTTAGGTGCTCCCAACAGTCCGAAAATAAGTATCGGATCCAGAATTATATTTATAATTGCTCCTATACCCTGAGTAATCATATTGTAGATAGTCTTTCCTGTGGACTGCAATATTCTCTCATATGTAACTTCCAAAATAAGTCCGAAAGAAAATATACTTACAATTGAAAGATATGAGTATCCGAGGCTTCTTATACTCTCACTGTTTGTCTGTGCATCAAAAAATGCCTTTGTACCGATTGCCCCGAATATTGCAAATGCTATAGACGCTATTATTGCAAGCAATACAGCATTATCGGCAGTCACTTTTGCTCTGTCTTTTTTTCCCTCTCCAAGCAATCTGGATAGCAGTGCATTTACACCGACTCCCGTACCTACAGATACAGCTATCATAAGTATCTGTATCGGATATGCCAAAGATACCGCCGCCAGTGCATCGGGGCTGTATCTTGCCACAAATATGCTGTCTACTATATTGTAAAGTGATTGCACCAAGAATGAGATTACCATTGGCGTACTCATAGAAAAAAGAAGTTTACCTACCGGCATAACTCCCATACGATTTTCTTTTTTCTCTTCCATATTCTCTCCTAAAAGTTTATCCTTTCTATTTTACAACTTCCTCTACCTATTTTCTATATGTAAATTTACTTCATCTCTTACATTTTTGACTTTTACTTTACATAACATAGTCTATAATGTGAACATAATATGAATATTTCTTCTAAAAGTTGATAAAGTCCTTTCTAAGTGCTAAAATAGCTTGATTAGTGGACACTTTTGCAATAATCTATATCATAGATATTGTTAAGTCTAATTTATTTTTGGAGAAACCATAATGAATTTTATTGAGAAAATATTCGGTACACATAGTGAAAGAGAGCTTAGACTGATAGAACCTACTATTGATAAGATAGAGAGTCTGCGCCCTACTATGCAGGCCATGAGTGATGAGGAATTAAGAGAACTTACACCGAAGTTCAAACAAAGGTTGGCAGATGGAGAAACACTTGATGACATCTTGCCTGAAGCATTTGCAGCTGTAAGAGAGGCTTCTGTCAGAGTTACAGGTATGGAGCACTTTAGAGTACAGCTTATTGGTGGTATGGTCCTCCATCAAGGTCGTATTGCAGAGATGAGAACAGGTGAAGGTAAAACCCTTGTATCCACCTGTCCGGCTTATTTGAATGCTCTTGCAGGTAAAGGTGTACTTATAGTAACCGTTAACGACTATCTTGCACAGCGTGATGCTGACGAGATGGGACAAATCCACAGATTCTTGGGACTCAGCGTAGGTTGTGTTCTAAACTCTATGGATTCAACACAGAGACAGGAACAGTATGCCTGTGATATCACATATGTCACCAACAATGAGCTTGGATTTGACTACCTTCGTGATAACATGGCAATATACAAAAAAGATCAGGTACTTCGTTCACTTGATTATGCAATCATCGATGAGGTGGACTCAATCCTTATAGATGAGGCAAGAACACCTCTTATTATTTCAGGTCAGTCAGGCAAGTCCACAAAGCTCTATGAGATTTGTGATATGCTTGCAAAGCAGCTTGAAAGAGGTGAAGCAAGTGCTGAGTTTACAAAGATGGGCGCTCTTATGGGAGACGAAATCGAAGAGACAGGTGACTTTATCGTCAATGAAAAGGATAAGGTCGTTAACCTTACAGAAGAAGGTATCAAGAAGGTAGAAAAATACTTCAACATAGAGAACCTTGCAGATCCTGAAAACCTTGAAATACAGCACTGTATTATCCTTGCGTTAAGAGCCAACAACCTTATGTTCAGAGATAAAGACTATGTTGTAAAGGACGATGAAGTACTTATCGTAGACGAGTTCACAGGTCGTATAATGCCGGGAAGAAGATACTCTGACGGTTTGCATCAGGCTATAGAGGCAAAGGAGCATGTAAATGTTCAAAGAGAGTCAAGAACTCTTGCCACCATCACATTCCAGAACTTCTTCAACAAGTTCAAAAAGAAAGCAGGTATGACCGGTACCGCTCTTACAGAGGAGAAGGAGTTTAGAAATACTTACGGCATGGACGTTATCGCCATTCCTACTAATAAACCTGTAATAAGAATTGACCAAGAGGATGCCGTATATAAATCCAAAAAAGAGAAGTTCCATGCAGTTGTGGAGGATATCAAGGAAACTCACGCTAAGGGACAGCCTGTACTTGTAGGTACAATCACCATTGAGACATCTGAGATGCTTTCAAAGATGCTCAAAAAAGAGGGAATACCTCATGAAGTACTTAATGCGAAATTCCATGAGAAAGAGGCTGAGATAGTTGCAAAGGCAGGTATACATGGTGCCGTTACTATCGCCACCAACATGGCAGGTCGTGGTACCGATATCAAACTTGATCCTGAGTCTGTTAAAGCAGGCGGTCTGAAGATAATAGGTACTGAAAGACATGAGAGCAGGCGTATCGACAATCAGCTTAGAGGTCGTTCAGGTCGTCAAGGTGACCCGGGTGAATCAAGATTTTATATCTCACTTGAAGATGATCTTATGAGACTTTTCGCATCTGAGAGACTTATAAATATCTTCAATGCACTTGGAGTTCCTGAGAATGAGCAGATTGAACACAAGATGCTTACAAGAGCTATTGAAAAGGCTCAGATGAAGATAGAGAGCAACAACTACGGTATAAGAGAGAACCTTCTAAAATACGATGAAGTAAACAACGAGCAGAGAGAAGTTATCTACGAAGAGAGAAACAAGGTACTTGAAGGCGACAATATGCGCGATACCATCCTTCGTATGGTAAATGATGTAATAGAACATTCTGTAAATATGGCTATTTCAGATGAAGTGCCTTCTTCAGAGTGGAATATGACAGAGCTTCATGAGCTCTTGCTCCCAATCATTCCGCTTACTCCTACCGACTACAGTAATACCGATGATATGAAAAAGGATGAGCTTATCCACAAGTTAAAGGAAGAAGCAATTAAGCTTTATGAGGCTAAGGAAGCCGAGTTCCCGGATGCTGAAAAGATCCGTGAGCTTGAGCGTGTAGTACTTCTTAAGGCTATCGACAACAAGTGGATGAACCACATAGATGATATGGAACAGCTTCGTCAGGGTATCGGCTTACAGGCACTCGGTCAAAGAGACCCTCTTGTAGAGTACAAGATGGCAGCCTATGATATGTTCGACGAGATGACCAGAGGTATCTCTGAAGACACTGTGCGTATCCTATATCATGTCAAGGTTGAGCAGAAGGTCGAAAGAGAACCTGCCGCCAAGGTTACAGGAACCAATAAGGATGACAGCACAGTAAAGAAGCCTATTCGTATAGAGGCTAAGGTTTATCCGAACGACCCTTGTCCTTGCGGAAGCGGAAAGAAATATAAACAATGCCATGGCAGAAAGGGTATGACATTATAATTTATGGGAATGCGAAACAATAAATTAAGTTTTATATCACATATTATAGTAGGTATAATACTTATAGCAGGCGGCATATTTTTTGCCCGTACCAAGCTTGATATAATACTCAGCTTCAACTCTCCACAGAAACTTTATAACGACGGATATTACTTTACAAATGCTTCAAAAACTGATATAGACAGTATATATGCCGTAGCCGTACACGATATAATCGATACAGGCTACGGTTCAAGTGATAACAAGTCTGAGATCTACACTATAATGGCTGATGACGGAGTATACTTTTTGGAGGCACATCCCGGTAATAAAAAAATCAACTCAATGCTTGAAACATTTGATAATTACGCCAAGGATGAGAATAAAGACTCTAAAGATGCACCTGTTGAGTATCTTATTGTAGCTGTAAAAGATGATACCTACAACCAACTTTCAGATGTGGCGAATGAGATTGACCCCGATAATACCTACAGAGATAACGGTGCACTGAATACCGATATATACCTTAAGAACACTTCTCTTACAAAGGAGATAGTAGTCGCTCTCGGAGGTACAATAATTCTGTTTGTAATGGGTATAGGATTTATCATTTTAGCCTTTACAAGAAAATCCACAAACAATGACAACTATGAAAGACTCTGCGCTTTGGATGAAAGACTCAGAGATAATCTAGGCGAGCTTGATAATATCTCAGATTATGTGGATAAAACCATAGGAGCGTATGTATACAAAGACCATTTGATACTTAATACAAAGTTCGGTCTTGATATGTACAATCTTAAGGACCTCGTTTGGATGTTCCACCGTATAACCAAGCAAAAGATGTATGCACTTATAACTGTAAGTGTAAGCTATTCATTGCAGATAAACCTCTATGAGAACGGCAGAATTCGTGAATGCAATGTCACGGTAACTCATGATAAAAAGGCTGAGGGCAATATGGAAGCTTTAGTTGAGTATGTCGGTATGAACTATCCGAACGCATTGGTCGGCTTCAACCCTGAAACACAGGATGCATACAGAGAGTTTAAACGTTCACACAAATAATAAACCGGTCTTAAAATCATAAGAAAACTTATGATTTTAAGGCTTTTTTTTGATATAATATTTTTGTTATTGTTAGATATATAAAAGGACAACTTATGAATAAAAAAACATTAAAAATACTGGAATTTGAAAAGATAATAAACAGTCTGGTAGATATGGCAAGCAGCGAGCCAGCAAAAAGACTCTGCAGCAAGTTAAAGCCGTCTACCGACATTGCTGAAATACAAAAAGACCAAAGTCATACAACTGCCGCACTTGACAGAATCAGACTGAAAGGCAATCTCTCACTGTCTGAAGTAAAAGATATAAAAGACTCTTTAAAAAGACTTGAAATAGGCTCTTCTCTTTCACAGGTCGAGCTTATGAAAATCCTGTCCATATTGAATGCGGCAGCTAAAGCAATATCCTACGGACTTCATGACGATGACCATTCATATGACGTATTGGAAGAGTATTTTATTACACTTGATGAGTGTAAACCTTTAAAAAAAGAGCTTTCAAGATGTATTATCTCAGAGGAAATCATAGCAGATAATGCATCCCCGGAACTTAGCCATATCAGAAGGAAGATAAATCAAATCAACTCAAAGATGCATACGGAACTCAACAATATTTTGAATGCACACAGAGAGTATCTGATGGACGCCGTAATAACACAAAGAGACGGTGCATACTGCCTTCCTATAAAAAGTGAATACAAGAATAAAGTATCAGGTGTGGTACATGACCAGTCCTCTACCGGTTCAACAGTATTTATCGAACCTCTTGCCGTTATCAGAATGAACAATGAGCTTAAGTCACTTGCTATGGATGAGAAAAAAGAGATTGAAAAAATACTCGAAAGACTTAGCTTACTGGCTGCCGAGTACACAGGTGTACTTGACAATAATGCAAAAAATCTGATTTATCTTGACTTTGTATATGCCAAGGCGAACCTTTCAAAGAAGATGAACGGCAGTGAGCCTAAGTTTAACTCAAAGCACTATATCAATATAAAAGAGGGCAGACATCCACTTCTTGATGCAAAAAAGGTGGTACCTATCAACATTTCGCTTGGAGATACCTACGATTTGTTGATTATTACAGGTCCTAATACCGGCGGTAAGACTGTTTCTCTAAAAACTGTAGGCTTATTCACACTTATGGGACAGGCAGGACTGCATATCCCCGCTTTTGAGGGAAGTGAGCTTTCTGTATTTACCGACGTATTTGCCGATATAGGTGATGAGCAAAGTATTGAGCAGTCATTGTCCACATTTTCAGGTCATATGAAAAACATTGTCTACATTCTGAATCATGCGGATGCAAACTCACTCTGTCTTTTTGATGAGCTTTGTGCCGGTACCGATCCTACAGAGGGTGCCGCACTTGCCATATCAATACTCTCCTTCCTTCACAGAATGCAAAGCAGATGCATCGCCACCACTCACTACAGTGAACTTAAGGTGTTTGCGCTTAATGAGCCGGGAGTTGAAAACGCATCGTGTGAATTTGATGTGGCAACTCTCTCTCCTACTTACAGAATACTGATAGGAGTTCCGGGAAAATCAAATGCCTTTGCAATAGCCGGCAAGCTGGGACTTCCCGACTACATTATATCGGAGGCGGATACACATCTTGAAAAAGATGCAAAAGATTTTGAAGACTTGCTTACCAGACTCGAAAATGACAGACAAATCATAGAAAAGGATAAATTATCCATACAAAAGTATAAAAGAGAGATTGAGAGCCTCAAAAGGCATTATGACAAGCAGGAAGAAAATCTGGCCGCCAAGAAAGAAAAAATTATTGAAGATGCCAGAGAATCTGCCAGAAAGATATTGGAGGAAGCCAAGGAAACTGCAGATGATACTATAAAAAATATCAATAAGATAGCTTCAGGTGCAGGCCTCGGATCCGCTCTTGAAGAGCAGCGTACCAGACTTCGTGAGTCCATAAATAAGAATACAAAGTCTGTTGAAGTCAAAAAGCCTACAAACAAACTAAAAAAGCCTAAGGAACTTAAGCTTGGAGACAGTGTACATGTTATCAGTTTAAACCTTGACGGTATCGTATCTTCTCTTCCGAATCAGAGCGGAAATCTGTTTGTACAGATGGGTATCCTAAGGTCACAGGTAAATATATCAGATATCGCCTTGGTGGAAGAACCTGCCAAAAAGACTGAAAACAAGACAAGAAGTCGCGGCTCGTCAATGGTCAAATCCGCTACAATATCTACTGAAATCAATCTAATCGGTAAGAATGTGGATGAGGCCTGCTCCGAGCTTGACAAATATCTGGACGACGCCCTGCTTGCACATCTTCCGGGAGTGCGCATCATACATGGTAGAGGTACCGGTGCCTTACAAAAGGGAATACATGCCTACCTGAAGAGACAATCATTTATAAAAAGCTACTCTTTAGCCGATTTCAACGAGGGTGGCAATGCTGTAACTATAGTTCATTTCAAATAAATATTTAAAGGGGAAACATGGCAGAAAAGCAAAGAATTTTAATTGTAGATGATGATGAAAATATTGCTGAACTTATTTCATTGTATTTGATGAGAGAATGTTATGAAACAAAAATAGTAGGTGACGGCGAATCCGCACTTGCCGACTTTGACGAATTCAAGCCGAATCTCGTACTGCTTGACCTTATGCTGCCGGGAATTGACGGCTATCAGGTATGCAGAGAAATAAGGGCAAAGTCAGGCACGCCTATAATAATGTTGTCCGCAAAGGGCGAGGTCTTTGATAAAGTACTGGGGCTTGAGCTTGGTGCAGACGACTACATGATAAAGCCCTTTGACTCAAAGGAGCTTATCGCCAGAGTCAAAGCGGTAATAAGAAGATACAACAGCAGCACTATAACAATACCTGAATTACACAGCGGCGGCGAATATGTCGAATATCCCGACCTTATTGTAAATATGACAAACTATGCCGTCACATACCTCGGCAAGAATATAGAGATGCCTCCAAAGGAGCTTGAGCTTTTGTATTTTTTATCTTCGCATCCGAATCAAGTCTTTACCAGAGAACAGTTGCTTGACAACATCTGGGGATATGAGTATATAGGTGACACAAGGACTGTAGACGTACATATCAAAAGACTGCGTGAGAAGATACACGACAATCAGTTTTGGGCCATATCCACCGTTTGGGGCATAGGCTATAAGTTTGAGGTCAAAAAATGAGACTCTCTCTCTATCTGAAATTTATACTGGCTTATATCATATTCGGAGTAGCCGGATTTGTGGCCATTGCCACCATATCAAGCCAACTTACATATTCATATCTGGTCGAGTCCAGAAGTCAGACCCTCTATGACGAGGCAAATCTGATAGCTTCCACCTACTCCACAGTGTACGAGGGGCAAAATATCTCACTTGAGGAAAGTTATCCGCAGCTTAGAGCTGTCGCCACCTTTTTGAATGCAAAGATATGGGTAATGAATAAAAACGGCAAGATAATAGTGGATGCCGAGAATAAAAGAGTCTCTGATGTTATCTCCGACTTTGACCCTACCGCTACAGGTAACAAATCCTATATGGTGGGAAGGTATTTCAACTCCTTTGATGAGGATTTCTTAAGTGTCTCCGCACCTATTACAGGCAACTTCCGTACCTACGGCTATGTAGTCATCCACCTTCCTATGAAGAATGTTACTCAAAGCCAATATCATATACTGAATATTGTCTATATTACATCCTTGATAGTATTCCTATTGTCCATGATTATACTGATAGTATTCCAACGTATTGTGTACTCCCCTCTAAAGAAGATAACCGACGGAGCCAAGGCGTATGCGGAAGGTGATTTGAAGTATGAAATAAAGGTAAATTCAAATGATGAGATGGGGTATCTGGCCGCCACACTGAATTATATGTCCGATAAGCTTGATGATACCGAAAACTATCAAAAGAAGTTTATATCCAATGTCTCACATGATTTTCGCTCTCCTCTTACTTCTATAAAGGGATACCTTGAAGCTATTCTGGACGGTACAATACCTCCTGAGATGCTTGAAAAGTATCTTAACAGAGTAATAGACGAAACAAAAAGGCTTACAAAACTCACAGAGAGCATACTCTCACTTGACTCTATAGAAAGTGTAAAGCTCAATAAGACAAACTTTGATATAAACGAGATGATAAGAAATACTGCAAGCAGCTTTGAAGTGCAGTGTAACAGCAAGAATATTACTATTGAACTGATATTTATAAATGTATCACAGTATGTATTTGCGGATTTCGGCAAGATAGAGCAGGTACTTTACAATCTTATTGACAATGCCATAAAGTTCTCCTCGCAAAACTCTTCCATCACAATACAGACAAGCATCAAAAAAGAAAAGATATTTGTCTCCGTGAAGGACACCGGCATCGGTATCGCAAAGAACGAACAGTCCAAAGTCTTTGACAGATTTTATAAATCAGACCTTTCAAGAGGTAAGGACAAAAAGGGTACAGGGCTTGGACTTGCCATTGTAAAAGAGATACTTCAAACACATGGTGAAAATATAGATGTTATAAGTACCGTGGGAATAGGAACCGAATTTATATTCTCACTACCTATAAGTAAGGAAATATAAGTTTTAAAAAAAGGTACTCCGTTTTTGGGAGTACCCTTTTTTGTTTTGTTCTTTTATTCTATTCTTTTTTTAACTCTACTTTTTGGTTCAGCTCCGCAAAGCTTGTCGCAAGTGAAGCCAAACCGCTTAGTTCGGTAGGTATAATAATCTTTGTAGCCTTACCGTCAGCAACCTTCTGGAACGCCTCAAGGCCTTTGAGTGTAAGTACCTTCTGGCTGGGATCCGCTTCTGAAAGCACTCTTAAAGACTCGGCCTGTGCTTTTTGTATTGCAAGTATAGCCTGTGCCTGTCCTTCGGCTCTCTTTATTGCAGTCTCTTTCTCGGCTTCCGCATTAAGTATTGCCGCCTGCTTATTACCCTCGGCTACAAGGATAGCGCTTTCTTTCTTTGCCTGTGCCTCAAGGATATTGGCTCTCTTTTCACGCTCGGCCTTCATCTCCTTCTCCATCGCAACTCTGATATCTTCAGGAGGCAAGATACTCTTAAGCTCCACACGGTTTACCTTGATACCCCAAGGATCTGTAGCTTCATCAAGTTCCGCTCTCATTGCCGTATTGATAGTGTCTCTTGATGTAAGAGTCTGGTCTACGGTCATATCACCTATGATATTTCTAAGTGTGGTGGCTGTAAGATTCTCTATAGCTGCCAGAGGTCTTTCAACACCGTAAGTATAGAGCTTAGGATCCGTTATCTGAAAGTATACTATAGTGTCTATCTGCATTGTTGCATTATCCTTAGTGATTACAGGCTGTGGCGGAAAATCTACCACCTGCTCCTTAAGTGAAATCACTTTAGCCACTCTGTCAAAAAACGGATTGATAAAGCTCAAACCTGACTGAAGCCCCTGTGAATACTTTCCAAGTCTCTCAATCACATATACTCTGGACTCAGGTACTATCTTTATTCCCTTGGCTGTAAACACAACTATAATTGCCAGAATTATAATCGCAATAACATAACCTATCACGTTCATAGTTATATCTCCTTTTATTTCTCCCCGATTATTATCTTATTTCCCTCAAATCTGCCGATATCGGCAATATCACCTTCGTTCAGCTTGACATTTGAAACAGCTGTCCATATGCCGCCCTTAAACCTTGCATCATAGACATATTTACCGCCTTCTTGTGCTGTAAGCTTTACTATCTTTACCCTCTCCACATCAAGCTTATCCTTAACCTTCATATACCTCTTGAATATTTTTCTGAAGAATATGATAAAGATAAGCGAAAGTATGCAGAATATAGCCAGCTGTATCTGTATCGAATCTATAAACGGAGACAGCACAACCATAATAAGTGCAGCAAGCGCCAGCCATATCGAAACCAAACCGGGGATGATAATCTCACCTATAGCAAATATAGCAAATAAAATTCCCCAATATAACATATTTCCTCCTCTTTTAACATTAACCCTCTACGCTAATGATTCTTAGAAAGACAATACTACAAGTAACACCTATAGTATATCATAAAATATATCTATATGCTAATAAAACCCCAAGGTATACCTTGAGGTCTTACTTTATAAATATGGGTTATCTTACCCACTTACCGTTACTATCTACCCAGTATCCGTCAGGAGTTCTGGCATTGTACCACATTGCTCCGTCAGCGCCTACATAATATGAATCACCCTTGTAGTTTATCCAAGCATTTCTGTACATATAGCCCCAGTGATCAAAATAATACCACTTCTGATTGTCATATAACCAGTTTTCCGCTACATATCTTGTAGTTCCTGTCAACATAAAGTACCAACCATGCTCGTCTCTACGCCATTCGCCTCTGTCACCTTGCATACGCTCCAAAACTTCTGCATGTGCTGTCAACGGGGGAACTACAACACCACCTAGACTGAATGCCGCAAACAAGACTGCCGCTGATTTGATTAAACCTTTTTTCATCATTCCTCCTTTTCTCCTACTCACTCATGTCATAACAGATTTACTGTTTGATTACATTATAAACTATATTTTAATTTTATGTCTTACATAGTTTTTACAAATTATAGTCTAATTACATAAATTTTTTATTTGCTCTTTAGAACCGGAGTCCAATAGCTGTTATTGTAAATATCTGTAAACTTATATGTGATCTCATTGTCATCCTGAATATTTACATAGTATACTTCAGGCTGCTTACTTACAGTATATTGATAGCCTATCTTATAATCATTTTCAAGAGTTCCGTCATAGCTATAATAATTTGCCAAAAAGTCTATCTTATCACCCGTCTTTATCTCTGTTATATTCTTTGCAACAGTGTCTACATCTGTACCTGTATAGTCAAAGTTTGCACCCGCAAGATATCCCTTAGGATGATCGGAGTCAAATACTATAATTAAGTTTGCCCTCTCTCCGTTTAAAAGTACAGGTACATAACCGATATCGGTACTTCCTTTATCATCCTTTGTAGTGGCCAAATGAAAATATGCTACAGGATTACCGTCTATTGATATCCATGCTCTTTCTTTGTCTGCAAGCATATCTCCGTTCTCATCAAACTTAAAGAAATTGTTAAGTCCCATATCAATATAGCCTTGTCCGTCGTCAATAAGCATATTTTCATATATGCCCGATACCATATCCCATTCAGCTGCAGACAGATGTATCTTAGGTGTAGAGTCACTGTCATTCCACTGAAGTTTTGATGAATCAAGTCTGTTTGAAAGCACATAGTCCTTTATATCATCATCAGACATATCTCTGTTTTGTAAGAAGTTTATACTTGAAAGGTCAAGACCGATAGCTGCCAAACTGTCGGATGAAATACTTCCTGATAAAAGACTCTGTATCATTGCACTTAGGTCTCCACTTGAAAGTGAACCGGCTGTATTTGAATTACTACCGCTAAGTGTAGACATTGGTGAACTCTCTCCTCCACCTGCTATCTGTCCGCTCGCCTGCAACGATGCAAACTGCTGTATTACCCTGGTATAATCGCTGTCCATACCTATATCGCCATAGGTCTGAACCATTCTGTCCACCTTTGAAAGCTTCTTATATGGGAAATATATTGAAAGCCCATATGAGTTTGCCATATTTGATGATGTTCTGTTATACTTTACCGCACCAAGCACCGATTGTATTGTATTGTTTGACTCACTCTGTTCAATATTGTATACAAGATTTACCAAGTCTACCTGGTCGATATTTGACGACTTTGCAAATTCTCTGCTTGCGGTTCTGGCGGTTGATACTTTATTGTATTCCTTATTTTTTATATAGCTTGCAGTATCCTTTGCAAAGCTTGATAGACCTGCAGGCATAGTAGCTTTAAGTTCCGCCAAATCCACTAATGAAAGTGTGGTGGACTGTCCTCTTGCGCTTCTACCACTCTCATCAATGAAGTCATCCACTATCCTCTTTCCCAAATCCAAAGTCGATATTGCCGTATTATTACTCAAATCTGTAAGCCAGTTTGTATAATACCAGCCTGTTCCCGGCTCTGTTTCTTCAGAGGCTATCAAATAATCCGCATAGTCTGAAAGAGCCAGTGCGTTCTCTGTGGTTGCCATCAGACAGGCGTCAAAGCCTATAAAATCATATTTAATATTTGTTGCGGCTATTGCCGATTTTATTTTTGAGAGGTTCATTGAACCTGTATTTGAATTGTTCTCATCGTATCCGTAGCCTGTTACAGAACCGCCGCCGTGATCCCAGAATATAAGCTGATTTCTGTTTGCCGGAAAGTTTTGCTTACAGTATTCTATAAATCTTACCAATGTGTTCGGATCCGTCATAGAAGGCTGCCCGTTGTCATCTGCAAGTTTTCTTAACTTACCGTCTTTTATCTGATATATCTGATTGGTAGACGCGGATACTATAGAATTTTTCCAAGCTTTGGCACCGCCTGTATATACTATTAAGTTCACATTGTCCGACAGCTTAGCCTTGGTCATCTCTATAAGATCATTGGTAGCCATTCCATATTTTGACTCAAGGTCCGTACCGCACATATATACCATTACGGTTACGCTGTCTCCGCCTGTAGGTCTGTAAAACTTTTCCCTTGCATTCTCATTTACCGCCTTATTCAGCTTCCCTCTGTTATCGTCCACTCCGCTCCAGCCGGCACTTACACCGCTTATACTTGAAGCTACCGTATTCCCAAGTGTGGAACTTAATGAAGGTAAATTTATTTGCGGTGAATTTGCACCGCCTGATGAATATGAACCTCCTGTAAATGTTCCGAGTATTGTATTCAATAATCCGGTTTTGTTGCCTGATACCAAGCTTATGACAGCTATGATTATAACGACCAAAAAGCTGAGCGGCGATCTTCCTCCGCCACCTCCCGATCTCCTCGGCCCTGAAAACCTGCCGCTGTCTCCTACAGAACCTGTACCTGCGACTTCTCTTCTGAATACGCTGTTCCCCGGTCCTCTGACATCTCTGTCATGACTTGTCGGTCTACCCATTTTATCCTCCTGTTATTATTTATATTGTTAGTACTTCATTACAGTATATTCTAACAATAATCTCAGCATACCGCAATAAATCATTACAAACAGTTATTATTTGCATCATATTTGCATATTACAAGCCTATCATTCATAAGATATATGATTGGAAGAAAGATTTTGCCATACCATTTCATCTGCTTTGCTATTTGTTTTGTAAAGTTTATAAATCCGATTTGCTTCAATTTAGGATTAAGTTCTATAATCTCTTTGCCGTTTGTAACTCCAAAATGATACTCGGACTTGGTTCGTTTTACAGCCTTGTTAGTTTTTGCCTTATTCACAAGTATTTTGGAAAGACAGTCCAGATGAAGTACAAAATGTTCAAAATTATCTGTCAGTATATTTAAAAACTCCTTCACCTGCTTAGGATAAAAATA
This sequence comes from Lachnoanaerobaculum orale, assembly GCF_003862485.1. Classification (GTDB taxonomy): domain Bacteria; phylum Bacillota; class Clostridia; order Lachnospirales; family Lachnospiraceae; genus Lachnoanaerobaculum; species Lachnoanaerobaculum orale. The sequence goes on along the minus strand of NZ_RRCM01000001.1, from coordinate 47,407 downwards.
CATAATCATCCCCTCTGAAATAATCAAAAGCTTCTCTCCCTTTGTATCTATCTCCTTTGTCCATGACTTATCAAGGGCTGATTTTTCGATATTTTTTACTCTGTCGTTTTCCTCAAAGAATTTTTTTCTTAAACTTATTATCTCCGGAAAATCTATATCATACCAATGTATTCTACCGTTATCTACACGGAAAAATCTTGTATCCAGCCCTGAACCAAGTGAAACTATATGACAATCAGGGTATTTGTCTATAAACTTTTTCACTTCATCATCCATAACCTTGGCTCTCGCAATAATACCTAAAAGATTCACCTTTTCATTACTGAAAGAGCCAAAATCATAGTCAATCATATCCACCATTTCAGCCGACTTTTTATCCTTCAATATAGATTTTTCAGATCTGTAATCCCTTGCCCTTGCATCCAAAGTTATAAGCATAGTCTCCATAACACCTTCAAGTTTTATCTTCATAAAAGCCTCCATTTACCGCTATATCTGCGGTATAAAAATATATATAATCTGATTGTGTTAGTTATTGCTAACTTAGGTTATATCATACTTCTATTTTATAGAAAACTCAATAAATTTATAAGAATTGTGAAGAATCATATCTTTATAATTTGCCGATCCGCCTCTTACTTTACATCTTTAAACCGTTAAATTTTTTGAAATTTTTTATTATTTTCACCCATATAAGAGGTTATAAAAATTGTTTTTTTCTTCGTACATAAATATTATTTAATTAAATCGGTATATTTTTATTTACACTTACAAATATTATGTTTTGTAATTGACCTATCCTTTATTTGTGATAAAATCATATTCAACAAATATATTTGCAATATTATTTTTAATATTTTGGGAGGAATATATGTATAAACTAAAAAAGATACCGTTACTGCTTTCAGTTTTATTACTGTCCTTACAAGGATGTTCAGAAAATAAAGTTACTGCTTCAGATATGCAGGGGGAAAAGTTTTTTTATCAGGTTTCAGATGCTTCTTATTCTACAGGTAAATATACTTTGGATGAACTTGCAGAACGTAGAGAAAACCCTTTATTTATTGATAATTTGCAGAAATTTAATGCTGAACTGAATTCAACGGATACTGTGGATTTTTATAATATGAAACATGCGTATGTAGATTTTATAGGTAAGTGGAATAAGCCGGAAGATTTGACATATGGTTATAAAGATAAACTGGATTTAATAGATAAAAAGATGCTTGTCAATAAAAAGCTTGAGTATATAACTCCGGTAGATGCATTTATTCTAAATCAAAAAACAATGCAAAAACTGGGACTGGATTATTTATCAGATCAGGATTTTATATATAACGGTGAGTTTCCCATGGTGCTTGGCTACGGCTTTAAAGAATATTATAATATCGGTGATACAATTCCTATAAGATATTCAGGAGAAAGATTTAACGGCAAGGTGGTCGGTTTTTATGATAAGGACTTGGTCTTTGATGAATTTTCACATTGTGACAGCTATTCCACTGTTATAATTCCATATATGGATAATCTTGAAAGCAAGGATGATTACGAAAACAAAGAGAGTTTTCTTAATGCTTATAAATCACTTAAAAATTTAGGCTATATCTATTTCCCAAATACCGGAGATTATGAAAAAAATAAAAATGCAGTGGAAAAATTAGCTCAAAAATATAATCTGGATTATACTGTACTGAGAGGTTATTAAAACAAAGATGTCGGCTTATAAAATTGTCCGACATCTTTTATTTTAGAATGATATGTGTTCATCCACTAAAAAAAGCCCTGAAAACAAGGCTCACAAAATAAAAAAGAGCGCGAGACGGGACTCGAACCCGCGACCCCGACCTTGGCAAGGTCGTACTCCACCAACTGAGCCACTCGCGCATACAACTATTATATCAATATAATAAATACTTGTAAAGGAAATACTATGAACTTACTACGTAAGTTCAAGTACGCTATTTTTCTAAGTTCGTACTTCACTACGCTCGTACTCACTAAGAAAAATATGTGTCTTCAAAACTGCCTACCAAACTACATTTCTCACTTGGCGAAGAGCTTGTCTCAAGCCTTAGTGAGAAAGTACACCTCAAATTCGCTTGCGAATTTGATGGTGTTTCCGATTATATACATAAATTTTTCCTATCTTTTGGTTAAACCCTCGACCTATTAGTAACCATCAACTTAATACATTACTGTACTTACATCTTGGCCCTATCTACCTCGTAGTCTTCAAGGGGTCTTACTGTTTTCACATGAGATATCCCATCTTGAGGGGGGCTTC
>NZ_RRCM01000001.1:42955-45118 GCF_003862485.1 Lachnoanaerobaculum orale | reverse complement strand
AATACATTACTGTACTTACATCTTGGCCCTATCTACCTCGTAGTCTTCAAGGGGTCTTACTGTTTTCACATGAGATATCCCATCTTGAGGGGGGCTTCACGCTTAGATGCCTTCAGCGTTTATCCCTTCCCGACATAGCTACCCTGCCATGGAGTTACTCTCCAACAGGTACACCAGCGGTCAGTCCGTCCCGGTCCTCTCGTACTAAGGACGGCTCCTCTCAAATATCTTACGCCCACGCCGGATAGGGACCGAACTGTCTCACGACGTTCTGAACCCAGCTCGCGTACCGCTTTAATGGGCGAACAGCCCAACCCTTGGGACCTGCTACAGCCCCAGGATGCGATGAGCCGACATCGAGGTGCCAAACCACTCCGTCGATGTGAACTCTTGGGAGTGATAAGCCTGTTATCCCCAGGGTAGCTTTTATCCGTTGAGCGATGGCAATCCCACTTTATGCCACCGGATCACTAAGTCCTACTTTCGTACCTGCTCCACCCGTCGGTGTCGCAGTCAAGCTCCCTTCTGCCTTTGCACTCTTTGAATGGTTTCCGACCATTCTGAGGGAACCTTCGAGCGCCTCCGATACTCTTTCGGAGGCGACCGCCCCAGTCAAACTCCCCGTCTGGCATTGTCCCCCGGCCGGATAACGGCCGCAGGTTAGAAATCCAGCAATACAGGGGTGGTATCCCAACGGCGACTCTGCATAAACTGGCGTCCATGCTTCTTAGTCTCCCACCTATCCTGTACGAGTATTACCGAATCCCAGTACCAAACTGGAGTAAAGCTCCATGGGGTCTTTCCGTCCTGGCGCAGGTAACCAGCATCTTCACTGGTACTTCAATTTCACCGGGTGCATTGTTGAGACAGCGCTCAAATCATTACGCCTTTCGTGCGGGTCGGAACTTACCCGACAAGGAATTTCGCTACCTTAGGACCGTTATAGTTACGGCCGCCGTTTACCGGGGCTTCAATTCAAAGCTTCGTTTCCTGACTTCTCCTCTTAACCTTCCGGCACCGGGCAGGCGTCAGCCCATATACTTCACCTTGCGGTTTCGCATAGACCTGTGTTTTTGCTAAACAGTTGCTTGAGCCTTTTTTCTGCGACCACTGTTTCCAGTGGCACCCCTTCTCCCGAAGTTACGGGGTCATTTTGCCGAGTTCCTTAACAATGCTTCTCCCGCCGGCCTTAGGATTCTCTCCTCATCTACCTGTGTCGGTTTGCGGTACGGGTACATATAACACAATAGCGGCTTTTCTTGACGGCTCCCTAACCGACTTCCCTACTAATTTTCGGTACGCATCACGATTTCCCCTTGTATGGTGGGTTTTCCTCCCATACAGGTACTTCGCTTGCCCCGGTTTTTGTCCTCCCGGGTTCGGTTTTAGTCTCCGTGTCCCCACAGTTCTGATTATATGTAGTACAGGAATCTGTACCTGTTATCCATCGACTACGTCTTTCGACCTTGCCTTAGGCCCCGACTTACCCTGAGTAGATCAGCTTTACTCAGGAAACCTTAGATATTCGGCCAAGAGGATTCTCACCTCTTTCTCGCTACTCATTCCGGCATTCTCTCTTCTTATTACTCCACCATTCCTTTCGGTATGGCTTCTACGCCTCTAAGAATGCTCCTCTACCAATGTATTACTACATTCCCAGGCTTCGGTGTTGTGTTTAGCCCCGGACATTTTCGGCGCAGGACCTCTCGACTAGTGAGCTGTTACGCACTCTTTTAATGTATGGCTGCTTCTAAGCCAACATCCTAGCTGTCTTCGAAATCCCACATCCTTTTCCACTTAACACACACTTTGGGACCTTAGCCGTAGGTCTGGGCTCTTTCCCTTTTGACTACCCAACTTATCTCGTGTAGTCTGACTCCCGTCAATCATCTAGCCGGCATTCGGAGTTTGATATCTCTTGGTAGGCTTTGACGCCCCCGCAAAAATTCAGTGCTCTACCTCCGGTAGACTAATAACGAGGCTAGTCCTAAAACTATTTCGAGGAGAACCAGCTATCTCCGGGTTCGATTGGAATTTCTCCCCTATCCACACCTCATCGCCACCCTTTTCAACGGATGTGCGTTCGGTCCTCCATTCACTTTTACGCGAACTTCAACCTGGACATGGATAGATCACCCGGTTTCGGGTCTACACATACTGACT
>NZ_RRCM01000001.1:0-42945 GCF_003862485.1 Lachnoanaerobaculum orale | reverse complement strand
ATCGCCCTATTAAGACTTGGTTTCCCTTCGGCTCCGTATCTTTAATACTTAACCTCGCCTGTACATGTAACTCGCCGGACCGTTCTACAAAAAGTACGCGGTTCACCTTTCGGTGTTCCACAGTTTGTAAACATAGGGTTTCAGGTTCTTTTTCACTCCCCTCCCGGGGTTCTTTTCACCTTTCCTTCACAGTACTATACGCTATCGGTCACTGACTAGTATTTAGCCTTGGGGGGTGGTCCCCCCTGCTTCCCACAAGGTTTCTCGTGTCTCGTGGTACTCCGGATACTGCTGGATTCAATACATTTTCCCTTACACGGCTCTCACGCTCTTTGGCCCGCTTTTCCAAAACGGTTCAGGTAATATATCTTACTCGTATTGCAGTCCTCTACCCCGCAGTGCACGCACCACGGTTTGGGCTCTTACGATTTCGCTCGCCGCTACTTTCGCAATCACTGTTGTTTTCTTTTCCTCCGGCTACTTAGATGTTTCAGTTCACCGGGTTCCCCTCTGTACGTTATGTATTGGCGTACAGATACTTGGAGTTTATCCAAGTGGGTTTCCCCATTCAGACATCTGCGGATCACTGAATATGTGCTTCTCCCCGCAGCTTTTCGCAGCTTGTCACGTCTTTCTTCGGCTGTCAGTGCCTAGGCATCCACCCTACGCTCTTTATGTTTAACCTCTTAAATCTTTTAGATTTAGTGTTTTGTATGACACTAGCGTGTATCATACACTATGTTTAAAAATTTATTTTTTGTTATTAAATATCAATCACTTTAAAGTAATTGATACCTCGGATGTCTAATTATAAAATATTTATATAATTTCTCGTTTGGTATGCAGTTTTCAAGGTACATTTATAGTTAAAGCTTTCAAGCTTTAACTATGGAGATGGAGAGATTCGAACTCTTGACCCCCTGCTTGCAAGGCAGGTGCTCTCCCAACTGAGCTACACCCCCATAAATTGGCATCCACCTACTCTCCCATACCGTCTCCAGTATAGTACCATCGGCCGACCAGGTCTTAACCATCGTGTTCGGAATGGGAACGGGTGTATCCCCTAGACGCATCGACACCAATAATGTTTGATTTTAGTACCATTTCAATTTAGTACTAAACAGTACTCACAACCCCTACTAAAGCCTTTAATGATGTTCTATCATACTCACTTCGTTCGTATGAAGAACTACTTTTTCACTAGAATTCAAACCTCGCCTTCGGCTCGTTTTCATTAAGTGAAAAATGTATAGAAAGGAGGTGATCCAGCCGCACCTTCCGATACGGCTACCTTGTTACGACTTCACCCCAGTTATCCTCCCTGCCTTCGGCAGCTCCTTCCTTACGGTTAGGTCACTGACTTCGGGCATTGATGACTCCCATGGTGTGACGGGCGGTGTGTACAAGACCCGGGAACGTATTCACCGCAGCATTCTGATCTGCGATTACTAGCGATTCCAGCTTCATATAGTCGAGTTGCAGACTACAATCCGAACTGAGACGTTATTTTTGTGATTTGCTTGACCTCGCGGCTTCGCTTCACTTTGTTTACGCCATTGTAGCACGTGTGTAGCCCAAATCATAAGGGGCATGATGATTTGACGTCATCCCCACCTTCCTCCGGATTATCTCCGGCTGTCTCGTCAGAGTGCCCATCTTACTGCTGGCTACTGACGACAAGGGTTGCGCTCGTTGCGGGACTTAACCCAACATCTCACGACACGAGCTGACGACAACCATGCACCACCTGTATCCCTTGTCCCGAAGGACTAGCCTCATTACAAAACTATTCAAGAGTATGTCAAGATTTGGTAAGGTTCTTCGCGTTGCTTCGAATTAAACCACATGCTCCACCGCTTGTGCGGGTCCCCGTCAATTCCTTTGAGTTTCATTCTTGCGAACGTACTCCCCAGGTGGAATACTTAATGCGTTTGCTTGCGGCACCGAAGAGTTTACCTCCCCGACACCAAGTATTCATCGTTTACTGCGTGGACTACCAGGGTATCTAATCCTGTTTGCTCCCCACGCCTTCGAGCCTCAACGTCAGTTGTCGTCCAGTAAGCCGCCTTCGCCTCCGGTGTTCCTCCTAATATCTACGCATTTCACCGCTACACTAGGAATTCCGCTTACCCCTCCGACACTCAAGCCAAACAGTTTCCAAAGCAATTCATGGGTTGAGCCCATGCATTTCACTTCAGACTTGCTTCGCCGTCTGCGCTCCCTTTACACCCAGTAAATCCGGATAACGCTTGCCCCCTACGTATTACCGCGGCTGCTGGCACGTAGTTAGCCGGGGCTTCTTAGTCAGGTACCGTCATTTTCTTCCCTGCTGATAGAGCTTTACATACCGAAATACTTCTTCACTCACGCGGCGTCGCTGGATCAGGGTTTCCCCCATTGTCCAATATTCCCCACTGCTGCCTCCCGTAGGAGTTTGGGCCGTGTCTCAGTCCCAATGTGGCCGTTCACCCTCTCAGGCCGGCTACCGATCGTCGCCTTGGTGAGCCTCTACCTCACCAACTAGCTAATCGGACGCGGATCCATCTTATACCTATAAATATTTTACCCCTGCACCATGCGGTGCTGTGGTCTTATGCGGTCTTAGCGGAAATTTCTCTCCGTTATCCCCCTGTATAAGGCAGGTTATCCACGCGTTACTCACCCGTCCGCCACTAAGTCTACTAAAATTCCATCCGAAGACTTCCTTTTAGCAGCTTCGTTCGACTTGCATGTGTTAAGCACGCCGCCAGCGTTCATCCTGAGCCAGGATCAAACTCTCATATAAAAGTTTAATCTAGCCTGTCGCTAGCTTGCATCTGTTTTCACAGATCTACTGTTTTTTAAAGGTTTTAAATTCTGTTCGAATCTAAACGTTGTTTTCTGAAATCTCATTACATATCATATGTAACACCATCGTCTCGCTGCGCTCGACGAGGTGCGCTATTTTTCTAAATTCGAACTACGCTACGCTTGTTCTCATCAAGAAAAATATGTGAATTTTCAGGGTTGTGTGTACTGTTTAATCTTAAATTATCATGGTTCATTGTTGCAAAGAATAAACTCATTTCACTTAGTCGTCTAAGTTTTATTCTTCATAAGCAACTTTTATATATTACCAAACTTTCAAAATTTTGTCAACAACTTTTTAATTATATATTTCAAAAGTCTTGTTTTCATTTTAAAAATTTGTCTGCCTCAGAGGCAGTGGTATAATAATACAGCACCTTACTACTATTGTCAATAACTTTTTTAATTTTTTGAAAATTATACTTTTTTAATTTTTTTGAATGAATTATAAGAGAAAAAATAAATCTTACTTTAGAGGTTCTTGCCTAAAGAACTGTTGATGCCGGACATGCGATTCAATTTGAGAAAAAGTTTTATAATATGATAGATTATAAGGGAGTGCAGATCCATTATCGAAAAGGAACAAAAGTTATGCTTATCAAGGCATTTGATAGGTCTTTGTTTGCGTGCGTTAATAACAAAGATATTTATGTGCCGAAGGAAATACCAACCCATAAGTCTAAGGATCTGAATCCTGATTACAAAAAACATAGAGAGTCTTATATTCCACTAATGAATCAACCTTGTAGAAGAAGTGCCTTGCAAAACAAAAAGCCTTGTAAAAACAAGACCTTTAAAACAAAAAGAGCGCGAGACGGGACTCGAACCCGTCAAGGCTGTTTTTGAAAAAGCACGATATATCAAGCTTTTTCGCTAAACGCTAGATTTTAAGCCATTTCTAGCTTTGTTTTTTATCTTTAAAAAGAAATATTTTTCTTGTTTTTCCGATATATTTCTAAGATGTATCACACGATATATCACACGAAAAAATTTTTTATAAAAATCTATAAAAGGTATTGACATTACCCTATATATAGGGTATAATAAAGACAGTTAAGAGCGATACAGGAAAACAACAAAGAAAAGCAAATTTTGGAGGATTTAAAAATGAAGAAGTACACAGTTAACATGGTAAACAGCGTAGAGATGGACGAGGCAAACAACAAGTTTTACATCGCAATGGACGACGGAGCAAAATTTGAAGTAAACCTTTACAGGTTATCAGACGAGGACATCGAAGGACTTAAGACAGTAGAAGGATATGACGAGGATCCGGGAGTTTTTGAAAGACTTATGGAAGTAGCAGAAGAAAGATAAATAAAACTTAAAAACGCAAGCCGCCGAAAGGTGGCTTGCGACAAAAAGACAAAGGATATATAAAGATGATAAGGTTTAAAATTGATATTTTGGCAGCATTAAAAAAGGCGGGGTACACTCAAACAGTGCTGCAAAGAGAAATCCTTTCAAAAAGTGTTGTTCAGTCGCTTAAGGACGGTGGGAATATCACACTTGATACGCTCAACAAGGTTTGTTGCCTTGCAGGCTTGCAACCGGGCGACATTCTTGAGTATGTAGAGGTACCTGAGGAAAAAGAAAAAATAATACAAAATTATTTATAAAAAGCTTGACATTACCCTATATATAGGGTATAATAAAGACAGTTAAGAAAACAAAACAAGCTTTTAGGGGGTTTAAAAATGTTAACAGAGGTTCAATACAATACTTACATGAATGATAATTTAGAGGTAAATCCGGTTAGTTGGGCACACCATGACGCGGAAGACGATAGCACACATTATGAGAATGGAATTTTATACTCCGTATGCGTTAAAGGGGTTTTCTTTTCAGAGTTCTTCTCATTAAATACAATTTTAAAGAACCCAAAATTTGACTACAAGGCTTGGGCAATTGAAATATTGACAGAAAAGATTGAAAATCACTTTAACGAAGTTGGAGATAGGACGGATTTTTTCACTGTTGAAGAACTTGAAGATAAAGATTTTTCAAAAGGATCGTTTGAGCTTATGGAAGAAGAAAGAAAGAAATACATAAAAAAGCTAAGCTCTGACGACATCCACGCACTTACATGGAAGTAGTCAAAAAAATAAGGCAAGGGGATTAAACCTCTTGCCTTTTCTTCTACTCTGCTATGCCTATACTCTCAACATCTGCAGGTACGCTCTTATACTCTTCTACAAGCTTACCACTATCGTCCACCTTGTAATATACACTGTCCGTCAATATATACACATTCTTGGCCATCACTCCCGATTTAGTCAGATAGTAGTCAACCCCATCAAGTTTTAGCCACTGGCCTGAAAGCATAGCGCCGTCGGCAGGGTTCATATAATACCAGTCGTCCTCGGATTTGAACCACCCTGTTATCATATTGCCCGAATTATCAAATACATAATAACGCCCGTCAACCTCTGCCCATTGGCCTTTTATCGGTCCACCTGTTATGATGTACTGCCATCTGTCGGCAACTTTTACCCATCCGCTTCTTGATGTTTCATTGTATGCCTTGCAAGCCATATATGCGCACCAACTGACATACTGCTCGCACCAATAGGCGGGGTGGTCGCCTCCGCACTTTTCTTTATACCAAGCACCATACTTAGTATAATTCTTGTCCCCTCTATTGCCGTGCTTGTCCTCAAGATTTGTGTTGCTTGCCTTCTCTTCGTATCCCACCTCTTCAAGGGCGACTTTTACAAATCCCCCAGCTGTGCAAGTATCCTCGCTAAAAAACGGACTGCAAAAACAATTAATTCTATTTGCTCCGCCCACTTCCGCAATCGCAAAGCTGTATCTTTTCTTTGCCACGCAACCGCCGTTGCGGTCGAATGCGATTGATGAAGTATTACCCTCTACTGTCTCAATGTCGTATCTATCATTATCTTTATTTACACTTACCACTATACCCACGTGCGACACTCTTTTTAATTTTGGGCTGTAAAAATATACCTTGTCCCCAAAATGTGGGATTTTCCCCATTCTGCCCTTTTGGGCAAGTAGGCTTTTACCTGAAGGGGTATATTGTGAGTAGCTTCCACCAAGTAGCTTCTTGCCTGCTGTAAATGCATTGTCCATATCGTCCTCCTATCCAAGATTTTTTATTATTTCTTTTTCTCTATCGCTAAGTTCCCAATAAATTCTTTGCTCCTGCTCCCTCGCCCTTTGCTCCCTCGCCCTTTGCTCCCTCGCCCTTTGCTCAAGCGCCCTTTGCTCAAGCGCCCTTTGCTCAAGCGCCCTTTGCTCAAGCGCCCTTTGCTCTGATATTAAAAAGCCTGCACCAAAAAGTGCTTTCTTGAGTGGTCTTTGACTATCAAGCGACCTTGTAAAAGATACATCTTTGTCTCCAAAGAAAAATTCAAGACCTCTATTGACTAATTTTGCAAGCCTTGCAGAAGTAATTACGTGGTGGGGGTATTCGTATTTTGGTAAGCTTGGCTTTTCTTCAACTTCCTGCGCTTTTATAATAGCAAGTCGTAACTCTTCAGCACTTCTTATCTTGTATTTGTCCATGTTGGTGATGAAAGAAGTGCGCACTTCAGCCCCATTTTCATATATAATTTTTGAGTCGGTAACAATAAAGGATCCTGAGCGGCTTGAAAAAAGTGTTAGTTGTGGCGCAAATAAAAAAAACTTAACTTCTTTTTCTATATAGTAATTAACAATTTTTGTTAATATCGAAAATGGCGGATTATCTATCACGACACAATCTGCAGGATAGTCATAGCTTTCATAGTCACCACCCGGATAAAATGGCCTTACTACCTCTTTGCCCTCAAGGCCGTATTCTTTTACAGCCCAATTTTTTACCGCCTCATATATTGCAGGCGGAGTGTAGCAGTCGTCTGTGGTCTTTTTTGGCTTAAATTTTTCTACAAATTCATCATATGTCTTGCTTTTCGGCATTATTTTTGAATTTCCTTTCCAAATTAAAAAGAGGGCCTTGCAGCCCTCAAACTTCAATTATAAATTTTTTAAGTCCTTGTAATATGCATTTGAGCTTATGCCAAGTAGCACACCTAAAAAGGTATCTACTGCAGTAATCGTTCCCACTACCTGCTCGCCGTGTGGCAGGTTCCAAATGCTTGCAAGCGCAAAGTAAAGTGTTCCGACTGCAGGCAATAAAAACTGCGCTACCCACTTTAAAAAATCATAAGTATTCTTACTAAACTTCATCTTATTACTTCCTTTCTTTTACTTCTCTGAATTTTTCTTTTATAAACTCCGTTTCACCGTCAATATAGTGATTTCTTATATTGTGCCTTTCACAATGGTCGTAATACCTACTGACCACTCCCAAAGCACTCTCAAATTGCTTGACTGAGTACTCTTTACCAAGTCGCAAATTTTCTGAAAAGTCAATTATTTGGTTGCGCATATCGACCGCCCTTTTGTCGTTTGTCTCTTCCTCAAAGCGTGTGAGCCTGTCGCTTATGTCCTTAACCTCTTCTTTTACTTGCGCACTCTGTAATGCTATTTCGTCAAGCTTTTCTAAAGTTTCTCTATTTAAAATCGAACCCATCCACCTGAATACATGACTAAGCGGATGCAGGGGGATTTTTTTATTGAATTCTATAATTATGCTAATCGCACCGACTGCCCATGCCACCAAGGAGGCTATATCTTTCACTTGTAAGGCTAAAAGCCATTCATTTAAAGGTCTCAAAGTAAAATCCCCCTTCTCTTTTACTCTTCTATATGCTCAGCATTTGACGGCGTTGCAAGTGGCGCATTGTCATCAGCAAGTTCTGGGTGTCCTTTTTCTTTTAAAGACTTCTTAACACCCTTCTTGAAAATCGGCAGGATATCTCTGTATCTTGTCTCCCCCTTAATAATTGCAGTTGCAAATAAGTCATAAATTGCTTTCATTTTTGTATCTCCTTTCTAAATTAAAAAAGACTGCTTAAACAGTCTTAACCTTCATCTTCTTCGCCCTCTTCAGGCGGTGCAAGTGTGGCCATCATGGTGGCATTTGCAAGTATGGCCTTTCGCATCTCTTCTGTCTCTTCTGAACGCTTGCGATTAAGCTCTTCAAGATGTTGCTTTGTCGCTTCCACCTCTGCCATAAGCTTTGCAATGTCGGCCATCGGAGTTGCGTGAGATACTGCCGTATGCTCTTCTTTGCTTGTGTCTATACTGTCTATGATATGGCCGTCAGGTACTTCAAAAGTACCGATTTTCAAAGCTTCCAAGTCCGACTGTTCGGACACTACCGCCAAGACATCACCGTTTGACCTGTATAATATAGTGTACTTCATTGTTGCCTCCTTTCTTAATTTAAAAAGTCTATTTTTGTAATTTGGACAGCGCCTGCAAAGACATCTGACCCTCTGTCGCTATTACAGTAAGCGCCAAAACTTACAAAAGTTTGCTCGTTTATATCCGCCACATTCAGTACAATTTGACCAGTCCGATTTATTGCAGGGCTTGCGGTGTCTTGCCTCAAAACATCTATTGCATCAACCTTGCCTGCTCCTGCTACGTCAATCAGCCTTCTTGTGCTTACACGGGCTACATACGCCTCCAAGGTCGCATAAGGATTGCCTTGAATATTTGCTAGTGTTCTGTAGCTTATAACAATTTGCCTAAAAGGCGTTAAATTTATAGATTGCGACAGTACACAGCCAATACGCCTTGATTTCAACCCAGGAAAGCCAGTGGACAAATTAAAATTCATACCGCCGTTATATATGCCTGCATAGCCATAATTTTGATTTAAGCTATAAGCAAAATACGTGCCGTTTAAGTAAAAACCCTTATTCGCCACTCCCGATGCTAATTCATTATCGAAAGTGGCACTATTAAAAACCGTTCTACCCGACTGCAAATCGGGCATTGTGCCTGCGAATTTTACTCCGTGTTTGCTTGTTGCTGTAAAACCTCGCATAACCTTATCTGCAGTTACATCGCCTAAATTCACCGCGTCAATGCATGTGTGCGGATGTCCGTCCGGACGATTGTAGTAGCCATTTCCATGTGGAAAATCAATCCAGAACACGGGATTGTTTGTATCGGACCACCAATCTATTCCATATGCTGTTGATTTATTAGCCCTGTAATTGCTGTCCTGAGTGTTAATTGATTTTATCTGCCCTTGCTTACCCGCTATGGTAAGAGTATCAAGCATTTTTGACCTGTCTACCCCTACAACTTGTGCAAGCACCTCATAAGGTATAGCCACACAGGGCTTGTATTGACCATTCTGTAAGTAAAAGCCTTGTTCCATTCGTGCCAAAAACTTTGAAGCCCAATAGGCGTTCTCAAAGCTCACTGTATCCACCATATTTCCGCGGTTGACCATAGATCCCTGTACAGGCTCATCATTACTGTCGCTTGTCAGTGCTGTATATCCCTGCAGTACGTGTTCTCTTCTTGCTGTCACATCATCAGAAGTCACTCCACCAACTCCACCCGACATCAATATCGCATCAGCCATGTCAACCTCCTTTCGCCATCAGCCATATGTCCTGTTGTGGCTTTTTTCTAAAGCATTTTATAAGTATACCGCCATCATCTGTCTCAATCTTATCTATACAGCTGTAAGCTTTCCAGGAAGCTTTTATTACTCCGATATCTGTGACATTTGACGGCAAAAAGTGACTTATAACGGGGGTATCTGTCGCTTTCATGCCCGACACGGCTACACGCAAAGTATAAGGCGCTGTACTTGAAAAGCTTGCAGCAGTCACTTTTATAGTCCTTGTCTGCTTAAAAAAAGCATGTACAAATTTAAGGCCTCCAATAAGGGCACTTAAAATCCCTTTTATGCTTCTTTTTGCCTCAATCTGATTTAAGTCAGATATGGCCATCTGTTCCACCCAAGCAGGCGGTAACTTCACATCTGCTATCGCTCCGTCATTTGCGCTTACTTTGCCGTCAGATAGCTCTTTCAACTTTGAGTCGATTATATCCATAGACGGATTTATCGCTTCTTCTATATTTGCAAAATCGGATAATTGTGGCTTATTTAATTGATAAAATCTCGTTTTTTGCATTTTTTATTCCTCCTGCCATTTTTTGTCGCCATAAAGACCACCCCACTTTTCTGTAGTAATCTCTGACCACCTTAATTGTTTAAAACGCTCCCATCTGTTAAATAGTGCATACACATTCACAATCATATTCGCAGGCGCTCTCTTTCTTATCAGGTCGGCCACTACGTCAATCATGGGTATTGATACAAGTTTTACACCGCAATCAATCAGGTGCTTTGAGTTATCCACTTTTAACTTATAGTTATCCGCACCGCACACAACCTTTAATACTTCATCAAGCTTATTGATTGTGTACGGTAAATCGGACACATGATAACCCCTTATGCGGTTGACTCTATCCTCTAAGCTGTCAGCCAGATTTACTACTATATGTAGCAGCTCTTCCCACTGTGCGCACTCACTCTCGTCCATTGTGGCTAAAATCCTGTTAAGTTCTTCTCTTTGCAAAGATGCCCACGCAAGTCTTAAATACTTATCATAAGTCTTTGCAATCTTTTTAAACTCCTCTATTTCCGCTATGTGAAGCGGTAGATATTGAAGCGTATCAACTTCTATCATATCAATGCCACCTCTCCAAGCTTTGGAATTTCGTCACTTTGTAAAGTCAAGTTACTGCTGTTTTTATTCAAAGAAGTATTATTCACATCAAGCACACCCTGTACATCTAATATAGCCGACTCAAGTCTTGATATATATATAATTGCTTCGGTATGCTCATCGCCTTCCTTCCAAGCCTCTGCGATACCCTTAAGATACTCTTTTATTTTTTCTTTTATCTTTTCAGACAAATTACTGCTTGAGTATCCTGCCGCGTAAGTTATTTGAGTACTTACACTTATAACCACTTCTTTTACTGACTCAATAGTCAGATTGTGGCCAATCGGTGCCCAACCGTATCCGCTGCCTTTTGCGGGTACCGCTTCCGCTCTTATTTGACCTATAAGATAATCACTGACTGCAGTATAATCTGAAGATATCAATACAGCTTTTACCGTGCCTGCACCCTTCCAAGTCGGATATATCTTTGAACCGCCTATGCCTTGTATACTTGCAAATTTCTCCTTGTAAGCCGCGATATTGCCTGCAAAGCTTTGAGATGTAAAGCTTTCAATGTATCTTTTATATAAAGACTCTTTGCTTTCGTCATCATCGCCTGCGACAAGTAGCTCCGTCACCTTTGCGCTCTCAAGTCCTTCTGTAAAGTCGATTGGAATAAGGTCACCCCTTAAGTCGTTCGGGCCTGCTCCCGTCTCTTCCACTATCATCTTATATTGATGCAAAGTATCATTTATAACCTCTACAGCTCTGTAGTTGTATCCCTTCAGGCTGTATCTGCTGCCAATCGGCACCGCCACATTGAACTCCGCTTTTACATAAGCATTAGTGGCCTCTTTTCTGAGTATGCCTCTGTCAAGTGCAATCATCTCAAGATGCTCAAGGTCTGCTGTGCCGGCGTGGCTTTGCTCTATGATATAGTCAAGCTGTATATACAACTTTTCAATCTCGTAAGCCAAGGCGGATAAGGCATTGTATACAAGACTGCCTTCTACCTTTATGACTTCATCGCCTATGTCGCTTTTGGTATCTGCTAAGATACTTTTGTAAGTCTTATCTTCGTACACTCTCATCCACCTCCAAACTTCCGAACTTTGTCAATACTCTGAATTTTATATTCAAGCTGTCGGAGTCTCTGACAACTTCAAAATCTTCTACACTTTCGATATAGTCGTTCATAAGAAGCGCGTCTGTTATTTCGCTTTCGCAATCGGTATTTATATACTCATCACTAAGCACATGCCCGAAATATTGTTCCAGTGATGTACCGTAATCGCTTGAGTATATAGCGTGCCTGAATCTTTCAGTGTGCATACAAAGCCATACCCATACTTTTATAGCTTCAAGCCCTTCCACTATCTTGCCCGTAAGCTGTCCTGTAGTGAAGTCTATGCCGTACTCGCGCGGTACCTCTATAACCTTGTTTCCTTCGCTTTCTGCTATATCTATATTGCTAAGCTCCTCTAAGAAGGAAGGTAAGATACTCATAGCTTCACCATCTTTCCAAGTACAAGATAAAGACTTGATGTGTAGTCGGTCGGGTCGCTTCCTTTTACCTTCATCACCGCCACTTTATCACCTGCCTTAAGCGGGCTTATATATGTACTTTTATCTATCAAAGCACCACCCTCAGGGCACTGACCTGCCACGGCGCTTGCAAGCTTCACGGTTAAGGACTCATCAAAAAGAAGGTCTTCAGATGTAAGTATAAGGTCGCCGATTTTACACGAGCTTTCGCCGACCATCTCTGCAAGCTGTATGCCCGCCGAAGGGTCTCCTTCGGCTCTTTCTAAAAAAGCATCAGTCCAACTCATATCATCCACCTCCGTTCCTTGCTCTTGATTCCGCCACAGCTTTTCTTATAGCTGCAATCTTTTCTTGCCTCTTCTTTTCGCCTCTCTTCATGCCCTTGCCCTTCTTTTTGCTCTTTTCTTTTGTAGCTTTCTTCTCTTTTTGCTGTGTACCGCTCTTAGTCTGAGACTTTAAGTCCTTCTTTTCCTTATTCTTTTCTTCTCTCTTTTCTTTCTTGAGCTCTTCTTTTCTCTTCTCTTCAGCCTCATCCTTTGCACTCTTAGTATCCATCAAGCTGTCGAACCTAAGTTCAAGTTCCATCTTATATGTGCCGTTTTCAAATGTGTGAGTATCTGAAGATATCCAGTATTTACCCGATAAGCCCGTTGCCGTATCTTTGACCTCCACAAAGTAGCAAGACAAGCAATTTATATCGCCTATCGCCGATATTTTTATAGACTGAGACGGCGTTATCTTTAAAAGATTATTTGCACCTGTGGTTGGATCCACGCCGTCTTCTTTTGAGTATATCTCTTGAAAGACGCCGAACTTTTTCAAGCTTTCATCGTCTTTCGCCTCTCCGATTTGCTTTCCTTTATCATCGAATATAAGAATTTTATTTTTAATTTCATCCATAGTTTCAGATATACTACTCGCAAAAATATTCGAATTTTCAGAAAGCGTAAAGCCTTTTACAGCCCACTCCGTCTTATATACTCCAAGTCCGCGCTTATATATCATCGCAAAGTACTTATCGCCCGTGATGCGATGTGCTCTTGTATATGCAGCCATCACGATGTCATACATCTTCATCTTATCGCATATCATACTTGAGATGTTAACTCCCGTAGAATGCAGGTGTCTTATCGGTACTTGTATATCTGCACATACTTGAGCCACTATCGCCTCGGCTGTGAGGTTTTTGAAGTTATATTGACCTGTGCTTTCAAGCAGATGCTTCATCATGTCATAAGCTGTAAAGGATATCGTGCCCGTTTGGCTTGATTTTTCTATGCCGAAAATTTGACCAAAAAAGATTTCACCTTCCTTCACATCCTCAAGTGATATGTAGTCACCTGTAGAAATGCTCGGTAAATTTACAGTATTATCGTAAGGCGCATTTATATAGTCAAAATCTACACTTCTTGCCGCTTCACTTGCCGAGCCTTTCCACACTATCCTAGATACCGCGTTCGTGATGTTATATATAATTCCTGTATCTTTTATAAGATTTATCTTCATGCATAACCTCACGGAATTACTAGGACTGTGCCGTCTCTTATAAGATTTGGATTGCTACCGATAATGCCTTTATTTTGCTCATACAAAGCGTGCCAATCTGAAGAACCTGTAAGCTTTCTTGCGATTGAGCTTAAACAGTCGCCACGCTTTACTGTATAGGTTTTCGGCTTTTCCCTTGTATCCTCTCTTTTTGTAGCATCCTTTGAAGCTGTATCAGCTGCAGTCTGTGAAGTATCTCCGCCCGTGGCACCTGATTCGGCCACCACACTTGACTGACTTATCGCTATCTTTCTATGCTCTTTTAAAGTTATAGAAAAGCTTACATCTCCCGTGCCGTCATCTTCTCCCCACTCGAAAGAAGTTATCCTACAAGCAAAATTTATAGGCGTTCCTGTAATTATTATTTTTGTCGGGCCGCCTGACATTATTCTTTCTATCTGCTTGACATACTGCATAGGATTTTTAATTCTCCTAAATTCGCAGTATCCGGAGTTATACCGCTTTGGAAAAAAGGAAGAAAAGGAGACTGTTCTCAGTCCCCTCATTCCGCCAAGGTCTACTTCTCCCAAAGCATTTATATTTACAGTCTCTACTCCCCTACTTCCTTGGATTTTGTATTCTGAAGGAAGTACAGGGAAGCGTATCGGACTGCTACTCTTAAGCCATATTTGCACTGAAACTCATACCTCCTCTATTGTTCTTAGACGCTACAACTCTTCTTGCTACAGCATCGCCTATCTTTTCTATGTCTGCCTCTTCCCTTACAATGATTTGGTCGGCCAACTTTGGAATATTGATATTAGTACTACCGCCTGCCTTGCCCATTCGTACGCTTTCATCGTGCGGATATATCCTTGAGCCGTGTGGAAGGTCGATAATCTCTCCACCTTTTTCGCTTACCTGCACTAATCCGCCCATCCAGTTAAGGTCACCTGTGGCTTTTGCAGGTACACTGGCAGCAGAGGACTTTCCACCACCCGTCACAAAGCTTGCAAGACCTTTCGCACCATCGATTACACCACCAATCGCACTTTTTAAAGTATTGAGAGGTGCCATAATCATCTTTACTATACCTGTAAAGAAGTCTTTTATACCTTGCCAAGCCATCTTCCAGTCACCTGTGAAAACTCCTTTTATAAAAGTTATAAGGCCTTTAAATGTTTGCATAATGCCTTTAACATAATCAATAATGCCGTTTATCAGTCCTGCAAATGCCGATATCGCGATACCTGCCGCCGCTGCTATGCCGTGTCCAAGTACATCAAGTACCACCGCTCCGACCTTTTGAATAATTGGAATTAGTGGCATTATTTTCGCTTTTATAGCTTCAAAATTAGCCTTCAGCTTCTGCATTGTCGGAGATGTGGTATTTAATGCAGCCTTAAAGGTATTAAAATGCGTAATTATTGCAATCACTACCACCGTAATGCCAACTATCGCGGCTATTACAATGCCCGCGGGTGACGCTATCGCCGCTATTGCGGTTCTTAAGATACTTCCGCCTGCAGAAAGTCCACGGAATCCTCTTGTAGCTATGCTTGCAAATCTTCCCAACTTTGCGAAAGCACCACCGACTTTGCCGATTGTGCTTACTGTTTTACCGAACAATAGAATAGCAGGTCCGACGGCTGCTGCCATCATTGCCCACTTTGCAATCTGCTTTTGCTGTTCAGGACTCATTTTGTTAAATTTATCAAGTAGTTCTGTGATTTTATTTATAAAAGGCACTACCGCATCGGCTATGGCGGAACCTGCACTGTACTTAAATACGTCAAAAGTTGACTTAAGTTGTTCCATAGCACCACCCGGACCGCTCATAAGTGCATCGGCCATTTCTTTCGACGCACCTGTCGCACCTTCTATGCTGTCTTTATAGCCTTGCAATGCTTCGGTTCCCGGACCATTTATCAAGGTTACCCACTTCGCAGCTTGATTCTTTCCAAAGATAGCGGCTGCAGCGGCAAGCTGCTGTTGGTCACTAAGACCTGCAAAGCCTTTTTGCAAAGTTCCAATCGTCTCAGGCATCGACTTAAGACTTCCGTCTGTATTGAAAACATTTATGCCCAAAGCCTCCATCCATATTGCGCCTTCTTTTGCGGGGCTTGCAAGTCTCATAAGACCCGTATTAAGTGCGGTAGCACCCTCAGATGCTCCAATGCTATGGTCACCAAATACGCCCGTAAGTACAGCCAAATCTGAAAAACTCCATCCGACTGTATTTGCGGTTGAACCTGCAATACTCATAGCATCAAACAAACCTGTAACATCCGTATTGGCCTGTGCTTGCGCTTTGGCCATCATATCAGCATAATGCGTCGCCTCATTTGCATCCGCTCCGAAAGCTTTCAAAGTATTTCCAAGACCGCCCGTAACCATCGTAAGGTCTGAAGCCGTACCTGCTGCAAGGTTCATAGCAGGCGAAATCATATCCGCCGCCTGTGCCGCATTAAAGCCTTGTCTTGCAAAATTCAAAGAAGCATCTGCCGCATCCTTCATTCCGAAAGTTGAATTTGACGCCGCTGTCTTTATCGCACCTTCAAGCATCTTCGCGTCTTCGGACGTGCTTCCCATTGTTTTTCCCACGAGTTTCAAGGTCTTATCTACTTCGCCGAACGACTTAAAAGAAGTGGCGCCAAGTCCCACTATCGGAACTGTGACGCCTGCCGTAATCTTCGCGCCAAGGTCGCTTATGCCCTTGCCCATCTTTTCGACACTCTTCCACGCTTTAACACTTGCAGCAGTACCGCTTGAAAGCGTACCCATAGCCTGCCTGAAACTGCTTGAAAAATTGTCTAAAAACCGAAACTCAACATCTACTTGCCTTGCCATCAGTACGCCTCCTCTCTTTCTCTAGCTTCTTCTACTTCTTTTCTGATAAAGTGCTTTATAAGCAATTTGTCAGAAAAATGCGCATCAAAAAAGACTGAAGGGCTCCAGTGATGATTTACAAATAAGTAAAACATCGCCTGAAAATCCGCATCAGTCTCTATGAGTTTTTTACATCGTCGTAGTCAATGCCCTTTTTATCTTCTTTGTCGTCTTCGTTAGCACCAAAGCCTGACAATGCGCCGATTCTCTCAGAAATCTTTGTAAGCTCACCGCCAGGAAATAATATCTTTGCCAAGTCCTTCGGGCTTGCCGCATTATAATACTTCTGCAATCCTCCATCTTTGAGATTTGGATCTACACATCCCTTGACCACTATCATTGCATGTGCGTCATAGATTTTACTTCCATCCATTCCGCCCTTCTCCGTTGACGCACTTGAAATAAGTTCGGTATACAAAGAACCCGACAAGGCCTTTACGGTAATCTCCACATCTTCACCTGCTATCCTTGATAGGGCTTTCGCCTTTATCTTCTCAGTAGGTACCTCCATGAGCTTGTTTCTATCAAGCTTCATAAGCTTTTCCATTAAAGAATTATTCATTTTTTATTCTCCTTTACGCGTCTATATTGTCTAAGTAATCCCAGTCTTCAAAAGTGAAGCTGTAAGATTCTTCTGTATTTTTCTGCACTTCCCAATCCATTAAAATGGCTTTATCGAATTTGCAGTGATAAAAGACTACTCTTTCGACTCCAAGGGCATCCGGATCTGATAGCTTTGTAATGATTTTAAAGTCGGGGGTCTGTCCTCTCTTTACCCTGTCAGATATCATTTTTGAAATGTTGCTTCTGACATGGTGAAGCTTTATGCTTCCCTTGCCTTCAAGCTTTGTCATCTTCTTACCTGCGGTCAGGCTTCTGACCATAGAGACATCTGTATAAGACACAGTTACTTCGCCCTTGCAAGATACGACTTCGCCGATATACTCATCGTCAAGCCATACTTCACCCCATGTTCCGTTTATTACCTGATTTGATACAAACTTCTGCATATGCACCTCCTTATACTGTAATCTTCAAAGTCACATCTTCGATCGCATCAACTAAGGACACTACAGCTTTTAAAAAGACCTGTGAACCTGTGTTCGCTCTCTTTATTTCGGCATCGTTACAATCATCAATATCCTTCTCACTTCCGTCTTCCAAAACTACCTTCTTGCCCTGTGCCTTTAGCCACTGCTTCTGTCCTTCAATATCAATCTGACACTGTCCAACATCAAGCAATCCGTCATTTACAAGTCCCATAAAATAAGCATTTATGGCGGTTATAAGTAAGCACTTGTTATCATATGAGTTTGAGAACTTACCGATATAGTTGTCCTCTATAGTCTTTCTGGTGTCGTCCTCCATCATGTCCATAGTCTCAACAAGCTTTATCTTTTTAAAGCTGTCACCCTTATCTGCCGATGTGGTAGTAAGTGAAGTCACAGCACGATTAAGCTTGACTTTCTCCCCGTCCCACAATGCTATAAGCTTACCTGCTCCGACTGCCTCGTCCTGCTCGGCCTTTGTAAGCCTGCTTACATCTACAAAGTCCTGCAAGGGTGCATATGTACCCGATACAGTAAGGCCTGTGCCTGCTAAAAGTCCTGCGATTCTTGCGCATCCCTGTTCGGGTGTTAATGCCTGCTCCTTTGTTCTGTACAATGTAGACGACCAATTTATAATTCCTTCGCTGTCTGCTGCCACCTCCGGCAGTACTACTTTTACAAGGTTGTGTTCGCTTCTTTGCTTCTTTGCCCATGTCACAATATCCTGCACCTTGTTATCAGTTTTCGCGGTCGGTATGGCCATGTATGTGAATCTTTCGTTCTCAAAGTACTGCATCATGTCCTTGTATGACTTTGTCATATCCTCAGCCGTAGGCATAACATAGACGATAATGTACTTAGGCGCGTGACTGTATCCGATTAGCGCATCCTTAACAAACTGCTCATTTTCAGCGCTTAAAACGCCGCTTGGGATATCGCTAATACTCATAACCTTAAAAGTCTGCTGTCTTGCACCCTTTAGGACAAGGGCTACAATTCCGCGCTCGCCTCTTGTAACCGCACTTGCACCCTGCTCAGTAAAAGCAATCGTGATACTTGGTGATGTGAGTTTACTCATTTTTATCTTCCTTTCTTTTCTATAATCAAAGATATATCCGTGATAAGGTCGCCGTCGTGATACTCTGTGCTTTCGTACCACTCAAGACCAAAAGAAATTTGCGGTATATTGCCGTGGTCTTCTATATATTCATGTGAGTAGTCGCTTACTAAAAGTTTCCTGCCACCCACATCCAAAGTCATGTCTAAGACTTCAAATATATGTTCTATTGCACTCAGTGCTTCCACCTGTTTTATAGTTTTTTGCACGAACGTAATTTTTACAGAACACGACTTTTTCAATATGTTTTTACTCTCACGACTAATGCCAAGCGGCACGACCTCAACGAAAAAATACGGCGGCACTGCATTATCTACAGTGTCGGTCCCGTATCTTTTTACATCCGGATATTCTTTTTTTAAAATTAAATTTACTTCTTTGATAATATCGGCATATGTAACCATTAAAACCCCCTATCTGCTAGAAGCCTGTTTGCAGCCTCCTGCATCTTTTCGGGATATTTACTTTCGTACTCTGCTCTTGTCTTTTCTGCATAGTGCTTGCCCTCTACAAATCCGCCTGTATCCACACCGTGTATAAATTTCCTGTGGCCGTTTTCGACAAGGTGGAAGTGCGGCGCCTTGTTTGTGACCTCAATGCTTGAAATAATGCCCAAGGATGTATACTCTTTCTTTGTTTTCCACTTTTTCAAGCTGTTTTTACCGTCCTTGTAAGTGGAAGGCATCTTGCTATTACAGTCTTTTGTCCACTCTCTGGCCGTCTTTTCTACAGCCTTGTTGAGTTCGTCGGGTGCTTTACTTATCAGGCCTTGCATATCAGACATGAGCCCTTCAAGTCCTATAAAATTTACACTCTCAGCCATCCGCACTCCTTTCCGTGTGGTCCATACTTTCAGTACACATAAGCTCCAAATAATAAGAAGCCTCCAAGGGATTGACAATATAATTTATAAGAAACTGCCTTCCTTGATACTCAATTACATCTTTTTCAGTAATATCCGTATTCCTGATTGTAATTTTGTATACAAGCTTGCTTGTTGTCTTATAATGTTCTAATTGTTCATTGCCTCTCAGTGGTCTTATCTCCGCCCACACCTTTTTATACAAACTCAGAGTACTTATGATATTTGCAAGCTCATCTTCGCTCTCTTTATATCTTAATATGCTTACTCTCTTATTAAGCCTTCCAGGGTTTATACCTTTCATACATCCACCTTAAGCGCTTTTTTAAGCTGTAGTTGTAAGATGATACTTCCGAACGTGTACTCTATCCTTTTTCGTTGCTGTATATCAGATTGCATAAGCTCTCTATTGTCATACATATTTTGCACTATCGCACAAAAAAGAAGATTTGCCGTCTTATCCTCTTCGTCGTATTCGCCTACAGCGGACACGATATATTCTTTCGCCGTCTCCATTATCAAAGATATGAGTCCGTCATCGTCGTCGCCGTCTACTCTTAAGTAGTCTTTGACCGTTTCAATCGTCATAGGCTAATACCTCCTAAAAAAGCCCCTGCGGATGCAAGGGCTAAAATTATGGTGTTACTGTGATAGTTCCGTTCACGAAAGCATCGGAATCCTTGACCTTGCAGTCAAATCTTTCGATACCTCTAAAGAGTGTTAGATCCATCTCAAATGCATTGAGCTGACCAACTGCTGCGGTGTTGGAAGTCATGATGCTAAGTTTCTCTCTGTCAAAAATCTTTACAGCTTCCTTCAAATCGCCGATAATGAATGGAATCTTATTGGTCTTTGTTGTCAAAATTGCATTTGGTACAACCTTTACAGGTATCTTTCTTGCCCCTACCGCAAGCACCATCTGCATTGGGTTCTGAACATCAGGACTAAGCAAGTATCTGCCGTTCTTATCTACTAAAGTATCAAGGTAATTAAGCCCATCATCGTTAGTCACGATTGCAACCCCTCCGGCATATGCAGCACCTAAGGTGACATTTACAGCCTTCTTGATGCCGTCAATGTTCTTCAGATCTGTTTCAGCCTTTGTCGCGATTGCTGTAAGGATTTGAGCATTCTTGGTCGCAATATCCTCTTCGGCAAGCCACTTTGTAAGTACAGCAGTAATATTTGCATCTGAGTCAGCCAATAATTCAGATGTTACAGGCATGTAACCTGCATACTTTTTAACGGCGTACTCTAAGATCTCAAACTGTGGTGTATTATTGCCCTGAATTTTTCCAGCCTCTGCCACAGCTTTAAAGCCCTCGGCCTGCGCCTTCTTCTGAAAGGTTCTTCTACCGCTGCTTGTCTTTACTGTCTCCACGTCAACAAGGCTTTCAAGTGAGAATGTAGCTTTCTTATACTGATTGATTTTTGTCTGAATATCTTCAGGTACTGTATAGCCGCCATCAGCCTTGGTGCCTTCAGTCATTGTATTTGTATAAAATCCATGTCTTGCAGCCTCCGCAAAATCATGAATAGGATCTGTTCCCGTACCGCTTGTAACCTGCTTCACACCTGTGGCATTTACAACTCCATTGGTCATACCGGACTGCTCACCCTCTATAATATCCTTTAAAATATTATACTTATCCTGAAGTGCTACAAGCTCCTCTTTTGCTGCCTTCGCTTCCTCTATTTTCCCCTGCTCTGCCAAGTTCTTTACTTCAAGTTTCTTCGCATTTATCTGATTAAGTAATTCCTGCAAATTCATATTTTTGCTCCTTTCACGCCCCGAATTTATCAAGGTCTTTTAACAAGTTGTTTTTTTCTTCTTCAATACCAGCCTTCTCGGCTGTATACTGCTGTATCATTTCATCAGTAATCTTTAAATTTCCCATATTGTTTGTAATTACTGACTGCCCGGATTGACTTATAGCATCTATAAATCCCATTTCTACAGCCTTATCGGCTGTTATCCATGTTTCAGCGTCCATCATCTGAATGATTTCGTCTTTGCTCTTGCCCGTCTTTTCGATATAAGCACTTGCTAAAGCTTCATCCCACGCTTTTAAAGTCTCAGCCTGTTTGCTAAGCTGTGCGTGATTGCCACTTGTAAAGCTTACGCTAACATCATGTATCATAAGCATTCCCACGGGTGATATTGTGCTCTTGCCCGCCATTGCTATGACGGATGCAGCAGATGCCGCCAAGCCTTCGACTTCAATATCTACATCACTACGACTTCTAAGCACGCTATAAATCTCCTGACCTGCTAAGACATCGCCACCGCCCGAATTTATCTTAACTTGCAACCTGTCGCCCTTTGGCATCTCTTCGATTGCATCAAGTACATCCTTCGGAGTTGTACAGTCATAGCCGAACCAGTCGTATATTTCTTTCATCTCATTACTGACAATGTCGCCTTTTATCTTAAGTATCATCTTCGCCCTCCTTTCCGATATTGTATGCAGCGCCGACATGTGTAAGCGGTACATAATTGCCATTTACAATAAGCACATCACCGCCGTCCTTAGAGGGTAAGTCTAAAAGATGCCTGCCCTCATTTGGGGTATATATGCCATTTTGTACTGCCGATGTTATCGACTGCATTTGCGTTTCCATGTTTGCCCTGAGCAAAACCTTTTCATTAAATTTGTATACAAGTCCGTCCATTCTCTGCTTATCAGTCAAGCACTTGTAATTGATTTCCTGCTCGTACTGATTGAGTCGGTACATCATTGTATCCACTAAGAAGCTAAGCTGTTGTGACTCTGAATTAGAGTAACTGCTCTTTTCATAGTCATTTATTTGATTTGGCTTAACTCCGAAAGCCGCCGCAATCTGTAAAGCACTGTACTTCTTTAGCTCCATATACTGGGCATCTGCAAGTGTGTATGTTAGTGGCTCTAACTTCATGCCTAAAGGAAGCGCTACCACCTTGCCTACGTTCTTTGCTCCTGTAAGCAAGTCATTATATTGCTTCTGTAATTGACTTCTCAGCTTTTCATCTAAGTCGCCCGTGTACTGTAAGACACTTGAAGCAGTCAGTCCGCTTTCATATAACTTTTCAAGATACCTTTGAGAGTATCCGGCACCATCAATCGTGCTTTTCAGGATGTCTCTCACCGATATTCCCATCACTCCATCCCACGACAGCCAATTTTTTATATGCAGAACATCTTCTTGCCTAAATACTGCAGTCTCACCGTTTTGGGGATTTGTGAATTTATAGTACAGCTTTCCACGGTCGCCAAAAACTCCCACATCATCCATGTATACAGTCACACAATCGGATTTCATAATCCAGTAAGCCGTCTTTTTGATTTCACCCTTTTGCAGTCCACCTTTATAATCTCTTTGTATCCATGCGTAAGCGTTGCCGTAATGTTGGCAATTGGCTTCCATAGTCGACCAAAAAGTCGACGGTGTCATTACGCTATTAGGCCTGTACAGCAATATGTCCGCTGTCGGAGCTCTTACCCTGCCACCTGACTCATCCTCTTGATAGAGTTTCAAGGGCATCTTGCCCATAGTCTCAGATAAAACCTTTAAGCAAGTAAAGTATGTTGTTTCTGCTAAGGCTTTCGGCTTATCTGTATCAATTCCAAGCCACTGCAGGAGCCTTTCGCTTGCCGTGTCCACCGATTCGGGCATAAGTAAATTTTTTAAGCTATTAAAAAATCCCATTTTAACCTGTCATTCCTTTCAAAAAATTCTCTATGTATTCGTTATAGCTTTCTGACTCGAAATCGTGATATAAAGCTAATTTAAACGCTCCCAAAGTAGCATCTACGGGGTCGATTCGCTTAGTAGTTGCGTCTTTGTCAATCTTTATCAAGCCGTTATTTGTCCTTATGACTGCATTAGACATCGCATAATTAAATAAAGGGTTATGTAAGTAAACCACATTGCCCGAATAAACTTGCTCCCTAAATCCTTGAGTAGACTCATTTAAACTCTTATGGCTTTGATAAACTTCTTCGACTGTGTATCCCTCATCTGATAAGTCCATCATCAATTTTGAAGCATTTGCGGGGTCGAAACACAAGCACTGTATATCAAGTTGATATTTTTCGCATTCATCAAGGACGTAACGCATTACAGTCGCTTGGTCGACAATCGGCGTATTCGTCAGCGTCAAGTATCCCAAACGCTCCCAAGCGTCATACGGTACCTTATCTTTTATGATGTGTTCTCTCAGCTTGTCCACTGTCGGGATAAAGCTATGTGTCCACACTGCATAATTGACTATCTTCTTGCCACTACTGTCCAGTTTATCGGTCTGAAATGGCACAACAAAGGCGACCGATGTAAGGTCGATTTTTGACGACATATCAAAACCGACGTACACTGGTCGCCCTCTTAGGTCGATAGGGAACTCCTTGACTTCGCAAGCTTTCCATTTTTTCATATCCATGTAGCCGTTGTTTGCAGCCGATACCCAAATATTTAAGACTTTAGTCATGAAAGCTATCATTTTTTCAGGTATTTGCTTGGCTA
The DNA here is from genome assembly GCF_003862485.1 of Lachnoanaerobaculum orale. Lineage (GTDB taxonomy): Bacteria > Bacillota > Clostridia > Lachnospirales > Lachnospiraceae > Lachnoanaerobaculum > Lachnoanaerobaculum orale. The sequence goes on along the minus strand of NZ_RRCM01000001.1, from coordinate 19,104 downwards.
TCTCATAATCTTCAGCTATCTTTTTTACACCTTCTTCATAAAAAGCCCTTATCGGGTTTGCTTTTTGCCACGTTTCCAATGCTCCAGAATCGTCACCCTTATCAGCTTCGCAAATATCAATAAAATATTCATCATTTTTTACGTCTACATCAGGATCTAAGACCTTTGAGCAATAATCGTACTCTTGCGTGTAGCAAGGATAAGTTAAATCCTTACCCGCTGTGGTGATTATCGTAAGCATTGGCTCCTTGGTGTTTGAGCCAAGTCCAAGGTCGTAAAAATCGGTGGTCGGGTGTTGGTGGTATTCCAATTTGTTATCTTATCGGCTCTTTATCCGATAATTCTTATAGTTTCCTATAAGTTCAGACTATATTTTCACATTAAAAAAGCACCCTTGTCGGATGCTCTAATGTGTCGAGGGCTCTTGGTAGGATTATTGCTCTCTTAACGCTCACCTACTAGTCGTTACAAATGCAGTTGATTGCTGCACTCTCGGTATTAACATGAACCATTTTGCAATATTCTGTGACGGTAGTTCTATGTAATCCTAGTTCTTTAGCTATGTCTTTAACCTGCATACCATTAGCCCTTTTTTCAAGGCACAATTTTACAAGTTTTTCTTTATGTTTGTTAAAAAGGTCTGTTGTATACCTCACATAGCTTGTACTAGATATTCCATATTTTTTCATTATTTCATTTTTAGGAATTCCTTTTTCAAAGTCGCTTCTAACATTTTTTATTATGTTTTTTCGCTCCTCTTCGTTTTTCAAAAAAATTGCTTTTTTCTCTGCAATCTCTTCTTTTTTCTTTTTCCTCTCACCCTCAATGTTTTTTTTGATATCAGCATTCAATTCAGGTAAAACCCAACTCCAATTTTTAGCCGAAGCTATCTTGTTTACCGTTGAAATAGTAACATTGTATTCCTTTGCAAGCTCCGCTTGTCTAACTCCCTTGGTTAATGCTACTTTGATATTCTCAACATCGTTTACGGTTAATTTATCACTACTCGCCCTGTTGTGCATTCTTATCCATTCAATAAACTCTGTCGACTGATGCTTACCAAACATTGGATTTCCTTCGCCTTTTCTTGCTTCTTTCGACTCTTCGCACCATTTCTGGCCTTCTGAGCCACCGCTCTCACGGTTGTATCCCTTTGCTCTGTTTGTAGAATCGAATTTCCTAATCCAATACTGTTCTCTTTTATTTAAAGCATCTACATCGCACAATTCAATAGTTTGAAAATCTATGTGCTCCTTGTATAGATTAAATGCATTTTGTAAGTATGTGTTTTTATGAATTCCTAAATTAAGGAGCCTTTTATGAGTCCTTAATCTGCGTTTTACATCAACGCTTTGTCCTATGTAAACTTTTCCGTCATAAGTGTTTTTAATAATATATATTCCAGATTTCATATAATCACCTCTTTATATATTATAACACTCTCAATCTATTATTTCAATATATGGTTTTTAGCCTTCACCGATGCACCTCGATTTATACTCGACAAATCTCTATCGAGTATCAAGCATGCAGGGTTAGTGCCATCTCCCGTCTTACCATCCTCTTTCGATAGTGGTTTTATGAAGGAACCTGTTTTTATATGCACGATTTCGTCACGCTTGAAATTGAATTTTGACCGCAGTATTGAGCCTTTAGTCATCAAGTTGCACTCATTAAATACAATTTTTGACTGCTCTCTCTTCGTACCTGCAGTGTATACTTCGTATGTCTCCATGTTTTTTGTAGCCTGTATGGCTATTTCATAGAGCGCTTCGCCTGCTTCCATTTGAGATTTTGCATTTTTTCTCCCAACTTCGGTAAAACTCTTTTTAAATCTCTTCTTTCCCGTCTCTCTGTGTACCCAACCATACAGCTGGCAAGCTCTGAACTTTTGCCACATAGTTAAATCTATCGGCTTACCTGCTAAAGCACCCTTTGAATGTCTCAGCAAAGCGAACCATGCGACAATTTTGTTTGCATTGTCTTCACTCCAAATATAAGGAAAGTCGGCTGTGCCTACTCTTTCCAAGTCGTCAAGAAATCTTTGACATGCCCACTTGTGCTTTTGCCCTGACGGGATTTCATCCGCTAAACAGCTCCTTGCGTATTGCTTTATATCCTCTAAGTGACTCATATCTATATATCCCCGAACATCTGCACGAGGTTTTCCTCTTGTCCTTTTGCCTTTTCTGCTGCAATCTTCAGCCTTGAACTTGCAGACATTCCAAGGGCATTGCCGGAGGTCTCCATATCTTTCTTTGCCTGCTCAAGGATTGCATAGATGGGGTTAGGCTTTTCGCCTGAGCTTGTCTTCACCGTCGGAGTGAAATCCTTTTTCTTGGTCTCCTTTAGCGCCTGCAAGTACATAGAGTAAGCATTGGCATAGACAATCATTGCATTACGGTCTAAATTGCCTATTATGTCGATGCTCTCCAAATTTTTCTTTATTCGCCCATATTCCTTTTTGGCTGTAGCATCTAAAAAGACCGAAGTGGGCACTTTGTCAAGTTCGTCCCCCTCGGTCTTAATTAATGACTCTTCATATTCTCTTTTTGCCCTGACATCCTTTTTTATATTGCCAGTTTGCATCGATATTATTTTTCTCGGCCTACCCATTCGCCCTCCTTCCTGCTCCTACCGCGAACGAAATTGTCCACTTTTGGCGACTTTTTAGAAATTTACGTGTTGAAAACTGGGGCAGCGGTCATTGGGAATTGTCTGAAAACTTCCCCGATACCCCCTACCCCTCGCGGTGTATCTCATCTCATAAGCTTTAGTATGCTATCTTTTTCACTAAACTTCTAAGCAAAGCTTGTGTCTCTACCTTGCTTGCCTCACTCTTTCTGTACAGCGCATGAATTTCATCATGACTTGACCTTGACAAGGGTATCAGATTATCTTCTACGTAGAAGAGTGTAGGGTCGTCCTCTGCCGTGACTATATGATGTACAGTAGTAGCGTATTCAATTCGGCCATGCAAAAAAGCCCAAGGATCTAAACCTTGATACCTTGCTATTATGACCTTGCGTAGTGCTTGCCACCTACCGCCTTTATATAGCGCCCTTGTTCCCGTCGGCTGCGGGTAGTCCCTTTTAAAATTACACCCGCATTTTTTTCCCGCCTCGTATCTTTGTCCACAATGCGAGCATCTTTTATATATCATCTTTGTACCTCCACTTTTATACAACAAAAAGCGCCCTTGCTCATAGGGCGCTTTCTCGAAACATTAGGGGGAACATGTAACTGTAACTCAATAAAAAAAGAAAAAGGTAGTCAAAGCTTTGCTTCTTTGACGTCTACAGTATAGCACTGTCAAGCGGTGCATTGCGATGTTCTAATTAAAAAAGCAATACCACATCTTATATGCAATGCCTTTTTTCAAAATCCTTTAGTGCTCTTTTATGTAGCACTAAAGTCCACCTTTTTTCATATCCAAGCTTGTCAGCGATATCGCTAAAGCTTGCGCCCTTCATGTACCTCATCATTAAAAGAAGCTTATAGCGATCGTCTTCAATATCGTCTATCTCTTCTTCTATCTTACGATAAAGAGATGTGTATCTGCTTGCCTGCTCCTCAATTTCTTCTCTAAGTTCCGCCATTTTTATAATAATGTTCTGTGTCTTAGTGTTATCGGGGCTTGTTTCGACTTTGCAATCGTTCAAAGCACTTGTGACCTTTGTGGCAAGTGCCATAAGCCTCTCACGCTCTGTAGTCTTTACTTGTATAAGCTTTTCGATGCTTATAAGTTGATTAAGATATTCTTTTGCAGTCATTACCAACCTCCAAATACGGCATTTAAACACTTTTCTAAAGACTCAAAAAAGTTCTCTACATCTTTTATACACCATTCTTCTATATGCCCTGCCCGTTTTGCCCGTGCTTTAGTTCTTACTTCTTCTTTTTTTATTTCATCCTTCCCTTCCTCGATTGCTTTTGATGCAAAAATTTCATACATGTGTCTAGTCGCTTTTCTATTTGAAAAAAGTACACTTTTTCCCATATAGTCGTGACAAAATCCCTTTTCTTTTAATAGTTCTTGATTTATTTTCACATTTTTTCGCTTATTTGTGCATACCTTCCACCTACTTGTCTGATATGCGCAAGTCTCGCAATTCTTGTCCATCTCTCACCTCTCTTTTTTCAGCATATCTGCTTTTATTAAATCGTACAAAATATCTATAGCTGTACGATCGCTTCTGAACCTGCAATTTGGCCTTTCATGTATCCTTGAATCGTCTTTTCGCCACTCTTCAATCGCGAAACATTTCGGACTGACAAAAATAAATTCACACCCTCTTGCAACGCATAAATAATAGCATTGCAAATCTCTAGGAATTCCCCTGCACAGCTTAAATCCGAATTTTTCAAACTCTTTCACATCTACATTTGGTATCAACATTCCAACTCCTTTTCCAAGGCCATCAATATGACTTCCACCCTCTTTTTGCCTAGACCCTTTATACTTAAAAGAACCTTTTGTATTTCCGTTATATCTATCCCCGGCACTGACTCTGTACCGGCTTTAAAACCATCCATGTAGGCATTTTTATAAATGTTTTGCAAGTATAAATTCATTTGGTTATGGTCCTTCTTTTTGATGTTCTGATATTCCTTGCGGTTAATTACTATGTCTTTTTGTATCGCCATCTCTTACTCCTCCTATCTCTATCTTGTCCAATTCCCCTGATAGCACTAAAGCTGTGGCCTCGACTATCACACTAAACAGCACCATATCAAGCTCACTCCAACTTATGCCTTTTTTCTGACCCGCAGTCTTCTGCGTAGTCAGAGCTATAAGTTTATATACATATTCTTTCAAGGCTGGTATATTTGTTTTCTGACCTTTTGTCATTAAGAAATGCCACATTGCATCCTTTAAGCCATCTGCTGGATTAGTCATGTTTTTTTTCGCCTCTGCATCTAAATCTTCAAACGCTTTTATATACTTGTCTCTTATCATCTTGAGCGCTTCAACTATGTCGCTACGAACATCATCTTCATCGTAACATCTACCGATTTCAAATTTTGCATCTATAACTCCTGAAATATCACGATCCCTCACGCATATAATGCAATTACGCCTGCGCTCTATCAGTTCTATAACCTTTTGTAACTCCTCAGCTTTCGATATAGTCTCATATTTCTTTTTTTTGTATTTTGATAAGTTCTTTTAAATTATCTTCCATCATTTTCACCCCACTGCTCCGCCATAGCCTTTGCTATGCCCGGAAATGTCTTGCTTCTGACTGCTGCTTTATTCTTCTGCCCCTGTACTTCATGCCAACAACCCGCTTTTCCATTTGACCATCTGCCGTATAATTCGGCATTATTAGGCTTATCTAAGTTGTTGCCCTGCAAGGGTTTCAATCCTTTTAGCCACAAGCATGTCCTTTTTGTCACGTAATTTTCTTTATCATCTACACTTTCGGCAAATTGGTACGGCTCAATTATTTGGTCGGGTTTTCTGTATACAGTGTTCATTACTCCAACCGGATTTTCTATCGCTACCTTTTCGCAATCCGAATTTGCGAATTTCATAAAGAATTCTTGCGCCTGTATCCTCTTTGCCGTCCTTGCGTTGATTTGCTCAAGTGTGGCGCCCTTCAAGCTGTGGCTTCTTGTCGCTGCATTGCTCAAGTAAGTACAAGGCGGATGTGCAATTATTAAATTCCACTTATCTACATTGTGAGCGCTTCCGTCCTCTGTCTCAAACATCTGCCCCCCCCCTCAAAATTTCCAGGCAATCGCCTTTTATATGCCATTCCGGATGTCCGCCGTATTGGTCTTCTATGTCACAGCTGTAAGCTTCGTGCCCTAATGCTCTAAACTCTTTACAGACCGTCTGACTACATTCGCAAGCTACCAATACATTCATTTTTCTCTCTCCTCTATCTTATCCTATTCGACTTGTATTTTTCCTTGCATTAGATCCGGCAGTAGCGCATCTCTAAATTCTGCCAAAATCTTATTTTCTTCGTTGTTCAAAAACATTATATGCTGCTTCCACATTGATACAAATACGGTAAGCAATTCGGGAAACGCTTTGTCGCTTCTACATTCGATTTTAAAAATTGCAGACTTTGTAAGAGATATATAATCTTCTTTATCCGCTTTTTCGCCCACTACTTCGAAGCTTTTACTAATGTCACTTTCTTTTTTATTTGCGTATGCATTATATAGTCCTAAAGTTTTGGCTAATGTTTCGTTAATCGTTATTTTAAGCGCGTTTTTGTTCTGTATTACGCGGTTATAGTCGCTTGCTATGTCTTTATAACTTCTGTGTACCTCTTCCACCTCGGCAGATGTTATGTAGTCCTGTGGCCTTATTGAGTAGCCTTTACTTGCTATTGCGTCTATGCTTACGCATTTAGATATCCCTTCTACATCCCTACATTTTTTTATAATGTCATCTATCTTCTCTATAGCCTCATCATTTAATACATTAACTTCTTTTTTGTATACTCTGCCTTCATGTGAAGCTCCGCCAAATTGTCCTCTTTGCTCCCTGATCTCTTTTTCTGCCATTTCTCTCGCGTCTACAAAAACAACTTTCGTAGTAGTCTTATTTTTATTAAAAGACAAGACGCAAATAGGTATACTTGTAGACTCAAACATGTCACCGGGCAGTAATACGACCGTTTCAAGGTAATTTTCACTTACAAGCATTTTTATTATGTCGCTTTCTAATTGCTTTGGACTCAACACTGAAAGCGGCAGTAAAAAGCAAGACTTATCAGCTAAGTTTACACCTGTAAGTATAAAAGCATAATTTGCATTGTTTTTCGGTGGTATACCATAGCCCATAAATCTTTGGTCGAACCCTGCCATACTTGGTGGCTCCCACTTTAGGTTATACGGCGGATTTGATAGCAATACACTTCCCATACTTTTCTCCCTTCTTTACTTCCCAGCTTTCATATACTTCATTTTTCAATACATCCGCTCTCATCACTGCAGCCTCGATGTTTCTTATTGCTAAGTTGTACAGCAGATATGGGATTACATTCCCGTCTAATTCGTATAGCAAAAATCTTTGATTGTGATTTTCATTCCACTTCTGAATAGTCAATGCTCCACTGCCTGCACAAAGGTCTATTACAGTATCTCCATTCCCAGATAATTTGGCCAAAAGCTTTCCTAGGCTTGCCGGTGTGTAGTCTTGTTTCTTTTCTTTGCGGTCCGCTTCATGATATTGATAAATCTTCTGTAACCAATCCTTTGACAAGTCGCCATTTACAGCCTCCTCAAAGGCCATCATTTTATCATAGTTATCAAGATTTTTAGCCAATGCAGATCCTAAGTCTTTTACTTCTGTAATCTCAAAAATCTCTAGCACTTTTGCCTTTAATTCGCTTAACTCCAATTACTCATACCTCCTCCTACTCTCTTTATGTACAAGCTTAACTCTGTCGCCAAGCCTAAAACCTGCAAGCTCCACGATGTACTTAATATGCTGTACAAGCTTATCGTGTTCGGCCTGCTCCTTCATCTTTCTTTTCTTTGTTTCTTCTATTGCCATAATTGCCTTGTAAGCTGTGCTATCTTTATAGCCTTCAGCATTGTAAAAATCACTACTCATTTGCCTCCTCTTCCGCCTCCGTCAGCATTTCCTGTATCTCTTTTACATATTTCAGCGCCTCAGCGTTTCTTTGCATTATTCTCTTATGCATCACCTCTGTAGACATTTTTGCTATATCTACAAAATCGGAAGTGGACAAGCAAGGGCGGAACTCTCCTCCTTGCCATCCCTCAGCACTGAAGGTGACACAAATATTCGCATTTTGCATCCATTCTTCCAGTATTTCTATGTCCGAGTGTGTTACTTCGATTTGGTTTAACTCAAATGTAATTTTACTAAGCAACTCCCAAACTTTTTTAGCTTTATCATTTTTCATTTCTCACCTCACACATAACATTTTTTTGTATTTCAATTTGCTTCAACATCTACCTTTTTCGCGTAACCATTACTAAGCCTAAATATTCTTTTGCTCCTTTTACGTAGACAACTGTATCGCAATCTTTATTTACGTAATATCTTATGCCTTGGCCAAAAGGTTTTAATAGACTCTCATCCACAAAGATTGTTTTTCCGTCAGGTGTCTTAAGCTCTTTTAGTTGTATTCCACCTGCTACCTGTTTTATCGTTTTTGTGTCCTTAAGTTCCTCTACATCTTTTATATTTTCAAACATCTTTTTTACTGCAATTCCTACGTCTATAATTGCGAGACTGAATAAGCAATATGTCACAGGTATTAAGAAAATTGATATGTTTTTATACACTACAGGTATATACCTATTCCCATCTATTACGATAAAACCATAAACTTTATAATCCGCCACTTTGCCGGTAAATTTTGACTTGAAAACGTCTTTTATCACATCCGCCTGTAATTTTCCAAAGTCTAGCATTTTTATTTACTCCATATAAGTATTTTTTCATTTTTATGCATATATACTCTTTTTTATATATGTTTTATCTCTCCGCTTGCTCCAAGCTCAAGCACATCTATACCCATTTCTTCAGCAAGACTTTTCTCCATACGCGCGCCTTGCGACTGCTGCCAGCCTTCAAGCATGACCATCTTGTCCGCCATGCCGACCAGTGCAAAGCAAAGAGTCATATACTCTTCATGACTACCGCCCGGCAGCATGTTACCCATCCACATCGGATTTATTACCTCGTCGTTTTTGAAAATATCTCTCACTTGATTTTCGGCTTTTAAAAAATTTAAGTGATAATTTTCAACGCCTGTAATCGGGCCTGATAAATATATTCTCATCCCTTTTTCTCCTCCGCAAAGTCAAACTTCATTTGCCCTTCTATTGTCTTATCTTCAATCCACCATTTAAACACTGATTCAGCATCTTTCCACACTCCGCCGTTTCCATCGCCTTTTCCTCTTTCCTTCCTGACTTCAAGCATTTTTTCAAAAGCTTTTATGTATCGTTCTTTGTATGCGGGAAATGTTAGTATATCTCTTTGTTTTTCTCGTTTATTTGCCAAAGGGCACAATATACAGCCCACTCTACTGTACCCCATATCGTACAGCTCATTGTATGCGATATTATTTTCGTGTATATATTCCCAGATTTCCGCATACGTCCAGTCATATATTGGATTTACAAGTATAGTTTTGTGTTTTCTTGCGGTTGATACTATCACGCAATCCCAAACCTCATTTTGCTCTTTAGCGTCTTTGAATACTTCATCCACATGAGATAAGCTAAAATACTTAGCATCTCTTGTTTTACTGCCCCACGTGGCAAAGGTATCTCTATTTTGTCTTTTAGAAGATTCAGCAGCCCGCACGCCTAATGCGACTACTCTATTCCTCTCCGTCCCTTCTTTGAACACTCCGCAACAATATCTTACAAGCCTTGTAGGAGGTATGCCCTTTTGTGCTATCAGGCTAAACATGTTTACTGGCTTACCTTTGTAGATTGGCATTTTCTTATATGCCTTTATGCCTTTTTCTTTCAGCTCCGCAAAAACCTCGTTTACGTGTCTATTTGTTTGCGGTGCATCAACAGTCGTAATGCTATGAGATACTTCAAAGTCTATGCCCGATTTTATTGCTAGATCCAGCAAGACATCACTATCCTTTCCGCCACTGTATGTGACGACTACAGGCTTATCATAAAAGTCTCTTACTATCTTTTCAGCTGTCTTAAAAGCCTCAATAGCCTTATTTATTTTCTCTTCGTTCACTTTTCTCCTTTCGATTCGCTTTATATACCCCATAATTTTAGCCACAGTATGCCTAGAAGCTATTTTTATTGCCTTAGTGATACTTTTATCTACTGCACTATAAAAACGCCATATAATGCATTTTGTAACGCCATTTAATTTTATAATATCAAATTTTATTAAAGTTCTTTGAGTTGCACCTCTACTCTTGCCGTCTCTGCGTAAGCTTTGTAGACCAAGAGCAAACACACTTGCGCATCATCGTCATAGGCTACGCCGTTAAGCGCATCTAAGATGCTTTTGGCCAAATTGTCAGCGTCTATCTTTTTTGTGTAGCCGATTTCTCCACTAAGCATCTTTTGCCTTTGTTTTTTACTTGTCGACCTTGGCGGCTCGAAATATCCGCGTATAGTCGCACCAATAGTACCTTCCAGCTTCTTTCCGCCTGCTGCTATGTATGACTCTTTTACAAGTCTTTCATACTCTACAGTCTGCCTCGGCGTGTATGTCCTTACCGCTGTGCCTTGTCGTGAAAAACGCGGCCTTTGCTTGCCTAAAGGCTTGCCCGGCACCGTGAAGGCTATATATCTTTTATCTTTAGCCATCTGCTACTCCTTTTAGTTGCTGCATAAATGCTTCTTGCATATCTGCATCTATGTCGTCATTTCTTTGCTCAAAGTTATTGAATTTTGTACCTGCGGACTTTGCAGCAGATGCACTTGCAGGCTTGTACTTGTCTTGCTCTCTTGATAGCCATCCATTTACAAAGCGTTTCATGCCCATTTTCGTTTTTCGCTTTGCAGGATTAGCATCCGACCATCCCACCATCTTTCGCATCTCTTGAGCGATATCTACCGACGGATACAGACTCTTGTACAGGTCTATATCTGCTTGAAAGAAGGGATAGCCCTCTCCCGTATTGGTCAGTATCTCAAATATTGCCTGCTCTTTTTCATCTGTCGCCTGCTTTTCTTTTTTTGGCTCCGCGCAAACATCTACGTCAGTAGATGTATATTCTATTTCTTCTTCTACTTCTACTTCTACTTCAGGCGGTGGGTTACCGTGAGTCACGGTGGGCAACGGTGGGTTACCGTGGGTCACGGTGGGCAACGGTGGGTTACCGTGGGTCACGGTGGAATTGTCAAAACCGTCACAATCCTCTGAACTTGGTGGCTCCGGATACAGCGACCTTTTTGCTTGTATCCTTTGATGTTTTTCCCAGCTTGGGAAGTAAAAATACACCTCTTCGTCGACTCTATAGATTTTCACTAAGCCTTCGTTTTGCAGCTCTTTAAAGCCTGCACTGATACTTTTAGCTGTCACATCCTTTCGCCTTGGAAAGCAAAACCCTTTTACCAAGTCAGGGTCTGCGCTACCTCTTCCGTAATCGTCTACATAAGTGAGTAGATATGTCCAAAGTCTAAACTGAAAATCAGTCAGTCTATTTATTTGTAAATCTGTCCTTATAGTTTCTTTTATCATCCTATTGCCCATATCTTCTCCTTTTTATCATCAAAGAGATAAGCCATACAGCGCTTTTAAGTCGTGACACATATAACCAAACTTAGAAGTATTTAAAGCTTTAAGATTTTGCGGTCAAGTTCTATACAGCCGGCATATCGGGAATGTACTGGACGGTCCTCCATCTGCTTCTTTGTGCTACGCACTGCAGAGGTTGGCCAACACGGCAAGCCCCTACGACCCGGTCGCATTACTGTGATACCTTAAATAATTAAGCGTAAATATTTTTTATTTTAGTTTCGCACCGTGGCTTTATCTCTATGATTTTTTCTTAATCTTGATTACTCAAAAAGCGCATCGCCTATGTTGTCGTCTTCGCCCTCTTCTTTCGCTTCCTCCTGCTTCCTTGTATCCTCTTTCTTTTCTGCACCTTCCTTCTTCTCTGTAGTCTCACTGTCGACCACTTTATCGCTGCTATTTTCTGTATAATTATTCACATCTTCTTCAGTCTCCACATATGACTTACTGCCATCTGAATTTATCACGGCCATATCTGAATCTATAGCAGTTACAAGGTCGATGCTCATGATGCCCCACTTGCTTATCAGCTGTCTGAGCATTGTCTTATAGGCCATACCATCAAAGTCTTTCGACCAGAAAGTATATTGATTGCCTTTCCTTTTATCTGCTGCATATCCGGCAGAGTACTTTATCGCATGAGCCTCCATCTTTGCTTTGCTCCAGTACATCGCCTTTTTAAAGCCGTTTGTATACTCAAACATTGCATAATAGCCGATTGTGTTTGCCTTTTCTCTTTCCTCTTCGTCCTCTATGAGATTAACTTCTATCTCTTCATTAAGCGGATCGTATCGAACAAGCTCACCCTCTTTTATTGCAAGGACATTGATTTTCTTGTACTGTCCCGAACGGATAGCAAGCTGTATATATCCTTTGTAACCAAGTTGGAATTGTGCCACCTTGCCATCCTTGTTATTAAAGGGTACGAGGTAATATTGGCCAAGCTGTGGGCTTGGTGAGAGATTAAGACTCTCTCCAAGCAATGCAGCAGATAGGATACTTGAATTACTGCAGGTCTGTAGTTCCTTATTATTATTTACCGCCGACACTATTGAGCTTATAAAGCGCGTGCCGTTCTTGCTTCCCACAACCTTATTTATCTGCTCCTTGACCGCATCCGCTGTCAGGTATGCTGTGAAGCCTGTCGCCTTCTTCTTTGCTACTAAACTGTTTTGTACCATTTTTAAATCCTCCTGATTTTGATATTATTTAACTTTAGCCATGCAGCTAACATTTTCGCTTCTTTAGCGCTTATATACGCTTCAAATGCGGTCCACTCTCTTTTTACATCTGCAGGTTCTTCCGCTTCTTGCGGATCCGATGCAGCGCCCTTAACTGCTTCTTCCTTTTCCTGCTCTTTTCTCTCTTCTTCAACCTTTTTCTTTTCAGCTATATCCACCATATACTTTGCTTTTTTAAGCGCTGTATTAAGATTTAAGGTCTCTTTGTATACTTCTGTAGCTTCAAAACTGTATTCTTTTAATTCTGCTATAGTCTTGATATCGTGCTTGATAGCATTAAATTTATTACTTATTACAGTCTCAACCATCTTGAGTGACAAGCTCGCATTTAAAAACTTATCTTCAAATATCTGCTCAAAGCCGACAAACTCAAGCTCTTCACCTGCTGCATCCTTCAGCTTCTCAAACAGCGCCTTGACCTCTTCAAGCTTCTTTTGCTTTTTTTCTTCCTCATAGCCTTTGATTTGTGAGTCTATCAAGGCCACAGGCTCCTTTATGACCGCAAGCAGGTCTTTTATTTGTGCTTCAAATTGCTCATAAGGCTGTAAGCACTGCTTTTTTATCTCTTTTCGCTTGCTATCTATCGCGGTCGCCAAGGCATTGAGTTTTGCTCTGTCGGCTTTAGCCTCTTTTATCTGCTCTTCTGTGTATACAAGTCCTTTGTAGTCCTCAAGCTTTTTTACAAGCTCCGCCTTGAGTTCGTCATAATTCCATTCAATTGCTTTTATAAATCCATCTTCACTCGGATTGTATATCTTTAATTCCATAGTTCTCCTTTTTCTTTGCCATTTTCCCGATGTCGGGAAAATAGTATCTTTATATATCAGGAAGTATCAGATCGGGCATCCTTTTAGCCTCCACGCACTTCCAAAACTTCGCTTCTTCCTCCGCTAAATACTCTATATCTCCTTCAACCTCACTTCTTTCGATAAAGTAGTGCTTAGTCTGCAGGTATATCTGACCGCCAAATTCACTCTTTAGCTGTGCCTTAAGTACTACAAAGTCAAATTCAGTGACCATCAGATAATGCAGTACTTGTATAAAGTAATTATCGGGTATCCTATCCTTCCACTTCTCTTTTTGCATACTCTGTAATATGTTTGTTGTCTTTATCTCAAGTATGCCCCTTCTGCCGTCTTCGTCTGTAAGCTCACCGTCAAGGCTTGCGTGGGCAAAAGGATACTTAGAGTTTAAATACATATTATTGTCAAAGTACTGTACTTGATACTGCGGAAAGTCTAATCTGAACAACTCTCTTAGATGCTCCTCCGCCTTTGTACCGTACAGCACATAAGGTTTATCGGATATGTCAGGGCTTTCTTTTTGCCCCGTCTTTTCTAAGTACAAATCGGTATTTGTCTTATAGGGATTCAATCCCACAATTGCGGCGGCATCTGAACCGCCTATCCTGCTTCTATGTTTCAGCCACTCTTCACGATTGGCCAATATCTTTCTTTCTATCATCTTTACTTTAATATCATGCTTGCGACCTGCTCCGCTGTGAAGTCCAGCTTATCCGCTATCGCTCTTAACTCAAACACTGTCATATCCGCCGGGTGGTCTCTTTTATGAGCCACCGTCTTTTCACACTTACCGATAAGGCTTGCAATGTTTTTTGTCTTCAGTCCTTTAAGCTCAAGGCCTGCCAGATATGCAGCCCTAAAGCTTCTATCCATTATCTCCGTCCTTGACGGTGCTAATCTCGGCATTTTTCTCCTCCTCATGTTTTTTTATGACCTGTATGGCCTTTTTTATTTCTGCCACATCTCTGTCATTTCCTTCTTTTTTCTTTTCTTCAAGTAGATTACTGAAAAAATCTATCATCCATTGATGCTTGTAAGTCATTTGATAAGCATCTTTACAAGCATCAGGATGAAGACCACATCGGCCATGCAAAGCCCCGCGAAGGCTACATACATTCTATTTTTAAATGCGCTTAACTCCGCTCGCTGCTTAGATGCAGCGTCATATACAAGCCTGTATTTGCGCTTTAAATCCTCACTATCCATTTTTTGTTTAAAAACTATATTCTCCAAGGCGTTCAAAGCCCTTTCATTTTCTTCCTCTGCTGTACCCCTTGCCAATGTAGGAATCACAACACCTTTTATCATTCTTCCTTCCATGTTTCCTCCTATTTACATAAAAATTTATTTGTGAAATATATCTGTCCTTTCCCTGTGACCTTTGTAGTCTTAGTGACCACGGTCACGCCTTCAGAATTTATATAGCTACTTTCCTTTATCTCAAAGAGACCTTGCTCCATGCTTCTTTGAGTGGGCATGTTTTTACTACTGCCCGATTTCATCAAGAAGCCCTGCTCTCTAAGCCATTCAAAAAGTCGCTTTTGGCCGATGTCGATGCCGTTCTGCTTGATAAGCTTTGCAAGCTCACCGATTAGGATTGATGTGTGGCTTGCCGATACCGCATCGGCAAATAATGCCTTTGGCTTCATTGCGTTATTTTCAACCTCTAATGCTTTCCTTGCTTCCCTCTCTTCTTTTAGCGCCTTGAAAGCTGCTATTGCTATATCCGGATTATCCAGTAGCTCTTCTTTAGCGTATAAACCGTGCTTGCGGATGGTTTTAAGAATTTGCTTTACTTCCCTCTTAAACTCTTTTGCTATCGGCTTCCTGCTCTGCATTAGAACCTCATACAATCCGTCTTCGGTCAGCATAGCTACTGCTCTTCTTTGACCTGCCCTAAGAATTATTGAAGTCAGCTTTTCATCATCATCTATCCCTTTTAGCATTTCCGTTGTGTTGCTATGCTCAATCCACTCTGCAACATCTACGGCTACGAATAGCGGGTTTTCAAAATCTCCATATATTCTGAACTCTTTTCCCAATACTTTCCTTTGCTCTATGAGTTTTAATTCGTTCAAATTATTACCTCCTGTTTTCTAAGTGCGTCAATGGCAATATTCAATGCTTCTACATCATCCGACCACACACTAAATCCTTCTTCGTCTTCTTTTATGTACTCCTTACAATGCTCTCTTAAATCTTCTAATTGCACTATTGCTTCCTCTCTAGTCATTTACCCTCCTTTAGCTTGCCTTTTCCTCTTTATCCTCCGCAATCACTCTTGCCATCTCCATTCCCTCCGCCAATCCAAGCAAGTATTCTTGCTTTTCCTGGCTAAGCTTTGGCAGTGTTGCTTTTAAGATTGCTACAATCTTCTTTGTATCCTTCTTTGTCATCTCTGTACTCCTTTCTACCCCGTAAGGGGCGGGGCTTTATGCCCCTGTTATTTATGAAGCAATCACAGCTTCTGTAATCTCTTCTATAGGCTCAGGGTCTACGGTCGGGGTAGCCCAGTTGCTACCGAAGTAAATAACTTCACCTTGTCCCATATCGCTAATCTTTTTTCTGTACTCTTTGGTTATGTCATCCTCCCACCAATTTGGCTTTGTATAGATAAAAGTCACCGTTTTAGCAGTTCTTTTTACTATCTTGATTTCCACATCCATTCTTCCTTCGTACTTTCTTTCTCTGTAAATCTTTCCTACTTCAAATTTTTTCATTTTTGTTCTCCTTTGTGTTTCCTTTATCTGTATCTTATAGATACATTATAGTATCTGATTTCTACTTTGTCAAGTCTTTTAGTATCTTTTTTCAACTTTTTTCTTGACTTTTATTCTTCTTCTATATATACTGTAGGCATAGGGAAAGAAGAGAAGAAAGGAGGTTGTAATGAACGACAGAATTAAAGAGCTTAGAAAAGAGTTAGGTCTGTCAGGAGAAAAATTCGGCGAAAGAATTGGTGTTAAAAAGGCCGCTATATCTAAGATAGAAAGTGGAGTTGTCGGACTGAGTGACTCAAACATCTTGGCCATCTGCCGTGAATTCAATGTAAATGAAGATTGGTTGAGATATGGCACAGGCGAGATGTTCAAAGATATGACTTTAGATGAAGAAATTATCAGTTTTATCGGCGACATTCAGTGGGATGCGTCTAATACATTTAAAAAAAGATTTGTGTCTGCCATCGCAAAATTAAACGATGAAGAGTGGAAGGTCTTAGAAAAGATTATTACCGTTTGTGCGAATGAAGTAGAAGAAAAAGAGCAATAAAAAAGACCGACATCAGTCAGCCTTAAGCAGATTTTTGACATATAAGAGTATCAATCTTAATTGTCTACGATTTGCAAGCAAGAGCAATCTGCAGAGCTCTTTAAACACTTCCTTATCAGACATTTTCCCCTCCTGTTACCCTGCACAACTAAAATAGCGATGTAATAAATATATCGAATGTTTGTTCGGTTGTCAAGGTGGGGGGTAGGATTTTATAAATTTTTTGGAGGAACATATGAAAAAAGAATTGATAGCCGTGGCTATGGCCATGGTGCTTACAGGATGTGGCGGAGCTGCTGCATCTAATGAGAGTACTACCGACACTACTGTAACAAGTAGCGAGGCAACTTCTGAAGCCGCTACCACAGAGGCTACAAATAAGAAAGAAGAGATGAAAAAGGAATACAGTCTTGACGACCCGATGCGTGTAAATGACGACACTACAGGTAAGTGGAAGCTAAACAGAATGACAAGTGCAACCAATCCTATAGATTTTGCATTTGACTACTATAAGAATTTCATGCAGCCCGACGAAATTCACTTTATAATCAACTTTTCGACAAAGACCACTACTTGTATACAGAATACTGCAGGAATGCTTTATGTAAGAGTTATGGAGCATATAGATAAAGAAGAAGTATCCGCAAAAACACTCGGAAAAGGTACACTTCTACAAGAAAAGTATTTTAATGCCGAGACTGGCGAACCTTATGAGGCAAGTGCATCAAGTGATGTTGCCCCTGTCTCAAGCGATGAACTTGTGGCAAAAGTAAATGAGATACTTCCTGACCACATGACCCCGGGGGCAGAATTAAAAAGCGTTACTATGAATGATAAAAATCTTTCTATAGCAGTAGACCTAACTCATGTAAATGATAATAGCAAGATACAACTGCCTATAGACGCAATAGCCGAAACTTCTGTGTCTGATATAACAGATCCGATACTTGACTTAGGTGATGAATATTTCAATGCATGGGATACGATAACTCTTGATTTTGGAGAGTACGGACACGCAACTTTTAGCAAGTCGGATGTGGCGGCAAATGCAGCAGGTAAATATTTCTCTTATGACGGTGATATCTTGCAAAAGTAACTTATTTTAAACAATATTAAAACTAAAAAGAACCCCCGTACGCCAATACGGAGGCTCTCAAGGATTAGCCACTTGCGTGGCCGCGCCTAATCTTAAATCAACTGCGATATTCGCAAATAAATATCAGTTATTATTATACCATTTAGG
This sequence comes from Lachnoanaerobaculum orale, assembly GCF_003862485.1. Classification (GTDB taxonomy): domain Bacteria; phylum Bacillota; class Clostridia; order Lachnospirales; family Lachnospiraceae; genus Lachnoanaerobaculum; species Lachnoanaerobaculum orale. Next base: position 1,320 of record NZ_RRCM01000001.1, on the reverse strand, counting down.
CAGGCACCTCGCAAGAGGCGTTATTTTTATACTCAAAAGGAGGTCTAAATGGCTACAGCAAAGAAACTACCGTCGGGCAGTTACAGATGCCAAATCTATGATTATACGGACGATAAAGGGAAAAAGCATTACAAGTCCTTCACGGCAAAAACAAAAAAGGAAGCAGAGCATATGGCCACAGCTTACAAGCTTGATAATGTAGATGTATCTAAAAATTCAGATATAAAGCTTGAAGATGCAATGCTCAATTATTGCAATATGAAATCTAATATCTTGTCGCCTACTACTTTAGTAAATTACAAGCGACTTATATATAATGCTTTTGAAGGCTACTTGCGACTTCCTTTAAGCAAATTTACGCCGGATCTGATACAAAGGTGGGTAAATTCTTATGCCGTCGGTAGAAGTCCAAAGACGGTAAAAAACGCTTACGGCTTCTTGTATGCAGTCCTTAAAGCCTACTATCCGAATATGCATATAAATGTAAGCTTGCCACAAAGAATAAAGCCTCGGCTATATGTGCCTACAGATGCGGATATAAAGGCTATCATAGAGTACTGCAAAGAAAAGGACAGAGACATGCTCATAGCTGTATACCTTGCAGCGTTTGGCACTCTCAGACGCTCTGAGGTGTGTGCATTGACTGCAGAGGATGTAGAGGGCGGTATAATACATATAAATAAGGCGCTTGTATATACAGAAGGCAAGGACTGGACAATCAAGACCACAAAGACAACATCAAGCACGCGTGATATAGATATGCCTGGCTACATAATTAAAGAGTTGCCCACGACCGGCAAGCTTGTAGATCTGAACCCTAATCAGATTACACATCGCTTTGCTAAGATACTAAGAGATTTAGAGATACAGTCTTTCAGATTTCACGACTTAAGGCATTACGCTGCAAGTATGATGCACGCCATAGGTGTGCCGGATGTGTATATCATGCAGCGCGGCGGTTGGGCATCAGACGGCACACTAAAGAATATATATAGAGGCGTTATGGACGACTACAATGAAAGATTTACAAGCAAGGTGCTTGAACACATCAAAAATATATCACACGAAATATCACACAAATAAAAAGAACCCTTGAATATTCAAGGGTTTTAGTTAAGCGCGAGACGGGACTCGAACCCGCGACCCCGACCTTGGCAAGGTCGTACTCCACCAACTGAGCCACTCGCGCATACAACTATTATATCAATATAATAAATACTTGTAAAGATGTGTCTTCAAAACTGCCTACCAAACTACATTTCTCACTTGGCGAAGAGCTTGTCTCAAGCCTTAGTGAGAAAGTACACCTCAAATTCGCTT